>NZ_FONZ01000009.1 GCF_900113055.1 Flavimobilis marinus
GTCGACGGCGCCGCGCGCGTCTACGACCCGATCGTCATGGGCGAGGCTGGCGAGGACCAGTTCGGCTGCTTCCTCAAGGACTACCAGCCGGCGGCGTGGTAGGCCCTCCAGCCATACCCCCACCTTCGCCCCCAGCGCCACACCTGCCGCCCAGTCCGCGATGAAGGACGTCGGACGGCGGTCCACATGCGCGGTGCGGACGGTCAGTTTCCGGCCCCGGCGTACCTCTGCAACCCTCGCCGCCACGCTTGGCCCGCAGCAACGAAGAGAACAGCGAGCACAGCCGCTAGTCCAAGGCACCACCCCAGCTGTAGGCCATCGGTAAGAAGGACCGACGGGACGTAGCCGGTAAACGCGAATGGGATCACGGACACGATCACTCCGCTGAGCAGCGCTGGAAAGATGCCAATCGGATACTGTCCGAACGAGGACAGTGAAAACACCGCGCCCATGATCGCAGACGAGTCGATCACCCAGAAAGATATCGACGCGCACAGCAAATGGACGAGAACAAAAATGAGGCCGCTGGACGCCACCAGCATCAGCACAAGCAGGAACTCCGCGATACCTAGCCGCACGTCCGCAGCGTTTGCACCCCACGCGAGGGCGCCAATGCCAGCCGCGACCTGCCCGAGGGCCTGGACGTTCACCCTATCGGCGACAATTTGAAACAGGACGCCGTGCGGGCGGACTAGCACCCGATCGAGATCCCCTTGTTTGATGTAGCGGGAGCCAAGCACCCAAAGATTGTCAAAGAGCACTAGATGCACAGACCGCCCGAGTGCAGCAAATGCGAACATAAGCAGCAGGTCGCCAAATCGATAACCATCTAGCACATTCACCTGTGCAAAGAGAACTGTGAGAAATACAAGCGCCAGCACGTTCTCCAGAAGCGAGGCCAAAACGCCGATGAAGAAGTCTATCCGGAACCGCGTTATTCCGATGAGATGGACGCGGACGAACTGAATGTATGCGATGCCGGAGCCCTTGAGCGTCATCCTCCGAACACCTCGACCCTCTGGACGGCGCGATTGACGACAAAGACAGCAGCCAAAGCGCCCGCCGCGAGCCAGATTACTCCGCGCGCGAAGAGCGACAGCCACTCGGCGAGGTCGACCTCGGAGATGAAGAGGTCGATGGGCACATAGAGGCTAACACTAAAAGGGAGCCAACTGGATAGGGATTGAAACCAGCCCGGAAAGAAGGATAGCGGGAGGAGCGCTCCCGAGAAGAGAGCCACAACAGAGTTCCGCACGAGCCAGAGCCCCCAAGTGTTGTTCGTCCAAAAGGCGACCGACCCGATGACGATGTCAACAAGCTGGATTGCCGTGCCGCCAATGAGCACAGCGGCTATGAAGAGCAGCCAGGTTGCAATTCCTGCAGCGAACGTCTCATCGGCAAGAACGAGCCCAACTGCAAGAAGCGCAAGGCCCGATTTTGTCAGTTCAACGATCTTGATTCCAACGTCTTGCGCCAGGAGACGGCCTACGAGTGAGTAGGGACGGACCATCTCAACCGCAATATCGCCTCGAGCGACCATGAGCGAAAGCTGGCGCCCCGCACCGAAGGAGTTGTACTGCAAGATGAGCGATGACAGGACCACGTACCCGGCCATCTGCTGGAAGTCGTACGAACCCACGCTCGGACGATGGTCGAAGACGGCTTGCCATAGGTAGTACAGCATGAGAACCCGCAGGATCACGCCAAGGAGGCCCGCCCAATAGGCGCCGCGATAGCGCAAGTCTGACGTCACTGCGACCCGGGTGAAGGCTAGGTAACGCCTCACGCGAGAGCCCCCGCGTAAATCTGGCGGACGACGGCCTCGATCGTAGGCTCGTGAACGCTTACTTCGTCCGACTCGTACCGCGAGGCAACGGCGGACACCACCCGTCCGCTCGTCGTCGTCAATGGATCGAGAACGACGGTAAGGACGGCGTCCTGCGCTTCCTCGACCCGCGCTCCGTCGGGCAAGACAGCATTAAGTTCCTCGACAATACCCTCTGACCACCCGCTGGACCGTCGAAATATCACGGTCCTTCGCGGCTCCACCGTGTCCTTCAAATCGTGGATCGCACCGTCGAAGACAACACGGCCAGCATCAATGACAAGCACCGACTGGCAGAGCGCCTCGACGTCGCCCATGTCGTGGGTGGTTAAGACTATCGTCGTACCGAATTCGCGGTTGATACGCTGCAGGTAGCCGCGAATTAATTCCTTCACCTGCACGTCCAGCCCGATTGTAGGCTCATCAAGGTAAACGACGGGGGGTCGGTGTATAAGCGCCGCGGCAATTTCGCAACGCATCTTCTGCCCCAGCGAGAGCTGTCGAGTCGGCTTCGCCAGGAGTGGCCCGAGCTCGAGTTCGGCCGCTGCCGAAGCGATTACACTCTCAGTATCTGCTCGTGTGACGCCATAGATGGACGCGACCAGCCGCAGGGACTCCCGCACAGGAACATCCCAGCTTAGTTGGCTGCGCTGACCAAAAACGACGCCAATCTGCTGCGCATTGCGAATGCGCTGCCGAGCGGGATCAACCCCTAGGACGGATACGTCACCTGTGTCGGGTCGGATGATGCCTGTCATCATCTTTATGGTCGTCGACTTGCCCGCACCGTTGGGGCCAAGGAACCCTACTATCGCCCCACGGGGAATTTCGAAAGAGACGTCATCAACCGCTCGTACTTTCGTAGTACGGCGGCCTGCAAGCGTACGCAATGAGCCACGCAGTCCATCCCCACGATCGGCGATCGAATAGTCTTTCGTCAGTTGGCGAGCGACGATTGCTGGCGTATTCACGGATTCTCCGGGTCGTAGTTTCGCTTGGTTTCGTGGTAGGGGTAGTGAAATCGGGACGGGAACTGGACGCAGATCTGCCGGTACGTGCCGTCGTCTCCGCCTTCGGCCTGAGCTACCACGTGAGGGACTCCGGGCCGGACGATCGCATGCCCGCCCTGGGGGACCTTAACGACAATGCGACGACCCGCCGGGTAGGCGACGAGGTGTATGGCGCCGGACCTGGCATGGTACAGCTCAGTAAATGTGGGGTGCATATGCGGGCGCTCTTCGGGGCGGATACATTGAAAGGGCCAAGTATCTCCCGATGGAATTGCTGCCGAGCGCCGCGATACCGCTATGGACGGGAACGGATCCTCGAGTCCCGACATTGAGTCGATGTTCCACTCTGAGGCGGACCCCGTCCATGGGCAACGTCGATTTACGTGCGTGTACTCCACTTGCCACGGTCCAGTCCTGGCGACGCCCGAAATGTTGTTCTTCGCCGTCCCCGGAGATTTTACGACGGGGGAGTACCGGTGATACCCCGGGGGGAGGCGCCGCTCGGCGATCACGAGCGGACGGCCCGACAGAACCAGTGTTTCGGGGTCAACCTGAGCGCCAGCCAAAAGGTAGAGGACGGATTCCCGACCCGATGAAGAATATCGGACATCATCGATGCTGTACGACACAGAGTCTTCTTTTGAGAGCACGACGTACCGCGCCGCACTCCACTCGAGGATCATTCTTTCGGCGCTCGTGGCAGACGTTGAGAGTCCGTAGCCGGAGAGTGATGAATCCACAATGTGCATACGTTCTACTGCTTCACGGGGAACGGAATAGACGCCGCCGTCGTCCACGACTGTCACGCCCGCAGCAGCGTCAACGCGGGCCACGATGCTCTGGACGTTCGTAGCGCGGCCCAGGATGCACGCGTCGAGGTTCGCCGCGTCCTTTGCGCGTAGCGCATCTAGCCCCGTGAGCAACTTGGTGACGGGCAAGCACGTTCGGCGAGCCTCCGCGACCAGCGCCTCGAAGAGAACTCCACGCCCTGTCCATGGTGCGCACGGGATGCCATCGAGCTCGATGTACGTGTGGTCTGCCCCTCGCATGTCCCAGGCACCGGTGGCGACCGAGCCCTCACCAGCATTTCCTCGACGTAGGATCAGAGCATTGCCGGGCGGCGAGAAGGTAGCGAACCATCCGTCGTCAAGCTCCTCTTCACCGGCAAGGATTTCCTGGGCAAAGCGGATGACCCCTGGGCCGATAATCTCGAGATAACTTGAGTAGACGAAGATCCAGCCGGGCACGCTGTCATCAACGAGAGCGATGTGATCCGCCGGCAGCAGGGCGCCCACCCTTCTCCTGAGCGCCTCGCTGTCAGAGATGCCGCGCAGGGCGAGGGAAGCGGAGTACAGGCCGTCGAGGTGCGGCAACGTGCTCGCTCTGTTCAATGCGTCTTGCATCCTCACGCGCCACCAGCGTCCCAGTACGTCGCCATGCTGCTGAAGTGGAGCGCACGAAGAAGTGCCGGGGTCAGGGTCACCGTCTGCCCTACCACGCTCTCAGTCAAGGTCTCGAGCGTTTGGCTGAGTAGTGCGGGAGTGAGGGGCACCGTCGCGTCGGGTCGGTAGTATGCGAGCGTGATGTGGGGGGTGAAGTGTCCCGAAGGGACGATCTCATCGAAGAGCCCTCGCGCGACGTGTAGCCGCTCGCAGTCGTCGTCACTCACAGGAACCAGTCCGACTGCCACGCTCGTGTTCATGAGGTTGAACACGGACGTGCAAAGAAGTCGCACGTCACCCACGTCCCGAGCAGTGCTGATCATCGAACCGGTCCGCCTTGTGTCAAGAAAGACAGCGCTCGCTACGTCGTCGAGCTTCTCCGCGGACCTCAGATCGTGGAGCGTGACGTGGTAGGACTCGGCAGGAAGACGGGCCGAAAGGCTATCGCCACAGTACGCGTACAGATTGTCGGTGACGCGATCGACCAGATGCCGTGCCGCGGGTTCGAGAAAGTACGCGACCGTGCTGCCGTAGAACGGTCGCCACGCTCCCGTCCCCGCCTCGACCTTCGCCCGTACGGCCGGAGCAAGCCCAAAGATATCTTCCTCCGGGACTGATCGCTGCTGAAATCGCTCGGTCCGAGCGGTCATCTGCGCCAAGGACTCGGCCATGCTGGCACCTCTCAAACGCGAGTCAGCCCCTCGGTAGGCTGCGTCTCTGATGTGAAACTTGCAGCAAGTTTTCACAACACGCCACCGATGTCAACTTTGTCCCGTGCGTGCCTCTCGGTTTGGTACGCCCGGAGAGCGAGTTGTGCGCGCTCGAGGCTTCGGTGCAGGCGGGCGGGCGCGACGAGCACAGCGCGGCGACCGCCATGGCACACGCGTCGGTGACCGCGCCGGGCCTGCTGACCTCGCTCGCGCTGACGGC
>NZ_FONZ01000002.1 GCF_900113055.1 Flavimobilis marinus
AGCCACACCTTGACCGGTGGCACCCTCGGGCCCAGACATCTCCATAGAGTTACGGCGGTCATAGCGAGAGGGAAACGCCCGGCTCCATTCCGAACCCGGAAGCTAAGCCTCTCAGCGCCGATGGTACTGCCCTGGAGACGGGGTGGGAGAGTAGGACGCCGCCGAACACCCATTCACGAAGGCCCACCCCGACACCGGGGTGGGCCTTCGTCGTACCCACACACCCCACGCCGGCCGGTGCTGGGCGCCGGAACGCCTCGGGCCGCTCCACAGGCGCGCCTCGAGGCGCCGGAGTGCTCGACGGGGTGTGACAATAGAGGCTGCAACTCAATCGTGGAGGTTTCGACATCGTGAACGCCGAGGATCAGCCGAGGAACAGCTCCGGCGACGATCGCAAGGGCGGCCCAGGCCGCGGCCGTCCGGATAAGGGCGGGGACCGCGATCGTCGAGACCGTCCGCGCAGCGGTGGTGATCGGCCGTCGTACGGCGACCGTTCCCGCAGCGGAGGTGACCGACCTTCGTACGGTGACCGTTCCGGTTCGGGTGATCGTCCGCGCAGCGGTGGCGACCGTCCCTCCTACGGTGACCGACCGCGTCGTGACGACCGGCCCAGCTCGGGTGACCGTCCGCGCACCGGTGGCGACCGTCCCTCCTACGGTGACCGTTCCGGTTCGGGTGATCGTCCGCGCAGCGGCGCGGACCGGCCGTCCTACGGCGACCGGTCACGTAGCGGTGGTGACCGTCCCTCGTATGGCGACCGCCCGCGTCGTGACGACCGGCCCAGCTCCTCCGACCGTCCGCGCAGTGGTGGTGACCGTCCCTCATTTGGCGACCGACCGCGCAGTGGTGGTGACCGTCCTTCGTATGGTGACCGTTCGCGCAGTGGTGGTGACCGTCCTTCGTATGGCGACCGCCCGCGTCGTGACGACCGGCCCAGTTCGGGTGACCGTCCGCGCAGCGGCGGGGACCGTCCCTCCTACGGTGACCGTTCCGGTTCGGCTGACCGTCCGCGCAGCGGCGGGGACCGTCCTTCGTATGGTGACCGTTCGCGCAGTGGTGGTGACCGTCCTTCGTATGGCGACCGCCCGCGTCGTGACGACCGGCCCAGTTCGGGTGACCGTCCCCGTAGCGGTGGTGACCGTCCTTCGTACGGTGACCGTCCCCGTAGCGGTGGTGACCGTCCCTCCTACGGTGACCGTCCCCGTAGCGGTGGTGACCGTCCCTCCTACGGTGACCGTCCCCGTAGCGGTGGTGACCGTCCCTCCTACGGTGACCGTCCCCGCAGTGGTGGCGACCGCCCGTCCTACGGCGACCGCCCGTCGTTCGAGCGTCCTGCACGCGAAGAGCGACGCCCTGTCGGTCCCGAGGTGCCCGAGGACGTGGAGTTCTCGGAGCTTCCGCGCGACGTCCGGGGCGCGCTGCGCGGCCTCAGCAAGGACAACGCGCACGACGTCGGCCGGCACCTGATCATGGTTGCGCGTCTGCTGGACGTGGACCCTGAGCTCGCGTACGAGCACGCCCAGGAGGCAGTCCGTCGCGCTGGACGCATCGACGTCGTCCGAGAAGCCGCCGGCATCGCCGCCTACCGGACGGGCCGCTATGCGGAGGCCCTGCGCGAGCTCCGCACCGTACGGCGCCTGAACGGGTCCTCCGAGCACCTCCCGCTGATGGCCGACTGCGAGCGCGGGCTCGGGCGTTCTGCCCGCGCGCTCGACCTCGCTGCGTCCGACGAGGCCAGCACCCTCGACCCTGACGGCCGCGCCGAGCTGGCCATGGTGGCGTCCGGAGCCCGTCTCGACCTCGACGAGGTCGAGGCAGCCGGTGCCACGTTGGACATGCTGGACCTCACCGGCGTCTCACCCGAGGTGCAGGCACGCGTCAAGCAGGCGCGAGCCGACATCTACATCGCCTCCGGCCGCAGCGATCTCGCTGCCGAGCTGCTCGCTACGGTCGACCGTCGGCTCCTGGCCGCGACCAACGGCAACGACGACGATGACGACGAGGACGTGGTGGTCTACGACCTCGCGGACGAGGTCATCGACGGCGAGCCCATCGACGACGACTCCGCGGCGGAGCGCTCAGACGACGAGGGAGACGTGGCCGACGCTGTCATCGAGTCCGACGAGGCCGAGACGAACGACGGGAAGGACGCGTGACGCGGGCGACGCTGCTCGGCAGCGCTCGACCCCTGGCTGAGGCGTACGACCTCGCCCTCGTCGACCTCGACGGAGTTGCGTACCGCGGGCACGACCCGATCGACCACGCTGCCACGGGACTGGCCGAGGCGCGCGCACGTGGCATGCGGTTGGTGTTCGTGACCAACAACGCGTCGCGCGAGCCGTCCTCGGTGTCGGACCAGCTCACCGAGCTCGACATCCCCGCGACGCCGCAGGACGTCATGACGGCGGCCCAGGCTGCCGCGATCGTCCTACGGGAGCGCCTGGACGAAGGCGCGAAGGTGATGGTCGTCGGGGGAGCGGGCCTGCGCACCGCGGTGCGTGAGGCGGGCCTCGTGGTCTGCGACTCCGCGGACGACGCTCCCGACGCCGTCGTGCAGGGCTTCGCCCCGGAGCTCGGGTGGAAGGACCTCGCCGAGGCCGCCTACGCCGTCGGGAACGGCGCGTGGTACGTGGCGTCGAACCTCGACCTGTCGCTGCCCACCGCGCGTGGCTATGCCCCGGGCAACGGCTCGCTGGTCGGCGCCGTGGTGAACGCGACGGGCGTGCGACCCGACAGCGCCGGCAAGCCGTCGCCGCGAATGTACGAGATCGCCGTCGCTCGCTCGGGGGCGCTCGCGCCCCTCGTCGTCGGCGACCGGCTCGACACCGACCTGGCCGGCGCACGCGCCGGACAGATCCCCGGGCTGCACGTGCTGACCGGAGTGAGCACGGCGCGCGACGACGTCCTCGCGGCGCCCGGGATGCGGCCCGACTTCATCGCCGAGGACCTGCGCGGCCTGCTCGCCGCGCACCCCGCGCCCGCCCGGGCCGAGGGTGACTGGTGGGTGTGCGAGGGAGCCGCCGCCCGTGTGGTCGGCGGCGCCCTCGAGCTCGACGAACGGGCGGGCTCGACGCTCGACCTCGTGCGCAGCGCCTGCGCGGCGGCGTGGGACGCCGTCGACGCCGGCCACGAGCTCGACCCCACCACGGTCCCCGAGTTCGCGATCGGCTCGCACTGACACGTTCCGCATCACGGAGAGCAAGGTGACGCCATGTCCACGGATCCCGCAGAGCCCGCCGACCTCGAGCGCGCGCTCGAGGCGCTCGACGACGTCGAGTCGCTCCCGCTACCCGAGCAGGTACCCGTGTACGACGCCGTCTACCAGGCACTGGGTGCCCACCTCGCCGAGGAGGACTGACCGCTGACCGCACGACTCGATTCTGAGCTCGTCGCCCGCGGTCTCGTGCCCTCGCGCACCCGGGCCGCGGCGCTCGTGCGGGCTGGCGCGGTGCGGGTCGACGGGACGGTGGCGACCCGGCCGGCGCTGCCGGTGTCCTCGGCGACCGAGGTGACGCTCGACGCACCGGACCGCAGCTACGTGTCGCGCGCCGCCTACAAGCTTGCCGGCGCGCTCGACGCGCTCGAGGTCGGCGCGAGCCACGGACGTCCGGCTCCGCCCGTGGTCGCCGGCGCGCGGTGCCTCGACGTCGGCGCGTCCACGGGCGGGTTCACCCAGGTCCTGCTCGAGCGCGGCGCGGCGGGCGTTATCGCGCTCGACGTCGGCCACGGCCAGCTCGACTCGACGCTGCGCGGCGATCCGCGCGTCCACGTCATCGAGGGCTGCAATGCACGCGAGCTGCAGCCCGAGGCGCTGCCGTACGCGCCGACCGTCGTCGTCGCCGACCTCTCGTTCATCTCGCTGCGCCTTGTGCTGCCCGCGCTGGTGCGCGCAGCGCCGCGAGCGGACCTGCTGCTCATGGTGAAGCCTCAGTTCGAGGTCGGGCGCGAACGCCTGGGACGTGACGGCGTCGTGCGCACCGCAGCGGCGCACGAGAGCGCGGTGCTCGACGTCGTCACCACCGCTGTCGAGTGCGGGCTGCGGCTCGTCGCGGTGGCGGCGAGCTCGCTGCCGGGTCCCAGCGGAAACCGCGAGTTCTTCTGCTGGTTCCAGCGGTCGGCTGCCCGAGGCACGGCTAGTGTGCAGGAAGCAGTCCGGGCTGCGGTCGCCGACGCGGCCGGCCGGACCGCCTACTACCCAGCGGATGCCGACGCGCACCCCGAGGCCCACGGAGGAAACGAGTGACGCGCACAGCGGTGATCGTCGCGCACGGAGGACGTCCGGAAGCGTTGACCGCCCTCGCGGAGGCCGAGGAGGCCTTCCGCGCCGAGGGGTTCGAGGTCATCGTGCACCCGGACGAGCCCGCGGACCTGCCGTCGCCCACCGAGCACTCGCTCGAGGGTCGCCGTCTCCCTGACCTCGCGCACGCGGACATCGTCGTCGTGCTCGGAGGCGACGGGACGATCCTGCGCGCTGCGGAGCTCACCCGAGGCAGCGAGGCACCGATCCTCGGCGTGAACCTCGGCCACGTGGGGTTCCTCGCCGAGTCCGAGCGTGACGACCTGCGCGACGCCGTCAGGCGCTTGGCCAGCGGTGACTTCCAGGTCGAGGAGCGACCCGTCGTCGACGTCACAGTGCTGATCCCCGGTGAGCCCGAGCCCGTGCAGGGCTGGGCTCTGAACGAGGCGACCGTCGAGAAGAGCGACCGCAGCCGCATGATCGAGGTCGCGATCGAGGTCGACGGCCGCCCGCTGTCCTCCTTCGGCTGCGACGGCGTCGTCATGGCCACGGCCACCGGCTCGACTGCCCACGCCTTCTCTGCCGGCGGACCCGTGATCTGGCCGGACGTCGACGCGATGCTGCTGGTACCCGTGGCTGCGCACGCGCTGTTCGCCCGACCGCTCGTGGTCGGCCCCGGGTCGATGTTCGCTGTCGAGCTGCTCGCCCGATCGCGGGTTTCGGGCGTGCTCACACTCGACGGCCGCCGCCGGCTCGAGCTCCCGCAGGGTTCCCGCGTCGAGGTGCGTCGGAGCAGCGAGCCCGTCCGCCTGGCGCGGCTCAGCCAGGCGCCGTTCACCGACCGGCTGGTCAACAAGTTCTCCCTGCCCGTGGTCGGGTGGCGCGGGACCGCTGCCGCCGACGCCGCAGGCGCGAACGCCGGAGAGGGCCGCGCCTGATGCTCGAGGAGATCACGATCGAGAACCTCGGGGTGATCGGTCGCGCCCAGATCCCCTTCGGGCGCGGGCTGACCGTGGTCACGGGAGAGACCGGCGCGGGCAAGACCATGCTGCTGACCGGCCTCTCGCTCCTGATGGGCGGCAAGGCCGACCAGGGGCGGGTGCGCGCCGGCGCCGAGCGCGCGACCGTCGAGGGGCGCGTCCTCGTCGACGCCGGGTCGGCCGTGGCGGAACGCGTCACCGAGGCCGGAGGAGAGCTCGACGACGACGGCTCGCTCGTGATCGTCCGCACCGTCGCCAGCCAGGGACGCTCGCGCTCGCACCTCGGTGGGCGCAGCGTGCCCGTCGGGGTGCTCGCGGAGCTCGCCGACGATCTCGTCACCGTGCACGGCCAGAGCGACCAGCTGCGCCTGCGCGCACCCTCCCAGCAGCGCGCGACCGTCGACGCCGTCGCCGGACCCGACCACCTCGCGCTGCTCGGGCGGTACCGGGAAGCCTGGCAGCGCCACGTGGAGCTCGACGCGCAGATCGCCGAGCTCGTGGAACGGCGCGCCGAGCGTGAGCGGGAGGCGGCCGCGCTGCGCACCGCCCTCGCCGAGGTCGAGCGCGTCGCCCCGCAACCGGGGGAGGACCAGGAGCTCGACGCCGTCATCGCGCGCCTCGGGCACGTCGAGGAGCTGCGCGGGCACACGGCGCTCGCGCACGCCGCCCTCACCGGTGACGAGCTCGGCGTCGACGACGCACCCACCGCCGCCGCGCTGGTCGAGGAGGCCCGGCGCGAGCTCGAGGCCGCCGCCCGGGTGGATCCCGGGCTCGAACCGTTCGTGGTGCGGGCCGCGGAGATCGGCTACCTCGTGGCCGAGGTCGGTGCTGACGTCTCCGGCTACGCCCACGGCCTGGCCGCGGACCCCGCCAGCCTCGAGTCCGCGCACGCGCGCCGGGCGGAGCTGGGGACGCTCGCCCGTGCGCACGGCACCGACGTCGACGGCGTGCTCGCCTGGGCGTCGGAGGCCGGGCTCCGGCTGCTCGACCTCGACTCGGGCGACGAGCGGGTCGCCGGCCTCCAGGCGGAGTCGGAACGCCTGGGCGCTCTCCTGGACGACCTCGCCGCACAGATCACGCGCAACCGCAGCGACGCCGGTGCCGCGATGGCCCAGGCGGTCACCGCCGAGCTGGCTGGCCTTGCGATGGCCGGCGCGGAGCTCGAGGTGACGGTGGAGCCTGCCGAGCCGGCGGTCCACGGTCGCGACGCCGTCACGATCCTCCTGCGCCCCCACCCGGGCGCACCGCCGACGCCGCTCGGCAAGGGTGCGTCCGGAGGAGAGCTGTCGCGGGTCATGCTGGCCGTCGAGGTCGTGCTCGCCCAGGCTGCTCAGCGTGCGGGTGCCGCGCCGGCCACCTTCGTCTTCGACGAGGTGGACGCAGGCGTCGGTGGCCGCGCGGCGCTCGAGGTCGGCGCGCGCCTCGCCGCCCTGGCGCGCACCGCCCAGGTCGTCGTGGTCACGCACCTGGCGCAGGTCGCCGCGTACGCGGACCACCACCTCGTGGTGACCAAGTCGTCGGACGCCGCCGGTGACGTCGTCACCCAGTCGGACGTCCGGGTGGTGGTGGACGAGGAGCGGGTGGCCGAGCTGGCGCGCATGCTCAGCGGCCAGGACGGATCCGACGCCGCCCTGACCCATGCGGCCGAGCTGCTCGAGCTCGGGGCGCAGGCACGGATCTCGGCGGCCTGACCCGGCGGTGCTCCGCAGGCGTGCCGTGACGACGTCGGACCCGGACACCGTGGGATGATTCTGGCGATGAAACTGTCTCTGCGCCGTCAGCGCGCCCTCGAACAGTCCGGGCCGGGCCTTCACGGACCGGTCCGGGTCGACCCTCGGACCAAGGCGCTGACGAAGCGGCTGCGCCCCGGCGACATCGCGGTGATCGACCACCTCGACATCGACCGCGTCGCCGCAGACTCCCTCGTCGCAGCCCGGCCCGCCGCCGTCCTCAACGCCGCCCGGTCCATCTCGGGGCGCTACCCCAACCTTGGCCCGGAGATCCTCGTCGAGGCGGGCATCCCGCTGATCGACGACCTGGGCCCGGACATCATGACGCTCCCCGAGGGCCGTCGGGTCCGGGTCGAGGACGGCGCCGTGTACGACGGGGACCGCCTCGTCGCCGAGGGCGTCACGCAGACGGCGAGCACGGTCGCCGACGCCCTGGCGGACGCCCGCGAGGGACTGTCCGCCCAGCTCGAGTCGTTCGCCGCCAACACGATGGACTACCTCCGGCGCGAACGTGACCTGCTGCTCGACGGCGTCGGCGTCCCGGACATCACGACCAGCCTCGAGGGCCGACAGGTCCTCGTGGTCGTGCGCGGCTACCACTATCGCGAGGACCTCGCGATGCTCCGCCCGTACATCAAGGAGTACCGCCCGGTGATGATCGGCGTCGACGGCGGCGCCGACGCGATCATGGACGCGGGCTGGAAGCCCGACCTCATCGTCGGGGACATGGACTCGGTCTCGGACCGCGCGCTCACCAGCGGCGCCGAGATCGTCGTGCACGCCTACCGTGACGGCAAGGCGCCCGGGCTGGCCCGGGTCGAACGCCTCGGCGTGCCGCACGTCGTCTTCCCGGCGACGGGCACGAGCGAGGACATCGCGATGCTCCTCGCCGACGACAAGGGTGCCGAGGTGATCGTCGCGATCGGCACCCACGCGACGCTCGTCGAGTTCCTGGACAAGGGGCGGGCCGGGATGGCCTCGACGTTCCTGACGCGCCTGCGCATCGGCGGCAAGTTCGTGGACGCCAAGGGCGTCTCCCGGCTGTATCGCCGCCGGATCTCCAACCTCCAGGTCGCGCTCCTCGTCGCGGCCGGGCTCGTCGCGCTGCTCGTGGCGCTGCTGTCCACCACCGCGGGACAGACAGTGTTCGGGCTCGTCGGCGCCGAGCTGGACGACTTCTGGAGCTGGCTGACTGGCCTGTTCTCCTCGCCACCCGAGTGACCAGCAGCCCGGCGCCCCTCGACTGAAAGAAGCACAGCCACAGTGATCGACTTCCGCTACCACCTCGTCTCCCTGATCTCGGTGTTCCTCGCGCTCTCCATCGGGATCGTGCTCGGCGCCGGGCCGCTCAAGGAGGCGATCGGCGACCAGCTCACCGGGCAGGTGGAGTCGCTGCGCGCCGACAAGGAAGACCTGCGCGCCCAGCTGGACGACGCCACCCAGGCGGCGGCCGCGCAGGACGCCTTCGTGGCGGAGACCGCCGACGACCTGCTCGTCGGGGTGCTGCCGGGCCGCCAGGTCGCCATCATCGAGATCGGTGACGTCGCGGACGAGGAGCTCGAGGCGATCACCACGCAGCTCCAGGCGGCCGGCGCCGGTGTCGGCGCACTCGTCACGCTCCAGGACAACTGGACGAGCGAGGGCCAGGCGAGCTTCCGGCAGTCGCTGGCGGGGAGCCTCGGGCAGTACCTCACCGAGGCACCCGACGGCGCGACCACCGACCAGCAGCTGGCCGCCGCGCTCGCGCAGTCGCTCACCCAGGTGGACCGCAGTGACACGACTGTCTACTCGGAGGCAGCCACGGTGCTGCAGGAGCTGCTCGTCGCGGGCGAGCTCGTGGAGATCAGCCCGGACGCGCGCCCCGCGGACCTCATCCTCCTCGTCGGCGAGTGGCCGGCTGCCGAGGGCGACACGACGCCGGAGGAGACCCAGGCGGAGGACAACGAGATCACCATCCTGACGACGCTGGCGCGCACCGCGCAGCAGTACGCCGAGGCCGTGGTCGTCGTCGACGTCGGGGAGGAGCCCGGTGCCCTGCTGGCCGCTGTGCGCGACGACGCCGACCTGCGCGCAACGGTCTCGACCGTCGCGCAGGGGGACCATCTCGCGGGCGTCGTGAGCGTTCCCCTGGTCCTGTCCGCGCGGGCGTCCGGGACGGTCGGGCAGTACGGCGTGCAGCCGGACGCCACGGGGATCGTGCCCGCGGTCATCCGGCTCGCCGCCGTGGACCGCACGCCGCGCATGGCCCCCGAGCCGGAGGACAACGTCGCCGGGGAGCTCGCGGAAGAGACCGCGCAGGACGACGAGTCCGCGGCCGACGCCGACCAGGAGGGATCCGAGGGATGAGCCGGGCGCCGCTCGCCGCGCTCCTCGCGGGCGCGACGACGCGCACCCTCCGGGGCGCCCTCGGCAACCTCGACGCCAGCCGGTGGGAGCGCGTGAACCACCGCGGGGAGGCCATCAGCCTCCTCGAGGGCCCCGCGGTTCTGGGCGGCCTGGCGGCCGGCGCGCTCGCTGTCGGCGACGTGCGTGCTGTGGCGGGTGTGGTGGTGGCCGGTGCCGGGGCAGGTGCCTTCGGCCTGCACGACGACCTGCACGAGGACACCAAGGTCAAGGGGCTGCGCGGTCACCTCGGAGCGCTGCGCGAGGGCACCGTGACGACCGGCGCGCTCAAGGTCGCAGGCATCGGCGCATCAGCGTTCGTCGCGGCCGTCCTCCTGACCCGGGGACGCGGCCCCGCGCGCGCCGCCGACGTCGTCGTGAACACCGGGCTGATCGCGGGCACCGCGAACCTGCTCAACCTGCTCGACCTGCGCCCGGGGCGCGCTCTCAAGGCAGGGTCGGCCGTCGCGGCCGCCCTGGTGCTCGGCGGTCCTGGCGTCGCGCGCGGCGCAGGGTGCGCCGTCCTCGGTGCCGCAGCTGCCGCAGCGCCGGCCGACCTCGCCGAGCGCGACATGCTCGGCGACAGCGGCGCCAACGCCCTCGGTGCCGTGCTCGGCGCGGGCCTGTCGACAGCCCCGCGTCCGGTCCGGCTCCTGGCGCTCACCGGCGTCGTCGGCCTCACCCTGGCGAGCGAGCGCGTGAGCTTCTCGCGCGTGATCGAGCAGACCCCGGCGCTGCGCCGGATCGACTCCTGGGGCCGGCGCGCGTGACGCGGCGCTCGTGGGGGGCGAGCCTGCTGGGGGCAGCGGCGATGATCACGGCGATCACCGTCCTGTCCCGGGTGCTCGGGTTCGTGCGCTGGATGGTCCAGGCGCAGACCGTCGGCTACGGCGCCGTCGGCACCGCCTACACCTCGGCCAACACGCTGCCGAACGTCCTCTTCGAGGTCACCGCCGGGGGAGCGCTCGCGGGCGCGCTGATCCCGCTCCTGGCCATCCCGCTCGCGCGCGACGTCAAGGGTGACGTCGACCGGATCGCGTCGGCCATGCTCACCTGGGCGCTCATCGTGCTCGTGCCCGTCGCGGTGGTCTGCGTGCTCGTGGCCGAGCCGCTCGCCCGGTTCTTCCTGCGTGGACCTGAGCCTGCTGCCCCCGACCAGGTCGCGCTCGCGGCCCTCTTCCTGCGCGTGTTCGCGCTCCAGGTGCCGCTGTACGGCGTCGGTGTCGTGCTGATCGGTGTGCTGCAGGCTCATCGCCGCTTCTTCTGGCCCGCCTTCGCCCCGATCATGTCGACCGCCGTCGTGCTCGCCGCGTACGTCGTGTTCGCTGCGGCCTCGGGCGGGGTTCCCGAGCGCGCGGGCGACGTGCCCGACGACGCGGTGGCGTGGCTCGCGTGGGGGACCACGGCGGGTGTCGCGGCCCTGAGCCTGCCGCTCGTCGTCCCGGTGCTCCGCCTCGGGGTGCGCCTGCGGCCACGGCTCGGCTTCCCGCCCGGCGTGGCTCGACGCGCGACCCGCCTGGCAGCGGCCGGGACCGGCGCGCTGCTCGCCCAGCAGGTCGCCGTCCTGGTCACGATGTGGCTGTCCAACCGCCGGGGCGGCGTCGGCGCGTGGCCGGTATTCCAGTACACCCAGGCCGTCTACCTGCTGCCGTACGCGGTGCTCGCCGTGCCCCTCGCCACGAGCGCATTCCCGCGCCTGGCGGAGCGCGTCGCGCAGGGCGACGACCGCGGCTTCGCTCGGCTGGCGTCGGGATCGTTGCGTGCGGTCGTGCTGCTGGGCGGCCTGGGTGCTGCGGCGCTCGCCGCGTGCGCTCCGGCGGTCAGCACGATGTTCCGGGACATCGGCGTCGGTGACGGCGCGGTGATGGACGCGATGGCCCCCGCCCTGACGTTCATGGCGCCGGGCCTCGTCGGGTTCGGAGCGCTGTTCCTGCTCTCCCGCTCGCTCTACGCGCTCGAGCGCTCCCGCGTCGCGGTCCTCGCGAACGCGACCGCGTGGGTGACCGTCGTGGTCGCCTCCGTGGTCGCGACGCTCGTGCTCGTCCCCGCGGACGGCGACGCTGGCCGGACCGTCGTGGCCCTCGGGCTCGGGAGCTCGCTCGGCATGCTGGTCGGTGCGCTCGTGGCCGCGGTCGCGATGACGCGGGTCGCCGGGCGCGACGCGCTCGCCGGCGCCGGGCGGACGGTGCTCGTGACCGTCGCCGGGGGGGCGGTGGCGGCGACCGCCGGCCGCGTCGTCGGCGAGGGCTTCATGCGCTGGTGGACCCACTGGCTCGGCACCGCCGCGGAGCCGGGCCTCGGCACCGCCGTGATGGGCATCGGCGCCGCCGCGATCGTGGCGCTCGGCGTCTACGGCCTCGTGGTGTGGCTGACCGACCGGCCGACCGTGCGCGCGCTGGCCGCGGTCGCCGCAAGCCCGGGAGGGGCGCGATGAACGTGCTGCAGGTGCTCGGCTCGAGCGCGGGCGGTGTCGTCCGGCACGTCGCGGAGGTGAGCAGCGACCTTGCGGGCGCGGGGATGCACGTGGTCGTCGCCGGTCCGGACGACCTGTCGCCGCGCTTCGTCGGCCGTACCTTCGTGTCGCTGCCAATCACCGACCGCCCGCACCCGCGGGACGCGTCGACCGTGCTCGCCCTGCGACGCCTGGCCGCGCGGTCGGACGTCGTGCACGCGCACGGACTGCGCGCCGGTGGTCTCGCGGTCCTGGCCACGCGCGGCATGCGCGGCAGGCCACGGGTCGTGGTCACGCTGCACAACCTGCCCGTCGGGGGGCGGTCGGTGCGGCTGGTCTCGGGGGTGCTCGAACGCGTCGTGGCTCGGGCCGACGTCGTCCTGGGCGTGAGTGGCGATCTTGTGGACCGAGCCCGGGCGCGCGGCGCTGCCCAGGTCGCTCGTGCGCTCGTCCCGGCGCCGGTCACCGGGGCCCAGTCGTCCGTGAGCGTCCGCGCCGACCTCGGTGTGCCGTCGAGCGCCCCGCTGATCGTCACGGTCGCGCGCCTCGCCCCGCAGAAGGGACTGGACACGTTGGCCGCTGCGGCGCGCCTCGTCCGCGGCGCTGCTCCCGACGCGGTGTGGCTCGTCGCCGGCGGGGGCCCACTGCGCGGCGAGCTCGAGCGGACCACGGCCGGGACGGGTGTGCGTGTCCTCGGCCCGCGGGACGACGTCCCTGCGCTGCTCGGGGCGGCCGACGTCGTCGTGAGCACCGCGGTGTGGGAGGGGCAACCGATCGCCCTCCAGGAGGCGCTGCGCGCCGGCGCGGCCGTCGTCGCCACCGACGCGGGCGGCACCCGCGAGGTCACCGGCGGCGCCGCCGTCCTCGTCCCCGTCGGGGACCCGGACGCGGTCGCCGCGGCGATCGTGCGGGTGCTCACGGACGACGCCGAGCGCGCCGACCTGCGGCGCCGCGCGCACGACCGCGCGGCCGCGCTGCCCACCCGCGCCGACGTCGTCGCACAGCTGCGCGCCACCTACACCGACCCTCGACGCACCTGACCCGCCGGAAGCAACCCCTGATAGAGTGGAATCCCGTGGCAGAGACTGGTAATCGACTCTCCGGGCGGTCGGACACGACCCGGCACATCTTCGTGACCGGAGGCGTCGCCTCCTCACTCGGCAAGGGACTGACGGCCTCGAGCCTCGGTCGCCTTCTTCGGTCCCGCGGCCTGCGCGTGACCATGCAGAAGCTCGACCCCTACCTCAACGTCGATCCCGGGACGATGAACCCGTTCCAGCACGGCGAGGTGTTCGTCACGGAGGACGGCGCCGAGACCGACCTGGACATCGGTCACTACGAGCGCTTCCTCGACGTCAACCTCTCGGCGTCGGCCAACGTCACCACCGGCCAGGTGTACTCGACGGTGATCGCCAAGGAGCGCCGCGGCGAGTATCTGGGCGACACCGTCCAGGTGATCCCGCACATCACCGACGAGATCAAGACCCGCATGCGGGCACAGGCGGGCCCCGACGTCGACGTGATCATCACGGAGATCGGTGGCACGGTCGGGGACATCGAGTCGCAGCCGTTCCTCGAGTCCGCGCGCCAGGTGCGCCACGAGCTCGGGCGCGACAACGTCTTCTTCCTGCACGTCTCGCTGGTGCCGTACATCGGACCGAGCGGCGAGCTCAAGACCAAGCCGACGCAGCACTCGGTCGCCGCCCTGCGCAGCATCGGCATCCAGCCGGATGCGATCGTGCTCCGCGCGGACCGGGACATGCCCGAGTCGATCAAGCGCAAGATCGCGCTCATGTGCGACGTCGACAACGAGGCCGTCGTCACCTGCAAGGACGCGCCGAGCATCTACGACATCCCCAAGGTGCTGCACTCCGAGGGGCTCGACGTCTACGTCGTGCGCCGCCTCGGCCTGCCGTTCCGCGACGTGGACTGGGCCGGCTGGAACCAGCTGCTCGACCGCGTGCACCAGCCCTCCCACCACGTCGAGGTCGCGCTCGTCGGCAAGTACATCGACCTGCCCGACGCCTACCTGTCCGTGACCGAGGCGCTGCGCGCCGGCGGCTTCGCGAACGACGCCAAGGTGTCTATCCGCTGGGTGCCGTCAGACGAGTGCGCGACACCCGAGGGCGCTGAGGCAGCACTCGGCGGCGCGGACGCGATCCTCGTGCCCGGCGGCTTCGGCGTGCGCGGGATCGAGGGAAAGATCGGCGCCCTGCGCTGGGCCCGCGAGAAGCGGATCCCGACGCTGGGGATCTGCCTCGGCCTCCAGGCCATGGTCATGGAGTACGCGCGCAACATCCTCGGTCTGGCCGACGCCTCGTCGTCGGAGTTCTCCGAGAGCACCGAGCACCCCGTGGTCGCGACCATGGAGGAGCAGCGGGCGATCGTCGGCGGCGAGGGCGACCTCGGCGGCACGATGCGCCTGGGCTCGTACGAGGCCGCGCTCGCGCCCGGCTCCGTGATCGCCGGCGCGTACGGGACCACGCAGGTCACCGAGCGCCACCGGCACCGCTACGAGGTCAACAACCTCTACCGCCCGCAGCTCGAGGAGGCCGGCCTGGTGTTCTCGGGGACGTCGCCCGACGGTGCGCTGGTCGAGTTCGTGGAGCTGCCCGCGGACGTGCACCCGTACTACGTCTCGACGCAGGCGCACCCCGAGTTCAAGTCCCGGCCCACCGACGCGCACCCGCTGTTCGCGGGCCTCGTGGCCGCGGCGATCGCTGCTCGTGACTGACCCGCTGTTCGACGTCGCCCGTCCGCGTCCGGTCCTCGCGTCGCGACTGCTGCACGAGGGACGCATCTGGGACTTGCGGTCCGACGACGTGGACCTGGGCGAGGCCGGCGTGGTGACCCGCGAGTGGATCGACCACCCCGGTGCGGTCGCGACGATCGCCGTGGACGACGAGGGCCGGGTCCTGCTGCTCCGGCAGTTCCGCCACCCGGTGGGCCGGGAGCTCTGGGAGCCGCCCGCGGGTCTGCTCGACGTCGCGGGCGAGGAGGCGCTCCTCGCAGCCCAGCGTGAGCTCGCGGAGGAGGCCGACCTGCGCGCCGCGACCTGGCACGTGCTCGCGGACTACTTCACGACGCCGGGCGGCAACAACGAGGCCCTTCGCGTCTTCCTCGCCCGCGACCTGAGCCCGGTCCCCGAGGACGAGCGTCACGTGCGCGAGGACGAGGAGATGTCCATGGTCCCGGCGTGGGTCTCGCTCGAGGAGGCGGTCGACGGCGTGCTCCAGGGCCGTCTGCACAACCCGTCGACCGTGGTCGGCGTGCTCGCGCTCGCGGCGGCACGGGCCCACGGGTACGAGCACCTGCGCCCGGGCGATGCCCCGTGGCCGGAGCGACGCGCGTAGCCAGCGACTAAGCGGTGGCGTCCTCGTCGTCGGCGATGGCCTCGGCCTCGGCCTCGACCAGGACGCCACGCTCGCGCGTGGTAAGCACGAACCAGACGGCGGCGGCCGTCACGACGCCCGCCCCGAGCATGTGGATCGCGACGAGCGCGATCGGCAGCCCCGCGAAGTACTGCACGTACCCGACGACGCCCTGGGCGACGGTCAGCGCGAGCAGGGTGAGCGACGCCCGACGTGCTCCGGCCGGTGCCGGGTGGCGCCACAGGTACCAGCAGGTCGCCACGAGCGCGAGGACGAACAGCCAGACCGACAACGCGTGGAAGCGCGCCATGAGCGCGGGGTCGACGGCGAAGCGGTAGCCGACCTCCTCGTCGCCCGAGTGCGGACCGGCGCCGGTGACGATGACGCCGAGCACCAGCATGGGGACCGCGACGACCGCCGTCACGCGCGCCCCGATCCACGCGGCCGGGTGCACCACGCGCAACGGCGGGCCGTCGCCCTCGCCCGCGCGGTGCAGGAGCAGCATCGACACGGCGATGAGCGCGAGCGAGATCAGCATGTGCCCGCCGACGACGGCCGGGTGCAGGTCGACGAGGACCGTGATCCCGCCGATCACCGCCTGCAGGAGGACGCCGGCCAGCGGGGCCAGAGCGAGCAGCCGGAAGGACTTCGCACGGGTGCGGTCGGGCCAGACCGTCAGCACGACGAGCGCGGCGACGACGACGAGGACGCCGGTGAGCGTGCGGTTGCCGAACTCGATGTACGGGTGGATCGACGTGGCGGCGTGCAGCTCGGGAGCGAACTGGCCCGGTTCGCACTGCGGCCATGTGGAGCAGCCCAGGCCGGAGCCGGTGAGCCGGACGAGGCCACCGGTGACGACGATGCCGATCTGCGCCACGAGGTTCGCCACCAGCGCGGGCCGTGCCCAGCGGGCCAGGCGTCCGGTGGGCGGCGTGGCGAGGGGCGCGTCGAGTTCCGTGGGCGTGCTCACGCTCCTACGGTAGTCGCGGCGGGCGTCCCGGCGGTCCGGCAGGTGCGTGACCCGCCTCACGCGTCAGCTCCAGCGGAAGACGCGGGTGGCGAGCGCCCAGAGGGCCGCGGCCCAGCCAGTGAGCAGGGTGAGCTCCCCGACGGGGAAGGCGCCGTGCGTCAATGCCGCGCGCAGTGCGTCCCCCAGGGCGGCCGAGGGCAGGAGCTGGGCGAGGTCGGCGGCGACGCCTGGGAGCTGGTCGGCCGGGACGATCACGCCGCCGGCGACCACCAGCACGACCAGGAGGATGTTGGCGAGCGCCAGCACTCCCTCGGGGCGCAGGGTGCCGGCGACCACGAGCGCGAGGGCGGTGAACGCGGCCGTGCCGAGGACGAGCGCCAGGACGGCGGTGGCGATCCCGGCCGGGTCGGGCGACCAGCCCAACCACAGCGCGACGGCACCCAGGACGACGACCTGGACAAGCTCGACCCCGAGCACGCCCAGCACCTTGCCCGCGAGCAGCCCGCGGCGCCCCAGCGGAGTGGTGGCGAGCATCCGGAGCACGCCGTTGCGCCGGTCGAACGCGGTCGCGATCGCCTGCGACGTGAACGACGCGCCGAGGACGGCGAGAGCAAGGACGCCCGGTGTGACGAAGTCCACCGTGGTCGCTCCGTCGGTGGTCAGGCTCACGACGTCGGTGCGCACGAGCCCGACGAGGAGCAGAGCCGGCAGCAGGAGCGTCACCATGAGCTGCTCGCCGTTGCGCAGCACGGCGCGCACCTCGAACCCGGCCTGGGCGCGCAGCCGCGCGGTACGCGGGGCCGCTCCGGTGGTGGCGGTCATCGCAGGCTCCGTCCGGTGAGGTCGAGGAACACGTCCTCGAGCGTGCGGCGCCCGAGCGAGATCGAGGTGAGCAGGACGCCGTGCTCGGCGGCCCAGGTCCCGATCGCCGCGAGCGACCGGGGGTTCACGGCGCCGGTGACGGTGTAGCGGTGGCCCTCGACGTGGTGCACGGCCCAGTCGCCGGGCGCGAGTCGGTGCAGGTAGCCGCGCAGCGACGTCGGGTCCAGCGGGCCGCGGGCCTCGATGCTGACGACCGAGTCGCCCTCGACCGAGGTCAGCTCGTCGGGGGTACCGGCGGCGATGACCTTGCCGTGGTCCATGACGACGACGTGGTCGGCGAGGTCCGCGGCCTCGTCCATGAGGTGCGTGGTCAGCAGCAGCGTGGCGCCGTCGGCGCGCAGCTCGCGCACGAGGTCCCACACGGCGCGCCGCGACTGCGGGTCCATGCCCGCGCTCGGCTCGTCGAGGATCACCAGGTCCGGGCGCCCGACGACGGCGCACGCGAGCGCGAGGCGCTGGCGCTGTCCGCCGGACAGCCGTCGCACCTGGGTCCGGGCGAACGTGTCGATGCCCAGCCGCTCTGCGAGACCCGCGACGTCGCGCGGGCGGGCGTACATCTTGGAGACGTGGGCCAGGACGTCGTGGGCGCGTGCCGAGCCGGGCAGGCCGCCGTCCTGGAGCATCACGCCGACGCGGGGTCGCAGCTCACGGGCGTCGCGCACCGGGTCGAGCCCGAGGATGCGCACCGAGCCGCCGTCGGGGGACCGCAGCCCCTCGCAGCACTCGATCGTGGTCGTCTTGCCGGCACCGTTGGGCCCCAGCAGCGCGGTGACCGCGCCGGGCGCGACGTCGAGGTCCAGGTGGTCGACGACGGTCGCCTCGCCGTAGGTCTTGACGAGGCCGCGGATCTCGAGAGCCGGAGGCGGGGGCACGAGACGGAAGTCTAGGGCTTGGCGGCCTCCCGGCCCTGGTGAGGCTCGCCTTCCTTGCACGGAATCAATTAGGCAACAAGACTGTTGGCTAATTCAGTGGGCCGATGTTGTCTGCCCGCCTGCGTCCTCATCACCCCTCGTCATCCCTCGTCACCCCTCACCCCGCCGGAAGGAGCCCGCGCCATGACCGTGTCCGCAGCCTCCTCCCCGCGCGAGACCGAGGCCGGCACCCGCCAGCGTGTGCTCGCGCTCGTCACCCGTGAGGGACCGATCAGCGCGGCCGAGCTCGCCGCCCGGCTGCGGCTCACGTCGGCCGGCATCCGCCGGCACGTCGCGGGCCTCGAGGCCGAGAACCTCGTCGCTGTGCACGAGGGCGCACCGGCCGGCGGCCGCGGCCGCCCGGCGCGCCGGTACGTCGCGACCGACCTCGCCCAGGAGTCGATGTCCGGCGCCTACACCGCGGTCGCCGTGCAGGCGCTCGAGTACCTGGCCGAGGTCGGGGGAGACGCCGCGATCGACGGCTTCGTCGAGCGCCACGTCGCCCAGCTCGAGGACCGCTACGCCCCGCAGATCACGGGCGAGAGCATCGAGGAGCGCGCGGGCCAGCTCGCGGACGCCCTCGCCGCCGACGGCTACGCCGCGAGCGTCCGCCCCGTGCCCGGCACGCTGATGATGCAGCTGTGCCAGGGGCACTGCCCCGTGCAGCACGTCGCCGCGCGCTTCCCCCAGATCTGCGACGCCGAGGCGCGGACGTTCTCGCGTCTGCTCGGCTCGCACGTCCAGCGGCTCGTCACCCTCGCGGGCGGCGCGCACGTCTGCACCACGAACATCCCTGTCACCCGACCAAGCAGCGAGAACCCAACCCCAGCCGGCGTGTCCGGCTCAGTGGAAGGAACGAGATGAGCGCACCTACCGAAGACGCCGTCACCGGCGCCCCGAGCACCGACGAGGAGATCATCGCCTCGATCGGCTCCTACGGGTACGGCTGGCACGACAACGACGACGCAGGCTCGCTCGCGCGCCGCGGCGTGGACGAGGACGTCGTCCGCAACATCTCGGCTCTCAAGAACGAGCCCGAGTGGATGCTGAACCAGCGCCTCAAGGCCCTGCGGATGTTCGGCAAGAAGCCCATGCCCAACTGGGGCTCGGACCTGTCCGGGATCGACTTCGACAACATCAAGTACTTCGTGCGGTCCACGGAGAAGCAGGCCACCAGCTGGGAGGACCTGCCCGAGGACATCAAGAACACCTACGACCGCCTGGGCATCCCCGAGGCGGAGAAGCAGCGCCTCGTCGCCGGCGTCGCCGCGCAGTACGAGTCCGAGGTCGTCTACCACCAGATCCGTGAGGACCTGGAGGAGCAGGGCGTCATCTTCGTCGACACCGACACCGGCCTGCGTGACTACCCGGAGATCTTCGAGCAGTACTTCGGCTCGGTCATCCCGGCGGGCGACAACAAGTTCGCCGCGCTCAACTCCGCCGTGTGGTCGGGCGGGTCGTTCGTCTACGTGCCGCCGGGCGTGCACGTCGAGATCCCGCTGCAGGCCTACTTCCGCATCAACACGGAGAACATGGGCCAGTTCGAGCGCACGCTGATCATCGCCGACGAGGGCTCGTACGTGCACTACGTCGAGGGCTGCACGGCGCCGATCTACAAGAGCGACTCGCTGCACTCCGCGGTCGTCGAGATCATCGTCAAGAAGAACGCCCGCGTGCGCTACACGACCATCCAGAACTGGTCGAACAACGTGTACAACCTGGTGACCAAGCGCGCCACGGCCGCCGAGGGCGCCACCATGGAGTGGGTCGACGGCAACATCGGCTCCAAGGTCACCATGAAGTACCCGGCGATCTACCTCATGGGCGAGCACGCCAAGGGCGAGACGCTGTCGATCGCGTTCGCCGGCGAGGGCCAGCACCAGGACGCGGGCGCCAAGATGGTGCACGCCGCCCCGCACACGTCGTCGTCGATCATCTCGAAGTCGGTCGCGCGCGGCGGTGGGCGGACGTCCTACCGCGGCCTCGTGCAGGTGCTCGAGGGCGCCTCGCACTCCGCCTCGACCGTGCTGTGCGACGCGCTGCTGGTGGACCAGATCTCCCGCTCGGACACCTACCCCTACGTCGACGTCCGCGAGGACGACGTCTCGATGGGGCACGAGGCCACGGTCTCCCGGGTGAGCGAGGAGCAGCTGTTCTACCTCATGTCCCGAGGCATGCCCGAGACCGAGGCGATGGCGATGATCGTGCGCGGGTTCGTCGAGCCCATCGCGCGTGAGCTGCCCATGGAGTACGCGCTCGAGCTCAACCGCCTCATCGAACTTCAGATGGAAGGGTCAGTCGGCTGATGACCACTGCTGCACCGAACACCGTCACCACCACCGACCACTCCCGGGCGGTCGCGGACGGCGCCCACTCGCACGGCGTCGGGGGCACCCCCCAGGGCTCGCGCGCCGAGCGCATCACCTCGTTCGACCTCGCCACCATCCCGGTGCCGACGGGACGCGAGGAGGAGTGGCGCTTCACCCCCGTGTCCCGCCTGCAGCCGCTGTTCGCCGAGGCGATCGACGGCCACGGCATCCGCACCACCGTGGTCGCCCCGAACGAGGTCCAGGTGGAGCTCGTCGGTCGCGACGACGCCCGCCTGGGCACCGCCGGGACCCCCGGGGACCGCACGGCCGTGACCGCGTGGAACTCGTTCGCCGAGGCCACCGTCGTCACGATCCCGACCGAGGTCGTCGCGAGCGAGCACGTGTCCATCCGCGTCGAGGGCATCGACACCGTCGCCACGGCGTCGCACATCCTCGTGCACGCGCAGCGGCACTCGCAGGCCGTGGTCGTCCTCGACCACCTCGGGTCAGCCACGCTGACCGAGACGGTCGAGATCGTCGTCGACGACGGCGCGCACCTCACGCTCGTGTCGGTCCAGGACTGGGCCACCGGCGCTGTGCACGCGGCCTCGCACCGCATCCGCCTGGGCCGCGACGCACGCGTCAAGCACGTCGTGGTGACCTTCGGCGGCGACGTCGTGCGCGTCACGCCCGACGCCGAGTTCACCGCTCCGGGCGGCGACGTCGAGATGGTCGGCCTGTACTTCGCCGACGCCGACCAGCACCAGGAGCACCGCCTGTTCGTGGACCACGCGGTCCCGACCTGCAAGTCCCGCGTCACGTACAAGGGCGCGTTGCAGGGCGCCGGCGCCCACACGGTCTGGGTGGGCGACGTGCTCATCCGCGCCGCGGCGGAGGGCACCGACACCTACGAGCTCAACCGCAACCTCGTGCTCTCCGAGGGCGCGCGGGCGGACTCGGTCCCGAACCTCGAGATCGAGACCGGCGAGATCGAGGGTGCCGGCCACGCGAGCGCGACGGGCCGGTTCGACGACGAGCAGCTGTTCTACCTGATGGCTCGCGGCATCCCCGAGATCGACGCCCGTCGTCTCGTGGTGCGTGGCTTCTTCACCGAGCTCATCAGCGAGATCGGCGTCCCCGAGGTCGAGGAGCGTCTGATCGCCTCGATCGAGGCCGAGCTCGAGAAGTCGATGAGCGTCCTGGGCGCATGACGGCCCAGTACGCCTGCGCCGCCGCGGACGTCCCCGTCGAGGGGACGCTCCGCGTCGAGCTCGACGACGACGCCGGCCGCGTGGTCGAGGTCGCGGTCGTGCGGGACTCCGACGGAGCCCTGCACGCCGTGTCCGACATCTGCTCCCACGGCGCCGTCTCGCTGTCCGACGGCGAGGTCGACGGGTGCTTCGTCGAGTGCTGGCTGCACGGGTCGCGGTTCGACCTGCGCACCGGCCAGCCCGACGCACCGCCGGCCGTCCGTCCCATCCCCGTCTACCCCCTGACCGTCGACGGCGAGAACGTTCTCGTCGACGTCGACGCCCCGCTCTGAGCTTCGAGGAGAAATACATGTCCACTCTCGAGATCCGCGACCTGCACGTCAGCGTCGAGACCAAGGAAGGCCCCAAGCAGATCCTGCGCGGCGTCGACCTCACCATCCGCCAGGGCGAGACCCACGCGATCATGGGCCCGAACGGCTCCGGCAAGTCCACGCTGGCGTACTCGATCGCCGGCCACCCCAAGTACACGATCACCTCGGGCACCGTCACGCTCGACGGTGAGGACGTCCTCGCGATGAGCGTCGACGAGCGCGCCCGCGCCGGCATGTTCCTGGCCATGCAGTACCCGGTCGAGGTCCCCGGCGTCTCGGTCGCAAACTTCCTGCGCACCGCGAAGACCGCGATCGACGGCAAGGCACCCGCGCTGCGTACCTGGGTCAAGGACGTCAAGGTCGCCATGGAGCAGCTCCGCATGGACTCGGCGTTCGCCGAGCGCTCGGTCAACGAGGGCTTCTCCGGTGGCGAGAAGAAGCGCCACGAGATCCTGCAGATGGAGCTCCTGAACCCGAAGATCGCGATCCTCGACGAGACCGACTCGGGCCTCGACGTCGACGCGCTGCGGATCGTCTCCGAGGGCGTCAACCGGGTGAAGTCGACTGGTGAGGTCGGCGTCCTGCTGATCACGCACTACACGCGCATCCTGCGCTACATCAAGCCGGACTTCGTGCACGTGTTCGTGGACGGCCGGATCGCCGAGGAGGGCGGCCCCGAGCTCGCCGAGCGCCTCGAGGCCGAGGGCTACGACCGCTTCCTGGCCCCGCAGGCCTGAGCACGTCCCCCTGAGGACACCGCTGCAGGGGCGGGCGACCGCCCCTGCAGCATCCCGCGCGGCGCAGCCGCCGGGCACCGACACTCCCGAAGGACGGGTGAGACCATGCTGAGCCCCGCCGAGCTGGCAGCCGTGCGCGCCGACTTCCCGCTGCTCGCGCGCACGCTGCGCGACGACCGCCCGCTGGTCTACCTGGACTCCGGCGCGACGTCGCAGAAGCCGGACCCCGTCCTCGACGCCGAGCAGGACTTCTACCTGCAGCGCAACGCCGCCGTGCACCGCGGCGCGCACCAGCTGGCGGAGGAGGCGACCGAGGCGTTCGAGGGCGCCCGGCGCCTCGTGGCCGGGCTCGTCGGCGTCGACACCGACGAGATCGTGTGGACCTCCGGCGCGACCGCGGCCATCAACCTGGTCGCCTACGCGATGTCCAACGCGACCCTGGGACGCGGGGGAGAAGCGGCCCGCCGCTTCGCGCTCCAGCCCGGTGACGAGATCGTCGTGACCGAGGCCGAGCACCACGCGAACCTCGTCCCATGGCAGGAGCTCGCCGCCCGCACCGGCGCCGTGCTGCGGTGGTTCGGCGTCGACAACGACGGTCGCCTGCGGATCGAGGACGGCGTCATCACGCCGCGCACCAAGGTCGTGGCCTTCACGCACGCCTCGAACGTCACGGGCGCGATCTCCCCGGTCGCGGAGATCGTCCGCCGCGCCCGCGAGGTCGGAGCGCTCACGGTCCTCGACGCGTGCCAGTCGGTGCCGAACATGCCCGTGGACCTGCACGCGTTCGACGTCGACTTCGCGGCGTTCTCTGCGCACAAGATGCTCGGCCCCACCGGCGCCGGCGCACTCTACGGCCGCCGTGAGCTGCTGGCCGCGATGCCCCCCGTCACGACGGGCGGCTCGATGGTCGAGGTCGTCACGATGAGCGAGACCACCTACGCGCCGCCGCCCCAGCGCTTCGAGGCGGGCACGCAGCCGGTCGCGCAGATCATCGCGATGGGTGCTGCGGCGCAGTACCTCGGCGAGCTCGGCATGGAGGGCGTGTGGGCGCACGAGCAGCAGCTCGCCGGCGAGCTCCTCCAGATCACCGACATCCCCGGCATCCGGGTGATCGGCCCGACCGACACTACCGACCGCCTTGCCGTCGTCTCGTTCGTCGTCGACGGCGTGCACGCCCACGACGTCGGCCAGGTGCTCGACGACGCGGGCATCGCCGTCCGGGTGGGCCACCACTGCGCGCAGCCGCTGCACCGCCGGTTCGGTATCGCCGCGACGGCCCGCGCCTCGGCGTCGGTCTACACCACTGCTGACGAGATCGCGACGTTCCGGGAATCCCTCGCGGGTGTCCGGGCGTTCTTCGGTCAGGCCTGAGGAGGAACGTCATGTCCAACGCGATGCAAGAGCTCTACCAGCAGGTCATCCTCGACCACTACAAGGCGCCGCACGGCAAGGGGCTGCAAGACGCAGCCGCCGGCAGCGCCTGCGGCGAGTCGCACCAGGTGAACCCCACCTGCGGTGACGAGGTCACGCTCCGGGTCGAGGTCGACGGCCAGCAGATCACCGGGCTGTCCTGGGACGGCCAGGGCTGCTCGATCTCCCAGGCGTCCCTCTCGGTGATGACCGAGCTGACCCAGGGCGCCTCGGTCGCCGACGCCGAGCGCCTGGGCGAGGTCTTCCGCGACCTGATGAACACCCGCGGCAAGGGCCTCGACGACGACGACGCCGAGGACCTCCTCGGCGACGCCGTGGCCTTCACCGGCGTGTCGCAGTTCCCCGCCCGTATCAAGTGCGCGCTGCTCGGCTGGTCCGCGCTGCGCGACGCGCTCGTCCGCGGCACGTCGGTCACGGCGTCCGCACCTCACACCACCCAGGAGATCTCATGACGGAGCAGCCCACCGCGACCACCGCGGCCGACGTCGAGGAGGCCATGCGCGACGTCATCGACCCGGAGCTCGGTATCAACGTCGTTGACCTCGGCCTCGTCTACGGCGTGACGGTCGATCAGAACAACCACGCGGTCATCGACATGACCCTGACGTCCGCGGCGTGCCCGCTGACCGACGTCATCGAGGAGCAGACCGGCGCCGCGCTCGAGGGCGTCACCGCCGGCTTCCGGATGAACTGGGTGTGGATGCCGCCGTGGGGCCCGGAGAAGATCACCCCCGACGGCCGCGAGCAGCTGCGGGCCCTGGGCTTCAACGTCTGAGCGGACTGCAGCGCAGCACCGAAGAATGGGCACTTTTTGTCGTGATTCACGACAAAAAGTGCCCATTCTTCGTTCGGGAGGGCCTCGGGGTGAGGGTCAGAGGTCCGTTCCCGCGACCTCGAAGGTCGTGCACGCCGCCGGGCCGCCCTCGTAGCCGGCCGTGAACCAGCGCTGGCGCTGTTCCGCGGAGCCGTGGGTCCAGGACTCGGGGGAGACCTGGCCGGTGGCGGCCTCCTGGATGCGGTCGTCGCCGACCGCGGCCGCGGCGTCGAGGGCGTCGGCGATCTGTGCGTCCGTGGGCGGCTCGATGAGGGTCACGCCCTGGTCGTCCGTCGTGGTCGCGGCCGCCGCGGCCCACGCCCCGGCGTAGCAGTCGGCCTGGAGCTCCAAGCGCACGGCGTCCGACGTCGGGCCGGTCCCGGAGCGGTCGGCGGCGGCCATCGCGCCGGTCAGGTGGGAGACGTGGTGGCCCCACTCGTGGGCGACGACGTACATCTGGGCGAACGCGCCGCCGTCGGCGCCCAGGCGCGTGCGCAGGTCCTCGAAGAACGCGACGTCGAGGTAGATCTCCTCGTCGCCCGGGCAGTAGAACGGGCCGACGGCGCTGGTCGCGTTGCCGCACGCCGTCCCCACCGCGTCCTCGAAGAGCGTCACGTGGCTCGGGCGGTACTCGGCCTGCGTCAGCGCCGGGTAGGTCTGCGACCAGAAGTCGTCGAGGGAGTCCGCGGTGCCGACCATCCGGCACTCGGTGTCCGTGTTGGCGAGCGACGCGTCCGCGCAGCGGTCGAGGCTCTCGGTGGTCGCGCCGTCGCCTGCGGAGCCGCCCCCGCCGGTGAGCCCGCTCAGGTCGACCCCGAGCAGCTGGCCGAGCAGCACGAGCGCGACGGCGCCGAGCCCGCCCCCGATCGCGATCCCACCCTTGCGGCCGCCGGATCGCTTGCTGGCCCGGCTGGTGTCGATCCGCGCGTCGTCGTTGAAGGTCATGGACGGACGCTACGACGGCGCCCGCGGCGCCGCATCAGGAAGGCTGGTCGGCCAGCCCACGGGCGGCGAGCGCCTCGCCCGTGCGCTGGGCATGGCCGACGGCGCGGACCGTGGCGGAGCCGGCGATCGCGCCGAGCCGCCGCTCGGCCCCGCGGGCGCGTGCGGCCTCCCGTGCCGAGGCCGCCACGCCCCCCAGCACGGGGATCGCGCGGAGCATGAGGCTCACGGCCAGCGAGATCGTCCACGCACGCCCGGGGGAGAGCCCTAGTCGCAGCGCCCCGCGCTCGAGCGCGTCGAGCATCGCGGTCGCCGAGGTGGTCAGGGTGACGGCGTGCGCGACGACGGCCACGGCCACGAGGTCGAGCGCGACCTCCACGCCCCGCAGCGGCGTCCCGGCGACGACGTGCACGACCGCCAGGACGAGGGCGAGCAGCGCGAGGGGCACCGCGCGCCGGACGACGACGGCCAGCGGCGCCCGCCACGCGAGGGCAAGAGACACCGCGCACCCGAGCGGCAGCGCGAGGCCGAGCCACACCGGCACGGGCAGCGCGTGCGCGGGCAGCCCGGCGAGCACACCGACGCCGAGCAGGGCCAGCAGCCGCGCCCCGGCGCTCATCGCGTCCCCGCGCTCGTCGGGTGCCCCGCGCCCAGCGCGCTGCCCGAGCCCACCCTGCCGCCCACGCTCATCGCAGCTTGCCCGCCGTCATGCGCGCGACGTACAGATCGACGCCTGCGTCCGGGTCGCCGTCGTGCACCACGTGGCCGTCGTCGACGACCAGCACGCGGTCCGCGCGTCGCGCGGCGTCGAGGTCGTGCGTGGCCGTGACGACCTGGGCGTCGAGGTCGGCGAGCAACCGGTCGACGTGCGTGCGCCAGCGCAGGTCGAGCAACGTCGTCGGCTCGTCGCACACGAGCACACGCGGACCGGTCGCCAGGACGCTCGCGAGGGCGAGGAGCTGCTTCTGGCCCGCCGACAGCCCGTGGGCGCTGCGGTCCGCGTGCGCCGCCAGGCCGAAGCGCTCGAGGACGGCGAGCGCGGCGTCGTCGTCCGCCTTGCGGCGCACCCGGCCGCGCAGGGACAGGGCGACGTCCTCGCGCGGGGTGGGCATGAGGATCTGCGCCTCGGGGTCGGTGAACACGAAGCCGACGTCGCGGCGCACCGCGGGCCCGTCGGTCGCGGTGTCGCGACCGTGCACCCGCACCGAGCCGCTCGTGGGGAGCAGCAGGCCGTTGAGCAGGCGCAGGAGGGTCGACTTGCCGCTGCCGTTCGCCCCGACGACGGCCACCCGTCGCTCGGTCAGCGTTGCGGTGACGGGGTGCACGAGGACCGCGCCGTCGGGCGCGTGCACGGTCGCCTCCCACAGCTCGATCACGAGGTCGCGAGCCTCCGGCGCGCCGCGAGCACGGGGAACGCGCGCTGCACAGCAAAGGCCCCGGCGACGGCGAGGATCACCTTCGCGAGCTCGGGCAGGATGAACACGACGTTGCTCGCCGCCGCGGTGCCGATCGCGAGGTCCGCGCGCCACGCGAGGACAGGGATGCCGAACGCGTAGACGAGGACGATCCCGAGGAGGGCACCGGCCACCGTGCCGACGGCGGACCAGCGCATCCGCGCGAGCGACTGCCGCACGGCACCCGCGGCGAACGCGGCGAGCGGGAAGGAGAGCAGGTACCCCGCTGTGGGGCCGGTGATCACGCCGAGCCCGCCGCTGCCGAGCGCGAAGACCGGGAAGCCCACGGCCCCCACCAGCAGGTACAGCCCGAGGGCCGCGGCGCCGCGCACCGGGCCGAGCGCCAGCCCGACGAGCAGCACGGCGAAGGTCTGTAACGTCACCGGGACGCCGACGCTCCCGACAGGCACGGCGAGCTGGGAGCAGACCGCGACGAGCGCGGCGCCCGTCGCGACCAGTGCGAGGGTCGTCGCGGCGGGGACTGGCGTGCTCGTGCGGTCCATCGGTGCCTCCGGTGTGTCGGAAAAGACGTTCTGCGTCACGGTAGCCACGGGTAGAGTTGGTGGCGTTTGTGCCACCTGCCAAGGCTGGCGTCGTCCGTTCGGAGGAAACCTCATTGATCACTGCCCAAGCTGTCGAGCTGCGCGTGGGTGCCCGCGTGCTGCTGCACGAGGCGACCTTTCGTATCGCCCCGGGAGACAGGATCGGGCTGGTCGGGCGTAACGGTGCCGGCAAGACGACGCTGACCAAGACGCTCGCGGGGGAGACCCTGCCGGCGGGCGGCAAGATCGTGCGCGGCACCGAGATCGGCTACCTCCCGCAGGACCCCCGCACCGGCGACCTCGAGGTGCTCGCGATGGACCGGGTGCTCTCGGCGCGCGGCCTGGACACGATCGTGCGGCAGATGCGCGAGACCGAGGGCGCGATGGCGAGCGCCGACGTCGAGACGCACGAGGCGGCGATGGCCCGCTACCCCAAGCTCGAGGAGCGCTTCACCGCGGCCGGGGGCTACGCCGCGGAGAGCGAGGCGGAGCGCATCACCTCGAACCTCGGCCTCGACGCGCGGATCCTCGCGCAGCCGATCGGCACGCTCTCCGGTGGTCAGCGCCGCCGGATCGAGCTCGCGCGCATCCTGTTCTCCGGGGTCGACACGCTGCTGCTCGACGAGCCGACCAACCACCTCGACGCGGACTCGATCATCTGGCTGCGCGAGTACCTGCGCAGCTACTCGGGCGGGCTCGTGGTGATCAGCCACGACGTGGACCTGCTCAAGGCGACCGTGAACAAGGTCTTCCACCTGGACGCGACCCGCGGCGAGCTCGACCAGTACAACCTCGACTACGAGACGTACCTGGTGCAGCGCGAGACCGACGAGCGTCGCCGCCGCCGGGAGCGCCAGAACACGGAGAAGAAGGCCGCGGTCCTGGTCTCCCAGGCGGAGAAGATGCGCGCGAAGGCCACCAAGGCCGTCGCGGCGCAGAACATGCTCAAGCGCGCCGAGCGCATGCTGGGCTCCCTCGAGGGCGAGCGCGTGAGCGACAAGGTCGCCAAGCTGCGCTTCCCCAAGCCTGCGGCCTGCGGCAAGACTCCGCTCACGGCGTCGGGCCTGTCGAAGTCCTACGGCTCGCTCGAGATCTTCACGGGCGTGGACCTCGCGATCGACCGCGGCAGCCGCGTGGTGATCCTCGGCCTCAACGGTGCGGGCAAGACGACGCTGCTCAAGCTCCTCGCGGGCGTCGAGCAGGCGGACAGCGGGACGGTCGACGCCGGGCACGGGCTCAAGCTCGGGTACTACGCCCAGGAGCACGACACGCTCGACATGGACGCGACCGTCGTGCAGAACCTGCGCCACTCCGCCCCGGACCTGACCGACACGGAGGTGCGCTCGGTGCTGGGCTCGTTCTTGTTCTCCGGGGACGACGCCGACAAGCCGACGCACGTGCTGTCCGGCGGGGAGAAGACGCGTCTCGCGCTCGCGACCCTCGTGGTGTCGCAGGCCAACGTGCTGCTCCTCGACGAGCCCACCAACAACCTCGACCCCGCCAGCCGCGCGGAGATCCTCGGGGCGCTGCGCAGCTACGAGGGCGCGGTCGTCATGGTGACCCACGACGAGGGGGCCGTGGACGCGCTCACGCCCGAGCGGGTGCTGCTGCTGCCCGACGGCGACGAGGACCTGTGGAACGACAGCTACGCGGAGCTCGTCGCCCTCGCCTGAGCGCGGCGCTCGAGCGCGCGGCGCCGGCCGGCACCGTGCTGGGCCGAGCCCTCAGCGGGTGGACGCCTCGATCTCGGCGTCTTCGAGCTCCTCGTCGGTCGGGCGGCCCTTGCGACGCCGGGACGGCTCGGTGACCTGCCCGCCCTCGACCCAGGCGCGGACGTCGTCGGGCACGTCGGGGCGCAGGGTGACCGGCTGGTTGGTGCCGTCCTGCTCGGCGACCTCGCGGCGCTCGCGCCGCAGCAGGATGACGTAGCCGCCGATCGCCCCGGCGGCGAACACGATCCACTGCATCGTGTAGGACAGGTGGGAGCCCAGGTCGAGCGCGGGGGGCGGCAGGGCGCCGGGCGCCTCGGCCGGCGCGGGGTCCTCGGCGACGAGGGCCGCGTACCCGCCGACCATGCTGGCCGGGTCGACGTCGCTGCCGGTGGCGGCGAGCACCTGGGCGGTGTTGATCATCTGCACCTGGCCGGCGGGGGCGCCGCGGTCGGTCGCAGGCTCGTCGGCCCGCAGCCGCGCGACGACCTCGACCGTGCCCTCGGGGGCTTCGGGGACGGACGACGGCGCCGACGCGTCCTGGCCCAGCGGCACGAACCCGCGGTTGACGACGATCACGACGTCGGAGTCCGCGATCTCGAACGGCACGAGCACGTGGTACCCGCCCGTGCTGCTCACGGGACGGTTGCGCAGCAGCGCCGTGTCCTGCGCGCGGTAGGTGCCGGTCATGGTGACGGGGCGCCACACGTCGGCGGGGTCGAGCGCGGCGCCGGGACCGGGCAGCAGCTCCTCGACGGGCACGGGGTCCGCGTAGTAGTTGTCCTGGATGATCTCGACCGCCGCGGCCTTCGTCTGATAGCGGTTCCACTGCCACCAGCCGGCCGCGAGACACAGCGCGGCGACCGCGATCGCACCGACGAGCAGCCAGGCCCACTCGCGGCGGCTGCGGCGCCGGGCGTGGGCCTCGGGCACGGGGCGCCCGGCCGGCGCCGGGGCGGCCGGGGCGGGCGCGGTCACGGACGGGCGCCGGCGTCCGGCGGGATCTCGGCGACAGGGACGGTCTGCTTGAGGAAGTCGCGCAAGGTCAGGAACAGCTCGAGGTGCTCGCGGTGGTCGTCGCACGCGAGCCACACCTTGCGGCGCTCGGGGGTGTGGATCTTGGGGTTGTTCCACAGCAGGCCCCACGTCGCTTCGGCGCGGCAGCCCTTGCCCGAGCACATCAGGGTCTCGTCGAGGTCGTCGGTGGGCTCGGTCGTCAGGCTCACGGGTCCTCCCGGACGTGGCTGGGGGCGGCGGGGAGCGCGCGGTGCTCCATCATGACGGGTGTGGTCTCGCGGCGGTCGCGGCCCGCGTTGGCCATCAGCACCGCGGTGTACGGCAGCAGGACGGCGCCGACGACGAAGAGCCAGCGCGCTGGCCCTGGAACGAGGACCGCGAGGAAGATGCAGACCAGGCGGATCCCCATCTGCAGCAGGTAGTTACGCATGCGCCGCGCCTGGTCGACCGCGAGGGGCTCGGGCGCGCTCGTGATGCGGTGCACCCCGTCGTCCTGCTCGCGCTTTCTCACCGCACGAGTCTACGCGTCGGACCTGGACGGCGGCTGAGCGTCGACGGGGGCTTTGTCGGGTTCCCACAACCGTCCGGCGCCAGCGGTGCCCGTGGCGGGCACGGGTACCGGCGACGTGGCCCGGTAGCGTCACGGGGGACGGCAGGCCGTGCCGTCCGCGTACCTCAGGAGGACATGTGGAGCCACGCACCGTCGTCGTCACCGGAGCCGCTCGCGGTATCGGCCGGGCCATCGCCGAGCGGTTCGTCGCCGCGGGCGACCGGGTCGCCACGATCTACCGCGGGGGAGACCTGCCCGACGGCGTCCTGGGCGTCACGGGGGACATCACCGACACCGCGGCCGTCGACGCCGCGTTCGCCGAGATCGAGGCGCAGCTCGGCCCGGTGGAGGTGCTCGTCGCCAACGCGGGCGTCACGCGCGACCAGCTCCTCATGCGCATGTCCGACGAGGACTTCTCCCAGGTGATCGACGTCAACCTCACCGGGACCTTCCGGTGCGTGCGCCGGGCCTCGAAGTCCATGATCCGCGCGCGGCGCGGGCGCATCGTGCTGATCTCGTCCGTCGTCGGCCTCTACGGCGGCCAGGGCCAGGTCAACTACGCCGCGTCCAAGGCCGGCCTGGTCGGCATGGCGCGCTCGATCACCCGCGAGCTCGGCGGGCGCGGGATCACCGCGAACGTCGTCGCCCCGGGGTTCATCGAGACCGCGATGACCGCCGAGCTCCCGGAGGAGCGTCAGGCGTCTTACCGGGCGGCGATCCCCGCGGCACGGTTCGGCAGCAGCGACGAGGTCGCCGCCGTCGTGGAGTTCCTCGCGTCGCCCGGCGCCGCCTACGTCAACGGCGCGGTCGTCCCGGTGGACGGCGGACTCGGCATGGGCCACTGACACTCGCTACCCTCTCACCAGGACCGCCGCTCTCGGCAGCGGCACAGGAAGGACACTGATGGGCCTGCTCGACGGCAAGAAGCTCCTGATCACCGGGGTGCTCACCGACCACTCGATCGCGTTCCACGTCGCGCGTCTCGCGCAGCAGGAAGGCGCGGAGGTCGTGCTGACCTCGTTCGGGCGGCAGTTCCGCCTCACGCAGGCGATCGCCAAGCGCCTCCCGGCGCCCGCGCCCGTGATCGAGCTCGACGTCACGAACGACGAGGACCTCGCGGCGCTCGCGGACCGCGTGCGCGAGCACGTCGACCACCTCGACGGCGTGGTGCACTCGATCGGCTTCGCGCCGCAGTCCGTCATGGGCGGCAACTTCCTGGCCGGCCAGTGGGCCGATGTCGCGACCGCCCTCGAGGTGTCCGCGTTCTCCCTGAAGTCGCTCGCCGTCGCGGCCAAGCCGCTGATGACGAGCGGCGGGTCGATCGTGGGCCTGACGTTCGACGCGAGCTTCGCGTGGCCGGTGTACGACTGGATGGGCGTGGCCAAGGCCGCGTTCGAGTCCACGTCCCGCTACCTGGCGCGCGACCTGGGCCCGGACGGCATCCGCGTGAACCTCGTCTCGGCCGGCCCCATCCGCACCACGGCGGCCAAGTCGATCCCCGGCTTCGAGAAGATGGAGGGTGGTTGGCCCGAGCGCGCCCCCCTCGGCTGGGACCAGACCAACCCGGAGCCGACGGCGCGCGCCGTGGCCGCGTTGCTGTCCGACTGGTTCCCGGCGACCACCGGTGAGATCGTGCACGTCGATGGCGGCGTGCACGCCATGGGCCTGTAACGCATGTCCGACGCCTTCACCCTCGTCGTGCTCCGCCACGCCAAGGCGGAGCGCGCCGACGGCGGGGACGACCACCTGCGTCCCCTCGCCCTTCAGGGGCGCAAGCAGGCCAGCCGCCTGGGTGCGCACCTGAGCGAGGCTGGGCTGCGGCCCGACGTCGTGCTGTGCTCGTCCGCGCTGCGCACCCGCCAGACGTGGGAGCTCGCCCGGACGGGCCTCGGGGCCGACCCCACCGTGCAGGTGCGGGACGACCTGTACGCGGCGTCGCCGACCGACCTGCTCGCCGCCGTGCGTGAGGTCGACCCGGAGGCGTCGGTGGTGCTCGTCGTCGGGCACGAGCCGTCGGTGTCCGCGCTCGCCGCGCACCTGGCGGGGGAGGGCTCCGACAGCGCGGCGCTCGCCCAGGTCCGCGCCGGCGTCCCGACCGCGACGTACTCGGTGCTGCGCAGCCCCGAGCCGTGGACGACGTGGGTGCGCGACAGCGCGGTGCTCAACGGGGTCTACCGGCCCGAGGTCTGAGGGCAGGGGATGGCTAGGGTGGCCGCCGTGCATCGCACTCCGACGCAGGCGATCGCGCGCATGCTGTTGGCCGGGACGCTTCTCGGTGCTCTGGCCGGCCTCGTCATCGGATCGCTCGACGGGGGCGCATTCGTCGCGTGGATGGTGTTTCTGGGCGCGTGTGGCGGAGCAGCCTCCGGCGCCGGAGGGGCCGCGATCGGCGCCGTCGCGATGTATCTCCTGCGGAGCGCCGACCCGCGATCTCGCGTCCTCGGCGCAGCCGCGGGCGTGGGAGTCGGTGCGGGCGCTACGTTCCTCCTGCTTGCCACGCGGGTCCCCCTGGTGGCGCCCTGGCCCACTGTGGGCGCGGCGACGGTGCTCCTCATCGCCGGCCTGTCGGCCTGTGCGGAGCTCTCGGAGCAGGCCGCCGGGGTTGAGCCGCTCAGCTAGGTGTCCTACTCCTCGGTAATGCGTCCGCCCGACACCGTCCAGCGGCGGTTGACCTGCACGGCGTCGAGCATGCGTCGGTCGTGGGTGACGAGCAGCAGCGTGCCCGTGTAGGACTCGAGGGCCTCCTCGAGCTGCTCGATCGCGGGCAGGTCGAGGTGGTTGGTCGGCTCGTCGAGGACCAGGAGGTTCACGCCGCGGGCCTGCAGGAGAGCGAGCCCGGCGCGCGTGCGCTCGCCCGGCGACAGGGAGCGCACGGGCCGCAGGACGTGCGCGGCCTTCAGTCCGAACTTCGCGAGCAGGGTGCGGACCTCGGACTCCGGCCAGTCGGGCACGAGGCGCGCGAACGCGTCGAACAGCGGGGCTGGTGTGTCGGTCTCGGCACCCTCGCCGAGCTGGCTGCGGGCCTGGTCGATCTCGCCGATCGCGACGCTCGTGCCGAGCGATGCGGCGCCGGACGTGAGCGGGACCCGCCCGAGCAGGGCGCGCAGCAGCGTGGTCTTCCCGGCTCCGTTGGCTCCGGTGATCGCGATGCGGTCGCCGGCGTCGACCTGGAGGGTGACCGGACCGAGGGTGAACGCGTCGGCCCCCTCGCCATGGCTGACCACGGCCTCGCGGAGCGTCGCGACGACGGCGGATCCGCGGGGCGCGGCCGCGATCTCGTAGCGCAGCTCCCACTCCTTGCGCGGCTCGACGACCTCGTCGAGGCGCTCGATCATGCGCTGGGTCTGGCGGGCCTTGGCGGCCTGCTTCTCCGAACCCTCGCGGTGCGCCGCGCGGATGTGCTTGTCGGGGTCGCCCTTGCGCACCGCGTTGCGGGCGCCCTTCGCCATCCAGTTCCGCTGCATGTTCGCGCGTCCCTCGAGGCCGGCCTTCTTGTCGGCGTACTCCTCGTAGTTCTCCCGGGCGTGACGCCGCGCGGTCGCGCGCTCCTCAAGGTAGGCCTCGTAGCCGCCCGAGTACACCGCAACCTGCTGCTGGGCGAGGTCGAGCTCGACGACGCGCGTGACGCACCGCGCGAGGAACTCGCGGTCGTGGCTCACGACGACGACGCCGGTGCGCTGCGAGGTCACGAAAGCCTCGAGCCGGGCGAGCCCGTCGAGGTCGAGGTCGTTGGTCGGCTCGTCGAGCAGCAGGACGTCGAACCGCGAGAGCAGCAGCGCGGCGAGCCCGACGCGCGCGGCCTGGCCCCCGGAGAGTGCGGTCATGAGGTGGTCGGGCTCGAGGTCCAGCCCGAGGTCGGCGAGGACGGCCGCGGTGCGCTCCCCGAGGTCCGCGGCGCCGATGGCGAGCCAGCGGTCGAACGCGGCCGCGTAGGCGTCGTCGGCCCCGGGAAGGCCTTCGCCGAGGGCCGCGGCCGTCTCGTCGAACTCAATCTGTGCGGCGGCGACGCCGGTGCGGCGAGCGAGGTGGGCAGCGATCGTCTCGCCGGGGACGCGCTCGACCTTCTGCGGCAACCAGCCGACGAGCGCGTCGCCGGGGGAGAGCGAGACAGTGCCAGCCTCAGGCGACTGGGCGCTAGCGAGCAGCGACAGGAGGGTCGACTTCCCGGCGCCGTTCGCCCCGACGAGCCCGACGACGTCGCCCGGCGCGACCACGAGGTTCAGGCCAGAGAAGAGGGTGCGGTCGGCGTGCGCCGCGGCGAGGTCGCGAGCGACGAGGGTGGCGGTCATGGGTCCATGATCCCTGAGACGCGGTGCGTATAGGACATGCGAACCGGGATGAGCTCACTGACCTCGGAACCGGCACCCGGGCCCCGGCGACAGAATCGTCCTCTCATTGGTGAGGACGTCATGTACGGCTTCGACGGAGCTCCCGGTCTGCTCGACTCGGGCGGCGAGTTTGCAAAGGCGGCAACTCCTCGAAGGTGCCAACGACCCGCGGCGTAGCGACTGACTTGCCCGATCGCTCCCTCAGGCACGTTCCCCAGCAACCTGATCGTCATCCCAGCCTCTACGGCGCCCATCGAGGTTCCCGTGAGTGGCAAAGCAACTACTCGATCACTTGAGTCCGAACTTGCACACTCGAAGCCCGCACGCGCTCGCTATCGGAAGCTAAGGAGAACTCGACGAGCATCCCAGGAACAATCGGCGGAGCATCTCCGACAAGGTCGGATTGATGAAAAAAGACGTTGCCGGGATGATCCTTGTGTCGTATGAATCCAAAGGTCGACAGCCAGGAGTGAATCGAACCAATGAGTGGCAGGCTATCGCCTGAACTATTGCCTGGGCGGGTTTCGAACTCGGTGTCGACCAGGTCGAGCAGGTGCGACCGAAGGTCGGCATCAATATCCGGGACCCTCGTGAGATGGCCGATGGCGCGCGTTAATCTTTCCCAGGAATCCGTCATCTCGAGCGTTCGCCGCTGCGATGCTGCCGCTTCGAGCATTGCCACCGCCGAGGAGGAATGGCGCGGCAAATCCGCGCCGCGAGCCGCAAGATAGCGTACGGCTGCCACGAGCGCGTCCACTACCGCGCGCGCCAAGCGGCGGTCGCTGAGACCCGATAACTCTCTAACGCCGACACTAAACCCGGTCCGCGCGTGCTCATATGCGTCGCTGTACCGGTGTTCATTGAAGAGTTGCTCCGACCAACGACGCCAGCTTTCAACGAGTGCTGTAACCGCTATGAGTCTCCCCATGCCATCCGCATCTTCGATTGCAGACTCGATTAGTATCTGCCCTTCGGAGAACTGCCTATCCCAGACTAGTAGATTCCCAAGGGCGACGGCGGTTTCCTTCGTTTTGAAATGCTGGTGTGACATTGACTCGTAGGTAATGGCGAGTGGAACGTCATGCATTGCTCGGGCGAGATGGCCTGCGAAGTAGTGAGAGACGACGGCCCGCGACTCGTCGGTGTCGCACTTTTCGAGCGCTCCACGGTATAGATCAACCGCGCGAGTGGCCTCGCCTGCAGCGGAGGCAACAAAGGCCTCAACTCTATCATTCTCGTAAAACTCAGGGTTCAGTTCCCGCGCTTTCGACGTGAGCGCAAACGCCTCTTCGTATTTCTTGCGTTTTGAGGCGACGAGAGCTTTGTGTAACAGGTAGGCCGCAGGCTCGTCTTCGTCGCCACGAGTAAACACGTTCCAGGGTGCAAGGGAGCGCCGAGAGTCGTTTTCGCGTCGGCGCTCTGCGCTCTTTCGATAGTCGGTCTCGCGCTTCAGTAGTCCAGCCAGTCGCTCCGATTCCATCGACTCTCGCGGAAGGAAGGCGCGCAATGCGAGGCTAGGACCGATTCTCGATGCGAGACCTCCGGACGCGTCGCTACCGTAAGTTATGAGTGATCCTCGGCTTAGTTCCTGGGCGGCCCGCCGTAGTTGATCAATCTCCAGGTCGGCCAAGAGTGCAAGTTCGTCAAGTGGGGCTGATCGGTCGAGCACCCGAATGATAGTTATGAGGTCTTTTGCTTCGGGAGACAACTGCTCGAAGACGTTGGCTACACAGAATGTGAGGAGCTCCTTCTGGTCTCGAATCGTCGTCAGTGGATCGACCCCTGCCTCAACGGACAGCGTGAACCATCGAATGGCAAGGGGGCTGAATCGCAAACGCTCAACGACACTCTCGGCTGTCTCTGAACTTAGTCGCGCTAGGCTGCTGACGCCTCGCGCCATGGCGAACTTCCTGAGAAGTAGCGTTGCGGAACTTGCTGCGAGCGGTCCGAGCCGGTAGCGACGTTCAAGTTCGCCGATACCAATTCTGCTCGTAAATAAGAAGCTGACGCACGGCGGCATGGCGTCGTAAAGGCGGAGCACTTCATCGCCGTTGACCGACTCGAGGTTGTCTATGACGATTAGCGCATCCAGTCCTTCGAGGGATTCTGCCAGTTCGTGGACAGATCCATCGAATGATGCGTCTAGTGCCCTGCCCAGTTGCCTGGTCGCTCCGGCGATCCCTTCGATTGCATCGGATATGGCAATTACGCCGGCAGTGGTTAGGCGCTCAGATTTTAGCGACGACCATAGAACGCAGTCGTAAGGACTCTCAGGATCATCGACCATGGCGTACGCGAGTTCGAGGGCGAGGGCTGTTTTGCCTACTCCGCCCTCGCCGGTGATTGTGATGACATGGTCCCGGCGGCGCTTCAGCATCGCCACGAGTTGTTTCGTGTCTTGCTCGCGTCCGATTAGTCCCGTCTCATCGTAGTCCGCATACGGAAGGTTGTGGAGCACGGTTTCGGACGGAAGCGGGAGCGGCTTTTCTATCGGCTCCCAAAGCTCATCGTCGCGTAGCCTGCGGAGGGTGGCATCGGTGGTACGCCAAAACCGTGATTGGTATGCGCTTAGTGCAGAGAGTGCGATGGCCGGATCATCGGTCTTGAGCGGGCGCCCGTGCATCACACGGTTGCGAATCGGGGCGACTCTGTCGATCATCGACGTGTTCTCGCGGATCTCTATTGCAAGTTCGTGCGGTAGGCCTGCTCGATGCCGATTGAGAACGTCGTAGCAGGGCCTCAGGTCGAGATAGGTCGCGATGGAGAGGGCGACCTCCGGTGCATCGCGCTGACGACGCTCATCTGCATTGTCGTACTGGTCCGCGAGCGCCTCCTGCTCAGATAAGTGGTCTAGAACGTACCTGTCTACGAGAGCGCGCATGTCCTGTTCGAAAGACTCGATTAGCGCGAATAGTCGCGCACGGCTCATGCGGGTGGTCTCGGACACGTCTGCTCCCTCGCGATGTTTATGAAGACAGTAGCGCAGCCGGGTACGGCGCCGACAGGTTCCAGGGCGTCGCCATTCGCGAGAACGGAACCTGAGTGGAGGGGCGCGTGAGCTGAAGTATCAGACGCGAGCGTCGAGCGCGTCCAGCAGCTCTAGGGCGGCGTCGAGCCGCGTCCCGGGCAGGACGTGCGGCGCCTGCTCCTGGACGATCGGCTTCGCGTTGAAGGCGATGCCGATGCCCGCCGCGGCGATCATGCCGAGGTCGTTGGCGCCGTCGCCGATCGCGATCGTGTCGGCCATGTCGATACCCTCGGCCTCGGCGAACTCGCGCAGCGCGGCGGCCTTGGCGTCACGGTCGATCACCGGACCGGCGGTGCGGCCGGTGAGCTTGCTGTCCTCAGTCTCGAGGCGGTTCGCGCGGTAGCGGGTGATGCCGACCTGCGCGGCGAGCGGCCCGACGACCTCGACGAAGCCCCCGGACACGAGCCCGACGACCCAGCCGCGACGCTGCGCCTCGGCCACGAGCTCCGGAGCGCCGTCGGTGAACCGCGCCTCGGCCACGACGTCGTCGAACACGTCGTCGGGAAGGCCCTTGAGGCAGGCGACGCGCTGCGTGAGCGACGCCGCGAAGTCCAGCTCGCCCCGCATGGCCGCCTCCGTCACGGCGGCGACCTCCTCGAGGGCGCCCGCGCGTGCGGCGAGCATCTCGATCACCTCGCCGGTGATCAGGGTCGAGTCGACGTCCATCACGAGCAGTCGTCGCCGGTGCGCAGCCATGGGCGTCACGATAGGGCGCGCAGGGGCGTGGGTACCGAGGGTGCCCGGCTGCCGGACGCCCGCGCCGTCAGGCAGGAGCGATCACCGTGCCCTTGGGGATCACCGTGATGCCGCTCTCGGTGACCGTCAGACCGCGGGACTCGTCGAGCTCGCGATCGAACCCGACCCGGGCGTTCTCCAGGATCGTGACGTTCTTGTCCACGATGCACCGGTGCACCTGCGCGTGCCGGTGCACGATCACGTCGTCCATCAGCACCGAGTCGTCCACCGTGGACCACGAGTGCAGATACGTGCCAGGAGACAGGATCGATCCCGCCGCGGTGCCGCCCGAGACGATCACCCCCGGCGACACGATCGAGTCCGCCGCGTGCCCCAGGCGTCCCCGCCCGGCGTGCACGAACTTCGCGGGCGGCAGCCCGGTGTAGCCCGTGAAGACCGGCCACTGGTTGTTGTACAGGTTGAACACCGGCGAGATCGAGATCAGGTCGCGGTTCGCGTCGTAGTACGCGTCGATCGTCCCGACGTCGCGCCAGTAGTCGCGGTCGCGGTCCGTGGACCCCGGCACGTCGTTGCGGATGAAGTCGTACAGCCCGGCGGTCCCGCGCTCGACGAAGTACGGGACGATGTCGCCGCCCATGTCGTGCTTGGAGTTCGGGTTCGCGGAGTCCTTGGTGACGGCCTCGACGAGAGCGTCGGCGTTCGCGATGTAGTTGCCCATCGACGCGAGGATCTCGTTCGGGGAGTCGACCAGACCCACCGGGTCGGTCGGCTTCTCCAGGAACGCCCGGATGCGCGTGGGGTCGTTCGGGTCCGCGTCGACGACGCCGAACTGGTCGGCTTGGTCGATCGGCTGGCGGATGCCCGCCACGGTGAGCTCGGCCCCGGACTCGATGTGCGCGTCGAGCATCTGGGAGAAGTCCATCCGGTACACGTGGTCGGCACCGACGACGACGACGTAGTCGGGACGCTCCTCGCGGATGATGTTCAGGCACTGGTAGATCGCGTCGGCGCTGCCCAGGTACCAGTGCTTGCCCACGCGCTGCTGCGCGGGCACGGGAGCGACGAAGTTCCCCAGCAGGGCCGACATCCGCCACGTCTTCGTGATGTGCCGGTCGAGGCTGTGGGACTTGTACTGGGTGAGCACGACGATGTGCAAGTAGTGCGAGTTGACGAGGTTCGAGAGGGCGAAGTCCACCAGGCGGTAGATGCCTCCGAACGGCACCGCGGGCTTGGCCCGGTCTGCCGTCAAGGGCATGAGTCGCTTGCCCTCTCCACCTGCGAGGACGATTGCTAGGACACGCGGCGCTGCTGCCATGAACGCACTCTATTCCCAGTTGCGTTACATCCGCATGACTTTGGGCTTACCGTCTGTGGTGTGAGAGTCGACCTGCTGACGCGCGAGTACCCACCCTTCGTCTACGGGGGCGCCGGCGTGCACGTCGCCGAGCTCGCCGCGGTCCTGACGCGGCACGTGGACGTGTACGTCCGCTGCTTCGACGGACCACGCGAACCCGACCCCACGTCGTCGGGCGCTGGCGGCCCGAAGGTGACGGGGTACGCCCCACTCGACGCGCTCGCGGGCGCCAACGCCGCGCTCGGCACGTTCGGCGTCGACCTCGCCATGGCGGCCGACGTTGCAGGCGCCGACCTCGTGCACTCCCACACCTGGTACGCGAACCTCGCCGGGCACGTCGCCGGCCTGCTGCACGGCATCCCGCACGTGCTCACCGCGCACTCGCTCGAGCCCATGCGGCCGTGGAAGGCCGAGCAGCTCGGCGGCGGGTACGCCCTGTCGTCGTGGGCCGAGGCCACCGCCTACGCCGGCGCCGCCGCCGTCATCGCCGTCAGCGAGGGCATGCGCGGGGACATCCTGCGCGCCCACCCCGACCTCGACCCGGCGCGCGTGCGGGTAGTGCACAACGGCATCGACCTCGAGCGCTGGCGCCGGCCCGAGCGCGAGCAGGCCGCCGCGATCGCTCGCGGCCTCGGGATCGACCCGGACCGCCCCGCGGTCGTCTTCGTCGGGCGCATCACCCGCCAGAAGGGCCTGCCGCACCTGCTCGCCGCCGCGCGCGAGCTCTCGCCCGAGACTCAGCTCGTGCTGTGCGCCAGCTCGCCCGACACCCCGGAGATCGCTGCGGAGGTGACCACCGCCCTCGAGGAGCTGCGGCGCCACCGCGACGGCGTGATCTGGATCGACCGGATGCTGCCGCGCGAGGAGCTCATCGCCGTCATCGCGTCCTCGACCGTCTTCGCCTGCCCGTCCGTCTACGAGCCGCTCGGCATCGTCAACCTCGAGGCCATGGCCCTGGGTGTGCCCGTGGTCGCCTCAGCGGTGGGCGGCATCCCCGAGGTCGTCGACGACGGCGTCACGGGGCTCCTCGTCAACGTGGAGTCCGCCCCCGGCGACCCCACGGGAGAGCCCGTCGACCCCGCGCGCTTCGCGAGCGACCTCGCGACCGCGCTGCGCGCCGTCGTCGACGACCCCGAGCGCGCCGCCCAGATGGGCGCCCGTGCCCGGACCCGCGTCGAGGACCACTTCTCGTGGGACGCCGTCGCCGAGCGGACCGTGGAGGTCTACCGCTCGATCCTGGCGTAGGTCGCCGCCGCGATCGCGCGACGAGCCACGCGCAGCACCTCGAGGAGCGCGGCGCGGCTCTGGTCCGCCTGCCACACGTTGACCGCGCCACCGCCGCTCGTGTCCTCGAGGGCGAGCTCGGCGATCGCCTTGAGCCGCACTGCCAACGAGAGCGCGGCCAGCCGGCGCGGCGTGATCGAGGGCAGGTCCTCGTCGGTCAGGCGGGCGTCGCGCAGCTGGGCGATGCCGTCCTTGACCTCCGGGCGCCACATCCCCAGCTCGAGGTCCATGATCGTCGACGTCGCGTGCGTCAGCCCCGTGCGCAGCTGGCTCTCGGCCTCGGCCAGCGAGCCGATCGCGCCGTGGAATGCCGTCTCCCACTCGTCGACCTGCGCCACGTGCCACGTCACCACGTGCCCGAAGTCCCACTCGCTGCCGAACTGCTGGACGTCAGGCACCGCGATGAGGTGGCGCTCGCGGCCGCCGAGCAGGAGGCACTCGCCCGCTGTGACGGGGTCCGGCGTGCCCGCGTGGTACTGGTCCTGCGCGCGCGGCACGGCGGCGACGTCGCCGGGGACGGGCAGGAGTGCCGCGACCGTCAGTACCGAGCTCTGGACCTCCGCGATGAGGCTCGCGAGGTCCCACGTGCCGTCCCGGGTGAGGAGGCGATGGGGTTCGTCGCTGCCCTGGACGGCCGTGGCGATGCGCTCTGCGGGGGCGTCGGTGCTCAGCCAGAGCGCCAGACGCACGCTGCGGGGGAGGAGGACGTTGGACACGGGGCTCACGATACCGCCGAGGTCCGCACGGCTCATCGTGCTCGGCGCACCGACCGCGGGCTCACCCGATAGGCTCAGGCACCATGACAGCAGCACTCGACCTGCACGACGTCACGGTCCGCCGCGGCGGCACGGCGATCCTCGACAACGTGAGCTGGACGGTCGGCGATCAGGACCGCTGGGTGGTGCTGGGGGCCAACGGGGCGGGCAAGACGTCGCTCCTGCAGATCGCCTCCGCACGCCTGCACCCGACCACCGGCACCGCGGACATCCTCGGTGAGCGCCTGGGTCGCGTCGACGTGTTCGAGCTGCGCCCGCGCATCGGACTCGCGTCCGCCGCGCTCGCCGAGCGGATCCCGCCGCGCGAGCTCGTGCGCGACGTCGTGCTCACCGCCGCCTACGGCGTCACCGGACGCTGGCGCGAGACCTACGAGAGCCACGACACGGACCGCGCCCACGACCTGCTGCGGCTCTTCGCCGTCGACCGCCTCGCGGACCGCACCTACGGCACGCTGTCCGAGGGCGAGCGCAAGCGCGTCCAGATCGCCCGCGCCCTCATGACCGACCCCGAGCTCCTGCTGCTGGACGAGCCCGCCGCCGGCCTCGACCTCGGCGGCCGCGAGGAGCTCGTTGCCGCGCTCGCGGAGCTCGCCGGCGACCGCCGCTCGCCGGTGCTCGTGCTGGTCACCCATCACGTCGAGGAGATCCCGCCGAACTTCACGCACGGGATGATCCTGCGCGCCGGGGGAGTCCACGTCGCGGGCGCGCTCGCCGACGTCGTCACCGACGAGCACCTGTCGAGCGGCTTCGGCGTGCCCTTGACCGTGTCGCAGACCGATGGGCGCTATGCCGCCCGCGGTGCCCGCTGACCTGGGGACAAGCAACCCCGGGCCACCTCCGCCCCTGGTAATGTTCAGGTAAATCGTCGCGTTTGACGACGGTTGCTCACCGAGGGCCGTTCCAAGCCCCGGTCGAGCGCCGACGATGCCCACGGGGGTCATGATGGAGTGGTACTGGTGGCTGGCGATCATGCTGGTCCTCATCGCCGTCGAGGCGATCACGCTCGACCTCGTCCTCTTCATGTTCGCGGGCGGCGCTCTCGCCGCCGCGCTGACATCACTGGCCGGCGGTGACATCACGCTGCAGATCGTCGCGTTCGCGGTGGTCTCCGGCGTCCTGCTCGGCGCGCTGCGCCCGATCCTGCTGGTCAGTCTGCGAAAACGCGGGGAACCGCTCGTGGAGACCAACGTGCACGCGCTCGCGGGTCGCCCCGCGGTCGTCGTGCAGCCTGTGAGCGAGGACGCCGGCATGGTCAAGCTCGCGGGCGAGGTCTGGAGCGCACGCGTCGTCGGCGACGGCGTGCTCGAGGTCGGCACCGACGTCGTCGTCGAACGGATCGACGGGGCGACGGCGATCGTCGCGCCCAAGCAGGCTCACGCCGGCTGACCCAGCCGGCCGCACACCTACGCACAACCAGGCATCTCACAGGGGAGTGGAACGTATGAACGAACCCATCAGCGTCGGCTGGATCATGGCCGCGGTGATCGCGCTCGTCGTGATCATCGTGATCGGCAAGTCGGTACGCATCGTGCCGCAGGCCCAGTCATGGCTCGTCGAGCGGCTCGGTCGCTACTCGCACACCTTCGAGGCCGGGCTGCACCTGCTGATCCCGTTCGTCGACCGCGTGCGCGCCCAGGTCGACCTGCGCGAGCAGGTCGTGTCCTTCCCGCCGCAGCCGGTGATCACCTCGGACAACCTCGTGGTGAGCATCGACACGGTCATCTACTTCCAGGTCACGGACCCCAAGTCCGCGGTCTACGAGATCGCCAACTACATCATCGGTATCGAGCAGCTCACCGTCACCACGCTGCGTAACGTCATCGGCTCGATGGACCTCGAGCAGACCCTCACCAGCCGCGACCAGATCAACGGTCAGCTGCGCGGGGTGCTCGACGAGGCCACCGGCCGCTGGGGCATCCGCGTGAACCGCGTGGAGCTCAAGTCGATCGACCCGCCCCAGAGCATCCAGGGCGCGATGGAGCAGCAGATGCGCGCCGAGCGTGACCGCCGCGCCGCGATCCTCCAGGCCGAGGGTGTCAAGCAGTCGCAGATCCTCACGGCCGAGGGCGAGAAGCAGTCCGCGATCCTGCGGGCCGAGGGCTCGGCCCAGGCCCGGATCCTCGAGGCCGAGGGTGAGTCCCGCGCGATCCTCCAGGTGTTCGACGCCATCCACGAGGGCGACGCCGACCCCAAGCTGCTCGCGTACCAGTACCTGCAGACGCTCCCGCAGATCGCTCAGGGTCCGGCCAGCAAGATGTGGCTCGTCCCGACGGAGTTCACCTCGGCGCTCGGTGCCGTGGTGCAGGGTCTGGGTGGCGGCGCCGGCGGCCCCGAGGCTCCGGCCGACTCCGCCGCCCGCGAGGACCGGCAGCGCAACCGCCAGTCGTTCACGTCCGGCGCGCTGGCCGACCCGGCCGAGGCGCTGGCCGAGGCACGTCGTCAGGCGCAGGCAGCCACGGCCGACGCGACCAGCGCTGGCCAGCGGTCCGGTCGCCCCCGTGACCGCAAGGTCGAGGCCGGGCAGCAGCCGGGCACGCCGTCGTCGCACCCGTCGACGCCCGCCGTGCCGCCGACGCCCCCGGCTCCGCAGCCGCCGGCACCCCAGCCGCCGGTCGCTGACCCCGAGCAGTAGCAGGCACCACCCAGGCCCCCGTCGAGCACCGCTCGGCGGGGTCCTGCGCGTCCACGGCGAAGGTCCGGGAGTCCTGCGCGAACACGGGCGCGGACCTGCGACGATGGACCGGTGCCACCGACACCCCCGAGCTCAGTCCGCACGACGGACGAGACATTCACCCGCGACACCCTCACGCTGAGCCTGTACGGCACCTTCATGACCTGGGGGTGGTTCCTGTACTCGTTCAACCCCTCGGTCACGCTCGTGGCCGCCGAGCTGGGCATCTCCCGGGCCGTCGCGGGCCTGCACGGCACGTCCGTGGCGGTCGGGTCTGTGCTCGCCGGGCTGATCGTCGCTCGGCTGGTCGTGCGGTTCGGCCGCCGCAACGCACTCGTGGGCGCGCTCGCGCTCGTCGTCGTGGGCGTCGCGGTCCTCACCCTTGGGCCAGGGATCGCGTCGACGCTCAGCGGAGTGTTCGTCATCGCCGTCGGCTGCAACATCGCCGTCGCGTCCTCCCAGGTGGCGCTGTCGCTGCACCACGGGCGCGCGAGCTCCGCCGCGATCACCGAGGCGAACGGCGTCGGGTCCGGCGTCGGGCTCGTCGGACCGCTCGCCGTCGGCCTGACCGTCGGCATCGGGTGGGGCTGGCGACCGGCCGTCGCCGTCGTCGCGCTGCTCGCGGTCTTCACGGCCTGGCGCGTGTCCCGGCGTCAGGACCTCGACGTCACCGCCCCGGCGCTTCCCGCCCGGACCGACGGCGAGCCCGCGACCATCCCCACGGCCTCGCCCGGCGCCAAGCGCGCCATGTGGTGGTTCCTCGCGGCGGTCATCGCGGCGCTGTCACTCGAGAACGCGACGACGTACTGGGCGACCGACCTGATCATCAGCCGCACCGGAGCCGACGACGGCATCGCCGCCGCCGCGACGGCCGGCCTGGTCGCGGGCATGACGCTCATCCGGTTCGTCGTCGGCCCGCTGACCGCCCGCATCGCGCCCGTGCACCTGCTCGCGGGCTCGTTCCTGTTCGCGATCATCGGCTGGTTCGTCCTCTGGACGACGACGTCGACCACCGTCGCGCTCGTCGGCCTCTTCCTGGCCGGGGTCGGGTACGGCGCCCAGTACCCGTTGTCGATCGCCCTGCTGCTGCGCGTCGCCGGGGGCGCCGTCGACCGGGCCCAGTCCCGGGCGACGTACGCGGGTGGCATCGCCATGGGCGTCGCCCCGTTCGCGCTCGGTGCGCTGGCCGACGCCTCGGGTGCGCACACAGCGTTCCTGGTCGTCCCCGTCCTGGCCTTGGTCGGCGCGGCTGCGGCGTTCGCTGGCGGTCGCTCGGCGGCACGAGGGGCGGCCGCGTGAGCGCCGTCGTCCACCTCACCGATCCCCGCGACGAGCGCGTCGCTGACTACACGAACCTCACGGACGTCGCGCTGCGCTCCAAGCACGAGCCCGCCAAGGGCCTGTTCATCGCGGAGAGCTCCAACGTGATCCGCCGCGCGATCGCCGCCGGCTACCGGCCCCGGTCGTTCTTCATGTCCGAGCGGTGGCTCGAGTCCATGGCCGAGGTCACCGCGCAGTTCCCCGACGTGCCGGTGTTCGTCGGGGCGCCCGACGTGCTCGAGGCCATCACCGGCTTCCACCTGCACCGCGGGGCGCTGGCCGCGATGCACCGCCCGCCGCTGCCCGCCGTGCGCGACCTGCTCGCGTCGGCTCGTGGGGGCCTGGGCGCGCGGCGCGTCGCCGTGCTCGAGGACATCGTCGACCACACCAACGTCGGGGCGATCTTCCGCGGCGCCGCGGCGCTCGGGGTCGACGCCGTGCTGGTCTCCCCGCGCTGCGCCGACCCGTTCTACCGGCGCTCGGTGCGCGTGTCGATGGGGACGGTGTTCCAGGTGCCGTGGACGCGGCTCGAGAGCTGGCCCGCGGGGGTCGAGGAGCTGCGGGCGGAGGGGTTCACGGTCGCGGCGCTGGCGTTGAGCGACGACTCGATCACGCTGGACGAGTTCGTCTCCCGCGGGCACGAGAAGGCGGCGTTCGTGTTCGGGACCGAGGGCCACGGGCTCGCGGCAGACACGCTGGCGGCGGTGGACGCGGTGGTGCGGATCCCGATGGCCGGGGGAGTGGACTCGCTGAACGTCGCGGCGTCGGCGGCCGTGGTGTTCTATGCGACGCGCCCGTGACAGGCTGGTCCGCGTGAACACACTGCTGAACGTGATCTGGCTGATCTTCGCCGGCTTCTGGTTGGCCCTCGGGTACGTCGTGGCTGGCGTGATCTGCTGCGTGCTGATCGTGACCATCCCGTTCGGCATCGCGTCCTTCCGGATCGCCGGCTACGCGCTGTGGCCGTTCGGGCGCACGGTCGTCGACAAGCCGACGGCGGGCGCGTTCTCGACGATCGGCAACGTCATCTGGTTCCTCGTCGCCGGGATCTGGTTGGCGATCAGTCACGTCCTCACCTCGATCCCGCTGTTCCTCTCGATCATCGGGATCCCGCTCGGGATCGCGAACCTCAAGATGATCCCGGTGTCGCTGCTGCCGCTCGGCAAGGACATCGTCCCGACCTCCCGCGGGTATGCCCGCTAGCCGGATGCGTGCCCGCTCCTAGCGGCGCGAGAGCGCCACCTGGTTAGATGAGCGCACTCGACACGGGGGTGGAGCATGCGCAGACGAACAGTGCTGGCCGCGGCCGGCCTCGCGCTGCTGCTGGCAGGGTGCGCCGGTCCGGACGAAGCCGGACAGGCGGGTGCCGCCGGCGAGACGATCGATGCTGCGGGCGTCACCGTGTTGATCGGGCCACCGTCTGAGGCCGCCATGACCGCGCTGCTCAGCGGAGAGCTCACGGACCTCGACGGCTGCCTCGGCGTCGGCGAGACCGTGGTGATCTGGCCGCACGGAACAGTGGTGGAGGCCACCGACCCGCTGACCATCGCCATACCTGGCGACGGCCGCGCGCGCCTGGGCCACTCCATCGAGGTGGGCGGGGGCGAGATCAGCGGGCCGGGGCAGTCGGCACCGACTGACATCGCCGGACTGACGATTCCCGCGAGCTGCGCGGAGCGTGCCGTCTGGCTGGCGGGACCCGGAAGCGCCTAGTCCTCGCCGGACTGCCAGAGCGTCAGGACAGGCGGGGCGGCGATGCGTCGTCTAGCGTGATCGAGCATCCATTCGTACCGGGGCGCTGGCCCCGGCGGCGCTCGGGAGTCACGGCAGATGGCGGATCAGGACAAGCACGCGCTGGGTGACCCCAGTCGGCCGGTCGGAGGCAAGAAGACGCTGCATCCGCCGACGGGTCGGTCGCGGGCCGAGCGGGTAGACCACTCGGGTCACCGTCTGCTCAAGGCGCGACGCGCCAAGTCGATCAAGCTCTACGAGCCGGAGAACCCCGGCGTGGACCGGTGGGTCTTCGGTGTCACCGGGGCGCTCGCCGTGGCCTTCGTCGCGTGGGGATTCGTCAGCACGGAGAACCTGGGGTCCGTCTCCAGCACGGCCGAGACGTGGGTCATCGACAAGGCGGGCTGGCTGTTCGTCCTGGCCGCGAGCTTCTTCGTCGTCTTCGTCCTCTGGCTGGCGGTGAGCAAGTACGGCCAGATCCGGTTGGGCGCCGACGACGAGGTTCCCCAGTTCCGCACGATCTCCTGGATCTCGATGATGTTCAGCGCGGGCATGGGCATCGGGCTGATGTTCTTCGGGGTCGCGGAGCCCCTGAGCTTCTTCGTCGAGCCGCCGCCCGGAACGTCGCCGGCCGAGTCGGAGGCGGCCATCCGGACCGCGCTCGCGACCTCGATGTTCCACTGGGGCTTGCACCCCTGGGGGATCTACGCCGTCGTCGGCCTCGCCATCGGGTACGGCACCTTCCGCATGGGCCGCAAGCAGCTGTTCTCCTCTGTCCTGTGGCCGCTGATCGGGCGCAAGAGCGAAGGCTGGCTGGGCAGGGTCATCGACATGCTCGCGATCTTCGCGACCCTGTTCGGGTCGGCGGCGTCGCTCGGCATCGGCGCGACGCAGATCGGCGCCGGGATCGAGTACAACGGGTGGGCCGACGACCTCGGCACGCCGCTGCTCGTCGGGGTGATCGCCGTGCTCACGGTTGCCTTCGTGGCTTCTGCGGTCTCGGGCATCGCGCGCGGCATCCAGTGGCTGTCGAACATCAACATGGTGCTCGCCCTCGTGCTCGCGGTGTTCGTCTTCGTCGTCGGTCCGACGCTCGTCATCCTGAACCTCATCCCGACGACGATCGGGACGTACCTGGGCGACATGACCGAGATGGCCTCGCGGACCACGGCGACGGGCGGCGACGAGATGGCCGCGTGGCTGTCCAGCTGGACGATCTTCTACTGGGCGTGGTGGATCTCCTGGACCCCGTTCGTCGGGATGTTCGTCGCGCGGATCAGCCGTGGACGCACGATCCGGGAGTTCGTCACCGGCGTGCTCCTCGCGCCGACCCTCGTCGCGCTCGCCTGGTTCTCGATCCTTGGTGGATCGGGGATCCACGAGCAGCAGATGGGTGGCGACATGACGGTCGACGGAGAGGTGAACTCTAACGCGGCCCTGTTCCAGCTGCTGTCCAACTACCCGCTCGAGAGCGCCAGCACCATCCTGGTGATGCTGCTCGTCGGCATCTTCTTCGTCACCGGCGCCGACTCGGCCTCGATCGTCATGGGCACCCTGTCGCAGCGTGGCGCCATCGAACCGAGCAGGGGTGTCGTGGTCAGCTGGGGTGTGCTGATCGGCGCGGTGGCGGCGATCATGCTCGCCATCGGAGGTGGAGGCGCCGACGCTCTGAGAGGTCTGCAAGACATCACGGTCGTGGCTTCGCTGCCGTTCGTCGTCGTCATGCTGCTCATCGCCCTCGCGCTCTGGAAGGACCTACGAGCCGATCCGCTGATCGTGCGCCGCGAGCTGGCCATCGATCTGGTTCGTGACGCCGTCGTGCACGGCGTGTCGCAGCACGGTGACAACTTCCGGCTGTCGGTCGACCACGCGCCCGAGGAGCCGGCGAAGGACATCGAGCCGCGCGACAAATCCGAACCGCGCGACAAGGCCGACTGACCTCCGGCAGTGCGTGTCGCCCCTTCGAGCCATCACCCGCCCCTGGTTGGATCGAGTCATGTGCATACAGGGGAGCGCTCAGACGGATGTCGGTTCGGTTGCACGCGGAGGAGGGTGGCGCATCGCGGCGGGAGCCCGAGCTTCCGTCGCCGCGTTGGCGATCGGCGCAGTCACCGTGGCATGCACACCGACGCCCGAGCCTGGGGCCTCGCGTGATCCCATCGCCATGGTTCCGCTGCTTGCGCAAGCACAGGCTCCGGCGGACGTCCTTCCCGACGGCGTGGAGGACATGAATCTTACGGATTCCGCGATCGCGACGCAGACCTCGCGACTCCTGTACGGCGGGGACCAGGAGCGCTTCTGGGTCGCACTGGATGAGGCGGGCAACATCTGTCTGCTGACCTTGCTTGCCGAGGCGGATGGACCCGACCCCGCGACGGACGGGCTCTGGGCGACGTCGTGCCCGGCTCCGGACGCGTTCTACCGCTCGGGTGCCACCCTGCGCGCCGCAGGTAGCGGTCTCTCCGGGAGCCTTGGCCAGCTCATCCCGGCAGATGTGCAGATGGACCACCCGGACCTCGTGGCAGCCAACGGCGCAGAGACACGTTCGGCCCACTTCCTCGTCCGTGCTCCGGCCGAATCTCGAGCCGCCGGCAACCTCTCCCTCAAGCGCGCGACCGACGAGATGTTCATGCTGCTCGAGTCGCCCTGACCGCCGTGGTTCGCGACGTGAGGCTTCCGCGCCCTGGGGACGCGCGCTAGCGTCCATCCATGACCGACTTTCCCCGTTTGCTCCACACCGTGCTGGACACCCGGGACGTCCGGGCGCTCGCCGAGTTCTACCGCGCGCTCCTCGGGTACCAGTACCGGCAGGGTGACGAGCCGCCGCCCGAAGGGACGCCCGACGGCGCCGACTGGCTGACGTTGAACGACGCCCACGGCACGCCGCGGCTGGCGTTCCAGCTGGAGCCGGAGCTGACGCCGACGACATGGCCGCGGCACGACGTACCGATGCAACTGCACCTCGACCTGACGGTCCCCGACCGCGCGTCGCTCGGGGAGCAGCACCGCCGCGCCCTCGAACTGGGAGCGGAGCTCCTGCTCGATCGGACGGATGACCCAAACGAGCCCCTGTACGTCTACGCGGACCCCGCCGGGCACCCGTTCTGCATCTTCGTCGGCTGACCGAGAGCTCTAAGCCACCCGCACCTCGACCTGACCGGCCACCGCGCCGGGGGCGCCGAAGACGACCCGGCCCGTCGCGATCTTGTCGGTGAAGAACCGGTCGTGGCTGACGACGACGACGGCGCCCGGGAAGTGCACGAGCGCGCGCTCCATCACCTGGGTGCTGGACAGGTCGAGGTGGTTCGTCGGCTCGTCGAGCAGCAGGACCGAGGCCCCCGACAGCAGGCACTGCGCCATGGCGACGCGGGCGCGCTGACCGCCGGAGAGGTTGCCGATCTTCCGCTTGAGATCGGCCTCGGAGAACTGGAACATCGCGAGGAACCGGTTGACGGACTTGCGCGTCGCGGTGAGGGCCAGGCTGTCGGGCATGGCGTTGACGGCGTGGCTGACCGTGTCGGCCGGGTCGAGCTCCGCGAGCACGGTGTTGTACGAGACCACCTTGGCGCCGCGAGCCCACACGGCCTCGCCGGCGTCGGGCCGCTCCTCGCCGTTGAGCACGCGCAGGAGCGTCGACTTGCCGCTGCCGTTGGACCCGAGGACGACGATCCGGTTGCCGCGCCGGATCTCGAGGCTCACGTCGTCGAACAGCAGCTCGTCGCCGTAGGACTTGCTCAGCCCGTCGATGCGGCACAGGACGTCCTTGACGTGCAGGCCGCCGTAGATCTCGGTGATGATCTGGTCGACGGGGCGCGGGGCGCGGGACTTCTTGATCTTGGCAAGCTGGTTGCCCAGACCCTTGCTCGCGGCCTTGGCGGCCTCGCGGCGGTCGGCGATGCCCTCCGCCTCGAACGCGAGCAGCTCGGACTCGTGGACGAACTGCGCCTCGAGGGTCTTGAGCCGGAACTGCTTCTGCACCACGTACTCCGCGAAGCTGCCGGTGTACTCGTGCAGGTGGAAGTTCTCGACCTCGACCGTGCGGGTGGTGACGGCGTCGAGGAACGAACGGTCGTGGGAGACGATGATGGCGGCGCCGTGGAAGTCCCGGAACCACGCCTCGAGCCACTCGACACCGGCGACGTCGAGGAAGTTCGTGGGTTCGTCGAGCAGCAGCACGTCGGGGCGCTCGAGCATGATCTTCGCCAGGGCTGCGCGGTTGCGCCAGCCGCCGGAGAGTTCGTCGATCGCGCAGGTGCGGTGGGCCTCGTCGAAGCCGAGGGTCGTCAGCGCGGTGTCGATGCGGCGGTGGTAGTCCCACCCGTCGAGGCGCTCCATCTCCTCGAACAGCACGGACTGGCGGTTGATGAGCGCGTCGAGCGCCTTCGCGTTGGAGGAGTCCGCGGCCATGGCTGTGTCGATGGCGGCGAGCTCGGCCTCGACGGCCTTGATCTCGGTGAACAGGCCGTCGAGCACCTCGGTGATCGACATGTCGCCGTCGAGCGACGAGAACTGGGAGAAGTACCCGACCTTGACGCCCTGGTCGACCGTGACCGTGCCCGTGTCCGGCTCCACCTGGCCGAGGACGAGCTTGAGCAGCGTCGTCTTGCCCGAGCCGTTGCGGCCGATCAGGCCGACGCGGTCACCGGGCTCCAGCCGGAAGAACGCCTCGCGCAGGATCGGCGTGTTCTCGTACCGGACGTGGACGTCGTGCAGCCGGATCAGGCTCATGCGGTGGTGACCTCTCGGGTGGGTTCGCGTCGCAGCGCGGAGAAGGTCCGGCCGGTGCCAGCCTCGATCGTAGAGGGTGATCGTGGGCGGTCCCTTGCCCTGGCTGTCGACTATCGATAGGTTCTCACCCAGTCGGCCAATCGAAAGTCGATAGGTCGCCGCGTCCGACGAGGAGGATGGCATGGGCGAGGTGCTGACGGTCCGGCGCGACGATCGCTTCGGGCTCCACCGGTGGGAGCGCGGCGCCGTCGCGGTGCTCTCCTTGACGCTGATCGCCCTCGCACTCCCGCGCCTCGGCGCCGCGCTGTGGTCCGCCACGCATACCTGGCTCGCCCGAGGCGAGACCCACGTCGAGCTGCCGACCCGGTACGAGGTTCCGGCTGGCTCGGCGTCGTCGAGCGCCGCGGAACTAGGGCTCACCATCTTCTCCGGCGGGTTTGGCACCGGCGAGTTCGTCCTGTCGTCGGTCGATGCGACTGCGCACCTGCAGCTCACGCTGGCGCGGGTGATCGTCGCCATCAGCCTGCTCGCACTGCTCGCCCTAGTGGCAACGGTGGGCGCACGCGTCGCACTCGGCCGTTCGGTCGTCCCGATGGTCGCGCGCGGGAGCGCGGTCTGCGGGCTCTTGCTTCTGACGGGCAGTCTCGCGGCCGGCGGCTTCGAGGCAGCCGCCCTGCGCGCCATCGCCGCCGACCTGCGCGAGGTCGCCGGCGTCGGCTCGGTGTTCCCCGAGGACGTCCGGTTCACGGTGGAGTGGCTCGCCGTGTGCGGGGGGCTGGCGCTGCTCATCGTCGCGCTCGTGATGCGCTCCCGAGATTGTCGGGGGGGCGAGCAGGTCGACACCGTCCCGTCGCCCTAGTCAGGGAAGGGCTCGCACTGGTTGGATGCAGGCACACACTCACAGGGGGTGCAGGGCATGGCGGACAGGCGAATCGGTGCGCTGATCGGCGCGGTCGTGGCGGGGGTGCTCCTCGCGGGTTGCGGTGGCGGCGAACCCAAGGAGCTGCAGGCGGGGGAGATCCGCGTGCTCGTCGGCGAGCGGACGAACTCAGGCAACGATGCGCTGCTCTCTGGGGCGTTGAGCGATGTGTCGGGGTGCCTCGGAGTCGACAACTTTGCGGTGATCTGGCCGCACGGTACCGAAGTGGCGAGCGAGGATCCGCTCGCGGTGTCCGTGCCCGGGTGGGGTCGCGTCGGGCTCGGTGATCCCGTCGAGCTCGGGGGCGGAATGATCACGGAAGGGCCGCAGTCCGACCCGGTGCACGTCGGAGAGTTGACCGTGCCGGACGAGTGTGCCGAGCACGGGGTCTGGGGCGCGTGGAACTGAGCGCCCCCGCGCGGACTCAAGGCCACCGCGATGTCGCGTCTCACCTCGGAGGTCGTCGCGCTGCTCGCGTTCCCGAGCATGGGGGACGGCGTCACCCCCGGTCCGTTGGGCGTGACGTGCGTGGGCTTCCGCGCCGTCGGCGTCCTACGGCGGGAGGTGTACCTCGTGGCTACGGCGCTCGCGGCCTTCCTCGCGACCGGTCCGGCTGACCTGGCAGGTCCGCTGCGTGCGGACGACCTGGCGAGCCTGGCGCAGGTCGCGCCCCTCGTCGTCGCGGCTATGGCGGTCGCTGGCCACGCGGTGTGGCGGTCCAGGACTGGTGCTCCGAGGGCACCGCGAGCGTAGGTGAAGTCAGCGCGCGCGGGCGACAAAAACCATGACGGGCGCGTCGTCGGACATCGGTGTCCGGCTCCAGTCGCCGTAGACGGACTCGACCGCGAGCCCGGCAGCCTGCAGGTCGGCCTCGATCTCGGCGCGCGAGCGGAACACGAGCTGCAGCCTCTCGGTGACCGTGTCGCCCGAGTCGAGGAAGATGTTGTGCGCCGCATACTCGACCGTGCGGTCGTCGAGCCGAGTGACGTCGGACCATTCGATGAGAGTCCCGTGGGCCGTCTTGCGGCTGGTCCGCTCCTCTGTCGCCCAGGTCTCCCAGGCGCGCGCAGCGGGGTTTCTGCTCTCGAACGCGAGCGTGCCACCGCCGGCGAGCCGGCCCCGAAACGCTCGGAGCGTCTCTCTCCAGTCGGGGTCGAGGAGGTGCTGGGCGACGTTCCCGGTCATCAGGCCGAGGTCGAACTGGCAGCCCGGGGCCTGCTGGTAGTCACCGAGCACCCACGTGACCGCGTCGGCGCCTGGCTGGTGGCGCGCGTAGTCGAGCATCGCTGCCGAGGGGTCGACACCGACGACCGTGCGGCCCCGCCCGGTGAGCGCGGTGGTGAGGCTGCCCGTGCCGCAGCCCAGGTCGAGGATGGTGCGGGCGTCGCGTTCTTCCGCGAGCGCGCGGTAGAAGTCGTGGTCGTCGCGGCCGGGGTTGTCTGCGTCGTACAGCGCGACGAGTCTCGGGTCGGCATAGGTCACCAGCGGACCGTACCCGGTCCGCACCCGGGGTCCGAGGGCTTTTCTATAGCCCGCCGAGCCCCGTCTCGCGACGCTCGGCGTGCTGCGCGAGCTGCGACAGCAGCATCGTCCAGCCCTCGACGTGGGCGGCGCGGATGCCGGTGCCGTCCTCAAGCGCGGTGAAGCCCTCCTCGGTGAGCTCGAGGCGGGTATCGGGGCCGTCGTCGTGCAGGGTGATCCGGACCTGCAGGGACGTGGGCCAGCCCGGCTCAGTCCACTCGAATGAGAGCGCACGTTCTGGCTCGACGCTCAGCACGGTGCCGGTCGCTACGTGCTCGGAGTCGCCCTCGGACCAGCGCTCGACGACCTCGGCTCCGGGCTCGGCGTCGAACGACATCTCGCTCCACCAGGCCGCGCGCTCGGTCGTCAGGCTCGTCCACACCACCGACGCCGGCGCGGCGACGGCCTGCTCGACGCGCAGGACGTCCGCGCCGTCGTCGGGCGCGGTCACTTGGCGAACGTGGGGACGAGGACGGCGCGTGCGAGGGTGTGGAACAGCGCCGTGAACGCGACCTTGGTGGGGCTCGCGTCGGCGTCGAGGCCGAGGGTGTCGACGTCGAGGGCGTGCACCGCGAAGTAGTACCGGTGGGCGCGGTCGCCCTCGGGCGGTGCGGCGCCCTCGTAGCCGAACGTGCCGCCGTCGGACCGCACGTGGAACGCAGCGCCGTCGAGCATGAGGTCGCTCTCGCCGATGCCCTGGTCGAGGCTCGTCTGGTCGGCCGGGACGTCCACGAGCGTCCAGTGCCAGTAGCCCGCGGGCGTCGGTGCGTCGGGGTCGAAGCACGTCACGAGGAACGACTCGGTGCCCTCGGGGAAGCCCGACCAGGACAGCTGCGGAGAGACGCTGCCGCCGTCGGCGGTGAACTCCGCCTCGAGGGTGGCGCCGTGGGCGACGTCCTCGGACGTCAGCGTGAAGGACGGGACGGCCGGCAGCAACGAATAGGGGTCCGGGGCGACGGGGCGCGAGTTGAGGTCCATGGGTCCCATCATGGTGCGTCGCTGAGCGCCGCGCGATCCCGGCGCACGTGCGTGCGGGCGTGCGCGACGGCGGCGTCGAGGTCGTCGAACAGGTGGTTGCGCCGCTGCAGCTCGGCGAGTACGCCGACAGACGCGAGCAGCTGGTGGTGACGGGTCTGCAGGCCCTTGACCAGCACGGCGACGCCGCGGCGGTCCAGATCGGCAACGAGCTGGGCGAGGGCATTCGCACCGCTCGCGTCGAGCACGCGCACCCCGGCCAGGCGCAGGATCACGACGCGGACGTCCGCGACCTGCACGAGCTCGTCGAGGAACCGGCGGGAGTCCGCGAAGAACAGCGCGCCGTCGATGCGGAAGACCGCGATGTGCTCGTGGAGGAGGTCTTCCTCGGTGTCGTGGTCGACCTCGCGGGCGATCTCCTCGCGCGTGACCCCGCTGGCCCGCGCGACGTGCCGCAGGGCCAGCACGGCCGCGACGGCGACGCCGATCTCGACTGCGACGACGAGGTCGAGGACGATCGTGGCGAGGGCCGTGAGCACGAACACGAGCCCGTCCGAGCGGGTGGACCGCAGGATCGAGCGGGCCGTGGCGAGGTCGATCATGCGGGCGGCGGTCACCAGCAGCACGCCCGCGAGCGCGCTGAGCGGGATCGCGCCCACCAGGGGAGCAGCCACGAGCACGACGACGGCGAGCACCAGCGCGTGCACGGTCGCGGCGACGCGGGTGCGGGCCCCGGAGCGGACGTTCACGGCGGTGCGGGCGATCGCCCCGGTGGCGGGCAGACCGCCGAACATTCCGCTCGCGACGTTCGCCAGGCCCTGCCCGACGAGCTCGCGGTTGGGGTTGGTGCGCGGGACGTCGTCGGCCATGCCGTCCGCCACCTGCGCGGACAGCAGGCTCTCGAGGGCCGCGAGTGCCGCGACGGCGAACGCGGCGGACAGCAGGGCGTTGAGCTCGCTGAGGTCGGGCAGGCTCGGGGCGGGCAGGGACGAGGGCAGTGCGCCGATGCGCCGCACGTCGAGGTTGAGCGCCTCGACGGCGAGGGTCGCGACGACGACGGCGATCAGCGAGGCGGGCAGGGTGCGGCGGACCCGGTGCAGCACGAGCATGAGGGCCACGACGCCGACGACGATGCCCGCGGCGGGCGCTGCGGCCGACCAGTCGACGCGGGGGAGCGTCTGGGCGGCGATGAGGGCGGCGTTCTCGCCCTCGGCGGGGGTGGTGTCGAGGGCGAGCGGGATCTGCTGGAACGCGATGATCACGCCGATGCCGAGGGTGAAACCCTCGACGACGGGCCAGGGGATGTAGGCCACGAGCGAGCCCACGCCCGCGAGGCCGGCCACGACGATGATGATCCCGGCGAGCACGGCGACGGCTGCGACGGCGGAGACGCCGAGCTGGTGCACGATCGGGACGAGCACCACGACCATGGCGCCGGTCGGGCCGGAGACCTGCAGGGCCGAGCCGCCGAACACCGCGGCGACGATGCCTGCGACGACGGCGGTGACGAGCCCCGCCGCGGCCCCCACGCCGGAGGTGACCCCGAACCCGAGGGCGAGGGGGAGCGCGACGATCGCGACCGTCACGCCGGCGATCAGGTCACCGCGCCACGAACCACGCAGGCCGGCGTAGTCGGAGCGACGGGGCAGCGCGCGGCGGCGGACCGTGGCCCAGACGTCGCGGGCGGAGACGGTGCCGGCGGGGGACGAGGTGCTCATCGGGAGGCCGAGTCGTCGACAGCGTCCAGTGCCTGGCGGGTGGTGGCGTGCGCCTCGAGGAGGACCGTGCGTGCGTCGCGCAGCAGCCCGGTGACGGCTGGCCCGGCGACGCGATACAGGACGGTCTTGCCCTCCCGGCGGGAGGTGACGACGCCGACGCGGCGCAGCACGGCGAGGTGCTGGGACAGGTGCGAGGCTTCCATGCCGGTCTCGGCGAGGAGTTCCGCGACCGGGCGTTCGCCGTCGGCCAGGAGCTCGAGCGTGCGCACCCGCGCAGGGTGAGCGAGGGCCTTGAACAGGTCGGCCTTGATCTCGTGGAGCGGAGCGTGGATCCCGTACTGGCGCAGCGGCATGACATCGCAATCTGTGATCACTTGATGAATCCATCAAGTGTAGCGCTGTGACGAGGGATGGCCGCATGATCGCTGGATGAGCCCCACCGCTGCAGCACCCCGCCGCCACGTCCCCTGGGCGGTCGTGGTCCCGTTCGCGATCTCCGGGGTGGTTCACCTGGCCCGGCCACAGACGTTCACGGGCATCATCCCGACGCCGCTGCGACGGTGGGACAGGTCGCTCGTGCTGGTCTCCGGCGTCGCCGAGCTCGCGTGCGCTGCCGGGCTGCTCGTTCCCGGTGCGCGCCGCGCGGCCGGACTCGCGAGCAGCGGACTGCTGCTGGCGGTCTGGCCGGCCAACGTCCAGATGAGTGTGGCGCTGGGGCGTCGGGCGTGGCGGAGGCGAGACGCCCGATCGGCGCTGACCTTCGGGATCTCCGTGCTGCGGCTCCCGGTCCAGGTGCCGTTGGTGCGATCAGCGCTGCGGGCGCGGTAGTGCTCAGTCCGTGAGCTGAGCCTGCAGTCCCCAGCGATCGATCTGGATCCAGTACTCCGCGATCCGGCTCTCGGCGACGCGGTACACGCAGCTGGCCACCTCGACGATCGGCTTGCCCGTGGGCGCGGCTCCATCGACGTCCCCGAGGTGTCTGCCGTGCTGGGTCCAGCGGGCGTAGACCTTGTCGCCCGAGCCGAACAGCTCGTCGATCCTCAGGTCGAACGCACCGTAGGCCTCCATCATCTGCCTGACGTGCTCGGCATACTCCTCGGGCGTGCGGGCGATCGTCGTCGGATTCTCGGCCTGTACCTGGTGGGCTCGCACGGAGCTCGTCATCAGGTGCGAGGCGTGCGCGGGATCGACGCCCGAGCGGACGATCTCGAGGAACTCCTGGACCACGGCGACGGGGCTGCGACTCATGGCGGCACACGGTACGGTCCGCCATCGTGCGAGGCCAGCGGGTCGCCGAGGCGTCTCGCCGACGGTGTCAGCCGCGACGCATACGATCGAACAAACGTTCGATAGAATGGCTGTCCGGTTCACGAGGAGGACGCATGACTGCCACCGCTCACGAGAGCGCCGGCACCCCCGCCGCAGCGGGTCGTGCGACGGATCGCGCCGCGCTCGCCCGGGCGGCGCTGCGGGCCGCCGAGCTCCGCACAGGCGCGCGCCGGGTGGAGATGACGACCGCACCCGCACCCGCGGAGGCCCTGGTCACCCGAGGTGCTGCCCCGGCCGTCGTCGTCCAGGGCGCCCAGGTGGAGTCGGCCGCCCCCGCAGCCGAGATCGCCGCCCGCACCGCCGAGCGCACCGAGCGCGCCCTCCCGCTGGGCGCCCGCACCGTGGAGCGCCCGCCACTCGAGGTCCCCGCACCCCTGCGCCCCCTGCTGCCCGAGGGGCTGCCGCGCGGCGCCGTCGCGCAGGTGACCGGCTCGACCGCCCTCGTCCTCGCCCTGCTCGCCGAGACCAGCACCCAGGGCGCCTGGGCCGCGATCGTGGGGGACCCCGCCGTCGGCGTCCTGGCCGCCGCCGAGATGGGCGTCGACCTCGAGCGCCTCGCCCTCGTCCCGCGCCCCGGGTCCCAGGCGCCCCTCGTCGTCGCCGCGCTCGTGGACGGCATGGACGTCGTGGTCATCGGACCCGACGTCGCCCTGCTCGACTCCGACCGCCGGGCGCTCGCGGCCCGCGCCCGGGACCGCGGCACCGTGATCCTCAGCACCACCGTGTGGTCCGGCGCGCGCCTCGGGCTGAACGTCAGCGGCGTGCGCTGGCGCGGGCTCGGCGTCGGCACCGGCCGACTGCGCAGCCGCGAGCTGCTCGTCGAGCGCGTGGGCCGCGGCGTGGGTGCCCAGCGTGCGCACCTCGAGATCACCCTGCCGTTCTCCGCCGCTCCCGAGGCGCCCGCCGTAGCGCCCGCCGCGACGACGTCGACCGAGCCCGCGCTCGCGGCCGCGCGTCCCACCGCGCCAGCCCAGCCCGTCCTCCCGCTCCGACTGGTCGGGTGAGCCCCATGAGCACCACGCTCGTCGCCCTGTGGGTGCCGGACTGGCCCGTCGTGGCCGCCGCCACCCTCGCCGACGTCCCCGCCCACCAACCCGTCGCCGTGCAGGCCGGGCAGCGCCTCACCGCTGTGTCCACCGCCGCCCGCGCCGTCGGCGTGCGCCGCGGCATGCGCCAGCGCCAGGCCCAGGAAGCCTGCCCAGACCTCGTCCTGCTGCCCGACGACGCCCTGCGTGACGCCCGCCTGTTCGAGCCCGTCGCCGCCGCAGCCGACGAGGTCGTCGCCGGCGTCGAGATCGCCCGCCCCGGGCTGCTGCTCGCCCCCGCCGGCGGCGCCAGCCGGTTCTACGGTTCATCCACCGCGCTCGCAGCCCGCCTCGTGGACGCGGTGGCGCACGAGACCGGGCACGAGAGCCACGTCGGGATCGCGGAGGGGGTGCTCGCCGCCGTGCTCGCCGCCCGCGAGGACCGCGTGCTTCCCGACGCCGCCGCCCGCACCTACCTCGACCCGCGCCCCCTCACCGACCTCACCTACGTCGCGATGAGTCCCGAGCGCATCACCGAGATCCGCGACCTCGTCGACCTCTGGGACCGGCTCGGCATCCGCACCATGGCCGACCTCGCGGGCCTGGCCGAGAAGGACGTGCTCGCCCGGTTCGGGGAGGCCGGCACCTGGGCGCACCAGCTCGTGCGCGGCCTCGACCTGCGCCCGCCCGCCCAGGAACGCCTCGAGGCGGACCTCGACGTGAGCTGCGAGCTCGACCCCCCGGCCGAGCGCATCGACACCGCCGCGTTCGCCGCCCGGCGCCTGGCCGAGCAGCTCTACGCCGCGCTCGTCGAGCGCTCGGCGTCCTGCGGGCGCCTCGAGATCACCGCCCGCACCACCGAGGGCGTGGACCTGGCGCGCACCTGGCGCACCGACGCAGGCACCCTGGGCGGCCTCACCGCCGCCCGCATCACCGATCGCGTGCGCTGGCAGCTCGAGGGCTGGCTGTCCGGTGGCGGGCAGGGGCCGCTCAACCGCATCGGCCTCGCCGCCCAGGACCTCGCGCCCGCCGGCGTGCATCAGGGCGGTCTGTGGGGCGCCGACGCCGGAGGGCAGGTCCGCGCCCGGCGCGCCCTCGAGCGCGTGCAGGGCCTGCTCGGGGTCGAGTCCGTCCTGGGCGTCCAGCTGCAGGGTGGGCGCGAGGTGCGCGACCAGGTGCACCTGGTGCCGTGGGGCAGCGTCGACGTCGCCCAGCGCACCCGGGAGCTGCCGTGGCCCGGCCGCCTGCCCGAGCCCGCCCCCGCGCGCGTCCTGACCGAGCCCCGCCCGGTCCGGCTGCTCACCGGCGATGCCGCCCCCGTGCGCGTGGACCGTCGCCTCGCCCTCAGCGGGGACCCGGCCGTGCTCGAGCACGACGACGCCCAGCAGCACCTGGTCGGGTGGGCCGGCCCGTGGCCCGTGGCCCAGCGGTGGTGGCGCGCCGAGGCCAGCCGCGCCGTCTACCTGCAGGTGCTCGCGCCCAGCGGCGCGCTGCTGGTGTCCTGCCGCCGCGACGAGTGGTTCCTCGAGGCGCACTATGACTGAGCTCTCCGCAGACCCGGCCGCGCCGCGGTACGCCGAGCTGCACGCCCACTCCGCGTTCAGCTTCCTGGACGGCGCCAGCCAGCCCGAGGCCTTGGTCGCCGAGGCGCACCGCCTCGGCCTGTCCGCCCTCGCGCTCACCGACCACGACGGGCTCTACGGCGTCGTCCGCTTCGCCCAGGCCGCCCGGCGCGTGGGACTGCCCACCGTGTTCGGGGCCGAGCTCCACCTCGCCACTGCCCAGGGTGCGCTCGACGACCCCACGGGCGTGCCCGACCCGCGCGCCTCCCACCTGCTCGTCCTCGCCCGCGGCGAGCGCGGCTACCGCTCGCTGTCCAGCGCGATCGCCCAGGGACACCTCGCCGCCGGGGTCAAGGGCAAGGCACGGTACGACCTCGCGAGCCTCGCCGAGCAGGGTGCGGGGGACTGGCTCGTGCTCACCGGCTGCCGCAAGGGCACCGTCCGCCAGGCGCTCGCCACCGCCGGCCCCGCGGCGGCGCGCACCGAGCTCGACCGGCTCGTGCAGCACTTCGGCCGGGACTCCGTGGCCGTGGAGATCACCGACACCGCCGACCCGTACGACGCCGAGCGCAACGCCACGCTCGCAGCCCTCGCGGCCGACGTCGGCGTCCCGCTCGTGGCGACCGGCAACGTGCACTACGCCAGCCCCGCCGACGCCGAGCTCGCCGCGGCGCTCGCCGCGATCCGCGCCCGCCGCTCCCTCGACGACATGGACGGCTGGCTGCCCGGCGCGCCCACCGCGCACCTGCGCTCGGCCCGGGAGATGCTCGCTCGCCACCGCGCGCACCCGGAGGCCGTCGCGACCGCCGCGACGCTGGCCGCCGAGTGCGCGTTCGACCTCGCCCTCGTCGCTCCCGCCCTGCCGCCCTACGACGTCCCCGCCGGTCACACCGAGGCCACCTGGCTGCGTGAGCTCGTGCGCCGCGGCGCGCTCGACCGCTACGGACCGCCCGAGGCCGAGCGCGTGCCGGGCGCCTACGCGCAGATCGAGCACGAGCTGCGCGTGATCGAGGACCTCGGCTTCCCCGGGTACTTCCTGATCGTCTACGACCTCGTCGAGTTCTGCCGCGTCAACCACATCCTGTCCCAAGGGCGCGGCTCGGCGGCGAACTCCGCCGTCTGCTACGCGCTAGGCATCACCGCCGTCGACGCCGTGCACCACGGGCTGCTGTTCGAGCGGTTCCTCGCGCCCGAGCGCGACGGGCCGCCCGACATCGACGTCGACATCGAGTCCGGGCGCCGCGAGGAGGTCATCCAGTACGTCTACCGGCGGTTCGGGCGCTCGCACGCCGCGCAGGTCGCCAACGTCATCTCCTACCGGCCCAAGTCCGCCGTCCGCGACGCCGCCCGGGCGCTCGGCTACGGCGTCGGGCAGCAGGACGCCTGGAGCAAGGGGATCGAACGCTGGGGGAGCCTGCGCACCGGCGGTGTCCCCGGCGCGGCGACGACCACCTCGGCCGCACCCCAGCTCGAGGCAGCGATCGTCCAGCGTGACCGGACCAAGGAGGCGCTGTGGGGCTCGGACCGCGACCTGCCGGCCGTCGACCCCGACGCGGGCAGCGACGTCGCGGGCATCCCCGCGCCCGTGGTCGACCTCGCCGACGACCTGCTGCGCCTGCCCCGGCACCTGGGCATCCACTCGGGCGGGATGGTCATGTGCGACCGCCCCGTGATCGAGGTGTGCCCCGTCGAGTGGGCCCGCATGGAGGGGCGCACCGTGCTGCAGTGGGACAAGGACGACTGCGCCGACGCCGGGCTGGTGAAGTTCGACCTGCTGGGCCTCGGGATGCTCACCGCGCTGCGCATCGGCTTCGACCTCGTCGCCGAGCACGGCGGCCCCACCCTCACGCTGCACGGGCTGCCACCCGACGACCCCGCGGTGTACGACCTGCTGTGCGCCGCGGACACGGTCGGGGTGTTCCAGGTGGAGTCCCGCGCCCAGATGGCCACCCTGCCGCGCCTGCAGCCGCGCCGGTTCTACGACATCGTCATCGAGGTCGCCCTCATTCGCCCCGGCCCCATCCAGGGCAACTCCGTGCATCCGTACATCAACCGCTCCCGCGGGCGGGAGAAGATCACCTACCTGCACCCGCTGCTGGAGAAGTCCCTGTCCAAGACCCTCGGCGTGCCGCTGTTCCAGGAGCAGCTGATGCAGATGGCGATCGACGTCGCCGGGTTCACGCCCGTCGAGGCTGACCAGCTGCGCCGCGCCATGGGATCCAAGCGGTCCACCGAGCGCATGGAGGCCCTGCGCGGCCGTCTCATGGAAGGGATGGCCGCCAACGGCATCACCCCCGACGTCGGCGAGCAGATCTACGACAAGCTCAAGGCGTTCGCGGACTTCGGCTTCCCCGAGTCCCACGCCTACTCGTTCGCCTACCTCGTCTACGCGAGCTCCTGGCTCAAGGTGCACCACCCCGCCGCCTTCTACGCGGGGCTGCTCGCCGCCCAGCCCATGGGGTTCTACTCCCCGCAGTCCCTGGTCGCCGACGCCCGCCGCCACGGCGTCCAGGTGCTGCGCCCCGACGTGCAGCGCTCGGCCGCGCAGGCGATCCTCGAGCGGGCCGACGACGACGCGCTCGCCGTGCGCCTGGGCCTCGCCGGGGTGCGGGGCGTGGGGGAGAAGGTCGCCGAGGCGCTCGTCGCCGCACGGACCGCCGACGGCGAGTTCCGCGACCTGAGGGACCTCGCCCGGCGCGTGAAGCTCAGCGTCGCGCAGCTCGAGGCCCTCGCGACCGCCGGCGCGCTCGACACCCTCGGGGTGAGCCGGCGCCAGGCACTGTGGGCGGCCGCCGCCCTCGCCCAGGAGAGCCCCGACACGCTGCCCGGGGTGTCCGTCGGTGTCGAGGCGCCCGCCCTGCCGGGGATGAGCGAGGTCGAGACGTCCGTGGCGGACGTGTGGGCCACGGGCGTCTCGCCCGAGAGCTTCCCCACGCAGTTCGTGCGTCCCGGCCTCGATCAGGCGGGGGTGCTGCGCGTCAGCGACGCCACGGTGCACGAGGCCGGCCGCCGCGTCGCCGTCGCCGGGGTGGTCACCCACCGCCAGCGTCCCGGCACCGCGCGCGGCGTGACCTTCCTCTCGGTCGAGGACGAGACCGGGCTGCTCAACGTCATCTGTACGCCGGGTCTGTGGTCCCGGTTCCGCAAGGTTGCGCGCACCAGCGCGGCCCTCGTGGTCCGCGGGCGGCTGGAACGCGCCGACGGCGCCACCAACCTCCTGGCCGAGCACCTCGCCCCGCTCTCGCTGCAGGTCGCCAGCAGGTCGCGGGACTTCCGGTGACCGCGCCGCGACCGTAGCGTGTCGGCATGTCGCTCTTCGGTCCGCTCGTCGCCTATGTCCCCACACCGTTGACGCCGGAGGGCGAGGTCGACGAGGCCACGCTCGCCGTGCTCGTGGATCGTGCCTGCGAGGCGGGGGTGGGTGGGGTCGCCGTGCTCGGGAGCACGGGCGGGTACGCCTATCTCGACCGCGCCGCCCGCAGGCGCGTCGCCGAGGTGGCAGCCGAAGCGCTCGCAGGGCAGGTCCCGCTGATGGTGGGTGTCGGGTCGCTCCTGACCCGGGACGTGCTGAGCCTGGCGGCCGACGCCCACGACGCCGGAGCGAGCGCAATCCTGCTACCGCCGATGTCCTATCTCCCCCTGACCGAGGCCGAGGTCGTCGGGCTGGTCGAGACAGTTGCAGGCGCGACCACGACGCCCGTGTGGATCTACCACAACCCGGTCACGACCCGCTTCGACTTCTCGGTCGAACTCCTTGTGCGGCTGTCCGCGATCCCGGGGGTTGGCGGTGTCAAGGACCGCGGGCAGGACACCGACGGCGTGCGTGCCCGAGCCCGGCGGCTGACGGCCGAGACGTCTGTCGAGGTCGGGTACAGCGGCGACGCCTTCGGCTACCACGGCCTGCTCGCCGGGGCGGTGAGCTGGCACTCCGGGCTCGCCGGGGTGCTGCCCCGCCACTACGTCGAGGTAGCCGCCGCCGCAGCCTCCGGAGACGGAGCGCTGGCGCGGGAGCGTATGCGCCCGTTGGTGCGACTGGCCCACCTGGCGGCTACCGCCGGGGGAGCGCGCGTCGTACACGCCGTGGGGGAGCTGCTCGGCCTGTCTGTCGGAGTGCTGCCAGAACCGTTGCGCCCACCCGCACCCGATGTTCTTGCCGAGCTCGCGGCGGAGCTCAAGGGACTTCGAGACGAACCGTCGGCTCGGCTGCCTCAAACTGTGGCAAAACCATGGTAAAAGGTAGAGCCCGCAGATTGCGCACACGGAAAGAAGCACCCATGAAGATCAAGACCCTGCTGGTCGCAGCGATCACCGTCGCGCTCGTTGGACCCGCGGCGACAATCCCAGCGTCGGCCTCGAGCTTTGCCGACGGTTGTGAGATCACGTTGACCGTGCCCGCCCGCCTGGCTGTGGACCGCCCCGCCCAGACCTTCACGATCGACATGGGCGAGCCGCACCCATGCATGGGCTCCCTGACCACCCAGTACGGCTCCTGGGGGATGATGCGCAGCGACCAGGCGTACCAGGCCCGCGCGACGTTCGGCACGTTCGATCGGCACGACCTGTACTCTCCCGTGCCGAAGAAGGTCTCCCTCGCGGCGTCCTACGCCCGCCTGGACGCCCAGTGGGCCCGCGCGAACGGCGTGGCCATCAACCTCAGCATCCCTCGGGTGAACCCGTCAAACACCATGGACGTGCGCTACCGCTCGTGGGTGACGAAACCGTCGGTGAAGCGCACGCTTGGAGAGGTGAAGGTGACTGGAACGGCCACCCGGTACCAGCTGCCTGGCTACACAGACCCCACGGACAGCCCGGGCAAGCGGGTCGGCAACGCCGGCGCCGTCGTGCAGGTGCAGAAGAAGGTCGGGGCTGCCTGGGTAACCAAGAAGCGTGTGAAGACGACCAAGTCGGGAGCGTTCAGCGCGACCGTTAAGGACACCGGCGCGGGAGCATGGCGGGCGGTCGTCAATGACTCGCACGTGGCATTTGGCACCACGTCGAGCGACGCACGCGTTGCAAAGGCGAAGGCCGCAGCGACCAAGATCAGCAAGCTCAAGGCGAAGCGCTCGGGCAAGAAGGTGACGGTGACGGCGAAGGTCACCGCGAAGTCGGGCAAGAGGTACGTCGCTGCCCGCGGCGTGAAGGTCCAGCTGCAGTCCAAGGCAGGCAAGAAGTGGCGCACCGTGCGCACGGCTCGCACGACGAGCTCGGGCAAGGTGACGCTGCGGGTCAACGCCCGCGCGACGACTCAGTACCGGGTCGTCGTCCCGAAGCAGTCCGTGGTGAAGGCAAAGTCCTCGAAGGTCTTCCGCCGCTGACGCGCGGCTGCCGGGCGGGGTCGCGACGACTCCGCCCGGTCGGCACGTCGCGGCCCGGAGGCGATGTGAACTTCCGGTCGGGACCGTGCTATGTTTTCTCCCGGCCGATCGAGCGAAAGCCTGATCGAGTCCCACCCCGTCCGGGTGGCGGAATGGCAGACGCGCTAGCTTGAGGTGCTAGTGCCCTTTATCGGGCGTGGGGGTTCAAGTCCCCCTCCGGACACTCGTTGAGACAGCGACACGACAGGCCCCGACCAGCGGAGACGCAGGTCGGGGCCTGTTGCGTTCGATGACGGATGTCGCACGGCGGTGGGGTCTGGCTCGGGCTACGTGTCGCTGCCGGTGGCGTCGGAGTACCCGAGGTTCGGCGGTGCTTCGATGCATCGTGAGCTCACGCTCAGGCGCAAGGAAGGATCACGACCCTCGACGACCCGTGTGGTCCCGCCGACGGACAAGGAGATGCCGTCCCGGCCCAGGGAGATGTCCCGGCCGGTGTCGTTGGTGCTCTGGTAGCCGATCGTCCAACCGTTGCTGACGAGGGTGTCGACGACCGCGTCGATCAGCGGTGCGGTCGGCCGAGCCGGCGACGGGTAGAACGAGCGACTGCTCATCCACTGGAGGCGTTCGGGCGGCAGGGCGCCGTCACGTTCGACCATGCCGTCCATGCCTGAGCAGTCGTGCCAGCGGTTGTCGCGTTCTGGGGCGTAGTCGAGCTCGAGGCCGGGGTGGTGGCTGGTGACGGCGTCGACGCCCTCGGAGGCCGCGGCGAGTGTGGCCGTGCGTGCCGCTTCGGAGGGGTGCGGGCTTCCGTCGTCGGTTGCCGCGTCCGTGTTGGCGCAGCTCGCCAGCAGCGTGACGGCCAGCAGGGCGCCGAGAGCGCGTCGGCCGGTGGCCACGGGTCCCTGGCGGCCGACCGCCCGCATCCTGGCCCCGGCCTCGGTGCGGGCGACGAGGTCGTTCGTCATCGGCGGCCTCCCTGGTCAAGAACATTCCGAGGCGATACTTCGATCTAGCGGTCAGTGTGCCAGCCCGCCCGGCGACCTTACGCGCTCAGCAGCGGAAAATGACGCGACACCGTGCCGGTCTCGTGGCAGGGTTCACCGCGGTCGGCCCTCAGGGCCACGGTCCGTGCCCGAGGCACGCCGACGACCCCGATCACGAGAGGCGCGACATGACGACCGCATCGCTGAGCGCGACGACGCCCAGTGGCTCGTCGACCTCTTTCGCGCCCGTCGAAGACAGCCAGAAGCCGCGTCGTCGTCGGCGTGCTCTCCCGTACCCAGCTCTGGTGTGTGACTACTCGTAAGCCCCTCGCGGGGCTCCCCGACGAGGGCCGTTCACCAGGTTTCCCACCCGGTGAGCGGCCCTCGTCGTATCTCCCGAACCAGGCTCGACCCCGACCGAGGACCGAGCCCGCGACGTCGCACGCCCTGTGCGACCCGACATCCCCATAGGAAGGGGACGATGATGAATGGCATGGCACTACCCGTACAGCTGAGCGGCGCTCGGGCGGACACGCTGATGTGGGCGCTCGAGGACGAGGTCGAGCCTCAGGCGCGCGAGCAGCTGCGGAACATCTCCGCGCTGCCGTGGGTGCACGGGCTGCGCGTCATGCCGGACGTGCACCTGGGCAAGGGCGCCACGGTCGGCTCGGTGATCGCCATGCGCGACGCCGTCTCTCCGAACGCCGTGGGTGTGGACATCGGCTGCGGGATGGTGGGTGTGCGCACGTCGCTCACGGCCGCAGACCTGCCCGACGACCTCGGGCCCCTGCGCTCCGCGATCGAGGCCGCCGTCCCGGTCGGCTTCCACGCGCACGACGAGCAGGTCGACTTGGCACGGCTGCGCCCGGTGGGAGAGGGGATCGACGTCTCCAGGCTCGCGCGCACCGCAGTCGCGTTCTGGGACAGGTTCGGCGGTCTGCACCACGGAGTGCAGAAGCTCGAGACCCGGGCGCGCAAGCAGATGGGCACCCTCGGCGGGGGCAACCACTTCATCGAGGTGTGCCTCGACACCGAGGACCAGGTGTGGCTGCAGCTGCACTCGGGCTCGAGGAACATCGGCAAGGAGATCGCCGAGCGGCACGTGGCGATCGCCAAGGGCCTCGAGCACAACCTCGGGCTGCCCGACCGCGACCTCGCCGTGTTCCTCGCCGGCACCGCGCAGATGGACGCCTACCTCAACGACCTGCACTGGGCCCAGGAGTTCGCTGCCCGCTCGCGCGCCACGATGATGACGCTCGTCGTCGACGTCGTGCGTCAGCACTTCGCTGGGCGGGAGATCACGTTCAGCGAGGCCGCGAACGTGCACCACAACTACGTGGCGCACGAGACCATCGACGGCCTGGACCTGATCGTCACCCGCAAGGGGGCGATCCGGGCCGGCAAGGGCGACATCGGCCTGATCCCCGGATCCATGGGGACCGGCTCCTACATCGTGCGTGGCCTGGGCAACGACGCGTCGTACCAGTCCGCCTCGCACGGCGCTGGGCGTCGGATGTCGCGGAACGAGGCCAAGCGGAGGTTCACGACGGCCGACCTCGCGGCGCAGACTGCGGGCGTCGAGTGCCGCAAGGACGCCGGGGTCGTCGACGAGATCCCCGGCGCGTACAAGGACCTCGACTCGGTCATCGCCGCACAGCACGACCTGGTCGAGGTGGTCGCGCGACTGCGCACCATCCTGTGCGTGAAGGGCTGAGCTTGACGGCCCCTGTGAGGTGAGGCTGTCCCTTCGCCAGCACGTCGAACGCCCCCGCTCTCGGACGAGGAGCGGGGGCGTTCGTGCATGTGACGTGCGCGGTGCACGACGTCGGGGCGCGCCACCTCTTCCGCGCGTACCAGCACGCTCGACGAGATCGTCGAGTATCGTGCGGTGCGCTATGAGCCCATGTTCATGGAGAAGTAGGTCTACCGCTGGCACCAGCAGCCGGTGGCGCCTGCAGTCGCCGTTCTCGACCGCACAAGGAGTCCCCGTATGCAGCTGTCACGCAAGATCCTCGCCGCGGCCCTGACCCTGACCGTCCTGACCGGATGCTCGCCGTCCGAGCCGGCGCCCGGCGCCCCTCCGGCAAGCTCTGGACCGGCCGCCGAGGTCGGGCCCGGCGGCTCGTGCGTCGACGCCTACGCAACCTCGGACGACCTGTCGGTCACCTTCGGTGAGATCTCCGCCGCCTCGGACGAGTGGTCGGAGTCCCTGGACCGCACGTGGCGCCACTACTACCCGGTCACGATCACGAACACCTCGTCCGCGCCGTGCAGCTTCGACATCGAGCTGGCGGCCGACGTCGCCGGCGGCGAGACGCTGTACGAAGACATCTACGTCGCGCTCGAGCCAGGTCAGACCTACCGCGCCCAGGCGTTCGACCTCGAGTCGGGAGTCGACTTCACCGCAGACGCCGCCGACGCGACCCCCGCCGCGGCCATCACCCCCAGCGTCGGTGAGATCCGCCAGCGTCGGTTCATGGTCGACTACTACGACGCTGAGGTCACGGTCGGGGAGACGATCGGCAAGGGCGCGGACGCCAAGCTCCCCGCGGAGATCACCGTCAACGGGCGCACCCCCGGCCTGCCCGACCGCGTCTCCTCGGCCAAGGATGACGCTGTGCAGCTCAACGGCCTGGATGCCGAGGGGATGATCATCGTCATCGGCGTGGACGCCATCGAGCCGATCGCCGAGGGGGAGACGGCCAGCGTGGAGTTCCTCGTCGCCGGGGGAGATGCCTCCCGCGGCCTGCGTAGGCACACTCCGCTCAGCGCCCTGGACGACGTCGTCTCGTGGGAGATCGGCAAGTTCCAGCCGTTCTTCACCGACGGCGAGAAGGTGTTCCTCTAGTCGTAGCGTGCGCGCGGCGGTCGAGCGAAGTGGAGGAGTGGCCTGATGTGGAAGCGTCGCACCGTGCCGGTAGTCGGGACGTGGCCGTTCGTCGAGGAAGGCCTCGCACGCATGGGGCCGGCTGCGCGGCCGCTCGCTGAGCGCGCGGCGTGGTCTCCCATCCTGTCCGTCCAGGGTTTCCCGCCCGGCGAGGACATCGTTCGGGAGCTGTGGTCCACGGGCGCTGAGCTCGCATGGCTCGGAGGTCCCGCGGTCGCAGGGCTGGAAGAATGGCCCCGCAATGCCGGGGGTGTGCCTCTCGCGCACGTCGCGACGTTCTCGCTGCGAGACCTGGCGGACGCCTCCGTGACCGAGGAGAAGGAGGCCTGGCCCGATCACCGGCAAGGCCTGCCGACCACGGGGGCCCTGGAGATCTTCCATGACTTGACGGTGTATGGCTGGGAGCCAGCCGACGGCGAGCAGCGGGGATGGCTCGTCCGGTGGACCGAGGAGCCGGACCGGTCTCGCTTCCTGAGCGCACCAGCCGACCTCGACACCCCGAGCGCGGTGTGCCAGGCGGCAGGCTTCATGGCCGCGTTCTCCGTGCCGTCGCCGCTTGATGTCGCCTCCCACGGCGCAGCGAAGGTCAAGGCGGCGGAACGCGTCCATGCAGCGATCCAGCAGGCGTGGAGGCCGCACGTCTGGGGTGAGGTCAGCGGCCCGGCCGTCCCCGTGACCCACGCGTACGGCCACTCGCAGAACGGTGCGGGAGCCATCCGCGAGGTGCTCGCCGAGGTCCTGCCGCTGAGCGAGCAGGACGACGAGCATCGCCTCCTGTTCGACATCGAGTCGTGGACACACCTCGAGGGCTGGTTCGGTGACGCTGCGCCGCTCGAGGTCTGGATGCGACAGAGCGACCTGGAGGCGCGAGCCTTCGACCGCGCGTGGTGCCTCACCCGGACCGACTGACCAGCAGACGGCTCACTCGTCCTCGGCGGGAAGCTCGATGTCGATCCCGAGCTCGGTTCGGACGGCCTCGAGGATCGGCCGTGGGTCGTCGTCCATGGCGTTGAGAAGGGCGGAGAGATCCTCTCCGTGCGTCTCCCAGATGCCAAGACGCTGGAGGAACTCCATCGCGGAGTGGACCGAATGCCGCTGCAGCGGCACAGCAGCCATGAGCTCGAGCGGAGCGTTGAAGTTCGTCGCGATCCACTCCCGCACCACGGGATCGGTCACGCGGCGGTGCATCTCGGCCAGGTTCTCCGTGGAGATCGGTGCTCGCGCGAACTCGGCGATCACGTACGGGTCGTCCGCGAGCACGGCTTCGAGCATCTCGTCGCTGAGCGGGCCCGCGGTCTCCGCCCAGTCCGCGCGGTCCCCGATTTCCATGCGCCGGTAGGACTCAGGATCGGTTGGCGCGGCTGGCAGCACCGGGCGCCGGTCCAGGAACGCATAGAGGCCGATGAGCGGGAACGTCGCGAGAAAGACGGGCCAGCCCCACCACGCCGGCTCTTCCGGCAGGCGCACACCGAAGCCGCCCACCAGGAAGAAGCCCATGGCGAGGATGAAGACGTGCTTGGCGCCGGGGCGCGTGTCTCGCCACTCAGCGCGACGGCGCGCGTCGTAGGCCTTGCGTTCCTCACGGTGGTTGCGCTCGTAGACGACGAACCCGACGACGAGCGCGATGACGAAAGCCGCGACGAACAGCAGCACGAGCGTGAGCGCGATCGTCCGGGCCACCGTCAGGCCTCGCCCTCGTCAGTGCGCGCGTACCTCGCAGCCAAGCGCTCGAGCTGGCCCAGGTACCCGCCTCCGAACAGCACCGCGTGCATTCCCACCGGGTAGATCTGGTGCAGCCCGAGCAGGTCGCGCCAGGCGTGCGGCAACGGGTGCGCCTCCTCGTACGCCTCGAAGATCGCGTCCAGGTGCGGCGCACCGAAGAGCTCGAGCATCGCGAGGTCGGTCAGCCGGTGCCCGCCGTGCGCGGCCGGATCGATCAGCACCGCCTGCACGCCACTCGCGGCGCCGGTAGTCCACAGGAGGTTCCCCGACCACAGGTCCCCGTGCAGACGGGCGGGAGCGTCGTCGTCGTCCCAGGTCCCGGCTCGTAGGCGCTCGCGGACGTGCGCGAGGTCGGTGCGCGCGCCGCGGGGGAGCGCCGCGCCCAGCAGGTCGAGGACGTGTGCCACGCGGTCGTCGGAGTAGTGGGCGCCCCAGGTGCCGTGCTCGCCGGCGACCAGCGGGTAGGGATCGTCGAGGGGGCCGAAGAAGCCGTCGCCCTCCCAGCCTGGGGGAGGCGAACCGAACGCGGGTGCGCCGGCGTCGTGCAGGCGGGCCAGGTCGCGGCCGAACGTCCGCGCAGCCTCGATGGTCGGCGACGTGGGCTCGAGGCGCTCGAGGTCCAACCCGTGGTCGTCGACGGCCAGCACCTGGACGACGCGGACGGCCTCGGCGTCGGCCAACCAGCGCAGACCAGCGGCCTCGCACGCGAAGAACCCGCGCGGCGCTGCGGCCCGCTGCTTGCGAAACGACCCCATGTCACCATCCCACCACGCGCGCGCCGACGACGTCACGGAGAGCTCGCCGAGCGCGCCGGGGTGTTGCCGAGCCCGGGGACGTGGCATCCTCGCCGCAGCCATCCGTTGTGAGGAGCGTCACATGCGCGTCGGAGTACCCCGCGAGCTCAAGAACCACGAATACCGCGTCGCCCTGACACCGGCCGGCGTGCACGCCCTGGTCGCCGACGGACACGAGGTCCTCGTCGAGACCGGGGCTGGTACCGGCTCCGGCATCACCGACGACGAGTACCGCGCCGCCGGCGGCCAGATCGTCCCGGCCGCCGACGACGCCTGGGCGGCCGAGCTCGTGTGCAAGGTCAAGGAGCCGGTACCCGAGGAGTACCACCGGCTGCGCGAGGATCAGACCCTCTTCACGTTCCTGCACCTCGCCGCCAGCCGAGAGTGCACCGAGGCGCTCCTGGCGGCCGGCACCACCGCGATCGCCTACGAGACCGTCGAGCTCGAGGACGGCTCGCTGCCGCTGCTCGCCCCTATGAGCGAGGTCGCCGGCCGCCTGGCGACCCAGGTGGGCGCCCACTACCTCCTCGCCGACGCTGGCGGGCGCGGCGTCCTGCCCGGCGGGGTGCCCGGGGTTGCGCCCGCGTCGGTCGTCGTGCTCGGCGGTGGCAACGCGGGCAAGCATGCCGCCGACATCGCCGTCGGGCTGCGCGCCGACGTGAGCGTCATCGACCTCAGCCTGCCGCGCCTGCGCGAGCTCGACGCCGGCTACGGCGGGCGCGTGCGCACGCTCGCCTCGAGCGCCTACGCCGTCGAGCAGGCCGTGCTCGGTGCCGACCTCGTCGTCGGCGCTGTGCTCGTGCCCGGCCGCCGCGCACCGACCCTCGTGACCGACGACCTGGTCGCGCGCATGCGACCCGGGTCCGTCCTCGTCGACATCGCCGTCGATCAGGGCGGGTGCTTCGAGTCCACGCGCCCCACGACGCACGCCGAGCCGACCTTCGCGGTCCACGGGTCCACCTTCTACTGCGTCGCGAACATGCCGGGCATCGTGCCCGTGACCTCGACGCATGCGCTGACCGCCGTGACGATGCCCTACGTCCGCGCGCTCGCCACCCGCGGCTGGCGCGCGGCCGCGTCGTCCGACCCCGCCCTGGCGTGCGGCGTGAGCACGCACGCGGGGATGCTCATGCAGGAAGGCGTGGCACAGGCGCACGACCTTCCCTGGACGCGGCTCGCTGACCTGCAGTGACAACCGTTTGGGCGGGTTCCTCCTGGACCGTGCGCGACGCGCCGGGACGCGAGCGCGTGGCCCGGAACGTCGGCGCCATCGTGGAGAATGACTGACGTGACTGAGACGGCGACCTGGCGCGACGAGCGGAGCGGTGGCTCCGACGCCACGATCCCGGCTGGCCCCGACGACGAGTTCGACCGGTTCGCCTCGATCGCCTGCCGCGTCGCGGACGCGCCCGTGGCCCTCGTCATGCTGCACGACCCCGACGGTCCGATCCTCCCGGGCGCCTCCGGAGTCGCCGAGCCGTACGCCACGCGACGCCGGATGTCGCTCGTGGACACGTTCAGCACCGACTTCGTCCGGACCAGCCGGTCGGTGGTCCACGAGGACGTGCTCGCCGACCCGCACGCCGCCGGCTCCGCCCTGGTCAGCGAGCTCGGTGCCCTCGCCTACGCGGGCGTCCCGCTCACCGACGCCGACGGCACGGTCGCCGGCGTGCTGTGCGTCATCGACACCCACGCCCGGGACTTCACCGCGCGCCAGCTGGCCGACCTCACCGACCTCGCCGCGATCTGCTCCTCGTCCGTGGCTGCCCGCTCGGTCGAGCGGCGCGTGCGCAGCACCCAGCACCGCGCCACCCGGATCAGCCGGCTCAACCGCCTCCTGCTGATGTTCAGCGAGGCGCTTGGTGAGACCTCGACGGTCGAGGAGATCGCCGCGACCGTCACGACGCTCGCCCACAGCGCCCTCGGGGTGATCGCGTCCGCGCTCGTGCTGGAGCGCGACGGCGAGTTCGTCGCGATCGACGACGCCGATCTTCCCGCCGACCGGCCGGGCGACTACACGGGCATCGCGCGAGCCAGCGACCACCCGGGCCCGCACTGCGTGATCGACCGCAAGGCGCGCTTCTTCGCGACCAAGGCGCGCATGCTCGACGAGTACGCCACGCTCGAGGGGACGACGTCGGCGCTCGTCGAGGCCGAGAGCTACCTCCCCGTGGTACTTGACGGCCAGGCCCGGGGCTGGATCTGGCTGGGCTGGGAGCTGCCGCGCGAACCCATCGCGGAGTCGCGCGAGCTCAAGGTCGCCCTGGCCCGGTACGCAGGCCAGGCCCTGGACCGCGCCCAGCTGCTGCGCGAGCGGCACGAGGTCGCGCAGACGCTCCAGGAGGCCATGCTCACCCGCCTGCCCAAGACCGACGCCATGACCCTCGCGGCGCGGTACGTCCCGGCGAGCGCGCACGAGCAGGTCGGCGGTGACTGGTACGACGCGATCTCCGCGCACGGCGTGGTCACGCTGATCATCGGCGACGTCGTCGGGCACAACATCGAGGCCGCCGCCCAGATGGGCCACCTGCGCTCGATCCTGCGTGGGTTCGTCGCCGACCGGCACGAGGACCCGGCGATGCTCCTCACGCGCCTCGACCGCGCCAACCTCCTGCTCGACGCCGCCACGATGGCCACGGCCGTGGTGCTGCAGGTGGAACCGTCGGCCGAGCCCGGCGTGCCCGCGCGCATCACGTGGTCCAGCGCCGGGCACCCCTCGCCCGTGGTCGTCGACGCGGACGGGAACGCCCGCGAGGTCACCGGCACGTCGGACCTCCTGCTCGGCGTCAGCGCGGAGGCGCCGCGCCGCAACCACACGGAGTTCATCGGGCCGGGAACCTCGATCCTCATGTTCACCGACGGCCTGGTCGAGCGGCGCTGGTCGTCGTTCAACGACATGGTGTCCGAGCTGTGCACGGTCGCGTCCCGGCACGCACGCAAGGACCTCCCGACCATGCTGGACCTCATCGTCTCCGAGATGGGCGACGCCCGGGAGAAGGACGACGTCGCGGTGCTCGCCGCACGCCTCCACCCCCCGACCTGAGGAAATGGGTGATGATGGGGCGCATGACTGTCGCGCCCCACCTGGACCCTGCCAACCCCTTCGCTGCCGCGTCCGAGCTTCCCTACGGCCTGCCCGACTTCTCGGCGATCACCGTCGCCCACTACGCCCCGGCCATTCGCGCGGGCATCGCCGCCGAGCGCGCCGAGGTCGAAGCGATCGCTGCGAACCCCGAGCCGGCGACGATCGAGAACACGATCGAGGCGCTCGAGCGGTCCGGCGCGCTGCTGCACCGCGCGCTCACCGTGTTCTACAACGTCTCCTCCGCGGACTCGAGCGACGAGCTCGACGCGATCGAGGAGGAGCTCACCCCCGAGCTCTCCGCCCACCAGGACTACGTCGCGATGGAGCCGCGCCTGTTCGCGAAGGTCTCCGCGATCGCCGAGCAGATCGACGCCGGTGACCTCGAGGTCGACCCCGCGACCGAGTACCTGGTCCGCGAGATGCTCCGTGACTTCCGCCGGTCCGGCGTCGCCCTGCCCGCGGCCGAGCAGGAGGAGCTGCGCAGCATCAACGCGCGCCTGGCCGAGCTGGGCGCGAAGTTCGGTCGCATCCTGCTGGCCGCCACCAACGAGGCCGCCGTGCTGGTCGACGACGTCGCGGACCTCGAGGGCCTGCCCGAGGACGCCGTCGCAGCCGCGGCCCAGGCGGCAGCCGACGCCGGCCACGCGGGCGGCTACCTGATCGAGCTGCAGCTACCCACGCAGCAGGGCGTCCTCGCCCAGCTCGCCCGCCGCGACGTGCGTGCCCGGGTGCACGAGGCCTCGGTGACCCGTGGCCTGACCCCCGGCGAGCACGACACCCGGCCGGTCCTGCTCGAGATCGTGACGCTGCGCGCCAAGCGCGCCCGCCTGCTCGGCTACGACCACCACGCGGCGTACATCGCGGAGGACGGCACCGCCCGGACCACGGACGCGATCATGGGAATGTTCGAGCCGCTCGCACCCAAGGCCGTCGCCAACGCCAAGCGTGAGGCCGCAGACCTGCAGCGTGCCGTCGACGCCGACACCCCGGGCGAGCAGCTGCGCGCCTGCGACTGGGCCTACTACTCCGAGCAGGTGCGCCGGGAGCGTTACAGTCTGGACGACTCGCTGCTGCGCCCGTACCTCGAGCTGAACACCGTGCTGGAGAAGGGCGTCTTCGCCGCGGCCACCGCGCTGTTCGGCATCACTTTCGAGCGCCGCGCGGACCTGCTGGGCTACCACCCCGACGTCCGCGTCTGGGAGGTCTTCGACGCCGACGGGCGGGGCATGGGCCTGTTCCTCGGCGACTACTACACGCGCCCGTCGAAGCGTGGCGGGGCATGGATGAACAACCTCGTCGACCAGTCGACGCTCCTGGGCGAGCTACCCGTCGTCGTGAACAACCTGAACATCCCCAAGCCGCCGCCCGGCGAGCCCACGCTGCTCGCCTGGGACGAGGTCATCACGATGTTCCACGAGTTCGGCCACGCGCTGCACGGGCTGTTCTCCGCGGTGCGGCTGCCCTCGCAGTCCGGCACCGAGGTGCCGCGGGACTTCGTCGAGTACCCCTCGCAGGTTAACGAGATGTGGGCGTGGGAGCCGTCGCTCCTCGCCGAGTACGCGGTGCACCACAAGACGGGCGAGCCGATGCCGACCGAGTGGATCGAGACGCTGATCGCGTCCCGGCTGTTCAACGAGGGCTTCGGCACCACCGAGTACCTCGCGGCGGCGCTGCTCGACCAGGCGTGGCACCAGCTGGCGCCCGAGGATGTCCCCACGTCGCCGGCCGACGTCGAGGCGTTCGAGCGCGAGGCCCTCGAGCGGCTCGGGCTCGACTTCGCGCCGGTGCCGCCCCGGTACCGGACGTCGTACTTCAACCACATTTTCGCCGGCGGCTACTCGGCCGGGTACTACTCGTACCTGTGGTCCGAGGTGCTCGACGCGGACACCGTGCAGTGGTTCGAGGAGAACGGCGGCCTGCGCCGCGAGAACGGCGACGCCTTCCGCGCGCACGTGCTCTCCATCGGCGGCTCCCAGGACCCGGTCGCGGCGTTCTCCGCGATGCGGGGCCGTGCGCCGTCCATCGACCCGCTGCTCGCGCGTCGCGGCCTCGCAGGGGAGACCGCGTGACGGCCCCCGCCCCGGGCACCTTCCCGACGGCGGAGGACGAGGTCGCTGGCCTCTGCCAGGACCTGCTGCGCATCGACACGAGCAACTATGGCGACGGGACCGGTCCCGGCGAGCGCGTGGCCGCGGAGTACGTCATGCGGTCGCTCGAGGAGGTCGGGCTCGCGCCCACCTACTTCGAGACGACGCCGGGACGCGCCAACGTCGTCGTGCGGCTCGAGGGCCGGGATCGGACCCGGCCCGCCCTCGTGCTGCACGGCCACCTCGACGTCGTCCCGGCCGAGGCCTCGGACTGGACGGTCGACCCGTTCGCCGGTGAGGAGGTCGACGGCCAGCTCTGGGGCCGCGGCGCGGTCGACATGAAGGACATGGACGCGATGATGCTCGCGGTCGTGCGCCAGATGGTCCGCGAGGGGCGGTCGCCGGCGCGTGACGTCGTCGTCGCCTTCTTCGCCGACGAGGAGGCCGGCGGCGTGCACGGCGCCCAGTGGGCGGTCAAGCACAAGCCCGAGCTGTTCGAGGGCGCGACGGAGGCCGTGAGCGAGGTGGGCGGGTTCTCCGTCGAGCTCGGTGGCCGCCGCGCGTACCTGCTGCAGACGGCGGAGAAGGGCATCGGCTGGCTGCGGCTCGTCGCGGACGGCCGGGCGGGTCACGGCTCGCAGGTCAACGTCGACAACGCGGTCACCAACCTGGCCGCGGCGATGGCCCGGATCGGGGCGCATCCCTGGCCCACGGTGCTCACGCCGACCGTCCGGCAGCTCCTCGAGGGCGTCGCCGACCTCTCGGGTCTGCCGTTCGATCCCGAGGACGACGGCGCGATCGATGCGCTGGTCGACGCGCTCGGGCCCACCGCCAAGTTCGTGGGGGCGACCCTGAAGAACACGTCGGCGCCGACGCAGCTCGAGGCCGGCTACAAGGCGAACGTCATTCCCGGGACGGCGACGGGCGTCATCGACACTCGCTTCCTGCCCGGGCAGGGCGACGAGATCACGCGCGTCCTGACCGAGCTCGCGGGGGAGCACGTGCGCATCGAGCCGATCCACCAGGACCGCGCGCTCGAGGTGCCGTTCGAGGGCACGCTCGTCGACACGATGGTCGCGGCGCTCGGCGCCGAGGACCCGGGCGCTCTCGCGCTGCCGTACATGCTCTCGGGCGGGACGGACAACAAGTCGCTCGCGCGCCTGGGCATCACGGGCTACGGGTTCGTGCCGCTTCAGCTGCCGGCGGACGCGGACTTCGCGGGCATGTTCCACGGCGTCGACGAGCGCGTCCCGGTCTCGGCCCTGAAGTTCGGCGTCCGCGTCCTCGACCGCCTCCTCATGACGGCCTAACCCTCGACACCCCCCGCCCCCCGACCCCTACCCCCCCTCCGGGCGCTGAGTGCGTGATCTTGGCGGTGTTTTCCGACGAAGGCACCGCCAAAATCACGCACTCAACGGGTGGGGGTGGGGGGTGGGGTGGGAGAGGGGCGGTGCGTCAGAGGGTGCTGCGGGCGCGGATGATGCGGCGGCGCAGCCAGACCTTGCGGGCGCCGCCCTGGTACAGCAGGCTGCGGGCTAGCTCCCACCGGCCGTACTCGGCCTCGTCGGTGAGCATGCGGCGAGCGTCGGAGCGGCTGGTCGCCGGGGGGATCGAGACGACCCGGAACTCGTACTCGCCGTAGCGGGGGGCCTGGGGGCGCTGCGTCATGGGTCTCACCTCGTCCACGTAGGGGCGGTCCCTGGCCTCGGGCAGCCAGGGCGCGGAATCTCAGATGCCATTGTGCCCCGTCCGGGGCTACCGTCGTGCTATGACCGTAGACCCGCGCGCAGCACTGGACCGGCTCATCGCCGCTCTCGACGCCCATCTCGACGCTGTCGCCGCGCGCCGTGGCGAGGACGACCCGGCCGTCGACCAGGCCTACGACGTCCTCGCGGACGCCTTCGAGGTCTACGACGAGGCCCTCGCCGTCACCTATGCCGAGGCCACGCCGTTCTACCTCGGTGAGGACGACGAGGACGACGACTACGACGACGAGGACGAGGACGAACGGGACGACGACGAGTCGGACCGCGCGGACGAGTCGGACGACGACCTCGACGGCCTCAGCGACCAGGACCTCGAGACGCTCGTCGACCCGGAGAAGGGCTGAGTCAGCCCGCTCGTCGTCGCGTCAGCGGCGCTCGGGGTACCCGAGCTGCAGGGCGCTGATGTCGTCGAGCGCGCCGGCCAGCGCTGGTGGGAGGTCGAGCTCGGCCGCCGGCAGGCACGACCGCAGCTGGGCCGGGGTACGCGGCCCGATCAGGGCGCTCGACACCCCGGGACGCCCCAGCAGCCACGCGAGAGCGACCTCGAGCGTCGGGCGCTCCAGGCCCTCGGCCGCGGTGGCGACGGCTTCGACGATCGACGTGCAGTCCGAGTCGAGGTAGGGCTGGACGAACCCCGCGAGGTGCGTCGATGCTGCGCGGGAGTCGGCGGGGATGGTGCGGCGGTACTTGCCGGTCAGCACCCCGCGGCCGAGCGGCGACCAGGCGAGGACGCCGACGCCGAGGTCGGTCGCCGCGGGCACGACCTCGCGCTCGACCCCGCGCTCGAGCAGCGAGTACTCGACCTGTGCGGCTGCGAGCTCGAGCCCGTGGGCCTCGAGCAGCGCCGACGCGCGGCCGACCTGCCAGCCCGGGTGGTTGGCGAGCGCGACGTAGCGTGCACGACCCGAGTCCACGGCACGGCGCAGCGCGTCGAGCGTCTCGGTGAGCGGGGTGCGTGGGTCGGGGGACTGCACGCAGAACACGTCCACGTGGTCCACGCCCAGGCGGGCCAGAGAAGCGTCGAGGGAGTCGAGCAGCGAGCCGCGCGACGCGTCGATCGACGCCCCGTGAGCCGTGGCGCGGATGCCCGCCTTGGTGCACAGCAGCACGTCGTCGCGGGAGATCGTCGATCCGAGCAGCCGTCCGATGATCTCCTCGCTCGCGCCACCGCCGTAGGACGCGGCGGTGTCGACGAGGTTGCCGCCCGCGTCCACGAAGTCGCGCAGCTGCTCGCCGGCGTCGCCCTCGTCGGTGTCGCGGCCCCACGTCATCGTCCCCAGGCCGAGGGACGAGACGCGTAGCCCGGTACGGCCCAGCTGACGAAGCTCCATGTGGGCAGGGTAGTGCGGCTCGGCGCGTGGATGCGGGACCCGGCGTGGGCGCTGCGTAGAGTGTCCGCTTGTGAATGCATGGGAAGCGATCGTCCTCGGCCTGGTGCAGGGCCTCACGGAGTTCTTGCCGATCTCGTCGTCGGCGCACCTGCGGATCGTCGGGGAGCTGATCGGGTCGAGCGACCCGGGTGCAGCCTTCACCGCGATCACGCAGATCGGCACCGAGACCGCCGTGATCATCTACTTCCGCAAGGACATCGCGCGGATCTGCCGCGCGTGGTGGCAGGCCATGCGCTCGGCGTCGTCGTGGGGCGAACGCTTCAGGCCGGCGGACCCGGACGCCAGGATGGGCTGGTGGATCGCGCTCGGCTCCGTCCCGATCGTGGTCCTGGGCCTGCTGTTCGAGGACGCGATCGACTCGACGTTCCGCAACCTGTACCTAACGGTCGCGACCCTGGCGATCTTCGCGATCTTCCTCGGCTGGGCCGACCGGGTGGGGGCTCGCCGGCGCCCGCTCGAGGACACGACGGCGAAGCGGGCTCTCGCGCTCGGCTTCGCCCAGGCGATGGCGCTCGTCCCGGGCGTGTCGCGCTCGGGTGGCACCATCACGATCGCGCTCCTGCTGGGCTACACCCGTGAGGCGGCCGCCCGGTACTCGTTCCTGCTCGCCATCCCCGCGGTCATGGGGTCCGGCTTGTACAAGCTCGCTGGGTCGCTCGGCGAGTTCGGCGAGGCCGGGACACCCAGCCTCGGTGCCACGATGCTCGCGACGCTCATCGCGTTCGGTGTGGGCTACGTGGTGATCATCGCGTTCCTGCGGATCGTGTCGACCTTCAGCTACCGCCCGTTCGTCGTGTACCGCCTCGGCCTGGCCGCCGTCGTCCTGATCCTGCTCACCACCGGCGTGCTGCAGGCCACGGGCGGGACGCCAGCGGGCTGACCGGCCGCGGGGTCGGACGACGCCCGGGCGCGGCTAGGCTGTAGCGGTGCACGCCTGGCCCACCCCACAGATCCCTGTCCTCCCCGGCTCCGGGAGCCCCGTCGGGCTCTTCGACAGCAGCACGGGGTCGCTCACGCAGCCGGTCGCGGGCGGTGAGGCCGGCCTGTACGTGTGCGGCGTCACGCCCTACGACGCGACGCACATCGGTCACGCGACCACGTACCTCGCGTTCGACGTCCTGATCCGCGCCTGGCGCGACGCCGGCATCCACGTCACATACACGTCCAACGTCACGGACGTCGACGACCCGCTGCTCGAGCGCGCCACCGCCACCGGCGTCGACTGGCGCGACCTCGCCCGCGAGCAGACGGCGCTGTTCGCCGCGGACATGACGGCGCTCGGTGTCATCCCGCCCGACCACTTCTACGGTGCGGTCGAGACGATTCCCGACGTCGTCGCGGCGGTCCAGCAGCTGCTCGCCTCGGGCGCGGCGTACCGGGTGCCGCTCGAGGACGGCGCCGGGGGCGACCACCCCGAGCTCGGGGACGTGTACGCGGACCTGAGCGTGGACCCTGCGATGGGCTCGGTCAGCAACCTCGATGCCGCGACGGCGGCGGCGTTCTTCGCCGAGCGCGGGGGAGACCCGGGCCGCGCGGGCAAGCGCGACCCGCAGGACCCGCTGCTGTGGCGCCGTGAGCGCAAGGGCGAGCCGGCGTGGGACGGCGGCACGCTGGGCGCGGGACGACCGGGCTGGCACATCGAGTGCGCCGTGATCGCGCACCTGGGCCTCGGCCAGCAGTTCGACGTCCAGGGTGGGGGCGCCGACCTGCTCTACCCGCACCACGAGATGAGCTCCTCGCACGCCCGGTTGCTGCACGGTCGGTCCGCGACCGCGCACGCGCACGTGGCCCTGGTGTCCTACCAGGGCGAGAAGATGAGCAAGTCCCGCGGCAACCTCGTGCTGGTCTCGCGCCTGCTCGCCGACGGTGTGGACGCCATGGCGATCCGCCTGGCGGTCCTCGCCCACCACTACCGCACGGAGTGGGAGTGGTTCGACGCCGACCTCGACGCGGCGCGCGAGCGGCTGGAACTGTGGCGGTCGTCGGTCTCCGGCAACGGGGGCCCGGACGCCGGGCCGATGCTCGCCGAGGTGCGCGCGGCCCTGGCCGACGACCTCGACACCCCGCGGGCGCTGGCTGCGGTGGACGCGTGGGCCCACCGCAGCCTTGCCGAGTCGCGTCGCGACGACGTCGAGGCGCACGAGGGTGCTCCCGGCGTCGTCGCGCGCACGGTCAACGCGCTGCTCGGTGTCCGCCTGTAGCTCGGCGAGGTCGGCTCAGCCGAGCTGGGGGACGACCTCGCGGGCGACGAACTCGAGGTGGTCGAGGTCGTCCATGTCGAGCGCCTGCAGGTAGACCCGCTCGACGCCCATCTCGTTGAGCTCCCCGAGACGGTCCACGGCCTCCTGCACGGTGCCAGCGACGCCGTGCTCCCGCAGTTCGGCGACGTCCCGGCCGATGGCCTCGGCGCGGCGGGCCAGCTCAGCCTCGTCCTTGCCGACGCACATCACGAGGGCGACCGAGTAGACGAGCGACTCGGGCGCGCGGCCGATGTCCTCGCAGGCCGCCCGAACGCGCGCGAATCGCTCGGGGATCTCCTCGATGGGCGGGAAGGAAGCGTTGAACTCGGCCGCGAACGACGCGGCGAGCGCCGGGGTGCGCTTGGGTCCGCTGCCGCCGACGATCACGGGGACGCCGGGGCGGTCACCGCCCTGGACGGGCTTGGGCAGCGCGGGGGAGTCCACGAGCGTGTACTCCTTGCCGGCGTGCGAGAACGTCTCGCCCACGGGCGTGCCCCACAGGCCGGTGACGATCTCGAGCTGCTCGGTGAGGATGCCGAAGCGCTTGTCCGGGAACGGGATGCCGTAGGCCTCGTGCTCGCGCGCGAACCAGCCGGCGCCGAGCCCGAGCTCGACGCGACCGCCGGACATCTGGTCGACCTGCGCGACCTGGATCGCGAGGACACCGGGGTGCCGGAACGTCGCGGACGACACGAGCGTGCCGAGCCGGATGCGCGAGGTCTCGCGGGCCAGCCCCGCGAGCGTGGTCCACGCGTCCGTCGGGCCGGGGCCCGGGTCGCCGTCACCCATGCGCAGGTAGTGGTCGGAGCGGAAGAAGGCGTCGTAGCCCAGCTCCTCGGTGGCGCGCGCGATCGCGAGCACGTCGTCGTAGGTGGCGCCCTGCTGGGGTTCGGTGAAGATGCGGAAGTCCATGCGCCCAGCCTGCCACGCGCCTCCCACACCGGCCGTACGGGCCAGGCGGGCCGGGCGGTTCAGCCCCCGATGCCCTTGTCGCGGCGCCGCAGGAACCGCTCGAACTCACGCGCGATCGCCTCGCCCGACGCCTCGGGGAGCTCCGCGGTGTCCTTGGCTTCCTCGAGCTGGGAGACGTACTCGGCGATCTCCTCGTCCTCCCGGGCGAGCTCGTCGACGCCGGCCTGCCACGCGGCGGCGTCGTCCACGAGGTCGAGCAGCGGAACCGGGATGGACAGGACCTCCTCGAGCCGTGTGAGGATCGCAAGCGTCGCCTTGGGCGACGGCGGGTGCGCCACGTAGTGCGGGACGGCGGCCCAGATCGACATGGCGTGCAGGCCGGCTTCCTGCGCCTCGTGCTGGAGCACGCCGACGATCCCGGAGGGGCCCTCGTACGTGCTGCGCTCGATGTCGAGCAGCGCCTGGATGCCCAGGTCCTCCGACGTGATCGTGACCGGGATCGGGCGCGTGTGGGGGACGTCGGCCAGGAGGGCGCCGATCGTGGTCATCGAGGCGGCGCCGAGCGAGCGGGCACTCTCGATCAGCTCGGCACAGTAGGAGCGCCAGCGCATCGACGGTTCCGTGCCGTGCACCAGGACGACGCGCCGGCCCGGCAGCGGCTCCGCGACGTACACGGCCGTGGTCGGCCAGGTGAGGACGCGGCGGCCGTCGTCGTCGAACTCGCTCACGGGCCGGTTGACCTGGAAGTCGTGATAGTCCTCGGGGTCGAGCTCGTGCACGCGCTGCGCGCCCCACACCTCGATCAGGTGCAGCACCGCCGACGTCGCCGCGCCGCCCGCGTCGTTCCAGCCCTCGAACGCGGCCAGCACCACGGTGTCGCTCGTCGTGTCAGGCCCTGCCTGCTCCTCAGTCATCCGTCCAGCCTAGCCGTGGGCTCGATTCGATGAGGCGGGTACGGTCCACTCCATGCGCGCGATCACGTCGACGGTCGCCCCGCTCGCCTGCCTACCATGGACCAGTGAGCCACCACCTCGAACCCCGGACCGTGACCGCACCGACCCAGGGGACAGGTGTCCTGCCGCGGGCGCTGCTGTGGGACATGGACGGCACGCTCATCGACACCGAGCCGTACTGGATCGGGGCGGAGCGCGCGCTCATGGCGCGGTTCGGTGTGGAGTGGACTGAGGCCGACGGCGCGCAGCTCGTCGGCATGGCGCTCACGGACGCCGCCGTCATCCTGCAGGCCGCCGGGGCCGATCTCCCGACGACCGAGATCACCGCGGAGCTCACCGGCGCTGTCGGTGAGGGCCTCGCACGGCGCATCCCGTGGCAGCCGGGCGCCCGCGAGCTGCTCGACGCCGTCCGCGCCGCCGGCATCCCGTGCGCTCTCGTCACCATGTCCTACGCGGCCCTCGCCGCCCGCATGGTCGAGGCCGTCGGCCCGGGTGTGTTCGACGTGGTCGTGACGGGGGAGGACGTGGTCAACGGCAAGCCGCACCCGGAGCCCTACCTGCGCGCCGCTGAGCTCATGGGCGTCCCGATCGAGGACTGCGTGGCCTTCGAGGACTCGCCCCCCGGCATCAGCTCGGCCCTGGCCTCCGGCGCGCGGACGGTCGCCGTCCGCGCCCTCCTGCCGATCCCGGCCCGGGACAGCCTCAGCCGCGTGCCGTCGCTCGAGGGCGTCGACCTCGACGTGATCACCCGCGTCGTCGGTGGAGAGGTCGTCGACCTCATGGAGGGCCGCGACTGAGCGCTCGCCCGAGGCGAGCGGCGGCCCGGCCTCAGGCGATCCCGAGATTGAGCTTGATCGCGCCCTCGGGGATGGGCGGCGCCACACCGCCGAACGCGGGGCAGATCGCCTGGTGGTTGCACCAGTCGCACAGCCGGGACTTGCGCGGGGCGAAGGACTCGGCCTCGGCGTCGGCGACGATCGACGCCCACAGCGCGCGGATGCGGTCCTCGGTCTGCTCGAGCGATGCCTGCGTGGGCTCGTTGCGCAGGATCTGGCCGTCACCCAGGTAGATCAGCTGGAGCATCGCGGGCACCACCTCCCGCTCGCGCCAGACCACGAGCCCGTAGAAGCGCATCTGGAACGCCGCCGACTCCCCGTACGCGGGGCGCGGCGCCTTGCCGGTCTTGTAGTCGACCACCCGCACCGCGCCGTTCGGGGCGACGTCGATCCGGTCCACGACCCCGCGCAGCCGCGGACCGCCCGGCAGCTCGGTCTCGACGAACAGCTCGCGGGCCTCGGGCTCCAGGCGCGTGGGGTCCTCGAGGGTGAAGTACCGCTCGACGAGCGCGCGAGCCGACGTCATCCACGCCTCCTGCGCCCCGGCCTCGGGGAACATCTCGCCGTACCCCGGGCTGGCCTCGAGCATGCGCTCCCACTCGCCCGGCAGCGCGGCCACGGCGAGCTCCGGCGTGCGCTCGCCGGCCGGGGCGTCGTAGAGCCGCTCGAGCGCGGCGTGCACGAGCGTCCCACGTGCGGCCGCGGTGCTCGGCGGCTCCGGCAGCCGGTCGATCGTCCGGAACCGGAACAGCAGCGGGCACTGAACGTAGTCGTTGGCGCGCGACGGCGACAGGGCGGGCGCGCGTCGCGCGCGCTCCGGGGCGGGCCGCTCGCCCTCGCCGGGCGCCGCGGGCGCTGCGGGAGGCAGGAGGGTGGGTGCCGCCGTCGTGTCGCTCATGACGTCCAGGGTAGGTGCGGCGTCCGACAGACCCGGAACGTAGGCTGCCCCCTGTGAACAGCAGGCAGAGCCGGCGCCACCCGAGCGGCGTGATCATCGGACGCACGGCCGGTGCGCCCGTCGTCGTCTCCGGGAGCTGGTTCTTCGGTGCCGTCATCATCGCGGTCCTGTTCGCGCCGACGGCCGCCAACGTCGTCGGCGGCAGCACGGGCGCGCTCGTCGGTGTCACCGCGGCGTTCGCGCTCATCCTGTTCGGCTCCGTGCTCGCCCACGAGATCGCGCACGCCGCCGTCGCGCGCCGGCACGGCCACCGGGTCTCCGCCGTCGTCCTGTCCGCCTGGGGCGGGCACACGTCCTACGAGTCGCACGGCGCGACGCCGCGCAGCCACTTCCTCATCGCCGGTGCCGGGCCGCTCACCAACGTCGTGCTCGCGGCCGTGTTCGGCGGCGCCTACTGGGCGCTGTCCGACGGCGGTCTCACCGAGGCCACCCTGATCCCCGCCCTGCTGCTGTACGCGGGCGCGTTCGCGAACGGGTTCGTCGCCGCGTTCAACCTGCTGCCGAGCATCCCGCTCGACGGCGGCATGATGCTCGAGGCCGGCATCTGGGCCGCGACCGGCCGCCGCCGCACGGGCACCCGCGTCGCCGCGTGGTCCGGCCGCGTCCTGGCGGTCCTGGTCGTGCTGTGGCTCGTCGTCCGCCCGGCGCTGACGGGGGAGGGCGTCGACCCCGTCGGCGCCCTGTGGGCCCTGGTGATCGCCGCGCTGCTGTGGAGCGGCGCGTCCGCCGCGCTCCGGAACGCCGACCGCAACGAGCGCCTCGAGCGCTACGACGTCTGGTCCTTCGCGCGCCCGGCGACCGAGATCGGTCAGGACGTCACCGTGGGCGAGGTCCTGGGCGTGGCAGCGCAGCTCGGCGTCGGGCACGTGGTCCTGCGGGACTTCGCCCACCGGCCCGCGCTCCTGGTCGACGTGGCCGAGGCGCGCGCGGCCGGCGCAACCGCCGCCGACCCGGCCTCGGCCGTCGCTACCCGTCTCGCCCCCGCGCCCACGGTCCCCGTCGCCGCGCGAGGCGTGGAGCTTCTCGGGCACATCGGCGTCGGCGCACGCTCGGCGCCCACCCTCGTCGTCGTCGACGGGGACCGCGTCGTGGGCGTGGTGCACGTCGCCGATGTCGTCGCGGCGGTCAACAGAACCTAGACTCGCTCCTCGTGACCGAGCCCCAGAACGACCTCACCGCACTCCCGCCGCTCCCGCGCCGGCACCTGCCGACGGGCGCCGCCCTGCGCCGAGGACCGTTCCGCGCTGGCGAGCGCGTCCAGCTCACCGACCCCAAGGGCAAGCTCGCGACCATCGCCCTCGTGGAGGGTGGCGCGTTCCACACGCACCGCGGCTACTTCTCCCACGACGACCTCATCGGCGCGCCCGAGGGCACGGTGGTGCGCACCACCTCCGGCATCGAGTACCTCGCGCTGCGCCCGCTGCTCAGCGACTACACGCTGTCCATGCCGCGCGGCGCCGCCGTCGTCTACCCCAAGGACGCCGGCCAGATCGTCGCGATGGCCGACATCTTCCCCGGCGCCCGGGTCATCGAGGCCGGCGTCGGCTCCGGTGCGCTCACGCTGTCGCTGCTGCGCGCCGTCGGCGACCAGGGCTACCTGCACTCGATCGAGCGCCGCGAGGACTTCGCCGCGATCGCCCGCGGCAACGTCGAGGCCTTCTTCGGTGAGACCCACCCCGCGTGGGAGCTGTCGATCGGCGACCTCAGCGACGTCCTGCCCGAGGTCGAGCAGCCCGGCAGCATCGACCGCGTGGTGCTCGACATGCTCGCGCCGTGGGAGAACCTCGACGCCGTCGCCGAGGCCCTCATCCCCGGCGGCGTGCTCATCTGCTACGTCGCGACCACCACCCAGCTCTCCCGGCTCGCGGAGGACCTGCGCGACCACGGGGCGTTCGGCGAGCCCGAGGCGTGGGAGACCATGATCCGCGGCTGGCACCTCGAGGGCCTGGCCGTGCGCCCGCAGCACCGCATGATCGGCCACACCGGCTTCCTGCTGAGCGTGCGCCGGATGGCCGACGGCGTCGACGCGCCCGTGCGTCGTCGTCGCCCCTCGAAGGGCAACTACCCGGCCGCCACGGAGCAGGAGTGGACGCCGGAGGAGCTCGGCGAGCGCGCGGTGTCCGACAAGAAGATCCGGCGCGTGCGCCGCGATGTGGGACAGGCGCCCCAGGAGCCCCAGCCCGGCGCGTAGGGTCGACTCTCGAGCAGGGTCTGTGCGCGCGGGCCCGGGAAGGTGGGGGCATGCCCGATGTCACGGGTGAGCAGGTCCAGCTGCTCGCCGCCCGCAACGAGCGCCTCGTCGAGGCGCTGACGGCGGCACGCGAGCAGATCGTCACCCTCAAGGAACAGCTCGACGAGCTCGCACGACCCCCGGGCGGCTACGGCGTCTTCCTCGCCAAGGTGGACGCGTCGACCGCCGACGTCGTGAGCGCGGGCCGCAAGATGCACCTCGCGGTCGCGCCCGACGTCGACCTCGACGCCCTGCTGCCCGGCCAGGAGGTGCGCCTCAACGAGGCCCTCGTCGTCGTCGCCGCTGGCGGGTACGAGGCCGTCGGCGAGCTCGGCGTCGTGCGCGAGCAGCTGCCCGACGGCCGGCTGCTGGTCGTGCTCCGCTCCGACACCGAGCACGTGGTGCGCGCCGCGGGGCGCCTTGCCGGGGTGCGCGTCGGCGACACCGTCACGGTCGACGCCCGCGCCGGGTTCGCGTTCGAGGAGATCGAGCAGAGCGAGGTCACCGACCTCGTCCTCGAGGAGGTCCCCGACGTCGACTACGCGGACATCGGTGGCCTGGGCGCGCAGATCGAGCAGATCCGTGACGCGATCGAGCTGCCCATCGCGCACGCCGACCTCTTCCGCGAGCACGGCCTCAAGGCACCCAAGGGTGTGCTGCTCTACGGCCCGCCCGGATGCGGCAAGACGCTGATCGCCAAAGCGGTCGCGAGCTCGCTGTCCCAGATGCTCGCCGCCCGCGCCGGCGGCGAGACCGACGGCGCCCGCCAGCGCAGCTACTTCCTCAACATCAAGGGCCCCGAGCTGCTGAACAAGTACGTGGGGGAGACCGAGCGGCACATTCGCACGATCTTCGCCCGGGCGCGCGAGAAGGCCGCCGAGGGCGCGCCCGTCGTGGTGTTCTTCGACGAGATGGAGTCGCTGTTCCGCACCCGCGGCACGGGGGTTTCCTCGGACGTCGAGACGACGATCGTGCCGCAACTGCTCGCCGAGATCGACGGCGTCGAGCGCCTCGACAACGTGATCGTGATCGGCGCCTCCAACCGTGAGGACATGATCGACCCCGCGATCCTGCGCCCCGGTCGCCTCGACGTGAAGATCAAGATCGAGCGGCCCGACGCCGAGGGCGCCCGCGACATCTTCGCCAAGTACGTGCTGCCCGATCTCCCGCTGCACGCGGACGACCTCGCCGAGCACGGCGGCGACCGCGCCGCGACCGTGGCCGCGATGATCGACCGCACGGTGGAGCGGATGTACGCCACGGACGAGGCCAACGCGTTCCTCGAGGTCACCTACGCGTCCGGGGACAAGGAGGTCCTCTACTTCAAGGACTTCGCGTCCGGAGCCATGATCCAGAACGTCGTGGACCGCGCCAAGAAGCACGCCGTGAAGGACCTGCTGGCGACCGGCCAGCGCGGGCTGCGGGTGGACCACCTGCTGACCGCGTGCGCGGCGGAGTTCAAGGAGAACGAGGACCTGCCCAACACGACCAACCCCGACGACTGGGCGCGCGTGTCCGGCAAGAAGGGCGAGCGCATCGTGTTCATCCGCACGATCGTCCAGGACGCGAAGCAGTCCTCGACCGCTCGCGGCATCGAGCCGACGGCCACCGGCCAGTACCTGTGACGGCCGTTCCCGCGCACCCGGCCCAGCCGGGCGTGCGCCGCGTCGTCGGGATCGAGACCGAGTACGGGGTGACCGGCGGACCCAACCCGATGCTCATGTCCTCGCAGGTCGTGGCCGCGTACCGCGCCACGCTCGGCCAGACCGCACGGTGGGACTACGCGCACGAGGACCCGCTGTGCGACGCCCGCGGGCACCGCCTGCCGCGTGCGTCCGCGCACCCGTCGCTGCTCACGGACGACCCCGAGCGTCCCGCACCGAGCGGGGACGCGCCGACGACGCTCGCACGCCCGGCGTCGAACCCGTACGACGATCCCGGAGCCCTCAACGCGATCCTGCCCAACGGCGGCCGGCTCTACGTCGACCACGCACACCCCGAGTACTCCTCGCCGGAGGTGGCCACGCCGTACGACGTCGTGCGCTACGACGTCGCGGGGGAGCGCGTGATGGCGCGCGCGTCCGCCGAGCTCGCCCGCGCCGGGATCGATGTCATGCTCTACAAGAACAACCAGGACGGCAAGGGCGCGAGCTACGGCACCCACGAGAACTACCTCGTCGACCGGGCGGTCCCGTTCGCGACGCTCGTCGAGGTGCTCACCCCGTTCCTCGTCACCCGCCAGGTCTTCACCGGTTCCGGCCGGGTCGGCCTCGGGCAGACGGGCCTGGAGCCCGGGTTCCAGCTCTCGCAGCGCGCGGACTTCATCGAGGCCGAGGTCGGCCTCGAGACCACCATGCGGCGCCCGATCATCAACACCCGCGACGAGCCGCACGCCGACGCCGCGCGCTGGCGCCGCCTGCACGTGATCCTGGGCGACGCGAACCTCCTCGAGCCCGCCACCCTGCTCAAGGCGGGCACGACGTCGCTCGTCCTCGGTGTGCTCGAGCACGCAGCACCGCACCACCTCGCCCGGCTGACCGCGCTCGCCCTCGCCGACCCCGTCGAGTGCGTCGCAACCGTCAGCCGCGACCTCGACCTCGCCGTCCCGCTGCCGCTGCGCGACGGTCGACGCCTCACGGCGCTCGAGGTGCAGCGGGAGTACCTGGCCGTCTGCCAGGAGGCCGTCGGCGCGGGCGCCGACGCCGCGACCACCGACGTCCTCGAGCGCTGGGAGGACGTGCTCGCGCGGCTGGGCACGTCGACCGCGCAGTGCGCCCGAGACGTGGAGTGGGTGGCCAAGCTGCGTCTCTTGGAGGGGATGCGCCGGCGCGGCGGGCTCTCCTGGGACGACCCGCGCCTGGCTGCGTTCGACCTCCAGTGGGCCGACGTCCGCCCCGACCGCGGGCTCTACCAGCGCCTGCTCGCCTCGGGCGCCGTGGAGCGCGTGGTCACCGAGGCCGACGTCGCGGCCGCGGTCGTGCAGCCCCCCGCGGATACGCGCGCGTACTTCCGGGGGACCGTCGTGCGGACGTTCGGGCCGCACGTGGTCGCGGCGGGCTGGGACTCCGTCGTCCTCGACGTCCCGGGAGCACCGCACCTGCACCGCGTCCCGATGCCGGACCCGTGGCGCGGCACAGCGGACCTCACCTCGGAACTGTTCACCGCGCACGCCGACGACGTCGCGACGTTCGTCGCAGCCCTCACCCGCTGACCCCAGCACCCCGCTGAGTGCACAGCAGTGGCGGTGCATCCGGCCGCTGAGACCGCCATCGTCGTGCACTCAGCGGATGTGGTGAGATGGTCGGGTCGACGAAGGAGGAGCTCATGGCAGGTCAGGAGCACATCAGGCGCTCGGGTGGACCCGAGACCGGCCCCGAGGACGACGCGCCGCAGGTGCGCGCGACACCGCAGGGTCGCGACGACGAGGTCGACGCCCTGCTCGATGAGATCGACTCCGTCCTGGAGACCAACGCGGAGGCCTTCGTCCGCGGGTTCGTGCAGAAGGGCGGGCAGTGAGACGCCCATGACCCAGGACGACGCAGCAGCAGGCGGCCGGTTCCCCGCCGCGTTCCTGCGCCCGGGCAGCGCCTCGTTCGTCGAGCTGCTCGCCGCGACCTCACCGGACCTGCTGCCGCGCGCGCACGGAGCGGGCGCCCTCCCGGGGGCGGTGCACGGCACCACCATCGTCGCGGCCCGGTTCGCTGACGGCGCCGTCATGGCCGGGGACCGCCGCGCCACCGCCGGCACCCACATCGCGAGCCGCGACATCGAGAAGGTCTTCCCCGCGGACCGCAGCTCCGCGATCGGTATCGCCGGCACCGCTGGCATCGCGCTCGAGCTCGTGCGCCTCTTCCAGCTCGAGCTGGAGCACTACGAGAAGATCGAGGGCTCGCCGCTGTCGCTCGACGGCCGGGCCAACCGCCTCGCCGCGATGATCCGCGCCAACCTCCCGCTGGCCATGCAGGGCCTCGCCGTCGCCGCGCTGTTCGCCGGGTACGACGACGCCGCGGGCGCCGGGCGGATCTTCTCCTACGACGTCACCGGCGGACGCTACGAGGAGCACGAGTTCCACGCCGTCGGCTCCGGGGCCGTGTACGCCAAGAGCGCGCTCAAGAAGCTCTGGTCGTCCGGGCTGGACCGCAGCACCGCCGTCCGGGTGGCCGTCGAGGCCCTGGTCGACGCCGCCGACGACGACTCGGCGACCGGCGGCCCTGACCTCGTCCGGCGGATCTGGCCCGTCGTGGCCACGGTGACCGCCGCGGGGTACCAGCGGGTGCCGGACGCCGAGCTCGAGGCCGTCGCCGCGCAGATCGTCGCCGACCGCCGCGCCGCGCACGACGGGAGCGACCGCTCATGACGATGCCGTACTACGTCTCGCCCGAGCAGCTCATGAAGGATCGTGCGGACTTCGCGCGCAAGGGCATCGCCCGCGGCAGGTCCGTCGTCGTCGTCACGTGCCGCGACGGCATCGTGCTCGCGACCGCCAACCCCTCCCGCGTGCTGCACAAGGTCTCCGAGATCTACGACCGCATCGCCTTCGCCGGCGTGGGCAAGTACAACGAGTTCGAGAACCTGCGGGTCGCGGGCGTCCGGTACGCCGACCTGCGCGGCTACTCCTACGACCGTGCGGACGTCCGGGCGCGCGGGCTCGCCAACGCCTACGCGCAGACCCTCGGTTCCGTGTTCACCAACGAGGCCAAGCCGCTCGAGGTTGAGATCGTCGTTGCGGAGGTCGGCGCGACGCCGCACGACGACCAGCTCTACCGGGTGTCCTTCGACGGTTCGGTCACGGACGAGACCGGCGTCGTCGTGGTGGGCGGCGACGCTGACCGGGCGGCGACCGGGCTGCAGGAGGCCTGGGATCCCGCCGCACCGTTCGGGGCAGCCCTGCGGTCCGCCGTCGACGTCCTCTCCGGGGACGAGCGCCTCACGGCCACGGACCTTGAGGTCGGCCTGCTCGAGCGCGCCCAGCCCGGACGGGCCTTCCGCCGGGTCGGCGAGGCTGAGCTCGCGTCGCTCCTGACGGACGCCTCGTGACGCGACGGATCTTCGGCCTCGAGACCGAGTTCGGCATCACGTTCGTGCCGCAGGTGCCGGGCGGTCCGACGCTCGGCGCCGACGAGGTCGCGCGTCACCTGTTCCGCAAGGTCGTCGCGTGGGGGAGGTCCTCCAACGTCTTCCTGCGCAACGGCTCGCGCCTGTACCTCGACGTCGGGTCGCACCCCGAGTACGCCACGGCCGAGTGCGACGACCTCGCTCAGCTCGTGGCGTACGACCGCGGCGGGGAGCGGATCGTGGCCAACCTGGTGGAGGACGCCCACGAGCGCATCGCCGAGGACGGCGGGCCGGCCGGCACGATCCACCTGTTCAAGAACAACACCGACTCGGCCGGCAACTCCTTCGGCTGCCACGAGAACTACCTCATCCGGCGGCGCGGCGACTTCGCCCGCACGGCCGACGCCCTCGTGCCGTTCCTCGTCACCCGTCAGGTGCTCACGGGCGCCGGGAAGATCCTGGCGACGCCGGACGGGCCGCGCTACTGCTTCTCCCAGCGCGCGGAGCACATGTGGGAGGCCGTCTCGAGCGCGACCACGCGCTCGCGCCCCCTCATCAACACGCGCGACGAGCCCCACGCCGACGCCGAGCTCTACCGTCGCCTGCACGTGATCGTCGGGGACTCGTCGATGTCGGAGACGACGACGCTGCTCAAGGTCGGGGCGACCGACCTGCTCCTGCGCATGCTCGAGGCCGGAGAGCCCGTGGCGGACCTCGCGCTCGCGCACCCCATGCGCGCCATCCGGGAGATCAGCCTGGACATCTCCGGGCGGGCTCCCGTCGAGCTCACGGACGGCCGCACGATGACCGCCGTGGAGATCCAGGGGGAGTACCTCGCCCGGGCCCGCGCCTTCGTGGACCGCACGGGCACCTACGGGCACGACGAGCGTGTGCTCGACCTGTGGACCCGCGGCCTGCAGGCGCTCACGGGCGGAGACCTCACGATCGTCGAGCGCGAGCTCGACTGGGTGATCAAGCTGCGCCTGCTCGACCGCTACCGCGCCAAGCACGACCTCGCCCTCGACGACCCCCGCGTCGCGCGCCTCGACCTCGCGTACCACGACGTGTCGCCCGCGCATGGCCTGTTCACGAAGCTCGAGGAGCGCGGCCTGGCCTCGCGCGTCACCACCGACGACGACGTCGTCCGTGCCCTCACCCACCCCCCGGCCACCACGCGGGCGCGGCTGCGCGGAGAGTTCGTGAGCGCCGCCCAGGACGCCCGCCGCGACTACACGGTCGACTGGGTGCACCTCAAGCTCAACGACCCGGGTCAGCGCACCGTGCTGTGCAAGGACCCGTTCGTCGCCGTCGACGAGCGTGTCGAACGGCTCATCGAGCTCATGTGACCATGGTGGCGATGAACTCACGACCGTCGCGCACCCGTTCCGCCCTGACGGCGACCGCTGCGCTCTGTGCCCTGCTCCTGGCTTCCTGCACCTCCGAGGCGCCGCCCCCCGCCGTCGACGACGTCACCGTCTCAGGCCCGTACGGCAGCGCGCCCACGCTGGCCTACAGCCAACCGCTGACGATCCCGAAGCCGCGCACCGAGGTCGTCTGGGAGGGTGAGGGACCCATCGCGGCCGAGGGCGACGTCGTCCTGCTCCACCTCTACGGCCAGAACGGCGAGGACGGCTCGCAGGTCGTCAACACCTACGGAGACCTGCCGCAGACCTTCCGGGTCACCACGGACGAGCTCAGCGCGTCGATGTACGAAGCCGTCGCCGGCCGCCCGGCAGGCTCGCGCGTGCTGGTCGTCGAGGAGGACGCCGGCACGCCCGTCGCTCTCGTCATCGACACGCTCGCGGGCCGCGCCAGCGGCACCCCGGTCGAGGTGCCCGAGGGGTTGCCGGTGGTCACGGACGGCCCCGACGGCGCACCCGAGATCGCCGTCCCCGAGGGGGACGCGCCCACCAGCATCTCCGTGCAGCCCATCGTGCGCGGCGAGGGCACGCAGGTCCGTGAGGGACAGACCGTGATCGTGCAGTACACCGCCATCACGTGGTCCGACGGCGCGGTGTTCGACTCCACCTGGGCGCCGGACCGGGCCCCGTTCACCACGATCGTCGGCGACTCCAAGCCGATCCTCGCCTGGGACGCCGCGCTGATCGAGCAGACCGTCGGCAGCCGCGTGCTGCTCGTCGCCCCGCCGGACACGGCGTACGGGGGCTCGGACACCGCGTGGGCGGAGGAGACGGTCGTGTTCGTCATCGACATCCTCTATGCCGGTACGCTCGCTGAGCCCGACGACGACGGCGAGCGGGCGAGCGACGAGGGCGAGTCGAGCCCCGGCTCCGACCAGGAAGAGGATCAGGGATGAGCGTGGCAGTCAGGGTGATCCCGTGCCTCGACGTGGACGCGGGACGCGTGGTGAAGGGCGTGAACTTCGCTGACCTGCGCGACGCCGGCGACCCCGTCGAGCTCGCCCGCCGCTACGACGCCGAGGGCGCGGACGAGATCACCTTCCTCGACGTGTCGGCGTCCTCGGGCAACCGGGAGACCACCTACGACGTGGTGCGCCGCACGGCGAGCGAGGTGTTCGTCCCGCTGACCGTGGGCGGCGGTGTGCGCAGCGTCGAGGACGTGGACCGGCTGCTGCGCGCCGGCGCCGACAAGGTGGGCGTGAACACCGCGGCGATCGCGCGCCCGGAGCTGATCAGCGAGATTGCGACGCGGTTCGGCTCGCAGGTGCTGACGATCTCCGTCGACGCCCGCCGCACGGCCGAGCCGGGCGTGACGCCGTCGGGCTACGAGGTCACGACGCACGGGGGACGCCGCGGCACGGGCATCGACGCCGTGGCGTGGGCCCACCGCGCTGCCGAGCTCGGCGCCGGCGAGGTGCTGCTGAACTCCATGGACGCCGACGGGACGACGGCCGGCTTCGACCTCGAGATGTTCGCCGAGGTCCGCGCCCAGGTGGACGTGCCCCTCATCGCGAGCGGCGGCGCGGGTACGCCCGAGCACTTCAGCGCTGCGGGTCACGCCGGTGCGGACGCCGTCCTCGCCGCGAGCGTCTTCCACTTCGGCACCCTGACGATCGGGCAGGTCAAGGACCAGATGCGCCGCGACGGGCTGCAGGTGCGCTGAACCGGCGCTGACCCGGCTCAGCCCGGCAGCGGGAGGACCCGGTCGAGCGCGGCGACGTCCTCGGGCAGCCCTTCCGCGGTGAGCTCGGCCTTCGCCCCGCGCCCGAACGCGTGCAGGGCGAGCTCGGGGGCGGCCCCGCGCAGCACGACCGTGCGTGCACCGTGGCCCAGCGCGGCGCGCCGCCCGTCGGGCAGCACGTGCACCACGCGCACGGGGGAGCGCATCAGCAGCAGCGGGACCATCTGGCGCGTGCGGCGCCACACCGCGTTGACGTAGGCGGGGGAGAGCTCGCGGGGCGCTTCCCCGAGTGCCCGGCGCACGTCCTCGTGGTGCACGAAGAACTCCAGGAGGTTCATCGCGTCGCCTGCGACGTGCCGCGGGCTGAACCGGCGCGGGGGACGGGCGAACATGGCGACCGACTCCTCGAACAGCTCCGCCTGCGCGGCCGTCCGGCGTTCGCTCCACGCACGCAGCGGCGCCAGCGCCTCGCCGGCGATCACCCTCGGGGCGTGCTCGCGGAGCGCGAGGTGCGCCGCCAGGTGGCGCGTCTGCCATCCCTCGCAGAGAGTGGGTGCCTCAGGGCCGACCTCGAGGAGCGTCTGCGCGAGGGCCTGTCGTTCCGCTTCGTGCCACATGCGCCCAATCCTGGCACGTCAGCCCTGCGTGAGATGATTGCCGCCATTCCCCCCGTCTCGTCAGAGAGCAGCGCTGTGCCGTCCAGACCCCATGCCCTCACCGGTTCCCCCACCCGCCGCTCGCTCGCTCTGGTGGGTCAGGGGCTGCGCGCCGAGTGGCGCATCTACATCCTCGCGATCGGGGCCTCGGGCGCCTTCGGCGCCCTGACCGTGCTCGTCAGCTCCGTGCTGGGGAACGTCACGGACGGCGTCGTGGTGCCCGCGCTCGAGGGTGGGGACGTGACGAGCAAGGACATCTGGATGGGCGGCGCCACGCTGGCCGCGGTCGCGCTCAGCCTGGCGATCTCGGTCGCCGGACGCCGGGTCTTCGCGGGCATCGGCGTCTCGCGGCTGCAGGAGCGCCACCGCGTGGGCGTCACGAAGCAGTACCTGCGGCTGCCGATGTCCTGGCACCGCGCGCACCCCACGGGGCAGCTGCTCTCGAACGCCAACTCGGACGTCGAGGCCGCGACGGGCGTGTTTAACCCGCTCCCGTTCGCGCTCGGCGTCGTCGTGATGATGGGCGTGGCGGCGGTCGCGCTGGTCGGGATCGACGTGTGGCTCGCCCTCGCCGCGTTCACGGTGCTGCCCATCGCCGTGGGCGTGAACGTCGTCTTCCAGCGGTACATGTCGCCCGCGATCACGACCGCCCAGCAGCTGCGGGCCGAGGTCTCCGACGTCGCGCACGAGAGCTTCGAGGCGGCCCTGCTGGTCAAGTCGCTCGGGACCGAGGACCGCGAGGAGGCCCGTTTCGCCAAGACCGCGCGCGACCTGCGGGACGCGAACGTGCGCGTGGGCGTGGTCCGCGCGTACTTCGACCCGGTGATCGAGCTCCTGCCGTCGTTCGGCACGCTGATCGTGCTCGCCGTCGGGACCTTCCGCGCGGCCTCGGGCGACGTGGGGACGGGCGACGTCGTCCAGGCCGCGTACCTGCTCACCATGATGGCCGTCCCCGTGCGCGCGTTCGGCTGGGTGCTGGGCGAACTGCCCCGCGCGCTCGTCGGGCACGACCGCATCAGCCGGGTCCTCGACGCCACCGGTGCGCTCGTCCCTGGCACGCGGGACCTGCCCGGCGTCGGACCGCTCGAGGTCGCGGTCACCGACGTCGAGGTCACCCTCCCCGGCGGCGCCCGCCTGCTGCGTGACGTGAGCTTCACCGTGCCCGCCGGGACCACCGTCGCCGTCGTCGGCCCCACGGGCGCCGGCAAGACGACGCTGGTGTCCCTGCTCGCCCGCCTCGCCGACCCGAGCGCGGGCGTGGTCCGCCTCGACGGCACGGACGTCCGCGACCTCAGCCCGGAGGTCCTGACCGGAGGCGTCGCCCTGGTCAGCCAGTCAACGTTCATCTTCGAGGATTCCGTCCGCGCGAACGTCACGCTCGCCGACGACGGACAGGGCCCGGACGACGACGCCGTCTGGGCGGCGCTCGAGGCCGCCCGTGTCGCGGACGTCGTCCGTGGGCTGCCCGGCCAGCTCGACTCCCCGCTGGGCGAGCGCGGCGCGAACCTCTCCGGTGGTCAGCGACAGCGGCTCGCGATCGCCCGCGCGCTCGTGCGGCGCCCGCGCCTGCTCGTGCTCGACGACGCCACGTCCGCCGTGGACCCCGGCGTCGAGCAGGACATCCTCGCCGGCCTGCGCGGCGGCGGCGAGGACGGCACGACCGTCGTGATGGTCGCGTACCGCATGTCGAGCGTCGCGATGGCGGACACCGTCGTACACCTCGAGGGCGGGCGCGTCGTCGCGGTCGGCACCCACGAGGAGCTGATGGCGCACGACCCCGGCTACGTCGACCTGGCGATGGCCTACGAGCGCGAGACCACGCGCCGCAAGGAGGAGCGATGAGACGCCGCAAGCCTGCCCCCGAGCAGACCACCGACGCCCTCGGCTCGATCGCCGCGGCGAGCGGCCTGGGCGTGTGGGCGACCCTGCGTGAGGGCCTGCGCGTGTCGCCTGAGATCCTCCAGGGCGTGAAGGTGACGCTCGCTCTCGCGGTGGTCGCCGCCATCGGACGCATCGTCGTGCCCATCGCCGTCCAGCAGACCGTCGACACGGGAATCCTGGCGCCCGGGGGAGTGGACACCACCCGCGTCGTCGCGCTCGTCCTCGTCGCGGCCCTGGTCCTGATCGTCGCGGGCCTGTCCTCCGCGTTCGTCAACGTCCGGCTGTTCCGCAGCACCGAGACCGGCCTGGCGAGCCTGCGCGTCAAGGCGTTCCGGCACGTGCACGACCTCTCGGTGCTCTCGCAGAACACCGAGAGGCGAGGTTCGCTCGTCTCGCGCGTCACCAGCGACGTCGACACGATCTCGCTGTTCGTGCAGTGGGGCGGCATCATGCTGCTCGTCTCGACCCTGCAGATCGGCGCCGCGACGATCCTGATGGCGTTCTACTCGTGGCAGCTCACGCTCGTGGTCTGGCTGTGCTTCATCCCGCTGTTCCTCTTCCTGCGTCCCGCGCAGCGCAAGGTGAACGCGGCGTACACGGACCAGCGCGCGAAGGTCGGCGCGATGCTGGGGGCGATCTCCGAGGCCGTCGTCGGCGCGGAGACCATCCGGGCCTACGGCGCGGGCGCGCGCTCGGGCCGTCGGCTCGACCAGGCGATCGCCGCCACCCGCCGCGCGATGATCCGCGCGCAGGCCCTGGTCGCGACGGTGTTCTCGAGCGGCGTGCTGGTGGCCAACCTCGTGCTGTCCGCCGTCGTGGTCGCCGGGACGTTCCTCGGGCTGGACGGCGGGATCACCGTCGGCCGCCTCCTGGCGTTCCTGTTCCTGGTCCAGCTGTTCACCGGCCCCGTCCAGATGGCCACCGAGATCCTCAACGAGCTGCAGAACGCCGTCGCCGGCTGGCGTCGCGTCCTCGCCGTGCTCGAGACCCCGATGCTCGTGGGCGAGCCCGAGGACGGCGTCGACAGCCCCCGCGGGCCCGCGCGCGTCGAGCTGCGCGACGTCGCGTTCGCCTATCCCGGCGGACCACGCGTGCTGCGCGACGTCAACCTCGTCATCCCGCCACGCACCAAGGTGGCGGTCGTCGGAGCGACAGGCTCCGGCAAGACCACGCTGGCCAAGCTTGTCACGCGGCTCGTCGACCCCGCCGAGGGCGCGGTGCTGCTCGACGGCGTCGACCTGCGGGAGATCACCTCGGCGTCGCTCCGGCAGCGCGTCGTCATGGTCCCGCAGGAGGGCTTCCTGTTCGACGGCACCCTCGCGCAGAACATCTCGTACGGGATCCGGGACGACGACCTAGACCCCGAGCCCGCAGCGGACCGCGTCGCCGCGGCCGTCGAGGCTCTCGGGCTCGAGCCCTGGGTGCGGGACCTGCCCAAGGGCCTGGACACCTCGGTCGGGCAGCGCGGCGAGAGCCTGTCCGCCGGTGAGCGCCAGCTCGTCGCGATCGCCCGCGCGTACCTCGCCGGCGCGGACCTCCTCGTCCTGGACGAGGCGACCTCGGCGGTCGACCCCGCCAACGAGGTCCGGATCGCCCGTGCCCTCGACTCCCTCACGCAGGGGCGTGCCTCGCTGACAATCGCCCACCGGCTGTCGACCGCGGAGGCCGCCGACCTCGTCGTCGTCGTCGACCACGGACTGATCGTGGAGGTCGGCCACCACGACGAGCTCGTGGCCCGCGACGGGCGCTACGCGCAGATGTACGCCTCGTGGGTCGCCCAGACCCGCTGACCGCGCAGGATCGCCGTCCGGCGGCCCGATGAGAGGATCCGAGCATGTCCGAGCAGACCCCGCCCGCCCTGGACCCGGCGATCGCCGCGCGCCTCAAGCGTGACCCCGCCGGCCTCGTCGCGGCCATCGTCCAGCAGCACGACACCCGCGAGGTGCTGATGCTGGGCTGGATGGACGACGAGGCGCTGCGTCGCACGCTGACGGAGGGGCGCGTCACGTTCTGGAGCCGCTCGCGCGAGGAGTACTGGCGCAAGGGCGACACCTCGGGACACACGCAGCACGTGCGGGCCGTGTCCCTCGACTGCGACGGTGACGCCCTGCTGGTCGAGGTCGACCAGGTCGGCGCCGCGTGCCACACCGGCACCCGCACGTGCTTCGAGGCCGGCGGGGCGCTCCCCGTGACGGGAGCCTGAGCCCGCACGCCTCGTCCGACCGCGCGTCGGGCACAATGACTCGCACGACGGCCCGCCGCCCGCGGACCGACCACAACCTCGAGGAGAGCTCGTGAGCGACGCGTCCCGCACCCCCGGTCCCGGCCCGGACCTTGCGTGGGGCACGACGTGGCCGAGCCGCGCGGAGTTCACCGAGCTCGCCCCGGACCGCCGCGTCATCCCCGTCGTGCGGCGGCTGCTCGTCGACGACGTGACGCCCGTCGGGCTCTACCGCACCCTGGCCCAGGAACGCCCGGGCACCTTCGTGCTCGAGTCCGCGCAGTCCGACGGGACCTGGTCCCGGTACTCGTTCATCGGGGTTCGCTCCCGAGCGACCCTCACCGTCGCCGACGGCGTCGCCACCTGGCTCGGTGACGTCCCGGCCGGCGTGCCCACCAGCGGCGACCCGCTGGCGGTGCTCGAGGAGACCCTCGAGGTGCTCCGCACCCCGGCGGTGCCCGGCCTGCCGCCGTTCACCGGTGGGCTCGTCGGCGCGCTCGGCTGGGACGTGGTGCGCCGCTGGGAGCCGACGCTCCCGGCGACGGCCCCGGACGAGCTCGGCGTGCCGGAGCTCACGCTCTGCCTGGCGAGCGACGTCGCCGTGATCGACCACGCGACGTCGAGCGTGTGGCTCGTGGCCAACGCGATCAACTATGACGGCAGCCCGGACCGTGCCGAGGAGGCGCACGCCGACGCCGTGGCGCGGCTGGACGCCATGCAGCACCAGCTCGTGGCGGGGCGCGGCGCAGGCGCGAGCGACGTCACCGTCATGCTGGGCGACGTCGCCGAGCCCGAGCTCGAGTTCCGCACGACGCGCGCGGGCTACGAGGCCGCGGTCGAGGCCGGCAAGGAGGCGATCCGCGACGGCGAGGTCTTCCAGGTGGTCCTGTCCCAGCGCCTGGATTTGGACTGCCCTGCCTCGCCGCTGGACGTGTACCGGGCCCTGCGGACCATCAACCCCAGCCCGTACATGTACTGCTTCCAGCTCGTCGACGCCGCCGGCCGCGAGTTCGCCGTCGTCGGGTCCAGCCCCGAGACGCTGGTGAAGGTCGACGACGGCCGCGTGCTGACGTTCCCCATCGCCGGCTCGCGGCCGCGCGGCGCCGACCCCGCTGCCGACGCTGCGCTCGCCGAGGAGCTGCTCGCGGACCCGAAGGAGCGCGCCGAGCACATCATGCTCGTCGACCTCTCCCGCAACGACCTGGTCAAGGTCTGCGCACCCGGGTCCGTCGAGGTCACGGACTTCATGGCGGTGTCGCGCTTCAGCCACATCATGCACCTGTGCTCGACGGTCACGGGACGCCTGCGGGAGGGCTCGACCGCGGTCGGCACGCTGCGCGCGACCTTCCCGGCCGGGACGCTCTCCGGCGCGCCGAAGCCGCGGGCGATCGCGCTGATCGACGAGCTCGAGCCCGCGTCGCGCGGGATCTACGGCGGCTGCGTCGGGTACTTCGACCTGTCGGGGAACATGGACATGGCGATCGCGATCCGCACCGCACTGATCCGCGACGGCCGCGCCTCGGTCCAGGCGGGTGCGGGGATCGTCGCGGACTCCGTGCCTGCCACCGAGTACGTCGAGTCGCGCGACAAGGCGGCCGCGGCTGTCCGGGCCGTCCAGCTCGCGGCGCGGCTCGCACCGTCCCCCCGGGTCGAGCCGTGAAGGAGCGGATGACCCGGCGACGCACCGTCGTCACGGCGCTCGTCCTGGGCGGCCTCGTGCTCGCGGTCGCTGCCGGCACCTGGGTGGAGGCCACGGCGCAGGCGGGGCTGGGCGGGCCGCAGGAGCTCGCGGTGTCCGGCAACGACGCCGCACCTGGCGTCGCCGCGGCCGCGCTCGCGCTGCTCGCCGCGGCCGTGGCTGCAGGGCTCGTCGGGCGTGTCGGGCGCTGGGTGGTCGTCGCGGTGCTCGCGATCGCTTCGGGGGTCGTCGCGGCTGCGTCCGTCGGCGTGCTGCTCGACCCGGCGGCGCCGGCGGGCAGCGCGGCTGCGGCGGCCACCGGTGTTGCCACCCTCGGGGGCACGCCGCAGACGAGCGAGCTCGTCGTCGTGGCGCTCGTGCTCGGCGCAGCCGGGATCGCGCTCGCCGGCCTCGTGGCGCTCGCCGGTGGCGGTTGGGCGGGCGACCGCCGGCACGAACGGTCCGCAGCGGTGCCAGCTGCCGGGGCCGACGCGGCCGGGGCGGACGACGACCCGGCCGCGCTGTGGGACAGCCTGACGCGCGGCGACGACGCCACGTGACGAGCGTCCACGCGAGATAGTGTGGGCACCGGGCAGCCGCGCTGCCCGCGAAGCGATCCGGTCCCGGCGGGGCCGCAGAGGAAGGGCAACCCCATGGCTGACACGACCGACCAGGGCTCGCAGGAGACGGCGTACCTGCCGCCTCACGCGCCGCCGACCAACCACGGCCACACCACCGCCGCCTGGACGACGACGCTCGTCGTGTTCCTCGGTGTGCTCGTGGTCGCGGGAGCCATGATGGCCTCCGAGGTGTGGATCGCCTGGATCGGCGCTGCGATCATCGCCGTCGGCGTCATCGCCGGCAAGGTGCTCCAGATGCTCGGCTTCGGCCAGCAGAAGGTTCCCGCGGAGGGTACGCGATGAGCGACGACAACGGGACCCCGGACCCCTATCGCACGCCCGACGGCACGACTCCCGACCCGTACCGCGGCGCGGGTAACGGTGGCGACCAGCCGCAGGGGCCGCAGACCGGCCAGGGTGGATCACTGCCTCGCTACGGCGAGATGGCACCCGGCGGCCAGCCGGCTCCGCCCCTGTACGGCGCGGACGGCCAGCAGAGCTACGGCGGTGGCCAGCAGCAGGGCTACTCCGGGCAGCAGGGCTATCAGGGCCAGCAGGGTTATCAGGGCGCCCAGCCGTACTACAACCAGGGCTACCCGGGTGGCGGCAGCACCGCCGACAACCAGCTCGGCAACTGGTCGATCGGTCTCGCGATCGCAGGCGTGGTGTGCACGCTCGGGTTCCTCACGGGCATCCCCGCGATCATCCTCGGCATGAAGGGCCGGCGCGCCGCAGCCGAGGGCCGTGCCAACAACGGTGGGACCGCGACGGCCGGGCTCGTCATCGGGTGGGCCGTGACCGTGCTGAGCATCCTGGGACTGATCTTCTTCTTCTGGGTGATCTCGCAGATTGACGGCGGCAGCAACTTCTTCTCACTCGAGTTCTGGGAGCAGCTCGAGCGAGAGCTGGAGAACAGCTCGCAGTGAGCGAGCCCGCACCACAGCGCGACCTCCGAGCACCCCTGCTGACCGCAGGGGTGCTCGGTGGTCTCATGCTCGTGCTCGCGGTCCGCGACCCGCACGTGCCGGGCAGCTACGGCGTGTGCCCCGTGTATGCCGTTACCGGTCTCCTGTGTGCCGGGTGCGGCGCGCTGCGCGCCACGCACGAGCTCGCGACGCTCGACGTCGCGGCCGCGTGGGCGCTCAACCCGCTGTGGGTGCTCGTCGTCCCGGTCCTGCTGGGGTTGTGGGTCGCCTGGCTGGGGGCGCGCGCGGGTTGGTGGCGGATCCCCCCGCTGGCACCGGCCCTCGTGGCGTCGGCCTGGGGTGCGCTCGGAGTCCTCGTCATCGGCTACTCGGTCCTGCGCAACGTCGTCGGCGACGGCTCGCTCGTCGTGTGACCACCTTGCGGGGCCGGGCGACCGCAGGGCGGACGTGACCCGGAGCACCTGCGGGCCGGGCCTACGATGGCCGCAGTGACCGCGAGGGGAAGGGGCACGATCATGTCGCAGTCGGAGCAGTCAGTCCTGGAGGGAATCGTCGCCGGGGTGCGGCTCGACCTCGCCGAACGCCAGGCCACCACGTCGTTGGACGACCTCAAGGAGCGGGCGGCCCGGCTGCCCGGGGCGATCGACTGCCTGCAGCGTCTGCACGACGCTGACGCAGTCTCGATCATCGCCGAGGTCAAGCGTTCGAGCCCGAGCAAGGGTGCGCTCGCGCAGATCGACGACCCCGCCACCCACGCAGCCGAGTACGAGGCCGGGGGAGCGTGCGCGATCAGCGTGCTCACCGAGCAGCGTCGCTTCGGCGGCAGCCTCGCGGACCTCGACGCCGTCCGCGCCCGCGTCGACGTCCCGGTCCTGCGCAAGGACTTCATCGTCACGCCGTACCAGGTGTGGGAGGCGCGCGCCCACGGCGCCGACCTCGTCCTGCTGATCGTCGCGGCGCTCGAGCAGACCGTCCTGGAGTCGCTCGTGGAGCGCGTCCACTCCCTCGGCATGACGGCGCTCGTCGAGGTGCACACGCTCGACGAGGTCACCCGCGCCGTCGACGCCGGCGCCCGCGTCATCGGCGTCAACGCCCGCAACCTCAAGACGCTCGAGATCGACCGGACGACGTTCGCGCGGCTCGCGCCGGCGATCCCGACCGGCATCGTCCGGATCGCCGAGTCCGGCGTGCGCGGCCCGCACGACGTGATGGACTACGCCCGCTCCGGCGCGGACGCGGTGCTCGTCGGGGAGGCGCTCGTGACCGACACCGACCCGCGCTCCTCGGTGGCCGCTCTCGTGGCCGCTGGTGCGCATCCCTCGCTGCGCGCCGTGCGCTCCTGACCCAGCACCTCCCGCCCTCGCCCGAGCCACGGGCCGGGCATCGACGAACGACGGCGGCCCCACCGCCACGAGAGAAGAGGCAGCACGTGCCCGAGTCCTTGCAGAACCTGGCCGGTCCCTACTTCGGCGAGTTCGGCGGCCGCTGGGTGCCCGAGGCTCTCGTGGCCGCGCTCGACGACCTCTCGGCGGCCTACGAGGCCGCGAAGCAGGACCCGGCCTTCGCGGCGGAGCTCGCGCACCTGCACGCGACCTACTCGGGACGCCCGAGCATCCTCACCGAGGTCCCCCGGTTCGCCGAGCACGCCGGCGGCGTCCGCGTGCTGCTCAAGCGGGAGGACCTCAACCACACCGGCTCGCACAAGATCAACAACGTCCTCGGTCAGGCGCTCGTCACCAAGCGGATCGGCAAGAAGCGCGTCATCGCGGAGACGGGTGCCGGCCAGCACGGCGTCGCCACCGCCACGGCGGCCGCGCTGTTCGACCTCGAGTGCGTCGTGTACATGGGTGAGGAGGACACCGAGCGGCAGGCGCTGAACGTGGCGCGCATGCGCCTACTCGGTGCCGAGGTCGTCCCCGTCACGGCGGGCTCGCGCACGCTCAAGGACGCGATCAACGAGGCCATGCGGGACTGGGTGACCAACGTCGAGTCCACCAACTACATCTTCGGCACGGCCGCCGGACCCCACCCGTTCCCGGCGATGGTGCGCGACTTCCAGCGGATCATCGGCGTCGAGGCGCGTCAGCAGGTCCTCGACCTCACCGGTCGCCTGCCCGACGTCGTCGCGGCGTGCGTCGGCGGCGGGTCCAACGCGATCGGCATCTTCGACGCCTTCCTGGACGACGAGTCCGTGCGTCTGGTCGGCCTCGAGGCCGGCGGCGACGGCGTCGAGACCGGCCGCCACGCGTCGAGCATCACCGGTGGTGCGCCCGGCGTGCTGCACGGTGCGCGGTCGTTCCTGCTGCAGGACGCGGACGGCCAGACCAAGGAGAGCCACTCGATCTCTGCGGGCCTGGACTATCCCGGCGTCGGCCCGCAGCACGCGTTCCTGGCGTCGATCGGGCGCGCGGAGTACGAGCCCGTCACCGACGCCGAGGCGATGGAGGCGCTGCGGCTCCTCGCGCGCACGGAGGGCATCATCCCGGCGATCGAGTCCGCGCACGCGCTGGCCGGGGCCATGCGCCTCGGCCGTGCCGCGGCCGCAGCGGGCCGGACCGACGAGATCATCCTCGTGAACCTCTCAGGTCGCGGGGACAAGGACGTGGGCACCGCGGCACGGTGGTTCGACCTGGTCGACGCCGAGGCCCTGGGCACCGAGGGAGGAGACGCATGAGCATCACCGCTGCGAGGCTGGACGCTGTGCGAGCCGAGGGGCGCGCCGCGCTGGTGGGGTACCTGCCGGTCGGCTTCCCGACCGTCTCCGGGTCGATCGACGCCGTGCGCGCGATGATCGAGGCGGGCGCCGACGTCGTCGAGCTGGGGGTGCCGTACTCGGACCCCGTGATGGACGGCTCGACCATCCAACAGGCCGTCGACGTCGCGCTCGGTAACGGCGTGCGGGTCAAGGACGTGTTCACGGTGATCGAGGCCGTCGCCGACCTGGGCGCGCCCGTGCTGGTCATGTCCTACTACAACCCGGTGCTGCGCTACGGCGTGGACGCGTTCGCACGCGACCTCGCCGCTGCGGGCGGCGCGGGGATCATCACGCCCGACCTCATCCCTGACGAGGCTGCCGAGTGGACCGCGGCCGCTGACGCTCGGGACCTGGACAAGGTCTTCCTCGTGGCGCCGTCGTCGACGCCAGAGCGCCTCCGGTCGACGGCCGCCGCCTCGCGCGGCTTCGTGTACGCGGCCTCGACGATGGGGGTCACGGGGGAGCGCGCCACGGTGGGCGGGGACGCCCAGGCGCTCGTCGCCCGCACCAGGGCCGCCGGCGCCGAGCGCGTGTGCGTCGGCCTGGGGGTGTCTCGTGCCGAGCAGGCTGCGGAGGTCGGCAGCTACGCCGACGGCGTCATCGTGGGATCGGCGTTCGTGCGCCCGCTCCTCGGTGACGGTCCGTTCTCCGAGCGCGTCGAGGCCATGTCTCGCGTCGTCTCCTCGCTCGCCGGCGGTGTCGCCTCTGCGCGTACCTCAGGAGCGCCCGCGTGATCGCCGCCCTCGCTGCGTCGATCCCCAGCCCGTCGGAGGGCGTCTGGCACCTCGGTCCGGTGCCGCTGCGCGCCTACGCCCTCGCGATCATCGCGGGCATCGTCGCCGCAGCCTGGCTGACCAGCAAGCGGTGGGCCGCTCGGGGAGGCGACCCCGAGGAAGTCATCACGATCACCTACTGGGCCGTGCCGTTCGGGATCGTCGGTGGGCGGATCTACCACGTGTTCTCCTCGCCCGACGCCTACTGGGGCGAGGGCGGTGAACCCATCCGCGCGCTCTACATCTGGCAGGGCGGGCTCGGGATCTGGGGTGCGGTCGCGCTCGGCGCCGTGGGCGCGTACATCGGCTGCCGACGCGAGGGCGTGCGGTTCTCGTCGTTCGCCGACGCCGTCGCGCCCGGGCTGCTCGTCGCCCAGGCCATCGGCCGCCTCGGCAACTGGTTCAACCAGGAGCTCTTCGGCGGGCCGACGACGCTGCCGTGGGGCCTCGAGGTCGACCCGGCGGCGGCGATCAGCGCTGGACAGGAGGTCGGGGTGCTGTTCCACCCGACGTTCCTGTACGAGCTCGTCTGGAACCTTGCCGCGGCCGCCTTGATCATCTGGCTCGACCGTCGGTACCGCCTGGGTGGCGGACGGGTGTTCTTCCTCTACGTCGCGCTGTACACCGCGGGCCGGGTCTGGATCGAGATGCTCCGGGTCGACCCCGCCGAGCTGGTGCTCGGCCTCCGGCTCAACGTCTGGACGTCGATCCTGCTGGGCGTCGGTGCCATCATCGCGTTCGTGGTCGCCACGCGACGAGGCGCACCACGCGAGGCGACCGTCTACCTGGATCCGGAGCGCGCAGCGGCCTCGTCGGGCGACGCCGCGACGGCCGAGTCCGACCACGAGCCCGAGCGCACGGAGGCCGACCCTGTTCAGGGACCTTCGTCTCAGATGTAGAGCGGTGAATGTCCACCGTTGACGGGCGCGTAGGATGACCACGCCAGGGTCAACGGCGTCCCGAAGCTCATTGTCGAAATAGTCCGGCACCCGCCGGGCGTCCGTAAGGACGGTGTGCATGACCATGTCGCTGAACCACGCCACGACCCCTGGCCGCGCCGTGCCCCCCGCAGCGACAGGTCTCTATGACCCCTCGGCTGAGCACGACGCCTGTGGTGTCGCGTTCGTCGCGACGCTGCGCGGCACACCGGGGCGCGACATCGTCGACGCCGCGCTCACGGCGTTGCTCAACCTCGACCACCGCGGCGCGGTCGGAGCCGAGGAGAGCAGCGGCGACGGCGCCGGGATCCTCACCCAGATCCCCGACGCCTTCCTGCGCGACGTCGTCCCCGCCGAGCTTCCCCCCGCCGGCTTCTACGCGATCGGGACCGCGTTCCTCCCGCAGGACTCCGACGACGCCGCGAAGGCGATGCACGGCGTCAACGAGATCGCGGTCTCCGAGCGCCTCGAGGTGCTCGCGTGGCGCGACGTCCCCGTCACGGCCGACCTCGTCGGCCCCACGGCGCGCGCGTCGATGCCGACCTTCCGCCAGCTCGTCCTCGCGGACCCGGAGCGCCAGCTGAGCGGCCTGGAGCTCGACCGGCGGACGTACCGCGTGCGCAAGCGCGCCGAGCACGAGCTCGGGGTGTTCTTCGCGTCGCTCTCCGCGCGGACCCTCACGTACAAGGGGATGCTCACCACGGCGCAGCTCGAGCCGTTCTTCCCGGACCTCTCCGACCCGCGGTACGCCTCCGAGCTCGCCCTCGTGCACTCACGCTTCTCCACGAACACCTTCCCCTCCTGGCCGCTCGCGCAGCCGTTCCGGATGATCGCCCACAACGGCGAGATCAACACGGTGCGCGGCAACCGCAACTGGATGGCCGCGCGCGAGGGCATGCTCGCCAGCGACCGGCTGGGCGACCTCGCGCCGCTGCTGCCGGTGAACACGGCGGGCTCGAGCGACTCGGCGAGCTTCGACGAGGTCCTCGAGCTGCTGCACCTCGGCGGACGCTCGTTGCCGCACGCGGTGATGATGATGATCCCCGAGGCCTGGGAGAACGCGGAGTCCATGGACCCCGCGCGTCGGGCGTTCTACGACTATCACGCGAACCTCATCGAGCCGTGGGACGGCCCGGCGAACCTGAACTTCACCGACGGCACCCTGATCGGCGCGGTGCTCGACCGCAACGGGCTGCGCCCCGGTCGGTTCTGGGTCACCGAGGACGGCCTCGTCGTCCTCGCCAGCGAAGCCGGCGTCCTGGACCTCGACCCCGCGACGATCGTCCGCAAGGGCAGGCTCGAGCCGGGCCGCATGTTCCTCGTGGACACCGGCCAGGGCCGGATCATCGAGGACGACGAGGTCAAGGCGCAGATCGCCGCCCAGCGTCCGTACGCGCAGTGGGTGCAGGAGAACGAGGTCTACCTCGACCAGCTTCCCGAGCGTGAGCACATCGCGCACAGCCCGGCGTCCGTGCACCGCCGTCAGCGTGCCTTCGGCTTCACCAGCGAGGAGGTCAGCCTCCTGCTCACGCCCATGGGTGCCACCGGAGCCGAGCCGCTCGGTGCGATGGGTTCGGACACCCCGATCGCCGTCCTGTCCAAGCGACCGCGACTGCTGTTCGACTACTTCGCGCAGATGTTCGCCCAGGTGACCAACCCGCCGCTGGACGCCATCCGCGAGGAGCTGGTCACCTCGATCGGCGGGGCGATCGGCCCTGAGCCGAACCTGCTCGCGGAGGTGCCGGAGCATGCGCGCAAGCTGATCCTGCCCTTCCCGGTCATCGACAACGACCAGCTGGCCAAGATCGTGCACATCGCCCGCGACCCGGGGCTCGCCGGGATCTTCCGCGCCGAGCGCGTGCGCGGTCTCTACCGCGTCGAGGGCGGGGGAGCCGCGCTCGAGGCGCGCCTCGAGGAGATCTTCGACCAGGTGGACGACGCGATCGCGAGCGGCGCGAACTTCATCGTGCTGTCGGACCGTGACGCGAACGCCCACATGGCGGCGATCCCGTCGCTGCTGCTGTCGAGCGCCGTGCACCATCACCTGCTGCGCCGGCGCACCCGGACCCAGGTCTCGCTCGTCGTCGAGGCGGGGGACGTGCGCGAGGTCCACCACGTCGCGCTGCTGATCGGCTACGGCGCCGCAGCCGTGAACCCGTACCTCGCCATGGAGACGGTCGAGCAGCTCGCCCACCAGGGCTTCATCGAGGCCGCACCCGAGGCCGCCGTCGCCAACGTCATCAAGGCGCTCGGCAAGGGCGTGCTCAAGGTGATGAGCAAGATGGGCATCTCGACGATCGCGTCGTACCGCGGCGCACAGACGTTCGAGGCCCTCGGGCTCTCGCACCAGGTGGTCGAGAAGTACTTCTCGGGGACCACGACCCGGCTCGGGGGCGTCGGCATCGACGTCATCGCGGCCGAGGTCGCTGCCCGCCACGCCGAGGCCTACCCGGCCTCCGGCAACAAGCTGCCTCACGAGGGTCTCGCCGTGGGCGGCGAGTACCAGTGGCGGCGTATGGGCGAGGAGCACCTGTTCGACCCCGAGACGGTGTTCCGTCTCCAGCACTCGACGCGCACGCGGCAGCTGGACATCTTCCGGCAGTACACGCGACGCGTGGACGACCAGTCCGAGCGCCTCATGACGCTCCGCGGGCTGCTGACCTTCGCCCCCGACCGGGAGCCCGTGCCGCTCGACGAGGTCGAGTCCGTCGCTGACATCGTCAAGCGGTTCAACACCGGAGCCATGTCGTACGGGTCGATCTCGGCCGAGGCCCACGAGACGCTCGCGATCGCCATGAACACCCTGGGCGGGCGTTCGAACACCGGCGAGGGCGGGGAGGACTCGGACCGTCTGCACGACCCGCTGCGGCGCTCCAAGGTCAAGCAGGTCGCCTCCGGCCGGTTCGGGGTGACCTCCGAGTACCTGACCTTCGCGGACGACATCCAGATCAAGCTGGCCCAGGGCGCCAAGCCCGGCGAGGGCGGTCAGCTGCCCGGACCCAAGGTCTACCCGTGGGTCGCCAAGACGCGGCACTCCACTCCCGGCGTCGGGCTCATCTCCCCGCCGCCGCACCACGACATCTACTCGATCGAGGACCTCGCGCAGCTCGTCCACGACTGCAAGAACGCGAACCCGTCGGCACGGGTGCACGTCAAGCTGGTGTCGGAGTTCGGCGTCGGCACCGTGGCGACCGGTGTGTCCAAGGCGCACGCGGACGTCGTCCTCATCTCGGGGCACGACGGCGGCACGGGCGCGAGCCCGCTGACGTCGCTCAAGCACGCCGGGACGCCGTGGGAGCTCGGTCTGGCCGAGACCCAGCAGACCCTCGTGCTGAACAACCTGCGCGACCGGATCGTCGTGCAGGTCGACGGCCAGCTGAAGACGGGTCGCGACGTCGTCGTGGCGGCGCTGCTCGGGGCCGAGGAGTTCGGCTTCGCCACGGCTCCGATGGTCGTCTCCGGCTGCATCATGATGCGCGTCTGTCATCTCGACACGTGCCCGGTGGGCGTCGCGACCCAGAACCCCGAGCTGCGTGCGCGGTTCTCCGGCAAGCCCGAGTTCGTGATCACGTTCTTCGAGTTCATCGCCCAGGAGGTGCGTGAGTACCTGGCGTCGCTCGGGTTCCGCACCCTCGACGAGGCGATCGGCCAGGTGCAGGCGCTCGATGCCCGCCGTGCCGTCGACCACTGGAAGGCCTCCGGGCTCGACCTGCGCCCCGTGCTCGTCCGCCCGCAGCCGCTGCCCGGATCGTCGCTGCGGTGCACCGAGCGTCAGGACCACGGCCTCGACCGGGCCCTGGACAACCAGCTCATCGCCCAGGCCGAGCCGGCGCTGGAGCGCGGGGAGCCCGTGCAGCTGTCGTTCTCGGTGCGGAACGTCAACCGGACTATCGGCACGATGCTCGGTCACGAGGTCACGCGCCGGTACGCGGCCGCGGGCCTCCCGGACGACACGATCGACGTGACGCTGACGGGGTCGGCCGGACAGTCGCTCGGCGCATTCCTGCCGCGCGGCGTGACGCTCCGCTTGTTCGGCGACGCGAACGACTACGTCGGCAAGGGGCTGTCGGGCGGTCGGATCGTCGTGCGCCCCGACCGCGCCTCGGTCCTGTCCGGACCCGCGAACGTCATCGCGGGCAACGTCATCGGCTACGGCGCGACCTCGGGCGAGGTGTTCCTGCGCGGGGCTGTGGGCGAGCGCTTCGCGGTCCGCAACTCGGGTGCCACGCTCGTCGTCGAGGGTGTGGGCGACCACGCCTGCGAGTACATGACGGGCGGCACGGTGCTGGTGCTCGGCCGCACGGGCCGGAACTTCGGCGCCGGGATGTCCGGCGGCAGCGCGTACGTCCTCGACCTCGACAGGTCGCGCCTGAACTCGGCCGCGATCGCGGCGGGAGAGCTTGACGTGGCACCGGTCGACGACGAGGACCTCGCCCTCGTGCGCACGCTCCTCGAGCGTCATGTGGCCGAGACCCAGTCGGCACTCGCAGCCGAGCTCCTGAGCGACCTCGAAGGCGCTCGGGACCGGCTGTCCCGCATCGTCCCCACGGGCTACTCACGCATGCGTGCCGTGCTCGCACAGGCGCAGGCGGACGGCGTCGACGCCAGCGCACCCGGTGGCTGGGACCAGATCTTGGAGGCGGCTCGTGGCTGACCCACGCGGATTCCTGAAGGCTCGTGACCGCGAGCTCCCTACCGACCGTCCGGTGCCGATCCGGCTCATGGACTGGCGCGAGGTGCACGAGTACCGCGCGCAGCACCCGGACGACCAGCAGATGCTGCGCCGACAGGCCGGACGCTGCATGGACTGCGGCATCCCGTTCTGCCACAACGGCTGCCCGCTGGGGAACCTGATCCCCGAGTGGAACGACCTGGTGTGGCGGGGGCAGTACGCCGAGGCGATCGAGCGGCTGCACGCGACCAACAACTTCCCCGAGTTCACGGGCAGGATCTGCCCCGCGCCGTGCGAGTCGTCGTGCGTCCTGGGCATCAACCAGCCCGCGGTGACCATCAAGAGCGTCGAGGTCTCGATCATCGACGAGGCGTTCGACCGTGGTCTGGTCACGCCGATCGTGCCGCAGCGCCTCACCGGGCAGACGGTCGCCGTCGTCGGCTCCGGTCCTGCCGGCCTGGCCGCCGCCCAGCAGCTGACGCGCGCCGGGCACACGGTGGTCGTGTTCGAGCGCGACGACGAGCCCGGCGGCCTGCTGCGGTACGGCGTGCCGGACTTCAAGCTGGAGAAGCACCACATCGACCGGCGCCTGGACCAGATGCGTGCCGAGGGCACCCGCTTCCGCACCGGCGTCGAGGTCGGCGCGCCCGACCTCACGTGGACGGACCTGCGGGCACGCTACGACGCGGTCGTGATCGCGACGGGCGCCACGGTGCCACGCGATCTCCCGATCCCCGGGCGCGACCTCACCGGCATCCACTACGCGATGGAGTACCTGCACCAGGGCAACCGTGCGGTGGCCGGCAAGCCGGTGGAGGACCCGATCTCCGCCACGGGCAAGCACGTCGTGATCATCGGCGGCGGCGACACCGGTTCGGACTGCCTCGGCACCGCGCTCCGTCAGGGTGCCGCCTCGGTCACGACCCTGGCGATCGGCCTGACGCCGCCCCTCGAGCGGCCGGAGAACGCGCCGTGGCCCACCGAGCCGCACCTGTTCGAGGTCTCGACCTCGCACGCCGAGGGCGGTGAGCGTGAGTTCCTCGCCTCGACGGTCGAGTTCCGGGCCGACGCCGACGGCAACGTCCGGAGCCTGGTCGTGGCGACGACCGAGTACCAGCCGGACGGGCGCCGCGTGCCGGCGCCCGGAACCGAGCGGGAGATCCCGGCCGACCTCGTCCTGATCGCGATGGGCTTCACCGGAGCGGAGGTCGAGCACCTGTCCGGGCAGATGGGCGCGGACGTCACCGGGCGTGGGCTCGTGGCGCGGGCCGACGACTTCGCGAGCTCGGTCGACGGGGTCTTCGTCGCCGGTGACGCTGGGCGGGGGCAGTCGCTGATCGTGTGGGCCATCGCGGAGGGTCGGTCCGCGGCCGCCGCCGTGGACGCGTACCTGCAGGGCACCTCCGAGCTGCCCGTCGCCGTCGCGGCGAGCACCATCGCACTGCGACCCTGAGAACGGCGCGGCCGTGCCCCGCGCGAGCACGGACGGCCATAGCCGTCGCGAGGGACGGACCACTCCGACCATCGTCCTAATGAGCCACTGCACGTCGTGAACTAGGCTGGAGATATGCGCAGAGCAAAGATCGTATGCACCATCGGACCGGCGACGGCGTCGCCCGAGCAGCTTCAGAACCTGGTGGACGCCGGGATGGACGTTGCTCGTATCAACCGGAGCCACGGAGCTCCCGACGAGCACGAGGCGGTTTACCACAACGTCCGCGCCGCCGCGAAGGCCGCCGGCCGTCCGGTCGCCGTGCTGGTGGACCTGCAGGGCCCCAAGATCCGCCTCGGGCGGTTCGAGCGGGACGAGAAGTACTGGCTGAACGAGGGTGACGTCTTCACGATCACCACCGAGGACGTCGTGGGCACCAAGGAGCTGTGCTCCACCACCCACAAGGGCCTCCCCAACGACGCGCGCGTCGGCGACCCGATCCTCATCGACGACGGACGCGTCCTCGTGCGCATCACCGCCGTCGACGGTCCCCGCGTCGTCACCCGTGTCGAGGTCGGCGGTCCGGTGTCGAACAACAAGGGCCTCAACCTCCCGGGCGTCGCGGTCTCCGTGCCAGCGATGTCCGACAAGGACGAGACCGACCTGCGCTGGGCGATCCAGCTGGGCGCGGACATCATCGCCCTGTCGTTCGTGCGGAGCGCGGCCGACTACGCCGACGTCCGTCGCATCATGGAGGAGGAGGGCCGGATCCTTCCGGTCATCGCCAAGGTCGAGAAGCCGCAGGCGGTCGACAACCTCGTCGAGATCGTCGACGCGTTCGACGGCATCATGGTCGCTCGTGGCGACCTCGGCGTCGAGCTCCCGCTCGAGCAGGTGCCGCTGGTCCAGAAGCGCGCCGTCGAGCTCGCTCGCCGCGCCGCCAAGCCCGTCATCGTGGCGACGCAGGTGCTCGAGTCGATGATCTCCGCGCCGCGTCCGACGCGCGCTGAGGCCTCTGACTGCGCCAACGCCGTCCTCGACGGTGCGGACGCTGTCATGCTCTCGGGCGAGACCAGCGTCGGCGAGTATCCGATCGAGGCCGTGCGGACCATGGCGCGGATCATCGAGGTCACCGAGGAGCTCGGTCGGGAGCGCATCGCGCCCCTCGGCTCCACGCCGCACACCCGCGGTGGTGCCATCACGCGCGCCGCTGCGGAGATCGGCGAGACGCTCGGGGTCAAGTACCTCGCGACCTTCACGCAGTCGGGCGACTCCGCGCGGCGCATGTCGCGTCTTCGCTCGGGCATCCCGCTCATCGCCTTCACGCCGGACGAGTCGGTCCGCAACGTGCTCGCGCTGAGCTGGGGCGTCCAGGCCGAGCTCGTGGCCCCGGTGAAGGACACGGACGCCATGGTGCACCTCGTGGACAAGACGCTGCGCGAGAAGGGCCTGGGGGAGAACGGCGACTACGTCGTCGTCGTCGCCGGCGCCCCGGTCGGCGTCGTCGGCTCGACGAACTCGATCACCGTGCACAAGATCGGTGACGAGGCCGGCGGCCGCATCGCCTGATCTCGTACCGTCCCCCTGAGGGCGCCACCGACCACACGTCGGTGGCGCCCTCAGCGCCGTTCTGGCCCCTGAGCCTGGGCCCCCGAGCTCGACGGGTGAGGCTCGCCGGCCCGCCGACGCAGCGCGAGCGGCACGACGAGCCAGAGGACGACCAGCGCGCCGGCACCCACCAGGCCGGCGGTGATCGCGGCCGAGCGTGTCCCGACGACGTCGAAGAGCAGGAAGAGCGTCCCGACGAGGGCGAGGCCCAGGGTGGCGATCCCGGCCCGCGCGAGATGGTCGGCCTGCGACACCAGCTCGGCCTTCACGCGGCGCCCGAACACGGCGCGGTGCAGGCTGACCGGGGCGATCAGGAATCCGGTGGCCAGGACGCTCAGGCAGACGAGCACGAGGTACGCGGTCACCTGGACGTCGTCGAGCTCGGTGAAGCGCGACTGGAACGGCACGGTCAGCAGGAAGCCGGTGAGGATCTGCGCGCCCGTCTGGGTCACGCGCAGCTCTTGCAGCAGCTCACCCCAGTTGCGGTCCGAGCGCTCGTCCTTGGTCTCGTGCCTGCCGCGGACCGTGCCCGCGGCAGGATCCGATGGGGTCATGGCTCCTCCGTGCGGGCTGGCCCCGGGGCCACGTCGCGCGCGAGCGCGATGCGGTCAGTGGGCGTGAGCGCGGCGAGGGTGCGCCGCAACGTCGTCAGGACGGTGGCGACGACGAGCCCCTCGGGATCGGGTCCTGCGGCCTGCTCGTGCTCCTCGAGCGCGGCGGCGAGCGCGTGCATCGCGGCTTCGACGTCGGCCCTGGGTCCGGGCTTGTCGTCGAGCGGCCCGACGACGAGCACCGCCTGCCCGAGCTGCGCGAGCGCGTCGGCGAGGGGCCCGCGCATCTGTGGAGCGACCGCGCCGGCACGCGCGCCCCATGGCTGGTCGTCGGCGAGGGCGTAGAGGTCGTCGACCAGGAGCACGGTGCGCTCGAGCGCGCGAAAGGTCGCTCGCCGCGTGGGCGCGGCGTCGGGCCGCAGGCGCGCCCGCGGATTCGCCTGAGCCGCCTCGGTGAGGTCGTCGATCGCCCGCCGAGCGCGATCGGTCGCGCGGGCGAGCGTCTCGCCCCCCGGGGCGTGAGCGTCGGCGGTGTCGAGGTCGCGCCCGTCGCGGATCTGCTCCGCCGCGTCCGCAAGATGATCGGCGACGACCTCACGCAGGCGATCCAAGGCGTGGTCCGCCCGCTGCACCGGAAAGGCGGGGACGGCCGCGTTGACGAGGACGCCGACGACGGCGCCGAGGAGGAACAGGCCGGCGTAGGCACCCGCGTACCCGACCTCGTCCCCCTGGCCCAGCAGGACGACGAAGAGCGCGACGATCGGCACGTAGCTGCGGTTCTCGCCCAGCCACGGCAGCCCGGCGAGGAGCATCCCCACCCCGACGACGAGCCCGAGTGCCAGCACCCCGTTGCCGAGCAGCAGCTCCACGCCGAGTCCGGTCGCGGCACCCAGACTGATCGCGACCACGGCGCGCACCGACTGCGACGCCGAGCGTGCCACCGCGGGGTACATCGTCGCGATCGCGCCGAACGGCGCGTAGAACGCGTACTGGTCGGTGGCGGTGGGTAGCCGGAGCGCGATCAGCCAGGCGGCCATCGCCGCGACCGACGCCTTGAGGGCCATCACGACGCGAGGGCGTTCGAGCACCGTCAGGGGGTGACGGAGGCGACCGCGATCACGAACAGTCATCCCCTCAGTGCACTGGTGCCGCGGGCATCTAGCAACTGGAGGCTGTCATGGTTATTGTTCTTCGATAACATCGTATTTCGATAAGGAGAGCATCATGACGAGACTCCGCCTCCGCAATCAACGACGGGTATTCGCACTGCGTTGCGCGGAGGTCCTCATCGGAGCCGGGATCGTGGCGAGTGCGGCGACCGGTCTCGCGCATGTCGTCGGACCGAACGGTCTGGGGGTAGCTCAGTTCGAGCCGAGCTGGCCGTTCGTCGGTTCGAGCGCCTACCCGATGGCGGTCGAGGCGACCTTCGACGACGACGCCGGAGTGGATGTCACTCACGCCCCTGTCACCGTGAACACGAGCGACGGGACCCGCGATGCCGCGACGGGCGGGGGTGGACTGGAGATCTTCGGCCCGTTCACCGGCCGTGTGAGCTACATGAACCCGTCGTTGCCCGAGCGCTGGGCATGGGTCGCGTGGCAGGCCGCCCTGCCGATCCTGACAGCAGTGTCCTTGATCGTGGTCCTGAGGCTCGTGCGCTCGGTGCGCGTCGGGAGCCCGTTCACCGCGAGCAACGCCGTGCGGCTGCGGGCTCTCGCGCTGCTCGTCGGCGGCGGGGGGAGTCTCGTGTCGCTCGTGGGCGCGTTGGTGCCGAACTGGCTCCTCGGGACGTCGGGCGCGGCCGAGATCGTGCACCTCCGGGGCTATGTCTCGTTGGTCCCGCTCGTCGCCGGTGTGCTGATCGCCATCCTTGCGGAGGTCTGGCAGACCGGGATCGAGATGAATCGTGACCTGGACGGCACGGTGTGAGTGCCGACGACAGCGCGGGCATCAGGTGCCATCTCGATGCGCTGCTCGACGCGAGGGGAATGACCCTCACGGAGCTGGCGCGACGCGTCGACCTGACTCTCGCGAACCTGTCGATCTTGAAGAACGACCGCGCACGGGCGGTGCGCTTCTCTACGCTCGCGGCGATCTGCCGCGAGCTGGAGTGCGAACCAGGTGATCTGTTCTCCTACGACCCCGTGCGGGGTGGACGGCGCGGAACGACCAGGTGACGGACGGCTGCCTCCCTGGACACCGAGCCCGGGGAGGCAGTCGTGACGAGCCCGCAACGCGGGGTTCGCGCCCGCGGCGGCGCGGTACTCGCGCCACCCGCCGAACGCGGTGATCTCCGGGTGAACGCCTGCTCCTTGCCGTCCCGATGGCGGACCTCCGCACGTTTGCGGACGAGGCGATCGGTGCGCTCCGGGCCCACGACGAGATCCACGCCGGTGACATGTGCGAGACGCTCGAGGCGTTCCTCGCCCTCGGCAACGGCGCCGAGGCGGCGCGACGCCTGTACATCCACGACAACACCATGAAGCACCGGATGGCCCGGATGTCCGAGCTGCTCGGGGTAGACCTCCGCGAGCCGCGCACCCGGCTGACGCTGGCGCTGGCGCTCGAGGTGCGGAAGTTCGTCTGAGGCGAAGCGGTGAGCGGACGGCACCGGACGATGGGTCTCCTGTCCGTGCCGCACGGTGCCCCGGGTGGGATTCGAACCCACACTGGATCGGGTTTGAGCCGAACGCCTCTGCCGGTTGGGCTACCGGGGCCTGTGCAGGTCCTATCGAACCACACGGGCGCGGTGCGACGCTCCAGCCGGACCGGGTGGCGGACCTCGTGCACGCGCACGGTTCCCTGCGTGCGTGCGCAGGGAAGTAGGATGCATGGTGTGACTGAGAATGCCGAGGACGCCCGCGCCAAGATCGAGCTCGACCTGCCGCCGATGACGGTGCCGGAGGAGGAGCCGACTCCCACCGACAACGCCGCACCGCGCCAGCGGACGGCGATCGTCGTCGAGGACGAGGCGCTGATCCGCATGGACGTCGTCGAGACGTTGCGCGAGGCCGGGTTCGACGTCGTCGGCGAGGCGGGCGACGGGGAGACCGCGGTCGCGCTCGCGCTCGAGCACCGACCCGACGTCGTCGTTATGGACGTGAAGATGCCCGAGCTCGACGGCATCTCGGCGGCCGAGCGGATCGCCAAGGCGCACGCAGCGCCGGTCGTCCTGCTCACGGCGTTCTCCCAGACCGAGCTGGTCGAGCGCGCCCGCGACGCGGGAGCGATGGCCTACGTCATCAAGCCGTTCAGCCCAGCGGACCTGCTGCCGGCCGTCGAGATCGCCATCTCGCGGTACTCGGAGATCTCCGCGCTGTCGGCGGAGGTCGCTGACCTCACCGAGCGCTTCGAGACCCGCAAGCGGGTGGACCGGGCGAAGGGCCTGCTCATGACCAAGATGGGCCTGAGCGAGCCGGAGTCCTTCCGCTGGATCCAGAAGACGTCGATGGACCGCCGCCTCACCATGCGCGAGGTCGCGGACGCCGTCATCGACCAGGTCGGCAAGGGCTGACGTCATCTCTCGGCCAGGGGTGGTGGCACCTTGTGGTCACGGATCGGCATCGGTATGTTGAGTGCGCCTGTTCAGCACCTCGATGACGTGGTATCGGGCAGTGTTCTTATCCGCAGGGGGCGGTGTTCTGCGGCGACCGCTGAGCACGACGAGTGTGGGAGGTCCTTGAGTGCGCGCGTCAGTTGAGGTTCGCCACGCGTCGGCTGCCGACCTCCCCGAGGTCGCCCGGCTGTGTCTCGTCGCCCGCGACGAGACCGCGACGCCGTCACAGATCTGCCAGTCGGACACGAGCAAGCTGCAGCGGCAGCTCGGCGTGCTGCTCTCGGTCCCGGGCGGTCGCATCTACGTCGCTTCCGACGACTCGACCGTGGTCGGCTTCATGCTCGCCCGGATCGTCGAGTCCAACGTCTACAACGACGAGCCCGTGCTGTACATCGAGGGCATCTACGTCGACGAGACCTCGCGTCGCCGCGGCGTCGGGCACGCGTTGCTCACCGCGGCAGCGCAGACGGCGGTCGAGGCTGGCGCCGACGAGGTCTACTCCGTGCCCATCCCGGGCTCGCGTGCCGTCCAGCGCTTCCTCGCGCGGATGGGCTTCGCGCCCGCCGCGGCCCACCGGGTGGTGTCCACGACGCAGCTCCTGCGCAAGCTCGGCGCCGAGTCGACCGTCGGTCGGCGCGGCCCCCGCGGCCTGGAGGACCTGATCGCGCGACGCCGCAAGGCGCGCATCGAGACGCAGTCCGGCCCGGTGGATCTCCGGGAGCTGCGGGGACGGCTCGCCGCGCGCGGCGTCGCGTCGCTGGAAGAGGCGCCGTCCGACGCCGCCCCGCTCAAGCGCCTGGTCTGAGCGGTCCCTGGCGTCAGGCGCGCTTGTCGTCGAGGATCATGCACGTCAGCCGGGCCGTGCACACGCGCCGGCCGGCCTCGTCCGTGATCTCGATGTCGTAGGACGCCAACGTGCGGCCGAGGTGGATTGCGCGCGCCTCTGCGGTGACCACGCCCTCGCGGACGGCACGGTGGTGCGTGGCGTTCAGGTCGAGCCCGACGACGCCGCGGTCCGTCCCCGCGTGCGCGATCGCTGCGTAGGAGGCGGCGGTCTCGGCGAGCGCCGCGGAGGCCCCCCCGTGCAGCAGTCCGGCGGGTTGCGTGTTGCCCAGCACCGGCATCGTCGCGACGGTGCGCTCCGCGGACCAGTGCGTGATCTCGATGCCGAGCCGCTCGACGAGCGTGCCGCGAGCGATCGCGGCGAGAGCGGACAGGTCGGCGGTCGGCGTGCCCGCGGGCGACGGAGAGTGCGTGTCGGTCATGGGCGCTAGGTTGTCAGGTGTGAGTGACAACGCGCGACCTCGGCTCCTTCTGATCGACGGCCACTCGATGGCGTTCCGGGCGTACTTCGCCCTGCCTGTCGACAAGTTCACGACCTCGAGCGGCCAGAGCACCAACGCGGTGCACGGCTTCGTCTCGATGCTCGCGAACCTCATCAAGACCGAGCAACCGACGCACCTGGCGGTCGCGTTCGACGCCGGCAGCACCACGTTCCGCACCGAACGCTTCCCCAGCTACAAGGGCACCCGCGACGCCACGCCGGAGCCCTTCAAGGGTCAGGTGCCTCTGATCATGGAGGTGCTCGAGGCGATGAACGTGCCCTTCCTGGAGAAGGACAACTTCGAGGCGGACGACATCCTCGCGACGCTCTCGTCCCAGGCCGACGCGGCGGGCATGCAGGTGCTCGTCTGCTCGGGGGACCGTGACTCCCTGCAGTTCGTCAACGAGAACGTCACCGTGCTGTACCCGGTCAAGGGCGTGTCCGAGCTCGCGCGCATGACACCCGAGGCCGTCCAGACCAAGTACGGGGTAGCGCCGCACCAGTACCCGGACCTCGCCGCCCTGGTGGGAGAGACGAGTGACAACATCCCGGGTGTCCCCGGGGTCGGTCCCAAGACGGCCGCCAAGTGGATCAACCAGTACGGGTCGTTGTCGGGTGTGCTCGAACACGCGGAGGAGATCAAGGGCAAGGCCGGGGAGTCGCTGCGGGCGCACCTCGAGCAGGTCCGGCTCAACCGGGAGCTCAACCACCTGCTCACCGACGTGGAGCTGCCCATCGCGCCGGGGGACCTCGCGGCGCAGCCGTGGGACCGGGAGGCGATGCACCGGGTCTTCGACGCCCTGCAGTTCCGCACGCTGCGCGAGCGGCTGTTCGCCATGGTGCCAAGCGAGGACGAGGCGGGGGCGGTCGACGCCGACGCCGCCGAGGTCACGCTCGTGGACCTCGAGGAGGGTGCGCTCGGAGCGTGGTTGGAGGCACGCGGAGGTCAGGCGGTCGGGCTGCAGGTCGCAGGAGTCACGACGCCCGCGGGTGCCGACGCCTGGCAGGTCGCCCTCGCCGCAGACGGCGCAGCGGTCGTGGTCGATCTCGCGGACGTGGCTGACGTGGACGAGCGCGCCCTCGCTGCGTGGCTCACCGACGCGACCGCCCCGAAGGTGGTGCACGGGTCCAAGGGTGCGTGGCACGCGCTGCGCTCGCGCGGGCTCGACCTGAGCGGCGTGACCTTCGACACCGAGCTCGCCGCCTACCTGTGCCACCCGGACCAGCGCAGCTACGACCTGGCCGACCTCAGCATCCGGCACCTCCACCGCGAGCTGCGCCTCGAGGCCGACGACGCCGCGGGCCAGGGCGCGCTCGACCTGGAGCTCGGCGGCGACTCCGCCGCCCGCCGGCTCGCCGTGCACGCCACGGTCCTGGTCGACCTGGCCGAGGCGCTCGGAGCGGACCTCACCGACCGGGGCGCCGACCGTCTGCTGAGCGACCTCGAGCTGCCCCTCACCCGGGTGCTGGCCGAGATGGAGCACCGCGGCATCGCGATCGACGTGGACTCGCTGCGCGAGCTGGAGCGTCACTTCGCCGACCTCGTCGCCCAGGCGGCGGCAGCGGCGTACGAGGTGATCGGCCGCGAGGTGAACCTGGGCTCTCCCAAGCAGCTGCAGGAGGTCCTCTTCGACCAGCTGGAGATGCCCAAGACGAAGAAGATCAAGACGGGCTACACCACCGACGCGGCGTCTCTGTCAGACCTCTTCACGCGCACGGAACACCCGTTCCTCGCTCACCTCCTCGCGCACCGTGACGCGACCCGGCTGCGGCAGACGGTCGAGGGGCTGCTCAAGGCGGTCGGGGCCGACGGACGGATCCGGACCACGTTCCAGCAGACCATCGCGGCGACCGGCCGGCTGAGCTCAGCGGACCCGAACCTCCAGAACATCCCCATCCGCACCGAGGCCGGGCGCCAGATCCGCCGGGTGTTCACGGTCGGAGACGGCTACGAGACGCTCCTGACCGCGGACTACAGCCAGATCGAGATGCGCATCATGGCGCACCTGTCCGGCGACGCCGGGCTGATCGAGGCCTTCCGGTCGGGCGAGGACCTGCACCGCTACGTCGGGTCCCGGGTGTTCGGCGTGCCCACGACCGAGGTCACCGCGGCGATGCGGTCCAAGATCAAGGCGATGAGCTACGGCCTGGCCTACGGGCTGTCGGCCTTCGGACTGTCGAAGCAGCTGAACATCGAGGTCGGCGAGGCCTCCGGGCTCATGGAGGACTACTTCCGCCGCTTCGGCGGGGTGCGCGACTACCTCACCGGCGTGGTGGAGGAGGCGCGGGCGACCGGCTACACGGCGACCATCCTGGGCCGACGCCGCTACCTGCCGGACCTCACGAGCGACAACCGGCAGCGTCGCGAGATGGCCGAGCGGATGGCCCTCAACGCGCCCATCCAGGGCTCGGCCGCCGACCTCATCAAGGTCGCGATGCTCGGGGTCGACCGGGAGCTGCGGGACCAGGGGCTCGCGTCACGGTTGCTGCTGCAGGTCCATGACGAGCTCGTGCTCGAGGTCGCGCCGGGGGAGCGGGACGCCGTCGAGGCGCTCGTCCGCACGCAGATGGGCGCGGCAGCCGCGCTGTCGGTGCCGCTCGACGTCTCGGTCGGGGTCGGCACGACCTGGCACGAGGCCGGGCACTGATCAGGACGGCTCAGACGGGGCGGCTGGCGACGAAGATCGCCGTCCCGGGGATCCGGGCGCCGCGCAGCGCGGACCAGCCGCCCCACGTGCGGTCGTGCCCCGCCGGCCACTCCGGCTCGACGAGGTCCTCGAGGACGAGGCCGGCGGAGCGCAGCTCGCGCACGTGGTCGCCGAGCGTCCGGTGGTACTCGACGTAGCTGACCTGGCCGTCCTCGGAGCGCTCGGCGTACGGAGTTCGGTCGAAGTACGACCGGCTGACCGTCAGGCCGCCCGCCCCGGGGTCGTCGGGGAAGGCCCAGCGCACCGGGTGCGTGACTGAGAACACCCATCGCCCCCCGGGGCGCAGGACGCGCGCGACCTCCTCGTGCACGGCGGCGGCGTCGGGCACGAAGGGCAGGGCCCCGTACGAGGTGAACACCACGTCGAAGGAGGCGTCCGCGAACGGGAGCTGCCGCGCGTCCGCCTGCACGAGCGTGGGCCTGGTGCCGGTGCTGGCCGCCGCGCGCAGCATGCCGCCGGAGAGGTCGGTCGCCACAGCCTGCGCCCCGCGCGCTGCCAGCCAGGCCGAGCACTGGGCCGCGCCCGCGCCGATCTCGAGCACCTGCCTGCCGCGCACGTCACCGAGGATCCTCGCGTCACCCTCGCGCAGGCCCTCGGGGCACCAGCAGAAGTCCGCCTCGCCCAGGAAGTCGCCGTGCTCGGCGAGGTACTCGCTCGCGTTGGTGTCCCACCACGACCGGCTCGCCGGTCCTGCGGCGTCGTCGGGAACGTCCTGGTAGCCGGCTCGCGTCGTCATGGTCCCATCCTCGCAGCGGGTGTCGCCGTAGATCGCCGGGGCGAGGGGTGTCCACGCGGGACCTTGGGCTGACCTGGGTCACAGTGGTGTCGGTAGTCTGGCCGAGGACGACGCCTCCGGGCGTGAATGCACACGCGCCGTCGGGCGCCGAGGGAGATCACAGCATGCGCATCGGACTGCTGACCGGCGGCGGAGACTGCCCGGGCCTGAACGCCGCGATCCGCGCGGTCGTGAAGCAGGGCCTGGGGGAGTACGGCCACTCGATCATCGGTTTCCGCAACGGCTGGAAGGGCGTGGTCGACGGCGACGTCATGCCGCTCGAGCGTCAGCACATCCGCAACGTGCTCCCCGTCGGCGGCACGCTGCTCGGTACGGCTCGCTTCCACCCGAACGCGAACGACGGATCGATGGACGCCGTCCTCGCGACGCTGGAGGCGGAGCGCATCGAGGCGCTGATCTGCATCGGTGGTGACGGGACGCTGCACGCGGCTAGCAAGGTCGCGGAGTCCGGCGTGAAGATCGTGGCGATCCCCAAGACGATCGACAATGACGTGTTCGGCACAGACCTCTCGATCGGCTTCCACACGGCCGTCAACATCGCCACCGAGGCGATCGACCGCATCCACACCACGGCGGAGAGCCACAACCGCGTCATGGTCGTCGAGGTCATGGGGCGGCACGCTGGCTGGATCGCCGTCAACGCCGGGATCGCCGGTGGTGCCGAGATCGTGCTTGCTCCCGAGGAGCCGTTCGACATGGACAAGATCACCAAGTTCCTCAAGCACCGTCACCGTGCGCACGCGAACTTCTCGATCGTCGTCGTCGCCGAGGGCGCGCACGCGATCCCGGGCAGCTCCATGGAGTACGAGGTCCAGCTGGGCAAGTACGGCGAGATCGTGGCCGGCGCGATCGGCGAGCGCGTGGCCGCGGAGATCGCTGCGCGCACAGGCTTCGACACCCGCCTGACGGTCCTGGGGCACACCCAGCGCGGCGGCATCCCCACGCCGACCGACCGCATCCTCGGCTCTCGGTTCGGGGTGGCTGCCGTCGACGCGATCACGCGGGGCGAGACGAACGTCATGACCGCGCTCCGGGACGACAGCGTCGTGCTGGTCCCGCTCTCCGAGGTCGCCGGGAAGGTCAAGCACGTGCCCCGCGAGCTGCTCAACGTGGCGCACGCGCTTTCCTGAGCAGCGCTTTGCGGCCGGGGCCCCGGGACGGGTAGGGTGGTCGGCGGCGTGGAGTGTCTTCTCTGTGCCTGTCGCGCGTCGCACGAGCCCCAGTGCTCCGAGGCCCGCACCCTGTCCGCACTACACCTGTCCGCATCGGAGCATCAGACTCAATGACCACCCCTACTCCTTCGAAGTCCACGCCGCAGGTCGCTGTCAACGACATCGGCTCTGCTGAGGACTTCCTCGCCGCCATCGACGCCACCATCAAGTACTTCAATGACGGTGACATCGTCGAGGGCACCATCGTCAAGGTTGACCGTGACGAGGTCCTCCTCGACATCGGTTACAAGACCGAAGGCGTCATCCCCTCCCGCGAGCTCTCCATCAAGCACGACGTCGACCCCGGTGAGGTCGTCAAGGTCGGCGACGCGGTCGAGGCCCTGGTGCTCCAGAAGGAGGACAAGGAAGGCCGTCTGATCCTCTCCAAGAAGCGCGCACAGTACGAGCGCGCCTGGGGCACGATCGAGAAGGTCAAGGAGGAGGACGGCGTCGTCACTGGCACCGTCATCGAGGTCGTCAAGGGTGGCCTCATCCTCGACATCGGCCTGCGCGGCTTCCTGCCCGCGTCGCTCGTCGAGATGCGTCGCGTCCGCGACCTCCAGCCGTACGTCGGCAAGGAGATCGAGGCGAAGATCATCGAGCTCGACAAGAACCGCAACAACGTCGTGCTCTCGCGTCGTGCGTGGCTCGAGCAGACGCAGTCCGAGGTCCGTTCCACCTTCCTGCAGACGCTGCAGAAGGGCCAGGTCCGCCCCGGTGTCGTCTCGTCGATCGTCAACTTCGGTGCGTTCGTGGACCTCGGCGGCGTCGACGGTCTCGTGCACGTCTCCGAGCTGTCCTGGAAGCACATCGACCACCCGGGCGAGGTCGTCGAGGTCGGCCAGGAGGTCACCGTCGAGGTGCTCGACGTCGACTTCGACCGCGAGCGTGTCTCCCTGTCGCTCAAGGCGACGCAGGAGGACCCGTGGCAGGCCTTCGCCCGTACGCACGCCATCGGTCAGGTCGTGCCGGGTAAGGTCACCAAGCTGGTTCCGTTCGGCGCGTTCGTGCGCGTCGAGGACGGCATCGAGGGCCTCGTGCACATCTCCGAGCTCGCGGTCCGCCACGTCGACCTGCCCGAGCAGGTCGTCACGGTGGGCGACGACGCGTTCGTCAAGGTCATCGACATCGACCTCGAGCGTCGCCGCATCTCGCTGTCGCTGAAGCAGGCGAACGAGGGCGTCGACCCCGAGTCCGAGGACTTCGACCCCGCGCTGTACGGCATGGCCGCCGAGTACGACGAGGCCGGGAACTACAAGTACCCGGAGGGCTTCGACCCGGAGACCAACGAGTGGCTCGAGGGCTACGAGACCCAGCGCGAGGCCTGGGAGGCGCAGTACGCCAAGGCTCACTCCCGCTGGGAGGCGCACCGCAAGCAGGTTGCCGAGGCCATCAAGGCCGACGCCGACGCCGCTTCCGCGCCCGAGGCGAACAGCAGCTCCAGCTCGAGCAGCAGCTCCGCGGCTCCCTCGACCTACTCCTCGGCTCCGGCCCAGGAGGAGACCGGTGGGACCCTCGCCTCCGACGAGGCGCTCGCCGCTCTGCGCGAGAAGCTCACGGGCGCGTGATCGCCCCCGGCACTCAGTGCCGGTGATCTGACGCGAAGGCCGGTCCCTGCCAGGGGGCCGGCCTTCGTGCTGCCCGGAGGACGCAGCCGCCGGCCCAGCGGCCGCTCGCAACCCGTGCGGCCGCGCTTCGCCCGCGGCCCGGCCCTCCGTCCGCGGCCCGGCCCTCCGCTGCGCAGTGTCTGCTGCCCACCTGCGCGACTTCGCGAGCTTGTGCGCGACTTCGTCAGCTTGAAGTAGCGATCTCGCGGGCAAAGTCACGAGCTCGGCGGCTGTGCTCACCGCGAGTGCCGGCCGCCCGGGTCAGGCTTCCGTGGTCGCGAACTGCTGGCGGTACAGGTCCGCGTAGAGCCCGCCCGTGGCGAGGAGCTCGGTGTGCGTCCCGGTCGCGACCACGTGCCCGTCCTCGAGCACGACGATCCGTGCGGCGTCCCGGATGGTCGAGAGGCGGTGCGCGATCACGATCGACGTGCGCCCGGCCAGAGCGGCAGCCAGCGCCTTCTGCACGGCCGCCTCGGACTCCGAGTCCAGGTGCGCGGTCGCCTCGTCGAGCACGACGACGTCGGGCGCCTTGAGCAGCAGCCGGGCGATCGCGAGTCGCTGGCGCTCGCCCCCGGACAGGCGGTAGCCGCGATCGCCCACGACGGTGTCGATGCCCGCCGGCAGGGTGTGCACGAGCGTGTCGATGTGTGCGGCACGCAGCGCGTCCCAGATCTCCGCGTCCGAGGCGCCGGGTCGGGCGTAGCGAAGGTTGTTCGCGATCGTGTCGTGGAACATGTGCGAGTCCTGCGGCACGGTGCCGACGACGGCACGCAGCGACTCTCCTGTGACCTGGCGCAGGTCGAGCCCCGCGATCGTGATCGCGCCGGCCGTGGGGTCGTACATGCGCGTCACGAGGTGGCTGAGCGTGGTCTTGCCGGCTCCCGAAGGCCCGACGAGCGCGACCATCTCGCCCGGTGCGACGCGGAAGGACACGTCGTGCAGGGTCGGGGCGACCGGGTCGCTCGACAGCTGTGCCACCGACTCCAACGAGGCCAGCGAGACGTCCTGAGCGCTGGGGTACGTGAAGCCCACGTGCCGCAGCTCGACGGTCGCACCCGCCTCGGCCACGGCGCCGCGCAGATCCTGAGCATCGGGGGCGTCGGTCACGCTCGGCTTCAGGTCGAGCACCTCGAAGACCCGCTCGAAGCTCACCAGCGCTGTCATGACGTCCACCTGGACGTTCGACAGGGCGGTCAGCGGCCCATACAGCCGGCCGAGATAGGCCGTGAGCGCGATGACGACGCCGACCGTCACGGACCCCGTGATCGCCATGACCCCGCCGAAGCCGTAGACCACCGCGACCGCGACGGCAGCGACGGTCGTCAGGGCGATGCGGAAGATCGTGCCGTACATCGCCTGCTTCACCCCGATGTCGCGCACCCGTCGCGCGGCGGACGCGTAACCCTCGGCCTCGTCCGCAGGGCGCCCGTACGTCTTGGCCAGCTGGGCGCCCGCGACGTTGAAGCGCTCGTTCATGATCTGCGCCGTCTCCGCGTTGATCGCGTAGCTCTCCCGCGTGATCGTGGCGAGCCGAGGGCCGATCCACTGCGCCGGGAAGACGAACGCCGGGACCAGCACCAGGGACAGGAGCGTGAGCTGCCAGGACATGGTGAGCATCGCGGCCAGCACGAACACGACGGTCAAGACGTTGCTGAACACGTTGGACAGGGTCGACGTGAAGGCCTGCTGGGCTCCGAGGACGTCGCCGTTGAGCCGCTGCACGAGCGCGCCGGTCTTCGTCCGCGCGAAGAATGCGAGCGGCATCCGCTGCACGTGGTCGAACACGGCGGTCCGCAGGTCGAAGATGAGCCCCTCACCGATGCGCGCGGAGATCCAGCGCTGCCACAGGCCGAGCGCGCCGGACACGAGAGCGATGGCCGCGACGCCGGCCGAGAGCCCGATCACCACGTCCCGGCGTCCGGGGGTGATCCCGTCGTCGATGATCGCCTTGAAGAGCAGGGGAGTGAGGGCTCCGAGCGCGGCATCGATGCAGATCAGCACCAGGAACAGCGCGAGCTGCCGGCGGTACGGCCGGGCGAACCCGAGCACGCGTCGCAGCGTGCCCTCGGCGAGGTGATGGTCGGCCACCGACTTGTCCTGGCGGAATGTCCGCATCCCGCCCGGCCCGCCGAACCCGCTGTGACCCATCGCCATGTGCTGCTCCTTGTTCGCTGCTCCGCACCCGACCCTACGCCGCACGGCAGGGCCGGGCCCGCGCTCCGAGGTGGCCGACGATGCCCGGGCGCGGCAGGATGGCGCACATGATGCGCATCGGGCTGACAGGAGGCATCGCCGCGGGGAAGTCGGTCGCGGCGCACACGTTCGCGGAGCTCGGCGCGGTCCTGATCGACCACGACGTGCTCGCCCGGCGCGTGGTCGCGCCCGGCACGGTGGTCCTCGACCGGCTGGTCGAGCGGTTCGGCGAGGAGGTCCTCGACGCCGACGGCGCGCTGGACCGAGCAGCGCTGGGCCACCTGGTGTTCAACGACCCCGCCGCGCGGGCGGACCTCGACGCGATCGTGCATCCCGACATCCATCGCCTCGCCGCGCAGGAGGAGGCGGGCGCGGTGGCGGCCGACGCTGACGCGATCGTCGTGCACGACATCCCGCTCCTGGTCGAGACGGGCCAGGAGGAGACCTTCCACCTGGTGGCGGTCGTCGACGCGCCAGCCGACCTGCGGATCCGGCGGCTGGTCGAGCAGCGCGGGCTCGGCCTCCCCGACGCCCGCCGTCGCGTGGCAGCCCAGGCCGACGACGCCGTCCGGCTCGCCGCCGCCGACGTGGTGCTGCCCGGTACAGGGACGGAGGACGAGCTGCGCGCGGCGGTCCGAGCCCTCTGGCGCCGCCTGCAGACCGAGGTCGAGGAGGAGCACGAGTGAGGGTCCTCCTGACGGGGTTCGAGCCCTTCGCGGGCGCAGCGACCAACCCGTCGTGGGACGTGGCGCGCGCGGTGGCGGCCGCGTGGTCGAGGCCCGAGGAGGTGCACGCGGTGCAGCTGCCGTGCGTGTTTGCCTCCGCCCCCGAGGCGCTCGCCGACGCGCTCGCGACGCACGACCCGGACGTGGTGGTGGCTCTCGGACTGGCGCCCGGGCGCGTGGGCGTGACCCCCGAGCGCGTTGCCGTGAACCTCGCGGACGCGCGCATCGCCGACAACGCCGGAGCCCAGCCGCGCGACGCCGAGGTCGTGCCTGGCGGCCCGGCCGCCTACTTCACCACGCTCCCGGTGAAGGCGGCCGTCGCGGCGGTGCACGAGGCCGGGCTGGCGGCATCGGTGTCGCTGACGGCCGGCAGCTACGTGTGCAACGCGACGTTCTATGCGCTCCAGCACGCGACCGCGGGGACCGGAACACGGTCCGGGTTCGTGCACGTGCCGGACGTGGGCGACGGGCCCGGGCAGATGAGCGCGCGTGACCTCGAGCGCGCGGTGACCGCCGTCGTCCGCGCGTGCCTCGACCACGCGACCGACCTCGCCGTCGTCGGGGGCGAGGTCTCCTGAGCCGTCCGCGGTGCGCCGTGTCAGAGGGCCGACGTACGGTGGGGCTATGCGCCCCGTGACCGATCTGCAACGCACCGTGGCCCCGTTCGAGGTCATCTCGGACTACACCCCGGCCGGCGACCAGCCGACGGCGATCGCCGACCTCACCGCCCGTCTCAACGCGGGCGAGAAGGACATCGTGCTGCTCGGCGCGACCGGCACGGGAAAGTCCGCGACCACCGCCTGGCTGATCGAGCAGGTGCAGCGCCCCACGCTGGTCATGGCGCCCAACAAGACGCTCGCCGCCCAGCTCGCCACGGAGTTCCGCGAGCTGCTGCCGAACAACGCCGTCGAGTACTTCGTCTCGTACTACGACTACTACCAGCCCGAGGCGTACATCGCGCAGACGGACACCTACATCGAGAAGGACTCCTCGATCAACGACGAGGTCGAACGGCTCCGGCACTCGGCCACGAGCAGTCTGCTCACGCGCCGGGACGTCGTCGTGGTCGCGTCCGTGTCCTGCATCTACGGCCTGGGAACGCCGCAGGAGTACGTCGACCGGATGGTGCGCCTCGACGTCGGCCAGCAGATCAACCGCGACGACCTGCTCCGCCAGTTCGTCGGCATGCAGTACGCGCGCAACGACATGGCGTTCACCCGCGGCACCTTCCGGGTGCGCGGCGACACGGTCGAGATCATCCCGGTGTACGAGGAGCTGGCGATCCGCATCGAGTTCTTCGGTGACGAGATCGAGGCCATCGCGCTCCTGCACCCCGTGACGGGAGACGTGGTGCGCGCCGAGGACAGCACGTTCATCTTCCCCGCGACGCACTACGTGGCCGGGCCCGAGCGCATGGAGCGCGCGATCGGCTCGATCGAGGCCGAGCTCGCGGCGCGGCTCGAGGAGCTCGAGTCGCAGAACAAGCTGCTCGAGGCCCAGCGGCTGCGCATGCGCACCACGTACGACATCGAGATGATGCGCCAGATCGGCAGCTGCTCCGGGATCGAGAACTACTCCCGGCACATCGACGGGCGCGCGCCCGGGACCGCGCCCCACACCCTGCTCGACTACTTCCCGGACGACTTCCTCCTGGTGATCGACGAGTCGCACGTGACCGTGCCGCAGATCGGCGCGATGTACGAGGGCGACATGTCGCGCAAGCGGAACCTCGTCGACTTCGGGTTCCGCCTGCCGAGCGCGATGGACAACAGGCCGCTGCGGTGGGAGGAGTTCGTCGAGCGCATCGGGCAGACCGTCTACCTGTCGGCCACCCCGGGCAACTACGAGCTCGGGCTGTCCGACGGCGTCGTCGAGCAGATCATCCGTCCTACCGGTCTGATCGACCCCGAGGTCATCGTCAAGCCCACCAAGGGCCAGATCGACGACCTGCTCGAGGAGATCACCCTGCGCGTGGAGCGCGAGGAGCGGGTGCTGGTGACGACCCTGACCAAGAAGATGTCGGAGGACCTGACGGACTACCTGCTGGGCAAGGGCGTGCGGGTGCGGTACCTGCACTCGGAGGTCGACACGCTGCGCCGGGTGGAGCTGCTCCGGGAGCTGCGCATGGGCGTGTTCGACGTCCTCGTCGGGATCAACCTGCTGCGCGAGGGGCTCGACCTGCCGGAGGTTTCTCTCGTCGCGATCCTCGACGCGGACAAGGAGGGCTTCCTGCGCTCGGGCACGTCCCTGATCCAGACGATCGGTCGAGCCGCGCGTAACGTCTCCGGGCAGGTGCACATGTACGCGGACAAGATCACGGCCGCGATGGCGACCGCGATCGAGGAGACCAACCGGCGCCGCGAGAAGCAGATCGCCTACAACACCGCGAACGGCGTGGACCCGCAGCCGCTGCGCAAGAAGATCGCCGACGTCACGGACATGCTCGCGCGCGAGGACGTCGACACCCAGGAGCTGCTCGCCGGGGGCTACCGCAAGTCGCCGCAGGGCCGGTCGAAGGCGGGGGAGACCCCGGCGCCGCGGCTCGCGACCGCCGCTGCGAGCGACCTCGCCGGGCTCATCCAGGAGCTCACCGACCAGATGCACGGCGCGGCAGCCGAGCTGCAGTTCGAGCTCGCCGGGCGGCTGCGCGACGAGATCTCGGGCCTCAAGAAGGAGCTGCGGCAGATGCAGGCGGCCACCGCCTAGCGTCTGCGCCCGGCGGCGGCGGCCGCCTTCCCCTCGACCGGCCCCTGCGGCACGTCACGCGGACGCAGCGCGACGCCTGGGGGAGCGTGACCTAGGATGGTCGCTTGTTGGAGGGGAGTATCCCTGCCTCGGTGGTGTCGTCATCACGGTCGGACTCGTGTCCGGCCCGGTGCCACCGGTCCGCGTGCGAGCCGCCGTCGGCGGCGAGGACCACGCGGGCGGGAGAGACCTCCGGTACCTACTCGACGCGTACCGGAGGTATGCCTTGCTCGACATCCCCCTATGGGTCTGGCTCGCCACGTCTGCGTGGATCGTGGGCATGATCGTGTTCGACTTCTTCGCCCACGTGAAGACCCCGCACGCCCCGACGTTCCGCGAGTCTGCGATCTGGTCCTCGGTCTACATCGCGATCGCCGTCCTCTTCGGCGTCGGCTTTCTGCTCGTCGTCGGACCTGAGCACGGAGGGGAGTACTTCGCGGGCTACCTGACGGAGAAGAGCCTCTCGGTCGACAACCTCTTCGTCTTCCTCCTGATCATGACGTCCTTCAAGGTCCCGCGCGAGGACCAGCAGAAGGTGCTGCTGTGGGGCGTCGCGATCGCCATCGTGCTGCGGACGGTCTTCATCCTGCTGGGCGCTGCGGCGCTCGAGCAGTGGTCGTGGATCTTCTACATCTTCGGTGCCTTCCTGCTGTGGACCGCCTGGAAGCAGGCCCAGCCGCAGGACCACTCCGACGACACCGTCCCCGGGGGCAAGTTCCTGGAGCGGATCAAGCGGGTGATCCCGACGGTCGACGAGTACCACGGCGACCGCCTCACGGTGAAGATCGACGGCAAGCGCTTCATGACGCCGATGCTCATCGTCATGTTTGCGATCGGCATGACCGACGTCGTGTTCGCGTTCGACTCGATCCCCGCGATCTACGGGCTCACGCAGGAGCCTTACATCGTCTTCACGGCGAACGCGTTCGCGCTGCTCGGCCTGCGCCAGCTCTACTTCCTCATTGGTGGCCTGCTCGAGCGACTCATCTACCTGCACATCGGCCTGGCCGTGATCCTCGCGTTCATCGGCGTGAAGCTCGTCCTGCACGCCATGCATGTCAACGAGCTCAGCTTCATCAACGGCGGCGAGCACATCGACTGGGCTCCCGAGATCCCGATCTCCGTCTCGCTCCTGGTCATCCTCGGGACGCTCGTGGTCGTCACGGTCGCGAGCCTCTGGAGGACCCGCCGCGACAGCGCACTGGCGACGCCTGTCCCCGAGGGCGCCTCCGACGAGGTCGGGCCAGCCGAGCCGCAGGACGCCACGGACCCGCTCGCTCCGGTCGATCGCGCGGACCGACCGCAGGGCCCCGTCGCCCCCTGACGGCGGAGGGTCACTGGCCGAGCGGTGCTCGCCCGAGCCGTCGGGCGAGCACCGCTGCGACCATCAGCTGGAGCTGGTGGAAGACGATCAGCGGGAGCGCCAGCGTCGCGGCCGTCGTCGCCCCGAAGATCACCGTCGCCATGGGCAGCCCGGTCGCCAGGCTCTTCTTGGAGCCGCACATCAGCAGCGCGACCCGGTCCGGCCGGTCGAGGCCGACGAGCCGACCCCCCGTCCACGTCAGGACGAGCATGACGACCAGGAGCACGGCGCTCACCGCCAGGATGCCCGCGAACCGCCACGGCGTGAGCGCGTCCCAGGAGCCGTCGGCGGTCGCGCCGACGACCGCGGTGAAGAGGACGAGCACCACGGTGCCCCGGTCCGTGATGGTCGTGACGCGCGGGTGCGCCCGGACGGGTGCACCGAGCCGACGTTCGAGCAGCTGACCGACGACGAACGGCAGCACGAGGCGCAGGGCGATGTCCCCGACGGCCGTCGCGTCCGGCGCCACGCCGTCGGAGCGCAGCAGCGCCAGCACCAGCAAGGGCGTCAGGACGACGCCGAGTGTGTTCGAGACCGTCGCGGCGCAGACAGCGCCCGCGACGTTTCCCCGCCCCGTGGCGGTGAACACCACCGAGGACTGCACGGTCGACGGCAGCAGGCTCACGTAGAGGAAGCCTGTCGCGAGGGTGTCACCGAGCAGAGGCCGGGTCACCAGCGCCAAGAGCAGCCCAACGGCGGGAAACAGCAGGTAGGTTGCGGCGAGCACGCTGCCCTGCAGGCGCACGTTCCGCAGCCCCGCCAGCACCTCAGAGGTGGGCAGGCGCATCCCGTAGAGCAGGAAGAGCAGCGTCACGGCGACGTCGCTGGCGACGCCGAGGCCCGCGCGCACGCCGTCGCCCACAGGCACCAGCAGTCCCGCAGCGAGCGCGAGCAGCAGCGCCGCGAGGAACGGGTCGACCCACCCGACGAGACGCCGGGCACCGATCACGAGGCCCAGGAACCGATCACGAGGCCCAGGGGCCGATCACGGGATCCCAGCGGCGGACGTCCGTCGCGCTGATCAGCCCGTGGACCGCGAAGGGGTCCGCGAGGAGCAGCTGCTCGAGACCGGCGAGATCGCGTGCGGACAGGAGCAGCAGGGCACCGCCGTCGTCGGGCAGCGGGCCGGACGCGAGGACGGCGCCGTCGGCGTGCAGCCCGCGCAAGTAGGCGCGGTGCTCAGCGCGCACGCTGGCCAGCCGCTCGGGCTCGGCGACGTAGGTGTAGGTCACGGCGTAGACGGGCATACGGGCCATTCAAGCACCTGGGAGGCTCACCAGCCGCGGGCTCGCCACGCAGCGAGGTGCGGTCGCTCGGCGCCGAGCGTCGTGTCGTCGCCGTGTCCGGGGTACACCCAGGTCTCGTCGTCGAACCGGTCGAACAGCCGCTCGGTCACGTCCGCGATCAGGCTCGCGAACTCTGGCGGCCCGGCGGTCTTCCCGACGCCGCCCGGGAAGAGGCTGTCACCGGTGAACAGGTGGACGCGGCCGTCGTCGCGGAAGAACAACGCGACGGATCCCGGGGTGTGGCCGCGCAGGCCGACGACGCCGACGCGGACGTGGCCCACGTCGAACGCGTCGCCGTCGTGCAGGCGGATCGCGACGGGCAGGCGCACCGCGGCCGCGATCGCATCGGCGTCGGGCGCTCCCGCCGCGATCGGCGCGCCCGTGACCGCGACGAGGTCGGCCAGCGCGCCCAGGTGGTCGGCGTGGCGGTGGGTCACGACCACCCGGCCGAGAGCCCCCGCGCCGGACCCCGCGCGGACGAGCCGGAGCAGCGCGTCCGGCTCGGCTGCCGGGTCGATCAGGAGCTGGGCGTGGGTCGTCCGGCACGTGAGCAGGTAGGCGTTGTTGGCCATCGGTCCGACGGCGAGCTTGCGCACCACGGCGTGGGGGAGCTCGCGCACCGCCGGGGGGCCACCGACGGCGACCCGACCGTCGTATCCGCCGGAGCCGCTCACGGGGCGGTCCCGCCCGAGTGCGCCGCGATCGAGTGCGCGGCCTGGATGAGGCCCAGGTGGGAGAAGGCCTGGGGGAAGTTGCCCGCCATGACCCCGGAGTGAGGGTCGAACTCCTCCGCCATGAGCCCGACGTCGTTGCGTGTGGCGACCAGGCGGTCGAACAGCGCGACGGCCTCGTCCACCTCGCCGATCCTGGCCAGGGCGTCAGCGAGCCAGAAGCAGCACACCAGGAACGGGTGCTCCTCCCCGCGCAGGCCGTCGGCGGTCGCCTCAGTCGAGTACCGCAGGATCAGGCCGTCCTCGACGCCGAGGTCGCGCTGGATCCGGCGGACGGTCGCGGCCAGGCGGTCGTCGTCGGGCGGGAGGAACCCGACCTGGAGCATCTGCAGGAGCGCGGCGTCGACGTGCTGCGCGCCGTAGTACTGCACGAACGAACCGAGCTCGGCGTCCCAGCCGCGCTCGAGCACCTCGGCGTGGATCTCGTCGCGGGTGCGTCGCCACACGTCGACCGGGCCGTCGTTGCCGTGCACCTCGACCGCGCGCACGCCGCGGTCCAGGGCCGCCCAGCTCATCACGCGGGAGTGCACGAACTCACGCTCCGGCCCGCGCACCTCCCAGATCCCGCGGTCCGGACGGCGCCAGTGCTCCACGAGGTCGTCGAGCAGGTGCCGCTGCACCGCCCAGCTGTTGGGAGTCTCGGGAAGCCCGGCGTCACGGGCGACGTCGAGCGCGCACATGACCTCGCCGAGCACGTCGTTCTGGACCTGGCTCACCGCCGCGTTGCCGATCCGGACCGGCCGCGAGCCGGCATAGCCCGGCAGGTGGTCGAGCTCGCTCTCCGGCAGGTCGCGGCGACCGTCGATCCCGTACATGATCTGCAGGTCGGCGGGGTCGCCCGCGATCGCGCGCAGCAGCCAGTCGCGCCACGCGGCGATCTCGTCACGGAAGCCCGAGGCGAGGAGCGCCTCGACGGTCATGGCCGCGTCGCGCAGCCACGAGAACCGGTAGTCCCAGTTGCGCTCGCCCCCGAAGTCCTCAGGCAGGGAGGTGGTCGCAGCGGCGACGATGCCCCCGGTCGCGGAGTGCGTGAGCAGGCGCAGCACCAGGAGCGAGCGGGTGACCGCGTCGCGGTGCGGGCCGTCGTAGCGCGCGCCCTCGGCCCAGCCAGCCCACTGGTGGGCCGTGCGCTCGAACCGGTCGCCGACCTCGAGCGGCGTCGGGACGGGGAGCCAGGATCGCGACCATGTGAGGGCGAGGTCGACGACGTCACCAGCGGCGGCGGTGAACACGTCGCGGTGGCGACGGGCGCGAGCGTCCGAGGACGGCAGGCGGGTGCCGCGGAGCACCAGGGAGTCCGGTCCCGCGACCGCCCGCAATGCCTGTGGTCCGTAGGGCGAGCCCGGGTCGGGGATCCGGCTCACCCAGGGCTGCACCTTGCCGTACCCGAACCTGACCACCCACTCGTGCTCGACGACGACCTCGCCCTCGAGCACCTCGAGCCGGCGGACCAGGTCCGCCCTGCCGTCCGCGGTCGGCATCGCGTCGCTCACCCGGGCGAGACCGGTCGGGGTCCGGTACGTGGTGCGAAGGACGAACGAGTCGCCGTCGTACGTCCGGTCGATCTCGGTGGCGTCCTGCACGGTCAGCAGCCATCGACCGTGCTCGGGCGCGCCCAGCAGCGCGGCGAAGCAGGCGGGGGAGTCGAAGTCCGGCAGGCACAACCAGTCCACCGACCCGGATCGGCTCACGAGCGCGGCGGAACGGCCGTCGCCCAGGACGGCGTAGTCAGAGATCGGTGTGGACGTCATGCCTCGATCCTGTCTGCCTGTGTCCGACGGCGCACCTCCGGACGTGGAACGTCGTCGTCCGGGGGACTCGGATGCGCGAACCGACGGGGTGTGGTGTCGAACACGTGTGCGAGAACGGGGATCCGCCCCTAGGATCGGGGGGTGAGTGATCGCCTCGTCGTCCAAGGTGCCCGTGAGCACAACCTCCGTAACGTCGACCTCGACCTGCCGCGGGACAAGCTGATCGTGTTCACCGGCCTGTCCGGTTCAGGCAAGTCCTCCCTTGCGTTCGACACGATCTTCGCCGAGGGCCAGCGCCGGTACGTCGAGTCGCTGTCCGCCTACGCGCGCCAGTTCCTCGGCCAGATGGACAAGCCCGACGTCGACTTCATCGAAGGGCTGTCGCCCGCGGTGTCGATCGACCAGAAGTCGACCAACCGCAACCCGCGCTCCACCGTGGGCACGATCACCGAGGTGTACGACTACCTGCGTCTGCTGTTCGCGCGGGCGGGTACCCAGTTCTGCCCGGTCTGCGGCGAGCAGGTCAGCAGGCAGACGCCGCAGCAGATCGTGGACCGGCTGCTCGAGCTGCCCGAGGGCACGCGCTACCAGGTGCTCGCGCCGGTCGTCCGCGGGCGCAAGGGCGAGTACGGCGAGCTGTTCAAGGAGCTCCAGGCCAAGGGGTTCTCCCGGGCGCGGGTCGACGGCGAGGTCGTCCAGCTCTCCAGCCCGCCCACGCTCGAGAAGAAGCTCAAGCACGACATCGAGGTCGTCGTCGACCGCCTCGTGTCCCGCGGGGACGTGCAGCGCCGCCTGACCGACTCGGTCGAGACCGCGCTGTCGCTCGCCGGCGGGCTGCTCGTCGTCGAGCTCGTGGACCGCGAGGTCGACGACCCCGAGCGCGAGCGCCGGTTCTCCGAGCACCGCGCGTGCCCCAACGACCACGTCCTGACGCTCGAGGAGATCGAGCCACGGACGTTCTCGTTCAACGCCCCGTACGGTGCGTGCCCCGAGTGCACCGGCATCGGCGTCCGGCGCGAGGTCGACCCCGACCTCGTCGTGCCCGACGACGAGAAGTCGCTGCGCGACGGCGCGGTCCAGCCCTGGGCGGTGACCTCGTCCGAGTACTACGAACGCGTGCTCAGCGCGCTGGCTGACGACCTCGGGTTCTCCATGGACACGCCGTGGCGCGCGCTGCCCGAGCGGGCGCGCAAGGCCGTGCTCCACGGCCAGAACCACGAGGTCCACGTCCGCTACCGCAACCGATGGGGTCGGGAGCGTCAGTACTCCACCGGTTTCGAGGGCGTGATCGCATTCCTCGAGCGGCGGCACGCGGAGACCGAGTCGGAGTGGTCGAAGGAGAAGTACGAGGCGTACATGCGGGAGGTGCCCTGCCCCGTCTGCGAGGGCACCCGCCTCAAGCCCGAGGTGCTCGCCGTGAAGGTGGGCGGACGCTCGATCGCCGAGATCTGCGAGATGCCGTTGCGCGCTGCGCGCGCCTTCCTGGACGCGCTCGAGCTCGGCGTCCGCGAGCGAGCGATCGCGACCGAGGTCCTCAAGGAGATCCAGGACCGGCTGGGCTTCCTGCTCGACGTCGGGCTGGACTACCTCTCGCTGTCGCGCGCCGCCGCCGCGCTCTCGGGCGGCGAGGCCCAGCGCATCCGGCTCGCGACCCAGATCGGGTCCGGGCTCGTCGGTGTGCTGTACGTGCTCGACGAGCCGAGCATCGGCCTGCACCAGCGGGACAACCGACGCCTGATCGACACCCTCACGCGGTTGCGCGACCTGGGCAACACGCTCATCGTCGTCGAGCACGACGAGGACACGATCCGCATGGCGGACTGGATCGTCGACATCGGCCCCGGAGCGGGCGAGCACGGCGGACGGGTGATCCACTCGGGCGACTACGCGGGTCTGCTCGAGGCGCCGGAGTCCGTGACCGGCGCGTACCTGTCCGGCCGGCGTTCGATCCCCATGCCGACGCAACGGCGCCGGACCGACCCGTCGCGGGCCGTCAAGGTCGTCGGAGCGCGCGAGAACAACCTGCAGGGGATCGACGTCTCGTTCCCGCTCGGGGTGCTCACCGCCGTCACCGGAGTCTCCGGCTCGGGCAAGTCGACGCTCGTGAACTCGATCCTCTACACGGTGCTCGCCAACGAGCTCAACGGGGCGCGGCGCGTCGCGGGACGGCACCGCCGTGTCACGGGCCTGGACCAGCTCGACAAGGTGGTCCACGTCGACCAGGCTCCCATCGGCCGCACGCCCCGCTCGAACCCGGCGACGTACACGGGAGTGTGGGACCACGTCCGCGCGCTGTTCGCCGAGACCACCGAGGCGAAGGTGCGCGGCTACACCAGCGGCCGGTTCTCGTTCAACGTCAAGGGTGGTCGCTGCGAGGCGTGCTCGGGCGACGGGACGCTGAAGATCGAGATGAACTTCCTGCCCGACGTCTACGTGCCCTGCGAGGTGTGCAAGGGCGCGCGGTACAACCGCGAGACGCTCGAGGTGCACTTCAAGGACAAGACCGTGGCCGAGGTGCTCGACATGCCGATCGAGGAGGCCGCGGAGTTCTTCGCCGCGGTGCCCAAGATCTCGCGGCACCTCAAGACGCTCGTCGACGTGGGGCTCGGGTACGTGCGTCTCGGGCAGCCGGCACCGACCCTGTCGGGAGGCGAGGCGCAGCGCGTGAAGCTGGCGAGCGAGCTGCAGAAGCGCTCGAACGGGCGCACCGTCTACGTGCTCGACGAGCCGACCACCGGCCTGCACTTCGAGGACATCCGCAAGCTGCTCGCGATGCTCCAGTCGCTCGTCGACAAGGGCAACACGGTCCTCGTGATCGAGCACAACCTCGACGTCATCAAGAACGCCGACTGGGTGATCGACATGGGCCCGGAGGGCGGGAGCGGCGGTGGCGTGGTGGTCGCCGAGGGCACCCCGGAGCACGTCGCGGCCGTCGAGGCCAGCCACACGGGGCGGTTCCTCGCGGAGGTGCTCGGCGAGGGCGTGCCGCTCGCGCCCAAGGAGAAGGCGGAGAAGAAGGCGCCCGCCGCGGTGAAGAAGAAGCCCAGCGCGCGGGCGGCGAAGGCGCGCGCGACGACGTGAGCCGGGCGCGGCGTGGCCCGCTGGCCGTGCCGGCGGGCTGACGCTCGAAGGGTCAGTCGGCGGCGCGCTGCTCCCCGGCGGTCTCCACGACGAGCGGGCTGGTCGGCCTCACGTGCACGGGAAAATTGACGGATCGGGAGAGGAAGCAGTGCTGATGGGCGAGGTGGTGGACGGGCTCCAGGGCCGAGGGGTCGGTGTCGCCGTCGATCTCCACCCGGGGATGCAGCGTCACCTCCGTGAACTGTCCGGCGCCCGCCGACTCGACCCGCATGGTGCCCGTGGCCTCGTCGCTGTAGCCGCGCACCGTCAGGCCCGCCGCTGCAGCGAGGTGCAGGAACCACAGCATGTGGCACTGGGCGATCGACGCGACGAACAGCTCCTCAGGGTTGTGGCGTGCGGGGTCGCCGCGGAACGCGGGATCCGCCGAACCCAGGATGGGCGGCTTGTCCGCGATCTCGACGACGTGGTCGCGGCTGTAGGCGGTGTAGCTCGACGTGCCGGTCTCGCCGGCCCCCGTCCAGCGGATGGCGGTCGTGTAGCTGTGCAGTGCTCCCATGGACCGACGGTACCGAAGATTGGTCCAAAGTGTGAGGCCGGTCACACAGGCTGCGCTGTCTTAGGCTCGACGCATGGCTGACCCCATGACGTATCGGCCACGCCCCGGGGAGATCCCCACGGAGCCGGGCGTGTACCGCTTCCGCGACCAGCACCGTCGGGTCATCTACGTCGGCAAGGCGAAGAACCTGCGCGCGCGCCTCGCGAACTACTTCCAGGACGTGGCCGCGCTGCACCCGCGCACGGCGACCATGGTCACGACGGCCGCGTCCGTGGAGTGGACGGTCGTCGGCACCGAGGTCGAGGCGCTCGCGCTCGAGTATTCCTGGATCAAGGAGTACGACCCGCGGTTCAACGTGAAGTACCGCGACGACAAGTCCTACCCCTACCTGGCGGTGACCATGGGGGAGACCATCCCGCGGGCCCAGGTGATGCGCGGCGCCAAGCGGGCCGGAACCCGGTACTTCGGGCCCTTCGCGCACGCCTGGGCGATCCGCGAGACGCTCGACCTTCTGCTCCGCGTGTTCCCGGTCCGCACGTGCTCGGCCGGGGTGTACCGGCGGGCCGAGCAGTCCGGGCGGCCGTGCCTGCTCGGCTACATCGACAAGTGCGCGGCGCCGTGCGTCGGGCGGATCAGCCCCGAGGACCACCGTGCCCTCGCGGAGGACTTCTGCTCGTTCATGGCCGGGGACACCGCGAAGCACGTGCGGCGCCTGACCAAGGAGATGTCGGCGGCGGCCGAGGCCATGGAGTACGAGCGCGCGGCGGCGCTCCGGGACGACATCGCCGCCCTGGAGCGCGCCACGGAGAAGAACGCCGTCGTGCTCCAGGACGGGACGGACGCCGACGTCTTCGCCCTGGCCGGCGACGACCTCGAGGCCGCGGTGCAGGTCTTCCACGTGCGTGGTGGACGGATCCGCGGGCAGCGGGGCTGGGTCGTCGAGAAGGTCGAGGACGTCACCGACGCCGGGCTCGTCGAGCACCTGCTGCAGCAGGTCTACGGCGTCGTCGACGACGAGGCCGGCGAGGCGCTGGTGCCTCGCGAGGTGCTCGTGCCGGTGCTGCCCGACAACGTCGACCAGGTCCGCGCCTGGCTCAGCGGGCTGCGCGGCGCGGCGGTCGACGTGCGCGTGCCGCAGCGCGGCGACAAGAAGGCGCTCGCCCAGACGGTCCTGCGCAACGCGGAGCACGCGCTCGCGCTGCACCGCACCCGCCGCGCGGGCGACCTCACCACCCGCTCGCTGGCGCTGCGCGAGATCCAGGAGGCGCTCGGCTTGGACGAGGCACCCCTGCGGATCGAGTGCTATGACGTCTCGACCACGCAGGGCACCCACCAGGTCGCCTCGATGGTCGTGTTCGAGGACGGCCTCGCCCGCAAGAGCGAGTACCGGCACTTCACGATCCGCGGCCCCGAGGGGGAGGGGGCTGCGGACGACACCGCGGCCATGCACGAGGTCATCCGGCGCCGGTTCAGCCGGTACGTCGCTGAGCGCACGGCGGACCCAGAGGTGCTCCAGCAGGTCGGGATCGACGTCGCGGAGCTCGCGGCCGAGGCGGAGGTCGCGCCCGAGCCGGACAAGAAGCGGTTCGCGTACCCGCCCAACCTCGTCGTGGTCGACGGCGGGCCGCCGCAGGTGGCCGCAGCGGCACGCGCGCTCGCCGAGCTGGGCATCGACGACGTCGCGCTGTGCGGCCTCGCCAAGCGGCTCGAGGAGGTGTGGTTGCCGGGGGAGCCTTACCCGGTCATCCTCGAACGTTCCTCGGAGGGGCTCTACCTGCTGCAGCGCGTTCGCGACGAGGCGCACCGCTTCGCGATCAGCCACCATCGCAAGCGGCGCGGCAAGGCGATGACCGTGTCGGTGCTCGACGGCGTCCCCGGTCTCGGCCCCACGCGTCAGGCCCGGTTGCTCAAGCACTTCGGATCGGTCAAGCGCCTGCGTGCGGCGTCGGCCGAGGAGATCGCGGCGGTGCCTGGGATGGGCGCGCGCACCGCAGCCCAGGTCGTCGCGGCGCTCGCCCCGGCGGCACCCGCCGAACGCGGCGCGGCGGAGGCCGACGGCGCTGCGAGCGGCGGCGGTCCCGCGTCCTCGCCTGGCATGCTGGGGGCATGACGCCGGACGAGAGACCCCCCGCACCGACGGCCCCCACGCCCCCGGACCCGCGCTCGCCGCGCACGGCGCCGCACGGCGTGCCCGCGCTCGAGGCAGCCGCACACCTGCCAGCCCCGGAGGCGACCCAGGTCGTGATCATCACGGGCATGTCCGGAGCCGGCCGGACGCGCGCAGCGGCGGAGCTCGAGGACCTCGGCTGGTACGTGATCGACAACCTGCCGCCAACGATGCTCGCCCCGCTGGTCGACATGTCGAAGCACGGCGGCGGCGCGCTCCGGCAGTTCGCCGCGGTGGTCGACGTGCGCGGCCGCGAGTTCTTCGACGACCTCGTGCACGTGGTCGCACAGCTGCGCGACCAGCAGGTCGACTACCGGATGATGTTCCTCGACGCCTCGGACGAGGTGCTCGTGCGCCGCTACGAGCAGGTGCGCCGCCCGCACCCGCTCCAGGGCGACGGCAGGCTGCTGGACGGGATCACCGAGGAGCGCGCCCTGCTCGCGGACATCCGTAAGCGCGCCGACGTCGTCATCGACACCAGCACCCTGAACGTCCACGACCTGGGGCGCGAGGTGCGGGCCGCGATCACGGACGGCGCGGAGCACGCGCTGCGGGTCAACGTGCTCTCGTTCGGCTTCAAGTACGGGATCCCGCTCGACGCCGACCACGTCGCGGACGTGCGGTTCCTCCCGAACCCCTACTGGGTGAGCGAGCTGCGGCACCTGTCGGGACGCGACGAGCCCGTGCGGGACTACGTCCTGGGCCTCGACGCCGCGGGAACGTTCATCGAGCGCTACGTCCACGCGCTGGAGCCCGTGTTCGCGGGCTACCTCGGGGAGGAGAAGCGCTACGTGACCCTCGCGGTCGGCTGCACGGGCGGAAAGCACCGGTCGGTCGCGATCTCCGAGGAGATCGGCCGTCTGCTGCGCTCGCAGGGGCACCGGGTGGTGGTGACCGCGCGTGACCTCGGCAAGGAGTAGGAGCGGGCGCCTCACCGAGCGCTCCGGCCCTGCGGTGGTCGCGCTCGGCGGGGGCCACGGGCTGGCAGCCAGCCTGGGGGCGCTGCGGCGCATGACCGACCGGCTCACGGCGGTCGTGACTGTGGCCGACGACGGCGGTTCCTCCGGCCGCCTCCGTGCCGAGCTCGACGTGCTGCCGCCGGGGGACCTGCGGATGGCGCTCGCTGCGCTGTGCGACGAGTCCGAGTGGGGCTTGACCTGGCGTGACCTCCTGCAGCACCGGTTCACCTCGCCCGGAAGCCTGGACCAGCACGCGGTGGGCAACCTGCTGATCGTCGCGCTCTGGGAGATCCTCGACGACCCCGTCCAGGGGCTCGACTGGGTGGGCCGGCTCCTCGGGGCCCGTGGCCGCGTCCTGCCGATGGCGTCGGTCCCGCTCGCGATCTCCGCCCGCGTGCGGGGCTCCGACCGCGTCGTCGTCGGGCAGAGCCACGTCGCGACGTGCGACGAGGAGATCGAGGAGGTCGTGCTCGACCCGGCGGACCCGCCCGCGTGCCCGGAGTCCGTGGAGGCCGTCCGTGCCGCCGACTGGGTGATCCTGGGCCCGGGTTCCTGGTACACCTCGGTGATGCCCCACGTGCTCGTGCCCGAGCTCGCGCGGGCATTGCACGAGACGACGGCGCGCACGTGCCTCACGCTGAACCTGAGCAGCGAGGACGGCGAGGCGCGCGGGTTGACCCCGGCCGGGCACCTGGACGCCCTCGCCAAGCACGACCCGGAGCTTCGGGTGGACGTCGTGCTCGCGGACCCCACGGTCGTCGACGACGTGGAGGACCTCGAGGCCGCGGCGCGCCGGCTGGGGGCGCGGTTGCTGATGCGCCAGGTGCGCCGGGGCGACGGCACCCCCCACCACGACCCGCTCCGCCTCGCCGCCGCCTACCAGGACGTGTTCGACGACTTCCTGGGCGACGTGGGGACGCCCGCCCGGTGATGGCAAGATGACCCCCATGGCGCTGACGGCACAGGTGAAGGACGAGCTCGCTCGTCTCAAGGTGGACAAGACGAGCTGTCGGAAGGCTGAGGTCTCGACGCTGCTGCGATTCGCGGGAGGCCTCCACATCATCTCGGGGCGCATCGTCATCGAGGCGGAGCTGGACACGGGCGTCGTCGCCCGGCGGCTCAAGGCGGTCCTGAGCGAGGTCTACGGCGCCGCGAGCGACGTCGTCGTCGTGTCGCCCGGAGGCCTGCGGCGCAGCAGCCGGTACGTGGTGCGCGTCGTGAAGGACGGGGAGTCGCTGGCGCGCCAGACGGGGCTGCTCGACGCGCGGGGACGCCCGGTGCGGGGCCTGCCTCCGCAGATCGTCTCGAGCGGGCTCGACGAGGCAGAGGCCGCGTGGCGTGGCGCCTTCCTCGCGCACGGTTCGCTCACCGAGCCCGGACGGTCGTCCGCCCTCGAGATCACCTGCCCCGGCCCGGAGGCCGCCCTCGCCCTGGTGGGCGCGGCACGCCGCCTGCAGATCTCGGCAAAGGCGCGCGAGGTGCGCGGGGTGGACCGGGTGGTCGTCCGCGACGGGGACGCGATCTCCGTGCTGCTGCGCCGGCTCGGCGCGGACGAGACCGCGAAGGTCTGGGACGAGCGGCGCGCCCGGCGCGAGGTCCGCGGCACCGCCAACCGGCTGGCCAACTTCGACGACGCGAACCTGCGACGCTCGGCCCGTGCGGCCGTGGCCGCCGGAGCCCGCGTGGAGCGCGCGTTCGAGATCCTCGGCGCCGAGCTGCCGGAGCACCTGCGGGAGGCCGGCGAGCTCCGGCTGGCCCACAAGCAGGCTTCGCTCGAGGAACTCGGACAGCTCGCCGTGCCGCCGCTGACCAAGGACGCGGTGGCCGGCCGGATCCGCCGATTGCTGGCGACCGCAGACAAGCGCGCGCACGATCTCGGCATCCCGGACACCGAGGCGGGGCTCGGCCCGGAGTACCTCGATCTCTGAGCCCGTCGGGCGCGCACGCACCACGTGTCCAGGGCGGCGAGGCCTGGACGTTCGTCCCAACGCCCAGCCACGAATCGGTATAGGCTGAGGTCGTTCGGTGATGCGGGACACAAGCGAAGCCCTCGTGGCGACACAGGTGTCCTCGTGTCTCATCCGCGTACATCGACGTACGTCCAGTTCGTCAACAACCGTGTGCGTCGGTAGCAACCGGCGCGCCCCGAGGAGGGCATAGTGACCATCCGCGTCGGAATCAACGGCTTCGGCCGTATCGGACGTAACTTCTTCCGCGCCATTCTTGAGTCCGGTGCAGACATCGAGATCGTCGGTGTCAACGACCTCACGGACAACAAGACCCTGGCTCACCTGCTCAAGTACGACTCCGTGCTGGGTCGCCTGAAGCAGGACGTCTCGTACGACGACGACTCCATCACGGTCGCCGGCCAGAAGATCAAGGCGCTCGCCGAGCGCGACCCCGCCAGCCTCCCCTGGGGCGAGCTGGGCGCCGACATCGTGATCGAGTCGACCGGCTTCTTCACGGACGCCACCAAGGCGAAGGCGCACATCGACGCCGGTGCCAAGAAGGTCATCATCTCCGCCCCGGCGAGCAACGAGGACGGCACCTTCGTCATCGGTGTGAACGAGGGCGACTACGACCCCGCGACGATGCACATCATCTCGAACGCGTCGTGCACCACGAACTGCCTGGCCCCGATGGCGAAGGTCCTCGACGAGGCGTTCGGCATCGAGCGTGGTCTCATGACCACCATCCACGCGTACACGGGTGACCAGAACCTCCAGGACGGCCCGCACAAGGACCTGCGTCGCGCTCGCGCCGCGGCCCTGAACATCGTGCCGACCTCGACCGGTGCCGCCAAGGCTGTCGCGCTCGTGCTCCCGCAGCTCAAGGGCAAGCTCGACGGCTACGCGCTCCGCGTGCCCGTGCCCACGGGCTCGGCGACGGACCTGACCTTCACGGCGTCCAAGGATGTCACGGTGGAGTCGGTCAACGCGGCGATTAAGGCTGCCGCCGAGGGCCCGCTCAAGGGCATCCTGGTCTACACGGAGGACCCGATCGTCTCCTCCGACATCGTGACGGACCCGGCCTCGAGCATCTTCGACGCCAAGCTCACGAAGGTCATCGGCGACCAGGTCAAGGTCGTCTCGTGGTACGACAACGAGTGGGGCTACTCCAACCGTCTCGTGGACCTCACGGTCCTCGTCGGCGAGAAGCTCTGACTCGCGTCACCGCGAATCACTGACTGACATGCGTCCGCGTGTGCTCGGGGGCCTTGCTCTCGAGCACACGCGGACGTCGTCTTTCCCCCTGAACGTCGCTCATCCATGCTCATGCATGCCCACCCGTAACCGGAGTGCCCTGTGAAGACCATCGCTGACCTCGGCGAGCTGCGCGGCAAGCGCGTGCTCGTCCGTTCCGACTTCAACGTCCCCCTCGACGGCTCGACGATCACCGACGACGGCCGCATCCGTGCCGCGCTGCCGACCCTCAAGCTGCTCACGGACGCCGGTGCGAAGGTCGTCGTCACCGCGCACCTCGGCCGGCCCAAGGGCGCCCCCGAGGCCAAGTACTCGCTCGCGCCCGTCGCCGCCCGCCTGGGCGAGCTGCTCGGCACCACCGTCACCCTCGCGCAGGACACCGTCGGCGAGAGCGCCAAGGCCACCGTCGCCGCGCTCAGCGAGGGTGAGGTAGCGCTGCTCGAGAACATCCGCTTCGACGCGCGCGAGACGTCGAAGGACGAGAGCGAGCGCGCTGCGCTCGCCGCAGACCTCGCCGAGCTCGCCGACGCCTACGTGTCGGACGGCTTCGGCGTCGTGCACCGCAAGCAGGCCTCGGTCTACGACATCGCGCAGGTGCTGCCCGCCGCGGTCGGCGAGCTCGTCCTCAAGGAGGTCGACTCGCTGAAGCGCGCGACGGAGGACCCCCAGCGGCCGTACGCGGTCGTCCTCGGTGGCTCCAAGGTCTCCGACAAGCTCGGCGTGATCGCGAACCTGCTCGAGAAGGCCGACCGCCTGCTCATCGGCGGGGGCATGGTCTTCACGTTCCTCGCGGCGCAGGGCCACTCGGTGGGCAAGTCCCTCCTCGAGGAGGACCAGGTCGAGACGGTGAAGGGCTACCTCGCCAAGGCCGCTGAGCGTGGCGTCGAGATCGTGCTCCCCACCGACATCGTCGCAGCGGACTCGTTCGCCGCCGACGCCCCGCACGACGTCGTGCCCGCGGACGCTATCCCCGACGCGCGGATGGGCCTGGACATCGGCCCCGAGTCGGCGAAGCTCTTCGCGAGCAAGCTCGCGGACGCCAAGACGATCGTGTGGAACGGCCCGATGGGCGTGTTCGAGTTCGACGCGTTCGCAGGCGGCACGCGCGCCGTGGCCCAGGCGATGATCGATGCGACGGCCGCTGGAGCGTTCTCGATCGTCGGCGGCGGCGACTCGGCCGCAGCCGTGCGCATCCTCGGGTTCGACGAGGCCAGCTTCAGCCACATCTCCACCGGTGGCGGCGCGAGCCTCGAATTCCTCGAGGGCAAGTCGCTCCCGGGCATCGCCGTCCTCTCCTGACCCACCGCGCCCCAGCGGCGCACCCCTGACGAAAGGCACCATCGTGGCCAGCAGCCGTACCCCGCTCATCGCGGGCAACTGGAAGATGAACAAGGACCACAACGAGGCCATCCACCTCGTGCAGAAGCTCGCGTGGTCCCTCAAGGACGCCAAGCACGACTTCGGCGCCGTCGAGGTCACCGTGCTGGTGCCCTTCACGGACCTGCGCAGCGTGCAGACGCTCGTCGACGCCGACAAGCTGGAGCTCACCTACGGGGCACAGGACGTCTCGGCGCACGCCTCGGGCGCCTACACGGGTGAGATCTCGCCCGTGTTCCTGTCGAAGCTCGGCGTCACCTACGTGGCGGTCGGGCACTCCGAGCGTCGCCAGTACCACGGTGAGGACGACGCGCTCGTCGCGGCCAAGTCCAAGGCGGCCCTGGCCGAGGGCCTCGTGCCGATCATCTGCGTGGGCGAGGGCCTCGACGTCCGCAAGGCGGGCGAGCAGGTTCCGTACACGCTCGCCCAGGTCGACGGCGCGCTCGAGGGCCTGAGCGCGGAGGAAGCCGCGAAGGTCGTCATCGCGTACGAGCCCGTCTGGGCGATCGGCACGGGCGAGGTCGCCACGCCGGCCGACGCTCAGGAGGTCGCTGGTGCGATCCGCGCCCGCCTCGCGGAGCTTTACTCGGCGGAGCTCGCCGCGGGCGTCCGGGTGCTGTACGGCGGCTCGGTGAAGTCCAGCAGCATCGCCGAGCTCATGGCTGAGGCAGACGTCGACGGCGCCCTCGTGGGTGGCGCAAGCCTTGACCCCGAGGAGTTCGCGAAGATCGCGCGCTTCGGGGAGCACACCGGCGCCTGAGGCGCCGTGACCGGCTCCGGACCGCGGTCCGACCAACGCTCCTCGGCGGGGCTGGTGGTCGGATCGCGGTCCGGTGGCCTAATCTTGACCGACGGAACCGCCGTCGTGCCTCGCCGGGGCACCGTAGAAGGAGAATCCCGCACTCGTGGACACCCTGAACGTCATCCTCCAGGTCATCCTGGTCATCACCAGCCTGCTCATGATCCTGCTCGTGCTGATGCACAAGGGCAAGGGCGGGGGCCTGTCGGACATGTTCGGGGGAGGGGTGTCGACCGGAGTGGGCAGCTCGGGAGTCGCCGAGCGGAATCTGAACCGGCTGACGATCTCGTTCGCACTCGTGTGGGTGCTCACGGTCGTCCTGCTGGGGCTCGTGCAGAAGGTCAGCTAGCGCCTTCGGGCGCGTCGAGGTAACAGGGGATAGACGTGGCTGGTGGGGGAAGCGCGATCAAGGGGTCGCGAGTCGGAGCGGGACCGATGGGCGAGACGGAGCGGGGCGACAGCGCCGCACGCGTCGGCGTCTCGTACTGGTGCGGGAGCGGGCACGAGGTGCGCCCGACCTTCGCCGCGGAGACGGTCATCGAGATTCCTGAGGTCTGGGACTGCCCGCGCTGCGGCCAGCCCGCAGGCCGCGACCGGCTGCACCCGCCCAGCGCCGGGCGGAACGAGCCGTACAAGACGCACCTCGCGTACGTGAAGGAGCGTCGCACCGAGAAGGACGGGGACGCGATCCTCGACGAGGCGCTCGCCGCGCTGCGCGCACGCCGCAGAGGCTAGTCACGCCCGCCTGAGCATGGTGCTGCCCGCGTCACGGGGTCGCTGAGGCTGCCGCAGCGTCCAGGAGCCACAGGGTGCGCTCGGTGCCGTGGACGGCGGACACGGGAGCCTGAGCGCGATCCTGGGACGCGAGCCCGGCCGCGACGGCCCCGGCCTTCTCCGCGCCCGCCGCGACGATCCACACCTCACGCGCCTGGTTGATGGCGGCGAAGGTCAGCGACACGCGCAGGGGCGGCGGCTTGGGGGAGTCGTGCACGCCCGTGGTGGAGCCCGGTGCGTCGAGGGCGACGTGGCCCGGGAACAGCGACGCGACGTGGGCGTCCGGGCCCATGCCCAGCAGCAGGAGGTCGAACGCTGGCACGTCGGCGCCGTCGGGCGCGTGGGCGCGCAGCGCCTGCGCGTAGCGACTGGCGGCGTCCTCCGGCGTCCCGGGCCCGGCCGGCATCGGGTGGACGTGGTCGGCGGGGACGGGCAGAGCGTCCAGGAGCGCGTCGCGGGCCTGGGTCTCGTTGCGCTCGGGGTCGCCCGACGCCACGAAGCGCTCGTCGCCCCACCAGACGTGCACGTCCGACCAGTCCACGGCGTCGCGCGCCGGATGGTCCGCGACGGCAGCGAGCAGCTTGATCCCGACGGTGCCGCCCGTGAGGACGACGTGCGCGGGGGAGCGCACCGCCTGGACGTCGCTGAGCCGGGTGAGGAACCGGGCGGCGGCGGCGGCGACCAGGACGTCCTGGTCGGGGTGGACGACGACGAGGCGCTCGGTCATGCCGACGCCACCTTGGCGAGGCCGCGGGTGAGGACGTCCCCGTACATCTCGTCCGGGTCGAGGCGACGCAGCTCCTCGGCGATGCACTCGTGCAGCTCGCGGATGGGGAGCGCCACTCGGTGGTCCGGCTGGTCCGGCTGGCTGAGGATCGCCACCTTGCCCGTCGGGCGGGACAGCGAGATGTCCCCCGAGCGCCGGGAGAGCACCACGCGCGTGAGCGCGGGGGCGTCGTCGGTCCGCACGATCTCGACCGGGCAGCGCAGGACGTGCGCGAGCCACGCGCCGATGAGGTCGAGCGACGGGTGGCCGGTGACCCCCTCGACGCGTGCGCTGCGCACCGGCTCGAACGGCGGCTGGTCGAGCGTGGCCGCGATGAGGCCCCGCCAGACGGTCGTCCGCGTCCACGCGAGGTCGGTGTCGCCGGGGGAGTAGGACCCCGCGAGCTGCACGAGCGCGGCGTGGGGGTCCGCGGCGCCGTACGCGTCGGTGATCCGCCGGTGGGCCATCGCGCCGACGATGTCGTGCGCGGGGTCGGCGGGCGGTTCGCCCGGCCACCAGGCGACGATCGGGGCGTCGGGCAGCAGGAGCGGGGTCACGAGGGTGTCGGCGTGGTCCATGGCGCGCTCGCCCGCGTGCAGCACGACGACCTCGCTCGCGCCGGCGTCACCGCCGACGCGGATCTCGGCGTCGAGGGCGTGCGGGTCGGCGTGCGTCGTGCGTGACAGGACGATGATGCGGCACGGGTGCTCCCCGCTGGCGACGTTCGCCGCGTCGATCGCCTCGTCCGCGCGGTTCGCGTCGGCGACCACGAGCAGCGTCAGGACGCGCCCGAGCGCGACGGCACCGCCCTCCTCGCGCAGCTTGATGAGACGTTTCGCGACCGCCGTGGTGGTCGTCGTGGGCATGGTGATGATCATCGGAGCTCCTCGTCGCTCAGGGCCGGCGCCACGTGCGGCCGTCGCGGGCCAGCATCTCGTCGGCGGAGTCGGGTCCCCAGGTGCCCGAGCGGTACGGCTCGGGAGCGCCCTTGGCGGCCCACATCTCGGTGATGGGGTCGAGCAGCTTCCACGAGAGCTCGACCTCCTCGTGGCGCGGGAAGAGCGGCGGGTCGCCCAGCAGCACGTCGAGGATGAGGCGCTCGTACGCCTCGGGCGAGGACTGCGTGAACGCGTGGCCGTAGCCGAAGTCCATGGTCACGTCGCGGATCTCCATCGCGGTTCCCGGCACCTTCGCGCCGAACCGGATGGTCACTCCCTCGTCGGGCTGGACGCGGATGACGATCGCGTTCCGGCCGAGCTCCGACGTGGAGCTCGAGTCGAATGGCAGGTGCGGGGCTGTCTTGAAGACGACGGCGATCTCCGTGACGCGGCGCCCGAGGCGCTTCCCGGCGCGCAGGTAGAACGGGACGCCCGCCCAGCGGCGGTTGTCGATGTCCACGCGGATCGCGGCATACGTCTCTGTGGTCGAGGCTGGGTCGGTCCCGTCCTCGTCGAGGTAGCCCACGACCTCCTGGCCGGCCTGCCACCCCGCGGCGTACTGCCCACGTGCCGTGTGCTTGGCCAGGTCCTTGGGCAGGCGCATCGCCGACAGCACCTTGATCTTCTCCGCGATCAGGTCTGCCGCGCCGAACGACGTCGGCTCCTCCATGGTCGTGAGGGCGAGGAGCTGGAGGAGGTGGTTCTGGATGACGTCGCGCGCAGCGCCGATGCCGTCGTAGTACCCGGCGCGGCCACCGATGCCGATGTCCTCGGCCATCGTGATCTGGACGTGGTCGACGTAGTTGGCGTTCCAGATCGGCTCGTACATCTGGTTGGCGAACCGCAGGGCGAGCAGGTTGAGGACCGTCTCCTTGCCGAGGTAGTGGTCGATCCGGAAGATCGAGTCCGGCGGGAAGACCTCGGAGACGACGTCGTTCAGCTCCCGCGCGCTGGCGAGGTCGTGCCCGAACGGCTTCTCGATCACGACGCGGCGCCAGGCGTCGTCACCCTCGGACAGCCCGGACTTGGCGAGCTGGCGGCACACGACCGGGAAGGCGCTGGGTGGGACGGACAGGTAGAAGGCGTGGTTGCCGCGGGTGCCGCGCTCGGCGTCGAGCTCCTTGACGGTCTCGGCGAGACGCTCGAAGGCGTCGTCGTCGTCGAAGGATCCCTGGACGAACCTGATGCCCTCGCTCAGCTGCGCCCAGGCCTCCTCGCGGAACGGGGTGCGTGCGTGCTCCTTGACGGCGTCGTGCACGACCTTCGCGAAGTCCTGGTCGTCCCAGTCGCGCCGGGCGAAGCCCGTGAGTGCGAAGCCGGGGGGCAGCAGGCCGCGGTTGGAGAGGTCGTACACGGCGGGCATGAGCTTCTTGCGTGCCAGGTCGCCGGTCACCCCGAAGATCACGAGGCTGCAGGGACCGGCGATGCGGGGCATGCGCTGGTCGCGAGGGTCGCGCAACGGGTTGGACTCGGCACTGACCTTGACAGGGCTCACGCGGGGGACCTCCGGTATCTCGGGACGGGCATGCGGAGCAGGGCGGGAGCCGAGGCCCCCGCCCTGCCTCCGGTCACTTCTGGTCGCCGGCGAATCCCTCGGAGGGGACTGCGGGACGGTCGGGCGACGTGCCGCGACGAGCGAGCTCGAGCGACTCACGGGCGGCCGCAGCGACGCGCTCGGGCGTGAAGCCGAACTCCGCGAAGAGCTTCTCCGCCGACGCCGAGGCGCCGTAGTGCTCGAGGCTGACCGCACGGCCGGCCTCGCCCAGGTAGCGGTACCAGCTCAGCGCGATGCCGGCCTCGACCGAGACGCGGGCGCGCACCGACGACGGGAGCACCGACTCGCGGTATGCCTCGTCCTGCTCCTCGAACCACTCGAGGCAGGGCATCGACACGACGCGGGTCGGCACGCCCTCGGCCTCGAGCGTCTCGCGCGCGGCGACGGCCAGCTGGACCTCGGAGCCGGTGGCGAGCAGCAGGACCTCGGGGGCGCCGTTCGACGCGTCCAGGAGCGTGTACGCGCCGCGGGCCAGGCCCTCGGTGGTCGCGTAGCCCTGCTCGCCGCGCGGGAACGTCGGGACGTTCTGCCGGGTGAGGATCAGGCCCGTGGGCTCCTTGTCGCGCTCGAGGATCGCCTGCCAGGCGGCAGCGGTCTCGTTGGCGTCCGCGGGACGGACGATCGACAGGCCCGGGATCGCGCGGGTCGCGGCCAGGTGCTCGACCGGCTGGTGGGTCGGTCCGTCCTCGCCGAGGCCCACCGAGTCGTGCGTCCACACGAACACCGGCGGGATCTCCATCAGCGCGGCGAGGCGGACGGCCCCGCGCATGTAGTCGCTGAACTGGAAGAAGGTGCCGCCGTATGGGCGCGTGAGGCCGTGCAGGGCGATGCCCGAGAGGATCGCACCCATCGCGTGCTCGCGGATGCCGAAGTGCAGCGTGCGACCGTACTCGTCACCGGCGAACTCGTGGCTCGAGCGGTGGGCCGGGAGGAACGACGGCTCGCCCGTCATGGTCGTGTTGTTGGACCCGGCGAGGTCGGCGGAGCCGCCCCAGAGCTCGGGCAGCGCGGGGGCGAGGGCGGTGAGCACCTTGCCCGACGCCGAGCGGGTCGCGACCGACGTGCCGGCCTCGAACGTCGGCAGGGACTCGTGCCAGCCCGCCGGGAGCTCGCGCGCCCGCAGGCGGTCGAGCAGTGCCGCGCGGTCCGGGTTGGCTGCGCGCCAGGTGGCGAGCCGCTCGTCCCACTCGGCCTGCAGGCGGGCCCCGCGGTCCTGGAGCTCGCGGGTGTGCGCGATGACCTCGGGCGTGACCTCGAAGGACTTCTCCGGGTCGAAGCCGAGGAGCTCCTTGAGTGCCGTGATCTCGGCGCCGCCGAGCTTGGAGCCGTGCGACGAGTGGTCGCCCTGCTTGGTGGGCGACGGCCACGCGATGATCGTGCGCAGCTGGATGAACGACGGGCGGCCGGTCTCAGCGACCGCGGCGTCGATGGCCGCGTCGAGTGCGTCCATGTCCTCCGCGTACCCGTCCGCGCCAGCGGTCCAGTCCACGGTCTGGACGTGCCAGCCGTACGCCTCGTAGCGCTTGGCGACGTCCTCCGTGAACGCGATCTGCGTGTCGCCCTCGATCGAGATGCGGTTGTCGTCCCAGATCACCACGAGGTTGCCGAGTTCCTGGGTGCCCGCGAGCGAGCTCGCCTCGCTGGTCACGCCCTCCTGCAGGTCGCCGTCCGAGGCCAGCACGAACACGTGGTGGTCGAACGGGCTCTCGCCGGGCGCAGCGTCAGGGTCGAGCAGGCCGCGCTCGCGCCGCTGCGCCATCGCCATGCCGACCGCGGTCGCCAGCCCCTGGCCGAGCGGACCGGTGGTGGTCTCGACGCCCGGGGTGTGGTGCACCTCGGGGTGGCCCGGGGTCAGGGAGTCCCAGGTGCGCAGCGCCTCGATGTCGGAGAGCTCGAGGCCGAAGCCGCCCAGGTAGAGCTGGATGTACTGCGTGAGGCTCGAGTGACCGCACGAGAGCACGAAGCGGTCGCGGCCCAGCCACAGCGGGTCGTTCGGGTTGTGCTTGAGGCGGTTCTGGTACAGCAGGTACGCCACCGGCGCGAGGGAGATGGCCGTGCCGGGGTGGCCGTTGCCGACCTTCTCGACGGCGTCGGCCGCGAGGACGCGGGCGGTGTCCACCGCGCGCGCGTCCAGGTCGCTCCAGCTGCGGGGGTGTGCGGGGGTGGACGCGTTCACCGAACCTCTTTCCTGCCCCGGAGGCCCCGGGGGCTCGTCGTGATCGGCGCAGTCGCGCCGCGTGCTGACAGTCCCGGCGAACCGCCGCGGCGGGGGCGGTGCGGCACCCGGCTCTGCGCCGGTGCCGTGACGCCCGCCGTCCCGCAAGGCAGGACCCGCGGTCGGGTTCGACGTGGTCAGACTATCGGCCCCGCCTGCTCGACGAGCGGTCGATACCAGCAGGTGAACTGACGACGTGGACTCTGTGGTCATCTCGATGGGGTGCGCCGCGGTGTGGCGCACCTCTCCGCCGGGCGCCGGGCCCCGTGGCCCGCCCGGGCAGGCGCAAGGCTTAGCATGGAGGTGAACCCGGTCCCACGGGCGCTGCGCTGCGCACCTGCGCGACCGCGCCCGGGCCCCGATCACGAACGGACACCCGAACCGCGTGCACACCTCGACCACGGCCCCCACGGCAGCGAGCCCGGCGGAGCGGGCTCCGTGGAAGTCGACGGTCCGCGCCTACGTGGCGCTGACGAAGCCGCGGATCATCGAGCTGCTGCTCGTGACCACGATCCCGACGATGTTCCTCGCGCAGGACGGCATGCCCGGCCTCGCCCTGCTGCTGCACACCCTGCTCGGTGGGGCGTTGGCGGCGGCGTCGGCGAACGTCTTTAACTGCTACCTGGACCGCGACATCGACGCGATCATGAACCGGACCAAGCGCCGCCCGCTGGCGACCGGCGAGATCTCCACGGGCGGTGCGCTCGTGTTCGGCACCGTCCTCGGCGTCCTGTCGCTCGTGTGGCTCGGCGTGTTCGTCAACGCGATCTCCGCGTGGCTCGCGTTCGTGGCGATCGCGCTGTACGTCGTCTTCTACACGATGGTGCTCAAGCGCCGGACCTCGCAGAACATCGTGTGGGGTGGCGCCGCAGGTTGCATGCCGGTGCTGATCGGCTGGTCCGCCGTGACCGGGACCGTGGGATGGGGCGCGGTGCTGCTGTTCGGCGTCGTGTTCTTCTGGACGCCCCCGCACTACTGGCCCCTGTCGATCAAGTTCCGCAAGGACTACGCGGACGCTGGCGTGCCCATGCTCCCGGTCGTCGCGAGCGAGCGACGCGTGACCACCGAGATGATCGGCTACACGCTCGCGATGGTGGCCTGCTCGCTCCTCCTGCTCCCCGTGACGCCGCTCGGCTGGGTCTATGGCGTGTCGGCCGTCGTGCTCGGGGCCTGGTTCACGCTCGAGTGCGTGAACCTGCTGCGTCGCTCCCGCGACGGTGCTCGCAAGCTCGGTGCGATGCGGGTCTTCCACGCCTCGATCACCTACCTGACGCTGCTGTCCGTCGCGATCGTCGTCGACGTCCTGCTGCCCTGGTGATCCGGTGGCGGGCGTGGGGGCGTCGGTGCCACGGGCTCTCCAGGGCTCGCTGAGCGAGTACCTCTCGCACCTGAGCGTCGAGCGCGGGCTGTCGCCCCACACGCTCGGCGCCTACCGGCGTGACCTCGAGCGGTTCGTCGCCCACCTCGGTGCCGCAGGGCGCACGCACCCGGGCGAGATCACGCCGGCGGACGTCGAGGCCTACGTGACGCTCGTGCGGACCGGCGCGGACGGTCGGGCCCCGTTGTCGGCGTCGTCGGCCGCCCGCGTGCTGGCGTCGGTACGCGGCTGGCTGCGGTTCTGCGAGGTCGAGGGGCAGCTCACGTCGAGCCCGGCGGCGGCGGTCCGGCCGCCCGTGCAGCCCCGTCGGCTGCCCAAGGCGATCAGCACGGACGACGTCGCGCGGATCCTCGACGCGGCCGGCTCCGGGGACGGGCCGCGCCCGTTGCGCGACCGAGCGCTCCTGGAGCTCGTCTACTCGACCGGCGCGCGGATCTCCGAGGCGGTCGGTCTCGATGTCGACGACGTGGACCTGACCGACGGCGCCGCGGCGGTCCGACTGCTCGGCAAGGGCCGCAAGGAGCGGGTCGTGCCGATGGGCTCGTTCGCGCGCGAGGCGCTCGACGCCTACCTGGTCCGCGCTCGCCCGGAGCTCGCCTCGCACGGTCGCGGGACGCCCGCCGTGTTCCTCAACACCCGCGGCGCCCGCCTCAGCCGGCAGAGCGCCTGGACAGTCCTGCGGGCCGCCGCGGAGCGCGCTGGCGTCACGGGCGCCGAACGCATCTCCCCGCACACGCTGCGGCACTCGTTCGCCACCCATCTCCTCCAGGGGGGTGCGGACGTCCGCATCGTCCAGGAGCTGCTCGGTCACGCGTCGGTGACGACCACGCAGATCTACACGATGGTCACGCCCGACGCGCTGCGGGAGATGTACGTGTCGGCGCACCCGAGAGCCCTCGGCTGAGCGTCGCCTGCGATAACGTAGGCGGGTGACCAGCCAGGACCCGACCGCGCCCGCCGCCTCCCTCGACGCCGTCGGACGCCCCTTGCCGGAGTTCGCCGTCCCCGCACCGCTCACCGGTCACGGCCCCGCGCGGATCATCGCCATGTGCAACCAGAAGGGCGGGGTCGGCAAGACGACCACGACCATCAACCTGGCCGCCGCCCTGGCGGAGTACGGGCGTCGCGTCCTGATCGTGGACTTCGACCCCCAGGGCGCCGCGTCCGTCGGCCTCGGGATCAGCGCTCACGAGCTCGACCAGACGATCTACAACCTGATGATGGAGCGGTCGGCCGACATCCACCAGGTGATCCGGCAGACCGCGGTCGAGAATCTCGACGTCCTGCCGGCGAACATCGATCTCTCGGCCGCGGAGGTCCAGCTGGTCGGCGAGGTCGCCCGCGAGTCGGTCCTGGCGCGCGTGCTGCGCCCCGTGGTGGACGACTACGACGTGATCCTGGTCGACTGCCAGCCGTCGCTCGGCCTGCTGACCGTCAACGCCCTCACCGCCGCGCACGGCGTGCTGATCCCGCTCGAGTGCGAGTTCTTCGCGCTGCGTGGGGTCGCGCTCCTGATCGAGACTATCGAGAAGGTGCGTGATCGCCTCAACCCGCGCCTCGAGGTCGACGGCATCGTCGCGACGATGTTCGACCCCCGCACCCTGCACGCCCGCGAGGTCGTGGCGCGCGTGCACGAGGCGTTCGGGGACACGCTCATGCACACGATGATCGGGCGGACGGTGAAGTTCCCGGACGCCTCCGTCGCTGCGGAGCCCATCACCACGTACGCGCCGACGCACTCGGGAGCGACGGCGTACCGCCAGCTTGCCCGGGAGCTGGTCGCCCGTGGCGACGCCGCCTGACGCGGCACCGGAGGCGCCGCCCCAGCGGGACGGCGGCCAGTTCGAGGTCCACCTCGCCAACTTCACGGGACCGTTCGACGTCCTGCTGTCGCTGATCTCGAAGCACAAGCTGGACATCACAGAGGTTGCGCTGGCCTCGGTGACGGACGAGTTCATCGGCTACATCAAGGCGGTGAGCGCCGCGGGGGACCGGGCCGAGGCGTGGGAGCTCGGGACGGTGAGCGAGTTCCTCGTCGTCGCGGCCACCCTGCTGGACCTCAAGGCCGCGCGGCTGCTGCCGAGCGGCGAGGTCGAGGACGCGGAGGACCTGGAGCTCCTCGAGGCCCGGGACCTGCTGTTCGCGCGGCTGCTGCAGTACCGCGCGTACAAGCAGGTGGCCGGGCTCGTCGGCGCCCGGCTCGCGGACGAGGGGCGTCGCTTCCCGCGGGTCGTCCAGCTGGAGCCGGCGCTGGCGTCGCTGCTGCCGGAGCTCGTGTGGCGCCTCACGGGCGAGGACCTCGCGCGGCTCGCCGCCCAGGCGCTCCAGCCCCGCACGGCGCCGACCGTGGACGTGGGGCACCTGCACGACCCCGCGGTGAGCGTCCGCGAGCAGGCCGCCGTCATCGCGGATCGCCTGCACCGCGCGGGCTCGCAGACCTTCCGGGCCCTGGTGGCCGACGCCGGGCCGACGATGGTCGTGGTGGCCCGGTTCCTCGCCCTGCTCGAGCTGTTCCGCGAGGGTGTGGTGGCGTTCGACCAGGCGGTTCCCCTCGGGGACCTGACGGTGCGCTGGACCGGCGCGGACGACTGGGCAGGCGACGTGACCGACGAGTTCGAGGGAGCATCATGAGCAGCGCCGAGAGCACCGCCCCCAGCGAGACCGAGGCCCCGGAGCGCACCCACGCGTGGGTCCGGGGCGCGACCGAGGCCGTGCTCATGGTGACGGACGAGCCGGTCACCCCGGTGGTGCTCGCGACCGCGCTCGGCGTGCCCGAGGACCGCGTGCGACGCACGCTGACCGACCTGCGCTCCGAGTACGCTTCGAGCAGCCGCGGGTTCGAGCTGCGGGAGGTCGCCGGCGGGTGGCGCCTCTACTCCGCTCCAGAGTTCGCCGACGTCGTCAGCCAGTTCGTCCTGGAGGGGCAGACGGCGCGGCTGACCCAGGCGGCGCTCGAGACCCTCGCGGTGATCGCCTACCGCCAGCCGGTCTCTCGCGGGCAGGTCTCCGCGGTGCGCGGTGTGAATGTGGACTCGGTGGTGCGTACCCTTACTGTGCGCGGACTGATCGCGGAGGTGGGCACGGAACCCTCCAGCGGTGCGGTGCTGTACGGCACCACACCCTCGTTCCTGGAGCGCATGGGCTTCACCTCGCTCGAGGAGCTGCCCCCGTTGGCTCCGTTCCTGCCCGATCTCGACGTGCTGGACGCCGTGGACCCCACGGTGCACCGCATCGTCCGCGCCGACGCCGGCACACCGGCGGTCGGAACCGAAGAGGAGACACAGTGAGTGCAGCAGGCCAGGGACGACGACCGGGCGGATCCGGCGGGTCAGGACGCCCCGAGCGGGGCGGACGCCCTGCGGGCGGGAAGCCAGGGCGCCCCACCGGCGGCAAGCCCGAGCGCGGCGACGGCAGCACGTCCGCTGGCCGCACCTACGGCGCGCCCTCCCGTGGCCCTGCGCGCCCGAAGCGCGCGACGCCGCGGCCCGACGCCGGCCCGACGCACGACGTGCACGTGGCCGACGGTGTGCGCCTGCAGAAGGTCCTCGCGACGGCCGGCTTCGGCTCGCGCCGCGCCTGCGAGGTCATGATCGAGCAGGGGCGCGTCGAGGTCGACGGCCAGATCGTCACCGAGCTCGGCGTCCGGGTGGACCCCGTGCACGCGGTCATCCACGTGGACGGGCTCCGGCTCCAGCTGGACGCCTCGAAGATCACGATCGCCTTCAACAAGCCCGTCGGCGTCGTCTCCACGATGGAGGACACCGACGGTCGGCCCGACCTCAGCCAGTTCTTCGGCGACCGCAAGGAGCGGCTGTTCCACGTCGGCCGGCTCGACACCGATTCCGAGGGTCTGCTCCTGCTGACCAACGACGGCGAGCTGGCCAACCGCCTGACCCACCCCAAGTACGGCGTGCAGAAGACGTACCTGGTGGAGGTCAAGGGCCGGCTCGCCAACGGTGTCGGCAAGCAGCTCCTGGACGGCATCGGCCTCGACGACGGCACGGCGAAGCTCGACGCCTTCAAGCTGATCGCCGCCGTGCCGGACGCCAGCCAGGTCGAGGTCGTGCTGCACGAGGGCCGCAACCGGATCGTGCGGCGCATGTTCGCCAAGGTCGGCTACCCCGTGACGCGCCTGGTGCGTACGCGCATGGGACCGATCCGTCTGGGGGACCTGCCTCCGGGCCGCCACCGGGTGCTCGGGCAGACCGAGCTCGGCACGCTCATGTCTGCCGTCGACCTCTGACGTCTGCCGCCGTGGACGGTCGCTGACCGCTGCCCGTCCCAGGATCGTCCTCCCTCTCGAACTGGAGCCCCTGTGAGCCACAGCCCCCTCGTCATCGCCATCGACGGCCCGTCCGGGTCGGGGAAGTCGAGCGTCTCGCGCGCGGTGGCCGCGCGCCTCGGCCTCGCCTACCTCGACACCGGTGCGACCTACCGGGCGGCGACGTGGTGGTGCCTGCACGAGGGCATCGACCTGAGCGACGCAGCCGCGGTCGTCGCGGCCGTGCGTGCGATGCCGCTCGCGATGGGCGTCGACCCCGGCCGTGAGGTGCTCGAGGTCGGCGGGGCGGACGTGCGCGGCGACATCCGCCAGACGTGGATCTCCGAGGCCGTGTCGGCCGTGGCGACGAATCTCGAGGTGCGGGCGGAGCTGCGCCGTCGCCAGCGCGAGACGATCGACGCTGAGCGGGCGGACGGCTTCTCGGCCGGTCGCGGGATCGTCGCCGAGGGGCGTGACATCACGACCGTCGTCGCGCCGGACGCGGACGTGCGCATCCTGCTGACGGCCTCCGAGGAGGCGCGGCTCGCCCGGCGGGCGCGTGAACTGCACGGTGAGGACGGCGCGGAGGCCGTCGCGGCGACGCGCGACCAGGTGGTGCGGCGCGACCGTGACGACGCCACGGTCTCGCAGTTCGAGGTTGCCGCGGACGGCGTCGTCACCGTCGACTCGTCCATGCTCGACCTCGAGGGCACGATCGGCGCGGTGCTCGACGTCGTCACGCGTCGGACCGCGGGGCGTCGCGCCGTCGACGGCGATGGCGACCGCTGACCGCGGGGTCCGCTGGGGCCACCGGATCGGCCGGTTCCTTGCCCACGGTCTCTGGAGCACCCGCGTCGTGGGCGCGCAGCACGTGCCGACCGACGGGCCCGTGGTGCTCGCCGCCAACCACACGGGCGTGATCGACGGGCCGCTGGTCGTCGGCGTGAGCCCGCGCCCGGTCAGGATGCTCGTGAAGGAGGCGGCGTTCCGCGGCGTCGTCGGCGCGATCCTGCGGCGCACCGGGCAGATCCCGGTCGACGCCACGGGCCGCTCCGCCCTGGCTGCGGCGCTCGAGGTGCTGCGCGGTGGGGGAGTCGTCGGGATCTTCCCCGAGGGCAGCCGCGGGCGCGGGGACCTCTCGTCCGCGCGGGCCGGCGCTGCCTGGCTCGCGCTGGGCAGCGGGGCGACCATCGTGCCCGTCGCCGTGCTGGGCACCCGACGGACCGGGGAGGGCGTGAACCACGTCCCAGGCCCGCGCCGCCGCCTGCACGTCGAGTTCGGCCCCGGGTTGACGGTCGAGCGGAGGCCCGGCACCTCGGGCCGGGTCGCGCTCGAAGAGGCGAACGAGGCCGTGCGGGTGGCGCTGGCCGAGGTCGTCACGCGAGCGACGCGGCGGACCGGCGTGCCGCTGCCCGAGGACGGCCCCGCCACCCCGGGCGCTGCCGGTTCGTGAGATGGGCCCCGAGCCTGGGATGATGGGCTCATGAGCTCTGACCAGACCGACGCGACACCCGCCGAGACCGACCCCGGCACGCCCGATCTCGGTGCGACCACCGACGAGACCACGGCCGACGACGCGCAGCGCGAGTACGCGCTGCGCGCGGGACTCGCGGAGTACGACCTCGAGGACGAGGACCTGGCGATCCTCGACGGCGCGGGCGACCCCGGTGACCTTGAGCGCGGTCCGCGCGTGCTGCCGGTGCTCGCCGTCGTCGGTCGCCCGAACGTCGGCAAGTCGACCCTCGTCAACCGGATCATCGGCCGCCGCGAGGCCGTGGTCGAGGACAAGCCCGGCGTCACCCGCGACCGGGTGAGCTACCAGGCCGAGTGGGCCGGGCGTCAGTTCACCCTGGTCGACACGGGCGGCTGGGAGACGGACGTCGCCGGCATCGACGCGTCCGTCGCGAAGCAGGCCGAGATCGCGATCGACCTGGCCGACGCCGTGCTGTTCGTGGTCGACGCGACCGTCGGTCCGACCGCGACCGACGAGCACGTCGTGAAGCTGCTGCGTCGCTCCAAGAAGCCCATCGTCCTGTGCGCCAACAAGGTGGACGGGCCCCGCGCCGAGGCGGACGCGGCGACGCTGTGGAGCCTCGGGCTGGGGGAGCCGCACGCGGTCTCCGCTCTGCACGGCCGCGGCACCGGTGACCTGCTCGACGCCGCGATGGCCAAGCTGCCCACCGTCTCGGCGCACGGCGTCGCCAGGCCGGACGGCCCTCGCCGAGTCGCGCTCGTGGGGCGTCCGAACGTCGGCAAGTCCTCCCTGTTGAACAAGGTCGCGGGAGCCAACCGCGTCGTCGTCGACGAGACCGCTGGTACCACCCGCGACCCGGTCGACGAGCTCATCGAGCTGCGCGGCAAGCCGTGGTGGTTCGTCGACACCGCCGGCATCCGGCGCCGCGTGCACCAGACGCAGGGCGCCGACTTCTATGCGTCGCTGCGCACGCAGGCCGCGATCGAGAAGGCGGAGGTCGCCGTGGTGCTCGTGGACGCCTCGGTGCCCATGACCGAGCAGGACACCCGCGTGATCTCTCAGGTCGTCGAGGCGGGCCGCGCGCTCGTCATCGCGTACAACAAGTGGGACCTCATGGACGAGGACCGCCGTCCCTACCTCGAGCGCGAGATCGAGAAGGACCTCGTGCAGATCCAGTGGGCGCCGCGGGTGAACCTGTCGGCGAAGACCGGCTGGCACGCGGACCGTCTGGTGCCTGCGCTCGAGCGCGCGCTCGGGTCGTGGGACACCCGCATCCCGACCGGACGGCTCAATGCGTTCCTGGGCGAGCTCGTCGCCGCGCACCCGCACCCGTTGCGGGGCGGCAAGCAGCCCCGCATCCTGTTCGCCACCCAGCCGTCCACCCGTCCGCCGCGCTTCGTCATCTTCGCCTCCGGCTTCCTCGAGGCGGGGTACCGCCGGTTCATCGAGCGTCGTCTGCGCGAGGAGTTCGGCTTCGAGGGGTCCCCCATCGAGATCTCGGTGCGGGTGCGCGAGAAGCGCAAGCGCTGAGCGTCGGTCGAGGTGTGGCACAGACGAGAGCCCCCGTCGTGGCGACGGGGGCTCTCGTCTGTCCTGGGAGGCTCAGCTGCCGCTGGCGGTGTCCTTCACGTCGGACGACGCCTGCTGCGCCTCGGACTTCACGTCCTGCGCGCCGCTAGTCGCGGTGTCCTTCACCTGGGCCGCGCCGTCCGTGGCGGTCGCCTTGACCTGGTCGGCCGCCTGCATGGCAGGCTCCTTGAGGTTCTGGCCGAGGTCCTTGGCGCCCTGCTTCACCTCGTCGGTGACGTGGTGCAGCGCGTCGGAGTCCTTGACGGCCCGCACGGCTTCCCGCTCCTTCTGGGAGGACGGGATGAGTGAGGACACCAGCAGCCCGGCACCGAAGGCGATGAGCCCAGCGGCGATCGGGTTGCCCTGGGCCTTCTCCTTGGCCAGGTGCGGCGCGTCCTTGGCGGAGTCCGCGAGGCCGTGGGCGCTGTCACTGACGGAGCCGCGGGCGTCGTGGACGGACGACGACGCGTGGTCCGCAGCGCCGAAGACCTTGTCCTTGACCGAGCTGACCTTGCTGCGGACCTTCTCCTTCTGGCGGTCCGCGACGCGGCCCGGGCTCACCTTGTCGGTCAGCGCGTCCACGTCGTCGCTGAGCGTGCTGCGGGTCGCGGCGATGTCCGCGCGGATCTGGTCGGGGTCGTTCGTGGTCATGGCTTACTCCTGTCCCTTGAGTGCGTCCGGGATCTTCTTCATGGTGGCGGCCGTCTGTGGGAGCCCCTCGGCGCTTTCGATCTCCTTCTTGCCCTTGAGCGCCAGGACCGCGGCGATGATGGCCCAGATCACGGTGACGATGAGCGCGGACCAGCCGAGGGCAGGCTGGGCGTCGCCGTCGCCGATCATCGTGCCGATCCACCACCACAGGGCGATCGAGGCGAAGAGCAGCACGAAGTTCGCGGCCCACGCGGCGCCGCCGAGCATGCCCGCGCCCGTGCCCGCCTTCTTGGCGGTCTGGCTAGCCTCAGCCTTGGCCAGTGCGAACTCCTGGCGCATCAGGGTGCTGATGTCCTCGGAGATGCGTCCGAAGAGGTCGCCGACCGAGGCGCTGTCGTGCTGCGTCGGGTCGGGTGTGGTCACAGGGAGCCACCTCCCGGACGCTGGTAGCCGGGCTCGCCGTAGCCGGGGGAGCGGTAGGCCGTGCTCTGCGTGCCGTCCGGGGTCGACGTCGTTCCGGTGGTCCCCGTCGTCCCGTAGCCCGCCGTGCTCGCGTTGGTGGTCCCGTAGCCCGCGGTGCTGGCTCCCGTGGTCCCGGCCGGAGCGGGGTCGTACGCGCTGGACCGCGCCGTCGAGGTCGTGGGCGCGCCGTGCGTCGTCGAGTCGTCTCCGTGCTCGTCCTTGGCGCCGCGCGCGACTCGGCCGGCGACGAGGCCGAGCCCCGCCGCGACCGCCATGAACGTGCCTGGGTGGCGGCTTGCGTAGCGCTTGACGTCGGTCAGCAGTTCGCCGGGCTCACGGCCCTCGACCCATTGCGTGGCTCTGTCGAGGTAGGAGGAAGCCTGCTCGACGAGCGAGGCCGCGAGGCCGCCCTCCTCCGACGACGACGCCATCTTGCCGAACTCCGAGGAGAGGCTGCTCGTCGTCCCGGACAGCCGCTGCAGCTGCTCGCCAGCGGTACGAGAGATCTCGTCCCGCGTCTGGGAGAAGAGGTCCTTCGCCTGTGTGCGGGCCTCGGCCACGGTGTCCTTCGCGACGTTCTTCGCCTCGTGGGCGGTGTCGTGCGCCATCTGCTTCTCGGCGTCCATCACCCGGCCAGCGCCTTCCTTGGCGGTGGCCCCTGCGGCTGACGCCTTGTCCTTCATGCCCCCGCCGGACGGGTCGCCCGTGGTCGTCGCCTGCGAGGAGACGGGCGTGCCTGCCGCGGCGGTGTCGCCCCAGGCGGACTGGCGCGCCGGGGTGTCTGCTGCGTGCGCGGGGGAGCCGGTCCCCTGCGAGTCGGTCGGGAGCGGAGCGTAGGGCTCCGTCGGACCGGTGCTGCCGTATGACTCAGTCATGGTGACCTTCCTTCCAGGCGGTACCTGTCGGTGCACCGCGTACGTGACGCGGCGTGTCACTCCATGGTGAGTCGGTATGTCCGTTTCCGCTCGTCGGGCAGCAGGCGGGAGCGCGTGGTAAATGTCCACGCGCCCGCCCGTCGTTGCGGTCAGGCGTCGAGGTGCGCGCGCAGCGCGGCCCGGACGAACTGGGCTCCCTCGGGCCCCCCGTAGTTGGCGGCGAAGCGTGGGTCCGCCACGTACATGTCTGCCAGGCCGAGGACGTAGGCCCGTGCGTGTTCCGGGAGGGCCGCGGGGGTTCCCGGGACCGAACGTAGCCAGGCGACGTGGCGGGCGGCGAGGTCCTGTGCGCGCGTGCTGGCTGGGTCCTCGTCGTCGCGCCACGCGGACACCCACGCTTCGTTGAGCGTCGCCACGCGGTCCCGGAAGTCGCTGCGCTCGTCGGCGGTGAGGCCGCGCCACCAGGAGTCGGAGGCCGCGTAGGCGTCGGAGCCCCATCGCTCGACCACCTCGTCGGCGTGCTGGGTGTGGTCGAATCCGTCGAACATCGAGTCGGTCATGAGATCTGCTCCTTGCTCCAGTGCGGTCAGCGTGCGCTGCACCGCCGCGATCTGTCGGTCGACCCGTGCGCGGGCCGTCTCGAGCTGGGCGACGTGCTGCCGCAGGGCCGCTGTCGTCGAGGGGTGGTCGAGATCGAGCGCCTGCCGGATGGCGTCGAGCCCGAGCCCGAGATCGCGCAGCACGAGAATCCGCTGCAGGCGCACGAGTGCGTCGTCGTCGTACGAACGCATCCCGCTCGGGCTCGTGCTCGACGGCGGCAGCAGCCCGATCGCGTCGTAGTGGCGCAGCGTGCGACTCGTCAGCCCGGTCATGCGGCTGACCTCGTGGATCGTCCGTCCCATACGCTCCTGTCCTCTCGTGGTCACGCGCTGGTCAGCCGCGACACGGTCGACCCTAGGTCTTGACGCTGCGTCAACTGCAAGGCCCAGAAGCCGCGGATCCGTCGGACGTGACACGCGACAGGAGCCGGACAGGCTCGCCGGCAAAGTGGGGTAGTATTTTCGACGGCCCTCCGGGGTCGGTTCGGACCCGCTCGCGGGTCCACGGGATGTGGCGCAGCTTGGTAGCGCACTTGACTGGGGGTCAAGGGGTCGCAGGTTCAAATCCTGTCATCCCGACGGATCAGCCCTGGTGAGAGATGGTTCTCACCAGGGCTTCGTCGTGTCTGGGGTGAGTCCGCACGGTGCGCCCGCTGTCTGCCCGCCCCGGAGGTCGGGTCAGGCGAGCCGGACGGCTGCGCGTCGAGACCGCGGGCTGGGGGCTGGCTGGCGCCTGACCTGCCCCAGCCCCGGGGGAGTCATCGACATCGCCAGCCGGGTGGACGGGCTCGCCATCTTCCCGGGGGCGAACGCGGCGGAGATCCTCGCGCAGGTCTCGCAGCGCATCCCGGTCGTCGCCTTCGCGATGACCGAGGAGCCGGGCGCGGTGCACCACGTCCGGGTGGACAACGCCCAGGGTGTGCGCGAGCTCGTCGAGCACCTGCACGCCGTGCACGGCATCGAGCAGATGGAGTTCGTCAGCGCGACGGAGACGGCAGACTACGCCGAACGGTTCGCCGGCATGCAAGCCGCCCTGGGCGAGCGCGGGCTGAGCGTCCCGTCGGTGGTGCTGGACCCCACGCCCATCGGCGCACAGCAGCCGTTCCCGGTCGTCCACCGGCTCATGGCGGCCCGAGCGTTGCCCCGCGCCCTCGTGTGCGCGAGCGACCACGTCGACGCCCAGGTACTCGTGCCACTCACCCACCGGCTTCTGCTCGGGCCAGCTCCAGTCGCACGTGTCGGGGAAGGTCCGGAACATGCGGAAGTAGTGCTCGGGCGGGATCTGCCCCCAGGCGATCCCGAGGTAGCTGGCGATGCGGGGCTCGGTGTTGAGGGTTCCGTAGTGGTGGCCGGTGAACCAGACGTCCGGCCCACGGTCGCGGTAGTTGTCGAGCACCGCGGCGGGGTCGGCGGGAGGTTCGTCCCAGAAGCCACCGCGGATCTGCCCGACGACGGGCTCGTAGTAGAACCCGAAGTCCATCGTCGCGCTGATCTCCCGGGCCTGGTCCCGCAGCCGTAGCCCGTGGCGCCGTGCAGAAGGCCATCCGGCCGCTGCTCGGCATCGAGGAGTTCACGACCAGCCCCGGCTCGTGAAGGTGAGGTGGCCGCTGCGCGGGGGAGCAGCGGCCACCTCGTGCCTCGACGCCGCTACTCGCGTGCTCCGACCGCAGCGATCGGCGGGCGCCGGGTCGCCGCCAGAGCGGCGCAGGCACTGGCCGTGGCCACCAGCAGGAAGGTTGCGGGCACGGTCAGCCCGACGATCTGCCACGGGATCACCAGTGCTCCGGCGACGCGGCTGATGCCGATCAGGTTGGCCAGGGCTGCCAGCCAGCCCAGCATGATGCCGGTCGCGGAGACGATGAGTGCCTCGAGCACGGCGCTGACGACCACCTGGCCGCGGCTGAGTCCGGTCACGCGAGCGACGGCGAGCTCGCGGCGGCGCTCGCCGGTGGCGATGGCAATCGCACTGACCGCGCCGATCGCGGCGTAGAGGGCGGCCATGCCGAGGACCGCCTGCAGCACACCGGCGTCCAGGGTGTCCTGTGCGCTGTCGTGGTGCGCGAGCCAGTCGCCGAGGGGCAGCACCGGTGGGGGCAAGGTGGCAGCCACGGCGGCCGGGTCCGCTCCGGGCTCGAGTCGGACGACGGACCGCGCCGCGCCGAGCGCGGCGCTCGGGACGAGGTCGTGCGGCAACAGGTACTGCGGCCCGCCGTCGAGGGGCGGCGGGAGGACGGCCACCACGCGGGTGACGAGGTCGTGGCCCGCGACGCGCAGCTGCACGGTCTCGCCGAGGTCTCCGCCTGCCGCGACGACCGTGCGCCCACGGAGGTCGTCGTACGAGCCAGCCAGCAGGGGCGTCCGGTGGGCGTACGGATAGGCGTCCGGGTCGATGGCGAGCGCCGGCACCTCATCGGTGGTCGTGCCCGCGTCGCCGCCATAGTGCGTCGCTGTGGTGGCGCTGATCGTCAGGGTGTACTCCGTCGACGCGAGGGCGACGCCCGGCGTGCTCGCGGAGACGGGCCCGGCTGCGACCAGATCCGCGCGCAGGTCGTCGACGAGCCGGTTCCGCGCGCCGGCAGACAGACTGGCGAAGGTCCCCGCGAGCCCGGTCGCGAGGGCGACCAACACCACGACGGGCGCAGCGATCGACGCGCTGCGTCGGCGGGCCTCCCGCAAGTTCGCCCGGGTGAGACGGCCGACGACGGATCGGCTCGCGGCGATGCTCACGAGCAGGGCCAGCGGGGCCACGAGTGCCGGGCCCAGCGCGGCCAGACCCAGCGTGAGCGCGACCGTGGCGGAGATGGACAGGGGGATCGCTGCTTCGGGGTGCTCCACGGCGGTCGCGACCGTCGTCAGGACGATCGCGACCGCGCTCAGCAGGAGGCCGGCCAGCCAGCGACCGACCGTCATGCCGCGCGCCGCGGCGCCGGTCTCTCGCAGCGCCTCCAGCGGGCGAACCCGAGCAGCCCGCCTCGAGGCGGCCAGGACGCCGGCCGTGGCGACGCCGAGGCCGAGGCCGATCGATGCCCAGAGCACCCAGCCGCGCCAGGGTGCGGAGAACGTGATGGGGAGGAGGCCGAGGTCGGCGAGCAGAGCCGTCTGTGTCAGCTGCGCAACCCGGCCGGCCGGGACCCCGAGCACGGTGCCGAGGGCGCCGAGCACCCACGCCTCGGCGAGCAGCAGGCGCCGCAGCTGAACAGGGCTGCCGCCGATCAGGCGCAGGAGCGCCAGGTCACGGTGACGCTGCGCGATCGTGAAGGCGAAGGTCTCGCTGACGACGAAGACGGCCAGGAATGCCGACACCCCCAACGTCAGGCCCAGCACCGCGATCGCCTCGCCGTAGCGGCCGGCCGCGGCGACGATCAGCAGCGACGACTGGACGATCGCGACGCCGAGCACGACCGCGAGGATGGCTCCGGTGAACAGCGGCCAGCGTTCCCGGTAGGTGGCGAGCGCGAGCGTGAGCATCAGGCTTCCAGGGCGGCGAGCCGGTCCGCGACCAGGTGGACGGTGGGCCGGGTCAGCCTGTCCACGACGCGCCCGTCGCTGAGGAAGACGACGGAGTCGGCGCTGGCGGCGACGGCGGGGTCGTGGGTCACCATGATGAGGGTCTGCCGGGTGGAGTCGACCATCGACCGCAGGAGTGCGAGCACGCCGCGCGCAGCGCGAGAGTCGAGCGCACCCGTGGGCTCGTCGGCGAAGAGCACCGCGGGCCTCGTCACCATGGCTCGGGCGATGGCGACGCGCTGCTGCTGCCCGCCGGACAGCTCCCGCGGCCGGTGCCGGAGGCGATCACCGAGCCCGAGCGCGACGAGGGCCCGCCGGACGTCGGACATGGATACCTTGTGGCCGGCGAGGCGCAGCGGCAGCGCCACGTTCTGCTCCGCGGTCAGCGCGCCGAGGAGGTTGAAGTTCTGGAACACGAAGCCGATGTCCTGGCGCCGCATCAGGGTGAGCTCACGCTCGGTGGCGCCCGTCAGGTCGCGGTCGCCGTGCAGCACGCGACCGCTCGTAGGGCGCTCGAGACCGGCGGCCGTGTGCAGCAGGGTCGACTTGCCGGAACCCGACGGCCCCATGACGGCGGTCCAGCTGCCGCGGTCGAAGCGCAGGTTGACCCCGTCCAGCGCACGGACACGCGCCTGCCTGCTCCCGTACTCCCGCACGAGATCGTGTAACTCGACGGCTGTGCTCGTCAGCGTCTGTCCTTGGCTCATGCTGGAGAACCTACGGAGGTGCGGGGTGCGCGCACGTCACCCCAGGGTGGGCATTCTCGCGTGGCTCAGGTGGGGGAGGGCGTGCCGGATCCGCCGGCCGGGCCGACGCCGAGCGCGGCCAGCAGCTCGTCCCGGAGCGTCGGGCGCGCCGGCCGCACGGGGTGCGCGGCGACGATGCGGCCGCCGTCGAGGACGACGATCGTGTCCGCCAGGGCGATCGCCTCGTCGACGTCGTGGGTGACCAGCAGGATCGTGCGCCGATGGTGCGTCTGGAGGCGGCGGACGAGCGCGTGCATCGTCAGCCGGGTCAGCGCGTCCAGGCCGGCGAAGGGCTCGTCGAGGAGGAGGAGGTCGGGCTGGCGCACGAGGGCCCGCGCGAGGGCGACCCGCTGGGCCTGGCCTCCCGAGAGCGTGAGCGGCCAGTCGTCGGCACGCGCAGCGAGGTCGACCTCGCGCAGCAGGTCGACGGCGGCGGACCTCCGCTCGCCAGGCGTGGCTGCCGTGCCCTCGAGCGCGAGGGCCACGTTGCGCCAGACCGACAACCACGGCATCAGTCGCGGCTCCTGGAAGGCCACGGCGACGGACCCCCGCTCGAGCTGCTCGCTCGCCTCCGGCCTCACCAGCCCGGCGAGCACCCGCACGAGGGTCGACTTGCCGGTTCCGCTCCGGCCGAGCATCGCCACGACCTCGCCCGGGGCCAGGTCGAGATCGAGACGGTCGAGGACGACACGTTCCCCATAGCGCTTCGTGACACCGCGGACGCGGACGTGACCACCCGTGTGCGTCGGGCGCGGCGGGACAGTCAAGGCAGGTCCCGGACGTCCACCACTGCCTGGCTGACGTCCGTCGTCGTGGTGGTCATGCCGTGGGCCTGGTAGAACTGCGCGACGGCGGCGAGCTCCTCGGCGAAGGCGTCGTCCGCGGGCACGATCCGGGGTGGTCTCTTGGCGGCGATCGCCGCGGCCACCTCGGGCGCGGCTCCGGCGTCGCGGTAGGCCGCCTCGAGCTCCGTGGGTGACGCCACGACGGCCTCGGCCTGTGCCTCGAGCGCCCGGTAGAGCGCGCGCACCAGATCGGGGTGCGCGGTGACGAGGCTTCGGCTGACGACGTGCACCGTCGGGTTGGTCGCTCCGATGTCCCGTGCGAGCGCGACGAGCGTGGCTCCGGGGAGGCGCTCGGCGGAGACCAGGTACTGGTCCCAGGTCGCCCAGGCGTCCACCTGTCCGCCGACGAACGCGGTCGCAGCGTCGGGTGGACTTAGGTAGACCGGCTCGACGTCGTCGATGTCCATCCCGGCCTGGGCCAGTGCGACCCGCAGCAGGTAGTCACCGGTGCCCCCCTCGTTGACGGCCACAGTGTGTCCCGCGAGGTCCGAGACGGACGCGATGCCGGTGCGGGCGCCAGCCACGATGCCCTGCGTGTCGTTGTCGTTGGCCTCGACGGCGAAGACGACCAGGTCGGGGTTGCCCTGCAGGGCCGGGATCAACGCCGTCGCGCTTCCGGTCGTCACGTCGATCTGCCCCGCCGCCATCGCCTGCGCCGCTGGGGCGAACGCGGGGAAGGTCGCCGGCAGCTGGAGGCTCCCCCCGCTCCGCGCCACCTCGTTCGCCAGCGCACCGCCGCGGGTGGCGAGCGTGAGCGTGTTCTGGGTGGTGAGCGGACCCACACGCAGCTCGGCGGCAGAGTTGCCAGGAGCGGGCGTGGGCTCGGAGCACGCTGCCAGGACGGCAAGGGCGGCGGCGAGGAGCGCCAGGGGGCGGACGGTGGTGCGCATGGTCAGAGCCTCTCGGTGGTGAGCGGGGACGGGGCGGCACGCCATCGCAGCAGCCGGCGCTCCGCGACGCGCACGACGGCGTCGGTCACCAGGCCGAGGACGGCGTAGACGGCGACGCAGACGAGCATGATGTCGGTGCGCACGTACGTGCGCGCCGTGGTGAGCAGGTGTCCGATCCCCGAGGAGGCGTTGGCGGTCTCCGCGACGATCACGGCGATCCACGCGAGCCCGAGCGCGTAGCGCAGACCGACGAGGATCGGAGCGACCGCGCCGGGAAGCAGGATGCGCGCCGCGCGCTGCCGTGCGCTCAGCCCGTAGACCGCGCCGACCTCGAGGAGCCGGGGGTCGACGGCGCGCACCCCGCCGAACGTGTTGAGGTACATCGGGACCACGGTGGCGATCACGACCAGCGCGACCTTCGGGGCTTCCCCGAGGCCCAGCCAGAGGACGAGCACCGGGGTCAGCGCCGTGAAGGGCACGGTGCGGAGCATCTGCACGGGGGCGTCGACCAGGTCCTCACCGAGCCGCCAGAGTCCGGCGCACAGCCCGAGGAGCACGCCGAGCACGAGGCCGATCGCTGACCCCACGAGCACGCGGCCCAGGCTCACGGCCAGCGCCTGCGGGAGCGTGCCGTCGGCGACCATCCCCGCGGCCGTGCCGACCAGGCTCACAGGTCCGGGGAGCACGGTGGCTTCGACGGCCCCCACGGAGCTCGCGACCTGCCACGCCGCGACGAGCCCGACCGTGCTCGCCCAACGGCGCGCGCGGACGCTCACACCGGCCATGTCTCGTGACGGTAGGCAGCGTCCCAGAACATCCACTCGTAGCGGCTCGCCTGCGCGAAGGCCGCGTGCATGCGCTCGACCGTCCCGGCGTCCGCGCAGTGCGCCACCCGGTCCGCGACCCGCCGGGCCGTTCGCGTGGCAGCGGTGAACGCGGGGTCGCCGTAGGTCGAGATCCAGTCGCCATAGGGGTGGTTCGCGAGGTCGTCGACGCTCGCCCGCAGCCGCCGGCCGACGTCGTCGTAGATCCAGAAGCACGGCAGCACGGCGGCGACAAGCTCGGCGTACGAGCCGCGAGCGCTCACGGCGAGCAGGTAGGAGGTGTAGGCGGTGGTGGTCGGCGACCTCGACGCCACGGCAAGCCCGTCGATGTGCGTGGCGTGCAACGAGCGTTCCTCGCGCACCGCTCCCTCGGCGCTGCCCGACCAGAAGATCACGTCCTCGGCGTCCACGGCGCGCTGGGCGCAGCTGGCCAGGGCCCGACCGTAGTCGACGAGGTAGAGCGCGTCTTGGCGCATGTACTCCACGAACGTCTCGCGAGCGAGCGAGCCGTCAGCGAGGCCCGTCAAGAACGGGTGCACGTCGATCGCGCGGCGGATCTCGGCGGTCCGGCGCCACGCCGTCTGCGAGAACGTCGGGGTGGACGGGTCGTCGTTCGGGGCGTCGACTGCGGAGGCGGGGGAGAGGACTGGCGTGGGGGAGGGCATGGCGAGGAGTCCGTTCGTCGGTGCTGCTGCTGGCGAAGGTCAGGTGCGGGGCGCTGGGCCGGTGCCTAGCGGGTGGCGACGGGCTGGTCCCACCAGCGATGGAAGTGGTGCACGGGCCCGGGGCCGTGGCCGATCTCGAGGGTGTCGGCGCCCTCCAGAGCGGCGGAGAGCCAGGTCTTGGCCTCGCGCGCAGCGCTCAGCGGCGATCCCGAGCGGGGGAGGAGGGCGGCGATCGCGGACGACAACGAGCATCCGGTGCCGTGGGTGTTGGCCGTCGGGACGCGACGTGCTCCGAGCAGGTGCTCGCCGTCGTCGTCGATCCAGACGTCGGTGGCGTCGTGCCCGGTCAGGTGGCCGCCCTTGGCCAGCACCGCCTGCGCGCCTCGGGCCCGCAGCGCGCGGGCCTGGCGGAGCAGGTCCTCGGTGCTCGTCGCCGCACCCTCACCGAGCAGCACCGCGGCCTCGGGGATGTTGGGGGTCACGACGCGCGCGTGGGGGAGGAGGTCGCCGATGGCCTGCTCGGCCTCCTCCGCCAGGAGGCGGGCCCCGCTCGTGGAGACCATCACGGGGTCGAGCACCACGGGCGCGAGGCCGGGGTGGTCCCCGAGGAAGCCGGCCACCGCACGCACCGTCGCCGCGTCCCCGAGCATGCCGATCTTGATGGCGTCCACGCGCACGTCGGCCACCAGGGTGTCGAGCTGCTGCCGGACGAACGCCGGCGGGACGGCGTGGATGCCGGTGACCCCCAGGGTCGACTGCGCGGTCAGGGCGGTGATCACGGTCGTGCCATAGGCGCCCAGCGCAGAGAACGTCTTGAGGTCGGCCTGGATCCCGGCGCCGCCCGAGGGGTCGGAGCCCGCGATGCTGAGCACGACCGGCGGCCGGCTCATGACGCGCGGGCCCACGAGGTGCGCAGGGCTGAGGTCGCTGCCGCGACGTCGCTCTGGCCGCAGATCGCGCTGACGACCGCGATCCCCGCCACCCCGGTCGGCCGCACGAGTGCCGCACGTCCCGCCGAGATGCCACCGATCGCGACGCACGGAAGCGCGCTGAGCGCACTGAGCTCGCGCAGCAGCGGCAGTCCCCCGGGTGCGCGGTGGTCGGGCTTGGTGGGCGTCGCCCAGACGGGGCCGACGCCCAGGTAGTCCACGGTCCCCACCGGCAGCGCCATGGCGTGCCTGACCTCGGCGGCATCGTGCACCGTCAGCCCGAGGTAGGCGTCGTCGCCCAGCAGAGCGCGGGCCTGCGGGGCTGGCATGTCGCCCTGGCCGATGTGCGCGCCGTGGGCGCTGATCTCCTGGACGAGGTGGACGCGGTCGTTGATGAGCAGCGGGACGCCGGTGCCGTCGAGGGCGGCACGCACCTGCACCCCGAGCCGGACGAGCTCCGCGTCGCTCGCGCTGGGGTCGCGCAGCTGCACCGCCGTGACGCCGGCCCGGACAGCGGCGCCGACGGTTGCGGCGAGTCCCGCTCGAGCGCAGAGGGCGGTGTCGGTCACGAGGTAGAGCGTGAGGTCGAGCGGATGGCGCGACGGTCGGCAGCCCGCGCCGGTCACCGCTGCGCCTCGAGGCGCACCTGGTCGGACGCCGACGTGGGCGTCAGGGCCGCGAGGTCGTCGAGCAGCGCGACGGCGAAGCTCCCGGGGCCCGTGCTGCGTGCGGCAGCGTGCTCTGCGGCGACCGTGAGCGTCGCGGTCGCCGCCGTGGCGGCGAGCAGCGGGTCGGGCGTCACCGCGCTGAACGCGGCCATGAGCGCGCCCAGCGCGCAACCACCGCCCGTGATGCGGGTGAGCAGCGGGGTGCCGTTCGCGAGGCGGAGCGCGCGGGCGCCGTCGGTCAGGAAGTCCGTCGCGCCGCTGACCGCGACGACGGCCGCGTGCTCGCGGGCGAGCGCGTCGGCCGCGGGTATCGCGGTCGCGACGTCGTCGACGCTCTCGGGCCCTCGGCCACCTGCGCCGCCCCGCAGCGCGAGGACCTCGGACGCGTTCCCGCGCACGATCGTCGGCCGGTGGCGCGCGAGCAGGTCTAGCGCGGTGCGCGTGCGCCACACCAGGCCGCCGACGCCGACGGGGTCCAAGACCCACGGCGTGCCCGCCCGCTCGGCCGCCGCGACGGCGTGAGCCGTGGCTGCTGTCGTCGACTCCTGCGGCGTGCCGAGGTTGATGAGGAGCGCGTCGGCCCGACGAGCCGAGGGGCCGGCCTCCTCGACGTTGTCGACCATGGTGGGCTGGGCGCCGACGGCGAGCAGGACGTTCGCGGTCCAGTGCGCCACGACATGGTTCGTCAGGCAGTGGACGAGCGGCGCGTGCGCGCGGAGGTCCGCGAGCGCGCGCCCGACGGCGGCGGGCGAGACCGGCGGAGCGGTTGCCCGCGTGGCAGGCGCGCCGGCGCAGGCAGGGGAGACAGGGGTGGCGGACGGCGTGGGCATGCCTCGACGTTCCCTTCGCTAGTACGAACTAGATCAGGTTCAACGGGTGTGATCTCAGCCATGTCGATCCACGGCACCCCGCGTCAGAGCGCCACCCTACGCCAGGCGCAGGGCGGTCGTGCAAGCTGGGCGCGTCGGGCCCGGCGTGCGCTGGGCGAGCTACCCGGACGGTCGCGTGGCCCGGCCGTCGAGCCAGAGCGTGTCGGAGGCGTCGCAGTGCGCTCCGTCGGTGCCGACGTGCTTCGCGTCGATCTGCGGTCCGTTCTTGATGACGTGGACGATCGCCATCCCGTGCCCGCGGCCGAGGTCGTAGTCAGCCTTGAGCCACGCGAGGATGGTCCCTGCCTTCACGTCGGGCTGGTCGAAGCCCTGGGCGCGTGCGCGCTCGACGAGCTCGCGGGGCGTCAGACCGGTCTTGTTCTCGACGGCGTCGAGGTAAGCCTGGAACGACATGGTTCTCCTTCCGCCGGGTGGTGCAGCCCAGGGTGCGGCGTCCCGCGTGCGGTGTCGAGACCCGACGAGACCTCGTCCGTCATCGCGCCCCCTCGTCAGCCGCCGGAGGCGGTCAGCTCGCCGGGATCGAGGTCCGAGGTCGCGCTCCACTCCTTGATCGCGGCCCACGAGACGGCGGCGATCGGGACGGCGAGGAGCGCACCGATGATCCCCGAGAGGATGGTGCCGGCCGTCAGGGCCATGAGGATCGCCAGCGGGTGCAGCGACAGCGCCTTGCCGAGGACGACGGGAGCCAGCAGGTCGCCCTCGATCTGGTTGACCGCGATCACGACCGCGACCACGATGAGCGCGACCCCGGGCCCGTTCGCCACGAGGGCGACGAGGGCGGCGAAGACACCGGACAGGGTCGCGCCGATCAGCGGGATGAAGGCGCCGAGGAAGACGAGTGTCGCGAGCGGGAGTGCGAGGGGCACGCCCAGGAAGGCGAGGGCCGCCCCGATCAGGACCGCGTCCACGAGGGCCACGATCGCGGTGCCCCGCAGGTAGCCGCCGAGCACCTCGACGGACCGGTCGCCGATCCGCTCCGCGCGCATCCGGGACTGGGGGTCGAGCGGGTTGATGAGGAACCCGTAGATCTTCTTGCCGTCCTTGATGAGGAAGAAGAGCACCACGATGCCGAGGATGATCCCGGTCACGGCCTCGATCGCTGCGGTCGCCCCCGCGATCGCGCCGCTCTGGACCTGCTCGCTGGCCAGCAGGTCCGTCAGGGACTCGCGAGCCGCGGTGATCTGCGCGTCGTCGAGCCCGAGCGGGCCCTCGGCGAGGTAGGTCTGCAGCTCGTCCAGACCCCGCCCGGCCTCCTCGACCAGGGACGACCACTCGTTCCGGATGCCCCGGCCGACGAGCCACAGGACGGCGCTGATCGTGCCGATCCCGGTGAGCATGGCGGCCCATGTCGCGAGCGCAGCCGGCCACCCCTTGCGCCGCAGGAATGCGACCAGCGGGCTGACGGCCGCGGCGATGACCGTGGCGATGAGGATCGGGATCACCAGGAGCTTGAGCTGGATCAGCACGTAGACGACCGCGACCGCGACGACGACGACGAGGATCACCTGGGCGCTGCGGATGGCTGCGCGGCCGAGCCCGTCGTCCCAGATGCTCGGACGTCGGGGCGGCTGCGGTGCCCGGGCGAGCACGGGGGCGGCGCTCGTGGACGCGGGGGTCGCTGCGGCAGCGCCGGACCGGCCGGACGATCGCTTCTTCTTCTTCCAGGGAGGCACGGTGTCAGCCTGCCACGCGCGCTACGGCTCCGCCTGCCCTGTGCCGGCGGTGCGCGTGCGGGGGAAGCGTCTAGGGTCGACGCATGGTCACCGGCAGCGCGCGCGGAACGGCGGGCGCCCTCGCCTCGCTGCTGGCGGCACCGCCCGACCTCCCGGTGGCTGCCGCGGTCGAGCAGATCGTGGCCCGGCTGAGCGCCGCCGGAGCGGTCGTGGTCCAGGCGCCGCCGGGGACGGGCAAGACGACGCTCGTGCCGCCCGCCGTGGCCGCCGCCGTCAAGGGACGTGTCCTCGTCACCCAGCCACGGCGCATCGCGGCGCGCGCGGCCGCCCGTCGGCTCGCCGGCCTGCTCGGGGAGAGTGTCGGCGCCACCGTGGGCTACACGGTGCGCGGTGAGCGCCACGTCTCGGACGCGACGCGCGTCGAGGTCGTCACCACGGGCGTCCTGCTCCGCCGCCTGCAGCGGGATCCCGAGCTTCCCGGCGTGTCCGTCGTCATCCTCGACGAGGTCCACGAGCGCCATCTCGACGCGGACCTCGCGCTCGCGCTGCTCGTCGACGTGCGGACGCACCTGCGTCCCGAGCTCGGGCTGGTGGCGATGTCCGCCACGGTCGAGGCCGAGCGCACCGCCGCGCTGCTCGCGACGCCGTCGGCCCCCGTGGTCACCGTGGCCGCGGCGACGTACCCGGTCGACGTCGTGTGGTGCCCGCCGCGCGCGGGGCGGGCCGATGCGCGCGGGATCACCCCGGCGTTCCTCGATCACGTCGCGGGCGTCGTCCGGCGGGCGTGCGACGAGCGCCTGGGCGACGTGCTGGTGTTCGTCCCCGGCGCGCGGGAGATCGACGGGGTCGCCCGGCGGCTGGCGGGGCTCGACGTCGACGTGCTGCCCCTGCACGGGCGGCTCGCCGCGCGCGAGCAAGACCGGGCGCTCCGACCGGGTCCCCGCCGTCGCGTCGTGGTCTCGACCGCGGTCGCGGAGTCGTCCCTCACGGTGCCCGGGGTGCGGGTGGTGGTCGACGCGGGTCTCGCCCGCGAACCTCGCACGGACCTGCGGCGGGGCATGGGCGGGCTCGTGACCGTGAGCGTCAGCCGTGCCGGTGCCGAGCAGCGTGCCGGCCGCGCGGGCCGCGAAGCACCGGGCGCCGTGTACCGCTGCTGGGCGGCCGAGGAGCACCCGCGGCTGGTGCCGCACCCCGTCCCCGAGATCCTGACCGCGGACCTCACAGGCTTCGCCCTCGAGCTCGCGGCGTGGGGGAGCCCGGACGGCACGGGCCTCGCGCTGCTCGACCCGTCGCCGCCTGCGGCCATGGCTGCCGCCCGGACGGTCCTGGTGGGGCTCGGGGCTCTCGACGACGCCGGACGCGTCACCGCACGCGGCCGGGCGATCGCGCGACTGCCGGTCGACCCTCGGCTCGGGCGGGCGCTGCTCGACGCCGCGCCGGTGCTCGGCACCACCCGGGCTGCCGAGATCGTCGCTGTGCTCGCCGACGACGTCCGCGCGGACGGGGCGGATCTGGTCGCAGCCTGGCGGCAGGTGCGGCACGGCCGGGGCGACGTCCGAGCGCAGGCCCGCCGGCTCGCGGGGATGGTCGACGAGGTTGCCGGGAACCAGCGGCTGACCGACGACCTCGCCGTCGGGCTCGTCGTCGCGCTCGCCCACCCTGAGCGCATCGCGCGCCGCCGGAGCGAGGGCACCTCCTACCTGATGGTCGGCGGCACGGGCGCCGCGCTCCCGCCGGGTTCGGCGCTGCAGGGGTACGACTGGCTGGCGGTCGCGGACGTCGACCGCGCACCGGGGCGTCGGGACGGGATCATCCGCGCGGCGGCGCCCGTGGACGAGGACCTCGCGAGCACCGCGGCAGCGGCATTCCTCCGGTACGACGCGTCGGTCACCTGGCAGGAGGGCCGAGTGGTCGCCCGCCGTCGGACCAAGCTCGGGGCGATCACGCTGACGTCCGCGCCGCTGACCGACCCGGCCCCGGCCGACGTCGTCGCCGCGGTGCACGCAGGCCTCGCCGCAGACGGCCTCGAGGCGCTGCCCTGGCGGGACGGCGCCCGCGCCCTGCGCGCGCGCCTGGCCTTCCTGCACCGGGCGCTCGGCGCGCCGTGGCCCGATGTGTCCGACGACGCGCTCCTGGCCGACCTGGACGCTTGGCTCGGGCCGGACATGGCGCGGGTGCGGACGGCGGCCGCGCTCCAGCGCGTCGACGTGCTCGGCGCGCTGCGGCGCCTCCTGCCCTGGCCCGAGGCCGCCAGGCTCGACGCGCTCGCACCCGAGCGCATCGAGGTGCCGAGCGGCTCGCGCGTGGCCGTCGACTACACGTCCGAGCAGCCGGTGCTCGCGGTCCGCGTGCAGGAGGCCTTCGGGTGGCGGGCCGCGCCGCTCCTGGCCGACGGGCGGGTGCCGGTGCTGCTCCACCTGCTGTCCCCGGCCGGCCGGCCGGCCGCGGTCACCGCGGACCTCGCGTCCTTCTGGGCGACCGGCTACCCGCAGGTCCGCGCGGACCTGCGCGGGCGGTATCCCAAGCACGCGTGGCCCGAGGACCCGACGACGGCCACGCCGACCCGGTCGGTGCGACGGCCTCGTTGACTGGGCGCGGCGGGGAGCCCAGCGCCGATACTGGAGCGATGAGCGCCACGCGATGCCCCTGCTTGAGCGGCCTGCCGTACGACGAGTGCTGCGGGCTCTTGCACGCTGGACGGGCGCACGCGGCGACACCCGAGCAGCTGATGCGGTCGCGGTTCAGCGCCTACGCCGTCGGGGACGCCGCCTACGTCCTGCGGACCTGGCACCCACGGACGCGGCCGGCTGAGCTCGACCTCGACGACGATGTGCGCTGGTACCGGCTCGACGTGCTCGCCGCCGCCGGCACCTCGCGCGACGTGCGCGGTCAGGTGGAGTTCGTGGCCTACTACCGCTCGCCCGACGGGCCGGGGCACCAGCGCGAGCGCAGCCGGTTCGTCCGCGAGGGTGACCGGTGGTTCTACCTCGACGCCGTCGGATAGGAGGACTGCCACCGCGCAGCGGCTCACGGTCGGCGAGGTACGGCAGACTGATGCGCGGGGTCAGGCGTCGGCGGCGATGACGGTCAACGAACCCCAGTACATCCCCATCGCGCACGAGAACCGGTACTGGCCGGGCTCGGGCGGGGTGAACGCGACGGCGTTGACGCCCGGGTCGAGCACGAAGGTCGGCAGCCCGAGGTCCCGGGCCGAGATCGAGGCCGCACAGCTCGCTGCCTGCGAGTCGATCTCCCAGCGCACCGGCGTACCGGCCCGGACGACGGCGTGGGCGGGCTCGTACCCGCTGGCCACCTGCACCGTCCGCAGCACCTGCGTGCCGTCCTCGAGGGTCACGTTGGCGGACACCGACGTCGCGGGCGAGGAGACCAGAGCGGGGGCTCCGAGCCCCGGCGCGAGGACGCCGACGGCGCCCGTGACCGTGAGCCCCGCGAAGGCCAGCACCGCGACCCCCGCGACCCGGAAGACCCGCTCACCGCCGCGCCCGCGCGCGAGCGCCGTCAGCGTGCCGACGCCGATGAGCCCCGGCGCCGTGCCGAGCGCGAACAGCGCCATGACGGCTGCGGCCCGTCCCGGGGACCCGGTGGACAGCGCGTACACCTGGACCGCCTGGGTGAACCCGCACGGCAGCAGGAAGGTGCCCGCGCCCAGCAGGGCCGTGCGTGTGTCGCTGTAGCGTCCACCCCTGGGGCGCAGCACCGCCGCGGCCCGGGGCGGGAGCGCGAGCGTGAGGGACTGCGCCAGGCGTGGTGCGACGCCGGTGAGCCGGAGCCCGACGACGGCCATGACGGCGCCGGCGGTGAGCGTCAGCCAGCCGACCGCGGTTCCGGACAGCCCGACGACGGAACCGGCGGCACCCAGCACGGCGCCGAGCACCGCGAACCCGGCGACGCGGCCGAGGTTGAACGCCACGTGCGGGCGCAGGAGCTCGCGCGGTCTGAGCTCTGGCCTGGCCTCCGCATGGGAGGCGGACACGGCGAGCACGAGGCCGCCCACCAGGGCCATGCAGGTGGAGAACCCCGCGGCGACTCCCAGGAGGACCACCAGGACGAGGCTCCCGGAGGACCCGAGGGTGGCCAGCCGGTCGATCGTCGTGCCCGCTCCCGTCACGCTCACCAGGGCGGCGAGCGCCACCAGCACCCCGACGGTGATCGCGACGTCGCGCCACACGGCCACGTCCCGCGTGACCCACGGGCTGCGCGGCCCCCGCCGGTACCCGGCGGCCTCGAGCGCACGCGCGACGTCGGCGGGTGACGGCGCCCGCGTTCCGTGCAGGACCGCGCGGCCGCGGCGCGCAGAGACCTGCGCGCGGTCGACGCCGTCGAGCTTCTCGAGCGCGCGCGCGACCCTGACCTCGCAGGCGCGGCAGGTCATGCCCTCGACAGGGATCGTGGTCGTCGTCATGGCGCGCTCCTCGGGGGCGTCGTCTCCGTGCCGTCTCCACGCTAGGCGCGCCGCACGGCGGCTCGCGCGGGACCTGGGGCCTACGACGATCCGCTATCCTCACTGGTGGTCGCTGCCGTTGGGAAGGGTGTTCATGGAGCAGGTCGAGCCCAGCGAGGAGACCCTCTTCGAGCTCCCCCAGGGAAGTCGCAGGCCGGCGGCACGCGTGGTGCTCCTCACCGGACCCTCCGGGGCCGGCAAGACCTCGCTGACGCGTCGGGTCGGGCTCCCGGTCGTGTCCCTCGACGACTTCTACCTCGACGGGGACCACCCGGACCTGCCGCGTCGCTACGGCATCGTCGACTGGGACGACCCCGCCAGCTGGGACGCTCGCGGGGCCATGGACGCGCTGCTCGAGCTGGCACGGACCGGCGAGGCCGAGGTCCCGGTCTACGACATCCCCACCAACCGGCGCACGACCACGCAGCGGATCGCTGTGGACGGCAGCCCGATCATCCTCGCCGAGGGCCTCTTCGCGGCCGAGATCATCGACGCGTGCCGGCGCGAGGGCATCCTCGCCGACGCCATGTGCATCTGGCGTCCCCGGCTCCAGACGTTCTGGTTCCGTCTCCTGCGGGACCTGGGGGAGTCGCGCAAGCCGCCCCTGACCCTCCTGCGCCGGGGCCTGCACCTGATGCGCGCCGAGCCTGCCGTGGTGAGAGACCTCACGTCCAAGGGCGCGCGCAAGGTGCGCGTCGAGCGGGCCGAGCGCGACATCGCCGCGCTCGTCGCGTCCTGAGCAGGGCGGCCCGGAGCTCCGTCGAGGCTCGAGCGCGCCGGGCGCCGAAATAACCGCGGCCGTCGGCGACGTTGGGTAGGCGACCCGTGCGGCTGCGCCGGGTCGTTCACCGTCCACGATTCTGAGGTGCCTCCATGCCCGCTCCTGTCTCGATCCTCGACCTCGCCACCATCTCTCCCGGCGCGACCGCACGTGAGAGCCTCGAGGGCAGCGTGCGCCTCGCACAGCTCGCGGAACGCAGCGGGTACACGCGAGTCTGGTACGCGGAGCACCACAACAACCCGGGGATCGCGTCGTCGGCCAACGCCGTCCTGATCGCGCACGTCGCCGCCCACACCACGCACGTCCGCCTCGGTGCCGGCGGCGTCATGCTGCCCAACCACGCCCCGCTCACGATCGCCGAGCAGTTCGGCACGCTCGCCACCCTGCACCCAGGGCGGATCGACCTCGGCCTCGGCCGCGCGCCCGGCACGGACCAGAACACCATGCGAGCCCTGCGGCGCGAACCGAGCGCCGCGGACACGTTCCCCGACGACGTCCAGGAGCTGCGCGGCTACCTCAGCGGACCGACCCTGATCCCCGGCGTCGAGGCGACGCCGGGCAAGGGCACCGACGTGCCGCTGTTCATCCTGGGCTCGTCCCTGTTCGGGGCGCACCTCGCCGCGGCCCTCGGCCTGCCGTACTCGTTCGCCTCGCACTTCGCCCCGGCCGCGCTGACGGAGGCGGTCGCCGTGTACCGCCGCGAGTTCCGTCCGTCCGCGCAGCTCGACGCCCCCTACGTCATCGCCGGGGTGAACGCCGTCGCCGCGGACACCCGGGAGGAGGCGCTGCACGAGCTGCAGCTGGCCCGGCGTGCTCGCGTGGCGCTGCTGTTCGGCCAGAAGGGCCGGACGTTCACCGCGGCTGAGGCCGACGAGATCCTGGACTCCCCGGCGGGCCAGCACGTCAACCAGATGGTGACCTACTCCGCGGTGGGCACCGTGCCCGAGGTCGGCGAGTACCTCGAGTCCTTCCGCACGCACGCGGACGCCGACGAGCTGATCGTCGCGCACCTACCGGTCGGGCTCGACGCACGCCTCCGTTCGGTCGAGCTGGTCGCGCAGGCTGCGGGGATCAGCTCGTGAGCCCTCGGCCGTCGTGCCGGTCGGCGTCGGCCTCGAACGTTTCCTCCTCGGCCTCGTAGACGTCGGGGACGCCGTCCGCGTCCGCGTCGGCCTCCTCCACCGCGACCAGGGCGCGGTAGGCGCGGTTGCGCGCTCGCAGGAGCGTGGTGGCGAGGACAGAGGCGAGCAGCGAGCCGACGAGCACGCCGACCTTGACATGATCGACCCGGAGGTCAGAGTCGTAGGCGAGGTCGCCGATCAGCAGCGAGACGGTGAAGCCGATGCCCGCGAGCATCGCGAGGCCCAGGACGTCGAGCCAGCGCAGGCCGGCATCGAGCTGTGCACGGGTGAACCGCGCCACCAGGTACGTCGTGCCGAAGATCCCGATGGTCTTGCCGACCACCAGGCCCGCCACGATCCCCAGTGCCACGCGGTCCTGCAGCGAGTCGACGAACCCGGAGAGCCCGCCGACGGTGACGCCGGCCGCGAAGAACGCGAAGATCGGGACCGCGACGCCGGCCGAGATCGGTCGCATCCGGTGCTCGAAGTGCTCGGCGAGCCCGGGGCCGGCCTCCGGACCGCCGGCAGCCTGCGACCGGATGACGGGGACCGCGAAGCCGAGCAGCACGCCGGCCACGGTCGCGTGCACGCCCGAGGCGTGGACGAGGGCCCAGGCGGCCACGGCGAGCGGCACGAGGATCCACCACGAGCGGATGCGCTTCTGCACCGCGACGGTGAACAGCCCCAGCGGGACGAGCGCGAGCAGCAGGGGCGTCACGGCGAGGTCCGCGGTGTAGAAGACCGCGATGATCGTGACCGCCAGCAGGTCGTCGACCACCGCAAGGGTGAGCAGGAAGGTGCGCAGGGCGACGGGCAGGTGGGTGCCGACGACGGCGAGCACCGCGAGGGCGAAGGCGATGTCGGTCGCGGTCGGGATGGCCCAGCCGTTGAGGGCGCCGTCGCCCGTGGTCGCGTTGACAGCGACGAACACGAGCGCGGGGACCACCATGCCGCCCACGGCGGCGAGGATCGGCAGCGCGGCCCGGCGCGGGTCGCGCAGGTCGCCGGCGACGAACTCACGCTTGAGCTCGAGGCCGACGACGAAGAAGAAGATCGCGAGCAGGCCGTCCGCCGCCCACGTGCCCAGCGACAGGTTCAGGTGCAGCGCCTCGGGGCCGACCTTGAAGTCACGCAGCGCGTCGTAGGACTCCGCCCACGGGGAGTTCGCCCAGACCAGCGCGAGCACCGTGGCGATCAGCAGGAGGATGCCGCCGACCGTCTCCTTGCGAAGGATCCCGGCGATGCGGGCGGCTTCGGGCCAGGTGCCGCGCCCGAGCAGGGGCAGCGGACGGCGGGACGGTGCGGGGGGTGTGGACACAGAGAATCCTCCCGGTGGGGTCGACGACGATGACGCCGACCAGACTTCCCGGCACACCAGTGGCCATCTTATGCGTCGCCCCCGCCCCCCGGCGCGCGGAGCGTCGAGGAGCGGGGGACGTCACAGGGAGGTCAGCGGCAGGTGCAGCGGTCCTTCGGCGCGACGTCGGCCATGACGCTGTCGACGTGCATGCCGCAGCCGTCCCAGGTGGTCTTGCCGCAGCGGGGGCAGGTGACGGGGAAGCACATGAGGGATCTCCTTCGGTGGGGTGAGGTGGATCAGGTTCAGGCGAGGGACAGGAAGAGCTTCTCGAGCTTGGCGACGTCGAGCGGAGTCTGGTCCGTGGGGTCGGTCATGCACTGGCGCAGGCCGGTCGCGATGATCGCGAAGCCCGCCTTGTCGAGAGCGCGGCTCACGGCCGACAGCTGGGTCACGACGTCGCTGCACTCGCGGCCCTCCTCGAGCATGCGCAGCACGCCGGCGAGCTGGCCCTGGGCGCGCTTGAGGCGGTTGATCGTGGCCGTCATCTCGGCCGGGTCGAGCTCCATGGTGATCTCCTTGAGGCGGTGGGTGCGCCGCGGCGCGCTGCTGCTACGGGGTGGACGTCGCGGTACGCCCTGCGAGCCAGGTGCGGTACCCGCCGTCGAGGTTACGCACCTCGGCGTCGGTGATCTCCGCGAGGAGCCGCGCGGCAGTGTGCCCGCGCTGCCCGACCTGGCAGTGCACGACGACGTCGGTCGCGGTGATCTCGTGCGCGCGGGCCCGGAGCTCGTCGAGGGGGATGTTCACCGCGCCGGGGATCGCGCCGGCGGCGAACTCGCCCGGGGTGCGCACGTCGACGAGCTGGCCACCGCCCGCGAGGACGGCGTCGAGCTCGTGCCACTGGACGCTGCGCGTGCGTCCGCTGCGCAGGTTGTCGGCGACGTAGCCGAGCATGTTCACCGGGTCCTTGGCCGACCCGAACTGCGGCGCGTAGGCGAGCTCGAGGTCGGCCAGGGCCGAGGCCCTGACGCCCGCAGAGATCGCCGTCGCGAGCACGTCGATGCGCTTGTCGACCCCGGCCCCGCCCACGGCCTGGGCGCCGAGGATCTCGTCGGTGTCCGGGTCGACGAGGAGCTTGATCGACATGCCCTCGGCGCCGGGGTAGTAGCCGGCGTGGTTGCTGGGGTGCGTGTGGATGACTCGGCAGGGGCGTCCCGCAGCGCGCAGCCGCTTCTCGTTCGCCCCGGTGGCTGCGACGGTGAGGTCGAAGACGCCGACCGCGGCGGTGCCCAGAGCGCCCCGTCGGACCGTGCGCGCGATGCCTCCCTCGCCGAGGATCACGTCGGCGACGTGCCGTCCGTGCCGGTTGGCGAGGTTGGCGAGGGGCACGAGCGTCTGGTCGCCGGTGAGGCCGTCCCGCTTTTCGGCCGCGTCTCCGACTGCGTAGATGCCGGGGACGTCGGTGCGGAGGTCGTCGTCGACGAGGATCCCGCCACGCGGGCCGATCGTCACGCCGGCGGAGGCGGCGAGCGCCGTCTCGGGTCGCACGCCGATCGCCATGATCACGACGTCGGCCGGGATCTCCCGGCCGTCGTCCAGCACCGCGGTGGTCGGGGTCAGGCGGGAGACCTGCCTGCCCGTCTCGACCTGGACGCCGTGCGCGCGGAGCTCGTCGACGACCGGTGCGGCCATCTCCGGGTCGAGCGGTGGAAGCACCTGCGGTGCGAGCTCGACGATCGTGACGCTCACGCCGCGCCGGACGAGGTTCTCGGCGAGCTCCAGACCGATGAAGCCTCCGCCGACGACGACAGCGGTGCTGGCCTGCGTCGTCGCCGCAGCGAGGCGGTCGACGTCGGTGACGTCGCGCAGCGTCAGCGCGCGCTCGGCGCCGGGGAGCGGAGGCACGAACGGGCGCGCCCCCGGGCTCAGCACCAGGTGGTCGTACGCCTGGTGGTATTCGGTGCCGTCAGCCGAGCGGACCGTGACGGTCCGCTGCGCGGCGTCGACGCCGACGACCTCGGCCCGGGTGCGGACGTCGAGGTCGAACCGCGCCGCGAGCGACTCCGGCGTCTGCAGGAGGAGCGCCTCGCGGTCGGCGATGAGACCGCCGACGTAGTACGGCAGGCCGCAGTTGGCAAAGGAGACGTGCTCCCCGCGCTCGAGGACGATGATCTTCGCTGCGGCGGAGAGGCGGCGGAGGCGGGTGGCGGCAGACATGCCGCCTGCGACGCCGCCGACGACGACGATGGTGGGTGCGGTGGTCTCAGGCATGGCTCCACCATACCCCCCGGGGTATACCCGAGCCTACCCGTCTGAGGGTGATCTGCGCCGCAGACGTCGGTGTCGGGTTGCCGCGGCGTCTTCGGTGACCGATGGTGGTCAGTGGTGCCGTGTCCTACGGGGCCTGCGTACCACAACGCCCGTCCGAGACTGTGGAGGGACGATGGCTGCTGGCAGCGGCATCCGGGTCGGAGACGTCATCGGCGACCGCTATCGCATCCTCGCCGTGGTCGGTCACGGCGGAATGGCCACGGTCTATCGGGCCCGCGACGAGGCGCTGGGGCGCGACGTCGCGCTGAAGGTCGTCCGCGCCGGCGCCGAGCAGGCGACCGGCATCACGATCCAGGGCGAGATCGACGTGCTCGCGACCCTCAACCACCACTCCCTGGTCACCCTCTTCGACGCCGGCGTCACGCAGGACGACGACGGCGACGTCCCGTACTTCGTGATGGAGCTCGTGCTGGGGGAGACCCTCGCCGACCGTGTGGCGGCAGGACCGGTGAACGAGGTGGACGCCGCGCGGATGGCTGGCGACCTGGCCGAGGGGCTGCACGTCGCCCACGCGAACGGGATCGTGCACCGCGACGTCAAGCCGGCCAACGTCCTGCTCTCGCCGTCGATGCTCCCCGAGCGCGAGTTCTCCGCGAAGCTCGCCGACTTCGGGATCGCCCACCTGGCGTCGGCCCCGCGCGAGACGCGACCCGGGACGTTCGTGGGCACCGTCGCCTACATCAGTCCGGAGCAGGCGCAGGGCGCGGACCCGGCGCCGCCGGCGGACGTGTACTCGCTCGGTCTGGTCCTGCTCGAGGCGATGACCGGGCGCCGAGCCTTCCCTGGTACCACCGGCGAGTCGCTCGTCGCCCGCGTGGCTGCCGATCCCAAGATCCCCGGCTCCTTGAGCCCCGAGTGGCGTGCGATGGTCCGCGCGATGACCTCGCGACGCCCGGACGACCGGCCGACCGCAGCGGAGGTCGCAGGCCTCGCTCGGCGGCTCGAGCTCCTCGCGGCCCAGGCACGCGACCGCGGGATGCCTGCGGCGGGCCGTGCTGCACCCGCCCCGGTGGTCGCTGCGGAGACGGGCGCAGGAGCCATCCCGACGGGCGCGGGCGCCGTCCCGACCGGTGCCGGCGAGCTGCCGACCGGCGCGGGGGACGTGCCCACCGGCGTCGGCCAGGCACCGACCGGAGTGCACGAGGCACCCGTGGGTGCCGACGCCGGCCAGACCGGTGCGGTCCCGCTGCCGACCGGTGCCCACGGGTCGCCGACAGCGGTGCTTCCCGTGGTGGACCCCCGGCACGGTGCGGTCGTGGCCTCCCGTCCCGCTGCTCGGCGGCGCGCCCGAGCCGTCCTCGCCGTGGCGGCGTCGAGCGCGCTCGTCGTGGGCCTCGTGGGCGCTGTGGTCTCCAGCCTCGACGACGGCACCGGGGAGGCGGGCAGCGGTGTCGCTGTCGAGCTCGACGGGGCTCCCGGGGACGCGCCCGTCGTGGGTTCCCTTGTCCCCGCGGGCGACCTGGAGCTGACGGAGGCGGAAGGCACAGTGACCGCGCCCGCAGAGGACCCCGGCTCGGCCGAGCCGACGACGGAACCGACCTCCGAACCGACCACAGCCGCGCCGGCCCCCACGAAGCCGGTGAAGAACCCGAACGCGGGGCCCAGCGAGCGGGGGAAGGCCAAGGGTCAGGGCGTCGGGAAGGACAAGCCCGGCAAGGGGGCCGACAAGCCCGGCAAGGGCAAGGGTCGCTGACGCTCATCCTTCGTCGGTCGTGAACCCGTTCACCTTGTGCGTCCCGTCGCAGAACGGCTTGATCGCTGACGCCCCGCACCGGCACAGCGCGACCGTGGGGCGCGTCCGAGTGACCTCCGAGCCGTCGGCCGCGAGGATCGTGGCGGGCCCGCGCACCAGCAAGGGGCCGTCGGGGCACGCGGTGATGACGACCTCGGGCTCCCGGCGCGCCGTCATGCGGCAAGCTCCCGAAGCGACGAGCGGTCCGCTCTCCAGGCATCGAGGATGCGTTGCCCCATCCAGCCGTCGACCGCGTGGCAGGCCGCAGCCCCGAAGAGGATGTCGTCGAGGAGCGCCGGCTCCTGCTCGGCCAGCGCCCCCGCGAGGTCCCGTCCGGCGATCTGCTCGTGCACCGCGTCGGCCTCGACGTGCTCGTCGAAGTACCAGGTCGTGTCCGCGTCGAAGCCGTGCCGCCGGAAGCCGTTGCCGAACAGCTGGTTGGGGATCGAGGACGTCATCTCGAACGCAGCCAGGTGCCCGACGATCGCACCGCGCAGGCGACGCTGCAGGCCGAACATGCTCATCATGTTGACCGACGCCAGCGTGTGGGCGGGGACGAGGTCGACGTAGGCGCCGTACGCGTCGTCGAGCCCGAGGCCGCGCATGGTGCGCGCGAACAGCGCCGCGTGCATGTGCTCGAGGCGTCCGCCGCCGTACTCGTCGGACTGGATCTCGACGAGCGCGGCCTTGGGGGTGCCGCCGAGCCGGGGGATCGCCCACGTGTGGGGGTCCGCTTCCTTGAGCTGGTAGACCGAGCGGTGCACGAGGAGCTCGTCCAGCTGCCCGCGCGTGGCAGTGCGAGCGACGTACGCGGACAGGCCGGGCCCCCGGGACGCGTCGGCGGCCATCGCGAACAGGGTGCGCGCGACGGCCGACGCGTCCGCGCCACCCTCGTGCTGCGGTACCTCGACGGTCGCGCGGAGCTGCGCCTCGAACGCGGTCTCGAGGCGACGACGCAGACCGATCAGCGCGGGGTCCCACTCGAAGTCGTCGGGGACGCCGTCGAGGCCTTGGTAGGACAGCTCGTAGAGCATCGTCAGAGTGATCTGCAGGTCCTCGTCCCCGACGAGGTCGCGGCCCTCGAGCACCGTGGCGACGGTCGCGAGGTCGTCGGTCGAGCGTCCGCGGGACAGGACGTCCACGAGGACGGCGCTGACCGGGCCGCGGGGCGCCGGCACGGGCATGCGCCGAGGCGACGCGGCCTGGGTCGGACGGACGGCGTGCTCCTGGACGGTCATGCGCGTGCTCCTTGGTTCGCTGGCCAGCACCGATGCGGCTGCCACCGCCATCATCAGGTGCACCGGCGGTCCGCGCGACCGGAAGGAGCACGGGTGCTCGAGTGGCGTGCGGAGCCTGGCGGCCCCATGCTCGCGACATGCACACCGACGCGCCCGACGCCGCTCCGCCCCCTCAGCCCACGTCCGGGGAACGCGTCCTGGTCACCGGCGCGACCGGGTACATCGGGGGGCGTCTGGTCCCGCTCCTGCTCGACGCCGGGTACCGGGTCCGGGTGCTGGTACGCACTCCCGCCAAGCTGGCGTCGGCCCCGTGGCGCGACGCTGTGGAGGTCGTCCAGGGCGATCTCGGGTCCGACGCCGACGTCGAGCAGGCGTGCCGGGACGTCGGAGTCATGTACTACCTGGTGCACTCTATGGGCGGCAAGGGTGACTTCGAGCGGACCGAGCGCGAGACCGCCGAGCGGGTCGCGAGGGCGACGACCGCGGCCGGGGTACGCCGGGTCGTGTACCTGGGTGGTCTGCACGCCGACGACGTGGAGCTCAGCACGCACATGCGCTCGCGCGCCGCCGTCGGCGACACGCTCCTCGCGGGGGACGTTCCCGCGGTCGTGCTCCAGGCTGGGGTCGTGATCGGCTCGGGCTCAGCCTCGTTCGAGATGATCCGGCACCTCACCGAGAACCTACCGGTCATGCCCGCACCGTCGTGGGTGCACAACAAGATCGAACCGATCGCGATCCGTGACGTGCTGCACTACCTCCTGCACGCCGCGAGCCTGCCCGGCGACGTGAACCGTGCGTTCGACATCGGCTGCCGCGAGCAGCTGACGTATGCCGCGCTGATGTACGGGTACGCCCGTGAGGCCGGCCTTCCCTCCCGGCGTATCTACTCCTCGCCCTTCCCGGCGCCGACCCTGGCGGGGTGGTGGGTCGCGCTCGTGACACCGATCCCGCACGCCATGGCCGTGCCGCTGGTGCAGTCGCTGCAGCAGGACGCGATCACGCGGGAGCGTGACATCGACGCCCTCATCCCGCCGCCCGAGCGGGGGCTGCTGGGTTACCGGGAGGCCGTGCGCCTCGCCCTCGCGCGCATGAACGACGGCGAGGTCGAGACCACCTGGACCTCCGCCGGATCGTCGTCGGACCCGCTGCCCAGCGACCCCGACTGGTCCGGGCGCACCGTTTATGTCGACGCGCGCGAGCGGCGCACGTCCGTGGCGCCTGAGCACGTCTGGGAGGTCATCGAGGGCATCGGGGGCGCGAACGGCTGGTACTCCCTCCCCGCGGCGTGGGTCATCCGTGGCCTGTTCGACAAGATCGCCGGTGGCGCAGGCCACAACCGCGGTCGGCGCCACCCGCAGCGGCTCGTCGTGGGCGACGCCGTGGACTGGTGGCGGGTCGAGGCGATCGAGCGTGGTCGCCTCCTTCGGCTGCGCGCAGAGATGCGGGTCCCGGGAGGTGCCTGGCTCGAGCTGGTGGCCGAGCCCGACGGCACGGGGACCCGGTACCGGCAGCGCGCGATCTACTTCCCTCGCGGGCTCGCGGGCAAGCTCTACTGGTGGGCCATCTGGCCGTTCCACGGGCTGATCTTCCCGTCGATGGCCCGGAACATCCTGGCGCGCGCCGCTACGCGAGCGCAGCGAGGATCATGACCTGCGTGACGACGAAGCCCGCCACCATGTTGAGCCAGAGGAACCGCCGCCACCCCGCGTTCGCGCGCTCGCACTCCGTGTCCGTCAGGTTCCGGTAGGGCCAGACGTTCGCGACGTACAGCAGGGGGAGCGCCGCGCACACCCACCCGGGCCAGCCGAGGGGCAGCAGGAGGACCGACGCGAGCAGGTACCCGACCAGCGCGAGGCGGACCGTGCGCCGGGCACCGAACACCGTCGCGATCGAGCCGAGGCCACCCGCGCGGTCCGCCGTGATGTCCTGCACGGCGCCGAACGCCTGGGAGGCGGCTCCCCACGCGAAGAACGCCGCGAGGGCGAGGACGACGGAGGAGGTCACCGCGCCGTCGGCGAGGGCGATGCCGTACACGGCGGGGCTGACGAAGTGCGTCGCGGAGGTGAGGGAGTCGAGGCCGGGACGTTCCTTGAACCGCAGCCGAGGCGCGGAGTAGGCGACGACGGCGAACACGCTGACCGTGAGCACGGCGGCGGCGGCCAGGTCCCCGACCAGGGCCAGGAAGATGAGGAACGGCACGTTCGAGCCCACGGCCGCCCACAGCGTCGTGCGGTGCCAGCGGTTGGACAGGACCGCGCCCTCGATGCCGCCCTTGCGGGGATTGCGCAGGTCGGACTCGTAGTCGAACACGTCGTTGATCCCGTACATCAGCAGGTTGTACGGGATGAGGAAGTACAGGACGCCGACGAGCCAGGCGACATCGATGCCCCCGCCCGCCAGCAGGTAGGCGGCGCCGAACGGGAACGCCGTGTTGATCCACGAGACGGGCCGGGAGGACCACAGGACCTGCGCCGCGCCGGTCCGCCACCCCTGTGGGGTGCTCAACGGACGTCCTTGGGCCGCGCGGCTCCGGGGCGCAGCCCGATCGCCTCAGCCACGGCAGGCAGGCCGAGCCCGACGGCGACGGGCCACGCGAGGTCCTCCACGGGCGTGAGCCACATCACGACGCCGGACAGCGCCTCCTCGTCGTACCGGAAGAGGTCGGCCGCGATCATCAGCGAGTCGAAGACGACCGTCATGGCGCTCAGTGCCACCACGGTCACGGCCATCGCGGTGAGCACCCGGCCGCGTCGCTCTCGGGGCACCCGCACGAGCGCGAGAGCAGCGACGACGGCCACGGCGACGACGAACAGCAGGTTGAAGACGCCGTAGCTCATCGTGGGGCCCGCTCTCGCTCCGCCAGGCGCAGCGCGACCAGCCCGTAGACGTTCATGGTCAGGTAGCACAGGAAGGTCACGAAGAAGATCTCCTCGATCGGCAGGTGGGGAGCGAGCTCGATCCCCGTCAGGGCGCTGCCCTGGCCACGCTCGAAGAGGCCCCGGCTGATGGCCGCCACGTCCCACGCGAGGAAGAAGACGATGCCCGCGCCGTGCACGACCACGGCGCGCCGCGGGTCCGCCCACCAGAACAGGTGCCAGCGACGGTCGATCACGACCATGGAGGCGAGGCTGACGAGGATGGCGAGGAGGTACCAGCCGGTCACGCGGCGGCCGCCCCGTCCCCTGCCGGGGCGGCCGGCTCGGGCGACGGCCCCGGTGAGGAGTCGCCGCGGGACCGCTTCAGGATGAGCTCGGCGCTGATCAGGCACATCGGCAGCCCGATGCCCGGGATGGTCGACCCTCCGGCGTAGAGCAGGCCGGAGACCTTGCGCGAGGAGTTCCGGGCCCGGAGGAAGGCGCTCTGACGCAGCGTGTGCGCGGGACCGAGGGCCCCGCCGCTCCACGAGGAGAAGTCGGTCGCGAAGTCCGCCGGTCCGACCGTCCGGCGCACGCGCACCCGCGCGGCGAGGTCGTCGATACCTGCCCAGCGGGACACTTGGGCGATCGCCGCGTCGGCGGCCGCCTCGACCGCCGCGCTGCCCGCGCCGCCGATGCCGCCACCTCCGATGCTGACGTCGGCCGGGACCGGCACGAGGATGAAGAGGTTCTCGGCGCCCTCGGGGGCGACGGACGCGTCGGTCTGCGACGGTTTGCACACATAGATCGACGCGGGGTCCGGGATGTGCTGGTCCGACCCGAAGATCGCGGAGAAGTTGGCGTCCCAGTCCCGCGTGAAGAACAGCGAGTGGTGCGGCAGCTCGGGCAAGTCTCCGTCGACGCCGAGGTAGACCAGGACCGCGCCGGGACCCGACGTGCGGCGGTCCCACCACTCCTGCGGATAGGTCTGCAGGTGTCGGGGGAGCAGCTCTGTCTCGAGGTGGTGCAGGTCACCCGCGCCGACGACGACGTCGGCCGGCACGTGCTCGGTCGCCCCGGACCCGGTGCGCACCTCGACACCCGTGACGCGCGTCCCGCCACCGGTGCGGATGGTCGTCACCGCGGTCACGCGGGCACCGGTGCGGATGCGCGCGCCGCTCGCCTGCGTGAGCCGCGTGATCGCCTCGATCACGCGGGTGAAGCCGCCCTGCGGGTAGTAGACGCCGTCTGCCAGGTCCATGTGACTCATCAAGTGGTACATGCTCGGGGCCCGGTCCGGGCTGGTGCCGAGGAATACCGCGGGGTAGCCGAGCACCTGGCGCAGGCGAGGGTCGGCGAAGTAGCGCGCGACGAACTTCTCCAGCGGGGTGGTCAGCAGGCTCACCAGGCGACCCGAGCGACGCACGACCTCACGGCTGCGGAATGCCGACGTCGTGCGGAAGTCGGTGTACAAGAACCGGCGTGTGGCGATCTCGTAGGCCTCCTTGGCGGAGGCGAGGTAGTCGCGCAGCCGGGCGCCCGCGCCGGGCTCGACCCGCTCGAACGTGGCGACGTTGGTCTCGAGGTCCGCCCGGATGTCGATCGGCTCGTCGCGGCCCTCGAAGAAGACCCGGTACGCGGGGTCCAGCACCTCGAGGTCGAGCTCGCGTGCAGCGCTCGTCCCGAGCAGGCGGAAGAAGTGGTCGAACACCTCGGGCATCAGGTACCAGGACGGACCCGTGTCGAAGCGGAACCCTCCGGACTCCCAAGACCCGGCGCGGCCGCCGACCTCGTCGCGCTGCTCGAGCACCGTCACGTGGTGACCGTCTCGAGCCAGGAGGGCGGCCGTCGCGAGCCCTGAGATCCCCGCACCGATCACCACCACGCGCTTTCCCATGCTGGTCATCGTGCCCCATCTCGTGCTCCGGTCGCGAGCAGGCCGCTCGCGAGGACCCTGATCTTGCGGGGGCCGCTGACGCGGACCCGCCGGTTGCCCAGCTCCTGCGCGGGTGTCTCGCGCAGCACCCGGGAGAGCTCGGCGAACAGGTCGTGTGCCGCCCGCACCGCGCGCCGGCTCGAGCGAGGCAGCGCCGGGATCACCACGGCCGCGGCGTGCAGGTCCGCGTCGATGTCGTCCAGCAGCGTGTCGCGGTGGGCATCGGTGAGGTCCTCGACGGCGACACCAGGGAAGTAGCTCCGGCCGAGGTCGTCGTAGTCGGCCGCAAGGTCCCGCAGGAAGTTCACCTTCTGGAACGCCGCGCCGAGGCGGCGGGCGCCGGGGGAGAGGTGCTCCCAGGCGCGCTCGCGCCGCCCCGGGGCGACGTCGAGGAGGAACACCCGCAGGCACATCAGACCGACGACCTCGGCCGAGCCGTAGACGTAGGTCTCGAAGGACTGGGCGGTGTGCACAGCGGTGTCGAGGTCGGCGCGCATCGACGCGAAGAACGGGTCCACGAGCGTGCGGTCGATGCCGGACTGCCGGGCGGTGAGGGCGAACGCGTGCACCACCAGGTTCGTCGAGCAGCCGTCGGCCAGCGCTGCGTGGACCTCGCGCTCGAGCGCGTCGAGCGCCCCGGCGCGGTGCTCGGCGGGGAACGGTCCGTCGACGACCTCGTCGGCGACCCGCACGAGCGCGTAGATGTTGCGCACGTGCCGCCGGACGGGAGGTGCGAGCAGGCGCGCCGCCCACCCGAACGACGTGGAGTAGCGGCGGATGACGACGGCAGCGCTGTCCTGGGCGGCCCGGTCGTACAGCCTCCGGCCGCGGTCCGCGCTCACGCGGCCCTCTGGACGGCGGTCGCCGTCATGTCGGCGATCCAGGCCCGGAACCGCTCGGGCACGGGGAGGTTCGCCGTCACGGACAGCGCGGTGCTCACGTAGTCCGTCGCGAGGTCCTCGATCGCGGACCGTGCGCCGCACGACTCGAGCACGTCGCGCACGTGCCGGGCGCGCTCGGCGGTCAGGTGCGGGTCGCCGACGTCGTGCGCGATCGTCGCCCAGCAGGCGGTCGTGCGTGCGTAGGCGATCAGCGGCGTGACCTTGCCCTCGCGGAGATCGGTGACGGTGCTCTTTCCGGTGACCTCCTCGTCCCCGAAGACACCGAGCAGGTCGTCGACCAGCTGGAACGCGATGCCGACCATCCGGCCCACCTCGCTCAGCCGCCCCGAGATCTCCTGAGGGGCCCCGGCGAGCACCGCGGCGGCCTGGAGCGGCAGCTCGAACGAGTACACAGCCGTCTTGTGCTCGGCCATCGTCAGCACCTCGCCGAGGGTGGGGTCGCCGAGGTCGAGCGAGAACCGTACGTCCGCGAGCTCGCCCGCGGCGGTGACCTGGACGGCACGCTCGAGCAGGTCGAGGAGGCGGCGCACCGTCTCCGGCCCGGTCGGGGCGAGAGCCATCATCCGGGTCGCGCCGACCAGGGCGAGGTCGCCGGCGAGGATGCCCGCCGTCTGCCCGAGCAGCTCGGCCTTGTCCGCCCGCGCCCCGGAGGCGAGCGCACGGTGGGCGAACGTGCCGGACACGTTGAGCTCGCCCCGGCGGATCTCGTCGCGGTCGATCACGTCGTCGTGCATGACGAAGCCGGTGTGCAACAGCTCGATCGCGTCGCCGACGTGCTGGGCGAGCGCGAGGTCATGCCCGCCGAGCGCCTGGTAGGCGCCGGTGACGAGCGCCGGGCGGAACCGCTTGCCGCCCCGGCTGGCCCGTCCCATGCTCCGCCACAGCTGCGCGTAGTCCGGGTCGAGATCGGCCGCGAGGGCCCCACCGTCGTGCAGGAATGTCTCGAGCATCACCGCTCACCGCCGCTCGGCGGGGCGTCCTCGAGCTCGGCGAGCGCGTGGATCTGCTTGACCATCCACGGGCTGAAGACCCAGGGGGTCGCGGCGATCGCGCGGCCGACGTCCGCCGGTGCGCCCCACGCGAGCTCCATCACCTCGTCGGGGTTCGGCACCGGTTCGCTCCCGACGGTCGCCAGGTACACGGGGCACATCTCGTTCTCGACGACGCCGTTCGCGTCCACCGCGCGGTAGCGGAAGTCCGGCAGCGCGAGCTGGATGCCGGTGACCGTCATACCGAGCTCGTGCTCGGCGTGCCGCTCGATGGCCTCGAGCATCGTCTCGTCGGTGCGCGGGTGGCCGCAGAACGAGTTGGTCCACACGCCCGGCCAGGTTCGCTTGGTCAGCGCGCGTCGGGTGAGGAGCAGCGCGCCGTCCGGGCCGAAGACGTAGCAGGAGAACGCGAGGTGGAGCGGGGTGTCGGTGCCGTGCACGAGCGCGCGCGGCATCTGGCCGATGTGCCGGCCGTCCTCGTCGAGGAGCAGCACGTGGTCCTCGGTAGCGGGAGGGTGCGCGGCCTGGTCAGCGGTCGTGGTCATCGTCAGATCTCCTTGTCCGTGGTCAGCTGGCCGAGCGGCTGAGGCGCGACGGCCACCAGACCGCACGCCCGAGGTCGTAGGTCGCCGCGGGGACGAGGAGCGACCGGACGAGGAACGTGTCCAGCAGCACGCCGAAGGCGACGATGAAGGCGAGCTGAGCGAGGAACAGGATCGGGATCACGGCCAGCGCCGCGAAGGTCGCCGCGAGGACGATCCCGGCCGAGGTGATCACGCTGCCGGTGATCGACAGCCCGCGCACCACGCCCTCGCGGGTGCCGTGCAACTGCGACTCCTCCCGGACCCGCGTCATGAGGAAGATGTTGTAGTCGACCCCGAGCGCCACGAGGAACACGAACCCGTACAGCGGTACGGCAGGGTCGGCACCGGGGAAGCCGAGGATCTCGTTGAACACGAGCGCCGAGACGCCCATCGTCGCGAGGTAGGACAGCACCACGGTGCCCATCAGGATCACCGGGGCCACGATCGACCGGAGCAGGATCATGAGGATCAGGAGGATCACGACCAGAGCGACAGGGATGATCAGGTTGCGGTCGTGGGTCGAGGCCACGTTCGTGTCGAGGGCTGTGGCTGACACCCCACCGACGAGGGCGTCGGCGCCCAGCTCCGCGCGCAGCTCACGCACGGTGTCTTCGGCGGCCGTGGAGTCGGCTGCGTCGCTCAGGGTCGCGGAGAGCAGGATGTCGCCGTCGACGACGGTGGGCTCTCCGGCAGGTGCGCCCTCGCCGAGCGGCTGGATGCCCTCGGGCGTCACGGGCAGCGTGCCGCTGGGGGAGTCCTTCGACTGCACCGCGAGCGAGTCGACGCCGTCGAGCGCGAGGATCGTCGCGGCGGCGTCCGCGAGGCGCTCCTCGGCGACGAGGACCTGCGCGGGGCTACCGGACCCGTCCGGGAAGTGCTCACCGAGCACCTCGAGGCCGTCGCGGGCGTCGGAGGCGCCGAGGACGAGCTCGGACTGCGGGACGCCGCTGGCCTTGAGACCGGTGACGCCGACGCTGGCAGCGACCAGGAGCACGACGCAGCCGACCCAGATCGCTCGGGGCGAGCGGGCGACCCACCGCGCGACGCCGCCCCACACGCCCGCGCGGTGCGTGCCGGCGTCGTCGCCCACCGGGGGCCTCGGGCGGCGCGGCCAGAAGGCCGCCGCGCCGGTCGCGTAGAGCAGCGCCGGGAGGAACGTGAGCGCGGCGAGCATCGCGAAGCCGATGCCGACGGCGGCGACGGGTCCGAGCGCCTGGTTCGACGCGAGGTCGCTGAGCAGGAGGCACAGCAGGCCGGCGATCACGGTTCCGCCTGAGGCGAGGATCGGCTCGAGGGAACCGCGCAGCGCACGCCAGGTGGCGGGCCACCGTCGCTCGGTCGCGATGGCCTCGCGGTAGCGGGAGACGTAGAGCAACGAGTAGTCGGTCGCTGCACCGATCACAAGGATGAACAGGATGCCCTGCACCTGGCCGTTGAGCGTGACGAGCTCGGCCTTGGCCAACCACCACACGGTGAGGATGGACGCGCAGAGCGCGAAGAGCGACGTCGCCAGCACGAGGAACGGCAGCAGCGGAGAGCGGTAGACGACGACGAGGATGACCAGGACCGCGCCGAGGGCGACGAGGAGGAGCAGGCCGTCGATCCCCTCGAAGGCGGCGCCCAGGTCCGCGGCCTGCCCGGCAGGGCCGGTCACGTAGGCCTCCAGCCCGTCGGGCAGACCCTCGAGCGACGTGCGCAGCTCCTCGACCACGGTGGCGAGCTCGGCGCCCGTGTCGAGCGGGAGGAACACCTGCGCAGCGAGCCCGTCCTCGGACGGGATCGCGGGGGACACCTGTCCGACGACGGGGCCGTCCTGGGCGAAGTCGCCCACCACCGCGTTGATCGCCGCGAGGGCGTCCTCGGTGAGGGGCTCGTCGCTGTCGACCACGACGATCGCGGGGATCGCGTCGCCACCCGTGAACTCCGTCGTGCGCTTGGCGACCTGCGTGGACTGGGCGCTCTCGGGCAGGTAGGCGGTCTGGTCGTTGCTCGAGACCTCACCGATCTTGCCGAAGTACGGGCCACCGACGCCAGCCAGGGCTAGCCACACGAGGATCAGTACGGCGGGGATCAGCGCGCGCAGCCAGCGTGGGGCGCGGCTCGGGGCGGTGGCCTCACCGCGGGTGTGCGTGTTCACAGCAGAACCGTACCGCAGTTTTTGCTAGACGGCCTAGTTAGTTGGTGGGCTAGTATGACGGCGTGAAGGATGAGGCGGCAGGTCCCCCCGGCTACTGGAACCACGGACCAGACATACGCGTGGTGCTCGAGGCGCTGCGCCGCTTCCTGCGCGCCGACCAGACGATGCGTCGGCGCGTGAGCGCGGCCATGGACATGAACGTCTCCGACCTCCAGGCGCTGCAGCTCGTCGTCGCGGGAGAGGGCGCCGGCAAGACGGTCAGCCCGCGCGACCTCAGCGCGCACCTGGGGATATCGACCGCCTCCACGACCGCGCTGCTGGACCGGCTGACGGCGTCCGGGCACCTGGTGCGAGCCCCCCACCCGACAGATCGCCGGAGCGTGGTGGTGCGCGCCACCAGCCACGCGCACCAGGAGATCCGCGAGCGGCTCGACCACATGCACCGGAGGATGGCTGCGATCGCCGCCGAGGTCCCGCACGAGGCGCGGGCGCCCCTCGTGCGGTTCCTCGAGGCGATCTCCGACGAGCTCGAGTCCGCGGACATCATCCCCCTGACCCCGGCGCCGGACTCCGCGGGCGAGGGCTGACCCGGCCGGCGCACGGCCCGCCGCGGCCGGTGCCCCTGGCCGGCGGTCAGAACACGGGCTTGCCCCCGGTCACTCCGAGCACGGTGCCGGAGACGTAGCTCGCGTCGGCGTCGGACGCCAGGAACACGAAGGCGGGCGCCACCTCCCGGGGCTGCCCGGCGCGGCCCAGCGGGGCGTCGGAGCCAAAGACCTCCAGCTTGGACTCCGGCTGGGTGGCGGGCTGCAGGGGCGTCCAGATCGGTCCCGGCGCCACCGCGTTGACGCGGATGCCGCGCTCGCCCACCTCGGCCGCCAGGTTCACGGTGAAGTTGTTGATCGCCGCCTTGGTCGATGCGTAGTCGAGCAACGACGTCGAGGGCTCGAACGCCTGGATGGACGAGTTGTTGATGATCGCCCCGCCCGACCCCATGTGCTCGAGCGCCGTCTGCGTGACCCAGAACAGCGCGTAGAGGTTGGTCTTGAACACGCGGTCGAGGTCGGTCGTGGTGATGTCGGCGATCGAGTCCCGCCGGGCCATCTGGTAGCCCGCGTTGTTGACGAGCACGTCGAGGCCGCCGAGCTCGGCGACGGTGCGGCGGACGACTTCGCGGCAGTCTTCCTCCTGCGTGAGGTCGCACGGCAGCTGGACGCAGCGCTTACCCTCGGCCTCGACCAGCTTGGCGGTCTCGTCAGCGTCGGGCTGCTCCTCGGCGAGGTACGCGATCGCCACGTCGGCTCCCTCTCGCGCGTAGGCAAGAGCGACCGCACGGCCGATCCCGGAGTCGCCTCCGGTGATGAGGGCGTGCTTGCCGGCCAGCTTGCCGGTGCCGCGGTACGTCGACTCGCCGTGGTCGGGCCTCGGTTCCATGGGCGCCGTGAGGCCGGGCGGCTGCTGCTGCTGGGCGGGGAAGCCCTGTCCTTCGGTCATGGCGCGCTCCTTGGGTCGGATGGCAGGTGCTCATCCAACGTAGGACGTGACGCCGGTGGTGCAACCGGAACGCAGAGACGCTCGCCCCCGGCCGGGGGCGAGCGTCTGTGGTGGGGCGACGGCCCGCGTCAGTCCTGGCGTGCGTGCATCGGCAGGAGGAACGCGAGCCCGGTGGCGAGGAGACCCGCCGTGAAGAACCACGGGCTCTCCTGGCTCACCCCTTCGCCGAAGGCCCAGACGCCCGCGACGAAGACGGCGAAGCAGACGATGAAGAGGAGGCCTTTGACGGCGGCGGGCGCCTCGGCGCCGCTCGACACGGGTTCGTGGTTGCTCATGTCCTCGATCCTACTGGCCGCTCACGGCTGTAGCTGGTCGAACGGGACGAAGTCGTCGAACGGGTCGGCGGGCGCGCGTCGAGGCACCGCCCGGAGGAGGTTCGCGAGCTCACCGGCAGCCCGCTCGATCCGCGCACCGAGGGAGTCGGACGACGCGGTGCCCCAGTCGGACGACGCCGCGAACACGGCGGTCGGCACCACGAGCGCGCCGAGGTACGCGAACAGGGGGCGCAGCGCGTGGTCGAGCACGAGCGAGTGCCGCTCCGTCCCGGCGGTCGCACCGAGAAGCACGGGCGTCCCGGCGAGCGCCTTCGCCTCGAGGACGTCGAAGAACGACTTGAACAGTCCCGAGTAGGAGGCCGAGAAGACCGGCGTCACGGCCACGAGCGCGTCGGCGCCGGCGACGGCGTCCAGGGCCTCGCGCAGCTCGGCCGGAGCGAAGCCCGTGAGCATCGTGTCCGTGATCTGGTGTGCGAGGTCGCGCAGCTCCACCACCCGGACGGTGACGGAGTCGCCGCCGAGCTGGAGGTCGTCGATCGCGGCCGCCACCAGCCGATCGGACAGGAGGCGGGTCGACGAGGGCTGGCTGAGGCCGGCGGACACGGCGACGACGGAGCGCGCGGTCATCGTGCGACCTCCGGCGAGGCGCCCGTGACGTCGTCGGCGGGTGCGTAGACGGTGGAGTCGCTCGGCCCGCCGGCGGCGGCGACCCGGGCGGCGTGCGTCGGAGCCTCGGGAACGTGAGCCGGGCGACCGACGGCGAGCTCCTTGCGCAGGACCGGCACGACCTCCTCACCGAGCAGGTCGAGCTGCTCGAGGACCGTCTTGAGCGGCAGACCCGCGTGGTCCATGAGGAAGAGCTGACGCTGGTAGTCGCCGACGTGCTCCCGCATGGTCGCGTAGCGGTCGATCACCTCCTGCGGGCTGCCGACGGTCAACGGCGTCTGCTCGGTGAAGTCCTCCATGGAAGGGCCGTGCCCGTACACGGGCGCGTTGTCGAAGTAAGGGCGGAACTCGCGCTTGGCCTCCTGCGAGCTCTTGCGCATGAACACCTGCCCGCCGAGGCCCACGATCGCCTGGTCCGCCGCACCGTGCCCGTAGTGCTCGAACCGGCGACGGTAGAGCGCGACCATCTGCTTGGTGTGGGTGATCGGCCAGAAGATGTTGTTGTGGAAGAAGCCGTCGCCGTAGTACGCCGCCTGCTCGGCGATCTGGGGCGAGCGGATCGACCCGTGCCACACGAAGGGTGCGACGCCGTCGAGCGGGCGAGGGGTCGATGTGAAGCCCTGGAGCGGCGTGCGGTGCTTGCCCTCCCAGCTCACGACGTCCTCGCGCCACAGGCGGTGCAGCAGCGCGTAGTTCTCGATCGCGAGGTCCAGGCCCTCGCGGATGTCCTTGCCGAACCACGGGTACACAGGACCCGTGTTGCCGCGCCCCATCATCAGGTCGACGCGACCGTCCGCGAGATGCTGGAGGTAGGCGTAGTCCTCGGCGATCCGGACGGGGTCGTTCGTCGTGATGAGCGTCGTCGCGGTGGAGAGCACGAGGCGCTCGGTCTGCGCCGCGATGTGCGCCAGCAGGACCGTCGGGTTGGCGGGCGCGGCGAACGGCGGGTTGTGGTGCTCGCCGGTCGCGAAGACGTCGAGGCCGACCTCCTCGGCCTTCCGGGCGATGGCGACGGTCGCCTTGATGCGCTCGTGCTCGGTGGGCGCGCGTCCGGTGGTGGGGTCGGGCGTGACGTCTCCGACGGTGAAGATCCCGAACTGCATCATGGCTCCTAGCGGTCGACGAGAAGTGTTAGTTGACCTTTCAACCAACACTCCGTGCTGCTTGTTCCCATCCGACCACGGATGCAGGTGACCCCGCCGCCCAGAGGGCGACGGGGTCACGAGCGTGGACCGCCAGGCGGCCCGGACGGAGCGGTCAGCGCACCGGCTGCGGCTTCGCGTGCCAGATCCGGTCCAGGTAGTCCTGGATGGAGCGGTCCGAGCTGAAGAAGCCGGTGCGTGCGACGTTGAGGATCGCCGACCGGGACCAGGCCTCCTGGTCTGCGTAGGCAACCTCGACCTTGTCCTGCGCGTCGACGTACGCCTGGTAGTCGGCGAGCACGAGGAAGCGGTCCTTGCCCAGGAGGTCCGACAGCACGAACTCGAACGCGTTGCGGTCGCCGTTCGAGAACGCCCCGGACGCGATGAGGTCGATCGCGCCCTTGAGGGAGCGGTTGCCCTCGTAGTACGCGCCGGGCTTGTAGCCGGCGTCTACGACGTCGGCGACCTGAGGCTCGGTGAGCCCGAACAGGAAGAAGTGCTCGTCGCCGACCAGGTCGTAGATCTCGACGTTCGCGCCGTCGAGCGTCCCGATCGTCAGGGCGCCGTTGAGCGCGAACTTCATGTTGCCGGTGCCCGAGGCCTCCTTGCCGGCGAGCGAGATCTGCTCGGAGAGGTCGGCGGCCGGGATGAGCTTCTCGGCGAGGGTGACGTTGTAGTTCGCGGGGAATGCGATCTGCAGGCGGCCCTGGAGCTCGGGAGCGTGGTTGACGACCTTCGCCACCGCGTTGATGAGCGCGATGATCTCCTTGGCCATCTTGTAGCCCGGAGCTGCCTTCGCGCCGAACGTCACCACGCGCGGCGTGATGTCGCTGGCCCGGAGCTCGCCCCGCAGCACGCGGTCGTAGAGCGTGACGACGTGCAGCAGCTTGAGCATCTGGCGCTTGTACTCGTGCAGGCGCTTGACCATGACGTCGTACATGGCGTCGGCAGGCAGCTCGATGCCGTCACGCTGGGCGATCAGCTCGACGAAGCGCTCCTTGTTGGCTGCCTTGACGGCCCGGAACTCGCTCCGGAACGACGCGTCCTCGGCGAAGGGCTCGAGCTCGCGGAGCCGCTCGAGGTCCTTGACCCAGCCTTCACCGATCGCCTCGGTGATGAGGTTCGCAAGGCCGGGGTTGGACAGCGCCAGGAAGCGGCGTGGCGTCACGCCGTTCGTGACGTTCGTGAACTTGCTCGGCCACAGTTCGGAGAAGTCGTTCAGCACCTTGTCGCGCAGGAGCTGCGAGTGGAGCTCAGCGACGCCGTTGATCTTGGACGAGCCGATCGACGCGAGGAAGGCCATGCGGACCGCGCGCTCAGGCTGCTCCTGGATGATCGACATGCGGCGGGCGCGCAGCTCGTCGCCCGGGTAGGCCTTGCGGACCTCCGCCAGGAACTCCTCGTTGATCTGGAAGATGATCTCCAGGTGGCGGGGGAGCAGTCGACCGAGCAGCTCGACCGACCAGACCTCGAGGGCCTCCGGCAGCAGCGTGTGGCACGTGTAGTTGAACGTCTTGCGCGTGACATCCCAGGCCGTGGCCCAGTCGATGCCACGTTCGTCGACGAGGATGCGCATGAGCTCGGGGATCGCGATGACGGGGTGCGTGTCGTTGAGCTGGAAGGTGACGCGCTCGTGGATCTTCGTGAGGTCGAAACCCTGGGGCAGCGTCTGGTTGATGAAGTCTGCGAGCGAGGCGGCGACGAAGAAGTACTGCTGCTTGAGACGCAGCTCCTTGCCCTGGGGCGTGGAGTCCTCGGGGTAGATGACCTTGGAGATGTTCTCCGCGACGGTCTGGGCGCGCACCGCAGCCTCGTAGTCACCCGCGTTGAAGATCTGCAGGTCGAACGCGTTGGTCGCCTTCGCGCTCCAGAGGCGCAGGGTGTTGACGTTCTTCGTGCCGTAGCCCGGGACCATGTAGTTGTACGGCACGGCCAGCACGCAGTCGCCCCGGACCCAGCGCGTGCGCTCGACGCCGGCGGCGTCCGTGTAGCGCTCGGTGTGGCCGTGGAAGCCGACCTCGACGGCCATGTCGGGGTGCGCGAACTCCCAGGGGGACCCCTTGCTCAGCCAGGGGTCGGGCTGCTCGGCCTGGCGCCCGTCCACGAAGGTCTGGCGGAAGATGCCGTACTCGTACCGGATGCCGTAGCCGACGGCCGGGATGTCCATGGTGGCGAGCGAGTCGATGAAGCAGGCGGCCAGACGACCGAGGCCGCCGTTGCCGAGGCCAGGCTCGACCTCGGTGGCGCCGATCTCGTCGAGGTCGAGGCCGAGCGCGGCGAGCGAGTCGCGGGCGACCTCGGCGAGACCGGTGGCGAGGAGCGCGTTGGGCAGCTGCGGGCCCATGAGGTACTCGGCGGACAGGTAGGCGACGGCCTTCGCGCCCTTCGCGGTCTGCGTGGACAGTGTGTCGAGCCAGTTGTCGATCATGTAGCGGCGGACGGTGCGGGCGAGCGCCTGGTACAGGTCGTCGCTGCTGGCGAAGCCAAGATCGACGCCCTGCTCGTAGCGCAACTGGCGCACGAACTCGCTTGTGAACGACTCGACGGTTGCGGGAGAGGAGCTGAACCTCTGGGTGTTCTCAGTCACGGTGTGCACGCTACCCGCCACCCCCGGCGTGCGCCATGACCTTTGGACCATCTTCTTGCAAGCGCGCCAGACGTGATTCAGTGGTCGCCATCGCTCTGGACGCGTGCTGCACGCCTCTGACCTGCGAAAACGCGCGACCACGGCCTCGGCCGCGGCCCTCCGACGCCTTGCAAGCACCATTGCAACATTTCGGTTACGTTGCGAGATCGTTGCAGCGGCGGGGACTCGCAACGTTGCAACGTGGGCCGCACGGTGGGACTTCGCCCGGCTGCCGCCACCTCAGCGGCGTGTCGGCCACCACGCGCGGGGGACGACCACGATCACGAGACCGACGAGCGCGAGCGGCGCCGCCAGGCCCCACCAGCCCCGGTCGGCCACGGGGACGAGCAGCGCCGCGCCGACGAGCGCCGACCCAGCACCGGCGAGGACGAGCAGGGGTCTGGCCGTCGAGGCCAGCACGGCCAGCTCGACACGGGCGCGCCCGGCCGTCCGACCGAGCCAGGTCGCGTACAGGAAGACGGGCAGACCGACGCTCACACCGAGCATGGCCGGACCGGGCGGCGCCGCGACCGCGCAGGCGAGGACCAGTGCCGCGACGACGGGTGCGACGCCGACCCCTCGCCCGGTCGCCGCCAGAGCCACGAGCGGCGCGAGGACCCACCACATCGCGGGAGCGGGGCTCGTGCACGCTGCCGCGACGACGGCGGCGAGCGCGGCCGCGCCACCCAGCGCCCAGCGCGGGACGGTCCGCCCTGTCGCGACGTGCACCCGCGCTTCGGGACGCTTCATGCTCCCGCCCCCACGGTGCGGGTCCGGCCGCCGCGGCGGCCGGCGCGTGCGAGCAGCCGCAGGTGCACGGCCGGGTCCCCGCCGTCGGTCCACGCGAAGAGCTCCACGCCTTCCGCACGCATCTGCTGGAGCCGGTCGGCGCGCTCTCGCGCGACGATGCGCCACGCGAGCCGCTGGTCCGCGCTGAGCCCGCCCGTGCGCACCGGGGGGAGCACGTCGACAGCCACCACGCGGTGGCCCGCGCCGCGCCAGCTGCGCGCGACACGCGCCGCGTCGTCGTCGAGGAACGTGGACAGGATCACGACGAGCGCACCGGCGGGCAGGCGCGGCGCACGCACGCGGGCGATCCGGTGGGGGTCGGGCCGCGCGACCGCGAGGGTCTGGACGATCCGCCGCAACGCACGTCCGCCACCGACCGGGGAGATCGGCGCTCGTTCCCGCCCGAGGTCCGTGAGGCCGACCCGGTCACCGCCGTCCAGGTAGGCCTTCGCGAGGCTCGCCGCAGCGTTGCGGGCCACGTCGAGAGACGTCGGGTCGTCGGCGCGCGGCGGTTCGCCTCCCAGCCAGGTGGCCGGATCGGGGCCGACGTCGTCGCGTGAGTCGAGCACGAGCATGACGAGCGCGTCCGCCGTCGCGTGCGTGCGACGGACGTAGATCTCGTCCAGGTCGGGCGAACGGCGCGCCGTCGTGCGCCAGTCGATCCCGCGGAGCCGGTCGCCAGGTCCGAACACGTGCACGTCGCGGAGGTCGCCGCCCTGGCCAGGCCGGCGGGAGGAGTGCGCACCGGTGAGGCCGTGCAGAGAGGTCGGCAGGGGCACCTCGCCGAGGGGCCACGCGCGCGGACGCACCAGGACAGTCGGTGCTGGGACGTGACTGGTCCCGGAGATCGCCTCGAGCGCCGGTGCGACCGACTGCAGGTCGAGGGTGAACAGTCGGCGGGGCCCGGTCCGGACGCCCGGGCCGCTGACGGAGACCCGGCGCGAGCCGGTCGCCCCGAGGTCGACGAGCACGGTGTCCGTGCGTGCACCGCTCGCGCCGGCACCGAGCTTCACCGCACCGTGTGGCGTCCCGCGCAGCTCGATGTCGACCGACACGAGCCCGGTGTCCACGACCATCGTCGCCGGGTCCTCCGCGGCGGTGGCGGGAGGCCCGTCGGGCACCCGCGCGAGTGCTGCCCAGCCGAGCAGCGGTGCGGCGAGCGCCACGACGTCCGGACGGCGCGCGACGACGCCGAGCACGATCGCCACGAGCCCCGTGAGCAGGAGCCAGCCGACGAGCTCGCTGGGATGCCAGCCGGCAGCGGAGCGTGAGGTCATCCGCGAGCCACGGGTGCGGACGCCGGGCCGGGCACCGACGCCAGGATCTGCTCGACCACGGTCTCGGCGGCGAGATCGGCGGCCCAGGCCTGGGTGGTGAGCGTGAGCCGGTGCGCGAGGACCGGCACGGCGATCTCCTTGACGTCCTCGGGCGTGACGTAGTCGCGGCTGTCGATCACCGCCATGGCACGGGACAGGAGCAGGAGCGTCTGGGAGCCGCGCGGGGACGCACCGACCTCGACCGCGGGGTGTTCCCGGGACGCGGCCGCCAGTGCGACGCAGTAGCTCACGATGTCCGGGTCCACGGGGACCGCCTCGACGCCTGCCTGCATCGCCAGCAACGTCGCGGGGTCGACGACGGCGCGCACGCTGGTGGCGTCCTCGCGGCGCGCGAGCCGGCGCGCGAGCACGGCCTCCTCGTCCTCGGTCGTCGGGTAGCCGACGGCGAGGCGCACCATGAAGCGGTCGAGCTGAGCCTCGGGCAGCGGGTACGTGCCCTCGTACTCGACAGGGTTGGACGTCGCCATCACGTGGAAGGGCCGCTCGAGCGGGTGGCTGGTGCCTTCGACGCTGACCTGCCGCTCGGCCATCGCCTCGAGCAGCGCCGACTGGGTCTTGGGGGAGGTCCGGTTGATCTCGTCGGCGAGGAAGAGGCCCGTGAAGACGGGACCCGGCCGGAACTCGAAGGCGCGACGTTCGGGATCGAACACGTACGACCCGGTGATGTCGGAAGGCAGGAGGTCCGGCGTGCACTGGAGCCGCGCGAACCGGAGGCCGAGCGACTCGGCCAGGCTGCGGGCGGCGAGGGTCTTGCCGAGCCCGGGGACGTCCTCGAACAGCACGTGCCCGCCGGCCAGCACGGTGGCGAGGGCCGTGCGCAGGGGGCGGGACATGCCGACGACGACGGTGCCCACCTCGTCCAGGATCTCGGAGCTGAGCCGGGCGACCTCGGCGACGGGGAGTACGGGGGGCTGGCTCACTGCGAGTCCTTCCGGTGGGGGTGCGGTGCAAGAGGTTCCGAGACCGGGGCGCCGTCACGGCTCCCGGCGGCGCCCGACGCGTCCGGGGAGTCCAGGGCGTCGAGGGCGTCGAGGACGCGCCCCAGGGCGGTGGCGTCCGGCAGCTCGCGGGGGCCGCCGCACAGCGCGCGAGCCGCGCGCGCGCCGAGCGCCTGCGTCAGCGTCGCGAGGACGTCGGCGCGCTGCGGGACCATGTCGGCGGGGTCGACCACGGTGCCGTCGCGAGCGAGGCGCACGGTCACCAGCTGCTGGACCCGGAGGAGCACGCGGGGATGCACCCGCCCGTCGCGGGTGCGGACCTGCCAGGACAGGTGAGAGACCTCGTCCCGGGCGCCCCCGGCCACCTCCAGCCGTGAGGCCTCCCACGGGCGGTCGAGCAGCCCGAACTGCAGCGCGATGCCGACCACGACGGTCGCGGCGAGCACGGCGCCTGCGACGACGTGCACCGGCGGCAGGCCGAGCAGCCCGAGCGCGGTGGCGACGCCGACGGCGGCCACCCCCGCGGCGGCCACCTGGCTGATCCGCCCGCGCCACCGTGTCATGCGGCGCCTCCGGGTGAGGTGCTCAGGTCGCTGGTCAGTCGCCGCAGAGCGTCCCGCGCCGCCGTGACGTCCTTCGCGGTGGTGGGCGCTGTTCCGAACCGCACCCGCAGGTACAGACGCAGGAGGGCGTCGGCGGACGGGGCATGGGCGTCCGTCGCCGCGAGCACGGAGCGGGCGAACTCCGACGGGCTCTGGGCGGGGTGCCGGGGTACGCCCGTCCGCTCGGCCGCCCGTTCGAGCACGAGCCACGCAGCGATCACCGCGTCGTGGGAGTCGCGCGCGGCGTCGATCGCCTCGAGCGCCTGCGCGACTGCGTCCTGGAGCTCGTCGACGGCGAGCGCCGGTGCTGCGTCGGCCATGTCGGGGAGCAGGTCGGGCAGGTGCTCCGGCTCGGAGCCACGCGGCGACTCGCGCCACGAGCGCGCTGCGCGGGCCAACCAGCGGCCCAGGCCGACGAGCGCCAGGGCTCCGAGCAGAACCAGCACCGCGACGAGCCAGGCGTTCGAGTCGAGCGGCCCGAGGTCGACCTCGGGAGTCTGGGTGTCGGTCGGCTCGGGCGGGCGCGTGACGGGCTCGGCCGTGCTGATCTCGGGTCCCGGCGGAGCCACGGGCGCGACGTCCGTCGCCCAGGGGCCGAAGGAGGCGGCGCCGAGGGCCGCGACGCTCACGAGGGCGAGCACGAGCAGCACCCGGACGAGGGGGACGGACACGCCGAGCCCGGACGGACGGACGGGACGGCTGCCTGCTGGCCGCCGTCCCGTCGTGGTCATTCGCCGAACGTTAGCGGCTTCGCGCCGCTGCCGGAAGGCGCCGCGCGGAGGTTGCCCGCGCGACGTCGGCTGCTAGTCGTCCTTGGCCTTCGCCTTGGCGGCCGAACCTCGCTCGGTGGTCTCGTCACCGGTGCTGAGGGCGCCGCCCGCCGACTCGAGGTGGGCACGGACGAACCAGTGGAACAGCTCGAGCTCAGCCAGCTGGCCGATCAGCATGTCGTTGGTGACGTCGTCGAGCTCCTCGGTGTCCGCCGCCGCCTGGCGGTGGTCGGTGATGACGCCCTGGTAGACGACGTCGAGCGCCCCGAGGTGGGCGTTCGTGGTGTCGCGGCCCAGCCCGTAGTCGTCCCAGCTGCGCTCCCGCACGATCGCTCCCGGGGTCCCCACGGGCGCGCCACCGAGGGTCGCGATGCGCTCGGCGATCACGTCGACCATCGCGCGGACCGCGTCGACCTGGGGGTCGATCATCTCGTGCACGGCGATGAAGTGCGGGCCGACCACGTTCCAGTGGATGTGCTTGAGGGTGAGCGCGAGGTCGTTGAGCGCGTGCAGGCGCACCTGCAGGATCTCGGCGAGCCGGGCGCCGTCCTCGCGCGACAGCGACGGCACGGTGTACTTGGGCAGAGCCTTCTTGGTGGCCACGATGTTGCCTCCTAGGAGTGTGGGACGTGGTGTGGCCCCAGCATGTCCCGAGTCGCGGGGCCTCGCACCCGGAACGCGTCAGTCCCGGGAGCCGAGCGCGAGCAGGCCCGCGTGCTCCCCGGCGGCGGCCGCGGCGACGAACGGCGACGGGTCGACGTCGAGCCCACGGCCCATCGTCGAGAGCGCGACGGGGGAGGCGGCGAGCTGGTCCTGCGCCGCCTCGCTGAGCCGGTGCTCGACCAGCCGGTGCCGCGTCAGCGTGGCGGCCTGGGAGCGCACGAGCGTGCCGAGGGGGCCGTCGAGGGCAGGCACGACGACGTCGGCCGGGACGAGCGCCACGCGGCCGTACGCGGTCAAGGAGTGGTGCGAGATGCCCCGGTGGCGCTCGCGCGGGTCCGCGGCCGACACCCGCAGGCTCGCGACCGGCCGCCCGCCCAGCACGCCCGCGGCGTTCACGGCCTCACCGGCGGCGACACCGGAGAACCCCCAGCGGGTGCCCGTGCCCAGGTTGCCCGGACCCTGAGCGACGACGACGACGTCGGCGTCCAGCACCGCGCGCGCCGCCAGCAGCCCCGAGTGCACGGTGACCGCCTCGAGGTCGCCGCCGAAAGCCTGACCGACCGTCACGGTGCCGACCAGCCAGCCCGTCTCCCGGAGCGCGCTGGTGGTGCGGGAGAACGCGGCGGGCAGCGCACCGCCGTCGGTCATCACGTAGACGACCCGCAGCGGGGTGGCCGCCCCCGCGGCGCCGCGGACCCCGGCGACGATCGCGGGCAGGGCGGAGTGCAGGTCGGCCACGACGACCGGGAGGCCAGCAAGGTCGTCCGCCTCGCGCAACGTCTCGTGGTGCACGGACTCCTGCTCGTCCACGCCGAGCACCATCGTCTGCAGCGGTGAGTACCGGGACTTGACCAGATGGCCCGGGCCCCGGGCGCCGTCGTCGGGGAGCCTGTCCGGGAGGGCCACGACGAGCGCGTAGCCCCCGGTGCCCAGCCCGCGCTCGAGGGCCGTCGTGTTCAGCAGCACCCGGTCGCCCACCTCGGGGGAGCCCACCAGGCCGGGGTAGGCCAGGGCGCGGACGTCGCCGTCGGGCGTCCGGACCGCCATCTCGGCCGCGCCCGACCACTGTCGCCCGAGCGACACCACCGTCCCTGCCCGCCACGTGATCACGGCTCCACGCTAGCGCGGCGGTAGCGTGTGCCGTGATGAGCACCACCGACGCCGCCGAGCGACTCCTCAACCTTGTCATCGCCCTCATGAACACTCCCGGGCGCATGACCAAGGACCAGATCCGCGCGGGCGTCGTCGGGTACGACGACGCGTCGGATGAGTCGTTCGAGCGGAAGTTCGAGCGGGACAAGGACACCCTTCGCGAGCTCGGCGTCCCGGTCGTGACAGTCGACGACTCCGGGCACGCGGCCGAGATCGGCTACCGCATCGACACGGACGCCTATGCGCTCGCGCCGCTGCACCTGACAGCGGCGGAGCTTGCCGTGCTCGGGCTCGCCGCCCAGCTGTGGCAGGACCGCGTGCTCCGCACCGACACGGGCCGGGCGCTGACGAAGCTGACCGCCGCGAGCGGCACCGGCGTGCACACCGACGCCCTCGCCGCGCTCGCTCCGCGGGTGCGCGAGGCCGGCGGCGCCTACGGTCCGCTGCTCGAGGCCATCCTCGCGCGCCGAGCCGTGCGGTTCGCCTACCGCGCCGCGACGACCGGCCAGCGCGCTCAGCGGCACGTCGAGCCTTGGCGGCTCGCTGTCCGCGGCGGTGGCTGGTACCTGATCGGCCACGACCTGGACCGTGCGGCGGTCCGCGCCTTCCGGCTGAGCAGGATCGACGGGGCCCCGCGTCCCGTCGGACCACCGGGCGCCGTGACGATCCCGGTGGAGGTCGACGTCGACTCCGCTCTCGGCCGACCGCACGCCGACGCCCGCCGCGCGGTCCTCGCCGTCGTACCCGAGCGCGCCCAAGCGCTCCGTGCGCGCGGGGTGGAGCCGGACCCGTGCCCTCCCCTCCCGTCGGCCCTGGCCGGACGCGAAGTCATCGCCGTCGAGTTCGAGGACCTGGCACGGGCGGTCGACGAGATCGCGGCCTACGGGGACGTCGTCGCCGTCCTCGAGCCCGCGGACCTGCGGGCCGCCGTCATCGCCGTGCTGCAGGCTGCCGCGGCTCTCGGGGAGGAGCGTCACGATGGCTGAGCGGGCGAGCGAGCGGCTGGTCCGGCTCCTGGGACTCGTGACCTACCTCGACTCGGTCGGAGGAGCGGTCCCCGTCGAGCAAATCGCGCGGGACTTCGGGGTGCCCGCCGAGCAGGTGCTGCGCGACATCGACCTGCTGTGGGTCTCCGGCACGCCCGGCTACTGGCCGGACAACCTGCTCGACTTCGCGATCGACGACGAGGCGGGCACGGTCTCGGTCGTCCAGACCCAGCGGATCGAGCGTCCGCTGCGCCTCGGCACCCGGGAGGCCGTGTCGCTGATCGCGGCGCTGCGCGCCATGGGCGAGGCGATCGACGTGGCCGCGCCGGAGCTTGCCGACGTCGTCCGCGCGGTCCTGGAGAAGCTCACCGACGCCGCGGGGGAGGCCTCCGGCGCGCTCGACGTGCGGCTGGCGGTCGACACGCGCCCCGAGGTCGCGCACGCCGTCGGCGAGGCCCTCGCCACCCGGCGTCGGCTGCGGCTGCGGTACGTGACCGCGTCCGACGTCGTGTCCGAGCGCACCGTCGACCCCATGCGCCTGCGCACGGAGGACGAGCGCTCGTACCTCGTGGCGTGGTGCCTGCGCGCCGACGACGAGCGCACCTTCCGGCTCGACCGCATCCTCGAGGCCGTCGTGCTCGAGGACGCGAGCGCCGAGCACGCGGCGTCGGCGAGGCCGTACCGGCCTGCGGCCACCGCCGAGCCCGTGCGGGTCACCTTCGCGAGCCCGGCGCGGTGGATCGCGGAGCAGGTGCCGCACGACGGTGTCCAGGAGCACGACGACGGCGCGTTCACGCTCACGCTGCGTGTCGAGAACCACGCGTGGTTGCGCCAGCTGTTGCTCGCCAACGCCGTGCACGTCCGGTCCGTGTCACCCGCGGCGCTCCGGGCCGACCTCGTCGAGGCGGCCGCGTCAGCCCTGCGCCAGTACGAGGACTAGCCTGGCGCCATGTGGTTCTGGATCTGGACGTTCCTCGTGCTCGCCGCGCTCGGGGTCCTGGCATGGTTCGTCGTCGAGCTGGTGCGGCGCGGGTTCCGCCTCGGGCGCGCGCTCAGCGCCGCTGCGGACGAGCTCGGGGCGGCGTTCGACGTCGTGGACGACCGCACCGTGGCGCTCGTCGCTGCCCAGCCCGCACCGCGGACCACGGTCTTCGACGACCCGCGGCGCCTGCGCTACGTCCAGCAGGGGGCCAAGGCCGAGCGCCGGCGACGTCGCTGGGAGCGGCACGCGCCCACGCGCGCGGCCTGGCTCGCCACGTTCCGCGACTAGCATGGACCGCACCTGCCCCGACCTTGGAGCGCCCTGATGTCTAGAAACCCCACGATCTGGCTCGTCGTCATCCTGCTGATCGTCCTGCTCTTCGGCTCGAGCAAGCTGCCCGACCTTGCGCGCAGCGTCGGTCAGTCGCTGAAGATCCTCAAGAAGGAGGTCGGCGACCTGCGCGACGAGGACAAGCCGGCTGCGAGCACGGCGGCACCGACGGCCGCTGCGCCGAGCCCCGCGCCGGTCGTCGTCACCCCGCCCAGCGCAGAGACGGGACCCACGGCCGGGACGGGTGACGTCCCGCCCGCCGAGGGCGGCACGCCCCCCCGGGCCTGACGACCATGGCACGAGGGCCGCGCGACGGCCGGATGCCGCTGCGCGAGCATCTCGTCGAGCTGCGCCGCCGTCTGGTGCTCGCTGCGGTCGGTGTCGCCGCCGGCGCGGTGGTCGGCTGGTTCATCTACCAGCCCATCTTCGAGGTGCTGCAGGAACCGCTGCTCGACGTCGCAGCCGAGCGGGGCACGACCGTCGCACTGAACTTCGCGGGCGCCATGACGGCGCTCGACATGCAGCTGAAGATGAGCGTGTTCCTCGGCGTGCTCGTGTCGAGCCCGTGGTGGCTCTACCAGCTGTGGGCGTACATCACCCCGGGCCTGACGCGCCGGGAGCGGCTGTACTCCGTGGGGTTCGTCGCGGCGGCCGTCCCGCTGTTCCTCGCCGGCGCCGCCGTCGCGTGGTGGGTCCTGCCGCGCGCGGTCGTGCTGCTCGTCGAGTTCGTCCCGCAGGGTGCGCTGAACATCCAGGACGCCCAGGGCTACCTGGGCTTCGTCATGCGGATCGTGCTGGCGTTCGGGATCGCATTCCTGCTGCCCGTGGTCATGGTCGCGCTGAACCTGGTGGGCCTGGTGCGCGCACGGACCTACCTGCGGGCATGGCGCTGGGCCGTGGTGGCGGCGTTCACGTTCTCCGCGATGATGACGCCGACCGCCGACGTGCTGACGATGTTCGCGCTCGCGATGCCGATCTGCGGCCTCTACGCGATCGCGGTCGGTGTGGGCTTCCTGCACGACCGGCGGGCGGACAGGCGCGCGGCCCGGCTGCTCGCCGAGAACGAGATCCCGGCGTGACGCGTGGCGGGACCGCGGGCCGCGGGCTCGTCGGCGTCGTCGTTAACCCCACCGCCGCGCAGGGTCGCGGTGCGCGCACCGGTGCCCGCGTGGCGGACCTCCTGCGCGGGCACGGGCACGACGTCCTCGACCTCTCGGGTGCCGACGCCGCGCAGGCGCTGGGCAACGCCCGACAGGCCGTGATCGACGGCCTCGTGGCGCTCGTCGTCGTCGGCGGTGACGGGATGGTGCACCTGGGGGTGAACGCGGTCGCTGCGACCGGCACGCCCCTGGGCATCGTCGCCGCCGGCTCCGGCAACGACCTCGCTCGGACGGTCGAGCTGCCCCTGCACGACGCCGCGGACGCCTGCCGCGTGATCGCCGACGCCCTCCGGGAGGGGCGTACCCGGCCGCTCGACGCCGTCCGCGTCACGGGCTCGGACCCGATGGCGGGCGTCTGGTACGCCGGCGTGTTCTCGGCGGGCCTCGACGCAGCCGTGAACGCCCGCGCAAACCGGCTCACGTGGCCGCACGGGCACCTCAAGTACCTGCGCGCGGTGATCGGCGAGCTGGGGGTCTTCCGGCCGTACTCCTACCGCGTCACGACGGACGACGAGGTGTGGGAGTCCGACGGCACCCTGGTAGCCGTGGCCAACGGACCGATGTTCGGCGGCGGGATCCGGATCGTGCCCGAGGCCCGGCTCGACGACGGCATGCTCGACGTCGTGCTCGCGGGCCCGCTCACCCGCCCGCAGGTGCTGCGCCTGTTCCCGCAGCTCTACAGCGGCCGGCACGTGCGCTCGCCCGCCGTGCGGATGCTGCGGAGCCGGCAGGTGACGATCGAGGCCGGGCCGGGCAACCCGCCGCCTCCGGCGTTCGCGGACGGTGAGGAGATCGGCGCGCTGCCCTGGCACCTGCGCGTGCACGCGGGGGCGGTCCGGCTGCTCGTCTGATCGCCCCACACCGCGCTGGCGGGCCTCATGGAGCCCTCTGAGTGCGTTCGTGCTGCCGAGGGCCGGTGCTCCGCCCTAGGGTGAGAGACATGACTGAGCTCTCCCCGGCAGAGCGGTACGCGGCGGCCCGGGCCCGGGCCGCACGCGAACGTTCCCAGCTCGGCGCCTTCGTGGCGACGATGGACTTCGACCTCGACCCGTTCCAGATCGAGGCGTGCGAGGCCCTCGAGACCGGTCGCGGCGTCCTCGTCGCGGCGCCCACGGGAGCAGGCAAGACCGTGGTCGGGGAGTTCGCCGTGCACCTGGCCCTGGCCCAGGGGCGCAAGGCGTTCTACACCACGCCGATCAAGGCGCTCAGCAACCAGAAGTACGGCGACCTGGCGCGTCGGTACGGCGCCGAGCGCGTCGGGCTGCTGACGGGGGACACGTCGATCAACGGGGACGCTCAGGTGGTCGTCATGACCACCGAGGTGCTGCGCAACATGCTGTACGCGGGGTCGCAGGCGCTCGACGGGCTCGGCTTCGTGGTCATGGACGAGGTCCACTACCTCGCGGACCGCTTCCGGGGACCGGTCTGGGAAGAGGTGATCATCCACCTGTCCGACGACGTCCAGCTGGTCTCGCTGTCGGCGACGGTCTCGAACGCCGAGGAGTTCGGCGACTGGCTCGAGATGGTCCGTGGCGACACGGCCGTCGTCGTGAGCGAGCACCGTCCGGTGCCCCTGTGGCAGCACGTCATGACCGGGGCGAGCGACGGCGTCGACATGCACGACCTCTACGCGGGGCACGTCGACCCCACCGCTCCCGGCACCAACCCGCCGATCAACCCTGATCTGGCGCTCGCGCTGCGGCGCGCGGCGCCGACGTTCGGCCGGGGCGGCGGGCGCGGCGGAGGCCGGGGGAGCAGGGACCAGGACCGAACGCGGGGCGGGCGGCCCCAGCGCGCCGTGCACCGGGCCTCGCGGCTCGCGGTCGTCGACGCCCTGGACGGCGACGGGCTGCTCCCGGCGATCTACTTCATCTTCTCGCGCAGCGGCTGCGAGGGTGCCCTGTCGGCCTGTCTCGCCTCCGGCCTCCGCCTCACCAGCCCTGCGCAGGCGGACGAGATCCGCGCGTTCGTCGAGGAGCGGTGCTCGACGATCCCGCCGTCGGACCTCGGCGTGCTCGGGTACGTCACGTGGTTGGAGGGGCTCACGCGGGGCTTCGCGGCGCACCACGCGGGCATGCTGCCGCTGTTCAAGGAGACGGTCGAGCAGCTCTTCGCCCGTGGCCTGATCAAGGTGGTTTTCGCGACCGAGACCCTGGCGCTCGGCATCAACATGCCGGCCCGGACCGTCGTGCTCGAGAAGCTGGTCAAGTGGGACGGGCGCACCCACGCGGACATGACGCCGGGGGAGTACACCCAGCTCACCGGCCGCGCGGGGCGGCGCGGCATCGACATCGAGGGCCACGCCGTCGTCGTCGAGCACCCGGGCCTCGACCCGGTGGCGCTCGCCGGGCTCGCGTCGCGACGCCTGTACCCGCTGCGCTCGAGCTTCCGGCCGACGTACAACATGGCGGTCAACCTGGTGGGCCAGGTGGGGCGCGTGCGTTCCCGCGAGGTCCTCGAGACGAGCTTTGCGCAGTTCCAGGCGGACCGCGGCGTGGTCGGCCTGGCGAAGCAGGCCCAGACGCACGCCGAGGCCCTCGCCGGGTACGCGGAGGCGATGACCTGCGACCGCGGCGACTTCTCCGAGTACGCGGCGCTGCGCCGCAAGATCAGCGCGCGCGAGCAGGACCTGTCCCGCAAGGACGCCGGACGCCGCCGTGCTCAGGTGGCGGAGTCGCTCGCGAGCCTGCGGCGTGGGGACGTCCTGCTCATCCCCGCTGGACGCCGTCCGGGCCATGCCGTGGTGATCGACCAGGGGGCCATCCAGGAGTTCGACGGCCCCCGGCCCACGGTGCTCATGGTCGACCGCCAGGTCCGGCGGCTCAGCGCGACCGAGCTCACCGCGCCGGTCGAGGTCGTGGCCCGGATGCGGATCCCCAAGGGCTTCAACGCCCGCCAGCCCGCGTCCCGGCGTGACCTCGCCGCCTCGATGCGGGCCGAGCTCGGTGCCTTCGTGGACGACGGCGTCGGCCGCCGCGGCAAGGGGCGGGCCAGCGGCGCCGACGACCCGGAGCTCGAGCAGCTGCGCCGCCAGCTCAAGGCTCACCCGTGCCACGCGTGCCCGGACCGCGAGGCGCACGCCCGCTGGGGGGAGCGGTGGTCGAAGCTCGACCAGGAGCACCGCGCCCTGCTGCGTCGGATCTCGGGCCGCACCGGAACCATCGCGCGCTCGTTCGACCACATTTGCGACGTGCTCACCACTCTCGGGTACCTCGCTCCCTACCCGGACGGGGACTCCACGGACGACCTCGACGTCACGACGCACGGGCAGACGCTCCAGCGGCTCTACGCCGAGAACGACCTGCTGCTCGCCGAGTGCCTGCGGCGCGGCGCCTGGAAAGGGCTGGACCCTGCGGGTCTGGCCGCCGTCGTCTCCACCGTCGTGTACTCCGCCCGCCGGGAGTCGCACGAGGCCGAGCCGCACCTGCCCGGCGGGCCGCACGGTCCGCTGTCGCGTGCGCTGGACGAGACTGTCCGCATCTGGTCCGAGCTCGACGATCTCGAGTCGTCGCACCGCCTCGACGCGACCAGCGAGCTGGACCTGGGGCTCGTCGAGCCCATCCACCGCTGGGCCTCGGGCCGTGCGCTCGACTCGGTGCTGCGGTCGAGCGAGCTCGCCGCCGGCGACTTCGTGCGCTGGTGCAAGCAGGTCATCGACGTCCTGGACCAGATCTCCGGTGCCGCTCCGGACGCCGCGATGCGTCAGACGGCCGAGCGGGGCGTGCGCGCGCTGCGCCGCGGCGTGGTGGCGTACTCGAGCGTGTGACGTCCTCGGGCGGCGCCGCGGGCGTCCCCGGCCCTCGTTAGGGTGGACGCGTGACCAGGACTCTCTACCGCAACGGCGTCGTGCACTCCGCCTCTCACCCCTTCGCGCAGGCGCTCATGGTCGAGGACGGGGTGATCACGTGGCTCGGTGACGAGGACACCGCGGACCAGATGGCCGCCCCGGAGACGATCGACCTCGACGGTGCCCTCGTCGCCCCGGCCTTCGTCGACGCGGCAGCCGACCTCGACGGTGCTCCGGACCTGGCCGACGCCGCTGCGCACGGCATCGTGGCCGTCCACACGCTCAGGCCTGCGGGCTCGTGGCCGAACGGCGGGCCGGGCGCCGGAGGGCACGACGACCAGGTCGAGGTCGTGGCGTACGCGGCGGGGCGTGGGGTCGTCGACCTCGAGCAGGTGTCGGACGAGGAGGCGCTGCTGACCGTAGAGTCGGCCACCCGTGCCCAGGCGCCGGTGGTGCTGAGGGTGGGCTCGTCGTCCGAGCATCGTGCGCTCGATGTCGTCGAGGCGGTGACGGACCGCACGAGCGCAGCGGCTGTGGCGCGCGCGGGGCACCGGATCGTCGACGTGCGCGACGTCAGCGAGGCGACGAGCGCACGCATCGTCCGGCTCGGCCTGCGCGTGACGCTGGTGCCGCCGCACCTCCCGCTCGCGTCGGCCGCTTCTGCAGGACTCGCGGTGTCCCTGGGGGGCCTGTCCCGTGACCCCTGGGGCGTGCTCCTGGAGGCGATGACCCAGGAGCCTGCGGGGGAGCGGGTCTCGGCGCGGGCTGCGTTCCGTGCGGCGACGCGCGGCGGCTGGCGAGCCGTCGGGCAGGACGACGTCGGAGAGCTGCGCCCCGGCGCGGTTGCGCACCTCGCGCTCTGGCGCGCGAACCACCTCGGCGTCCAGGGCCCGAGGTCGGCCTGGAGCTCGGATGCCCGCGCCGGCACGCCCTTGCTGCCGTTCCTCGAGCCGGACGAGGCCCGTCCGGCATGCCTGCGGACCGTGCGTGCAGGCGTGGTGATCCACGACACGCTCGGCTGACGGACCGACACGCCGCCGCGACACTCCGAAGACCGGGTGAAACAGGATGAAACAGGCACGGCGCTGCCTGCGAATACGTCGCTGACCTGCGCCGTTACTTCCCTTGCATGCGGCACGCCGAGGGGAGTAGGTTGCTTTTTGGTCACGGTCACCCCGCAAGGGGGAGGGCCTCACGGGCGGTCCGGAACCGGACGGCTCGCGGAGCGCCGACGCCACCCGGCAGGCCCGCACGTTCAGTAGACAACGCACCAGTCGGCGACGGCTCGTGCGGTACGAAGGACGTGCGGGCCTGACGGGGATCATGACGTAGCCTGCTCGGGTGTCGACCAGCCCCGCCCGCCGCCTCGTCGCGTTGCTGCTCGCCGTCGCGGGCGGGTTCGCGACCACCGGCGCGTTCCCGGACTACGGCGTGTGGCCGCTCAGCCTCGTCGGGATAGGCCTGCTGTTCCTCGCGCTGCGCGGGCAGGGCGCTGTTTTCTCGTGGTTCCTCGGTACGGCGTTCGGGGCAGCCTTCTTTCTCCCGCTGATCTCGTGGACCGACTACGTCGTCGGCCCGGTGCCCTGGGTGGCGCTCAGCGTCGTGGAGGCCGCGCTCGTCGGCGTGGCGTGCGTCGCGTGGTCGTTCGCCCAACGCTCCCCTGTGCTGCGCAGCGCGGTCCTCGCACCGCTCGTGTTCGCCGTCGTGTGGACCGCCGGTGAGGTGCTGCGGTCCTCCTGGCCCTTCGGCGGGTTCCCCTGGGGTCGGCTCGCGTTCGCGCACGCCGACTCGCCGCTGGGACGCCTCGCGTGGCTCGGTGGTCCGACGCTGGTCAGCTTCGCCGTCGCGGTCGTGGGCGTCCTCGTCGGTCTGGCGCTCTGGCGCCTGACGCGGCTCCAGGTCGGCCACGCAGCCGGCGCGGTGATCGTCGCGTCGCTCGTCCTCGTGAGCGGGCTCTTCGTGCCGCTCAACACCCAGGCCCAGGAAGGGCGCCTCGCCGTGGGCATCGTCCAGGGCAACGTCGCGGAGCCTGGGCTCGGTGCCTTCGCCAACCGCCGTGAGGTGCTCAACAATCACCTCACCGGCACGTACGCGCTGCTGGACACGACAGCACCGGGCTCCCTTGACCTCGTGCTGTGGCCGGAGAACGCCTCCGACGTGGACCCGCGCGTCGACGCCGACGCGGCCCAGCAGATCGACGCAGCCGCGGCTGCGGTGGACGCGCCGATCCTCGTCGGGACCCAGCGCTACGCCGACGGCGGCCGGTACAACGAGGGCGTGCTGTGGGAGCCCGGGCAGGGCATCACCAACGTGTACGCCAAGCAGCACCCGGTGCCGTTCGCCGAGTACGTGCCGCTGCGGGACCTCGCGCGGCGCTTCTCCTCGGCGGTCGACCTGGTCACGACGGACATGCTGGCGGGTGAGGGGGCGGGACATCTCGCGCTCGACTCCGAGCGCCTGGGCCGGGTGGTCGGCATCGGCGATGTCATCTGCTTCGAGGTGGCCTACGACGACGTCGTGCACGGAGCCATCAAGGCCGGGGGAGAGGTGCTCGTCGTGCAGACCAACAACGCCAACTTCGGGATGACCGCCGAGTCGACGCAACAGCTCGCGATGGCCCGGATCCGCGCGGTCGAGACCGGCCGCGCGACGGTCCAGGTCTCGACGGTCGGGGTGAGCGCCGTGATCGACCCGGCTGGTCGGGTGCTGCAGGAGACCGAGCTGTTCACCCCCGCGCAGATGGTCGCTGACCTCCCCCTACGCTCCAGTCTCACCCCTGCGGTACGTGCCGGGGCGGTCCCGAGTTGGATAGTGTGCGTGCTTGCCGGTGCTGCCGCGGTCCTGGGTGCGACCCGGCGCCGCCCCACGGCCTGACGGCCACCTCGACAGAGCTGAGGAACGATGCCCGCAGAGCAGCCAGCCCGCCGCACAGTCGTAGTGATCCCCACGTACAACGAGAGCCTCACGCTGCCGACGACCCTCGCACGCCTGCGCGCCGCCGTGCCAGCGGCGGACGTCCTGGTGGTCGACGACGGCAGCCCCGACGGGACCGGGGCGCTGGCCGACGCCGCGGCCGCCGCGGACGACGCGGTGCACGTGCTGCACCGGTCGGGCAAGCAAGGGCTCGGTTCGGCCTACGTCGCCGGCTTCCGGTGGGCCCTCGAGCAGGGCTACGACGTGGTGTGCGAGATGGACGCGGACGGGTCGCACCTGCCCGAGGAGATGCCGCGGCTGCTCGCCGCGCTCGAGGAGGGCGTGGACCTGGTGATCGGGTCGCGCTGGGTCCCGGGCGGCGCCGTGCAGAACTGGCCCCGGTCGCGCCAGGTCCTGTCCCGCGGCGGCAACACGTACACCCGGCTGATGCTCGACCTGGGCGTCGCGGACGCGACCGCGGGCTTCCGGGCGTTCCGGGCCGAGACGCTGCGGGCGATCGAACTCGGGGCCGTCGCCAGCCAGGGCTACTGCTTCCAGGTCGACATGACGATGCGCGTGCGCGCGGGCGGAGGCGTGGTTCGCGAGGTCCCGATCACGTTCGTCGAGCGTGAGGCGGGGGAGTCGAAGATGAGCCGCGCGATCGTGAGCGAGGCCCTGTGGCGCGTCACCGTCTGGGGCGTGCAGAAGCGCGGGCGGCAGCTCCTCGGGCTGATCCGGCGCCGCTGACCGCTCGTGGGTTGAGCACTGCCCGCAGCCTCCGCACGCACGAAGGGCCCGTCGTGGTGACGACGGGCCCTTCGGGTCGGGTGCGGCTCAGGTCAGGCGCTGCGACGCAGCTTGCCCTCGCGGAGCAGGGTGAGGCGCTCGTCGAGTAGGTCCTCGAGCTCCTTGATGGTCCGGCGCTCGAGCAGCATGTCCCAGTGGGTGCGGACCGGCTTGGTGGCCTTCGGCTCGGGGCGGTCGGCGTCGCGCAGGAGCGCGGTCTCGTTGCAGCGGCACTCCCACTCGAGCGGGACCTCGGCCTCGGTCGAGAACGGCAGGATGATCGTGTGGCCGTTCGGGCAGTCGTAGTGCGCCTGGAACCGGGGGGCGAAGTCCACACCCTCGTCCGTCTCCATGCTCTTGGCGCCGATGCTCATGCCGCGCAGTGAACGGTCTGCCATTGTTCCTCCAAGGCTGGTGTCACCAGCCGGTTGCTTGTCGGTGTCCTGCAGTCTGAACGTCGAGCCTGCGTGCGATGTTCCGCAACCAGGTGAAGGTCCCGTGAACGCGTCCTCAGGCAGAGCTCGGTCGCTTCGTCGCGTCGTCGTTCCCATCGGGCGCACCTGCGCGGGTACGAGGAAGCGGGTGAGATCACGGCCGAGACCTCGGTCACTCCCGGGTTCTAGTGTGGGGAGAAACGGATCGGGCCGCGACCGGAGCGTACACGAGTGCGCTGGGACCGCCGTCCAGATTCCCGCAAGCACGGTGGCACCGCGGGCCTCGGTCGTGCGACGCTGACCGCATGGCAGCCGGAAAGTGGGCCACCGACGTGGTGCTCGCGACGGACCGACTGGTCCTGAGGCCGTGGCGGGCCGCTGAGGCGGACGTGCTGCGCGAGCTGTGGACGGAACGTGACCCGCGCGTGCCGGAGCATCGCCGGATCGACACGCTCGGACGTCCCACGCAGGCGGACCTCGCGAGGCGGATCGTGGCGCGGCCGTCTTCGATGGCTGGGCTGCTGGCGATCGAGCGGAAGGTCGTCGGCGACGTCGTCGGCTACTGCGGCGCCGTCGAGGCGACGCCAGCACGGAGCATCATGGCCCCCCGGATGCTCTGACGGCGGCGGCGGCGTCCGTGGCGGCCTGGAGTCTCTTCCGCCAACCGCCGATAAGGTACATTATGTCAAAACAGCGTGACGGCGCGGTGGGCGCGGCCCGACCGACGTCCTCGTCCCCCGCTCGCGCGACGCGCTCAGGTCAGCCGCACCGCGAGGATCGCGACGTCGTCCCCGCGGTGCTCAGGAAGCATGAGCCGCAGCGCCTCGTCGACGATCTCGTCGAGGCTCAGCCGCTGCGCGACCAGGTCGCCGAGCACCGCCGTCAGCTCGGCCATGCCCTCCCGGACCCCGCGGTCGCGCCGCTCGACCAGGCCGTCGGTGTACAGCAGCACGATCGAGCCCGCCGCGAGCGGCAGCTCGTCCTCGCGTCGCAAAGCCTCTCGCCGCACGCCGAGCAAGATGTCGGGCCGGTGCGCGTCCAGCAACGTCACCCCGCCGTCGGGGTCGACGACGATCGGGTACGGGTGTCCGGCGTTGGACCAGCGCAGGTACGCGCCCGGCACGGAGCCGTCGTCGCTCATGGGTTCGATGCGCGCGATCACGGCCGTGGCGATCGCCTCTCCCCCGAGCCGGAGGTGCGCGTCGTCGACGGACCTGAGCAGCTGGGACGGGCCTGATCCGGTCGTCATGGCCACACCCCGAACCAGGGCGCGCAGCTCTCCCATGGAGGCGGCGGCCTCGATGTCGTGGCCCGCGACGTCGCCGATCACCACCGTGGTGGAACCGTCACCCTGGCAGAACGCGTCGTACCAGTCACCCCCGACCCTGGCGGCCTCGGCGGCCGGGCGGTAGCGCACGACGATCTCGAGCTCCTCGCTCTGCGGTGGCTGGGTGAGCAGCGACCGCTGCAGCCCCTCGGCCAGGCGCCGCTGCTGCTCGTACAGCCGCGCGTTGTCGAGCGCCAGGCCGGCGCGGCCGGCGATGTCCTCGGCGGCCTGCGTCTCCGCGTCGGTGAGCGGAGCGCGAGCCGGGCCGTTGAAGAGGGTCAGCGCCCCGATCGTGCGCCCGCGGGCACGCATGGGCAGCACGCACGCAGACTCGGGGGCGAGCGACTCGAGGAGCTCGCGTGCCTCGCCGGGCTCGAGCACCGCGGCGATCTTCACGGTGGCGTCCGTCGGAATCTTGATGGCGCCGCTGACCTCGAGCGCCCGGAGGAGGTATGCCCCGGGACGCAGCGACGTCAGCCGGAGCTCCGCGTACCGCGCGACGGCCTCGCGGGCCTCGGGCTGGGCGTGCCAGGTCCCGATGTCCCGCAGGCGTGGCCGCCCGTCGCGGTCGGTCTCCGTGGCGAGCGTGACCACGCACCAGTCGGCGAGGCTCGGCACGAGGAGCTGGGCGAGGCGCGCGACGGCCTCCTCCGTGTCGAGGGTCTGGGTGAGCTCAGACGTCACGGCGGCGAGGAGGCTCGCCCGACGCGCGGCCTCCGCTGTCTCCTGCTGGAGCTTCTTGTGGGCGGTGACGTTCAGGAAGTACACGGCGAGCCCGTCGGGCCGCGGCGCCGCGTGGACCTCGTACCAGCGGTCGAGCGGCTCCGGGTAGTGAGCCTCGAATGCGGTGACCTCGCCGGTCTCGACTGCGCGTCGGTACTGCACCTCGAAGTCCGAGCCGACCGCCGCAGGGAACGCGTCCCACACCACCCGGCCGAGCATCGCTTCCCGTGGCGTCAGCAGGACACGCTCGGCCTCGGTGTTGACGTAGGTCATACGCCACTCGCGGTCGAGGGAGAAGAAGGCGGTGGGGATCGACTCGAGGATGCTTGCGACGTGATCGGACTTCGCGCGCTCGGTGGTGGCGTCGAACGCGGCCCCCACCAGGGCCTGGGAGACGCCGTCAGGCCCGCCGATGGCGCGGCCCCGTGCGGTCACCCACCGGCGCCCGTCGGTGCCCGGCACCGCGACGCGATAGGTGAGGGTGAAGCGACCGCCCTCCGCGATCACTCGGCTGAGCTCCTCGTGCACGCCCGGGAGGTCGCGCGGGTCCACCCGCGCGTCGAAGGAGTGGAGGCGGCCGTCGAACTCCCCCGGCGCATAGCCGAAGAGCTCGAGCATCCGCGCGTCCCAGGAGATCCGGTCGCTCGGCAGGTCCCACGTGAAGGTGCCGAGGCTTGCGGCCTCGATCGCGACCTCGGCGAGCAACCGGTCGGGGACGCCGTGCTCGTCGGGGCGCACCACGGCGGACGTCCGGTCCCGCGAGGAGACACCTCCGACCGGCCTGCGCTCGAGCTCGTCCATCCTGTGCTGCCCTCCTGGGCCCCGGCTGGCGCCCGGACACTCGTCCTACCGGCGGATTCTGCCAGCAACCGGTGCGCAGTGTCTGTAGCCACGCTGGATCAGTGCGGCTCGACTACCGTGGTGGCATGTCGCGCCAGGTCACCGCCCCCGCCCGCACCCTCGGTGCGCTCGCCGCTCGCGGCGCCCTCGCCCTCGGCGCCCTCCAGGCCGTCGTCGCCTCCGGGATCGTCGTCTTCGACTACGTGCGCAGGTTTCGGCGCAAGGGTACGGCGCGCTTCCCGCACCGCCCCCCCATGGACGGGGAGCTCGGCCACAACACCACGCGGCTGTACACCTACGGCCAGGACCTCTACGACGACATGCTCGCGTCGATCGAGCAGGCGCGGCACACCATCTTCCTCGAGACGTTCATCTGGAAGGGCGACGCGACCGGGCAGCGCTTCAAGCGCGCGCTCATCGATGCGGCCGAGCGCGGGGTCGAGGTGTTCGTCATCTACGACGGCTTCGCCAACCTCGTGGTCCCTCGGTCGTTCTACGACTTCCCCCCGTCCGTCCGGGTGCTGCGGTTCCCGATCTTCCGCCCAGGGCTGCTGGTGCTGAACGTGCGGCACTCGGGCCGCGACCACCGCAAGATCCTCGTGGTCGACGACGAGGTCGGCTATGTCGGTGGCTTCAACATCGGGACGCTGTACGCCACGACATGGCGGGACACCCACCTGCGCGTCGTCGGGCCTGCGGCCTGGGACCTGCGCAACGCGTTCGTGGACTTCTGGAACGCCGCCCGGCCGGGTGGTCTGCCGACCCTCCCCGACCCCGGCTCCGAGGTGTGGGACCCGAGCATCCGTGTGGCTCGCAACGCGCCGGCGCACCTGCTGTTCCCGATCCGCGGCATCTACCTCGCTGCCATCGACCGTGCGCGCAGCCACATCTTCATCACCCAGGCGTACTTCATCCCGGACCACGAGATTTTGCACGCCCTGCTCGCTGCGGCTCGCCGAGGCGTGGACGTGCGCGTGATCGTTCCTGAGTACTCGAACCACGTCATCACGGACTGGCTCTCGCGCGGCTTCTACAGCACGCTGCTGCGCGGCGGGGTGACGATCTGGCTGTTCAAGCACGCGATGGTGCACGCCAAGACCGCGACGATCGACGGACAGTGGACCACGATCGGGACGGCGAACATCGACCGACTGAGCCTGTCCGGCAACTACGAGATCAACCTCGAGATCGTCGACCAGCCGCTCGCGCGCCAGATGGAGCAGGTGTTCCTCACGGACCTGTCCAACTGCCGCCAGATGACGATCGACGAGTGGGAGCGGCGCTCATGGATCGCGCGCTTCAGCGAGTCGGTGCTCGCTCCCCTGCGTCCCCTGCTCTGACCTGCGTCAGCCAGCGGTGCGCGCCTTGCGCCGCGCGGCGAGCTCGTCCTGGGCGGACGGCGCAGGCTGCTCGTCGTCGAGGCGCTCCGTCGGCAGCTCGGCGAGTGAGCCCTCGACCTCGCGCCACACGCGCCCGACGGCGATGCCGAACACGCCCTGACCGCCCTGCACCAGATCGATGACCTCGTCGGCACTCGTGCACTCGTAGACGCTAGCGCCGTCGCTCATCAGGGTGATCTGAGCGAGATCGTCGACTCCGCGCTCGCGCAGGTGCGAGACGGCCGAGCGGATCTGCTGTAGGGAGACGCCCGTGTCGAGCAGCCGCTTGACGACCTTGAGCACGAGGATGTCGCGGAAGCTGTAGAGCCGGTGGGTGCCGGACCCGGAAGCAGGCCGGACGGTCGGTTCGACGAGCCCGGTGCGTGCCCAGTAGTCGAGCTGACGGTAGGTGATTCCCGCGGCACGGCACGCGGTCGGTCCTCGGTACCCGGTCGAGCTGTCCAGCTCGCTCAGGTCCTCGCCGAACAGCAGCCCCTGGGCAGGAGCCGCCTGTGGGCTCTTCTCCGCGCCGACCTCTGTGCCGCTCACTCGTGCCTCCGTCTCACCGCACCCGTGCCGCGCATGTCGAGCGCCGCTCCCCTGGTGACACTCGTACGCTACGGGCGCCCTCTGACGTCGTCAACGACCGAGGGCGCGACGCGCCCGGCGTGTCGCGCCGTGCGTGTCTTACCTTCAGGTTGAAGTTGAGAGTTGTCCGAACTGTCCGGTTCGGCGACGAGTCAGGCGAGGTCCGCCACGCCTTGTCGCAGCAGCACGGTGTGCAGCTCCGCGAGCGACTCCCCCAGGTCCGCGCCGAGCGCTCCTGCCCGAGCCCGTGCCGACGGTGTGCCGGCGGCACGTAGCGGGGCGACAGCGGCCGCGACCAGGTCGATCGAGCGGTCCGCAGCCAGCCGGGCCGCCCGCAGGTGCCGCGGCTCGACGCCGTGGGCCCCCACCGACGCCGCGATCCGGACTACCTCGAGCGTCCACGGGTCGAAGTGGCCTCGGGAGTCCGGGCGGATGACGCCCGCCTCCATGAGCCCGGTCACGAGCGCGACGTCGACGTCGGCCGACTCCGCGAGCGACTGGGCCGTCAGGCGGTCAGCCGGGCGCAGGTCACCGGCGCCGTCCGGCACCGCACGCGCGAGCGGGACCGAGCCCTGCCCGGCGTCGAGCGCCGCCAGCTCTTCCTTGATGACCTTGAGCGGCAGGTACTTGTCGCGCTGCGCTGCGAGCACGTAGCGCAGCCGCTCGACGTCGGCCAGCGAGTACTGGCGGTACCCGGCGGGCGTGCGCACGGGCTCCACCAGGCCCTGCTCCTCGAGGAACCGGAGCTTCGAGGGCGTCAAGGCGGGAAACTCCGGGCGGAGCGCCCCGAGGACGTCCGAGATCCGCATCGTCGCACGCGTCGAGATCCCGGGGGGCCAGGACTCGACCGCACGAGGGCCGCTGCGCTCAGCCGCAGCGGTCTCGACGTCGGGCGCGGCCTGCTGGACGGACCGCGAGCTCACGCCCGGTCGCTCCCCTGCGCGCCGCGGGCGCCGCCGGGGCGAGGGTGGAACGTCATCCGGAACTTGCCGATCTGCACCTCGTCGCCCGGCGACAGGGCGATCTCGTCGACGCGCGCACGGTTGACGTACGTCCCGTTGAGCGAGCCGGAGTCACGGACGACGAAGCCGTCCCCCGAGCGAACGAACACCGCGTGCTTGCGCGAGACCGTGACGTCGTCGAGGAAGATGTCCGCGCGCTCGCTGCGCCCCACGAGGGTGCGGTCGGAGTCGAGCAGGAACCGCGAGCCGGCCCCCGGCCCTCGCTGCATGAGCAGCAGCGCACAGCCTTGCGGGAGCGCGGCGACGGCAGCCTGCTCCTCGGCGGAGAGACCGGAGACGTACGCGATGCCCTCCGCGGGAGTGGCCGGCACCACGCCGAACACCGCCGTCGCGTCGGCGGCGTGACCGGTGAATGCGCCGCGCTGGTCCCTCGGCTCGGAGCTCTCGGTCATTCGCCCTCCTCGGCGGTGCAGTGATCAGTGGGTGCGAGCAGCAGCAGGCGACCAGTGACGACATCGGCAGTTGCAGACTCCCACCTTAGGCGTAGGGGTCGGCGAACCTCTACGGATGAGGGTGTCACAGTCACGCCGAGTCCGTCCCGGTGGCGGGCTCGGCGTAGCGCAGGGGCGCGGGTTCGCGGACGGCGTTGATCTCCAGCTCGTCCACCGCGTCGATCCGTCCCATCCCGCCTCCGGTGCGGATGGTCGACATCGCACCGCCGGGGATCTCGAGGGCCGGTCCCAGTGCGCTCGGGTCGCCGATCGCCGCCCAGAGGAACGGCGGGCTGACGATCTGGCCGTCCACGACGATGCCCTCGCTGGTCTCGATCAGGTACGACGATGCGACCAGACGGACGCCGTTGAGCTCGATGACCTCCGCGCCCGCGTTGCGGAGCTCCTCAAGCACCGTCAGGAGGGCGGTGGCCCGCAGCCGCGTGTCGCCCTCGGTGATCCGCACCGTGACGCCCGGACCGACGGCGGGCAGCCGCCCGGAGAGGATGCCCTGGCGCTCGGCGCGCTCGACAGCGACCTCGAGCGCGGCGGCGTCGTCCGCCGTCCCGGACTGGAGCTCGTCCCGCTGCTCCCGGAGCGTGCGAACCTCGTTCTCCAGGTCCCCTCCGCGCTGGGTCACCTCGTCGAGAATCCGCACGAGCTCCGACTGGCGCAGGGACGACAGCGACTCCGTCTGGGTCTGCTGCACCTGGACGACAAGCGCGAAGCCCAGCAGCGCGCACAGCAGCGCGGCCACCACCCGCGACGTGCTGAGCCGCGGGGACAGCGCACGACGCAGCGTCCGCCACGCGTGACCGCGCTCGGGCGCCGCCTCGGCGTGCCGCGGCGCGACGTCCTGGTCGGCAGGCGCCGAGGCGTCGTCGTCCTGGCGGTCCTCGGGGGTCGGGGTCGCGTCGGGAGCCGTCATGCCTTGAACAGGTGCCGGCGGATGGCGGCGGCGTTGGAGAAGATGCGGATCCCGAGGACCACGACGACGCCGGTGGACAGCTGCGTGCCGACGCCGAGCTGGTCGCCGAGGAAGACGATGAGCGCGGCCACGACGACGTTCGACAGGAACGACACGATGAACACGCGGTCGTTGAACGTGCCGTCGAGCAGGGCGCGCAGGCCCCCGAAGAGCGCGTCGAGCGCAGCGACGACGGCGATCGGGAGATAGGGCTGCAGGCCGGCGGGCACGGCGGGCTCGAAGAAGAGCCCCACCAGCGCTCCGACGACGAGGCCGAGGACGGCGATCATCTGTGCTCCTCCTGGGGTGCCTGGCTCATGGTGCGGCTGGCCTCGGACGTGCCGGAGCCCGTGCTCAGTGATCCTACGGTCTGGCCGTCCGCGGTCGGCGCCTCCGTCTCGAGGGCGTCGGCGTGGAACAGCTCGGTCGCGCGGCCGGCGCGCGCTTCGATCCGCTCGACCTCGCGCATCGAGGAGGAGATGCCGTAGCGAGAGCCGAGGACAGACAGCTGCTGCTGCCCCACGGACCGGGCGAACCCGACCGACAGCGCTTGCGGGTCACCCACGGCGGCGATCGTGTAAGGGCTCGCGAGCCCGATCAGGTCCACCAGGATGGCGTCCCCGGCGGAGCGGATCGCGCTCGTCGTCGTCAGCCGGATGCCGTTGACGGTGACGGCCTCGGCCCCGGCGGACCACAAGGCGTTCACGACGATCTGCAGGTCGTAGTCCTGGACCCGGGATCCCCGCTCGGCGTCCGCGCCCGGGACGGTGACCGCGTCCGCGACCACCAGCTCGATCCCGGGACCGGTCACGGCGACCGTGCCAGCCACGGCAGCATCGCGGCGGGTCGTGGCGAGCAAGTTGGGGAACGTCTCGGCCAGGGCCGCTGACTGGAGGTCGTCGATCTCCGCGTCGAGCGCGTCGAGCTGACCGGCGAGCTGGTCCGCAGCGGCCTGGCGCTGGCCGATCTCCTCCTCGAGCAGCGCCCGGGCGGAGAGAACCTCGGGCGCGGGTGCGCGCAGGACAGCGGCGGCGGTGGCGGTCACCGCGCCCAGCACCACGGCGATGAGGACGACGATCGCCTGGCCGAGGAGCGTCCGTCGAGGTTCGGTTCCCGCCGCGCGTCGCGCGGCGGCCTCCGCGTAGCCCGGATCGAGGGGCCGGTTCATCACCTCGTCGAGGAGCACCATGGACGCGTCGGGGCGCGGGACGGACCGCGTGGTCGATCTCGGCACTCGTGCCCCCTCTCCTCGCCGCCCATCCTAGGGGCGGCCTGTGTCCCACCTCACCGCGACCGGCGCGCGAGGAACCGCCCAAAAGACGCCAGCGTCCCGTAGAGTGGGCACTTCCTTGTGGAGTTCGTCGCGTTTCCCGCGTGTAGCTGTTCAGTTGGTAGCTGCCCACCGCGGTGGGAGCAGGTGGCCGTCATCGGCCGTGTGTGTCTCGGGATTGCGACGGCGTCGGTATCAAGACCGCGCCAGCTCCGGACGCATCTACGAACGGTTGAAGCACCTCTATGTCTTCTGACACCACCATGCCCGCGCCCACCACCACCGAGACCCCGGACCTCACGTTCGCCGAGCTCGGTATGCCCGAGGCGCTGAACCAGGCCATCGCGGACCTCGGCTTCACGATCCCCTCCCCCATCCAGGCCCAGGCCATCCCGGCGCTGCTGGCCGGTCGCGACATCACCGGCGTCGCGCAGACCGGAACCGGCAAGACCGCCGCGTTCGGCCTGCCGATGCTCGCCGCGCTCGACGCGAACCTTCGCGAGACGCAGGCCATCGTGCTCACGCCGACGCGCGAGCTCGCCATGCAGGTCGCCGAGGCCATCGAGACCTTCGCCAAGCACCTGCCCGGGATGGAGATCGTCGCCGTGTACGGCGGCGCCCCCTTCGTCCCCCAGCAGCGCGCGCTGGGCCGTGGCGCCCAGGTCGTCGTCGGCACGCCCGGTCGTGTGATCGACCACATGGAGCGGGGCACGCTCAAGATGGACGGCATCCGGTTCCTCGTCCTCGACGAGGCCGACGAGATGCTCCGCATGGGCTTCGCCGAAGAGGTCGAGAAGGTGTTCACCGCCGCGCCGACCGAGCGCCAGGTCGCGCTCTTCTCCGCGACGATGCCCGCGCCCATCCGCCGCGTGGCCCAGGCGCACCTGCGCCAGCCCGTCGAGATCGCCGTCTCCCGGCAGTCGTCCACGGTCTCGGCCGTCAAGCAGACGTTCGCGGTCGTGCCGTTCCGCCACAAGGTGGGCGCGCTCACCCGCGTCCTCGCGACGTCCGACGCCGACGCGGCGATCGTCTTCTGCCGCACCCGTGGTGCTGCCGAGGAGGTCGGTTCTGCGCTGATCGAGCGTGGCATCTCCGCTGCGACCATCTCCGGTGACGTCGCCCAGAAGGAGCGCGAGAAGATCGTCGAGCGGCTCCGCTCGGGCGCCCTCGACGTCCTGGTCGCCACCGACGTCGCCGCCCGCGGGCTCGACGTCGACCGCATCGGTCTCGTCGTGAACTTCGACCTCCCGGGCGAGCCCGAGGCGTACGTGCACCGCATCGGCCGCACGGGCCGCGCCGGCCGCACCGGTGTCGCGCTGTCGTTCGTCACGCCCGCCGAGCGCGGTCGCCTGCGCGGCATCGAGCGCACCACGCGCGTCACGCTCGAGGAGATCGAGATCCCGACTCCCGCCGACGTCTCCGCGCACAAGTCGGCGTCGACCCTCGCCCAGGTGAGCGAGCGCGTCGGTGCCGGTCGCCTGTCGCTCTACCGGGGCCAGATCGAGGCGCTCCTCGCCACCGACGAGCTGGACCCGCTCGACCTCGCCGCGGCCCTGCTCGCGCTGTCCGTGGGCGACGACGGCCCCAAGGCGCGTGCCGAGCAGCTCGCGGCCGAGGCCGAGCGCGACGAGGCCAAGCGTCTCGCCGAGCGCGCCAAGACCCGCACGAACGACCGGGGCGAGAGCCGCGGACGCTACGAGGACCGCGGCGAGCGTGGCGGGGACCGCGGCGGCGACCGGCGTGGCGCGATCGGCACCCGCTACCGCCTGGCGGTGGGCTTCACGCACGGCGCGCAGCCCAGCGGCATCGTCGGTGCGCTCACGAACGAGGGCGGCCTCAACGGCAAGGACCTCGGCAAGATCGACATCTTCCCGAGCTTCTCCCTCGTCGACATCGCCGCGCCCATGGACTCGCAGACCCTCGACCGCATCTCGCGGGCGCGCGTCGCCGGCAAGCCGTTGCGCATCGCCGTCGACCAGGGCCCCGCGCCGCGGCGAGACAGTGCCGAGCGCCCGGGCCGCGACCACGCTCCGGCGGGACGCCGCCCGGCGCGTGAGGACCGCTACGAGACGCGACCGAAGCGCCAGCGCACCTTCAGCTGAGCCCGCCGCGGGTCGCCTTCGCCGGCGGCCCGCGGACAGCGGACGAACGAACGCCCTGCCCTCCCGGTGATCCGGTGGGGGCAGGGCGTTCGTCGTCGAGCCGCGGCGGGCCTCGGTGGGCTCCGCTGCGTGCCGTCAGCCGGCCGGCGGGCGGGGTGTGCCGTGCGCGCCGACGAGCGTCGCTAGGCGGCGCGCCTCCTGGGTGGCGAAGGCACCGTCGGCGCTCTGCACGGCCATGACGGCGAGCTCGTTGCCGTCCACCAGGTCGAGCGAGACCCACGGCTGGCCCGAGCCGAACCGGACACCCTCGATCTGGTCCCAGGCGAGCACGGTCGTGTGCACCAGGTTGCGTACCCGGATGCCCTCGGGCGTCACGAGCGCGTGCACCGTGGCGTGCCGCCAGACGAGCAGGAGCCCCAGGCTGAGCACGGCGACGAGCCCGGCCGTGTTCAGGGCGTCGTAGCCGGTCCCGGGCGCCCCGGGCGAGGTCAGCCACAGCACGACGCCGCTCACGGTGAGCAGCCCACCGATGCCGGCGCCGACGACGCGGGTCATCCGCGGCCGGAACGGCGTGTAGAGGGTCGGTGCGTCACCAGCCACGGTGCTGCGCCTCAGAGCCGGCAGGCGTGGATCGACGTGACGATGATGGCGCGGGCCCCGACGTCGTAGAGGTCGTCCATCACCCGGTTGGTCTGTGCGCGCGGGACCATCGCGCGGACCGCGGCCCACTCGGCGTCGTGCAGCGGGGAGACGGTGGGCGACTCCAGGCCCGGCGTGATGGCCACCGCGGCCTCCACCTTGGTCAGGGGTACGTCGTAGTCCATGAGGACGTACTGACGGGCCGTGAGCACTCCCTGCAGCCGACGCGTGAGCGTGGCCAGGCCGTCGGGCTCGGGGCCGTCGCGGCGGATCATCACGGCCTCGGAGCGCAGGATCGGCTCGCCGAAGATCTCCAGCCCGGCGGCACGGAGCGTCGTCCCGGTCTCGACGACGTCAGCGATGAGGTCGGCCACACCGAGCTTGACCGAGCTCTCGACGGCCCCGTCCAGGTGGACGATGGCGGCAGGCTCGACGCCGTTTGCCGCCAGGTGGTCGTGCACCAGGACGTTGTACGACGTCGCCACGCGCTTGCCGGCGATCTGCGCGATGTCGGTGATGGTGCCGACGGGAGCGGCGTAGCGGAACGTGGACCGGGCGAAGCCGAGCGGCAGGTGCTCGACGGCGGCGGCGCCGGAGTCGAGCAGGAGGTCCCGACCGGTGATGCCGACGTCCACGGTGCCGGCGCCGACGTAGACGGCGACGTCGCGCGGGCGCAGGAAGAAGAACTCGGCGTCGTTGTCCGGGTCGGTGAGCACGAGCTCGCGGGTGTCGCGGCGCTGGCGGTAGCCCGCCTCGCGCAGCATCTCGGTGGCGGGCTCGGACAGCGAGCCCTTGTTCGGTACGGCGATGCGCAGCACAGGAGTCCTCGTCGGTGGTGGGGTCGGCGGGTTCAGAGGTAGCGGTAGACGTCCGCGGGCGTCAGCCCCCGGGCGATCATGAGCACCTGGGCGTGGTAGACGAGCTGAGAGATCTCCTCCGCGAGCTCGGCGTCGCTCTGGTACTCGGCGGCCATCCAGACCTCTGCCGCCTCCTCGACGATCTTCTTGCCGATCGCATGGACGCCCGCGTCCAGCTCGGCCACCGTGCCCGACCCGGCCGGCCGCTCCACGGCCTTGCGCGAGAGCTCTGCGTAAAGATCATCGAAGGTTTTCACGCGCCCCAGCCTAGTTCCCGGGACCCGGTCGCGAGATCACGTCCGGGAGACGGTCGTCACACCGCCGCGCGGCCTCAGAGAGTGCGGAGGGCGAGGGCCGTGGCGATGGCCGCCTCGACGGCCTCGGCGCCCTTGTCCTCGCTCGAGCCGGGAAGCCCGGCCCGTGCGATCGCCTGCTCCTCGTCGTCGACCGTCAGAACCCCGAAGCCCACGGGCACCCCCGTACGGATCGCGACCTCCGTCAGGCCCTGGGTCACGCCCTGGCACACGAACTCGAAGTGGGGCGTACCGCCCCGGATCACCACGCCGAGGGCGACGACGACGTCGTACCCGGCCTCTGCCGCACGCGCGGCGACGACGGGGAGCTCGAAGGAGCCCGGCACCCGCACCGTCGTCACGTCGGTGAGGTTGGCGCGCTCGAAGGCGCGCTGGGCACCGCCGATCAGGCCGTCCATGATCTGGGTGTGCCAGCTCGCGGCGACGAGCGCGGCGCGCAGGCCCGTCCCGTCGACCGTGACCGTGGGTGCTCCGGCGCCGCTCATCGCGGGTCCTCCTCCATCGTCGTGGTCGCACCGTCGAGGAGCAGCTCGTGCCCCATGGCGACCTTCTTCGTCAGCAGGTAGTCGTGGTTCTGCGGGGTGTGGCCGACCTCGATCCGCTCGGTGCCCTCGACGTGGACGCCGCTCGCCGTCAGTCCGGTGACCTTAGCCGGGTTGTTCGTCAGCAGGGTCACGGTGTCGAGACCGAGGTCCTTGAGGATCGCGGCCGCCGCACCGTACTCACGGCGGTCGGCGGGCCAGCCGAGCTCGAGGTTCGCCTGCACGGTGTCGTATCCGGCGTCCTGCAGCGCGTAGGCCCCGATCTTGGCGAGCAGCCCGATGCCGCGCCCCTCGTGGCCCCGCAGGTACACCACGGCTCCGCCGCGCTCGGCGACCAGGCGCATGGCCGTGCGCAGCTGCGGACCGCAGTCGCAGCGCAGGGAGCCGAACGCGTCGCCCGTCAGGCACTCGGAGTGGACGCGCACCACCGGCGTCGCGTCCGGCGAGGCGACCTCGACCGGAAGGAGCGCGACGTGCTCGGCTCCGGTGCGCAGGTCGCGGTAGCCGCGCACGTGGAAGTCCCCGTGCGCGGTCGGCAGCCGTGCCACGTCCGTGGCCTCCACGCGGTTGCCCGGCGCGACGTCGTCCTCGGACTCGCCGTGGGCCGGGTCGTGCGCCAGGCGCCACGCGATGAGGTCGGCGATGGTGATCAGCACGAGGCCGTCCCGCTCGGCCAGCGCGGCCACGTCCGGCAGCCGCATCATGGTGCCGTCGTCGTTCACCAGCTCTGCGATCGCACCGACGCTGCCCGCGCCCGCGAGCCGCACGAGGTCGACCGCGGCCTCGGTGTGCCCGGCGCGGTGCAGCACTCCCCCGGCGACGGCGCGCAGCGGCAGGACGTGGCCGGGTCGGATCAGGTCCACCGGGCCCGAGGCCGGGTCAGCGAGGACGCGCAGGGTGCGCGTGCGGTCGGCGGCGGAGATGCCCGTGGTGACGCCCGTCGCCGCGTCGACCGTCACGGTGTACGCGGTGCGGCGCGGGTCCTGGCTGTGCGGCACCATGAGCGGCAGCTCGAGCGCGTCAGCGCGGCCGGCCGGCATGGGCGCGCAGAGGTAGCCCGACGAGTGCCGGATGGTCCACGCGACCCACTCGGACGTCGCCGTGCTCGCGGCGAGCACGACGTCCGCCTCGTTCTCACGGTCGGGCGAGTCCGCGACGAGCACGGGACGGCCCGCGGCGATGGCCGCCAGGGCCTCGGGGATGGTCGACAGTCTCATGCGTCCTCCTGGGTGAAGCGCTCGACGTAGGTGCGCGCGAGGGCGACCTCGGCGTCGTCGAGGTCAGCGGGGTCCGCGGTCTCGGCACCTGGGGTGCCCGCCGCACCGGGGGTACCAGCGGCGACGAGGCGCTCGACGTACTTGGCCATCACGTCGACCTCGAGGTTGACCCGGCTGCCCGGCACGAGGGAGCCCAGCGTCGTGGCCTCGAGCGTGGTCGGGATGAGCGACACCCCGAAGACGTTGCCGGTCACGTGCGTGACGGTCAGGGAGACGCCCGAAATCGTGATGGAGCCCTTGCGGGCGAGGTACCGAGCGAGGTCGGCGGGGACCTCGACGTCGACCTCGTCCCACCGCTCCCCGGGCGTGCGGGCGACGATCGTGCCCACGCCGTCGACGTGGCCCTGCACCGCGTGCCCGCCGAGGCGCGCGCCGGCCTGGAGGGCTCGCTCGAGGTTGACGCGGGCACCCGGGACGAGCCCGCCGAGCGCGGTGCGCGTGAGCGTCTCCGGCATCACGTCGGCGTCGAAGGTCCCGTCGCCGAGTGCGGTGACGGTCAGGCACACGCCGTCGACGGCGATCGAGTCGCCCAGCCGGGCGTCGGACGTCACGAGCGGGCCGCGGACCACGATCCGCGCGTCCTGCCCGAGGTCCTCGAGCGCGACGAGCTCCCCGAGCTCCTCGACGATTCCGGTGAACATCTATCTCTCCTGCTCCGAGCCCACAGGCTCCTGGCTGAGGTCGCAGACCAGGACTACGTCCGGTCCGAGCTGGGTGACGCTGCGCGGGTGCAGGCGCACGGCGTCGGCGATCGTGGCGACGCCGAGGTCCTCGACGGCGCTCTTGCCGGCCCCGAGCAGCACGGGCGCGACGTAGGCGTACACCTCGTCGACGAGCCCGGCCCGCAGGAACGCGGTCACGAGGCGTGGTCCGCCCTCGACGAGGACGTGCCGGACCTCGCGGGCGTGGAGCACGGCGAGCACCGCCGCGGGGTCGTGGCTGCGCACGTGCACGAACCGCTCGCCGCGCACCCGGGCGTCGTCGGGCAGGTCGCGCAGCCCGACGACGACGCGCCAGGGCTCGGGCTGCTCGTCGCCGCGTGCGGTGGTCGTCGGGCTCGACGAGGTGTGCGTGCCCGAGGGGTCCGCGGGCAGTCGGACGGTGAGGGCGGGGTCATCGGCCAGCGCGGTGCCCGTGCCGACGACGATCGCGCCCACGCGGGCCCGGAGGCCGTGCGCGTGGGTACGGGCCTCGGACGAGGTGATCCAGCGGCTCGTGCCGTCCGCTGCCGCGATCCGCCCGTCGAGGCTCGCCGCGGTCTTCACCGTCACGAAGGGGCGCCCGCGGCGTACGGCGGTCGACCACTCGCGCACGAGGGCGGTGGCAGCGCCGGACGGGTCGAGCGGGCCGTGCACGTCCACGCCGGCGGCGCGCAGCCGCGCAGCGCCACCCGCGGCGACCGGGTTGGGGTCGGCGACCGCGTAGGTGACGGACGCGACCCCGGCGTCGATCAGCGCCTCGGCGCAGGGGCCGGTGCGTCCCGTGTGGGCGCACGGCTCGAGCGTCACGTAGGCGTGGGTGCCGTGCAGCGCGGTTTCCTGGGCGGCGGCGGCCGCGAGGGCGGCGGCCTCGGCGTGCGGGGTGCCGGCTCCCCGGTGCCAGCCCTCGGCGACGATCACGCCGTCGGCGTCCGTCACGACGCAGCCGACCCGCGGGTTCGCTCCCCCGACGGGACCGCGCTGGGCCAGCGCGACGGCGCGGGCGAGCGCGTCGTCGGGCCCGGTGACACGGTGCTCTGGCATGGAACCTTCCCGGATCAGGGCTCCGGGGGTGGGCGCGCGCAACGCGTCGCGGACGGCACGAGGCCGTCCGCGTCACATGCGCCTCTCATCCGGACTTTGACCGTCGGTCCTGGAGTTCCACCAGGTCGGCCCGTCCCGCGTCACCCGGTGGGAGACGTGGAGCAGGTTCGCGGACTGTGACCGCCGGCTCGGATTTTCACCGACCCCGGAGCATGTGCTCTGGCGCTAACAATGCCACAACCGGCCGGGGTATTCCGCAACCGTGCCTCAGTGGGTGTGCCGCGCCGCCATCGTGCGCAGGGTCGCGATCTCGGCGGGGATGTCCGCGGCCCCGAACACGGCTGATCCCGCCACGAAGACGTCGGCGCCGGCCTCGGCAGCGCGGTCGATCGTCTCGCGCGAGATGCCGCCGTCCACCTGGACGGAGATCTCGAGGTTCGCCGCGCTGATCGCCTCGCGGACGCGGCGGATCTTGCCGAGCGTGCCGTCGAGGAACGACTGGCCGCCGAACCCGGGCTCGACCGTCATGACGAGGACCATGTCGAACTCCGGCAGCAGATCGAGGTAGGGCTCGATCGGGGTGGCTGGGCGCAGGGCGATCGCGGCGCGCGCACCCTGCTTGCGGATCTCCCGGGCGAGGCGCACGGGCGCGGCCGCGGCCTCGGCGTGGAAGGTCACCGAGGAGGCCCCGGCCTCGGCGTACGCGGCGGCCCAGCGGTCCGGGTCGGCGATCATCAGGTGCACGTCGATCGGCAGCGGGGTCACCGCGAGCAGCGCCTGCACCACCGGCAGGCCGAGCGTCAGGTTCGGCACGAAGTGGTTGTCCATGACGTCGACGTGCGCGGCGTCGGCCGACGCGATCGTCTTCAGGTCGCGTTCCAGGTTCGCGAAGTCCGCGGAGAGGATGCTGGGGTTGATCTGGGCAGCCATGGCGCTCACCCTAGCGCTCGGCCGGCGGCCTGCGCCGGAGCACCGTGAGATGCATGGCGTCGGTGCCGTGCACGTGCGGCCACAGCTGCACGTGCGGGCCGGCGTCGAGCTCGATCTCCCCGACGCTGACGTCGCGTACGAGCGTCGCGGCGTCGAGCAGCTCGACGTCCGCGTGCCGCGCGAGGACGTCCTGCACGACCAGGCGCGTCTCCGCCAGGTGCGGCGAGCAGGTGACGTACCCGACGACGCCGCCCGGGCGCACCGCCAGGAGCGCCGAGTCGAGCAGCTCGTGCTGCAGCGTCGTCAGGACCGGCACGTCCGCCGGGGTGCGCCGCCAGCGCGCCTCGGGACGACGGCGGAGCGCGCCGAGCCCGGTGCAGGGCGCGTCGAGGAGCACGCGGTCGAACCCGCCGGGATCCGTCTGGCCGAACCGGCGGCCGTCACCCACGACGACGTCCTCGACGGCGTCGGCGGGGACGGCTGCCAAGGACTGCTCGACCAGCCGGGCGCGGTGCGGTGCGACCTCGTTCGCGAGGACACGTGCCCCGCGCTCCCCCGCCTCGGCGGCCATGAGCGTGGCCTTGCCGCCGGGGCCGGCGCACATGTCGAGCCACCGGGCGTCGGGACCGTCGACCGCGGCGGCGAGGAACGCGAGCGTGACCAGCTGGCTGCCCTCGTCCTGGACGCCCGCCGCGCCCGCCCGCACCGCGGGGATCGCGCCGGGGTCCGTCCCGGAGAGGATGCCCGCGGTCGCGGCGTAGCGACCGGGCCGGAGCGTCGCGCCGGCTTCCGTGGCCTCCGCGGCGAGCGCGTCGACGTCGAGCAGGCCGGGGCGGGCGACGAGCGTCACCCGGGCGGCGTCGTTGTGCGCGGCGAGCAGCTCGTCGAGCTCGGCCACGTCGCGCCCGGTCGCCCCGAGCGACTCCCGCAGGGCGCGCGCGATCCACACCGGGTGGCTCTCCAGCAGGGCGCTGCGCTCGACGCCGTCGACGTCGGCCGAGATCCGCGCGAGCCACTCCTCGAGCGGGGTGCGGGACACGGCCCGCAGGACGGCGTTGACGAGCTGCGCGCTGCCGGCGCCGACGTGCGCGCGGGCCAGCCCGACGGTCTCGGACACGGCTGCGTGGGTGGCGACGCGCATCCCGAGGATCTGGTGCGTGCCGAGGCGCAGGATGTCCAGCACCGGCTCGTCGAGCGACGCCAGCGGGCGGGTCACGCAGTGCGCGAGGATCGCGTCGTAGCGCCCGCGCAGGCGCAGGGTGCCGTAGGTGAGCTCGGTCGCGAAGGCCGCGTCACGTCCGGACAGGTGCCGACGACGCAGGGCCGGCGGCAGGACGAGGTTGGCGTACGCATCCGACCCGCTGACCTCGCGCAGGACCTCGAAGGCCACCTCGCGCGCGGCGTCGGTGCCGCGGCGGCGCTGGCCGGGCGCGAGCGCACCGCGCGGTGCGGGGATGTCGCGACCGCGGCGCTCGCGGCCCTGGGCGTCGCGGTAGGGCTGGCCGCTCATGCGGCACCGAGCCGGAGACCGTCGGCGACGGGTGTGCCGTCGGTCAGGCGGGCACCACGGGCCCAGTCGGCCGCCGGCATGTGCTTCTTGCCCACCGGAGCCACGTCCCCCAGACGTACCGCTCCCCCGGCCACGCCGACGACGACGTCGCGCTTGGTCACGCGGATCTCGCCAGGCGCGAGGGGCGCTGCGGCGGGGTCGTCGACGACCGTGACCGGGCCGAGGCCGAGGCGCGCGCCGTCGGGAAGCGTGGTCCAGGCGCCGGGCGCGGGAGTGCATCCGCGGACCTGGCGGTCGACGGCGAGGGCCGGGTGCTCCCAGCGCACGCGTGCGTCGTCGGCGGTGATCTTCGCGGCATGGCTGACGCCGTCGGCGCTCTGCTGCACCGGGGTGAGCTGGCCCGTCTCCAGAGCGTCCATGGTGGCGACCATGAGCGGCGCGCCGGCGAGCGCGAGGCGGTCCAGGAGGTCGCCCGAGGTGTCGCGCGGACGGATGGTCTCGGTCAGGGTTCCGAGCACGGGTCCGGTGTCGAGCCCGGCCTCGATGAGGAAGGTCGTCGCGCCCGTGACCTCGTCGCCCGCCATGATCGCGCGCTGCACGGGTGCCGCGCCGCGCCAGGCCGGCAGCAACGAGAAGTGGAGGTTGACCCAGCCCAGTCGCGGGATCTCCAGGGCGTCCGGGCGCAGCAGCTGCCCGTAGGCCACGACCGGCGCGCAGTCGACGTCGAGCGCCCGGAGCCGGTCCTGGACCTCGGGATCGCTGGGGCTGCCCGTAATCACCTCGATGCCGAGCTCCTCGGCGCGAGCGCGCACCGGGCTGGGCGTGAGGTGTCGGCCGCGTCCGGCACGGGCGTCCGCGCGCGTCAGGACGGCGGCGACCTCGTGGGGAGAGGCGACGAGGGCATCGAGGGTGGGGACCGCCACGTCGGGGGTCCCTGCGAACAGAAGGCGCATGATCACTCATCCTAGGTGGCCCGTCAGCGCCGCCGAGCGTCCGCTCCCCTGTTGCGTGGGGCCAGAACGCGACCGGCCCCCCGCCGCGGGTGCGACGGGGGGCCGGTGGCTGGAGCAGGTCAGGCGTCGCGGCGCATGCCGAGCGCCGAGATCCCCGCGCCGAGCGCGAGCAGCGTCAGGATGCCGCCACCGATCGCGAGGGGCTTCTGCGGACCCTCCTCGACGTCCGCCTTCAGCTTCGCGTTGCCGTCCGCCACCTGCACGGTCCCGCTCTGCAGCTCGCCGGCACCGGCCGAGAGCTGGTTGGTGCCGTCGGAGAGGTCCTTCGCGCCCTGCGCGAGGGTGGTCGTGCCCTCCTTGAGGGTGGTGGCGCCCGTGGCGAGCTCCTCAGAACCGTCCGCGAGCTCGGTGGCCCCAGCGTCGAGGCGCGTGACGCCGTCGGTCAGCTGACCGGCGCCGGCGGCGAGCTTGCCAGTACCGGCGACCAGCTCAGAGGCGCCGGAGGCCAGCTGCGCGTTGCCGTCGCGCAGCGTGAACGCGCCCGACCGCAGCTCGGCCGCTCCGGCCGCGAGGCGGCTCGCACCGGTGTTCAACTCCTTGGTGCCGGCGGCGAGCGTGCCCGTGCCGTCGACGAGGGCCGAGGTCCCGGCCGAGAGCTGCTTGGCACCGGTGCGGAGGTCGCCTGCGCCCTGCGCGAGCGTCTCGGCACCCGTGGCCACCTGGTCCGTGCCGCCGGCGAGCGCCTGGGCGCCCGCGTTCAGCTTCTTCGTCCCTGCGGAGAGCTCACCGGCGCCGGCGGCCAGCTGCGCTGTCCCGCCCTCGAGCCGCGGCGTCGCTTCGGCCAGCTGGCCGGTGCCCGCCTTCAGCGCCTTCGCGCCGTCCACGAGCTTGTCGGCCCCGACGCCCAGCGGGCCCATGGCCTCGGTGTTGAACTTCTTGCTGCCCGCCGTCAGGGACTGGACCGTGCTGAACGTCCGCTGCAGCTTGTCGACGAGAGGAGGTCCGTCGATCCCCTTGCCCGTGACGATCTTCGCCTCGAGGAGCGACGCGCCGTCCGACACCTGCCTGGCGCCCGCACGAAGCTGGGTCGATCCGTCGACGAGACCGGTCTGCACGCCCTCGATCCCGTCGAGGTACACGCGCACCGCCGCCAGCTTGGCCGACGGCGCGAGGTCGGTGTCGCCCACGATCCGGTCGATCGCTGCGATCCCGTCCGCGATCTGCGCGGCGCCGTCCTCGACCTGCTGCGCGCCACCCGCGAGCTGCGGGACACCCGCCTTGAGGTCCTTGATCCCCGGCGGCACATCGGCGGCGAGGCCCGACTCGAGCTGAGCCAGTGCCGAGAAGAGGCCGGTGTCCTCCGCAGACTTGAACGGCTTGTTCAGGGCCTGGTCCGCGGCAGCGACACCACCCTGGAGCTGCTGTGCACCAGCGCTGAGCTCGCCCGCGCCGGCGTCGACCTGGTTGATGCCGGCCGCCAGCTCGACCGCAGACCCCTTGAGCTGGCTGGTGCCGGTCGCGAGCTCGCCGGCTCCCGCCGAGACCTCCTGCGTCCCGGCGTAGAGCGCCGCGGCGCCGTCCGCAGCGGCCCGGGCCCCGTCAGCCAGGTCCCCGGCCCCGCTCCGCAGCGTGCGCGTGCCCTGGTAGAGCTTGGCGGCGCCGGTCTGGAGCTGGCCAGCCCCGTCCTCGAGGTCGCCGGCGCCCGTGTTGAGCCGCTTCGTCCCGGCGGCGACATCCCCGGCACCCGCGCTCAGCGTGCTTGCGCCGTCGGCCAGCTTGCCGGCTCCGGCAGCGGCGTCGCCGGCACCTGCGGCGAGCCGACCGGCACCTGCGTTGGCGTCGTTCATCCCGGCGGAGAGCGTCGTGGCGCCGTCGAGGAGCTCCGTGCTGCCCTGCTTGAGGGCGCTGGCGCCGTCGTTGAGCCGGGTCGATCCGTCCGCGAGCTTCGCCGCTCCTGCGTCGAGGTCCCCTGCCCCGGCCGCGAGCTTCGTCGCGCCCTCGGCGGCCGAGGTAGCCCCGGACGCCAGCGTGACGGCGCCCTCGGACACCTGGCCCGACCCGTCGGTGAGCCGGACGGAGCCGTTGTGGACCTTGTTGTTGAAGAGCATGAGGAAGACGATCAGCCCGATGGCGGTGATCGCCAGCAGGACCAGTGCCACCACGTGCAAGGTGGTGGCGGGCCTGCGGCCCGTTGAAGCAGAGCTCATGTGATGTCCAATCCCTGCGTGCTGCTGCACGCGAAATCGTGAACGGCCGCGAGGCGACCTGGCTTGCATCCCTGCGAGTCAGGGGTGGCACCGGTGTGCCGGGTCTTCGCCCTCGGCGCACGCCGGAGGCAGCCAGGTGCCGCCCGGGGCCTCCTTGCCCCGCGCCGCACCCAGCAAGCACCTGGAGCGCCCCGTCACCAGCGACGAGACAATTAACTAAAACTCCAAGTATCAGGTAATTCCACATTCAGCGTAGCAAGGGCGGCGCGCAAATGTGAAGCACATCACAAGGAATGTGGTGCGTGCGTGTCGTATTCAGGTCCTAGGACCCAGGCGGAGCACCGACGGGAGGCGTATCGAGGGTCGGGTGCGCCTCAGAGCCGCGCGGCGGCCTCGACGCATGCGTCGTGCACGAGCCGCGCATAGCGGCGTGCTCCCGCCTCGGACGGGTGGATGCCGTCGCCCGCGAGCTCGTCGGTGTGCTTCTTGATGGTTCCCGCCCAGTCCGCCACGGCGACGTTGGGATAGCGCTCGGCGGCGCGCGCCAGCTCCTTGTTGGTGCCGCGGATCCACCGACGCTCGGCGAACCCGTTCACGAGCACCACCTGGCGTTCCGGGCCGACGACGGACATGACGTCGTCCATCTGCTTGTCGGTGAGCGTGGAGTTGGTCGCGAGACTCAGAACGACGACGTCCCGCAGCTTGCCCTTGCGCTCGAGCTTTTTCAGGAGCGCGGGCGCGTCCGCCATAGGCCGGGCCACGTCGGCGTCGATGCGCGCCTTGGGCAGAGCCTCGGCGAGGGCCGCAGCACTGGCGAGCGTCACGGAGTCGCCGATCACCGTCACCTGCCGTCCGTCCACGGGCGCGGCCGGCTCTTGCTCGGCTGCCGGCGCGTCTGGCGCCGCGGCGTCGACCGACGGGGCCTCGGGGGGCGACGCCTGCGGGGACGGGGTGGCTTCAGCTTCGGGGACGGCGACGACGGCCTCCGGAGTCGGGTCCGGAGCAGCCGGTGGTGAGGACGGGGCAGGGGGCACTGTGGTCGGCGGCTCGGTGGCCGGGCGCTCGTCCGACTCCTCGTCCTCCTCGTCGCCCTCGATGACGAGCGCCTGGCCCGCGAGGATCTGCCGCTCGGTCGCCGACTCGCGCGGCGCGATAGCCGCCGCTGCGGTGGTCATGGACACGGTCACGACCAGCCCTGCGGCCACGGCGACCGCCCGCGGGTGCAGCGGGCCGCGCTCCCCCGGGGCGACCGGCAGCGCCCATGCTCGCAGCGCGCGGGCCGCACCGCGCCAGCCGAGCTCGACGACGGGCCGCTCGACCCAGCGGTAGGAAGCCGCGGAGAGCGCGACGGTGAGCACGATCGTCGTCGTCCACACGAACGGCACGCCCGAGCCGTCCCGGTACTGGGGGGCGAACATCTGCGTGAGCAGGACCAGGATGGGCCAGTGCCACAGGTACATCCCATAGCTGCGCCGGCCCACCCACACGGCGGGGGGCGTCGCGAGCGCCCGGACGAGCAGACCCGGCGCCGCGCCGGGCGTGACCAGCGCAAGCACCACGACGGCGGCGGCGACGGACACCGCGAGCAGCCCACCGCGGTACGTCACTGCGGACTCCCACGGGAGGGCGGCAGCGGCGAGGAGCAGGGCGCCGAGCGCCCACGGGGCGCCGCGGCGGACCCAGCCGATCCCGCGCGACGCAGGGGCCCAGGTCCACCGCGCCGCGACGAACGCGACGACCGCCCCGACCATCAGGCCGAAGACGTGCGTGTGGGTGGCGTAGTACACCGCCGTGGGATCGGCGTCGGCGCGGAATCCCAGCGCCATCGCACCCGCCGACAGGCCCGCGATCGCCGCGGCCGCGCCCGCCGCCCACCGCCGCCGCAGGACCGCGAGCAGCGCGACGAGCAGCAACGGCCACACGAGGTAGAACTGTTCCTCCACGGCCAGGGACCAGAGGTTGGCGAACAGCTGGGGTGCCAACGCCGCGAAGTACGAGTCGCCGCCCGTGATGGCGAGCCAGTTGCTGGAGAACGTCGCGGCGCCCAGGACCTGCCGATCGACATCGACGAGGAGGTCCCCGCCCACGACGAGGGCCGCCGACGTGCAGGCCAGGACGACCAGCGCCAGGGCGGGGAGCAGGCGACGGATGCGCCGCTCCCAGAACGCGCGGAAGCTCACTCCCCCGCCGGCGTGCTCACGCAGCAGCCCGGCGGTGATCAGGTACCCGCTGAGCACGAAGAACACATCGACACCGATGAACCCGCCAGGCACCGCGAGGGGCGCCAGGTGGAACGCGACGACCATGAGGATCGCCACGGCCCGGACCCCGTCGAGGGCCGGGATGTGCGCGGGTCTCGAGCTCACCAGTTCCCCTGCTTCCATCCTGCTGCATGCTGCAGCACAACTCTCGCACGCGGGCTGCGCCCGCCCCGCCATGACACGCGGCGGCGGCGCTACAGCAGCTCTGCCGGGTCCAGCTGGACGACGACGGCACCCGGGTCCTTGCGGGCCGTGCGCCCGCCGAGAGCACCCTTGACGGCGTGCGCGAGCGCGCGGCCCTGCCCCCGCGGCGCGCGGACGATCGCGCGCACGGGGGCGCCCGCCAACGTCGACTCTCCGGCCTCCGCAGCGAGCTCCACGGGACCGAGCACGGCCCCGCCCGGCGGCAGCGTGAGGCGGTCGAGGAACGCGGCCACGGACATCCGGTCGCCCGTGACCGAGGCGACCCGCACAGCCGGGGGCAGTCCGAGCTCCACACGCTCGGCGTGATCACGTGCCGCAAAGCCCGCAGGGTCCCACCGGACGAGTGCGGCGGTGGCGGCGGGATCGCCGTCGCCGACCAGCGCCACGATCCCGCCCTGCCCGGAAGGGCGCACGAGCTGCGCCGCAGAGATCCATCGGTGCAGCGCGTCGTGCGTTGCGAACATGCTCATGCCGAGCGACGCGAGCGCCGCGTCGAGCAGCACCGCCGCGGCATACCCACCAGCGACCGCGGGCTCCGCACCCGGCGTGGCGACGACCAGCGCCGGACGGGAGGGCAGCGCGTCCAGCACACCCGTGCTCGCGCCCGAGACCCGAACCGTCGCACCGGGGAACGCCCGGCCGAGCTCCTCGGCGGTCCGGTCCGAGCCGATGCGCGCGAACCGCAGCTGGGTGCCCGCACACTCGGGACACCGCCAGCCGGCGGCGAGCCTGCCGCACCACCCGCACTGCGGGTCGCCCGCGACGGCGCCCAGCCCGAGCGGTCCGTGGCACTCGCGGCACCGCGCCGCCTCACGGCAGCCCTGGCAGACGACCACGGGCACGTAGCCCTTGCGCGGGACCTGGACGAGCACCGGACCGCGCTCGAGACCGTCCCGCAGCAGCCGCCACGCCGCCGACGGGATCCGTGCGACCGCGCCCTCGGAGGCGAGCTCGGCCGACGTCAGCGCGCGTACCCGCGGTGCGCGGGCCCGGACCGTCGCGCGGTCCGCGACGATCTCCTGGACCCATCCGGCCGCCACGAGCGCCTGCGCAGGCGCGGAGCGCGCCGGCGACCCGATCAATAGCGCGCAGTCCTCGAGCTCTGAGCGCAGGGCGAGGACCTCGCGCGAGTGCGGGGCGGGGCTGCGCTGCTCGCGGTGGTTCGGGTCCGCATCGTCCCAGCAGACGACGAGGCCCAGGTCCTGCACCGGAGCGAACGCCGCAGCGCGCGTCCCGATCACGATCCGCACGTCGCCCCGCAGCGCCGCGAGGAAGCTGCGGTACCGCGCAGCGGGGCCGTCGTCGGCCACGAGCCGCCCGACCGCTCCCCCGTTCCGGCCCACGACCGGCAGCCCAAGGCGCTCGAGCTCGACCTGGAGGCGCGCCACGTCCCGGCCGTCGGGAAGGACGACGATCGCCCCGCGCGCGACGTCGTGGCAGGCGCGCAACAGCTGAGCGAGCGCCACGGCCCACCCGTGCGTCGCCGCCTCGGGGTCCAGCTCGGCGGCAGGCAGTGCCGTCCACACCGCGCGGGGCGCGTGCCCGGCCTGGACGTGCTGCACGAACGCTGCACCGCCCGCGTAGGCGGCCCACGCGCTCGCGGACTCCCCCGGAACGGGCGCCGCAGCGGTCGGCTCGGGAGCACTCCCGGCGGGACGCTCGGCGTCCTCGGTGCGCGCGTGCCGTCCCGGGATCGCGAGGCGCAGGACGTCGGGAAGCGTGCCCGCGTAGTGGTCGGCCACGGCGCGGCACAGCGCGAGCGTCGCCGGGGTCAGCACGGGCTCGGCCGAGACGACGCGGCGCAGGAACGCGAGGGTCCCGGTGTGGTCCGACGCGCCGGCGCGCTCGACGACGTAGCCGTCCACGTCCTTGGCTCCGAACCGGACCTTGACCCGGGTGCCCGGCTGCGCAGCGTCGGCCATGGACGACGGCACCAGGTAGTCGAAGAGCCGGTCCAGGTGCGGCACCGGGACGTCGACGACGACGCGGGCGACCGGGTCGACCGTCGCGGGCTCGATGTCCTGGGCACCGACGGCCCGCGAGCGTCGCACCGGCATGCCCGGCAGGGCAGGCTGCTGCGCGGCGGGCTCGGTCACACGGGTGATCGTGTCAGACGCGACCGACAGCCGCGCGCAGCTCGTCCACACGGTTCGTCTGCTCCCACGTGAAGTCGGCGAGCTCACGGCCGAAGTGTCCGTAGGCGGCGGTCTGGCGGTAGATCGGGCGCAGCAGGTCCAGGTCGCGCACGATCGCCGCTGGCCGGAGGTCGAACACCTCGCGGATCGCGGCGCTGATGGCTGCGGCCGGGACGGTCTCCGTGCCGAAGGTCTCGACGTACACGCCGACGGGGTGCGCGCGGCCGATCGCGTAGGAGACCTGCACCTCGCAGCGCGTGGCCAGGCCCGCCGCGACGACGTTCTTGGCGACCCACCGGGTCGCGTACGCGGCCGAGCGGTCCACCTTCGAGGGGTCCTTGCCGGAGAAGGCGCCGCCACCGTGGCGCGCCATTCCGCCGTAGGTGTCGACGATGATCTTGCGACCGGTCAGACCCGCGTCGCCCTGGGGTCCGCCGATCTCGAACCGGCCGGTGGGGTTCACGAGCAGCTCGTACCCGGTCGTCTCCATGTCGAGGTCCACCGAGGCGAGCACGGGACGCACCACAACCTCGTCGATGTCCGCCGCCAGGCGCGCCTGCTTGACGTCGCCGTCGTGCTGGGTGGAGAGCAGGACGGTGTCGAGGCGCACGGGGCGGTCGCCGTCGTACTCGATCGTCACCTGCGTCTTGCCGTCGGGCCGCAGCCCGGCGACCTCGCCGCTCTTGCGCACGCTCGCGAGACGCTCGGCGAGCCGGTGGGCGAGCCAGATCGGCAGCGGCATGAGCTGCGCGGTGTCGGTGCTGGCGTAGCCGAACATGAGGCCTTGGTCGCCGGCCCCCTGCGCGTCGAGGGCATCGGCGTCAGCGGTGTCCGTGCGCGTCTCGAGCGCGTGGTCCACGCCCTGCGCGATGTCCGGGGACTGCTGACCGATCGAGACGGACACGCCGCAGGACGCGCCGTCGAAGCCTACCTTGGACGAGGTGTAACCGATGCCGGTGACGACCTCGCGCACGATCTGCGGGATCTCGACGTACGCCTCGGTGCTGACCTCGCCCGCGACGTGCACCAGCCCGGTGGTCACCATGGTCTCGACCGCCACGCGCGCCCGCGGGTCCTGGTCGAGGATCGCGTCCAGGATGGCGTCGGAGATCTGGTCGCACACCTTGTCAGGGTGGCCCTCCGTCACGGACTCGGACGTGAAGAGGCGCAGCTGGTCGGTCATGCCTGCCAGCCTAGACGCCCCGACGGCACGCGCGAGGACCCGTCCGTGAGACGGCCGTCACGCGTCCGCGGTGGCGGCGCGCGCGTCCGGTGCGTCCAGCAGCGGGACCACCGCGTCGAGGATCGCGTCGGCGACCTCGCGCTTGCTCCCGGTCGCCTCGGCGACCACGGCGCCTTCCTGGTTCACGACCACGACCGCGTTGTCCGGGCTACCGAAGCCGCGTCCGGCCGACACGTCGTTGATCGCCATGAGGTCGGCGCCCTTGCGACGAGCCTTCGCGCGGCCGTGGTCGACGACGCTCGCGTGCTCGTCCCCGGTCTCCGCAGCGAAGCCGACGACGACCTGACCGGCGCGGCGCTGTGCCGCGAGGCCGGCAAGGACGTCGGGGTTCTCGACGAGCTCGATGAGCGGCGCCGCGCCACCGGGCGCCTTCTTGATCTTGCTGTCAGCCGTGCGGACCGGGCGGAAATCCGCGACGGCCGCGGCCATGACGACGACGTCGGTCTCCGGCGCGAGGGCGGTCATGGCGGCGTCCAGCTCGGCCGCCGTCTCGACGCGGACGACGTCGATCCCCGCGGGGACCTCGAGGTGCACGTTCGCGGCGACCAGCGTGACGGCTGCGCCGCGCGCGGCTGCGGCCTCTGCGATGGCGATGCCCTGGCGTCCGGTGGACCGGTTGCCCAGGAACCGGACCGGGTCGAGGGGCTCGAGCGTCCCGCCGGCGCTCACGACCACCCGGCGCCCGGAAAAGTCACCGCGAGGGACGCCGGCGTCGTCGGCACGGCCGTTCACGAGCGCGAGGGCGGCGGCCGCGATCTCCTGCGGCTCCGGCAAGCGGCCTGGCCCGGAGTCGGCGCCGGTGAGCCGTCCCGTGGCGGGCTCGAGCACGTGCACCCCCCGCGCGCGCAGCGTCGCGACGTTCGCCTGCGTCGCGGCGTGCAGCCACATCTCCGTGTGCATCGCCGGCGCCACGAGGACCGGACAGCGCACGGTCAGGAGGGTCGTCGTGAGGAGGTCGTCCGCGCGACCCGTGGCGGCCTTGGCCAGCACGTCCGCAGTGGCGGGGGCGACGATGACGAGATCAGCGCCCTGTCCGAGCCGGACGTGCGCGACCTCGGGCACCGCGTCGAAGACCTCGTGCGTGGCCGGCTCGCCCGACAGGGCCTCCCAGGTGGCGCGGCCGACGAACGCGTAGCTCGACTCGGTCGGGACGACCCGGACCGCGTGGCCGGCCTCGCGCAGGAGGCGCAGCAGGATGGCTGCCTTGTAGGCCGCGATCCCGGCGCTCACGCCCAGGATGATCCGCACGGGTCTTCTCCTTCAGCGCTGTCCCGGGCGCTGTGGCGCCCGGGACTGGCGGGACTGGCTCAGGCGCCAGCGGCCTCGGGCTCGGTCTCGGTGACCGTCAGCAGGCCCTCGTTGATCTCGCGCATGGCGATGGAGAGGGGCTTCTCCTGGTGGCGGGTCTCGACGAGCGGGCCCACGAACTCGAGCAGGCCCTCGGAGAGCTGCGAGTAGTACGCGTTGATCTGCCGCGCGCGCTTGGCCGAGTAGACGACGAGCGCGTACTTGGAGTCGGCCCGCTCGAGCAGGTCGTCGATGGGCGGGTCGGTGATGCCCACGGGCTGAGCGACAGTTCCAGACACAGGTGAACTCCGAGAGTTGAGGGGTTGATCAACGGACCATGCTATCAGTGCACGCGGGCGTCCGGCCGGGCGCCACGCGTCGACGCTCAGGGGCGCGGCGAGAGCCCCATCACGCTGACGAGCTCGTCGGTCGCGCGCCGCACGTCGTCGTTGACGATCACGTGGTCGAACTCGGGGGCCGCGGCCATCTCGACCCGCGCCGTCGCGAGGCGCCGCTCGCGCTCCTCCGCGTCCTCCGTCCCGCGGCCCACCAGGCGTCGCACGAGCTCGTCGAAGCTCGGCGGGGCGAGGAACACGAAGCGGGCGTCCGGCATGGACTGACGCACCTGCCGCGCGCCCTGCAGGTCGATCTCGAGCAGGGCGGTCTCCCCCGCGGCGAGCCGCTCGGCGACGGGACCACGCAGGGTCCCGTAGCGGTTGCGGCCGTGCACCACGGCCGACTCGAGCAGCTCGCCCGCGGCGTCGAGGCGGTCGAACTCCTCGGTCGACAGGAAGTGGTAGTGCACCCCGTCGACCTCGCCCGGCCGCGGCGCGCGTGTCGTCGCGGACACGGACAACCAGACGTCGGGGTAACGGGCACGCAGGTCGGCTGAGACAGTGCCCTTGCCGACGGCGGTGGGGCCGGCGAGGACGGTCAGCCGGGAGGGTGTCCCGGCGTTGCCAGCAGGGTCGACGGCAGGAGTCTCGGTGGAAATCTCAGCCAAACCTCTCGATGAGTGCCGCAGCCTGGTGGTGCCCGAGGCCGCGGACACGGCGGGTGGACGCGATGCCGACCTCAGCCATGATCGCGCGAGCCTTGACCTTGCCGACGCCGGGCAGCGCCTCGAGGAGGGCTGACACCTTCATCTTGCCGATGATGTCGTCCGTCTTGCCGGACTCGATCACGGAGGACAAGGAGTCCTGAGAGTACTTCAGGCGCCCCTTGATCTCCGCGCGCACACGCCGCGCCTCGGCTGCCTTCTCGAGCGCCGCAGCTCGTTGTTCAGGGGTCAGGGAGGGAAGAGCCATGAGCCGCCACCTTCTTCGCCGTTCGCCGGACACGTCCAGGCACTGGGTGCACCTACTCCCGAACCTAGCGACCCGCGCGGCACGCGGCAATGGCTCGTCATCCGCGCAAGGCCGCACGGGCCTGGGCCGATGCCTCCCGGGCTGCCGCGCGCAGCGCCTCCCGGTCCGGCCCTGCCGCGAGGATCGCCCGGGAGGACGTCGCGAGGACCGCGCGGCCCGCGCCGGCGAACACGGTGGCGAGCTCCCTCGCCCCGGCACCCTGGGCGCCCACGCCGGGCGCGAGCAACGGGCCGTTGACGTCCGCGAGGTCCGTGCCCGTCGCTCGGACCGCGTCACCCACGGTGGCGCCGACGACGAGCCCGATCGAACCCAGCGGCGCCGCACCCTCGTTGAGCCGAGCGGCCGCAGCCGCGATCTGGGCGGCCACCGTCACGGTGCTCGCCCCGGCCCCACGCCGTGCGTGCTGCACGCTGGGCCCCTCGGGGTTCGAGGTGAGGCAGAGCACGAACAGCCCCCGGCCCGACTCGAGGGCGGCCGTGACCGCCGGGTCGAGCGCCCCGAAGCCGAGGTACGGCGAGACGGTGAGCGCGTCGGCGGCGAGCGGCGAGCCGTCGCGCAGGTACGCGTCGGCGTAGGCGGCCATCGTGGAGCCGATGTCGCCCCGCTTGGCGTCAAGCACCGTGAGCAGCCCGGCGGCGTGGGAGGCCGCGAGGACCTCCTCGAGCGCCGCCACACCGGCGGACCCGTGCCGCTCGAAGAACGCCGCCTGGGGCTTGACGGCCGCGACCGCGCCGGTGAGCGCCTCGACCACCCGCAGGCCGAGCTCCCGCACGCCCGTCGCGTCGTCAGGCAGACCCCAGTCGGCCAGGACGCCGGGGTGCGGGTCGATGCCCGCGCACATGGGCCCGGCGTCGTCCATCGCCGCCGCCAGGCGCGCCCCGAAGGGCTCCCGCGCGCTCACGAGCGCGCCGCCGTCGGGGTGGCGGACGCCGCCAGGGCGGTCATGTGCTCCTGGAGAGACTGCACCGAGAACGGGCCGGCGAGGATCGCCTCGATCCCCTGCACGGCAGCCGAGAGCTGCTGGATGGTCGTCACGATCGGCTTGTCCGCGGCCGTGGTGGCGGCGCGGATCTCATAGCCGTCCGCACGCGCCCCCTGGCCCGAGGGCGTGTTCACCACCATGTCGACCTCCCCCGCGGTGATCAGGTCGACGATCGTGGGCTCGCCGTCGGGGCCCCGCCCCGAGGAGAACTTGCGGACGACGGTGGAGGGGATGCCGTTGCGCCGCAGCACCGTGGCCGTCCCCTCGGTCGCGAGGATCTCGAAGCCGGCGTCCACGAGGTGCTTGATGGGGAACACCAGGTCGCGCTTGTCGCGGTCGGCGACCGACACGAACACGCGCCCGCTGGTGGGCAGCCCGCCGAACGCCGCCGCCTGCGACTTCGCGAACGCCGTCGGGAACTGCGCGGCCAGGCCCATGACCTCACCGGTCGAGCGCATCTCCGGCCCGAGCACCGTGTCCACGACGGCGCCCTCGGCCGTGCGGAACCGCTTGAAGGGCAGCACGGCCTCCTTCACGGCGATGGGCTGGTGCATGTCGATGACCGCGGCGTCACCCTCGGTCGGGAGCATGCCCGACGCGCGCAGGTCCGCGATCGAGTGGCCGACCATCAGCAGTGCGGCGGCCTTCGCCATCGACACCCCGGTGGCCTTGGAGACGAACGGCACGGTGCGCGACGCCCGCGGGTTGGCCTCGAGGACGTAGAGCACGTCGGAGACCAGCGCGTACTGCACGTTGAGCAGTCCCCGCACGCCCACGCCGCGGGCGATGGCCTCGGTCGAGGTGCGGATGCGGTCGAGCTCGGCCTGGCTGAGCGAGACGGGCGGCAGCACGCAGGCCGAGTCGCCCGAGTGGATGCCGGCCTCCTCGATGTGCTCCATGACGCCGCCGAGGTACAGCTCGGTGCCGTCGTAGAGGGCGTCGACGTCGATCTCCATCGCGTCGTCGAGGAACCGGTCGATGAGGATCGGGGCCAGCCGGTCGCCCGCGAGGGCGGCCTCGCCGAGCGCGCGCTGCACGTAGCCCGTGAGCTGCTCGGCGCTGTAGACGATCTCCATCCCGCGCCCGCCGAGGACGTAGGACGGCCGCACGAGGACCGGGTAGCCGATCTTCGCGGCGATCGCGACGGCGTCGGGCAGGGTCGTGGCCGTGCCGAAGGCCGGGGCGGGCAGGCCGGCCTCGGCCAGGACGCGTCCGAACACCGAGCGGTCCTCGGCAGCGTCGATCGCCTCGGGGCTCGTGCCCAGGATCGGCAGGCCGGCGTCGGCGAGCCGCTGCGCGAGGCTCAGGGGCGTCTGTCCGCCCAGCTGCACGATGATGCCCTTGACGGGTCCGGCGGCGAGCTCGGCCTCGTACACCTCGAGGACGTCCTCGAACGTGAGCGGCTCGAAGTACAGGCGGTCCGCGGTGTCGTAGTCGGTCGAGACGGTCTCGGGGTTGCAGTTGACCATGATGGTCTCGTACTCGTCCTTGAGCGCCAGCGTCGCGTGCACGCACGAGTAGTCGAACTCGATGCCCTGTCCGATCCGGTTGGGCCCGGAGCCCAGGATGATCACGGCCTCGCGCTCGCGCGGGGCGACCTCGGTCTCGGCGTCGTAGCTCGAGTAGTGGTAGGGCGTGCGCGCGGCGAACTCGGCGGCGCACGTGTCCACGGTCTTGAACACCGGGCGGATGCCGAGCGCGTGCCGCACCTCGCGGACCACTGCGTCGCCCTGCGGCCCGATCCCCCGCAGCGCGGCGACCTGGACGTCGGACAGGCCGTGCCGCTTGGCGCGCACCAGCACGTCGTGCGTGAGCGCCGGAGCGGCCGCGACCTCGGCGGCGATCTCGTTGACGAGCTGGATCTGGTCGAGGTACCACGGGTCGATCTTCGTGGCCTCGAACACCTGCTCGATGCTCGCACCGGCGCGCAGCGCCTGCTGCACCTGCACGAGGCGCTGCTCGGTGGGCCGCGAGGCCTGCGCCAGGAGGGCGTCCAGGGCCTCGCCGGCCACCGGCTCCCCGTCCCAGTGGAACGTCGTGCCGGACTTGTCGATCGAGCGCAGCGCCTTGCCGAGCGCCTCGGTGAAGTTACGGCCCATCGCCATGGCCTCCCCCACCGACTTCATCGTGGTCGTCAGGGTGTCGTCGGCCGCGGGGAACTTCTCGAACGCGAACCGCGGCACCTTGACCACGACGTAGTCGAGCGTGGGCTCGAAGGACGCGGGTGTCGACCCCGTGATGTCGTTCGGGATCTCGTCGAGGGTGTAGCCGACCGCGAGCTTGGCGGCGATCTTCGCGATCGGGAACCCGGTCGCCTTGGACGCGAGGGCCGAGGACCGCGACACGCGCGGGTTCATCTCGATGACCACGACGCGCCCGGTGTCCGGGTGCACCGCGTACTGGATGTTGCAGCCGCCGGTGTCGACGCCTACCTCGCGGATCACCGCGATGCCGATGTCCCGGAGCTTCTGGAACTCGCGGTCCGTGAGCGTCAGCGCCGGGGCGACCGTGATGGAGTCGCCCGTGTGCACGCCGACCGGGTCGACGTTCTCGATCGAGCACACGACGACGACGTTGTCCGCCTTGTCGCGCATGAGCTCGAGCTCGTACTCCTTCCAGCCGAGGATCGACTCCTCGAGGAGCACCTCGGTGGTCGGCGAGTAGTGCAGGCCCTGGCCCACGATCCGGCGCAGGTCGCCCTCGTCGTAGGCGATGCCGGAGCCGAGGCCGCCCATCGTGAAGGACGGACGCACGACCATGGGGTAGCCGAGGTCCTCCGCAGCGGCGATCGCGTCGTCGATCGTGTGCACGATGTGCGACCGCGCGCTCTCCCCCCCGCACTTCTCGACGACCTCCTTGAACTGCTGGCGGTCCTCGCCCTTCTGGATCGCGGCGATGTTCGCGCCGATCAGCTCGACGCCGTACTCCTCGAGCACGCCGGCCTCGTCGAGCGCGATCGCCGCGTTCAGGGCCGTCTGGCCGCCGAGCGTCGCGAGCACCGCGTCGGGGCGCTCCTTGGCGATGATCGCCGTGAGGACCTCGGTGGTGATGGGCTCGACGTACGTGGCGTCGGCGAACTCGGGGTCGGTCATGATCGTCGCCGGGTTGGAGTTCAGCAGGATGACCCGCAGGCCCTCCTCCTTGAGCACCCGGCACGCCTGGGTGCCCGAGTAGTCGAACTCGCACGCCTGCCCGATCACGATCGGGCCGGACCCGATGACGAGGACGCTGGAGATGTCGGTTCTGCGAGGCATCAGTTCTCCTTGGTGCTGGCAGCGTCGGTCGCGTCCGAGGCCGAGAGGCCGGACGCCGAGCGCGCGCCTGAGCTCATCAGGTCGGCGAAGCGGTCGAACAGGTAGGCGGCGTCGTGCGGGCCGGCCGCGGCCTCAGGGTGGTACTGCACCGAGAAGGCGGGGACGTCGAGGCACTCGAGGCCCTCGACGACGTCGTCGTTCAGCCCGACGTGGGACACGACCACGCGGCCGTACCTGCCGCCGTCGTGCGGGGCGGTGGCCTCCTGCCCGATCGGGGCGTCCACCGCGAACCCGTGGTTGTGCGAGGTGATCTCCACCTTGCCGGTCCGCACGTCGAGCACCGGCTGGTTGATGCCGCGGTGCCCGTACTCCAGCTTGTAGGTGCCGAAGCCCAGCGCGCGGCCGAGGATCTGGTTGCCGAAGCAGATGCCGAAGTACGGCAGGCCCGCATCCAGGACCTCGCGAAGCAAGGCGACGGCGTGGGTGGCGGCGCTCGGGTCTCCGGGGCCGTTCGAGAAGAACACCCCGTCCGGCGCGAGCGCCTGGATGTCCGTGATCGTCGCGTCGGCCGGCAGCACGTGCACGCGCATCCCGCGCTCGGCGAGGCGCTGGGGTGTCATCGACTTGATCCCCAGGTCGATCGCGACGACCGTGTGCGGGGCGCCGGGCCCCGACGGCTCCACGACGTACGCCTGCGGGGTGCTGACCTCGCCGGTCAGGTCGGCGCCGGCCATCGCCGGGGCGCCGGCGACCTCCTGGACGAGCGACTCGATCCGCCGGGGGTAGCCGTGCTCCAGCAGCGCCGGGCCCGAGAACACGCCGCCGCGCATGACCCCGCGCTCGCGCAGGTGCCGCGTGAGCGCGCGGGTGTCGATGTCGCTGATGCCGACGACGCCCTGGGCGCGCAGCTCCTCGTCGAGCGAGCGCTCCGACCGCCAGTTCGACGCCCGGCGCGCGGGGTCGCGCACCACGAAGCCCGACACCCAGATCTTGTGCGACTCGGGGTCCTCGTCGTTGACGCCCGTGTTGCCGATGTGCGGGGCCGTCATCACGACGATCTGGCGGTGGTACGACGGGTCGGTGAGCGTCTCCTGGTAGCCGGTCATCCCGGTGTTGAAGACGACCTCGCCGGTCGTCGTGCCGGTCGCCCCGAAGGCGCGGCCGGAGAACGCGCGCCCGTCCTCGAGGACCAGGACCGCGGCGTCCTCGGGGTGCTCGCCGAGCAGAGGGCTGATGGTGTCGGCAGTCATGACTGCTCCTTGGGGTCGTGGGTCGTGGCGGAGTCAGCGGGGAGCAGGGAGGCGATCGCCTGCTCGAGGGGGTCGCGGTCGGCGCGGTGGTCGGGGCGCAGGCCGGTGTCGAGGCCCCCCGCCTCCCCCGGGATGTCCCAGGTGACGACGACGATCGAGCCGTCACCGACGAACTTGCCCGCCATGCCTGAGGAACGGCGGACGCCGCGCAGCGAGGCGGCGGGGACGAAGACGTCGGCGGCGCCCTTGCGCCAGATCGCGACGCCGGCGTCGAACACCTGCACCGTGGCGCGCGAGCGGAACCCGAGGCTCCGCGTCGACACGCGGGCGAGCCAGTCCCCCGACGTCGTGGACGTGACGTAGACCGCGGGGACCTGGGCGCTGCGCGCCGCACCCACGTCGTCAGGCAGCTGCGGGAGGTCCGCGACGAGCGGGACCGCGCGGGCGCGCTGGCGCCGCCACCCGAGCAGCATCGCGCCCCAGACGACGAGCAGGAGGGCGACGAGGAACCCGATCGAGACGGGGACCGGGACGCTGCCCATCAGGCGTCCGCCCCGTCGAAGGCCGTGGCTCCGGCCGGGGCGACCGGCCGGGCGTCGAGCACGGTGGCCCGCCCGCGCAGGAACGTCGCGACGACGCGCCCGGGCAGCTCGGCACCCCGGTACGGCGAGTTCTCGCTCTGCGTCGCCTGCTCGCGCGGGACGACGACGGCGCGTACCGCCGGGTCGATCAGCGTCAGGTTGGCGGGCTCCCCCACGGCGAGGGGCCGTCCCTGCGCCGTCGGGCCCTCGTCGACGCGTCCGATCCGCGCAGGGTTGGCGGACATGACCCGCGCGACGTCGGCCCACGTCATGCGACCGGTGTCGACCATGGCAGCCTGCACCACGCCCACGGCGGTCTCGAGGCCCGTCATGCCGAACGCGGCGGCATCCCACTCGCAGTCCTTGTCCTCGCGGCTGTGCGGGGCGTGGTCCGTGGCGACGATGTCGATCGTGCCGTCGGCGAGCCCCGCGCGGACGGCCTCGACGTCCGCCTCGGTGCGCAGCGGCGGGTTGACCTTGAACACCGGGTCGTAGCCCCGGGCGTGCTCGTCGGTCAGGAACAGGTGGTGCGGGGTGACCTCGGCCGTGACCGGCAGACCGCGGCTCTTGGCCCACCGGATGATCTCGACGGACCCGGCCGTGGACAGGTGGCACACGTGCAGCCGGGAGCCCACGTGCTCGGCGAGCAGCACGTCGCGGGCGATGATCGCCTCCTCGGCGACCGCCGGCCAGCCACGCAGGCCGATCTCGGCCGACACCACACCCTCGTGCATCTGCGCGCCCTCGGTCAGGCGCGGCTCCTGTGCGTGCTGGGCGACGACGCCGTCGAACGCCTTGACGTACTCGAGAGCCCGGCGCATGAGCACAGGGTCGTGCACGCACTTGCCGTCGTCGGAGAACACGCGCACGCGCGCCGCCGACGTCGCCATCGCGCCCAGCTCCGCGAGCTGCGTGCCCTCGAGGCCGACCGAGACCGCGCCGACGGGGAAGACGTCGACCCAGCCGGCGTCGCGCCCCAGGCGCCACACCTGCTCGACGACGCCCGCCGTGTCCGCGACCGGGGTCGTGTTGGCCATGGCGTGCACGGCGGTGAAGCCGCCGGCCGCAGCGGCCCGCGTCCCGGACAGCACAGTCTCCGCGTCCTCGCGGCCGGGCTCGCGCAGGTGCGTGTGCAGGTCGACGAGGCCGGGGAGCAGGACGAGGCCGGTGCCGTCGACGTGGCGGACGTCCGCCGCGCGCGGGTCGGCGGCCAGGGTCCCGGCGTCGGCGATCGCAGCGATCACGCCGTCGAGCACGAGGACGTCGCGCAGGTCCTCGCCCAGGAGCGCGGCGCCGGTGACGAGCACGGAGTCGGTGGTGGTGCGGGGGCTCATCGGGTCTCCTCGATCGGGGCGCTCGCGGACGAGCCGGCCAGGGTCAGGTACAGCACGGCCATGCGGACGGCGACGCCGTTGGCGACCTGCTCGACGATCACCGAGCGCGGGCTGTCGGCCGCCTCCGCGGAGATCTCGAGGCCGCGGTTCATCGGGCCGGGGTGCAGCACGATCGCGTGGTCGGGCAGCATGCGCAGGCGCGCGCCGTCGAGCCCGTAGCGCCGCGCATACTCGAGCGGGCTCGGGAAGAAGCCGCCGCCGGCCCCGGACATCCGTTCGCGCTGCACGCGGAGCATCATCACGGCGTCAGGCGCGGCGGCCAGCGTGGCGTCGAGGTCGTAGCTGACCTCGCACGGCCAGGCCTCGACGCCCACGGGCACGAGCGTCGGGGGGGCGACGAGCGTGACGTGCGCGCCCAGGGTGTGCAGCAGGTGCACGTTGGACCGGGCGACCCGCGAGTGCAGGACATCGCCGACGATCGCGACGCGCAGCCCGGCCAGGTCCTCGCCGAGGCCCGGGCGCAGGTGCCGACGCAGGGTGAACGCGTCGAGCAGCGCCTGCGTCGGGTGCTGGTGCGTGCCGTCGCCGGCGTTGATCACGGCCGCGTCCACCCAGCCGGCGTGCGCGAGCAGGTGCGGCGCGCCCGAGGCCTGGTGGCGGATCACGATCGCGTCCGCACCCATCGCCTGCAGGGTGAGGGCGGTGTCCTTGAGGGACTCGCCCTTGGACACGCTCGACCCCTTCGCGGAGAAGTTGATGACGTCCGCCGACAGCCGCTTGGCGGCCGTCTCGAACGAGATGCGCGTGCGGGTGGAGTCCTCGAAGAAGAGGTTGACGACCGTCCGGCCGTGCAGCGTCGGGAGCTTCTTGATCTCCCGGGACTGCGTGGCGGCCATCTGCGCGGCCGTGTCCAGGACGACGACGGCCTCCGCGCGGTCAAGGTCGGCGGTGCTCAGGAGGTGCCTCACGCGACGCCTCCCCCGCTGATCACGACGGCGTCCGTGCCGTCGGTCTCGGCCAGCTGCACGCGCACCCGCTCGACGAGCGACGTCGGGAGGTTCTTGCCGACGTAGTCGGGGCGGATCGGCAGCTCCCGGTGGCCACGGTCCACGAGGGTCGCCAGCTGCACGGCGCGGGGGCGGCCGAGGTCCTTGATGGCGTCGAGCGCGGCGCGGATGGTACGGCCGGAGAACAGGACGTCGTCGACGAGCACGACCGTCTTGCCGTCGATGCCGGCCCCAGGCAGCCGCGTGGTGCCGATCGGCCGGGTGGGGTGCCGGTGCAGGTCGTCGCGGTACATCGTGATGTCGAGCTCACCGACGAGGTCGGCGGCGACCAGCGAGGGCTCGACCGCGCACAGGCGCTGGGCGAGGCGCTGAGCCAGCGGGAGCCCGCGCGTCGGGATGCCGAGGAGCACGAGGTCCGTGCCGCCCTTGTTGCGCTCGAGGATCTCGTGCGCGATGCGTGTCAGGGCCCGGGCGATCTCCGGGGCGCCGAGCACGGTGCGCGAGCCTTCGCTCGGCTCGGACGTGGGCATAGGTGTACCGGAGGACATCCGGCGACCTCCTTCTCCGCCTCACAGGACGGCTCTTAAAGGAATGTCTGTCGAGCACCGATGCTAGCCCCGCGCGGGGGCGGGACCGCGCGGTGTCCACACCTCGGGCGTGGCGCTACTCCGAGGGGCGCTTGAGGATGCCCTCGCGCACGACGCGACGCAGGACCTTGCCGATCTGTGACCGCGGCAGCTCCTTGACGATCTCCAGCTGCTTGGGGATCGCGTACCGCGCGAGTCGCTCGCTCGACCACGCGCGCACGGCGTCCAGGTCCACGTGCACCGCGTCCTTGGCGAGCACGATCGCCGCGACGACCTTCTCCCCCAGGTCGCCACCGGGGATGCCGACGACGGCGACGTCCTCGACCCCGGGCATGCGCCGCAGGTGCTCCTCGACCTGCGAGGGGTAGACCTTGAAGCCGCCGGTGATGATCATCTCCTTGATGCGGTCCACGAGCTCGACGAAGCCGTCGTCGTGCATCACGACCACGTCACCGGTGCGCAGCCAAGTGCGGCCGTCGATCTCGACCAGGACCTCGGCACTCTCCTCGGGCCGCTGCCAGTAGCCCGGGAACACCTGCGGCCCGGCGATCAGCAGCTCCCCGCGCTCACCGATCTCGACCTCGCGGTGCGGGTCTTCCTGGTCGGTGATGCGGATGTACGTGGACGGGAAGGGCAGGCCGAGCCGGCCGGGCTGTCGCGCAGGGCTCGTCGGGTTGCCGAGGGCGACCGGTGAGGTCTCCGTCATGCCGTAGCCCTCGATCGCGAGGCCTCCGGTGGCCTCCTCCCAGAGGGCGGCGACCTCCCCGCTCAGAGGCATCGCTCCGCAGATCGCGTACTGGAAGGTCGAGATGTCGGCGCCGGTCTCCACCGCGCGCTTCGCGAGACGCTCGAGCATCGGCGGGACCGCGGGCAGGAACGTGCCGGGACGGCGCTTCTGGGCCTCGAGCACGGCGTCGACGTCGAACTTGGGGAACAGCACGAGCGTCGCGCCTACCCGGAGCGTGAAGCTCAGGCAGAGCGTGAGCCCGAACGCGTGGAAGAACGGCAGCACGCCGTACACGGTCTCGGCGCGGCGCGGGACTCCGTCGTCGTCCGTGCCACCCATCTGGGTCCACTCCTGGCCCTGCCGGGCGTTGGTCACGAGGTTGGCGTGCGTGAGCATCGCGCCCTTGGGCGTGCCCGTGGTGCCGCCCGTGTACTGCAGGAGCGCCAGGTCGCCGGGCTCCGGGTGCGGCGCGGACGTCGACAGCGGCGTCACGCCCTTGGTCAGGTGCTCCCAGCGCACGACGCCCGCGGGAATCTCGCCGCGCATCGACGCACGGGTCTCGCGCGCCTTGGCGATCGGCAGGGTCAGCAGGAACCGCTTCAGCCCCGGCAGGTCGCGCGAGAGGTCGACGGCGACCACGGTGCGCACGTCGGTCCGGTCCTGCACCGCGGCGATGCGCGCCGCCGTCGGCTCCCACGCGATGGCGACCGTCGCGCCGGAGTCGGCGAGCTGGTGCTCGAGCTCGCCCTCGGAGTACGTCGGGTTGTGCTCCACGACGACCGCCCCGATGCGCAGCGCGGCGTAGAAGGTCACGACGTGGGTGGTGCAGTTGGGCAGCGCGATCGCGACCCGGTCGCCCTTGCGGACACCGAGCTCGAGGAGGGCCGCCGCGCCGCGGGCGACCTCGTGCGCGAGGGCCGCGTACGTCGTCGTGCGGCCCATGAAGTCGAGGGCGACGCGGTCGCCGAACTCGCGCGCGTTGCGCTCGATCGGCGCCGTCAGCGCCTCGTCGGCGACCGGGACGTCAGGGGCGACGCCCGGTGCATAGGTGCTGAGCCAGGGCCGGTGGTCGAACGCGGATGCCATGCGTCACACATTAACCTACGGGAGCGTAGGTTAGCGCCGCGAAGGTCCCTCCCGAGCGCCCGGGGCTCGCCCCGAACGGCGACGGCCCCGCACCCAGGAGGGTGCGGGGCCGTCAGGGCCTGGGCGTCAGCCGAGCAGCGTCGGCTTCAGGTCCAGGATCCGAGCGAGCAGGCCGTTGATGAACGACGGCGACTCGTCCGTGGACAAGCCGGTCGCGAGCTCTACGGCCTCGTCGATCGCGACGGGGTCAGGGACCTCGTCGTTGAACAGGATCTCCCACGTCGCGATGCGCAGGAGGGCCCGGTCGACCGCCGGCATGCGCGCGAGCGTCCACCCGTGGGAGTACGTCTCGAGCACCTCGTCGATCCGGTCCCGCCGTCCCAGCACGCCCTCGACGATGTCGACGGAGTACTGCGGCAGCGCCGTCTCGGTGCCGGGCTGGGCGATGCGGTCTGCGAGGAGGACGGCGGGATCGACCGCACGCTGCTCCGCCTCGAAGAGCACATCGAGCGCCCGCTTGCGGGCCTTGGTCCGGGCTCCCACGTCAGTCGGTCACGCGGCCCAGGTAGCTGCCGTCGCGGGTGTCGACCTTGACCTTCGTACCCTGCTCGAGGAAGAGCGGAACCTGGATCTCCGCGCCCGTCTCGACCGTGGCGGGCTTGGTGCCGCCGGTCGAACGGTCGCCCTGGAGGCCGGGCTCGGTGTACGTGATCTCGAGGACGACGGACGCAGGCAGCTCGACGTACAACGGGATGCCGTCGTTCGTCGCGACCGTGACCGTGAGGTTCTCCAGCATGTAGTTGACGGCGTCACCCACGACAGCGGCCGAGACCGGCATCTGGTCGTAGGTCGAGGTGTCCATGAAGATGAAGTCCTCGCCGTCCTTGTACAGGTACTGCATGTCGCGCTTGTCGACGTTGGCCGTCTCGATCTTCAGGCCAGCGTTGAACGTGCGGTCGACGGACTTGCCGGAGGTCACGTTCTTCATCTTGGTGCGGACGAAGGCGCCACCCTTGCCGGGCTTGACGTGCTGGAACTCGATGACGGTCCAGAGCTGGCCGTCAATCCTGAGCACGGTGCCGTTCTTGATGTCGTTGGTGGTGGCCACGTTGCATCTTCCTGTCGAGGTAAACAAGCCGCCCCATCCTACCTGCTGCGCTCCACGCCCTCCCCCAGGCGATTTTCCGCTGGGATTCTCACGCGGTCCCTGCTCTGCGCGACGCCCCGCCGACGATTCTGTGCAGATCGACGGGTCACGTGTCGATTCGCGCAGAATCGTCGGCTCCGGGTGGTATCAACGTGAAGGCCTGAGGCTGGATTATGCAGTGTTAAGGGTCTAGCCTTACCGCATGTGGGTACTGACAATCGACCAAGAATCCAGCACCCGGCTCGGGGATCGCGTGCCGGAGCTGCTGGACGCACTGGGCGGGCGGCTCGATGACCATCCCGGTCTCGCGCTGCCCTTCGAGCGCACGGTCGGCGACGAGGTCCAAGGTCTCCTCTCGAGTCCTGACGCAGCCTGGCTCGCGATCCGCGAGACGGTCCGCACCGGCGGCTGGTCCATCGGTGTGGGCGTCGGCGGCGTCGACCGCCCGCTCGGCCGGTCCGCCCGTGCGTCGACCGGGGCAGCCTTCCTCCACGCCCGCGAGGCCGTCGAGCGCGCCAAGTCCGCGACGTCCGCGGTCGCGCTGGCCGTCGAGGGCCCAGACCCGGACCGTGCGCGCCATGCTGAGGTCGTGCTGCGCCTCGTCGGCGCGTTGCTCGCGGACCGTAGCCCGGCGGGCTGGGAAGCTGTCGACGCGCTGACGTCCGACGACGCCTCCAGCACGCAGCGCGAAGCCGCCCGGCGGCTCGGCATCAGCCCGTCCGCGCTCAGCCAACGTCTGCGCGCCGCGCACTGGTCCGAGGAAGCCTCCGCCACGGAGCTCGTGGTCCACCACCTCCGAGCGTCCGACCCCACCGCTACTGTCGATCCTGATCAGGACTCGCCCACTGACAGGAGCACGCGGTGACCGGCTGGACCACGGGAGACTGGGCGATCGCACTCGCGATCGCTATGGCCGCGCTCACTGCCTCCGTGACGCTCGGCAGCCCACTGACACGGGCCGTCCTCAAGGCCGCGGGCAATGCGAGTGACACCGCAGAGAGGGCGCCCGGCAAGGAGACGATCGACAGCGCGGAGGCCGTCCTGAGCGGCGGCAGGTGGATCGGCATGCTGGAGCGCTTCGCCATCACGGCGAGCCTCCTCGTCGGATACCCAGCGGCGATCGCTGTCGTTGTCGCCGTCAAGGGACTGGGCCGTTTCCCCGAGCTCAAGGACAAGCCCGCCGTCTCGGAGCGGTTCGTCATCGGAACGCTCGCCTCCATGGTCTGGTCGGGGGCGCTGGGTGCGATCGGTGCATGGGCGATCCGTCTGCTCTGAACCCGCGCTTCCCTCCCTCCACAGGTGCCGCAGCACCGCGCCGTTGTCCCCTCCTGAAGCGGTCAGCCGACATCCTGCTGGCGAGGATGCGCCTCTTGACCTATGCCTCGACGAGTCGATCAGCACTGGGAGCCGCCGCACGCCGCGTGGCAGCGCGGTCTCTTCACCGCCGCGCAGGCCCGCGCCGCCGGCATGAGTGCCCGGCAGACGGCGTACCGGCGCCAGACAGGCGTGTGGGTCACCGTCGCGGGCGCCGGCATACGGTTGGCCGCGCACGAGCCTGACCGCGACGCGGGGCCCATGGCCGTCGCGCTCACGTGGCCGGACGCCGTCGTGTGCGGTCCCGCCGCCGCGCGGTTCCACGGTGCGCCCGCGCCGGTGAACCTGATGGACGCGTGGACTCCCGTGGACCGCCGTCCCCTGAGCGGACTCGTTGCCCACCGCTTCCCTCTCGACGAGTCAGACGTCCTCACCGTCGCCGGGATGCGCGTGCTGGCTCCCGAGCCGGCATACATCGATGCGCTGCGGCGGCTGCCTGAACGCGACGCCGTCGGACTGTTCGCGTGGTTGAGCACCCGTCGACGGCTTGGCGGCGACGCTCTCGTCACGGCTCTGGCCCGGCGACCGCGCACACCGGGCAACGCGGTGCTGGCCGGGCTCGTAGCCCGGGCTGACTCTGGTGCACTGAGCCCTGCCGAGGACGTGCTGCACGAGATCCTTGCGGACGCACAGATCGTGGGGTGGCAACCGAACGTCCCCCTGCGTGACGCCCGCGGCATCATCGGTGTCGTTGACGTGCTGTTCGCGGCGGAGCGCCTCGCCCTCGAGGTCGATGGGCGGTCCGCCCACGGCCGGGAGCAGTTCCAGGCCGACCGGAGCCGGCAGAACCGGTTGATCGCGGCCGGCTACCTCGTGCTCCGGTTCACGTGGCAGGACCTCACCCGATGTCCGCGTGACGTCGCGGGTCAGATCGCCGCGATCCTGCGCACCCGTCGCGGGAGCTCTCGCGACTAGCTGCGGCCCTCACGCTCTTTCTGCGTGATTCGACAACTTATCTGTCGATTCGCGCAGATGCAGCGGGCACGAAATCACGTGAGGGCGCGGAGGGCCAGGTGGTAGCTCTCGAAGCCGAAGCCCGCGATCGTTCCTGTGGCGACCGGGCCGATCACCGACGTGTGGCGGAAGGTCTCGCGCGCGTAGGGGTTCGAGATGTGCACCTCGACCAGGCGCAGCCCGGCCTTGGTGACCTGCGCCGCGGCGTCGCGCAGCGCGTAGGAGTAGTGCGTGAACGCGGCGGGGTTGAGCACGACGTCGTACCGGGCGTCGACGGCCTCGTGCAGCCAGCCGACGAGGGCCGACTCGTCGTCGGTCTGGCGCACCTCGACCTCAAGGCCGAGCTCGCGGCCCCAGCCGTCCGCCGCCGCGACGAGGTCGGGGAACGACAGCGCGCCGTAGACGTCGGGCTCCCGCACGCCGAGGCGACCGAGGTTGGGACCGTTGAGGACGAGGACGCGGCTCATGCCGCACACCCTAGCCGGGCAGCTGCCCGACGACGGCGCTAGTCTCAGAGCGAGACCGCGCGGCTCCCGGGCGCCTCCGAGGAGATCTCCGCGTACGCCGCGGCCAGGAGCGTCGGGTCCGGACCCTCGAGCCGCGTGGGCCGCCCGACGTCGTCGAGCACGATGAAGCGCAGCACGGCACCGCGACTCTTCTTGTCCCGCCGCATCGCCCCGAGCAGCTGCTCCCAGCGGTCGCCGCGGTAGGTGACGGGTAGCCCGACCGACGTGAGCACGGCGCGGTGGCGATCGACGACGTCGTCGTCCAGCTTGCCGGCGAGGCGCGCGAGCTCGGCCGCGAAGACCATGCCGACGGACACGGCCGCGCCATGGCGCCAGGCGAACCGCTCGACGAGCTCGATCGCGTGGCCGAGCGTGTGCCCGTAGTTCAGGAACTCGCGGTCGCCGGCCTCCTTGAGGTCGCGCGCGACGACGTCGGCTTTCCACTGCACCGCGCGCTGCACGAGCTCGGTCAGCACGTCGTCCGGCGTGGCGGACGCGCCCTGCGTGAGTGCGCCGGCGTGCTCCTCGACGAGCGTGAGCACGCGCTCGTCGGCGACGAAACCGCACTTGATGACTTCGGCCAGCCCAGCCACGAAGTCCCAGCGCGGGAGCGTCTCCAGGGCGGCGAGGTCGCACAGCACGCCCGCGGGCGGGTAGAAGGCGCCCACGAGGTTCTTGCCCTCGGCGGTGTTGATGCCCGTCTTGCCGCCCACGGCCGCGTCGACCATGGCGAGCAGCGTGGTCGGGATGTGCACGACCTTGATGCCGCGCAGCCACGTGGCGGCGACGAACCCGCCGAGGTCGGTGGTCGCTCCCCCGCCGATGGTGACGACGGCGTCGGACCGCGTGAAGTCGGCCTGGCCGAGCACCTGCCAGCAGAACGCCGCGACCTGCGCCGTCTTGGACTCCTCGGCGTCGGGGACCTCGGCCTGGATAGCGTCGTAGCCCTGCGCGATGAGGTCGTCACGGACGGTGTCGGCTGTGGTGAGCAGCGACGTCGGGTGCACGATGAGGACCTTGCGGACCTTCTCCCCGAGCATCGTGGGCAGCTCGCCGAGCAGGTGGCGGCCGATGACGACGTCGTAGGGAGCCTCTCCCTCGACACGGACGCGGACGTTCGACATCAGGCGTTCTCCTCGGTCGGGGTCGGCGCGCCCTCGAGCGCGTCCAGGATCTCGCGGGCGATCTCGTGCTGCGCGCGGCCGTCCGTGATGATCCGGAGCGTCGCGACGGACTCGTACACCGGGCGGCGCGCGTCCATGAGCTGTTGCCACTGCGCGCGGGGGTTGCCGAGCAACAAGGGCCGTGACCGGTTGAACCCGACGCGAGGCGCGGCGTGCGCGAGCGACACGTCGAGGAAGACGACGACGCCGCCCCGGCTCGCGTAGTCGGCCAGCACTGTCTGGGTCTCCGGGGCGAGCACGGCTCCCCCGCCCAGGGCGACGATCCCGTCGTGCTCGGCGACGGCGGCGGCGACGGCCGTACGCTCGAGGTCGCGGAAGTGCTGCTCACCGTCGTCGACGAAGATCTCGGTGACGGGCTTGCCCACGGCGGCGACCACGTCGTCGTCGGTGTCCCGGACCGTCCAGCCCGTCAGGCGGGCGAGGGCGGCGGCGACGGTGGACTTCCCTGCGCCGGGCGGGCCGGCGAGGACGACGCGGGGGGCGGTGGACGGGGTGGGGGCGGGCACGGGATCGAGGCTACCGGCTCAGCGAAGCAGCTCTGGGATCGCGTCCAGGTAGGCGCGCGCGTTGCGCGCAGTCTCGGCCACGCTGTCACCGCCGAACTTCTCGACGACCGCCTCGGCCAGCACGAGTGCCACCATCGCCTCTGCGACGACGGCCGCCGGCGGCACTGCGCACACGTCGGACCGCTGGTGCTGTGCCTGGCTCGGCTCGCCCGTCGCCACGTCGACGGTGCGCAAGGCGCGCGGCACGGTGGAGATGGGCTTCATCGCGCCGCGCACCCGCAGCACCTCGCCGTTGGACATCCCGCCCTCGACTCCCCCGGCGCGGTTCGAGAGCCGCTGCAGGGTGCCGTCCTCGCCCCGCACGATCTCGTCGTGGGCGGCTGAGCCGCGCCGTGCGGCGGTGCGGAAGCCGTCACCGATCTCCACACCCTTGAACGCCTGGATGCCCATGACAGCAGCGGCGAGCCGTGCATCCAGGCGGCGGTCCGCGTGCACGTACGTGCCCAGGCCGGACGGCACGCCGTACGCCAGGACCTCCACGACACCGCCCAGGGTGTCACCGTCCTTGTGGCACTGGTCGATGAGCGCGACCATCGCCTCGGACGTCACCGCGTCGTGACAGCGCACGGGGTCTGCGTCCAGGGCGGCGACGTCGTCGAAGGTCGGGAGCGCAGCGTCGTCCGGAACCGCGACGGGGCCGATGCTCACGACGTGCGACACCAGGCGCACGCCCACAGCCTGCTCGAGGAACTTCGCGGCGATGGTCCCGAGCGCGACACGCGTGGCGGTCTCCCGGGCCGAGGCACGCTCGAGGACAGGACGGGCGTCGTCGAAGCCATACTTGCGCATGCCGACGAGGTCGGCGTGCCCAGGGCGCGGCCGCGTGAGCGGGCGGTTGCGGGCCACCTCGCGGACGTCACCGGTGCCCGCATCGACCTGGAGCGCCTCCGGCGGGACGGGATCGGCCGACATCACGTCGACCCACTTGGGCCACTCGGTGTTCCCGATCTCGACCGCGAGCGGGCCGCCCTGGGTCACCCCGTGCCGGAGACCAGCGAGAACACGAACCTCGTCCTGCTCGAACTTCATCCGCGCACCTCGGCCGTAGCCGAGACGCCGCCGCGCGAGGGCGGCCTGGATGTCGGCCGTCACGACCTCGACGCCGGCGGGCAAACCCTCGAGCATCCCGACGAGGGCGGGACCGTGCGACTCACCTGACGTCATCCACCTGAGCATGCGGCAAGTGTTCCACGACTCAGCGGGCCGGCAGGCCCTCGACCGCAGTACGGACCGAGGGGGTCACCGCGCATGCGCGGTGACCCCCCTCGGTGTGAGCGCACGGGCTCAGGTGTTCTCGACGTCCTCGTCCCCGGCGCCGTCCTCGTCCTCGGTCTCAGGTGCGCCAGCATCACCCTCGGTCGCCGCCTGGGTCGGGGTCGCGGTCCCCGGCTCCTGAGCCGTCTCTGAGAGCACGAACAGGTGTCCCACCAGCACCTGCTCCGAGTCGTCCGGCGACGTGGCCGGACGGCCGTTCGACTCGGGCGCGTCGCCCTGGCGTGTGAGAACCAGACCCTGGACCGCCATGAGCCGCTCCGTCTTGAGCTGGAGCTCGTCCATGAACCGGGTGACGTCGTCGTGGTCACCCAACGTGGTGATCGTGACGGGCACGGCGTAGAGCCCAGCCAGCGGGCTGGTCGACGCGCCGCCGTCGGGACCTGCGATCGGGAGCACGGCGGTCGCAGCGCCAGCCTCGATGCTCAGCACGACGACGTCATGACGCTTCGCGTACTCGTCCACGATCGCGTTGTACTCGTCCAGCTGAGCCGACGCGGGCACGTGCTTGCGGAGCTGCTCGAGCTCCGCCTCGAACTCAGGCATCCGCGCGAAGTCGGCCTTGAGCTGGGTGATCGTGCGCTGCAGCTGCGCGTTGCGCAGCTCCGTCGTCTCACGGTCCTCATCGGCGACCGAGGCCTCGTCCAGCGCGGGCGCGACCCCGAGGAACCAGGTGGCGACGAGCACGAGCACGGACACGATCGCCGCTGCACCGACCCAGGTCGAGGTCCTGTTCACGGCCTTCATCAGTTGCCCTCTTCCTCGGTAAAACGGAACACGAGCGCGGAGGCGTCGATCTGCGCGGAAGCCTCCACCGTGTAGACGGTGTCGCCCTCGGCGTTCTGACCGAGCGCCTGCGTGGTGAACACGGGGTCGACGACGCCGGGCACCTCCGCGAGGCCCTTCAGCCACTCAGTCGTGTCGATCAGGTCGTCGCTCTCAGCCGTCATGAGCACGGTCGCGACGCCCTGGCGCGTGATCGCGTCGGCCACGACGGGCGCCCCCTGCATCGGCGTCATGGTGGTGACGTTGACGACCGTGATCGTCGATCCGTCCGGTGCGGTGTCGTACAGCTGGGTGGTCATGGGCAGCCACGGCACGTCGAAGGCGACCGCAAGGTTCCGGGCAGCCATCGTCGCGGTGATCTGACCCTTGATCGCGGGCACGGCGGCGTACTGCGACTGCTCACGGAGGAGCGCCGCGGTGCGGGTCTGCTCGGTCTCGAGGGCCTCCTTGGCGTTCGAGGCCATCGTCTGCGCCGTGAACCACGCGGTGACTGCCAGGAGCACGACGGCGAGCACCGCGATTCCCAGCAGCACCTTGAGCCTGCGCAGGTTCCGCCCCTCGCGCACCCACTGCGGGAGGAGGTTGACCTGCGGGAGCGCGCTGGCGCCGGCGACGACGCCTCCGGTGCGCGTGACCTTGGTTGACGGCTGGGCCGCCGCCTCGGTGCGCTTCTTGGAGAACAGTGCGGAACTCATGATGCGACTCCAAAAGCGAGGCCGAGCGGAACGCTCGCGACGAACTGCAGCGCGTCCAGGTCCGCTCCTCGCGGCATCTCAGACCCGAGCTTGACGGTGGACAGCGGTGCGGCGAGGGACACGCCCACGCGGGCCGCGGTCGCGATGTACTGGCCGAGACCGGGCAGCTGGGCTCCGCGGCCCGTGAGCATCACGGTGCTGAGCGAGCCGCCCGGGGTGTTCATGGCGTAGTAGGACAGGGTGTTGCGCACCGCCTCGACCAGGACGTGGCCGACCTGCGCGATCGCGTCGGCTGCGGGGCGGTACTCGTCGGGGACCGTGATCCCGATCCCGACCTGGAACTTCAGGCGCTCGGCGTCGTCCTCGGACATGCCCATGGCGCTGGCGATGGCGTCGTTCATGTCGTGCCCGCCCGTGGGCAGCACGCGCACGAACTTCGGCATGCCGCGCTCGACGATGACCACCGTCGAGATGCGCGCGCCAAGGTCGACGACGGCGAGCGTCTGGTCGGCGAGCGGCCCCCGCGCGAGGCTCCGCGTCAGGGCGAGTGCCGTGAGATCGACCATCGTGGCGCGTAGTCCTGCAGCCTCGACCGCGCGCAGGTTCGCAGCGACGGTGTCCTTGGTCGCGGCGACGAGCAAACCCTGCACCATGGGGCCGTGCGGGCTCTCGACCATCCCCGTGGGCACGTAGTCCAGGTGCGCGTCGTCGACCGCGATCGGGAGGAACTCCTGGACCTGGTAGGGCAGCGTCGCGCGGAGCTGGTCCAGCGGCATCGCGGGCAGGTCGAGCTCTCGGACGAGCACACGCTGGTTCCCGACGCCGATCACGACCTCCTTCGAGGAGAACTTCGTGTCTCGCCACATCTGCTTGATCGCCGTCGAGACGACCGCTGGTTCGACGACTTCGCCGTCCCGCACCGCTCCGCTGGGCAGGGGGCGCTCCGCGTACCGCACCACCGTGGGCTGGTCCGTCCGCGAGGGGCCACCCGACCCATGCTGGACCTCGACCGCCCGGACGTGGGTGGTTCCGATGTCGAGCCCGATCACACGTGCCTTTGCCACCGATTCTCTCCTTCTGCAGTGAGACCCGTGGCCTCGCGTGACTTATCGGCCCGCGGCAGAGCGAACTTGAGCGTTCCGCGCGCCGGACCCGGCTGTGGCTGAACGGTTCGTCAGATCAGACCGAGGTACGCGTCGAACAACGCACCGCCCGCGGCGAAGCCGACCGCGGCGCCGGCGATCATCCACGGGCCGAACGGGATACCGCTCTTGCGGCCCGCGCGCTTCAGCAAGAGCAGCCCGATCGAGAAGATGCCGCCGAGGAGGAATGCCGAGAAGCCGCCCACGGCGAGCTCGCCCCAGCCGAGGTAGCCGAGACCCGCGCCCAGGAGCCCCGCGAGCTTGACGTCGCCGAAGCCCATGCCACCGGGATACGCGAGTGCCATCGCGAAGTAGGCCCCGAAGAGCACGGCAGCTCCGACCAAAGCTCGGATCAATGCGGTGCCGTCTCCCTCACCCCATCCGGCGAGCCCGATCAGGACGGCGACCACCGGGTAGGAGGGCAGGACGATCGCGTTGGGCAGGCGGTGGGTCTGCAGGTCGATCACGAGGAGCGCGACGCCAATCGCTGTGAGGTACAGGTACACCGGCACCGACCACGTCCAGTCGAGCCGGACGACGACCAGGACGAACAGCACGGCCGTCACCAGCTCGACGAGCGGGTACTGCACCGAGATGGGCTCCCGGCAGCTCCGGCAACGGCCGCGCAGCAGCAGCCAGGAGACCACCGGGATGTTCTGCCACGCCCGGATCGGCGAGCCGCACCCGGGGCAACGGCTTGCGGGCCGGACCACGGACTCGCCTCGGGGAACCCGAGAGATCACGACGTTGAGGAAGGAACCGACGGCGAGTCCGAACACGCCGACGAGGGCCAGGAGCACGATCTCCAAGACCTAGGACCCGTCCACGTCGAACGCCGGCTCGACCTCGGCGTGCTTCGTCACGCCGTAGGTCGTCTTGACTGGGTTGAGGAACTTGGGCGGTGCCAGATACATATACCGGTCGTCGTACATATAGTCTTTCTTGTAACCCGTTGATGTACCAGTAGCCACAGTTCCTCGAAAGTTCTGAATGATCGATCCGTTGACTTTGAGCGTGCCGCGGTAGGATCCCTTGTTGTAGTTCTGGACTTGGAAGGTGTGCCCCACGGACATCATCGCCGCGTCGATGTGCCGGTCATAGTCCCTGAGAATCGTCGCGCTTCGGCTGGTTACCGGGTTCCATACGAACACCGCGTTGTTGCCGATCAGTCCCAGGACGTCGTCGTCATTGTCGACGTAGCGGATATCGCCCGTGATGTAGATGTAGTTTTCGGCGGCTATAGTCATCCGGCCGTTCATGCGGCCCTGGATGAAGACGTCACCGCTTTTGCACTGGTATGAGTCTACCTTCGGAGCTACTTCATTCGTGGTCGGATAGCCGATGCCGTTTCCAGTCTTGTGCGATTCCGCGCCCTTGCAAGCCTCGACTGGCGGAACGGCATAGTTCGGGTCGCCAGTTGTGCCAGGGATGTCCTGCACGTAGACGACGTTATTCTCCGGCACCATGACCTCGGCGCCGTCTATGCTGCCGAGTTGACCCGGCCCGGTCCCGGGCGTGCCGCATTCGGACGGCATTGAGCCGTTCGTCACCGGGGAGCCAGCGATGCGCGTGGCCTTCGTCCATGGCGACCGCACCGTCATCGTGCCATCGCTGTTCAGTGTGATCCTGGTGGGACCCGTGTAGAGGCACCCGGGACGCGGGACGTCACCGGGGAGGTCGGTGCGCACCTCGCGCTTGAGCTCGGCGTTGGTCTCCGGGATGTCAATCGGGTCCTTCGTCACCGTCGGGGCCCCCTTCTCGAACACCTGCCCGTTGCATGTCTGGTCGAGCGAGTTCTTCTTCAGGTAGTTCACGCCGCTCGTCGGCTTGTACGCAGTGGTCACCATCCCCTTGAACGTGGCTTCACAAATGCGCATCGCGTCGTTCGAGTGCACCTTTCCGTTCAGCGAGTCGTTGCCACCAAATGCGATGACGCCGCAGCCTTTGGAAGGTCGGCCCGCGTAGTGGTACTTGACACACTCGTCCTCATCCGCGCCCGACACTTCGGGGTCCATGATCTCGTAGTTAGTGAAGTAGAGGTAATCGATGAACGCCCGCTGACGGAGGTCGGCGACGATCGTCCGGGTTTCCCCGCCGGCGCGGCCGGTCGACCGAAGCCGCAGCGTACCCGAAGCCATGAATTCGGAGTTGTCGACCTCGTATCGGAAATCAGCCGCTCCCCCGCTCCCTGCCACGCGCGCCCAGCTCCCGGCGGCGCCCGTGCCAAACGCCGGGTTTGTCGCCTCCACCGGGGGGAGCGACACGGACGATCCCGACGAGAACGCTGCCACTGGATTGCCGTACTGGAAGTAGGTCGTATCGTTCGCGAGCCGGCTCTGGTACTCCTCGACACCGGCGTAGGCCGCCGCGAGCGCCGCGCTCTGATCCTGGCTGCCCCGCGCGTTCTTCTGCGCGAAGATTCCCACCGAGATGGCGGTGACGACGAAGACCGCGAGCACAGCGGTCACGCCGATCACCATCACGAGCGCGATCCCGCTGTCGTCTCGCTTGAGCCGGCCTACTCCCCGACGCATCATGTTCCCGCTCCTAGTGTGGCGACCCGGTTGGGTATCCCGATGGTGTTCTGGAGTTCCACCGTCGCAGCGCGACCGCTGTCGTCGGCTTCGACGCGCAGCACGACTTCCACCGCGCGGACAAGGTCGCGGTTCGCCAGCGACAGTCCCGCGGCGGGCGCTAGGCGCTTCCCTTCGCCGTCAAGGTAGGCGAAGAGCGGCGCGGCGCTGGAGGCCACCACGTCACGGGCGATGACGCGCGTTGAAGTGGCCTTGGCTGGGAAGGTCCAGCGTTCCTTCCCGGCAGGTACCGCCAGCCATCGGCTCTCGGTGAGCTCCTTGGCCGCATTTACCTCGTAGGCAACCTTGAGCGGGCGCACCGCGGTCGCTTCCGTGTCGACGTACGAGTAGAACGTGAGGCTCGAATAGTTCGCGACATCGATACCGACGCTCGTACCAGTGCCCAGCGTGATGTCGCTCAAACCATGCACAGTACGCGTGAGCTGATCCATGGCCACTGAGGCGGCGTTGGTGCTGTCGTTCGCGGCGCGATCGCGTGTGAGGGTGCGAGTGACACCGGTGAAGAGGGAGACGATGAGCACACCGATCAACGACATGAGGAACATCGTCACCAAGACCTCGGGGAGGGTCATCCCCGCGTCGCGCTGAGCGCTGACGGTCCGTCCCGCGCGCCGGCGCAGCGTGTTCATTCTGCTGGCTCCGGCGCGATCTCGATCGCCGAGCCGTGCTTGTGCCCCGTGGTCAGGGGAGTGACGCGACCGACGCCGGTGCTGAAGCTCCAGGTCCCGTACGGCACTGCGAGGTAGACCGTGCCGGTGCCAATGTCCAGCCCGCTGCCGTAGTCGTAGGTGAGGTCGACCGTGCAACCAGGGTCGTCGCCCTCCTTGGCTTTCGACGTGATCGTAATCGTCTCGCTGCTGCTCACGCCCGTGATCTTGACGACGCCCATCGGGACGTCCACATCGACGCTGGTCCCTCCGCGCGCTGCCCCGAAACCGACGCGTCCGGGAACCGGCTCCCCAGCGGCGTTCTCTACGCTCCACGCTGCAGCGTTGGGCGAGAGGCACCCGGTCGGGCCCGCCGTGTCCGCGTAGGCGCCGGCGATCACCGAGTAGCCGGAGCTCAGGGGGAAGACCTGACGCGTCGAGGTCGTGCCCGTGCCGGCGCTCGGGAACTGCGTTGCGCCATAGCTGGACACAAAGGTGGTGGGCAGGTTCTTGGGCAGGCGTATCTTGCTTGCGCCCTCGCCTGAGTAGGTGCCCGCAAACTTGAGCTTGTAGCTGGCAGAGGCGTCGTACTGGAAGCTCACCGCGGTCGAGGCGCCCGCAGCGACACCCACGAACTCCTTCCTGGCGGGAGACTTGTGCTCGAGGTTGACGTATCCGGTCTGCGTGGCTGTCACGTCGTAATTCCCCGGGACGACCTTCAGGATGTAGCTGCAGCCCTGCGCGTCTGTCTTCATCGGGGTGACTGCTAGTACAGCCGCGCCGTTCGGCACGCTGCTCGGGGTGGCGGAGATGGTCACGCCGCCGCGCCCTTCGCCGTCTCCGTTCAGCACAGACACGAGGATGGTGCCGAGGCTGGGGTCGTTGATCGACTCCCCCGGGACGACGACTGTGTCGGAACGGACCGGGTCCGTGCCCTCGCGCATGTTTTCCCAGGTCACCTCGACGTTCACGCGCTTGTAGCGCAGCACTCCGCTGGCCGGGCTCGCCCCGCACTTGAGCTCGACGTCGGGGTCGGACACCCACTGAGTGTCCACCGCCACGGCAAAAACGTCCCCATTGACGGTCTTCGACGCGGTCGATCCGGTCTCCGCGAGCAGCTTGTCGTAGTCCGAGATCGACAGCGCCCGGTCGATCTCCTGCGAGGCGAGGTTGAGAGCTACCTGGCGCGCGCGGGCGTCGCGGGTCAGCGTCAGGGTCTGCAGCATCGTGTACACGAGCCCGGTGGAGACGATGGCGAAGATCAGCATCGCCGCGAGCACCTCGACGAGGGTCATGCCGGAGTCGTCGGTGCGCGCGAGGCGGCGGGTGAAGAACGCCACGGTTCCCCCTCTCGAGGAGATGTCGTCTGGGCGCCGCGTCGAGGTCGCGCTCGGTCGTCGGCGGGTCGCGCGGTGATACGCCCATGGGGCGCCGCCCTCAGGCGGCGCCCCACAGGTGAGTCGTCAGTGACCGATCACGGAGTAGTAGGGGCAGTAGGGGCAGCGGTCTCGGTGATCTTGCCGTCCGTGCTGCTGTACGTCCACGTGCCGGCGAGCGAGCCGTGCTTGCCCACGAGGGTGTACGTCTTGAAGTCACCCGCCGGCGTGACCGTGATCGTCACGTCGTCGGTGCCGTTAAAACCGTTTGCTTCGAGGTCAGCCAGGTCCATCGCGGCGTCCGACGCGTCCTTGTACAGACCGTTGTTGTCAGTCGCGAAGGACTCCGCGGCGATCGACGCGTTCTTGAGGTCGGAGGTTACGGCGGACTCCCAGGCCTTCTCGCGCTGGTTGAGGAACGCGGGGATCGCGATCGCGGCGAGGATGCCGATGATGATGATGACGACGAGGAGCTCGATGAGCGTGAAGCCCTTGTCGTTCTCCTTGGCGGAGCGGATGCGAGCCAGCATGAGCGGCCTGCCTTTCTCGGTTTCAGGTGCGAGGGTGAAGGTGTCGATCCCTCCGCAACGGAGTGACCTACGCCCTCTCATCGGCGTCGTTCGCGCACGACTTGAGGAGTTGGTGCGACGAGTTTTCCGCCGCCTCACCCCTCCGGGGTGATAACGCCCGTGGCGCTGTCGAAACGCCACGTCTGTCCCATCTGCGCGTGGCTTCCGACCAGATGAAAGGTCTCTCCCGACGGAAAAGGCGTCACGGAGACGGCCTCGGTGGGGACAAAACCGCTTCGGCCGAGGGCCGCGACATCGAGTCCGTCGTAGCCACCTCCCCGACCGGCGGCATACGCCTCCGCGGCGGTGCGCGCATTCCGCAGGTCGCTGACGACGGCCGTCTCCCACGCCTTGGCGCGCTGGCTGCTGTAGACGGGCCACGCGATCGCCGCGAGCACGCCGAGGATCACGATGACAACGAGGATCTCGACGAGCGTGAAGCCGCCGTCGGTGGTCGAGCGGGGGCGCACGCTCAGCCGACGAGCTCGAAGATCGAGAAAATGGGCATGTACAGCGCGATGATCATGCCGCCGACGATCACACCGAGGACGGCGATCATCAGCGGCTCGATCATGCTGGTCAGCTGCTCGGTCGTCGCCTCGACCTCCTGGTCGTAGAACTCGGCGACCTTCTCGAGCATGGTGTCGAGCGCACCGGTGTCCTCGCCGACCGCCATCATCTGGACGACCATGGGCGGGAACACGGGGTGCTGGGCCAGCGGTGCCGTGAGCGGCTTGCCCTCCCGGACGGACGCCTGCACCTCCTTGATCGCCTCGGCGATCACGTTGTTGCCCGAGGTCTCCCCCACGATGTCGAGCGCCTGCAGGATGGGCACGCCTGAGGACAGCATGGTGCCGAAGTTCCGGGTGAAGCGCGCGACCGCGACCTTCTTGAAGAGGTTGCCGAAGATCGGCGTCTTGAGCTTCATCGGGTCCACCCGACGGCGCACCTCGTAGTCGTTCTTGTGCTTGCGCCACCACGCCGCGGCGATCACGATCGCGATGATCAGCGGGATGATCCCGACCTTGAGCACACCGGAGAGGAATACCAGGAACTGGGTCGGCGCGGGCAGCTCGCCGCCGAGGTCGGAGAACATCTTCTCGAACACGGGGACGATGAACAGCAGCATGCCCACCACGGCGAGGATCGCGATGCAGAACACGACCACGGGGTAGGTCATCGCGGACTTGATCTTGGCCTTGAGTTTGACCTCGGCCTCAAAGTTCTCCGCCACGGACAGCAACGTCTCGTCGAGGAAGCCGCCGACCTCGCCGGCACGGATCATGTTGAGCATGAGCGGCGGGAAGATGTTCTCGTGCCGCGCGAGCGCGTTGGACAGCGAGGACCCCGTCTCGACGTCCGCCCGCACCTGGGCGAGGACCTTCTTGAGCTCGTCGCTCTCCGTCTGCTCCGACAGGATCGTGAGCGCGCGGAGCAGGCTCAGGCCGGAGACGATCATCGTGGCGAGCTGGCGCGCCATGATCGACAGGTCCTTGAGCGAGACCTTGGGGCCGAAGCCCGGGATCGTGATCTCGCGCTGCAGGCCGGTGCTCGACACCTCCTTGATGCTCAGCGGCGCCATGCCCATGGTGCGCAGACGGGTCGCGACGGCACCCTCGTTGGTGGCCTCGATCCGGCCCTTGACGGTCTTGCCCTTGCCGTCGCGCAGGGTGTACTCGTACGTGCGTGCTGCCGCCACGGTCACATGCCTCCGATGTTGTTGGCGGCGGCCTGCAGGGCAGCGCCACCCTGGTTCATGCGCGCCTGACGGCCGGTGAGCTTGTTGAACTCCTCGACGTGGTGGCACTTCTCGAGCCCGGTCTCGTACGTGATCTGCCCGACCCGTGCGAGGTCGGCCAGGTTCTGGTCCAGGGTGTGCATGCCCTGGTCGATCCCGGACTGCATCGACGTGTAGATCTGGTGCGTCTTGCCCTCACGGATGAGGTTCCGGATCGCCGGCGTCGCGAGCATGACCTCGGTCGCGACCACGCGCCCCGGGCGGCCCGCGCGCTTGCACAGCGTCTGGCAGACGACGCCCTGGAGCGTGGCCGCGAGCTGCACGCGCACCTGGCCCTGCTGCTCGGGCGGGAAGACGTCGATGATGCGGTCGATCGTCTGTGCGGCGTCCTGGGTGTGCAGCGTGGCGAACACGAGGTGGCCGGTCTCGGCCGCGGTCAGCGCCACCGAGATCGTCTCGAGGTCACGCATCTCACCGACGAGGATGATGTCGGGGTCCTGCCGCAGCACGTGCTTGAGCGCGTTCGCGAAGCTGTGCGTGTCCGCGCCGACCTCGCGCTGGTTGATGATCGACTTCTTGTGGTCGTGCAGGAACTCGATCGGGTCCTCGACCGTCATGATGTGGTCGGACCGCGTGCGGTTCGCCAGGTCGATGATCGAGGCGAGCGTCGTGGACTTGCCGGAGCCGGTGGGGCCCGTGACCAGGACGAGTCCGCGCGGCAGCCCGGCGAAGTTCGCGACGACCCCGGGGACCCCGAGCTCCTCGAGCGCCTTGATCTCGAACGGGATGACACGGAAGGCCGCGCCGACGGTCTCGCGCTGCTGGTACATGTTCACGCGGAAGCGTGCGACGCCGGGGACGGAGTAGGAGAAGTCGAGCTCCAGGTTCGCCTCGAACTGCTCGCGCTGGCGCTGCTTGAGCACCGAGTACAGCGTGCGACGCAGGCTCTCCCCGTCGATCACGGGGTACTCGAGCGGGACGAGCGAGCCGTTGCGACGGACCATGGGCGGAGCCTTGGCCGTCAGGTGCAGGTCCGAGGCGCCGCTCGAGACCATCTCCTGCAGCAGGTGGTCGATGTCCAGGTCCTCCGCGGTCGTCGCCGCGCCGCGGCGCGACTCCGCGCGGACGGGTGCACCGGCACCGGCACCGGCTACCGACGCACCGAGCGGACGCGCGGGCGCCTGCTGTGCCGCGGCCGGAGTCTGCACGCGCGTGACGGGCGGCGGGGCGGGGTCGTTGCGCACCTGCCAGCCGAGCGGCTGCGCGGGGGCGGCCTGTGCGGCGGCCCACGGCTGGGCAGGAGCCTGGCTGGCCAGCGGCTGTGCTGCACCAGCCTGCGGAGGCGGCGGGTACGCGCCGGGAGCACCCTGGGCCTGAAAGTGGCCGGGTGATACGGGCGCCGCGGCAGCCTGCTGGCCGTAGCTGCCGACGCCCATCGACCCCGACGCCATCGACGCGGGGCCGGGAGCGCCGAGCACCGACTCGCGGCGCAGCGCCCCGCGGGTGGGCATGCCTTCGGGTGCCCCGTACGGGGTGGGGTTCTCGTTGAGCTCAGCCACGCCTCTGCCTTTCACCTGTGTCACGCCGCACGCATGACGCCTACTTATCGGCGCGCTGCCGACCGTCCTTGAGGTCCGACGTCACGCCACGACGCGCAGGATCTCCTCGATCGACGTCTGACCCTCGACGACCTTCATCCAGCCGTCGTCGCGCAGCGTGATCATGCCCTCGGCGCGCGCCGTCTTGGCGATGTCCGCGGCGGACGAGCCGGACACGGCGTGCCGCTCGACGGCCTCGGTGACCTGCATGACCTCGTGGAGCGCGAGGCGGCCGCGGTACCCGGTTCCCGAGCACGTGGAGCAGCCCACGGGGCGCTGCAGGACGGGGATCTCCTCGCCCGGCACCCAGGGGAACCGCGCGGCCTGGAGCTCGACGTCGGTCGGCTCGTACGGCTCCTTGCACTTGCTGCACAGGCGGCGCGCGAGGCGCTGGGCGACGATGCAGTCGAGGGCGGACCCGACGAGGAACGGCTCGATGCCCATCTCGACGAGACGCGTGATGGCCGACGGCGCGTCGTTGGTGTGCAGCGTGGACAGCACCATGTGCCCGGTGAGGGCTGCCTCGATGGCGATCTGTGCGGTCTCGTGGTCACGGATCTCACCGAGCAGCACGACGTCGGGGTCGGAGCGCAGGATGGAGCGCAGCGCGCCGGCGAACGTCAGCCCGGCCTTCGGGTTCACCTGGACCTGGTTGATGCCGGGCAGGCGGTACTCGACCGGGTCCTCGACCGTGATGACGTTGATCTCCGGCTTGGAGACGGCGTTGAGGGTCGCGTACAGGGTGGTCGACTTCCCGGACCCGGTCGGGCCGGTCACGAGGATCATGCCGTACGGCTTGCTGTACGACTCGGAGTAGATCTCGTAGTTGGTCTGCCCGAACGACAGGTCGCGCAGGTCGAGGCTCGCGGTCGAGTTGTCGAGGATTCGCATGACGATCTTCTCGCCCCACACCGTCGGCAGCGTCGCGACGCGGAGGTCGATCTTGCGGCCGTTGTGCACCACGGACATGCGGCCGTCCTGGGGCTTGCGCCGCTCCGCGATGTCGATGTCGGAGAGGATCTTCACGCGGGAGATCACGCCGTTGGTGAGGTTCTTGGGCGAGCGCTGCATCTCGTGCAGCACGCCGTCGATGCGGTACCGCACGCGCAGGTCGTGCTCGCTGGGCTCGATGTGGATGTCGGAGGCGCGGTCGGTGATCGCCTGCGTGACGAGCAGGTTGACGTAGCGCACGATCGGCGCGTCGTCGGCGTCCACGCTCGTGAGCTTGGAGAGGTCCGTCTCCGCCTCGGCGGTGTTCTCCGCCTCGAACGCGTCCGTCAGGTCCGCCATCTCGCCGTCGGCGCGGCAGTACCGGTCGATCGCCCGCACGAGGTTGTCGTGGGCGGCGACGACCGGGGTGACGAACATGCCGGACATCGCACGCGCGTCGTCGAGCGCCATGACGTTGCCGGGGTCGGCCATCGCGAGGACGAGCTGGCCGTCGCGCACGCCGATGGGCAGCACGACGTAGCGCCGACACTGTGCAGCCGGGAGCATCGCCACGGCGGCGCGCTCGACCGGGTACTCGTCGAGGTCGACGAACTCCATGCCGACCTGGGAGGCGAGCGCCGCGACGAGCTGCTCCTCGCTGAGGATCCCCAGCTCGACGAGCACGCGTCCCAGGGACGTGCCGCGGACGACCTGCTCGTCCAGGGCCGCCATCAGCTGCTCCTCGTTGACCAGGCCCTCCTCCAGGAGGATCTCTCCGAGCTGCTTCATCACTCACTCCCTCGTCCGACGGCGCGCGAGAGACCGCCTCGCCCAGGTGTCCTATCGGCGGATCGGGCGCGGATCGTGAGCGTTTAGGCGGACGTGTTGCGCGCGGCGAGGGCAGCGGCGAGCGCGGCGTCCATGGCCGCCAGCGGCGGGGTGCGGTCGGTCATGAGCCGCACCTGCTCGGCAGCCTGGTGCAGGAGCATCCGCTCCCCGGGCGCCACGGCACCACCAGCGGCTGCCCAGGCGAGCGCCAACGGCGTCGGCGATGGGTACACGACGTCGAGGAGCGTCCCCCGGACCTGCACACCGGCGAGAAGAGGCGCCAGCGGGTCCCCCGCGCCGGCGGGCAGCGTCGAGACGACGACGTCGGCGCCCGGGAGGACCTCGCTGGCCCGGTCGAGCGTGGCGAACGTGGGCTCCACGCCCATCTTGTGCGCCGCGCGGCGGACGGCACCGGTGCGCGCGAGGGACCGCACGAGCACGACGGGCGCGTGGTGCCCGAGCTCGCCGAGAGCTGCCAGCGCTGAGCACGCGGTCGCTCCCCCGCCCAGGATCACGGCAGGACCGCCGGGCACAGGCGTGCGCACCTCGCGCAGCGCGGCCACGATCCCGTGCACGTCCGTGTTGGCGCCGACCTTCACGGCGGCACCGGGGCCGTGCTGCAGCAGCAGGGTGTTGACGGCGCCGACGGCCTCCGCCAGCGGCTCCACGTGGTCGAGCAGCGGCAGCACCGTCTGCTTCAGCGGCATGGTCAGGCTCAGCCCGGCCCACTCCGCACCGCGGGACGCGACGAACGTCGCCAGGCCCTCAGACTCCACGTCGATCGCGTCGTACTGCCAGTCGAGCCCGAGATCCCGGTAGGCCGCCCGGTGCAGCACCGGGGACAGCGAGTGCGCGATCGGGTGCCCGAGCACCGCTGCCCGCACGTCAGTCCTCCGCGTCGGCGGTGGAGTTCTCGCTGATCCAGGTGAGGTACTCCTGGCGGTTCACCAGGTGCTGGTCGTAGGAGTCCGTGAACTTCGTCTCGCCGGTCTCCGGGTTGACCGTCACGAAGAACACCCAGTTGCCGGCCTCGGGCTCCGCCACGGCCTCGAGCGCTGCCTTGCCCGGGTTGGCGATCGGCCCCGGCGGCAAGCCCTCGTAGCGGTAGGTGTTGTACGGCGAGTCGACGTTGCGCTGCTCGTCGGTGGTGCTCGCGTCCGCCGAGCCCTCCCCCGCGATGAAGTGGATGGTCGAGTCGAACTGCAGCGGCATGCCCTGATCGAGCCGGTTCTCGATCACCCGGGCGACCTTGGCACGCGCCTCGGCGGGCGCCTCCTTCTCCACCAGCGACGCCTTGATGAGGGCCTCCATGCGGTCGCCCTCCTTGATACCCAGGCTGTCCATGTCGGAGATCTGCTTGGCGATCATCGTCGAGAGCAGGTTGACCGCCGTCGTGCCCTCCTCGTACGGGTAGGTGGCGGGGGCCAGCCACCCCTCGGCGTCCCCGTCGGCCTCCTTGGGCAATCCGATCGCGTCCGGGTCCTCGAGGGCGGCCTCAAAGTCCTCGACCGGGATCGTGGTGACCGAGCTCAGGCGTGCGATCGTCTCGGCCACGCTGAGGCCCTCGCGGACCGTCACGCCGTCCTGGACGAGGTTCGCCTTGTCCAGCATCGCCGCGAGAGCGTCAGCGGCCTTCATCTCGAGCTGGAGCGAGTACGTGCCGTACGAGAGGTTCGGCGCGATGCCGGTCTCTGCGGTGTAGTCGCTGATGGCTGTGGTAAACGCGCGCTGCGACGCGACGACACCGGCCTCGGTGAGCGCCTGGCCGATGGCCGCGCCGGACGCGCCCTTGGCGACCTGCACCTGGACCTCGCCCGCGCCGGGGCCGTCGAAGTCCGTGGCAGCGACGACGTCGTCGCCCCCGAACAGGTCCGACCACTGGTTCTTGATGAACAACCCTGCGGCAACGACGAGCGCGCCGACCAGCACGACGACGACGGTCGTCCGGATGCGCCGCTGCCGACGACGACGCCGGGCGGACGGGCTGACGCGCTGCGCGCTCCGGGAGCGGCGGACCTCGGGGGCCGCGCCGGGCATCAGATCGCTCATAGGTCCACAGCCTCCGTCGGTGTCACGTGGATCGTCTGGGTTCTCGGCAAGGTCATCACGCGACCAGCTCCCCCGCCCGCGCGCCGCGCGAGCGCTCATGGTCGAGCGCCGACTGCAGGATGACGACGGCGGCGACCTGGTCGACCACCGAGCGGTGCTTGCGTCCGGCTCGTCCGGCCGCGTGCAACGCCTGGTGCGCGCTCACTGTACTCATTCTCTCGTCCACGAGCCGAACCTCGACCGGCGACACGAGCGCCGCGAGCTCCGCGGCGTAGGCCCGCGCGGCGGCGCTGGCTGCGCCTTCCTTGCCGCTGAGGTGCATCGGGAGGCCGACGTAGACGACGGCCACCTGGCGCTCCGTGACTTCCGTCACGAGGGCCGCCAGGTCCGTCCTGCGGGCGGACGTGTCACGCGCGAGCGTCTCCACGGGAGTGGCGATCAGCCCGTCTGGGTCGCTCGCCGCGACGCCGACGCGCACGGCGCCGACGTCGACGGCGAGGCGAGCCCCGCGAGGCAGAGTCACTGGCCTCGGGACCGCGCGACGTCGTCGCGCACGCCGGTCAGCGCCGCGGGAACAGCGCTCGCGTCGGTCCCACCGCCCTGGGCCAGGTCGTCCTTGCCGCCACCGCCGCCACCGAGCACGCCGGACGCGGTCTTGGTGAGCGCGCCGGCGCGCAGGCCGGCCTCGCGCGCCGCGGCGTTCGTCGCGATCACGACGAGGGCCCGACCGTTGCTCGCGCCGGCCACGGCGACGACGCTCGGGGCTGACTCCCCCAGGCGGCCGCGGACGTCAAGCGCGAGCGCCCGCAGACCGTCGGCCCAGGCGACCTCACCGGCGTCGTGCGTGACCACGCGGACACCCGAGACGTCCTGCGCCTGCCCCGCGAGCTGGCCCGCGACCGCGAGCAGCTGCGCCTGCTGCAGGGACGCGAGCTGCTTCTCGGCGTCCTTGAGCTTGGTCATGAGCGAGGAGATGCGCTCGGGCAGCTCGTCGCGCGAGCCGCCCACCAGCGAGGTGATCTGCCCGACGAGCGCGTGCTCCTTGGCCTGGAAACCGTACGCCTGGGCGCCCACGAGCGCCTCGACGCGCCGGACACCCGACCCGATGGAGGACTCCCCGAGCAGCGTCACGAGCCCGATCTCGCCCGACTGGGCCACGTGGGTCCCGCCGCAGAGCTCGAGCGACCAGTCGCCGCCGATCGACACGACGCGGACCTGGTCGCCGTACTTCTCGCCAAACAGCGCCATGGCGCCCATCTCGCGGGCCTTGTCGAGCGTGGTCACGGTGTCCGTGACGTCGAGGTTCTCCTGCAGCCGCAGGTTGACGCGCTCCTCGATCTCCGCCATCGCCCCGCCGGGGACGGCCTGGGCGCGACGGAAGTCGAAGCGCACGCGGCTCGGGGCGTTCTCCGACCCGGCCTGGGTCGCGTCCTTGCCGAGGCTCTCCTGCAGCGCCTTGTGGATCAGGTGCGTCGCCGAGTGGGCGCGCGCGATCGCACCGCGCCGGGCGGTGTCGATCTGCGCGGTGCCGGACTCGCCGAGCGTCACGGTGCCGTCGACCAGGCGGCCGCGGTGCACGTTGAGGCCCTTGAGGGGCGCCTGGACGTCGTCGATCTCGATGCGAGCGCCGCCGTCGAGCAGGATCGTGCCCTGGTCGGCCAGCTGGCCGCCGGACTCGGCGTAGAACGGCGTCGCGTCGAGCACGATCTCGACGTCAGCAGGGGCGGTGGCCGCGGGGGCCGGCTGGCCGCCCACGAGCAGCCCGACGACGTTCGAGCGCGTGGTCGCCTCGGTGTAGCCGAGGAACTGCACGGGCGCGGTCATCGTCTGACGCAGCGCGTCGTAGGCCGCGGTGTCCGTGTGGCCGGTCTTCTTCGCGACGGCGTCGGCCCGCGCGCGCGAGCGCTGCTCGGACATGAGCGACCGGAACGCCTGCTCGTCGACCTGCACGCCCTGCTCGGCGGCCATCTCCAGGGTGAGGTCGATCGGGAAGCCGTAGGTGTCGTGCAGCGCGAAGGCCTCGGCGCCGCCGAGGACGGGCGTGCCCGACGTCGTCGTCCGCTTGGCGGTCTGCACCGCGGTGTCGAGGATCGTCGTGCCGGACACGAGCGTACGCAGGAACGCCTCCTCCTCGCCGTAGGCGACCTGGGAGATGCGATCCCAGCCGGCCTCGAGCTCGGGGTAGGACGCCTTCATGAGGTCCTTCGAGATCGGCAGGAGCTCGCTCAGGGCGGCCTCCTGCACGCCGAGCAGACGCAGTGACCGCACGGCACGGCGCACGACGCGACGCAGCACGTAGCCGCGGCCCTCGTTGGACGGCGTGACGCCGTCGCCGATCAGCATGAGCGAGGACCGCACGTGGTCGGCGACCACGCGCATGCGGATGTCGTCCTGGGTGTCCCTGCCGTAGGTACGGCCGGTGAGCTGCTCGGTCGCGGCGATGACCGGGAAGATCTCATCGGTCTCGAACATGTTGGCCTTGTCCTGGAGCAGGAAGGCCATGCGCTCGAGCCCTGCGCCGGTGTCGATCGCCTTCTGGTCGAGCTCGCGCAGCAGCGGGTAGTCCTTGCCCTTGCCCTCGCCGCGCAGGAACTGGTCGAACACCAGGTTCCAGATCTCGAGGTAGCGGTCGCCGCCGGGGTCGACGTTGCCGCCCTCGGCCTCCGGGCCGAACGCGGGACCGCGGTCGTAGTGCCACTCGGCGCACGGACCGGCGGGCCCGGGCTGGCCCGTGTCCCAGAAGTTCTCCTCGCGCGGCAGGCGCACGATGTGCTTCGGGTCCAGGCCGATCTTGTTGGTCAGGACATCGAACGACTCGTCGTCCTGGTCCCAGAGCGTGACCCAGAGCCGGTCGCCGTCGAACCCATAGCCGCCGTCGGACTGCGCGCCGGTGAGCAGACCCCAGGCGAGGTCGATCGCGCCTTCCTTGAAGTAGTCGCCGAACGAGAAGTTGCCGTTCATCTGGAAGAACGTGCCGTGGCGCGTGGTCAGCCCGACGTTCTCGATGTCGTTGGTGCGGATGCACTTCTGCACGCTCGCGACGCGCGGCCACGGAGCGGGCTCCGTCCCGAGGATGTACGGGACGAACGGCACCATGCCTGCGACGGTGAACAGCAGGGACGGGTCCGGGGAGACCAGGGACGCGCTGGGCACGACGTGGTGGTCGTGCTTGGCGAAGTAGTCGAGCCAGCGCTGGCGGATGTCGGCGGTACGCATAGGTCCTCAGAACTCGTCGAGGGGAACGCCTGTTCCCGGGGTGCCCGCGCTGTGCCGCGCGGCGCGGAGGTCGGATGTGGGGGTGTCGTCGGTCGCCTGGCGAGCGGCGTGCTGGCGGAGCTCGTCCTCGCGGGCCTGCGATCCGGCGTGCAGGTCGTCCGTGAAGCCACGGATCCCGGCGGACAGCCTGCTGAGCAGGTCCTCGGCCTGGGTCTGGACGGTCTGCGCGGTCCGGGCTGCGACGGCGGGCGGGCTGTACCGCTCGGCCATCTCGCGTCCCTTGCGCTGGGCGTAGAGCGTGCCGCCGACGCCGACGGCGACCCAGAACAGGCGGCTCATGCGGCGCCGCCGCGGAACCGTGCGGACGCCTTGCGCGTGGCGTGGCCCAGGCCGGAGAAGAAGCTCGCGATCTTCACGGCGGGCGCGCCGAGCACGGCTGCGTAGACGTTGGTCAGCGCGGAGACGTTCTCCGTGACCTGGGCGGCGTTCGTGGTGATCGTGTCGACCTTCACGAGCTGCGCGTTGGTCTGGGCCACGGTCGAGGCGGCCTCGTCGAGGATGGGCAGGGAGTGCTCGGTGACGTCGCGCAGCGAGGTGCGCGCCTCGTCCAGCACCCGCCCGAGCTTGACGAGCGGCACCGCCAGCAGGGCTACCAGCACCACGAACGCGATGGCCGCGATGAGCCCGGCCACGTCTCCCAGATCCATTGTCGCTGTCCTTGTCCTCGTGCGGGGTCCGGCGCCGTGCGCCCCGTGAGCGCAGGTGCTGGTCAGATGGGGAAGAGACTACCGTCCGGCGTCCGGATCACCGTCGCCGGGAACGCGCGAGGGCCCCGCGCGCGCAAGCGTGCGGGGCCCTCGTCGTCGGATCAGCGCGAGTAGTGCTCGACGACGAGCTGAACCTCAGCCGTCACCGGGACCTCGGCACGCTTGGGGCGACGCACGAGCACGAAGCTGAGCTTCTCCAGCTGCACGTCCAGGTAGGCCGGAACGGCGGGGAGCACGTCGCGGTGCGCGCCGGCGGCGGCGACCTGGAACGGCGTCATGGCCTGGCTCTTCGGCTTGACCTGGACGGTCTGGCCGGCCTTCACGCGGAAGGAGGGGCGGTCGACGATCTTGCCGTCCACGAGGATGTGGCGGTGCACCACGGCCTGGCGGGCCTGGAGGACCGTGCGGGCGAAGCCCGAGCGCAGGACGAGCGCGTCGAGACGCATCTCGAGGAGCTCGACGAGCGCCTCACCGGTCAGACCGGACTCCTTGCGAGCCTCCTCGAAGGTGCGCGCCATCTGCTTCTCGCGCAGGCCGTACTGGGCGCGCAGACGCTGCTTCTCGCGCAGACGCACCGCGTAGTCCGACTCGGTGCGGCGACGGGCGCGGCCGTGCTCGCCGGGCGGGTAGGGGCGCTTCTCGAAGTGCTTGACGGCCTTGGGGGTGAGCGCAAGGCCCAGCGCGCGGCTCAGGCGAACCTGGCGACGCGAACGAGTCACTGAGGACACGAGGTACTTCCAATCCTGTCGAGATGTCACACCCGCGACGACGTCGTGGGTGCGGGACCAGCCGATGACCTCACCCTCGTGCCGGACGCTGCCGAGGCAGTGCCGGAGCGATCGCAGGATGGGGTGACGGGGCCGAGGTCCCAGGTGGCTGCACGAGGCAACCGCACGAGTCTACCTGACGCTCAGCCCTTGCGCCGCAGCATCTGCCGAACCTTGGCGAGTCGCTCCCCGAGCGAGCGCTCGTACCCGCGGTCCGACGGCGTGTAGTAGCGCGCGTCCGCCAGGTCGTCCGGGAGGTACTGCTGGGCGGCGACGGCGTGCGGGGCGTCGTGGGAGTACTGGTAGCCCTTGCCGTGGCCGAGGCCCTTGGCTCCGGCATAGTGCGCGTCCCGCAGGTGCGCGGGCACCGGCCCGCCCTTGCCCGCCCGGACGTCGGCGAGCGCGGCGCCGATCGCGAGGTACGACGCGTTGGACTTGGGTGCCGTCGCCAGGTGCACGACGGCCTCGGCCAGGATCAGCTGCGCCTCCGGCATGCCGATGAGCGCGACGGCCTGGGCCGCGGCGACCGCGGTCTGCAGCGCGCTGGGGTCCGCCATCCCGACGTCCTCAGCGGCGGAGATGACGATGCGGCGGGCGATGAAGCGCGGGTCCTCCCCTGCGGCGATCATCCGGGCGAGGTAGTGCAGCGCGGCGTCGACGTCGGAGCCTCGGACGGACTTGATGAAGGCGCTCGTGACGTCGTAGTGCTGGTCGCCGTCCTTGTCGTACCGCACGGCAGCGACGTCGATCGCCCGTTCCATCGCGGGGAGGTCCACGACGGCGGGTGCATCCACGCTCGCTGCCCCGGGGTCGTCCGCGAGGACCGCACCGGCCGCGGCCTCGAGGATCGTCAGTGCCTTGCGCGCGTCCCCGCCCGCCAGCCGGAGCAGGTGGCCGCGCGCCTCGTCGTCCAGGCGGACCACGCCCCCGAAGCCGCGCTCGTCGGTGACGGCGCGCTCCACGAGCGCCGCGACGTCGTCGGTGGACAGCGGCCGCAGCGTGAGCAGCAGCGACCGCGAGAGGAGCGGCGAGTTCACGGAGAAGCTCGGGTTCTCCGTGGTGGCGGCCACGAGCGTGACCCAGCGGTTCTCGACGCTCGGCAGCAGCGCGTCCTGCTGGGACTTGGAGAACCGGTGCACCTCGTCGATGAAGAGGACGGTCTCCTCGCCCCCGCCCGCAAGGCGGCGCCGGGCATCCTCGATGACCTGGCGCACGTCCTTGACCCCGGCCGTCACGGCCGAGAGCTCGACGAACCGGCGTCCCGAGGAGGCGGCGATCAGGTACGCGAGCGTCGTCTTGCCCGTCCCCGGGGGACCCCACAGGACGACCGACGACGGCGCCGCCCGGCCCTGCTCTGCGCCCGGGTCCACCAACCGCCGCAGCGGGGCGCCGGGCCCGAGCAGGTGCTCCTGGCCGGAGACCTCGGCGAGCGTGCGCGGTCGCATCCGGACGGCCAGCGGCGCCCCGGGTCCGGGCAGCGGCACGCCCTGGGCAGAGGAACCCAGGGTCTCGAACAGGTCCATGCCCCGAGGGTACGTCCCCGGACCGACACCGGGGGCCGGCGGATCGATGATCCGCCGGCCCCGTTTCGTGCTGCTCAGCTCCGCGTCAGCGGATCTTCTTCTTGGGCAGGTCCGTCTTCGGGACCTCCGCGGCCTCCTGCCCGGTCAGGACCGTCGCGTCCGGCGCGGGTGCCGGCTCGTCGCCGCCCACGGTCACCTGCAGCGCGATCGACTTGCCCGTGTCACCGAGGACGACGGAGCCGAAGTAGGTTCCCGCCTCGAGTCCGCTCCAGGCAACCGTGATCTCGCTCTCCACGCCGTTGCGCAGGGTGAGCGGGTCCGGCGTCGCGGTGAGGTTGCCGGCGTCACCCTGCAGCGCCACGAAGTCGAGCGAGGCGCTGGCGGGCCCGTTGTCCGACGTCGAGTACAGGTTCCCGATGATGTAGTAGTCACCGGGCGCCGGGTCAGTCAGGACGATCTGCTCCGACGCCGCCGCCGTGGCCGCCTGGATGACGCCCCCGGTCGCCGGGATGTACAGGAACATGTCCCAGTCGTCGGTCGGGTCGTCCGCGTTCACGGCGAACGTCGCGCTCGTCGCTCCCTCGGGGACCGTGACCAGCGAGTAACCGGTCGACTCGTTCTCGCCGATCACGGCCGGCTGACCGGGGACCTTCTCGATCACGGCGCTCAGCGCCTTGGACAGGCCGACGACCGACAGGTCCACCGTCGCGTCCACGCCACCGACGAGGTCGATCGTGCCCGACCCGTCCCCGGTCTCGGAGCTGAAGGTCGCGAGGCTCGGGGCGATCGCGGCCACCGGACGGACGGAGACCGGGCTCGCGACCGAGATCGCCGCGCCGCGGTGCTTGTCGCGACCCTTGCCGTACCAGGTGCCCTTCCCCTTGCCCTTGCCCTTGAGGTCCCAGCGCAGCTCGCCGTGGGAGAACGCCTCGAGGGCGGCCGAGCGGTTGGTGAAGGTGACGGTGAAGGACTTCTTCTCCCCCGCACGCTTGAACGAGAGCTTGGCGGGCTTGACCGTGACGTCGATGCCGGGGACGTCCGCGGTCGCGACGTACGTGCCGGGCGTGACCGCCGTGACCGTGCGCTTGACCGTGACCTCGCCCGCGAGGCTGCCGACCGCGATCGAGGCCAGGTTGACGTCCCGGGCCGCGAGCTCGCCGGCGATCAGGGCGTCCCACTGCCGCACGTCGTTCTGGTAGACCAGACCGGGCTTGGCCATCGCGCGGGGGTCGGCCATGCCGGCGCCCGTGGCGAAGTTGTCCAGGTCCGTGTCGCCGGCGTCGGTGACGGCGTCGAACGCGGACGTCATCATGGCCGACTTCACGGCGCTCGGCGACCACGTCGGGTACTTCGAGAGCATCAGCGCAGCCATGCCCGCGACGTGCGGGGCGGCCATCGACGTGCCGGACATGAACCCGAAGTTGTTGCCCTCGTAAGCCTCCGGCACGACGCCGGCGAGCACGTTCACGCCGGGGGCGGCGATGTCGGGCTTCAGGAGGTCGGAGTCCGCCGCGAGCGACGGACCGCGCGAGGAGAACGCCGCGATCTGCGGGAACGGCGTCTGCGGGAGGTCGGTGGTGTCCTCGTTGCGCAGCGCCGCGGTGATGCCGGGGTTGTCGATCACCTTCTGCTTGATCGACGGGTCGGAGATGTGGACCGTGGGCACGGCGTGCATGTCCGAGTCCTCGGAGCCCTCGGTCAGGTTCACGAGCACCATGCCGACGCCGCCGGCGTCGCGCACGACGACGGACTTCTCGGCGCGGGCGTTCTGGCCCCGGTCGCAGACGACGATCTTTCCCGTCGCCGCCGCGGGGTCGAGCGTCCCGGGCAGGCACAGGTTGGGGCTGACGGCGCCGGGCAGCCCGGCGTCCTGCGCGAGCACGACCTCCGTCTGCTCGACGTCCTGCGCCGCGATCGAGATGCCGCGGTACTTGGTGCCGTCCTCCATCTCCACGGTGCCGTAGAGCCCGGCCGTGAAGGTGGACGCGGCGACGGTCGTCAGCCACGGCGACGCGTGCGCCACGGTGCTGACCGTCGGTCCCGAGTTCCCCGCGGAGGCGGCGACGAAGACGCCGGCCGCGGCGGCGTTCTTGAACGCGATCGCGACCGGGTCGACGAACGAGTTGTTGTTGCCGGAGATGGAGTAGTTCAGGACGTCGACGCCGTCGACGATCGCCTGCTCGATCGCGGCGACCGAGGCCGAGGTGTAGCAGCCGCCCGTGTCCGGGTCCGTGTCCTCCCAGCAGATCTTGTACACGGCCAGCTTGGCCGCCGGCGCGACGCCGGAGCCCGTGCCGAAGTCGCGGCCCGCGACGACCTGGTCGACACCGTAGTTGCCGACCGCGGTGGTCGCGGTGTGGGTGCCATGGCTGCCGACGTCGACCGGGGAGATCAGCTCCTCGGGCGCGCGCTGGTCCTCGGGCACGTAGGTGAGGAAGTCCTCGGCGAAGTACCGCGCGGAGATCACCTTGTCGTTGCACTCGGTGCCGGCGAAGCCCTCGCCCGCCTCGCACGCGCCGCGGAAGGTCGTGCCGTCCGACTTCAGCATCGCGATGGTGCCGTCGGCGTCGCGGTAGGGCTCGCCGACCTTCGGCTTGCCGCCGCGGCCCCAGCCCCAGCCCTTGCCCTTCTTGGTCTTGGTGGCCTTCTTGACCGGGTCACCGGCGAGGAACTCGTTGTCAGGGTCGTATCCGCTGTCGATGACGCCGACGACGACGCCCTCGCCAGCGTCGCGCACGCCGCCGTACACGCTGTTCCACGTGCCCTTGCGGCCGCTGAGGCCGAGGAAGTCGGTTCCCGAGTAGTCAGGGGACAGCTGCACGTTCTCCGCGACCGCGAGCACCTGCGGGTCCTTGGCGAGCTCGGTCGCCTGCTCGGCGCTGAGGTCAGCCTGGAAGCCGTTGAGGACCGTCGTGTAGGTGCGCTGGAGGTCAGCGTCGTGCCCGCGGGCCACGGAGCGCTGCTGCTTGTTGAGGTGGGCCTGGTACTTCTTGACGTCCGCATCGGTCATGTCCAGCTTCTCGCCGCGCTCGACCTTGGTCGCGTCGATGCCGGCGACACCGCCGTCGTACGTGGTGACGGGCGCGTCCTTCAGCACGACGATGTAGTTGCCGTCCTTGTACGACTCGATGACCTCGCCGGTCACCGCGGTCGCAGGTGCGGCAGCGGAGCCGGACCCCGTGCTCGCGAGCGCGTGCGGCGCGACGCCGACGCCGAGGACGAGCGGGAGTGCTGCGACGAGCGCCGTTGCTCGCCGTCTGACCGCGAAGCGGCTCCGTTCGACTTCTCTCACCATGGAAGGTGCCTCTCTCGTGATGGACGCCCTCGCGGGCGACGGATCCCCGTCGGTCACGACCCGGCAGCGCGGCCGTGCACCAAAACGACCATCGGGGATGATTGCGAGAAACGTACCCGAACGCGCGCGATATGGATACGGCGTCGTGCAGATATCTTCACGGCAGGGTCCGATAACGGCAATGCTCGCCCCCGCGTGGCGCCATCGGTCCCGGGGGTGAGAGATTAGGGCGGTGTTCGAAGCCCTCGGTCGCTCCCTCGCCCGCCGCCCACGTCGCGCGCTGGCCCTCTGGCTGGTCGTCACGCTCCTGGGCGTCGCCGTCGCGCTCGTCGGCGTGACCGGCGAGAACCTGTTCGAGCGCCTCGAGAGCGGGGACACCCCCGTCGCGGGCTCGCAGAGCACCGAGGGGAACGAGATCCTCGCGACGCAGGACACCACGGGCGAGTCCGTGACGATGATCGTCTCGGGTGTGGACCTGGCCGACCCGGGCCTCGCGACGACCATGGCGGGCGTCAACGCGTCGGTCAGCGAGGTGACCGGGGTCGCGAGCGTGATCGACCCGTTCATCCTCCCGGACGGCCTGCAGAGTCCCGCCGCCGCTCCCCTGCTCGCCCAGGGCGGGGACGGCTTCATCGTCGTCACCGAGCTCGCGGCGTCCCTGACCGAGGACGAGTCTGCCGGCGTCATGGACGAGGTCGTCGAGGCGCTGCGCGCTGCGGGTGGCACCATCGCCGCGGTCCAGCCCGAGGCCGAGACGCTCGTCGGCTCCACGAGCCTGATCGTCGACGCCATCACCGACCAGGTCCAGCAGGACCTGCAGACCGGCGAGGCGGTCGCCCTGCCGGTGGCGCTCGTCATCATGGTCCTCGTCTTCGGTGGCTTCCTCGCTGCCGCGATGCCGATGGCCGGTGCGATCGCGTCGATCGGGGCCGGTCTCGGGGTCCTCTACGCGTTGTCCTTCGCGCTCGACGTCGACGCGTCCGTCGTCAACGTCGTCACGCTCGTGAGCATCGGCCTGTCGATCGACTACGGCCTCCTGATCGTGTCGCGGTTCCGGGAGGAGCTGGCAGCTGCGACCGGCGGGGAAGCGACCACGTCGCGCCGACGGCGCGCCGAGAGCCCAGCCACGCAGGCGCTCGTGCGCACCATGGCGACCGCGGGTCGGACGGTCGCGTTCTCCGCGCTGACGATCGCCATCTCGATCGCGGGTCTGATGGTCTTCCGGCCGGAGATCCTGCGGGCGATCGGCGCCGCCGGGCTCGCCATCGTCCTCATCGCCGTGGGGACCGCGCTCACCCTAGTTCCCGCGCTCCTGATGCTGACCGGGACGCGCCTGGCGCGGCCCGGGGTCCTGGCCAAGGTGCGACCGCTGCGCAAGGTCCTGGCGACGACCGCCGACGTCGAGACGGACGAGGGCGTCTTCTCGCGGCTCGCCGTCCGCGTGCAGCGCCACCCCTGGATCGTCCTGGTGAGCTGCGTCGTCGTGCTCGTTGTCCTCGCCCTGCCCGTCGCCAGCCTGCACATGCGCAACTCCGGGATCGAGCTCCTGCCCGCCAGCGCGCCGCAGCGCGAGTTCGTGCGCGAGCTCGCCGCCGAGTATCCCGACGCCGCCGGCTCCGACCTCGTGATCGTCACCCAGACGACGCTCGAGGCCGCCACCGCGTGGACCGCCACCCTCGCCGGCGTGTCGGGCGTCGAGGCGGTCGAGGGGCCGACCGCGCTGGGCTCCTATGCGGTGATCGGCGTCGACGCGGCCGGCACCGACCCCGGCGGTCCGGAGGCCTCCGCGCTCGTGCGTGAGCTGCGCACGCTCGACCCGGGGTTCGAGTACTGGGTGACCGGCCAAGCCGCGGGCCAGGTCGACTTCACCGACGCGCTCACCGAGCGCGCCCCGCTCGCAGTCACGGTGGTCGTGCTCGCGACGTTCGTCCTGCTCTTCCTCATGACGGGGTCCGTCGTGGTGCCGATCAAGGCGCTGCTGACCAACGCGCTCTCGCTCGCGGCGTCCATGGGCGTGCTCGTGTGGGCCTTCCAGTACGGGCACCTCGAGGGACTGCTGGGCTTCGAGTCCACGGGCGGGATCGAGACGTACGTCGTCGCGCTCGTGATCGCCTTCGCGTTCGGCCTCGCCATGGACTACGAGGTCTTCCTGCTCGCGCGCATCAAGGAGCTCTACGACTCGGGGCTCGACAACGACGCGGCCGTCCGGGTAGGCATGCAGCGCTCCGGACGGATCATCACATCCGCCGCCGCGATCATCGTCGTCGTCTTCGCCGGGTTTGTGTTCGGCGACCTCCTCGTGATCAAGGAGGTCGGCTTCGCCCTCGCGTTCGCCGTGCTGCTCGACGCGACGCTCGTGCGGCTCCTCCTGGTGCCGGCGACGATGACGCTCCTGGGCCGCTGGAACTGGTGGGCGCCCGCGCCGCTGCGGCGCCTGCACCAGCGCTTCGCCCTCACGCACTGACGGCAGGACGCCGGGACGGTCAGCTCAGCCGGTAGGTGACGAAGCTCGGTCCGTGCTGGAACCCGATCCGCTCGTACATGCGCCATGCGGGCTCGTTCGCGGTGTACACGCCGAGGGAGGCGAACGCGCAGCCCTCCGCGAGGAGGTCCCGGACGGCGACGGAGAGGAGCTGCTTGCCGAGCCCGCGCCCGCGCGCGGCCGGATCGACCCCGAGCGACGACAGGTGCGGCGCGCCGCCGTCGGCGACGTGCAGCGCGGAGATGACGCCGAGCAGGCGACCGGAGTCGCGCACGCCCCACCAGCCGAGCGCCTGGGTGGTGCACGGTCCTGCGCTCGCGTCGGGGAACGCCCGCTCGAGGCACTCGCCGATCTCGTCGGCCACGGGACCGTCGGCCGGCCCGGTGGTCAGTCGGCCGAGGGAGAGCCCAATGTCGCTCGCGCGGCCCGGGCTGACGAGGGGGCCCACCGCCAGCGGGCTGTCGGCCCACATCCACTTCCAGCGGCTCTCGGCCGCGGGCAGGCCCAGGTCGGCGTGCACCCGCTCACCGACCGCCCCGGCGAACGTGCCGTCCTCGACGAACACCCGGCGCACGGTCGCGAAGGGGTCCACCTCCGCGCGGACGACGCTCGCGTCCCCCCGCACGACGTCGCGTAGCAGCCCGGCGATCCGCTCAGGGTCGCCCAGGCCCAGCAGGTAGTCGATGCGATCGGGGTCCTCCGGCGGGTCCGAGGGGCGCGCCGCAGGACCGATGACGAGCACGCACGCGTCGGCGTCGGCGTGCACCCAGCGCACCGGCGCCCCGGCGAACTCGCCGTTGAGGTACGGCGAGCGCGACCAGGGCGCCGGGAGCACTGCGAGATTCGAGGCGAGCACCTCAGACAGCGGAGGTCTCCCCTGCCGGAGCCTCGGCCTTGGGCGCCGGAGCGTCGACCCCGGCCTCCTTGCGCTGCTGCGCGGTGATCGGGGCGGGCGCCTGCGTGAGCGGGTCGAACCCGCCGCCGGACTTCGGGAACGCGATGACCTCGCGGATCGAGTCGGACTTCGTCAGCAGGGCCACGATGCGGTCCCACCCGAAGGCGATGCCGCCGTGCGGGGGCGCGCCGAACGCGAAGGCGTCGAGCAGGAAGCCGAACTTCTCCTGCGCCTCCTCCTCGCCGATCCCCATGATCCGGAACACCCGCTCCTGCACGTCCCGGCGGTGGATACGGATCGAGCCGCCACCGATCTCGTTGCCGTTGCAGACGATGTCGTACGCGTAGGCGAGCGCCTCGCCCGGGTTCTGCTCAAACGTGTCGATCCACTCGGGCGTGGGGGACGTGAACGCGTGGTGCACGGCGGTCCAGGCGCCCTGGCCGACAGCGACGTCGTCGTCCTCGCCCGTGGGCTTGAACAGGGGCGCGTCGACGACCCAGACGAACGCCCAGGCGTCCTCGTCGATCAGACCGGCCTTCTTGCCGATCTCCAGGCGCGCCGCACCCAGGAGCGCACGAGCCTCGGTCGGCTTGCCGGCAGCGAAGAACACGGCGTCGCCCGGCTTCGCGCCCGTGGCCTGGGCGAGCCCGGCGCGCTCGTCGTCGGACAGGTTCTTGGCCACCGGGCCGCCGAGCTCGCCGTCCTCGGTGAACGTGACGTACGCGAGGCCCTTGGCGCCGCGCTGCTTCGCCCACTCCTGCCAGGCGTCGAACCCGCGACGCGGGGTGGCCGCCCCACCGGGCATGACCACGGCGCCGACGTACGGTGCCTGGAAGACGCGGAAGGGCGTGCTCGCGAAGTACTCGGTGAGCTCGACCAGCTCGTTGCCGAACCGCAGGTCAGGCTTGTCCGAGCCGTAGCGCTCCATGGCGTCCTTGAACGTCATGCGCGGGATGGGCGTGGGGATGGTGTAGCCGATCAGGTCCCACAGGGAGACGAGGATCTTCTCCGCGACCGCGATCACGTCGTCCTGCTCGACGAAGCTCATCTCGACGTCGAGCTGGGTGAACTCCGGCTGGCGGTCCGCACGGAAGTCTTCGTCGCGGTAGCAGCGGGCGATCTGGTAGTAGCGCTCCATCCCCGCAACCATGAGCAGCTGCTTGAACAGCTGCGGCGACTGCGGCAGGGCGTACCAGGACCCGGGCGCGAGCCGCGCGGGGACCAGGAAGTCGCGGGCGCCCTCGGGCGTCGAGCGCGTGAGCGTGGGCGTCTCGATCTCGACGAAGTCCTCGGCCTCGAGCACGCGGCGCGCAGCGGCGCTCACCTTGGAGCGCAGGCGCAGCGCAGCAGCGGGGGCAGGACGGCGCAGGTCCAGGTAGCGGTGCTTGAGCCGAGCCTCCTCACCGATCGTCTCGGTGCCGTCGAGCGCGGTGGACACCTGGAACGGCAGGGGCGCGGACTCGTTGAGCACGACGACGTCGTTCGCCACGACCTCGATCTGACCGGTCGCGAGGTTGGTGTTCTCGTTGCCGTCGGGGCGCTTAGACACCGTGCCGGTCACCTGCAGGACGTACTCCGCGCGCAGCGGGTGGGCTACCGCCTCGTCCCGGATCACGACCTGGGCGACGCCCGACGCGTCCCGCAGGTCGATGAAGGCGACGCCGCCGTGATCGCGCCGACGGTCCACCCACCCGGAGAGGGTGACGGTCTGACCGATCTGCTCGGTCCCCAGGGAACCGGCGGTGTGAGTGCGAAGCACGAAGAAGTCCTTCCGAACTGCGATGACGGGTGCCCGGCGTGGTCTGCGCCGGGCGCGGCACGAGGCGCGCCAGACAAGTCTAGACGTAGGCTCGAGCACACCCGAGCGCCGTGCGGCGCCCCCGCACCCAGGAGCACCCAGGAGCCCTGATGGCACGTCAGATCGCCACGAACACGTCCGTCTCCCGCGCCGAGCTCGAGGACTTCCTGCGCACGAGGCACCGCGCGGTCCTCCTGACGACGCGCGCCGACGGCTCCCCCCCAGCTCTCCCCCGTCGCGTGCGGGCTCGACGGCGCCGGCCGGCTCGTCGTCTCGACCTATCCCGACCGCGCCAAGGCCGTCAACCTGCGCGCCCGCCCCGCGGCGTCGGCGTGCGTGGTCTCCGACGACTGGGACGGCCCGTGGGTCCAGGTGTCCGGCACCGCCGAGGTGCTGGACCTGCCGGACTCGGTCGAGCCCTTGGTCGAGTACTTCCGCTCGATCGCCGGGGAGCACCCCGACTGGGACGAGTACCGGGAGGCGATGCGCACCCAGGGCAAGTCCCTCGTCCGGCTCACGATCGAGCGCTGGGGACCCGTCGCGACCGGAGGCTTCCCCGCGTACCTCGCCTGACGCCCGCGCCGTCCAGCAGATGGACGGCCCGCGGGCCGAGCCTGGCGGGGGCGTGCCGGCGCTGCTAGCGTCGGCGTCACCAAGCCTCCGGGGAGCGCACGAGCGCTGAGAGTGCGGGCCGGACTCACGTCCCACCCGCAGACCCGTGGAACCTGATCTGGTCAGTACCAGCGTAGGGAGCAGGGCTGCAGCTCCAGCGTGCGTCCGCGTCAGCGGGGGCACGGCCCCGGCGTGCGTCGGGGGTCGGGGCTCGCGTCTGCACACCCCCGGGGGCGTCGACGCGAAAGGTCTTCCGATGACGCCCTCCGCCCCCACCCGCCCCGACGAGCACGGCATCGGAGCGCGCCTCACCGCCTCGGTGATGCGTGACGACTACGTCGCCGTCCTCAGCGACGCGCTCCTCGCCGCCGGTGCCCAGGCCGACCTCACCACGATCGAGACCGACCACGTCTCGACCTTCGTTCGCGGCGACGAGGACGCCCTGCTGCGCTACACCGGCGCCGTCGTCGCTGAGCTCGCGGCGACCGGCGCGCACGCGATGGTGCACCTGCTGCTGTCCCGGGGGTGCCCCGGGGAGGTCGCATGCTCCCCGACGGACGTCTGCGAGCGGTCACCGCGCACGGTGGCACCGCTGCCGCCGACCGGCCACGAGGTCGCCGCCCAGTGGTCGTTGTACCCGCTCAGCGACCAGCACATGGACGCGATCGAGGAGGCGATCGCCGACGTGCGGGGTGCGGGCCTGGTCACGACGCCGCGGCACTACGTGACGGAGCACGTCGGCGACGCAGGCGAGGTCCTCACCGCAATCGTCCAGGGCTGGCTCTGGGCGGGCCGCGGCGTGGCGCACACGGTCGCGCACGCCACCGTGTCGATCAACCACCCGAGCACCGACGACCTCCGGGCCAGCATCGCCGCCCACCAGCGCTACGAGGACGCACGATGAGGGCCCGCCTCGCCCTGCACGAGCTGGTCCTCCTCGCGGTGCTCGGGGCCGTGTTCGGGTTCCTCTACTGGGCCTTCGTCCAGGCCTGGTACGCGCTTCAGGTGGCGATGGGCCCGCTCGGGGACGTCGCCCAGAACGTACTCGCGGGCGCGTGGATCGTGGTCGCTCCCCTGGCGCTCTACATCGTGCGGAAGCCGGGGGTCGGCGTCGTCGCCGAGCTCATGGCCGCGATCATCGAGGTCGTGTTCCTGGGCTCCCCCGTCGGCGCGCCCCTCCTGCTCGCGGCGTTCGTCCAGGGCGCGAGCGCCGAGGTCGCGTTCACGGCCACGCGCTACCGCCGGTACGGGTGGCCCGTCTTCGTCGCCAGCGGGCTGAGCGCGGGATTCCTGACCTTCGCCTACAACATGGTGCGCCAGGGCTGGTGGGGACAGGAGCACCTCGAGCTCCGCCTGCTCCTCACGGTGGTGTCCTGCGTGCTCCTGAGCGGTGTGGCGGCGAAGCTGCTCGGGGACGCGCTGGCACGGACCGGCGTGCTGGACAACCATGCGATCGTCCGCGACCGCACGCCTGAACCGGTAGGCGCATGACGCCGGTCAGCGCACGGGACCTGACCGTCCGCTTCCCGCGCCGTCCGCACCCGTCGCTGCAGGGGGTGGACCTCGACGTGGCGTCAGGCGGACAGCACCTGCTCCTGGGCCCCTCGGGCGCGGGGAAGTCCACGCTGCTCCGGGTCCTCGCCGGGGTCGTCCCAGGCACGGTGCACGCCGAGGTCACAGGGTCCGTCACGACCACGGGATCGGTGGGCTACGTGCAGCAGAACCCGCACGACGCGCTGTGCCTCCCGGACGTGGACAGCGAGGTCGGGTTCGCGCTGGAGTGCGCGGGCGTGCCGACCTCCGAGGCCCGCGCCCGCGTCCCGGCCGCGCTGGCGGCGGTCGGCGCGGCGCACCTGCGCGACCGCGACCCGGCGACGCTCTCGGGCGGCGAGGCGCAGCGGGTCGCCCTGGCGGCCGTGCTCGTGGGGGACCCGGACGTCGTCGTCGTCGACGAGCCGACGGCGATGCTCGACCCCGCCGCTGCCCGCGGCGTGGCCGGTCTCGTGGCCCGGCGCGGGCGCGCGGCCGTGGTCCTGGCCGAGCACCGGCTGGACCTCGGTGCGCCGCTGCCGGACGCGGTGACGGTGCTGGACGCGCAGGGGCGCGTGGTGGCGTGCGGGCCGACCAGGCACGTGCTGGCGGACACGCACGCGGTGCTCGAGGCACAGGGCTGCTGGCTGCCGATGAGCGTCCGCGCCGCGGTGCACGGGCACGCTGCGGCCCTCGCGCTCCCGCACACCTACCGGCGGGAACGGCGGCTCGCCCCAGGAGCTGCGCTGCTGGTGGCCGCGGGCATGGGAGTCCGCTCCCCCGACGGGGTCGACCTCGTGCGCGACGTCGACCTCACCCTCCGGGCGGGCACCGTCACCGCCGTGATCGGCGTCAACGGCGCGGGCAAGTCGACCCTGCTGCGCGCGGTCAGCGCCGTGGTCCCCACGAAGGGCACCGTGCGCGGCGGGCGCGTCGCGTACGTGGCCCAGGACCCCGAGCACCAGTTCCTGGGTCGCACCGCGGGCGCGGACGCGGCGCTCGGCGCGACCCGAGACGTCGCCGAGGTCCTCGCCACGTTCGATCTCACCGACCACGCGGACCGGGACCCCTTCCGCCTGTCGGGCGGCGAGCAGCGGCGCCTCGCGCTCGCCGGTGCGGTCGCCTCCGGCCGGGACGTGATCGCGCTCGACGAGCCCACGAGCGGGCTGGACCGGCGCCACGCCCGCGACGTGCTCGCGGCGATCGACCGCCATGCCGCTGCCGGCGGAGCGGCGATCCTCACGTCGCACGACCTCACGCTGGTGGCTGAGAACGCCGACGACGTCGTCGTCCTGCACGAGGGCCGCCTCGTCGCGCGTGGCGCGCCCGACGACGTCCTGCACGACACCGTGCTCGGCCCCTTCGGCCTGACCGTCCCGGCGCTGCTGCACGCTCGCCGCAGTGCCGGGCTGCGCGCCGACGGGACCCCGGCGCGGGACCGAGCGAACACGGCGGCCCGCTCGTGAGCCGCGCGGCGCCGCCCCTCGAGCCGTGGCTGCGGGAGCGCGACCCTGCGGTCAAGCTCGGGCTTGCGCTCGCCGTGTCGACCGCGGTGCTGCCGCTGACCGACCCGGTGACGACGTCGTCGTTGTACCTGCTGGCACTGGCGGCCACCCTGCTCGCTGTGCCCGCGCGCGTCGTCGTGCGGGCGCACGCCGCCTTCGCGCCCTTCGTGGTCGGGATCGTGGTGGTCAACGTGCTCACGCGTCCGGGCCCGTCGCTGACCCTCGCCGGACTGGACATCAGCCGCCACGGGCTCGCGGTCGGGGTCGCCCTCGCGGCGCGCGCCCTGCTGATCGCGACGATCGCGCTCGCCGTGACGCGCACCAGCGAGCCCGCCGCGACCATCCTCAGCCTCCGCGACCGTGCGCGGCTCCCCGCCGAGGCCGCCTATGCGCTGCTCACCGCGAGCCGTGTCCTCGCCGGCCTGCCGGCCGTGTGGCACTCGATCCGCACCGCCCAGGCCTCGCGCCTGCCGCGCGGTGGACGCGGTCCCCGTGCCCTGGGGCGCGCGGCGTTCACGCTCCTGGTCACCAGCCTGCGCCGGAGCGAACGGATGGCGATCTCGCTGGAGACGCGCGGTCTGGGAACCGGCCCCGGGGCCGCCGCAGCGCCGCCTCCGCTGACGGCGGGCGACCGCTGGCTCGTCGTGGTCGTGGTGCTGGTCGGCGCCGTCGTCGTGGTCGCCGGTGCCCTCGGCGGCTGGCTGCGCGGTCCCGGCTACCTCACGGGGTGACGGCTATTCCTCCATGACCTTCGGCTGGTACCGCACCGCTCGGTACTCGACGATGTCGTCGAGCACGCTGGCGGGGTGGTAGGCGCGGAAGTCGGTGTTGCGCGCCGCGGCGGTCGTAGCCGGCAGCTCGAAGGTCGTGGTCTCGCCGACCTCGATCGCCACGGACTTGATCGCCTGGAACGTCGCCACGACCGTGCCGTCGGCGTCGATCCCCTGGATGTCGAAGTCATCGAACCGGATGGCCCCGACCGCCTCAGGCACGCCGGGCTTGACTGCCTTCTTCGTGATGGTCACGGGAAGCAACTCCGCACCGGGCTCACCAGTGATCTCACCGAAAGTGAAGTCTGCGTCGTAGTAGTCGTAGACCGGCGCAGACCTGACATAAGGAGCGGACACCGTGATCTCTTCCGTGGCGGGCGCGTCCTGTGTGTCTGCGGTGAACTCGAAACTGTTCTCCAAGTCGAGCAGCTGCACGTCTGTGCTGGCTCCGGGAGCAAGGACGAAGGTGCCGCCGTCGGTCACCTGGCTTCCGTCGCTCCCGTCGGCGACGAGGAGCACACCGATCGCGCACGTCACGTCGAGCGGATTCGTCATCGTCACCGGCACGTAGTGGCGCCACTCCTTGCCGTAGAAGTCGGCACCCTCGTCGTCTCCTGCGGTGACCTCTCCGATGGTGACGAATCGCTCGATCTCAGCCGTGTCCTCGATCTTCTGGTCCGGGCACGCGTCGGCACCAGTGTCTGAGTCCACAGGGGCGCCCGTGGTCGATGGAACGCCTGCCGTGGTCTCGGCCGTCCCACCGGGCGCGGCCGGTGCGTCTGTCGTGCCCCCCGAGCACCCAGTCAGGGCTGCGAGGATCGCGCCGGTAGCGACAAGGGTGCGCGGGTTCATGTGTGCTCCTACGGGTCGTAATCTCACGGGTTGACGGCACTCACGGTCGGCCAGAGGTCGGCGGCCGGAGGCATCCAGGAGGCGCGGTCGGCCGCCACCTGGTCGCCCGAGCGGATGTCCTTGACCTGGTCGGGTTGGGCCGGCACGACGGTGCCGTCCGCGCGGGTGGACTCGGTCGTCGCGGGGAACCAGACGAACGGCACGCCACGGCGGTCGGCGAACTTGATCTGCTTGCCGAACTTCGCGGCCGCGGGCGCCACCTCCGCGGGGATGCCCCGGGCGCGGAGCGCGGCGGCGATCGCGTCGGACTCGGCGCGCCCCTCCTCGGTGGTGACGGCGACGACGACGGCGGTCGGGACGGAGCGGGAGGCGCGCACGAGGTCCGCGTTGAGCAGGCGCGAGACGAGGCGGGACACGCCGATCGACAGACCCACGCCGGGGTACGTCGTCGTGCCGTCGGAGGCGAGCGTGTCGTAGCGCCCACCGGAGCAGATGGAGCCGAGCTGCTCGTGCCCGACGAGCACGGTCTCGTAGACCGAACCCGTGTAGTAGTCCAGGCCCCGGGCGATCTTGAGGTCGGCGACGACCACGCCCGGCGCGCGCACGGCCGCGGCGGTGATCAGCGCCTCGAGCTCGACGAGGCCCACCTCGAGCAGCTCGCTGGTCACCTGGTACGCGGAGGCCAGGTCGCGCACCCGCTGGATCACCGAGGTGTCCGGGCCGCTCACCGCAGCGAGCTCGAGGCACGCCATCGCCTGCGTGCGCGTGGCCCCGGCCTCGGCCTCGAGGAGCTGCACGACGACGTCGGGGCCCACCTTGTCGAGCTTGTCGATCGACCGGAGCACGGCGTCCACGTCGCTCAGCCCGAGACCACGGTAGAAGCCCTCCGCGACCTTGCGGTTGTTCACCAGGATCCGCACGGGCGGCACCCCGATGGCCTGGAGCTCACCGAGCGCCTCGGCCATGACCAGCGGGAGCTCGACCTCGTAGTGGTACGGGAGCTCCCCCGCGCCGACGACGTCGATGTCCGCCTGGACGAACTCGCGGAAGCGGCCGTCCTGGGGGCGCTCGCCCCGCCACACCTTCTGGATCTGGTACCGGCGGAACGGGAACGCGAGGTGACCTGCGTTCTCCAGCACGTAGCGCGCGAACGGCACCGTGAGGTCGAAGTGCAGGCCGAGCTGGTCGCCCCGCGCGTCCGCGCCGCCGTCGTCCGCCCCCTCCTGGAGCCGGCGCAGGACGTAGACCTCCTTCGAGGTCTCCCCCTTGCGCAGCAGCTGGTCGAGGGGCTCGACGGCGCGCGTCTCGATCCCCGCGAAGCCGTGGAGCTCGAAGGTGCGGCGAAGGGTGTCGAGGATGTGCTGCTCGACGATGCGACCGTCGGGTCGCCACTCGGGGAATCCGGACAGGGGGGTGGGGCGGGCCATGGTCCCCGATCCTAGCGGCGCGCCAGGTACGGGTTGGTGCGCAGCTCCACGTCGAGCCGGGTGGCCGGGCCGTGACCGGGCAGGACAAGGGTGCGCGGGTCGAGCGTCGACACCACGTCGGTCAGCGTCCGCGTCATCTGCGGCATGTCACCACCGGGCAGGTCCGTGCGTCCGATCGTCCCGGCGAACAGGACGTCGCCCGTCAGCGCTACCGCGACCGTGCCCTCCGCGACCCCCGGACGTGCCGCGAGCGGGAGCGGGCCCTGCGGCCCCGGCAGGACGCTGTCCGGCGCCACCGCCTCGTCGACGACGAACAGCGTCGCGCCTTGCGTGTGCCCGGGCGCGTGCACCGCGCGGACGGTCAGCCCGCCGAGCGTGAGGGCCTGTCCCGCGGTGAACGTCGACACGTCCGTCGGGACCACGTGCTGGTCCGGACCGAAGCCCGCCGCGGCCAGCGCCTGCGCGAGCGGGCCGGAGGCTCCCCCGGTCGAACCGTCGAGCGAGCCGAACGGGTCGGCCAGACGGTAGGCGTCGTCCGCGTGGATCCACAGGGGCACGCCGTAGCGCGTACCGAGCTCGGCCGCGGACCACGTGTGGTCCAGGTGGCCGTGGGTCGCCAGCACCGCGACCGGCGCCAGCCCCCGGCGGACCACCGTCGCATGCACGTCGTCGGCCACCCCTCCCCCGGCGTCCACGATCACGCACGGGCCTGAGCCGTCGGCCGACAGCAGGTAGCAGTTGGCCCCGAACACCGGGGCGAGCAGGGTCTCGACGTGCATGCTCGCAGGCTATCCCGGGCGGTCCGCCGACGAGACTCGCCGGTCGGGCAGCCCCGGATCTGACGTCGCGTCCCTAGACTAGGGAGCGTCCGAACCTGTGGACCTGTCACGCCCCGCCCCGCGGGGCAGTCGATGACGACCCGAACGTCCCCCGGGCCGTCACCAACCGAGGAGTGAAGCTCGATGAGCGAGAACACCGAAGGCGCACCCACCCCGAGCGAGCCGGAGGCGGCCGCTCCTCACCCGACGCCCCGACCGGTCCCGACACCGAAGGCCGTCGCCGCGCGCCCCGCGCCACGGCCGGCCGCCAGCGCCAGCCCTGCGCCCGCGCCCGTGGTGCCCGTCCCCGACGAGGCTGCGGCGATCGCGGCGGCGCGCGAGTTCGGACGCGTCGACGACGACGGCACCGTGTACGTGCGCGAGGGTGACGGTGAGCGCGCCGTCGGGCAGTTCCCCGGCGTCCCCGCCGACGAGGCGATGGCGCTGTACGTCCGGCGCTACCTCGACCTGCGCGCCAAGGTCGGGCTGTTCGAGGCGCGCCTCGACAGCGCGGAGCTGGGGATCAAGGAGATCGACCAGACCCTCGCGACCCTGCGTCAGGACCTCGCCGAGCCGGCTGCCGTGGGCGACCTCGACTTCCTCCGGACCAAGGTCACGGCGCTCGCCGAGCGCGCGGCGGCCCGCCGCGGCGAGCTCGAGGCCGAGCGCGCCGCAGGCAAGGAGAAGGCGGTCGCCGAGCGCACGGCGATCGTGGAGCGCGCCGAGGCCATAGCAGGGACCGACCCCGCGCGCATGCAGTGGCGTCCCGCGGGCGACGAGCTCCGCACCCTCCTCGACACGTGGAAGGACGCGCAGCGCAACGGCCCGCGCATCGACCGGCCCACGGAAGAGTCGCTGTGGAAGCGGTTCAGCCACGCGCGCACCGCGTTCGACCGCGAGCGGCGCCACTACTTCGCCGAGCTCGAGCAGAACAACGCGCAGGCCAAGAACGTCAAGGCCGCCCTCGTCGACGAGGCCGAGAAGCTTGCGAGCAGCACCGACTGGGGTCACACGGCGGGCGCCTACCGCGACCTGATGACGCGGTGGAAGGCCGCAGGCCGCGCCAACCGGAAGGACGACGACGCCCTCTGGGCCCGGTTCCGCGGCGCGCAGGACGCGTTCTTCGCGGCCCGCGAGGCGGCGAACGCCGCCACGGACGCCGAGTACGGCGCCAACCTCGTCGTGAAGGAGCAGATCCTCGCGGAGGCGGAGAAGCTCGTGCCCGTGAAGGACCTCGGCAGGGCGAAGACCGCGCTGCGGGACCTGCAGGACCGCTGGGAGCAGGCGGGCAAGGTGCCGCGCGGCGACGTGCAGCGCGTGGAGGCGCGCATGCGCGCCGTCGAGACCGCCGTGCGTGAGGCGGAGGACGCGGCCTGGCAGCGCTCCAACCCGGAGACGCGGGCGCGCGCCGAGGGTGCAGCGGCGCAGCTGCAGACGGCGATCGCGTCGGCTGAGGCCGACCTCGCGTCGGCCGAGGCCGCCGGGGACAAGCGGAAGGTCAAGGAGCTGACCGAGACCATCGCCGCGAAGCGGACGTGGCTCGAGCAGATCCAGCGGGCCGCCCAGGACTCCTGAACGACAGGGTCGGCGTCCACAGGGCGCCGACCCCTGCTGGCACACGGCCCGCCCGGGGCCCAAGGTGGTCGGGTGCTCCTCGACCTGTTCCGTGCCCCTGCGGCCCCGACCGACGTCGTCGTGCCCGCCCACGTGGGTGGCTCCGCGGCCTACGCGGCGCTCGTGCGTGAGGGCGCGCTGCGCCCGGTCTGGACATCCGGCCTCGGCGACGCACCCGTCGCTCTGCGCGCCACCGCGGCCGACGACGCGACCGGCCGGGCGTGCGCGCTGCACCGCGCCGGCGCGGGCGCGCTGCTCGCCGGTGGCGCGCCGATCCCCTCGGGCGCCGTGGTCGTGCTCGAGACGGCGCTGTGGGTGCACGTGGGCGGCCACCTGGCCGCCACGATCCACGTCTGCCGTGCCGCGCAGGGGCGCCCGCCGCTGCCTCGTCCCGGTCTCACGTGGCACGAGCTGCGACTGCGCCCCGAGGACGTCGAGGTGCGCAGCGGCCTGGCGCTCACGACTCCCGCACGCACCGCGGCGGACCTGGCGCTCTGGCTACGTCCCGCCGACGCGCGCGCCGCGCTGGCACGGATCCTGCCCCTCGTCACGCCCGACGACGTGGTCGCCCGCCTCGCCGTCGAACCGCGCAGCGGCCGCGCGCGTGACCTGGTCCGGCTCGCGGCTGCTCAGTCCTGCAGCGCCGGGGCCTCCTGAGCCCGCGAGCCCGTCAGCCGGTAGACGTCGAACACGCCGTCGACCTTCCGCACCGCCTTGAGCACGCTGGCCAGGTGGGCGGGGTCGGCCATCTCGAACACGAAGCGTGAGATCGCGACGCGGTCGTTCGTCGTCGACACGGTGGCCGAGAGGATGTTGACGTGGTGGTCGGACAGCACCCGGGTCACGTCGGAGAGCAGGCGCGCGCGGTCGAGGGCCTCGACCTGGATCTGCACGAGGAAGAGGGTCGAGCTGCCGCTCGTCCAAGTGACGTCGACGAACCGCTCGGGCTGGGAGCGCAGCCCGTCGACGTTGCCGCAGTCCGCCCGGTGCACCGACACGCCCTGCCCGCGGGTGACGAAGCCGATGACCTCGTCGCCGGGGACTGGCGTGCAGCACTTCGCGAGCTTGACCCAGACGTCCTCGACACCCTTGACGACGATGCCCGGGTCTCCGGCGCGGCCGCGGCGCGACGTCCCGGGGCGGGCGACCTCGGCCATGTCCTCCTGGGCGCCCTCCTCGCCGCCCATGCCCTGCACGAGCTTCTGGACGACCGATGCCGCGGACGCCTGCCCCTCCCCGACGGCCGCGTAGAGCGCGGAGACGTCGGGGTAACGCATCTCGCTGGCGAGCGCGACGAGCGACTCGTGCGACAGCAGGCGCTGGATCGGCAGGTTCTGCTTGCGCATGGCCTTGGCGATCGCGTCCTTGCCCTGCTCGATCGCCTCCTCGCGGCGCTCCTTGGAGAACCACTGCTTGATCTTGTTGCGCGCACGAGGGCTCTTCACGAACGCGAGCCAGTCACGGCTCGGGCCGGCGTTCTCCGACTTCGAGGTCAGCACGTCGACCACGTCACCGTTGTCGAGGGGCGAGTCGAGCGACACGAGGCGCCCGTTAACGCGGGCGCCCATGGTGCGGTGACCCACCTCGGTGTGCACGGCGTAGGCGAAGTCGACAGGCGTGGCACCGGCGGGCAGCGCCATGACCTCGCCCTTGGGGGTGAACACGTAGACCTCAGCGCCGGCCATCTCGAAGCGCAGCGAGTCGAGGAACTCGGCAGGGTCGGCGGTCTCCCGCTGCCAGTCCACGAGCTGGCGCAGCCACTGCATGTCGCTCGAGCTCTTGTCCGGGCCCGGCGCCGTCGTGCCCTTGGCGGCTTCCTTGTACTTCCAGTGCGCCGCCACGCCGTACTCGGCACGACGGTGCATCTCGTGCGTGCGGATCTGGATCTCCACCGGCTTCCCGCCGGGGCCGATCACGGTCGTGTGCAGGGACTGGTACATGTTGAACTTGGGCATCGCGATGTAGTCCTTGAACCGGCCGGGGACCGGGTTCCACCGCGCGTGCAAGGAGCCGAGGACCGCGTAGCAGTCCCGGACCGAGTCCACCAGGACCCGGGTGCCGACGAGGTCGTAGATGTCCGCGAAGTCGTGACCGCGCACGATCATCTTCTGGTACACCGAGTAGTAGTGCTTGGGGCGGCCGGTGACGGTCGCCTTGATCTTGGCCGCACGCAGGTCGGCGACGATCTGCTCGCGCACCACGGTGAGGTACTCCTCGCGGGCCGGTGCGCGCTCGGCGACCAGGTGCACGATCTCGTCGTAGACCTTCGGGTACAGGGTCTGGAACGAGAGGTCCTCGAGCTCCCACTTGATGGTGTTCATGCCCAGGCGGTGCGCGAGCGGCGCGTAGATCTCGAGGGTCTCGCGCGCCTTGCGCGCCGCCGAGGCGGCCGGCACGAACTTCCAGGTACGTGCGTTGTGCAGCCGGTCCGCGAGCTTGATGACGAGCACGCGGATGTCCCGCGACATCGCGACGACCATCTTGCGCACGGTCTCCGCCTGGGCTGCGTCGCCGAACTTCACCTTGTCGAGCTTGGTGACGCCGTCGACGAGCATGGCGATCTCCTCGCCGTACTCGGTCCGCAGCTGCTCGAGCGAGTAGTCGGTGTCCTCGACCGTGTCGTGCAGCAGGGCTGCGGCGAGCGTCGGGGGCGTCATGCCCATCTCCGCGAGGATCGTGGTGACGGCGACAGGGTGCGTGATGTACGGGTCGCCGCTGCGTCGCTTCTGACCACGGTGCGCGCGCTCGGCCGTGACGTAGGCGCGCTCGACGAGCGACAGGTCGGCCTTGGGATGGTTTTGACGCAGCGCCCGGAGCACGGGCTCGAGCGCGGGCGAGGACTGCGGGCGCGCGCCGAAACGCACGAACCGGCGCAGCGTCGTCGGGTTCGGGGTCGGCACCGGTGCCGGCGTGGTCACCGGAGCGGCGACGGGCGGCTGGGCGCCGCGCGCGGGCGCGGCGCTCTCGCGTGCTTCGTCTGCCATGCCGGCCTCCTGCCCGTGCTCGAACCGAACGTCTCATCCTACGGCCGCGGCCGCGTGCCCGGGCCCGCGCTCCGCCCAGGGCGCAACGCTGGTCAGTCGAGCACGGACTCCACGCGGTGATCGCCCAGCCGCGCGCGACCGTCGAGCTCGGGCAGCTCCATCAGGAACACCAGACCGACGACCTCCGCGCCCGCGCGCTGCAGGAGGTCGACGCCAGCGCTGGCCGTCCCCCCGGTGGCGAGGATGTCGTCGAGCACCAGCACGCGGGCGCCCGGCTCGACGACTCCGTCACGGATCTCGAGGGCGGCCGTGCCGTACTCGAGCTGGTAGCTGGCGTGGTGGACCGGCGGCGGCAGCTTGCCGGCCTTGCGGACCGGCAGGAATCCCGTGCCGAGGTGGACGGCCAGGGGCGCGGCGAACATGAACCCGCGTGCCTCCATGCCGGCCACGTGGTCGAACGGCTCGAACGCTGCCGAGACCTCCGCCAGGCAGCGCACCGCGGCCGCGAAGCCGCCGGTGTCCGCCAGGACGCCGGCCACGTCACGGAACATCACGCCGGGTGCGGGAAAGTCCGCGACCTCCCGGACGAGCGATCGGACGAGGGCGCGGTCGGCGTCGTACCCGCTCACTTGCGCTTCTTCTTGCGCGGCTGCGCCTGGTTGCCCAGGTGGTGGCCGGGCCTGGGCGCGCCGGCGACGTGCGGGGCGACGACGGTCGTGCCGTCCTCGGCGACCGTCACCCGAGAGTCGAGGACCTTCTTCGTGTGCGCAGCGATCGCGGTCTCACGCTCCCGCAGCTCGACCTCGATGGGGGTCGCGAGGAAGACCGACGAGAATGTCCCGGCCGCCATCCCGACGAACAGGGCGAGGGCGATGTCGCGCAGCGTGCCGGCGCCGAGGACGAAGGCGCCGATGAACAGGATCGACGCCACGGGCAGCAGCGCTACCACGGAGGTGTTGATCGAGCGCACGAGCGTCTGGTTGACCGCCAGGTTGGCGCGCTCCGCGTAGGTGTCGATGCGCTGCTCGAGCACGTCCTCGGTGTTCTCGCGCACCTTGTCGAAGACGACCATGGTGTCGTAGAGCGAGTAGCCGAGGATCGTCAGGAAACCGATGACCGTCGCCGGCGTGACCTCCCAGCCGACTGCGGCATAGACGCCGACGGTGATGATGAGGTCGTGGAAGAGCGCGACCAGCGCAGCCACGGCCATCCGCCAGTTGCGGAAGTAGATCGTCATGACGACGCTGACGAGCAGCAGGAAGACGACCAGACCCTGCAGCGCCTTGCTCGAGACATCCTTGCCCCACGACGGCCCCACGAAGGACGCTGACACGTCCTCGGGCGTGACGTCGTACGCCTCGGCGAGCGCCTCGCGCACGGCCGTCTCCTCGGCCTTCTCCAGCTGCGCCGTCTGCACGCGGATACCGTCGGTACCCACGGTCGTGACCTTGGGCGGCTCCGTGACGCCGGCCTCGGCGACCGCCTCGGTGGCCAGATCCTGCGACGTCGAGGCCGCGTTCGTCACGACGAACTCGGAGCCTCCCCGGAACTCGATGCCCAGGTTGAAGCCCCGCACGAGCAGGAGCAGCAGGCAGACGACGACGAGGATCGCCGACGCGGCGTAGAACCGGCGACGCTTGCCGACGATGTCGTAGGACTTGCGCCCCGTGTAGAGCTCGTTGCCCCAGCGGGCAAGGTCGAGTGCCATCAGCGCTTCTCCCCGTTCTCGGTGGCGTCGTCCGCCGACGTCGTGACGGCCGCGGCCGTCGTGGTGCTCGTGGCCTCCGCCGCCCTGCGCTCGGCGGCGCGGCGCTCAGCGATCGTCATGCGCGTCCCGTCCGCCCCTGCGGGCACGACCTTGCCGCGACCCACGTAGCGGGGGGCCGCCCCGCCGAGCGCGCGCGGGTCCAGCCCGGACAGCCGGTGACCCGAGGCGAAGAACTTCGTCTTCGCCAGCAGCGCCACCAGCGGGTGGGTGAACATGACGACGACCAGCAGGTCGACCAGGGTGGTCAGACCGAGGGTGAAGGCGAACCCGCGCACCCCGCCGACGGCGAGGAAGTACAGGACGACCGCAGCGAGGAAGCTGACCGTGTCCGACGCGAGGATGGTGCGCCGGGCGCGCGACCAGCCGCGATCGACCGCCTGCTGGAGCGTCCGACCGTCCCGGAGCTCGTCGCGGATGCGCTCGAAGTACACGATGAACGAGTCCGCCGTGATGCCGATCGCGACGATCAGGCCGGCGACGCCCGGGAGCGACAGGCGGTAGCCCTGGACCCAGGACAGCAGCGCGATCACGAGATAGGTGATCACGGTGGCCAGGACCAGCGACGCGACCGTCACGAGCCCGAGCGCGCGGTACTGCACGAGCGAGTAGATGACGACCAGGATCAGTCCGATGAGGCCGGCGATCAGGCCCTTCTGCAGCTGCTCCGAGCCGAGGGTCGCGGAGATCTCCGACTGGCTCTGCACGACGAAGTCGAGCGGGAGCGCGCCGAAGTTGAGCTGGTTGGCGAGCGTCGCGGAGCTCTCGCGGTCGAAGGCCCCGCTGATCTCCGCGCGGCCGTCGGGGATCACGGTCTCCACGGTCGGCGACGAGATCACGAGGCCGTCGAGCACCATCGCGAACATGTTCGGCGGGACGTCCTCGCCCAGGAGGCTCGAGGTGTAGTAGCCCGCGAGCCGCGTGGTCGCGTCGGTGAACGCCTGGACGCCGTCCCCGGCGAACTCGATGTTCACGACCCACTCGTTCGTGGTGCCGCCGTTGGCGAGCTGGCGCAGGCCGGAGGACGCGGTGTCGATCTGCGTACCCGCGATCTCCACCGGACCCAGGATGTACTTGGCCGTGCCGTCGCCCGAGCAGGTGACCAGGACGCCGTCGGGGTCGCCGTTCTGCCCGCCGGTCAGGCTGGCTGGGTCGAGGCAGTTCAGCGCGTCGAACTCAGCGCGGACCTCGTCGGTGATGCGGGCACGGTCGCTCGGGTTGTCGGGGTCGATGGCCGGCGCCTCCTCAGTGGCGGGCTCCTCGGTGGCGGGCTCCTCGGTGGCGGGCTCCTCGGTGGAGCCGCCGTCCTCGGTCACGAGCGGGGTGCCGGAGGACCCGCCGGTCCCACCCGTGGACTCGTCGGTCGCCTCGTCCGTCGCGGGCTCGCTCGCCTCGTCGGTCGCGCCGTCGGTTGCCTCGTCCTCGACGACGACCTCGCTGTCGTCGACGACGACCTCGTCCTCGGTCGTCGCCTCGGGGTCGACGCCGAGCTCTGCCAGCTGCTCCTCGGTGAGGCTGGAGAGCGTGTCGGCGTACTCGAGCACCGGGCGGAAGTTCATCTGCGCCGAGGTGCTGACGAGGTCGAGCGTCTCCTGGTCCGGCGAGCCGGGCAGAGCGACCACGATGTTGCTCCCGCCCTGGCTCGTGATCTCGGCCTCGGCGACGCCCGAGGCGTCGACGCGCTGGCGGATCACCCGGATCGCCTCGGCGATGTCCTGCTCGGTGACCTCAGAGCCATCCGTGGTCACGGGCGTGAGGATCACCTGGGTGCCGCCCTCGAGGTCGAGCGCGAGCTTGGGAGACAGCTCCGCGTCCGACCACCGGGTGCCGGCGACCAACGACCCGGCACCGAGCACGATCAGCAGCGCGAGGGTGATCAGAGTCCGCAACGGGCGCGGATGCTTCTTGCTGGTAGTCACCTAGATCTCTTCTCTTCGCAGGACCGCGACCGCGGTCCCGGGGTGTCAGGAGTGCGGCTGGTCCCGGTCGTCGGGCGTGGGGTCGGACGCGGCGTCGTCCGCGTGCTCGAGCTCGGCCCCGTCGCTCGCCTCGGTCTCGGGTTCGACCACCTTGGCGATCGCCTGGCGGAGCCACACCGAGCGGCTGCCCTCGGACGTCAGGGTGATGCGGTCGCCGTCGACCGCGGTGACGGTGCCGAAGAAGCCGGAACCGGTCATGACCTCCTGACCGGGAGCCAGGAGGTCGCGGAACCGCGCCGCCTCCTTCTGCCGCGCACGCGCGCGCCGGCCCGACCACCACATCATCACGCCGAGCGCGAGAAGGATGAGGATCAGGGTGTAGTCCTCGGGCATGGAATTCCTGTCGTCGGGGCTGGTGCCAGCGTGCGCGCGCAGGCCGAAGACCCGCACACGTGCGCCTCGGGGAGTCTAGGCCCCCGCCGCCCCAAGTCCCAACGCCTCGCCGACGCGGCGTCGCACGACTCGAGGGACAGCCACCCGTGCCCTCAGAGGTCGAGCTGGCCGGGCAGGGGCGGCGGGGTCAGGCCCAGGTGCGCCCACGCAGCCGGGGTGGCCACGCGCCCGCGCGGCGTGCGTCCCATGAGGCCCTCCCGGACAAGGAAGGGCTCGGCCACGGTCTCCACCGTCTCGGGCTCCTCACCCACCGTCACGGCGAGGGTCGTCAGGCCGACGGGTCCCCCGCCGAAGCGCGTGCAGAGGGCCCGCAGCACCGCGCGGTCGAGGCGGTCCAGGCCCAGGGCGTCGACCTCGTAGACCTCGAGCGCGGCACGCGCGGCCGCGATGTCCAGCCGGCCGTCGCCCCGCACCTGGGCCCAGTCGCGGACCCGGCGCAGCAGCCGGTTGGCGATGCGTGGCGTACCGCGCGAACGCGAGGCGATCTCGCTCGCGGCGTCCGCCCCGAGCTCGACGCCGAGCAGCCCGGCCGATCTCACGAGCACCCGCTCGAGCTCGTCGTCGGAGTAGAAGTCCAGGTGACCAGTGAACCCGAATCTGTCGCGCAGCGGCGCAGGCAGCAGACCCGCACGCGTCGTCGCGCCGACGACGGTGAACGGCGGCAGGCTGAGCGGGATGGCGCTCGCGCCGGCGCCCTTGCCGACGACGACGTCGACGCGGAAGTCCTCCATCGCGACGTAGAGCAGCTCCTCGGCCGGGCGGGCGAGGCGGTGGATCTCGTCGATGAACAGCACCTCGCCCTCCTCGAGCGAGGACAGCACCGCAGCCAGGTCCCCCGCGTGCTGGATCGCGGGTCCGGACGTCACCCGCAGGGACGTGGCGAGCTCCGCGGCGATGATCATCGCGAGGGTCGTCTTGCCCAGTCCCGGCGGTCCCGACAGCAGGACGTGGTCGGGGGTGGCCCCGCGCCCGACGGCGGCGTCGAGCACCAGGGAGAGCTGGTCGCGCACCACGCGCTGCCCGACGAACTCGTCGAGCCGGCGGGGGCGCAGTGCGGCCTCGGCCGCACGCTCGAGATCGTCGGCGCCCGGCGCGACGACCCGCTCGGTCGCCTCAGCCACGCTGGCCACCGAGCGTGCGGAGCGCGTCGCGCAGCAGGTCGCTCACGGGCACGCTCGCCTCCTCGCGGTCACCGACGATCTGGTCAACGGCCTCCTGCGCGGCGCGGGCGTTCCAGCCCAGGCCCACGAGGGCCTCGACGACCTGCTCGGACGGGCCGCTGCGCACGGGCGCCGGCGCCGACGCGGGTGCGCCTCCGGTCGGCGGGCCCAGCTTGTCCGCCAGCTCGAGCGCGATGCGCTGGGCGCCTTTCTTCCCGATGCCGGGCACGCGCTGGAGGGTCGCGAGGTCCTCGGCGGCGACGGCGACGCGCAGAGCGTCGGGGCTCAGCACGGCGAGCATCGCGAGCGCCAGGCGCGGGCCCACGCCGCTGACGGTCTGCACCTTCTCGAAGACCTCACGCTCGTCGTCGTCGGCGAACCCGTAGAGCGTGAAGGAGTCCTCGCGCACGACGAAGGACGTGGCGAGGGCGGCCCGCTCCCCCACGCGCAACGGTGCGAGCGTCGCGGGCGCCGCCTGGACGCGGAGCCCCAGGCCCCCGACCTCGACGACGACCGAGTCGAGCCCGCGGGACAGGACCGTCCCCTGCACGGATGCGATCACGCTGAACCAGACCTCCTACGCCGCGCGGCCCGTGGGACGCCGGATACGAACACGTGTACGAACGTCACCGTAGCAAGGGCTACCGACGCGGCGGCGTCCGACGCGCCGCCTGCTCGGCCGCCGCCCAGGCGCGCTGCGCCGACGTCATCTCGTGCCGCTCGCCCCCCTGGAGCGCTCCCGCGGGCCGCCACAGGTGGCAGATCGCCAGCGCGAGCGCGTCCGCGGCGTCGGCAGGGCGCGGGATCTCGGTCAGGCCGAGGATCCGCGTCACCATCTGCTGCACCTGAGCCTTGCCCGCGGTACCGCTGCCCGTCACGGCTGCCTTGACCTCGCTCGGGGTGTGCATCGCGACGGGGATCGACCGGCGGGCTGCGGCCAGCATGGCGAGCCCCGCGACCTGCGCGGTGCCCATCACGGTGGACACGTTGTGCTGGGCGAACACGCGCTCGACGGCGACGACATCGGGCACCACCCGGTCCAACCACTCGTCCAGGCCCTGCGCGATCTGCAGCAGCCGGAGGTCGACGCTGGCCCCGGCCGGCGACAGCAGCACACCCACCTCGACGAGCGAGGCGCGCCGGCCCGGCTGCGAGTCGACGACGCCGACGCCGCAGCGGGTGAGCCCGGGATCGACGCCGAGGACGCGCACGGGAACTAGTCGTCCTCGAGCTCGGCCATGACCTCGTCGGAGGCGTCGAAGTTCGAGAAGACGTTCTGGACGTCGTCGGAGTCCTCGAGGGCGTCGATCAGACGCAGCACGGCGCGGGCGCGCTCCGCGTCGACCTCGACCTGCATCGACGGGTAGAACACGGCGTCGGCCGAGTCGTACTCGATGCCCGCCTCCTGCAGCGAGGTCCGCACGGCGACCAGGTCCGTAGCCTCGGAGAGCACCTCGAACGCGTCTCCGATGTCGTTGACCTCCTCGCCGCCGGCCTCGAGCACGGCCTCCATGACCGCGTCCTCGTCCGTGCCGGCCTTGGGCACGATCACGACGCCCTTGCGCGAGAAGAGGTAGGAGACGGATCCGGGGTCGGCCATCTGGCCACCGTTGCGGCTGAAGGCGGTGCGGACCTCCGCGGCGGCGCGGTTCTTGTTGTCCGTGAGGCACTCGACGAGCACGGCGATGCCGCCCGGGGCGTAGCCCTCGTACATGATCGTCTGGTAGTCGGCGCCGCCGGCCTCCTGGCCGGAGCCCCGCTTGAGCGCGCGCTCGATGTTGTCGTTCGGGACCGAGGTCTTCTTGGCCTTCTGGATGGCGTCGAAGAGCGTGGGGTTGCCGTTGACGTCACCACCGCCGGTGCGGGCAGCGACCTCGATGTTCTTGATGAGCTTGGCGAAGAGCTTGCCGCGCTTGGCGTCGATCGCGGCCTTCTTGTGCTTGGTGGTGGCCCACTTGGAGTGTCCCGACATCTCTCAGCTCTCCTCGACGATCGACACGAAAAGTTGGTGGACGCGCGCGTCGCCCGTGATCTCCGGGTGGAACGAGGTCGCGAGCAGCGACCCGGCACGCACCGCGACGATCTTACCGGCCGTGTCGCCCGCGCCATCGTGCGACACCGTGCGTACCCGCCCCAGGATCTCGACCCCCGGGCCGACCTCCTCGACCCACGGAGCCCGGATAAACGACGCCGGGACGGGGGCGCCCGGGACGCCGACGACGTCGACGACCGTGTCGAAAGAGTCGACCTGGCGCCCGAAGGCGTTGCGCCGGACCGTGACGTCCAGACCGCCGAGGGTCTCCTGGTCGTGCACGCCACCGAGGACGCGGTCGGCGAGCAGGATCATGCCCGCGCACGACCCGTACACGGGGAGCCCGTCGCGGATCATCGCCCGCAGCGGGTCGCGCAGGTCGAACGCGCGCAGGAGCTTGTCGATCGTGGTCGACTCGCCGCCGGGCAGCACGAGGCCGTCCACGTCGGCCAGCTCGGCCGGTCGCCGCACGGGCACGCTGCGGGCGCCCGCCTGCTCGAGCGCGTCGCGATGCTCGCGAACGTCGCCCTGCAGCGCGAGCACGCCGATGGTGGTGGTCACGGTCGGGTCCTCCTGGGGTTCGTCGCGACGGCGGGCGCCGTCATGTGCCGATCTCGCGCTCGACGCCGTCCCAGCCGTCCTGCAGCGCCTCGACGAGGTCGGGCAGCTCCCTCGGGAAGACCTCGACGTCGGCGGACCGCAGCTCGGCGACCGTCAGCCACGCGACGTCGTCGACGACCTCGCGCTCCAGGGCGGTCCAGCCGTCCCGCGCGAGCGTCGTGTCGCCGGCCAGCCGCGCGACGAAGAAGACCTCGTGCTGGCGGCAGTGCTCCCGGGCGAAGTCGAACACCGCCGAGCGGCGGCCCACCGGGCCGACGAGCGCTGCGTCGTCGAGCGCAATGCCTGTCTCCTCATGCACCTCGCGGACGGCAGCACCGCGCGGGGTCTCCCCCGGGTCGATGCCGCCGCCCACGGTGAACCACCACGAGCGCTCGGGCAGGTCGACGTCGTGGCCACGAACGAGCAGGACGCGGCCGGCGGCGTCGAGCAGGACGACGCGCGCGGCGGAGCGCTCGCGCATGCCGTCCGCGCCGCGCCGCCAGCCGGCCGCGTCGAGCTCGTCGTGCTCCCGAGTCACCAGCCGCGCTCGGCCAGCCGGTGCGGGACGGGGATGTCGTCGACGTTGATGCCGACCATGGCCTCACCAAGACCGCGGGAGACCTTGGCGATCTCGTCCGGGTCGTCGTAGAACGTGGTCGCCTTGACGATCGCGGCGGCGCGCTGCTCGGGGTTGCCGGACTTGAAGATGCCGGAGCCGACGAACACTCCCTCGGCGCCGAGCTGCATCATCATGGCGGCGTCCGCGGGCGTCGCGATGCCGCCGGCGGTGAACAGCACGACCGGGAGCTTGCCCGTTGCCGCGACCTCCTTGACGAGCTCGTACGGCGCCTGCAGCTCCTTGGCGGCGACGAACAGCTCGTCCTCGGGCAGCGACGTCAGGCGGCGTATCTCCGCGCGGATGGTGCGCATGTGCGTGGTCGCGTTGGAGACGTCGCCGGTGCCGGCCTCGCCCTTGGAGCGGATCATCGCGGCACCCTCGGTGATGCGGCGCAGGGCCTCGCCGAGGTTGGTCGCGCCGCACACGAACGGCGCGGTGAACTTCCACTTGTCGATGTGGTTGGCGTAGTCGGCAGGCGTGAGGACCTCGGACTCGTCGATGTAGTCGACGCCGAGGGACTGCAGCACCTGGGCCTCGACGAAGTGGCCGATGCGCGCCTTGGCCATCACGGGGATCGAGACGGCCGCGATGATGGAGTCGATCATGTCGGGGTCGCTCATGCGCGACACCCCACCCTGGGCGCGGATGTCCGCCGGGACGCGCTCGAGCGCCATGACAGCGACCGCGCCCGCGTCCTCGGCGATCTTGGCCTGCTCCGCGGTGACGACGTCCATAATGACGCCGCCCTTGAGCATCTCGGCCATGCCGCGTTTGACCTGGGCGGTGCCGGTGGTGGGCTGGGCAGCGGGCGTGGTGTTCTGAACCGTCACGGGGACCTCGTTCGCACGTCGTCGGAGATGCGGCGCTCGTGCCGCGGCGGCAATCCTATGCGGAGGTCGCGGCACGCCGGTCGGTCGGTCTGCCTAGTGAACGCGGCCAGGCGTCGTCCAGGTCCACCATGGTCGGCATGGCCGCGTGCCCGGCCAACCGGATCGTGCGGACGAGCGGCTTGCGGCGCATGCGCTGCGCCTGCGCGACGGCCTCGTTGTGGAACCGGCGCGCCAGCTGCACGCGGTACCAGGACGCAGCGACGGCGTCGAGGAGCTCGGGCACGTCCTCGACGAGGTCGGCCATGTCCTCGGGGTCGTCGAGCACCGCACGCAGCACCTGGCTGAGGTTGCTCTCGGCCTGCGCGCGCTCGTCGTCCAGGCCGTCGCCCAAGGCCTGGCCGATCGCCCGGCCGGGCGCCCGTCCGTGGTGCACGGAGTCCGCGAGGTCCGGGACGGCGACGAGCAGCTCCCGCCCGCCGCTCGCCTCGTCGGCCTCGCCGATGGCTTCCGACGCGGCGTCGGCCAGCGCCAGGGCGCTCGCCGGGTCGAGCTCGCCACTGAGGGCGAGGGTCTGCGCGGCGGAGGCCCGGCGCAGCAGCTGGGCGTCGAGCGCGATGCGGCTGGCGACGACCTTGCGGTGCAGCCGGTCGAGCCGCGTCGCCGCCCGCCAGACCACGACGAGCGCCACGATCAGGACAGCGACGACGAGCACGGCGATCTCGGACCACGTCATCGGGTGCCTCCTTCTCGGCGGAGCGCGCGCAGCGCTCGTCGCTGCTCGCGGGGGTCGTCCGCGACCCGGACGGTCGCGTGCGACGCGGCCAGCGCCATCTCGTACACGGTCAGCACCTCGTCGGTCACGACCGACCAGTCGTAGCGGCGCACCGCCACCGAGGCGGCAGCCCGCACGCGCTCGCGCAGGGGCGCGTCCCGCAGCGTGGCGACCATGGTGCGCGCCAGGTCCGCGCCGTCGCCGGTGCGGAACAGCACGCCCGCCTCCCCTTCCTCGAGCACGCGGCGGAAGGCGCCCAGGTCGCTCGCGACCACGGCGGCCCCCGCGCTCATGGCCTCGACCAGGACGATCCCGAAGCTCTCGCCCCCGGTCTGCGGGGCGCAGTACACGTCGACGGACGACAGCAGCGCGGCCTTCTCGTCGTCGGTGATGGGGCCGAGGAACTCGACCGCGGCGGCCTGGTCGCCCAGCGCGGCGATCGCCGCTGCCTTCCCGTCGTCCCCCTTGCCTGCGACCAGGAACCGGGCTCCGGGGATCTCCGCGAGGATCGCCGGGATCGCCGAGGTCAGGACCCCCAGGCCCTTGCGCGGCTCGTCGAGCCGGCCGAGGAATGCGATCGTCGGAGCCTCGGGCGTCCCGACCCAGCGCGGGTCGGCCTCGGCGCGCTCGAACGGCTCGACGTAGACGCCGTTGGGGATGACGACGGCGTCGCCACCGAGGTGCTCGATCAGCGTCCGACGAGCGTCCTCCGAGACCGCGATGCGCGCAGCGATCTTCTCGAGCGCGGGTCGGACGAACGGGTAGGCGACCTGGAGCGCGCGCGAGCGGGTCATCGACGTGTGGAACGTGCCGACGATCGGCCCGCTCGCGATCCACAGCGCGAGCATGCTGAGCGACGGGGTGATGGGCTCGTGCAGGTGCAGCACGTCGAACTCGCCGGCGACGAGCCAGCGGCGCACCTTGGCGGCTGCGACCGGGCCGAACCGCATGCGCGCGACCGAGCCGTTGTACTTGAAGGCGATCGCGCCCCCCGCGGACGTCATGTACGGCTCGATCGGCGTGTCCTCGTCGGCGGCCACGAGGACCTCGACCGAGTGCCCCTTGGCCATGAGCGCCTCGGCGAGGTCGCGCACGTGGAACTGCACGCCGCCGGGCGCGTCGAACGAGTAGGGGCAGACGATCCCGACGCGCAGGGGGCGGCCGTCGGGCTCGGGCCACCGAGCGGTCTCAGTCATTCACCGGCCTCCTGGCGCGTCTGGGCGTAGCGGTCGGCGTCGAGGTCCTCCACGAACACCTTCTGGAGCATGTGCCAGTCCCACGGGTGCGCGGCGATCGCGCGGCCGAGCGTCGTGACCCAGCCCTGGGTAGCGACGGCGACCTGCTGCTTGCGCGGCAAGGACCTGTCGATCTCGACCTCCTCGTGGATCGTCACGACGATCCCCCAGGGGGTCCTGGCCACGCGCCGCCGGGCGCCGCGCAGCCGCTCGTAGCGGATGGAGACCGGGAACAGGGGCGCACCGGAGGCGACCGCCAGCGCCGCTGGCCCCGCCGCGACGCGCGCCGTGCGGCCGGCGAGCTCGACTTCGATCCCGCGCGCGGTCAGGTCGCGGTCGGCCAGCAGGCACACGAGAGTCCCGCCCCGCTCCGCGGTGCGGATCAGCTCGGGGAAGACGCCGTCGTCCCCGAGCGCGAGGATCCGCATGCCGACAGACTCGCGGAACTCCAGGAACTCCCGGAACAGGCGGTCGGGCTTGAGGCGCTCCGCGACCGACAGCACGGGCATGAGCGCCACACCGGCCCACGCGCCGGCGAGGTCCCAGTTGCCCATGTGGCTGAGCGCGGCGACGGCCGAGCCGCCGGCGTCACGCACGCCGATCAGGCCGCCGTCGTCGACGAAGCGCACCCGCGCGACCAGCTGCTCGCGGCTGGCTCGCCGCAGGGTGAACGCCTCGGCGTAGTAGCGCATGTAGGAGCGCATCGCTCGGTGCGACACCCGGCGCAGCTCCCGAGGGCTCTGGCCCGGTGCCACGCGGTCGAGGTTGCGCTCGAGCTGGCGCACGCCGCCGCCGCGCCGCGCCCAGGCGACGTCCGCGCCCAGGACGAGCGCGCCGCGCACGAGCGCGGGCGGCACGACTCCCCCGACGTCCCACGCGAGCTGGAAGAGGGCGCCGGCGTCGGGCCGCCTCACGGCGTCTCGCGCGCCACGACGGCCGAGTGCTCGGCCGCCTGGCGGTGCACGGTCGCCATGCGCTGGCCGATCGTCACGGCCGCGGCGACGGCGAGCACCCCGAGGGCCCAGACGAGCACGGCGTCGGGCAGGCCCAGCCCCACGAGCAGCGCGGCGACGAGGGCGACCGTGATGCGGTCGGCGCGCTCGGCGATCCCCACCGCCGCAGTCATCCCGAGCCCCTCGGCACGAGCCCGCGCGTAAGGCACCACGGCGCCGAGCGCGAGGCACGCGAGCGCGACCACGAGGCCCGCGTCGTTGTCACGGCCCGCGAGGTACAGCAGCAGCCCGCTGAAGATCGCCGCGTCGGCCACGCGGTCGAGCGTCGAGTCGAGGAACGCGCCCCACCGGCTCACGCGTCCGGACTCGCGCGCCATCAGGCCGTCCACCGCGTCCGAGAACACGAACAGCGCGACCACGAGCGCGCCCGCGGTCAGGTGCCCCGCGGGCAAGAGCCACAGAGCCGAAACGACGACGCCCAGGGTCCCCGCGACGGTCACGGCGTCCGGGCTCACGCCAAGACGGAGCAGCAGGCGCGCGAACGGTCCGAGGACCTTCGCCACTCCGCTGCGCAGGTGGTCGAGCATCAGGAGTCCTTCGGGTCGGAGGTCGGCCAGGCCGCGGCGAGACGTGCCCGGGTGTCGGCGAGCAGCTCCGGCAGCGCCTTGGTGCGCGCCACGATCGGCAGGAAGTTCGCGTCCCCCGCCCAACGCGGCACGACGTGCTGGTGCAGGTGAGCGGCGATCCCGGCACCCGCGACGGGGCCCTGGTTCATGCCCAGGTTGAAACCGGCCGGTGCGGACACGTCGCGCGTGACGCGCATCGCAGTCTGCGTCAGGGCTGCGACGTCCCGCACCTCGGCGTCCGTGAGCTCGGTGTAGTCGGACACGTGCCGGTACGGGCACACGAGGAGGTGACCGGTGTTGTACGGGAACAGGTTCAGCACCACGTACGCCGCCGCGCCTCGGGCGACGATCAGGGCCTCGGCGTCGTCGCGTCCGGGCGCGACGCAGAACGGACATGTGTCCTCGCCGTCGTCGTCCGGCTTGCCCTCGCCCTGGATGTACACCATCCGGTGCGGGGTCCACAGGCGCTCGAAGCCGTCCGGCTCCCCCGGGAAGCTGGCCGACCGCTCGCGTGCGTCGTCGTCGTCCACCGCCCGCTACACCTGCACCCGGGAGCGGACGGCGGACACGATCCGGTCGACGGCCTCCGCCACCGGGACGCCGTTGTCCTGGCGCCCGTCGCGGTAGCGGAACGACACGGCTCCCGCCTCGACGTCCTCGCCGCCCGCGATGAGCACGAACGGCACCTTCTGCGTCGACGCGGTGCGGATCTTCTTGGCGAACCGGTCCGTGCCATCGTCGAGCTCGGCGCGGATGCCCTGCGCCTTGAGCTGCGCGACGACGTCGGCCAGGTAGTCGTTGAACGGCTCGGCCACGGGGACGGCGACCACCTGCACGGGGGCGAGCCACGCGGGGAACGCGCCGGCGTAGTGCTCGAGCAGCACGCCGAAGAACCGCTCGAGCGACCCGAAGAGTGCGCGGTGGATCATCACGGGGCGCTGGCGCGACCCGTCCGCGGCGGCGTACTCGAGGTCGAAGCGCTCGGGCAGGTTGAAGTCCAGCTGGATCGTGGACATCTGCCAGGTGCGGCCGATCGCGTCCCGGGCCTGCACGGAGATCTTGGGCCCGTAGAAGGCCGCGCCACCCGGGTCCGGCACGAGGTCCAGGCCCGACGACGCGGCGACCTCCTCGAGCGTGCGGGTCGCCTCGTCCCAGATGTCGTCGTCGCCGACGAACTTCTCCGGGTTCTTGGTCGAGAGCTCGAGGTAAAAGTCGTCGAGCCCGTAGTCGGCGAGCAGGTCGAGCACGAAGCGCAGCGTCGACGTGAGCTCGTCCTTCATCTGCTCCTTGGTGCAGTAGATGTGGGCGTCGTCCTGGGTGAGCCCTCGCACGCGGGTGAGCCCGTGCACCACGCCGGACTTCTCGTACCGGTACACGGTGCCGAACTCGAACAGCCGCAGGGGCAGCTCGCGGTAGGACCGCCCGCGCGCGGCGAAGATCAGGTTGTGCATCGGGCAGTTCATGGGCTTCAGGTAGTAGTCCTGGCCCGGCTTGCGCAGCGTGCCGTCCTCGTCACGCTCCTCGTCGACGTGCATCGCGGGGAACATGCCGTCGCGGTACCAGTCCAGGTGGCCCGAGATCTCGTACAGGTGCCCCTTGGTGATGTGCGGGGTGTTGACGAACGAGTACCCGGCGTCGATGTGCCGCCGGCGCGAGTAGTCCTCCATCTCGGTGCGGATGATGCCGCCCTTGGGATGGAAGACGGGCAGGCCGGAGCCGATCTCGTCGGGGAAGGAGAACAGGTCCATCTCCGCGCCCAGGCGGCGGTGGTCGCGGCGCTCGGCCTCGGCGAGACGCTCGAGGTGAGCCTTGAGCTCGTCCTTGGTGGGCCACGCGGTGCCGTACACGCGCTGCAGCTGCGGGTTCTTCTCGCTGCCGCGCCAGTACGCGGCGGCCGAGCGCATCAGCTGGAAGCCGTTGCCGATCAGCTTGGTGCTGGGCAGGTGCGGGCCACGGCACAGGTCCTGCCAGGCGACCTCGCCCCCGCGACGCTTGTTCTGGTAGATGCTCAGCTCGCCAGCGCCGACCTCGACCGACGCGCCCTCGGCCGCGGCCGCAGCGTCGCCGGAACCCTTGAGGCCGATCAGCTCGATCTTGTACGGCTCGTCCGCGAGCTCGGCGTGGGCCTCGGCGTCGGTCACGACCCAGCGGTGGAAGGTCTGGCCCTCCTTGATGATCCGCATCATCGCCTTCTCGAGGGCCTTGAGGTCCTCGGGCGTGAACGGCTGCGCGACGTCGAAGTCGTAGTAGAAGCCGTCCTTGATGGGCGGGCCGATGCCGAGCTTGGCGTCGGGGTTGACCTGCTGCACCGCCTGGGCGAGGACGTGTGCGGCCGAGTGGCGCAGGACGGCGAGGCCGTCCTCGGAGTCGATCGTCACCGACTCGATCTCAGCGCCCGCGTGCACGGTCTCCGTGAGGTCCTTGAGCTCGCCGTCCACGCGCATGACGACGACGTCCCGGCGCTCCGCGAAGAGCTCGGTGCCCGTCGTGCCCACCGGGACCGTCGTGGGGACGGAGTCGACGGTCGCGACGACGGATACGAGCTCAGACTCGGACACAGTGGTTCTCCTACGAGGTGCATGGGGCGGAGACGTCCGAGGGCGGACGTCTCCCCCGATGCTACCGACCGCCCTGCCGTAGGTCGTGCACCGCGCCGGTCCGGGTCAGGAGCAGCCGTGCACCGCGGCTGCGATCTCGTCGATGCGCTGGCGTGCGTCCTGCACGGCCTTGTCGCCTCGCGGCAGCGAGTTGACCATGATCGAGAACGCCTTGAGACGCCCGTCCGCACCCACGGTGTAGCCGGACAGCGCCTGCTCGTGCTCGAGCGTCCCCGTCTTGGCGACGACGGCACCCTGGGCGCAGCGAGCCGCCTGCGAGGTGAACCGGTAGTAGCCGGAGTGGAGGGAGCCCGTGCGGCCGGCGATCGGCAGGCTCGTGTCCGAGAAGAGGAGCTGGCTCAGGCGCGGGTGCGCCGCGGCGTCCGCAGCGACGGTGAGGAGCGAGGTCATGGTGGTCGTCCGCACACGGTTGGCGGGAGAGAGCCCGGAGCCGTCCACGACGGTCAGCCCGGTGACGTCGACACCGAGGCGCTTCAACGTGCGCGTGGTGGCCTTCGCTCCCCCGCGGAACGTTGCGGTGTAGCCGGCGTCGACCGCCAGGTGGCGGAACAGGACCTCCGCCACCTCGTTGTCCGAGACCCGGAGCATCCGTGCGACGAGCTCGCCCACGGGCTCGCTGGTCACGGAGGCGACGGGACGTGCCTTGGCCGACGTCGAGGTCACCTTGCCGCCGAACTTCACCACCCAGCCACGAGGCAGGTCCTTCTTCAGACGCTTCATGTAGTACGAGGTGGCGGAGCGCGCGGAGTCGCTCGACGACCCGACGGTGCGCAGCGTGGCCCGCACCGGCCGGATGATGCGGTTCGGGTAACCGCCGTAGCGCCACGAGGCGTGCTTGGTCGCCCCTCGGAACAGCGAGTCGTCCAGCCGCACGTGCACGACGTGCTTGCCCTTCGACTTCGCGGGCGCCTTGGCGCGCAGCGCCGCTGCCGTCTGCGTGGCGAGGTCGCGGATCTTCGCGTTGGTCAGCGCAGGGTCGCCGCCTGAGACGAACGTGACGGTGCGCGAGCGGCCGGTGCGCTTGACCGCCGTCGTGAACACGCGGTCCGGCCCGAGCGCCTCGAGCGCGGCGACGGCGGTCAGCAGCTTCTGGTTCGACGCCGGCACCCGGGCGAGGACCGTCTTGCGGCCGTAGACCTGCGCGCCCGAGGCGACGTCGGTCACCTCGATCGAGAGCGCCTTGCCGAGCTTGCTCCCGGCGAGGCTGCCCACGCGAGCGGCGAGCCGGGCGTCGGCAGTGGGCTGGTCGGCGACGACGGCGGCGGGGTCGGGAGGCCAGATGCCGGCGTGCGCGGCGGGTGCCAGGCCGAGGGTCAGCGCGGCGGTGAGAGCTGCCGCCAGCGCGACGATGCGGCGAGGACGGCGAGAGGGCTGCGGCTGCGCGGCCGACGCGAGGGCTGTGGTGGTCACAGGCTGAACCATCGACCATCCACCGCCCCAGATCAAGGTTTCCGTCACAACTACGAGGTTTCGTGAGCGACGGCGGTGATCCCGCGCGCGGTGTCACCTGTCAGCAGTAGCCTCGTCTCCATGCCCCGCCACGCCCGCCCTCGCCCGCGTCCCGCCGCATGATCGAGCTGCGGGGGGTCTCCAAGCGATTCGGCGGCGGCACGGACGCCGTCCTGGACCTCGACCTCGTCATCCCGGCCCACCAGGTCACTGTGCTCGTCGGTTCCTCCGGCTCGGGCAAGACGACGGTGCTGCGCATGATCAACCGGATGGTCGAGCCCACCGCCGGCACGGTCCTGATCGACGGTGACGACGTCGCCGCGCTCGACCCCGTGCGGCTGCGCCGCCGCATCGGCTACGTCATGCAGAGCTCAGGGCTGCTTCCCCACCGCCGCGTCCTCGACAACGTCGCGACCGTGCTGCGGCTCAACGGGATGGGACGGCGGGACGCCCAGGCCCGCGCGCTGGAGACCATGGACACCGTCGGCCTGGACCGCGCCATGGCAGACCGCTACCCGCACCAGCTCTCCGGCGGTCAGCAGCAGCGGGTCGGGGTGGCCCGAGCACTCGCGGCCGACCCCAACATCCTGCTCATGGACGAGCCGTTCGGCGCCGTCGACCCGATCGTCCGGACGGACCTCCAGGACGAGCTGCTCCGCATCCAGAACCAGCTCGCCAAGACGATCGTCCTGGTCACCCACGACATCGACGAGGCCTTCCGGGTGGGCGACCGCGTCGTGATCCTCCGTGAGGGTGGCCGGATCGCCCAGCAGGGCACGCCAGCTCAGATCATGGCCGCGCCAGCGGACCAGTTCGTCGCTGACTTCGTCGGGGTGACGCGCGGGCGTCGGTCGTTGCAGGTGCGCGTGCAGGACGGGCGCCGCATCGTCGTCGACGCCGAGGGCCGGCCGGCAGGAGTCCTCGAGGAGGAGCCCACCGCATGAGCTGGATCGGCGCGAACCTCGAGCTGATCGCCGACCTCGCGGTCCGCCACGCGCTGCTCTGCGTGGTCCCGATCCTCGCGGGGCTCGCCCTCGCTCTCCCCCTCGGCACGCTCGCCTGGCGCGTGCGCCCCCTGCGCGCGGCCATCCTGACGGTGGTCGGGCTGGCCTACACCATCCCGTCCCTCGCGCTGTTCGTGCTGCTCCCCCCGCTGCTCGGCATCAGCTTCCTCAGCGAGGCGAACGTGGTGATCGCCATGTCGATCTATGCGGTCGCCCTGATGACACGGTCCGTCACCGAGGGGCTGGCGTCCGTCGACCCCTCTGTGCGCCAGGCCGCGGTCGCCCTCGGCTACTCGCCGTGGCGACGGTTCTGGGCGGTCGACCTCCCCCTCGCGGGGCCGGTGCTCCTCGCCGGGCTGCGGGTCGTGGCCGTGAGCACGGTCAGCCTCGTCACCGTCGGGGTGCTGGTCGGCATCCGCAGCCTGGGCTACCTGTTCATGGACGGGCTGCAGCGCGGCATCCCGGAGGAGATCGTCGCGGGAATCGCCGCGACGGTGCTCATCGCGCTCCTGTTCGACCTCGCCCTCGTCCTGGTCGGCCGGGTACTGCTGCCCTGGACGCGCCGCCCGAGCCGGCGTGCCGCACGGCTGCGACTGACCGCGAGGGGGGCCGCGTGAACCTCTTCCGCGACGCGCTCGCCTGGCTCCTCGATCCCGCGCAGCACACCGGCGCCGGGCGGATCGCAGCCCGGGTGCTCGAGCACCTCGGGTACACGCTGCTCGCGCTGGCAGTCGCCGCGCTCGTGGCGATCCCGCTGGGCTACCTGATCGGGCACACGGGTCGCGGACGTCAGCTGGCCGTCGCGCTGTCGGGCGCCGCGCGCGCGCTTCCGTCCCTCGGGCTGCTCACCGTCCTGACGCTCGCGGTCGGTATCGGTGATGCCTGGCTCGCGGCCACCGTGGTGCTCGTCGTCCTCGGGATCCCGTCGGTGCTGGCCGGCGCGTACGCCGGTCTGGAGGCGATCGACCGTGACGTGATCGACGCAGCACGCGCGACCGGCATGACCGAGTGGCAGGTTCTCGCGCGCGTCGAGGCTCCGCTCGGGCTGCCGCTCCTCGTCGGCGGCCTGCGCAGCGCGGCGCTGCAGATCGTCGCGACGGCGGTCCTCGCCTCGTACGTCGGGCTCGGCGGGCTCGGCATCTACATCCAGCGTGGGATCGCGCTGCGCTCCTACGACGAGATGCTTGGCGGGGCGCTGCTCATCGTCGCGCTCGCCGTCGTCGTCGACGCCGTCCTGGCCGCGGCTGCCCGCGTGGCGCGGACGATCGCCGCTCCGGCGCGACAGCCCGCCGTGCACACAGCAGACTGACCCCAGACAACAGGCTCCAGCGGAAGAGGAACTCCCCGTGAACGCTCGCCAGCAGCACCGTCCGACCGTCCGCCGCTCGCCGCTCCGCGCGCTCGCCGTCCGGGGCGCTGCGGTCACCACGCTCGCCCTCGCGCTCACCGCATGCGGCGGTGGCGAAGACCCGCTCGCCCCGACGAGCGCGCCCACGGCCACCGGCGAGAGCGGCGGCGACGCGCCCGTCGTCGTCGGCTCGCAGGCGTACTACTCCAACGAGATCCTCGCCGAGATCTACTCCCAGGCGCTCGAGGCCGACGGCTTCGAGGTCACCCGCCAGTTCCAGATCGGGCAGCGCGACGTCTACCTGGCCGCGATGACGTCCGGCGAGGTCGACGTGCTCCCGGAGTACTCCGGAAACCTCCTGCAGTTCTACGAGGCGGAGACCGAGGCCCGGTCGCCCGAGGACGTGGCCGCGGCTCTCCCCGACGCGCTGCCCGAAGGCCTGACCGTCCTCGAGCACGCCGAGGCGCAGGACGCCGACTCCTACACGGTCACGCGCGAGTTCTCGGAGTCGAACGGGATCACCAGCCTCGCCGATCTCGCCGGCTATGACGGCGACGTCACGATCGGTGGCAATCCCGAGCTCGAGTCGCGGCCGTACGGCCCGTCGGGGCTGCAGGAGCTCTACGACGTGACCGTCGACTTCGTGGCGATCGGCGACAGCGGCGGCCCCCTGACCCAGGACGCCCTGCGCGACGGCACGATCACGATGGGCAACGTGTACACCGCTGACCCGGTCCTCGCGGCGGGTGAGCTCGTCGCGCTCGAGGACCCCGAGTCGATGTTCCTCGCGCAGAACGTGCTTCCGCTGGTGGCCGCGGATCGCGCCGAGGAGCTCGCTGCGACCCTCGACCCGATCAGCGCAGCGCTCACGACCGAGGACCTCGTCGCGATGAACGCACGCAGCCAGGGCGAGCAGCTCGACGCCGCGACCATCGCCACCGACTGGCTCACCGAAGAGGGGCTGCTGGGCTGATGAGCGCCACGACGGACCTGCTCGCCGACGCCTTCGGACGCATCCGCGAGGTCGTCCACGAGGTCCTGGACGGCCTCCCCACCGAGCACCTCGACGTCCGGCCCGATCCGGAGGCGAACTCGATCGCGTGGTTGGTCTGGCACCTGGCACGGGTTCAGGACGACCACGTCGCCGACGTCGCCGGCCGTGCGCAGGTGTGGACCGAGGACGGCTGGGCGGAGCGCTTCGGCCTCGACCTTCCGGCCGAGGACATCGGCTACGGGCACTCGCCCGACGACGTCGCGCGGGTCCGTGGCCTGAGCGCCGAGCTCCTGACGGGGTACGTCGACGCGGTGCACGCGCGCACCCTCGAGTTCGTCGGCAGCCTGGCGGACGACGATCTCGCACGGGTCGTGGACGAGCGCTGGGACCCGCCCGTGACGCTCGGCGTGCGGCTCGTGAGCGTCGTCTCCGACGACCTCCAGCACGCCGGCCAGGCGGCCTACCTGGCCGGCATGCTGGGCCGGGGCGCAACAGCCTGACCTGACGGCGGACCACCGGGTCGACGCTCGCGCTGGATAGGGTGTGGCATCGCCAGCAGGTTCGCATCCAGCGGGCCAGCATCAGCCGCATCGACCGATCAGCGAGGACACCCCGCCATGAGCGAGCCCACGACGACCATCCCCCGCAGCGCCGAGACCATCGTGACCGGGCTCGCGCTGGCACTCGTGGCCGCGCCCGTCGTCGGGCTGCTCGGATGGGCGATGACCTCCGGGCTGTTCCTGATCATCGCCGCGATCATCTCGCTCGCCGGGACGGCCACCTTCCTGGTGGGCCTGTTCCGAGCGTTGCAGCGGTTCGACCGGCACACCGACCTGAGCGGCGCGGGCGAGCTCCCCGCACCAGCGGCCGGACCCCAGGGCCACCTCTCGAGCAGCGACCCGGCTGCGGCGGTCGTCCCCGGTGGCCGCTGGGGCATCGGCGCTCCCACCCCGTAGCCGGAGCGACCCCCGATGACCGGCTCGACCCCGCTCCCGGCCCTCGACCGCGCGGCTGCTGACGCGATGTGGTACGCGTACGCCGCGGCCCACCCGCGCGCCGTCGCTGCGTGCCCGGAGTACACCGTCGAGACCTTCGGCGACTCCGCCGAGCTCGCCGACGCGCTCCTCGCCGTCGTGCTCAGCGGGCGCAAGCGGGCGACCGCCGAGCTCGCCGGGGAGTTCGACGAGCTGCCGCGGATCGGCTCCCACTGGATCGCGTGCGACGGCCGGGGTGCGCCGCGCATCGTCCTCCGCAGCACCGAGCTCCGCCTCGCCCGGTTCGACGACGTCGACGCCGCCTTCGCCTACGACGAGGGCGAGGACGACCGGACGCTCGCGAGCTGGCGCACCGAGCACCGCCGCTACTGGGAGCGCACCTGCGCCGCGCGCGGTGCCACGTGGTCTCCCGACGACGAGATCGTGCTCGAACGGTTCACGGTGGTGTGGCCGCCCGAGCACGCCGACTGAGCTCGACCCTCAGCTCACGCCGGCGGCTTCCGTCGTCCGCGGGAACAGCTTCGCCAGCACGTCGGCGAGGGTGATCACGCCGCTGACGGTCGTGCCGTCGCTCACGATCGCGAGGTGGTTGCGCGTCTCGCGCATCGCGGCGAGCGCCGCATAGACCGGGGTCGAGGGTTCGAAGGCGAAGACCGGCCGCATCAGCTCGGCGACCGGCCGGTCGTCCGGCTGGTCCAGCGTGTCCCGGACGTGCGTGACGCCCACCACCTCGTCGCCGGCCCCCACGAGGATCCTCAGGTGCCCGGTGGCTCGCGTGGCTTGCTGGACGTCCGCCACGGTCGCGCCGACGGGCACGGCCGTGGGCCGCGTCCCCGGCTTGACGAGGTCCGCCACGGTGAGCGCCTGCAGGTCCAGCGCGCCCGAGAGCTGCGCCGAATAGCTGGCGTCGAGAGCGCCGACGCTCGCGGAGTGCTCGACGAGGTGGCGCAGGTCCTCGGGACGCTGCCCGGTCGCGAGCTGCTCGGTGGGCTCGACGCCAACCTTGCGCAGGCACACGTTGGCAAGGTTGTTCAGGCCGATCAGCAGCGGTCGGGTAAGGAACATGAAGCCGCGCATCGGGATCGCCAGCAGCGTCGCCGACGTCTCCGGGTGCGCGATGGCCCACGACTTCGGTGCCATCTCCCCCACCACGAGGTGCAGGAACGTCACGATCACCAGGGCGAGGACGAACCCGGCGACGTCGGCCGCCCACAGCGGCGCGCCCCAGTCCTCGAACAGGGGCGTCAGCCAGTGGTGGACCGCCGGCTTGGTGACAGCGCCGAGCGCGAGGGTGCACACGGTGATGCCGAGCTGGGATCCAGCCAGGAGCACGGTGAGCTCGGTCGAGCTGCGCAGCGCTGCACGCGCCGCGCGGCTCGTGGGAGCCGCGTCCTCCAGGCGGTGGCGCTTGGCCGCCAGCAGTGCGAACTCGACGGCGACGAAGAACGCGCTGAGCGCGATGAAGGCGACCGTCAGCGCGGCGACGACCCAGGGGTTGCTCATCGGTCCTCCTCCGTCGGGGTGGTGTGCGTCGGGGCGTCGGCTGCGTCGTCAGGCGCGCCGCCGTCGGCGTCCTCCGTGAGCGTGAGCCGGACCAGCGACGGGACGTGCCGGTCGACCTCGAGTACCTCGATCACGGCCCAGGTGATCACGGGCTCCTCGGCGCGGGCGAGGTCGGCGGGGTCCAGCGGGAGCTCGACGCGCACGCGGGCCCCGACGGCCGGGAACGCGCCGTACGTGTCGATGACGAGGCCCGCGATGGTCTCGTACTCGTCGCGCGGCAGATCGTGGTCGATCGCGCGCTCGACCTCGTCGATGTGCACGTCGCCGGCCATCACCCAGATGCCGTCGTCGTCCCGAGGAGGGACGGTCGGCGTCTCGGGGTCGTGCTCGTCGGTGATCTCGCCGACCAGCTCCTCGGCGAGGTCCTCGAGGGTCAGGACACCGGCGAAGCCGCCGTACTCGTCGATCACGCACGCCAGCCTGTTGCGGCTGGTCGTCAGCTCGCGCAGCGCATCGGGCAGCGCCATCGTCGTGGGCACCACCAGGGCCGGACGGAGGAACTGCGTCGTGACGCTCGTGCCCGGGAGCGCGGACGTGAGGATGTCTTCGAGGTGCACGACGCCCAGCACCTGGTCGTCATCGGTCAGGACCGGGTAGCGCGAGTGCCCCGTGGCCATCGTCTCCCTGACGTAGGCGAGCGTGTCGTCGTCACGCACGACGTCGACGCGGGCGCGCGGGATCATCGCGTGCTCGGCGTCCTGGTGGGGGAAGTCGAGGATCCGGTCGAGCAGGACCGACAGCTCGTCGGGCAGGTCACCGCTCTCGCGGGAGTCGGCCACGATGTGCTCGAGGTCGCGGGCCGTGGCCGAGTGCTCGACGTCGTGCACGGGCTCGATCCGCAGCGCCTTGAGCAGGAGGTTGGACGCATGGTCGAAGACCGTGATCAGCCAGCCGAAGACGGCGAGGTAGATCGTCGTCGAGCGCGCCAGCCACAGGGCGACAGGCTCCGGCCTGGCGATGGCGAGGTTCTTGGGGAACAGCTCACCGAACAGCATCTGGACGAACGTCGAGAACACCAGGGCGAGGACCGTGCCGACGGCCACCCCGACGGACTGCGGCACGCCGACACCACCGAGCGCCGTCCCGAGGGACTCGCCCACGAGCGGTTCGGCCACGTATCCGACCAGCAGGCCGGTGACCGTGATGCCGAGCTGCGCGCCCGACAGCATGAACGACGTCCGCTTCGTCACCGCCAGCGCTCGGCCCGCCCCGGGGTCCCCCGACGCGGCGCGAGCGCCGAGCCGTGAGCGGTCGACCGCCATGTATGCGAACTCTTGCGCGACGAAGTAGCCGGTCAGCGCGGTGATCAGGCCAATCACCACGATGCCGAGGAGAAGTGTCAGCACCCACACGAGAAGTTCGACCCCCTTGCGACTCCGAACGGTGGCACAAGGGGGTGACAACTATCTGCGTCCATCATCTCTCTCAGCAGTCGGGAAGCGTTCCGACAGCCTAACGCTGCGCCGGAGGCATGAGTTCCTGCGGCGCCAGAGGACTGTCCGCGTGACCGCGCAGCCGCTAGGGTCGGGCCATCCCGGGGGGCCGGCGGAACGGTGGTGGCTGATGAGTCTGGATGGCCGACGCGCGATCGGCGCGGGCGCGCTCGCGCTGATGCTCCTGACGGCGTGCGCGGGCGAGGGCGCGATCCCGGAGGGCTACAAGGACGCGCCCCGTACCGAGATCGACCTCTACGTGCACTGCGGCGTCCGCAGCCTGCACCACGGCGGACGCGAGTACGTCCCCGTCGACGGTCCGCTCACCTCGAAGCTCGACGACGCGAGCGGGGACGGCAGCCCGAGCGCCAGCGAGACGCCCGAGGGCGGCCTGGCCAACCCACCCGCAGGCTGGGACAACCCGAGTCAGGCAGGATGGGTGCGGGTGGACGGCGACCGTGCGCTCTTCACCGACGACCAGGGCCACGTGGTGGAGTTCCGGCTCCGCACGGCCGACGACGCGCCCGAGGAGCCGTGCCTGTAGCGTCACGGACCCGCCGCGGCACCGAGAGGACCCCATGACTTCCATGACGAACTGGTCCGGGACCGTGGCCTTCGGCGCCACCCGCGTCCATGCCCCGTCCACCGTCGACGAGCTGCGCGCGGTCGTCGCCGCGGCGCCGCGGATCCGGGCGCTCGGGACCGCGCACTCCTTCAGCCGGGTGGCTGACACCGACGGCGAGTTGGTCTCCGTCGCTGGGCTCCCCGAGACGATCGAGGTCGACGCCGTCGCCCGCACGGTCACCGTCGCCGCGGGCGTGCGGTACGGCGCGGTCGCCCAGGCGGTGCACGCCCACGGCCTCGCGCTCAAGAACATGGGGTCCCTGCCGCACATCAGCGTGGGCGGCGCCTGCGCCACGGGGACCCACGGCTCGGGACCGCGCAACGCCAACCTGGCGTCGTCCGTGCGCGCGGTCGAGCTCGTCACCGCCGACGGCACGCTGGCGCACCTGGCGCGCGACGCGGACCCGGACCGCTTCCCCGGGGCGGTCGTCGCGCTCGGGGCGCTGGGCGTGGTCGTGCGCCTCACGCTCGACCTGGTGCCGGCGTACGACCTGCGGCAGGTGGTCTACCTCGACCTCCCGCCGGAGCAGCTCACGCAGGACCGGCTCACCGAGGTGCTGGGCAGCGCGTACAGCACGAGCCTGTTCACCCGGTGGTTCGGTCCCGGGGTCGAGCAGGTGTGGCTCAAGCGGCGCGTCGACGGCGGCGCGGACGAGACCGGTCTGCCCACCGACGCACACGGCCGGTTCCCCGACACCTGGCGCGGCGCGCACCTCGCCGGCGACGCGGTGCACCCGCTGCCCAGCATGCCCGCGGAGAACTGCACGCAGCAGGGCGGCGTCGTCGGCCCCTTCCACGAGCGGCTGCCGCACTTCCGCCTCGAGTTCACCCCGAGCAGCGGGGACGAGATCCAAACCGAGTACCTCCTGCCCGCCGAGCACGCGGGCGCGGCCGTGGCGGCGCTCAGCGCCCTCGGTCACCGCATCGCGCCTGTGCTGCACGTCTCGGAGATCCGCACCGTGGCCGCGGACGACCTGTGGCTCAGCCCGAGCTACGAGCGGGACTCGGTCGCCCTGCACTTCACCTGGCTCAAGGACCCCGACGGCGTCACGGCGGTGCTGCCCGCGATCGAGGAAGCCCTGGCACCCTTCGCACCGCGTCCCCACTGGGGCAAGGTGTTCGCCATGGCGCCCGACGACGTCCGGGCGGCCTACCCGCGCGCCGACGACTTCCGCCGCCTCGCCGCCCAGATGGACCCCGACGGCAAGTTCCGCAACGACTTCCTCGACCGCTTCCTGCCGAGGATCTGAGCCGCGGCGCGGAGGACGGCCGGCCCTCCGGGGGACGAGGGCCGGCCGTCGGTCTCGCTACGACTGCGTCGGGTCGGCCCGCCGCGTGATGCGGACGTGCCAGTCCGTGGGGCCGTCGACGATCGTCTCGACGTCGATCGGGGCGCGCTGGGCCAGCTGCGCGAGCAGCGGCGCGGGCAGGTGCGGGGCGATGATCACGAGCGAGCCCCCGGCCGGGATCGAGTCGAACGCTCCGAAGACGGCGCCGTGGCGCACGGCGTGCGGGATCGTGCGGACGTCGAGGACCGGGGCGGCCTCGTCATGGCCGCCACAGCCGCAGCCGCCGCTGGCGGGCTCCGGGGCGGCGGGCAGGATCTCGATGGGCTGGCTCATGGGGTGCTCCTTGTGGGTGTGAGGGTGAGCTGACAGAGGGTGGGTTCGACGAACGGGAGGAGCTGGACATCCACGGAGGCGCCGTCGTCGGCGCGCGCAGCCACCGCGCGGGCGAGACCGAGGTGGATCTGGCACACGACCTGCTGGTTGCGGCGCGCGGCCGCGCGGAAGGGGCAGCCGCGCAGGTCCAGGCGATCACCCGCGGGCTCGGGCTCGAACCCGAGCCGCGTCAGCACGTGCGTCGTGAGCTCGAGCGCGTCGCCCGGCGGGACGTCGACACTGGCCCCCCAACGCTCACCGGCGCGACGTGCCTCGTCCGCGGGTGCCGGTCCCCCGGCCGCGGCGACGTCGGCGAGGGCGTCGATCATCTCCGAGCGCGCCGCGACCAGGTCCGCCTCGACCGAGCGGTAGCGCACCGCCGGACGGCCGCGCCGGCCGGAGCGCTCGACGCTGCGCCGGACGAGACCGGCGTGCTCGAGCTGCTCCAGGTGGAACCGCACCGTGGTCACATGCAGGCCGAGCCCGGCGGCGAGTTCGGCCGCCGAGGCGGCGTCCGGCGAGCCCTGGAGCAGCGCGAGCAGCGCACGGCGAGCGGGTGCAGCGAGCGCGCCGTGGCGCGCATCGTCTGTCCTGGACTCGATCACGTATTTGAGAGTATCAGCATCCTCTATATTGGCTCCATGACCACCACCCCCGTGCCCCGGCGGCGCAGCCGCGTACCGCGCGGGCGGCTGCTGCTCCTCGCGCTGGGCGGCGCCGCGATGCTCGCAGGGCTGGACGCGGCGCTGCTCCGGCTCGGGGCCGCCGCCCCTGTCCGGTCGGTCCCGCTCGCCTCCGTGCACGGGGTCCTCATGGTGTACGGGTTCCTCGGGACGGTGATCACCCTCGAGCGCGCCGTAGCGCTGCGGTCCGGCGGGTCGCGCCGGGACTCCTGGGCGTACCTCGCGCCCGCGGCGTGCGCCGCCGGGACGGTGCTCCTGCTCGCGCAGGTCGCCGGGCTGCCCGTCCCGGGCGGACGACTGGTCCCGGGGCTCGCCTGGATCCTGGGCCTGGGCGCGTTCGTCGCCGTCTACGTCGCGATCTGGCGCCGCCAGGCCGCTGCTGCCGTGCTCGTCCAGGCGCTCGGCGCCGTGTGCGGGCTCGCCGGCATCGCCCTGTGGACCCGCGGCCTCGACGTCGCCACGATCATGCCGTGGTGGGCGTGCCTGCTGGTCCTCACGGTGCTGGGCGAGCGCCTCGAGCTCGCGCGCCTCGCCTTCCTGGCGCGCGGCACCGAGACCCGTGTGGTCGCCGAGGTGTGCGCGGTGCTCGTCGCCCTCGTCGCGACGCTCCTCAGCCCCGCGTGGGGCTACCCGGCGCTCGGGCTGACCCTCGGCATCCTCGTGGTCGACATCGCGGTGCACGACGTCGCCCGGCGCACCGTCCGCGCCCCCGGCCTCACCCGCGTGATGGCAGTGAGCATGCTCGCCGGCTACGCCTGGGTGGTGGTGGCAGCGCTCGTGTGGATCCTCGGCGGCCCCGCGCTGTCCGGCTACCGCTACGACATCGTCATCCACGCCCTGACCATCGGGTTCGCCCTGTCGATGGTGATGGCGCACGCGCCCGTCGTCGTGCCCGCGATCGTGCGCCGCCCCCTGCCCTACCACCCCGTCATGTGGGTGGTCCTCGCGCTCCTGCACGGCGGGCTCGCGGTCCGCGCGCTCGGCGCGTCGTACGCGGCCGAGGGTGCGTGGCGACTGGGCGGCACCGTGAGCGTCGTCGCCGTGCTCGCCCTCCTGGGGACGGTGGTGGCACGCACGAGCGTCGGAGCCCGGCCGGGCCCCCGCGCGGTTCCGACGGAGCCGACGACGGCGGTCGTCTCGTGAGCAGCGGTGCCCGGCCGCGTCGGTTCCGCGCGGACCGGTTCACGACCGCGTGGATGCTGGTCGCCCTCGTCACGTCGGCTCTCACGGTCGTCGGGCGCAGCGCGATCCCGCAGCCCCTGTGGACGTCCGTGCACATCATCACGCTGGGCGTCCTCACCAGCTCCGTGCTCCAGTGGTCCTGGTACTTCGCCCGCGCGCTCCTGCACCTGCCGGCCGCGGACCGGCGCTCGGGACGCGACGCCCGCATCCGCATGGTCGCCTTCCACATCACCCTCGTCGGGCTCGTCGCCGCCATGTGGTCCGCCTCCGCCGTCGGGACCGTCGTCGGAGCCGGGGCGGTCGGTGCGATCGTCGCCTGGCACGGCCTCGCCCTGCTGCGCGCCGCACGGACCCGCCTGGGCAACCGGTTCGCGGTCACGGTGCGCTACTACATCGCCGCGGCCGCGTTCCTGGTGCTCGGCTGCGTGCTCGCGGGGTTCCTCACCGTGGCCATGTTCGCTGCGGGGGCGCCGTCGTGGCTGCTCGCCGCACGCGACGACCTCACTCTCGCGCACGCGGTCGTCAACGTGGCCGGGTGGCTCGGGCTGTCCATCTGCGGCACCCTCGTCACCCTCGCGCCGACGATGCTCCGGACGCGCATCGACCCCGCGGCGCTGGGCCACGCCGTCGGCGCGCTGCCCTGGGCCGTCGGCGGGATCCTCCTCGCGGCGGCGACGGCCGTCGTCGGGTGGACGCCGGGCGTGGGGCTGGGCCTCGGCGCGTTCGGCACCGCCGCGCTCGTCGGCGTCGGCGTGCCGCTCGCGCGCTCGGCCCGCCGCAGCGGGCCGTCGTCGTACGCGAGCTGGACCATGACGAGCGGCCTGGCGTGGTCCGCCGTCGCGCTCGTCGCGATCGTCGTCAACGCCGTGCTCGCGCCCGACGCCGCAGCGCTACGCACGACCAACCTGCCCTGGCTCGCCCTGCTCGGCGCCGGAGGGATCCTGCAGATCCTCGTCGGTGCTCTCACCTACCTCATGCCCGTGGTGATCGGCGGCGGACCGAGCGCCGTCCGCGCGGGCATGACCGTCCTGGAGACCGCGGGACCGGCGCGCGTCGCGCTCCGTGCCGCAGCACTCGCTCTGCTGACCATCGCGACGATCAGCGGGAGCGGGCCCATGCCCCTGTGGTGGGTCCCCGTCCTGCTCGCCTACGCGCTCGACGTCGTGCTGTTCGCGCGCGCGGGCGTCCGCCAGGCACGCCTGCGGGGCCGCGGGCCCGCCGTCCCCCCGCCCGTGCCGCTCACCCTCACCCCACCGCCCAGGAGCACTCCATGACGACGACGCCGCCCGAGCCCACCGCCCGGCGTCCCCTGCCGGGGCAGGAGGGCACCCCGGTCCAGCGGGCGGCCCTCGCCGTGATGGGCGTCGTCGCGGTGGTCGCCCTGAGCGTCGCAGCCGTCCTGGCCGACCCGGGCCTGGTTCCGGCGACCGATCCGGGAGCAGCCAGCAGCAGCGGCGCGGCCAGCCCGGGCGCGCCCGTCGCCCCCACCGGCCGCACCACGGAGGTGACCGTCACGGTCGACGGCATGGCCTTCACTCCCGCGCGGATCGAGGTCCCGCGCGGCGACGCGCTGCTGATCACCTTCACCAACACGGGTGACCAGCGGCACGACCTCGTCTTCGGCGACGCCCTCGGCACCCCGGCGATCGCCCCCGGCGCGAGCGCGACCGTCGACGTCGGCGTGGTCGGGGCGGACCTCGAGGGCTGGTGCTCGCTGCCCGGGCACCGGCAGATGGGCATGACCCTGCAGGTCGTGGCGACCGGCGCTGGCGCGCCCCCCTCCACCGCGGGCGCGCACGACGACCCCGCGCTCCCCGCGTCGCCCGTCCCGTCGGCGGCGGAGCTGCAGGCAGCGGCCGCGAGCGCCACGCCCCACCCCGCCGAGCTGCCCCCGCTGGACGACGCGACGGTACGCCGGTACACATTCACCGTGACCGAGGCGGTCCAGGAGGTCGCGCCCGGCGTCACCCGCGTCGTGTGGACGTACAACGGCTCCTCGCCTGGCCCGCTGCTGCACGGTCGGGTCGGTGACACGTTCGAGATCACCCTCGTCAACGAGGGCACCATGGGGCACTCGATCGACTTCCACGCCGGCGAGCTCGCTCCCGACGAGCCGATGCGCACGATCGAGCCCGGTGCGCGCCTGCAGTACACCTTCACGGCGGACCGCGCCGGAGTCTGGATGTACCACTGCTCGACGATGCCGATGTCCCAGCACATCGCCAACGGGATGTTCGGGGCCGTCGTGATCGAGCCGGCGAACCTCGACCCGGTGGACCGGCAGTTCGTCCTCGTGCAGAGCGAGCAGTACCTGGGCGCCGACGGCGGTCCGACGGACGCGACGAAGGCCGCCGCGGCGATCCCGGACATCGTCACCTTCAACGGCCGCGCGTTCCAGTACGACGCCCACCCGCTCACCGCGGCTGTGGGTGATCGCGTCCGGTTCTGGGTGCTCGACGCCGGGCCGAATGCGGCACTGTCCTTCCACGTGGTCGGCGGCCAGTTCGACACGGTGTGGACGGAGGGCGCCTACTCCGTCCGCGGGGGAACCGGCGCAGGCACCGCGGGCACCACCGGGGCCCAGACCTTGCCGCTGCTCGCGGCGCAGGGCGGGTTCGTCGAGCTGGCCCTGCGCGAGGCCGGGCACTACCCGTTCGTCAACCACCAGATGAGTCTCGCGGAGAAGGGCGCGCACGGGGTGCTCCTCGTGGAGCCCGCCGGCGCGAGCTAGTTGTCCTGAGCTGCGGCCGCGAAGAACCCGTGGGCGTCCGACCCGGTGGGCACGACGATCTCCGCCGGCGTGCTCCCGAGCCGCAGCTCCACCGACGTCGCTCCCGCGTAGCGCGGGTGGGGTCGCACCACCACCGCGTCGATCCTGCTCCAGGGGATCACCAGCCGGCCCGACGAGTGCTCCGGACCGCGGCCGCGGCGCAGCCAGTCGCGCCGGCTCACCACCTCGAGCACCGTCTCGCTGCCAGCCACCACAGCGCCCTGGAGAGTCATCGGGGAGACGAGGTGCGCGAGGCGCGCGACGACGCCGCTCGCCTCGGGACGCAGCCGGACACCCCGGCGCTCGTGCCAGGCCCACGCCCGCAGCTGCGGGTCGCGTCGGGTGATCTCACGGAAGTCGTTGACGAGCCCGACCTCGCGCTCGCTCATCGACGGCTCGCCGCCGGACGGGGCGCCGGTGCGCAACGCGTGCCCGGCTGTGCTCGGCGCGTCACCGGTCGTGGCCGCGCGCAGGGTCTCCACGAGTCGAGTGACAGCGGTGCGCGCCGACCCGTTGTAGGAGACGACGACGGGGTCCCCGTCGCGGGTCAGCACCGTGAGGCGCCCGTCGAGCAGGGACACGGCGTCCCGCAGCCCGGCGATGTCGGCGAACGCCACGGTCCGCGCTGCGTACCCCTCCCGCCCTGCGGCGTCCGCGGTGCGGCTGAGGACCGTGAAGCCGTCCACGGCGACGACGAGCAGGTGGTCGTAGAGGTTCATGTCCGGCGTCGCGTCGCGGCGAGGGATGTTGCGGGGCACCTTGAGGACGAGCGTCGCTGCGGCGAGGTCGAGGGGGTGCGGGCGGAACAGCGGTGGGACGTCGTCGGGCGCGCGGACCTCGTCGATCCACGGGCCGAAGGCATCGAACTCGGCGGTGCGGAGGAGACCGGTCGGAGTTGCAGCGTCGTCGCTCACCCCTCGAGCATACGCCCGGAGGGCGCCCGTCCGGCAGGCCCTCCGGCGTCCGCGTCGATAGGGTCGGACGCGCCAGCTGACCCGAGGAGAGGGGCGTCCTTCGTGACGTGGATCGATCATGCGCTGCTGTGGCACGTCTACCCGCTCGGCTTCGTGGGAGCGGAGCCCTCGGGGACCGGCGACGGCGTGCACCACCGGCTCGGCGGTCTCGAGCCGTGGCTCGACCACGCGATCGCGCTCGGCGCGTCCGGGATCCTGCTCGGCCCGGTGTTCGCGTCCTCGACGCACGGGTACGACACGGTCGACTACTTCCGCGTGGATCCGCGCCTGGGCGACGAGGACGACCTGGTCGCACTCTTCGCAGCAGCGCACGCCCGGAGGCTGCGGGTCGTCCTGGACGGGGTGTTCAACCACGTCGGGCAGGGATTCGAGCGGTTCACGACGGCGCTCGAGCAGGGCCCGGGCTCCCCCGCCGCCGACTGGTTCCACCTGCGCTGGCCCGACGACGGCGGCCCGGTCGAGCACGACGACTTCGAGGGGCACTCGGCGCTCGTCGCGCTCAACCACGACAACCCCGCGGTCGCGGACCACGTGGCGTCCGTCATGGAGTACTGGCTCGAGCGCGGCGCCGACGGCTGGCGGCTCGACGCCGCCTACGCGGTGCCGCCGTCGTTCTGGGCTCCCGTCCTCGAGCGCGTGCGCGCCGCCCACCCGGACGTGTACGTCGTCGGCGAGGTGATCCACGGCGACTACGCGGGGATCGTGCGCGAGTCCGGCATGGACGCCGTCACCCAGTACGAGCTGTGGAAGGCCGTGTGGAGCTCGCTGAACGACGCGAACGCCCACGAGCTCGCGCACGCCCTGGGGCGGCACGCGGAGTTCAGCGAGGCGTTCGTCCCGATGACGTTCCTCGGCAACCACGACGTCACCCGCATCGCCAGCAAGCTCGAGGAGCCGCGCCACCTGGCGCACGCACTGGCCGTCCTGCTCACGGTCGCGGGCACGCCGACCATCTACGCGGGCGACGAGCTCGGCTTCGAGGGCGTCAAGGAGGACCGCGCCGGAGGCGACGACGCGATCCGTCCGGCGTTCCCGGCCGATCCGGCGGACCTCGAGCCGGACGCGTCGGCGGTCTTCCGCCTGCACCAGGAGCTCGTCGGCCTGCGCCGCCGCCACCCGTGGCTGCGGACCTCGCGCACCGAGGTGCTCAGCGTGACCAACACGCTCCTCGTCTACCGGTCGTCACAGCGTGACGACACCGGCGCCGTCGTCGTCGCCCTGAGCACCGCCGACGAGCCGACGACGGCGGCGCTCCCGGGGCCGTGCACGGTCCTCGCGGGCAACGGCTGGGTCGAGGCCGACGGGTGGCGGGTCGGGCTGCCGACGCACGGCTGGGCGGTCCTCACGCTGCAGGCTGGCTGACGGTGGCACTCGACCTGGACCGCCTGTCCAGCACAGCGCGCCTGCTCGCGCTGTCGACCCATCCCGGTCCGAGCGTCGCCGTCACCGTCCTGTCGATCGTGCTCGGCGCGGCGGTCGGCATCTCCGCGCCGCGCGTCGCGCTCCTCGGCCTCGCCGTCATGCTCGGCCAGCTGTCGATCGGGCTGTCGAACGACTGGATCGACGCCGAGCGCGACGCCGCCGTGGGGCGCACCGACAAGCCGGTGGCGCAGGGACTGGTGCCGCTCGGGCTCGTCCGGGGTGCCGCGCTCACCACGGCGGCGCTCACGGTCGTGGCCTCCCTGGCGCTGGGCGTCGAGGCCGGGATCGCCCACGTGGTCTTCGTGGCGTCGGGGTGGCTGTACAACGCCGCGTTCAAGCGCACGCCCGTCTCGGTGCTGCCGTTCATGCTGAGCTTCGGCCTGCTACCCGCCGTCGTCACGCTCGCGCTCCCGACGCCGCAGTGGCCCGCGTGGTGGGCGCTCGCGGTCGGCGCGATCTTCGGCATCTCGATCCACTTCACCAACGTGCTGCCCGACCTCGACGACGACGCCCGCACCGGCATCGCCGGCCTGCCGCATCGCCTGGGGCGCGTTCGCTCCGGCGTCGTGGCGTTCGGTGCGCTCGCGCTCGCGGCCGTGCTGCTCCTGGTCGGCCCGGTCCTCACCGGCGGCGGCGGGGTGTCGGTGCTCGCCGTCGTCGGGCTCGTGGCCTCGGTCGCGATCGCGGCCACCGGGGTGGTTCTCGTGCTCACCCGGCCGCCCGGGCGGCTGCTGTTCCGGCTGGTAATCGTCGCGTCACTGCTGATCGCGGCCCAGCTCGTGCTCTCCGGGACCGAGCTGGTCGCGGGCTGATCGCGCGCTAAAGCCCACGCATCGCGTAGACCGACGCCAGCTGGCGACGCAGCGGGCTGCGCAGGGCGGCTCGCAGGGCGGCGTCGCGCACCGCCAGGTGCGCCCCCGTGGCCGGACGCCCGAGGGACATGTTGACCTCGGCCTGGGTGGCGGCGCGGCGCGCGCTGGCCATGCGCGCCCGCTCGAACCGTGCGAGACCCGTCTCGTCGGGCCCGCGCCCGGAACACCCAGCGACGAGCAGCGGCGCGAGCGCGGCGACGTCGAGCCACCCGAGGTTCATCCCCTGACCGCCGATCGGACTGATCTCGTGGGCCGCGTCCCCGACCAGCACGCACCGCCCGCGGACCATGGCGTTCGCGAGGCGACGCCGGACGGCGAAGGCGCTGGTCATGGTGCTGGTCGCCGGATCGAGCTCGAGCCCGGTGCGGTGGGCGACGACCTCGGCCAGGTGCGCGGCGCTCGGTCCCGGCACCAGGCTGCTGGTGCGCACCACGACGCGGCGCTGCGAGCCCGGCAGCGGGAACGACTCGACCACGCCGTCCGGAGCCAGGTAGACGACGGCGTCGCTCCCGCTGCCGGTGGTGTCCGCGAAGTCGCCCATGACGTAGGTGTCGCGGTAGTCGCGACCGACGACGCCGACGTCGAGCAGGCGACGCACCGCGCTGCGGGCGCCGTCCGCGCCGACGACGAAGCGCGCGCTCTCGGTGACCGCGCCGCCGGAGGCTCGCTGCCCGACGGCGCGGACTCCCCCGCCGACGTCGACGAGCGCCTCGAGCTCCAGGCCCCGCTCGACGACGCTCGGCGCGAGCTCGTCCAGGCGGGCGGCGAGCAGCGCCTCGGTGCGCACCTGGGGCAGGGTGGCGACGTACGGGTGGCGCGGGTGGACGTGCGCGAAGGGGACCTCGCCGAGGACGCCGCCCCGGCTGACCGCCAGCCCGCGCCGCACCTGCACGGCCTCCGCGGCGACCGCGGCACCCACGCCGGCGTCGTCGAGCACGTCCAACGCGGGGGCGTGGATCCCGATCGCGCGCGAGTGCGCGACCGGGGCCGCGCGACGCTCCCAGAGCACGACGTCGAGGCCCTCCTGGGCGAGAAGCGTCGCCAGGAGCAGGCCCACGGGCCCGCCGCCGACGATCAGCACGTCACGCACGCGCGCTCCCACCCGCAGGGCCCCCAGCGCCGGCCCGGTGCACCAGCAGCACGCGGTACGGGAACTGCGCCCGCACCCGCCAGCCGGGCGGGACGAGGGTCGCGAGCTCGGCCGGGCGGAAGCTGCGGCGGATCGAGAGCAGCCCGTCGTCGTGGATGAAGGAGGCATGCGGGCGGGCCCCGCGCACGAACGGCAGCGTCGCCACGAAGTACGCGGCGTAGGCGACCGGGCTGCGCGCGATGTCGTTGTGCACGACGACGCGGCGCGCCAGGCGCTCGCAGTCGGCCAGGAGGGCGCCGCGGGCGTCGTCGTCGAGGTGGTGAAGCAGATGGTTGGAGACGACGACGTCGAACGTCCGACCCGCGGCGACCAGCGCCGCGCTGGTGGTCTGCTCGAAGGTCACGCCCCGTTGCGGCACGCGGGCGGAGCAGAACGCGAAGGCTCGCTCGTCGGGATCGATCCCCGTCACGGTCAGGCGCAGCCCGTCGCGGCGCGCCCACCGCGCGAGCGCGATCGCGACGTCCCCGCCGCCGCAGCCGACGTCGAGCAGGGTCGTCTCGCGCGACGCGGACAGCAGCGGGCGCAGCCGCCGCACATAGACCCGGCGCCACCCGGCCACGAGGGCGTTGATCACGCGGAAGTGGCGGTAGGTGCGCGTGAGCGCCTGCAGGTCGCAGTCGGGGTCGTCCATGAGCTCGCGCGCCTCGACCTCGCGGTGCTGCAGCCGGACGGTCGACGCGGACGACCGTGAGGTCATCGGGGCGCGCGCCGGGTGAGCAGCGCGGACTCCACGGTGAGGCCGGGACCGAACGCCATCGCGCCCACGCGCGCGTCGGGCGGCCCCCCGCCCTCGCCGTGCAGCAGCCGGCGGAGCACGAACAGGACGGTCGCGCTGGACATGTTGCCGTCCTCGCGCAGCGTCGCGCGGGACGGCGCGAGCTGGCCGTCGCTCAGGCCGAGGGCGTGCTGCACCTTGTCGAGGATCGACCGGCCGCCGGGGTGCACCGCCCAGAGGTCGACGTCGGCCGCCGGACGGCCCGCGAGCTCCGGGTCGGAGGCCAGCAGCGGGGCCAAGCCCGCCACGATGTGCTCGCCGATGATGCCGGGCACGTACCGGCTGAGCACCATGTCGAAGCCCTGGTCCCCGATCGTCCACGCCATGTCGGCCTCCCCGGTGGGGATGAGCGCGCTGTCGAAGGCGTCGAGGTCGAGCCTGGGGTGCTGGTCTGCGCTGGGGGTCTCGCGTCCGGTGACCACGGCGGCCGCGGCGCCGTCGGCGAACACCGAGGAGGCGACGATCGTGTCCGGGTCGTCGCTCGCGTGCAGGTGGATGGAGCACAGCTCGATGCACACGACCAGCACGACGGCCCCCGGGTCGCTCGCGCAGAACGCGCGGGCGGCCCGCAGTGCGGGGAAGGCCGCGTAGCAGCCCATGAATCCCAGGTGGTAGCGCTGCGTCGAGGGCGCCAGGCCGAGCTCGCGGACGATCGCGTAGTCCGGTCCGGGTGCGAAGAACCCGGTGCAGGAGACGGTGACGACGTGCGTGACGTCGGGCGCCTCGATCCCCGGGGCCGCGGCCAGGGCGCGGCGCGCGGCCGCCAGGAAGAGCGCGGGCGAGCGCTCGGCGTACACGTCGTTCCGTACGCCCGTCGTCGGGGCCAGGAGCTTGCCGGCCGCGGCGTCGTAGAACACCGGTGCCCCTTCGCGCGGCTGCTGGTCGAGCTCGTCGACGACGGTGTGGCGCGTGTCGATCGCTGCGGCGTCGAACACGGCGGCGATCTGCCGCTGCGCGAGCCGGGTGCGTCCGGGCTGCGCCGCGAAGAGGTCACGGATCTCACCCTGCTTGAGCTCGGTGTCAGGAACCGCAGTCTCAATCGAACGGATGCTGATGGCCATTCGTCACTCTAACCAGCGCGGCTGCACGACCGCGCGATGACCAGCCCCGATGCGGACTGCTACTGCCGAGGCGCCCGACGCCGGACACGGCACCGCGTCATTCCGGTCACAGTTGGGCATCAGCCCACGAACCGGGCCTGGTGAGCGCTATGGTCCGGCACATGACCACCGCGCGCGTCACCTTCATCGTCCTCGTCGGGCTGCTGCTCCTGACGGGCTGCTCGGGCAGCAGCGACTCCGCGGGCGCGGGTGATGGTGCCGCCGTCGCGTACGCGTCCGCCGGTGCCGAGGCCGCCGACGACGCCGAGGCCACCGCGGAACGCGAGGTCATCACGACCGGCTCCCTCACCCTCGTCGCCAACGACGCCGAGACCGCGGCCGACGCGGTCGTCGCCCTCGTGGAACGGGCGGGCGGCCGGGTCGACGGCCGCTCGCAGCAGCGCGCCACGGACGAGCAGGAGGCCTCCGCCTGGTTGTCCGTGCGGGTCCCGGCGGCGAAGGTCACCGACACGTTGACCGCGGCCGAGGAGATCGGTGAGGTCGCGAACCTCTCCCTCACGTCCGACGACGTCACGCGCCAGGGCAAGGACCTCGACGCGCGCATCGCGGCGCTCGAGACCTCGACCGAGCGGCTCGTGGCGCTGATGGCGGACGCGGACTCGAGCGAGGCGCTGCTGGCGGCCGAGAAGGCGCTGAGCGAGCGTCAGGGCGAGCTCGAGGCGCTGCGCTCGGAGCGGGACTACCTCAGCGACCAGGTCGCGATGTCCACCCTGATGATCGACGTCGTCACCGAGGAGACCGCGCAGTTCGAGGCGGGCGGGTTCGTCGGCGGGCTGACCAGCGGGTGGAACGCGCTCGTCGCGTTCGCCAGCGCGCTGCTGGTCGGCCTCGGTGCGGCGCTCCCCTGGCTCGTGGTGCTCGGCGCGCCGGTGCTCGTGGCGGTGCTGATCGCGCGTCGATCGCGCAAGCGTCCGACACTGGAGGCATGAAACCTACCCAGGAGCTGCACGACGCCGGTCAGAGCCTCTGGCTCGACAACATCACGCGAGGGATGCTGGACGACGGAACCCTGAGCAGATACCTCGACGAGCTCGCGGTCACCGGTCTGACGTCCAACCCGACGATCTTCGAGAAGGCCATCAGCGCCGGCTCGGACTACGACGCCCAGATCGCCGAGGTCAAGGCGACCGGCGCGTCCGACGAGGAGGTGTTCTTCGAGCTCGCGCTGGCGGACCTGCGCCGCGCGGCCGACCTGTTCGCCCCGGTCTTCGAGCGCACCGACGGCGTCGACGGCTGGGTCTCCCTCGAGGTCTCTCCCCTGCTGGTGCACGACACCGAGGGCACCATCGCGCAGGCCACCGCGCTGCACGCCGCCGCGGACCGGCCCAACGTGTTCATCAAGATCCCCGGGACGCCCGCCGGGCTGCCCGCGATCGAGGAGTGCATCTTCGCCGGCATCCCGGTGAACGTGACGCTCCTGTTCTCGCCCGCGCAGTACCTCGCCGCCGCCGAGGCGTACCTGCGCGGCGTCGAGCGCCGCGTGCAGGCCGGGCTGAACCCGGTCGTCGCGTCGGTCGCCTCCGTGTTCGTCAGCCGTTGGGACACCGCCGTGGCCGAGAAGGTGCCCACGGAGCTGCGCGACCGCCTCGGCATCGCGCAGGCGGCGCTGGCCTACCGCGCCTACCGCGACCTGCTCGACTCCCCGCGCTGGGGCCGGCTGGCGAACGCCGGTGCCCGCGCCCAGCGCCTGCTGTGGGCCAGCACGTCGACCAAGAATCCCGACGCGCCCGACGTCCTGTACATCAACGCGCTCGCGGCCCCCTTCACGGTGAGCACCATGCCGGAGGCCACGCTGCTCTCGTTCGCTGACCACGGACAGCTCGGCGAGCTCATGGCGGCCGACGGCGGCGACGCCGAGGCTGTGCTCGAGGAGCTCGCCGGTGCCGGGGTGGACCACGTCGCGCTCGCGGAGGACCTGCAGCGCGAGGGCGCAGCGTCCTTCGAGGCGTCCTGGCACAGCCTGGTCAAGACGATCGCCGCCGTCGAGGCCGAGGTCACTGACGGCGCCTGAGGACGACTGAGCACGAGGCCCGCCGGGGAACCGGCGGGCCTCGTGTCTGCACTAGTCGGTGAAGCTGGTCAGCACGATCTTGCCGCCGGCGTGGCCGGTCATGCTCTCCTCGAACGCTGCGGCCGCCTCCTGCATGGGCCGGGTCGAGACGACGTGCACGGTCAGCTTGCCGTCCTCGACCAGGGCGTCGAGGCGCTCGAGCTCCTTGCCGTCGGGGCGGACCCAGATGTACCGCCCGCCGTGCTCGACCGCGCCGGCGTCCGCGATCGACGCGTGTCGACCGGAGTCCTTGAGCACCGCGAGGGTCTGCTCGAGCGCACCGCCGTAGAAGTCCGCGACAGCGTCCACGCCCTCGGGCGCCAGTGCGCGCACCGCCTCGACGAGCCCGTCGCCGTAGGTCAGTGGCTCCGCCCCGAGCGAGGCGAGGAGCTCGTGGTTCTTCGCCGATGCCGTCGCGAGCACCCGGACGCCGCGCGCGGTGGCGATCTGGATCGCAGCCTGGCCGACGCCGCCGGCGCCGTTGTGGATCAGGAGCGTGTGACCGTCGCTCAGGTCGAGCGCGTCGAGGGTGCGCAGGGCGGTCCCGCCCGTGAGCGGCAGCGCGGCGGCCTCCTCGAAGGTGAGCGCCTGCGGCTTGTGGGCGACCGCGCCGACGGGCAGCGTCATGTACTCGGCGAACGACCCGATGCCGACAGTGTCGCGCCGACCGTAGGCGTGCACCTCGTCGCCGACGGCGAACTCGGGGGTGTCGAACCCGACGGCGTCGACGACGCCCGCGACGTCCCACCCGGGGACGGCCGGGAAGGTGGTGTCAAGGATCGGGTCGAGGTAGCCGGCCATGACCTTCCAGTCGACCGGATTCACAGCCGCGGCCTTGACCTTGATCCGCACGGTGCCGGGACCGACCTTCGGCAACGGCAGCTCGAGCTGCTCGAGCTTCTCCACTCCCCCGTAGCTCCGGTACGCCATGGCCTTCATCGTGGGCTCGCTCATCGTGGTTCCTGCTCTCGCTCGACCGACTGTTCTTCGTGCCCTGCGACAACAGCGTGGCGTGCAGGATTATTCGCGCACACCACGAGGTCCGCGCGGTCGCGGGTCGCGGCAATGAGGTCCGCGTTGCGCTGGTCGCTGCCGAGAGCGTGCGCGCGGGCGCTCGCGGCATCGCGCCCGAACCGCTGGTGGCGGGTCACGAGCCGCGCGAGGCGGTCGGCGTTGTCCAGGTCGACGTACCAGCACTCGGCGAGCAGACCGCGGACCTGAGCCCAGGGGCCGTCGTCGTGCAGGAGGTAGTTCCCCTCGACGACGACGAGCGGCACGGTCTGCGGCACGGGGATCGAGCCGGCCAAGGGTTCCTCGAGCGCGCGGTCGAACGCGGGCGCGTAGACGACGGGCTCGTTCACTGCAGCCAGGCGGTGCAGCAGGGAGACGAAGCCGCCGACGTCGAACGTGTCGACGGCACCCTTGCGCTCGCGCCGGCCGAGGCGCGCGAGCTCGGCTTCCGCCAGGTGAAAGCCGTCCATGGGGACGACGACGGCATCCTCGCCGAGCGCGTTCCCGAGCGCCGCTGCGAGGGTCGACTTCCCCGCACCGGGCGGGCCCGCGATACCGAGCAAGCGACGTTCGCCCGTGGCTGCGAGGACGCGCGCTCGGTCGACCAGCTCAGGCAGGCCGCCCGCGACGGGGTGGGCGTTCACGACACGTGCCGGCGGACCGCAGCCGATCCGTCCTGCGCCTCCACCACCCAGATCGCGCCGCTGCCGTGGCGGGTCCAGGTCCCGTCCTCCTCGACGAGCAGGGAGGTGTCTTCGTCGATGCCCAGCAGGGTCGGCGCGACGCCGTCCTGGGCGAGCGCGATCAGGTTCCCGAGCGTGCCCGCCTGCGCGACGTGCACCTCGACCGGGTGCGGGAAGAGGCCGATCCCGTCGGCGATCTGGATCTCGTCGAGCCCTTCGGACCACTCCTCGGGGCAGACGTCCACCCCGCGCCAGCGGGACCCGCCGAGGAGCGCCTGTCGGGGCGCGATCATCGCGCCGGCCGAGAAACCGAGGTACGCGCCGCCGTCGTGCACGAGCTGGCGGAGGGCATCGAAGGCGGGGGCGAGCGACGCGTAGTACCCGGGCGTCGGTCCGCCGGCGACGACGACCGCGTCCACCGAGGCAAAGGCCCCGGGTTGGATCAGGGTCTGTGGGCCCGCGGTCACCAGGACCACCTCGTGGTCCACCTCCGAGAGCAGCGCGACGTACTGCGGCAGGAACGCCCCGGCGCTGCCGTCGACGTCGAACAGCACGTACGCCACCCGGGCGCGACGGTCACGGCGCTCGAGCGAGGCCAGGAAGGGAGCGACGACGGCGCGGTCGGCCACGGTGTCGGGCCCTCCGCCCACGAGAACGACAGTCATACGGGTCACGCTAGCGGACGGCGTACGCAAGACTGAGGGCTCGAACAGTAGGGGGTCATCCAGATGCATGCTCTGCGCCCCGGTGCGCGGCGTCTCGCCGCGTTCCTCGCCCCTCTGCTCGTCCTCGTCGGGTTCATCGGTGCCGTCGTCGGCGTCGTCGCTAGCGTCTCGGCGGCGAAGGAGCGCGACGGGGCGATCAGCGTGCCGGTGCACCTGAATGCCTCGGACGGCCTCGGCGCCGAGCTCGAGCTCACGGTGGGCGACGGCCACGGCTCGCCCTATCCGGGCGTGACGGTCAGTGGCATCCGCACAGGTGGACTGCCGCACCGTGACCACCGCACCTCGCCGCTCGGGGTGGTCACGCTCCACACGACCGGCGCAAGTGACCTGGAGCAGGTGATGTCCCGCGGTGATGTCCTGCTCCGGGGACTCTCGCTGTTCGTCGCCGCGCTGGCGTTGCTTCCCGTGCTCCGCGCCCTCGTGGACCAGCGCTCGTTCCGCGTCGCGCACGCGCATCGGCTCTGGATCGTCGCGGCGTGTGTGATCACGGGCGGGTATGTCGCCCCGCTGCTGCCGTGGTGGGCGAGCGCGTCCGTGCTCGGCAAGCTCCACGACGCGTACGGCATGAGCGCGCGGCCGATCCATCACCTGCAGGTCTGGGTGATCGCGGCGCTCGTCGTGGTGGTCGGGGAGGTGGTGCGCGCGAGTGTTTCCCCCGCGGATGTTCGGCCCGAGGACCTCGGAGATTCCGGCTCGGGGCACGCTATCCCTTAGGCCAGAAGGTCGCCGACGACACGGCCTGCGCGGTCACCCGAGACGAGGGCGCCCTGGATCGAACCGCTCCCCTGGTGGTCCCCCGTGACCAGCACCCGGTCGCCCGTCCACCGCGGCTCGCGCTCCACGAAGGGCGGTAGTTGGGCGGGGAGCGTGTGCGGGACGACGTGGTGGACGAGCAGCTCCCAGCGCTGCGTGGACGTCTGGTAGATCCGCTCGAGGTCGCGCCGGACCGCGGCTTCGTCCGCGCGCCCGTCGGGGCGGTCGAGCAGGGTGGTCGCCTCGACGAGGTGCTCTCCCGCCGGGGCGTACGAGGGCGCGGCGTTGGAGACGACGGCGGTGTGCCAGATCGGCCCCGCGGGCCCGCCGCCCGGACGGGAGGCGTCGAGTATCAGGTACGGGTGCTGCTGCGGCTGCTCCGGCGTCCGGAACCACCAGGTGGTCAGGCCGCGGGTGGCGGGTGTGGGCAGGGGCGTGAGCGCGCCGACGACCTGCGGCCCGACGGCCACGACGGCGGCGCGGGCGCGGATCGCGCCGTCGTCGGTGTCGACCTGGACACCGTCGGAGATCTCGCGGATCCCCCGCGCCGCGACCCTGAGGCGCACGGGCTGATCGAGCCACGCGGCCATCTGCTCGGGCAACGCCTGCATGCCCGCGCGGGGCAGGCCGGGAACGCCGAGAGCGAAGAAGCGCATCAGGTACCGCACGAAGTTCGCGGAGCTGCCGCCGGTGCTGTCCGCGAGTACGCCGGCCAGAAAGGTGTCGAGGACGTCGCGCCGCAGCCGACCGGTCAGCCCGGCCTCGTCGAAGGCGACGGCGAGCGTCTGATCCTGCTCGGCCCGGCGCACGAGGGACGGGCGCAGCAGCGCCGGGCCGAGCCACCGCGCGAGCGCGAGGACGTCCGACGCCGGCAGGTGCTCGCTCCGGAGAGTCTCGAGGGCAAGCTGGGGATGGCGCAGCGGGCGAGCGAGCGTGCTGGTTGTCTGGCCGCTGCGGACCACCACGCCCACGCCGAACCGCTGGAGCCCGAGCCCGGGTACGTCGATCCAGTCGTGGACGGCGGGGTACGCGGGGTTCAGCACCTGGAAGCCGCGGTCGCACAGGAACCCGTCGACCTGGTCGGTCCGCACGCGCCCGCCCACGGAGTCCTCCGCCTCGAGCACGATCACGCGGAGGCCGCTGCGCTCAGCCCGCCGGGCGCACTGCAGGCCCGCGAGACCTGCGCCGATGACGATGATGTCGGTGTCCATGGGGCTCCGTCCGGTTGCGTGCCAGTCTCGCTCCGGCGCTGCGACCGGGCAACACCTGCCGCGCCGGGAATCGTCGCCCTGGCGCGCACGGTCTTCCAACGTCAGCCACCTCGACGTCGAGGTCGACCCGAATGGGCCCGGCTATGCGCGCAACCTGGAACGGCACAGTCATCGCCGAGAGCGACCACACGGTGGTGGTCGAGGGCAACCACTACTTCCCGAAGGAATCGGTGAGCTGGGAGCTGCTCGAGCCTTCGGCCACGCGCACCACGTGCCCGTGGAAGGGACAGGCGCACTACTGGTCCGTCAAGGACGCAGGCGACTCCGGGCAGGACGTGGCCTGGTCCTACCCGGAGCCGTCCGCCGCAGCGAAGCAGATCACCGAGCACGTCGCGTTCTGGCGCGGCGTTCAGGTGGTGTGACGCCGTGCCTCAGGGCACGAGGTGACCTGAGGCACGGAAGAGCTCGTACCACTCCGCTCGCGAGAGCGGGATCTCCGAGCCCTGGGCCGCACCTGCCACGCGCTCGGGCGTCGTCGTGCCCAGCACCACCTGCATCTGCGCGGGGTGACGAGTGATCCAGGCCGTCGCGATCGCGATCGGCGGCACGTCGTACTTCGCTGCGAGGCGGTCGACGACGGCGTTCAGCTCGGGATAGTCGGACGAGCCGAGGAACACTCCCGTGAAGAAGCCCGCCTGGAAGGGCGACCACGCCTGGATGGTGATGTCGTGCAGACGGCAGTAGTCGACGATCCCGCCGCCGTCGAGGGTCACCGACTGCCGCTCGGCGAGCATGTTCGCGGCCACGCCCTGGGCGATGATCGGCTGGTGGGTGATCGAGAGCTGGAGCTGGTTGGCCACGATGGGCTGGCGCACGTGCTTGCGCAGGAGGTCGATCTGGCGTGGCGTGTGGTTCGAGACGCCGAACGACCGCACCTTGCCGGATGCCTCGAGCTCGTCGAAGGCGCGGGCGACCTCGCCCGGCTCCACCAGGGCGTCGGGACGGTGCAGGAGCAGGATGTCGATGCGGTCGGTCTGCAGCGCGGCGAGCGAACCCTCGACCGACTCGATGATGTGCTCGTAGGAGAAGTCGAAGTACGGTCCCTCGCGCACGATCCCCGTCTTCGTCTGGATCGTGAGCTCGTCGCGCTCGGACGGGGTGAGCTGCATCGCCTCGGCGAAGCGACGCTCACAGCCGTGGAGGTCGTCACCGTACACATCGGCATGGTCGAGGAAGTCGATGCCGGCGTCGCGAGCCGTGCGCATCAGCTCGCGGACCTCGTCGTCGGACTTGTTGCTGATACGCATCAAACCGAGCACGACGTTCGGGGCGACGATCTCGGTGCCAGGCATGGTGAAGGTCTTCACAGCAGGGGTCCTCTCGACGGTTCGGCTGGTGCCACCTCCACGATCGCGCTTCAGCGCCCGCCGTGCACGCCCATCAGAAGGATCAGGCCCAGGACTCCTGTGTGGTAGGCGCCCAGGTTCACTCGGAGTTCGGCTCACGTGACGAGCAATCCGTGCCGACAAGAACGAGAACGGCGAAGCCGCCCACCGCTGCAGAGACGGAACGATGAGATGCACTCCCTCAAGAGGACCGCCCTCACGCTGGTCACCGCTGTCATCTGCTTGACCGGGCTGACCCCGCCGCCCGCCAGCAACGCGCTCGAACCTTCGGGAGGCATTCCGACCCTGAGCGTCGCGGGCTCACCGGAATACGTACGTGACATCGCGCCCGGCGGATTGCTTCTCGCGAGGTACACCGGTGTCTACCCCGACGGGCCCGCCGACGTCATCTTCACCGTCCATCGTGCGGGCATCGACACGGCAGGGCTGGCGCCGGTCGCGACGCGCGTCGTCCCGACCGTCGTCAGGCGTGGTGAAGCATCGGCCTCCGTCAACCTCTATGCGATGACTGGATCGACCGGCAGGTACCAGGTCAGTGCACTGATGAATGGCACTGGCGTGGTGAACAAGGAACTCACCATCATTCGGTCCCCGGCCACGATCGTTCGCATCAACGAGAGAGCCAACGCCGACGTCCATCCCTTTGATGGTCGCTACGCTTCTTACGCCGCATCGTCCCGAACCATGAACTACGAGACCTTCGAAGTCGCTCCTGCACTTGGTCAGCGTGTCACACTCATGCGAAAGAGCGGCAAGCGTTGGATCGCTTCCGGTACCCCTGTCCGGCTCGGCAGCGACGGAGGCGCTCAGATCGTCAAGATGCGTCTCCCCCGGTCGGCGGGCCTGCAGCGGTTCCGGCTCCGCGTGGACGCCTCGTCGGGGAGCAAGGCGGCGAACTCCGCGACCCTCGAGATCAATCTGTCAGATACCAAGAAGCACGCCGCTCAGATCAGACGTGCACGCAAGTACATAGCAAAGTACTGTCCCAAGACTCCTGTATATGTCGTGCGCGACGAGGCGCACACGAGTGGTGCAGGCTCGCAGATCGGGTTCAGCCGCACCGATGGCAAAATCGTCCGCTTCTACCAGGATGCCATCCTGCTGTCACCGTCCACGTCTGCGCGGACTGTACGTGCTGCCGCGCTCCACGGCTGCGCGACCATCATCAGCACAAAACTCGAGATGGCCCCGCTGAGCGCTCAGCGCGCGCACGATCGCAACATCGCCAAGATATTCAAGGCCGGCAAGGGCGATCGGCGGTCAGTGAGCTGGCGCAGTTGGCAGAGGTTCGAGGCGTGCCTCGTCTACTCCATCTCCAAAGATCGCCAAGAGCTGCAGGACACACGATGCTCCCGATCCCGCATCGCATACGTGAGGAAATACCTCAAGACCTACACGAAGACAGCCGCTCAGCGCGATCCCTACTTCCATTGGACTTCGTAGCATCCTCGGCCGAGCCATCGTCGCGCGCACGACACCGGGGTGCCCACGGCGCGCAGCCGCCCAGAGGCGCGCCGCGTCCGCTCAAGCAGACGCGAACCTCGTCTGTTGGATTAAAGGTCCCCCAGGCCAGAGACGCCGCCAGCGTCGTCGGGTGCGCGCCAGACCAGCGCGTGCAACGACCGAGCCGTCCCGGGCCGGCTTCCTCCACCTGGCCACGGCGCTCCACTGCTTCTCGCGTCGGCGGTCGCATGGCCTATGACCTGGGCAAATGCTGGTGGGCGATACTGGGTTCGAACCAGTGACCTCTTCGGTGTGAAAACGGACAGAGGGGTCCGTCAATGTCTGAGCGGACACGTATGCGCTGGTCAGAGGCTTCCAGGTGAAGCGGCGGACGTCCCTGGATCGCTCGACTCCGCATCAAGTTGGGTCAGAAATGGGGTCAGCGCCGATGACGTTCGAACAGATGACCGCCCACGGTGTCGGCGATTCGATCCATGTGTGTCTTCTCTCAAACACCGGAGTCAACCGCTGGCCGCGCGAGCCGATCACCGATCTAGGCGGGGATACCGCCGATGGCATCGAGAGCGCGCCGGAAGCGCTCTTGCGTCTCGATGAGCCACTCGGCCATCGCTGGCCACTGGTCTCGATCGTTGATACTCATAAATGGCGAGGTCAGCACGATCTTGGTCGCCTTCATGCCGTCCATGTTGTCCCAGGCCGGAGCCTCGCCGAGGACTGCTTCGAACTCGGCCCTCCGGGCCATGACCGCTGCGAATCTATGCTCGTTCACCGTTGGATCCTGGTCGCCGAACCAGATCTGTTGAACGAGCCCAGCTCGGATCCATGACATCGAGAACCGGACCCCGCTCACGCCCGTTGATACATCACAGAAATCCTGGCCCGTGGTCCGCGCCGCGGTCCAGTGCGGGTGGCGTTCACGTATGCGGTTGAGAGTCACCTCCCAGAAGGCGCGCCGGATCTGGACCCGCTCACTGACTGCCGACGAACTCGTTCCAGCGCGAACGTGTTTACCCCAGTCATTGGGCTGAGCAACCAGCTTGAAGTTCGGCGCGGGTGCCGAGTCCCCGATCCGGACAACGATGATCTCCACACCGAAGAAGCGGGTGTCCTCATCAGTGCGCTCGTTGAGCCAGTCGAGCGCGGCCCGGTGCTCGTCCCGGAAGCCGGTTGTGATCCACACGATCGTGGTCGGGTCTGTCCCCGCTGCGTAAGTGAGGATCTGGCCGAGGTGGGCGTGGTCCGAGCCCTCGAGTTGGTTTTCGACGATCACGGCCCGTCCCGTCACCCGGTCGCGTCCGAGGAGGTCCAGCGAGAACCCACCGACCGGATGCTCTGCCGCCTCAAGCTCGAGATCCATGCCGAGCAGATCCGAGAGTACGTCGACGTTTGCAAGGAGCCATGGCGTGAAGTCCGCCGCCTCGTGCGGCCAGACACTGCGGGGGTGTATCACGTCTAATCGACCAAGGTCAGCAGTCACGTTCCGAGGTTACGGGGCAACGGAGAGATCCGGAAGAGGCAAAGGTGTGCAGCTTGCTGGTCGAAGCCGAGTGCGTTCGCAATCTCGCGAGGACGCTGTGGTCACTAGTCCCGAGTTCCAGAATGCGGCGCTGCTTCACGGCAGAGACCGGTCTGGAACCGTTGAGAGATCTCCTCCAGGGCAAGCCAGAACGCCTGGGCGATTGCCGCCCGAGACAAGTCAGATTCGCGCTACCACACCGGCCGCCAGCAGGAGTCCGCCGCCCACCACGGCCAACCAAATGGACGCGGCAACGCGACGGTGTTTCCGCCACGCGATGTCGGCCATCACCACGACCTGACGCGCTAGCTGTTCAATGAGGTCCGCTGCGCGCAACTCATCCGCGAGCGCCTCAGGTTCCCACCCTCGCGCGTGCCCGAAGTAAATGAAATTGGCAGCCATCTCACTCGCTAGATGCTTCGACCGGAGCCGCGGAGCGACAACAGAAGCCGCGAAGCCGAGCCCTACTGCCACGAGTAGGACGCCGAGCCCCAGGAGGACGTACTCGATACAGGAATCGATATCGTTGACGAGACTCACGGAAAGTGCGAGCAGCGCGCCCTGTATCGTCAACGAGAACGCCGCCTTAGCGTCGACCTTTCCCGTCCAGTCCATTTGTGAGTCGTGGAGACGCCAGGCGTTGGCGAGGCCCTCACCTCGCTCATCGGGTTCCTGTCGCCGCCTAAGCGAGAAGACTGTCATAGCGCGGCCCAGCGGTAACTCGTCGTGTAGTACTCGTACGAGCGACCGCCCATAGGAATCGAGTAGGCGCCGGTCCACATGTTCTTGCCAGCGGACATGATCGCAATATCCTCCAAGGAGCCATATGTACCCGCCCCGATCGCGATGTCGTGTCCGGGACTCGCGTCCCTCACGTCACTGAGTTTGGCCGCGAGGTTTGCCACTGCCCCAACCGATAGGAGGTCGTTATTGTTGCGGATGCCCGCTCTGACTAGCAGCGCTTCGCCCGACGCGACGCCCGTCATTGCCCTCACCGTCCAATCGGCCTCACGGAGCGCTCGGCATGAGTTCTGAACCTCTGGGTTCAAGAGTTCAACGGTCGCGTACTTGATCTTCATCGCCGCTTGCACCGCCCGTGTCGCGCGTCTGGGACCGACGAACACACCCATCACTCGGTCACCGTCGAAGCTCCGGATGTGCCCGTCGCCAGCCCGGACGATCCGGACCGCCACCTTGAGGAACGCCGACATCACCGACGCGGCCTCTTCCGGGCTCTCGGCAGTTCTAAGCAGTCCGGACGAGTCGCGAAGGTCCGAGTACAGATATGTCGCTTGGATCACCTTTGCGTCGCTGTACCCCATGTCATCCGGATCGGGAACGTCTGTCGAGGAAGTGGAGCACGTGGTCTTGATCCAGTACTTCGCGACGTCACTAACCGCGTCCTCGACTTGATCCTTCAATGTAGGCATCTCGATCAGCTCCTAGCGGATTCGTTGAGGTCTTGGTCACACCGTAGCGTTCGACTGTGACAGCCCCTTCGGGCCTGAAGGGACTGGATGCCTTGGGAACGTTGGAGTGACACCCCGTGCCGGTCCAGGTTCCGTGCCGCGTGACCAGCGCGCCATTTCAATGCCGTCGGGGACCATCTCTGTGCACATGTGCCTCGCCACGCGCGAACCCGCGATCAGGTGGGAGGACACGTCGATGAAGCGGGCGTCAGCCGCGCCGGCGAACCAGGGCACGTCGGTCAGCCGGCGACCTACGGCTGGTTCAGGGCGGGGTCGGTGAGGTCGCGCTTGGCCAGGTCCGGGTGGCGCAAGGCCGGCGGGTTGGCTGTTCGCGTCGATGAACACGACTTCTCCTTGTGTTGGCGGTTTCTCGTGTTGGCGGTCGAGCTCCGCCCCGAAGAATGACGCCGCCCGCTTCAACATCTCGTTGGTGTGCTTCAGTTCGCGGTTCTTCTGCTCGCGCTTGCGGACCCGCGTGGCCTCGGTCACGCTCACCCCGGGGGGCGCGTGTCCGTCGTCGATGTCGGCCTGCACGTGGATACGCACCGGGGGTGCGCACGACCGAGCCGACGCGGCGTCTTCAAGCGAACAACGCAACGGTCGCCTGTACGCTCCGCGACTGTCGCTCATCGACGACCGCTGCCGGGGCATCCATCCGAGCGTCTTGCGCACGAGGGCCTGACCGTCGACACGCGGAAGCCGGTCTGCTGGCAAAGCGCGGGTGACGGCTCACGGCCTATAGGTCGAGCGAACCCTGGCCCTGACCGGTATCGCCCAACCGGCCCTCGTAGCGGGGCTTGCGATCCGCCGGAACACTCGGCCACCGCACCCCCGCATCGCGGAGCTCGCTCATCGTTAGGAGTTTGCTGGCCACGATGCGACTAAGCAAGTCCGCCTGAGCGGTCTCAAGCTCGACGAGACGCGTGAGGACGGTTAGGAGGTCAATCAGCTCGGTGGTCCAGTCCGGGTCCCACGACGCGACGTGTATGTGGTCCAGCAGCGAAGTCTTCTTGCCGCCGGGTGCTGCCTTGCGGTAGTTAAACCAGGACTTGAGTACGTTCTTGCCGCCGACGGCGTAGTCCCACACGTCGGGCATGACGGGCCCTAGCTCCCCGGTACCAACGACGACGACGGCACGCGCAGCGTCATACGTCATGGTGGCAGGCAGACCGGTGATCGCCCTTCGGGACAGTGGCTGACGAGCATCCCCCTTCGGGTACCGAATGTTCCCGGCCGAGCGGGCCGGGCCGCTGAAGCTCTCGCCGTAGGTGTGCAGCCAGAGCACCTGCTCCCCGATCTCGACCGCTTCCGCCCACAGCGCCGGATCCTTGGTGAGCGGGACCCGGATGCCCGGGGTGGTGAGTTCGTCAGCGAATGTGCGCGTGAAGGCCGGGAGCCCGACGATACCCGCAACGTACGCGAGCACGGCTGGTGCGGTGACGCGGTGGTCGAGAGTGGCGGAGAGGGTCGCTACCAGGCCGGGCGCGAGGTTGGGTGTGCCGTCGGGGTGCAGGAAGGGGAGGGTGCGGCCGCCCTCAGACCCCTTGAAGTGGTGCAGGTCGGGGATAAGAGCGGTGACTACAAGAGCGGGCCCATTGGATAACGACCAAGAGTGCGGCTCAACGACGTAGACCTGGCCCGGGATGCGCGCCTCCCAAAGGTGGCGACGGGGCATATCGAGAATGCGAGCGTCTGGGAGGAGCCACTGCCGGTCGAACGATCGATAGCCCACGCGGACGGGGATCGGACTCCTTCCATCTGCCGCGACGCTCGCTCGCGGAGCCTCGTCGATCCCAGGGAGCGGCTCGACTGAACGATCCAAAGTCCGATCGCGTGTCTCCTTGAAAAGCGCGCGTCGCGTCCCGACGTCTGTCTCTGAGCGAAGCCGGGCCCACCGCGCACTAAGAATGCTGCGGGAAGGTGCGTACGGCCAACGTCGGTTGCCGGCTACGGCCGGCGATGTCCACGGCAGCAAGTCATCCAGCGCTGGATATGTGTCCCAGCTTGACGGCGCCGCAGGTGTGAAGGGGCCGGTCCACTCGGTGCGTGCCTGACGCCACCCGTCATCATCCAGCCTGACTTTGCCGAGCTCAGAGAACTTCTCCGCCTGGCGCCCCGAGACGCTCCGGTAGTGGATTGTCGCCGGAACCTCTCGATCGGCGTCGGCTCCGCGGACAAAGAGCCCGATCGCCAGCGGCTGACGCACGCCGGGGAAGATCCGTGTCGGCACGTCCGGCGTCTGCCCCTCGGGAGTTAGGTCGATGATCCAGCCCTCGGAGGCGTGTCGCCGCAGGTGCTGGCGCATCGCAGTGAAGCCGGGGCCGGCGATATACCCGGAGGTCGAGATGAAGCACACGATTCCGGCGTCGCCGTCTGGATCAGGCATGGTGGACTCCCACACCTTCCAGGTCGCCCAGCGCCAGAAGTACACGTAGAGGTTCTTCAGGTTGTGGAAGTGGCGAGCGGTCGACGGATCGCGGAAGTCGTCGAGGATCGCGCGCGCCGCCTTGCCGTGCGCCGCCGATCCGTGCTCGACCCAGCCGCCCATACCCTCGGCCCGCTCTCGGTACGGAGGGTTTCCGATCACCACAGTGACATTTGCCCTGGCCTTGACCTCGTTGGCTTTCTTTCGTGACTGCGCGATCAGGTGCAGGCCGGAGCCGAGTTGCGACTCCACCGCATACGGGTCGTCCAACGTATCCGTGACGTACAGATGCATCCCTCCGGGCGGGGCGGTGGCCCCGTGCGCGGCCAGCAGATCGGTGGTCCGCAGCTCGGCCACCGCGTACGGTCCCATCTGCAACTCGAACCCCACGAGGCGTTCGGCGACCTGACCGAGGACCCCGGCGACCGCTCCGGGACCATCGCTCGCCGCGACGTCATCGGCCACGCGCTCCAGAATCGTGTGCAGATAGGTGCCCGTGCCCATCGCCGGGTCGACCGTCAAGACGTCCGGGTCACGAAACCCGTCGGCCTTGCCCAGGCGGGTGACCAGCGCCTCCTCAGTCAGACGCACCATCTCCTCCACGATCTCGCGCGGGGTGTAGTAGGAGCCGGACTGCTTACGCAGGTCGTTGTCGTACGCCTCGAGGAAGTTCTCGTACAGGTGCAGATACGTGTCGCGCCGACCCTTGCGGACCCGCGCCCAGTCGACGGCGCCGATGACCCGTACCAGGAGGTCGAGGGTGACCTTGAAGTCCGCCGCGACGTCGTCGGTCAAGAGCTGGAGAGCCTTGCCCATGAGTGAGTGGTCATCGCCCAGAGCGCCTCCGACCTCGTGCAAGGGGCGCCCGGCGACGTCGATCCCCTCGGTGCGGGCGAGGAGCAGCGCGAACGTCACTGCCTGGGCATAGCCGTCGGCGAAGGTCTGGTCGTCCGCTGACGGGAACAGCAAAGCGCGCCAGTCCCGAGCGAGGCCCAGGAACGGCTGAGTGTCCTCGTCAGCGCCGGCCGCCATCGCGCGTCGCTCCGACCCCAACTGGTCGAGGACCTCGCCGCGGAGCAGACGCGTGAGGGGCGCAATGGCTCGCACGAGCGCACTGACTGACGTGATCGGGGCAGGATGCCAGCGTAGGAAGTCGGTGACCAGGGCCTCGAACTCGAGGGGTGCGGTCAGGTTGCTGCCCGCCGTCTCCAAGGCGCCACCGCTGAACGTGACCGGCCCTGCGAGCAACTGCGTGTCGCGGTACAGGCGCCACTCGGTGCCGTTGGTGTAGATGAGGTTCGGCAGGTCCCGCTGACGCTCCCACTGGCGCTGGTCATGGCCGGTAAACCCGGCAGGGTCAATGCCCCGCCCCGGCGCCTTAACCTCGATGTACCCCGTGATCGCGCCCTTGACCGAGACGCCGTAGTCGGGCCGCACCTGGCGCTCGGTGTCCCGAACCTCGTCGTGGAAGACTGCCTTGACCTGCAGGTGCGCGCCGACCGCGCCCAGCAGTCCCTCCAGTGGAGAGCGGATCGCGGCCTCGCGGTCACCCGGCCCGGCGAGCTTTGCCTTGCAGGCGCGGCCGAACGCGCTGACCGCGCCCGACAACCACGGTTCAGACGTCTTCGGCACGGCTAGGCCTCCGCTTATTCAATCGGATCGGGACTGAAGGCAACCCTAGTGGCACTCGTGTCGTCGAACGCCGAAGCAACATCCTCTCTTCCCAACGGGTTGGGGATTAGACATCGTCCCGAGGCGCTAGGTCGCCCCCCCCTTCCGTGCCGAGCCGCGTACCGCTCGGGCCGAGGTCTCGCGCCTCAGCACACATGACGGCGACCGGGACTCGTCTGGCACTGCTGGCTCGGGCGTCGCGGCCACCGTTCGGGCCACGGCGGCCCCACGAGGGGCACGAATCGGCAAGCGCCCGGCCACGGCCCTCGTTGGAGGGCCGCGTCAGCCCTTGCAGCGACGGACTCAGAACTCGAAGTAGGGTCACATTCGGCGTCACTGTGCGGCACCAAACTGTCCGTGGCTCACCTTCAGTACCCGTCACTAGCCAAGCGACGCGACGCGTCGATAGTGTCGGGAGATGAAGCTTCCCCCGCTGCTCCAAGGCAAGACCGTACCGAGCCGCGAGGAGTCGCTCATTCGCCAGGAGGTGCGATTCAACGCACAAACCTGGAAGGCTCGGCTGGCGCCCAACGACTGGCCGAACGCACTCGAGCTTCTGCCGAGGGTCGGCCGCTTCCATCGAGTCAATCGTGGTGACGTGTTCGCCCTCGCAGCCGTCGTCGAGACGACTGACGACGCGGTCCGCGCTTACGTCGGCGCGTGTGTATGGGGCACGGGCCTCCCTGGCATGGGTGTCGCCCGCCGCGTCCGACCACTCTCCGCTCACGGCGACGCAGGCGAACGTCTCCTGGAGTCGATAAAGACGCTCCGCGCTGACGGCGCGGTTGCCGCCTATCAGAGGCTGGACAAGGGTGGGGACCTCCGCCTTGTCGGGCTTGGGCCAGCGTTCTTCACCAAGTTGCTCTACTTCTCGGGATGGGACAAGGGCCCGGGCCCTCAGCCCCTGATACTCGACCAGTTCGTCGTGAAAGCGCTCAACGAGCAGGCCGGGTTTGGATGGCGGACGAACTGGACGTGGACCGCCGACCAGTACCACTCCTACCTCGAGACCGCCGCCGGGTGGGCGGACGCTTGGGGCACCACCGCCGACGTGGTCGAACTAGCGCTCTTCGAGCACGGCAAAGCGCTCAGCAGGCCGAACAAGACTGCCGACAAGCCCTCCCGCTGATCGAGGACGACCTCGTCGATCTCGTCCGCCCGAGACCGTGGCGCCCTCGCCGAGCTATCCCCGACCGGGGTGGGCATGTCACTCTCGCTGAACCAGGGCGACGCCAACGGGACGGCGGCTCTTAAACCCGATCACGTAGTTGCGGCTCGTTGCCTCGACGCTTCGAGGCGGTCGGAACTTCGGCAGCGAGTTGCATAATCCAAAGACACAGCCAGAGAACCTGCCGAGGATCCAGGGTCTACGGACCGGAGCGCACCCAGGTCGAGAGCGCGGTGTCGAGGATCCTGAGACGTGTGGTCTCGGTTTGCACTTTGCGCCACATGGCCACCTCGCTGATGAGTGGTGTGAGGCGGTCGATGGCTTCCATGAGGTCCCGGTCGCTGATCAGCGCTCGAAACACCTGCCAGTCGACCCGGTAGTCATCTCGCCCGGCCTCTGACCGGAGCCCGAGGTACCCACGGACGACTTCGTTCCTCACGGGGAAGAGGTTCGGACGCTTGCGTGCGCAGAGTTTGCTAGCAGCTTCCCAGTCGTCGGGGTTCTCGGTGGTCGGTCCCGAAAATGCAACCATGATGTTTAGGTAGAGGCTTTCCATGGCTTGGAGCACGCGCGGGCCTGCCACGAGCAGATCGCTGTCAGGGATGGCTCGGAGTGCATCCACCGTCTTGTGTCTCGCTACGCTCGGATGGAGCAGGCGCCTCGTCGCGCCCGGGCCGATGTTGACTGAGAGCAGCGTCGTGGCGTGAAGGTCGACTGCGGTGATGTCGTCACGCTCGAAAGGCCCGAGTTCCGTGAAAGACGCGCCAGCATAGTCCCCGGACCGGTCGTAGAAGTCTGCCAAACGCTCGTGCGCTGGTCGATCGCTGTCTGTAGACAGTGCGTCGAGGGCGGACCGCTTGGCGCCAGCTAAGACGTCCGCTGGCGCTTCCGACCAGCCGTCCGGAGTCTGAGTCCACTGGGCGACGTCCATGGGCTCACGGTGGCAGCCATCCACGGCTGCGGCAAGAGTCCCGGTGTACTTCGACAGCGAGATCATTGGCGACGTGTCCCCTCCGGCGGACAGCCACCAGCGACGGAGTGTCCGAGCAGGCTCGAGTGCGGCACCTTGATCGGCGGAGGTGGTCGGCTGGCCCTGCTAGCGAACCAAGCCATGTCGGCTCGCAACAGCACTCCCGACTGCGTACCCGGCTTCGTACCGCGCTCCCACCGGAACCTCTCTTGCCTGCTCGAAGTTGGTGGTCAGGTCTTCAACCTCGGCCGCGGGCATCGCAACGTACCCACCGCGGAGCGCGCTCACGAGGTCCTGTCCGGTGAGTTCCTCTTCCCCGGCACGATCGTGGCGCGATGCTCGGCCACGCCAGTATCCAGATCACCGCCAACACCTACGGCCATGTCTCCCCAGAGTCGCACCGGAAGGCGATGGAGGGCTTGGGCCGCGCCCTCGGCTTCTAGCTGAGCATCCGCAGCGCGGGCCCAGTGCTGTCGCCATTGAGCGCTAGTCTCTGTCACATGGCGGGCGGACCGGTCCCATTGCTCCCGTGCACGCGCTGCGCGAAGAGAACTCAACACAGCAAGAGAATCAACCTCTGCCGGGCCTGCGCACTCGAGAAGGGGTGGCGGGTCTGCACGGTATGCACAGCACTCTTCATGCCAGAGCCCGATCGTGCCCACATCAAGAGGTGCGGAAAGTGCGTGGCTCTGAAGCGGCGCACCGTCGGCGGCCGCCGGTCGGTCCGGACAGTCAGCGGGGGCCTCCCGGGCCTCGGCAAACGGCACTGACTTCGGAGCCTGTTCGCGGTCGGCCGATGCTAGGCAGGCGCACCTGAGGTCACCGCTCGAGGGGCCGGTGACTGCGCAAGACGGCGGTGCGCCAGCGTCCTTCGTCCGGGACGCGTATCCGCCTCTACTCGGCAGCAGTTGGGTCAAACTCGCTCGAGCTGCCGCCGCAGAAGGCTGAAACGTCGAGAAGGTGGGTCAACTTCCGCGACGCTAGTTGGGTCCGAACTGGGGTCACCCCCTCCATCGGGGCCTAGTTCACAACCTGTTCGACCGGCCTCATGGCCTCTGACCTGGGCAAATGCTGGTGGGCGATACTGGGTTCGAACCAGTGACCTCTTCGGTGTGAACGAAGCGCGCTACCACTGCGCCAATCGCCCCAGCGGCCTGCGGACCGACGCTGTGCGCCGTTCGCGTGCCGAGGAAGATGCTAGCGGACGTCGGGCCGATTGCCGAAACCGGCCCCGCCGCGCGCCCTCAGGGGTCGAGGTCGTCGTTCACGCGGGCCGCATACAGCGCGCACAGCTCGGCGAGCAGCGCACCAGGCACCGTGGCCGTCCCGTCGAGCGCGACCACAGGCACCGGCCCGCGCACGGACCCGCTGATCGCCAGCGACGCCCGCCGGGCCTCGACGTCGGCCAGCACGTCTTCGTACCTGAGCTCCCCAGCCGAAGCCTCGCGGACCGCGAGGCCCGCCTCCTGCCCCCACAGCAGGACGAGGTCGCGGGTGATGCCCCCGAGGCAACCGCTCGACAACGGCGGAGTCAGCACCTCACCGTCGCGCTCGACGAACACGTTCGCTGCGGTGCCTTCGCACAGCTCGCCGACCGTGTTGGCGAGCAGCGCCTCGTCGGCCCCCCGCTCCTTCGCGTAGGCGAGGGCGACCACGTTCTCGGCGTACGACGTCGTCTTCAGACCTGCGACGGCGGAGCGCTCGTTGCGCACCCACGGCACGCGCACCACGCGTGCGTCGACGCTGGCCGGGCCGCTCGCCGCCGCCACGACGAGCGTGGGTGTGGACCCGGGCGTGCGCGCCGACCCGAGTGGACCGGGCCCAGCAGTCACGGTGATGCGCAGCCGCGTCGCCTGGCCGGGCTCCTCCGCGGGCAGTGCCGCGAGCACCTCGGCCACGCCCCGGCGAATCTCTGCGTCAGCAGGCAGGTCGACGCCGAGCCCGGCGGCCGAGCGCGCCAACCGGTCCAGGTGCCGCGTCAGCGCGAACGCCTGTCCGTCGAGCACCCCGCACGTCTCGAACACGCCGTCGCCCACGGTCAGCCCGTGGTCGAGCACGCTGATCATCGGCTCGTCCGGGTCGCGCAAGGACCCGTTGCACCACACCACCGTCATGCTGTCTCCTTCGAGGCCAGGCCCACCAGACGGCGCGCCTTGAGCTCAGTCTCGTGCCATTCGCCGTCGGGGTCACTCCCCCACGTGATTCCCGCGCCGGTGCCGAACCGCAGGACGCCGTCGGCCCACCAGAACGTGCGGATCGCGACGGCGAGCTCGGCACGCCGCGCATCACCGTCGATCCAGCCGAACGCGCCGCAGTACGGACCGCGCGCCGCGGGCTCGAGCGCCGCGATGACGTCGAGGGCCGCCTGCTTGGGCGTCCCGGACACCGACGCCGGCGGGAAGGTCGCGTCGAGAATCTGTGCCCAGCCGACGCCCGGACCGCGCAGGTTGCCAGCGACCGTCGAGACCAGGTGCACGAGGCCCGGGTGTTCCTCGAGGGCCAGCAGCGCCTCGACCTCGACCGACCCTGGCGCGCACACGCGCAGCAGGTCGTTGCGGACCATGTCGACGATCATCACGTTCTCGGCCTCGTCCTTGGGCAGCAGCCCGGCGGCGGTCGGCGCGGTGCCCTTGATCGGCCGCGACGTCAGCCGGTCCCCGTCGCGCCGCAGGAAGAGCTCCGGCGAGGCGGACACGAGCCACGCCGGAGTCAGGCCCGACGACGCCGGGACGTGCAGCCACCCCGCGTGCGGCGCCGGGTTCTCCCTGGCCAGGAGCGCAGCGAACGACGCCGCGTCCGGCTCGGCGACGTCGTCGCCCGCCGGCAGCGGCGCGTCGAGCACCCGGCAGACGTTCACCTGGTAGGTCTCCCCCGCCCGGATCGAGGCGCGCACGACGTCGACCGCGTGCCGGTACCGCTCCGCCGTCGCCGAGCTGCCCCATGCGTCGGCCCGTGGGCCGCGCCAACCCGTCCGCGGGTAGTCGGAGAGCGCCGACGACGAGCCGTGCGCGCCGTCGTCGTCTCGCGTGACCTCGGCGAACCTCCACGCGTGACCCGTGCCCTCGAACCCGAGCGACACGAACCACAGGCCCTCGTCCAGGCGGGCCCGGCCGACGTCGTCGGACAGGTCGACGCACTCGACCGCGCCGCAGGCGCTGACGCCGCCGAAGCGCGCCCATCCCGGGCGGGCGGTCGGAGGCAGGGCGGGCACGGACACAACCTACCCAAGCGGGTGCTTCCGGGGCGCCGTCGTGAACCACACCGGTGTGAGTTGGACGTTCGGTCCGATGACCGGCTAGTGTTTGTCCGTTGCTGCGGCCGGGTCACCGGTCACAGTCATGCGGATGTGGCTCAGTGGTAGAGCATCACCTTGCCAAGGTGAGGGTCGCGGGTTCGAATCCCGTCATCCGCTCGGAGACGTGGCACCGGTTCATCCCGGCACCCGACTCGAACGGTGGAGTGGCCGAGAGGCGAGGCAGCGGCCTGCAAAGCCGTCCACACGGGTTCGAATCCCGTCTCCACCTCCACGGCACAACCCTCGGGTTGAGTCGCGGGCGATTGGCGCAGCGGTAGCGCGCTTCCCTGACACGGAAGAGGTCACTGGTTCGATCCCAGTATCGCCCACCAGCAAGGCCCCAGGTCGATGACCTGGGGCCTTCTTCGTGCCCCGGGGACACCGCTTCCCTGGCTACGCTCGACGCATGACCTCCCCGACGCCCTCCAGCCTGACGCTGCGACGCGGCGTCGTCCGCGCCGGCCTCGCGGCCCTGCTGTTCGGGGCGTCCACACCGTTCGCCGCACAGCTGGCCCGGGACATCAACCCCTTCACGCTGGCGGGACTGCTGTACCTCGGCGCCGCCCTCGCGGTCCTCCCGGTGAGCCTCCGGCACCGGCCCGACCCCGCGGCGCTCCGCCGTGGTGCTCCTCGGCTCGCTACCGCGGTCGTGCTCGGCGGCGCCGTCGGGCCCGTGCTGCTCGCCCTCGGCCTGCGCTACACGACCGGTGCCAACGCCTCGCTCCTGCTCAACCTGGAGCTCGTGTTCACGATCGTCATCGCGGGGCTCGTCTTCCGGGAGCACATCGGACGCCGCGTGGCGGTCGGCGCCGGCCTCGTGGCCGTCGCGAGCCTCGTGCTGTCGGGGCCGGGCGCGACCGCCGACCTGCGGACCGGTGCCGCGCTGATCGCCCTCGCGTGCGTGTGCTGGGCGGTCGACAACAGCGTCACCGCCGAGCTCGACGAGCTCGCCCCCGCGCACATCACCCTCGCCAAGGGTCTGGTGGCCGGGGGCGTGAACACCGCGATCGGGCTGAGCGTCGCGTCTGCACCCGCCCTGCCAGCCCTGGGCGCCGCCCTGGTGATCGGCGCGCTCGGCTACGGGCTGTCGATCACGCTGTGGGTCGCTGGCGCGCGCGACCTCGGCGCGGCCCGCGCCCAGGTCGTGTTCGCCACCGCGCCGTTCCTCGGCGTGCTGGTCGCGTGGACCGTCTTCCGCGAGCCCGTGACCGCTGCGGCGGTGGCGGCGCTGGTCATCGCCGTCGGCGGCGTCGCCCTCGTCTCGCGCTCCGCGCACGAGCACCACCACGTCCACGAGGCCCTCGAGCACGACCACGAGCACACGCACGACGACGGTCACCACGACCACGTGCACGCCGACGGGTTCACGGGCCGCCACCAGCACCCGCACACCCACGAGCGGATCGAGCACAGCCACCCGCACGTCCCCGACGTCCACCACCGGCACGCGCACTGAGGGGCAGCAGCTACCCCAGGTCCCGCAGCGCGTCCTCGATGCCACGGTGGAACGTCGGGTAGGCGTAGATCATCGACCGGAGCGAGTCGATCGGCACCTGCGCGTGCACGGCGACGCACAGCGCACCGAGCACCTCTCCCCCGGCCGGCCCCATCGCCGTCGCGCCGACGAGCACGCCGCGATCGGCGTCGGCGACCAGCGTGATGAGGCCCTCGTTGCCGGGCCCGTGGATCCAACCGCGGGAGCTGCTCGACGTCGCGGTCGTCCCGGTGCGGACCGTCAGCCCAGCCTCGCGCGCCTGCGCCTCGGTGAGGCCGACCGCGCCGATCTCAGGATCGGTGAACGTCACGCGCGGCAGCGCGCGATAGTCCGCTGCCGGCCCTGGCTCGTCCAGGAGCTCGCGGATCACGATGCCCGCCTGGTACATGGACACGTGCGTGAACGCGCCCTTGCCGGTGAGGTCACCGACCGCCCACACGCCGGGGGCGACCCGGAGCCGGTCGTCCACCGGGACGGCACGGGCCGACGTGTCCACGCCGACGGCGCCGAGACCGACCTCGCCGACGTCCGTGCGGCGTCCCGTGGCGACGAGCAGCCGCTCCGCCCGCAGCTCTTCCCCGCCCTCGAGCACGACGACGACGGCGGCGGTCCCGTCCCGCAAGACGCGCGCAACCCGGGCCCCGGTCCGGACGGCAATCCCCTCCCGCTCAAAGACCTGACGCAGCGCTTCGCTCGCCTCGGGCTCCTCCTTCGCCAGCAGCCGGTCGCCGCCCTCGACGATCGTCACCTCGACGCCGAAGCGCGCCAGGACCTGCGCCAGCTCGCAGCCGATCGCCCCGCCGCCGAGCACGACGAGCGACGCGGGCAGCTCCTCGGCCTCGACCGCGTCGTGGTTGGTCCAGAAGTCGACGTCGCTCAGGCCGTCGATCGGCGGGATCGCGGGACGGCTCCCGGTCGCGACGACGATGCCGCGGGTCACGGCGTACGTGGTGCCGTCGACCTCGACCCGCCCGGGTCCCGCGATGCGGCCAGTGCCGCGCACCAGCGTCCCGCCCTTGGCGGTGAACCGCTCCGCCGCGACCGAGTCGTCCCAGGAGTCCGTGGCCTCCTCGCGGATGCGCCGCGCCACGACCGACCAGTCGGGGCGGACCTCGCCGGCGCTCCCGGCCAGCTGCGCCAAGCGTCGGGCCTCGGCCAGGGCGTCGGCTGCGCGGATCATCATCTTGGTGGGCACGCATCCCCAGTACGGGCACTCCCCGCCCACCAGGCCGCGCTCGATGCCGAGCACCCGCAGGCCTCGTTCTGCGAGGGTCCCGGCGACGTGCTCGCCGCCCGGACCCATCCCGATCACCGCGACATCGAACTCCCGCATGGTTCCTCCTCAGGGGACTCGTCGACACCACCCTCGAGCGCCACGACGGCGCTGTCCGGAGCGATGAGCTTCAGCAGTCGATCGACGCCGACACCGATCACGATGCCGCCCGCGACACCGACGACGACGGCGAGCATCGGGCGGCCGGTCAGCCACGACCCAGCGCCGATGCCGAGCGCCGCCGAGTACAGCGACCACATGACCGAACCCGCGGCCGCGAGGGCCACGAACCTGGCCCGGGGGTAGCCGAGCGCGCCGGCGCTGACGTTGACCGCCACGCGCGCGATGGGGATGAACCGCGCGGCCAGGATGAAGCTCGGGCCGCGGTGGGCAAGGGCGTTCTCCGCCCACAGCACGCTGCGCCGCCCGCGACCGCTGCGCAGGATCGGGATGCGGGACACGTCGATCCGCGTGCCGATCGCGTACGCGACCAGGTCGCCGCCGAACGCGCCGAGCGCCGCGACGAGCAGGAGCACGGGAAGGTTCGTCTGTTCTCCCGAGACCGACAGCGCGGCGAGCCCGACGAGCGCCGCCTCGCTGGGGATCGGCGGGAAAAAACCGTCGATGAACGCAAACGCGAACATCCCCAGGTAGACGAGCGGCGAGGCAGCCAGCGCGAGGAGCCATGCGTCCATCTCAGGCTCCTCCCGACCACGCCGACGCCGGTCGGCCGCCGACCAGCCATGCTACGCCCGGACCACGTCGACCGCGGTTTGGGGAATCCATGATCGTTCGACTAACGTGTACACGCACCGAACGGCCGCTTCATCGGGCCCTCGGAATCATGCGGATGTGGCTCAGTGGTAGAGCATCACCTTGCCAAGGTGAGGGTCGCGGGTTCGAATCCCGTCATCCGCTCGGAGCAGCTCAACCGGCTCGCCGGGCGAGAGGCTTGCACGGTGGAGTGGCCGAGAGGCGAGGCAGCGGCCTGCAAAGCCGTACACGTGGGTTCGAATCCCATCTCCACCTCGCAGCACGACCGGGCGAGGTGCGGATGCGCAACGATTCCCACCACCCAGCACGAGGGCGATTGGCGCAGCGGTAGCGCGCTTCCCTGACACGGAAGAGGTCACTGGTTCGATCCCAGTATCGCCCACCAGCACAGCACTCAGAGGGCCGTCCCGGAGAGATCCGGGGCGGCCTTCTGCGTGCCCGCGAAAGTCGCACCCATCCACCCGCGCGTCCGCTCCGAACCTCTTGTGACCGAGCAAGAACCGTCACGACGAAGGAGCACCCCGTGCAGACCTCACTCCCCTACCTCCGCCCGACCGTCGCCCTCGGCGCCACGATCGCCCTCGCGCTCGGCCTGGCCGCGTGCAGCTCGGACTCCGACGACATGGGTCCTGTCGCGACGATGACCCAGACCGAGGCCCCGATGGACCCGGGCACGTCCGCCCCCGCGGACGACATGGACATGTCTGCCCTCGACCCCGAGGGCACGGGCGACCCGTTCGCCGACGCCCGCACGGCGGCGCAGCACATGCCCGGCACGGCGAAGACCCTCGCTGCCGGGTTCGCCGCGGCCCTCGACCTCCCGGGCGACGCGACCTCTCCGGCGGCCGACCTGCGTTCCGGCCTGACGTCGCTGCTCCAGGAGCACGTGTACCTGGCCGGGATGGCCGTCGCGACCGCCTACGCCACGGCGCCCGACTCGGCCGAGTTCGAGGCCGCAGCGGCGACGCTCGACGTGAACACGGTCGCGCTCTCCGAGGCCATCGGTGAGTTCTCCACCCCGGAGCAGGAGGAGGCGTTCCTCGCGCTGTGGCGTGAGCACATCGGCTACTTCGTCGACTACGCGGTCGCGGAGAAGACCGGCGACGCCGAGGCCAAGCAGACCGCACTGGACAACCTCGCCGGGTACACGGGCGACGCGGGCGCGTTCTTCGAGGACGTCAGCGGTGGCGAGCTCCCCGCGAGCGACATCGCCATGTCGCTCGAGATGCACATCACCACACTGACGAAGGCGATCGACGGCTTCGCCGCCGGCAGCGCTGACGCGTTCGACTCGCTGCGCACCGCGGCGATGCACGTGGGTGAGGGCGCCGCGGTGATCGCTGGCGGCCTCACCACCGCCGCGGACCTCGAGGGCGACCCGGCCGACGAGGCCTCGACCCTGCGCGCCACGCTGACCGCGGGCCTCCAGGAGCACGTCTACCTCGCGGGCATCGCGGTCTTCACCGCGTACACCTCAGAGGGCGGGACCGAGTCGGAGGCGTTCGCCGCCGCCGCTGCGACCCTGGACGCGAACTCCGTCGCCCTCTCCGAGGGCATCGGCTCGCTCGCTGGCGAGGAGAACGGCACCGCGTTCCTCGAGCTGTGGCGTGAGCACATCGGCTACTTCGTCGACTACGCGAACGCGGTCGCCATGGGTGACGACGCCGCCGCCCAGGAGGCCCTCGCCGAGCTCGACGCGTACCGCGCGACCGCGGGCGAGTTCTTCGCTGGGATCTCGAACGGCGAGCTCCCGGCACAGGACATCGCCGATGGCCTGGCGATGCACGTCAGGACGCTCGGCGGCGCGATCGACTCGCTCAACGAGGCACTCGTCCAGGGCTGAGTCCGCTCGACCGGGAGGTGGCGCGTACCGCCGCCTCCCGGTCAGCACGGAGCCTGCCCGCACGGCACAATGGCCCGATGACCTCGCCCAGCGCCTCGCTCCCCCGCGAGAGCCAGGCCGAGCGGTCCCGACGGCTGGCCGGCGTGCTCGCCCGCGTCGTCGACGGCGACCAGGAGGCCTTCGCCGAGCTCTACGACGAGACCTCGCCCCTGGTCCACGGCACCGCGCTGCGGGTGCTGCGGGACCCCGACCTCGCCGCCGAGCTCACCCAGGACGTCATGGTCGAGATCTGGCGCACCGCCGGCCGGTTCGATCCCGCGCGCGGCAGCGTGCTGGCGTGGGTCGCGACGATGGGGCACCGCAGGGCGATCGACCTGGTCCGTTCCGTCCAGGCCGCGCGCGAGCGCGACACCACGATCGGCATCCAGAGCTACGAACGGCCGCACGACGAGGTCGCCGAGACCGTCGTCAGCAACGAGGAGCGCGACCGCGTCGCGGGCTGTCTGGGCTCGCTCAGCGAACTACAGCGGGAGGCAGTGATGAGCGCGTACTACGGCGGACGCACCTACCGCGAGGTCGCGGAGACCACCGGCGCGGCGCTCCCGACGATCAAGTCACGGATCCGCGACGGCCTGCTCCGTCTGCGCGACTGCCTGGGGGTGTCGTCATGACCGACGACGACGACCGCGAGCTGCTCGCCGCCTGGGCGCTCGATGCCGTGGACGACGTCGAGCGCGCTGCGGTCGAGCGCGCGATGCGTGCCGATCCGGCGCTGGCGGCGGAGGGCCGGGCACTGCGGGAGACCGCTGCGGCCCTCGCCTCGCACGCATCTGCGCCCGCCCCCGACGCCACGCGCGCCGCGGTGCTCGCCCAGATCGCCACCACGCCGCAAGCCGGCGTCGCGCCCGCGCCGCCCGCTCGAGCCGACCGTCGCCTCCCGCTCGGGCGCGTGGCCGCCGTCGCCGCGGCGTTCCTGCTGGGCGCGGCCGTCCCGACGGGCGTCGCGCTCTACCAGGCGAGCCAGGTCTCCCAGCTCGAGCGCCAGACGCAGGCGCTCGACGACGCGCTCGCCCGCCCCGGGGCGCGGCTCGTCCAGGCCCCGGTCACCGGGGGCGGGACGGCGACGGCGATCGTGGCGGAAGGCGCGACGCTCTTCACCGCTCAGGACCTTCCGGCGCTCGACGGCCGCGACTACCAGCTCTGGATTGTCGCCGACGGCGCTGCGACGTCGGCGGGGCTGCTCGAGGTCTCCGACGGCGGCGCGCTCGCCGACGTCACCGCGCTAGCCCCCGAGGCAGCTCTGGCCGTCACCGTTGAGCCGGTCGGCGGATCCCTGCAGCCGACGACCGAGCCCCTGGTGGTCCTCAGCGCTGGGTGAGTCGGGGGCTCAGTCCGACGACGTCGACCGCGCGAACGCCGTGACCCCCGGCGCGGCGCTCACGCCGAACACCACGACGCTCACCGCGACCGCGAGCGACCCGGCCGCCCAGACCTCCGGCTCGAGCACGCCCTCGTGCCTGCTGTGCAGCAGGTAGAAGACCGCGCTGACGCCCATGGGCCCGAACCAACCGAGGAACAGGCCCTGCCGACCGTCGAGCGCGAGGTTCCGGCGCAGCACCAGCACCGCGGGCAGCCGGCGCAGCGCGAACACCGCCGCCACGAAGCCGAGGGCCGGCCAGCCGAGCGCACCCCACTCTTCCCACGGCAGCACGGCACCGAACAGCACGAAGAACGGCACGACGGCGTACCGGTTCACCGCCTCGTCGATGCTGTCCTGCTCGACGCGCAGGTCATCACCGCACCAGTGGTTGTACGCGAGGCCCGCGACGAACACCGCGAGCACTCCCCCGGTGCTCGCGAGCCTGGCGACGCCCAGGACACCGAGGGCGAGCAGCAGCGTGAACACGAGCTCCGGCCCCCCGGAGAGGCTGCGCTCCTTGGTGGCCAGCATGATCCCGAAGGCCGCAGCTGCTCCGAGGATCGCGCCGATGGCCGCGCCTCCCAGGACCTCCCACGCGAGCCGTCCCGCGACCTCACCGCCGGAGCCACCGTGCGGTACCGCGAGCGCGATCGCGACCCCCACGAGTGGGAGCGCGAGCCCGTCGTTGGCGCCGCTCTCCCCGGTCAGCAGCGCTCGCAGCCGCGCGGGCAGCCCTTCCTCGGCGGGCTCGCCCGAGACGACCGACGCCGCCAGCACCGGGTCCGTCGGACTGAGCGACGCACCGATCACGAGGGCGAGCGCGACGGGCACGCCGAGCAGCAACGCCGCGGCGCTGGAGATGAGCGCGGCGACGGGCATGATCACGGCGACCAGCAGGGTGAGCTGAGGCACGAGCGGCCGGAGGTCGCGAGCCGAGAAGCGCAGTGCCGCAGCCATCACCGACCACGCGAGGAGAACCCGGGCCGACTCGAGCAGCACCGGTGTCCTCGCAGGTTCGTCGAGCGTCAGCCACCCCGCCACCGCGGGCCCGAGCAGGACCCCGAGGACGAGCCCGACCAGCGGCTCGGTGACCGGCCAGCGCCGGATCTGCCGAGAGACCAGGACGAGCACCACTGCGGCGACGCCGACGGCGGCGTACAGGAGCGGGAGCTGAGCGGTCGACATGGCTCGACGCTATCCACGGCGCACGGGACGTGCATCACATCATCCGTGGCGTGACCCGAGGCGTGGGCTGTGGTCCAATGGTTCCATGTCCGGCCACGACCACACCCCTGCGCGCACGGCCCTCGCCGTCCGCGCCTCGCGGGTCTCGTGCTGTCCGGCGTGCTGTCTGCGCTGTTGTTGAGCTGACCGCACCGCGCGCCCGTCGCGCCCCGCTCGGTCCGCTCGGACCAGCCCCCGCCCGCCACGGCTGATCGCCGTCTGCGCGCACCCTCTCGCGGCCCACGCCGCAGCGGCTCTCCGCCGCGCATCCCCCTCGCGCCGCCCCGGCGCCCATCGAAGGAGCTCCTCATGGCCATCGCCCGCTCGTTCCTCGCCCGCACCTCGGCCGTTGCCGTCCTCGCGCTCGGCCTCGCCGCCTGCTCCTCGGACGCCGACGCACCGGCGACGTCCTCGACCACCCCCGCGGCCGGCGGTGCCGACACGTCGCTGACCGACGTCGAGGAGCGCGGCTCGATCATCGTCGGCACCGAGGGCACCTACCGTCCGTTCTCCTTCCACGAGGACGGCGCCGGCGACCTGACCGGCTACGACGTCGAGGTCATCACGGCCGTCGCCGAGGAGATGGGCCTCGAGGTCCAGTTCGAGGAGACCCAGTGGGACGCGATCTTCGCGGGCCTCGAGGCTGGCCGCTTCGACGTGATCGCCAACCAGGTCTCGATCACGCCGGACCGCGAGGGCTCGTACACCTTCTCCGAGCCGTACACGATCTCGACCGGCGTCGTCGTCGTCCCTGAGGACAACACCGACATCACCTCGTTCGCCGACCTCTCGGGCAAGCGCACCGCCCAGTCGCTCACGAGCAACTGGAAGACGCTCGCCGAGGAGTCTGGCGCGCAGATCGAGGGCGTCGAGGGGTGGGCGCAGGCCGCCACGCTCGTCCAGCAGGGCCGCGTCGACGCGACCATCAACGACAAGCTCACGTTCCTCGACTACCAGCAGCAGCAGGGCGGCGACACCGGCCTGAAGATCGCGGCCGAGACCGAGGACACCTCGCGCAGCGCCTTCGCGTTCGCCCAGGGCGACGAGGCGCTCGCCGCCGCCGTCGACGAGGCCCTCGCCACCCTGGCTCAGGACGGCACCCTGACCGAGATCTCCGAGAAGTACTTCGGCGCAGACGTCTCGAAGTGATGCGAGCATCGTCGCTATGAACCAGACGTCGTGGGAGCTGTTCACCAGCTCCCTGTGGCCGATCGTGGAGGGCGCGATCCGCGGGACCATCCCGCTGACGCTCGCATCCTTCGCGATCGGCCTCGTCCTCGCCCTGGCGCTCGCTCTCATGCGGATCTCGGGCCGGTGGTGGCTCTCGGGGCCGGCGCGCGCGTACATCTCCGTGGTGCGTGGCACGCCGCTGCTCGTCCAGCTGTTCGTGATCTTCTACGGGCTGCCGACGATCGGCATCGTGCTCGACCCGTGGCCCAGCGCGATCGCCGCGTTCTCGATCAACGTCGGCGGCTACGCGGCCGAGGTGATCCGCGCGGCCATCCTGTCGGTGCCCAAGGGCCAGTGGGAGGCGGCCTACATGATCGGCATGCCGCGCTCGGTCGCTCTCCGGCGAATCATCCTCCCGCAGGCCGCGCGCGTCTCGGTCCCCCCGCTGTCGAACACGTTCATCAGCCTGGTCAAGGACACCTCGCTCGCCTCGCTCATCCTGGTCACCGAGGCGTTCCGCAAGGCCCAGGAGATCGCCTCGTCCACGAACGAGTTCATGCTCCTCTACGTCGAGGCCGCTGCCGTCTACTGGGTGATCTGCCTCGCGCTGTCCGCCGCTCAGGGCTCGATCGAGAAGAAGCTGGACCGCTATGTCGCCCACTGACCCGTCCCCCACCACGCCCCGCACGGCGCCTCCCGGCGGCCTCGTCCTCGAGGTCCGCGGGCTCGCGAAGAGCTTCGGCGACAACCAGGTCCTGCGCTCGGTCGACCTGTCCGTCCAGCGCGGCCAGGTCCTCGCGATCATCGGCCCGTCCGGCTCCGGCAAGACCACCGCGCTGCGCTGCCTCAACGGCCTCGAGGTCGCCGACGGCGGGGTCATCACCGTGGGCGACGACCTCACCCTGGACTTCGCCTCGGGACCGTCCAAGCGCCAGCTCGCGGCCCTGCGGGACCGCTCGGCGATGGTGTTCCAGCACTACAACCTGTTCCCCCACAAGACGGTCCTCGAGAACATCATGGAGGGGCCCGTCGTCGTGCAGCGCCGGAAGCCCGCGGAGGTGCGCGCCGAGGCGGAGGCTCTGCTCGCGCGCGTCGGCCTCGCGGACAAGCGCGACGCCTTTCCCTTCGAGCTCTCGGGCGGCCAGCAGCAGCGCGTCGGCATCGTCCGCGCGCTGGCGCTGCGGCCCGAGGTGCTGCTGTTCGACGAGCCGACGTCGGCACTCGACCCGGAGCTCGTCGGCGACGTCCTCGGGCTCATGAAGGAGCTCGCGCTCGAGGGCTGGACGATGGTGGTCGTCACCCACGAGCTGCAGTTCGCCCGCGAGGTCGCCCACGAGGTCGCGTTCGTCGACGGCGGCACGATCGTCGAGCGCGGCGCGCCCGAGCAGGTGCTGCGCAACCCCACCCACGAGCGCACGCAGCAGTTCCTCCGCCGGCTCCTGCACCCGTTCTGACGCTGCGCGCGCCGCGCTGGCGACCTGACGTCCGGGCTGGAGCTGGCCGGCGGCTGCCGACTGAGGCTGCTGGCGGCGCGCCGTCAGTCGGCCACCGCGTCCCGTCGGATCACGCGCGGCTCCAGCTCGGAGGGCAGCGGTGCGCTCCCCGGCCCGCCGGCTCGGAGCCACGACGCGAGGGCGGCCGTCTGCGCGTCGCCGGCCAGCTGCTCGAACCACACCGGCGCAGCCCCGGCGTCACGCCGGCACGAGGTCGGGCGCGCCACGACGACGTCGCCGCGCTCGCACTCGTCGAGGCACTCGACGAGCGTCAAGCGCGCCACCCCCTCGGCCTCGAGCTGCCGGAGCCGGCCCAGCTGTCCGTCCGGAGCGGTGTCGACGCCTTCGAGCGTCTCGCCGGCGCACAGCGAGCAGGCCGTCAGGCCGGGGACGGCGCGATCAGGTGTGAGGGTCACCGGTCGAGGGTAGGGGCGAGCACCCATCCCGCCCGAATGATGAGATCCAGGTCACAGTCGATTGCCGCATAATTCCGGGGGAAACGCGCTTGACCGGCGCTCGTGACAAATCGGAAACACTCGAGGGGCATAGTCTCTCCGGCAACCCGGTGGGCAAAGGCGGCCACCTCGGACGACGACTGGACGGAGACTACCGGTGCCCTCTGCCGTCAGTACGTGGAGACGAACAGCGCACGTCGCGGTCCTCCTTCTCGCGCTGCTCACCGCGCTGGCCCTGGGACACGGGACCGCGCACGCAGCCGAGACCTGTGACCCGGACGCCGAGACCGCGTGCCTCGGAGGAGCCTTGCGGACCTCGGCGGGCGAACCCGCGGACGGGGTGGTGCTCACGATCACCGGCCCGGGCGAGCCGATCGAGGTGACGACCGGTGAGGACGGCCGCTGGAGCGTAGGCGTTGGCGAGAGCGGCGACTACACCGTCGAGCTCGACGTCGAGTCCCTGCCTGCTGGGGAGCAGCTGCGCGACCCCGCCGTCAACCCGCGGACGGTGACCGTCACGCTCGGCGCCAGCGCCGGCGTCCTGTTTCCGCTGGGCGGCGCCGTCGCCCCGCCGGCCGACGGCGCGACCAGCGAACCGAGCACCCCCGGCACGCCAGCGCCCGGCGGCGACGGCGAGGGTGACGTCGCGCCCGAGACGGCCTCGGCCGAGGGCGCGTCCACCGGGGACAGGGTCGCCCAGCTCGTCGTCAGCGGCCTGCTCTTCGGGCTGCTCCTCGCGCTCGCGTCCGTGGGCCTGTCCTTGATCTACGGGACCACGGGGCTGAGCAACTTCGCCCACGGCGAGCAGGTCACGCTGGGCGCCCTCATCGCCTACTTCCTCGTGCAGAGCGCGGGGGTTCCGCTCGTGCTCGCCGGCGCCCTCGCCGTGCTCGTCGGCCTCGCCTCGGGCTACCTGCAGGACCGCGCGCTGTGGGCCCCGCTGCGCAAGCGCAACGTCGGGCTGACCCAGCAGATGATCGTCTCGATCGGTCTGGCGATGGCCCTGCAGTACACCTTCAACCTCCTCGCCGGTGGCGGCAGCCTCCGCATCGTCACCTCGACGCCGCGGATGGTCGAGCTCGGGCCCGTGCTCCTCACCGAGCAGTCCGCCGTGTCGATGCTGATCGCCGTCCTCACGCTCGGCGGGGTCGCGTACTTCCTCGTGGGCACCCGGACGGGACGCGCGGCCCGAGCGGTCGCCGACAACGCTGCCCTGGCCTCGGCGTCGGGCATCGACGTCGTCCGCATCGTCCGGCTCGTGTGGACCATGGGCGCCGGCCTCGCAGCCCTCGGCGGGGTCCTGATCGGCCTGTACTTCAGCGCCACGCGCTGGAACATGGGCACCGCGATCCTGCTGCTCATGTTCGCCGCCGTCACGCTCGGCGGCCTCGGCACCGCGTTCGGAGCACTCGCTGGCTCGATCGTGATCGGCCTCGTCGTCGAGCTGTCCACGCTCGTGCTGCCGAGCGACATGCGCTACGCCGCCGCCCTGCTCATTCTGATCGTCGTCCTGCTCGTGCGACCACAAGGCATTCTCGGCCGACCCGACCGGGTCGGCTGAGGGGAGGAACGTCATGGACTGGTCACTGATCCTCACCAACGTCGCGGGCGAGCTGTTCGCCCCCACCACCGCAGCGTTCGCGCTCGCGGCCATCGGTCTCAACGTGCACTTCGGGCTCACCGGCCTGCTCAACATGGGTCAGGCAGGCTTCATGCTGCTCGGCGCCTACGGCTTCGCGATCGCGACGATCGAGGGCTGGCCCCTGTGGGCCGCCGTCGGCGTCTCGATCGTGCTGGCGGTGATCTTCGCGACGATCCTCGGCATCCCGACGCTCAAGCTCCGGGGCGACTACCTGGCGATCGTCACGATCGCCGCCGCGGAGATCGTCCGGCTCGTCGGCCGCTCGACCGCGCTGACCGACCTCACCGGTGCGTCCAACGGGCTGCTCGGCAACTCCTTCAAGCACACATTCCAGGACGCCTCACCGTTCCCCGACGGTTCGTTCAGCCTCGGCCCGTTCACGTACGCGACCAACGCGTCGAACAGCTGGTGGCTGCGGATCGTCGGCTGGCTCCTCGTCGCCGCGATCGCCCTCGTCGTCTGGCGGCTCATGAAGAGCCCGTGGGGCCGGGTGCTCAAGGGCATCCGCGAGGACGAGGACGCCGTCCGCTCGCTCGGCAAGAACGTCTTCGCGTACAAGATGCAGGCGCTCGTGCTCGGCGGGACGCTCGGCGCGCTCGGTGGGATCGTGTACGCGCTCCCCCGGGCCGTGCAACCGGACGCGATGGGCCGCACCACGACCTTCTACATCTGGACGATCCTGCTGCTCGGCGGTGCCGCCACGATCTTCGGACCGATCCTCGGCTCGATGATCTTCTGGGCCGGGCTCATGCTGATCAAGTCCGTCATGCGAGCCACCGTTCCGGCAGACGTCATGAGCGTCGCGCAGATCGAGGCTTTCGGCTGGGTCATCGTCGGCGTCGTCCTGATGCTGCTGATCATCTTCCGACCACAAGGGATCCTCGGGGACAAGAAGGAGCTGGCGATCCATGCCCACTGAGCCCGCACCCACGACGCCGGCCGCACCGCGGACGGCCGTCCCCGACTTCAGCACGACCGCGCGCCAGCCCGGGGCAGCCAAGGCCGACCCGATCCTCGTCGCCGACCAGGTGACCCGCAGCTTCGGCGGCGTCACCGCCGTGGACGTGGACCATCTCGAGGTCCCCCGGCACGCCATCACGGCGCTGATCGGGCCCAACGGCGCCGGCAAGACCACGTTCTTCAACCTGCTCACCGGTTTCGACCGGCCGAGCTCGGGGCACTGGACCTTCGACGAGCACCGGATCGAGCGCCACAGCGCGGCCCGGGTGGCGCGGGCCGGCATGGTCCGCACCTTCCAGCTCACCAAGGCGCTCAACCGGATGACGGTCCTCGAGAACATGCGCCTGGGTGCCCGCGACCAGCGCGGCGAGCTGTTCGGCTTCGCGCTCCTGCCGATGTTCTGGCGGTCGCGCGAGAAGGAGATCACCGAGCAGGCGATGACCCTGCTCGAGCGGTTCAAGCTGGACACCAAGGCCCACGAGTACGCGGGCAGCCTGTCCGGCGGCCAGCGCAAGCTGCTCGAGATGGCCCGCGCGCTCATGAGCGAGCCGACCATGATCATGCTCGACGAGCCCATGGCCGGCGTGAACCCCGCGCTCACGCAGTCGCTGCTCGGGCACATCGCCCAGCTGCGTGACGACGGCATGACCGTCCTGTTCGTCGAGCACGACATGCACATGGTGCGGCACATCTCCGACTGGGTCGTCGTGATGGCCGAGGGGCGGATCGTCGCCGAGGGGCCGCCCACCACCGTCATGCAGGACCCCGCCGTCGTCGACGCGTACCTCGGCGCCCACCAGAACACCGACCTGGGCGACGACGCGCTGCTCGAGGAGCACTCATGAGCACCACGACCGACCGACACGACGTCCACGCCGGCGCCCCGGCCGGCGAGCCGCTGCTGCGCGCCGCGGACCTCGTCGCCGGCTACCTGCCCGGCGTCAACATCCTCAACGGCTGCAATCTCGACGTCCACGAGGGCGAGCTCGTCGGCATCATCGGCCCCAACGGCGCCGGCAAGTCGACCCTGCTCAAGGCGCTGTTCGGCCTCGTCAAGGTGCGCTCGGGCGCCGTCACGCTCGCGGGTGAGGACATCACCAACCATCGCGCGGACTCGCTCGTGCGCCGCGGTGTGGGGTTCGTCCCGCAGAACAACAACGTCTTCCCGTCGCTGACCATCGAGGAGAACCTGCAGATGGGCGCCTTCCAGGCGCCGTCGAAGTTCACGGAGCGGTTCGAGGCGATCGTGGACATCTTCCCCGCGCTCGGCGAGCGCCGTCGGCAGCGCGCCGGGTCGCTCTCGGGCGGCGAGAGGCAGATGGTCGCCATGGCGCGCGCGCTCATGATGGACCCGCAGGTGCTCCTGCTCGACGAGCCGTCCGCGGGCCTCTCCCCCGTGCGCCAGGACGAGGCCTTCATCCGCACCCGCAAGATCAACAAGGCGGGGGTGAGCGTCGTGATCGTCGAGCAGAACGCGCGGCGCTGCCTGCAGATCTGCGACCGCGCGTACGTCCTGGACCAGGGGGCGAACGCCTACTCCGGGCCTGGTCGCCAGCTCATGCACGACCCCAAGGTCATCGAGCTGTACCTGGGCACGCTCGCGGAGGACGTGGCCGACGCCGAGGCCGAGCAGGACGCGCAGCGCGGTCAGGAGACTCCCGAGTCCTGAGCGGCGTCACCCCACGCGGCGCACCCGGACCAGACGCAGCACCACGCCGACGGCGAGCACGACGAGCCCGCCCACGACGGCCGCCCGCGGCAGCGACGCCATCAGCGCGACGCAGGTGAGCGCGCCGGCCACCTGGACGGCCCGCGGATATCGGCGTTCGCCCGGGCCCTGCGTGAATGCCGCGACGTTGGCCACGAGGTAGTAGAGCAGCACCCCGAACGACGAGAACCCGATCGCCCCGCGCAGGTCCACCGTCAGCACGAGCACGACGACGACGCCGGCCACGAGCAGCTCGGCCCGGTGCGGCACCGCGAACCGAGGGTGCACCGCGGCCAGGGCACCAGGCAGGTCCCGCTCGCGCGCCATCGCCAGGACCGTGCGCGCGACACCCGCCAGCAGCGCGAGCAGCGCACCCGCAGCGGCGACCGCCGCACCCACGCGGACCACGGCGCCGACCCACGACGACCCACCGAGGGACGCCATGGCGGCGACCGGAGCGCTCGACGACGCGACGCCGTCGGCCCCGAGGGTGCCGAGCAGCGCGAGGCCCACGGCGACGTAGACCAGCAGCACGACCCCTAGGCCGATCACGATGGCCCGCGGGATCGTGCGCCGCGGGTCACGGACCTCCTCGCCGAGCGTCGCGATCCGCGCGTACCCGGCGAACGCGAAGAACATCAACCCGGCGCCCTCGAGCACCCCGCCGAGCCCGGGCCAGGCACCGGGAACCTCGGCCCACCGCAGCTCGCCGTCACCGAGGCCGCTGCCGACGGCGACGACGAGGGAGATCAGCACGATCGCGACACCCCAGCGCGCGAGCCGCGCGGTCCGGTGCACCCCTCGGTATCCCGCCGCCGTGATCGCGACCACGACTCCGGCCGCAGCCAGCCGCGCCCAGCCCTCGGGCGCGACGTACGTCCCGAACGCCAGGGCCATCGCCGCGCACGAGGCGGTCTTGCCGACCACGAATCCCCAGCCTGCGAGGTAGCCCCACCACGGGCCGAGCTGGGCCCGGCCGTAGACGTAGACGCCGCCCGACGTCGGGTGGGCGACGGCGAGCTGCGCCGTGGACGTGGCGTTGGCCGCGGCGACCATGCCGGCCAGTGCGACGGCGAGGACCAGCCACCCGCCCGCAGCCGCGGCAGCCGGGCCGAAAGCGACAAACACGCCGGCCCCGAGCATCGCGGCCAGCCCGATGCCCACGGCGTCCCCCGTGCCCAGCCGACGTGCGAGCGCGTCGTGGCTCACGGTTCCCCCTCGCTCGTGCGTCGTCCCGCGCGCAGCGCGGCGATGGCGGCCCCGGGAGACCCGGGACCGCCATCGTCACACATGACTACAGAGCATCAGCCGATCTCGCCGAACTCCCCGCGCTGGAAGGAGTTGTTGTTCTCGCCGTCGAACTTGTAGATGCCGATGTTCGCGGCGGACGGGTCGTTGGCGGCGTTGAACGGGCCCACGCCGGAGACGGCCTGGTAGTTGATCTCCTCGTCGCCCTCGAGCAGCTCGGCGCACTCGGCGAAGCCCGTGCACTCCGTCCCGCCCTCGGCGCCCGAGACGGCCGCCATGTTGGCCTGGATGGTCGCCCCGTCGGTCGCCCCGCCGCGGACCGCCGCGAGCGACGCGAGCATCGCCGCGTCGTACGACTCGGCTGCGTAGGAGAAGTCGTTCAGGTCAGGGTTCACCTCGAGGAGACGGTCGCGGAACTCGTCGCTGGGGAACGCGCCGGGCAGGGTGCCCTGCGCGCCCTCGAGCGTGCCCGGGTCGAACTCGTCGCCGAAGTTCTGCAGGTTGCCGTCCACGAAGTACACCTTCGACATGTCGAAGCCCTGGTTGACGAGCTCCTGGACGATCAGCGGCGTCTGCGTCGTGAACGCGATGATCGCCACGGCGTCCGGGCTGCTCGACAGCGCGCTGCCGACGATCGAGGAGAAGTTCTGCTCGGTCGGGTCGAACTCCTCGCCCGGGTTGCCGTAGGACACGGTGCCACCGGCCTCTTCGACGACGCCCTTGACGACGTCCCGCAGCCCGGTGCCGTAGTCCTCGTTGAAGACGAGGATGCTGAGGTTCGCCGCGGCGTCGGACAGGATCAGGTTGCCCAGGACGTCCCCCTGGACGGTGTCCGGCGGGGCGGTACGGAAGAAGAAGTCGCTGTACCCGGACAGCGTGGCCGAGGTGTTCGCGGGCGAGATCATCACCGTCTCGGAACCGACGACGTCGTCGATCACGTTGAGCGTCACCTGAGAGGACGCCGCGCCGATGATCGCCGAGGCCCCCTCGCTGATGAGCTCCGTGACCGACTGTGTGGCGACCTGGGTGTTCTCGGCGTCCGAGGAGTCCTTGTGCGAGACCTCGACGTCGGCGCCGAGCACCCCGCCGGCCTCGTTGATCTCCTTGACGGCGAGGTCCACGCCTGCGATCTCGGGCGGACCGAGCTGGGAGAGCGAACCGGTGACCGGCAGGAGCGTCCCGAGCAGGAGGCTCTCGCCTGAGGCGCCGGTCGTGGCCGCGCCGGTCGCCGACGGCGTGGCGTCGCCGTCGCTGTCGGAGCCGCACGCCGTGAGCACGAGGCTCACGCTCGCGAGCAGCGCCAGGGAGCGGATGGTCGTTGTCCTGCGGTTCATAAGCGTCTCCTACGTTGGCACGTGGGACCGGCGTCCGCTGGCGCGGGTGCCGGCGTCAGGCATGCGGGCCAACCTACGCACCAGGTATGTCCGAGTTGTGTCGTGTTGTTAACTGGGTGTTAAGTCCGCGTCACGGTTGCGTCTCAAAGTAGGATGATTGGGACGCTGGCCACAACGCCGGGACTTATCACGCGCGCCGGGCGCACCCATGGCATCGTTGGCCCATGCAGATCTGGCCAGGACAGCCCTACCCCCTCGGTGCGACCTTCAACGGCACCGGCACGAACTTCGCACTCTTCTCCGAGGTCGCCGAGCGCGTCGAGCTCTGCCTCCTCGACGACGACGGCACCGAGACGCGGATCGACGTCCCCGAGGTCGACGCCCACGTGTGGCACGCGTTCCTCCCGGGCGTCCAGCCCGGGCAGCGCTACGGCTACCGGGTGCACGGCCCGCACGACCCCGAGAACGGCCACCGCTGCAACCCCTCGAAGCTCCTCCTCGACCCGTACGCCAAGGCGATCGACGGCCAGATCGACGGCGACGAGTCCCTGTTCTCCTACCACTTCGACGCCCCTGAGGGCGGCGAGCTCAACACGACCGACTCCGCGGCGCACACGATGACGTCCGTCGTCGTGAACCCGTTCTTCGACTGGGGCCACGACCGTCCGCCGGGCCGGGACTACCACGAGAGCGTGATCTACGAGGCCCACGTGCGCGGCCTCACGCAGACTCACCCCGACATCCCCGAGGAGATCCGCGGTTCCTACGCGGCGCTCGGCCACCCGGCGATCGTGAGCTACCTGCAGGACCTGGGCATCACCGCGATCGAGCTCATGCCCGTCCACCAGTTCGTGAACGACCCCACGCTCCAGGACAAGGGTCTGTCCAACTACTGGGGCTACAACACGATCGGCTTCTTCGCCCCGCACAACGCCTACGCAGCCTCCGGCAGCCGCGGCCAGCAGGTGCAGGAGTTCAAGGCGATGGTCAAGACGCTGCACGAGGCCGGCATCGAGGTCATCCTCGACGTGGTCTACAACCACACGGCCGAGGGCAACCACCTGGGCCCCACGCTCAGCTTCCGCGGCATCGACAACAGCGCCTACTACCGGCTCGTCGACGACTCCAAGGAGCACTACTTCGACACCACGGGCACCGGCAACTCCCTGCTCATGCGCTCGCCGCACGTGCTGCAGCTAATCATGGACTCGCTGCGCTACTGGGTCACCGAGATGCACGTCGACGGGTTTCGCTTCGACCTGGCCGCCACCCTCGCCCGCCAGTTCCACGAGGTCGACCGGCTCTCGGCGTTCTTCGACATCGTCCAGCAGGACCCGATCATCAGCCAGGTCAAGCTCATCGCCGAGCCCTGGGACCTCGGCAGCGGCGGCTACCAGGTCGGCGGGTTCCCCCCGCTGTGGACCGAGTGGAACGGCAACTACCGCGACACCGTCCGAGACTTCTGGCGCGGCGAGCAGGCCACCCTGCCCGAGTTCGCCAGCCGCCTCACGGGCTCCTCCGACCTCTACGAGCACAGCGGCCGCAAGCCGATGGCCTCGATCAACTTCGTCACCGCCCACGACGGCTTCACGCTCCGTGACCTCGTGTCCTACAACGAGAAGCACAACGAGGCCAACGGCGAGGGCAACAACGACGGGGAGAACCACAACCGCAGCTGGAACCACGGCGTCGAGGGACCGACGGACGACCCCGAGATCGCGGCCCTGCGCGCCCGGCAGCACCGGAACTTCCTGGCCACGCTCCTGCTCTCCCAGGGTGTGCCCATGATCGCGCACGGCGACGAGATCGCGCGCAGCCAGGGCGGGAACAACAACGGCTACTGCCAGGACAACGAGATCACCTGGATGAGCTGGGAGCTGGACGCCGAGCGCCAGGACCTGCTGACGTTCACGCAGCGGCTCATCGCGCTGCGCCGCGACCACCCCGTGCTGCGCCGTCGCCGGTTCTTCACCGGCGACGTCCACCCCGACAACCCCGAGTCGGTCCCGGACATCGCGTGGCTCGACCCGAGCGGCACCCGGATGTCCGACGAGGACTGGGAGGTCAGCTTCGCCCGCTCCGTCATGGTGTTCATCAACGGTGAGGCGCTCACCGAGCCGGACGTCATGGGCGAGCGGATCGTCGACGACTCGTTCCTCGCGATCTTCAACGCCCACCGCGAGCCCATCGAGTTCTGCCTGCCGTCGGCGGAGTACGGCCCCGAGTGGACCGTGCTCTTCGCCACCGACCAGCCCGTCACGGACGAGTACGAGCGAGCGACGCACCCCGCCGAGGCGTGCATCGAGGTCGCGGCCCGCTCCGTGGTGCTCCTGAGCCGTGCTCCGCTGAAGGCCTGACCGGTGGCCGTCGACACGACCAGCACCGACGCCGCCGCCGAGGAGCGGACGTCGCACCGCCGGCTGCCCGCCCCCGGCAAGCCCGTCCCCCTGTCCACCTACCGCCTGCAGCTCGGGGCGGACCTCACGTTCGACGACGTCGCCGCGCGCGTCGACTACTACGCCGCGCTGGGCGTCACGCACCTGTACCTGTCGCCGGTGCTGCAGGCCGCCCCGGGCTCGACCCACGGCTACGACGTCGTCGACCACGACCGAATCAGCGACGTGCTCGGCGGTCGGGCCGGCCTCGAGCGGCTGGCGGACGCGGCGCACGCGGCGGGCCTCGGCATGGTCGTGGACATCGTGCCGAACCACATGGCCGTGCCCACACCGGTGTGGCACAACCGCGCCCTGTGGTCGCTGCTCGCGCAGGGACCCGACTCCCCGTACGCGACGTGGTTCGACGTCGACTGGTCCGGCGGGGACGGCGCGCTGCTCATGCCCGTGCTCGGGTCGCGCATCGGCGACCTCATCGGCTCGGGCGACCTCACGGTGGACGAGGTCGAGATCGACACGGGCGACGGCCCGGAGCTCCGGACCGCGCTGCGGTACTTCGAGCACGTGTTCCCCGTCCGCGCGGGGACCGAGTCCCTGCCGCTGGCCGAGCTGCTGGAGCGCCAGCACTACCGGCTCGCGCACTGGCGCGTCGGCGACGAGGAGCTCAACTACCGGCGCTTCTTCGACGTCGGCACCCTCGCGGCCATCCGCGTCGAGGACCCCGAGGTCTTCGACGCGACGCACGCCCTGATCCTCGACCTCCTGGCCACAGGCATCGTCGACGGGCTGCGGATCGACCACCCCGACGGCCTTGCGGATCCCGCCGGCTACCTGGAGCGGCTCGCGGAGGCGAGCGGCAACGCCTGGGTGGTCGTCGAGAAGATCCTCGCGGGCGAGGAGACGCTCTCCCCCGACTGGGAGACCGCCGGCACCACGGGGTACGAGGGGCTCTGGCGCCTGCAGTCGACCTTCGTGGACCCCGGCGGCGCGACGTCGCTCGCGATCATCCTCGAGGAGCTCACGGGCGACTCGGTCGGCGACCTGCCGGCCCTGGTGGAGGAGGCCAAGCGGGAGATCGTCGCCGGACCCCTGTATGCCGAGCTGGACCGGCTCACGGACCTGGCCGCCGAGGTCTGCCGTGCGGACATCCGGCTGCGCGACCACACGTGGCGCGCCATCAACGAGTGCCTGCGCGAGCTGCTCATCGCGTTCGACCGCTACCGTGCGTACGCCCGCCCGGGGCTCGAGACCCATGCGACCGCGGTGCAGGCCATGCACCAGGCGGCGGCGCGGGCACGCCTGCGCCTGGACGAGACTCGCTGGGCCACGCTCGACCTCGTCGTCGATCTGCTCCTCGGCCGGGAGGCCGGCAGCGCCGGACGCACCCGCGAGGCGCGCCGCGACGAGCTCGTCGTACGCTTCCAGCAGGTATGCGGGGCCGTGATGGCCAAGGGCGTGGAGGACACCGCGTTCTACCGCTGGACGCACCTGACGTCGCTGTGCGAGGTGGGCGGCGAGCCCGCGCACTTCGGCTTCAGCCCCGACGAGCTCCACGCGTTCGCCCTCCGGTTCGGCCAGCTCACCCCGGCAGCGATGACCACCACGTCCACGCACGACACCAAGCGCGGCGAGGACACCCGCGCCCGCATCGGCGTGCTCAGCGAGCACGCCGAGGAGTGGGCGCAGACGGTCCGCGAGCTGCACCGCCTGAGCGCCGGGTACCGGTCCAAGCGCGTAGACGGCCGCACCGAGAACCTGCTGTGGCAGACGCTCGTGGGCACCTGGGCCCACGAGGCTCCGATCGCGCTCGAACGCCTGGAGCCGTACCTGCTCAAGGCGACCCGGGAAGCCAAGACGCACACGACGTGGACGGCACCCGACGAGCGCTACGAGAGCGCCGTCCTCAGCCTGGCGCGGGAGGCCGTGGCCGATCCCGCGGTGCTCAACGTCCTGGCCGACTGGAACAACCGCACGGCGGCCGACGTCCGTGCGGCCACGCTGGGCACCAAGCTCGTCCAGCTGACCCTGCCGGGGGTCGCCGACGTCTACCAAGGCTCGGAGATCGTCGGGCCGACGCTCGTGGACCCGGACAACCGGCGCCCGGTGGACATCGACGCCCTGCGCGCCGCGCTCGAGCACCTCGACGGCGGCGGCAACCCGCACGACCTCGGCGAGGAGAAGCTCCTGGTCACGTCGCGCGCGCTGCGCGTGCGCCGTGACCATGCGGACGCGTTCGTGAGCGAGCACGCCGGGTATCTCCCGCTGCCGACGTCGAGCGGGCACCTGTTCGCGTTCGCGCGGACGGCCGACGGCGTCCCGCGCACGGTCACGCTCGCCACCCGCCTGCACCACCGGCTGCACCACCAGGGCGGCTGGGGCGGGCACCGCGTCGTGCTGCCCGAGGGCACGTGGCGGTGCACGTTGACAGGCGCGGTCTTCTCGGGCGAGACGCCGATCGCGAGCCTGCTCGAGCGTTACCCCGTCGCGCTGCTCGTCCGTGAGGAGGACTGATGATCCCTGCGCTGTGGGCCCCGGAGGCCACCCGCGTCGAGCTTGCCGTGCCGCCCGCAGAGGACCACGCGGGCGTGCGTCATCCGATGCGCCCCGACCCCACCAACCCGAGCGGTCCGGGCTGGTGGATCGCCGACGTGGACCTGCCCGCCGGCACCGACTATGCCTTCGCGGTCGACGGCGGCGAGCCGCGACCGGACCCGCGCAGCTCCTGGCAGCCCGCGGGGCCGCACGGGCCCAGCCGGGTGTTCGACGCGACCGGCTACGACTGGTCCGACGACGCGTGGCCAGGCCGGGACGCCCGCGGTGCCGTCACCTACGAGCTGCACGTGGGCACGTTCACGCCGCAGGGCACGCTCGACGCCGCGGCGGGCAAGCTCGAGCACCTGGCCGCGCTCGGCGTCGAGATGGTCGAGCTCATGCCGCTCGCGGAGTTCACCGGCGAGCGCGGGTGGGGCTACGACGGCGTCAACCTCTACGCCGTGCACCACGCGTACGGCGGTCCGGCCGCCCTGCAGCGGTTCGTCGACGCCGCGCACGGACACGGCCTGGGCGTGTGCCTCGACGTGGTCTACAACCACCTCGGGCCGTCCGGGAACTACCTCAGCGAGGCGGGCCCCTACTTCACCGACGAGCACCACACCCCGTGGGGCGCGGCGGTGAACCTCGACCAGGACGGCAGCGAGGGCGTGCGCCGGTGGATCTGCGACAACGCGCTGCGCTGGTTCGCCGACTTCCACGTGGATGCCCTGCGCCTGGACGCCGTGCACGCGCTCGTCGACGACTCCCCGACGCACATCCTCGCCCAGCTGTCCGCAGAGACCGCCGACCTCGCGCTCGAGCTCGGCCGCCCCCTGTCGCTCGTCGCGGAGTCAGACCTCAACGACGTCGCGATGATCACGCCGGTCGCGGACAGCGGGTGCGGCATGACCGCCCAGTGGGCCGACGACGTGCACCACGCCCTGCACGCCTGGCTCACCGGCGAGGAGCACGGGTACTACGTGGACTTCGGCTCCGGCGAGGTGCTCGCCAAGGCGCTGACCCGGGCATTCGTGCACGACGGCAGCCACTCGACCTTCCGGGGCCGCTCGTGGGGCCGTCCGGTCCCGCCGGAGACGGACGGCCGCCAGCTGGTGGTCTTCGCCTCCAACCACGACCAGGTGGGCAACCGGGCCCTCGGTGACCGCCCGGCGGCGCGCCTCTCCGTGGACGAGCTCGGCGTGAGTGCCGCCCTCGTGCTGCTCTCCCCCTTCACCCCCATGATCTTCATGGGCGAGGAGTGGGGCGCGCGCACGCCGTTCCAGTTCTTCACCGACCACCCGGACCCCGAGCTCGGGCAGGCCGTGAGCGAGGGCCGCATGAGCGAGTTCGGCTCGCACGGCTGGGACGCCCTGTACGGCGGCCGCGTCGAGGTGCCTGACCCGCAGCTGGAGTCCACGTTCGCCGCGAGCCGCCTCGACTGGACGGAGCCCGAGACCGGTGAGCACGCGCGTCTGCTGGCCTGGAACCAGCAGCTGATTCGGCTGCGCGCCGAGGTCCCCGCGTTGACCGACGGGAACCTGGCGGCGACGACCGTCGAGGCGAGCGCCGACGCCGTCGTCATGCACCGCGGCGACGTCACCGTGCTCGCGTGGCGCCCCGCGTCCGAGGGCACCGAGACTCGTACGCACCCGACCGACGGCCGCCCGGTGCTCGCCACCTGGGGCGTGGTCGACGCCTCACCCCAGTCCGCGAGCGTGACGGCCGACGGCGCCGGCGTCGTCGTCCTCGGCCCGCGAGCCTGACCCGCACGTCCCCCTCACCCACGGAAGAGCGAGGTGCACCATGGCGAAGAGCAAGGGCGACAAGAAGAAGGACGCCAAGGACAAGAAGGAGACGCGGCCCAAGGAGCAGCGCGTCGAGGTCCCGACCTCGGCCGCTCTGCGCGTCGGCCCGGACTTCAGCTGGGAGGACGTCGACGAGCGCGCCACACCCGGGTGGGACGGGGACAAGGCGGCCGCCGCCGTGCACCTGGCCGCCCGCGCGGACGAGCTGTCCGACCTTCAGGAACGTCTATACGCGCACGGCCGCACCGGCGGTGACCGGTCGGTGCTGCTGGTGCTGCAGGGCATGGACACGGCCGGCAAGGGCGGCATCGTCCGCCACGTCCTGGGCCTGGTCGACCCCCAGGGTGTGGCCCTGCGTTCGTTCGGCGTCCCGACGCCGGAGGAGCTGCGCCACCACTACCTGTGGCGCGTCCGGCGCGCACTCCCCCGCCCCGGCCAGATCGGCGTCTTCGACCGGTCGCACTACGAGGACGTGCTCGTCACCCGCGTCCGCGGCTTGGTCGACGAGGCCGAGGTCCCCGCGAGGTTCGAGGAGATCAACCGGTTCGAGCGCAAGCTCGTCGAGTCCGGTACGACGATCATCAAGGTGGCGATGGCCGTGTCGTACGACGAGCAGGGCGCGCGGCTGCGCGAGCGCCTCGAACGGCCCGAGAAGCACTGGAAGTACAACCCCGGGGACATCGACGCCCGCGTCGAGTGGCCCGAGTACCGGCGCGTGTACGCGGAGGCGATCCGCGCCACGAGCACCGAGCACGCACCCTGGCACCTGGTGCCCGCGGACCGCAAGTGGTTCGCGCGTCTGGCGGTCGGCGAGCTGCTGCTCGAGGCCCTGCGCGGACTGGAGCTCGCGTGGCCGACGGCCGACTTCGACGTCGCCCACGAACTCGAGCGGCTCAGCGCGTCGGACGATCTCCCGCACTGACGCCCGCGACCTCGCGACCCATCGTCTCGAGCGCGCCCAGCCGGGAGAGGGTCCGGTAGTACTTCTTGCGGTACCCACCAGCGAGCATCGCGGGGGTGAAGAGGTCGTGCAGCCCGCTCCCACCCAGCAGCACGGGCACGTCGCGGTCGTAGAGCCGGTCGACGAGCACGACGAGCCGCAGCGCCTCGTCCTGGCGCTCAACGGTCCGCACACCACGCAGGCCGACGAGCGTCACCCCGTCGAGCAGCGCGCTGTACCGGCTCGGGTGCACGGTGCTCAGGTGCCCGAGCAGGTCGTCGAACAGGTCGCAGGTAGCGCCCGGGTGACCTGCCGTGCCGGCCCGGACGGCGTCGTCGGACAGCCCGCCCGCGTCGGTGACGACCGGCCGGTGGCGATAGTCCTCGCCGTCGACCCGCAGCACCTCGAAGCGCGCGGCGAGCGCCTGGATCTCACGCAGGAAGTCCTCCGCGGCGAACCTGCCCTCACCGAGGGAGCCCGGAAGCGTGTTGGAGGTCGCGGCGAGGGCGACGTCGCGGTCGGCGAGCTCGCGCAGCAGCCGGCTCATCAGGACGGTGTCCCCCGGGTCGTCCAGCTCGAACTCGTCGATGCACACCAGAGCGTGCTCGCTCAGCGCGTCAACCGTCGCCGCGAACCCGAGCGCACCCACGAGGTTGGTGTACTCGACGAACGTCCCGAACGCGGTGCGTTCGGTGCCCACGGCATGCGCGAGCGCGGCCAGCAGGTGCGTCTTGCCGACGCCGAAGCCGCCGTCCAGGTAGACGGCGGGGGTCGCGGGACGCCGCCGCAGCCAGCTGCCGAACCCGCGTGACGGTGCGAGCGCCTCGGCCACCTCGGCGAGGCGCTGCAGAGCGCGCTGCTGGCTGGGATGAGCCGGGTCCGGCACGTACGAGGCGAAGGTGGCCTCGGCGAAGTGCCGAGGCGGGACGAGGTCGGCCAGGAGGCGTTCGCGGCCCACGGCGGGACGGACGTCGACCAAGGAGCGCGGGGACGAGGGACTCACGAGCAACCAGGTTACGTGCCCGCCGACGCTCCCGCGGACCCGTCAGGCGTGATCTCCGTCGGCGCGGATAGGGTGCGAGCATGGCTGCTCGCGTCCTCCCCCCGCTCGACCTGCTGCTTGGCCCCGACGCTCCGCGCACGATCGAGGTGCACGCCGGCGAGCCCGACCTGGGTGCGCTGTTCCGGGTGCCGGGGGACGGACCGCTCGTGCGCGCCAACATGATCGCGACGATCGACGGTGCCGCGTGGGGGCCAGACCGGCGCTCGGGATCGATCAACGGCCCCGCCGACTGGCGCGTCTTCCGCATCCTGCGCGCGCTGTCGGACGTCGTGCTCGTGGGGGCAGGCACGGCACGCGCCGAGGAGTACCGGCCGTGGCGTGTGCCGGCCGACCTGCAGGATCTCCGTGCCGCCGCGGGGCTGGCGCCGGAGCTCGAGATGGCCGTCGTCACCCGGACGGGCAGCCTGCCCCCGGGCCTGCGCGTCGTCGACCGGCCCCCGCTGGTGTGCACGAGCGAGGCGGGCGCCGATCGGCTGGGCTCCGACGCGGACCCGGAGCGCACGATCGTCGCCGGTGCCACCGAGGTGGACCTGGCCGCCGTGCTGGACGCGCTGGCCGCACGCGGTCTCGACCGCGTCCTCGCCGAGGGCGGCCCGGAGCTGCTGGGCGCACTCGTCGCCACCGACCTCGTCGACGAGCTGTGCCTCACGACGAGCCCGTCGGTCGTGGGCGCCGGACCGGGCCGCATCCTCGGCGGCCCGGCCTTCGGCGAGGTCAGGCCCGCTCGGCTCGCGCACCTGCTGCACGCGGACGGCATGCTGCTCGCGCGCTGGGTGCTCGACGGCTCCGAGCGCTAGTCGTCCAGCAGGACGGCCAGGCGCCCCCGGCTAAGCACTCCCAGGCCGTACCCCCGCGAGTTCGACATCGGCCAGTCGCTGCCAGCAGTACAGGTGTCCCTCCTTGCGCAGCTCGATCAGACTCACGCGGTCGATCCGCACGTCCACTCCGCGATCCATCACCGGCGCCACGGCGGCACGCACCCGGTCGGCGGGCACCGCGCCGCAGGCGTACGCGAGGCTCAGGTGCGGACGGACCTGGTCGTCGTCGTCCCCCTCGACGCCCCGATCCCCGAGGGTCTCCCGGACTGCCGCTCGGAGGGCGTCGCGCAGCGCGCGCACCGGCGCGTCCGGCCCCGCACGCATGCCGACCGACTCCCGGTACGGCGCCGCCGGCGCGAGGCTCAGCTCGACCGGTGGGAGCTGACGCACGTGACGACGCGCGGCCGCGACGACCGCCTGGCGGGCCTCCACGCCGACCCGGTCGGCGAACCCGACGCCTTGCACGGTCACGTGGAGCCACGGGACGGGCACGAGGTCCAGGTTCTCCACGTGCGCGAGGACCCGGTGGTGTTCTTCCACCGACCGGCGCAGGGCCGCAGCCTCGGGGAGCAGGTGCCACGTCAGGTAGCGGGTTGCCGCCGTCCATCCGGGGCGGTCGTACCAGTGGTCGACGAGCGACTCGCCGGAACCCAGCGGCCTCATCTGCGGCTCCTCAGTACCCGGAGGGCGTCGGCCGCGGGTAGTGCTGGCGGTACTTGCGCCAGAAGTTCGCGGTCATGGCCTCGATCGTCAGGCGGCGGCCCAGCGACGCGTCCAGGCGGTAGCGCAGCGGGTGGACCACGGCTCGCCTCCGCACGACCGCGCCGAGTCGCTTGCGCAGCTCCGGATCGAGGATGTAGCGCATGAGGAGGCGCACCGGGACCACCGTGTAGAGGACCTCACCGCTCGCCCGCACGGGTTCGATCTGGCGGCCGTGGACGACGTCCTCCACGAGCACGCGCGCCGGGTTCGCCCCGGCCGCGGTCACGTAGTAGTTGTTGCGCCCGATGCGCGGGTTCATCTCGAAGTACACGTGCTGGCCGCGCCGGGCGTCCCACTTGTAGTCGAAGTTGGCGAACCCGACGTAGCCGGCCTTGTCGAGGAATCGCGACGCTGCCTCCATCGCGTCCTCGTACTGCTCGGTGAGGATCGCGGCCGGGATGCCGAGGGTGCCGGGGGTGTGCTCCTCGAGGAGCACCCGGCCGGTCGCGAGCAGCGTGACCCGACCGTGGGTGTCGCGGTACGCGGTGAGCGAGCGCATCTGGGTCTCGTCACCCTCGATGAGCTCCTGCACCAAGAACGTGCCGGGGTATCCGGCGTCGACGAGGTGCCCCAGGAGCTCGTCGAGCTCGGCGCGGGACTCGACGTGGTGGATCTTGCGCTTGCCCGGGAACGAGACGTAGTAGTACTCGGCGCTCGACGACGGCTTGGCGACGACCGGGTACGTGAGGTCGACCTCGAGCGCCGCGACAGCGTCGCGCGAACCACCCAGGTCCGGGACGTGCACGGGGACGGTGCGCGGCGTGGGGATGCCGAGCTCGGCGCAGACGGCCGCGAAGCCCTCCTTGCTCGACACCGTCTCCAGAACGTCGAGGGAGCAGAACGGCACGAGGTAGTGCTTCTCGAGCCGCTCCCGGTGCTCGACGATCGTCCGCACGTACCAGTCGGCGTTCGTCAGCAGCACCAGCCGTAGGCCGGGATGGTCCGCCGCGATCTGCTCGAGCGCGCCCAGGAGGGTCTCCGGGTCGTCGAGACCGGGGACCACGACGTTCGTGACGAACGTCGACCCGGCCATGGCCCGGGTCGCGACCGCGGACAGCACGATCCCGGGCGTCCCGTACTGCTCGTGGAACGCGCGCAGGAGCGCGTACACGCCGATGTCGCCGCCCACGGCGACCGGGATGACGTTCCCGGCGCGCCCGGCAGGACCGACAGGCGCCACTCAGGACTCCTGCGTCTGCGAACGGTCGGTGGTCCACTCGGTGTGGAACACGCCGGCGCGGTCCGTGCGCTGGTAGGTGTGGGCACCGAAGAAGTCACGCTGCGCTTGGATGAGGTTGGCCGGCAGCCGCTCAGCACGCACGCCGTCGTAGTACGCGAGCGACGAGGAGAACGCCGGCGTCGGGACGCCGTTGAGCGCCGCCTGCGACACGATGCGCCGCCAGGCACCCACGCCGTTGCCGACCGCGGCCGTGAAGTACTCGTCCGCGAGCAGCAGCGGGAGGTTCGGGGTCCGCTCGTACGCCTCGGTGATGCGGTTGAGGAAGCGCGCACGGATGATGCAGCCGCCCCGCCAGATCCGGGCCATCGCGCCACGGTCGATGTCCCAGCCGAACTCGGCGGAGGCAGCGGCGATCTGGTCGAAGCCCTGCGAGTACGCGACGACCTTCGACGCGTACAGCGCGAGGCGCACGTCCTCGATGAACGCGTCGCGGTCCGTCACGTCCCAGCTCGAGGCATCGGCGACGAGCGTGCCCACGGCGGCCTCGCGCTGCGGCACGGAGCCGGAGAGCGCGCGGGCGAAGGTGGCCTCGGCGATGCCCGTGATCGGGACGCCCAGGTCGAGCGCGTTCTGCACGGTCCAGCGACCGGTGCCCTTCTGCTCCGCGCGGTCCAGGACGACGTCCACGAACGCCGCGCCCGTCTCGGGGTCGGTGTGCGCGAGGACCTCGGCCGTGATCTCGATCAGGAACGACTCGAGGTCGCCGGTGTTCCACTGCGCGAAGATCTCGCCGATCTCCGCGGCGGAGGCGCCGAGGCCCTGCTTGAGGAGGTCGTAGGCCTCCGCGATGAGCTGCATGTCGGCGTACTCGATGCCGTTGTGGACCATCTTGACGAAGTGCCCGGCGCCGTCGGCACCGACGTGCGTGCAGCACGGGACGCCGTCGACCTTGGCGGAGATGTCCTCGAAGATGGGGCCGAGCCACTCGTAGGACTCGACCGAGCCGCCAGGCATGATCGACGGGCCGTTGAGCGCGCCCTCCTCGCCGCCCGAGACACCGGTGCCGACGAAGTGCAGACCGTGGGCGCGGAGCTCGGCCTCCCGCCGGCGCGTGTCCGGGAAGTGCGCGTTGCCGGCGTCGATGACGATGTCGCCCTCCTCCAGGAGGGGCACCAGCTCGGCGATGACCGCGTCCGTCGCGGCGCCCGCCTTGACCATGATGACGATCTTGCGCGGGCGGGCGAGCGAGGCCACGAAGTCGGCCATCGACTCGGACGGGACGAAGTCGCCGTCGTCGCCGTGGTCCGCGATCAGCGACTGGGTGCGCCCGAACGACCGGTTGTGCACCGCGACGGTGTACCCGTGCCGCGCGAAGTTGCGCGCGAGGTTGCGACCCATGACCGCGAGGCCCGTGACACCGATCTGTGCGCGTGCAGTCATCCCAGCAAGCTCCCTTGTGCATCGTCCTGGTCGACCTGGGCTTGTCCCCGGCCGCGCTTCCTCGTCCAGCCTAGCGGCGTGCGCCCGGTGCGCACCCGAGGTCCCACCATGTGTCCTGCCCGCGCCCGGTGGGCCTGCTCCCGCGCGCCGTCCGGGGTTTGTCGGTGGCGCGTCCTACGCTGCCTGGTGTGATGAGCACTGCAGGCGCCCGGGCACCCGAGCCGTTCCTGCATGCGCTGAGGTCCTTGCGGGGGGCCGCGCGCCGTCGTCCCGAGGTCGCACTCGAAGAGGTCCCCGGGCCCGCACGCATCGCTCCGTTCACCGTGGCGCTCACCGGTGCGGTCACGCAGCCGGGCGTCGAGGACGACCTCGCCGACGGACGCTTCGTGGTGCTGCACGACGCCGCCGGGCAGGACGGCTGGCACGGCACCTTCCGCGTCGTCGCGATGCTCCGGACCACGGTCGAGACCGAGCTCGCGTCGGACCCGATGCTCGGGGACGTCGCGTGGAGCTGGCTCACGGACGCCCTCGGGGCGCACGACGCCGTCGCGCTCGGCCTGGCGGGTTCGGTCACGCGGGTCACCAACGACTCGTTCGGCGGGCTCACCGAGCGGGGTTCCACCTCCGAGCTCGAGATCCGCGCGTCGTGGAGCCCTGACGGCCCCGACCTCGGCCCGCACCTGGCCGCGTGGACCGACGCGCTCGCGACGTGCGGTGGCCTCCCGCCGCTGCCCGAGGGCGTGGCCGCCTTCGAGCGCCGGCGCTGACCGTGCCTGACGCACCGAACCGCTCCCCTTCCTCCACCGAACCCGGCAGGACCATGACAGACGCAGAGACCACCGGACCCATGGCACCGAGCCCCGCGCACGAGCCACCCGCCTCCCCCGACCCGACCTCCGGCCCGGCGCCCGAGGCACCGGAGACCACGGCGTTGCGCGAGCCGGCCGACGGCATCCCGCCGGTCGTCGAGACACCGGAGGCTCTCGACCGCGTGGTCGCCGCCTTCGCACAGGGGCACGGACCGGTCGCCGTGGACGCCGAGCGCGCCTCCGGGTACCGCTACGGCCAGCACAACTTCCTCGTCCAGCTCCGGCGCGCGGGCGCGGGGACGGCCCTGATCGATCCGGTCGCGCTCCCTGACCTGTCCGCGCTGAACGAGGCGCTCGACGGGGTGGAGTGGGTGCTGCACGCGGCGTCGCAGGACCTCGCGGCTCTCGCGGAGCAAGGACTCGTACCCTCCACGATCTTCGACACCGAGCTCGCCGCGCGCATCCTGGGTCTCGAGCGCGTCGGTCTCGCCGCAGTCGTCGCCGAGGTCCTGGGGCTGGGCCTGGCCAAGGAGCACTCCGCGGTGGACTGGTCGACCCGCCCGCTGCCCGAGGACTGGCTCCGCTACGCGGCCCTCGACGTCGAGGTCCTGGTGGAGCTCCGCGACCGCATGGCCGAGCGGCTGGAGGCGGCCGGCAAGGCCGAGTGGGCACGCCAGGAGTTCGAGGCCGTGCGCCTGGCCGCGCCCCCCGCGCCGCGCGTCGACCCGTGGCGACGCGTGTCGGGCACGCACGCGCTCCGCGGCCGTCGCCAGCTCGCCGTCGTGCGCGAGCTGTGGGTTACCCGCGAGGACAACGCCCGCAAGCGCGACATCTCCCCCGGCCGCGTCCTGCCCGACCGCGCGATCATCGCGGCCGCCACCGCGCTGCCGCGCACGCTCCCCCAGCTCGTCGCGCTGCCCGCCTTCTCGGGGCGCGGGACCCAGCGACGCGCCACGCTGTGGATGGCGGCGATCGACCGCGCGATGGCGCTGCCCGAGGAAGAGCTGCCGAGCACCCGCGGTCCCCGCTCGGACGCGCCCCCACCGCCGCGCGCCTGGGCGGACCGCGATCCCCTCGCCGCGGCCCGGCTGGAAGCGGCCCGGGCCGTCGTCGCTGCGGCCTCGGCCGAGCACGGGACCCCGCTGGAGAACCTGCTGCAGCCCGACGCGCTGCGCCGCCTGTGCTGGACCCCGCCCACGCCGATCGACGCCGTCAGCGTCGGGGCGTTCCTCGCCGGGCGCGGGGCACGTCCCTGGCAGGTGGACCTGCTCGCCGCACCGCTCGCGGCGGCCCTCCTCGATCCCCCTCCACCGGCGCCCGCCGAGTAGAGTCGGCCCAATGCTCAGCATCGATCACGTCACCAGCCGCTCCGAGTGGGACGCGCTCGTCCTCGACCTCGAGGGCAACCCGCTCCAGCTCTGGGGCTGGGGTGAGGTCAAGGCCAAGCACGGCTGGCGCGCGGTCCGCCTCCGGGTGCGCGACGGCGAGCGCGTCGTCGGCTGCGCGCAGGTGCTCGTCCGCCCGCTCCCCGGAGTGTTCGGCGCCCTCAGCCACGTCCCGCGCGGCCCCGTGGTGCGCACCGGCGAGAGCCGCGGCCCGGTGTGCGACGCCGTCGCCGAGCACTGCCGCCGGGAGATCAAGGGCGTGGGCATCACGTTCGAGCCGGACTGGCCCGCGGACGACGACGACACGATCACGGGCGGCGTGCCCAGCCCCAACCCCATCTTCATGGCCAGCACCCTGGTGCTTGACCTCGCCCAGGACGACGACACCCTGCTGGCGCGCATGGCCAAGAAGACGCGCTACGAGGTCCGCAAGTCTCAGCGCCGGGAGTGGGACATCACCGAGGTCCGCACCCCCGAGGACCTCGACGCCGTGCTCGCGCTCTACCGGGAGACGTCCGAGCGCGCCGGGTTCGGGATCCACGCCGACGCCTACTACCGCGACGTGCACGCCGAGCTCGGGGACCACAGCGTGCTCCTGCTCGCCCGCGACGAGGGGACGCCGGTCGCGTTCCTGTGGATCGCGGCGTCCGACCGCACGGGTATCGACCTGTACGGCGGCAGCAACGACGCCGGTCGCAAGCTCCTGGCCAACTATGCGCTGAAGTGGCGCGCGATCCACACGCTGCGCGACCGCGGCGTCACCCGCTACGACCTCAACGGTCTGCTGGGCGAGGACGTCTCGCACTTCAAGCGAGGCTTCTCCGACCACACCGACGAGCTCGTCGGCTCCGTCGACGTGCCGTTCTCCGTCTGGTACACCGCGTGGCACCGCGCCCTGCCCGCCGCCAAGGCCGTGCTCCGGCGCGTGCGCCGCTAGACGCAGGCCGGACGATCGTGCGGCACGACCGCACGCCATCAGCCTCCACCATTTTCCTGAGACTCGCGGTATCTTGTACTCCTGGTCTCGGGAACATCCGGGCCTGGACAGCGCCGTCCGACACTCAGGAGAGTTCATGTCCTCACGTCCCCGTCCCCCCGTCCGTGACGTCGTGTTCGTGGAGGGGGTGCGCACTCCCTTCGGCAAGGCCCGCCCCGACGGGCTGTTCGCCGAGACCCGCGCCGACGACCTCGCGGTCAAGTCCGTGCGCGAGCTCCTGCGTCGCCGGCCCGAGCTCCCGGCCGAGCGCATCAGCGAGGTCGCGATCGCGGCCACGACGCAGACAGGCGACCAGGGCCTGACCCTCGGCCGCTCGGTTGCTGTCCTCGCCGGGCTGCCCAAGTCCGTCCCCGGCTTCGCGATCGACCGGATGTGCGCGGGCGCGATGACTGCCGTCACGACGACCGCCTCGGCCATCGGGTTCGGCCAGCAGGACGTGGCGATCGCCGGAGGCGTCGAGCACATGGGCCGCCACCCGATGGGCTTCGACGCGGACCCGAACCCCCGGTTCGTCTCCGAGAAGATCGTCGACTCGACGGCGCTCATCATGGGCTCGACCGCCGAGAACATCCATGACCGCTACCCGCACCTCACCAAGGAGCGCGCCGACGCCTACGGCGTAGCCAGCCAGGCCAAGTACGCGGCCGCCGTCGAGGCCGGCAAGGTCGCTCCCGACCTCGTGCCGATCGCGGTGCGCTCCGCGGAGAAGGGCTGGGGCCTCGCCACCGCGGACGAGCTCGCCCGCCCGGGGACCTCCGTCGAGGACATCAAGAACCTCAAGACGCCGTTCCGCCCCGGTGGCCGCGTGACCGCCGGGAACGCCTCGCCGCTGACCGACGGCGCCACCATGTGCGTGATCGCGGCAGGCGACGTCGCCGCCGAGCTCGGCCTCCCGGTCCGCATGCGGATGGTCTCGTTCTCGTACATGGGCGTCGACCCCGAGGTCATGGGTCTCGGCCCGATCCCCTCGACCGAGAAGGCCCTCGAGAACGCCGGACTGTCGATCAGCGACATCGGCCTGTTCGAGATCAACGAGGCCTTCGCCATCCAGGTGCTCGCGTTCCTCGACCACTTCGGCATGCCCGACGACGACCCGCGGGTCAACCTGTACGGCGGCGCCATCGCGATCGGCCACCCGCTCGCCGGCTCCGGCGTCCGCCTCATGACGCAGCTCGCGCGCCAGTTCGCCGAGCACCCCGAGGTCCGCTACGGCCTGACCACGATGTGCGTGGGTCTGGGCATGGGCGGCACCGTCATCTGGGAGAACCCGCACCACGCCGACTACTCCGGCCACACGAGCTGAGAAGGGGAACGACGATGACTGAGAACACCCCCACCCCCACCGAGCGGGTCGCCCACGCCTACGTCCGCGACGTCGAGCTGCCCGGAGGCGGCGGCACGATGGCCCTCGTCACGATCGACAACGGCCTCGACCACACCAAGCCCACCACCCTCAGCCTCGCGGGTCTCGCCGAGATCCGCGCCGCGCTCGAGGGCGTCCAGCGCCGCGCCCAGGACGGCGAGATCTCGTCCGTCGGCGTCACGGGCAAGCCGTTCTGCCTCGCCGCCGGCGCGGACCTCACCGCCGCGGGCCGGATCGAGGGGGCCGACGCCGCCCACGAGCTGGGCCGCGCGGGCCACGCGACCTACCGGCTGCTCGCAGAGATGGGCGTGCCGACCTTCGCGTTCATCAACGGGCTCGCGCTCGGGGGCGGGCTGGAGCTCGCGCTCGCGTGCCACTACCGCACGATCGCGAGCGACGTCCCGGCCGTGGCCCTGCCCGAGACCTCCCTGGGGCTGGTCCCCGGCTGGGGCGGCACCTACCTGCTCCCCCGCCTCATCGGCCTGCCCCGCGCGCTCGACGTGATGCTGACGCGCCCGGCGGCCAACAAGCCGCTCAAGGCACGTGAGGCCGCCGAGCTCGGCATCGCCGACGTCCTGCTCGACGCCGCGGACTACCTCGAGCAGTCGCTCGCGTGGGCCGGGGCCGTCGTGCGTGGCGAGCTCGTCGTCGAGCGCCCGGACCTCGGCTCCCGCGAGGAGTGGGACGCCACCCTCGCTGCGGCCCGCGCGCGGCTCGACGCCGTCGTGCACGGCGCCCGGCAGGCGCCGTACGCCCTGCTCGACCTGCTCGACGGGTTCTACGACGCCGACCGCGACACCGCCTTCGCCGCCGAGGACGAGACCCTCGCGCAGCTCATCATGAGCGACCAGCTCCGGGCGAGCCTGTACGCCTTCGGCACGGTGAACAAGGGCAAGAAGCCCACCGGCGCCCCGGACCCGAAGCTCGCCCGGCCGGTCACCGCCGTCGGGATCGTCGGCGCCGGGCTGATGGCGGCGCAGCTCGCGTTCCTGTTCGCCCAGCGGCTCGGGGTGCCGGTGATCATGCGCGACCTCGACGCCGATCGCGTCGCCAAGGGCCTGGACTACGTCCGCGGCACGGTCGACAAGCTCACCAGCACCGGCCGCATGAGCGCCGACGCCGGGGCACGCATCCTGTCCTCCGTGCACGGGACGACCGACATCGCCGACTTCGCGCGGTGCGACTTCGTGATCGAGGCTGTCACCGAGATCCTCGACCTGAAGAAGAGGGTGTTCGCCGAGCTCGAGGGCATCGTGTCCCCCGAGACGATCCTGGCCACGAACACCTCGGCGCTGTCCGTCACCGCGATGTCGGCGGACCTCGCGCACCCCGAGCGCGTGGTGGGGCTGCACTTCTTCAACCCCGTCGCGCAGATGCCGCTGGTGGAGATCATCAACACCGTGCACACGTCGGTGGAGACCCTCGCCACGGCGTTCGCGGTCGGGAAGAAGCTGCGCAAGACCTCGGTGCTGGTGGCGGACCGTCCCGGCTTCGTGGTCAACCGCCTGCTCGTCCTGCTGCTCGGCGAGATCGTCCGCGCGGTCGAGGCCGGCACCCCGGTCGAGGTCGCGGACCGCGCGCTGCGTCCGCTCGCGCTGCCCATGGGTCCGTTCGCCCTGTTCGACCTCGTGGGTCCGGCGGTCGGCCTGCACGTGCTGACGTCGCTGCGCGCGGAGCTCGGGGACCGGTTCGCCCAGTCTCCGGGTCTCGAGAAGATCGTGGCCGAGGGCACCCGGGTGGTCGCACCGACCACCAAGGGAGTCCCCGCGGAGGTCGACCCCGCGATCCAGGGGGCGTTCGGCGAGGCCGGCGGCCCGACGGCGCTCGACGAGGCCGGCGTGCTCGACGCCGTGCTGACCGCGCTCACCGTCGAGATCGGGCACATGCTCGACGAGGGCGTCGTCGCGGGCCCGACCGAGATCGACCTGTGCATGATCCTCGGCGCGGGCTGGCCGTTCTCGAACGGTGGCATCACGCCGTTCTTGGACCGCACGGGCTACTCCGAGCGCGTGCTCGGGCGGCGGCTGCTGCCCGACGGCGTCGCCAACGTCCCGGCAGGCGCGCGGCGCGCCTGACATCGTGATGACCGTGGCCCCCGTCGCCCTTCGAGGGCGGCGGGGGCCACGGTCATCAGGTCGGCGTCCGCGGCGTCAGTAGACGGTGAGCCCGCGGCGGCGGAACTGGTTCCGCACCCGCTCGGTCTCCTCGTTGGTCGGCGGCTCCGTGTCCTCGAGCTCGTAGCGCATCCCGAGGTTCTCCCACTTGTCGCGCCCCATCTGGTGGAACGGGAGCACCTCGACGCGGGTCACGCTCGACAGCGACGCCGCGTACTCGGCGACCCGCTCGACGTTCTCGACGTCGTCGGTGAGGCCGGGGACGAGCACGAACCGGATCCAGGTCTCGATGCCCTTGTCGGACAACCGCCGGCCGAAGTCCAGGGTCGGCTGCAGGCGCTGGCCCGTGACGCGCCGGTAGGTCTCCTCGTCGCCCGACTTCACGTCCAGGAGCACGAGGTCGATGTCGTCGAGCATCTCGTCGGTGCACGCGGCACCGAGGAAGCCGGAGGTGTCGATCGTCGTGTGGATCCCGGCGGCCTTGGCGCCCGCGAGGATCGTGGCGGCGAACGCCGGCTGCATGAGCACCTCACCGCCGGAGATGGTCAGGCCACCTCCCGTGGCGTCGAAGATCGGCTTGTAGCGCAGGATCCGACGCAACAGCTCCTCGGAGGCGACCGTCTCGCCGTCCTTCATCTTCATGGTGTCGGGGTTGTGGCAGTACAGGCACCGCAGCGGGCACCCGGCGAAGAACACGGTCATCCGGGTCCCGGGCCCGTCGACGGCCGTGACGAGCTCCCAGGAGTGGATGGCGCCGAGCTGGCCGGCACGCATCTGCTCGAACTTCTCGCCCCGGTCCAGGGCTGTGATCTCCAGCCCTTCGGTCCCTGCCGCAGCCCGACGGTTCGCCGGTCCCTGCGTGGGGGCGGCCGGCGCGGCGGCGACCTCGTCCGCCGTCAGCGGTGTGACCGCGACGACCGGCAGGACGCACGAGCCCGCGGTGCGGGGGGTGACGGGCGGGACAGCCGTGGTGGTCATCGTCGTCTCCTTCTCTCGTGCGTCCTGGTCGGTCGGTGCGGGGTGGCTCAGATCGAGCCGTGGAACGTGCGGTTCAGCACGTCCAGCTGCTGCTCGCGGGTGAGCCGCACGAAGTTCACGGCGTAGCCCGAGACGCGGATGGTGAGCTGCGGGTAGTTCTCCGGGTTCTCCATCGCGTCCAGCAGGGTGTCCCGGTTGAGGACGTTGATGTTCAGGTGGTAGCCGTCGGCCTTGTTCACGGCGTCCATGAGCCCGACGAGGTTCTTGACCTGCTCCTCCTTGGTGCGGCCGAGCCCCGAGGGGACGGTCGTGTTCGTCAGCGAGATGCCGTCGAGGGCCTCGTCGTACGGCAGCTTGGCGACCGACAGCGCAGAAGCCAGCATGCCGTGCGTGTCGCGGCCGTTCATCGGGTTCGCACCCGGGGCGAACGGCTCACCGGCGCGGCGACCGTCCGGCGTGTTGCCCGTGGCCTTGCCGTACACGACGTTCGACGTGATCGTCAGCACGGACTGCGTGTGCAGCGCGTTGCGGTACGTCGGCTGCTGCTTGATCTTGCGCATGAACGCCTCGACCAGCTCGACCGCGATCGCGTCGACGCGGTCGTCGTCGTTGCCGAACATCGGGAAGCTGCCCTCGACCTCGTAGTCGACCGCGAGGCCCGTCTCGTCGAGCACCGGCACGACCTTGGCGAACTTGATCGCCGCGAGCGAGTCGGCCGCGACCGAGAGCCCGGCGATGCCGCACGCGAGCGTCCGCAGGATCGTGCGGTCGTGGAGAGCCATCTCGATGCGCTCGTACGCGTACTTGTCGTGCATGTAGTGGATGCAGTTGAGCGCGTCCACGTACGTCTCGGCGAGCCAGTCCATCTCGAGGTCGAACGCGGCACGCACCTCGTCGTAGTCGAGCGGGACGCCGGCGCGGGCGATCGAGGGGCGAGCCGGAGAGATCTGCTTGCCGCTGACCTCGTCGCGGCCGCCGTTGATCCCGTACAGCAGGGCCTTGGCCAGGTTGACGCGGGCGCCGAAGAACTGCATCTGCTTGCCCACGCGCATCGGGGACACGCAGCAGGCGATCGCGGCGTCGTCGCCCCAGTGCGGGCGGATGAGCTCGTCGGACTCGTACTGGATCGCCGAGGTGTCGATCGAGACCTGGGCGCAGAAGTCCTTGAAGCCGCGCGGGAGCCGGTCGGACCAGAACACGGTCAGGTTGGGCTCGGGGGCCGGGCCCAGGTTGTAGAGCGTCTGGAGGTAGCGGAACGAGGTCCGCGTGACGAGCGGGCGGCCGTCCTCGCCCATGCCGGCGATGGTCTCGGTAACCCAGGTCGGGTCGCCGGAGAACAGCTGGTCGTACTCGGGGGTCCGCAGGAACCGGACGATCCGCAGCTTGATCACGAAGTCGTCGATGATCTCCTGCGCCTGCTCCTCGGTGAGGACGCCGGCCGCGATGTCGCGCTGCAGGAAGATGTCGAGGAAGGTCGAGGTGCGGCCGAGCGACATGGCCGCACCGTTCTGCTCCTTGACCGCGGCGAGGTAGGCGAAGTACAGCCACTGCACGGCCTCGCGGCCGTTGGTCGCGGGACCGGAGATGTCGTAGCCGTAGGAGGCCGCCATGGCCTTGAGCTCCTTGAGCGCGCGCACCTGCTCCGCGTTCTCCTCGCGCTCCCGGATGACGTCCTCGGTGGAGCGCTCCATGTCCATCTCGGCGCGCTCGAGCTTCTTGCCCTCGATCAGGGCGTCGACGCCGTAGAGGGCGACGCGGCGGTAGTCACCGATGATCCGGCCGCGGCCGTACGCGTCGGGCAGGCCCGTGACGATGTGGCTCGAGCGGGCGGCGCGGACGTTGGGCGGGTAGACGTCGAAGACGCCGTCGTTGTGGGTCTTGCGGTACTTGGTGAAGATCTCCTTGAGGGTCTCGTCCACCTCGTAGCCGTACGTCTTCAGCGACGTCTCGACCATGCGCCAGCCGCCGAACGGCATGATCGCGCGCTTCAGCGGCGCGTCGGTCTGCAGGCCGACGATGACCTCGTTGCCCTCGTCGATGTAGCCGGGGGCGTGCGCGGTGATGCTCGAGGGGGTGGTCGCGTCGACGTCGTAGACGCCCTTCTCGCGCTCCTCGGGGAACATCTCCGACAGCTTCGCCCACACGGACGTCGTGCGCTCCGTCGGGCCCACCAGGAAGCTGGCGTCGCCCTCGTACGGGGTGTAGTTGCGCTGGACGAAGTCCCGGACGTCGATGGCGTCGCGCCACGGGCCGTCGTTGAAACCCTGCCATGCGGGGACGTCGGCGTGGTCCTGGGTGCCCGCGACGTCGTCGTGCGAAACCGTGGTCATCGTGTCCTCCTCGAAGAATCTTGCGTATCTTCAACGTAGGGCGGCAATGATGGGATGTATTGGGACCTTGGACCCCGCGCAGACTCAGGGCCTGTCGCGCGCGTCACAGCCGGGCGGTGCGGTCCGCCTCGTCGGAGGACGGCAGCGCGGAGTCTGCGAGCACCGCGGCGGCGACGTCCGCCGGGCGCAGGCCGCTCGCCTCGACGACCTGGTCGCGCGACGCATGGTCGAGGAACACCGCCGGGATGCCGAACTGCCGGACCGGCGCCCGGTGCCCGGCCCGCGCCGCGGTCTCCGCCAGCAGCGCGCCGACGCCGCCCGCCACGATGCCGTCCTCGATCGTGACGACGAGGTCGCGGTCGGCGCACAGGTCGACGAGCCCGCCGGGCGTCGGGACCACCCAGGTGGGCGAGACGACCTCGACGTCGATCCCGCCGTCCGCGAGCAGGGACCCGACCTCGACCGCGGTGGCGGCCATCGCGCCGACGCCGACGACGAGGACGCGCGCTCCGGCGCTGCCCTGGCTCCGGGTCAGCACGTCCACGCCCCCGACCGTCTCGAGCGCAGGCAGCTCCGGACCGAGGGGCCCCTTGGGGTAGCGCACGACCGTCGGTGCGTCGTCGACCGCGACGGCCTCGCGCAGCGCCCGGCGCATGGTCGGCTCGTCCCGGGGCGCGGCTAGGCGCAGCCCGGGCACGATCCGCATCAACGCCATGTCCCACATGCCGTTGTGGCTCGCGCCGTCGTCACCGGTGATGCCGGCCCGGTCCAGCACGAACGTCACGCCCGCGCGGTGCAGCGCGATGTCCATGAGGACCTGGTCGAACGCGCGGTTGAGGAACGTCGCGTACAGCGCGACCACCGGGTGCAGACCGGCGAAGGCCATGCCAGCGGCGCTCGTGGCCGCGTGCTGCTCCGCGATGCCGACGTCGAACGTCCGCTCCGGGAACCGCGCGGCGAACGGCGCGAGCCCGACCGGCGCGAGCATCGCGGCCGTGATCGCCACGACGTCCGTGCGTTCCTCACCGATCTTGACGATCTCGTCCGCGAACACCTTGGTCCAGCCGAACCGCGACGGCGCGACGGGCAGCCCGGTCTCCGGGTGGATCACGCCGACCGCGTGGAAGCGGTCCGCGACGTCCTGCTCGGCCGGGGAGTACCCGCGGCCCTTCTCGGTGATCACGTGCACGAGGACGGGGCCGCCGAACGCCTTCGCGCGCGACAGTGCGCGGTCGAGCGCCTCGCCGTCGTGGCCGTCGACGGGGCCCACGTACTTCAGCCCGAGGTCCTCGAACATCCCCTGCGGGGCGACGACGTCCTTGATGCCCTTCTTCAGGCCGTGCAGGGCGTCGTACGCGAGCCGGCCCGGGGGGCCCGAGCGGCGCAGCGTCCGCCGACCCCAGTCGAGGAACTGCTCGTAGCCGCGCGTCGTCCGCAGGGTGTCGAGATGGTGGGCCAGCCCGCCGATCGTGGGCGCGTAGGACCGGCCGTTGTCGTTGACGATCACGACGAGCCGCTGGTCCTGGCTGGCGGTGATGTTGTTGATGGCCTCCCAGGCCATGCCGCCCGTGAGCGCGCCGTCGCCGATTACGGCGACCACGTGCCGGTCCCGGTGCCCCTTGAGCATGTTCGCCTTGGCGATCCCGTCGGCCCAGCTGAGGGCCGTCGACGCGTGCGAGTTCTCCACGATGTCGTGCTCGGACTCCGCGCGGCTGGGATAGCCCGACAGCCCCTCGCGCCGTCGCAGGGCCGCGAAGTCCTGGCGGCCCGTGAGGAGCTTGTGCACGTAGGACTGGTGCCCGGTGTCGAAGATGAAGGAGTCCCGCGGGGACTCGAACACGCGGTGAATGGCGATCGTCAGCTCGACGACGCCGAGGTTGGGCCCGAGGTGTCCGCCCGTCTGGGACACCGCCTGGACCAGGAAGGAGCGGACCTCAGCCGCGAGCTCCTCCACCTGCGCCGTGGTGAGCCGGCGGAGGTCCGCCGGCGTGCTGATCCGATCGAGCAGTCCCATGTGGTCCTCGTGCTCCCAGCTGCTGAGGTCGTGGCCGGGCACCCAGACGCACCCGGTAGCCGTTCACTCTACGCGCGCGGGTCCGTGCGGACGTCAGTGACCGCCCGACACGATCCAGGCGATACCCGCGACGACGGCGATGCCCACGACGGCGAAGCAGGCGGCCGCCGCCAGGGTCATGGCCGGGGAGCGCTCGACGCGGACGCCGGCGGGGTCGCCGTCGGCGGCGGGCACCACGGTGCCCGCGGATAGGGCGCGCAGGCCGAGCGCGAAGACGGCGGGCAGGCCGGCCCCGAGCGCGAGCCCGACGACGATCACCTTCACGAGCGAGACAGCGACGTCGGCGAAGTTCATGACAGCTCCTGGACGGGTCGGGCGGGCAGCAGAGGCGCAGGGGGTGCAGCGGGCACAGCGGGCACCGGGGTGCGGGAGGTGAGCGAGGTCACGGGGCGGCGACGAGCTCGTCGACGGCGCGGACGGTGGCGGGGACGGGGACCTCTGCCGGGTCCCACTCCTCGTTGACGTTGTCCGGGTTCACGGGAGCCTTGCGCGAGTGCAGCCACATGGCCAGGCACGCGGCGACGAGCACGCCGAACACGACGATGATCCCGAGCGGCCCGCCGATCACGTGGGCGAGAGCCCAGCACGCCGCGCCGATCGCACCGGCGGCGGGGATGGTGGTGAGCCAGGCGACGCCCATGCGTCCAGCCACGCTCCAGCGCACGGTGGCGCCGCGGCGGCCCACCCCGGAGCCGAGGATCGAGCCGGTCGCGACGTGCGTCGTCGACAGCGGGAGGCCGAGGCTCGAGGACGTGAGGATGATCGCGGCAGACGACGTCTCCGCGGCCATGCCCTGCGGGGCGGAGATCTCGACGAGGCCCTTGCCGAGCGTGCGGATCACGCGCCAGCCGCCGAGGTAGGTACCCAGGCCGATCGCGATCGCGCAGCTGGCCTTGACCCAGAACGGCATGCCGTCGTCGGGTGAGAGGGAGCCGTGGGCGACGAGCGCGAGGAAGATCACGCCCATGGTCTTCTGCGCGTCGTTGGTGCCGTGCGCGAGGGAGACGAGCGAGGCGGAACCGACCTGGCCCCACCGGAAGCCCTTCTCCTGGTAGCCCGCGGGGACGGACCGCGTGATCCGGTAGATCACGAAGGTGCCCACGGCGGCCACGGCGCCGGCGACGACCGGGGCCAGGAGTGCCGGCAGCACGATCTTGGCGAGGACGCCGTCCCAGACCACGCCGCCCATGCCGAGCGCCGCGATGGCAGCGCCGATCAGGCCGCCGAACAGCGCGTGCGACGAGCTCGAGGGCAGGCCGAGGAGCCACGTGAAGACGTTCCACAGGATGCCGCCGACGAGTCCGGCGAACACGACGGTCAGCAGCGCGCTGCCGTCCACGCCCTCGAGGTTCACGATGCCCTTGGCGACGGTCGCAGCGACCTCGACCGACAGGAACGCGCCGACGAGGTTCAGGACCGCGCTGAGCGCGACGGCGACCTTGGGCCGCAGGGCGCCCGTGGCGATCGATGTCGCCATCGCGTTGCCGGTGTCGTGAAAACCGTTGGTGAAGTCGAATGCGAGCGCGGTGATGACCACCAGCGCGAGGATCAGGATCTCGGCCACGCACACCATCATGGGGCTCGTCGTCGTCGTGTCCAGCAGGACCTCGGTCACACCGGCGGGGTTTCGCCCCCTCCCTGTGGACATTTCATCGCTCGTTCACCTGCCGTTCACCTGACCGGGGCCGCCTATGCTCGACACCATGGATTTCCTTCCCGGCCAGCACCCCTCGAGCGACCTCACCTACGGCGACGTGTTCCTCGTCCCGTCCCGCTCGGACGTCACCTCGCGGTTCGACGTCGACCTCGCGTCGACCGACGGCACCGGCACCACGATCCCCGTCGTCGTCGCCAACATGACCGCCGTCGCCGGTCGCCGCATGGCGGAGACCGTGGCACGTCGCGGCGCCATGGCCGTGATCCCCCAGGACGTGCCCGTCGACGTGGTCGCGGACGTCATCGCGAGCGTCAAGGCGCGCCACACGGTCGTGGAGACCGCCGTCACCGTGACGGCGCACGACACGGTCCACACCGCGCTCACGCTGATCGGCAAGCGCGCGCACGGTGCCGCGGTCGTCGTCGACGGGCCTGGCGTCGTCGGCATCGTGACCGCGGACGACTGCCGGGACGTGGACCGCTTCACCCAGGTCGGCGTCGTGATGACGGCCGACCCCGCCACGGTCGACATCGACATCCTCGACGGGCCGGACGGCCTGCGCCGCGCCTTCGACCACCTGCACGGCCTGCGCCGGCGCGTGGTCCCCGTCCTGCGCGGCGGCGAGCTCGTGGGCGTCCTGACCCGCACGGGTGCGCTGCGCTCGAGCGTCTACTCCCCCGCGCTCGACGCCGCGGGCCGCCTGCGGGTCGCCGCAGCGATCGGCATCAACGGCGACGTGCGCGGCAAGGCGGAGGCGCTGCTCGCCGCCGGCGCCGACACCCTGGTCGTGGACACGGCGCACGGCCACCAGGCCAAGATGCTCGAGGCCGTGGCGATCGTGCGCGCCCTCGATCCGGCCGTCCCGATCGTCGCGGGCAACGTCGTGACGGCCGCGGGGGTGCGCGACCTCGTCGCCGCCGGGGCGGACATCGTCAAGGTCGGCGTCGGCCCGGGCGCGATGTGCACGACCCGCATGATGACCGCCGTCGGCCGCCCGCAGTTCTCGGCGGTGCTCGAGTGCGCGCAGGCCGCCCGGGAGCTCGGCAAGCACGTCTGGGCCGACGGCGGGGTGCGCCACCCGCGCGACGTCGCCCTCGCGCTCGCCGCGGGCGCCTCCCAGGTGATGGTCGGCTCCTGGTTCGCCGGCACCTTCGAGAGCCCCGGGGACCTGCACGACGACGGCACCGGCCGCCTCTACAAGGAGAGCTTCGGCATGGCCTCGGCCCGTGCCGTGGCGGCCCGCACCGCGACGGGCTCGGCGTTCGACCGCGCCCGCAAGGCGCTCTACGAGGAAGGCATCTCCTCCTCCCGGATGTACCTGGACCCCCAGCGCCCGAGCGTGGAGGACCTGCTCGACCAGATCACGTCCGGGCTGCGCTCGTCGTGCACGTACGCGGGCGCCCGCACCCTGACCGAGTTCGCCGAGCGCGCGCTCGTCGGCGTGCAGTCCGCGGCCGGCTACGACGAGGGCCGCCCGCTGCCCGCAGGCTGGTGAGCTCGTGTCCTCCCTGACGGCCGCACCCGTCCTGGTCCTGCAGCACGCGGAGTTCGAGCAGCCCGGGGTCATCGCACGGGCGCTCGAGCTCGCCGGCGTGCCGTGGGAGTCCCGGATCATCCTCGACGATGTCGACCCCGAGCTGCCCGACGTCCGCGAGCTCAGCGGCCTCGTCGTGCTCGGTGGCGCGCCGGGCGCGCTCGACGACGCCGCGCACCCCGGGCTCGCCGCCGAGCGCCGGCTCCTCGCCGCTGCCGTCGACGCCGACCTCCCGACGCTCGGCGTGTGCCTCGGCATGCAGCTCCTCGCAGTCGCCCTGGGCGCGCAGTCCCTCCCGCAGCACGGCCAGGAGATCGGGTTCGCGCCGCTGAAGGTCCACGGCGACGGCATCCGCGACCGCCTGCTGTACCCGCTCGTCGTCGACGCCGGTGCCGACCCCGACGTGCTGCACTGGCACGACGACGCGGTCGACGCGCCGGCCGGGGCGACGGTGCTCGCGTCCACCGACGCCACCCCCGTGCAGGCGTTCCGCCTCGGCAGCGCGGTCGGGCTGCAGTTCCACCTCGAGCTCGACCCGCCGCTGCTCGCGGCGTGGCTCGCGCACCCCGAGGGCGGAGGCAGCCTGCCGCCGCAGACCGTGCGCGCGATCGCCTCCGACGGTGCGCGCCTCCTGCCCAGCCTCGCACCGCGCGCACAGATGGCGTTCGGGACCTTCGCCGCCGACGCCCGGGACCGCCGTGGCTGAGCACGACGCACGGGCAGAGCTCGCCGCGCTGCCCGCGCGCGGCATCGACTGGTCCCGCCTGGCCGGCGGCCAGCGCGTGCGTCCGGCCGGGCGTCCCGCCGCTGTGCTGGTGCTGTTCGGACGCCTCGACGCCGTACCCGCGGTGCACGACGCCCCGCAGGTGGCGCGCGACCTCGACGTCCTGCTCGTCCGGCGCGCGGACACGCTCAACCACCACCCGGGGCAGGTCGCCTTCCCGGGCGGCCGTCAGGACCCAGGAGACGCAGACCTGGTGGCAGCAGCGCTGCGGGAGGCGGAGGAGGAGACCGGACTCGACGTCGCTGGCGTGGAGGTGCTCGGCGCCCTGGGAGCCCTGCCGCTGCCGGTCAGCGACCACCTCGTCACGCCGGTGCTCGCGTGGTGGCGCGAGCCGTCGGCCGTGCGGGCGGTCGACGCGGGCGAGTCCGCCGGCGTGTTCCGCGCGCCGGTGGCGGACCTGCTCGACCCCGCCAACCGTCGGACGTCGGTGCTCCCCGGAACCCCCTACCGCGGCCCGGCGTTCTTGGTCGCCGACCACCTGGTCTGGGGCTTCACCGCCCTCGTGCTCGACCAGCTGTTCGACGCGCTCGGCTGGACCGAGGCCTGGGACCGCTCACGCGAGGTCACGGTACGCCGATGACCCTGCCCGACCCACGCCGCTCGTGGCGCTGACCCCGCCCGCGCGCGTCGACGTGACGCCGGCGCTCGTGCGGGGACTGCTGGCCGCTCAGCATCCCGACCTCGCCCACCTGCCGCTCGTCGTCGTCGCGAGCGGCTGGGACAACGTGGTGCTGCGCCTCGGTGACGACCTGGCCGTGCGCATGCCCCGGCGGGACGAGGGCGCACCGTTGATCCTGCACGAGCAGCAGTGGTTGCCGCGGCTCGCGCCCGCCCTCGGCGTGCCGGTGCCCGCACCCGTCCGCCTGGGTGTCCCGAGCGACGGGACGGCCGGTCCGGACTATCCGTGGGCGTGGAGCGTCGTGCCCTGGTTCCACGGCACTCTCGTCCGGGAGCTGACGGTCGCCCGGCGGGCCGCCCTGGCCCAGGCCCTCGCCGACGTCGTCGTCGCGCTGCACGTGCCGGCTCCCGCCCAGGCGCCGGTGAACGCGGTGCGGGGCGTGGGCCTGCACACCCGGACGTCCGCGGTGCACGAGCGCCTCGCCAGCGGTGCCGTGCCGCGCGCCGACGAGGTGCGCGCGGCGTGGGACGCGCTGGTGGAGACGCCGCCCTGGGCCGGTCCACCCCTGTGGTTGCACGGCGACCTCCATCCCGCCAACCTGCTCGCTCGCGACGTCGGCCCTGACAGCGAGCCGGAGCTGGCCGCCGTGCTGGACTTCGGCGACATGACCTCGGGCGACCCCGCCACAGATCTCGCCACGGCGTGGCTCACGTTCGACGCCGTGGGCCGGACCCTGTTCTACGAGCACGTCCAGTCGCGCCAGCCCTACGACGACGCCACCTGGGCGCGTGCCCGCGGCTGGGGCCTGACCATGACGACCGGGCTGCTCGCCCACAGCGACGACGCCCCGGCCATGCGCGCGATGGGCCTGCGCGCCCTGGACGAGCTGCTCGACTTCTCGCACCCCGGTGCGCGACAGTGAGGCATGGCTGACGACGCAGTGACCCGACCGACTGACGCCGACGTCGCAGCGTTCCTGGACGCCGTCGAGCACCCGGTGCGCCAGCGCGACGCGCATACGCTGTGCGCGCTCATGACCCGCGTGACCGGGCAGGAGCCGCGGATGTGGGGACCGTCGATCGTCGGGTTCGGCTCGTACCACTACCGCTACGCGAGCGGCAGGGAGGGCGACGCGCCGGCGGCCGGCTTCTCACCGCGCAAGGCAGCGTCGACGATCTACGTCCTCGACGGCTTCGACGGCCGTGAGGAGCTCCTCGCAGCCCTCGGCCCGCACACCCTCGGCAAGGGCTGCCTCTACCTCAAGGACCTGGGCACGACGAACCTCGCCGCCCTGGAGGCGCTGATCCGCACCAGCTACGAGTCCCTCACCACCGCCCTCCGCTGAGTGCACAGCTTTGGCGGTGCTGAGGGCAGATTCCACCGCCAAAACTGTGCACTCACGCTCGGGTGGCGGGCGCGCAGCGGCAGGCTGGGGGCAGACGACGGCGGGGCGCTCACCTTCTGGTGAGCGCCCCGCCGTTCGTGACTCGGGTCAGGCGGCGACGAGCGAGCGCAGCACGTACTGCAGGATGCCGCCGTTGCGGTAGTAGTCCGCCTCGCCCGGGGTGTCGATCCGGACGTCGGCGTCGAACTCGACGACCCCGCCGTCGGCCTTGGTCGCCGTGACCTTGACCGTCTTGGGGGTGACGCCCTCGTTGAGCGCGGTGACGCCCTCGATGGAGAACGTCTCCGTGCCGTCGAGGCCGAGCGACGCGGCGTTCTCGCCGGCCGGGAACTGCAGCGGCAGCACGCCCATGCCGATCAGGTTCGAGCGGTGGATGCGCTCGAACGACTCCGTGATGACGGCCTTGACGCCCAGGAGGGCCGTGCCCTTGGCCGCCCAGTCACGCGACGAGCCCGAGCCGTACTCCTTGCCACCGAGGATCACCAGCGGGGTGCCCTGGGCCGCGTAGTCCCGAGCGGCGTCGTAGATCGTGTCCTGCGCGTCCTTCACGAAGTTGTACGTGAAGCCGCCCTCGACGTTGTCGAGCAGCTGGTTGCGCAGGCGGATGTTCGCGAACGTGCCGCGGATCATCACCTCGTGGTTGCCGCGGCGCGAGCCGTACGAGTTGAACTCGCGGCGCTCCACGCCGTGCTCGGCGAGGTAGCGGCCCGCGGGGCTGTCGGGCTTGATCGCACCCGCCGGGGAGATGTGGTCGGTCGTGACCGAGTCCCCCAGCTTGGCCAGCACGCGCGCACCGGAGATGTCCGTGACGGGCTCCGGCGTCGCCTGCATACCGTCGAAGTACGGGGGCTTGCGGACATAGGTGGACTCGGCGTCCCACTCGAACGTGTCACCCTCGGGGGTGTTGAGCGCACGCCAGCGCTCGTCGCCCGAGAACACGTCCGCGTAGTCGCTGGTGAACATCTCGCGGTTGATCGAGCTGTCGATCGTGGCCTGGACCTCTTCCGGCGTCGGCCAGATGTCGCGCAGGAAGACCGGCTGGTCGTTCTCGTCGCGGCCCAGGGGCTCGGACTCGAAGTCGAACTCCATGGTGCCGGCGAGCGCGTACGCGATGACGAGCGGCGGCGACGCCAGGTAGTTCATCTTGATGTCCGGGTTGATGCGGCCCTCGAAGTTGCGGTTGCCCGACAGTACCGAGACGACGGCGAGGTCGTGCTCGTTCACGGCGGCCGAGACCTCGTCGGCCAGCGGGCCCGAGTTGCCGATGCAGGTGGCGCAGCCGTACCCGACTAGGTGGAAGCCGAGCTTCTCCAGGTAGGGCCACAGGCCGGCCTTGTCGTAGTAGTTCGTCACGACCTGCGAGCCCGGCGCCATCGACGTCTTGACCCACGGCTTCGAGATCAGGCCCTTCTCGACGGCCTTCTTGGCCAGCAGACCGGCCGCGAGCATGACCGACGGGTTCGAGGTGTTGGTGCACGACGTGATCGACGCGATCGCGACGGCGCCGTGGAACAGCTCGTACGTGCTGCCCTCGGGCGTCGTCACCGGCACGGTCCGACGCACGGGCTCGCCGATGGCGGGCGAGTCGGATGCGGGGAACGACTCGCGGGAGGCCTCGTCGACCTGGTTGTGCACGTCGTCGGCGTAGTTCGGCAGGTCCCGCTTGAACGCGGTCTTGGCGAGGCTGAGCTCGATGCGGTCCTGCGGGCGCTTGGGCCCGGCGATCGACGGGACGACCGTCGACAGGTCGAGCTCGAGGTACTCGGAGAACACGGGCTCGGTGTAGCCCTTGACGGTCGGGTCGAGCCAGAGGCCCTGCTCCTTGGCGTACGCCTCGACGAGCGCGACCGACTCGTCGCTGCGGCCCGTCAGGCGCAGGTAGTCCAGGGTGACGTTGTCGATCGGGAAGATCGCGGCCGTCGAGCCGAACTCGGGGCTCATGTTGCCGATGGTCGCGCGGTTCGCGAGCGGCACCTGGGCGACGCCGTCGCCGTAGAACTCGACGAACTTGCCGACGACGCCGTGCTGGCGGAGCAGCTGCGTGATGGTGAGCACGACGTCGGTCGCGGTCACGCCAGCGGGGATCTGGCCGGAGAGCTTGAAGCCGACGACGCGCGGGATCAGCATCGAGACGGGCTGGCCGAGCATCGCGGCCTCGGCCTCGATGCCACCGACGCCCCAGCCGAGCACGCCCAGGCCGTTGACCATCGTGGTGTGCGAGTCGGTGCCGACGCAGGTGTCGGGGTAGGCCCGAAGGACGCCGTCAACCTCGCGGGTCATCACGGTGCGCGCGAGGTACTCGATGTTCACCTGGTGCACGATGCCGGTGCCCGGGGGGACGACCTTGAAGTCGTCGAAGGCCGTCTGACCCCAGCGCAGGAACTGGTAGCGCTCGTGGTTGCGCTCGTACTCGATCTCGACGTTGCGGCGGAACGCGTCGGCCCGACCGGCGACGTCGATCTGCACGGAGTGGTCGATCACGAGCTCCGCGGGCGCGAGCGGGTTGATCCGGGCCGGGTCTCCCCCGAGCTCGGCGACGGCCTCACGCATCGTGGCGAGGTCGACGACGCACGGGACGCCGGTGAAGTCCTGCATGATCACGCGCGCCGGCGTGAACTGGATCTCGGTGTCGGGCTGCGCGTCCGGGTCCCACCCGGCGAGCGCACGCACGTGGTCGGCCGTGATGTTGGCACCGTCCTCGGTGCGCAGCAGGTTCTCGGCCAGGATCTTCAGCGAGTACGGCAGACGGTCGAGGCCGTCGACGGCGGACAGTCGGAAGATCTCGTACGAGGTCCCGCCGACGTCCAGGGTTCCCTTTGCACCGAACGTGTCAACGCTGCTCACGGTGGCTCCTCACTCAGTTGCGGCCTGGTCCGGGCATCCGCGACAGACCAGAGGTAGGCGACCTTGGCCAGCCTCGTCCCAGCGTATCGAGCGGCGCCCACGTCGGCCGGTCGACGCGAGGTCGGCCGGCCCGGGGCGCGCCGATGGGACGCGGTTCAGCCAGGGGGTCGGGGTCCAGCCTAACAGTTATCTTGACGTCAAGATACTTAGGCTCACCTGCGCTCGAGCACCGCCACGCACTCGACGTGGTGCGTCATGGGGAACAGGTCGAACGCCTGCAGCGACCCGAGCGCGTACGGCGTCGCGCCGCGCGAGAAGTAGTCGATGTCCCGGGCGAGGGCCGCCGGGTCGCAGGCCACGTAGACGACGCGCTCGGGTCGCAGCGTCTGCACCTGCTCGACGACGGCGCGTCCGGCACCGGCCCGCGGCGGGTCCAGCACGACGACGTCCGCTCCCCCGACCGCCCCGTGCCCGGCGTCGCGCAGCACACGCACGACGTCGCCCGTGTGCAGCTCGACCTGGTCGGCCGCGTGCAAGGTGCGTCGCGCGTCCTTGACCGCCTGGGCGTCGCCCTCGACGGACACGACGCGTCCCACGGGGCCGACGGCGTCGGCCAGCGGGGCGGTGAACAGGCCCGCACCGGAGTACAGGTCCACGACGGTCGCGTCCCCGATCTCTCCCGCGGCGGCCATGACGGCGTTCGCGAGCACGCCCGGCGCCTCGCGGTGCACCTGCCAGAATCCCGCCGCGGCAATCTTGAAGTCGTACGTCCGCTCCCCCACGGTGACCGACTCGGTGACCGTGCGACGCGCGTTGGGGCGCGTGTCCGGCCGCGTGTCCTTCCACGGCAGCCCGTCGACCAGCACGATGGGCTCCTGGCCGCCGGCCGGGGCGACGACGTCGATCGTGTTGCCCCCGCGCCAGCGCCGGCTGAACACCCCGACGCGCTCGCACGCCGCGAGCACCGCCTCGGTGGCGAGCGGCATCCCCGTGACCGCGACGACGTCGTGGCTGCGGTGGCGGCGCATGCCCGCCCGGCCCTCGTCGTCGCACACCAGCTCGATGCGTGTGCGCCAGTGCAGCCCGCCGCGCTCGTCGTCGCCGGGCGCCCCCAGCACCTCGACGGAACGCTCCAGGTGGGCGAGGCGCTTGAGCTGCTCCGCCACGACGTCGGCCTTCCAGCGCCGCTGCCCCGCGAGGGAGACGTGACCGAGCTCGGCGCCGCCCACGCCGCCGGGGCCGGCCTCCGGCCACGGGTGCATCACGCGGTCGGGGCTCGCCTCGAGGATCTCGACGGCGTCCGCGCGCCAGAACTTGTCGTCCGGCCCGGCCTCGGTGAGCCGCGCCCGCACCCGCTCTCCGGGCAGGGCGTGCCGCACGAACACGACGCGCCCCTCGTGGCGTGCGACGCAGTGCCCGCCGTGCGCGACGGGGCCGATCTCGAGGTCGAGCAGGGTCATGTCAGGCCTTCGGGTCAGAGGGGGTGCGCGGGGCCGGGCGCGGGGCGTAGACGCTGGGGTCGGAACCGCCCTGGGCGAGCGTCGACGACAGCCGCCACGGCACGGAGGCCACGACGACGCCCGGCGTGTACAGCAGGCGTGCCTTGAGACGCAGGGCGCTCTGGTTGTGCAGGAGCTGCTCCCACCAGTGCCCGACGACGTACTCGGGCAGGTAGACGACGACGAGGTCGCGCGGGCTCTCTCGCCGCACCGAACGCACGTACCCGAGGACGGGCCGGGTGATCTCGCGGAACGGCGAGTCGAGGACGCGCAGCGGCACGGGCAGGTCGAGGGTCTCCCACTCGTCGACGAGACGCTGAGAGTCGTCCGGGTCTACGGCCACCGTGATGGCCTCGAGCACCGACGGGCGGGTCGCCCGCGCGTACGCCAGCGCGCGCATCACGGGCTTGTGGATGCGCGAGACGAGCACGATCGCGTGCACGCGGCTCGGCAGGGCCCGCTCGGTGTCGACGTCCTCGTTCAGCGCGAGCTCGCGGGAGACAGCGTCGTAGTGACGGCGGATGGAGCGCATGACCACGAAGACCACGCCCATGGCCAGCAGCGCGATCCACGCGCCGTGCGTGAACTTGGTGATCAGCACGACGACGAGCACCGTCGCGGTCAGGGCGAAGCCGACGACGTTGACCGCGCGGGACCGCCGCATGCGGTTGCGCTCGGTGGGGTCGTAGGCGACGCGCAGCAGGCGGGTCCAGTGCTTGACCATGCCGAGCTGCGACAGGGTGAACGACACGAACACGCCCACGATGTAGAGCTGGATGAGCCGGGTGACCTGGGCGTCGAAGAACCAGATCAGGCACGCCGCGGCCGCGGCGAGGGTGAGGATGCCGTTGGAGAACGCGAGCCGGTCGCCGCGGGTGTGCAGCTGACGCGGCAGGTAGCCGTCCTTCGCGAGGATCGACCCCAGGAACGGGAATCCGTTGAACGCCGTGTTGGCGGCAAACACGAGGATGAGGCCGGTGACCGCGGAGACGAGGTAGAACATCGGCGGAAACGACGCGAAGACGGTGTGCGCGAGCTGCCCGAGCACCGGGGTCTGCACGAAGCCCTCGGAGACGAGCTCGCCGTCGACCCGCAGCGACGTCGAGGGGTGCTCGACGAACTTCACCCCGGTCGCCGACGCGAGCAGCAGGATCGACATGATCATGAATGCGGAGATCGACCCGAGCAGCAGCAGCGTCGTCGCCGCGTTGCGGGACTTGGGCTTGCGGAACGCCGGAACCCCGTTGCTGATCGCCTCCACGCCGGTCAGCGCAGCACAGCCGGAAGCGAAGGCCCGGGCCACCAGGAATGCACCCGCCAGCCCGAGGAGCCCCTGGTCGAAGGCGTCCTGGGGCACGACCTCGTACGCGGCGCTCTCGGCGACGCCGAGCGTCCCGGTCGCGTACTGGACGAACCCGATGACCGCCGTGAGCCCCACGGCGAACATGAACAGGTAGACGGGGATCGCGACCACACGGCCGGACTCCTTCACGCCGCGCAGGTTGACGAGCGTCAGCACGGCGACGAGGAAGATCGCGAGCTGGGACTCGTGCCCGCGCAGGAACGGCAGCGCGGTCGCGGCGTACTGCGCCGCCGACGAGATCGACACGGCGACCGTGAGGACGTAGTCGACCAGCAACGCGCTGGCCACGCCGACGCCGGCCGTCCGCCCGAGGTTCGCGGTGGCGATCTCGTAGTCGCCGCCCCCGCTCGGGTACGCGTGCACGTTCTGCCGGTACGACGCGACGACGACCACCATGACCACGACGACCGCCAGCCCCACCCAGGGCGAGATGACGGTTGCCCCGACGCCCGCGATCGCGAGGGTCAGCAGGATCTCGTCGGGTGCGTACGCGACGGACGAGAGCGCGTCGGAGGCGAAGACCGGGAGTGCGATCTTCTTCGGCAGCAGGGTGTGGCCCAGGCCGTCGCTGCGGACGGGCCGCCCGAGCAGGAGCCGCTTGGCGGCGTCCACGATGTCTGACACAAGGCACCATGCTAGGCCCCGCCCGTCGCGCACGGGACGGGCCGGTCGCTCGGCCCCATCCAGCAGGTATAGCGTCACCCCTGTGCACTTCGTGATCATGGGCTGCGGCCGCGTCGGCGCGACGCTCGCCCAGTCGCTCGAGTCCAGCGGCCACTCCGTCGCTGTGATCGACCAGAGCTCTGAGTCCTTCCGTCGGCTGCCGGCCTCGTACGAGGGCAAGAAGGTCACCGGCCTCGGCTTCGACCGCGACACCCTCACCCAGGCCGGCATCGAGGAGGCGCACGCCTTCGCGGCGGTCTCCGACGGGGACAACTCCAACATCCTCGCTGCCCGCGTCGTGCGCGAGACGTTCGGGGTGGACAACGTCGTCGCCCGGATCTACGACCCGCACCGCGCCGAGATCTACCAGCGTCTGGGCATCCCGACGGTCGCGACCGTCCGCTGGACCGCGGACCAGGTGCTGCGCCGCATGCTGCCCATGGGCGCGACCGACGAGTTCCGTGACCCCTCGGGTGCCATCCGGCTCTGCCAGGTCGACCTGCACCCGGGCTGGGTGGGCCGCACCGTGCAGACCCTCGAGACCGCGACCGCGGCCCGGGTCGCCTTCCTGACCCGGTACGGCGACGGCGAGCTGCCGACCGCGAGCACCGTGCTGCAGGAGAACGACACCGTGCACATGCTGATCCGTTCCGACGACGTGCCTACGGTCGAGCGCGTTGTCACCCACCAGCCCGCCCAGGAGGTCTGATGCGCGTCGTCATCGCCGGTGCCGGGTCCGTCGGCCGCTCGATCGCCCGTGAGCTGCTGGGTCACGACCACGAGGTCACCCTCATCGACCGGCAGCCGTCCGCCATGCGCGTCGCCCAGGTGGCCGAGGCCGAGTGGCTCCTCGCCGACGCCTGCGAGCTGCCGACCCTCACCGAGGCGAAGGTCGCCGAGTGCGACGTCATCGTCGCGGCCACCGGTGACGACAAGGCGAACCTCGTCATCGCCCTCCTCGCCAAGACCGAGTTCGGCGTGCCGCGCGTGGTCGCGCGCGTGAACAACCCCAAGAACGAGTGGATGTTCGACGAGTCCTGGGGCGTGGACGTCGCCGTGTCGACGCCGCGCATCATGACGGCCATGGTCGAGGAGGCCGTGGCCGTCGGCGACCTGGTGCGGATCTTCACGTTCCACCAGTCGCGCGCGGACATCCTCGAGATCACGCTCCCGGCGGACTCGCCGCTGGCGGGCGTCCGCGTCGGCGCGGTGGACTGGCCGACCGACACGGTCCTGGCCGCGATCGTGCGCGGGCCTCAGCCGATCGCGCCGAGCGCGGACGACACCCTCGAGGCCGGCGACGAGCTGCTGCTCGTCACGGGGCGGGATGCGGACGAGTCTGCGCTGGCACGGCTGATGGCTGGCGCACCAGCACCCACGTCAACCACATCGTCAGGGCCCACAGCGGCACGCCCATGACGAGGCGCGCGGTGCCGAGCCACCCGATGCTCTCCGTCTGGTCGTCGAGGTAGAGCGGCAGCTGCACCGCGAGGCGAGCCGCGAACAGCGTCGCCCAGACCACAGTGGCGATCTGGTAGCGCCGCACGAGCGCCCGGTCGAGGCGCCAGCGCGAGAACCCGGCGAACGGATTCTCCGTCGTCGTCTGCCCCGTGCCGAAGCCGGCCCGCAGCGCCTCCACGACGATGCCGACGAGCGGCCACCGCACGGCCACGGAGATCAGGCAAGCGGCCAGGTAGGCACCGTTCGTCCACAGCCCGAAGGCGAAGAAATCTCTCGCGTCGCCGGAGCGCCAGGCCCACAGGACGCCGATGAGGACCCCAGCCACGCCGCCGAACGCCTGGGTGACCGGGGTGCGCTGCACCAGCCGGACGAGCACCGCGAGCAGCGCGACGCCGAGCGAGGCGACGAGCGTGGGCGTCAGGTCGAAGGTGATCAGGTACACGACGACGAAGACGAGCCCAGGCGCGAGCGCCTCGAGCACACCTCGCACGCCGCCCACGGAGTTCGCGAGCGAGAACTCGTCCTGGGTGAGGACGTTGACGCCGCGGGCCTGCGCGGGGACGGCGCCGTCGAGCGGGCTCGTCACTCGGCGTCCTCGGAACGGGCGAAGAGCTCGTAGCGCGGGTTGTAGATCACGCGTCGACCGTCGCGCGCGCACACGAAGCCGTCGACGACGACGCGGCGCCCGGGTTCGATGCCCGCGATGCGGTGCCGACCGAGCCACACGAGGTCGAGCGAGCCCGAGCCGTCGTACAGCTCCGCCTCGACCGCCTGGACGCGGTCGGTCGGCCGCAGGACGACCGACCGGATCACGCCGGACACCCGCACCGCAGCACGCTCGGGGCAGTCCCCCACGGCCGTCGTGCCCAGCTGGGCAGCGCTGGTGCGTTCCTCGCGGGCGGCGACCTCGTCCTGGGACGCCAGGGCCGCGCTGACCATCGACCCGATCTTCGCCGTGATGCTCACGGGTTCTCCGTACCTTCGGGGATGTCGTCCGCGGGTGGCGGCTCAGGGGCCACCGGACCCTCCGGGCTCTGCGCGGCCGGCTCGCTCGTGGGCTCCGCGGCCTTCGGCGGGGCCTTGGGGAGCGTCAGCGCGAGGACCTCGCGCGGTGCGCGCGGAGCGTCGTCGCGGACCACCACGACCTGGGAGAAGATGCCCTCGACGACGCGGGCGGCCTGCATGTCCGTCGCGCTCTTGCCCGTGATCACACCGCGCAGGAACCAGCGCGGACCGTCGACACCGATGAACCGGAGCACGCGGACGACCTTCTCGCCTTCCTTGGTGGTGGCCGGCACCTGGGCGAGGAGCTCCCGGCCGAACGGACCCGGGAGGTCGTCGACCTTGGCTCCCTGCGTCTGCAGCGACGCCATGATCTCCGCGCGGATCTCGTCCCAGATGCCCGTGGTCTTGGGCGCGGCGAACGCCTGGATCTGGATGGCCGAGCCGTCGACCATCACCGACGCACCAGTGACCGCCTGGGTCTTCTTGTCGATCTCCATGCGCACCTGCATGCCGTGCACGCCGGGGAGCCAGATGGCGCCGAGGTCGACGCGGTTGCCGCGGCCGGCCACCTGCGTAGCGTCCCAGGGGCCGTGCGCCGGAGCTGCTTCCTCGGCGGGAGGCGTCGTCGGCGCCGGGGTCGTGCCCGTCTCGGGCTCGGCGGTGCGGTCAGAACGGCGTCCAAACAGGCCCACTACGTGCTCTCCTTCGTCAGGTCCCGCTGGCGAGACATCTGCTCCAGCCTATGCCGGGTCGTGGCCGAGGTCGCGCACCGCGGCGGCGACGCCCCCGGTGGAACCGAACCCGCCGGCGCCTCGGTGCGATCCCGGAAGCGACTGCGCGCGGACGAACCGTGCGCGCTCCACGCGCTGGAAGACCAGCTGGGCGATCCTGTCGCCCCGCGCCAGCCGCACGGTCTGCGACGCGTCCGTGTTCAGCAGCGTGACGGCGATCTCCCCCCGGTATCCCGCGTCCACCGTCCCCGGGGCGTTCACGATCGTCACACCGTGGCGGGAGGCGAGGCCCGAGCGCGGGTGGACTAGCGCGACGTACCCGTCCGGCATCGCGATCGCGACGCCTGTGGGCACCGTGGCGCGCTGCCCCGGCGCGAGCTCGACGTCGACGCGCGCCACCAGGTCCGCACCCGCGTCACCTGGGTGCGCGTAGGTGGGCTCGGGGAGATCGGGGTCGAGCATCTGGATCAGGACGTCGACATCGCGGTCCTCGTGTGCAGTCACGGCGCGATCCTAGCCGCACCGCTCTGTCATGCTGGGAACCATGGTCTCCCCCTCTGCGCATCCCGCACCGGCGCCGTCCGAGCAGCACCTCCTGTTCCGGGAGCGGCTGCTGCCGGGGATCGGTGGGATCGCCGCGATCGTGGGCTTCGCCTTCGTCACGTTCGTGGCGCTGAGCGTCGTCGACCTGCGGGCCGCCTGGGCCACCGCCGTCGCCGTGGGCGTGGCCGGCCTCGTCGGCGCGTGGCTCACCGCTCCGGTGGTCGCCGTGCGGGACGGCGAGCTGCACGCGGGACGGGCCCACCTCCCCGTGAGCTTGCTCGGGCCGGTGGAGGTCCTGGACCGCGAGGGCGTCCGCGCCGCCATGGGCCCCGGGTACGACCCTCGTGCCTTCGTGTGCCTGCGGGCGTGGATCGGCGGCGCGGTCACCGCACCCGTCACGGACCCGGCTGACCCGACGCCGACGTGGCTCGTCTCGAGCCGCCGTCCGCGCGCTCTCGCCGCCGCGATCGAAGCAGCGCGCGCCGCCTGAGAAACGACGACGCCGGCCCCCCGAGCGGGAAGCCGGCGTCGCGGTGGAGCAGCGGATCAGCTCGCGCACTCCGTGCAGATCGGCTGGCCGTTCTTCTCCTCGGCCAGCTGGCTGCGGTGGTGCACCAGGAAGCAGCTCATGCAGGTGAACTCGTCGGCCTGGCGGGGCAGCACGCGGACGGAGAGCTCTTCGCCCGAGAGGTCGGCACCGGGCAGCTCGAAGCCTTCGGCCGCCTCGGCCTCGTCCTCGTCGACGACGCCCGAGCTCTTGTCGGAACGCCGCGCCTTGAGCTCCTCGATCGAGTCCTCGGAGAGGTCCTCCTCGGTCTTGCGGGGGGCGTCGTAGTCAGTAGCCATGCGTGGGGACACTCCGTGTGGTCTGGAAGGGCGATGTCGCGGGCGGCGCGGGGCGCGTCGCGTCTGGAGCGGCGGGTCGGGCCGCGGCCGGCAGGGCCACGGCGACGCTGGGTCGCAACGACGTGGCGATGGGATTGTGCATCATTTTCGTCAGCGTTGCACTCTGGCGCCCACGCCGGTCCGCTCCAGCAGTGTTCTCAACACCGCGACGGTCGACTTGCTTCCCGCGAGAAGCATGCGGTGGTCGGGGGCTCCGCCGCCGACGCCGACCACCACGCCACCGGCCTCGCGGACCACCAGCTCGCCTGCTGCGTGGTCCCACGGGCCGAGCGCTTCCTCGTAGTACGCGTCCAGCTGGCCCGACGCGACCCGGCACAGGTCGAGGGCCGCAGACCCGATGCGACGAAGGTCACGGACGTGCTCGAGCAGGATGGCGGCGGACCTGCCCTGGGCCGCGCGCAGCTCGGGGTCGTACCCGAAACCCGTGCCGACGAGCATCCCGGCGACCTCGACCCCGTCCGTCATCCACAGGCGTCGGCCGTCGGTCGCCGCACCGAGCCCCTGCCCGGCGCTCGTGCTCACGTCGGCGACGACGTCGTGGACCGCGCCCGCGAGCACGGTCCAGCTGTCCGGGCGCGGCGCGCCGCTCACCACCGCGACGGACACGGAGTACGAAGGCAGCCCGTACAGGTAGTTCACGGTGCCGTCGATCGGGTCGACCACCCAGGTCAGGCCCGAGGTGCCCGCCGTGGCCCCCTCCTCCTCGCCGAGCACGGCGTCGTCGGGGCGCGCGGCCGCGATCTCGCGGCGCAGGAAGGCCTCGGCGTCGGCGTCGGCGGCCGTCACCACGTCGGTCGCGCTGGACTTGGTCCGGAGCACCTCGACGCGGTCGGGCCGGTGCTCGCGCAGGCGGGCCGCGGTACGCCGGGCCAGGTCCTCGCACAGGGCGCGGAGGGCGGCGACGTCGGGCGTGGTCTGGTCGTCGGGCGTGGTGCGCTCGGGTCTCATGTGCCCAGTCTGCGGCGTCCGAAGCCCTGCCAGGGCCCCGGCGCGCGCCACCGCATCCGGAGCGAGACGAGCCTGACGACGAAGATGCCGACGACGACGGCGCCTCCCGTCGCGTAGCCGAGCACCCCCTGCTCGGCCAGCACGACCGTGACCACGGCCCCGAACGTCGCCGGGATCGCGTAAAGCTCGCGCTCGCGCAGGACGATCGGCGGCTCGCCCACGAGCAGGTCGCGCACGAGGCCGCCGCCGATGCCCGTGATCAACCCGACGAAGACGGCCGCGAGCGGGCCGACCCCGTGGTCGAGGCCCTTGTCCACGCCGACGACGACGAACATCGCCAGCGCGCCCGCGTCCAGCACGGTGATCCCCCGGCGCATCCGCTCCAGGCGCGGGTGGAAGAACTGGATCACGAGCCCGCCCAGCAACGACGTCAGGACGAGGTCCCACGACGTGATGCCCACCGGTGGCGTGGCGCCGATCAGGACGTCACGGATGATCCCTCCGCCGAGCCCGGTGACCCACGCCAGCAGCAGGACCGAGAAGACGTCGTAGCTCTTGCGCACCGCGGCGAGACCACCCGAGAGCGCGGCGCAGAAGACGGCCGCGAGCTCGAGGTAGTGCCGGGCGTCCTGCAGTATCTCCACGGGCCCGATCATGTCAGGCTGGAACGGCGTGGTGTGACGCGTCCGCGTGCGGTGCGGCGCGGCACACCGGGCCGCCTCCATCGATCCGACGGCGGCAGGTGGCACGCTCAGGGGAACTGCGCTGGGAGGATGCATGGCTGACGTGGAACTGATCGGGCTGGACGAGGACGGGGAGCATGTCGTCCTCGCGGCTTCCGACGGCACGCGCTTCCGGCTGCGCATCGACGAGCAGCTGCGCGCCGCCGTCCGGCGGGACCGGCCGCAGCTCGAGCAGCTGCGCGCGACCGCGATGTCGAGCCTGTCGCCCCGCGAGATCCAGGCACACATCCGCGCCGGTCTGAGCGCCGAGGACGTGGCGCGGAACGCGGGCATCTCGATCGAGCACGTCCGCCGCTACGAGGGCCCGGTGCTGGCCGAGCGCGAGTTCGTCGCCGACCAGGCCCAGCGCACGCGGGTAGGCCGCGACGCCGGCTCCCCCATGCTGGGCGAGCTCGTCACGGACCGCCTCGCGGCTCGCGGCGTCGAGCCGGACCAGCTGGTCTGGGACGCCGCACGCCCGGGCAGCGGCGGCTGGGTCGTGAGCGTCGAGTTCCCCGAGCGCGGATCCACCAAGCGCGCCGAGTGGGCGTTCGACGCGAGCGCGCGGACCGTCGCGGCACGCGACGACGAGAGCCGCGGGCTGTCCGAGACCGCGGTTGCGGACTCCCCCGTGCCGCGGCGTCACCTGTCTCCCGTGCGCTCGCGCGTGTTCGACATCGAGGCCACGCCGTTCGCGGCGCCCGAGCCCGCACCCGAGCACGCGGAGGCACCCGAGGCCCCCGCTCCCGAGGACCGCACGGCTGAGCTGCTGCACGACCTGCGAGCCCGCCGCGGTGTGCGCCAGGAGGTCGACGTCGAGATCGGTGTCGAGGACGACGAGAGCGCCGGCGAGTTCGAGGGCTTCGGGCCTCAGCAGGCGTTCCACTTCGACCTGCCTCCCGCAGCCGCACCCGAGGGCCGGCTGTTCACCCTGCGACCGAGCCCTGACTCGGCTGCCGACCCCGCCGACGACGGTCCGGCCACGGCACCGTTCGAGCCGGTGGACGTGCCGCGCACCGAGCAGCCGGAGCCCGCCGCTGTCGAACCGGAGCAGCCCGCGGTCGTCGACGACGTCCCGCCGCCGCTCGAGCGCGCGAAGCCTGCTCGCAAGGGCCGCGCGAAGGTCCCGAGCTGGGACGAGATCGTGTTCGGCGCCAAGCCCGAGGAGTAGTCCTCAGACGACCGCGGTCAGCACGGGGATCTCGACCTCGTCGGGGGTCAACGAGCCGTGCACGCCCACGAGCCCCAGAGATGCGCTCGTCTGGGTCGCTGAGTCGACGACGGTCGCGCGCCCCGTCGTCGCGACCACCACGTCACCGATCGCGGCACGCACGTGGTCGGCGACGTCGCCGAACCAGCCGGCGGCCTCGGCTTCCTCGCGCGTCACCGGCACGACCGCTCGTCCGAGGCGGTCCGACCAGCGCTGGACGACCGCGGCCGGGTCGGTGCCCGGGCTGACGTAGAGGTGGATGGCACGTGGTTCGCCGGCCACCAGCTCGATCCCCTCGGCGAGCGCCGGCTCGGTCGCGACGTCCCAGCGCTGGGCGGGATCGACGTCGACCATCCCGTGGTCGGCCGTGATCACGACGGTCGTGCCCCGCGGCAGCGAACGGACCAGCCTCCGCAGTGCACCGTCGATGTCCTCGAGCGCGGCACCCCACTCGGCCGACTGCCACCCGTGGTGGTGCCCTGCCTTGTCGACCTCTCCCCAATAGAGGTACGCGAGGCCAGGCTTGCGGAGCGTCGCGACGACCGCGTCCACCCGGGCGTCGAGCGACTCGGCGACGACGTAGCGCGAGCCGCGCAGGGCTGCACGCGTCATGCCGGACCCCGCGAACCGGGCAGGACCGACGGACGTCACGGCCACGTCGCGGGCCGCGAGCTGCTCGAACACCGTGGGTTCGCGCTGCACGTCCTCCGGGGTGGGCATGCCCTCCCACGACACCATGTTCGCGAGGCCGGAGGCACCCGCCGGGCGGATCGTGTAGCCGAGCATCGCCGTGCGCCCGGGAGCGGTTCCCGTGCCGAACAGCCCCATCGAGGCGGCGGTGGTGGAGGGGAACCCGCAGTACGCGACGCGTCGGTCGCCGAGCAGGCTGCGCAGGAACGGCGCGTGCCCCGACCTGCTCTCGAGGAGCCGAGCGCCAAGACCGTCGACGAGGACGACGCACACCCGCGAGGCCCGCGGGAGGCCGAGCGCCGCCGCCGCGTCCGGGGACGCGAGGCCCGTGGAGGTGGTCAGCGGGGCACCGAGGGCGTTCGCGCACGCAGGCAGGACGGAGCCCAGCCCGCCCGGAGCGTAGGTCGGTGCGACCAGACCTGCGGCGCGCAGGCGGCGCTGCAGGGTCACCGCGACGCTCCCCCTGTCGACGCGGCGGACAGGGCACGGGCGAAGGCGAGGGCGTCCTGGACGGACTCCTGACCCTCGGCCTGGGCGCTCACGCGCAGCACGAGGTCGTCCGGGGTCATGCTGCCCGTGAGACCGTGGTCCGCCTCGCAGGACGGGTCCGGGCACGTCGCGGGCTCGAGGTCGAGCCGGTTGATCGCGCCCCAGCCGATCGCGAGCGTGACCTCGATCGGGGGGGCACCCGGCCGGTACCGCTCCGGGTGCTCGACCACCTGGGTGAGGGCGACGGAACGCACGGCGGACACCGGGACCACCTCGGTGGTCGCGGCCGCGCTGGCCGCCGGGTGCTCGGCATCGGCGGGCTGGTCGTCCACATGGGCGGAGACCAGCCGCGTGGCCGTGAGCGCGAGGGCGGTGACGTGACGGCGCACCTCGGTGCTCGAGAACGTGGTCTCGACGTGCACGAGGTGCGCGCTCACGGGCTCGGCCCCCAGGGCGCCCTCGAGGATGTCCATCACCAGGTCGGGGTAGTAGCCAGCGCGGACGAGGGCAGCCCTCAGGTCGGCACGGCTGTCGGAGGTCACGTGTGGCACGCGCCCATCCTCCCACCTCGACCGACCTGCCCGCGGCCTCACCACGGCAGGGCCCGCCGGTCGTCGCCGCTGCGCGAGGCCGGTGCCATCTCGCACCGGGCGCCGAGCACGTGCACCCCCGTCGGGGTGACCACCACCGGGTTGAGCTCGAGGCTGCGCAGCACCGGGAGCGTGTCAGCCATGCGGGACACCCGCTCGACGATGTCCTCCAGGCCGGCCACGTCCATCGGGGGCAGACCGCGGTACCCGAACAGGCGGGGAGACGCGCGGACCCCGCGCACCATCGCGTGCACGTCGGTGTCCGTCAGCGGCGGGATGCCGTAGCTCACGTCGTCGAGGAGGTCGACAGCGTCGCCCGCCAGCCCGAACGACACCACGGGCCCGAACAAGGGGTCCTCCTCCGAGCGGAGCACGCAGGCGACGCCGGAGGGGACCTGGTGCTGCACCTCGAGGGGCATCGTGGTCCCGAACTGGCGGACCATGAGGTCCTCCATCTGCGCGAAGTGGTCGCGCACCGCGTCGGCGCTCGTGATGTCGAGACGGATCCCGCCGAGGTCCGCTCGGTGCCGCAGCGACGCGGCGGTGCTCTTCACCACGACCGGCCAGCCCAGCTCCTCGGCCGCCGCGACGGCCTCGTCGGCGTCGGTGACGACCCGTGAGGGCACGAGCGTGATGCCGTACCCCGCCAGAAGCTCGGCGACCTCGTGCGCCTCGAGCGTCCGGGGGCCGGTCGCGGCGAGAGCCTCGGCTCGCTCGTGGGCGTCGTCGGCGACCTCCGGTGCGACGTACGTGCCGTGGCCGCGCGCGCGCCACTGCGCGTACCGGACGACCGCCGCGAGCGCGAGCACGGCATCCTCCGGGGTGGCGTAGGCGGGAACCTGCCACGGGTCGCCCGCAGCCGTCGTGGTGGCGAGGTCCGGAACGAGCCCGTGCCGGCCCAGCACCGAGGCCACGGTGGGCCGGCCGGTGCGAGCCGCCGCGTGCGCCACGGCCCGGACGAAGCTCGTGCTGCCCGGGCCGAGCACGGGGATGTGCACGGCGACGACCGCGTCGACGTCCGCCAGCGCGTAGACGGAGTCGACGGCCGCGCGCACGTCCGCGTCGGCCCAGCCCTCGGGGACGACGCCGGTCGCGGGGACGACGTCGAGCCCGGCCGACGCGGCAGCCTCGGCGACCAGCGCGGCGAGGGCAGGCGAGCTCGCCACCACCGCGACCCGAGCGCCCGCGGGCAACGGCTGGGTGTCGAGCAGCTGGGCGATGTCGATCATCTGGTGGGTGTTCTCGGCCCGGATGACCCCAGCCTGGCGCATCATCTCCTCGAGCGTGCCCCGCGGCGCCTGGGTCGCGCGGACCACGTGCCCCGGGGGCACGACCTGGCCCGAGCGCCCCGCGGTGACGACGACGACGGGCTTGACGGCAGCGAGCCGCCGCGCGAGCCGGGAGAACTTGCGCGGGTTACCGATCGACTCCAGGTACAGGCAGGCGACCGTGGTGGCCGTGTCCTCCTGCCAGAACTGCATGAGGTCGTTCCCGGAGACGTCGGCGCGGTTGCCCGCGGACAGGAACGTCGACAGCCCGAGGCCGCGCCGCTGCAGCGTGGCCAGCAGGGTGACGGCCGTCGGTGCGGACTGGCAGAACACCCCGATGCTGCCCGCGAGAGGCACGGGTCCGAGCGTCGCGGTGAGCGGCCCGTCGGCGCCCGCCCGCGCGAGACCGTAGGAGCCGGGCCCGACGACGCGCATGCCGGCGAGGTGGGCGGCACGCAGCAGCCGGCGCTGGCGGTCGAGCCCGGCCGCGCCCGTCTCCGCGTACCCCTCGTTCACGACGACGAGCCCGCGCACCCCGAGCCGCGCGAGGTCCGGGACGACCTCCAAGAGCTCGTCGGGCGCGAGCGCGACGACCGCGAGGTCGACCGGCCCCGTCACCTCCTCGAGCTCGTGGTGCCCCCGGGCACCCGCGGGTACCGGCAGGCCGCTCGCGCGCGGCGCCACTACGTGGACGTCCTCGCCGGCGGCGGCCAGCGGCGCCAGCGACGCGAGCACGCGGGCCGCCGCCGCCTCGTGCTCCTCGTCACCCACGAGCACCACGACCGAGCGGGCCTCGAGGATCGCGCTCACGCTGCGGGCCTCGGCTCGCCGCTCGCGCTCGGCGACGACCGACCGGGAGCGCTCGGTCGGGTCGAGCTCGACGGTGACCGTCACGATGCCGTCGTCCACGTGCTGGGAGACGTCGTACCCGGCGTCGCGGAACACGGCGAGCATGCGCCCGTTCTGCGGCAGGACCTCGGCGGTGAAGCGCCGCACGCCGCGCTCGCGGGCGGCGGCAGCCACGTGCTCGAGGAGCACCGACCCGATGCCGCGGCCCTGCTGGGTGTCGGCGATGTTGAAGGCGACCTCGGCGACGTCGGGCCCGATCTTGTCGTAGCGTGCCACGCCGATGATGTGCTCGGTGTCGTCGACGGTGCGCAGCGCGACGAGGGCGACCCGGTCGACGTGGTCAACGGTCGTGAAGCGCACGAGGTCCCGCTCGGGGAGCTTCGCCATGGCGGCGAAGAACCGCAGATACGTGGAACGCTCCGACTGCGCGACGTGGAAGGCCTGCAGCGCGGGCGCGTCCGAGGGGCGGATCGGACGGATGTGCGTCGTCGTCCCGTCACGCAGGACGGCGTCTGCCTCCCACCCGACGGGATAGCCGGTCCCGGTCACGTCGTCGTCCATGAGGCCAGGCTATGCGGTCCCGCCCACGGCCGGTGCGGCGCGCCTGGCTCGGGGCACCACGGACAGCGGCGACAATGGACGCCGGACCGCCGCAGCCACCGCGCGGCGCCGCACCCGACGAAGGAGACCACGCACGCATGACGCCGCGGAACGCGAAGACCGACGCCGCCGGTGACGTCCCCGAGAAGATCGTCGACATCGACGTCACCACGGAGATGGAAGGCTCGTTCCTCGAGTACGCCTACTCCGTGATCTATGCGCGGGCGCTGCCCGACGCCCGGGACGGCCTCAAGCCGGTGCAGCGACGGATCCTGTTCCAGATGTCCGACATGGGGCTGCGCCCCGACCGCGCGTACGTGAAGTCGGCGCGCGTCGTCGGCGAGGTGATGGGCAAGCTCCACCCGCACGGCGACACCGCGATCTACGACACCCTCGTGCGGATGGCCCAGGACTTCACCCTGCGCCTGCCGATGGTGGACGGCCACGGGAACTTCGGCTCGCTCGACGACGGCCCGGCCGCGGCGCGGTACACCGAGGCGCGCCTCGCGCCCGCGTCGCTCGCGATGACCGCCGACCTCACCGAGGACGTCGTCGACTTCGTCCCGAACTACGACAACAAGCTGACCCAGCCCGAGGTCCTGCCCGCCGCGATCCCCGCGCTGCTGGTCAACGGCGCCTCCGGCATCGCCGTCGGCATGGCCACGAACATGGCGCCGCACAACCTCGTCGAGGTCGTGGCCGCCGCCCGCCACCTGATCGCGCACCCCGACGCGACCGTCGAGGACCTCATGCGGTTCGTGCCGGGCCCGGACCTGCCCACGGGAGGCAAGATCGTCGGGCTCGAGGGCGTGCGCGACGCCCACCGCACCGGCCGCGGCTCGTTCCGCACCCGCGCCACCACCCGGATCGAGAACGTCAGCGCCAAGCGCAAGGGCATCATCGTCACCGAGCTGCCCTACCTCGTGGGCCCGGAGAAGGTGATCGAGAAGATCAAGGAGGGCGTGCAGAACAAGCGCCTCACCGGGATCACCGCGGTCATGGACCTCACGGACCGCAGCCACGGCCTGCGCCTCGTCATCGAGATCAAGAACGGGTTCAACCCGGACGCGGTCCTCGAGCAGCTGTACCGGCTGACCCCGATGGAGGACTCCTTCGGGATCAACAACGTCGCGCTCGTCGACGGCCAGCCGCGCACCCTGGGCCTGCGCGAGCTCGTCCGGGTGTGGGTGGACCACCGCATCGACGTCGTCAAGCGACGCTGCGAGTACCGGCTGGGCCGCAAGCGCGACCGGCTGCACCTCGTCGACGGCCTGCTCGTGGCGATCCTCGACATCGACGAGGTCATCGAGGTCATCCGCACCTCGGACGACTCCGAGACCGCCCGCGGTCGGCTGCGCACCGTCTTCGACCTCTCGGAGGCGCAGGCCGAGTACATCCTCGAGCTGCGCCTGCGGCGCCTGACCAAGTTCTCGCGCATCGAGCTCGAGGCCGAGCAGGCGGCGCTGCGGGCGGAGATCGCCGAGCTCGAGGAGATCCTCGCCTCCGACGCGCGGCTGCGCGGGGTCGTCAGCGAGGAGATGGCCGAGGTCGCCCGGGTGCACGGCACGCCTCGCCGCACGGTGCTCCTGGAGTCCTCGGGCCAGAACGCCCCCGCCGGGCGCAGCGCGTCGTCCGCGATGCCGCTCGAGATCGCCGACTCTCCCTGCTGGGTGCTGCTGTCCGGCACGGACCTCCTCGCGCGCACGGCCTCCGGGGACGAGCCCGTGCGTGAGGAGCAGCGGCGCGCGCACGACGTCCTGCGCTCGACGGTCGCGTGCACGGCCCGCGGGCAGGTCGGCGCGGTGACCAGCCGCGGCCGCGTCGTGCGCGTCGACGTGCTCGACCTCCCGACGCTGCCGGCGACCGAAGGAGCACCCTCGCTCTCGGGCGCGGTCCCTGTCTCGGAGATCGTGGAGCTCGAGGCCGGCGAGCGCATCCTGGCGCTGACGTCGCTCGACTCGTTCGCGCCGACGCTCGCGCTGGGCACGGCCCAGGGCATCGTCAAGCGCGTCGCGCAGGGAGACGTGCCCGCCGGACGCGACTCCTGGACGGCGATCACGCTGAAGGAGGGCGACGAGGTCGTGGGGGCCGCCGCCTGCACGAGCGACGACGAGCTGGTCCTGGTGGCGTCCGACGCCTCGCTGCTGCACTTCCCCGCGTCGCTCGTGCGTCCGCAGGGGCGCACCGCGGGCGGGATGGCGGGCATCAAGCTCGGCCCGGGCGCGCACGTGGTGCACTTCGGCGTCGTTCCCGCAGGGCACGCCTCAGACGCGGTCGTGGTCACTGTCGCCGGTGTCTCGGGCGCGCTGCCGGGAACCGAGACCGGCTCGGCCAAGGTCACGCCCTACCCGCTCTATCCCGCCAAGGGCCGGGCGACCGGCGGCGTGCGCTCGCACCGCTTCCTCAAGGGCGAGGACACGCTCGTGGGCGCCTGGGTCGGAGCCGCGCCCGCGCACGGGATCGGCGCAGGCGGGCAGAGCGTCGACCTGCCGGAGCCCACCGAGCGTCGCGACGGCTCAGGCACCCCGCTGCCTGCCCCGCTGCACGCGATCGGGTGACGACCCTGCCGACGGCTCTCAGGCCCGGGCGGGCACCGGGGCGCTGGGGCGGCGGACGGCTCCGCGCAGGCTCGCTCCCAGGAGGCGGAGCACGCCGACCGCGATGAGCGCCTGAGCGCTGATGTAGGTGAGCATGACCCAGAAACCCATGGCGGGGATCTGCACCTCGGGTGCGAACGCCCGGAGCGCGATCAGAGAGTCGGACACGAGGAACACGAGCCCACCGACCCCGACCGTGCGCGAGACCCCCGTCGCGAGGACCGACATGCTGAACAGGCACAGTCCGTAGACCACCACCGGGCCCAGCAGCGGCCCCGCCTGCTCCCCGCAGAGCGCCACCAGCCCGATCAGGGCCGCCGCGTACACGCCGAGCACCCATGGCCGCCGGACCGCTACGGACGAGCGGCGGAAGGGCCAGAACGCGACGATCAGCACGATCTGCGCGACCAGGAAGAAGCCGACCATCGCGAGGAAGCCAGCGTCGCCTTCGAGGAGGCGCGGGACGGCGTCGCCGAGCCAGGAGAACCCCAGCGCGACGAGCAGGAGCCTGACGAGCCGCTCGCGGCGGCCCGGACCCGCCGTCAGCGCGACGTAGGCCGCCAGCGCGGGCATCAGCAGCACCTGCGTGACGTCCGCGAGGAGGTCGCGGTTCCCCAGCAAGGCCGCGAGGTGCACGAGCGATACCCCGACGCTCACCCCGATCGCCACCCGTGTCGTCATCGTCCGCACCGTGCCACCCCCGTCGTCGATGGCGGTCACCCTAGCGCGTGGCGAGGGCGCCCGTGGCCAGCACGGCCACGGGCGGCGCCGTCACAGCTCGATCGTGTAGGTGCGGCTCATGTGCGTCTGGCGGTAGCCGAGCGACGCGTAGAGGTCGTGCGCCCCCGAGGGGTTCTTCGTGTCCACCTCCAGCTGGGCGTACTCGACGCCGTCGGCCTGGTAGGCACGCATCGCCTCGGTCAGCAGGGCGGGCGCGAGGCGCCGGCCACGGTACTCGCGACGGACCCCGAGGAGCTCGGTGTAGCCGGTCGAGTACCCGACGACGTCCCACACGTGGTCGTACCGGCCCGAGACGAGGTAGGCCGCGACGTGCGGCTGCTCGGACGCGTCCTCGTCGAGGACCGCGAAGGTCCACTGCGGCGCGAACGTGGCGCGGCCCTTGGCCCATGACTCCGGCGTGGACGGCTCGCTGCCCCAGTGGTCGCGGAACGCGTCGTTGTGCGCGAGCCGGATCGCGTCGTCGATCTCCTCGCTCCAGGGCACGACGCGCAGCCCGCGGGCGAGCGTCGGCGGCTCGGGCAGCGGCTCGGACAGGTCGCGGCGCACCACGGACCAGTACCGGCCGACCGTGAACCCCGCCGTCTCGAACAACTCCTGGCGGGCGGTGTCCCCGTCCGCACAGTCGACCGCGAGGCGAGCCGGCAGCTCCTTGCCCTCGGCGACGAGCATCTGCCTGCCGCGCGCGACGAGCCAGGCCAGCAGCGCGGTGCCGATCCCGCGGCCCCGGACGTCCGGGTGCACGGTGCCCGACAGGAACGCCCGCACGGTCCGGGTGTCCCCCGGCTTGATCTCCGCCCAGCCGGCGGCGCGCAGCACCCCGGCGCCGTCGACACCCGCCACCGCGTCCGTCTCGAAGTTCTTCCAGGGCCCCTCGAAGATTTCGGTGACCTCGTCGCGGGACGTCCGGTGCGGCGCCTCGTCGGCGACCTCGGAGGCGTCCAGCAGCGCGTGCAGGGCGTCTGCGTCGGCGGCCGCGAGCGGGCGCCAGGTCAGGTGTTCGGTGGGAAGCTCGGGCAGGGTTTCGGGCGCAGCGACGCGGCGGTTGATGGGGGTCATCCGACCACTTTAGGGTCCGGGCTCCCCGCAGCGCACGCCTGGCGGGTCGCTCCGCGCGTCGCTCCGGGCTCGGTCAGGCGTCGATCTTGGCCCGGTCGAGCTCCTGCGCGCCGGCCACGATGAACTCCTTGCGCGGAGCGACATCGGACCCCATGAGGAGCTCGAACACGCGCTCCGCGCGCTCGGCGTCGGACAGCGTCACGCGGCGCAGCGTGCGGAACTTGGGGTCCATCGTGGTCTCTGCGAGCTGGTCGGCGTCCATCTCCCCGAGGCCCTTGTACCGCTGGATGTCGTCCTTGTAGCGGCGTCCGGACTTGTCCAGCTTCTTGAGCGTCGCGTTGAGCTCAGCCTCCGAGTACGTGTAGATGTACTCGTTCTTGCGGGAGCCGGCGCCGATCACCTCGACGCGGTGCAGCGGCGGGACCGCCGCGAACACACGACCCGCGTCGACCATGGGACGCATGTAGCGGAAGAAGAGCGTCAGCAGAAGCGTGCGGATGTGCGCGCCGTCGACGTCGGCGTCCGTCATCAGGACGACCTTGCCGTAGCGCGCGGCCTCCAGGTCGAACGAGCGGCCCGAGCCGGCTCCCAGCACCTGGATGATCGCGGCGCACTCCGCGTTGCGCAGCATGTCGGAGATGGAGGCCTTCTGGACGTTGAGGATCTTCCCGCGGATGGGCAGCAGCGCCTGGAAGTCCGACGAGCGTGCGAGCTTGGCTGTCCCCAGCGCGCTGTCACCCTCGACGATGAAGAGCTCCGAGCGTTCGACGTCGTCGGACCGGCAGTCGGCCAGCTTCGCGGGCAGGGACGAGGTCTCGAGCGCGTTCTTGCGGCGCGAGATCTCCTTCTGCTTGCGCGCCGAGAGCCGGGCGCGCATCTCCGCCACGACCTTGTCCAGCAGGAGCGAGGCCTGGGACTTGTCGTCCCGCTTGGGCGAGGTCAGGATCGCGCCGAGCTGGGTCTCCACGACCTTGGCGACGATGGCCCGGACCGGTGCCGTACCGAGGACCTCCTTGGTCTGCCCCTCGAACTGCGGCTCCGCGAGACGCACGGTCACCACGGCGGTCAGGCCGGCGAGCACGTCGTCCTTCTCGATGCGCTCGGCCGAGTCCTTCGTGGAGACCTTCAGGCGTCGCGCGTTGATCTCGACCTGCTTGCGCAGGAGCTTCAGCAGCCCAGCCTCGAAGCCGGCGGCGTGCGAGCCACCCTTCGGGGTCGCGATGATGTTCACGTACGTCCGGACGGTCGTGTCGTAGCCATGACCCCACCGCATCGCGATGTCGACCTCACACTCACGCTCGACCTCGGTCGGCACGAGGTGCCCGACCGCATCCAGCACGGGGACGGTCTCCGTGAACGTGCCCGACCCCGTGAGCTTCCAGGTCGCGGTCACCGGCGCGTCGGGCGCGAGGAACTCGACGTAGTCCACGGTCCCGCCGTGGTGCACGAAGGTCTCCTCGTGCGGCCCCTCGGCCCCCGGTGTTCCGGGCATGCCGCGCTCGTCTCGCAGGGTGATCGTCAGGCCGGGCACGAGGAACGTCGTCTGACGGATGCGCTCGACGAGGTCCTCGTAGGAGAAGACCGCCGTCTTGGGGAACACCTGGCGGTCAGCCCAGTACCGCACGCGCGTGCCGGTGCGGCCGCGGGCGACCTTGCCCACGACGGCGAGCTCGGAGCCCGACACGAAGGGCGTGAACGGGGCGTCCGGCGTGGGGCCTGCCTTCGGGTCCGCGAACGTGCCCGGCTCGCCGCGGTGGAACGTCATGCGGTGGGTCTTGCCGCCGCGGTCCACCTCGACGTCCAGCCGGGCCGAGAGCGCGTTGACGACGGACGCTCCGACGCCGTGCAGGCCGCCGGACGCCGTGTACGAGCCCCCGCCGAACTTCCCACCGGCGTGCAGCTTGGTGAACACGACCTCGACGCCGGTGAGGCCGGTCTTGGGCTCGAGGTCCACGGGGATGCCGCGTCCGTCGTCCCGCACGGTCACCGAGCCGTCGGGGTGCAGCACGACGTCGATCGCGGTGCAGTGCCCACCGAGCGCCTCGTCGACGGAGTTGTCGATGATCTCCCACAGGCAGTGCATGAGACCGCGCGAGTCGGTCGAGCCGATGTACATGCCGGGGCGCTTGCGCACCGCCTCGAGCCCCTCGAGCACGGAGAGGTGACGGGCGTTGTAGCTGGACTCGTTCAGGACGCTGGACACAAGGCCCCACCTTAGTTCGAGACCCCGACACTCCCGGGCTCGCCATGCCGCCGACCACGCGCCGGCTCGGTGCCGACTACGCGGGTGGCGAAACTGTGACCTTTTCAGGAGGCGGAGCCGCGCAACGATGGTTGGATAGCAGCATGAACACCACGACGAGCGCACCGCTGACCGTAGCCGATCGGTGTGACCGCTGCGGCGCCCAGGCGTACGTGAAGGTCACCCTTCCCGCAGGCGAGCTCCTCTTCTGCGCGCACCACGCCCGCGCCCACGCCCCGGCGTTCGAGGACATCGCGGTCGACATCCAGGACGAGACCGACAAGCTGCTGGCCGAGGAGAGCGCCGGCGTCCACTGACGTCGCTCTCGCTCGAGGTCGGAGGCCGGCCACCCCGCGGGGTGGCCGGCCTTCGGCGTCCTACGCAGGCTCTCCCCTATGCTCGGCTCCGACGCCGGGAGGTCCGGCGCGCAAGGAGGCACTGTGGCCGACGACGTCCGCACCGAGCTCCAGGACGGCGTCCTGACGCTCACCCTCGCCCGCCCGGGCAAGAAGAACGCGCTCACGCAGGGCATGTACGCGGCGCTCGGCGCACGCATCGGCGACGCTGACGGCGACCCGGAGGTCCGCTGCGTCCTGATCGCGGCGGACGGCGACACCTTCTGCGGGGGAAACGACCTGCAGGACTTCGCCGCGATGGCCCAGGACCCCGACCTGCGGTGGCAGGGGAACCCGCTCCTGACGGCGCTCACGGAGACCACCACCCCGGTCGTGGCGGCGGTGCAGGGCCCCGCGGTGGGCATCGGGACCACCCTGCTGCTGCACTGCGACGCGGTCGTCCTCGCCGACGACGCCCGGCTGAGCACGCCATTCGCCGACCTGGGCCTGGTCCCGGAGGCAGCCTCGAGTCTCCTGCTTCCCGCGCGGGTCGGGCACCTGCGGGCGTTCGCGATGCTCGCGCTGGGCGAGGTCGTCCCCGCGGCCCGGGCCGTCGACTGGGGGCTGGCGAGCACGGTCGTCCCCGCGTCCGAGCTCCTGGCCACCGCGCTCAGCCTCGCACGCGCCGTCGCCGACCGTGCGCCCGGTGCCATGGCCACGACCAAGGCGCTCCTGCGCGACGTCGGGGCGCTCACGGCGCGACTCGACGTGGAGGGCGCGGCCTTCGTCGAGCGGCTGCGCTCCCCCGAGGCACGCGCCGCCTTCGAACGCTTCCTGGGGCACGCCGGCTGAGCGTTCCCTGCCTCAACGCACGACGGCCCGCACCGGACATACCGGTGCGGGCCGCGTGGCGGTGAAGCTCAGTCCAGGTAGTCGCGCAGAACCTGCGAGCGGCTCGGGTGCCGCAGCTTCGACATCGTCTTCGACTCGATCTGACGGATGCGCTCGCGCGTCACGCCGTAGACCTTGCCGATCTCGTCCAGCGTCTTGGGCTGCCCGTCGCTCAGACCGAAGCGCATGGCGACCACGCCGGCCTCGCGCTCCGACAGCGTGTCGAGCACCTGGTGCAGCTGCTCCTGCAGCAGCGTGAAGCTGACCGCGTCGGCCGGCACGACGGCCTCGGAGTCCTCGATGAGGTCGCCGAACTCGCTGTCGCCGTCCTCACCGAGGGGCGTGTGCAGCGAGATGGGCTCGCGCCCGTACTTCTGGACCTCGACGACCTTCTCGGGCGTCATGTCGAGCTCCTTGGCGAGCTCCTCCGGGGTGGGCTCGCGGCCCAGGTCCTGGAGCATCTGCCGCTGCACGCGCGCCAGCTTGTTGATGACCTCGACCATGTGCACCGGGATGCGGATGGTGCGGGCCTGGTCGGCCATCGCGCGGGTGATCGCCTGACGGATCCACCAGGTGGCGTAGGTCGAGAACTTGTAGCCCTTGGTGTAGTCGAACTTCTCGACCGCGCGGATCAGGCCGAGGTTGCCCTCCTGGATCAGGTCCAGGAAGAGCATGCCGCGGCCGGTGTAGCGCTTGGCCAACGAGACGACGAGGCGCAGGTTGGCCTCGAGCAGGTGGTTCTTGGCGCGGCGACCGTCGCCCGCGATCCACTCGAGCTCACGGCGAGCCTTGGGCGCCATGTCCGTGTCCGCAGCGAGGCGCTCCTCCGCGAAGAGGCCTGCTTCGATGCGCTTGGCGAGGTCGACCTCCTGCTCGGCGTTGAGGAGGGCGACCTTGCCGATCTGCTTGAGGTAGTCCTTGACCGGGTCCGCCGTGGCCCCCGCGGTGACGACCTGCTGCGCGGGTGCGTCGTCGTCGTCCGCGTCGGAGTAGACGAACCCCTTGTTCTCGTCGGTCTCCTCGACCTTCACGGGCTCGGCGTCGGCGTCGATCTCGTCCTTCGGGTCGACGGCGACGCCGTCGGGGACGTCCACCTTCGCCTTGGCGCGGCTTCGGGGAGCGGCAGCCTTGCGCGGGGCGCGCTTCTTGGGAGCGGCCTCCTCGGCCGCGGGTGCCTCAGCGGGCTCGTCGCCGGCAGGAGCGTCGGAGTCAGGAGCCTCGGCAGCCGCGAGTGCCGCTGCCTTCGCCACTGCGGCCTTGCTCGGGGCGCGCTTCTTCGGCGCGGGAGCGGCTGGCTCGGCCGCCGCGTCACCGTCGACGGGTGCGGCCGTCGCGGTCGCTGCCTTCTTCGGCGCGCGAGCGGTCGACGACGTGGCCCGGGCAGACGCGGCCGCGGCGACCTTCGTCACGGGGACGGGGAGGGCGACCTCGACACCGATCATCGTGAGCGCCCGGTACACGGCCTTGAGCCGCTTGGGGTCGTCGATGCTTGCCTCCTCGCACGCGAGCCGGAAGCTCTCCGCGTCGATGCTGCCGGCGCTCGCGCCACGGGAGGCGAGCTCCTGCAGTGCGGGGTGCTCGAACTCACGCGGGAGGGCGGGGTGGGAAGACGTGGACGCCACAGATGACCTTTCGGCAGTGCTCAGGAGGCGAGGGTCCGCTCGGGGCATGCACGAGCGGGATTCCTACCATTGTACTGGCGACCGGCGCGCTGACCGACGCCGGGCCTGCTCCGCGCGGCGCGAGCCGCAGGGACGAGGGCCCAACGTCGTCCAGGGGTCGGGCATTCCCGACAGGCCCGCACGCCTCAGCGCAGGTCGGGCTTGACCGCCAGCACCGGGCACGGGGAGTCGAGCAGGATCCGCTGGGCGTTGGAGCCAAGGATCAACTTGCCGACGGGGCTGCGCCGCCGCAGGCCGATCACGATGAGCAGCGCGCTGGTCTCCTCGGCGACGGCCACGAGGTCGTCGGCGACGTCCGAGGAGTCCCCCATGACGCGGACCTCGTACTCGAGCCCCGACGCGTCAAGCTCGGCGCGGACGGCGGCGACGTCGCTCTCGCGCTGACGCACCTGCTCCGCGCTCATGCGCGACGTGCGCTCGCTCACGACGACGACCAGCGGCGTCGAACGCAGCTGGGCCTCCTGGGTCGCGGCCCGCAGGGCCTCCTGCCCCTCGGGGGTTGCCAGGTAGCCGACGATGATCGCCATCGATTCCTCCTTCGACGCACCACGACCGGTCGACACCGGCCGTGTGCGACGCTACCGGAATCGAGCCAGGACGCCGAATGGAAGCGCAACCAGGCCCAGGCCCACGAGCCCTCAGTCCCGAGCGCGGCGGGAACGGACCCACCCGGGCGGCATCCCTGCGTCGACGGCCTGGCGCAGCAGCGCGGCGAGCCGGTAGTCCGGGTCCGCAGCCGCCGCGCGCTCGAGCCACGCGTCCGCCGCCGCTCCCGACCCCTCCCACCACGCGAGCAGCGCCAGGAGGGTCGGGGCAGCGGGTCGGCCCGCCCGGTGTGCCACGAGCTCGCTCAGGACGCGCCGCGCCGGGTGCACGAGCTCCGGGCTCGGCGCCACACCCACCACCGGGTCGACGATGCAGGAGATGGCCCACCCCGTGCGGTCCTCCGTGCCCTGCGCACCCGAACCGAGGAGGGACGCCTCAGGCAGGTCCCCGACCTCGCTCACCAGAGAGAGGAGCACCGCGTCGCGCACGACGACGTCGTCGAGCCCCGCGCACAGCCTGCCCAGCGCGGCCGCGCCCGGGGGCGTGCCGGGCTCGACCGCTGCGACGAGCGAACGCCAGGTACGCACCTGCGCCGAGCGCCACGACAGCAGGCCCGTCTCCCCTGCCTCGGCGACCGCCTCGGCGCGCGCCTGCCGGCTGCGGCGAGCGGCGCGTGCGGCCGTTCCTCGCCGCGCCGCGGGCGCCGGTGCTGGCGCGGCGAGCGAGGCGCGGTCTGGCACGACGGACGAACCGGTGAAGACCAGGTGCGCGGCGACGGCGCTCTCGGCGAGGTCACCGACCGGCGCCGCCGCGCCCACGTAGCCGTCCGGGTGCACCTCGGCGTAGGCGGTCGGGTCCACGACCCACACCTCGCGCAGGTCGAGGTGTGGGTCGCACGCCTCCTCGAACCGCAGGACCGCCCCCAGCAGCTCGTCGGGGAGGCGCTCCGTGACCGCCTCCGGAACGTAGAGGACGAGGACGGCCGCCGTAGCGCCGTCGGAGGCGAGATGGCTCACGAGCGTGCGCGACATCTGCGCACCGGTGCTGGGATCGACGAGGTCGGCGAGGTCGACCCTGGCGGCCAGGCCGACGCGCGCTCGCGGAGGCCGCAGGCTGAGCGCGACGGCGCTGCGCTCCGGGGCGAACCCGAGCTGGTGAGGGATGAGGGCGAGCAGGTCTCGGGGCTCGCGGGCCCGCAGCGTGGTCGTCATGGCCCCACCCCACCGCCAGGCCGCGCCGTCCACCGCGCGCGCTGCCGGTTGTGGAGGACATGCCGGTGGGCCCCGGGGTTGGGGAGGGCGCAGCACCGTGCGCACATAGGGTGTCGGGATGAACACGAGTGCCCTCGTCGACGTCGAGGACGTCCGGACCGGTGTCGACGCGCTGCTGCGCGACCACCTCGCCACGAGCCGCGCTGCCCTGGGCAGCGCCTACGGCGCGGATGCCCTGCCGCTGCTCGACGCGACCGATGTGCTGCTCAGCGGCGGCAAGCGGCTGCGGGCCGCGTTCGCCTACTGGGGCTGGCGCGCGCACGGCGGCAACCCTGCGGCGCCGACGCCGGCGCACCACGTGGGCGCCGCGCTCGAGCTCTTCCAGGCCGCCGCGCTCTTCCACGACGACGTCATGGACAACTCCGACACGAGGCGGGGCGCGCCCACCGCGCACCTGGCGTTCGCCGCGCGGCACCGTGCGGCGGGCTGGGTCGGATCGCCGGAGCAGTTCGGGCTCAGCGCGGCGATCCTCCTAGGCGACCTTGCGCTCGTGGCGAGCGAGGACCTGCTGCACCACGGGCTGCGCGACGTCCCCGACCCGACGACGCGCCGCCGCACCCGCGACATCTTCGCCCAGATGCGGACGGAGGTGACCGTCGGCCAGTACCTCGACATGCTCAGCCAGACCGTCCCGTGGGACGACGACCACGCGGGGGCCGAGCGCCGGGCCAGGCACGTGATCCGTGCGAAGTCGGCGCGCTACTCCGTCGAGCACCCGCTCACGATGGGCACCGCGCTCGCCGGGGGCTCGCCGGAGCAGATCGCGGCGATCGCCCGTGTCGGCCTTCCCCTGGGCGAGGCGTTCCAGCTCCGGGACGACGTGCTCGGCGTCTTCGGGGATCCTGCCGTCACCGGCAAGCCCGCCGGAGACGACCTGCGCGAGGGCAAGCGCACCGTCCTCGTGGTCCGCGCGGTCGCCGCGGCGACGCCCGCCGAGCGCGCGACAATCCACCGGGACCTCGGCCGGCTCGACCTCGACGACGCCGAGATCGACCGTCTGCGCGACATCATCGTCGGCACGGGCGCGCTGGCGAGCGTCGACGGTCTTGTGGACGAGCTGGCGACCAAAGCCCTCGCCGACCTCGACACGCTCGACCTCGACCCCGAGGCCCGCACCATGATCCGCAGGCTCGGCGGGGCTGCGGTCGCCCGCCACGCCTGACGGTCGGACGGCCGGACGGCCCGACGCTCAGCCCAGGAGCTGGGCGGCGCGCCGCACGGCCGACTTGCGCCCGGACCGCAGCGCCGCGGCCGGAGTCTCGCCGAGCATGTCGTCCGCGCTGAAGAACCAGTCGACGATCTCCTCGTCGGTGAGCCGGATGTCCGTCAGCAGGGTGAGGGTCCCGGGCAGCCCGGGCACGATCTCGACGCTCGCGACGGCCCTCCCCTGCTCCTGAGCCGCGGCCGCCCGCGCGGCGACTTCCGCCTCGGACAGCGGCACGAAGAACGCCGCGGGCACCCGCAGCACCGGACGCTCTCCCCGACGCAGGCCGACGACGTGGCGCTCCTGCACCAGCCGGCGCACCTTCCCCAGGTCCAGGCCCAGCCGGTCTGCCACGTCGGGCAGCGTCCACCACTCTTCCACCGCTTCGATCCCACTCATGGGAACACCGTAGACGCCGGAGCGTTCGAAACGAGACCGTGTCGATGCCGTGGCGGTCCAGCGAAGCCCACAAAACGGGCCGTAGACTCGCCTCCGTGGGTGCCACCATCACTGATCCGCTCGTCGGCCATCTCATCGACGGCCGCTACGAGGTCCTCTCGCGCCTGGCGCGCGGAGGCATGGCGACCGTCTATGTCGCCATGGACCGTCGGCTCGACCGCGAGGTCGCGCTCAAGGTGATGCACCCGCACCTGGCCGACGGGGCCGAGGGCGCAGACTTCGTCTCGCGCTTCCGCCGGGAGGCACGCGCCGCGGCGCGGCTGACCCATCCGGGCCTCGTGGCCGTCTACGACCAGGGCGTCGACGACGGCACCAGCTACCTGACGATGGAGTACGTCCAGGGCACGAACCTGCGGCTGCGCCTCCAGGAGGCCGGAGCCCTCAGCGTCCGGGACTCCCTCGAGATCCTCGAGGCCGTGCTGGACGCCCTGGCTGCCGCCCACCGCAACAACCTGGTGCACCGCGACATCAAGCCGGAGAACGTCCTGATCGCGCTCGACGGCCGGGTCAAGGTCGCCGACTTCGGTCTCGCCCGTGCGGTCACCGAGGTGACGTCGACGGCGACGGGCACGATCTTCGGCACCGTGGCGTACCTCGCGCCCGAGCTCATCCTGACGGGCGACTGCGACGCGCGCGCGGACGTCTACGCCGCCGGCGTCCTGCTGTTCGAGATGCTCACGGGCCGTCAGCCTTACACCGGGGACACCCCGATCCGCGTCGCGTACCGCCACGTGCACGAGGACCTCCCCGTGCCGTCCAGCCTCGAGGGTTGGATCCCCCAGGAGGTCGACGAGCTCGTGTGCGCACTGGCTGCGCGCGACCCGGAGAACCGCCCGCTGGACGCGAGCGCGGCCCTCGACCACCTGCGGCGCACCCGCACCGCGCTCGACGAGGCGGACCTCGACCAGCGTGCCGTGGTGCTGCGCCCCGTGCCGCCCCCGCCGGCGGACGAGCCGGACGACGACGACCGCGACGCCGACGACACCGACGACACCCGAGACGAAACCGCCGCGCCAGCCGGGGGCGCACGGACCGTCGACGAGGTCCCCGTCGACACCGGCGCGACCCAGGCCCTGTCGACGTCCTCGGCAGGTGGCACGATCGCGCTGCAGATCGGCGCCGACGACCTCGTCGCGACCGTCCCGCCGGAGCCGCCCCGCCCAGGTCGGCGCCGCCGCACGTCCATGATCATCGTGATCCTCGTCGCCATCGCGGCTCTCGTCGCCGGCGGGACGTACTGGTGGAGCAGCTACGGACCCGGCGCGTACACGACGGTGCCGTCCGGGCTCGTGGGGTCGGACACCGCGGCCGCCACGTCCGCGCTCACGACGTTCGGTCTGCGTCCGTCCGTCGTCGAGCGCTTCGACGACGCGATCCCGGCAGGCAAGGTCATCGAGACCAGCCCGGGCGAGGGTGAGCAGATCGCCAAGGAGGGCGTCGTCGAGGTCGTCGCGTCCAAGGGCATCGAGATGTTCACGGTGCCCGAGGAGCTCGTGGGCCTGGACCAGGAGGCCGCGACGACGACGCTCACGGACGCCGGCTTCACCGTCGGCGACCCGACGCTGATCTACGACGACACCGTTCCTGCGGGGCAGGTCATGGCCGTCTCCGAGGACGAGGGTGCGAGCGTCCCGCACTCCACGGTGATCACGCTCACGGTCTCGCAGGGCCCCCAGCCGGTCCGGATCCCCCAGGTCGTCAACTCGACCGAGGACGCCGCGACGGCCGCGCTCGAGAGCATCGGCCTCAAGGTCCAGGTCAAGCGCGCGTTCTCCGACGACGTCGCGAAGGGTCACGTCGTCCGGCAGTCCCCCGAGGCCTCGGCCGAGGGGTTCCGCACGGACACCGTGACCATCGTGGTGTCCAAGGGCCGTGAGCTCGTGAAGGTGCCCGACGTGCAGGGCATGGACACCGAGGCCGCGCACGCGGCGCTCGAGGACGCTGAGCTCGTGCCCGAGGACCAGTTCGCCTGGGGCGGCTTCCTGGGCAAGGTCCGGTTCCAGGACGTCGACCCGGGGACGGAGGTCCCCAAGGGGACCACGATCGTGCTCACGATCTTCTGAGCCGACCGCCCCGGGCGGTCAGCGGCGCTGCAGCATCTCCGCGACCTGAAAGGCCATCTCGAGCGACTGCTGGTGGTTGAGGCGCGGGTCGACGAGCGTCTCGTACCGCAGCGCGAGCCCGTCGTCGTCGATCTCCTCAGATCCGCCGAGCACCTCGGTGACGTCGTCCCCCGTGAGCTCGACGTGCAGTCCGCCCGGGACAGAGCCCTCGGCGTGGTGCACCTCGAAGAACCCGCGCACCTCGTCCAGCACGTCGTCGAACCGGCGGGTCTTGTAGCCCGACGCCGAGGTGATCGTGTTGCCGTGCATCGGGTCCGTCACCCACGTCACGGGCGCGCCGTGGGCGTGGACGGCCGCGACGAGCGGGGGCAGCGCGGTCCGGATCTGGGCGGCCCCCATGCGCGTGATGAACGTGAGCCGGCCGGGCGTCCCGGCCGGGTTCAGCCGGTCCATCAGGGCGAGGGCGTCGTCCGGGCTCGTCGTCGGGCCGAGCTTCACGCCGATCGGGTTCGCGACCCGGGCGAGGAAGTCGACGTGCGCGCCGTCGAGCTGGCGCGTGCGCTCCCCGATCCAGAGGAAGTGGCCCGAGGTGTCGTAGGCCCGCCCGGACCTCGTGTCGACCCTTGTCAGCGCGCGCTCGTAGTCGAGCAGCAGGGCCTCGTGGCTGACGAACATCTCGACCGACTGCAGGGCGTCGAAGTCGGCTCCGCACGCGGCCATGAACCGGATGGCGCGATCGATCTCGCGCGCGGTCCGCTCGTACCGCGCGTACGCGGGGTTGCGCGTGAACCCGCGGTTCCACTCGTGCACCCGGCGCAGATCTGCGCCGCCGCCAGCGGTGAAGGCACGCACGACGGCGAGGGTCGCGGCAGAGATCTCGTAGCCAGCGACGAGGCGCTCCGGGTCCGGCACGCGGTCCTCGCGCGTGAAGGCGTGGGCGTTCACCATGTCCCCGCGGTAGGCGGGCAGCGTCACGCCGTCGCGGGTCTCGGTGTCGGTGCTGCGCGGCTTGGCGTACTGCCCGGCCATCCGGCCCATCTTCACGACGGGCATGCTCGCGCCGTGCGTCAGCACGACCGCCATCTGGAGCAGCGTCCGGATCTTGTTGCGGATCCGGTCGGCCTGCGCCTCGGCGAAGGTCTCCGCGCAGTCACCGCCCTGCAGCAGGAAGGCCTCACCGCGACCGGCGGCCGCGAGCCGCGCGGTGAGCTGGTCCATCTCGCTCGGCACGACGAGCGGCGGCGCCGCAGCCAGCCGGGCGGTGACCCGGCCCAACGCCTCGGCGTCGGGCCAGGTCGGCTGCTGACGGGCAGCGAGGGCGCGGTAGTCGTCGAGACCCAGCGCGGCCTCGGTGTCCGTCGGCATCGTCATGACTTCGCAGGCACCAGCTTCTGGCCGACACCGGCGAGCAGGTCGCCGAACCACGACTGCGAGACGTCGAACGCCTTGCCGCCCGCGATGCGCGGGAACGCGATCGCCTTGAGCCGGTCGCCGTCCTCCTCGTCGTGCCCGACGACGCCGGACTCGCCGCGGAACGCCGCGTCCACGGCGAAGTCGGTCATCGACTTGATCAGGCGCAGGTCCTCGGGGTTCGCCGCCGCGGCACGCGAGTAGTAGCCGGACTTCTGGACCATGGTCTTCTCCGCCCCGAGCAGCTCCGCGAACTGCTTGGCGAACCACTGGCCCGGGTTGATGGTGTCGAGCTTGACGTGACCGAACGGGTCACGCTCGACCGTCTCCCCCGCCGCCTCCAGCTGCGCGACGATCTCGTGCATGCCGGCGCCCTCGGACAGGAAGATGTTGACGTTGCCGACCTCGTCCATGATCTTGCGCAGACGTGCGGCCTCGCCCTCGATGTCGAGCGCGAGCTCCGGGACGAAGACGGCGTGGATGTCCCAGCGCTCACGGGTCAGGCCGATGCTCGGGACCCACTCCTGGGTGTCGAGCCACTTGCGGTACTCCGCGGCCGAGGCCGCCGTGAGCCACCCGCAGTGCCGGCCCATGACCTCGTGCACGATCAGCATCCGGTTGCCCGAGCGGTGCTCGCCGATCACGTTCTGCGCGAACCCGGCGGCCTCCTCGGCCGCGGTCCAGGCACCCAGCGACTGCTTGATCGGGATGACGTCGTTGTCGATGGTCTTCGGCAGGCCCACGACGGTGAGCTCGTAGTCGTTCTCGTGCAGGTACGCCGCGAGGTCGGCTGCGGTGGTGTTGGTGTCGTCGCCGCCGATGGTGTGCAGGACGTCGACGCCGTCGGCCTTCAGCTGCTCGGCCGCCACCTGGAGCGGGTCCTGGCCCTCGGACACCAGGCCGCGCTTCACGCAGTCCTTGGCGTTCGTGAGCTTCACGCGGCTGTTGCCGATCGGGGAGCCGCCGAACCGGTGCAGGATGCCGGCCTTGGCGCGGGCCTCGTCGTCGATGACGATCTTGGTGCCGGTGAGCAGACCGTGGTAGCCGTGCTCGTAGGCGATGATCTCGACCTCGGGAGCGAGCTCGGTGTAACGCTCGATGAGCCCGCCGACTGCGGAGGACAGGCAAGGGGCGAAGCCGCCCGCGGTCAGGAGGGCAACGCGACGTACCGCCATCAGATGAAACCTCTCGTCGTGCCCGCCGCACCAGGGAGGTCAGCGGACGGATGGATCCGTGGTGTGCGCCGGCGCATGGCGCGGCACACCTGGCTCAGTCTACTGACGGGCCGTCCTCAGCCGGCGGCTGTGGCGGCTGCACGCCGTCGGGTGCCGGACGCCCGCCCGGGGCCTGCGCCCCGCCGGCCGGGTTCGCCTGTGTCTTTCGTCCCGAGGCCAGCCGTGCCTTCGCGGTGGCCGCGTACACGTCGACGTACTCCTGGCCCGACAGGCTCATCAGGGCGTACATGATCTCGTCGGTGACCGAGCGCAGGATGAAGCGGTCGTCGGCCATGCCGGCGTAGCGGCTGAAGTCGAGCGGCTCGCCGAACACGACCCCGACCCTGACCGGCTTGGGGATGACGCGTCCCAAGGGCTGCGCGACGTCTGTATTGATCATCGCGACCGGGATCACCGGGACCCCGGACTCGAGCGCGAGTCGCGCGACGCCGGTCTTGCCGCGGTACAGGCGGCCGTCCGGGCTGCGCGTGCCCTCGGGGTAGATGCCGAACAGCCCGCCCTCCTGGAGCCGACGCAGTCCCGTGCGCAGAGCCTGCTCGCTCGCGCGCCCGCCCGAGCGGTCCACGGGGATCGTGCCGACGCCGCGGAAGAACCCGGCCTTCAGCCGACCCTTGAGTCCCGTGCCAGTGAAGTACTCGGACTTGCCGATGAAGACGATCTCGCGGTCGAGCACGAGCGGCAGGACGAACGAGTCGATGACAGCGAGGTGGTTGCTCGCGAGGATCGCACCGCCGGTCTCCGGGACGTTCTCGACGCCGCGCGACCAGGGGCGGAACGCGAGCCGGATCCACGGGCCCGCGAACACCTTCTTCATCAACCAGTAGAACAACCTGCCTCCTCCTGCTGCCTACGCTCCGCGAGGGACACGTTGCGACTCTAGAGTGAACCCATGGCGAATCCTGACGCGGACGCGGGTCCACCGGAGCCCGACCTCCCAGACCGAGGCAGCCCGGGCCACGACCCCCATCCTGCCGCAGGGACCGAGGGCGAACCTACCGCACCGGCCGCGCCCGCACCCGGAACAGCCACCGACGCGGCGTTCGCCGAGATCGTCGCCGGGCTCGCCGACCTGGGCCAGCCGCCCCGGCGGGGGGCTCCCGCGCCGGACGAGCCGGGCTCCGCGATGCCGTTCGCCGTGGCCCCCTGGGTGCGCAGCAGCGGCCCACGTGACGCACCGCGGCCGTCCGACGACGTGGGCGACGACGTCGCGAGCCACTTCGAGCCTCCGGAACCCGCCCCGGTGCTCGGGCGCGACCCGCTGCTCACGCTCGGCTGGGGGGTGGTCGTGCTGGTGCCCCTCGGGATCATCGCGAGCCTCGTGCTGCGCCTGTCGGTGCCTCCCGTGGTGCTCCAGGTCGCGGGCGCCGTCGCTGTGCTGGCCCTCGTCCTGCTGTGGTGGCGCATGCCGTCCCACCGCGACGACGACGACCAGGGGGCCGTCGTCTAGGCAGGTCTGGACGACGCCCGTCAGAGGCGCGCGAGGTCGGCCGCGCCGACGATGCCCGCCTCGTTGCCGAGCTCGGCGATCTCGAGCCGCGCCTCGGGTCGACGACCGCCGGCGGAGAGCTGCGCCCGGAAACCTGCCCGAGCGGGCTCGAGCAGGACGTCACCGGCGGCGCTGACGCCGCCACCGATCGCGATCACCTGCGGGTCGCAGAATGCCGCAACGCTCGCCGCGCCCTCGCCCAGCCAGCGCCCGAGGCTCGCGAAGAGCTCGATCGCCAGGGGGTCGCCCTCGAACGCGGCAGCCGTCACGTGCGGCCCACGCAGGTCCTCGGCGCGACCGTCCACGAGGTCGAGCAGGCGGGCACCCCGGTCGGGGTAGGCGACGACGGCGGCGCGAGCGTCCGCGACGAGGGCGGAGCCGGACGCGTACTGCTCCCAGCAGCCGGCGTGGCCGCAGCCGCAGAAGCGGCCGTCGGGCACCATCCGCATGTGGCCCACCTCGGTCGCCACGCCATAGGCCCCGCGCACGAGGCGGCCGTCAATGACCGCCGCCCCGCCGAGGCCGGTGCCGACGGTGAGCATGAGCATGTCGGTCGTGCCGCGTCCGACGCCGAACCGGTACTCGGCCCAGCCGGCGGCGTTCGCGTCGTTCTCGACGACGACCCGCATGCCGCCCCCGACGAGGGTCGCGACGCGCTCGGCCAGCGGGTAGCCACGCCATGCCTCGATGTTCGGAGAGAACAGCACGCTCGTGCGGTCGGGGCTGCAGAAGCCCGCGGCGGCAAGACCGACCGCGCCGATCTCGTAGGAACCCGCGAGCTCGGTGTAGGCCTCGGCGATCGCCCGGTCGATGTTGGACGCGTCGTCCGGGTCCGTGGGGCGACGGACCTGGGCGAGGATCGCCCCCGTCTCGTCGACGACGCCGGCCGCGATCTTGGTCCCACCGATGTCGACTCCGAGCGCGTGCATGGTCCATCCCTGTGGTCGTCGTGTGCGTGTGCGCCTCAAGGGTGCCACAACGATGCGGCCTCGACGGGGGCCGTCCGACCCATGTGGCGCCAGGCCGTGGGAGCGCGACCACGGCGGCGCCGAAACCGCAGGTCAGGACGAATGTCACAGATTGGCCTCGGGTCGGTGCGGTAGTGCGGTCCTGCACCGTGCGAGGACGATGTGGCGCTAGTCTCATCCCACACGCCTACTGTCACTGGAGCCAGCATGAGCGAAGCCCGTACCCCTGTCCGCGTCGAGCCCGAGCGCACGTCGAACCTGAACGACCTGTTCGCTGCCCGCCTCGCGACGCTCGGCGACAAGCCCTTCATCGAGGTCAAGGGTGCCGACGGCGCACCGTGGACCCCGTACACCGCGCGCGAGTTCCACTCCGAGGCCACCGCAGTGGCCAAGGGGCTCGTCGCGATGGGCATCGAGCCCGGCCAGACGGTCGGCATCATGTCGCGCACCCGCTACGAGTGGACGCTGCTGGACTGGGCGTGCTGGGCTGCCGGCGCCGTGCCTGTCCCCCTGTACGAGACCTCGTCTGCCAAGCAGGTGCAGTGGATCCTCTCGGACTCCGACGTCCGCCTCCTCGTCGTCGAGAGCGCCGAGCACGCCGCGCTCGTCGAGGGCGTGCGCAAGAAGACCCCCTCGCTGGGCCGTGTCCTGACCATCGACGACGGCGCGATCGCGACGCTGATCGAGGCGGGCCGCGACGTCCCCGACGCGGAGGTCGAGCGCCGTCGGGGGCTCGCGAACATCGACGACGTCGCGACCATCATCTACACCTCGGGCACCACCGGTCGCCCCAAGGGCGCGGAGCTCACGCACGAGAACTTCTACGCGATCACGACCAACGCGGTGGCGGAGATCGACGAGATCGTCGGCGAGCCCGGCTCGCGCACGCTGCTGTTCATGCCGCTCGCGCACGTGTTCGCGCGATTCATCGAGGTGCTCGTCGTGCCGGCCGGGGCCGTCCTGGGCCACACGCCGGACACCAAGACGCTGCTGCCGGACCTCGCGGCGTTCAAGCCGACGTTCATCCTGTCGGTCCCGCGCGTGTTCGAGAAGGTCTACAACTCCTCGGAGCAGAAGGCCGTCGCGGGCGGCAAGGGCAAGATCTTCCACTGGGCCGCCGCGACCGCGATCGCGTACTCGCGCGGGCTCGACGCCGACGGCGGCCCCAAGCTCGGCCTCAAGATCCAGCACAAGCTCGCGGACGCGCTCGTGCTCAAGAAGATCCGCGCGGCGCTCGGCGGCCAGGCGCGCTGGGCGATCTCGGGCGGCGCAGCCCTCGGGGAACGCCTCGGCCACTTCTACCGCGGGGTGGGCCTGTCCGTCCTCGAAGGTTACGGCCTGACCGAGACGACCGCCCCGACGTCGGTCAACCTGCCGCGACACACGAAGATCGGCACCGTGGGCCCGCCGCTGCCGGGCTGCGCGATCCGCGTGGAGCCTGACGGTGAGATCCTCGTTCAGGGACCGCACGTGTTCCGCGGGTACCACAACAACGCCGAGGCGACCGCCGAGGCGTTCACGGACGGCTGGTTCCGCACGGGCGACCTCGGCTCGCTCGACCACGACGGGTTCCTGCGGATCACGGGCCGCAAGAAGGAGCTCATCGTGACCGCGGGCGGGAAGAACGTGGCCCCCGCGATCCTCGAGGACCGCGTCCGTGCGCACGCGCTCGTCTCCCAGTGCGTCGTGGTCGGTGACGCGCAGCCATTCATCGCGGCGCTGATCACGCTGGACGCGGAGGCGCTGCCGGGGTGGCTGTCCGCCCAGGGCAAGCCCGCCATGGAGGTGTCCGAGGCCCTGCACGACCCGGCGGTCCTCGCGTCGATCGACAAGGCGGTGACCCGGGCCAACAAGGCTGTGTCCCGCGCGGAGTCCATCCGCAAGTTCACGATCCTCGACTCGGACTTCACGGTCGAGAACGGGTACCTCACCCCGTCGCTCAAGGTGAAGCGGAACGTCGTGCTCGAGGACTTCGCGTCCCACGTCGACGCGCTGTACTCCGCCAACGGGGCCGCGGACGGCGCCCACGCCTGACAGCACGACGCCGAGGGCCGGGTCGGGGCACCGACCCGGCCCTCGGCATGTCGGTGGCTCGCGCTAGCGTTCCCGCCATGAGTCCACGCGCCTCCGTCGTCACCGGTCCGCGCTCCCCCGTGCCCGCGCTCTCGGCGCTGCGCGCCCCGACCACCGGGAGCACCGCCGTCCAGCCGACGCTCGACGAGGTCGGCACACCGCTGCACGAGGTCACGTTCGTCGTGGTCGACCTCGAGACCACCGGCGGCTCGCCCACGACGTCCGCGATCACCGAGATCGGAGCCGTGAAGGTCCGGGGTGGCGAGGTCCTGGGCGAGTTCCAGACGCTCGTCAACCCGGGGGGACCGGTCCCCGCGCAGATCACCGTCCTCACGGGCATCACCACGGCCATGGTGATCGACGCTCCGCGGATCACGGAGGTCCTGCCCAGCTTCCTCGAGTTCGCCCGGGGCGCCGTCCTGGTCGCGCACAACGCGCGCTTCGACGTGGGCTTCCTCAAGGCGGCCGCCAGCGCCATGGACCTCGCCTGGCCGAGCTTCACCGTCGTCGACACGGTGCCGCTGGCGCGTCGCGTGGTCCCGCGCGACGAGGCCCCCAACCACAAGCTCGGCACGCTCGCTGGCCTCTTCCACGCGAGCGTCACGCCGGACCACCGCGCGCTGTCCGACGCGCGCGCGACCGTCGACGTCCTGCACGCGCTGCTCGGCCGCCTCGCGCCGTGGGGCATCACCCATCTCGAGGACCTCGCGACGGCAGCGGACCCTGTGGCCCCGGCGGTCCGCGCCAAGCGCGCGCTCGCCGACGGGCTCCCTTCCGGCCCCGGGGTCTACCTGTTCCACGGCCCGGACGACGAGGTCCTCTACGTCGGGACGTCGCAGAACGTCCGGGGACGGGTGCGCTCCTACTTCACGGCTGCCGAGAAGCGCCGGGCAATCTCCGAGATGCTCCAGATCGCCCACCGCGTCTCCGCGATCAGCTGCGCGACGACCCTGGAGGCCCGGATCCGCGAGCTCCGGCTCATCGCGGGTCGCCGCCCCCGGTACAACCGGCGGTCCAAGTTCCCCGAGCGGATGCCCTGGGTGCGCCTCACCGCCGAGGCGCACCCCCGCCTCTCGGTCGTGTCCGCCGTCTCCCCCGCACCGCCGGGCTCGCTGGCCGCCGGCACGCCCGGCGGCGCTCCCGTGCACATCGGTCCCTTCTCGTCACGGCGGGCAGCGCTGCAGGCCGTGGAGGCCGTGCACGGCTCGTTCCTCATCCGACGCTGCACCCGACGCCTGCCGCGGCTCGCACCGGACGACGCCGTGGCCTGCCCGCTGGCCGAGCTCGGGCGGTGCGCCGCTCCGTGCCTGCCCGCCGGCGACGGCGCCGTTGGGTCGGCGATCGGCGCGCTCGCCCACGACGACGCCGTCGCCGGCGTCCGCACCGCCATGTCGCAGACCCCGGCCGTGCTCGTGGAGTCCCTGACGGCGCGCATCACGTCCCTGGCTGCGGACGAGCGGTTCGAGGAGGCTGCCACCGAGCGGGACCGGCTCGCCGCGTTCCTCGACGGCGCCTCGCGCGCCGAGCGCTTCGCCTCGCTCGCGCACTGCGCCGAGCTCGTGGCCGCGCGCGCGGACGACACCGGCGCCTGGGAGCTCGTCGTCGTCCGGTACGGGCGGATGGCTGCGACCGGCGTCGCTCCCCCCGGTACCGACCCGTACGTGACGATCGACGCCCTGGTGGCGACCGCCGAGGACGTGGCCCCACCCGTCCCGCCGGCGACGGGAGCACACCCCGAGGAGACCTCTCTCCTGCTCGCCTGGCTCGACGCGCCGGGGGTCCGGCTCGTGCGGACCACGGCCCCCGCGGCGCACCCCGTGCGCGGGGCGCAGTCGTTCGGCACCATGGCGGCCGCGATCCGGGCCGCTCGCGGGTCCCGTCCCGACTAGGATCGCCACCGAGGCAGGCACCCGCCGCCGCTGGGAGGACCCGAGATGCTCACCGCCATCGTCATGATCGACGCCACCCCGGCACAGATCCCGGAGGTCGCTGTGGCCGTCACCGCGATCCCCGGCGTGAGCGAGGTGTACTCGGTCACCGGGGACACCGACCTCATCGCGATCGTCCGCGTCAAGGACCACGAGGACCTCGCGTCGGTCGTGGCCGACGGCATCAACAAGATCCCCGGGATCCTGCGCACGCAGACGAACCTCGCCTTCCGCACGTACTCGCCCGCGGACCTCGACCAGGCGTTCGACCTCGGCCTCGGCGACTGACCCGCCAGGCTCAGCGCGCGGACGCCTCCGCCCACCGGCGCAGGACCTGCGCCGCGGCACCCGAGCCGATCGACTGCGCCGCATGGCCGTAGCCGGCGCGCAGGCGGTCGACGAGGCTGCCCTCGTCCGTGCCGGGCAGCGTGGCATCCGCCACCAGGGCGGCTGCCGCGTTCAGCTGTACCGTCTCCCGCACGGGTCCGGGCTCACCGTCGAGCAGTCGCCGGGCGACGTCGGCGTTGTGCTCCGCCGACGCGCCCCGCAGGTCCGCGACCGTGATGCGGGCCAGGTCGAGCTCCGACGCCAGGTCGAGCTCGTGCCGCGTGACGGCGCCGTCCTTGACCTCCCAGACGAGAGCGGGACCGGTGCCCGCAAGCTCGTCGAGCCCGTCGGCACCGCGGAAGACCAGCGCCGACGTGCCGCGCGAGGCGAACACCCCGGCCATCAGCGGGGCCATCGCGAGATCGGCGCACCCGACCGCCGTCGCCCGCGGCGCTGCGGGATTGGTGAGCGGGCCGAGGAAGTTGAACGCCGTCGCGATGCCCAGCTCACGGCGGGCCACAGCCGCGTGGCGCATCGACGGGTGGAACGTCTGGGCGAAGCAGAAGGTGATGCCGGCCTCGCTGTAGATGCGCGCCACGTCCTGGGGCGCGTGGTCGAGCCGGATGCCGAGCGCCTCGAGCACGTCGGCAGACCCCGAGGACGACGACGCTGCCCGGTTGCCGTGCTTGATCACCGGGATGCCGGCCCCCGCGATGACGATCGACGCCATGGTGGAGATGTTCACCGTGTGCGCGCGGTCGCCGCCGGTCCCGACGATGTCGACGGGTGCGCGCGACGGGCCTCCGGGCACCGTGGGCAGCGGGACCGCGTGCGACACCATCGCGTCGGCGAGGCCCGTGAGCTCGTCGACCGTCTGGCCCTTCGTGCGCAGCGCCACCAGGAACGCACCGACGACCACCGGGGACACGGACCCCTGCATCACCTGGTCCATCGCCCACGCGGTCTGCTCGCGGGTCAGGTCGCGGCGCGCGACGAGCACGCTCAGCAGGTCAGGCCAGGTCATGTCCACGGTGGGCTCCTTGTCAGTGCGGACGGACGGCACCCAGCTGCTGAGCCACCGTGCGCTGCACCTCGATCGCGTCGAGGGGGCGGGACACCGTCGCGTCGGCGAGCGACCAGGAGGCGAGCCAGGCGTCCTGGGGCCTACCGGTCAGCACGACGACGGGCGGGCACCCGTACACCTCGTCCTTCATCTGGCGGCACAGCCCCATCCCCCCGGACTTGTCCGCCTCGCCGTCGAGGATAACGAGGTCGAACGACGCCACGTCCGCCATGTCCATGACGCCCGCGTGGGTCGCGGCCTCGTGCCACGTGATCTCGGGAGCGCCGACCGCCAGGCGCGGTCCGACGGCAGTCCGCACGCGCTCCCGCACGGCCGGGTCGTCGCTGTGCAGCAGGATGCGGGGACCGGGCCGGCTGCCCTCGTCAGGAACGGTCGCGTCGTGGTGCGTGAGGGACATCGTCATCGCCTTCGCTGGTCGGGTGGTGCACTGCTCGGACGATCTTGTCACGCACCGCTGGACGGCGGCGAAACGACCCGCGTGCGGACTGACATTATTGGTGAAGCCGTCATCAAAGAGTGGCGGAATCCCGCCGCTCCCGCATGGTTCTGCGGTTCGCGGTCGACGGTGACGGCGATTGTGATGCACACAGCCACGCGCGGCATGGGTCTTTGGCCCCGAACGGCCGTCAGTTCGGCCATAATGGCTCTCGTGACGACTGCAACGGCTGCGACCAGCACACCTACGCACGCAAGCGTGAACCGCCCGAACCCGGTGTCCGTGGGCACCATCGTGTGGCTCGCGAGCGAGCTCATGTTCTTCGCCGGGCTCTTCGCGATGTACTTCACGCACCGCTCGGTGATGCCCGCCCAGGAGTGGTCCAGCCACTCGGACAACCTCGCGTTCTGGTTCGCCCTGGCGAACACGACCGTCCTGGTCCTGTCCTCGGTGACCTGCCAGATGGGCGTGTGGGCGGCCGAGCGCTTCCAGCCGACGCGGTCCGGATCGATCTTCCAGGTCTCCCGCTGGGGCATGAACGAGTGGATGACCCTCACGTTCATCATGGGTTCGGTGTTCGTCGCTGGGCAGGCGTACGAGTACGCGGAGCTCGTCCAGCACGGGGTCACGATCTCCTCGAGCCCGTACGGCTCGGTCTTCTACATCACCACCGGCTTCCACGCCATCCACGTCATCGGTGGGCTCATCGCCTTCCTGTTCGTGCTGGGCCGGTCGTTCGCGGCCAAGAAGTTCGGGCACCACGAGGCGACCACCGCGATCGTCACGTCGTACTACTGGCACTTCGTCGACGTCGTGTGGATCGCGCTGTTCATCGTCGTCTACGTCCTGCGCTGACGCACCGGACGCCCCGGCGTCCGCACCTGCTCCACCCCCGCTCCACCGACACCCGAGACGCGAGACGAGGATCATCCCGTGAAGGCACTCGCCGCCCGCCGGCACCACAGGCTGGCACCGGTCGTGCTGCTGTTCCTGGCGCTCCTGGCCATGGGCGGCGCCTACGCCGCCGTGGCCCCCGCCACAGCCAACGCCGAGACCATGACCGAAGACGACGTGGCCAAGGGCAAGCAGCTCTTCGAGGCCAACTGCGCGACCTGCCACGGCCCCGGCGCCACCGGGACGCAGGACGGCCCCTCGCTCGTCGGCGTCGGTAGCGCCGCCGTCCACTTCCAGGTCAGCACCGGTCGCATGCCGATGCAGATGAGCGGTCCGCAGGCGATGGCCAAGCCGCCGCAGTTCGACGAGGAGCAGACCCTCCAGCTCGCGGCGTACGTCGCGACGCTCGGCGCCGGCCCGTCCATCCCCACCGCTGAGATGGTCGACCCTGCCCTCGGCAACTCGGCCAACGGAGCCGCCCTGTTCCGCACCAACTGCGCGATGTGCCACAACGCCGTCGGCGCCGGCGGCGCCCTGACCGAGGGCAAGTACGCCCCGGCCCTGTGGGACACCACGCCCACGGCGCTCTACGAGGCGATGGCCACCGGTCCGCAGGCGATGCCCGTGTTCAACGACGCGAACCTGACCCCCGAGGAGAAGCGCGACGTGATCGCGTTCCTCGCTGAGCAGCGCGACGGATCGGTCGGCGGGCTCACGCTCGGCTCGCTCGGCCCCGTCAGCGAGGGCCTGTGGGTCTTCGTCGTCGGCCTCGGCCTGCTGATCGCCGCTTCTGTCTGGATCGGAGCCAAGTCCTCGTGACCACCCCAGAAAACCCGAACGACGTCGTCGCCTCCGGTACCCCCGGGACCGACCTCACGACCCACCCGGAGCGCTTCACCGACCCGGGCATGCCTGAGCACCAGCTGCGCTCCACGGACACGGACCCGCGCGCCGCCAAGCGCGCCGAGCGCACCGTCATCATCCTCTTCGTGCTGTCGATCCTCGGCGCGATCGGGACGATCGTCGCCTACGTCGCGCTGCCGCTCACCGACGACCCCTCGACCGTCAAGGCTGCGAACCTCGGCCTGGGCCTCGGTCTGACGATCAGCCTCCTCGGCATCGGCTTCGCCGCCGTGCACTGGGCCAAGACCCTCATGTCCGACCACGAGGTCGCCGAGAAGCGCAAGCCCGTGGCGAGCTCGCAGGAGGACCGCGTCGCCGCCGTCCAGGCGTTGAACGACGGCGTGCGCGACTCCGGCATCGGCCGTCGTGGCGTGCTCAAGGGCGCGATGATCTCCGCCCTGGCACTGTTCCCGCTGACGATCGCCGTCCCGCTGGTCGGCAACCTCGGCGGTGACTGGAAGGTCTCCAAGTTCCGTCACACGATCTGGAGCAAGGGCACGCGCCTCGCCCAGGACCCGTCGGGACGGCCCATCAAGGCCGCGGACGTCACCATCGGGTCGGTGTTCCACGTCATCCCGGACGGGCTTCGCGAGCACAGCCACTGGCTGGAGGAGAAGGCCAAGTCGATCGTCCTGCTCGTCCGGATCGACGAGCGCGAGCTCAAGACGACCGAGAAGACCAAGGACTGGCACTACAACGGCATCGTGGCCTACTCGAAGATCTGCACGCACGTCGGCTGCCCCGTGGCGCTGTACGAGCAGCAGACGCACCACCTGCTGTGCCCCTGCCACCAGTCCACCTTCGACGTCGCCGACGGCGCCAAGGTCGTCTTCGGCCCCGCCAAGCGCCCGCTGCCGCAGCTGCCGATCACCGTCGACGACGAGGGCTACCTCGTCGCGCAGGCAGACTTCGACGAGCCGGTCGGCCCGAGCTACTGGGAGCGCCTCAAGTGAGCACCACGACGCAGCAGCCCCGCGGCGCAGCAGCCGCGGACTTCCTCGACCAGCGCACCGGCGTGGGCTCCGCCGTCAAGGAGTTCGCCCGCAAGGTCTTCCCCGACCACTGGTCGTTCCTCCTCGGTGAGATCGCGCTCTACTCGTTCGTCGTCCTGATCCTCTCGGGCGCGTTCCTCACGATGTTCTTCGTCCCGAGCATGGGGCTGATCACCTACCCCACGGACGCGCTCCCGGTGAGCATGCAGGGCGTGGAGATGTCTGAGGCCTTCGCCTCGACGCTGCACATGTCGTTCGAGGTTCGCGGCGGTCTGCTCATGCGGCAGATCCACCACTGGGCCGCCCTGCTCTTCATGGCCTCGATCGTGGCGCACATGATGCGCGTGTTCTTCACGGGCGCGTTCCGCAAGCCGCGCGAGCTCAACTGGCTGGTCGGCTTCACCCTGATGATCCTGGGTCTCCTCGCCGGCTTCTCGGGGTACTCCCTGCCCGACGACGTGCTCTCGGGCAACGGCCTGCGGATCGCCGACGGTGTCGCCCGGTCGATCCCCGTGATTGGTTCGTACGCCTCGTACGCGCTCTTCGGCGGCGAGTTCCCGGGCGAGCAGATCATCCCGCGCCTGTTCACCGTGCACATCCTGCTGATCCCTGCGCTCATCCTCGCGCTGGTCGGTCTGCACCTGTTCATGGTCGTCCTACACAAGCACACGCAGTACCCGGGCGGCGGCCGGACCGACAAGAACGTCGTCGGCTACCCGCTGTTCCCCGTGTACGTCGCCAAGGCCGGTGGCTTCTTCTTCATCGTGTTCGGGGTGCTCGCCCTCATGGGCGCCACCATGGCGATCAACAACGTCTGGAACTACGGTCCGTACGACCCCTCACCGGTGTCCGCGGGCGCCCAGCCCGACTGGTACATGCTCTTCCTCGAGGGCGGCCTGCGCCTGATGCCCGGGTGGGAGTCGGAGATCTTCGGCTTCACCATCTCCTGGAACATCCTCGTTCCGGGCGTCGTGATCCCCGGTCTGCTGTTCACGTTCCTGGCGGTCTACCCGTTCCTCGAGGCCGCCGCTACCCGCGACAAGCGCGAGCACCACGTGCTCGACCGCCCGCGCAACGTGCCGACGCGCACGGCGCTCGGCATGGCGTTCCTCACGGCCTTCGGCATCCTCGTCCTCGCGGGCTCGAACGACCTCATCGCGACGCACTTCATGATGTCGATCAACCAGATCACCTGGGCGTTCCGCGTCCTGATCTTCGTCGGTCCGGTGATCGCGTTCTGGGCGACCAAGCGCATCTGCCTGAGCCTGCAGCGCAAGGACCGGGAGCTGGTACTCCACGGCCACGAGACCGGCCGGATCGTGCGGTTTGCCAACGGGGAGTACATCGAGGTGCACCGTCCCCTCGACGAGCAGGAGCGGTGGCTGCGTGTCGGCCACGACGTCCAGCGGCCCCTGGAGATCGACCCGCCCGAGGACGCCCGCGGCGTGCGCCGCAAGGGCTACCGGGCCGACAAGCGTGCGCAGCGTCTCTCCCGGTTCTTCTTCGAGGACCGCGTCGAGCCCGTCACCCCCGCGGAGCTCGCGGAGGCGCACTCGCACGAGGCGCATGCGGTCCCGGCCCAAGGTTCGCCCCACGCCGAGATCAGCGACGCATCCGGCCCCGACGAGCGGAATCACTGAGCACGCGGTTGAGTTGTCACAGACGGAGCCCTGGCGCCCTCCCGGGTGCCGGGGCTCCGTCATCGCACCAAATCACGGCGCCTGGCGCCACGACGATGGAGGCACAGCATGGCTGAGTACACCCTTCCCGACCTTCCCTACGACTACGCCGCACTCGCCCCGCACATCTCCGGGCGGATCATGGAGCTGCACCACTCCAAGCACCACGCGACGTACGTCGCCGGCGCCAACACGGCGCTCGAGAAGATGGCCGAGGCTCGGGAGAACGGCGCCTTCGAGACCGTGAACCTGCTCGAGAAGAACCTCGCGTTCAACCTCGGTGGGCACATCAACCACTCGGTCTTCTGGCAGAACCTCTCCCCCGAGGGTGGCGACAAGCCCACCGGCGAGCTCGCTGCGGCGATCGACGAGTTCTTCGGCTCGTTCGACAAGTTCCAGGCGCACTTCACCGCGAACGCCCTGGGCATCCAGGGGTCGGGCTGGTCGATCCTCGCGTGGGACTCGATCGGTGCCCGCCCCGTGATCGTGCAGCTCTACGACCAGCAGGGCAACGTGCCCGTGGGCCTGACCCCGCTGCTCATGCTCGACATGTGGGAGCACGCGTTCTACCTCGACTACGTCAACGTCAAGGCGGACTACGTCAAGGCCTTCTGGAACATCGTCAGCTGGGCCGACGTCACCGCGCGCTTCGAGCGCGCACGCACGCAGACGTCGGGGCTCCTGGTCGCTGGCTGACCACCGCCCACGTCAGGGGCGCCCCGCCGACCGCGCGGGGCGCCCCTTCGCGCATGTACGGGGGCCTGGCGGAGGACAGCCGTCGCCTATCCTGGAACTTGGTACGCACGACGGACTCCGCTGCTGGCGGGGCACGAAGGAGGAGGGCGCGTGGCGCGCAGGAAGACCCGGTGGGGCATGGCCCTCACGGAGAAGCTCACGCTCGTCCTGGGCCCGGCGCAGGTCGGGAACCCGGTCGCGCCGCTGCGCCCTGCCACCGTCGACGAGGCCGGCCGCGACAGCGCGCTGCGGACGGAGTTCCGTCGCGTCGTGGCACCGGACGGTTCCGTGCACCTCGAGCAGGTGCACATCGAGCCCTGAAGGTGCTCGACAGCGCTCAGGGTCCGATACCCCGCAACGCAGCAGGGCCCCGACCAGACGGTCGGGACCCTGCAGTGCCGTGGCGCGCGGCGGTCGGCCGCGCGCAGCTCAGTGCGCGTGCACCCCACGTGAGTACTCGAAGACCCAGCCGACCAGGCCGATGATCCCGAGCGCCGCGCCGATGTAGAACACCCACCACCCGACAGCAAGACCGAGGAAGCAGATCGCTCCGGTGCCAGCGAGCACCAGCGGCCACCAGCTCCAGGGCGCGTACACGCCCTGGTCCCCGGCACCCTGCTCGATCTCACCGTGCGCGTCGTCCTCGGGCCGAGCGTCGATGCGCGCGGCCGTCATCGCCAGGTAGGCACCGATCATCGCCGCCAGGCCGGCGACGAGCAGCAGGCACGCGGTGCCGACAGGCTCCCAGGAGCTCCAGAACCCGTAGACCACGCCGACGACGACGAAGAACGGGGCGAGGTAGATGAAGAGGCGTGTCTCGATCTTCACTTCCGGTCCTCCTGGTCGTCCTGGGGATCGATGATCTTGGTGGCCGACTTCTCCGGCTCGCCGTCGTTGCTGCCCGCGCGGGCCGCCGTGAGCGACTGCTCGCCGCGGCGGTCCGCCTCGCCCAGCACCTGGTCGAGCAGGTTGGGGTTCGGGTCCATGTGATCCATCGCCGCGACCTCGGGGTGGTGCAGGTCGAAGGCCGGACGCTCGGAGCGGATGCGCGGAAGGCTCACGAAGTTGTGGCGCGGCGGCGGGCAGGACGTCGCCCACTCGAGCGAGGAGCCGTAGCCCCACGGGTCGTCGACCGCCACGCGCGGCGCACGACGCCAGGTGATGTAGACGTTCCAGATGAACGGCAGGGTCGACGCTGCGAGCAGGAATGACCCCACGGTCGAGACCTGGTTCATCCAGGTGAAGCCCTCGGTCGCCATGTAGTCCGGGTAGCGCCGCGGCATGCCGCGCACGCCGAGGAAGTGCTGGATGAGGAAGGTTGCGTGGAAACCGAAGAACAGGGTCCAGAAGTGGATCTTGCCCAGCCGCTCGTTCAGCATCGTCCCGGTGAACTTGGGCCACCAGAAGTAGAAGCCGGCGAACATCGCGAAGACGACCGTGCCGAACACGACGTAGTGGAAGTGCGCGACCACGAAGTACGAGTCGGACAGGTGGAAGTCGAGTGCCGGGCTCGCGAGGATGATGCCCGTGAGACCACCGAAGAGGAAGGTCACGAGGAAACCGATCGACCACAGCATGGGCGTCTCGAAGGTGATCTTCCCTCGCCACATCGTGCCGATCCAGTTGAAGAACTTCACTCCGGTGGGCACCGCGATGAGCATCGTCATGAGTGCGAAGAACGGCAGGAGCACGGCGCCGGTGACGTACATGTGGTGGGCCCACACCGTGACCGACAGCGCGGCGATGGCGATCGTCGCGAACACGATGCCCTTGTAGCCGAAGAGCGGCTTGCGGCTGAAGACGGGGATGATCTCGGACACGATGCCGAAGAACGGCAACGCGATGATGTAGACCTCGGGGTGCCCGAAGAACCAGAACAGGTGCTGCCAGAGCAGCGCGCCACCGTTCTCAGGGTTGAAGATCTGCGCGCCCAGGCGCCGGTCGGCACCAAGGCCGAAGAGCGCGGCGGCCAGCGGGGGGAACGCCATCAGCACCAGGATGCTGGTGATGAGGGTGTTCCAGGTGAAGATCGCCATGCGGAACATGGTCATGCCCGGCGCACGCATCGTGATGATGGTCGTGATGAAGTTGACCGCTCCCAGGATGGTCCCGAAACCGGTCATCGCGAGGCCGAACACCCACAGGTCTCCACCGAGGCCCGGGCTGAACGTGGTGTTCGACAGCGGCGCATAGGCGAACCAGCCGAACGACGCGGCGCCCTGGGGCGTGAAGAAGCCGGCGCACGCGATGAGGCCGCCGAACAGGTACAGCCAGTAGGCGAACATGTTCAGGCGTGGGAACGCGACGTCGGGGGCGCCGATCTGCAGCGGCATGATGATGTTCGCGAAGCCCGCGAACAGCGGGGTGGCGAAGAGCAGCAGCATGATCGTGCCGTGCATCGTGAAGAGCTGGTTGTACTGCTCCTTGCTCTGCACCAGCTGGATCCCGGGCTCGAACAGCTCAGCTCGGATCACCAGCGCCATCAGGCCGCCGATGCAGAAGAACAGGAAAGACGTGATCAGGTACATGTACCCGATCGTCTTGTGGTCGGTGGAGGTCACCCACTTGACGACCGTGCTGCCCAGGTTCTGTCGCCGGGGGTTCAGACCGGGCGTGCCGGCTGCGGCGCTGCTCATTCGTTGGTCCCATCGATGATCGCGGCGTCCTCGTTGTTCGACCCGTCCTGGATCGGTGAGTCCGTCCCGCTGTAGCGGCGGTTGAGGTCGAGGCCGAGCTGGCCGGTCTGCCCCGCAGCGCGCAGCTCGTCCATCTTGGCGTCGTACTCGGCGCGCGGCACGATCGCCAGGTTGAAGAGCATGCCGGAGTGGTGCTCGCCGCAGAGCTCGGCGCACTTGCCGGCGTAGTAGCCGACGCGCTCGGGCACGAGCTGCATGACGTTGGTCCGGCCCGGGATCATGTCGAGCTTGTCGAGGAACGCCGGGACCCAGAAGGAGTGGATGACGTCACGGGCGTCGAGCACGAGCTCGACCTGCTCGCCGACCGGGAGGTACAGGGTCGGCAGCGACTCGTCCGTGCCGAGCGCACCGTCGAGGCTCGTGTCGCCGCCCAGGCTGCCGACGTCGGTCGCGTGGCGGCCTGTCTCGTAGACCCCGTCGTCTAGGTAGTTGAAGTCCCAGCTCCACTGCTTGCCGATGACCTGGATGGTGACGTCCGGCTCTGCGTCCGTCGCGCGGATCTCGGTCATGTCGCGCTGCGTGAAGAAGAACAGCACGCCGACCATGACGATCGGGATCGCGGTGTACATCATCTCGAGCGGCACGTGGTAGCGCGTCTGGATGGGGAGCACGCGGTCGTTCTTGCGCTTCCGGTAGGCCACGACGCACCACAGGATGAGGCCCCACGTCAGGAGCCCGACGGCCAGGGCGGCGATCCAGGCGCCGTTCCAGAGGCTCGTGATGCGGTCCGTGTGGTTGGTCACCGGCCCGTCCGAGTAGCCCGGGAGGTAGCCGCGCTGGGCGTCCTCCGAGCAGCCGGCGACGAGCAGCGCGACGGCGATGCTGGCGACGAAACCACGCAGCGCCGGTCGGCGTCGTGCGCGGGTGGGAGTCTGCGGGTGCAAGGGGGGCCTTTCGCGTCACGTCCCAGGTCGGGCTCGCGTCGTTCTCCGACGCGCGTCCTGGGACCTTGGTCCTCGACATGGAGAGCCTATCGCCTGGATCTGGCCCCGCTCGCCCCCAGGCCCCGGGGAGTCATGGCACTTCACTGCTTTTTGTCACCAACAGCACGAGCGTGGTCCGCCGAGGGCTCTGGCGACGACGCGCTAGCGTCAGCAGCATGAGCTCCTCTCCCCTGTCCCGCGTCGTCCTGGACACCTCGGCGGTGGCCCCGCCGCGCCCCGAGGTGCTCGAGGCCGCCCGGGAGGCCTGGCGCGAGGGCTGGTCGGAGCCGTCCGGCCTGCACAGCGAGGCACGCCAGGCAGCCGCGCTGCTGTCGGCCGCTCGCCAGGCGGTGGCCGAGGCGCTCGGAGCGCGCAGCGACGAGGTGCACTTCACGGCGACGCCGGTCACGGCCGCGCACGGCGCGGTCGCTGCCCTCGCGCACGGTCGGCGCCGGGTCGGCAGGCGCATCGTCGTGAGCGCGGTCGAGCGGGCAGCGGTCCTGGCCGCCGCGGACTTCGTCGCCGGGGACGACGTCACCATCGTGCCCGTCGATCAGCACGGGCGCGTGGACGCCGAGGCCATGGTTGACGCCCTGCGCGAGCCTGGCGTCGCCTTCGCCGCGCTCCAGCACGCCAACGGCGAGGTCGGGTCGCTGCAGCCGGTCGCCGAGGTGCACGCGGTCGCGCGCGCGCACGGCGTCCCCCTGCTCGTCGACGCCGGGGCCAGCCTCGGCCACGTCGCGGTCGGGCCGTCGTGGGACGTGCTCACGGCGAACCCGAGCGCGTGGGGCGGCCCGGTCGGCGTCGGGCTGCTGGTCGTGCGCACGGGCGTCCGCGCACTCCTGCCCGGGCCCGAGGACGCCGACCCGTTCGCGCCCGGCGGGGTGAGCGTGCCCACGGCCTTCGCCGCCGCAGTAGGGCTCCGAGCCGCGCTCGCTGCCCAGGACGCGTCGGACCGACGGCGGCGGGCGATCGTCGACCGGCTGCGCGCGCAGGTGCCGGCGACGGTCCCGGACGTCGACGTCGTCGGACACCCCGACGCCCGGCTCCCGCACGTGGTGACCTTCTCGTTCTTGTACGTCGACGGCGAGGCCCTGCTGGGTGAGCTCGACCGGGCGGGCTTCGCCGTCGGCTCCGGGTCGGCGTGCACGTCGCTGTCGCTCGAGCCGAGCCACGTGCTCGCCGCCATGGGCGCGCTGACGCACGGCAACATCAGGATCGCGCTGCACGACGGCGTCACCGACGACGACGTCGAGCGCTTCCTGGCCACGCTGCCTCGCGCCGTGGCCGCCGTGCGCGAACGGCTCGGGGTCTCAGGCCTGTGACCGGCGCGATCGTGGTCGACGCCCGCGGCCTGCGCTGCCCGCTCCCGGTGATCCGTCTTGCCGCCCGGGCGCGCGACCTGCCGCCCGGCAGCACCCTCGTGCTGCTCGCCGACGACCCCGCCGTGCGCAGCGACGTGCCCGCGTGGGCCCGGATGCGCGGGCACGCGATGGCGGACGTCGCCGAGCGCGACGGTCAGCTCACGCTGACGGTCGTCCTGGGCTGAGACCCGGACGACACGCCCCCCGGACGACCCGAGGGCCGGTCCGTGACGGACCGGCCCTCGGGCACGACGTGCGGCGCCGCAGCGCCTGCGACTCAGCTGAAGGAGTCTCCGCAGGCGCAGGACGAACCCGCGTTGGGGTTGTCGATCGTGAAGCCCTGCTTCTCGATCGTGTCCGCGAAGTCGATGGTGGCGCCCTCGAGGTAGGGGACGCTCATCTTGTCGAGGACGACCTCGACACCGTCGAAGTCGCGGACCGCGTCGCCGTCGAGCAGACGCTCGTCGAAGTACAGCTGGTAGATCAGGCCGGAGCAGCCGCCCGGCTGCACCGCGAGACGCAGGCGAAGGTCGTCGCGACCCTCCTGCTCCAGCAGGCTGCGGACCTTGGCGGCGGCGACGTCCGTCAGGGTCACTCCGTGGGTGGTGGTCTCGGTGGTCTCGCTCATGGAGGTCTCCGCTCGGCTGGAGGGGCGTCGGTCAGGTGGTCAACACCGCGTGACGCGAGGTTGTTCCCGTCCAGCCTAACGCCGCCCTACCGCGACCAGGTCCGCGCCACCCGAGGGACGACACCGAGCACGTCCGACGCTGCGGCGGACCGCCGAGGCTCCTCGTAGACCGCGCTGATGCCCGCGGCGGCCCACTCGCGCCTCCCGGCCACGCAGTGCCCCGCGACGACCACGACGGGGACGGCGACCTCCAGCGCGAGCTCGCCGACGAGGGCGACCGTGCCGTCGTGCATCTCGCCACCGTCGACGGCCGGCACGACGACGACGACGACGTCCGAGCCGTTGATGGCGGCGTCGAGACCTGCACGGTCCGCGACGACGCGCAGGCCAGGGGCGAGCCGCACGCCGAGGGCGTGCAGGACGAGCGCCGCACCGCCACCCGCGCCCGGCAGGGCGCCAAGCGCACGGACGCTGGCAGCGGGTCCGGAGCCCGCGAGGAGGTCGCGTCCCGCGAGACCAGCGAGCGCGGCGAGCGCGTGCGCGAGGTCGCCGAGGTTGTGCTCGAGAGCCTGCGCGACGACGGGGTCCAGCCGCCGCGCTTCGGCGAGCCCGGCGGCGAGCCCTGCGAGCCCGAGGACCGGGTCGCTCGAGCGGTAGGCGCCCACCACGTCCCGGGCGCCGAGCGCGCGTCGCAGCCGTGCGACGTCGGGCAGGTCCGTCGCGCGCACGCCACCGAGCCCGGCTCCGCCGGCGACCAGCCGATCACGCCCAGGGACCGGGACGCCGAGGACCTCGGCCAGTCCGACGAGCAGCCCCGCTCCCCCGTCGGCCCAGCCGTGCACCGGGGCGGGCCCGAGCCCGAGCGCGATGGTCCGCGCGTCGGTGGCGAGCGCGGCCCCGAGCATGCGCCCGAGCTCCAGGGACGTCCCGGCCACGAGGTCGGTCGTCCCCGCACCGGCCGGTCCCTCCGGCGCGAGCGCCGTCTCCAGCACGAGCAGCCCTGGGTCAGCGGCCATGAGCGGCCGCGCCACCTCCACGAAGCCGGGTCCGCCGTCCGCCAGGGCCTGGGCCACCACGGCGTCGCGGGGCGCCGCGGACGACCAGGCGCGCGCCGCCGCCCGAGCCACCTCCGGGGCTGCGGCTCGCCAGCCGCTGCCGGCCACCAGGAGGATTCGCATGCGGTCAGTGTGCCCGACGGCGCAGCCTGGGCACGACGTCCGAGGGTCCAGGCCGGGCGGTGTGGGAAGATCTCGACGTGACAGCACAGCAGCAGCAGACGCCCCAGATCTCCGACGCCGCCGGTGGCCCGCGCGCCGCCACGGCCTTCGCGGAGCCCGCCCCGTCGGCCCTCCTGCTCCTCGGCCAGGGCAGCGACCTCGACTCCGAGCGCGGCGTCGAGTGCGTCGGCGCCCTGCCTGCCGCGAGCGATCCCGACCTCGTCGCGCGCGCCCACGCCGCACGCGCCGCCCTCGGGTCCCGCGCCTTCGTGCTGGGCCACCACTACCAGCGCGACGAGGTCATCGACCTCGCCGACGTCACCGGCGACTCGTTCAAACTCGCGCGCGAGGCCGCGGCCCGCCCCGAGGCAGAGTTCATCATCTTCTGCGGCGTCCACTTCATGGCGGAGAGCGCCGACATCCTGACCTCGGACACGCAGCAGGTCATCCTGCCCGACCTCGCCGCTGGCTGCTCCATGGCGGACATGGCCGCGATCGGCCAGGTCGAGGAGGCCTGGGACGTCCTGGCCGACGCCGGCGTCGCGGACCAGACGGTTCCGGTCACGTACATGAACTCGTCCGCCGCGATCAAGGCGTTCACCGGTCGGCACGGCGGCACCATCTGCACGTCCTCGAACGCCCACGTGGCGCTCCGCTGGGCCTTCGACCAGGTGGGCGGCGTCGACGGCACGGGCAAGGTCCTGTTCATGCCGGACCAGCACCTGGGGCGCAACACCGCGGTCCGCGAGCTGGGCCTCAGCCTGGACGACTGCGTGGTCTTCGACCCGCGCAAGCCCGGCGGCGGGCTCACACCGGAGGCCCTGCACGCGGCCCGCATGATCCTGTGGCGCGGGCACTGCTCGGTCCACGGGCGCTTCTCGGTCCGCAACGTCACCGACATCCGTGCGGCCGTACCGGGAGTCACCGTGCTCGTGCACCCCGAGTGCCAGAACCCGGTCGTCGAGGCCGCGGACATGGTGGGCTCGACCGAGTACATCATCAAGGCGCTCGACGCCGCCGAGCCCGGCAGCAGCTGGGCGATCGGCACCGAGCTCAACCTCGTGCGGCGGCTCGCGAACGCCCACCCGGACAAGAACGTGCACTACCTGGACTCGACGGTGTGCTTCTGCTCGACGATGAACCGCATCGACCTGCCGCACCTGGTGTGGGCGATGGAGTCGCTCGTGGCGGGGAACGTCGTCAACCCCATCGTGGTCGACGCCGACGACGCGCACTGGGCGCGCGTCGCGCTCGACCAGATGCTCGCACTGCCCGGGTACTGAGCCTCTACCCTGCTCAGATGACCAGACGGACCCAGCTCGCCCTCGCCACGGCCCGTGCACGCAAGGCCGTGCCCGGGCAGCAGCTCCTCGACCCGTCGGTGACCACCATGCGGGTCACGCCGGGCGACCTCGACCTGTACCTGCACGTGAACAACGGTGTCTACCTGCAGATGATGGACGTCGGACGCGCGAACTTCATCGCCGACCTGGGCCTGGCGCGGGCGCTGCGCGAGCGTGGCTGGTACCCGGTGGTGGCCGCCTCGGCCATGACCTACCGACGCTCCCTCACCGTGGGCCAGCGCTTCCAGCTCGTCACGCGGGTGCTCGGCTGGGACCAGCGCGTCGTCTACCTCGAGCAGGCCTTCTGGCTCAGGGACGACCTGGTGGCGCGCGGGATCGTGGCCGGTCGCTTCCTGGCGCGCGGCGACGGCCGCGTGCCCGCCCCGGACGTCGCCGCGCTCGCCGGCTGGCACGCCCCCTCCCCGGACCTCCCCGCGGACGTCGCCGCCTGGGCGGCCGCCGTCGGGGTCGCGTACCGGCCGCGGTCCGAGTCACCCGGGCCGGTCGACTAACCTGGGAGCGTGTTCTCCAAGAAGACGTCCCGCGCCGACGAGATCCCCGCCCCTGCTGTCGCCCCCGAGCTCCAGCACGGCGGGAAGAAGGCCGGGCCGACCCCGAAGCGCAAGGAGCGGGAGGCGGCGAACCGCGTCCCGCTGGTTCCCGGTGACCGCCGCGCCGCGGCGAAGGTCGCGCGCGCGAAGATCCGCGAGGAGCGCGAGACCCAGTACCGCGCCCTGCAGACGGGCGACGAGCGCCACCTGCCCCCGCGCGACAAGGGCCCGGTGCGCCGCTACGTGCGCGACTTCGTGGACGCGCGCCGCAACCTCGGCGAGATCTTCCTGTTCGTCGCCGTCATCTTCATGGTGCTGGTGCTGTTCGTCCCCACGCAGGCCGCCGTGGTCGTCACGTCGCTGCTGTACGTCATCGTGCTGGGCACGATCCTCGACGGCTTCCTGATGTGGCGCTCGCTGAAGAAGCGCCTGCACGCGAAGTTCGGTGCTGAGAAGATCGACAAGTCGCTGCGCTGGTACGCCGTCATGCGGGCGTTCCAGATCCGCCGCGCCCGCCTGCCCAAGCCCCAGGTCAAGCACGGCGAGTACCCCGTCTGAGGCAGGCCGCGCGCGAGCGCGCCGCATCGACCGTAGATTTGCGGTCATGGTCAACTACCGACACCTGGGCCGCTCCGGCCTGAAGATCACCGAAATCATCTACGGCAACTGGCTCACGCACGGCTCGCAGGTCGAGAACGAGGTCGCCACGCAGTGCGTGCACGCCGCGCTCGACGCGGGGATCACCACGTTCGACACCGCCGACGTCTACGCCAACACCAAGGCCGAGCAGGTGCTCGGCGACGCGCTCAAGGGGCAGCGTCGCGAGTCGCTCGAGATCCTGACGAAGGTCTACTGGCCGACCGGGCCCGGCGGCGCGAACGACACCGGGCTCTCGCGCAAGCACATCATGGAATCGATCGCCGGCTCGCTGCGCCGCCTCGGCACGGACTACGTGGACGTCTACCAGGCGCACCGCTACGACCACCACACGCCGCTCGAGGAGACGATGCAGGCGTTCGCCGACATCGTGCACCAGGGCAAGGCGCACTACATCGGCGTCAGCGAGTGGACGGCCGACCAGATCCGCGCCGGCCACGCCCTCGCCAGCGACCTCGGCATCTCGCTCGTCTCGAGCCAGCCGCAGTACTCGATGCTGTGGCGCGTCATCGAGCCCGAGGTCGTGCCGACGTCGGCCGAGCTGGGCGTCAGCCAGATCGTGTGGTCGCCCATCGCGCAGGGCGTCCTGACCGGCAAGTACACGCCGGGCGGCGAGCTGCCCGCCGGCTCGCGCGCGACCGACCCGTCGGGCTCGAAGATGATCAGCCGGTTCATGCGTGACGAGGTCCTCGAGCGCGTGCAGGGCCTGCGCCCGGTCGCGGACGAGCTCGGCCTGTCCATGGCGCAGCTCGCCGTCGCCTGGGTGCTGCAGAACGAGAACGTCGCCGGCGCGATCATCGGGGCCTCGCGTCCCGAGCAGGTCGTGGAGAACGTCAAGGCCGCCGGGGTGCAGATCCCGGCCGAGCTGATGACGCGCATCGACGAGGTTCTCGGTGACGTCGTCGAGCGCGACGCGGGCAAGACCGCCGCCGAGCAGCCCACCAGCCGCTGACACCCCCCCGGGCCGGGGTCCGTCGAGCTCAGCTCCACGGGCCCTGGCCCGGGCGAGTCAGTGACCGGTGAGGTTTCGGGCGTCGGTGCGGCGAGAGCCCGGTCTCAGGCGGTCAGAGCCCGGTTGAGGCGCGAAGCCCACAACGGGCCCTCGTAGATGAACGCCGTGTAGCCCTGCACGAGGGTCGCACCCGCGTCGAGGTAGCGACGCGCGTCCTCGGCCGTCGTGATGCCGCCCGAGCCCAGGATGACCGGACCCGTGCCGAGCCGGGCCCGCAGGCGAGCGACGACCTCGACGCCTCGCTCGAGCAGCGGTGGGCCGGAGAGCCCGCCCGGGCCCAGGTCGTGGCCGATCGTCGTGTTCACGGCGGCGACGCCGTCGAGCCCCAGCTCGAGCGCGAGGTCCGCGACGGCGTCGACGTCGTCGTCGGCGAGGTCCGGGGCGATCTTCACCAGCAGCGGGACGCGCCGGTCCTCCGTGACGGCGTCGGCCGCCGCGCGCACCGCGCGCAGGATAGGGCGCAGCGAGTCCACCGACTGCAGGTCGCGCAGCCCGGGGGTGTTGGGCGAGGACACGTTGACCACGAGGTAGTCGGCGAACGGCGCGAGCAGGCGCGCGCTCGTCGCGTAGTCGGCCGCCGCCTCCTCGGGCGGGGTGACCTTCGTCTTGCCGATGTTCACGCCGATCACGGCGGCCCTGCCCCGGCGGGTCGCGCGCAGGCGGCGCAGCTCGTCAGCCGTCGCGACGGCGCCCGCGTTGTTGAAGCCCATCTGGTTGCGCAGCCCGCGGAGCCCGAGCTCGCGCCAGAGCCGCGGCGCGGGGTTGCCGGGTTGCGGCTGCGCCGTGACGGTGCCGATCTCGACGAACGCGAATCCCAGCATCGTCAGACCGCGCACGGCACGCGCGTGCTTGTCGAAGCCGCCGGCGAGCCCCAGCGGGCCGGGCAGCGTCCGGCCGAAGGCCTGCACCGTCCCACGGGCCCGCAGCAGCGGTCCGGCGACCTCGGGGACGAGCGGCAGGCGCCCGGCCGTGCGGATGGCGGCGTAGGCGACGTGGTGCGCCGTCTCCGGGTTCATGCGACGGAACACGAGGTCGAAGAGCAGCGGGTACACGGTCAGCTCCTGGGCTGGGGACGGGTGTGACGGAGCCACCACAGCCCCACGAAGGGCAGCACCAGGGGGACGTAGCCGTACCCCTCGCCCAGGTGGGACCAGACGGTCGCCTCGGGGAACAGGTCGGGGCGGAAGAACGAGAAGGCGCCGACGGCGAGGACACCGACGAGCTCGACGGTGACGGCGGTCCACGCCACCGTGCGCGAACCGCGACCCCGCCGCGCGAGGGACACGGTCGCGACGACGTAGACGGCCGCAGCGAACGCCGACAGCGCATAGGCGAGCGGCGCCTCGTGCCAGTCGCGGATCAGCTGGACGCCAGCGCGGGCGGTCGCGGCGACCGCGAACACCGCGTACACCAGGACGAGCACGCGGCCGAACCCCTGGCTCGTCGGTGCCGGGGCGCTCGCACCCGCCGTGGCGCTCATGCGACGGCCCAGATCTGCAGCATCCGGTACTCGAGGAACATCACGGTCGCGGCGGCCACGGCGAGCACCACCGAGCTCCACCGGGTGCGCTCCGCGAACGCCCACAGCGCGGCGAAGGGCAGGATCATCAGTGCCGTGACCTGATAGCCCCAGAACGTCACGCCGTCGGCCGCGTGCCGGCCCTGCGCGGCGAGCACGCCCGCGACGGCGATCTGCACCAGCAGCGCCGCCTCGACGACGCTCGCCCCCCACAGCTGACGCAGGACCACGGCACGGTCCCGGACCGCGAACCACACGGCCCACGCCAGCAGCGCGGCGCACAGCAGCAGGACGGTGACGGTGAGCGGGAGGAGCACGCCCGAAGACTACCCGCCCTGCCCGGGAGCCCGCCCCGAGCCAGGCGCGCCGGACAAGGGATAGCATCGAGGGCGTGGCTGAACTCACTCTCTCCGGTAAAGACCTGTCCAAGATCTCCGCGGACGCGCTCGTCGTCGGCGTGGCCTCGAGCGCCGAGGGGGTCCAGGTGGTCAGCGTGTCCGACCTGCCCGCCGGCCTCGTGGCGACCGTGCGCGCACACGCCGCCGCCCTCGGCGTGACCGGCGCGGCCGACGAGGTACGCCGCGTGCCGTCCGGTGGCGACCTCAACGCCCCCGTGCTGGCGCTGACGGGCCTCGGTGACGCCCGCGAGACGTACCCGGCCGAGGTGCTCCGCCGCGCCGCCGGCGCCGCGACCCGTGAGCTCGCGGGCGTGGCTCGCGTCGCGCTCGCGCTCCCGGCGACCTCGCTCGAGGAGCTCACGGCCGTGGCCGAGGGTGCCGCGATGGGCGCGTACGCCTTCAGCCGGTACCGCGCCGAGAAGGGCACGCTGACGTCGTCGCTCGAGGTCGTCACGCCCCTCGCCCGGACGGCGCAGGCCAAGCGCGCCGCCGAGCGCGCGGGCATCGTCGCCCGGTCCGTGCACCTGGTGCGGGACCTCGTCAACGCTGCTCCCAACGACCTGTTCCCGCAGGCGTTCGCCGACGTGGCGAAGGCGGAGGCCAAGGGCACCGGCGCCAAGGTCACCGTGCTGGACGACAAGGCTCTCGTGGCCGGCGGCTACGGCGGGCTCGTCAACGTCGGCAAGGGCTCGGCCCGCGGACCGCGCCTGGTGAAGGTCTCGTACTCCCCCACGCGCCCGGCGGCGAAGATCGCGCTCGTGGGCAAGGGCATCACCTTCGACTCCGGCGGCATCTCGATCAAGCCCGCCAAGGGCATGGAAGCCATGAAGTCCGACATGGCCGGTGCGGCCGCCGTCCTGGGCACCGTGCTCGCCGCTGCCCGGCTGCAGCTGCCCGTCGCCGTGACGGGCTGGCTTTGCCTGGCCGAGAACATGCCGTCCGGCACCGCCCAGCGTCCCTCGGACGTGATCACGATCCGCGGCGGCAAGACCGTCGAGGTGCTCAACACCGACGCCGAGGGCCGCCTGGTGCTCGCGGACGGCCTCGTGAGCGCGATCGAGGAGAAGCCCGACGTGGTCCTCGACATCGCCACCCTCACCGGCGCCCAGGTCGTCGCGCTCGGCGACCGCGTCAGCGCCGTCATGGGCGCCGACGACGTCCGCGACGAGGTCGTCGCCGCCGCCGCGGCGAGCGGCGAGCAGTTCTGGCCGATGCCCCTGCCGACCGAGTTGCGCGCGGGGCTGAAGTCGAAGGTCGCCGACATCGCCAACATCGGAGAGCGCGCGGGCGGCATGCTCAGCGCCGGGCTCTTCCTCCAGGAGTTCGTCGGCACCACGCCGTGGGCGCACCTGGACATCGCCGGCCCCGCGTTCAACGAGGGCGCGGCCCACGGCTACACCGGCGTCGGCGGCACGGGCGTGGGCGTCCGCACCCTGCTGGCCCTGATCGAGCAGCGCGGCTGACCTCGAGCACCGCCGACGACGACCCTCGCCCGACGGGCGGGGGTCGTCGTCGTTCAGGCCTGCGGGTCCTCGCTCGTCAGGCGGCGCCCGCGTGCCCGCGAGTTCCAGTCCCGCATCCGCTGCGGGTAGCCCGTGAACTCGACGTTGTAGACCGGGATGCCGAGCTGCTCGGCGGCCTTCCACGCGGAACGCTCATCGGGCGCCGGGCGCCGGGTCCACTCACCCGTGGTCGCCACGAGCAGCACCGTGGGCGGGGTGTCGCGGTTGGCAGGCTCGACGTATGCCTCGACGCCCACACGGGACGACACGAAGGCCTGCAGGTGCTCGAGCGTCGCGCGACGCCCGGGCACGTCACCGCCCTCAGCCCCTGCTCGCCCGAAGAGAGATCGCCACCATCGCATCGCTCCAGCCTAGGGTGTCTGCAGGCTCACACACGCGCCGGGGCGCGACCGGTGGGACCTTGGTCGGAAGAGATGACAAGATGGGAAGAGCGTTCTTCCCAGCGCGCCTTCTATCCGAATGCACCTAAGGAGCTGCACGTGGCCGACACCACCGGCACAGAATTCGACATCGTCGTCCTGGGTGGAGGCAGCGGCGGTTACGCCACCGCACTGCGCGCCGCCCAGCTCGGCCTCACCGTGGCGATCGTCGAGTCGGGCAAGCTCGGCGGCACGTGCCTGCACAACGGCTGCATCCCGACGAAGGCACTCCTGCACGCCGCGGAGCTCGCCGACAACGCCCGTGAGGGCGAGAAGCTCGGGGTGCACACCGAGCTCAAGGGCATCGACATGAGCGGCGTCAACGCGTACAAGGACGGTGTCATCTCCCGCCTGTACAAGGGCCTCCAGGGCCTCGTGAAGTCGCGCCAGATCACCTTCGTCGAGGGCCACGGCCGGCTCGTGGGCACCGACACCATCGAGGTCGGCGGCCAGCGGCTCAAGGGCAAGAACATCGTCCTGGCGACCGGCTCGTACGCCCGGTCCCTGCCCGGCCTCGAGATCGGCGGCCGCGTCCTCACGTCCGACCAGGCCCTCACCCTCGACTTCGTGCCGAAGTCCGTGGTGGTGCTCGGCGGCGGCGTGATCGGCGTCGAGTTCGCGTCCGTGTGGAAGTCGTTCGGCGCCGACGTCACGATCGTCGAAGGCCTGCCCCACCTGGTGCCCGCCGAGGACGAGGCGCTGTCCAAGGCGCTCGAGCGCACCTTCCGCAAGCGCGGGATCGGCTTCACGCTCGGCGACCGCTTCTCCGGAGTCTCCCAGGACGACAACGGCGTGCACGTCACGCTCGAGTCCGGCAAGACCTTCGACGCCGAGCTCCTGCTCGTCGCCGTCGGGCGCGGCCCCCGCACCGCGGACCTCGGTTACGAGGAGCAGGGCATCACGCTCGACCGCGGCTTCGTGATCGTCGACGAGAAGCTGCACACCGGCGTGGGAAACATCTACGCCGCGGGTGACATCGTCCCCGGCCTGCAGCTGGCCCACCGCGGGTTCGCGCAGGGCATCTTCGTGGCCGAGCAGATCGCCGGGCTCAACCCCGCGCCGATCATCGAGTCCGGCATCCCGCGCGTCACCTACAGCCACCCCGAGGTCGCGTCCGTCGGTCTCACCGAGGCCAAGGCCAAGGAGATCCACGGCGAGGACGCTGTCGAGACCCTCGAGTACAACCTGGGCGGCAACGGCAAGAGCCAGATCCTCGCGACCCAGGGCTTCATCAAGCTGGTCCGCCAGAAGGACGGCCCCGTGATCGGCGTCCACATGATCGGCGACCGCGTGGGCGAGCTCATCGGCGAGGGCCAGCTGATCGTCAATTGGGAGGCCTACCCGGAGGACGTCGCGGCGCTCGTGCACGCCCACCCCACCCAGAACGAGGCTCTCGGGGAGGCGCACCTCGCGCTCGCCGGCAAGCCGCTCCACGCCCACAACTGATCGCCCGGACGAGTCGAAGGAGAAGTCATGTCTGACTCCGTAAAGATGCCCGCCCTGGGCGAATCCGTCACCGAGGGAACCGTCACCCGCTGGCTCAAGCAGGTCGGTGACTCCGTGGAGCTCGACGAGCCCTTGCTCGAGGTCTCGACCGACAAGGTCGACACCGAGATCCCGTCGCCGTTCGCCGGCACGCTGGAGAAGATCCTCGTCGAGGAGGACGAGACCGTCGAGGTCGGCGCCGAGCTCGCTGTGATCGGCGACGGTTCCGGCTCGGGCGACCAGGGAGGCTCGCAGGACGAGACTCCCGCCGAGGCCCCGCAGGCCGAGGCCGAGCAGCCCGCCGAGCAGGCGCCCGCCGAGGAGCCCGCGGCCGAGCAGCAGACCGACACGACGGCGTCGGAGGCGACCGACGCTCCGGCCCCCCAGGAGGGCGGCTCGTCCGGCGGCGGCGAGCAGGTCGTCATGCCGGCTCTCGGCGAGTCGGTCACCGAGGGCACCGTCACCCGCTGGCTCAAGCAGGTCGGCGACACCGTCGAGGTCGACGAGCCGCTGCTCGAGGTCTCCACGGACAAGGTCGACACCGAGATCCCGTCCCCGGTGGCGGGAACGCTGCAGGAGATCCTCGTCCAGGAGGACGAGACCGTCGAGGTCGGCACCGCGCTCGCCGTCGTCGGCTCTGGCGCCGCCCCGGCGCAGGAGAAGAAGCCCGAGCCCGAGCCTGCGCAGGAGCCCGCCAAGCAGGAGACCCCGGTCGCGCAGCCGGAGCCGCAGAACCCCGAGCCCGCGGCCGAGTCCACGAAGCCTGCCGAGGCGAAGGACACGACCGTGCAGTCCTCGGCCGAGGCCTCCTCGTCGGCGCCCGCGTCGGCGAGCTCCGGCACGTCGTACCTGACCCCCCTGGTCCGCAAGCTCGCTGCCGAGAAGGGCGTGGACACCGCGACCCTCGAGGGCACCGGCGTGGGCGGCCGCATCCGCAAGGAGGACGTCCTCGCGGCCGCGGAGAAGGCGGCTGCGGAGAAGGCTGCCGCCGAGAAGCCGTCGGCACCGGCCGCGAGCGAGGGCGAGCCGTCGAAGGCACGCCGTGCTGCGGCCGCCGTCCCGGAGGTCTCGCCGCTGCGCGGGACGACCGAGAAGGCCAGCCGTCTGCGCAAGATCATCGCCGAGCGCATGGTCGAGGCGCTGCACTCCCAGGCCCAGCTGACCACCGTGGTCGAGGTCGACGTCACCAAGGTCGCGCGCCTGCGCGCCAAGGCCAAGGAGCAGTTCCGCGCCCGTGAGGGTGCGAACCTGACGTTCCTGCCGTTCTTCACGCTGGCGGCCGTCGAGGCGCTCAAGGCGTACCCCAAGGTCAACGGGGTGCTCGAGGGCGACACGATCACCTACCACGCGCAGGAGAACGTCGGCATCGCCGTCGACACCCCGCGCGGCCTCCTGGTGCCGGTCATCCGCGACGCGGGCGACCTGAACCTCGGCGGCATCGCCCGGAAGATCGCCGACCTCGCGACGCGCACGCGCGACAACAAGGTCACCCCCGACGAGCTCGGTGGCGCCACGTTCACCATCACGAACACCGGCTCGGGCGGCGCGCTCATCGACACGCCGATCGTGCCGGGCGGCACCTCCGCGATCCTCGGCACGGGCACGATCGTGAAGCGCCCCGCCGTGATCAAGGACGCCGACGGCGAGGAAGTCATCGCGATCCGCTCGATCTGCTACCTCTCGCTGTCGTACGACCACCGCCTGGTGGACGGGGCCGACGCCTCGCGCTACCTGACGGCGATCAAGAACCGCATCGAGGAAGGTGCGTTCGAGTCCGAGGTCGGTCTCTGACCTGACCGGCTCGCACCCACGGGGCCCGCACACCACCCGGTGTGCGGGCCCCGTTCGCGTCCACCGTCACTCGCGCGCCACGACGCCCGCGACCCGCCAGGCTCCGCCCTCGTCCGAGAGCCGGAGCAGTGCGACGCGCTCGTGCAGGCTCCCGTCCCTGGCGGCCATGGCGTAGACGACCTCGACCACCGGCTCCTCCCCCGCGACGGTGATCCGGGCGCTGCGCGCCTGGGCGGCGACGTGCTCGACGTCAGCGGCACCGTCGAGCAGGTCGGCGAGCAGCGCCGCGTCCGCCGCCGCGAGCTCGCTCCCCGGCGCGTGCACCTCGTCCAGCCCCGCCTGCAGCGCGGCGCGGACGGTGCCGTCCGGCAAGCCCTGGTCGCCGGCCTCATCGGCCTGCGCGAGCAACGCCACGCGCCGGGCGGTGAGCGTCTGCGCCGCCGATGCCGGGTCGCCGGGCCCGGCCGTTCCTCGCACGCTCGCCGCGTCGGCACCAGCACCCGGGGGCGTCGCCCGATCCGCCGCCGACGCCACGGGCCCTTCTCGCAGGGCGCGGCCGACCACGGCCCCGCCCAACGTCCCCACGAGCAACCCGGCTGCGACCACGCCCACGACGACCCGCCGCGGACGGCGCACGTGGTCGCGCCGCAGCGCAGCGAGATCGCTCCGCCGCGCAGCACGACGCGCGGGCCTCAGCGGCTCACCCTCGACGATGCCCGGCGGCCCGCTCACCCGCAGGCACGCGTGCACGAGCTCCTCGGGCACCCGGGGCGCGAGGCCGTCGAGCGCGGCCCACAACGCGGCAGCGGCCGGGTCGCCGTCGGGCGCCCGCGCCAGGAGCTCTCGAGCCCCACCGACGAGGGCACGCACGTCATCCTGGGCTGCCCCACCCAGCGCGACGGGCGACGGCACCCAGACGACCAGGTCGCCCTCCGCCGTCTGCACGACGTCACCCAGCTCCCAGACGCCCAGGCCGAGACCGGCCTCGTGCAGCGCCGTCGTCGCCCGGGCAGCCGCCACGAGCGCCGCCGCGACGATCCCTACACCCAGCACCGGGAACGTCCGCAGGCGCCGCCCCGCGAGCGGCGGGTGGACCAGGACCTCGTCGTCGCCCGCCGGCAGCACGTCGAGCACCGGGTGCAGGCAGCCGGCAGCGTCCGCCACGACGGACCGGCGCCCCGGGACCGTCCCCACCGCGAGGGAGACCAAGCGCTCGGCACCCGTCGCCGCGCGGACGGCCCAACCCGGGGTCGGGCCGGGTCCAGCGAGGCTCAGGCCTGCGTCTTCGAGCGCCTGGCGCACCCGCGGCGGCGGCACCCGGCGAAAGGTGTCGTCCTCGAGCACGGGCAGGGCATCGTCCATGCGTTCATCGAACACCCCGCCAGCGCGGTCCTACCTGTTGTCCACAGGCACGCGTGCGCCGGTCCGCGCGCTGACCCGGGCTGCGTCCAGTACCCGGGCGACGTGCAGCGCGTCCGCCGGGTCGACCGGCGGGGCGCCACCCGCGAGCCAGGCCGAGACCGCGCGGTAGAAGTCGGCGTGACCGCCGCTGGCGCGGGGCACCGCCTCCCGCTCGTCGCCCCGCACGAGCCAGCCCTCGCACCCCTCCGGCGCGGCGTCGTCGAGCGTGCTCAACGGCGAGGCCTCGCCCTCGAAGCTCGTGACGAGGTACGCCCCCCGGTCCCCGAGCACCCGAGTGCGTGGGCCGGGCGCCCCGGTCAGCGACCCCGCCTGCAGGTGCGAGACGACCTGCCCGCCGACGTGGACCAGCGACAGGAACACGTCGTCCTCGGTCGGCGTCGTCAGGGCACGCAGCTCTGCGTACACGCTCTCGACGGGGCCGAAGCACTGCACCGCGCTGTCGACGAGGTGGGTGCCGAGGTCGAGCAGCAGGCCGCCACCCACCGGGTCGTTCTCCTTCCAGCGGTCCCGCGGCTGCGGGCGCCAGCGCTCCCAGCGCCGCTCGAACCGGTGCACCGTGCCCAGCGCACCGTCGGCGAGCAGCGCGCGCAGCGTCAGCTGCTCAGGGTCGAGCCGCCGGTTGTGGAAAACGGTCCACGGCGTCCCGGTCCGTCGCCCGACGTCGAGCAGCCGCGCAACGCCGGCGGCGTCGGTCGCGGCCGGCTTGTCCACGACGCACGGGATGCCGGCCTCGAGCACCGCTGTCACCTGCTCCTCGTGCAGCCCGGACGGCGAGGCGAGGACCACGACGTCGTACCCACCGGCGGCCAGCAGCTCCTCGAGGGTCGCGTGCAGGGCGGCACCTGGCCAGTCCTCTCGCGCCTGGTCGCTGCGACCGGGGTCGCGCACCACGACGGCGGACACCGTCAGCCCGGCCTCGCGGATCAGCCGAGCGTGGATCCCCCGCCCGGCGCTGCCGTACCCGACCAGTGCGATGCGATGCGTCATGCGGGCCATTGTGCCGGGCCGGATAGCCTGACGCCATGGAGCTGATCACCCTCGACCTCGGGACGCGGCTGTGCGACTACGAACAGACGTGGGAGCTGCAGCGCCAGATCCACGCCGAGGTGCTCGCGGGCGAACGGCCCGACACCGTCCTCCTGCTCGAGCACGCCCCCGTCTACACCGCGGGTCGGCGCACCAACCGCGCAGACCGACCCGTCGACGGCACGCCGGTGGTCGACGTCGACCGCGGCGGCAAGATCACCTGGCACGGACCCGGACAGCTGGTCGCCTACCCGATCGTCCGCCTGCGCGAGCCGGTCGACGTCGTCGCCTACGTGCGCGCCCTCGAGGACGCCGTGCTCGGCCTGTGCGCGGACCTCGGCATCGCCGGGGAGCGCGTCGAGGGGCGCAGCGGCGTCTGGCTCCCGGGGCCTCCCGACGCCAAGCTCGCAGCGATCGGCTGCCGCGTCGCGAAGGGCGTGACCATGCACGGCGTCGCCCTGAACGCCAGCTGCGACACGGGCGCGTTCACGCGCATCGTGCCGTGCGGGCTGCCGGGGACCGTCGCCACCAGCCTCACGAGCCTGCTGGGCCGGCACGTCGGGCCCACCGACGTCGTCGACGCCTTCGCCGCGCACCTGCGGACGTCGCTCACGCCACATCTCGCGGCGGCCTCCGGTGCGTCGCCCGCCGCGGTCCGGGCATAGGCTGGACCCACACCGACGAGGGGAACGCCGCACGTGACGATCGCACCTGAAGGACGCCGGATGCTCCGGGTCGAGGCCCGCAACGCCGCGGTCCCGATCGAGAAGAAGCCCGAGTGGATCAAGACCCGGGCGACCATGGGCCCGGAGTACACCGAGCTCAAGGGCCTCGTGAAGACCGGCGGCCTGCACACGGTGTGCGAGGAAGCCGGCTGCCCCAACATCTTCGAGTGCTGGGAGGACCGCGAGGCGACGTTCCTCATCGGCGGCGACCAGTGCACGCGTCGGTGCGACTTCTGCCAGATCGACACGGGCAAGCCGGCGGACTTCGACGCCGACGAGCCGCGCCGCGTGGCCGAGTCGGTCCAGGCGATGGGTCTCAAGTACTCGACGATCACCGGCGTCGCGCGCGACGACCTCGCCGACGGCGGCGCCTGGCTGTACGCGGAGACGGTCCGGCAGATCCACGCGCTCAACCCCGGGACCGGTGTCGAGCTGCTGATCCCGGACTTCAACGCGATCCCCGAGCTCCTCGACGAGGTGTTCTCCTCGCGCCCCGAGGTGCTCGCGCACAACCTTGAGACCGTCCCCCGGATCTTCAAGCAGATCCGTCCCGGCTTCCGCTTCGAGCGCTCCCTGTCCGTGATCACCCAGGCGCGCGAGGCCGGGCTGGTCACCAAGTCGAACCTCATCCTCGGCATGGGCGAGACCATGGAGGAGGCCCGCGACGCCCTCGTCGACCTGCACGAGGCCGGGTGCGACCTGATCACCATCACGCAGTACCTGCGCCCCTCGGTGCGCCACCACCCGGTCGAGCGCTGGGTGCGCCCCGAGGAGTTCGTCGAGCTGTCCGACGCCGCCACGGAGATCGGGTTCCTCGGCGTCATGTCGGGCCCCCTCGTGCGTTCGTCCTACCGCGCCGGCCGGCTCTGGGGCCAGGCCATGCTGCGCCGCGGCCAGGAGATCCCCGCCGCGCTCGCCCACCTCGGCGAGCCGACCACCTCCCGCCAGGAGGCCTCCGCGCTGCTGCAGCCGCGCTGACGCGTGCTGGACTCAGGGCGCTCCGTCCGGCACTAGACTCATCTGTCATGGCCCGCAAGAACGACAAGAGCACCGGTATGAGCGACGACCGTCCCGCCAAGGTGAAGAAGGTCAAGAAGCGCCGGTGGTATCACCAGGTGTTCGACGCCTACAAGATGACCCGTCAGCAGGACCCTGCGGTCACCTGGTGGGTCCTGGCGACGTTCTTCGGCGTCCTCGCCATCGCCCTGGTGATCGGCCTCGCGTGGGGTCCGTGGGTCTACATGCTGATCCTCGGCCTGCCGACGGCCGCCCTCGCGGCGATGTTCGTGCTGGCGCGCCGCGCCGAGCGCGCCGCCTACGCCCGCATCGAGGGTGAGCCCGGAGCCTCCATGGCCGCGCTCGGCACGATCCGCCGCGGCTGGTCGTTCGACGAGAACCCCGTCGCGATGGACGCACGCAGCCGCACGCCCGTCTTCCGCGGCGTCGGCCGCCCCGGCGTCGTCCTCATCACTGAGGGCACCGGTCCCGTCGTGACCCGGCTTGCCGAGGCCGAGCGCAAGCGGACCGCCCGGGTGCTGCCCGACGTCCCGATCCACGTCATCCAGGTCGGCAACGCCACTGGCCAGGTGCCGCTCACCAAGCTGGTCAAGACGGTGCGCAAGCTCAAGCCGGTGCTCAACAAGCACGAGGTCGCCGTCGTCCTCAAGCGTCTGACGGCGCTGGGCGGCGCACGCCTGCCGATCCCCAAGGGCGTCGACCCCATGCGCGCGCGTCCGGACCGCAAGGGCATGCGCGGCGGCCGCTGAGCGACGCACCGCACGACGCCGCGCGCGGTAGCGCTCAGCGGCTGGGCTCAGCGTCGCACGATGATCGTGCCCGCGCCCTTGTCGTGCAGGCCCCGGCCGTCGGAGTCCCACACGACCGGCGGGATGACGAGGCAGAGCAGCAGCGCGCGCACGAACCCGCTCAGCAGACCGACGTAGGTGCGCCCGTCCGCGCGGACGACGCGCAGGCCCGCGACCCGGTGCCCGAGCGTGTACCCGAGCGTGCCGACGAGCAGCAGGTTCTCGAGGCCGAAGATCGCGAGCGTCGCCCACTGGTCGCCGTCAAACAGCGCGTACGACGCGCCGAGCGACGCGAACCAGTCGATCAGGATCCCGACCACGCGCCGCCCGAGGGGCGCCAACGAGCCGGGCCCCGCCGCGGGCAGGCCGAGCCTGCCGGGACCAGGGCGTTTCCCGCCGTCGAGCCAGCTTCCGAGATCTCTGCGCAGTGCCACGGGACAAGCCTAGGACGCGTCCGGAGCCGAGCGGACCAGGGCCGTGCGACCACATGTCACATGCGCGGGGGGTTCCGTAACACTCTCGAAACACGAGGTATACGGTCGAGAAACCCCCGCCCCCTAGCGTGGCTAGCGCCCGGGTTGAGGGCAACACCTACCAAGGAGCAACGGATGTTCAAGAACGCCGAGGAGGCCATCGCCTTCACGCAGAACGAGGGCGTCGAGTTCGTCGACGTACGTTTCTGCGACCTGCCGGGAGTGATGCAGCACTTCAACATCCCCATCTCGCAGTTCGAGGAGTCGGCCTTCACCGACGGGATGATGTTCGACGGCTCGTCCATCCGTGGCTTCCAGGCGATCCACGAGTCCGACATGAAGCTCGTCCCGGACGTCACGACCGCGTACCTGGACCCGTTCCGCAAGCGCAAGACGCTGATCGTGAACTTCTCGATCGTGGACCCGTTCACCGACGAGGCGTACTCGCGCGACCCCCGCAACATCGCCGCCAAGGCGGAGGCGTACCTGCGCAGCACGGGGATCGCGGACACCGCCTTCTTCGCCCCCGAGGCGGAGTTCTACATCTTCGACGACGTGCGCTTCGCCACCTCGCCGCACTCGAGCTTCTACCACCTGGACTCCAAGGAGGCCGCGTGGAACACCGGCCGCGAGGAGGAGGGCGGCAACCTCGGGTACAAGACGCGCTACAAGGGCGGGTACTTCCCCGTCTCCCCCAACGACCAGATGGCGGACCTGCGCGACGAGATGTGCGCGGTCCTCGGTGAGGTCGGCCTCGACGTCGAGCGCGCACACCACGAGGTGGGCACGGCCGGCCAGCAGGAGATCAACTACCGGTTCAACACCCTCACGGCCGCCGCGGACGACCTGATGAAGTTCAAGTACGTCATCAAGAACGTCGCGTGGGAGGCCAACAAGTCCGTCACGTTCATGCCAAAGCCGCTCTTCGGTGACAACGGCTCGGGCATGCACTCGCACCAGTCCCTGTGGAAGGACGGCAAGCCGCTCTTCTACGACGAGTCCGGTTACGGCGGCCTGTCCGACCTCGCGCGCTGGTACATCGGCGGTCTGCTCAAGCACGCGCCGGCGCTGCTCGCGTTCACCAACCCGTCGGTGAACTCCTACCACCGCCTGGTGCCCGGCTACGAGGCGCCCGTCAACCTGGTGTACTCGGCCCGCAACCGCTCGGCGTGCATCCGCATCCCGATCACCGGGTCGAACCCGAAGGCCAAGCGCGTGGAGTTCCGCGTCCCGGACCCGTCGGCCAACCCGTACCTCGCGTTCGCGGCGCAGCTGCTCGCGGGCATCGACGGGATCAAGAACCGGATCGAGCCGCCCGAGCCCATCGACAAGGACCTGTACGAGCTGCCCCCCGAGGAGCACGCACAGATCCAGCAGGTCCCTGGCTCGCTGCCCGAGGTCCTCGACGCGCTCGAGGCCGACTACGAGTTCCTCACCCAGGGCGACGTCTTCACGCCGGACCTGATCGAGACGTGGATCGAGTACAAGCGCACCAAGGAGGTGGACCCGATCCGCCTGCGTCCGCACCCGCACGAGTTCGAGCTCTACTACGACGTGTGAGTCGACTCGCACGACGACGTAGCGCCGCCCCGCCATAGGCGACGCACCAGCCCGCACGCTCCGCCAGCACCGGCGGGGCGTGCGGGCTCTGTCGTCCCCTCACGCCGTGGTGCAACCGCACCTCAGCACAGGAGCGCCGTGCGCCACACGCCCTCGTGTGCGCGTACGTACGACGCGGCTACGCTCCAGTGCTCCCCGTGGCCCTCCGCGTACATGGAGCCCCAGGGCTCGCGGCCGGACGCGTGCGAGTCCCGCAGGAGGGCGTGCATCGCCGCGGTGCGGTCAGCCATCGCGGTCGGGAGGGCCGCGCGCAGCTCGGGATCCGCCCCGTAGCCGTCCACGAGGGCTCGCAGACGTCGAGCGCTCACCGCGACGTCCTCGTCGGCCGCGAGCGTGAACGACTGCGCCGTGTACGCGAGGTCCCACAGCCGGGAGCTCGGCCCTGCTCCGTCCCAGTCGATGAAGACCCACCGGGCGCCGACGACGAGGTTCCACGGCGCGAGGTCGTTGTGGCAGATCAGGTCGGGTGCGGGCGCCGGCAGCAGCATCGGCTCGGGCCACGGCGGGGCGTCGGCGAGGCCGGGGCTCGCGTCGTGGATCGCACGCACGAGGCGCCCCACGCGGGCGAGGTCCTCGAGCGCGGTCAGCGGTCGCTCGAGCGCCAGCGTGCCGGGGACGTGCTCGAGCACCTGCCTGCCCCGCTCGTCCTGACCGTGCGTCTGCGGGACGTCGACGCCCGCTGCACGGACCGTCGCCATGTACGCGTGCACGGCAGGGGTGGCGGGCTGCCAGGGCTTGCGGACCGTGTCCCCTGCCCGCACCACGCTGGCGCTGGCGTTGCCGCCGCTGAGCGGCACCTCAGAGGTCGTCATGCCCCGAGCCTCCCACGGGACTACCGGTTGATCTCCCGCCGCCGCACGCCCCAGAGCCCGACGGCGATCCCGCCCGCCGCGAGCAACAGGAGCACGAGCGCGGGCACGAGCGCGAAGGACTCGACCGGCAGCTGGGCGAGATGGCTCAGCGGGGAGAGCGCCACCAGCGCCTCGGGCAGCTCGAGCAGCGACCCGAAGTTCCCCACGAACACGACCACGCCCACCGCGCTCCACGCGACGGGTGCGACCAGTCGTGGCGCCACGCCGGCGAGCGCCACCGCGAGGGCGACGACGACGAGGACGCCGGGTACGAGGTTGAGGTGCGCGGCGACCATGGTGCCGACGAGCGCCGCCTGCCCGGTCACGGCCGCCGCCGCCAGCCCCGCAGCCGCCCCGGCCAGCAGCAGCAGGACAACCACGCCGAGGACCGCCACCACGACGTGCGCGCCGAACCACGCCTGCCTGCTGGTCGGCGTCGCCAGGACCGTGTCCGCGCGTCCACGCAGCTCCTCGGTCCGGACGAGCAACACCGCGCTGACGCCGTAGGCGGCCGCAAGGTATCCGACGAAGAGCGCGATGAAGGCCAGGTAGCCGTCGAGCACCGCGTCGGCACCCAGCACGTCGCGGAAGGCCTCGGGCAGGCTGTCGCCCGCGTCGATCATCGCCTGCGCGAACGCGCCGTCCACCACACCGGCGAGCACCAGGCCGGCGCCCCAGCCCAGGAGATTCCCGCGCTGCAGCCGGAACGCCAGGCCCAGCGGCGTCCCAAGCCACCACGCGGCCTCAGCCCGGCCACGGCGCTCGCCGAGCACGCCCGCGCCGTGGTCGCGGCGCGCCTGCAGGACGTAGGCGAGAGCCACGAGGACCGCGGCGACCGCGCACGGGATCGCCAGCGGCCACCAACGGTCCAGCACGAACGGCGCCGTCTGCTGTGCCCAGGCCAGCGGCGAGAACCAAGACAGCGCAGTGCCGCCCTCGCGTGGGGTGTCACCGCCCGCGCGCACGAGAAAAGCAGCACCGAGGACGGCCCCGGAGAGGCCCGCCGCCGCCCGCGCGCTCGTGCTCACCTGGGCGGCGACGGCGGCGATGCCCGCGAAGGTCAGGCCGCCTGCCCCGACGCCCGCACCGAACAGCCAGGCACCTGCCGCCAGGTATCCGCTCGCCACCGCGGCCCCGGAGACGACCAGGGCGGCGAGCACGTTCGTCACGACGGCCAGGAGCAGCGTCGCCGTCAGCCCGGCATAGCGCCCCACGGCGCCAGCCCGCACCAGCTCGGACCGGCCGGTCTGCTCCTCCAGCCGGGTGTGGCGCACGACGAGCATGATGTTCATCAGCGCCGCGATGATCCCGAAGTACAGGCCGTAGCCGCTCGCGAAGAACCGCTCGTACGTCGGGGCCTCGAGGCCGTAGGCCGGTCCCGTGAGCATGCGACCGACCGGCAGCCGGAACAGCACCGCGGTGGTCTCCAAGTCCGACTCCTGCGGAGCGATCTGCGGGACGGCCGTAGACACGTAGGCGACGAACAGCCCGAGGCCGCCGACCCAGACCGGGAGCTTGACCCGGTCGCGGCGGGCCTGGAACGCGAGCAGGGTGCCCGTGCCCGCGAGCGCCCGGGTGGCCCGGCCCGTCGTCGGGCTCGCGACGACCGTCATCGGGTGCTCCGCGTCTCCGCGCCGTCGCCGTAGAAGCGCATCAGCAGCTGCTCGAGCGTCGGCGGGTGCGCCACGATCGTGCGGATGTCGAGGCCCGCGAGGATGCGCATGACCTCGCCCACGTGCTCGCCGTCGACCTCGAACGTCGTGCGCTCTTCCTCCCGGCGCAGGTCGTGCACAGCCGGGTGGTCGGCCAGCGCCCCCGACGGGTGCTCCGTCTCGACGTCGATCGTCGTCCGCGTCATGTGGCGCAGGTCGCGCAGCGTGCCGGACTCCACCACCCGCCCGGCGCGGACGATCGAGACGCGGTCCGCCAGAGCCTCGACCTGCCCCAGCAGGTGGCTCGAGAGCAGCACGGTGACGCCGCGCTGCGTCGTGTCCCGGATCGCGTCCTGGAAGGCGACCTCCATGAGGGGGTCCAGCCCGGCCGTCGGCTCGTCGAGGAGCAGGAGCTCGACGTCGGAGGCGAGCGCCGCGACGAGGGCCACCTTCTGGCGGTTGCCCTTGGAGTAGGTGCGCGCCTTCTTGGTCGGATCGAGGTCGAAGCGCTCGCACAGCTCGTCCCGCCGGCGCCGGTCGAGGCTGCCGCGCAGCCGGGCGAACAGGTCGATCGCCTCACCACCGGTGAGCGTCGGCCACAGCTCGACGTCGCCCGGGACGTAGGCGAGCCGCCGGTGCAGCGCCACGGCGTCAGCCCACGGGTCACCACCGAACAGGCGGGCCTGGCCGGCGTCGGCGCGGAGCAGGCCGAGCAGCATGCGCATGGTGGTGGACTTGCCCGCGCCGTTGGGGCCCAGGAACCCGTGCACCTCCCCGGGCGCGACGGTCAGGTCCAGCCCGTCGAGCGCCCGGGTCTCGCCGAAAGTCTTGACCAGCTGGACGGTCTCGATCACCGGTGTGCTCATCTGCGGGTCTCCTCTGCGCGCCTGCGTCGACGCTATCGGCCGGCGTGCTCGGGGTCTACGGACACGGCGGTCCCGACGCCCGCGCCGTGCGAGCCGGCGCGTGGCACGTGCGGTACTTTCAGCACCGGCACGTCACTCCCCTCGAAGGACCGGTCATGAGCAGCCTCACGCCTCACCCGCACTACTCGGTCCATCCCCCGCGCTGGCTGTGGCGCGCGCTCGTCATGACCGCGACGGTCGTCGTGGCGACGATCTTCATCTGGCGCACCATGGGCCTGCTCACCGGGCTCATCACGAACCTGGTGATCGCGCTGTTCATCTCGTTGACGATCGAGCCGATGGTGCGGTGGCTCGTGCAGCACGGGTGGAAGCGGGGCGCCGCCACGGGCGCGGTGATGTTCACGTCGCTCCTGGCGGTCGCCGGCATGTTCGCGATGTTCGGGAAGCTGTTCGTCGACCAGGCGATGGACCTCGTACGGTCCGCCCCGGACATCTACGAGAGCCTGCGTGAGTTCGCGCTCGAGCGGTTCAAGACCGAGCTGCCCGAGGAGTCCGAGCTGGTCAACCAGATCGTGCAAGAGTGGGGCACCGACGTCACGTCACGGGTGCTCGACCTCGGCTCGAGCGTGCTGGGCTTTATCTTCTCCGCCGCGATGATCGGCCTGGTCCTGTACTACCTGACGGCGGCCGGCCCCCGGTTCCGGGCGTCGATCTGCGGATGGCTCGCGCCGAAGAACCAGGCGGTCGTGCTCGAGCTCTGGGAGGTCACCCAGACCAAGGTCTCCGACTTCATCAACTCCCGGGTGGTCCTCGCCGGCCTGTCCGCCGCGTCCACGTTCGTGTTCTTCACGATCATCCAGGTCCCGTACGCGCTGCCGCTCGCCCTGTTCACCGGCATCGTCTCCCAGTTCGTGCCGACCATCGGCACGTACATCGGTGGCGCCCTGCCGATCCTCCTGACGCTGTCGGAGAGCACCGTCAAGGCGATCGCCGTACTCGTGTTCATCGTGCTGTACCAGCAGGTGGAGAACTACTGGTTCTCGCCCAAGATCTCCGAGCGCGCCCTGGCCATGAACCCCGCCGTCGCGTTCATCGTGGTGATCGGCTTCGGAGCGGTGTTCGGTCCCCTGGGCGCCTTCCTGGGTCTGCCCGTGGCGGCCACCATCCAGGCGATCGCGACGACGTACCTGCGCCGGCACGAGCTGATCGACTCGGCACTCCTGCGCGACGACGAGATGCGCGGCGACGAGGCCAAGAAGACCGCCGTGCGCGCGGCTCGCGACGGCGACACGGGCGACGGCTCGCCTCAGGACTCGTAGAAGACGCGCTCGACCACCTGGCGGGCACGCCGGCACGAGCGCAGGTAGTCCTCCTCGAACTCGGTCGTGCGCTCCGTCGGGTAGCCGAGGATCCGGGCCACGCCGGCCAGGTCGATGCGCGAGGCCGGCAGCACGTCGCCCGCAGGGCCGCCCACGCGTCCGGTCCACAGCACGAGCGCGTTGCGGATCCCGGAGCAGAGCAACCACGCCTCGCGCAGGACCTGCGCGTCGTCGGCGGTCACCAGGTCTGCCGACGTCAGGGCGTCGAGCGCGCCGAGGGTCGACGTCGTGCGCAGCTCGGGTACCTCGTGGGCGTGCTGGAGCTGGAGCAGCTGGACGGTCCACTCGACGTCCGCCAGCCCGCCGCGACCCAGCTTGACGTGACGGGCGGGGTCCGTGGCGCGCGGCAGGCGTTCGCTCTCGACCCGCGCCTTGATGCGCCGGATTTCCCGGACGTCGCCCTGCGCCAGGCCCGCCGGGTAGCGCACCGGGTCGACGAGCGCCACGAACCGCCGCGCGAGGTCGTCGTCGCCCGCGACGGGACGCGCACGCAGCAGCGCCTGGCTCTCCCACACGGCGGCCCACCGCGCGTAGTACTCCGCGTAGGAGTCCAGCGAGCGCACGAGCGGCCCCGCGCGGCCCTCGGGGCGCAGGTCGGCGTCGACCTGCAGCGGAGGCTCGGCTCCGACGGCGCCCAGCGAGGCGCGCAGGCGGGTCGCGACCGCGAGCGCATAGCGCTGCGCGGCCTCGGCCTCCGCTCCTTCGGTGGGCTCGTGCACGAACATGACGTCGGCGTCGGAGCCGTAACCCGCCTCGCGGCCGCCCAGGCGTCCCATCGCCACGACGAGCATCCGCGCCGGGGCCTCGTCGAGCTCGAGCTCCGCGCGCACGGCGGCCTCCGAGATCGCCAGCGCGCCGTCCAGCGTCACGTCCGTGACGTCGGAGATGGCCTCGGCAGCGACCACCGGGTCCGCGATCTGCAGCAGCTCGGCCGACGCCGTGCGGGCGAGCTCGCGACGACGGATCGCCCGGACCGTGAGCACGGCAGCCTCGGCGTTCGTGGCGCGGGCCCGCACGGCCTCGACCTCGGCGGCCAGGCGCGCCGCCGGACGCGGCGCGAGGTCGGCGTCCTCGGCGAGCCAGCGGACGGCCTCGGGCGACCGGCGCAGGGCGTCCGTCACGAAGCGCGACGTCGCGAGCAGCAGTGCCAGACGGTAGGCGGCCGAACCCGAGTCGCGCAGCAGCTTGAGGTACCAGTGCGTGGTGCCCAGCTCTTCCGAGAGCGTGCGGAAGGCGAGCAGCCCGGCGTCGGGATCCGCCCCCTCGCCGAACCAGGCGATCATCACGGGCAGGAGCTGGCGCTGGATGGCAGCGCGGCGGCTCACGCCCTCGGTGAGCGAGGCCAGGTGCCGCTGGGCCCCGGCGGGGTCGCGGTAGCCGATCGCCGCGAGCCGCGCGCGCGCATCCCCAGGACGCAGCGCGGCCTCTCCCGGCGACAGCTGGGCGACCGCGGGCAGCAGCGGGCGGTAGAACAGCTGCTCGTGCATCGCGCGCACGTCGCGCCGCGTGGCCCGCCAGCGCTCGAGCAGCCCCTCGGCACCCTCGGTGCGCATCCCCACCGCCCGGGCCAGACGCCGCAGGTCGTCCTCCGCGACCGGCAGCAGGTGGGTGCGCCGCAGGTTGGCCAGCTGCAGGCGGTGCTCGAGCACGCGCAGGAACCGGTAGGCGGTCGCCATGCGCGCGGCGTCGTCGCGCGCGACGTACCCGCGGTCGGCGAGGGCCGCGAGCGCGGTGAGGGTGTGACCGCTGCGGATCTCGGGGTCGGTCCTGCCGTGCACGAGCTGGAGCAGCTGCACGGTGAACTCGACGTCGCGCAGCCCGCCGGTGCCGAGCTTGAGCTGACGGTCGGCCTCCGCTGCGGGCACGTTCTGCTCCACGCGTCGGCGCATCGCCTGGGAGTCCACCACGAAGTTCTCGCGGGACACCGCCTGCCACACGAGCGGGTGGATGACGTCGTGGTAGGCCTGCCCGACCGCGCGGTCCCCCGCCACGACCCGCGCCTTGAGGAGCGCCTGGAACTCCCACGTCTTGGCCCAGCGCTCGTAGTAGGCGAGGTGGCTCGCCACGGTGCGCACGATCGGACCGTCCTTGCCCTCGGGGCGCAGGGCGGCGTCGACCGGCCACAGTGGCGGCTCGGCCCCGGTGGCGCTGCAGGCGCGACCGATCCCGGCGGCGAGCCGCGCACCCACCTGGAGAGCCTCGGCCTCGTCGGTGCCCTCGCCGGGCTCGACGACGTAGATCACGTCGACGTCGCTGACGTAGTTGAGCTCGCGCCCGCCGCACTTGCCCATCCCCAGGACGGTGAGGCGGGCGCCGCGCCCCGCGTCGTCGACCTCCGCCCGGGCGATCGCGAGGGCGCCCTCGAGAGCCGCGGCCGCGAGGTCCGCGAGCGCCGCCCCCACGTCCTCGAGGAGCTCGAGCGCGTCGTCGGCGGTCAGGTCGGTCATCGCGATCCGCAGGAGCCGACGGCGGTACGCGCGCCGTAGGGCGTCCGTGGCACCGGCGGCGGTGGCGACGGGGACGGCGGCGTCCGGGTCTGCGCCCACGGCCTCGAGCAGCTCGGCGCGCACGCGGTCTGCGGGGACCCGCGTGCCGGGTGCTGGGTCGAGGACGACGTCGAGGAGCTCGGGCCGGCGCACCAGGTCGTCCCCCAGCGCCCGCGAGGCCCCCAGCACGGCCAGGAGCCTGCTCCGCGCGTCGTGCTCGGCACCCAGGATGCGGACGACGCTCCGAGCCGCCCCACCCTCGGCGGCGTCGGCGAGGCGGACCAGCGCGAGGAGCGCGAGGTCCGGGTCCGCGACCGCGCCCAGGGCGTCGACGAGGCTGTCCTTGTCGCCGTCCGCGAGGACGGGCCCCAGGGCGGCGTCGGCCAGCAGGTGCTCAGCGCGCGCGACGTCCAGGAATCCCGCACGCCGCAGGCGCGCGCCGGTGCTGACGGCGCGACCGGCGCCCGGGCCTGCTGGGAGGACCATCGCTTCGGGTCAGAGCACCGGCAGGAAGCGCTGGAGCTCGAACGGCGTGACCTGGGACCGGTAGGCGTCCCACTCCTGACGCTTGTTGCGGAGCACGAAGTTGAAGACGTGCTCGCCGAGGGTCTCGGCGACGAGCTCGGAGGACTCCATGAGCTCGATCGCGGCGTCGAGCGACTGGGGCAGCGGCTTGATGCCCATCGCCCGGCGCTCGGCGTCGGTCAGCTCCCAGACGTCGTCCTCGGAACCCTCGGGCAGCTCGTACCCTTCCTCGATGCCCTTGAGCCCCGCGCTGAGCATGAGCGCGAACGCGAGGTACGGGTTGGCCGCGGCGTCGAGCGCGCGGTACTCCACCCGGCTCGAGTTGCCCTTGCCCGGCTTGTACATGGGCACCCGGACCAGCGACGAGCGGTTGTTGTGACCCCAGCAGATGTAGCTGGGCGCCTCGGCGCCGCCCCACAGCCGCTTGTAGGAGTTGACGTACTGGTTGGTGACGGCGGTGATCTCCGCCGCGTGGTGCAGCAGGCCCGCGATGAACGAGCGCCCGGTCTTGGACAGGTCGAGCTCGGCGCCGGGCTCGTGGAACGCGTTGCGGTCACCCTCGAACAGCGACAAGTGGGTGTGCATGCCCGACCCCGGGTGCTCGGCCATCGGCTTCGGCATGAACGACGCGAACACGCCCTGCGAGAGCGCGACCTCCTTGATGACCGTGCGGAACGTCATGAGGTTGTCCGCGGTCGTCAGCGCGTCCGCGTAGCGCAGGTCGATCTCGTTCTGGCCCGGACCGGCCTCGTGGTGGGAGAACTCCACCGAGATGCCCATCGACTCGAGCATCTGGATCGCGGCGCGCCGGAAGTCGTGCGCGCTGCCGCGTGCGACGTGGTCGAAGTATCCGGCCTGGTCCACTGGCTCGAGCGGCTGCCCCGGCACCGGCGGCTTGAAGAGGTAGAACTCGACCTCGGGGTGCGTGTAGAACGTGAAGCCCTTGTCGGCGGCGCGCGCCAGCGCGCGCTTGAGCACGTAGCGGGAGTCGGCGAGCGAGTGGCTGCCGTCCGGATTGAGCAGGTCGCAGAACATCCGCGCGGTGCCGTTACGCTCGCCGCGCCACGGGAGGATCGCGAACGTCGACGGGTCGGGGCGCGCGATCATGTCGGCCTCGTAGACGCGCGTCAGCCCCTCGATCGAGCTGCCGTCGAAGCCGATGCCCTCGGCGAACGCCTGTTCGAGCTCGGCGGGTGCGATCGCGACCGACTTCAACATCCCCAGCACGTCGGTGAACCAGAGACGGATGAAGCGGATGTCCCGCTCCTCGACGGTGCGGAGCACGAACTCCTGCTGCTTGTCCATGCTGCCTATCCTGCCCGATGCATGTGTCGGACATGTGTCACGTCCACGGGTGTCGCCCCTGCGACGCCGATAGGCTGGCTCGCGCCACCACGCACCACCTGCGAGAAGGAGCCGACATGACCACGTCCACCCCTGGCGCTGCACCGAGCACCGGGAGCACTGCGGCCCCGCAGGGCGGCGACACACCACGGCGCGTGCGGGTCCACCACCTCGCCGAGGCCAAGCGCAACGGCGCCAAGATCACGATGCTGACCGCCTACGACGCGATGACCGCCCGCGTCTTCGACGCCGCAGGTATCGACATGCTGCTGGTCGGCGACTCGATCGGCGACAACATGCACGGGCACGAGAACACGATCCCCGTGACGGTCGACGACATGCTCCCTGCCGTACGGGCGGTCTCGCGCGCGGTGCGGCGCTCGTTCGTCGTCGCCGACCTGCCCTTCGGGTCCTACGAGGGGTCGGCGCCCCAGGCCCACGCCACCGCGGTGCGCATGATGAAGGAGGGCGGCGCCCACGCCGTGAAGATCGAGGGTGGACGCCGGGTGGCCGCGCAGGTCGAGCTGCTCACCTCTTCCGGCATCCCCGTGGTCGGGCACCTGGGCTTCACGCCGCAGTCGGAGTTCATGCTGGGCGGCAAGCGCATCCAGGGCCGCGGCGACGGCGCGGACGCCCTCAAGGAGGACGCCCTGGCGCTCCAGGAGGCCGGCGCGGTCGCCGTCGTGCTGGAGATGGTCCCTGCGCCGGTCGCCGCAGCCGTCACGGAGATCCTCGCCATCCCCACGATCGGCATCGGCGCCGGCCCGGACTGCGACGGCCAGGTGCTGGTGTGGCTGGACATGGCCGGCATGGGCGACTGGTCGCCGCGGTTCGCCAAGCGCTTCGCGGAGCTCGGCCGGGCGCTGCAGGACGCAGCGGCCGAGTACGCCGAGGAGGTCCGCTCAGGCACCTTCCCGGCGCCCGAGCACTCGTACGCCGAGTAGCGCCGGTCAGCACACCGCTTGGCCGAGGAGCGTGGGGACCGTCAGGTGTCCTCGCGCTCCTTCCGCTCGTCCTCCTCGTCCCACGCCTCGCTGCGTCGGGCGGCGAGGTCGAGGGCGTTCGCCGCCTCCTCGCGCGTGGCGTACGGACCCATGCGGTTGGCCCAGGAGCTGGTCTTGCCCTCCTCGACCTCGTGGGTGGCGATGTTGAAGTAGAACTCCGGTGCGTCAGTCATCCCGCCAGTGTCCATCGCGGCCGGGCGTCCCGCATCGGAGCAGCCCAGCGCCGTAGACTGACCGCCATGCCGACGACGACGCGCCGCACCCGGGACCCGCTCGCGCCGGGCCACGTCGGCCCGGAGCGCGCCGTGCCCGCCTCGATCGCGCGTCCGCCGTACGTGGGTCGCCCCGCACCCGAGCCCTTCACGGGCTCCGAGGTGAAGACGCCGGAGACCATCGAGCGCATCCGTGTCGCCGCGCGCATCGCCGCCCAGGCGCTCGCCGAGGTCGGTCGCGCAGTCAGGCCCGGGACGACGACGGACGAGCTCGACCGGATCGGCCACGAGTTCCTGCTCGATCATGGCGCGTACCCCTCGACGCTCGGGTACCGGGGCTTCCCCAAGTCCCTGTGCACGTCGCTCAACGAGTGCATCTGTCACGGCATCCCCGACTCGACCGAGCTGGTCGACGGCGACATCGTGAACGTCGACATCACGGCGTACATCGGCGGGGTGCACGGGGACAACAACGCGACCTTCGGCGTCGGCGAGATCGCCCAGGAGGACGCTGACCTGATCGCGCGCACCGAGGAGGCCTTGATGCGAGGCATCAAGGTCGTGGCGCCGGGCCGTGAGGTCAACGTCGTCGGCCGCGTGATCGAGAAGTACGCCGCCCGGTACGGCTACGGAGTGGTGCGCGACTTCACCGGGCACGGCGTCGGTGAGGCTTTCCACTCCGGGCTGATCATCCCGCACTACGACTCCGCCCCGGAGTACGCCACCGTGATCGAGCCGGGCATGGTGTTCACCATCGAGCCGATGCTCACCCTCGGTACCCACGAGTGGCGCATGTGGGCCGACAACTGGACGGTCGTCACCGCCGACGGCTCGCGTACGGCACAGTTCGAGCACACGATCCTTGTCACCGAGACCGGAACGGAGATCCTGACGCTGCCATGAGTCAGTCGACCACGCCCCAGATCGCCTTCGGGATCGACATCGGAGGGTCCGGCATCAAGGGCGCTCCCGTGGATCTCGCCACCGGTGAGTTCACCGCTGAGCGCAAACGCGTCCCCACGCCCGGGGTCTCCACGCCTGCCGCGGTGACCGCGGTGATCCGCGAGCTCGTCGAGGGCTTCGACCTGCCAGAGGGCACGCCGGTGGGCGTCGCGTTCCCGGGTCCGATCCACCACGGGCGCATCACGTTCATCGCCAACCTCGACGAGTCGTGGACCGGCGTGGACCTCGACCAGATGCTCGCCACCGAGCTCGAGCGCAGCATCCGCGCGGTCAACGACGCGGACGCCGCCGGCTACGGCGAGGCCCTCTACGGCGCGGCGCGCGACACGCGGGGCACGATCCTCGTCACCACGCTCGGCACGGGGATCGGCAGCGCACTGATCGTCGACGGCACCCTCGTGCCGAACACCGAGCTCGGTCACCTCGAGATCGACGGCTTCGACGCCGAGTCGCGCGCCGCGGACAGCGCGCGCACGCGCGAGGACCTGTCCTTCAGCCAGTGGGCCGAGCGCCTGCAGCGCTACTACCAGACGGTCGAGATGCTCTTCTCCCCCGACCTGATCGTGGTGGGCGGAGGGGTCAGCAAGCACCACGAGCAGTTCTTGCCGCTGCTCGAGCTGCGCACCCCGATCGTGCCGGCCGTCCTGCGCAACCGCGCAGGCATCGTCGGCGCTGCGGCGCTCGCAGCAGGACGCGCCCTCTAGCGCGACGCGGGCGGCGTGGCCTTCGTCAGCCGGCCAGGGCGGGCTCGCCGTCCTTGCAGCCGCCAGGGGCGCTCGGTGCCTGTGCATTGAGCCCGAAGAACTCTGCGAGCCCCAGCAGCTCCAGCACGCTGGTGACGCGCTCCGGGGCGTCCGGGAGCGACACCGCGAGCCCCTCGGCCGAGCCGATGTTGTAGAACTGCACGAGGAACGCGATCCCCGTGGAGTCGATGAAGCTGACGTCTCGCGTGTCGATGACGACGGGGAGGTTGCGCTGGAGCGCGCTCGCCATGGCGGCGCTGGCTTCGTCACGCAGTGCCACGTCGATCTCGCCCCAGAGGCGGACCACGGTGGCGCGGGGCTCTTCTTCGAGCTCGATCCCGCCTGTCTTGCTGTTGCTCAAGTCTCGTCCTGATCGTCGTTCGGCCCACCATCGTCGCACACGGACATGGGGGAAACACAAGAACTTCTTTGCCTGTGGCACGGTCCGTCTTGCCGCGCGGGCCACTGCGGTGCCGCTGAGGTCGCAGACGCTGCGCACGCCGTGATGAGAGTACGTCCACCCCGTGGGCTGCGCGCGCCAGGCGATGGTGGCGCCCGTCCCATCCTGCGTCTACCCAGGTCAGGGGTTGGCGTATCGATTCGAACTGGGATAGGAAGTTCCCAGCGGCAGTGAGCCTCGGCCCGCGCAACGTGTCCCCCGCACGCGTGGGTCGCCCTGCCGCCAGCAGGGGTCAAGTTGCACTCGTGGTGGCAGCCCCAGGCAGCGGTGTCCCGCTCTCCCCCCGGGAGCGGGGCGCCGTCCTGGCCGCGGACCCGCAGATGGTCAGCGGTTCCCTGCGTCCTCGCGGCCCACCTCGGCTCGCTCACCCTCCGGCGTCCCGGCCGACTCGAGCTCGCGGTGCCAGTGCTCGTGCGCGGACGTGAGCGCGAGCGGGACCAGGGCGAAGCAGCGTCGGCACGGCTTGGCGGTGGCATTCGCCATAGGAAGCTCCTCGGGGTTGTCCCGGGAACGTATCCCGCGATACCCCGGACACGCGCTCGCGCACGGGGTGATTGTGGGGTGAGGAGCGCGGGCAGCGCGCTCGACCGTGCGACCGGTCGCGGAGCGAACCTGACAGGAGTAGAACGACAAGTGCACGGCAATGGCTGATGGCGCTCGTCCCCCACGAGCACAACGGGCCGCTGGCGTGAGCAGGGGGCTGCTGGGCAGCCAGAGACGACCTTGCGACGACGCCCCACCTTCCCCCGGAGGTGGGGCGTCGTGCCGCGTTCCTGGCGCCGCTGCGCACCGGGCCTTGACGCCGCACCTTCGCTCCGGTCCACTTGCCCGCATGGACGCCAACAGCGTGGACGAGCGGGACGTCGAGTTCGAGAGCCAGCCCGACGGCTACCGTGTGCTGCTCGTACGGCCGGGTCGGGTGGTGAGCGCGTTCAACCTCGACAACTGCACGGCAGGCGAGGCTCTCGCATGGGCCGTCGAGCACCAGGGCGACGGCGCCTTCGCACTGGCCGCGCGGTACCGCGACCGCCCGGACGGCGGCGTCGGGCTCATGTGGCTCACCCCGCCACCGGAGGAGCTCATGGACCCTCCGGCTCCCGCTGCCCAGGGTCTCGGCAGCACCGCAGTGGCGAGGGGATGGAGCGGATGAGTCAGTCTGTACGCCGGGTTCTGTCTCCGCGCGCGGTTGCCCACGCGCGGGTGACGGCCATCCATCTAGGGCACGCGTTGCCACGTGCCTCGAGCGACCTACCCGGATGCTCGGGCGAGCAGCCCTCGAGCGCATCCTGTCTGGTCTTGCTCCAGGTGGGGTTTACCTAGCCGCGCCGGTCACCCGGCACGCTGGTGGTCTCTTACACCACCGTTTCACCCTTACCCCGCCGGCCCCGGCCGAGGCCTGGTCCAGCGTGGCGGTCTGTTTTCTGTGGCACTGTCCCGCGGGTCACCCCGGGTGGGCGTTACCCACCACCTTGCTCTACGGAGCCCGGACGTTCCTCGGTGCACCGGGGTGCAACGCGACCGTCCGACTGACTCATCCGCGCCGCCATCGTACCGCCCGGCGTAGGGTGTGCCGGTGCTGATCCTGCTGCCCCCATCCGAGGGCAAGACGCCGCCCGCCCCGGGCACCGCCGTCGACCTCGACCGCCTGTCGTTCCCGTCGCTCGCACCCGCCCGCCGCAAGGTCCGCGACGCGCTCGTCGAGACCAGCGGCCGGGACGACGCGCTCACCCTGCTCAAGGTGAGCACGGGCCTCGCCCCGGAGGTGGCGCGCAACCTGGCGCTCGCAGGGGCGGACGCTGCGCCCGCGGCGCAGGTCTACACGGGCGTCCTCTACGCCGCAGCCGACCTCGCGGGCGCCGCCGCCGGCGCGCCCGGCACGCCCGCACGCGACCGGCTGCCCTCCGTCCTGACGATCTCCGCGCTCTGGGGGGCCGTCACCCCGCTCGACGTGATCCCCGCCTACCGGCTCTCCATGAGCGTCGACCTCCCGGGCATCGGCCCGCTCGGGGCGTTCTGGCGCGAGCTGCTCGACGACGTCCTGGCGCCACAAGCGTCGGGCGACGTCGTCGTGGACTGCCGGTCGTCGAGCTACGTCTCCGCGTGGCGCCCAGGGTCGAGCGCCGACTGGGTCATGGTGAAGGTGCTGCGCGAGCTCGACGGGAAGCGCAGCGTCGTCTCGCACAACGCCAAGCACACCCGCGGTGTGCTCACGGGCCATCTGCTGCGCCGGGCCGGTGAGCCACCGCGCACCCGCCACGAGCTCCTCGACGCCGCGCAGGAGCTGGTGGGTTCCGCGCTGCGCGAGGCCACCCTGCACGAGGCCGCGCGGGGCGCGCACACGCTCGAGCTCGTCGTCTGAGGCTCGCCGTGCGGTCGCCCGCAGCCTGAGCGGACGCGGACCGTCAGCGGGGTAGGAGGCTCGTCGCGACGACCTCGCTCGGCCCCCCAGGCCAGCGCCGCAGGACGGTCAGCGACCCGGGCGCTATGCGCACACGGTTCCAGGCGTGCACGGGCGCGTCGAGCGCAAGCCCGACGGCGGCGCGGATGACGATCGTGTGCGTCACCAGGACGACCGTGGCGTCCGGCACGGCCCATCGCCCGAGCACCGGCGCGACCCGCGCCCCGACGTCCGCGACTGACTCGCCGCCCGGCGCGGGGCGGTCCCCCGCGTACCAGCCGCGCAGGCCCCCAGGGTCGTGCGCGTCGATCTCGACCGCGGTGAGCCCGTCCCAGGAGCCGAAGCCCGCCTCGACCAGGTCGGTGTCGGTGCGCACGTGCGCGCCCAGGCGCCGCCCGATCGCCTCGGCGGTCTGCTGCGTGCGCGCGAGCGGGGAAGCCACGACCGTGCCCGCGCGCGGGAGGTCGGGCAGGAAGTCACGTCCGAGGCGCGCGACGGCGTCGGCAGCGCGTGCGGCCTCGATGTGCCCGGCCGTCGTGAGACCGGGCCCGGGGTCCGCGGCACCCGAGTAGGCGCCGGCGTCCGTCATCGCGGTGCGGCCGTGCCGGACGAGCACGAGCGTCGCCGCGGGGCCGTCGGGCCGCCAGCCGGCGGACGTCGCCGGCGCAGTCTCCTCCCCCGCGCCGGGCGGGGTCGCCGAACCTGCCACCGGGCGGCTCAGAACGCGTCGTCGCCGCGGACGAGGATGCGGCTCGAGTCCTCGCAGATCACGATCTCGTCCTCGGGGAGCGTCTTGATGCGCGCCAGGTCGGTCGGGCTGATCGGCATACCGCTGCCCTCGGACCGCCCGTGCCGCAGCGCCGCGACGCCCACGCCGCCGAGGCGGGCGCGCAGCTTCTCGTACATGGTCACCAGGCCGGCGTCGAGGCCCTCGGCGGTCTGCGCGCGCTCCGAACGGACCTCGGCCGCCTGGGCGTCGAGCTCGGCGAACGCGGCGTCGCGCTCGGCCTCGGCCGCCTCCTTGGCGGCGACGAGCTCGCCGTGCGCCTTCTCGACCTCCGCGAGCGCGGTCTCGTGCGCCTCGAGGCGCTCCATGACGTCGAGCTCGATCTCCTCGAGGTCGCCCTGGCGGCGGGCGAGGGACGCGAGCTCGCTGACGAGCGCCTGGGCGTCCTTGGCGCCGACCGCGCCGGAGTCGAGGCGGGACTGGTCGCGCGTGGCGCGGCTGCGGACCTGCTCGACGTCGGACTCTGCCTTGGTGAGCTCGCGGCGCAGGTCGCTCACCGCGGTGCGCGAGGCCACGAGGGACGTGTAGAGGTCGGAGATCTGCCCGTCGAGCTCGGTCAGGCGCGCCAGGGTGGGGTGCGTCCGGCGCTTGTGCGCGATCTGGTCGAGCCGGGTGTCGAGGGCCTGGACGTCGAGGAGACGGCGCTGGTCGGCGGCGGGGGCCTTGGGCACGGCAGATACCTACTTTCGGGTCATGACGCGGCGCGGGACCTCACGCCGTGGGTCCCACGGTAGTGCCCCGGAGCGCGCGTCAGGTGCGCGGGTCGAACCGCGCCGTCCAGGGGTCGGTGCTCAGGTGGCTCACAAAGGTCTCGAGGGTCTCCTGGCGCGCGGTCGCGTCGTCGGCCAGCGTCCGGGCCGCTACGGGCAGCCAGGGCCACTCGCTCGCGAAGTGGGCCGTGTCGATGACGGCGGGCCGAGCGGGAGCGCCCGCGGCGGCCCGGTGCTCGGCCGCCTCCCGGAGCTCCGACGCAGGGTGGTGCTTGACGTCGGACGTCACGAACACGTCGACCCTCTGGGCCACTCCTGCGTCGAACATCGACGAGCCCGAACCCCCGACGACCGCGACCCGCTGGACCGGCGCGTCCAGGTCGCCGCTCACGCGGATCCCCGTCGCGGTGGCAGGCAGGACGTCGGCGACGCGCTGCGCGAAGTCCCGCAGCGTCGTCGGCTCCGCGAGGCGCCCCACGCGCCCGTGCCCGGTCGACCCGGGGCGGGTGGCGAGCTCGAGGACGTCGAACGCGGGCTCCTCGTACGGGTGGGCCGCGACCATCGCGCGCACGACGGCGGCGCGGATCGCTCGCGGGGCGACGACCTCCACGCGGGTCTCGTCGACCTCCTCGCGGCGGCCGCTGGCGCCGATCGTCGGGTTCGCGCCCGCGCCCGGCACAAAGGTGCCCGTACCCGTCGTGGTCCACGCGCACCGCTCGTACTCCCCCAGCGTTCCGGCACCGGCGTCGGCCATGGCGTCGAGCACCGCCCGGGCGTCAGGTGTCGGGACGAACACGACGTGCTTGTCGAGCGCCTGCCCGGCGCCCGGCAGCAGCGGCTCGGCGTCCACGAGCCCGACGACGTCCGCGAGCGCCTGCGCGACTCCCCCGAGGGCGGCGTCGGCGTTCGTGTGCGCGACGTACAGGGCGCAGCCGCCGCGGATCAGCCGGTGCACGAGCGCACCCCGAGGGTCGGTGACCGGCACGCCGTGCACGGCGTCGAGGAGCAAGGGGTGGTGGGTGACGAGGAGGTCGGCGCCGCGCGCGAGCGCCTCGTCGACGACGGCCGCAACCGGATCCACGGCGAAGTGCACGCGGTTGACGTTGGCCTCGGGGTCCCCGACCACGAGCCCGACGGCGTCCCACGACTCGGCCGTGTGCTGCGGGTACCGGGCGTCCAGGAGCTCGACGACCTGGGCGAGGGTGAGGCTCATCGGACGTCCCCGGTCGGCGCCGGCTCGAGGGTCCCCGGACGTCCGGTGAAGGTGTCCATCGAGGAGTACACGCCGAAGAGCTTGTCGGCGACGACGTCCCAGGCGCGGACGGGGAGCACGCCCTTGAGCCCGCGCGCGAGTCCGACCGTCCACGGGGTGCTGCGCACGGGCCGCCCCGCGAGCATGGCGCGCCAGGCGCGGTCAGTGGCAACCTCCGGGGAGAGGACGGGCGTGAGCAGCGGACCGCGGGCACCGGCGAACATCCCGGTCGAGATGTAGCTCGGGCAGAACGTCGTGACCTTGACCGCGCCGCCGGCCGCCCGGTCGAGCTCGAGGCGCAGGGAGTCGCTCCAGCCGATCATTGCCCACTTGGAGGCGGCGTAGACGCTCATGCGCGGGTTCGCGAGCGTCCCTGCCGCCGAGGCGATGTTCAGGATCCGCCGCGGTGCGCCGTCCGCGAGCATCGCTGGCAGGAGCGCCCGCGTGAGGACCATGGGGCCGACGGCGTTCACCTGCATCGTGAGCTGGATGTCGCGCTCGACGTCGTGCTCCCAGAACAGGGCGCCGCGCACGATCCCCGCGTTGTTGATCAGCACGTTCGGGGCGCCGTGGGCCTCGAGCAGCGCAGCTGCCGCCGCCTGGACGCCGTCGTTGTCCGCCACGTCGAGCGTGGTCGCCTCGACACGGTCGACCCCGTGCACGGCGCCGAGCTCGGCGACCGTGCGCTCGAGCGCGGCGGCGTCACGGTCCCAGCAGTGCACGAGCGACGCGTCCTCGCGCAGCGCCCGTTCGGCGTAGATGCGGCCCATGCCGATCGCCGCACCCGTGATCAGCACGCGCGCACCGCGGACCTCGAACCCCTCGTGGTTGCTCATGGCCGCATCCTGCCAGCACCGGATGCCGACCTGCGAGGTCGGGACTTCAATGGGGCCATGACAGCGACGACCATGTGCCGGTCTACGAGGGCGCGCGCGCTCACGGTGGCGTTCACGGTGGCCCTCACCGGGTGCTCGGGCGGCTTCCCCGCGGACCCCGACGGCACGCTCGAGCAGGTGCGGGGCGGCGAGCTCCGCGTGGGCGTCTCGCCGGCACCCCCGTGGACGGTGCTGCCGCCGCCCGACACCCCCGACGCCGAGCCGTCCGGCTCCGAGGTCGATCTCGTCACGGCGTTCGCCGAACACCTGGGCGCCGACGTCACCTGGGTCGTGGGTGGCGAGGAGGACCTGATCGGCCAGCTCGAGCGGTCGGAGCTGGACCTCGTCGTCGGCGGCCTGACCGCGCAGTCGCCCTGGCAGGGCAAGGCCGCCCTGACCTACCCCTACGGCACGACGACGGGCCCGGAGGGGAAGCCTGAGAAGCGGGTCATGGCTGCACCACTCGGGGAGAACGCGTTCCTCGTCGAGCTCGAGAGGTTCCTGCTGGCACGGAAGGACGACCGATGACGAGGACCAAGCTGCGGTTCGGGCATACCGAGCTGCCCGACGAGCAGGAGCGCGCCCTGCGCCGGGCCGTCCGGCTTGCCTGGTGGTCGATCGGCTTCCTCGTGACCGCCGTGACGCTCGTCTACCTGGTGATGGGCTCGTCGCAGGCGATGAAGGCCGCGTGGGTCGAGGACCTGCTGTCGTTCATCCCCCCGATCTCGTTCCTCGTCGCGGTGCGGCTCGCCCACCGCCGACCGAGCGAGCGCCACCCGTACGGGCACCACCGCTCCGTCGGCATCGGTCACCTGGTCGCCGGGACGGCGCTGTTCGCGATGGGCGCCTTCATGGTGTTCGATTCCGCCTCGGGCCTGCTCAAGGCCGAGCACCCGCCGATCGGGCTCATGGAGGTGGCCGGGCAGCCGGTTTGGGCGGGGTGGGTGATGATCGCGGCGATGGTCTACACGGGTGTGCCGCCCGTGCTGCTCGGCCGCGCGAAGCTCCCGCTCGCCGCCACGCTGCACGACCGGGTGCTCTACGCCGACGCCAAGATGAACAAGGCGGACTGGATGACCGCGCTCGGCAGCATCGTGGGGATCGCCGGCATCGGGCTCGGGCTGTGGTGGGCCGACGCCGCCGCGGCACTGTTCATCTCCGCGTCGATCCTGCACGACGGCGTGAGCAACCTGCGCGTGGCCACGAGCGCGCTCATGGACGCCCAGGCCACCACGGTCGAGGGAGACGAGGTCGATCCGGTCGTCACCCGGATGGACGCGCTTCTGCAGGGGCTTCCGTGGGTTGCCGAGGCGCGGTCACGCGCCCGGGATGAGGGCCACGTGCTGCACGTGGAGTCGTTCGTGGTCCCGGTCGACCAGCACGCCCCGTCGCTGGCCGCGCTCCGGGAGGCGCGCGAGGCCGCGATCGAACTCGACTGGCGGATCCAGGACATGATCGTCGTCCCGGCTGAGGAGCTCCCCGAGGAGTTCCTGCCCGGCCTCGCGGCCGAGCGCGAGCAGTAGTTCCGGGCGCCGCGGGAGCGACGGCTCAGGCGCGCTGGGCGGCCTCGTCGGGCGCGGAGACCTCGCGCGCCAGGCCCTCCGTGGCCTGGGCGAGCTCGACGACGGCGTCCGCGAGCTGGCGGGTGTCGGGGTCGTCGCTCTTCGCGGCGACGTCGCTCGCCAGGACCTCGGCGTTGGCCAGGGCGACAGTCACGTCAGGGTTCACGGTCGAGGACCTCACTCGTCAAGGGCTGGCCCCACTGGGCCGGCGCGTCCGGACAGTAGCGTAGTTCCTCGGGAAACCTGCTCGTGCTGCCCGCCGCGGCCTGCCGCGGCGAGGTCCGGCGTCATCCGCCCGCCTGCAGGTCCTGCACCAGGCGGGGCGTGCGCCACCGCACCACGTCGCGCGGCCACCGGTGCCACGGGTAAGCGAGGCGGACGACGAAGTAGTTCACGTACTCAGCCGCCCCGAAGAGCCAGACCGCGCCGACGAGCACGGCGGAGCCGCCGGTCGGGCGGGCGAGGACGATGCCGACGAGGCCGACAGCCAGCAGCACGGGGTCGAGGACGCGCGCCCATCGGTACCCCCGGGCGGCCCGGGCGGGCATCGCGGCGCGACCCACCCAGCGGCGGGCCAGCAGCCAGTAGACGCCCGCCTGCAGCAGGACGGCGAGCAACGGGCCGAGCGCGCACCACAACGCGAGCGTCGCGGGAGGGGCGAGGGGGATCGGCTGCGCGACAGCCACCGCCGCGAACACCCCCGCGGCGCAGAGCTCCCCGAGGCCGAGGCTGGTGTACCTGCGGCGCATCTCGTGCGTGCGGTCTGCCACCGACGTGGTTCCTCCGCAGACGCTGATCGAGTGGGCCCGGAGGGACTCGAACCCCCGACATCCACGGTGTAAACGTGGCGCTCTAACCAGCTGAGCTACAGGCCCTGGTGCGCCGCACAGCCTACCGGCCGTCGGCGCGACGTCTCACAGTCTGGCGAGCGCCTCGTGGTAGCCCGCGAGGTCGCGGCGCTGCCCGGGCTGGTTCACGACGCTCCAGCGCAGGACGCCCTCGGCGTCGACGAGGAAGCTGCCTCGCACCGCACGCCCGCGCTCGGGCTCGAACACCGCGTAGCGCTGCGCGACCTCGCCGTGCGGCCAGAAGTCCGACAGCAGGGCGAACTCGGACGACTCCTGCTCGGCCCACGCCTTGAGGGCCGGCACAGGGTCGCACGAGACGGCGAGGAGCGTGACGCCAGCAGCGGCGAAGTCGGCGATGTTGTCCCGCAGCTCGCACAGCTCGCCGGTGCAGATGCCCGAGAACGCGAAGGGGAAGAACACGACCATGACCGGGTCCCCGCGCAGCCCGGCTAGCGAGACCGGCGTCCCGTGGGTGTCGGGCAGCGTGAAGTCGGGGGCGACGTCCCCCAGCTGGAGGGCGACCTGCGGGGGCAGGCTCACTTGCCGCGGCCCCGGGTGCCGAGCTTCGTCGCGGACCAGTCCGGTGCGACGGGGAACGTGCTCGTGGCGTGCAGCCCGGCGGTCGTCGACGCCTCCTGGATGTCGTTGTGGCCCACGTGGCCCTCGCGCCCCGGCTTCGGCGTCAGGACCCAGATGGGCCCGCCCTCGTCGAGCACCGTCTGCACGTCGACCAGCGTGTCGGTGAGGTCACCCTCGCCGTCGCGGAACCAGACGATCACGCCGTCGGTGACGTCGTCGAAGTCCTCGTCGACGAGCTCGGTGCCGGTGAGATCCTCGATCGCGGTCCGCAGGTCGTAGTCGACGTCGTCGTCGAAGCCGAACTCCTGGATCACATGTCCCGGCTCGAATCCCAGCTTCTCCGCTCCCTGGGTGCGCTCCGCATCCCTGGGGTCCGTGCTCGTCGCCACGTCTTTGCCCGTACCTTCCCGATCGACTCGTCGTACCGAGGCGCGAGAGCGCCTCAACGCAAAGGTAGTGCACGGGTGCACGCCGCGCCCATACGCACTGTCAGCGACGTCACGCCGCCGGGTGGTGGACTCGGGGTGACTTTGGGCCCACATTGCTAGGACAATAGGAAGATCGACCCAGGACCTGGCGCTATCGCGCGCGGGATCAGGGGACGCCGGAGAGCACCGGGGCGACACGCCCGCAGGCGCTCGTGACGAGACAAAGAGGTTGCTGGTGGCTTCGCACGACGAGACCCGACCACTCATCAATGGCCTGTTGAGCCAGGTCCCCGACTTCGACCCCGCCGAGACCGGCGAGTGGGTCGAGGCGCTGGACGACCTGATCGACGAGCGGGGAGGGCCCCGGGCGCGGTACATCCTGCTCAACCTCCTCAAGCGGGCCCGGGAGCGCAGCGTCGCCATCCCGTCCTCGCTGACGACGCCGTACGTCAACACGATCGGCGTGCACGAGGAGCCGTACTTCCCCGGCGACGAGGTCATGGAGCGGCGCTACCGCAGCTGGATCCGTTGGAACGCCGCCGTCATGGTGACGCGCGCCCAGCGTCCCGAGATCGCTGTCGGCGGCCACATCTCGTCCTACGCGTCCGTGGCGACGCTGTACGAGGTCGGCCTCAACCACTTCTTCCGCGGCAAGGACCACCCGGGCGGCGGCGACCAGATCTACTTCCAGGGCCACGCCTCCCCCGGCGTCTACGCCCGTGCGCTGCTCGAGGGCCGCCTGACCGAGCACCAGCTCGACGGCTTCCGCCAGGAGCTGTCCCACGCCGGCGGCGGCCTGCCGTCCTACCCGCACCCGCGCCTGCTGCCCGACATGTGGGAGTTCCCCACCGTCTCGATGGGCCTCGGCCCGGCGTCGGCGATCTACCAGGCGTGGACCAACCGCTACCTGCACGAGCGCGGCATCAAGGACACGTCCCAGCAGAGCGTGTGGGCGTTCCTGGGCGACGGCGAGATGGACGAGCCCGAGAGCCGCGGCATGCTCCAGCACGCCGCGCAGCAGCAGCTCGACAACCTGACCTTCGTGGTCAACTGCAACCTCCAGCGGCTCGACGGCCCGGTGCGCGGCAACGGCAAGATCATCCAGGAGCTCGAGGCACAGTTCCGCGGCGCCGGCTGGAACGTCATCAAGGTCATCTGGGGCCGCGAGTGGGACGTCCTGCTCAACGCCGACAAGGACCGCGCGCTCGTCAACCTGATGAACAACACGCTGGACGGCGACTACCAGACGTTCAAGGCGAACGACGGCGCCTACGTGCGTGAGCACTTCTTCGGCCGCGACCCCCGCACCAAGGCGCTCGTCGAGAACATGACCGACGACGAGATCTGGGCGCTCAAGCGCGGCGGTCACGACTACCGCAAGCTCTACGCGGCGTACGCGGCGGCCCAGGCCCACACCGGCCAGCCGACCGTGATCCTCGCGCACACCATCAAGGGCTACGGGCTCGGCTCCGGCTTCGCCGGCCGTAACTCCACGCACCAGATGAAGAAGCTCAAGAACGCGGACCTCAAGAACCTGCGCGACTCCCTGCACATCCCGATCACGGACGAGCAGATCGACGCGGACCCGTACCTGCCGCCGTACTACAACCCCGGCACCGAGGATCCCACGATCCAGTACATGCTCGAGCGCCGGCGCGCGCTCGGCGGCTTCGTGCCCGAGCGCCGCACCACGTACACGCCGCTGCAGCTGCCGGGCGACAAGACGTACGAGCTGCTCGCCAAGGGCTCCGGCACGCAGGAGGTCGCCACCACCATGGCGCTCGTGCGGCTGTTCAAGGACCTCGTCAAGGACAAGGAGATCGGCAAGCGCATCGTGCCGATCATCCCGGACGAGGCGCGCACGTTCGGCCTGGACTCGATCTTCCCGAGCGCGAAGATCTTCAACACCCTGGGCCAGAACTACCGGTCCGTGGACTCCGAGCTCATGCTCAGCTACAAGGAGTCCGAGGCCGGGCAGATCATGCACACCGGCATCAACGAGGCAGGCTCGGCGGCCGCGTTCCAGGCCGTCGGCACGTCGTACGCCACGCACGGCGAGCCGCTGATCCCGTTCTACTTCTACTACTCGATGTTCGGGTTCCAGCGCACGGGCGACCAGTTCTGGGCAGCGGGCGACCAGCTGACCCGTGGGTTCCTGATCGGCGCGACGGCCGGGCGCACCACCCTCACGGGTGAGGGCCTGCAGCACGCCGACGGCCACTCGCCGATCCTCGCCGGCACCATGTCGCACGTCGTGCACTACGACCCGGCGTTCGGCTACGAGATCCGGCACATCGTGCGCGACGGCCTCGCCCGCATGTACGGCGAGGACGGGCGCGACCCGGACGTCATCTACTACCTCACCGTCTACAACGAGCCCATGCTCCAGCCGGCCGAGCCGGAGGACGTCGACGTCGAGGGCATCCTCAAGGGCCTGCACAAGGTCCACGCCGCGACCGGCGAGGGCCCGCGCGCGCAGATCCTCGCGTCGGGTGTCGGCGTGCTCTGGGCTCTCGAGGCGTCGGAGATCCTGGCGCACGACTGGGGCGTCCAGGCCGACGTGTGGTCGGTGACGAGCTGGAACGAGCTGCGCCGCGACGGCCTGCGTGCCGACGAGCACAACTTCCTGCACCCGGGCGAGGAGCGTCGCGAGGCGTACCTCACGACCAAGCTGCGTGACGCTGGCGGCCCGTTCGTGGCCACGAGCGACTACGACAAGCTGGTCGCGGACCAGGTGCGCCGCTGGGTTCCGGGCGACTACGCGGTGCTCGGTGCGGACGGGTTCGGCTTCTCCGACACCCGCCCCGCGGCGCGTCGGCACTTCAAGATCGACGGCCCGTCGACCGCCGTCCGCGTCCTGGCCTCCCTGGCCGAGCGCGGCGAGATCGCGGCGGACGCACCCGCCCAGGCGATCGAGCGGTACCGTCTGTACGACGTGAACGCCGGCACGTCGGGAAGCGCCGGCGGCGACTCCTGATCTGAGGGTATGGCGAAGGCCCGGAACCGAGAGGTTCCGGGCCTTCGTCATGCGCCGGTCCGTCATGGACATCGGCGGGAGGGGGTCAGGGGTGCACGGACCCCGGCGACGCGTCCTCGGCCGCCTTCACGTGCGGTTCCAGCTCCGTGCGGATGGCAGCGACGGCGCTGGCGTCCGGGTGCAGGCCCAGGGAGTCCAGGTGGTGCCGCGCCTCGAACGGCCGTCCAGCCTCGATCGCCGCGAGCACGAGCTGACGGCCGACCTCGGGGTTGTGCTCGCGCGCACGCCAGTGCCCGAGGCCGAGCCCGAGCGCGTCCACGGGCATCTCGGCCTCGCGCAGGACCCCGACGGCCTCCGAGAGCGCGATCCCCGAGGTGTCACGCTCGGCGGCCGTGGCCAGGCGGCGCACCGCGCCCTCCTTGTCGTCGTCCAGCGAGAGCCGGGCGAGCTCGACCAGGGGGTACCAGGCACGCGGGTGACCGGCCAGCTCCTCGGCGAGGGCCCACACCGCGAGGTCACCGCGACGCTTGCGGTCGGCCTCGTAGGTCTCGTCCGGGTGCGGCGCCGTGAGCGGGTCCTCGGTCTCTCCCGTCTCTGCGGCACGGCGGCGGACGATCTCCACGAGCGCCTGGAACGCCTTGATGTTGTTGGGATCGTCGTTGAGCATCGCGCGCAGCGCGTCCTCGTGCGGAGCGTCCCCGCGTCGTGGACCTGCCGTCGGGCGGCGGACGCCCACGGTCGAGGCAGAGACGGGTCGCTTGATGAGCTGGCGGAGCTTGGGCAGAAGAGCCATGGGAAGACCCTAGCCGGATCTTTGCGATCCCACAGGTCGACGGGACACCGTCTCAAGCCTGCGCGGTGCCGACGCGACGCTCACCGGCGGCGCAGACCGCCCGCTGCGCCCCCACCCCCTGCGGTTGCCGCTATGTCCGCTTCGTGCCACCTTGTCCTCACCCGCTCCCGCGAGCGGAACCGCGAGGACCGCGCCACGCGACAGGCGGGCACGGTCGCAGAGACGAGAGGTGATCGCGATGCGCCGTCGGCCAACCGTGGTGGGAGCCTGCACGGTCCTCGTCCTGGCAGGGTGCGCCCAGGGCACGAACCCACCCGCACCGTCCGCTCCGAGCGGCGCCGACAACCCGTTCTCGGCCACCACCGAACTCACGGGCACCCTCGACGTCATGGGGTTCGGCGCCGGCGACGAGATCGCGACCGTGCGCATGGAGCGCACCAAGGAAGCGCTCGGCGACGTGCAGGTCAACCTCGTCGAGGGCGACCTCGACATCCAGCAGTTCCTCTCGGCCGTCGCGGCCGGGGACCCGCCGGAGCTCATCTACGCGAACCGCGACCAGATCGGCACCTTCGCCTCTCGCGGAGCGATCATCCCCCTGACCCAGTGCATCGAGGGCGAGGGCATCGCCGTCGACGACTTCGTGCCCGCGGCCGTGGACCAGGTGACGTTCGCCGGCGAGCTCTACGGGATCCCCGAGTTCAACTCGATCCAGGTCACCATGGCCAACGCCGACCTCCTCGCCGACGCCGGGCTGGAGATCGCCGACGTCAACGGCTCCGACCGCGCGGCTCTCGACGAGGCGACCCAGGCGCTGCACCAACGCGACGGCGGAGACCTCTCAGTGATCGGCTACGACCCCAAACTCCCCGAGTTCCTCCCGCTGTGGGCGCACGCTGGCGGAGCCGACCTCATCTCCGCCGACGGGCGGACCGCGCAGCTCGACGACCCCGCCGTCGTGGCGGCGCTCGAGTGGGCGGTCGGCCTGTACGACGCCCAGGGCGGCTTCCCGGTCGTGAAGGCGGTCCGCGACTCGGCCGACTTCTTCGGCAGCGGAAACCAGTTCGCCAGCAGCACCCTCGGTGCGATGCCGATGGAGCAGTGGTACGTCAACGTTCTCAACGACGTCTCTCCCGACGCGCCCATGGCGTTCGACGCCGTCCGGGCGGCCGACGGCGAGCCCGTTGCCTTCGCGAGCGGGTCCGCGTGGGCGATCCCCGCGGGTTCGGACAACCCCGCGGCGGCGTGCCGCTGGGCGCGCGTCATGACGGAGGTAGACAGCTGGGTCGCCGCCGCCGAGGAGCGCAAGGGCCTGCGCACCGAGGAGGGCAAGACGTTCACCGGCGTGCTGACGGGCAACGCCGTCGCGGACGAGGCGGTACGAGCCCTCGTCGAGCCGAGCGGGTCGGAGGTCTGGGACAGCGCCGTCGAGGCCATGTACGCCGCGAACGACGCTGCGTTCTCGCTCCCGGCCAACCCGGCCGACGCGGAGTTCGAGTCCGCCTGGCAGGACGCCGTCAACGCGGTCCTCAACGGCCAGGCGGAGCCGGCCGAGGCGCTTGCGGGCGCGCAGGAGGTCGCCCAAGAGACGCTCGACGACGCGTGGGCGGCGTGGGACGCGGACGCGGAGAGCTGACGTGCCCACAGGCACGACGGATCGGCGGACGACGACCCGGCCCGCCCTGCGCCGGGCCCGACGGCGCGACGCGCGCGCCGCACTCCTCTTCCTCAGCCCGTGGCTGCTCGGCTTCGCGATCTTCACGGCTTGGCCCGTGCTGTACAGCGGGTACCTCTCGCTCACCGACTACGACGTCCTGAACGACCCCTCGTTCGTCGGGCTCGACAACTACCGCGAGCTCTTCGAGGACCCCAAGGTCACGCTCGCACTGCGAAACACGTTCTTCTACGTCGCGGTCCAGGTACCGCTCTACGTCCTCGTCTCGCTCGCACTGGCCCTCCTGCTGAACACCGCGAGCCGCCGGTCGGCCGGGTTCTTCCGGACGGTGTTCTACCTGCCCAACATGACCCCGCCCGTCGCCGTCGGCGTCCTGCTGCTGCTCGTCTTCAACGGCCAGAACGGCCTGATCAACGAGCTGTTGGGCGCGATCGGCATCGACGGTCCGGCGTGGACGACGGACCCGGACTGGGTGAAGCCCGCGATCATCCTCACCTCCCTGTGGTCGACCGGCAGCTCGGTGATCATCCTGTTCGCCGCGCTGCGCAACGTGCCGCAGGAGCTGTACGACGCCGCACGCGTCGACGGCGCCAACGCGTGGCAGCGCCTGGTGCGGATCACGGTCCCGATGATCTCCCCCGCACTGTTCTTCGTGTTCGTCGTGAACACCATCGCGGCGTTCCAGACCTTCACGGAGGCGTACACCGCGTTCTTCGGGTCGGGGAACACCACCTACAGCAACGACGCCGCGCTGTTCTACGCCATCTACCTGTTCCAGCAGGCGTTCGAGTTCCTCAACATGGGCTATGCGTCCGCGATGGCGTGGGTGCTGTTCGTCATCATCATGGTGATCACCGCCATCCAGCTGCTCGTGTCCCGCCGGCTCGTCTACCTGGAGGGGGACCAGTGACCGCTCCCCTGCGCGCCCCCGTCCAGCCCACCGTCGCCGCGGCCACGTCCACCGCTCGCGGTGACGACCCGGGCCGCGACGCCCACGACCCGGCAGCGCGTCGCGAGCGGTCGCCCGAGCGTCGCCGACCCCTGGCGGTCCGGATCATCACGACGGTCCTCCTCCTCGCGTGCGCCGTGGTCTTCACGTATCCGTTCCTGTGGCTGCTGAGCGCCTCGCTCAAGCCCCGCGGCGAGGTCTTCGACAACCGTCTGCTGCCCGAGACCCTCACGTTCGAGAACTACCTCGACGTGTGGCAGGAGGCGCCCATGCTCCTCTGGCTGGGCAACACGCTGCTCGTCACGGTGCTGGCGGCGGTCACCGTGACGGTCTCGAGCGCCCTGGTCGCGTGGGGCTTCGCGTACTTCCGCTTCCGCGGGCGCGGTGCGTTGTTCGCCCTGGTGCTCGCCACGATGATGCTGCCCGGCGCGGTCACGATGATCCCCACGTTCCTGATCTGGAACTCGCTCGGGGCCGTCAACACGCTCACCCCGCTGTGGGCCGGGAACCTGTTCGGGAGCGCGTTCTACATCTTCCTCCTTCGCCAGTTCTTCCTCGGTCTGCCCCGGGAGATATTCGAGGCCGCTCGGGTCGACGGCGCGAACAACTGGCGCATCTTCTGGCAGATCGCGATGCCGCTGACGCGTCCAGCACTCGTAGTCACCCTGATCTTCGAGTTCCAGACGGCGTGGACCGACCTGATGCGGCCGCTGATCTACCTGCGCGACTCGGACAAGTTCACCATCCCGCGTGGGCTCAAGTCGCTGCTCGACCAGTTCGGGTTCGGGGGCGAGTGGCACTGGGAGATCGTCATCACGGCGAGCGTCCTGACCACCATCCCGATGATCGTGTTGTTCTTCCTTGCCCAGCGCCACTTCGTCGAGGGCGTCGCGACTACCGGCACCAAGGGCTGACGCCGGCGACGCGCCGAACGCACACACCGCCGTTTGTCGACTTCGTACAACGACCGGCCGTATGCTCGACGCCATGTCACGTCCCGCCACGGATCCGGTCGACCCGGCAGCCGAGTCCGAGCCGCTCCGGCGGGTCCGGGAAGGCACCGGTCTGCTCACCACCGCGGCGCTGCGCCGCGTCGACGCCGAGCTCGCCTGGCACCGGGAGCTGCCTGCCGAGGAGCGGTCCTGGATGGGCCTCGTCGTGCAGGCGGCAATCACGTCGTTCGTCTCCTGGTACGCCCAGCCCACGGGAGCCCCGACCGGCGTCTCTGACATCTTCGCGTCGGCTCCCCCCGAGCTCACCCGGACCATCTCGCTCCAGCACACGCTGCAGCTCGTGCGCGTGATCGTCGACGTCGTCGAGACCCACTCCGACCACCTGGCCGTGCCGGGGGGCGAGCGGGACCTGCGCGAGGCGGTGCTCCGGTACTCCCGCGAGGTCGCCTTCTCCGCCGCCGAGGTCTACGCCCGCGCCGCCGAGGTGCGCGGCGCGTGGGACGCCCGCCTCGAGGCGCTCGTCGTGGACGCCCTCATGCGCGGGGAGTCGGACGACTCGCTGCGCTCACGCGTCGCTGCGCTCGGCTGGAGCGGCCACGGCAGCGCGCTCGTGATGGTGGGGACCACCGAGACCAAGCTCGACGACGTCAAGGCGGCGGAGCTGCGGCGCGCGACCCGCCGCGCCGTGGGTGACTCGCTCGTCGGCATCCAGGCGGACCGCGTCGTGCTCGTGCTGGGCGGTGCGGGCGACCTGCTCGAGGCGGCCCAGTCGCTCGTCCCTCGGTTCGGCCCAGGCCCTGTGGTCATCGGTCCGCTGGTCCCGGACATCGCGGAGGCCGGGCGCTCGGCGACGGCCGCCCTCGCCGGCATCGCCGCGGCGCGGGCGTGGCCCCAGGCGCCGCGCCCGGTGCAGGCGGACGACCTCCTGCCCGAGCGCGTGCTGATCGGCGACCTCTCGGCGCGTCACACCCTGATCGACCAGGCCTTCGAGCCGCTGCGCGCGAGCACCGGCTCGGTGCTCGAGACGCTCTCGGCCTACCTCGGGACGGGCCGGTCGCTGGAGGCCGCGGCGCGGTCGCTGTACGTGCACCCCAACACGGTCCGGTACCGCCTGCGCAAGGTCGCGGAGCTCACGGGCTGGGACCCGCTCGACGCACGAGAGTCGTTCGTGCTCCAGGTCGCGCTCGCGCTGGGCGAGCTGCAGGACGGACCCACGCCCTGAGCCGGCGGCCGGAGTCAGCATCCGTTTGTAGGAAGCGCACAACATCGTCGGACGACGTTCGTGCGCGTCGCAGCGCGCACCTGGACCCTGCGACGGGCAAGGTTGACGAGTGATCGCCGCACTGTGCCCTGGACAGGGCTCCCAGACCCCCGGAATGCTCGCCCCCTGGCTCGAGCTGCCCGGCGCCAGCGAGCGCCTCGGCGCGTGGAGCGAGGCTGCCGAGCTCGACCTCGTAGCGCTCGGGACGACCGCCGACGCCGACACGATCCGGGACACTGCGGTCGCCCAGCCGCTCATCGTCGCGGCGTCGCTGCTGTCCTACCGCACGCTCGCGTCGGAGGTCGGTGACGTCGTCGGCCTCGTGGCTGGCCACTCCGTGGGCGAGCTGAGCGCGGCGGCGGTCGCGGGCGTGCTCGACGACGCCCAGGCGATCGCCCTGGTCGCTGCACGTGGCCGCGCCATGGCGCGGGCCGCGACCCTCGCGCCGTCGGGCATGAGCGCCGTCGTGGGCGGCGACCCCGACGAGGTCCTCGCCGCGATCACCGCGGCCGGCCTGCACGCGGCAAACGTCAACGGAGGCGGACAGGTGGTCGCCGCCGGCGGGACCGCCGAGCTCGAGGCGCTCGCCGCTGCCCCACCCACCCGCGCCCGCGTGATCCCGCTGCCGGTCGCCGGCGCGTTCCACACGCCGTACATGGACGCCGCTCGGGACGAGTTCGCGGCGGCGGTCCACGCGGTCACCGCACGCGACCCGCGCCTGCCCCTGCTCTCCAACGCCGACGGCGGCATGATGCCGGCGGACGGAGCCGCCGTGCTCGAGCGCCTGCTCGCCCAGGTCACGGCGCCGGTGCGCTGGGACCTGTGCCAGGCCACCCTGGGCGAGTCCGGAGCCACCGCGCTCATCGAGCTCGCCCCCGGGGGCGTGCTCACCGGCCTGGCCAAGCGCGCGCTGCGCGGCACCCCCGCCGTCGCGATCCGCACGCCCGAGGACCTCGACGACGCGCTCGCGCTCGTGCGTGCCACCCCTGCCCCCACCACAGACGAGGAGCGCGCGTGACCTCGCGCCTGCGCCAGACCACCGGCCCCGCCCACACCGCGATCCTCGCGATCGCCGGCGTCCGCGGCGACAACACCGTGACCAACGACGACATCGCTGGTCCCATCGACTCGTCCGACGAATGGATCCGCCAGCGCACCGGCATCGTCACCCGACGCCGCTCGGGCAGCGAGGTGGACGTGCTCGACCTCGCCGAGGGTGCAGCCCGCGCCGCGCTCGACGCCGCGGGCCTGACGGGCGCCGACATCGACGCCGTCATCCTGTCGACCGTGACGTACTTCCACCAGACGCCCGCCGGCGCCGCGGTCATCGCCGACCGCATCGGCGCGACGCCCGCCGCCGCGTGGGACATCTCCGCCGCGTGCGCTGGCTACACGTACGGGATCAACCAGGCCGACGCGCTCGTGCGCTCGGGCTCCGCCCGGCACGTCCTGGTGATCGGCGCGGAGAAGATGAGCGACTTCATCGACCCGACCGACCGCTCGATCTCGTTCCTGCTCGGCGACGGCGCGGGCGCGGCGATCGTCGGCCCGTCCGACACGCCGGGGATCGGGCCCACGATCTGGGGCTCCGACGGCTCCAAGGCCAGCGCGATCGGCCAGACCCACTCGTGGCAGGAGAGCGCCGGCGTCGCGAAGGCCCCGTGGCCGACCCTGCGTCAGGACGGCCCCAGCGTATTCAAGTGGGCGGCGTTCCAGATGGCACCCGTCGCCGCCCAGGCGATCGAGGCCGCCGGCCTGACGGCGCACGACATCGACGTCTTCCTGCCCCACCAGGCGAACATGCGGATCATCGACCAGATGGTCAAGCAGCTGCACCTGCGCGACGACGTCGTCGTCGGGCGGGACATCGTCGACACCGGCAACACGTCGGCTGCGTCCATCCCCCTGGCAGCGGAGCGTCTGCTGCGCGAGGGCGCCGCCAAGTCCGGCGACGTCGCCCTGCAGATCGGGTTCGGCGCTGGCCTCGTCTACGCCGCCCAGGTCGTCGTCCTTCCCTGACCGACCCGCGCCATCCCACAGACCTTCCGTCCGACCGACCACCCGCACCATCAACCCAAGGAGCACCCCCATGGCACACACCGAGCCTGAGATCGCCACCGGCCTCGCCGAGATCGTCGCCGAGGAGACCGGCCTGCCCGCCGACTCCGTCACCGCCGAGAAGTCCTTCACGGACGACCTCGACATCGACTCGCTGTCGATGATGACGATCGTCACCCACGCCGAGGACCGCTTCTCGGTGACCATCCCCGACGACGAGGTCAAGAACCTCGCGACCGTGGGCGACGCCATCGCGTTCATCGCCGGCGCCCAGGCCTGAGCAGTCCCGCAGGCACCTCGGTGGGGCGGGACCTCCCGCCCCACCGCAGCCCCATCCCACCCTGGAGGACCGATGTCCCACCGTCCTGACGTGGTCGTCACCGGCCTGGGGGCCACCACGCCCCTCGGTGGGGATGTCCCCACCACCTGGAGCGCTGCCCTCGCCGGCCGCTCCGGCGCGCGCACCCTCGAGAACGACTGGGCAGAGAAGCACGGCATCGCGGTGAACTTCGCCGCGAGCCTGGCCGTCCGTCCCGAGGACGTCATGCCGCGCCCCGAGATCAAGCGGATGGACCCCTCGGCGCAGTACGCGGTCATCGCGACGCGCGAGGCCTGGGCCGACGCCGGCGCCCCTGACGTCGATCCCGAGCGTCTGGGAGCGGTCGTCTCGTCCGGGATCGGCGGCATCCAGACCACCCTCGACGCCTGGGACACCCTCCGTGAGCGCGGGGGGCGTCGCGTCCTGCCGATGACCATCCCCATGCTGATGCCCAACTCCCCGGTCGCGTACGTCGAGCTCGAGGTTGGCGCGCAGGCAGGCGCCCACGCCCTCGTCTCCGCGTGCGCCTCCGGTGCCGAGGCGATCGGGTACGGGATCGAGATGATCCGTTCCGGGCGCGCCGACGTCGTCGTGGCGGGAGGCACCGAGGCATCCATCCATCCGCTGCCGATCGCCGCCTTCGCGGCCTCGCGCACGCTCTCGACCCGCAACGACGATCCCGCAGGGGCGTCCCGGCCGTACGACACCACCCGCGACGGCTTCGTGCTGGGTGAGGGAGCCGGGATCGTGGTGCTCGAGAGCGCCGAGCACGCGCGGGCCCGCGGTGCGCGGGTCTACGCGCGCCTGAGCGGTGTCGGCCTGAGTTCGGACGCGTACCACCTCACCTCGCCCGAGCCCGCGGGCCGCGGCCAGGTCGCGGCGATGCGCCGGGCCCTCGCGGACGCCGGCCTCACGGCCGCCGACATCCACCACGTCAACGCCCACGCGACGTCGACGACGGTGGGCGACCTCATCGAGGCCCGTGCCGTGCGCGAGCTCCTCGGCTCCGCCGCGGACCAGGTCGCGCTCTCCGCGACCAAGTCGATGACCGGCCACCTCCTGGGCGGCGCCGGTGCGCTGGAGACCATCTTCACCGTGCTCGCGCTGCACGAACGCACCGCCCCGCCCACGATCAACGTCAGCGACCCCGACCCCGAGCTCGACCTGGACCTGGTGCGCGACGCGCCACGCCCGCTCGGCGACGGGCCGCGCGCCGCCCTGAACAACTCGTTCGGGTTCGGCGGGCACAACGTCGCCCTGGTGGCGCAGACGGTCTGAGTCCAGCGTCCCGAAAGGTGACAAAGCAGGTCTCACGGGGCGGACGAATGCGGGGATTCTCACTTTTCACCCGCTTGCCTCCGAAAGTTCTCGCGCTCGGATGCCGATACTCGTCTAGTTCCCCGGGCAGCTCGGGGGTGACCCCGGGGGACACGGGGGACAGAGAGGGGCGGGCCTCGCGGCTCGTCCCTCTCGTCGTCCCCGCAGACGTCAGCCCACGCGGTGCAGCCACCGCACCGGAGCGCCGGCCCCGGCGTAGCGGAACGGCTCGAGCTCGTCGTCCCACGCCTGGCCGAGCGCGAGGTCGAGCTCCTGCCTCATCCGGTGCGCGTCACCGGCGTGCTCCAGCACGGCGCGCACCCGGTCCTCGGGGATCACGACGTTGCCATGCACGTCGGTCGCTGCATGGAAGATCCCGAGCTCCGGCGTGTGGCTCCAGCGCGAGCCGTCGGCGCCGTAGCTCGCGTCCTCGGTCACCTCGTAGCGCAGGTGAGTCCAGCCACGCAGGGCAGACGCGAGCTTCGCTCCGGTACCCTGCGGGCCCTGCCACGAGTACTCGGCCCGGAACATGCCGGGCGCTGCCGGCTGCTCCGTCCAGTCGAGGGCGACGCGCACGCCGAGGACGTTCGCCGCCGCCCATTCCATGTGCGGGCACAGCGCACGGGGCGCTGAGTGCACGAAAAGGACACCGCGGGTCATAGAACCAGCCATGTTCATCCTCCCAGAGTCGAGGTTCGTCTTCCCCAACGGCCTCGTATCGGCAGGATTCTCACGGTCTCAACGGCGTACGGGCCCATCATGCCCTACGTCCCGGGTGAAAAGCGAGGGCATCGCCCCGCAGCGTGGCTCAGAGCTGTTCGCGCAGGGTGCGCATCGCCTTTTTGCGCACGCTGCGCTCCAACCGATCGATGTACAGGTAGCCGTCGAGGTGGTCCACCTCGTGCTGCAGGCAACGGGCCATCAGCTCCGTGCCCTCCACCACGACCGGCTTGCCGTCGAGGTCCGTGCCCTCGACCTTGGCGTACCAGGCGCGCTTGGTCGGGAACCACAGGCCGGGCACCGAGAGGCAGCCCTCGTCACCGTCCTGGTACTCGTCCTCGGACAGCTCGGTGATCCGGGGATTGAGGACGTAGCCGATCTCGTCGTCGATGTTCCAGGAGAACGCCCGGAGGCTCACCCCGATCTGGTTCGCCGCCAGCCCGGCACGGCCCTCGTGGTCGACCGTCTCGAGCAGGTCCTCCACGAGCCCCCGGACGCGGGCGTCGATCGTCGTGATCGGCTCGCACGGGGTGCGCAGCACGGGGTCTGGGAGCACGCGGATCTCTCTCATGGCCATGGGCCAGATCATTTCACGGAACCGAGCGCACGCATGCACCAGCAGCGGCTCCGGTGGCGAGCCGCTGCTGGCGCTGCGATCGTGGAAGGGCAAGTCACCGACAACGAGAGGGAGACCCACATGAGTCGCGTGGAAGAGTCGATCGAAGTCAACGTCCCGGTCCGTACGGCCTACAACCAGTGGACGCAGTTCGAGTCGTTCCCCCAGTTCATGACCGGCGTCGAGTCCATCACGCAGATCGACGACACCCACAACCACTGGGTCACCTCGGTGGGAGGCGTCAAGCGGGAGTTCGACACCGAGATCACCGAGCAGACCCCCGACGAGCGGATCGTGTGGACGACCGTGGCTGGCGAGACCAAGCAGCACGGCGTCGTGACCTTCCAGTCGCTCGACGCCACCACGACGCGCGTGACCACCCAGATCGAGTGGCAGCCCGAGGGGCTCGCGGAGAAGGTGGGCGACGCCATCGGTGTCGACGACCACCGGGTCAAGGCAGACATGAAGAAGTTCAAGGAGTTCATCGAGAGCCGCGGCGTCGAGACAGGTTCTTGGCGCGGCGACGTCGACTGAGCCGCACGGACGACGACGGCCGGGCGTCCCACCGGAGAGATCCGGGGCGCCCGGCCGTTGGTGTGCCCGGCTCGGGTGCGCCCGGCCGGCGTCGGGGCTCAGCGCGCGTCACGACCGGCGTCCGGCTAGCGTCTGGCCATGAGCACCGCACCGTCGCCCGCTGCCCGCGGCGTGGACCGCGCCGTCCGCTGGTACCAGGAGGTCATCTCCCCGCGGAAGGGATGGTCCTGCGCCTACCGCGTCGCCCACGGGCCCGAGTCCTGCTCCAGCGCCGTTCGACACATCGTCCGACGCCGCGGACTGCTCCGCGGCGTCGTCCCCTCGGTGCTGCAGCTCGCTGCGTGCTACCAGCCGGCACGCCTGCTCTCGACGACGAACGTCCAGGGCGTGTGCTGCTGCGGCGGCATCCCTGTCCCGTTCCGCTTCCGGCGCTGAGTCGGCCGGTCACTGCAGGCGCGCGAGGAAGTCCTCCAGCAGCGGCCCCGCGGTCGTCGACCCGTACTCCCCCACCTCGACGAAGACCGCCACGGCGAGGTCGCCTTGCGTCGCGATCATCCACACGTGGTTCTGCGTGTCACCGGAGGGACCGAACTGGGCCGTGCCGGTCTTCGCGCCGATCTCCTCACCGGGAACGTCGGCGAGGAACGTCGCGCCGCCGTCGGTGACGACCGCGCGCATCAGGGCACGCAGGGATGCGGCCTCCTCCTGGGACAGCGGAGCCGCCGGCTCGCTCGCCGCGGGGGCGTCGTCGGCCACGACGAGCCGCGGGGTCACGAGCGTGCCCTCCGCGACGGACGCGGCGACGGTCGCCATGCCGAGGGGCGAGGCGAGCACCCGGCCCTGGCCGATCATCGACGCCGCGTGGTCGGTCCCGGTCGAGTCGGCCGGCACCTCTCCGAGGAACGCGCTGTATCCCAGCTCGGTCTGTCCGGTCAGCCCGAGTGCGGTCGCGGCGTCGGCGACCGCGGCGGGGGTGACGTCGTCGCGCGCCCCGATGAACGCGGTGTTGCAGGAGTTCGCGAACGCGGTCCGCAGCGGCACGTCACCGAGCGCGTCCTGCGGGTAGCCGGGGAAGTTCTCGAACTCGCGCCCGTCGACGGTGATCGTCGCGGGGCACGCGACGGTCGACTCCGGCGTGGCTCCGCTGCGCAGCCACGCCAGACCGGTGACGACCTTGAAGACCGACCCGGGCGGGTACTGGCCGAGCGTGGCCGTGCTCAGTCCGCCACCGCCGGGGCCCGAGGCGGCCGCGAGCACCTCGCCCGTGGAGGGCCGGAGGGCGACGATCGCGGACGCCGGCTCGACGTCGTCCAGTACGGCCTCCGCCTCCTGCTGGACGTCGAGGTCGAGCGTCGTGCGCAGGTCCGCGCCTGCGACGGGCTCGACGCTGAACAGGTCCCGCGTCTCGCCGTCCGCGGACCGGGCCAGCACGGTCAGGCCCGGGCTGCCGCGCAGCAGCGCGTCGTGCTGCAGCTGCAGACCGCTGAGCCCCGCCGTGTCCCCCGCGACGACCGAGCCCTGGGACGCCTCGATGATCTCGGCCGTCGCCTCCCCGGCGGTGCCCAGCAGCGGCCGGGCGAACGTCCGCGTCGGCGCGAGCGGCAACGTGTCCGGCACCGCGACCGCCGTGGGCGCGCTGGTGAGCTCGGCGATGTCGTACGCGTCGTCCTCCTCGCGCACCACGATGGCCTGCACGAAGGCCTTGGGTCCGGCCGCGGCGACCTGGGCGGCGAACGCCTCGCCGTCCATCTCGAGCGCTTCCGCAAGCTCACGCGCGTCGGCTTCCTGCTGGTCCGCCTCGCCGCGCGTCTTGTCGATGCCGATGCGCTGCACCGCGCGGTCCTCGACGATCGGGGTGTCGCCTGCGCCGAGGACCCGGCCGCGCTCCGCCCGCACCCGCTCACGCACGAGGGTCTCCCCGGGTGCGAGCCCCGGCGCGAGCAGCGTGGGTGACCAGCTCGCGAGCCAGGCCTCGGCGTCCTCGTCCCACGTCAGGTACGCCTCGGTCGCGTAGGTCCACGGCTCCGCCGCACCCAGGTCCCATGCGAGGTCGAGGGTGGCGACGGCGCGGTTCTCGTCCTCGGTCGCGACGGTGACGGACGCGACCGACACCTGCGGCGTCGCGGGCTCGAGGCCAGCGAAGGCGGCGGCGCGCTGGTCCGCGGCGCCCTGCGCGGTGACGCCGTCCGCGAGCGCGACGTCCGCGAAGGAACCCGAGCTCAGGGCTGCGGCGAGATCCTGCGCCTCGCCCGCGGGGCCCGGCCGCTCGGGCGTGCAGGCCGTGAGTCCGAGCAGGGCTGTGACGACCAGCGCCACCGCGCCCCGCTGAGCCGTCCTGGTGCGTGCAGTGCTCACTTCTCCCCCTGTCGTCGCGCGACCGGTCACGCTCGTCGGACCGGCGCCTCGACCAGGGTAGGCCCCGCCCCACCTCCCTATGCTGAAGGCATGACCAACGACGAGCCGGACCCGCAGGACCACGACTGCGCGGTCGACCGGGTCGACGCCGGGGTCGAGATCATCGAGCCGCGGGACGTGCCCCTCGGCGGCCCCCGAGCCATGACCGTGCGGCGCACGCTCCCGTCCCGGCAGAGGTCGCTCATCGGCCCCTTCTGCTTCGCCGACCACTACGGTCCCGACGCCGTGAGCGCCTCCGGCGGCATGGACGTCCCGCCCCACCCGCACACCGGGCTGCAGACCGTCACCTGGCTGTTCGAGGGGCGCGTCCTGCACCAGGACGCCGTCGGCTCGGTGCAGGAGGTACGCCCCGGCCAGCTCAACCTGATGACCGCGGGGCACGGGATCTGCCACTCGGAGGAGGGCACGGTCCGCCGGTTCCCCGACCAGGACACGCTGCACGGCGTCCAGCTGTGGACGGCGCTGCCCGAGGCCACCCGGCACGGAGAGCGGGCGTTCGAGCACGTCGCGGACGTGCCGACCGTGACGGTCGACGGTGCCGAGGTGCAGGTCTTCATGGGGAGCCTGGGCGGGGTGACCTCCCCGGCTCGCGCGGACACTCCCCTGGTCGCTGCGCAGGTCGACGTCCCCGCCGGGGCGCACGTGCGCCTCCCCCTCGAGCCGGCGTTCGAGCACGGCGTCCTGCTCGACGTCGGTAACCTCACCGTCGCGGGACATCACGTCGCCTCCGCCGAGCTCGCCTACCTGGCTCCGGGGCGGGACCACGTCGAGCTCGCCGCCGGTGCGGCGGGTGCGCGCCTCGTGCTCCTGGGCGGCGCGCCGTTCACCGAGGACATCCTGATGTGGTGGAACTTCGTCGGGCGCTCGCACGAGGAGATCGTCGCGGCGCGCGACGAGTGGCAGGCCGCCGTGCGCGGCGAGGCCCACGGCGTCGCCCGGTTCGGTCAGGTCACCGGCTACCCCGGCCCGCCGCTCCCGGCGCCCGAGCTGCCACACGTCCGCCTGCGACCCCGCAGCCGCCTCTGACCCTCGCCGGCCAGCCGACGCAGGTCAGACGACGCGGGTCAGACGACGGGTGTCAGCCGCGGGTTGCCCACGCACCAGGCGAGGGACTCTCGCACGGCGAGAGGGACGTCGTCGGGCTCGATGCCGAGCACGGCGCTGAGCGCCGGGTCGCTCACGGCGTCGCGGTCCTGGAAGCGCGCGCTGTCGGGCAGGTGGATGCCGTGCTCGGCCCCGCTGAGCGCGGCCTGCTCCTGCGCAGCCTCGTACCCGGGCAGGACGGCCTCGAGCGGGACGACGACGACGTCGTCGGGGTCGCGCCCGAGCGCCTCGCAGCACAGCCGGTAGAGCTCTGCGTACGTCAGGTCGTAGCCGTTGATCGGGTAGCGCCCGCCGTGCGCGCCGTGCTCCATGGCACCCACGGCGGCCTGGGCCACCTGGCGCACCGTCACCGACGACGTCGCCCCACCGAGCACGGGGACGACGCCGGTGCGTCCGGCCACCTGGTCAAGGAACGTCTGCCACAACGGGCGCTGGCCAGGGACGAGCCCGAAGATGTACGGCAGGCGCAGGGCCATGACGTCCATCGCCCCGTCGCCCTCGAGGTGCGCGACCTCCTCCTGGGCGAGGCGGGTGCGCGGGTAGCCGTTGCGGTCGCGGTAGCCGAGGTCGGGCCACTGCTCGGCCCACTGCGCGGTGTACGAGCCGAACAGCACGAACCTGCGCACGCCGGCCTGCCGGGCCAGGCGCGCGACCCGCTGGGTCGGAAGCACGTTGGCCTCGTAGAAGAAGCGTGCGGCCGGAGCCGGCGGCACTGTGCGCTCGTCGGCGCCGATCGCGTAGAACACGGCGTGCTTGCCGTGCAGGAGGGCGAGGACCTCGTCGTCGGGCATCGTCGTGACGTCCCCGAAGTGCGCGATGCTCGTCGCCGGCAGGAAGCTCGTGTCCTCGGTCGGCAGCGACAGCGTCGTGACGCCATACCCGCGGCGCAGCAGCTCGAGGCTCGTGTGGTAGCCCAGGAGGCCGGTGCCTCCGAGGACCAGGGTGTCGGTCATGTCAGCCTCACGTCGCTGGGGGAACTGATGACTCGACGCTACGTGCCCGCCCGCGGGTGCCTCCGGGCTCAAGGTCCCACGGGCCCCCGCCGGGCACGGGAGAGCGCACCGGTCCAGGACCACCTTCGGACGCAGAAAGGCCCCGGCTGCCTGGGCTGCCGGGGCCTTCTCGCTGCTCCCGCGACTGGACTCGAACCAGTGACCGTCCGATTAACAGTCGGATGCTCTGCCAACTGAGCTACGCGGGATCGATCGCCGTAGCGACCGGAGAAAACTCTATCAGGCTCACAGGGGTAGTCCGGACGCCTCGCGGAGGCGCGCCTCGCAGGCCCCGACGACCCGCGCGGTGTCCGGATCAGCAAGGTTCACCCGGGCGTCGCCGATCACCTGGGAGAACAGCTCGCCGCTCGGCCGACGCCGCACGGCGACCCGCGCGACGGCCCCGCCCGGGAGCTTGAGCGACTCCGCCAGGACGACGGATGACTGCACCTGCTCGCGCAGCACCAGGGTGAGCTGCGCCGCGGTGTCGTCGGCGAACACGAGCGCGCTCGTGCCGGTCCCGTCCGCCCACGAGACCGTCAGCGTGCGCGTCTCGGGGTCCAGCGACGCGCGGTCGACGTCCACCCACTCGCGCGCGCTCGCTTCCGCGGCGCCCGACGACGTCACGATGAACGAGCGGGTCGCGGCGACCCAGCCACCGTCAGCAAGGTGCGCGACGGCGAGCGGTCGCTCGTGCGTGAGCTGCCGCAGGAGGGCAGCGGCGTCCGGGCTCAGGGAGGGGCGTGCGCGCATGGCCCCACCGTACTCCGGGCACGCGGTAACCTTGGCGGCGCGCAGGCGAGGCCCGCGCGAGGGGCGTTAGCTCAGTCGGTCAGAGCAGCGGACTCATAATCCGTCGGTCCTGGGTTCAAGCCCCAGACGCCCCACCGTGCCCGTCACCACGCCCGTCCGTTGGGCGGTCAGTCCCGCTGGCTCGACTCCCGCAGCACCCGGCGCCGGCCCTCGAGGTCGAGCAGGTCCCGGAAGACCCGCCCGTACTCCTCTGCCTCACGCTCGGCGTCCGTACGCTGCAGCCGCGACCGGAGGTCGGCGATCTGCCGGGTGATCTGCATCTCGACGAGCGAGCGCACCACCCCGCGGACGTACTCCTCGATCGCGCTCTCGCGGTCCTCGGGCAGCGGAGCGACGGCCAGCTCACCGATCAGCGTCACGACGGGCGGGGACGCTTCCTCGAGCACCTTGCCCACCCAGGTCGCCGGCTCGGCCGCGCCCGCGACGGTCACTCCCCCGGCCGCGCGGATCGCCTCGTGCACGGCACGCCAAGCGGGGACCGAGAAGGCGTCGGGGCCGAGGTCGTCGAAGTCCGGTGGCGTGTGCACGGGGTACTGGAGCACCACCTCCAGCACCTGACGCTCCAGGCGGGCGACCGGGTCAGAGCGGTCGGGCCGGTCCCCCGTGGCGGGCCGGGACTGCTGGCCGCCGTCGCCGCGGGAACCGTCACCACGGGAACCGTCGCCCCGAGAGCCGTCGCCCCGTGCGCCCCGCGCCTGGTCGCGGCCCTCGCCCCGCCCGTCCGCGCGCCCACCGGCAGCCTCGCCACGCCGAGCCGCGTCGGTGACGGCCCGCCGCACGCTCTCGTGATCCATGCCGAGCCAGCCCGCGAGCTCGCGCGCGTACTCGGGCCGCAGCGCCGTGTCGCGGATGCCGGCGACCACCGGGGCGGCCGCGCGCAGCGCGTTGACGCGCCCCTCGGCGGTCTCCAGGTCGAACGTCGCGAGGGTGGTCCTGATGACGAACTCGAACAGCGGCTGGCGGCCGTCGACGAGCGCCTGCACGGCCTCTGGGCCGCGCGCGAGGCGCAGGTCGCACGGGTCCATCCCGGACTGCTCCACCGCGACGAAGGTCTGTGCGTAGAACCGCTGGTCCTCGCCGAACGCCCGCATCGCGGCCTTCTGCCCGGCGGCGTCGCCGTCGAACGTGAAGATGATCTCTCCGCCCGAGGACCCGCCCGCCAGACGCAGCCCGGCCCCGGCGTCGGTGTCCCCCACGAGCCGTCGCACCACCCGCACGTGGTCGCCGCCGAACGCGGTCCCGCAGGTGGCCACGGCGGTGGTCACGCCGGACAGGTGGGCCGCCATGACGTCGGTGTACCCCTCGACGACGACGATCCGCTTGGTCTTGGCGATCTCGCGCTTGGCGAGGTCCAGGCCGTACAGCACCTGCGACTTCTTGTAGATGGGTGTCTCGGGCGTGTTCAGGTACTTGGGGCCCTGGTCCTCGTCGTAGAGCTTGCGCGCCCCGAACCCGATGGTCTCGCCCGTCACGTCGCGGATGGGCCACACGAGCCGGCCGCGGAACCGATCGTAGATCCCCCGGTTGCCCTGCGACACGAGGCCCGACGCCGTGAGCTCGGCCTCGGTGAACCCGCGCCCGCGCAGGTGCTTGAGCAGGGCGTCCCAGCCCGTGGGGGCGTAGCCGACGCCGAAGTGCTCCGCCGCCGCGCGGTCGAAGCTGCGCTCGGCCAGGAAAGTCCGCGCCGCGCCCGCCCCAGGCGTGAACAGCTGCTCGGCGTAGAACTGGGCCGCGACGCGGTGCGCCTCCATGAGCCGGTGGCGCTGCCCAGGCTCGCCGCTGCGGCGCGGCCCGCCGCCGTCCTCGTAGCGCAGCTGCACGCCGAACCGCTCGGCGAGGTACTCGACGGCCTCGGTGAAGGCCAGCCCGTCGATCTTCTGCACGAACGAGATGACGTCGCCGCCCTCGTTGCAGCCGAAGCAGTGCCAGCGGCCGACCTGCGGACGGACGTGGAACGACGCCGAGCGCTCGTCGTGGAACGGGCACAGCCCTTTGAGCGAGCCCACCCCTGCGGGCTTGAGGGTCACGTGCGCGCCCACGACCTCGTCGATCCGGGCGCGCTCCCGGACCGCGTCGACGTCCTCGCGCTTGATCAGGGCCACGCGTCAGACCCCGCTCATGAGCGCCCGCGGCCGGATGTGCCGGGCGTGCCACTGCGCGGCCGACACGTCGGTGAGCGAGGCGACCTGGTCGATCACGACGCGCAGGCGGGCGTCGTCGTCCGCCGCCTCCTGCCAGTCCGCGGCGAAGGTGGGCTCGAGCGCGAGCGGCGCGCGCTCGGACAGCACGCGCACCAGGTCGCGGATGATCTCGCGCTGGCGCATATACAGCGGCTCGCTCTCGCGCGGGGCCATCACGTAGGCGACGGCGACGCCCTTGAGCACGAGGATCTCCGCGGCGGTGTCCTCAGGGACCACGAGGTCGGCCGCATAGCGCGTCAGCGGGCCGTCGCCCGCCGCCGCGCGGGTGGCGTCGTGCGCCTCGCGGCAGAACCGGCCGATCAGCCCGCTCGTGGAGTCCTTGAGCTCGGCGAGCGCGCGCCGGGTCCCGTCGAACTCGTCGATCCACAGGCCGGCCTGGTCGAGGCGGGTCATCGCGGCGTCGAGCTGGTCGGGCGTGAAGCGGTCGCCGTACCAGGTGGTCACGGCCTCGATCACGCGCGAGCGCTCGGCGTCCTGGCTCATCAGCCCGAGGTCGAGCTTGCCGCCGACGATCGCGTCCTCGACGTCGTGCACGGAGTAAGAGATGTCGTCGGCGAGGTCCATCACCTGCGCCTCGAGGCACTTGCGGTTCGCGGGCGCGCCTGCGCGGAGCCACTCGAACACCGGGACGTCGTCGGGGTAGACGCCAAACTTGTGCGTCAGGCGCCCTTGGGGGCCCTCCCACAGGCGCCACGGGTACTTGACCGACGCGTCGAGGCTCGCGCGCGTCAGGTTGAGGCCCGCTCCGGCGCCGTCGGGCCCGAAGACCTTCGGCTCGAGGCGCGTCAGGAGCCGCAGGGTCTGGGCGTTGCCCTCGAAACCGCCGATGTCGCGCGCGACGTCGGCCAGCGCGCGCTCGCCGTTGTGCCCGAACGGCGGGTGGCCGAGGTCGTGCGCGAGGCACGCGGAGTCGACGACGTCGGGGTCGCACCCCAGCTGCTTGCCGAGCTCGCGCCCGACCTGGGCGACCTCAAGCGTGTGCGTGAGGCGGGTGCGGATGAAGTCGTCGCTCGACGGCCCGAGCACCTGCGTCTTGGCACCCAGGCGCCGCAGCGCCGAGGAGTGCACGAGCCGCGCACGGTCCCGCTCGAACGGCGTGCGGGCCTTGCTCTTGGGTGGCTCGGGGAGCCACCGCTCGAGGTCGGCGGCGCTGTAGCCGGGGCGGGAGTCGGTGTGCACGAGGCCCAGCCTAGTCAGCGCAGGCGCCACACACCGACGGCCGGCCCGTCGCCGTGGACGGCCCAGCCCTCGTCCGCCTCGGTGAGGTCGTGCGCGCCGTAGATCGTCTGCGGCGCCGCGGACCAACGGGCGGGCAGCACCGTCCCCGCCCACGGCCGTCGGGCGACGACGACGAGCAGGGTCTCGTCGGCCGTCTCGCGCAGGTACCCGACGGCGTCGTCCTCGATCAGCACCCACCGCAGCGATCCCTCGCGCAGCGCTGGGTGCGCGTGGCGGAGCGCGATGAGCGACCGGTAGGCCTCGTGCGTGCGCTCGTCCCGCCGCTCCGGGCGGTCCCAGGGCATCGGCACGCGCGCGTGCTCACCGGTGGTCCCCGTCAGGCCGAGCTCATCGCCCGCGAAGATCGCGGGGACGCCCAGGTAGGTCAGCAGCAGGCCGGCGGCGACCTCGACGAGCGCGGGGTCGCCGACGACCGTGCGGATGCGCGGGGTGTCGTGCGAGCACAGCATGTTCCAGTGGTTCAGCAGCACCGGCCACGGTGTCGCAGCGTCGAAGTCGCGCATCTGCTCGACCATCGCCGCCCCGCTCGCGCGCGGCGTGCCCGCCGGCAGGCCGAGGAGCGAGAGGCCCGACGCCGGGTCGGCGAGCCACGACCAGAGCGGCCGGGTGAACGCGCTGTAGTTCATGTTGCCGTGCCAGCCCTCCCCCGTGAGGTCGGCCCGGGCATCGTGGAAGTGCTCGGAGATCAGGATGCCGTCGGGGTTGATGTCCTCGATCGTCTCGCGCACCGTGCGGGCGACCGCCGCGGTGTCGTCGATCTCGCCGTACCGGCCCGTCATGTTCGCGACGTCGACCCGCCAGCCGTCGAGGCTGAACGGCGGCTGCAGCCAGCGCCCGACGACGGAGCCCGCGCCTTCGATCATGCGTCGCGCGAGCTCGGGCGAGCGGTAGTCGAGCTTGGGCAGCGAGGAGTGCTCGAGCCAGCCGACGTAGCCGGGTTCCTCCTGCGTCCAGTAGTAGAAGTCGCGCTCGGGCGCGTTCTCGTCCGCGCGGGCGCGGGCGAACCACTCGTGGCCGGCGCCGGTGTGGTTGGTGGTGATGTCCCCGACGAGGCGCATGCCGCGCGCGCTGAGGGCGCCGCGCAGGCGCGCGAGCGCGTCGTCCCCGCCGAGGAGGGGGTCCACGTGGTCGAACGTGGACGCGTCATAGCGGTGGTTGGAGCGGCCCGGGAAGATCGGGGTGAGGTAGACGGTGGTCACGCCCAGGTCCGCCACGTGGTCCAGGCGGTCCACGACGCCGTCGAGGTCGCCGCCGTAGAACTGCTGCCCCACGCCGGGGCCGGCCGGGATCGGTTCGTCGTCCCACTCCGCGGGGATCGCCCAGTCGGGCGTCGCGCCGTGCCTCCGCCCGGACCGCGCGAAGCGGTCGGGGAAGATCTGGTAGACGACGGCGTCGCGCAGCCACCGCGGCGCGCGCGGGGCGGTGGTCAGCTGGAAGTCGTACTCGTCGGTGACGCCCCGGCGGATGAGCCCGCGGGCGTTCAGCCACGCGTAGCCGTCGGGGTCCACGAGCATGAACCGGTAGCGCGTGACCGGGTTGTGCACGAGGACGTCGGCCTCGTACCACCGCGCGTCGCTGTCGGTCTGTGCGAGACGGGCCGCAGCCATACGGGGCTCGCCGTCGCGCACCATGCGGACGTGCACGGCGGCCTCGGGATAGTCGAGCGGGACACGCAGACGCACCGTGACGGTGTCGCCGAGGCCGGGCCGCTGCTGCGGGACGTAGAGCGCGGAGCCGTCGTGGTGCGGGAGCTCGAAGGCCCCCGCACCACGCTCGTAGGACGTCATCCCTTGACGGATCCCGCCGTCAGGCCGGACACGATGTACTTCTGGAGGAAGAGGAACAGCAGCACGACGGGGATGGCCGAGATCGTGGCGCCCGCCGCGAACAGGCCCCAGTTCGCCTCGAGCTGGTCAGACACCCAGCCGTAGAGACCGACGGCGAGCGTCCAGTTCCGCTGGTCCACGAGGATCAGCTTGGCGAGCAGGAAGTCCGAGAAGCTCGAGATGAAGGACAGCAGTCCGACGACCGCGAGGATCGGCGCGACGAGGCGCAGGATGATCGTCCAGAAGATCTGCGCGTGCGTCGCACCGTCGATCTTCGCGGCCTCGTCGAGCTCCACCGGGATCGTGTTGAAGAACCCATACATGAGGAACGTGTTCACGCCGAGCGCGCCGCCCAGGTAGACCATGATGAGCGCGATCCGCGAGTCCAGGCCCAGCACCGGCACGACCTCACCCAGGGAGAGCAGCAGCAGGTAGATCGCGACGAAGGCCAGCAGCTGCGGGAACATCTGGATGACCAGCAGGGCGGTGAGGCCGAACCGACGGCCCTTGAAGCGGAACCGCGAGAACGTGTACGCCGCGGCGGCGCCCATGAGCACGGTGCCGACCGCCGTGACCGATCCGATGAACAGGGTGTTGATCACCCAGTTCCAGAAGTAGGTGTCACCCAGCGCGGCGTAGTTGGTCGTCGTGATGTCCGAGAACAGGTCGTTCGATCCCGCGAGCAGCTGGGAGTCGTTGAGCGACACGGAGATGATGTAGATGATCGGGAAGGCCGCGTAGAGGATCGCGAAGACAGCGACGATGTAGCGCCATCCCACCTCGCGGAACCAACGGCCCCGGCCCATCTTGTTCTCGGCGCGGACCGCGCTGACGGGGGCAGCAGGAGTACCTGTGATGTGTGCCATGTCAGTTGATCTCCTCGAGGCTGCGCGTCTTCTTGAAGCTGATCACGGAGATCGTCGCCACGATCACGAAGATCATGATCGACAGTGCGCTGGCGAGGCCGTAGTTCTTGCTGGCGCCGCCGTCGAGGCCCGAGATCGAGTAGACCATCGTGATCAGGATGTCCGTGTGGCCGATCGGCACGGACGCGTCGCCGAACCGTGGGCCACCGCCCGTCAGCATCTCGATGATGTTGAAGTTGTTGAAGTTGAACGCGAACGAGGAGATCAGCAGCGGAGCGACCGCGATGAGGAGCAGCGGGCCGGTGATCGAGCGCCAGATGCGCATCGCCCCCGCCCCGTCGATCTTCGCGGCCTCGATCACGTCTCCGGGGATCGACTGCAGCGCTCCGGTGGTGATGAGGAACATGTAGGGGAAGCCCACCCACAGCTGGACGCCCAGCACCACCAGCTTGGCCAACCACGGGTCGCCGAGCCAGTTGATCTCGGCTCCACCGAGCAGCACCTGGTTGATGAACCCGTTCTTCTCGTTCAGCATGCCTCGCCAGAGCAGGAAGGCCATGAACGCCGGGAATGCGTACGGCAGGATCAGCAGGGACCGGATCACCTTGCGGCCGCGCACGCGCGGGTCGTTGAGGACGACGGCGAAGAAGAGCCCGACGAGGAACGTGATGATCACGGACGCGATCGAGAAGACGAACGTCCAGACCAGGACCTTGAAGAACGGCTCGGAGTAGCGGTCGTCGGCGAACGCGTCGGCGAAGTTCTCGAAGCCGACGAACACCCGCCAGCCGGTCGGGAGCGTGGTGCCGTCCGCGGACCGGAAGTAGCCGTCGTCGGCGGGGAAGTACGTGACGCCGTTGACCGTGTCGACGAGGGTGTCAGCCTCCTCGTCGTACTCGAAGGTCGGCAGGTAGACGTATCCGACGGAGCCGTCCTGGGTGCGGATCGACCCTTCCTCGGGATCGTCGGAGAAGGGCACCCGCAGCTTCGTGATCGCATCGCTGTTCGCGTACAGCTCCTGGCGCGGCAGGAGCTCCCAGTCCGGCAAAGCGGTGATCTTGCCGTCGGCGACGGTGGCGTCGTCAGCCTCGCTCAGTGGCTCCTCAGCGGAACCGACCCGGACGGTGTCGCCGTCGACGATCGCGAGGCCGAGCGCGCCGTCGTCGCTGCGGACGACCGAGAGGGGGTAGCTGGCCGAGCCTTCGATCCGGCGCTCGTTCTGTGCGAGCAGGAAGTCGACCGCTGCGGCCTTAGAGCCGTTGTGCCCGTCGCCGTAGTTGGTGAGGGCCACGTACCCCGTGTAGCCGATCGAGAAGATCTGGTACACGAAGAGGAACACGAGTCCCGGGACGAGGTACTTCAGGGGCAGCGTGCGCCGCGAGAAGTAGACGTAGTCGACCAGGACGAGCAGGGCCACCATCACCCAGGCGATCGTGTACTGCTGCTGGCCGAAGCCTGCGATCGCGACGTAGACGCCAAGGGCGTTGACGACCGCCATCGCGATCAGCTTGACGAGGAAGCCCGGACGGAAGTCACGCGCGTGCGAGAGCCGGGGCGGCAGCTTTCCGGGTTCGACGGCGACAGCCGGGGCCGGGGCTGGCTGCTGGGGGGTGCTCATGTGTTCCTCCGTGCGACGGGCGTTGGACCGCAGCTCACGCCGTCGTGAGGGGCGGTGGTGGGGACGTGTCCCCGCCCGTGTGGCGCGCAGCCGGAGCCGACTGCGCGCCACACGGGGTCATGCAAGGGTCATGCGTCGTGTCCCCGCAGGGTCACTTCTCGAGCTCGCCCTGGATGTCCGTGACCATCTTCTCCCAGAGCTCGACCGGGTCGCCTCCGTTGATGATCTCCAGCTCCGTCACACCCCAGAAGTTCCAGACCGCAGCCATCTCAGGGATGGCCGGCATGGGGACGGCGGTCTCTGCGGCGGCACGGAAGCCAGCCGCGATCGGGTCAGACGCCGCGGCCTCAGCGGCAGCGGACAGCGCCGGGGTGCGGTCGCCAGCCTCGTACAGCGCGAGCTGTGCCTCCTCGGTCGCCATGAAGTTCACGAGGAAGTCAGTGGCGAGCAGCTGCTGGTCGCTCTGCGCTGAGACGTAGAAGCCCGCGACGCCGGAGAACGGCGCAGCAGGGTTCGAACCCGCGGAGGGGATCGGGTCGATGGCGAGCTTCATGTCCTCGAAGCTCTCGAGCATCCACGGACCACCGATGATGAACGGCGACTTGCCCTCGGCGAAGCTCGCGACGGCAACGTCGTAGGTGACAGCGTCGTCGATCACACCAGCCTCGGCCTGCTCGGACAGCCACTGCGCGAACGCGGTGCCGTTCTCGCCCCCCAGGGCCAGTTCGGTCGTGTAGGAACCGTCCTCCGCCTGCGTGAAGACGTTCGCACCGAACGACGTCTGCAGCGGGTACATCGTGTAGGGGTCACCCTTCTCGCCGACCTGGATGAGGGTCGGGTATTCCGTCCCGGCCTCCGTGCCCATCTCGACCATCTCGTCCCATGTGGCCGGGGCCTCGGGCGCGAGTTCGGTGTTGCGGATGAGGGCCACGCTCTCGACCGCGTACGGCAAGCCGTAGACCTGGCCGTCGTAGGTGAACGCGTCGACGGCGACGGGCTCGAAGGCGCCCGCCTTCTCGCCCAGCTCGAGCGGGGCGACGACGGCGTTGGCGGTCAGCTCGCCGATCCAGTCGTGCTGACCGACCGTGATGTCGGGGCCCTCGCCGGTGGGGACCTGGGTGACGAAGTCAGCCCGGATGTCCTCGAAGTTCTTCTGCACGAGGGTCACGGTCGAGCCGGTCTCCTCCTCGAAGGCAACAGCGGCGGCCTCGACGGCCGGGGCACGAGTCTCGTCGACCCAGATCGTGAGCTCGCCGCCCGCGGGCGCCTCGCTGGACTCGTTGGCCGCCGGCGTGGTCGGGGCGGGCGTGGTGGTCGTGTCGTCGCTGTCGGATGAGCAGGCGGTGAGCGTGAGGCTCAGGCCGAGCGCTGCTGCTACGAGCGGGATGCTCCGTCGCATCTCAGTTTCTCCCAATGTCGATCGTCCGGCCTCAACCGGCTGACTGCCGACCTTGGCCCTGATGACTGCGACGCTAATCTGCGTCTGACCAACGATGCAAGCCGTTACGGTAACTTTCATGCAACGTTTGCAACACGGATCTGGAACCTGTGCACGGACCGGGACCTTCGGGTCCTAGGCTGTGTCCTGCTGACCGACATGTCAGCATCCTTCACACCATGGCGAGGAGGCCCCGGTGTCTCGAACAGTGCAGCCCGCACGTACGCGGCTCACCGACCTGGCAGAGCAGGCCGGAGTGAGCACCGCGACGGTGTCGCGCGTGCTCAACGGCAAGACCGGCGTCTCGGGAGAGACACGGCAGGCCGTGCTGGCAGCGCTCGACCTGCTGGGCTACGAGCGCCCCGAGAAGCTGCACAGCAGCTCGGCCGGGCTCATCGGCCTGATCGTCCCCGAGCTCACCAACCCCGTCTTCCCCGCCTTCGCCCAGTCGATCGAGACCCGGCTCTCCGAGCACGGCTACACGCCGCTCCTGTGCACCCAGTCCCCCGGTGGGACCACCGAGGACGAGTACATCGAGATGCTGCTCGACCACGCGGTCGCCGGGATCATCTTCGTGTCGGGTCTGCACGCCGACACCCTCGCCAGCAAGGATCGCTACCACCGGCTGCGCGACCGCGGCGTCCCGCTCGTCATGGTCAACGGCTACACCGACGGCATCGACGCGCCGTTCATCTCGAACGACGACACGCACTCCATGGAGCTCTCGGTGCGCCACCTGGTCTCGCTCGGGCACCGCAAGATCGGCCTCGCGATCGGGCAGGACCGGTTCGTGCCCGTGCGACGCAAGCGCGACGGCTTCGCTGCGTCGCTCGAGCGGCACCTCGGCGTCACCGACGCCACGCCGCACGTGGCCACGTCGCTGTTCTCCGTGGAGGGCGGCCAGGCCGCCGCCGGCGAGCTGATCGACGCCGGACACACCGGCATCATCTGCGGCTCGGACCTCATGGCCCTCGGCGCCACCCGCGCGGCGCGCGCCCGCGGCCTGCACGTGCCCGGGGACGTGTCGATCATCGGGTACGACGACTCGCCGCTCATCGCGTTCACCGACCCGCCCCTGACGACCGTGCGCCAGCCGGTGAGCGCCATGGGCGGCGCTGCAGTCACCGCCCTGCTGTCCCAGCTCGGTGGGGACCCGATCCCCCGCTCGGAGATCCTGTTCCACCCGGAGCTCGTCGTCCGCGAGTCCACGGGGATGGCTCCGGTCCGGGTCTGACATTGAGTTGCGCCGGGGCACCCCGGTGCTCCTACGCTGGTCGCGCCCCGCTCGTCCGGGGCCTCCCCCAACCCCGAAGCGAGGCTTTGCTGTGCCCATGAGCCACCCGCGCGTCGTCCACGCCGCCACCCCCGCCGCCGAGCAGTGGTGGCGCGACGCCGTCATCTACCAGGTCTACCCGCGCTCCTTCGCGGACGCCTCGGGGGACGGCGTGGGCGACCTGCCCGGTATCACGCAGCGCCTGCCGCACCTCGCCGAGCTCGGCGTCGACGCGCTCTGGCTGTCGCCGTTCTACCGCTCGCCCCAGGCCGACGCCGGCTATGACGTCGCCGACTACCGCGACGTCGACCCCCTCTTCGGCACGCTCGAGGACTTCGACGCGCTGCGCGCCCGGGCGACCGAGCTGGGCCTGCGCGTGATCGTGGACCTGGTGCCCAACCACACGTCCGACGAGCACGCCTGGTTCCAGGCGGCGCTCGCCGCCGGGCCGGGCAGCCCCGAGCGCGCGCGGTACCTGTTCCGCGAGGGCAAGGACGGCGGGGACTCCCCGCCCAACAACTGGCAGTCGATCTTCGGCGGGCCCGCATGGACGCGCGTCGACCAGCGCGCCGCGGCCGCCGCCGACGGCATCCGCGACCGCGAGTGGTACCTGCACATGTTCGACACGCGCCAGCCTGACCTCGACTGGTCCAACCCGGAGGTTCGCGCCGAGCTCGAGGACGTCCTGCGGTTCTGGCTCGACCGCGGGGTTGACGGCTTCCGGGTCGACGTCGCGCACGGCATGGTCAAGCAGCCCGGTCTGCCCGACTGGGACGGCGCGGTGTCCATGGTCGAGGGCGCGAGCGACGCGGGGGCACCCGAGGACGGCGCGACGCCCACCGGCGGCTCCGGCCCCATGTTCGACCAGGACGGCGTGCACGAGATCTACCGGGCGTGGCACCAGGTGCTCGCCGAGTACGACGGCGACCGCGCGCTGGTCGCCGAGGCCTGGGTCGAGCCGCTGTCGCGCCTCGCACGCTACGTGCGTCCCGACGAGATGCACCAGGCGTTCAACTTCGCGTACCTCACGAGCCCGTGGCTGCCCGGCCCGCTCAAGGCCGTCGTGACGGAGTCGCTCGAGGCGTCCGACGGCGTCGGCGCCCCGACCACCTGGGTGCTGTCCAACCACGACGTGGTGCGGCACGCCTCTCGCATGGGCCTCGCGGCTCCCGACGCGCGACCCAACGGGATCCGCGCCGAGGACCCGCAGCCGGACGCTGTGCTCGGCTTGCGGCGGGCGCGGTCGGCCACGCTGCAGATGCTCGCGCTGCCGGGTTCCGCCTACCTCTATCAGGGTGAGGAGCTCGGCCTGCCCGACCACACGAGCCTCGACGGCGACCTGCGCCAGGACCCGGCGTGGTGGCGGTCCGGGTACACCGAGGCGGGCCGCGACGGCTGCCGTATCCCGGTCCCGTGGGAGCGCGACGCACCCGCCCTCGGATTCAGCCCGAACGGTGCCGCCTGGCTGCCGCAGCCCGAGTCGTACCGTGACCTGGCGGTGGACGCGCAGCGCGGCCAGCCGGGGTCGACCCTCGAGATGTACCGCGCCGCGCTCGTCGTGCGCAAGGCCCACGACCTGGGCCGCGGCTCGCTCGCCTGGGTCGAGGACCTGGGCGAGGAGGTCCTTGCGTTCGTGAACAACGACGTCCTCGTGGTCACGACGTTCGACTCCCCGGTCGAGCTCCCCGCGGGCTACGAGGTCGCGCTCGCGAGCACCGAGATCGACGGGACGACCGTCCCAGCGACCACCACGGTCTGGGCCACCCGCACCCGCTGACACCGGCTGCCCCTGGTCCCGCACAGGCTCGGCCGTGCGGGATCAGGGGGCGACGCGGATCGCCACGAAGGACTGCGGTTCGAGGGTGAGCGTCGTCGTGCCGTCGGCGGCGACCGCCACCGAGGCACCCGCGCAGTCGCCGTCGCGTTGGGGGCCGTCGGCGAGGTCGCAGTACTCGCCCTCGGCCAGGCCCGTCTGCCAGGTGCCGGAGACCGGCTCATCGTCGCGGTTCACCACGAGGAAGGCGCGGTCCGCCCGGGCGTACGCGAGGGTGCTGCGGGGCTCGTTCTGCACGTGCCCGACCGCGCCGCCCGCGGCGGCGTCGCGCCACTGCACCATGCCGGCGATCCCCGGCCAGCGGTGCTGGCACACCCATGCCCCGTCCTCGGGCTCGACGTCGGGTCCCACGCCCGGTGCGCAGGTGGCGTCCTCGACGCGCCCCGCACCGTCCTGCGGCGGGCCAGCGTCACGGTCGCTGAACGCGTAGCCCGAGTACAGCACGGGCGTGCCGTAGTCGCCGGCGAGCATCAGCACCGTGGCGAGCTCGTACGCGCGCCCGTCGGTGTAGCGCAGCGTGGAACCGTTGCGCTCCGTGTCGTGGTTGTCGACGAAGACGTACGCGGACTCGTCCGGGAGGTAGCCTCCGCCGGTCCCGAGGTCGAGCACCTTGCGGAACGACGAGCCCTCGACGTAGCCGATGATCTCCTCGCCGTAGGCGAACTCGAACACGTCACCCGAGGCGACGTACTGCTCGGGCTGCACCGCCTCGTCCGCGCCGCGGATCACCTCCTGGACGACCACGGTGTCCGCCGGGAGCGCGTCGACGATCGCGGCGACGTCGTCGGGCGCCATGTGCTTGGCGGCGTCGATCCGGAAGCCCACGACGCCGAGCGAGAGGAGGTCCTCCAGGTAGGCGACGATCGTGGCGCGCACCTCGGGGGTCTCGGTGGCGAGGTCGGCGAGGTTCACCAGCTCGCACGTCTGCACCTCGAGCGCCGAGTAGTAGTTCGCGATGTCCCCGTCGAGGGTCGCACAGTGGTGGAAGTCGCCGTCGGCGTCCGAGTACAGACCGGGGTACTCGTAGTGCTCGTACGCGCTGCCCGCCCACCCCACGCCCGGCTCGTCCTGCCCGGTCATGTGGTTGATCACGGCGTCGGCGACGACGTCGACGCCTGCGTCGCCGCAGGTGCGCACCATCGCGGCGAACTGCTCGCGGGTACCGAGCCGGGACTCGACCTGGTAGCTGACGGGCTGGTAGGCCGTCCACCACTCGGCGCCGAGGATGTGCTCCTGCGGCGGCGAGGTGAGCACCCAGTCGACGCCCGTGGGACCGAGGTGGTCGGTGCACTCGCGCCCGATCGCGTCCCAGCTCCACTGGAACAGCTGGACGCCGACGTCGGTAGCGCCGGCGGGGGCGCTCGGCGAGGACGTCGGCTCAGGGGCATCGGTGGCCGGGCCGCAGGCCACGAGCACGGTCGCGGCAAGGGTGGCGGCGGCGAAGGAACGCGTGGCGCGTCCCCGGAGGTGCAGCATCGAACGCTCCAGACGTCGGCGTGACAGAACTCTGCAAGCATACTGAAACGCTTGCACCACCCAGCCAACCCCACCACGACGCCGCTGAGTGCGTGCTTTTGGCGGTGCTCACGCCTGATCACACCGCCAAAAGCATGCACTCAGCGGGGGTGGGTGGGGGCGTGTCAGCCGCCCGAGACCGCCAGCTCCGCTTCCTGGAGGCGCCGGCGGTGGTTCTCGTCGAGCTCGCGCGAGTCCAGCCAGCCGTCGGGCAGGTGCGGCCGCTTGGGCGTGCCCTGCCGTCCGCGCTGCCCCTCGGCCGCCTCGCCGGGGTACGGCGCATCGAGGTCGAGCGCGCCGAGGCGCTCGGTGAGCTCCCCCAGCGTCGAGACCATGGCCAACGAGCGTCGCGCGTCCCCGCCGACCGGGTAGCCCTTGAGGTACCAGGCCATGTGCTTGCGCAGCTCGCGCATACCCTTGCTCTCGTCGGCGAAGAACTCGACCATCAGCTCGCCATGGCGGTAGATGGTCTCAGCGACCTCCCGCAGGCCGGGCTGCACCCGCTCGGGCCGCCCCGCGAAGGCAGCAGCGAGGTCCGCGAACAGCCAGGGCCGTCCCTGGCACCCGCGACCGACGACGACGCCGTCGCACCCGGTCTGACGCATCATCTCGAGCGCATCCTCGGCCGACCAGATGTCGCCGTTGCCGAGCACCGGGATCCGCGTGACCGTCTCCTTGAGCTGGCGGATCGCGTCCCAGTCCGCCTGGCCCGAGTAGTAGTCCGCCGCGGTGCGGGCGTGCAGCGCGACGGCGGCGACACCGGCCTCCTGCGCGATGAGCCCCGCCTCGAGGTACGTGAGGTGGTCGGCGTCGATCCCCTTGCGCATCTTGATCGTGACCGGGACGCCGTACGGCGCGGCTGCGTCGACGGCGGCCGAGACGATGCGTGTGAACAGCTCGCGCTTCCACGGCAGGACCGCTCCCCCGCCCTTGCGGGTGACCTTGGGGACGGGGCAGCCGAAGTTGAGGTCGACGTGGTCGGCCCGCTCCTCGCCCGCGATGATCTTCACAGCCGCGCCGACCGTCGCCGGGTCGACCCCGTAGACCTGAGCCGACCGCACCTGCTCGTCGGGGTCGAACGTGACGATCCGCAGGGCCTCCTCGTTGCGCTCCACGAGCGCGCGCGAGGTCACCATCTCGGCCACGTACAGCCCGGCGCCGTGCTCGCGGCACAGTCGCCGGAACGCCGCGTTGGTGACCCCCGCCATCGGCGCGAGCACCACCGGCGTCTCGACCGTGTGGGGGCCGATCCGCAGGGGTGCCGCGATCCCTTCCGTGACGCTCACGAGACCGGAGACCTCAGGAGCCGATCAGCCGGGCCGCGAGGTAGCCCTCGACCTGGTCCAGCGCGACGCGCTCCTGCTCCATGGAGTCACGGTGGCGCACCGTGACGGCCTGGTCGTCGAGCGTGTCGAAGTCGACCGTGAGGCAGAACGGGGTGCCGATCTCGTCCTGGCGGCGGTAGCGACGACCGATCGCGCCGGCGTCGTCGAAGTCGACGTTCCAGTGCTTGCGCAGCTGGGTCGCCAGGTCGCGCGCCTTGGGCGAGAGGTTCTCGTTGCGCGACAGGGGCAGCACCGCGGCCTTGACGGGCGCGAGGCGCGGGTCGAGCTTCAGCACCGTGCGCACGTCGACGCCGCCCTTGGCGTTGGGTGCCTCGTCCTCCGCGTACGCCTCGACGAGGAACGCCATGAGGGAGCGCGTCAGGCCGGCGGCCGGCTCGATCACGTACGGGTAGTAGCGCTCGTTCTTGGTCTGGTCGAAGTACGACAGGTCCTTGCCCGAGGCCTCGGAGTGCGTCTTGAGGTCGAAGTCGGTGCGGTTCGCGATGCCCTCGAGCTCGCCCCACTCGCTGCCGGTGAACCCGAACCGGTACTCGATGTCGACGGTCCGCTTGGAGTAGTGCGACAGCTTCTCGGCCGGGTGCTCGTAGTGGCGCAGGTTGTCCGCGGAGATCCCGAGGTCCGTGTACCACTGCGTACGCGCGTCGATCCAGTACTGGTGCCAGTCCTCGTCCGTGCCAGGCTCGACGAAGAACTCCATCTCCATTTGCTCGAACTCACGCGTACGGAAGATGAAGTTGCCGGGCGTGATCTCGTTGCGGAACGACTTGCCGATCTGGCCAATGCCGAACGGGGGCTTGCGACGCGAGGCGCCGAGCACGTTCGCGAAGTTCACGAAGATGCCCTGGGCGGTCTCGGGACGCAGGAAGTGCATGCCCTCCTCGTTGTCCACGGGGCCGAGGTACGTCTTGAGCAGGCCCGAGAAGTTCTGCGGCTCGGTCCAGGCGCCCTTGGCACCGCAGTTGGCGCAGTTGACGCCCGCGAGCCCGCCCTCGGGCGCGCGGCCCTTCTTCTCCTCGAACTCCTCGACCAGGTGGTCGGCGCGGTAGCGCTTGTGGCAGCTGGTGCACTCGACCAGGGGGTCGGTGAACACGGCGACGTGACCCGAGGCCTCCCACACACGCTTGGGCAGGATCACGGACGAGTCGATGCCGACGACGTCCTCGCGGCCGCGCACCATCGTCTGCCACCACTGGCGCTTGATGTTCTCCTTGAGCTCGGCGCCCAGGGGGCCGTAGTCCCACGCCGAGCGGGAACCGCCGTAGATCTCCCCCGCCTGGAACACGAATCCGCGGCGCTTGGCCAGGGAGACGACAGCGTCGAGCCGGGAGGGCGTTGCGGCCACAGAGATCACTCCATCAGTGAGGTCGGGTGCGCGCGACGGGCTGCCGCGCAAGGCCCCAGGCTACCCGGCGCCCGGCCCGGGAGCGGCATGCATTCCGGGAGGCCGGTGTGACCTCGCCGACGACGGCGCCCGCGTCTTTGACAATGATTCTCGCCACAGTTGAGAATGATCCTCATGAACATCTCGCGTCTCCCCCTCGTCGCCGCCGCGCTGACCGCCACCCTCGCCCTCAGCGCCTGCGGCAGCACAGGGGCCGACGACGGAAAGGTCGAGGTGCTCGCGTCGTTCTACCCGCTCGAGTACGTCGCCGCTCAGGTCGGGGGTGACCGGGTGACGGTCTCCGGGCTCACGCCCGCGGGTGGCGACCCGCACTCGCTCGAGCTGGCCCCCGCGGCCGTCCGGTCCATCGGGGCGGCCGACGTCGTCGTCGTCCAGTCCGGCTTCACCGAGGCCGTCGACCAGGCCGTCGCGGCGTCGAGCCCCGCGCACCTGGTCGACGCAGCGCCGTACGCGACGCTCGGCGGCGAGGTTCACGAGGAGGACGGCGCGGAGGAGGCCGAGCACGAGGAGGAGGAGGCCGAGCACGAGGACGAGGCCGCGGGCCACGAGGGGCACGACCACTCGGGTGCGGACCCGCACTTCTGGCTCTCCCCCGGCCGCCTGGTCCCGCTCGCGTCCGACGTCGCGGACGCCCTGACTGCTGCGGACCCCGACGGCGCCGCCGAGTACGCCGCGAACGCGCAGGCGCTGGTCGACCAGCTGCGTGCGCTCGAGGAGTCGTACTCGAGCGGCCTGCAGACGTGCGCGGCCGACGTGCTCGTCACGACGCACGAGGCCTTCGGCTACGTGACCGATGACTTCGGCCTGACCCAGGTGGGCATCCTCGGCCTCGACCCCGAGGTCGAGGCCTCGCCCGCGCGGCTCCGCGAGATCGGTGCCGTCGTCGCCGAGAACGACGTGTCCACGGTCTTCGTCGAGGCGGGCGCCAGCGCCAAGATGACCGAGGTGCTCGCGTCCGATCTCGATGTGGCGACCTCGACGCTCAATCCGCTCGAGACCCTGACCAAGGAGGAGCGCGAGGCCGGCCAGGACTATGCGAGCATCATGACGACGAACCTCGACAACCTCCGGACGGCATTGGACTGTGGCTGACACCTCTGCAGCGAGCCCGCTGGGCGACGCCGGCGACCCGGTCGCCGGCGACGTGCTGCGCGTGCGCGACCTCGCCGTCGACCTGGGCGGGGCACGCATCCTGCACGACGTCAGTCTCGACGTCCGCTCCGGGGAGGTGGTCGCCGTGCTCGGCACCAACGGCTCCGGCAAGTCGACGTTGATGCGCGCCCTGGTGCGCGCCGTTCCCGTCGCGGCCGGGCAGGCCGAGATCCTCGGGCACCCCCTCGGCGGGCGCGTCCCGTGGCACCGGATCGGCTACGTTCCTCAGCGCGTCTCGCTCGCCGGTGGCGTGCCAGCCACGGCGCGCGAGATCGTCGCGTCTGGCCTCCTGGGCCCCCGGCGGCTGCGCCGCCCGCGCGACTGGCGCGACCGCGTCGACCAGGCCCTCGCCGACGTCGGGCTCCCCGGCGTCGGCGACCATGCCGTGACCGAGCTCTCCGGGGGCCAGCAGCAGCGCGTGCTCATCGCCAGGGCCCTGGTGCGGCGACCAGACCTCGTCCTGCTCGACGAGCCGCTCGCCGGCGTCGACCTGCCGAGCCAGGTCGCGTTCGCGGACACCCTGCGCGCGCTCGTCGCCTCCGGCGTCACGCTCGTCGTCGTGCTCCACGAGCTCGGCCCGCTCGCGGACATGATCACGCGGACGGTGGTGCTGCGACACGGCCGCGTCGTGCACGACGGTCCACCGCTCGCCCCGGCGCACGGTCACGACGACCCGGCGCACGAGCACCTGCACGCCCACGAGGACGCCGTGGAGCGCGGCCCGGTCTCGCTCGGGCCCGAGCCCTTCTGCGCGGAGATCTGACCATGTGGAACGAGATCGTCGACATGCTGAGCACCCCGCTGATGCAGCGGGGCCTGCTGGCCGCCCTCATGGTCGGCGCCGTCGCGCCCGTCATGGGGACCTACCTGGTGCAGCGCAAGCTCTCCCTCCTCGGTGACGGGATCGGCCACGTCGCGCTGACCGGGGTCGCGCTCGGCTGGCTGGTCGGCTCCGTGATGGGGCTCGTCCCGCAGGACGCCCTGGCGATCCCCGGGGCCGTCATCGCCGCCGTGATCGGTGCCGTCACCATCGAGGTGGTCCGGGAGCGCGGACGCACCAGCGGCGACGTCGCCCTCGCGCTCCTGTTCTACGGCGGCATCGCCGGCGGGGTGCTGATCATCGAGCTGGCAGGCGGGCAGAGCTCGAACCTCATGGCCTACCTCTTCGGGTCCATCTCCGTGGTCACCACGGCGGACCTCGTGGTGACCGCAGCGCTCGCCGCAGTCGTCCTCGCCCTCGGCCTCGGCCTGCGCACCGCGCTCTTCGCGGTCTCGCAGGACGAGGAGTTCGCCCGCGCGTCCGGCCTGCCCGTCCGGGTGCTCAACATCGCGATCGCCGTCATGGCCGCGCTCACCGTGACCGTGGCCATGCGCGTGGTCGGGCTGCTGCTCGTCAGCGCGCTCATGATCGTGCCGGTCGCGATCGCCCAGCTCACGACGTCGTCGTTCGTGCGCACCATGCGGGTGGCGATGGTTCTCGGCATCGTGATCTGCGTCGTCGGGCTGTCGGCGACGTACTGGTTCGCCGCGTCCCCCGGTGCCGTCATCGTGGTGCTCGCGATCGCCGTGTACGCGCTCGTCTCGCTCGCGGCACCGGTGGTGCGTCGGCGCCGGTCCCCCGCCCGGGACCCGCACCCCGACCTGCCCAGCGACGTCGTCCTCGAGGAGCGGTGATGGCCCGCGTGACCCGCCAGCGTGTCGCGATAGCCGACGTCCTGGCCCAGACCGACGAGTTCCGCAGCGCGCAGCAGCTGCACGAGGCCCTGCGCGGGAGCGGTGACGCGATCGGCCTCGCCACGGTGTACCGCACGCTGCAGGCGCTCGCCGACCAGGGCGAGGTCGACGTCCTGCGCGCGCCTGACGGCGAAGCCCTCTACCGGCAGTGCTCGCGCCGCGAGCACCACCACCACCTGGTGTGTCGCGGGTGCGGGCGCACCGAGGAGATCGACGGCCCGAGCGTCGAGGCGTGGGCGGAGCAGGTCGGGGCCGGCCACGGCTTCGCGGACATCGATCACACACTGGAGCTGGTCGGGACCTGCGCCGACTGCGCGCGGGCCGCGCGGGCGGACTGACGTGTTCGCGTGGCTGGACGGGATGCACGTCCTCGTCCTGCTTGCCGTCGGCGTCGCGGGTTCTGCCGTGCGCTCCCAGATGACGTACTGGCTCGGGCGGGGCATCGCGCGCGGCGTCGAGAGTCGATGGGAGGACGCGCTGTCCCGGCCGGCGATGCGGCGGGCGACCGAGGCCATCAAGCGTCGCGGGATGCCGGTGGTGCCCCTCTCGTTCGGCACCGTCGGCTTCCAGACGGCGGTGAACGCCGCCGCAGGCGTGCTGCGGATCCCGTGGCTCACCTACACGCTGTGGGCCATACCCGGGTGGTTCCTGTGGTCCGCCATCTGGATGGGCGGCGGGGTCGCGGCCGTCCTGGGCGGGGCTGCGATCGCGGCCCGGTCGCCCTGGGCGCTCGTCGGCGTCCTGGTCCTCGCCGTCCTCGGGAGCGTCGTGCTCATCCGCCGGCGGCGTCAGTCCGCGTCGGCGGCTGCGGCCGCGGTGGCCGCGTCCACGGCTCCCCCGAACCGCCGGTCGCGCCGCGCGTAGGTCTCGACCGCACGCCACAGGTGGCGCCGGTCGACGTCCGGCCAGTACTCGGGCAGGAACACCATCTCGGCGTACGCGGCCTGCCACACCAGGAAGTTCGACGTGCGCTGCTCCCCCGAGGTGCGCAGGAACAGGTCGACGTCGTCGGGCTCGGTCAGGTAGCGCTCGATCGTGCGGTCCGTGATGCGCTCCGGGTTCAGCCGGCCCGCAGCCACCTCGCGGCCGATCTCCCGGACGGCGTCGGTGATCTCGGCACGCCCGCCGTAGTTCACGCACATGGTCAGCGTGCAGACGGTGTTGGCCGCGGTGCGGCGCTCGGCCTCCTCGAGCTCGGCGATCACCGAGCGCCACAGGCGCTGGCGCCGGCCGGCCCACCGCACCCGGACGCCCCACGAGTCCAGGGTGTCGCGCTGGCGGCGCAGGACGTCGCGGCTGAAGCCCATGAGGAAGCGCACCTCGTCGGGCGAGCGCTTCCAGTTCTCGGTGGAGAAGGCATAGGCCGACACGTGCGAGACGCCGAGGTCGATGGCCCCGGCGACGACGTCGAGCAGGGCCGCCTCGCCCGCAGCATGGCCCTCGGTGCGGGGCAGACCACGCTCGTTCGCCCAGCGCCCGTTGCCGTCCATCACCACGGCCACGTGCCGGGGCACGAACCGCGGCGGGATCGCGGGCGGGCGCTCGCCCGACGGGTGCGGTGGCGGGCTGCTCGGCGCGGTCCGCTCGGGCGGGGGCGTGGCGGCACGACGGGCCATCTAGGTGCGCTCCAGAGCTTGGGGGCTGCGTTCGACCATGCGCAACGAGCGCAGGGTCCGCTCGAGGTGGAACTGACTGTAGGCGGCGACGAGACCGCTCGCCTCGCGCCGGTGTCGGTCTGCCGTGGCCTCGGCGACGTCCCACTCGCCGCTGAGCAGCGCGGCGAGCAGGGTGAAGGTCTCCGGTGCCGGCGCGGGTGAGCCCGGCGGCCGGCACCGGCTGCACACGGCACCGCCGGAGGCGACCGAGAAGGCGTGGTGCGGTCCGGGCTCACCGCACCTGCCACAGTCCGTGAACGTCGGCGCCCAGCCGGCGATCGCCAGGGCGCGCAGCAGGTAGGAGTCCATCAGCAGCGTGGCGTCCTGACGGCGCTCGGACAGCGCGCGCAGGGCACCGGCGAGGAGCCAGAACTGCTGCACCGCGGGTTCGCGCTCGTCCGCGACGAGGCGGTCCGCGGCCTCGAGCATCGTCGCGCCAGCCGTGTACAGCGGGTAGCTCTCGCTGATCGCCCGGGCGTAGGAGCCGATCGTCTCGGCCTGGGTCACGACGTCGAGGTTGCGTCCCTCGTGCAGCTGGAGGTCGACCACCATGAAAGGCTCGAGCCGCGCCCCGAAACGGGACGACGTGCGTCGCACACCCTTCGCGACCGCGCGTACCTTGCCGTGCTCCCGGGTCAGGAGCGTGACGATGCGGTCTGCCTCGCCCAGCTTCTGGGCGCGCAGCACGATGCCTTCGTCCCGGTACAGAGCCACGCGGACCATTGTCCGTCATGGCGGGCGCCTCCGCGTCGGCGGCGCGCCCGCCACGACGTGCCGTCAGCGCGCGGCGCGACCCTTGCGGTTGATGGCCGAGATGATGGCCTTGAGCGATGCGGTGGTGATCGAGGGATCGATGCCCACGCCCCACAGGACCTCTCCGTCGACCTCGCACTCGACGTAGGCCGCCGCCGTCGCGTCGCCGCCCTCCGAGAGCGCGTGCTCGGCGTAGTCGAGCACCTTGACGTCGACACCGACCGCGCCCAGCGCGGCGACGAACGCTGCGATCGGGCCGTTGCCGGTGCCGTCGAGCGTGCGCTCCGTGCCGGCGTCCACCAGGTCCACCGCGATCGTGTCCGGCCCGTCCTCCGAGCTCACCGAGCGGGTGCCGCGCAGGGCGAACCGGCCCCACGGCTCGAGCTGTCCGCCGGGCTCGGCCGGCAGGTACTCGTCCGCGAAGATCCGCCAGATGTCGCCGCCGCTCACCTCGCGGCCGTCGGCGTCGGTGACGGCCTGAACCACGCGGGAGAACTCGATCTGGAGCCGGCGCGGCAGGTCGAGGTGCCGCTCCGACTTCAGCAGGTACGCGATGCCCCCCTTGCCCGACTGGGAGTTCACCCGGATGACGGCCTCGTAGCTGCGGCCCACGTCCTTGGGGTCGATCGGCAGGTACGGCACGGCCCACGGCAGCTCCTCGACGACGGTGCCCTGTGCGGCGGCCTTGGCCGCCATGGCCTCGAGGCCCTTCTTGATCGCGTCCTGGTGCGATCCGGAGAACGCCGTGAAGACGAGGTCGCCGGCGTACGGGTGTCGCTCGGGGACAGCCATCTGGTTGCAGTGCTCGACCGTCCGGCGCACCTCGTCGATGTCCGAGAAGTCGATCTCCGGGTCCACGCCTTGGCTGAACAGGTTCATGCCGAGCGTCACCAGGTCGACGTTGCCCGTGCGCTCGCCGTTGCCGAACAGGCAGCCCTCGATGCGGTCCGCGCCGGCCTGGTAGCCGAGCTCGGCGGCGGCGACCGCGGTCCCGCGGTCGTTGTGCGGGTGCAGGGAGAGGATGACGTTCTCGCGGTGGTCGAGGTTCCGGTTCATCCACTCGATCGAGTCGGCGTAGACGTTGGGGGTGGCCATCTCGACGGTCGCGGGCAGGTTGATGATGACCTTGCGCTCCGGCGTGGGCTCGAGCACCTCGAGGACGGCGTTGCAGATCCGCGCGGCGAACTCCAGCTCGGTCCCCGTGTAGGACTCGGGCGAGTACTCGTACAGCACCTTGGTGTCCGGGACCGTGTGCTCGAACTTGCGGCACAGGCGCGCACCCTCGAGCGCGATGTCGATGATGCCCTCCTCGTCGAGGCGGAACACGACCTCGCGCTGGACCACCGACGTCGAGTTGTACAGGTGCACGATCGCCTGCTTCGCGCCGGCGATCGACTCGAACGTGCGCGCGATCAGGTGCTCGCGCGACTGCGTCAGCACCTGGATGACGACGTCGTCCGGGATGAGGTTCTCCTCGATGAGGAGGCGGACGAAGTCGAAGTCGGTCTGCGAGGCGGACGGGAAGCCGACCTCGATCTCCTTGAAGCCCATGGCGACGAGGAGCTGGAACATGCGGAGCTTGCGCTCGGCGTTCATCGGCTCGATCAGTGCCTGGTTGCCGTCGCGCAGGTCGACGGCGCACCACCGAGGAGCCTCGGTGATCGTGCGGTCGGGCCAGGTGCGGTCCGGGAGGGAGACGGCGATCTGCTCGTGGAACGGCCGGTACTTGTGGATCGGCATGCCCGAGGGCTGCTGGTTGCCGCCGGGCCGGGGGGTGCTGCTGGTCATCGCGGGGTGTCCTTCGCCTGTGACGTGGTGCTCGGGGTGGGTCAGTCGGCGTCGTTCAGCCCCGCGGCGAGGATCCGACTGGATCAGGCCTCACCACGGCACAGAAGAAGCAGGCGCTGCGCTACCGAGTACACCCGTGCACTGTACTCGGCGGCGCAGCGCCTGCCGCAACCGTGTCTTGCGGACCGGTCGTCAGAACGAGGGTGACATTCCCAGCCCGAGGTCGTCCATCGAGACGCCGAGCTTCTCCGTCAGGTACGTCTCGAGCTCCGCCGTCTGCGCGTCGATCCACGCCTGGTCCTCGAGCTTGCCGGACTCGTACATCTCCATGCCCGCACGGCCCAGGGTCGCGAAGGCCTCGGACATCGTCGCCGTCGGGCTGAGGAACCAGCCCCCGTCTTCCTCGACAGCGATGAACGAGAGCTCCTCGAGCGAGAGCTCCCGCAGCAGCGGCATCTCGGGGTAGCAGATCTCGCCATTCACGGTCGGGTGCGCGAGCGCGAGGCACTCCTCGCTCAGCGTCACGGTGCCCGGCTGGACGCCGTCGTCGATGCTGATCGTGAAGTTCTCGAACACGACCTCCGCGACGCCCTTGTCCTCGGACCGCGTGCGGAACTCCTTGCTCGTGATCTCGAACGGCATCTCCGTTCCCGAGAACTCCGAGGCCGACGGCGCAACGTAGAGGGCGAGCAGCCGGCGCTCGGCCAGCGGCATGGCGTTGACGAGCGAGGACATGTCTCCGGTGGTCGCGAACGCCACGGCCGCGTCGGTCATGCCGACGGCGGCGGCCTCCGGGCTGTCGAAGCCCTGAGCGTCCTTGATGCTGGCGAGCGTGCCGCGAGCCTGGTCGGACTCGACCATCGCGTACTCACCGAGGGTCAGGTACGGGCTGACGTACCAGCTGCCCTCCTCCTCGACGGCCATGACGAACGGGGCGTCGTCGGCGACCTGCATCTCGGCGGTGGTGACCGTGACGGGGAACGTGCCCTCGAGCTCGGTCAGCAGCTGGCTCTTCATCTCCTCCTCGGAGGGGATGGGCCCCATGAGCCCCTGGTAGTCGGCGAACATCGGGTTGCCGACGAGGTCGGTCGCGACCTTGGCGACCTCGCTGGCGAGCAGCTCCTCGTCGGCGTCCACGGTCAGCGTGCCGTCCGTGAAGTAGACCTTCGCGAGGCCCTCCTCGATGTTCTCGACCTCGATCTTGAGGCCCTCGACCTCGAGGTCCAGCGTGGCCAGCAGCGCCTCGTAGTCGATCGCCTCGCCACCGAGGTCCTCGACGTCGGAGAGCCACGCGTCGAGGTTCGTGCGGGAGTGCTCGATCTCCGCAGGCGACAGCACGCCGTACATCGCGATCATGTCCTTGTCCGCGAAACCCTCGACGAGGCGCACCGCGGCCTGGTCAGGGCTCTCCGCACCGCCGAGCTTCGAGAACACCATCTGGTACGCCGCGACGCTGCCGCCACCCAGCAGCAGCACGCCGCCGGCGACGGCTCCAGCGATGATCGCCTTCTTGCGCGACTTGCGCGCAGGGGCCATGCCGGAGTCGTAGCTCGTGTACGGCTGGGCCGAGCCTGCGAAGCCGTAGCCGCCCTGGGCGGGCTGGTGATAGCCGGGCTGCTGCGCCTGCGGCGTGAAACCGCCCTGCTGGCCCTGCGGGATGAAGCTCGTCTGCTGGCCCTGCGGCGCGAAGCCACCCTGCGGGGCCTGGTAGCCGGGCTGCTGCCCGACCTGCGGCGCGGCGGGGGCCCACCCCGCCCCGGGGACGACCCCTCGGCGCGCGGCGATGGCGGCGTTCACGGCGGGGTCGTGGAACTGCTCGAGCCAGGTGAGCAGCTCGGGGTAGGTGGCCGGGTTCGCGGCGACCGCCGGACGCAGGTCGGGTCGCTCGTAGGCGATCCGGGCCAGCGTCTCGGCGGTCGTCGCGGGATCCGACGCCTGGAGGGAGAGGGGGTCAGTCATGGGGCCCGGCCTTCGGTGTCGTCGTGCGCAGTGAACAATCGGGCCCCATCATGTCGCTATCCCTGGCGCGACTTCAAGGCCGCGTCCACATCCGGGTCACCGAGCTGGCCCAGCCACTCGAGCAGCGCCGGGTAGGTCGTCGGGTTGGACGCCACGGCCGCACGGAGCTCCGGGGCGTCCTGGACGATCTGGGCGAGCGTGTGCGCGGACGTCGCGGGGTCAGCGGCCTGCGCGGCCGTGAAGCCGTGCGCGGCCGGCGCCTCGGCGACCGGCTCCTCGATCGGGTCGAACACCGCGGTGGTGTCGGCCGAGGGCAGCGCAGAGCGGTCGACCTTCAGGACCGTGTCGTGGTCCAGGTCGTCGTCGAGCACGGGAGCCTGCTCGGGCTCCGCCTGCTCCACGACCGGCTGGGTCGCGGGAGCCGGCTCGACCGGCTGCGCGGGCGCCTCGACCGGCGTCTGGCCGTAGCCGTCAGCCTGGGCGGTGTCGGGGCTTGCGGTGCTGGGTGCGCCGGCAGCGGGCGGGTAGGACGGCTCCGCGGCCGCGGGGTAGGACTGTTCGGCAGCGGGGTAGCCGGTGGACGCCCCGTAGCCCGGGGCGGCAGCACCGGCGGCAGCGACGTTGGCGGCGGGGGCGCCGTAGCCGTAGCTCTGGTCCCCGTGCTGCGACGGCGCACCCTGGGCCTGGCCGTGCGCCTCGTACGCGGGGCGGCTGGCCGGGCGCCACTCGTACGCGCCCCGGGAGTCGGCGCGCGGCGCCCGCGGGTGCGCGGCGAAGAACTCGCGCACGACGGTCGGCACGGTGAGCGCCAGGACCACGAGGATCGGCAGTGCCAGCGCGATCAGCAGGTAGCCGATCGAGAGCACGTTGACGGGCATGGGCCCGATCGCCTCGTTCCCGGACACCTGGCTCATCGCCGTGATGCCCGCGACCGCCGCGAGCACGGTGAGGACCAGCACGGTCCCCCGGCGCTCGACGACGTCCTTGCGCAGCGCCGACGCGGCGACGAGCGCGAGCGCGCCGCTGACGAGCAGGACGACGGCGTGGGCCACCTGCGGCGCCACGGCGAGGTCGTCCACGACGACGACGGCCGCGATCGTCGCGACGGCGAGCAGCAGCGTGACGCTCGCGTGCAGCACCAGGGCGCTGCGTGCGGTGCGGAACCAGGAGCCGGCGTCGTCGGCGGCACGTCGGGCGCGCGCGGCCACGGGGGCGGCGAGCGCCGCGGCGGCACCGGGCAGCAGGACGAGCCCGAACCCGGTCGCGATCACCGGGAAGCCCTCCCGCCAGGTGCGGATGGTCTCGAACTTCGCGAAGACGTTCGTGCTCGAGCCCTGGACGAAGAACAGCACCACGGCGGCGACCGCCACGGCGATCAGCACACGCTGCCAGGCGACCGCCCGGCCGAGCCCGCCGAGGACCAGCGGGATGAACACGATGGCGACGAGCGCCAGCACGGCGACGAGCGAGAGGGCGAGCCAGGCCACGCCACCGAGGCGCTCCTGGTCCCGCTCGGCCAGCTGGGTCCAGCCGACGATGAAGTAGACGAGCCAGCCGAGCAGGCCCGCGAGGGCGAGGAAGGTCAGCAGCCGCGCGAGCGTGCGACCGAGGTTGGCGGCCGAGGCGTCCTGCTCGACCGGTCCGACCTCGCTGGTGCGAGGGCTCGCGGCGAGCACCGCACCGGCGAGGCCGACGGACGCCGCAGCACCGACGCCCTCGAGGCGGTCACCGGGGATGACGTCGAGCACGATCTGGGCGAGGACGGCGAGACCGTAGGGCGCGGTCAGCAGCAGCCGCCAGCGCCGCGTCGTGTGCACGGACCAGGAACCGGGGAACGCTCCGAGCCGCGCGAGGTAGGGCAGCACGAGCGCGGCGAGCGCCAGGAGGGTCACCGGCAGCGCCCACGCGACGTCGGAGGCGGGCTGCGGCGAGAAGCTCGGCAGGCGCCAGGTGAGCGAGAGCGAGACGAGCAGGAGCACTGCCGCGACGGCGTCAGTCACGTAGTCCCGCGTCGTCAAGGAGTCGAACGGCTTGTCGGCCGCCACGTCGCGCACGTCGATCGTGTCCGTCTCCGTGCCTGCGGCCGGCGGGTACCCGCCTGCCGCGTGGTTTCCGGTGTCGTAGCTCATCAGTGTCCTTCCCTCGCACGGCTGCCCGCCTGGCGGCGCGCGTCTCCGCTGCGGGCGTGCCCGCGGGGATGAATGTACTGATAAACGGCGCGGCGCGCTCGCCAGCCTCCCAGACGTGTCGCGGGCGGGACGCTCAGAAGCCGAGGCGGCCCAGCTGCTTGGGGTCGCGCTGCCAGTCCTTGGCCACCTTCACGTGCAGGTCCAGGTACACCCGGTTGCCCAGGAGCCGCTCGATCCCCACCCGGGCCTGGGTCCCGACCTCGCGCAGCCGCGAGCCACCGCGGCCGATGATGATCGCCTTCTGGCTGGGGCGCTCGACGAACAGCTGCACGCGGACGTCCAGCAGCGGGTTCTCCTTGCTGCTGCCCTCGCGCACGGAGATCTCGTCGACGACGACGGCGAGCGAGTGCGGCAGCTCGTCGCGCACCCCCTCGAGGGCGGCCTCCCGGACGAGCTCGGCGACCATGACGTTCTCCGGCTCGTCGGTGAGCTCGCCGCCGGGGTACAGCTCAGGGCCCTCCGGCAAGTGGGTGACCAGGATGTCGGCGACCTCCGCGACCTGGTAGCCGTCCACGGCCGAGACGGGGATGACGTCGGCCCAGTCGGCGAGCGCGCTCACGGCGAGGAGCTGCTCCGCCAACGCCTGCCGAGAGACGGTGTCCGCCTTGGTGACCACCGCCACGACCGGTGTCCGGCGTCGTCCGCCCATGACCTCGGCGAGCTCGGCGGCGATGAAGCGGTCGCCGGGACCGACCTTCTGGTCTGCCGGGACGCAGAACGCGATGACGTCCACCTCCGACAGCGTGTCGCGCACGAGTGCGTTGAGCCGCTCGCCCAGGAGGGTCCGCGGCCGGTGCAGCCCGGGCGTGTCGACGAGCACGAGCTGCGCGTCGCTGCGGTGCACGATCCCGCGGATCGTGTGTCGCGTCGTCTGCGGGCGGCCTGAGGTGATCGCGACCTTCTCCCCCACGAGCGCGTTCGTCAGGGTGGACTTCCCGGCGTTCGGGCGTCCGACGAGGCAGGCGAAGCCCGAGCGGAAGGCGGGCGTGGTGGCGCTGGTCATGGGTCTGCTCTCGGTCGGTCGCGGCGTGGGGTCGGGCGGGGTCGCGGTCACCGGCTCGCGAGGAAGGTGAGCAGCAGGTTGCGCTGGAGCGCGAACATCTCCTTCTCCTCCTCCGGCTCCGCGTGGTCGTAGCCGAGCAGGTGCAGGATCCCGTGGGTGGTGAGCAGGAGCATCTCCTCGACCATCGAGTGGCCTGCGGTGCGCGCCTGCGCCGCGGCCACGTCGGGGCACAGCACGACGTCGCCCAGCAGACCCGGGCCCGCCATGTCGCCCTCACGGCCGGGACGCAGCTCGTCCATAGGGAAGGACAGCACGTCCGTGGGGCCGGGCTCGTCCATCCAGCGCACGTGCAGGTCGGTCATGACGTCGGACGTGACCATCATGATCGAGACCTCGGTGCGCGGGTGGACGTGCATCGCGTCGAGCACGTGCCGGGCGAGCGCCGCGAACTCGGCCTCGTCGACCTCGGTCCCGGACTCGTTGTTGACCTCGATCGTCATCTGGCTCTCTCCTTGCCGGTGCGTGCGCGGGTGGTCCCGGACGCGCCCGAGGCGACGTCCCAGCGGGAGTAGGCGTCGATGATCTCGCCGACGAGCCGGTGCCGGACGACGTCCGAGCTCGTGAGCCAGCAGAACTCGATGTCGTCGACGCCCGTGAGGACGTCCTCGATCAGGCGCAGGCCCGACGACGTCCCGCCGGGCAGGTCCACCTGCGTCACGTCTCCGGTGATCACCATCTTGGAGTTGTACCCCAGGCGGGTCAGGAACATCTTCATCTGGTCGGGCGAGGTGTTCTGGGCCTCGTCGAGGATGATGAACGCGTCGTTGAGGGTCCGCCCGCGCATGTACGCGAGCGGGGCGACCTCGATCGTGCCCGCCTCCATGAGCCGCGGGATGGACGCGGGGTCGATCATGTCGTGCAGGGCGTCGTACAGCGGGCGCAGGTACGGGTCGATCTTCTCGGTGAGAGAGCCGGGGAGGTAGCCCAGGCGCTCCCCCGCCTCCACGGCAGGCCGGGTCAGCACGATCCGGTTCACCTGGCGCGCCTGCAGCGCCTGGACCGCCTTGGCCATCGCCAGGTACGTCTTGCCGGTGCCCGCCGGACCGATGCCGAAGGTCACCGTGTTCGCGTCGATCGCGTCCACGTAGCGCTTCTGCCCGACCGTCTTGGAGCGGATCGTGCGACCGCGCGAGGACAGGATGTCGAACGTGAGGACCTCGGCCGGGCGGTTGGCGTCGTCGGTCAGCATCGCGATGGACCGGGTCACGACGTCGGGACCGAGCGGCGTGCCCGCGGCGGCGATCTCCACGAGCTCGTCGATCAGCCGGACAGCGAGGCCGACGTCGCCCGCAGGGCCGCTCACGGTGATCTGGTCCCCGCGGACGTGGAAGTCGACACGGGAGAACCCGGCCTCGATGGCACGCAGGACGACGTCCCCGGTGCCGAGCAGCGAGACCATCGGGACCTGCGCGGGGATCGCGATGCGATGCTCGAGCCGCGCCCCGGGGCCGGACTTCGCGGTCGTGGCCGCGGTGCTGGGTGTCTCGTGCATGAGCCGGCGGGTGCCGTCGTCTCCTGACTGCTCGGATGGCTGGTCTGACGCGTCCCAGTCTAGCGAGCGCGACGCGCCCGGCGCGGCGTCAGGGCCCCCGAGGCGGTGCGGACGCGCGACAATGGCACCACGCACCTACCCCGGAGGTCCTCATGGCACTGCACCGCCGCACCCGCGCCCTCGTCGCAGCCTCGACGCTCGCGCTCGTCCTCGCGGCCTGCGCGACCGAGGACACCCCTGGTGAGGGCGGTACGACGCCGCCCCTCGTCACGTCCCCCGGGACCGCGTCCCCGAGCGCGACGCCCGAGCCGACGACGACGTCGGAGTCCGCGGCCCCCCCGACCGCTGACCCGGTCGTCAACGGCACGACCGTGCTGACCGCACCGCTGCCCGGCGCCGAGGTGTCCGGGCCGACGGTGACCGTGACCGGCGAGGGCACCGCGTTCGAGGCGACCCTGGACTGGCGCGTGACGGCCGCCGACGGCACCGAGGTCGCGCGCGACTTCACGATGGCGGGCGCCAACGGCGAGATCGCGCCGTTCGAGTTCACGGTCGACCTGCAGCCGGGCGAGTACACCGTGCGTGTCTGGGAGACCAGCGCGATGGACGGCGAGGAAGAGATCAACCCGGTCGAGGCTCGCTTCCGCGTCGTCGACTGATCTACGGGCGCGGCTCCCAGCGCCCCAGGCGCTGCGCGAGGGCGGCGATCGCGAGCGGGCCGGCGGTCGAGGTGCGGAGCACGTGCGGCCCCAGCCGGACGGGCTGGGCGCCCGCCTCGCGCAGCCGGTCGACCTCGTCGGCGGTGATCCCGCCTTCCGGGCCGACGACGACGAGGATCTCCGTGTCCGAGCCTTCCGCGGGCAGCGCGCACGCGGCGATCGGCACGCTGGCCTCCTCGTGCAGCACGAGCGCCGCGCCGCCGTCGGCGCACACCTGCGCCACGCGCGCCGCGAGGCCACGCGTCTCCACGGGGTCGAACACCTCGGGCACGAGCGCGCGGCGCGACTGCTTGGCGGCAGCCCTGACCGTCGCGATCCAGCGCGCGCGGGACTTGGCCGCGCGATCACCGCGCCAGACGACAATCGAGCGCGCGGCCTGCCAGGGCACGAACCCGTCCGCGCCGGCCTCGGTGGCGGCCTCGATCGCCATCTCGTCCCGGTCGCCCTTGGCGAGTGCCTGGGCGAGCACGAGGCAGGGGGCGTCGAGCCCCTCGTCGACGCGCTCGAGCACCCGCAGCTCGACCTCGGCCGCGTGCACCGACACGATCTCGCAGCGCAGCCGCAACCCGCGCCCGTCGACGACGTCGATGTGCTCGCCCGCCCGACGCCGCTGCACGACGCCTGCGTGGCGGCCCTCGGCGCCGTCGAGCAGGTAGGTGTCGCCGGCGCCGAGGTGGGCGAGGATGTCGCCCTCGGCGAGGAAGACCGGAGCGCTCATCGGCGGGTCAGCGGCCGGTGATCTTCTCGCGCAGCCGCGAGAAGACGCCACCGTGCGTCGACGAGACCTTCGCCTCGGGGCGCTCCTCGCCGCGTGCCGCAGCCAGCTGGCGCAGCAGCTCCGCCTGGGTGTCGTCGAGGCCCGTCGGGACGCGCACGTCGACGTGCACCAGCAGGTCCCCGCGACCCCCGACGTGCAGGTGCCCGATGCCGAGTCCCTTGAGCGTCACCACGTCGCCCGGCTGGGTGCCCGGCTCGAACGTGACCTCCTGGTCGCCGTCGAGGGTGTCCAGGTCAATGGTGGTGCCGAGCGCGGCGGCGGTCATGGGGATCTCGAGGTTGCAGTGCAGGTCGTCGCCGCGCCGGACGAAGACGTCGTGCTTGCGCTCGCGGATCTCCACGTAGATGTCGCCGGCCGGGCCGCCCGCGGGGCCGACCTCGCCCTGGGCGGTCATCTTGATGCGGGTGCCGGTGTCGACGCCGGCCGGGACGTCCACCGTGAGGGTGCGGCGGCTGCGGACCCGGCCCTCGCCCGAGCAGTCGGGGCACGGCTCCGGGATCGTGGTGCCGAAGCCCTGGCAGGCCGAGCACGGCTGGGTCGTCATGACCTGGCCGAGGAACGAGCGTGCGACCCGCTGGACCATGCCGCGTCCGCCGCAGACCTCGCAGGGGCGCACGCTGGTGCCCGGGCGGCAGCAGGATCCGCCGCACGTGCCGCACGCGACGGCGGTCTCGACCTGGATCTCGCGACGCGCGCCGAACGCGGCCTCCGCGAGGTCGAGGTCGAGGCGCACGAGCGCGTCCTGGCCGCGGCGCGAGCGCGGGACGGGGCCGCGGGGAGCGGCGCCGCCGCCGAAGAAGGTCTCGAAGATGTCCTGGAAGCCGAAGCCGGCTCCCCCGCCGCCGCCGCCCATCGCGGACGGGTCGGAGCCCATGTCGTACTGCTGGCGCTTCTCGGCGTTGCCCAGCACCTCGTAGGCCCGCGAGACGTCCTTGAAGCGGTCTGCCGCGGATTCACCAGCGACATCGGGGTGCAGCTCACGGGCCAGTTTGCGGTAGGCCTTCTTGATCTGCTCCGCGCTCGCGTCGCGAGGCACACCGAGGATCTCGTAATAGTCGGTCACTGCATACTTCCTGTTGGTGGATGTGGCGTCAGGTGGCGAGCACGCGCGACAGGTAGCGCGCGACGGCGCGCACCGTGGCGATGGTGCCGGGGTAGTCCATGCGGGTGGGACCGATCGAGCCGATGAGAGCGACCGAGCTGCCGTCACCACCGTAACCGGTGGTCACGACAGACGTCTGCGCGAGACCCTCGTGCTGGGTCTCGTGGCCGATGCGCACGGCGACGCCGGGGTTGTCCTCGGCCATCTCCGTGAGCAGCCCGAGCAGCACGACCTGCTCCTCGAGCGCTTCGAGCACCGGGCGCAGCGCGTGCTGGAACCGCATGCCGCTGCGGGCGAGGTTCGCGGTGCCCGTGAGGACCACGCGCTCCTCGGTCTCCTTGTCGAGCGTGGCCGCTAGGAGGCCGGAGATCTCCGTCACGACGGCCTGGTCCTCGGGGGCGAACTCCGCGGGCAGCGCCGCGAGGATGCTCTTGAGCTCGGGCAGCGGCCGGCCAAGCGCGACGGCGTTGAGCCGCGCCCGGAGGTTGGCGAGGCTGACCTCGTCGACGACCTGCGAGGTCTCGAGGGTGCGCTGCTCGACGCGACCGGTGTCCGTGATGATCACGACCAGCAGGCGTCGCTCGCCCATCGGCACGAGCTCGAGGTGCCGCAGCCCTGACCGCCGCAGGGACGGGTACTGCACGACCGCGACCTGCTGGGTGAGCTGCGCGAGCAGCCGGCCGGCCCGGACGACGACGTCGTCCAGGTCGACGGCGGCGTCAAGGAAGGTCTCGATGGCGCGGCGCTCGGGCGCGGACAGCGGCTTGACCTGAGCGAGCCGGTCCACGAACAGCCGATAGCCCTTGTCGGTGGGGATGCGCCCCGCCGACGTGTGCGGCTGCGCGATCAGCCCGGCCTCCTCGAGGGCGGCCATGTCGTTGCGGATCGTCGCCGGGGAGACGCCGAGGTTGTGCCGCTCCGCGAGGAGCTTGGAGCCCACGGGCTCACGGGTGTGCACGTAGTCCTCGACGATCGCGCGCAGCACGTCCAGGCGTCGGTCGTCACTCATCGCTCCGCCTCCTCCACGTCGTCCCGGTCGGGTCCACCGAGTTCGCACTCGGGGTGTCCGAGTGCCAATCCTACGTCGTCGCTCCGCGCGACTTAGGGTGATCTCCGTGACCGACCGCTACGGACGCGATGTCCTGTCTGCCGACCCGCTCCCGCCTCGCCCGACCTCGCGGCCCGTCGCCGCCGACGTCGGCCTCGTCGTCGAGGAGGTCACCACCGGCTGGGTGGGGGCAGTCCTGCGCACCGAGAAGTCCGGCGGCATGCACGTCGTCGTGCTCGAGGACCGCCAGGGGCGGCGGCGCACGTTCCGCCTGGGCCCGGGGTTCTGGATCGACGGCGCGCCGGTCGAGCTCGTCCCACCCACGACCACGACGGCGCCTGCCGCGCCCGCCCGCACCGCCTCCGGGTCCCGGGCCGTCGTCGGCGCCAAGGCGCGCGTCGCCCGCGAGTCGCGGATCCTCGTGGAGGGACGCCACGACGCCGAGCTCGTCGAGCGCGTCTGGGGCGACGACCTGCGCGTCGAGGGTGTCGTCGTGGAGATGCTCGACGGCGTGGATCACCTCGAGGACGTCATCGCCGAGTTCGGGCCGGGCCCCGGACGCCGGCTGGGTGTGCTCGTCGACCACCTGGTGCCGGGCTCCAAGGAGCAGCGGATCGCCGACCAGGCCCTGCGCGCCGCCCCCCGCGGGACGGTCCTCGTCGTCGGGCACCCGTACGTCGACGTGTGGCAGGCCGTGCGCCCGGCCCGGCTCGGCCTCGAGCGCTGGCCCGTGATCGAGCGCGGCACCGAGTGGAAGCACGGCATCCTGCGCGAGCTCGGCTGGCCGCACGAGGACCAGGCCGACGTCGCGCGCGCCTGGAAGAAGATCCTCGGCACCGTGCGCTCCTACGCGGACCTCGAGCCCGCCCTGCTGGGCCGGGTCGAAGAGCTGATCGACTTCGTCACCGAGCCGGAGGAACCGTGAGCTACTCGTCCATGCCGCCGGGCGCCCAGCCCTACCCGTACGGGCCGACGCCGATGAGCCCGTCCGACGAGACCCTGTGGTCCGTCCTGGTGCACGTGAGCGTCTTCGTCGCTCCGATCCTGGGGCCGCTGCTCGTCCTGCTGATCCTCAAGGAGCGCAGCGCGGTCGTCGCCCACCACGCGCGCGAGGCGCTGAACTTTCACCTCACGTTGACGATCGTCTACACGGCCCTGGGCGTCGTGACCGTGGTTTCCCTGTTCTTCGCGACGCCGCTCACGATCCTCCTCGGGGGGCTCGTGACCGTCGCGGGGGTCGTCCTGCCGATCCTGGCGGCGGTCGCCGCCGGCAAGCGGGCCCCGTACCGCTACCCCGCCGCGATCCGTCTGGTGCGCTGAACCAGTCCTGACATGCAGAACGCCCCGGTGTCGTCCGACGACACCGGGGCGTTCTGGTTCACGATCAGCCAGCGACCTGCTGTCCCTGCAGGCGGCGGAACATGAAGGCGGTCGCGAGCATGGCGACCGGCGCCGCCACGAGGAGCCCGACGCCGCAGAGCGCACTACCGATACCCATCGCGACCTGGACCAGGACGAACAGCAGCACGGTCTCTGCCACGTTCGCAATCACGAGCGCGTAGCTCGACTTGAACGCGTCGATGGGCGACTGGCGCTGGCCGATCACGAAGAACAGCACGAACTGAGCGATCCACCCGAAGACCAGACCCGGCAGATACAGCAGCGAGTACCCGATCGCGGATCCGATGCCGATGAGGACGATCGCGACGACGACCTTGCCGATCTCCGCGAACTGGAAGAAGGTCCCCACACTGATCGGGCGACCTTCGGTCACGTCCAGGCTCGCGCGCGTCAGCCCCGCCTGCATCAGTGCCGTCAGGAGGGCGACGACGACGAAGAACAGCACTCCGGTCCCGCTGAACATGGCGAAAGCACTCGCGCCGTCGCCCGCTGCGAGCGATCCGAACAGCGCGAAGAACATCGCGATCGTGACGATGAGGAGCAGACCGCCGTACGCGACCATAGCCAGGACGAACGGCGCGACGTTGCGAGTGAACGCGCTCCAGCCCCACGTGAACGCGTCGCCGGCGCTGGGCGCGCCACCCTGGTTGCCGTAGGGCGGCTGTCCACCCCCGCCGTAGGGCGGCTGGCCCCCGCCGCCGCCGTACGGAGGCTGACCGCCGCCATAGGGAGGCTGCTGGTTGTACCCGCCCTGGCCGTAGCCCGGAGGCTGGTTGCCGGGCTGTCCCGGCTCGTTCCAGCCCTGTCCGTTCGGCGGTGTCGTCATGTGCGTTCCCCTCGTCGAGCGTCGAGCCTGGTGTCCCCTGGCCCCTGAACGTGCCCGATCATGCCAGTTCTGGGGCGTTTGTGGCAGCGCCCTCACAGGTCAGTCGTCGGTGAGGTCCCGGACGACGGCGTCGGCGAGGAGGCGTCCGCGCCGCGTGAGGACCGCGGACCCCGTCACAGCGGCGCGCCCCTCGAGCAGTCCCGCAGCGACGTTGCCGGCGACGTTGCGCCGCGCCGTCGGACCGAGGTCGGCGATCGGCAGGCCCTCGCGCAGCCGGACGCCGAGCATCACCCGTTCGAGGGCGGCGTCGGCGTCGGTGAGCACCTCGCGTCCGGCGGCCGGGCTGTGGCCCTGCTCGAGGGCGGCCGCGTAGCGCCGGGGGTGCTTGACGTTCCACCAGCGCAGGCCAGCAGCGCTCGCGACAGCGTCGGGAGTGTCGGGCGTGTCGGGAGTGTCAGGCGTGTCGAACACGTCGTCGCGCGGGTCGTGCATGGGCCCGGACAGGTAGGAGTGCGCTCCCGGTCCGATGCCCCACCAGTCGTCCCCGCGCCAGTAGGCGAGGTTGTGGCGGCACGCGGTCGCGGGCGTGCCGGGGCCGTCGAGCGGGGTGCGGCGCGCCCAGTTGGAGACCTCGTACCACTCGAACCCGGCGGCGGTCAGCAGGTCGTCGGCGAGCTCGTACTTCGTGGCCTGGTCGTCCTCGTCGGGCAGGGCCAGCTCGCCGCGGCGCACCTGGCCCGCCATCCGCGTCCCTGCCTCGACCACCAGCGCGTACGCGGACACGTGGTCCGGCCCGGCGGCGACGGCGGCATCGACGCTCGTGCGCCAGTCGTCGAGGGACTCCCCCGGCGTGCCGTAGATGAGGTCGAGGGAGACCTGCAGGCCGGCGTCGTGCGCCCAGCCGACGACGTCGCCGATCCGCTCCGGGTCGTGCGTGCGCTCGAGGGTGGCCAGCACGTGCGGGACGGCGGACTGCATGCCGAACGAGACGCGCGTGAAGCCCGCGGCGGCGAGGACGCGCAGGTACTCCGGGCTCACCGAGTCCGGGTTCGCCTCCGTGGTCACCTCGGCGTCGGCGTCGAGCCCCCACGTGGTGCGCACGTCCCCGAGGAGGCGGGCGAGGTCGGTGGCGGGCAACGTCGTCGGCGTCCCTCCCCCGAAGAAGACCGTCGAGACCGAGCGCTCCGGGTACCCCGCCTCGCGCATCGTGCGTGCGGCCAGCGCGATCTCGAGCGACGCGGTGTCCGCGAACGCGACCTGGCTCGCACCGCCGCCGAGCTCGGTCGCCGTGTAGGTGTTGAAGTCGCAGTAGCCGCAGCGCACCGTGCAGAACGGCACGTGCAGGTACACGCCGAACCGCCCTGCCGACGCCGCGTCCCCCACCCAGGTGGGAAGTGCGCCGTCGGCCGGGGCGGGCAGGCCCTCGGGGCGGGCAGGGCTCACTTCTTGCCCTTGTCCTTCGGCTCCGTCTGCTCGGACGAGAGCGCGGCGATGAAGGCCTCCTGCGGCACGTCGACCCGGCCGATGGTCTTCATGCGCTTCTTGCCCTCCTTCTGCTTCTCGAGGAGCTTGCGCTTGCGGCTGATGTCGCCGCCGTAGCACTTGGCGAGCACGTCCTTGCGGATCGCGCGGATGGTCTCGCGGGCGATCACGCGGGCGCCGATCGCGGCCTGGATGGGCACCTCGAACTGCTGACGCGGGATGAGGTCCTTGAGCTTGCCGGTCATGGAGACGCCGTACGCGTAGGCCTTCTCGCGGTGCACGATCGCGCTGAACGCGTCGACCTGCTCGCCCTGCAGGAGGATGTCGACCTTCACCAGGTCAGCCGCCTGCTCGCCGATCACGTCGTAGTCGAGCGAGGCGTACCCGCGCGTCTTGGACTTGAGCTGGTCGAAGAAGTCGAACACGATCTCCGCGAGCGGGAGCACGTACCGCAGCTCGACGCGGTCCGCCGAGAGGTAGTCCATGCCCTGCAGGTCGCCGCGGCGCGTCTGGCACAGCTCCATGATCGCGCCGATGAACTCGGACGGCGCCAGGATGGTCGCCTTGACGATCGGCTCGCGGACCTCGCCGATCTTGCCGCCCGGGAACTCGCTCGGGTTGGTGACCGTGAGGATCGTCTTGTCCTCCATCGTCACCTCGTAGATGACGTTGGGCGCGGTCGAGATGAGGTCGAGGTCGAACTCGCGCTCGAGGCGCTCCCGGACGATCTCGAGGTGCAGCAGGCCGAGGTAGCCGACGCGGAAGCCGAAGCCGAGCGCGACCGACGACTCCGGCTCGTACACGAGCGCGGCGTCGTTCAGCTTCAGCTTGTCGAGCGCGTCGCGCAGGATCGGGTAGTCCGAGCCGTCGATCGGGTACAGGCCCGAGAACACCATCGGCTTGGGGTCCGAGTAGCCGCCGAGCGCCTCGTCGGCCGGCTTGGCGTTGTTCGTGACCGTGTCGCCGACCTTGGACTGGCGCACGTCCTTCACGCCCGTGATCAGGTAGCCGACCTCGCCGACGCCGAGGCCCTTGGTCGGGATGGGCTCCGGGGAGGTCACGCCGATCTCGAGCAGGTCGTGCGTCGCGCGCGTCGACATCATGACGATGCGCTCGCGCGGGTTGAGCTGGCCGTCGACGACGCGGACGTAGGTCACGACACCGCGGTAGGTGTCGTAGACCGAGTCGAAGATCATGGCGCGGGCGGGCGCGTCCGCGTCGCCGACCGGGGCAGGCACGGTCGCGACGATCTTGTCGAGGAGCTCGAGCACGCCGGCGCCCGTCTTGCCCGAGACCCGCAGCACGTCCTCGGGGTCGACGCCCACGAGTCCGCCGATCTCCTCCGCGTACTTCTCCGGCTGCGCGGCGGGGAGGTCGATCTTGTTCAGGACCGGGATGATCGCGAGGTCGTTCTCCATCGCGAGGTACAGGTTGGCCAGCGTCTGGGCCTCGATGCCCTGCGCGGCGTCGACGAGCAGCACAGCACCCTCGCAGGCCGCGAGCGAGCGGGAGACCTCGTAGGTGAAGTCGACGTGCCCCGGGGTGTCGATCATGTTCAGGGCGTACGGCGTGCTCACGCCCGCGGCGTCGGTGACGGCCCAGGGCATGCGCACCGCCTGGGACTTGATGGTGATCCCGCGCTCGCGCTCGATGTCCATGCGGTCGAGGTACTGAGCGCGCGCCGCGCGCTCGTCGACGACGCCGGTGAGCTGGAGCATCCGGTCGGCGAGGGTGGATTTGCCGTGGTCGATGTGCGCGATGATGCAGAAGTTGCGCAGAAGGTCCGGAGCGGTCGCGGCGGGCTGGATCCTGGCCGTCTCGGCTGCTGAGGGAATGGGAGTCACGCGGGCCATTCTCCCACGGAGGACCGGCGCCGGTCCCCGCTCCCCCGCAGCCGCCCACGAGCACCGATAGGTTGGCGCTATGTCTGACTGGTCACGCATCCTGCGCCGCGCCGGCCGCATCGCCAGCGCGGCGATCTCTTCAGCAGCGGCGTCGCGCACGCGGACGGACGACGCGTCGCGCAAGCCCTTCCCGACCGCCGGTTCTGCTGGGACGAGCCCGGGATGGACGCCCGGCACGCCCTCCCCCGGGGAACGATCAGCTCCGTCACCGCAAGCCTCGCTCCCCGCACCCGACACCGGGTCGTCCGGGTCGCCCGCCGTGCGGAGGATCGAGACGCCCGACGCTCCCGGCTACCCCGGCGACTTCACCGGCACCGTCCACCCGATCTACCAGCCGTCGCTCGACGGCGACGCTGATCCCGGCGAGATCGTGTGGACGTGGGTGCCCTTCGAGGAGGACCACACGCGCGGCAAGGACCGCCCGGCCCTCGTCGTCGGGCGGGACGGGCGGTGGCTGCTCGGCCTGATGCTGACGAGCAAGGACCACGACCGCGACGCGGCCGACGAGGCACGCTGGGGTCGGCGCTGGCTCGACATCGGTTCCGGCCCCTGGGACTCCCGCGGACGGGACAGCGAGGTGCGCCTCGACCGCGTCCTGCGGCTCGACCCGGACGCTGTGCGGCGCGAGGGCGCGATCATGGACCGGGCGACGTTCGACCGGGTGGCGGCCGCGATCGCTGGATGAGGCGCGCCCGGCACGTGCGGGGGGTCGGCAGGCAGCCCTCAGCCTGGTAGCATCGGTGGTTGCGTGTCCGCCCAGGTCGGCGGGCACAGGCTCGACACCTCTCCACGGGTTCCCCACCCCAGTCCCGGTGTCGGGGCAGTCCTCTACGACCTGTCAGCTCGCCGCGAGGCGAACACACAAGAGAGTCCACACGTGGCAAACATCAAGTCCCAGATCAAGCGCATCCGCACGAACGAGAAGGCGCGCCTTCGCAACAAGGCTGTGAAGTCTGAGCTCAAGACGAACGTGCGTCGCGTCCGCGAGGCTGTCGCCGCGGGTGACAAGGACGCGGCATCCGCTGCGCTCCTCGTCGCGTCGAAGAAGCTCGACAAGGCTGCCTCCAAGGGTGTCATCCACCTGAACCAGGCTGCCAACCGCAAGTCGGCGCTCGCCAAGGCCGTCAACGGCCTCTGATCACAGCGGTGATCACCCGCCCAGCCACGCTGGGCACCTGAACGACACGCCAGAGGCGCCGCCCCACCACGGGCGGCGCCTCTCGTCGTCTCCAGACGCGCACGCGCCGAGTCCGATAGTCCGGGCCCCACTCCGATAGGAGGACCTATCGGAGTGGGGACAGAACTAGCGGACTCGACGGAGGCGGGGGGCGCAGGAGGGCAGCGGCGGGGGGGTCCAGTGCGCCGGCGCGGGCGGTCAGGCGCGGGCGGCTGCGGCGATGCGCAGGACGGCGCGCTCGACGGCGTAGACCGGGTCACGCCCCGCGCCCTTGACCTGGGCGTCGGCCTCCGCGACCGCGGTGATGGCCTCCGCGAGGGCCTCGGGCGTCCAGTGCTGCAGGTCCTTGCGCGCGCGGTCGACCTGCCACGGGGCCATCCCGAGGTCGGCTGCCGACAGGTGCCGCCGGCCCCGCATCGCCGCGACCTTCGCCAAGGTCCGCAGCTTCATGGCGAGCACCGCCACGATCGGGACGGGGTCCACACCGGTCGCCAACGCGTGACGCAGGAGCGACACGGCCTCCCCCTCGTTGCCGGCCACCGCGGCGTCGGCCACGCGGAACCCCGTCGCCTCGACGCGTCCGCCGTAGTAGCGCCCGACTACGGCCTCGGTGATCGTGCCGGTCGTGTCCGCGGCCAGCCGGGAGCAGGCCGCCGCGAGCTCGCGCAGGTCGCTGCCGAGCGCCTCGACGAGCGCGCGCACGGCGCCCGCGTCAGCACGGCGGCCCAGCGTCCGCATCTCCGTGGTGACGAACGCAGACTTGTCCGAGTCCTTCTTGATCGGCTCGCAGGCGACCACCGGCCCGCCGTGCGCCTTGACGGCGTCCAGGAGCTTCTTGCCCCGCTGGCCGCCGCGGTGCTCGAGGACCACGACGACGTCGTCGGCCGGGGCATCGAGGTAGGCGATCATGTCCGTGATGAAGGCGTCCGACGTCGCTTCCACCCCGTGCACGACGACGTGGCGGCGATCAGCGAACAGCGAGGGGCTGGTCTCGACGGCGAGCATGCCGGACGCGTAGGTGGACGCCTCGAGCTCGACGACCTCGACCTCGGAGTCTGCCTCCCGCGCGAGGACCCGCAGCCGGTCGACGGCACGGTCCACGAGGAGGCCTTCGGCACCCTGGACGAGGACGACCGGTGCGAGCTCGACGGTGTCCCAGGTGACGGACGGTCGGGAGGGTCGTCGTGCGGGTCGCTGCGCCATGGTCCAAGAATCCCACGCCCAACCGACAGGCTGGGTCCGCTACGCCGTCGCGGGTGCGGCGGACACCGGGAGCGCGCGTGCCCAGGCGCGTGCAGCGTCGAGCTCTCCCTCGGCCAGGCCGTCGGCCTTGCCGTGCACGAAGAAGGTCTTCGGCTCGCATGCCCGCACTGCGCCAGCGGCGCGCAGACGCTTGTCGATCGCCTTCGCGGCCGAGCCGGGCAGCCGCGGCGACACGACCTTGGTGTCGAAGGCCGCGCAACGCAGGCCTGCGGGCACCGTGAGGCCCTCGAGCCACTCCCGGACACCGATCGTCGCCGAGACCAGCGGGCTCCGTTCCTTCGCGGCGTCCAGCCGGGTCGCGCCGACAGCGTGCCAGGGCCCTAGGTCCCGGAGGCCTCCGGGACCGGCGCCACGCACCACCGCACCGCGACGATCACGACAACGGTCGCCCCCGCGAGCAGCGCCGCACCGCCGGTGCCCGGGACCCACGCGATCTGCGCTCCGGGTGCGTCGGCGAGCACCGTGGCGACCTTCGCCATCCACTCCGCGGCGAGCGCCGCGATCCAGGCGAGCGCCCGGGCCACCGGCAAGGACCACGGCGAGACGACGGCGGCCAGCACGCCACCGATGGTCGCGGGGACGACCGCTGGGGCGACGAGCACGTTCGCGAGCACCGCGTACGGCGTGAGGACGGGCTCGAGCAGGATGAGCACCGGTGCGCACGCGAGCTGGGCGACAGCGGGGACCACCAGGGCGTACGCGAGCGCACGTGGGACCACCTGCGCGAGCCAGCGCACGGCCGGCGGCGTGGCAAGGACGATCGCGCCGGTCGCCACGACGGAGAGGACGAAGCCGTAGGAGCGTGCGAGCCAGGGGTCGAGCAGCACGAGCACGACTACCGGAATACTCACCATGCTCAACACCCTAGAGCGTTGGCGCGCCCGCGACCGACGGTGCTGCGGCTCGCGCAGATCACGGACCACAGAACGAAGGGACGGACCGCCGCGATCTAGTAGTTCTCTCTCACGTACCGATAGATGCGGTCGAACAGGTCGCCTTTGATGGGAAGTCCGTAGTTCTTCAGCACCGCACGCAGCTCGCGTCGAACAGATTTATCGCCCGAGTCACTCGAAGTCCAGCCGGTGTAGGCGACTTCACCGACAATCGCGTCAATGCGGTCGACAATTTCCGGCACAATCTGATGCAGCCCCTGCGGCGTGTTCTCTTCGACAATCTGGGTGAGCACACCGCGTTTCGGGTCGGCGAGGCGTTCAAGTTCCTCTTCATCCCCAGCCTCTGCGGCGCGGTCTGCCGCGACGACGTCTTGTGCGATCCTGAGTGCCTCCTCCAGGAACGCTAACGAGTCCTCGACGTTCTCGACCGCTCTCGTCCGAAGCTTTTCGATTCTCTCCGCGAGCGACTTGTAGACTCGGCTCTCTCCCTCAGCGAGACGACGGTGAAGCCGCGCCTCGATCGAGTCGAGCACCTGCTGATAAACGTCGGTCCGCTCCTGGCCATCTGGCGAGGTGTTTGACAGCCGCAGCTGCTCGGCGATGCGCTTCACCAGCGCGAGCCCGGCCGCATTCAAGGTGACCGTTCTAGAGGCCATCGACTTCACGACGACTGCGTTCATGTGGCCGTGGATGAGCTCCGTGGTCTTCGCCCCGAGCCGCGCCCAAAGGAAGGCTTTGGAGACATCTTTGGGCCGAATCGACTCATAGACCTTCGCTAACCAGAAGTACTGCTGCTTGAACGGCAACAGCATAGGGTGCGGGTCCAAGAATTCCCAGACCGTCTGGAGAGCCACGTAGCCTTCGACGAACTCCGTGCGCTGCGTACCGCCATCGGGTATCCGCTCGTGCGCTATTGCGAGGGAATCGAATGAGGAATCCACGGTGTCGATGCCCGCGAAAAGATGGAGGAGCTTCGTGAGGTCGGCGACGAACTTGCCTGCCAATTTGGATGCGTCAATGACGTTCAATTCTCCCTCGTCGTCCACGCTCAGCTTCGGGCCGGCGATCGCGGTGCCGATTGCCTTGGCGAGACCGATGTAGTCGACGACACGGCCGTAGTCCTTGCGCTGTCCCGTGACCGGGTTCTTCCAGGGACGGTTCGGCCGCGTGATGGTCTGGAAGAGATTGGCCTCCTTGGCCGGTTTGTCGAGGTAAAGCACTCCTTCGATAGGTGCGTTGAAACCGGTCATCCACTTGGCGGTGACGACGACGAACGACATCGGGTCATCGACCTTTTTGAACCGTCGCTTCAGCGCCTCCTCCTGCTCTGGCGTAAGCAGGTACTGTTGATGCTCCTTTGGCGTGTCCTTGCTGTCGGCGACGTGCATCACCACTCCGACCTCACGGAGTCGCCCGTCGAACATGACCGCGCCGCGACGCTCGAGCTCCTCCTCGATGGCGCGCGCGTACGCGATGACCAACTTCTGGTTGTACGCGACCACTTGAGCTTTCTGCCCCAGAGGCGCGACGTAGGCGAGAAAGTGATCGACGATGTCGGCACAGACCGCGGCGACGCGATCGGGGTTCGACAGGATCGTCTCGATGTGCGAGGCCTTGCCGGAGAGGTAGACCTTCTCTTCCTCGTCGAGGTTCTCGATCTCAGCCAGCTCATCGAACGCCTCGTCGAGCGCCTCCTTGTCGAGGCTGAAGCCGACCGATCGGCCCTCCACTATGACCGGCTTCGTGAACCCGTCCGCAATGGACTGCTCCGGCGTGTACCTCGACATCACGAAGTCGGGGTCGGATGGGTCACCGAAGAGCTTGAACGTCGAGCGGTCCTTATCCTGGATCGCCGTGCCCGTCGCGCCGAAGAACTTCGCGTTCGGCACCGCCGCGCGCCATGCATCGCCAAACTTGCCCTCCTGCGACCGGTGCGCCTCGTCAACGAGGACGATGATGTTCGACCTGTCGTTCAGGTGCCCAGCCTCGGCGAACTTGTGCACGGTGGTAATCACAATCCCCGGGTCTCCGCTGCGGAGCAGTTCGTGCAACTCACGCCGGTTGCGGGGCACCGTCAGACGCGGCATACCGGCCGTCTCGAACATTTCCGCGGTCTGGCGTACAAGATCCTTGCGATCCGCGATAACGATCACGGTCGGCGAACTGCCGAACTTCTCGACGACCGCATCATCGCGCAGGAGCCGTGCTGCGGCGAAAGCCATGAGCTCTGTCTTACCCGAGCCCTGGTGATGCCAGATCAGTCCGCCACGCCCGTCGGCGAGCACCTTGTCGTGGATCGCCAGGGCTGCCTCGAACTGCGGGTACCTCGGGAGGAACTTAATGTCGGTCTCGGAGGCATCTCGAGCATGACGAAACATCACGAGGTCCTTGAGGATCGGGAGGATCACTTCGGGGCGCAGCAACAACCTCGCCGAGCGCTCAACTCGGGCCGGGCCCGTGATGACCTTCGGGTCGTCCTCGGTCGAACCCCAAGGAGCCCAGATCTCCGAGTCTGGATCAGGCACAGCACGGATAGGAGCCATCCGGAACTCTAGGCCTTCGGTAGCGATGTTGAAGACGTTGGTCGCGAAGAAGTTCGGGTACTCGTCCTCGTAGACGTCGTAGATGTCCTTCGCCGCGCTCACCCACGAGACCTGCTGCTTCACAGGCGTCTTCGTCTCCGCGACCACGAGCGGGAATCCGTTCACGTAGTAAACGACGTCGAATCGCCGGGGCTTGACCGATCCGGCGATCCTCACCTCATCGGCGACTGTGAATCGGTTGTTCTCGAGCACTACGAAGTCGATCAGCCTGCGTGGAACGTGTTCACCGTTGATCGTCGTGAACGCGTGATCACCGCGTAGCATCACGGTGAGCCGTTCATTGGCGGAGACGAGCCCGTTGTGGGCATCCAGCACCGCCTGGTTGATCTCGTGCAGGACGAGGTCAGTGGATTCAGGGTCATCGCCGAGCTCGGGGTTCAGCGCAACTAGCGACTCTCGAGCCCACCCCTCGATGACGACATCATGGTCATCTCGGGGTAGCTCATCGCCATGCAGACGATCCCAGCCTGCTTCCTCTGCCCATTCGAGCAAGGAGCGCTGGATTGTGGACGACTCTGTCCATGCCATGTCAGGAGGCCTCCCCCAATAGGTCGTCGTAGGACTCAGGAATCTCAGTCTCCTGGTTGAGGAGCGACGTCGTTAGAGCAGCGCGGAACCCAATGAGCGAGCCCAAGTGGCTGCCTGACCCGCCGGACTCCTTGTCGAGCGCAGAAACGCAGCGATCCACAGAAGTAATGAGATCTACGATCCGGCGTTGGATACCCAAGTCCGGCAATGGAACCGACCACGATTCGAAGTCTCGCTCTTTCCAGCGAGCCCGTCCCTCCGAACCGCCCCGCGATGCTTCGATCGCACGAAGTACTGCGCTCTGCTTAAAGTAGATCAGCAAGAACTGGGGAAGCAAGAGATCACGATCTGTCTCGTATAGCGGAAACTCATTGCTTGCGAGGGCACCATCAAGGGAATCCGGGACGACATCAAACGCCCCCTTCTGCGTATCAATTCTGTTAAAGACGAAGTCGCCGCTACGCGCTCGATAGAGCGTCTTCGCTTTGACTGTGTCAGTGGTGCCGATTCCGCGGTTGTACGCCCCTTTGCCATGCCAGCGGACGCCCATCGTCGTGTACTCGACGCCAGGTTCGAGCCGGACCGCTTCGCGGCGCTGCTTTGCAACCGAAGCTACTGGTACTACGCGCCACTTAGTCATCGCTCACCTCAATCGCGCTCAGATCAATCCCCGCCGCCTGAAGCCGTCTAAACATGTCTGCCTCAGCTGCGATGCGCCTTATTCGACTGTCCGCGTAGGCCGTCAGCGTGCTGCCAAGATCAGCTGATTCTTCGGCCGCCACCGTGATGTAGTGACCGAGCCTCAAGTCGAAATCTCGACTGGCGATCTCGTCAATCGGAACGAGTCGGACGTTAATACGGTCCACATCGGCTGATTTGGTACCGCTCCGGTAGGTGTCAACCAAGGCATCAACGTCAGCGGCGGTCATCGAGTTCCGGTTGACTGCCTTCTCAAACCGGGCCGAGCCATCGATGAAGAGCACTTTGCCGGCGCGAAAAGCAGACTTATTGGCTCGAAAAATCAAGATGCAAGTCGGAATGTCTGTGGAGTAGAAGAGATTGGGCGGCAATCCGATAACCGCTTCAAGCAAATCGGCCTCAATGAGTTTCTGTCGAATACTGGATTCGGTCCCCATCCGGACCAAAGTACCGTGTGGCATAACGACGCCAACCCGACCAGAATCTGGCGTCATCGAGGCAATCATGTGCTGGATAAATGCGAAGTCGCCGTTCTTCGCAGGCGGCACGCCGTACCGGGCTCGAGGGTCGGTTGCCCAACGGTCCGCTCCCCAGTTCGCGAGCGAGAACGGCGGGTTGGCGATTACAGAGTCGAAAGTGCGCAGAGCACCTCTGGCGTCCTTGAAGGCGGGGGCACGGAGCGTATCCCCTCGCTTGATCTCGAAGTCCTCGATCTCATGCAGGAACAAATTCATCCGCGCGATCGAGGAGGTGGTTAGGTTGATCTCCTGACCGTACAGGCGCAGAGTCCTGTGATCCAGGTTGGCGTCGCGGAGTTGGTTGATAGTCGCGACCAACATCCCGCCCGAGCCGCAGGCAGGGTCGTACACGGACTCTGCCGGCTGCGGCTCTAGGATTCCTACCAGCAGGTTGACGACCTCGCGGGGTGTGAAGAACTCCCCCGCCTTCTTTCCTGACTCGTCGGCGAAGTTCTTCAACAAGTACTCATATCCAGCGCCTAGAAGATCGTGGGAAACCGTCGTCGGATCGAGCTTAATTTTGTTAAAGGCCTTGATCAAGTCAAGAAGTGCTGACTCTGGGATTCGCTCCTTGTTACCCCAAGCAACATCACCGAAGACTCCGGCAAGCGAGCGCGGGTTAGCCTTCTCAATCCGCTGGAAGGTGCTCGCGATCTCCGCGCCGAGGTTTTTGACCTTCGTCGTGGTCTCCGACCATAGCGTGCCTTCGAGCATCTCAAATCGGTGGTAGTCAGCTTCGATCTCGTCGTCGAGGTCGTCCCCATACTCTTCAAGCGCCATGTCGTGCTCGTACACCCAGGTGTCAGAGATCCATTTCCAGAAGAGCATCGGAAAGACGTAGGTCTTGAAGTCGGCTGGGTCAACGGGGCCGCGCAGAGCATTTGCCGCGTCCCAAAGCCTGGACTCGAGCTCTTGCTGGGTGATCGTCACTGAGTTGGTGCCCTTCTGTGATTGCTTTGGTCCACACGCGTACTGAGCCGGTCGCACCGAAGCTCAGGCGCAGTCACGGTGAAAGTCGACTCGAATCAAGTCGACTGGAGCCATTCACATCGTATAGATACGCGGCATCATTCAGACTTGCCGTCGCTGCGCGACATCTTGTCGAAGTATCGCACGCTGGAAGCTACGCGGATGCGTCAGGTCTATCCCTGAGCGAGTAGCAGCGCTGCCGCATCCACGCCCAACTGCTGCGCCAGTGCATCGACGGAGTCCAACGTGAGGTTCCGCTCGCCGCGTTCGACTCCGGCGAGCTAGCGCGGGGTTACCTCGAGCTGCTCAGCGAGCGCCTCCTGAGTGAGCCCCCGGGCACGACGAATCTCGCGCACCTGCGCGCCGAGGGTCGACTTGAGAGAACTGGTCACCCCTCAAGGCGGGTCTGCTGCACGGATAGGTGACAGCGGTTCTCAGGCGGCGAGTGCGACCTGAGTGGTCTGTATGGTCTCGTATTCGATGGGGGTGAGTCGACCCAGGCGGGCTTGCCTGCGCCGGCGGTGGTAGGTCCGTTCGATCCAGGTCACGATCGCCAGGCGCAGCTGGTCGCGGGTGGCCCAGGAGTGGCGGTCCAGGACGTTCTTCTGCAGCAGGCTGAAGAAGAACTCCATGGCGGCGTTGTCCCCGCAGGAAGCCACCCGCCCCATCGATCCGGTCAGGTCGTGGCGGGTCAGCGCGCGCAGGAACTTGCGGCTACGGAACTGGCTTCCCCTGTCGCTGTGGACCACGCATCCGGCGACGTCGCCGCGGCGAGCCACGGCGCTCTCGAGCGCGTTGACGGCCAGGCGCGACTTCATCCGTGAGTCGATCGAGTAGCCCACGATGCGCCCTGAGTAGGCGTCCTTGATCGCGCACAGGTAGACCTTGCCTTCGGCGGTCTTGTGCTCGGTGATGTCGGTCAGCCACAGCCGGTTCGGGGCGTCGGCGGTGAACTCGTGGCGCACTACGCCGTGCTTGTCGGTCACGGCGCACAGGTCGTCGTGAACCGCGGGGCCTGGCTTCTTGCCGTTCTTGGTGGGCTTCTTGCCGAACGCGCTCCACCAGCCCATCGACGAGCAGATCCGCCACGCGGTACGGTCAGCCATCGCGTGGCCGGCGTCGCGGGCTTCGTCGGCGAGCAGCCGGTGGCCGAACTCGGGGTCGTCGGCGTGGGCGTCGAACAAGGCATTCGCGCGGTGGGCCTGAGCAAGGTCACGCGCGGTGACGGGGGCGGCCAGCCACCGGTAGTAGGGCGCGCGGGCGAGCTTCAGTACCCGGCACGTCACCGCGACCGGCACCCGCACTGGGGCCCCGGTCGCGGCCAGCTCGCGCACGAGCGGGTACATCATTTTCCCGGCAGGTTCGCCTGCGACAAGTACGCGGCTGCGCGGCGCAAGACCTCGTTCTCCTGCTCCAGCAACCGGATCCGCTTCTTCAACTCGCGGGTATCTCCGTCCGGCGAGGCCGCAGCGCCCGGGGCGGGTCCGTCGGCGAGGTCGGCGGCCCGCATCCAGTTCGTCAGGCACGACTCGCTGATCCCGAAGTCAGCAGCGATCTGCTTCAGACGCTGACCCGGCTCACGGTTGCGGGCCACGCGCACCACGTCATCGCGGAACTCTTGGGGGTAGGGCTTGGGCATGAGGGACATCCTTCCAGTAGCGCCCAACGGCACCACAGGTCAGGTGTCACCTATCCGTGCAGCAGACCCGGACGAGGGTCGCGAAGGTCCGGTCTAGAAGACGAGGGACTGCACGGCAAGGTCGTGATCACCACCTGGACTGCGGAGTCTGCTCACCGCGGGGACCGGTGCTTCTGATTTCGACGTCTGCCCCCACTGGCGTCCAGGCGTGAGCTGACGCCACCGGAAGATTGTCGGTGGCGAAAGGTACATTGCTCAGCATGACTGAACTGTTGGCGGCCCTGCTGGGCGCGATCGTAGGCGGCGTCCTATCTGCATGGGTGGGTTCCCGGCAGACCGCCAACGTGCTGAAGCACGAGACGGACCTCGCTGCGATAGAGCGAAGGGAAGCAGAACGCGCCGATGAGCACCGCCGGCATTCCTTCGCAGCGGATCAACTGATCGTTGCACTCGCGGAGTTCACGACGATCAAGGGGGACGAGAGGCAGGGGCCGGCATCCTTCGCTCGAGTGCCAGCAACGGCAGATGTACATCTGGACCGGAAGAGACGTGTCTCGACGCTTCTGCAAGCGGGCTCCAGCCACGCGCATGCCCTTCCGACGGAGCTGCATGCGCGCTGGGATGCGCTGACCTGGATGGTCCGCTTCAACCAGTTGGATCAAGGAGAGCGCTCGGATGATCCGCGACAGCGCGACGTCAGCGATCTGCTGAACTATGTCGAGTACGTACGGCGATCCCTATGCGCCGTCAGCGGAGACGGCCCGATGCCGCCACATTATGCTGCTCCGGACGTACGCCGCGAAGAATCTCGCCCATGGGGCTTCAAACCCGACGCGGGGCACAATGAGCCCGACCTCACTGATTGGCATTCGAGCACCCGCCTCATCGGCAAGGTCAAGTTCACGACCGGAGAGAGGCGTTGGTACGGACCGAACGGACTCATCGAGGATCTTCCACGAGAGTCCACCAAATCAGACCAATCTGACGGATGAGCTGGCCGCGCCACGCGTTTTGGCTGTACCTAAAAAGAAGAAACTTGCTTCGAGTGGGCTGGGTCTGCGAGGAGCACACCGTAAGCTTCCCGAAAGACCTATGTCCCGATGCGTAAAGCTTGCGGACGACGACCAAGGAGTTCTATGGGCTCGGATCTGTTCATCTCATACGCCTGGACATCGGATGAGCACCGGGAGTGGGTACGTCTGCTCGCAGCTCAGCTCAAGGCGCTCGGTTTCGATGTGCTCATCGACGCAGATGTCGATTATGGCGACGACCTCAACGGCTTCATGCGTCGCGTTGACGATGCCAAGCGCGTACTACTCGTAGTCGACCGGAACTACGTAGAACGGGCCGACACGATGCCAAACTCGGGCGTCGGCAAGGAGAGTCGCTGGATCTCAGAGGTGCACGGTGACCGCGAGGCCTCCTGGATGTCAGTCCTGTTCGTCAACAACCCGGATTTTACGTTGCCGGCATGGCTAGGCGACAAGATGCCGAAGGGTTTCAATTTCAACCACTCTTCCAACAGCCTCCAGGAATTTCCCGGGGCTGAACAGGTTGAAGATCTCTGGCGCTGGATCGCCGGGCTGCCGACTAACCGCGACAGCGCGACTCCGATCGCGACACTTCGTGAGCGCGCCACGCGCTTGGAGGAACAAACCTTGCGCACAGAACCCTCTCAATGGCGGAGCCCCGACTTGGAAGGCGAGCTCCGCTTCGCCTATGCAGACGCACCTCAAAGAACTTTCCGTTGGGGATTCGGCGACTCAGAGTTCGCTTTCAGTGTCAGCGGGCACAGCAATGACTCCATATACGTCCTCAAGGACTACGGGAATGCTGTGGGGCTGGTGCAGGGTGAGATGCCCGACGATGCCGACTTGGCGCGACATCTTGTCCCGGGGCGCTCAGTCACTCCGCGCGTCGGCCAAAGTGTCGTGCTGATGAATGAGCACGGTCGGCTCGCTCTCGTTGAGATCGTCGACGTCCAAAGGGAGACCACGCACATCCCCTACACCGCGCCGCACGTCACCTTCCGCTGGCGAGTCATCGCGTCCTCGTGACCAGGAGCAACGTACCGGGCCGAAGACAGGTCGCCACCCGTCTACGAACTGCATGAGCCTCCCGTATAGCCGAGCCTCGAACGCTTAACTTGCCTCCAAGACCAATGCTTCAAACGGTACCCACGACGACGTCAAGGCGGGTCGACCAAACACGAGCGTCGCTGCCGTTGGTGTTACAAAAGAAGACCACTGCGGACGTCTTCTGGCACTCTTGAGAGCAAACATAGTAAGGTGGGAGCGTCCCACAACGCTTGCAATATCGGAGCGTTAAAATGGCTTCTGACCTGGGGTTTTAGCATTTAGAACCATCGCATAGTTGGCACTTACGCACCTGGCGAAGTATTTGCCCGACACCGCCGTCAGGTGGGTGAGCCCGGTGGCGCGCATCGCGTCCGCGACGTCGTCGGGCAGGGCCGAGGTGTCCCCCACGGCGACCCCGGGGACCAGCCCACGGGCAGCGGCGGACCGATCGGCGACGGCTGCCACCAGGCCGGCGCGCATCGCGTGCGCCAGACCGTACGGCGAGGCTTCGACGACGACCGGGGGGCTGGCGCCGAGCAGCTCGTAGCGTTCGGCCCCACCCGCGGGCAGCGCGACGAGAGTCTCCGAGGCCCGCACCACGCTCGCGTAGGTCAGGTCGCCCCACGCACCGTCGCCGCGCACCAGCACCCCGACGGAGACGCCCTGGCGGACCGCGGAGGCGAAGGGACCGGCCGTGACCTCGGTGACGTGCAGTCGCACCCGTGCCGTCGCTGCGCCCCACGGGCTGGTGGCGACGGCGGGGTCTGCCCGCAGCCGCCCGACGACGTGCACCGGGTCGCCGCGCGCCGCCGCCCCGGCGACGACGCCGCCCTCCTGCGCCGCGAGGTGCACCCCGACGACCGCGGCCGTGCACGCCGCGGCGACGAGCGTCAGCGCGAGCGCGTCCCGGAGCGCGCGACGGCGCATCGTGCCGGCGGCGAGGCCGACCATCAGCACCGCTGTCCCGAGGGCCGCCCCACCCGTGGTCGCGACGAGCACGAACGCGGCGAGCCAGCTCCCGAGCGCGGGACCGAGCAGGCGGACGTCGATCACACGCGCACCCCCGACCACAGGTTCTCCAGCACGGCAGGTCCGACGCCGCTGACCTCGAGCAGGCCGTCGACCGACGCGAACGGACCGTAGGCCTCGCGGTGCTCGACGATCCGCTGCGCGAGCACCGGACCAATCTCTGGCAGCGCCTCGAGCTCGCCCGCGGTCGCACTGTTGAGATCGAGCGTCGCACCCCCACCCGTCGTGCCTGGTCCGGCGTCCGGACCGCTGGGCGCCTCCGAGCCCGACGGCGCTTCCTCCCCCGCCCGCAGCACCACGACCTGCTCGCCGTCCGCGAGGACGCGTGCCAGGTTCAGGCGCGCCAGGTCGGCTTCGTCGGTCGCCCCGCCCGCGCTCTCGACGGCGTCCAGCACGCGGCTTCCGACGGCGAGGCGGACGACCCCCGGCCGCTCGACGGCCCCGACGACGTGCACGAGCACCTCGGCCGGGACGCCGTCGACGACCTCCGGAGCTGACGACGGCGCTTGTCGAGGCGCATCGCTCGACGGGGCGGCTGCGCTGGTCGCCATCCGTGCGGGCATCGGCACCGCCTCACTCGGCACGCCGGCGACACCCCGCGCGACCAAACCGCCCGTGAGGATCGCGAGGGCAGCGGCACCGATGGCAAGGGTGCGGCGGGTCGTCAGCCAGCGCACGCGCGGGGGCGCGTTCCGGTGCGCACCTGCGAGAACAGGTGCACCCGCGCGAAGCCGCTCACGCAAGGCGGCGACGTCGTCAGGAGGAGGCTCGGGCACCGTCCGAGCCTGCTCGCGTCATCGGGCGCGCGCAGGGGTTCCGGTCGCTCTGGGGACGACGGCGCGGCGCAGCATCCCTGTGGAGGACCCTCGGGGCAACTTCCGGGGTCTCGCCTCAAGAGGCGCGCGAGCAGCCGTCAGTTGCGATTCAGACCGTGCACACGCGTGTCGAGGGCAACCTTGAAGTGGCTCTCCGCCGCGTCGATCTCGCGCACGGGGGTGGCCGGGTCGAAGACCCGGAGCAGCGAGAACCGAAAGTTCGTGGCTGCCAGGCCGCGCAGCTCGACATTGCCACCGTGACCATTGGTGGCGTAGGTGTTCCATCGTTGGCGGATGCTCTCTGCCCCGTCCGCCTTGCCCACGTAGTGCCGTCCGCTGCTCGTGTCGGTGATCAGGTAGATGCCCACGACCGAGGAGAGCGCGGTGCGCCACGCCGAGTAGCGGTGCTCGCGCATCACCGCTTGGAGCTGCGCGTGGTCCAGGACCAGCCGGTTGAAGCCGGGGAACGGGATCGGCTGCGCGTCGACGATCTCCATGACCGGGTACTGGGCGGCGGTAGGGCCGTTGAGGCGCCAGGCGCGGGGCGACCTCCAACCGATGACCAACCGGTTCCTGAGGTCAGCCAGCTGGTCGGTCTCCACGAGGTCGAAGGTACGCAGCAAGCCATCGTTCCGGACCTCTCCCCGATTTTCGACCACCGACCAGAGCCGGGCCCGGTCGCCGCCATCGCGCACGAAGACGGCCCAGATGCGCGGTGGCACCGCGGGAAAGACCTTCGGGTTCGCTGACTGCCCGCGCGTGTACTGCATGATCTCGTCGTGCGTGGAGTCGGCGTGGATTCCCCTCTGCCCGTCCTCGTGCTCACGCACGTAGGCGTGGCGGATCACCTGGGCATCCGCAGGATCGATCCCAGCACTGCGCAGGATCGGTTCGAGCGTCAACGTCATGCTCGTCGCCCCTCCATCGGATCATCCACGACAAACGCCGCGACCAGCCCCGGCCCGACGTGCGCCCCCAGCACGGCCCCGACGGGCGCGACGAGCACCTCGAGTCCGGTCCGCTCGACCAGGTCCGCCGCGATGGCGCGCACGTCCGCGTCGTCGCCCAGGTAGTGCAGCGCTACACGCGGCCGGGCGCACCGTGCCGCCTCCTCCTGCACCAGCGCCGTCAGGCGCGTGACGGCGGCGGCACGCGTACGCACCTTCGCGAGCACGGCCACCCGCCCGTCGCGCAGCGTCAGCAGCGGCTTCATGCCGAGGGCCGTGCCGACCGCGCTCGCCGCGAGGCTGAGCCGCCCGCCGCGCCTCAGGTGCTCGAGCGAGTCGACGAGAAAGAACCCGCTCGCCGACCGCGCCGTCGCGAGAGCCGCGCCCTCGACGTCGGCCGCCGACGCACCCGACGCCGCCACGCGGGCCGCAGACAGCGCAGCGAAGCCGAGTCCCATGCCCACCACGCGCGAGTCGACCACGCGCACCGGCACGGGTGCCCGGTGCGCGGCGAGCGCCGCCGCGTGCACGGTGCCCGACAGCTCCCCGGAGAGGTGGACCGACACGATCTCGCGCGCTCCTGCCGCGGCCAGCGCGGCATACCGCTCGGCGAACGCCTCGGGCGTCGGCTGCGAGGTCGTGACGCGATCGCCGCGCAGCACCGCCGCCGTCGCCTCGTCCGTCCCCACGCCCTCGAGCGTGATGCTCTCCCCCACGTGCACGTGCAGGGGCACGACGGCGACGTCCGCCTCCTGCGCGAAGGCGGGCAGCAGGGCGGCGGTGGAGTCCGTCACGACCGCCACCGCCCTCCCCCGCTGCGGGCTCATGCCGTCACGGCGTCCGCGGCGGCGACCCACACGACGCGGGACCGGCCGGCGTCGTCCTTGAGCGTCTGCAGCACGAGGTCGACGTGCGGCTCGAGCGCGCTGACCTTGTCCAGGGGCGCACCGATGATCAGCTGGAAGCCGAGCCCACGCCACGCACCGACCGCGCGCCCGGCGAACCGCGCGTCGGCCTTGATGAACGCCTCGTCGAGGAACACCGGCGCGTACCGCGGGCGCTCGGCGTCGGCATCGCCGAGCTGGTAGCGCAGCGCCGCACCGACGATGAACGCCACGAGCTCCTGCGACTCGCCGCCGGACTTGCCGGCGATGTGGTCGTAGACGCTCACGTGGTTGCCGTCGAGGTCGACGCACTCGGCGCTGATGCGCACGTGCTCGCGCACATCCACCAAGCGCCGCCGCTCGGGGCTCTCGGGGCGGATCCGCGCGAGCAGCCGCGCCATTCGCGCGTACCGCCGCTCGCGCTCGGCCGTCGTGCCGTCGGCCGTCGCATCCTTCGCCAGGGCACGCAGGTCCCGGCGGAACGTCGCGACGTCGTGCGCCTCGGTGACGGTCGCGGTGATGCGCAGGCGGTGCGCATCGTCACGGAACGGCAGCCCGGCCAGGATCTCGTTCACGGGCTCCATGCGGGTGCGGATCTCGCTGATCGCCTGCTCGATCGCCGAGCTCAGCATCGTCAGGTCGCGCCCGGACAACCGCCCGATCGCCCGGTTCCAGCTCTCCTGCAGGGCGTACATGCGCTGCCGGGAGATCTCGTCGTGGATGCGCTTGAAGTCCTCGTACGAGGTGTCGGGGTCGGTGCCCAGGTTCGGGTTGGGCCACTGCTCGACGAACCGTGCGAACACCGCGGCCAGGCCGTCGTGCGCGGCCGCGACCTCGGCGTCGGCGAGCTCCCGGGTGTGCACGAGCTCGCTGCGCAGCGCGGCGACGGCCGCGGTGAAGGCGGACAGGTCCCCGCCCGGCGTCCAGCGCGACCCGGCGAGCTGCTCGTCGAGGAGGGCCGCCTGCTCGTCGTCGGCGGAGATCCCCGACTCCTCGTGGGCGGCAAGCCGGTCCCCCAGCTCGTCGACCTCGTCGACCAGGGTCGCCCACACCTTCTCGAGCTGCTCCATCTCGACCTGCGTGCGCGACGCCTCGCGGCGCAGGTCAGCGAGCCGGCTCGAGACGCGCGCCTCGTCCTCCTTGAGCGCCCGCAGCACGTCGGAGCCCGCGACGAGCTCAGCGAGGCGCGCCTGCCGGACCGCGAGGTTGCGCGCCGCGCCCTGGACGTCGAGCTGGTCCCAGGACAGCCCGCTGACCGCCTGCGCGGCGGCGAACCGGTCGGTGAACCCCGACCGCGCACGGCGAGCCTCGGCGAGCTCACGCTCCGCGGTGCGCTCACGCACGTGCGCCTCACGCCGCTCGTCCTCGAGCTCGGCGAGCGCGCGGTCGTTGCTGAAGCCGAGCACGCTGCGCCGTCCACCGCCACCATGCGCGCCACGCTGCCCGTCGCTGGTCTGCCCCGTGCGGCTGAGCGCCCGCGGGTGACGCGAGAGGTCGGCGGCGTCGTCGACGCACACGTAGGAGAACCGCCGGTCGAGGGTCTCGGCGACCCAGCCGGTGAACGGGCCGTGCCGCAGCTCGAGGCGGCCGTCGAGCCGCGTGCGGTCCTCCTGCTCGCGCACGGGCAGGCCGGTGGGCACGCCCTCGAACCGCAGCCGGCGCGAGGAGGGAACCCGGTCGATCGCACGCCGGAAGTCGGCCAGGTGCTCAGCGTCGACGAGCAGCGTCAGCGCGAACCCGCCGAGCGCCAGGCTGATCGCGTCGCGCCACGGCTCGTACTCGGCGCGCACCTCGAGCAGCTCCGCGACGAACGGCAGCTGGTCAGGGCTCAGCCCGGCCGCCTCGGCGAGGGCGCAGCGCGCCTGGTGGTCGGCGTCGGGCACGTTGCCGCGGCGCTGGCTGAGCGAGCCCTTGTCCGCCTCGAGCCGGGCGAGCTCCCGCGCGGCCTCGGCGTGCGCGACGGTCGCGGCCGCGACGGCATCGTCGAGCTCGCGCTCGCTCGCCGCACGGTCGGACACGAGCGTCGACGCGCGCCGACGCAAGGCCTCGAACTGGCCCTTGTTCTCGGCGTCGTCCCCCAGCACGCGGCGGTGGGCCTCGAAGGCGGCGTGGCGCTGCTCGGTGTCGGCGAGCGCGACCTCGAGGTTCGCGACCTCGCGCTCCAGGCGCGCAATCTCGTCGCCACCGTTGCGGCGCTGGTTGTCCTTGATCTCCTCGTGCTCGCGCTCGGCGATGAGGATCTGCGCCTCGAGGGCAGCGTGGCGGGCGTCCGCCTCCGCGTGCGCGGCGCGGTTCGCGGCCTCCTGCGCGCGGGCCAGCTCGAGCCGGCGCGCGTCGTGCCACTGCGCGAACGGCGTGTCCGGCTGGTCGATCCGGCCGATGCCGAGCGAGTCGATCGCGGCCGCCCGCGCGCGGGCCTCCTCGAGCCGACGCCGCAGCCCGACGATCGGGCCGAGCAGGTCGAGCTGGCGCTGCGCGGTGAGCATCTCCTCGCGCACCTCGCTGAGCTCGTCGAAGTGGTCGACTGCGTCCTGCGCGCGCCGGATGGTCTCCGGCTCCTCGAGCACCATCGACTTGTACAGCGCGTCGACGGTCGTGATCTGCTGCCCGGCCTGGATGCGGGCGAGCAGCGCCATGGCCTTGTGCCCGTCACCGGCGGCGCCGATCCCCAGGGTGCTGTGCAGCCGCGCCGTGAACGCGACGTCCGTGTCGTAGAGCGCGAGCCCCAGGCGGTCCGTCATCCCCGCGCGCGGGAACCGCTCCGCCGCGAGCGGCTCGAGCAGCCGCAGGTCGAGCGCGCTGTCGACCGTCGCGCGCACGAGGACGCAGTCGTCGTTCTTCACGGCGCCGCGCGGCACGTAGTAGGCCCGCACCGCGGTGAACACGCGCCCGGACTGGTCGGCCCACGACATCGCGATGGCCGACCACGTGTCCGTGCCGTCGCCGCGCAGCACCGCGTCCTTCGCGCTCAACGAGCCCGCGACCCGCGCCTCGTCGAGCTTGCCGCGCGCATAGGAGATGACGTTTCGCTGCTCGCGCCCGCGCGCCCGCCCGCTCGTCGCCCCGTTCGAGGCGCCGTTGAACGGCGTCGTGTGGCTCATCGTCAGCGCGATGTAGGCGTCGAGCAGCGTCGACTTCCCCGTCCCGGACGCGCCCGAGAGCAGGGTCGCCGTCGAGGCCAGCCCGATCTCGTGATACCCGTGGTACCCGCCCCAGTTGATCAGCTGGATGGACCGCGCGACCCACTGCTGGCCGGTCGAGGCCGTCGGCACGAGGCCGAACAGCGTCTGGCTCATGGTGCTCACGGTGCCTCCTCCGGCAGGGTGTCGTCAGTCGGTGCGTCGTCGTCACCCTCGGCATCGTCGCCAGCATGGGCGTCGCCGGCCACGTCGTCGTCCGCGAGAACATCGGGCACGTCCCCGGCCTTGAGCCAGCGCGCGAGCTCCTGGAGCCGCTCGACCGGCAGCAGCACCTCGATCACCGGCAGGATCCGGAACCGGCCCGGGCTGACCTCGTCCAAGACGCGTTCGCGCTGCAGCGTGGTCATCGCCGCCTCGGCCTCGCGGCGGCGCAGCGCGAGGTTGGTCTCGTCGCTCGCGAGGAAGCTCATGGCGTACTCGACGAGCTCCTCGGCATCGATGAACGCGGCGCGCTCCCCCGCTCCCTGCTGCTGGCGGAACACGTTGCGCGCGTGCACCATCAGCAGCGTCTCGACCCGGCGGTACGGCTCGTCCTTGAGCAGGATCGGCACCGACAGCCCGTCGGGGCGCAGCTGCTTCTTGTACGCGAGCTCGTAGTCGCGGTCGATGACGAGCTGCAGGAACATGTCGTGGCAGCGCGACTCGAGGACGTCGAGGTTGGCCAGCAGCGCCTTCCACTCCACGGGGTTGTCGGCGGCGGCCACGTACCGCGCGCGCAGCAGCAGCGCGAACGCCCGCCGTGCCTCGAGCGGCAGCTGACCGCGGTCGCCGTCGAACAGGACCGGGACGTCCTCCTCCATGGGCGGCGTCTCGACGAACGCGGGAGTGCTCATGCTGCTCCTTCAGGTTCTGCGGGCGCGGGCTCGCCGCGGTGCGTCGGGGGCGCCAGGAGCACCCGGGGCAGGGCGAACTCGCGCTCGCTGCCGTCGGCGCGCCGGGCCACGACGCGCTCGACGGCGCCGGGAACGACGCCGTGGCTCTGCTCGGGCACGCCAGCGTCGGCCAGCTCGAGGAAGCCGAGGATCTCGACCGGGCGGCGCAGCTCGGCAGGCGCGCTCGCGAAGGCCTCGGCGACCGAGAGGTCGCCGGCCCCGCCTGCGCGCAGCTCGGCGACGTGCGCCGCGAGCCACGCGTGCTGCGGACCGCCGAGTGCGCGGATCTCGTCCAGGTCGCCGCGCTCGTCGTCGTCGGCCCACTCCTCGAGGGCGGCCGGGGGCGTCTCGGGGCGCAGGTCGTGCAGGGAGTCGCGCAGGCGGCCGAGCTGGGCGCGGCCAAACCAGCGCAGCGGCTCGACGCGGGCACCGCGCGAGGACTCGGGGAACCAGTGCGCGAGGGCGGACACGACGTCGCGGATCGCGTGATCGAGCTCGCGGTCCCGCAGCGGGTTGTGCCCGCGCACCTGGGCCGTGAGCGTGCGCGACGCCCGGGCCTGCTCGGACTGCACGACGTCGAGCGCGGAGACGATCTGCGCGCGGATGCCCCGGAAGCCTTCGCGCTCGGCGCGGCTGAGGCTGCGGGCGAACGGGTGGCGCAGGATCGCGGCCACGTGGTCGTCGAGGGCGGCCAGGAGCTCGGCGTCGGTGAGCAGCTCCATCGCGCCCGTGAACGCGCGCCCCTCGGGGGTGTTCGCCATGAGGTTCTCGGACGCCTCGAGGTACTCGGCGAGGATCTCGCCGGTCGGCCGCTCGTCGGCGCGCAGCTGGGCGATGATCTGGCGCTGCAGCTCCTTGATCGACTCGGCCACGCGCGCGAAGTCCGCCGGCAGCTCGCGGACCAGCAGCTGGACGTGGTCGTACGCCTCGACCATGCGGTCGGCGGGGGCGGGCTCGAGGTCCGCTCCGGAGGCGAGGCGGTCGCGCTCGGCCGTCAGCGCCGCGAGCTGGACGTCGATGCTCGCCAGCCGCTCCGCGCGGTCCCCGGTCGCGTCCTGCGCGGCGCGGTCCACGGTGTCGAGCAGCGCGCGGATGCGCGACTCCGACACGAGCGAGCGCGCGCCACCGGTGCGCTTGACCAGCTCGAGCGCCTCCTGGGCGTGCGAGGTCAGGCGGTACTCCTCGACGTCGGCGTCGTTGACGTCGCTGATCAGCCAGCGCTCGCGCACCCACCGCGCGCACAGCACGCGCGCCGGCTCGGCGGGCACGTCGACGCCGGCCGCCGCGAGCTCGGCGAGCAGCGTGTGCACCTCGAGGTGCATCTGCTCGGACGCGACGGTGCCGCGCCCGCGGGTGAACACCGTGTCGAACACGGCGACCACCAGCGGTGCGCTCTGCTTGTTCAGCAGCGCGAGCGTCGGGCGCGCGAACGCCCGCTGCGCGGCTGCGAGTGCGCCGGCGACGGCGCGTGGGTCACCCACGCGTCAGACGACGACGTTGACGAGCTTGGGCGCGCGCACGATCACCTTGCGCACGGGGCGACCGTCGAGGAACCGCACGAGCGCGGGCTCAGCGAGCGCGGCGGCCTCGAGGTCCGCCTCGGAGATGTCCGGGGACACCTCGAGGCGCGCGCGCACCTTGCCCTGCACCTGCACGACGCACGTGACCGTGTCCTCGACCAGGTGCTGCGGGTCGGCGACCGGGAACGGCTCGTACGCGAGGGACTCGGTGTGGCCGAGGCGTGACCACAGCTCCTCGGCGATGTGCGGGGCGACGGGCGCCGTCATGAGCACCAGGGCCTCGGCGGCCTCGCGCGGCACGCGGTCGAGGCTCGTGAGGTGGTTGTTCAGGGTGATCAGCTTGGCGATCGCCGTGTTGGGGCGCATGTGCTCCATCTCGACGCGCACGTCCGCGATCGCCCGGTGCAGGTGCTTGAGCGTGTCCGCGTCGGCGGGCTCGTCGCTCACCGAGAGCTCGCCGGTGGTCTCGTCCACCACGTTGCGCCACAGGCGCTGCAGGAACCGCTGCGAGCCGACGACGGCGCGCGTGTCCCACGGGCGCGACAGGTCCAGCGGGCCCATCGACATCTCGTACACCCGGAAGGTGTCGGCGCCGTACGCGTCGTACATGTCGTCGGGCGTCACGACGTTCTTGAGCGACTTGCCCATCTTCCCGTACTCGCGCTGCACGACCTCGCCGTTGTACGTGTAGACGCTCGCGCCGTCGGCGTCGGTGGTCTCCTCGACCTCGCCTGCGGGGACGTACGCGCCGCGGGCGTCGGTGTAGGCGTAGGCCTGGATGTAGCCCTGGTTGAACAGGGTGTGGAACGGCTCGGCGCCCGAGACGTGGCCCAGGTCGAACAGGACCTTGTGCCAGAACCGTGCGTACAGCAGGTGCAGCACGGCGTGCTCGACGCCGCCCACGTACAGGTCGACACCGCCCGCGGCGCCCGCGCTCGCGTTGTGGTCCGGGCCCAACCAGTAGCGCTCCAGGTCCGCGGCCACGGCGGCGTCGGCGTTGTGCGGGTCGATGTAGCGCAGGTAGTACCAGCATGAGCCGGCCCAGTTGGGCATCGTGTTGGTGTCGCGGCGGTACTGGCGCGGTCCGTCGCCCAGGTCGAGCGTGACGTAGACCCAGTCGTCGTTGCGGCCCAGCGGCGGCTCGGGAGAGGAGTCCGCGTCGTCGGACGCGTAGGTCCGCGGCGCGTAGTCCGGCACGTCCGGCAGGTTCACGGGCAGCAGCTCGTCGGGCAGGGCGATGGGCTCGCCGGACTCGTCGTAGACGATCGGGAACGGCTCGCCCCAGTAGCGCTGCCGGCTGAACAGCCAGTCGCGCAGGCGGTAGGTCACCGTGCCGGTGCCCAGTCCCTTGGCCTCGAGCCAGCCGATGATCTCCGCCTTGGCCTGCGCGACGGTCAGGCCATCGAGCGAGACCTCGTCGTTGGCCGAGGCGATGATCGCGCCGTCGCCCGTGTACGCGCCGCCCTCGAAGCCCTCGGGCGGCTGCACGGTGTAGACCACGGGCAGCTCGTAGGCCTGCGCGAACGCGAAGTCGCGCTCGTCGCCGCCCGGCACGGCCATGATCGCGCCGGTGCCGTAGCCCATGAGGACGTAGTCCGCGGTGAACACCGGGACCTCGGCGCCGTTGACGGGGTTGACGGCGAACACGCCCGTGAACACGCCCGTCTTGGACTTCGCGTCAGCCTGACGCTCGACGGCGGTCTTCCCGCCAGCCATCGCCTGGTAGGCCGCGACGGCCTCGCGCGGGGTCGCGTGCCCCCCGGTCCACAGCGGGTTGGTGCCCTCGGGCCACTCGGCGGGGACATGCTCGGTCAGCACGCCGTGCTCGGGTGCCACGACCATGAACGTCGCTCCGAACAGCGTGTCCGGGCGCGTGGTGAAGACCTCGATCGGGGCGCCGTCGGTCGCCACGGCGAACGTCACGTGGGCACCCTCGGAGCGGCCGATCCAGTTGCGCTGCATCGCCTTGACCTTGTCCGGCCAGTCGATCAGGTCGAGGTCGTCGGCCAGGCGGTCCGCGTAGGCCGTGATGCGCATGTTCCACTGCCGCAGGGACCGCTGGAACACCGGGAAGTTCCCGCGCTCGGAGCGGCCGTCGGCCGTGACCTCCTCGTTCGCCAGGACCGTGCCCAGCCCGGGGCACCAGTTCACGGGCGACTCCGACACGTACGCGAGGCGGTGGGCGTCGATCGCGGCGCGGCGCGCGGTCGTGTCGAGGTCGGCCCAGGGGCGTCCGTCCGGCGTCGGGCGGGTGCCCGCGGCGTACTCGGCCTCGAGCTCGGCGATCGGGCGGGCGCGGCCCGTGCCGCCGTCGGGGCGCACAGCGTCGGCGTCGTACCAGGAGTTGAAGATCTGCAGGAAGATCCACTGCGTCCAGCGCACGTACTCCGGGTCCGTCGTCGCGAAGCTGCGGCGAGAATCGTGCGCGAGGCCCAGGCGGCGCAGCTGGCGGCGCATGTTGGCGATGTTCCGCTCGGTCGTGATGCGCGGGTGCTGGCCCGTCTGCACGGCGTACTGCTCGGCGGGCAGGCCGAACGCGTCGAAGCCGAGCGCGTGCAGGACGTTGTCGCCGCACATGCGGCGGAAGCGCGCGGTGACATCGGTCGCGATGTAGCCCAGCGGGTGTCCGACGTGCAGCCCGTCGCCGGAGGGGTACGGGAACATGTCCATGACCATGAAGCTCGAGGACTCCGGGTCCGCGTGCCGGCCCTGGCCGTCGGTCAGCTCGCCGGACGGGTTGGCGGCGTAGAACGTGCCGCGCTCGTCCCAGCGGTCCTGCCACGCCAGCTCGATCTGCGCCGCGAGCGCCGGGGTGTAGCGGAAGGTCGGCTCGTCAGGGCTCGCGGGCTGGGCAGGCTGGGTTCGGGTCGCATCGGTCACCCGGGGAGTTTACCGCCGCTGTGCGCACCTGCCGTGCTGTCGCTCAGGCTGAGGCGACATCGTCGAAGTGCTCGACGACGGGGAACGGGTCGTAGAAGTGGTGCAGCAGGCGTCGCCACTCCTCGTACGCCGCGGAACCGCGGAATCCCTCGGTGTGGTCGGTGAGGCTGTCCCACCGCACGAGCAGCAGGAAGACGTCGGGCCGCTCGAGGCAGCGCGACAGCGTCAGTCCCCGGAAGCCGCGCGACGCCGCGATCAGAGGTTGTGCGCGCGCGAACGCCTCTTCGAACTCCTCCGCACGACCGGGGCGGACATGGAGGACCGCGTGCTCGAGAATCACCGGACCGACCGCTCAGCCGAGGGTGCGGGCGATGTCGTCGCCGAGGACGAGCAGGATCCACGTCAGCAGCACGAGGACGACGACGCCGAGCCCCAGGTGGCGGTACCGCACGAGGCCTGACTTCTCCGAGCCGCGCCCCAGCACCCCCGTCCGCCACACGTGCACGAACGTGTACCAGGCCAGCGGGACCATGGCGGTCCACACGACCATGCAGTACGGGCACAGCGCGGCGAGCTCGTACAGGCTCGTGTGGATGAGGAACACCACGAGCGCCAGCCCGAGGACGTTGCCGGCCAGGAAGACCCACCAGAACCAGCGCGGCAGGCGCAGCGACGGGGCGAGGGCGAGCAGGACGCCGATCGTGACCACCACGGGGAACGCGGCAACGCCGATCACGGGGTTGGGGAAGCCGAGCAGGCTGCCCTGCCAAGACTCCATCGCCGGCCCGCACGTCATGAAGACGTTGAACGAGCACGACGGCACGTGCGAGGGATCGATCAGGGTCCAGATGCGCTCGAGCGTGAGCGCCATGGACCCGACGAACCCGACCAGCCCGAGCACGACCAGCAGTGCACCGAAGCGGCGCTGGTGGCGCTCGGTGGTGACGACGTCGGTCATGGGTTCTCCTGCGGTTCGGTGGTGGTGTCCGGGACGACCCACACGGCCTGGGCGGCGCCGAGGCCGAGGTCCTGCGGCGTGCTCGCGTCGTCGACCGTGAGCGTGACGACCCCGGCGGCGGCGTTGACGGCGTGCAGCGTCACGACGGAGTCAAGCACGACATCCTGGGTGACGAGGTAGCGCAGGACGTCAGGGTCGGCGTCGGAGATCCGCGCCACGCGTCCACCGGTGCGCGGGGGCAGGTCGGCCAGCGGCCGGGCGTCCGGGGTGGCGACGGTGCCGTCGGCGGCGGGGATCGGGTCCCCGTGCGGGTCCCGGGTGGGGTGTCCGAGCGCGCGGTCCAGCCGGTCGAGGAACGTGTCCGACACCGCATGCTCGAGCACCTCGGCCTCGTCGTGCACCTCGTCCCAGCCGTAGCCGAGCTGGGCGACCAGGAAGGTCTCGAGCAGCCGGTGCCGGCGGACCATGCGCAGCGCCTGCGCGCGCCCGGCGTCCGTCAGCGTGACCTTGCCGTATCGCTCGTGCACCAGCAGGCCCTGGGCGGCGAGCCGCCGCACGGTCTCCGAGACCGTCGAGGCGCCGACGCCGAGCCGCGCGGCGAGCGCCTTCGTGGTCACGGGCTCGTCCGACCACTCCTGCGCCGACCACACCACCTTGAGGTAGTCCTCGGCGACGGGGGTCAGCGCGGGTCCGGGCTCAGGGCTGGACTCAGGCACGGGGCTCGACGCAGTCTCAGGGCTCATCGGGCGTCACGATACCCGCGCGTGCACGACGGCGACCTGGCGCGTCCGCAGGTGCCCACGCACACGCACGCTCGCGTAGGCCAGGGTGAACACGAGCCCCTGCGCGACGACGACGCATCCCGCGGCCGAGGCGTCCAGGGCGTAGCTCGCCACGAACCCGACGACGGCGCACGCGCTGGCCATGACGGGGGCGATGACGAGCATCCGGGCCATGCGCGTGGTCAGGAGGTACGCGGTGGCGCCAGGGATGATCAGCATCGCGACCACGAGGATCACCCCGACGGCCTGCAGTGCGACGACGACGGTCACGGCCAGCAGGGCGAGCAGCAGCGCGGAGATCCGGCGGGGCGAGATGCCGACGGCGTGGGCGTGGGTGGGGTCGAACGCATAGAGCGTGAGGTCACGTCGTCGGAGCAGCAACGTGGCGGCGACCAGAGCGCCCGAGACGCCGACGAGGAGGACGTCCTGGCCCGAGACGCCGAGCACGTTGCCGAACAGGATGTGGGTGAGGTCGACCTGGCTCGGGGTGACGCTCACGAGCACGAGGCCGAGGGCGAACAGGGACGTGAACACCACCCCGATGGCGGTGTCCTCCTTGAGCTTGGTGGTGTCCCGCACGCCGCCGATCAGGGCGACGGCGCCGAGGCCGAACACGAGCGCCCCGAGGGCGAACGGCAGCGCGAAGGCGTAGGCGAGCACGACGCCGGGCAGCACGGCGTGGGAGACGGCGTCGCCCATGAGCGACCAGCCGATGAGCACGAGCCAGCAGCTGAGCAGTGCGCACACGATGCTCGCGACGAGCGTCACGGCGAGACCGCGCTGGACGAAGCCGTAGGTGAGCGGCTCGAGGAGGAGGTCGATCATCGGACCATCCCGAACGCCCGGGCGAGCACCTCGGGCGCCAGGCCCTGCGCGGCAGGTCCGCTGAACACCAGGGAGCGGTGCAGCACGACGGCGTGGTCCGCGAGATCCGGGGCGGACCCCAGCTCGTGCGTGGACACGACGACGCTGGTCCCCCGCTTCCGCAGCTGCTTGAGCACGGCGGTGATGCCGTCCTGGGAGACGGTGTCGACCCCGGCGAACGGCTCGTCGAGCAGCAGCACGCGCGCCTCCTGAGCGATCGCGCGGGCGACGAACGCGCGCTTGCGCTGCCCGCCGGAGAGCTCGCCGATCTGCCGGTCGGCGAGCGCAGCCAGCCCGACGTCGTCGAGCGCGGCCTCGACGGCGTCGCGGTCGGCCGGGCGCAGGCGGCGGGTGAGGCCGAGGCGTCCGTAGCGGCCGGTCGCGACGACCTCCCGGACGCTCACGGGGAAGTCCCAGTCGACGTCGTGCGCCTGCGGCACGTAGGCGACCAGGCCGGCACGGCGTGCCTCCGCCGTGCTGCGGCCGAGCACCTGGACCGTGCCCGCCCACGGGCTCAGCGCGCCCATGACGAGCTTGAACATCGTCGACTTGCCGGAGCCGTTCACCCCGACGACCGCGGTGATGCGCCCGGCGGGCATGGTGAGGGTGACGTCGTCGAGCGCGAGGACTTGGCCGTAGCGGGCGGTGACGCCCCTGAGCTCGACGGCGGCGGCGCTCATGCGTCCTCCAGGGCGGTGGCGATCAGGCGGGTGTCGTGGCGCAGCAGGTCGAGGTAGGTGGGCACGGGGCCGTCGGCGCCCGAGAGCGAGTCGACGTAGAGCGGGCCGGCGAGGCGGGCTCCGGTCTCGGCAGCAACCTGGCGCTGGGCGGCGTCGGAGACCGTGCTCTCGCAGAACACCGCGGGGGTGCCGGTGGCGCGCACCTGGTCGACGACGTCGATCACCCCGCGCACGGTGGCTTGCCCCTCGGAGTTCACGGGCCACAGGTAGGCCTCACCGAGGCCGGCGTCCCGGGCGAGGTAGGAGAACGCCCCCTCGCACGTCACCAGGAGAGCCCTGGGACGGTCCCTGAGCACGGCGACGAGGTCGGTGTGGATGGCCTCGAGCTCGGCCGCGTAGGCCTTGGCGTTGGCCGCGTAGGCGTCGGCGTGCGCGGGGTCGGCTTTCGCGAGCGCGGCGGCGATGTTGCGGACGTACACCTGGCCCGCTCGCGCGGACATCCAGGCGTGCGGGTTGCGCTCCCCCGCTGCCGCGCCGTCGACGATGGGCAACGGCGGGACGCCGTCGCTGAGGGTGGCGTGCGGGGCATCGACGCCGGTGAGGAGCTGGGCGAACCACGACTCGAGCCCGAGGCCGTTGTCCAGGACGAGGTCCGCCCCCTGCGCGCGCGCCAGGTCGCCGGGCGTGGGTTCGTAGCCGTGGATCTCCGCGCCGGGCTTGACCACGGACTCCACGCGGACGTGCTCACCGCCGACGACGCGCGCCATGTCGGCGATGACGGTGAAGGTCGTCACGACGTGGAGGCGGTCGTCCGCGCTCGCCCCAGGCGCTGCCGGGAAGGCGCACGCCGCGAGGAGCGCGGCGCACATCGCGCCTGCGGCAACCCGCGCGGAAAAGTTCGACATACCGAACTTTCGCACGGCGGATCCCCGTGCGCAACGTTCGCGGGGCTACTCGATCTCGTCCGCTCCCTCGACGGTGACCACGAGCACCGGCCGCGGGAACCGGACGGCGGCCCCGACCTCGACCGCACCCGACGGCGCGAGGGTCACCACGCGCAGGTCGACCATCCGGCGGGCCTCGGGGTCGAACCGCAGCACCGTCATCTGCGCGACGCCGCGCAGGGGTCCGATCGTCAGCTCCCCCTCCACCGCGCCTGCCGTGCTCGCGCTCCCGTACCGCATCCCGAGCCCGTGCTGGACCGGGCCGACGCGCCGGTGCAGGTGACCCGACACCTGCACCGGCGCACAGCCGCGGTCGAGGGTCGTCGACCCGACGTACGGGGTGTGGATCAGCAGGAGGTCGACGTCGGCAGCGCACGCCACGTCGGCGAGCCGCACGCCTGCCTCCTGGGGCGTCTCCTCCCCCGTGGCCCGCGTCGCCTGGCCGGGCCGGGTCTCGTTCGGGTCCGCGTCTCCGAGGATCCGCACCCCGGCGACCTCGACGACCTCACCGTCGAGGACCGTCATCCCGGCCGCGCGCGCCTGGGCGCCCGTCTCGGCCGAGTCATGGTTGCCGGTCGAAATCACGTACGGGACGCCGCGGGGGGCGGCGTCGGCGAACGCGCTCACGCAGAAGCGCTCGACCGACGTCCCGTTCATCGTCGTGTCGCCGGCGTCGAGGATCACCTGGGCCCTGGAGAGCTCGGCAACGGCGGTGATCGCCCGTGCCATCCCGACGTTGCAGTGCAGGTCCGACACGACGAGCAGCGGGACGAGGTCGGCTTCGACAGCCTGGCCGTCGGCGTCCTCCGGTACCGCCTCCCCCACGCCGGCGAGCCGCTCCCCGGAGTCCGTGGGCGTCGCCTCGGTCGAGGGGTCGTTCGTCGGGTCCGTCGACGGGGTGGTCGACGGGGTCGCGGGAGGCGACGGGTCGCTCACCGGCTCGGGTGCGGGGGGCGTCGGCGCAGCCGCGCCGTCGGGTGCCGCGTCGCCCTCGGGCGTCCCAGCGTCCTCGGGTGCGCCGTCGTCGGCGGGTCCACTCTCGCCGCCGTCGACCTGACCACCCATGTCGCCGGCGCGCGGCGCTGTGGCCGCGGCGAGCAGCGTCGCGGCGCGCTCCTCCTGGGCCGCGCGCTCGGCCCAGGCGACGCGCACGGCCCGCTCGGCGTCGTCGTAGAAGCGCTCGTTGTCGCGGTAGACGTCCAGGACCTGCGCGCCGTAGGTGTCGATGATCCCCGAGAGCCGGCCCGTGATCCGGGCCCCCTCGAGGGGCGTGTCCGCGAAGACGGCCGAGGCCGGAACTCCGACGGGCGTGCGCGGGCGCGCCGACGTCGAGGACGTCACGACGAGCACGGCGACGAGCACCCCGCCGACGAGCTGACCCGTCCGCGGCGCCAGCCGCCCCGCGAGCTCGTCCCGGCGAGCGCGCCCGAGCAGCACGTAGCCGAGGCCGCCGACCACCGCGAGCACGAGCACCGCGCCGCCGAAGCGCAGGGCGGCGTTCGCGATCAGCTGCTCGGCGACCTCCGCGACCGTCGTCTGGGGCCCGGCAAAGAACTGCACGTAGGCCGCGAGGTCCTCCTCGAGCCCCGCGAGACTCGACTGCACCGCCTGCAGGTCCGCCGGGATCTCCTTGACCTCGATGTCGACGCCGAGCACCCACGGCAGGGGCGAGTCGATCTCGAGCGTGCCGAGCGGACCGAGGTCGACCACGACCGTGTCGTCGAACGTCACGGCGTACCGCGCCTCGTGCGGGCCCAGGCTGAGGTCGGCGCGGGCCGTCCCGAAGCCGTAGACGAGCGCCACCAGGAGGCAAGCGAGCACCGCGAGCGTCCAGCGCAACCACCGCGGTGGCACGCGTCGCCGTCGTCCCGCCTCCTCCGTCGCCACGCCCCGACCCTAAGCCAACTGAGCCCACCCCGCCGGGGCGCGGAGCCCACGCGCGCTGCCTATGCTCGGGCGATGAGCTACGTCGAACCGAGCTACAGCCGGGACATGCGGTACATCTCCACGCGGATCACCGCCGACGGCGCGGGCGGTTACCCCGTCGAGGCCAGTCGGTACCGGCTGGTGGTCGCCCGGGCGTGCCCGTGGGCGAACCGCGCGGTGATCGTGCGCCGGCTCCTGGGCCTCGAGGACGCGATCTCGATGGGCATGTGCGGGCCCACCCATGACGAACGCTCGTGGACGTTCGACCTCGACCCGGGCGGGGTGGATCCCGTGCTCGGCATCGAGCGGCTGCAGGACGCCTACTTCGCGCGCGTGCCCGACTACGACAAGGGCATCACCGTCCCCGCGATCGTCGACGTGACGACTGGCCAGGTGGTCACGAACGACTTCCCGCAGATGACGCTCGACCTGTCGACCGAGTGGACCGCGCACCACCGCGAGGGCGCGCCCGACCTCTACCCCGAGGCCCTGCGTGCCGAGATCGACGAGGTCAACGCGCTCGTGTTCAAGGACGTCAACAACGGCGTCTACCGCTGTGGCTTCTCCGGGACCCAGGAGGCGTACGAGGCCGCGTACGACCGACTGTTCTCCCGGCTCGACTGGCTCAGCCAGCGCCTCGAGAACCAGCGGTTCCTCGTGGGAGACACGATCACCGAGGCCGACGTCCGGCTGTTCACCACCCTCGTGCGGTTCGACGCGGTCTACCACGGGCACTTCAAGTGCAACCGGTCCAAGCTCACCGAGATGCCCGTGCTCTGGGCGTACGCCCGGGACCTGTTCCAGACTCCCGGGTTCGGCGACACGATCGACTTCGGCCAGATCAAGGAGCACTACTACGTGGTGCACAGCGACATCAACCCGACGCAGATCGTCCCGGCGGGCCCGGAGCTGGGCGGCTGGCTCACGCCGCACGGCCGCGAGTCCCTGGGCGGCCGCCCCTTCGGCAACGGCACCCCGCCTGCCCCGCCCGCCCCGGGCGAGCACGTCCCGCCCCTCACGATCACCAACTGACCAACCCTCCACTGAGTGCGTGATTTTGGCGGTGTTCTGGGCTGAAAACACCGCCAAAATCACGCACTCAGCGGGGTGGGTCGGTGGGGTCAGGTGAGGGTGGTCGGGGTCTTGTCGGGGCGGAGGCCTCGCCAGATTGCGTGACGCAGCCTGCCCGACGACGTCCACTCGCCGTACTCGACCTCGGCCACCAGCTCCGGGCGCAGCCAGCGGGCATCGCGGGCGTCGAGGCGGGGCACGTCGTCGATCGGCGGCTCGTCCGTCGCGTATGGGGCAAGCTGCTCGGCCAGCCTCGCGAGCGCCTTGTCGCCGAGCGCAGCGCCGACGCGACCGGCATAGCTGAGCCGGCCGTCGCGCGGGACGGCCACGAGCAGCGAGCCGATCGTCCCTTCGCGCCCGCCCTTGCCAGGCCGCCAGCCCACGAGCACGACCTCGGCGTCGTGCCGGTGCTTGATCTTGAGCCACTCCCGGGAGCGCCGACCGGGCGAGTACCGCGACGCCGACCGCTTCGCCATCACGCCCTCGAGCCCGAGCTCCGCGCTGGCCGCGAGCGCATCGCCGAGCTCGCCGTCGACCCTCGGCGGCACCTGGACGCGTCCCCCCGGGCTCACGACGAGCTCGAGCGCGTCGCGCCGCGTCGTGTACGGCTGGCCGGTGAGGTCCTTGCCGTCGGCGTGCAGGACGTCGAACAGCATCAGGTGGACGGGCGCCTCGCGCTGCGCACGCGCGACGTCGCGCGGCTGGGTGAGCCCGAACCGGTTCTGCAGCAGGCCGAAGTCGGGCCGGCCTGCCTCGTCGAGGGCGACGATCTCGCCGTCGAGCACGGCAGGGATGGGGACCCGCGACGTCACCTCGGCCAGCTCGGGGTATGCCGCCGTGACGTCGTTGCCGTTGCGGGTCACCAGGCGCATCTCGTCGCCGTCGACGTGCACGAGCGCCCGGATGCCGTCCCACTTCATCTCGTAGCTCCACCCCGCCCCGACGACGTCGCGCTCCTGGCCAGGCGAGGCGAGCATCGGGCGCAGGTCGGTCGTGTCCGACGGCGCGTCGGGGGCCGGGACAGCTCGCGCGGCACCGCCCGACGACGCCCGGTCGGGACGGGCCTGCGTCGTCGCCTCGCGAGCGTCTTCGGCCGCGTCGTCTTCGGCCGCGTCGTCGTCGGCGAATCCCCAGGGCGGCGCGACGCCGTCGGGCAGGGCCTCCATGCGGTGGATGAGCCAGGTCGCCTGGTCGCCGCTGCCGGTGTGGATGAGCGCGAACCGGAACGGCGCGACGCCGAGCTCCTCGAGGCCGCCGCCCGCCCGGCCGTGCAGGGTCGCGATGATCTCCTTGCCCTCGCGCCACTTCTCGAGCTTGTACGTGCCCGCGTCCCAGATGCTCACGGTGCCCGCGCCGTACTCGCCGCGCGGGATCGCGCCCTCGAAGCTGCCGTAGGCGAGCGGGTGGTCCTCGGTCTGCACGGCGAGGTGGTTCTGCTTGCCGTCGGTCGGGACGTTCTTGGGGATCGCCCAACTCACCAGGACCCCGTCGCGCTCGAGCCGGAAGTCGAAGTGCAGGCGCCGGGCGTGGTGCTCCTGGATCACGAACCCAGGCTCGTCGGGGCGCTCGGGGTGGCTGGCTCTGTCGGACTCCTCTCCGGCGTCGAACGGCTCCGGGGTCTTCTTGGGGTCACGCTTGGCGCGGTAGGTCGCGAGCCGGGGGTGACCGGCGTCGTCGTCGCTCCCCCGGCCGAGGGCCGCCATCGGGTCGTCCTTCTTCTTCATCCGGGCGAGGACCTCGTGTATCTCGAGGTGGCGCAGGCGCACGGTCATCTCGCTCCAGGTGCGCGGCACGGCCACCATCGGCCGCTCTCGACCGCGCAGCGAGTACGGCGCGACGGTCGTCTTGTTGCCGTTGTTCTGGCTCCAGTCGACCAGCACCTTGCCCTCGCGCAAGGACTTCTTCATGTCGGAGACCACGAGGTCCGGGTGGTCGGCCTCGAGCGCGCGGGCCAGCTCGTGCGCGACGGTCGAGATCTGCTCGCTCGTTTGCTCGCCCGGCAGGCCGGCGTACAGGTGGATGCCCTTGGAGCCGCTGGTCACCGGCACGAGCTCGAGACCCATGTCGATGAGGATCGCGCGGCACAGCTTCGCGACCTCGACGCACTCGGGCAGGCCGGTGCCGGGGCCTGGGTCGAGGTCGAGCACCATGCGGTCGGGCTTGCCGCGCTCGCCGTCGGGAGTGAACCGCCACTGGGGCACGTGCACCTCGAGCGCCGCGAGCTGACCGAACCACGCGAGCGTCGCGGCCTCGGTCACCAGCGGGTAGGTGTTGACGTGGTCCGAGTGCTGCAGGTCCGCGCGCTCGACCCACTCGGGCGCGGAGTCCTCGAGGTTCTTCTGAAAGAACACCTGCCCCGGCTTGGCCTCGGTGCCCACGCCGTGCACCCAGCGCTTGCGTGTGACCGGGCGGCCGACGACGTGCGGCAGCATGATCGGCGCGATCTGCGTGTAGTACGCGATCACGTCGCCCTTGGTCGTGCCCGTGGCCGGGTAGACGACCTTGTCGAGGTTCGTCACCCGGAGCGTGCGGTCACCGACCTGGATCGTCTGTGCGCCAGCCATGGGGCCATGGTGCCGCCGTCGGGGCGCTCGCGCCCGCCGAACGCTGCGGATCCGGGGCCGTCCCGACGCGCGGACCGCGGAAGTTCGCGCTTCACTGGTGCTATGCGATCGATCTGGAAGGGCGCCATCACGTTCGGGCTGGTCAACGTGCCGGTCAAGCTCTACAGCGCCCTCGAGAGCCACGACGTCCCCCTGCACCAGGTGCACGACGACGACGGCGGCCGCATCCGCTACCACCGCACGTGCGAGGTGTGCGAGCAGACCATCCCGTACGAGCACATCGACCGGGCCTACGACGACGGCGAGCACACGGTCGTGTTGACCAAGGACGACTTCGCGGTGCTGCCGTCGGAGCAGAACCGCGAGATCGAGGTCGTGGAGTTCGTGCCATCCGACCAGATCGATCCGGTGCTGTTCGACCGCACGTACTACCTGGAGCCCGACTCCAAGTCCCCCAAGGCCTACGTCCTGCTGCGGCGCACCCTCGAGGAGACGGACCGGACGGCGATCGTGCGCTTCGCGCTCCGGCAGAAGACTCGGCTGGCGGCCCTGCGGGTGCGCGAGGGCGTGCTCACCGTGCAGACGCTGCTGTGGGCCGACGAGGTGCGTGACGCCGACTTCCCCAAGGCCACCGCGGACGTCAAGATCTCCCCGCAGGAGATGAAGATGTCCTCCGCGCTCGTCGAGTCGTTCTCGAGCGACTTCGAGCCCGAGCAGTACACCGACGAGTACCAGGAGGAGCTGCGCAAGCTCGTCGAGGCGAAGATCGAGGCCGGCGATGCGATCGACACCGATGCCACCTTCGGCAAGAAGCCCGACGACGACGAGAGCGCCGGCGGCGACGTCATCGACCTGATGGAGGCCCTGCGCCGCAGCGTCGAGTCGTCGCGGGCGAAGCGGACCGGGCAGGCGGAGGCAGCGGAGTCCTCGGCTGACGACGAGCCGGACGACGACCAGGCGGACGAGGCCGACGACGCCCCTCCTGCCAAGAAGAAGGCCCCGACGCGCAAGCCCGCGGCGAAGAAGCCCACCGCCGAGGACGCCGACGAGCCGAAGAAGTCGACCGCCAGGAAAGCCCCGGCGAAGAAGGCACCCGCGAAGAAGCCCGCGGCCAAGAAGCCGGCAGCCAAGTCGGAGACGAAGAAGCCCGCTGCCCGCAAGAAGGCCAGCTGACCGACCCGGTCAGCCGAGGATTGCGAGCTCCTTGCTGCCAGGAGCCGCGAATAGTGCACAATCCCCGGCGGCCGGAGGTCAGGGCCGGAGGTCAGGGCCGGGCGGGCGACGGCCGGAGGTCCGGGCCGGACGAGGACTCAGGACGCGGCGAACCGGTCCGTCGCCGCGCGCAGCGCCGCGGTGATCCCGGGCTCGGTCATCGAGTGGCCGGCGTCGGGGACGATCACGAGCTCGGACTCGGGCCAGGCACGGTGCAGGTCCCACGCGGTCTTCGCCGGGCAGACGACGTCGTAGCGCCCCTGCACGATCACGCCGGGGATGCCGGCGAGCCGGTCGGCCTCCTCGATGAGCTGGCCGTCGCGCATCCAGCCGCGGTTCACGAAGAAGTGGTTCTCGATCCGCGCGAATGCCGTCGCGAACTCGGGCCGGGCATTGTCAGCGACCGCGGCGTCGTCGGGCAGGAGCTTGGACGTCGCCGCCTCCCACACGCTCCAGGCCACGGCGGCGGGCCGGTGCACGGCGGGGTCCGGGTCGCTCAGCATGCGGTGGTAGGCCGCCATGAGGTCGCCACGCTCGGCCGCCGGGACGACCGCGAGGTAGGACTCCCACACGTCCGGGAAGAGGTAGCTCGCGCCTTCCTGGTAGAACCAGTCGAGCTCGATCTTGCGGAGCGTGAAGATGCCGCGGAGCACGAGCTCGGTGACCTGCTCCGGGTGGCGCTGGGCATAGGCGAGGGCGAGCGTGCTGCCCCACGAGCCTCCGAACACCAGCCACTGCTCGATCCCGAGGTGCTCGCGCAGGCGCTCGATGTCGGCGACCAGGTGCCACGTGGTGTTGGTGGACAGGTCGGCGTCGGGATCGCTGGCGTGCGGGGTGCTGCGGCCGCACCCGCGCTGGTCGAGCAGCACGATCCGGTATCGCTCGGGGTCGAAGATCCGGCGCTGCATCGGGTTCGTCCCGCCCCCGGGCCCGCCGTGCAGGAACACTGCGGGCTTGCCCTGCGGGTTGCCGCTCACCTCGTAGTAGACGCGGTGCCCGTCACCGACGTCGAGCATGCCGGTCTGGAAGGGCTCGATCGACGGATACAGCGCGTGCTCGCTCATGCCCCCGACTTTACTCACGCCCCGCGCCCCGTCCGTGAGTGGGGCAGCTGCGGGGCGTGTGGGGAGGATCACAGCGCGAGGGATGAGATCTGGGTCTTTCGGCCCAGGTCAGCGACCTAGCATCAAACGGTGACGGAGCACAAGGTAGACGTAGTCCTCATCGGCGGCGGCATCATGAGCGCGACCCTCGGGTCCCTGCTCTCGCTCCTCGAGCCCACCTGGCAGATCGAGATCTTCGAGCGGCTCGACGACGTCGCCCTCGAGAGCTCCAACCCGTGGAACAACGCGGGAACCGGCCACGCCGCGCTGTGCGAGCTCAACTACACGCCCGAGCGCGAGGACGGCTCGATCGACATCGCCAAGGCGGTCACGATCAACGAGCAGTTCGAGGTCTCCCGCGAGTTCTGGCACCACCTGGTCTCGACCGGTGCGCTGCCGGACACGAACGCGTTCCTGAGCCCCACGCCGCACATGACGTTCGTGCACGGCGATGAGAACGTCGACTTCCTGCGCCGTCGCCACGCTGCGATGTCCGCGCACCCGCTGTTCTCCGACATGGAGTTCTCCGACGACCCCGCCGTCATCGCGCAGTGGGCGCCGCTGCTGATGGCGGAACGGGCCGACGACGGCGCTCCCGTCGCGGCCACACGCGTCACCGGGGGCACCGACGTGGACTTCGGGGCGCTCACGCGCCTGCTGTTCGCCCACCTCGAGGCGCACGGCGCCCGCATGCACCTGGAGCACGAGGTCCGCGGCCTCAAGCAGCGCCGCGACGGCTCGTGGGACGTGCGCGTCAAGGACCTGCGGTGGAACGCGGCGCCGGCGCGTCGCTCGGTCAACGCCCGGTTCGTGTTCGTGGGCGCCGGCGGTGGCGCCCTCCCGCTCCTGCAGAAGGCCGGCATCCCCGAGGCCAAGGGCTACGGCGGCTTCCCCATCTCGGGGCAGTTCCTGCGCACGACCAACCCGGAGATCGTCGCGCAGCACCACGCGAAGGTGTACGGCAAGGCAGAGGTCGGCTCCCCGCCCATGTCCGTCCCGCACCTCGACACCCGCGTCGTCGACGGCGAGGCCGCGCTCATGTTCGGCCCCTACGCCGGGTTCAGCACCAAGTACCTGAGGAAGGGCTCGCTGCTCGACCTCTTCACGTCGATCCGCCCGAACAACATCGTGACGATGGCCGGCGCCGGCCTCGACAACATGGACCTGACGGCGTACCTCGTCAAGGAGGTCACGGCGTCGCCCGAGGCGAAGTTCCGCACCCTGCGCGGCTTCATGCCCTCGGCGCACCCCCGCGACTGGGAGCTCATCACCGCCGGGCAGCGCGTGCAGATCATGAAGCGCGACGCGAAGAAGGGCGGATGCCTGGAGTTCGGCACCGAGGTCGTCGCCTCCGCGGACGGCTCGATCGCCGGTCTGCTCGGCGCCTCGCCGGGTGCGTCCACCGCCGCGTGGGCCATGATCAAGCTACTCGAGCGCTGCTTCCCCGCCGACGCTCCCCGCTGGCGCCACCACCTCGCGGCGATCGCGCCGTCCGTCGGCGCGGACTGGGACACCCCGGAGGAGCGCGCCGCGCTCGACGCCGAGGTCGACGCGGACGCCGACGTCGAGGCCGGGCACTGAGCCGAGGCCCCGGGCCTGACAGCGTCCGGGCCTGACCGCGTCGCTGGACGCGACGCCGCTCAGCGCGCGGCGCGCACCTGGTCCACGCCGCGGTTGGCGAGCTGGTCGGCGCGCTCGTTGCCCGGGTCGCCCGAGTGGCCCTTGACCCAGCGCCACTCGACGTCGTGCCGGGCGACCTCGGCCTCGAGCTCCTGCCACAGCTCCACGTTCTTGACCGGCTTCTTGTCGCCGGTGCGCCAGCCGTTGCGCTTCCACCCGGCGAGCCAGGTGGTCATGCCCTTCATCACGTAGGACGAGTCGACGTGCAGGATCACGCGGCACGGCCGGTTGAGCGCGCGCAGCCCGCGGATGACCGCGAGCAGCTCCATGCGGTTGTTCGTGGTGTGCGCCTCGCCGCCGAACAGCTCGCGCTCGTGCTCGCCGAACCGCATCCACGCGCCCCAGCCGCCGACGCCGGGGTTGCCTTTGCACGCGCCGTCGGTCCACATCTCCACGACCTCGACCGGCGCAGCGGGGTCCGCGCTCTCAGGACCTGCCGGGAGATGGGCGTCGGTGAGGGGGCTGTGGGGAGTCGTCACGGGACCCAGCCTACGACCAGCCCTCGCAAGAACTGGAAGAACGCGGACATAAGCGACGCCGCAGGTCACGATTGTGACCGCGCTCCCACGGGACCCTTCCCGCAACGACCGCGGGCCGCTACGGTGTGCTCCATGAGAGCCGACGATGTCTCTACCGTGAGCCCACCGACCGCAGTCTCCGCGCCCTCCGCCGGACGCGTCGAGCCGTCCGTCCCCGCGCCGCACGCCCCGCCCGCGTGGGACCACGAGAGCGTGCTCGCCGAGACCGAGCTCGAGCTGCGCCGTGCCGCCAAGACGTTCTTGCGCCGCAAGGTGCCGACCGCGCCACTGCTGCGCAAGAAGCCTGCCACCGCCGGCCGGGTCGCCTTCGACTCCTTCGAGGCCACGGGCCTCGAGGGCTGGATGATCGGCTCGAACCTGTGCCTCCTGTCCGACGGCGGATGGGTCCCGTACGTCGCGGGGCGCAGCCAGAAGCTGGACCGCCCGCGCACCGGGATGTTCGCGGACGCCGGAACCAAGAAGGCCGCCGCCGAGTGGGACGCGCTCAAGGACGCCGGCGTGGCACCGGGTGCCCGCTACATCGCGATCGAACCGGAGCACGCGAACTACCTCGACGTGTGCCGGCACCCCCGTCGCGGCGAGTTGTTCAAGGTCCGCGAGATCGCTGGTCTGCCGCACCTCGTCTTCCCGTACGACCGGGGGCAGGGTTCCCACGAGGACGTCCTGCGCGACGACCTGCACCGTTGGACGGCCGACTACCTGGCCTGATCCCAGCCAGGGTGCAGGGCGCCAAGCACGTGCCTACGGTGGAGTGGTTCTGACCACGTCGAGACCGGAGGTATGCCATGACCAGCTCGTCCATGATCGCCACCCACCCCGCCACCCCGGCGTGGGACCCCGGGCGCCTGAGCGCGGCCATCGACGCGCTGGGAGCGTGCGCCCAGGCGTGCACGACGTGCGCCGACGCGTGCCTGAGCGAGGACATGGTGGCGGACCTGCGCCGCTGCATCCGCACGGACCTCGACTGTGCCGACATCTGCGCGGCGACGGCGAGCGTGCTTAGCCGGGTCGGTGAGTCCGACCTCGCGACCGCGCAGGCGCTGCTCGAGGCCTGCATCACGGCGTGCGAGGCGTGCGGCGACGAGTGCGCGTCTCACGCCGAGATGCACGAGCACTGCAAGGTCTGCGCCGAGGCGTGCCGCACGTGCGCCCAGGCCTGCCGGGAGCTGCTCGCCGCCTGAGGGCCTCAGCGCTCGAGCGCCAGCACCGCGCGCGCGGCGGCCACCATCGCCACGTCGACGAACCCGCCGTCGGGTAGCACCGCCGTGCCTGCTCCCGCCGCGCGTGCTGACTCCACGGCGGCGACGACGGCGCGCGCCCGGGCCAGCTCGGCGGCGGTCGGGGTGAACGCCTCGCGGATCGTGGTGAGTTGACGCGGGTGGATCGCCGCGCGTCCCCGGAACCCGAGGCTGCGTCCCCGCGCGCAGGACTCCGCCAGCCCGAGGGGGTCGTCGACGTGCGGATAGACCGACATGATCGGCGGCACCAAGCCGGCGGCCCGTGCCGCGACGACGATCCGGGAGCGGATCCAGACGAGCCCGTCGTCGTCGGCGCCGAGCTCCGAGCGGAGGTCGGCCTCCCCCAGCCCGAGGCTCGCCACCTGGGGGTGCGCCCGGGCGAGGTCGAACGCGCGCTCCACCCCGAGCGCCGACTCGACGAGGAGGTGCAGCGCGCGGCCGGGAACGGCCGCGGCGAGCTCGTGGACCGCGCTCGGGTCCTCCACCTTGGGCACGCGCACCCCGACCGCCGCCGGGAGCTCGCGGACCGCCGCCAGGTCGCTGGCCGCCCACGCGCTCGCGAGGTCGTTGATGCGCACCTGCGCCCGCCGCTCGACGCCCGCGAGCACGCTCACGAGCGCGGCGCGGGCCTCGTCCTTGCGCTCCGGCGCGACCGCGTCCTCGAGGTCGCACAGCACGACGTCGGCGTCGGACCCGAGGGCCTTGCGCACCCGGTCCGGGCGGTCCCCGGGGACGTAGAGGTAGGTCAGGGCGAGGCGGGCGGTCATATCGCTCCTTGCTCCCGCAGCACCGCGATCGCTGCGGCGTCGAAGCCCAGCTCCCCCAGCACGTCGTCGGTGTCGGCGCCGTGCGGGCGTCCCGTGTGCTGGATGACGCCGTCGTGGCCGGACAGGCGGAACAGCGGCCCCTGCATCTGCACGGGGCCGAGCTCGGGGTCCTCGATCTCGTGGATCGTCCCGATCGCCTGGAACTGCGGGTCGGCGACGATGTCGGCCGCCGTGTAGATCGGGGCGACGGCCGCCTGGGCGCGCTCGAACTCCGCGACGACCTCGTCGCGGTCGCGGGCCGCGATCCACGAGCCCACCGCGTCGTCGAGCACGTCGGCGTGCGCGGCGCGGCCCCGGCCGGAGGCGAACCACGGCTCGGCGATCAGGTCGGGGCGCCCGACCAGCACCATGACGCGCTCGGCGATCGACTGGGCCGACGTCGACACCGCGACCCAGCTCCCGTCGCGCGTCAGGTAGGTGTTGCGTGGGGCGTTGTTCGACGACCGGTTGCCGGTGCGTTCCTGCACGGTGCGGGTCTGGTCCCATCGGGTGATCTGCGGGCCGAGCATCGCGAGGATCGGCTCGATGATCGCGACGTCGATCTCCTCGCCGTGGCCGCGCTCGCGCCGGGCGTGCAGCGCGACCATCACGGCGTACGCGGTCGCCAGCGACGCGACGCCGTCGGCGAGCCCGAACGGCGGGAGCGTCGGCGGGCCGTCCGGCTCCCCGGTCATGGCGGCGAACCCGCTCATGGCCTCGGCGAGGGTGCCGAAGCCGGGGCGTGTTCGGTAGGGCCCGGACTGCCCGAAGCCGCTCACCCGGGCGAGCACCAGGCCGGGGTTCTCGGCCGACAGCACGTCGTAGCCGAGGTCCCACCGCTCAAGGGTCCCGGGGCGGAAGTTCTCGATCACGACGTCGGCCGTGGCCGCGAGCGCGAGGAAGGCGCGGCGCCCGCCGGGGCTGGAGAGGTTCATCGTGACCGTGCGCTTGTTGCGGCCGAGGGTCTTCCACCACAGGTTCACCCCGTCCTTGGCCGCCCCGTGCCCGCGGGAAGGGTCCGGACGGTCGGGGTGCTCGACCTTGACGACGTCGGCGCCCATGTCGCCCAGGTGCATGGCGGCCATCGGCCCGGCGAAGAGGGTCGAGACGTCGAGGACGCGCAGGCCGGAGAGCGCCCCGGTGCGCGGGTCGCGGGAGACGGTCATGCGCCGGCCTCCGTCAGTGTCCAGCAGCAGCGGAAGCCGACGGCGGCGCTGCGCGCGGTGCCGAGCCCGGGGAGCAGGAGCTTGGCGGTGACGTCGGGTGGCTGGATGCCGTGGTCGAAGTACCAGTCCGACCCGGTCGCACCCCGGCGGGAGCCGCCCTTGAGCATGACGAAGCGGGTGCGGCCGTCGCTGTGCTCGCTCTCGGTCCAGCTCCATACCCCGTCGGTCTCGTAGCGGCGGGCCGCGGCGAGCTGCCACTCGTCCTCGGTGGGCAGCCGCCCGCCCGCCCAGGCGCAGTAGGCCCGCGCGTCGTCGAGGTCGACGTGCGTGACGGGCTCGTCCGCCGTGCCGGGAGCGGGCGCTCCGTCCTCCCAGTGCGCGACGTGGCGGTGCCCCATGGCGGGCGTGTAGCCGGTCTCGGACAGGAAAACGGCGTACTCCGCGTTGGTGACGGCGCGGGCCGCGACGGCGACGGCGGCGTCGAGGCGGACGTGCCGCTCGAGGGTGCGGGCGTCGTGCAGGCGCGGGGGCAGCGGCTTCCACTCGTCGACGTACGGGGCGCCGTCGTACATGCCGGTCTCCCGGGCGCGGTAGCGGACGGTGAGGACGTGCTCGCCGGCGGGGACGACGACGGCGTCCCGCGGCGCGCGCGGGACCGGCCCGACGCTCGGGGCCGGCACCCGCCGGGCCACGCGGTGAGCGAAGGAGGAGTCGGGGTCGTGCGCGAGGTCGCCTACGGCGTCGCGCACGTGCGCCACCCACGTCGGCACCGCCGCTCCGTCCGCGAGCCGCAGCACCGCAGCCACGCCCCGGGCCGGCACGAGCACCTGCCGGGCGCCGGGCTCCTCGACCTCTGCGTCAGGGGCCAGCAGGTCGAGGCACCGACCCGCCAGGTCCAGCGTCAGGTCGCGCTCGCCGGGGTTCGCGATCGTCAGGAGCGTGACGCCGTCGGCGCTGAAGCTCGAGGCGACCGCGCCGCTCGTGGGCGCGACCGCGTCGTCGAGCGGGGTCCACTCCCCCGTGGTGAGCAGGCCGTGGGCGGCGCGCTGCACGGCGAGCATGCGCCGCAGGGTCGCGGCGTCCCGCTGGTTCCAGCCGACCCAGACGCCGAACACGACCTCCCACACCATCATCCCGGCGCCGTTGAGCCAGGCGGACAGCAGCTCGCCGCTGTGGTCGCGGTGCCAGCGGCGCACGTGGTGCTGCATGTGGCGGCGCTCGTACCAGTGCGCGCGCAGGACCCCGGGCACCTCGGAATCCGCGAACCACTGCGCCCACGAGGAGGCGTGGTCGGCGATCCGCTCGGTCGCGAGCTTGGACTCGCCCTCGAGCACGATGCCGGGCCGGGCGCGCTCGAGCGTCTCGACGAGGTGGGGGTCGGCCTTGCGCAGCGTGTCGAGGAAGACCCCGTCGGCGTCGAGCTCGGTGATCACCGCGGCGAGCTCCGTGACGTCGTCGTCGCCCCGGCGCGTGCCGGTGTCCCACGGGTTGTAGTCCAGGAAGACGCGCAGACCGGCAGCGTGCAGCGCGTCGACCAGCGCACGCAGGCCCGGGACGTCGCGGTAGAAGTCCCACTGGTTGCGGTCGTCGATGCCGATCACGGGATAGGCGTGCCAGAGCACGACGGCGTCGAGGCCGGCGAACCGCTGCTCGGCGTCGGCGAGGAAGCGCTCGGGGGTGAACCGCTGCTCGTCGAACGAGTACAGCAGCTCGTCCCACAGCCACACCTGGGCCACCGTCCGGCAGCCTGCCGCCCAGGTGCGCTCGGGGGTGACGTAGAGGTCGTCGACGTAACCGAGCCGCTCACGCGCCTGCGTGCGCCACCGGGTCAGCTGCTCGCGCCACCGGGGCCACTGCGCGGGGTCGGGCGGGACGGCGAAGATCTTGGCGTCGTCGAGCACCGAGAGGTCGGCGCCGGCGTCGAGCGGGACGGTGGTCGGGAGGTCGATCTCCCGCGGCACCAGGGGGTCGAAGGCGTAGGTCATGGCACCGGCTCCGCGGGCCTCGGCGCGCTCGTCCAGAGCGCGGAGACCTCGTCGTGGGTGGGCACGGCGCTCTGGGCGCCAGGACGGGTGACGGCGAGGGCGCCGGCCGCGCTCGCACGGCCGGCGGCCGCCACGAGGTCGTCGCCGGTCGCGAGCGCGGCGGCGAGGACCCCGCAGAAGGTGTCCCCGGCGCCGGTCGTGTCGACGGGACGGACGGCGTGGGCGGGCACGAGCACCGGCTGCGCCCCGCGCGCGGCGACGATCGCGCCCTCGCCGCCCAGGGTGACGACGACGGCGGGCACGTGGGTGAGCAGCGCGGCCGCGAGCGCACCGGGGTCCTGGGCTCCCGCACCGTAGGTGCCGACCGTGCCACCGTCCGCGCCATCCACCAGGTCGCGCGCCTCGTGCTCGTTGACGACGAGGACGTCGACCTCCTCCAGCAGCCCAGGGACGAGGGTCGCCGACGGCGCGGCGTTCAGCACGAACCGGGCGCCGGGCCGCCGGGCCCGTGCGGCGGCGAGCACGACCTCCTGCGGCACCTCGAGCTGGGCGAGCAGCACGTGGCACGCGGCGATCCGCTCGGCGACCTCGCCGTCGACCCGGACCTCGCCGTTGGCTCCCGGCGCGACGACGATCGCGTTCTCGCCGTCGGGGCTCACCGAGATCATCGCGATGCCGGTGGGCACGTCGACCCGGCGTAGGAGGTCGGTCCGGACCCCGGCGTCGGCGAGGGACGAGGCGAGGAGCACAGCGCCGTCGTCGTCGCCAACCGACCCGACGAACGTGGTCGACGCACCGCCGGCCCGGGCGCTCGCGACCGCCTGGTTCGCGCCCTTGCCGCCCGCGTTGCGCGCGAGCAGGCCGCCGAGGATGGTCTCGCCTGCGCCGGCGTGCCGCGGCACGGGCACCACGAGGTCGAGGTTCGCGCTTCCGACGACGACGACGGCCGGCTCCGGCGGATCCCCGACGCTCAGCAGCCCGCTCACGACGCGATCCGGCTCGCGAGGGCCAGCGTGCGCGCGGCGAGGTCGGACAGCCGGTGCTCGCTCGGTCCGGGCAGCGAGGTGGCGACAACCCCGCGCAGCGGCGCGCTCCAGCGGTCCTCGATCACCGCAGGTCCGCCGACGGCGCCCACGACTCCCCCGACGGTCGCGCCCGCGGAGTCGGTGTCCCAGCCGGCCATGACGGCCAGACCGATGCTCGCGGTCAGGTCGCCCCGGCCGCGCTCGAGGGCGCAGGCCACGACGGCGGCGTTGTTGAGCACGTGCACCCAGTGCAGGTGGCCGTAGGCCTCGTGCAGGAGGTCGAGGGCGGCGGCGTCGTCGGGCGCCTCGCGGCCCGCGCGCCGCCCGAGCGCGATTGCCTCGGCCAGGCGGGAGCCCGGGGGCACGACGGCGCTCGCGGCGTCGAGCGCCTCGGTCACGGATCCGGCCACCAGCGCCGCGGACCCGAGGGCAGCGGCCCACATCGCGCCGTACACGCCGTTGCGCGTGTGGCTCAGGCGCGCGTCCACCCACGCCAGGCGCGCGGCGCCGCGCAGGTCGCCGGGGCGGGTCCAGCCGTACACGTCGGTGCGGATGAGCGCGCCGATCCACTCCCGGAACGGATTCTGGTGAATCGCGGTGCGCGGGGCGTCATGGCCGGCGAGGAGGTTGCGGTACGCCACGCGCTCCGCGGTGAAGACGCGGCCGGCGGGGAGGTTGTCGAGCCAGGCCTTCGCGACGTCGTCCGTCGTGAGTCCCTCGCCGTGCTGCTCGAGGAGGGTCAGGGCGAGCAGGGGGTAGTTGAGGTCGTCGTCCTCGGGCATCCCGTCGATGTTCTCGGCGAGCGAGGTGGGCGCGCTGCGCCGGTTCCACGGCCAGCGGGCTGCCACGTCGTCGGGCAGGCCGCGGGCGGTGAAGTAGCCGGTGACCGGCCAGGTCCCGGTGGCCCGGGCGATCTCCTCGATGCCGGCACGCGGGATCTTCTCGACCGGCTTGCCGAGCAGGCAGCCGACCGCCCGGCCCGTCCAAGCAGCCTCGATCCGGGCCGCCAGGTCCTCGCCGGGGGCCGCGAGCGCGGGGGCGTCGGGGAGCAGGGCGAGGATCTCGTCCCAGCCGTCCGGCTCGTCCGGGTGGGGCGGGGCCTCGAGCGCGTCGAGCTCGTCCATCAGGGCGCGGGCGACCGCGCGGGTCGCGTCGTCGGCGGGCACGCCGCTCGCGCCGCTCACCGCCGGCTCCAGGGACCCGCCGGCCTCCTGCCACCGCCGCGCCTGGGCGCGCACGTCGGTGCCCTCGGCCGCGGCCTGGACGAGCTCGTGGGCGAGCAGGTCCTCGGGCTGCACCCAGGTGAGCCTCATCGGCCGGCGCCCAGCGTCGCGAGCTGGTCGAGGCGCGCCTGGGCGCGGTCGCGGTCGCGCGTCAGGATGTCGCGCGCCGCCGCGGCCATGAGCTCGCCCGTGGCCGTCACGTCCGTGCGGGAGGCGCGCTCGATCTCCTCGATCCACTCGCGCGGCACGACGGCGGTGCCGCCCAGGCCCCCGGCGATCGCCCCGGCCATCACCGCGATCGAGTCCGCGTCGCGGCCGTAGTTCACGGCCCCGAGGACCGCGCCACGGAAGTCGCCGTCGTGCGCGAGCAGGAACCCCACCGCGGCGGGCAGCTCCTCGATCGCCTTGGTGCGCGAGGGGCGGCGGGCGTCGCGGGACATCTGGCGGTACTCGGGGCCGACCGAGTCGAACGGCGCGACGGCGTCGCGGATCTGCCGGGCCAGCTCACGCTCCGCTTCGTCGCCCTCGGGCGGTCCGCTCCGGGTCGCCATGGCCTCGATGACCGCCGCCAGGGCGTCCGCGGTGCCGTCGTGCGCGACGGCGACCATGGCGTCCACCGCGTCCTGCACGGTGGCCCCGGGCGTCACGGCGGCGGCGACGCCGGCGGCGAACACGCCGGCGGCCTCGCGCCCGTAGCTGGACTGGTGGGCGCCGGCCACGTCGATCGCCTCCGCGTAGGCGGCCCGGGGGTCGCCCGCGTTGGCCAGGCCCACGGGTGCCATGTACATCGCGGCGCCACAGTTCACGATGTTCCCGACGCCGGCCTCGCGCGGGTCGACGTGCCCGTAGTGCAGCCGCGCGACGATCCACTTCTCCGCGAGGAACACCCGCTGCAGGATCAGCGCGCTCGTCTCCAGCTCGGGGATCCAGCGTGGCTCGCCGATCATGAGCGGCACGAGGTCCTCGGCGACCGCGTACGCGTCGAGGTGGTCGCGCCGCTTGGCGTAGACCTCCACGAGCGCCTGCGTCATGAGGGTGTCGTCCGTGATGTGCCCGTCGCCCTTGTGGTACGGCGCGATGGGGCGGGCGTCGCGCCAGTTCTCGTAGTACGGCCCGACGATCCCGGTGACGCGGCCTGCGTGGCGCTCCTCGATCTGCTCCGGGGTCCAGCCCTCGGTCGCACCTCCCAGGGCGTCGCCGACCGCTGCCCCCGTGATCACCGCGACCGATCGGTCCTTGAGCCAGTCCACCTTGTCCTCCGTTCATCGGGTCACGCCGTCGGGCGTGCTGTGGCCGGCGTGTGCCGGCGGTGCTGCGGGGCGCCGCGCGCCCGTCGGTCCGGGCGCCCGCCGCAGCGGGCGCCCGGCTGCGGTCAGCCGGTGATCTCGTCCCAGCCGGCGGTGAGCTCGTCGCCCAGCGCCGCGCTGTCGGTCTCGCCGGCGAGGAAGCGCTGGAACGCCGGCGTCGCGACGGTGTCCTTCCACTGCGCGTACGCGTCCACGAACAGGTACGGCGCCGAGGTGAAGTGCTGACCGGACGACAGCACCGTCTCCCAGCCCGGCTCACCGGCGAGGTTCTCGGCCATGAGCTCCTGGGCCGACGTCGTCGCGGGGATGAGCGCGTCGGCCTCGTTCAGCGCCGCCAGGTTCTCCGCCTTCGTGAAGAACTCGAGGAACTCGGCCGACTCCTCGACGTGCTCGGAGTCGACGTTCACGCTGAGCGTCTGCGGGTTGGCCGCCTGCCCGGCGCCGTCGGGCCCCTCGAGGGGCGGCAGGACCGTCCACTCGAATCCCTCGGGCGCGTCGTTGGCGATGTTGGCCGCCTGGAACGAGCCCTGGATGGTCATCGCGATGTCGCCCGCGTAGAACGAGGCGAGCACCTCCGAGCCGGACTGCGTGAGGCTCACGGGGAGGATGGTGCCCTCCTCCTTCATCTCGCCCACCAGCGTGGGGATGGCCAGCTCGCCCTCGCCGACCGTCAGGGTCGCGTCGGCCCCGCTGCCCTCGAAGTAGGTGCCGCCGAAGTTCGGCCCCATGGTCATGAACGCGGCGGTCGGGCTCTTGAGGCCCCAACCCAGGCCGTGCACGCCGTCGCCGGTGGCCTTGGTCGCGATCTCCTGCAGCTGGTCCCACGTCATCGTCTCGCCCGTGGGGATCTCGACACCCGCCTCCTCGAGGAGCGTCGTGTTGGCGAACACCATGTAGGACTGCAGCTCGGTCGGGTAGGCGATCACCTTCTCGTCCACGGTCACCGTGTCGAGGATGCCCTCGGGGATGTCGGCGATGCGCTCGTCGGACATGAGCTCGGTGAGGTCGGCGAGGTAGCCGTCCACCGCGAAGGGCACGATGCTCGCGGCCTCGTAGTGGATGATGTCCGGCGCCGCGCCCCCGTTGAACTGGGTGATGAGCTTGTCGTAGATGCCGTCCCACCCGGCGGGGACGATCTCGACCTGGACGTCGGCGTTGGCCTTGTTCCAGTCCGCGACGATGGCCTCGGTCGCGGCGATCGCGGCAGGCTGGTCGGACAGCGACTGGAAGCTGAGGGTGACGGGACCGTCGCCCTCCGCCGGGTCGTCGGAGCCGCCGCAGGCGGACAGCAGGAGGACGCCGGCGGTGAGGCTTGCGACAGTGAAAGCTCCACGCTTGTGCATGTCTCGTTCCTTTCGAGGTGGGACTGGTTAACCTTTGACGGCTCCGGCGAGGAGCCCGCCGGTGAGCCTCTTCTGCATGATCGAGAAGAAGACGATGCTGGGGATCGCCGCGAGCACAGAGCCCGCCGCGAGCGGCCCCAGGGCGACCTTGCCTTCGCCGCCGATGAACATCTTCAGCGTGATGGGCAACGTGTAGTTGTCCGGTGACTGGAGCAGCACGAGGGCGAAGAAGAACTCGTTCCAGGACGAGACGAACGAGAACATCGCGGTCGCGACGATCCCGGGGCGCAGCAGCGGGAAGACGATCTGGCGCAGCACCGTGCCGCGGCTCGCGCCGTCCATCGAGCCGGCCTCCTCGAGGTCGACCGGGATGGAGGAGACGTACCCCTGCAGCATCCACAGGGCGAACGGCAGCGTGTACGTCGTGTGCACGAGCGTGAGGCCGACGAGCGAGTCGTTCAGCCCGATGGTCCGCAGGATGAGGAACAGCGGGAGGATCACCAGGATGACCGGGAACACCTGGCTCACGAGGATCCAGCCCGTTCCGACGGTGCGCGCCCAGCCCTTGAACCGGGCCAGCACGTAGGCGCCCGGCAGGGCGATCACGATCACCAGCACGGTCGAGACGAGCGCGACGACGAGCGAGTTGCCCGCCGAGCGCACGAGGCCCTGGCGGTCGAGGGCCTGGGAGAAGTTGCCCCACTCGAGCTGCTGCGGGATCAGGCTGACGGTGAGCGAGTTGAGCTCGCCCGACGACTTGAGCGACGCGGAGATCAGCCACAGCAGGGGGAAGCCGAGGAAGATGATGTAGAAGAGGAGGCCCAGGTACTGCGCGGGGCGGACGAGGGATCGCACGGTCAGGACTCCTTCTCGTCGCGGAACTGGGACCACAGGTAGACGGACAGCAGCAGCACGACGACGACGACGAGCACGACGCCCATCGCGGCGGCGTAGCCGATGTTGCGGTTCTTGAACGCCTCGAGGTACGTGAACAGCATCGGGAGCATGGTCTTGCCGCCGGGGCCACCCTCGGTGAGGACGTAGACGAGGCTGAACGAGTTGAAGTTCCAGATGAAGTTCAGCGAGGTGATCGACGTGACGATCGGGCGCAGGCTCGGCCACGTCACGGCGGTGAAGCGGCGCCACGCGGACGCACCGTCGACGCTCGCGGCCTCGTGCAGCTCGCCGGGGATCTGCTGCAGGCCGGCCAGCAGGGTCACGGTGGTCTGCGGCATGCCGACCCAGACGCCGACGACGATCACCGCGGGCAGGGCGGTGGTGAAGTTCGCGAGCCAGTTCGTGTCGTCGGGCAGCCCGAGCTTGCCGAGGAACGCGTTGAGCGGCCCGGCGTTGGGCGAGTAGATCATCCGCCACATGATCGACACGACGACCGGCGGCATGGCCCACGGTATGAGTGCGAGCACGCGCGTCAGGCCCTGGAACCGCAGGTTCGAGTTGAGCAGCAGGGCGAGGCCGAGGCCGGCGAGCAGCTGCAGCAGCGTCACGGAGACGGCCCAGATCATGCCGATCCGGAACGAGTCCCAGAAGAACCCGTTGTCGAGGAGGCGCTCGAAGTTCTCGAGCCCGATGACCTGGTACTCGGGGTTGCGCACGAGCCGCGCGTCCGTGAACGCGAGCGCGATGCCCATGACCAGCGGCGCGACCGAGAGCACGAGTACCGGCAGCAGAGACGGCAGGACGAGCCCGATCGCCTCGCGACGCCGCGCCTTGGCGAGCCCGCCGGTGGGCTGGCGCGCGACGTCGTCGGGCTTGCGCCGGGTGGCCGTGTCGGTCATCGGGCGACCTCCTCGTCGGTGAGGGTGGATGAGGACTCGCGGCTGATCAGCGTGGGAGCGACGGTCACGGTGGTGGCGGCGCGGCCGGGGTCGGCGAGCCGCTCGAGCAGCAGGGTCGCGGCGGCGCGGCCACGCTCGCTCGAGCGCAGGGACACGCTGGTGAGGCTGGGCTGGAAGACGCCCGCGAGCTCGGTGTCGTCCATGCCGGTCACGGCGAGGTCGCCGGGGACGGACAGACCGCGCTCGACGGCCGCCTTGATGGCACCCACGGCGAGCAGGTCGTTGGCGGCGACGAGGGCGTCGATCCGCCCGGGGTGCTCGTCGAGCAGCGCGCGCGCCGCCTCGAGCCCCGCGGCGACGGTGAAGTCGGCCGCGACGCGGCACTCGACGGCCTGGGCGCCCACGGCTGCCATCGCCGGGGCTGCCGCGTCGAAGCCGCGTTGACGCGCCTCGCCCGGCGTCGTGTCCAGCGGGCCGTTGAGGAAGGCGATGCGGCGGTGGCCCAGCGCCAGCAGGTGGTCGACCGCCTGGCCGATGCCCCCGGCCGAGTCGGTCGTGACGGTGTCGAGGGTCGACTCCCCCGTGCGTCCGATCACGACCACGGGCATGCCCGACGACGTCAGCTGCTGCCCGAGCTCGGGGCTCGTCCGCAGGGGGCTGAGGATGAGGCCGTCGACGAGACCTGCCGCGAGGCCCGCCACGAGCTCGGCCGTCGACTGCGGCGAGCCGCCCGTGCTGGCGACGACGAGGCGGTAGCCGCGCTCGGCGACGACGGACTGGATGGCGGTCATCATCTCGACGTAGACCGGATTGCCGATGTCCGCGACGGCGAAGGCGATCTGGAAGGTCTTGCGCATGCGCAGCGAGCGTCCGGTGGCGTCGGGCTGGTATCCGAGCTCGGCGGCAGCGGCGCGGACGCGCTCGACCATCGCGGGGCTGGCGCCGGTGCCGTGTAGGGCGCGGGAGGCGGAGCCGAGGGACACGCCGGCGCGGGCGGCGACGTCGGGCAGGGTCACGCGGGTGCCGGCCATGGCGGGCCTCCTCTCGTCGTCGAGCGGGATGGACGTCAGTGTCACGGGCCATCTGGAATGTTGTTGGAAACGTTTCCAGTGGGCTGCGTCACACACTTCCACGCGGACGTCGGAGGTGTCAAGCGCTCGCGTTGGCCTGCGGCTGTCCCCGGCTCCTGCCAGACTCAGGACCATGAACTTCGCCTCTGCCTACGACCACGGGTTCGTCCGCATCGCCGCGGCCACCGTCCCGGTCACGATCGCCGATCCCGCCGCGAACGCCCGCGCCGTCGTCGCCGAGGCTCGCGCGTGCCACGAGGACGGGGTCGGCGTCGTCGTCTTCCCGGAGCTCTGCCTGTCCGGCTACTCGATCGACGACCTCTTCCTCCAGGACGTGCTGCTCGACGCCGTCGAGCACGGGCTGGCCGAGGTCGTCGCGGCGTCCACCGAGCTGCTCCCCGTGCTCGTCGTCGGCGCGCCGCTGCGGATGCGCAACCGCCTGTTCAACTGCGCGGTGGTCGTGCACCGGGGCCAGATCCTCGGGGTGGTGCCCAAGTCCATGATCCCGACCTATCGGGAGTTCTACGAGCGCCGCCACTTCGCCGCGGGCGACGACATGCGCGGCCAGGAGATCCGGGTCGCCGGCCGCACCGTGCCCTTCGGCCCGGACCTGCTGTTCGACGCGACCGACGTCCCCGGCCTGGTGCTGCACGTCGAGGTCTGCGAGGACATGTGGGTGCCGGTCCCCCCGAGCGCGGAGGCCGCCCTCGCGGGCGCGACCGTGCTCGCCAACCTGTCCGGCAGCCCCATCACGGTGGGCCGCGCCGAGGACCGGCATCTGCTGTGCCGCTCGGCGTCGTCGCGCTGCCTCGCCGCGTACGTGTACGCCGCCGCGGGCGCGGGCGAGTCCTCGAACGACCTGTCCTGGGACGGCCAGACCATGCTCTACGAGAACGGCGTGCTGCTGGCCGAGACCGAACGTTTCCCCGAGGGCTCGCGCCGTTCGGTGGCCGACGTGCACGTCGAGCGGCTCGTGACCGAACGCCTGCGGCAGGGCACGTTCGACGACAACCGCCGCACCCACGCGGCCCGCACCGAGGCGTTCCGCACCGTGGCGTTCGAGCTCGAGCCGCCGCGCACGGACATCGGCCTGCGCCGCCGGATCGACCGCTTCCCCTTCGTGCCCGACGACGCCGCGCGCCTCGAGCAGGACTGCTACGAGGCGTTCAACATCCAGGTCTCGGCCCTGCAGCAGCGGATGCGCTCGATCGGCGAGCCGAAGCTCGTCATCGGCGTCTCCGGCGGACTCGACTCGACCCACGCGCTGCTCGTCGCCGCCCAGGCGATGGACCGCCTCGGCCGCCCGCGCACCGACATCCTCGGCTACACACTGCCGGGCTTCGCCACGAGCGACCACACCAAGAACAACGCGCACGCGCTCGGCAAGGCGCTCGGGATCTCCTTCGAGGAGATCGACATCCGTCCCGCCGCGCAGGAGATGCTCACGCAGATCGGCCACCCGTTCGGCCGCGGCGAGAAGGTCTACGACGTCACCTTCGAGAACGTCCAGGCCGGGCTGCGCACCGACTACCTGTTCCGGCTCGCCAACGACCGCGGCGGCATCGTCGTCGGGACCGGGGACCTGTCGGAGATGGCGCTCGGCTGGTGCACCTACGGCGTCGGCGACCAGATGTCCCACTACGCCGTGAACACGGGCGTGCCGAAGACGCTCATCCAGCACCTCGTGCGCTGGGTGATCTCCTCGGGCCAGTTCGCCGACGACGTCTCGAGCGTCCTGCAGTCGGTCCTGGACACCAAGATCACGCCCGAGCTCGTGCCGGCCGGCGAGGACGAGGAGGTGCAGAGCACCGAGGGGACCATCGGCCCGTACTCGCTGCACGACTTCACGCTCTTCTACGTGCTTCGCTACGGCCTGCGGCCCTCGACCATCGCGTTCCTCGCGCACCACGCCTGGAAGGACGCTGAGGCCGGGCAGTGGCCCCCCGGCTTCCCCGAGGACGCGCACTACGCGTACACCCTCGCCGACGTCCGGCAGTGGCTCGAGGTCTTCCTCAAGCGCTTCTTCGGGTTCAGCCAGTTCAAGCGGTCAGCGCTCCCGAACGGCCCCAAGGTCATGGCCGGCGGCGCCCTCTCTCCGCGGGGCGAGTGGCGGGCGCCGTCGGACGGCAACGCGAACGCGTGGCTCGCCGAGCTGGAGAACGTGCCGACGTCCTGAGCGGACCGTCAGTCGCGCGGGGCGGTGATCCGGCGTGCGAGGGCGACCAGCGCCACGAGCGCGACGAGGCCCGCGACCGCGGCGGCGGCCGTCGCCGTCGTCGTCGACTCCGGCTGTCCCTGGAGCCTGGCCACGGCGATCCATGCGACGCCCCACGTGATGGCCGCGGCGGCCGCTGTCGCCACGAGGCTCCCGCGGCCCACGACGGCGAGCGCGACGCCGACCAGGCCCGCGACGGCCAGCACCACGACGGACCACGGCACCGGGTTCCCGCCGGCGTCGACGCCCGAGCTCGCGAGCGCCGCCGCGACGTTCGCGACGGTCGCGACGCACACCCAGCCCAGGTAGACGCCGAGCGTGCCGTCGGCCACGGCCGCGCCGATCGGGTTCCGGGTCGGCGTCGCGCGCAGCCGCAGGAACAGGGCGACAAGGACGCCGAGCAGGACCACGATCACGACGACGCTCAGCCACACCTGGCCGGCCTGGACCACGAGGATCCACGCGGCGTTGAGCAGCTGGCTGGCGACCACGAGCCACGCGATGCGCCGGCGGTCGTCGAAGTCCCACCACTGCCACAGCGTGTACGCACCGAGGCCCACGTAGATCAGCGTCCAGATGGAGAACGCGCCCGACGCCGGCGCGAGGTGCGTCGAGTCGCTCGCGAGCACACCTCCGGCGGCCTCGGCGATGGGCGTCCCGCCAAACACGCCGACGCCGATCATCGAGCCGACGAGACACGTACGCGACGGTGACGGAGATCTGCCGCGCGAGCGGCCGGTCAGCGCTGGTGCGGGAGGTCGTTACCATGCTCGACGGTAGCCGTATCCCGACATTCGGCGCATCCGCACGCAACCAAGGCGGGGAGCATCACGAGCAGACGCGGGCTCGACAGGATCCGGAAGTGCCCCGTGGACGGCAGCTCGACGTTGTGCGCGCCGTCGAGCCGCGAGCCGTCAGGGATGTGCGGGTCGAACTGGCCGTAGACCGAGGTGATGCGCGCGTTCACGGCGAGGTTCGCGGCTAGCGTGCGCAGGCCGGCGTGGGACGGCGAGAACATGCGCAGGTTGGGGATCGGTACGAGCCGGGCGTACGGGGACCCGGAGAACGGCGTCGAGATCGCGACCATGCAGCGCACCCGAGCATCCTCGCCGCGGGCGGCGTCCTCCACCATGAGGTGCTTGCCGATCAGGCCGCCCTTGGAGTGCGCGACGACGACGACGTCGCGCAGGTCGTGGTCGTCGAGGTACTGGGAGGCGAGCTGGGCCGACTCCGGGATCGGCGCGGTGTTGCGGCGCAGGTCGGACAACACGTGCACCTCGTGACCGTGGTCGCGCAGCAGGCGGGCGACGGGCCGCAGGAACTGCCAGGTCTCGTAGACGCCGGGGATGAGCAGGACCTGGCGGGCGGTCTCCGACGCCGTGGGGACGCCCCGGTACGCGTCGGGCGCGGTCCGGTCGACCGCCGCGCGGGCCTGCCAGGCGGCGGCGTAGGCGTAGTCCGCGGCCCACGCCGGCCCGAACCGCACGGCGCGGGCCAGGTGGCGCCCCCAGCGCGCCGCTCCCCTCACGGCGTGGGCGTGCCTCGGCGGCACAGCTCGGCGACGGTGACGGGGTGGGTGATCTGCGTCAGGTGCGGGGCGCCCGGGACCTCGGCCCAGGAGCCGCGCGGCAGCGTGTGCGCCATGCGCTGCACCCAGTCGTCGCGCGCGATCATGTCCTTCGCGCCGCGCACGACGAGCGTGGGGACGCGCACCCGGGACAGCTTGTGCTCGATCTTGTCCGCGAACATGAACGCGGCCGTCACGAGGTAGCGTCGGACGCCGGCGCGGGCGTACTCGCGCAGGACGACCTTGTTGGCGCGCCAGGGCTCGCGCGTGCCGTCGACCCCGAGCCGGGCGGCGTGGCCCAGGAGGCTGCGGCGGCGCGGGTCCGTCGTCGGGCCGATCAGCACGGCGCGGTCCGCGGCGTGCGGGTACCGGGCAAGGGCGTCGACGACGATCTGGCAGCCCATCGACTGCCCGACGAGGACCGTCTCCCGCGCGTCGCTCTCGGGTGCGCGTCGCGGGATCCCGCGCAGCGCGTCGACGAGCGCGTCGGCGTGCTCGGGGATGTCTAGGTCGCCCTGCTCGTGGCTGCGGGTGCCGAAGCCGTGCAGATCGACCCGCAGCACGCGGCTGTCGCGGCCGAGCTCGTCCGCGAGGTCGGTGAAGTAGCGCATCGACATGCCCAGGCCGTGGACCAGCACGTACGTCGTCGGCGCCGTCAGCACGCCGGTCTCCAGGATCCCCACCCGAGCGTCCCCGACAGCGATCAGGTGCCGGGCCTTCCGCAGCGGGGCGGCGGCGAGGTCCGCGGCGGAGCGAGCGGAGGGGGCGGGGGTCAGCATCCCCCCAGTCTGCGGGCCAGCACCTGTTCGCGCCCGCCGTCCCCTCACCCAACATTCCCGCCCACCCAACATCCCCGCCCACCCAACATCCCCGCGAGATCGTCACTTTGCCCCCGACTTCGCGACATAGAACTCACGAAGTCGGGGGCAAAGTCACGAAGTCGGCGCGCTGGGAACGCCGAGCGCGCGCGGGGAACCGCCGAGCGGGCACGCCGGGCACACCGCGGGCGCGCGCAGCAGCCATGCACAGGGCGGCGACGACCAGCCCGAGAGCCGCGTATTTCCGCGGGATAGGGCCGCCTTTCCTTGCTTGCGGGCCACCGGACACCCGCCTAGCGTCGAGGTATGAGCATCGTGTCGAACGCCGTCAGCGCGGTCACCGGGGACCCCGGCGGCATCATCGCGCGAGGTGGCGGCATGGAGCGTCGGCTCAACGCCCTGCGTGCCGGTGTGCTCGGCGCGAACGACGGGATCGTGTCGATCGCCGCGGTCGTCGTCGGCGTCGCGGGTGCGACCACGGACACCGCGCCGATCCTGCTCGCGGGCCTGGCGGCGTCGATCGGTGGCGCGGTGTCCATGGCGCTGGGCGAGTACGTCTCGGTGAGCAGCCAGCGCGACACCGAGGAGGAGATCATCGACCACACGCGCCAGGCGCTGGCGACCGATCCCGCCGCGGAGCTCGCCGCCCTGGCCCGGCTCTACGAGGAGCGCGGCGTCAGCGCGCCCACGGCTGCGGCCCTCGCCCGCGAGCTGTCCGACGTCGACGCCTTGGACGCCCACCTGCACGAGCGGCACAACCTGGACCGGCACGACGTCGCGAGCCCGTGGCACGCGGCGGGCGCGAGCTTCGTGGCGTTCGCGCTCGGCGCGGTGCTGCCGATGCTCGCGATCCTCCTGCCGCCCGCGAGCGCACGCGTCCCGGTGGCCTTCGCGGCGACGCTGCTGGCGCTCGCGCTGACCGGCATGGTCGCGGCGGGCATCGGCGGCAGCTCGAAGGTCCGCGCGGCTGCGCGAGTCGTCGTCGGCGGCACGCTCGCCCTGGGCGCCACGTACCTCACCGGGGTGCTCCTGGGCACCGCGGGCGTCGTCTAGCCCGGGATCGGCCGGTCTAGTCGAGGACCTTGAGCCCGACGACGCAGCCGACGATCCCGAGCAGCAGCAGGATCTTCACGAGCGACACGGCTTCTGCGCCGGTCGCCATCGCGTAGCCGACGGTCAGGCTCGCGCCGATCGCGACCCACACGGCGTACGCGGTCCCGGTGGGCAGCTCGCGCATCGCGTAGGCGAGCCCGGCCATGCTGCCGAGCAGCGCGACGCCGAACACGACCGCGGGGCCGAGCTTGGTGAGGCCGTCCGAGCGGCCGAGCGCGGTGGCCCAGACGGCTTCGAGGCCACCGGACAGGATGAGGACGATCCACGACATGGCAGTTCTCCCTGGGCCGTCTTGTCGCTCGCCGGGTACGGCACCCCTCGTCCGGGAGCCCGCCAGGGCTCTGCCCTCAGGTTCTCACACGCCCCGCGCGGGGTCACTGCCTCGCACGGTGCCCTTACTCACCACCGGACTGCTGCTCGGCGACGGCGCGGTCGGTGTCCTCGCGCACGAGGTCCGCGTTGATCGCGACAGCCGCGCGCAGGCCCATCGCTGCCGAGGTGACGACCTGCGCCTCGACCTGGGCCACGTTGCCGGCGACCCAGATCCCGGGCACGTCGGTGGCCCCGTCGCCCGCGCCGATGAGCCGCCACGCGAGGGGTTCGTCGTCGTGCGCCTCGGTCCGGGCCTCGGGGCTCAGGACGTCGAGGAACTCCGCGCGCGCCACGATGATCGGTGTCACCACGAGCGCCTCGCACGGCTCGACGTGCTCGGTGTCCCCCGCGAGGCGCACTCCGCTCAGCCTTCCGTCCGCGCCGGTGACGACGCCGGTCACCTCGCCCTCGACGATGCGCACCCCGCGGGCCTGGAGGCGGGCGCGCTGGGCGTCGTCGGGCAGCGGGGTGTCATGGGTGTAGAGGGTGACGTCGTCGCTCCACTGGCGCAGGAGCAGCGCCTCGTCGACCGACGTCGGCGCGGTGACGAGCACGCCGATCTTCTTGTCGCGCGCCTCCCAGCCGTGGCAGTACGGGCAGTGCAGGACGTCGCGTCCCCACAGCTCGGCGAGGCCGGGGATGTCGGGGAGCCCGTCGCGGGTGCCGGTCGCCACGAGCAGCCGCCGCGCCTCGACGCTGCGCCCGTCGGCCAGCCGCACGGTGAACGGCCCGGCGTCGCTCGCCTCGGCAGGGCCGACGACGTCGGTCACCTCCCCGGCGAGGACCTCCCCGCCGTAGCGAGTCACCTCGTCCCGGCCGCGCGCGAGCAGCTCCGACGGCGCGATGCCCTCGAGCCCCAGGTAGCCGTGCACGTGCTCGGCGGCGGTGTTGCGCGGCGCGCCCGAGTCGATCACGAGGACGGAGCGCCGCGCGCGCGCCAGCGCCACGGCTCCGCTCAGACCCGCGGGTCCTCCGCCGATGACGACCACGTCGTAGGTCTGGTTCACCCGACCCATCCTGACCGTGCGTGGCGACGGCGGCGACTCGAACAGCCCCGTCCGGACCGTGACCTGTGTCAGCCCGGCCGCGGCGCGACGAGGACCTCCCGCAGCGGTGCGCCGACGAACCGCGCGTACCGCGATGCCTCCCGAGCAAGTCCCCGCTCGACGCCGCGTGGTACGTCCCCGAACGTGTCCGCGACGACGCGCACGCCCGCGGCCGCCTCCACAGCGCGCCACGTGCCGATCACGCGACCGCGGTGCACGAGGGTGCGGCGGAAGACGCCGTTCCCACCGGGCACGATCAACCCCGCGTGCTCCCGGGCGAGGGTCGCGGTCCGATCTGCGTAGCCGAGCAGGAGCTCGTCGAACCCGGGCAGCGCGAGGACCGGCCGAGCCGATTCCGTGCGGGAGCCGACCCGCACATTCCCGGAGGCGCTGCGCCTGCCAGCCGCGCCCACGTCGAGCAGCGGCGCCCACGCCAGGTGCTCGACTCCTCCGACCTGCACGGCTTCGACCTCGTCGCCGAGCTCCGCGACTGCCCCGCGCAGAGCCCGCACGGGCAACCCTGACCACCAAGAGATGTCGGCCGCCGTCGCAACCCCGCGTCCGCGCAGGTACCGGCGGACGATCGCGCGCATCCCCTCCTCGTCGTCGAGGCGGCGCGGGTTCGGCACGTGGTCGGCGACGAGCACGAGCTGCTGCTCGGCGCCGTCGAAGGGCCCGAACGCGATCAGTCCTTCGATCGCCAGGTGGCTGATCAGGTGGTAGCCGCGCTGGCCAGCGGTGGGGACGCCGGCCTCGTCGAGCGCCTCCTTGAACCGCGTCCGCGACACGCGCGCGCCGCCGGCCAGCTCACGGGCGGCGACCTCGCGGGCGACCTCCAGCACACCCTCGTCGATCTCGAGCTCCCTGCGCCGGCGCGCGGCCGCCGCGATCATCCGCGGGCCGGTCAGCGCGAGCACCCACCCAACGTCGGTCGCGGCGAGGACGTGCAGCGTCCCGCGGAACGGCCACGTGCGCACGAGGACGCCCGCGTCGAACGCCGCACGCACCGCCTCGCGGTCCGCACCGTCCGTCCGGAGCCCCAGGGACCAGAGCACACCGGGCAGGTCCTGCCCCTGGAGGGCGAACAGCTCGTCGACAACACCGACGACGCCCTCGGCACCGCCCGCGCCGGGCTCGCCGCTCAGGCCCTGCGCGCGGAGCCGAAGCCCACGGACCTCGGACGGCGTCAGTCTCACGGTCATACCGCCATCATGACCCCGCGCACCGACGTGCCTCGCCCCACGCCCCTCCACGCGCCACCGGGCGCCTACCCCCGCACTCTCCTACCGTGGACGGATGAACCGCCTCGCCACGAGCAGCAGCCCGTACCTGCGCCAGCACGCCGACAACCCTGTCGACTGGCACGAGTGGACCGACGACGCCTTCGTCGAAGCCCGCGAGCGCGACGTCCCCGTCCTGCTGTCGGTGGGCTACGCGGCGTGCCACTGGTGCCACGTGATGGCGCACGAGTCGTTCGAGGACGAGGCCACGGCCGCGCAGCTGAACCGCGAGTTCGTGAGCATCAAGGTGGACCGCGAGGAGCGCCCCGACGTCGACGCCGTGCACATGCAGGCGCTCCTGGCCCTCACCGGTCAGGGCGGCTGGCCCATGACCGTGTTCCTCACGCCCGACGGCGCTCCCTTCCACGCGGGCACCTACTACCCGCCGACTCCCGTAAGCGGCATGCCGTCGTTCCGCCAAGTGCTCGACGCCGTCACCGCCGCGTGGCGGGAGCGTCGCGGCGCGCTCGAGGACCAGTCGCAGGCGATCGTCGCGCACCTGCGCACGACCACCGAGGCCACCGACGACGACGCCCGCAGCCTCACCCCCGCGGACCTGGCGGCGGCCGTCGAGGTGCTGGGCCGCGAGCGCGATCCCCGCTACGGCGGGTTCGGCGGCGCCCCGAAGTTCCCGCCGTCGATGACGCTCGAGCACCTGCTGCGCCACCACGCCCGCACGGGGAACGCGGCGGCGCTGACGATGGCGCGCGACACCGCGCACGCGATGGCGTCGGGCGGCATGTACGACCAGCTGGCCGGCGGCTTCGCCCGCTACTCGGTCGACGCGACGTGGACGGTGCCGCACTTCGAGAAGATGCTCTACGACAACGCCCAGCTCGTCGGCGGGTACGCCCGGCTGTGGCGCGCGACCGGCGATGCCTGGGCCCGCCGGGTCGCTCTCGAGACCGCCGCGTTCCTCGAACGCGACCTGCTCGACGGCGGCTTCACCTCCTCGCTCGACGCCGACACCGAGGGCGTCGAGGGCCGCTTCTACGTGTGGACCCCGGCGCAGCTGGAGGAGGCACTCGGGGCCGACGACGCCGCCTGGGCCGCGCAGGTCTGCTTCGTCACCGAGGAGGGCTCGTTCGAGCACGGGTCATCGGTGCTGCGCTTGGATTCGTCGGTCGTCGCGGTCGCCCCCGCGCCGGGCGAGGCCGCTGCGGACGACGACGGCGCTCGCTGGGCGCGCGTGCGGACACGCCTCTTGGAGGCTCGGGCCGAGCGCACCGCGCCCGCGCGGGACGACAAGGTCGTGACCGCGTGGAACGGCCTCGCCATCGGCAGTCTCGCCGAGGCAGGACGCATCCTCGGTGAGCCCCACCTCGTGGATCTCGCGGCACAGGTGGCGCGCTACGTCGTCGGGCTGCACCTGGTCGACGGTCGGCTGCGGCGCGCGTCGCTGGGCGGGACGCTCGCCGCGGCCGAGGGCGTGCTCGAGGACTACGCGCTGCTCGCGGACGGGTTGCTGTCCCTGTTCTCCGCGACCGGCGACGTCACCTGGTTCGACACGGCCCGCACGCTCGTCGACACGGCGCTGGAAGTGTTCGTCGACGGCGACCGGGTGTTCGACGCCCCGGCTGACACGGCGGGCCCCGCCCTGTTCCTGCGCCCTGCGGACCCGGGCGACAACGCGAGCCCGTCCGGTCGCTCGGCGCTCTCCGGCGCGCTCGTCCGGCTGGGGGCGCTCACCGGGGAGCTGCGCTACCGCACGGCGGCGGACACCGCCCTCGCGAGCTACCGGACCTACGCCCACCGTGCACCGCGGTTCGCCGGCTGGGCGCTTGCCGTCGCCGAGGCCCAGGCGGACGGCCCGGTCGAGATCGTCATCGTGGGCCCCGCGGACGCCGACGTCGCCGCCCTCGCCACGGGCGACCTCGCGCGCGCGGCGTGGGCAGCCACGACCCCGGGCGCGGTAATCGCGGTGGGTGTCGAGGGCAGCGCGATCCCCGCGCTGACGGATCGCCCCGCGCACGACGGCGTGCCCACGGCCTACGTCTGCCGCGGCACCACCTGCTCACTGCCGATCTGCGACCCCGCCGCCCTGACCCTGAGCCTCACCTCCTGAGCAGCCCCCTCGGTGGCGTCACAGTCCGCTCAGCAGCGCGGCCTTGGCGCTCGAGAACTCCTCATCCGACAGGATCCCTTCCCGGTGGAGGGTGGCGAGTTCGCGCAGACGGTCCGCCAGGCTTGGAGCGGCGGGCTGAGCCGCGCTCGCTGCCTCGTGATGCACCCCAGGCTGAGGCGCACCCACTACCGCCTCCGCGCTCGAGACGTCCCCATTGCCGAGAACTGCGTTGCCCGCGGCCACGAGTGCGAGCCCAACTTCAACGTGGCCCTTCTTGGCAGTCTTGAGACCGACACTATTCGGGACCTGGTTGGAGAGCGTATAGACCTGACGATCGGTAGCGATCGTCAGGTATGAGGTGCGAGAACCCTGGCTTGCGACGTGGGCGATTCCGGCAGCCGCCAAGCCGGGGGCCGAGGCCTTTACCAGGTGCTTCGTGCCCTTCAGCAAGTTCGCGACGGCGGGCCCGATAGCACTCTCGAGGCCGGAACCGCCCTGCGAGGCCCTGTCCGAATCGGAGTGCGTGAACGTGATCGACCGCAACTTCTCGTACGGCGTCTTCGGGTGAACCCCGCCACCACTCGGACTCGCTGTCATCTGCGACCGCACACTCGCGGCGCTCGGGCGCTCGGGCTGCTCCCCCGACGCGACCCGGACGTAGCCACCCTCGTAGACCTCGACGGTCGCGAGACCGAAGGTTCCTTTGGTAACGAGCGCCCCAGCTGCAGCTACGTCCTCGGCCCACTTTCTCTCCTGGGCTTCCTTCGCTTCTCGCTTCTCGGCTGTCCAATCACCAGCGGCCTTCTTGAGCCGAGCGAACTTTCCGTCCCTTTTGTCGGCTGCTGGTGCGGCACTACTCTCATCCTGGTCGCGTGTCCGCTCCGTCCATGTCGCGCCATCCCAATAACGAACGGTCCCCTGATTGTCCGGGTACCACCCGGCGGGAGTCTCTTGGCTCATAACGACATATTGGCATAGGGATCTGACAGCACCGCGCACTAGAGTTCACGCGCTGGGAGCGCACGGTCGCGGAGGCGCAAGCGGGCTAGCCGCTCGGGATTGTCGCGCGCTCAGCCGAGCCGCGCCTCGACCGCCCCGCCGTCGGGCGCCAGCGCGACCGACGCAGCGCCCGCGGCACCCGTCACGGCGTAGTCCCCCAGGAAGCCCTCAAGCGTGAAGCGACCCTCGGCGTCGGTGCGCACGACCGTCTCCGGCGTCCACCACTCCTCCTTGACCAGGCGGCGCAGCGCGTCGTAGGCGGGCTTGGGCGTGCCGTCCGCCCGGACGAGCCCGCCCGGGGCGCCGAGCCACGCGCCGTCGTCGGTCAGTCCCCAGTACGTGCTCGCCTGGACGGCCGGGTGGCCGAACAGCGTGCGGTAGTGGCGTTCGACCTCGTCGGCCTGGCGCGCCTCGCCCTCGGGCGTCGAGGGCCATTCGGGGATCTGGTAGTCGTTGAGGTCGACGATCTCGGGCGGCATGAGGTGCCCGGAGAGCAGCGTGGTCTCCGTCAGGTGCAGCGGGAGGCCGAACCGCGAGAACCGCTCGAGGGCGTCGAGGGTCTTCTCCTCGCCCCAGTAGCCCTGGTGCATGTGGCTCTGCAGGCCAAGCGCATCGATCTGTACCCCGGCCTCGAGGCACTCCTCGATCAGGCGCTCGTACGCGGGCGACATGTTGAAGTCGTTGAGCAGCAGGGTCGCGTTCGGGTTGGCCTCGCGCGCGGTCTCGAACGCGAGCTTCACCATGGCGATCTGTCCCTCGCGCGCGGCGAGCCGCGTCACCGCGTTGGGCTCGGCCTCGAACACCGGCATGATCACGACCTCGTTGATCGCGTCCCAGGTGTCGATGACGCCCGCGAAGTCGGTGACCTCGCGCACGATCCGGCTGCGGATGACGCTGGCGAGCTTGTCGAGGGGGACGTCGTCGAGCCACGACGGCGTCAAGGTGTGCCACACGAGCGGGTGGCCCTTGACGGTGACGCCGCGCTCGGCGAGCCACCGCGCGGTCTGCAGCAGGCGCGCGGTGTCCGGAGCGCCTCGCTCGGGTTCGAAGGTGCGCCAGTAGAACGGCAGCGTCCCGATGTTGAAGACGTCGAGCCAGAGGTCCGCGAGACGCTCGAGGTGGGCGCTGGCCCCGCCGAACCCGACGTCGCGCACCTCGCCCTCGCCGTTGGCCAGCGGGATGAGGTCGAACGCGATGTTGCCGAACTCGAAGGCGTGGCGGCTCTGGGCGACCGCGACCTCGGCGTCGGGCACCGGGCGGCCGCCGGCGTCGGTGACGGTCACGACCGTCCGAGCCACGCGATGCGCGGGAGCGGCAGACAGGTGGGGGGCGGCGACAGCGTGCACAGGGCGCTCCTTTGCGCGGGGTGGGACGGGAACGTCAGAGACGGTTTACACGCGGCGCGTGGTGCCTCGGACGACGAGCGAGGTGGGCAGGCGCACGTGGCTGGACTCGACGGCGCGTCCTTCGATCAGCCGGACGAGCATCTCGATGCCCGCGGCGCCCATCCGCTTGATCGGCTGGTGAACGGTCGTCAGCGGCGGCGTGGTCGCGGAGGCCTCGGGGATGTCGTCGAAGCCGACGATCGACACGTCCGCGGGGACGTCGAGGCCCATCTCCCGCGCGGTCTCCATGGCGGCGATCGCGGAGATGTCGTTCGCGGCGAAAATCGCGGTCGGCCGGTCGGCCAGGGACAGCAGCTCGTGGGCCGACCCGCGTGAGGAGTCGAGCTCGTAGTCACCGGTGCTCATGAGCGCGGGGTCGACCTCGATGCCGGCGTCGGCGAGCGCCTGGCGGTAGCCGGCCTCACGCAGCGCCGACGACGCGAGGTCCGCGCGTCCGCCGATGAACCCGATGCGCCGGTGGCCGAGCTCGACCAGGTGGCGCGTGGCCAGGAGGCCGCCGGTGAGGTTGTCGGAGTCGACGGTCGGTGGCCCGAGCGGACCCTCGTGCGGGTCGATCGCGACCACGGGCACGCCCGCGTTGGCGTCGACGACCGTGGGCGTGACGATCAGCGCGCCGTCGATCAACGTGCCGCTGAGCCGGGAGAGGTAGCGCCGCTCCCAGCCCGCTCCCCCGCTGTGCCGCGCGCCGGTGTAGGCCAGGAGCTCGTAGTCGGTGTCCGCGAGCGCGGTCGCCGCGCCCTTGAGGATCTCGGTGCTGAACGGCTCGAACTCCGCGACGAGGATCCCGATGACGTGGGTCTTGTGCGAGCGCATGCTGCGCGCCACGAGGCTCGACTCGTAGCCGAGCTGGTCGATCACCGCCTGCACCCGCTGAGAGGTGGACTTCGCGACGCCGTAGCGGGCGTTGATCACCTTGGAGACGGTGGCCACGGACACGCCCGCAGCATCGGCGACGTCGTGGATCGTGACCCGGGGGCTCATGGGTCACATCGTAACCGTATGTAAACCGTTATCGATAACGATTGACATGACCCAGATCACGTCGGCATAGTTCTCGACGTACCGATCTCGACGACGAGGAGGAGCCCTCAAGGATGAGTGCCGACGCGCGACGCCGCGTCACCCATGTACCGACACCGATGTCGGGCCGTGGCTGGTCAGCCCCCCGGGGCTGCCTCCCCATCTGTTTCGCTCAAGAAAGAGGACAGATCTGATGAAGGCCAAGAAGTTCCTGGCGGTCTCGACCGTCATGGTCATGAGCACCCTGGGTCTCGCCGCCTGCGGCGGCGACGACAACCCCGGAGGCGGCGGGTCGACCAACGCCAACGGCGACGTCGAGATGACGTTCTGGCACAACTCGACCACCGGCCCGGGCAAGGAGTACTGGGACAAGATGGTCGCCGACTTCGAGGCGGCCAACGAGGGCGTCACCATCAAGGTCCAGTCCATCCAGAACGAGGACATGGACGGCAAGCTGCAGACCGCCCTCAACTCCGGCGACGCGCCGGACATCTTCATGGCGCGCGGCGGCGGCAAGCTCGCCGACATCGTCGAGGCCGGCCAGGTGCTCGACCTCACGGAGCACGTGACCGCCGAGGCCAAGGAGGCCGTGGGCGGCACCGTCGGCGCCTTCAGCATCGACGGCAAGATCTACGGCGTGCCGACCTCGGTCCTCCCGGGTGGCATCTACTACAGCAAGGACCTGTTCGAGCAGGCCGGCATCGAGGGCACGCCGACGACGTTCGCCGAGCTCAACGACGCGGTGGACAAGCTCAAGGCGATCGACGTCGCGCCGTTCGCGCTCGGCGGCAAGGCAGCATGGCCGGCGGCGCACTGGTACTACTTCTTCGCGCTGCGGACCTGCTCGCAGGAGGTCATGGACACGCTCCCCCAGACCAAGGACTTCAGCGACCCGTGCTGGCAGCAGGCCGCCACGGAGCTGAACAACTTCGCGCAGACGGAGCCGTTCAACGAGGGCTTCCTCACCACCGAGGCCCAGGGCAGCGCCGGCTCGTCGGCCGGCATGCTGGCCAACCACCTCGCCGGCATGGAGCTCATGGGCGCCTGGAACCCGGGCGTCATCGCGGACCTGACCCCGGACAAGAAGCCGCTCGAGGACCTGGGCTGGTTCCCGTTCCCGGCGGTCGAGGGTGGTGCCGGTGACCCCACCGCCATGATGGGCGGCGTCGACGGCTACAGCTGCTCCGCCAACGCTCCGGCCGAGGCCTGTGGCGCGTTCCTGAGCTTCGTGCTCTCGAAGGAGAACCAGGAGGCGTACGCCGAGGCGTTCGTCACCCTCCCGGCGAACCAGGAGTCGCAGGGCGTCATCACCGACCCTGCTCTGCAGGACGTGCTCGCCGCGTACAACGACGCCGCCTACGTGACGGTGTGGCTGGACACGCTGCTCGGTCAGAACGTCGGCAACGCGCTCAACGGCGGCGTGGTCGAGATGCTCGCGGGCAGCGGTACCCCCGAGGGCGTCATCACCTCCGTGAACGACGCGCTGGCCAAGGAGTAATCAACAACCATGAGTGACACCTTGGGCGACAAGACGCTCACCACAACACCGCCCGAGGGTCGCTCGGCGGGCGGGGACGGTGCCTCCGTGGCACCGTCCCCGGTCCCCCGCAAGCGGCGGGCCGGAGGTGCGGACTGGACCAAGCGGCTCGAGATCGCACTGCTGGCCGGACCCGCCATCGTGATGTTCCTAGCGTTCGTCATCTTCCCCGTGGTGATGGCGGCCTACTACGGGTTCTTCAAGTGGAAGGGCTTCGGCCCGCCGACGGAGTTCGTCGGCCTCGACAACTACCTCATCATCTTCAAGGACAGCGCCTTCCAGGATGCGCTGATGCACAACGGGTTCATCGTCGTGATGTCCCTCGTGCTCCAGGGACCTGCGGCCATCGCGCTCGCGCTCCTGCTCAACCAGCGCATGCGCGGCCGCTCCCTGGTCCGCGTCCTGATCTTCGTGCCGTACGTGATCTCCGAGGTCATCGTCGGCACCGGCTGGGCGCTGATGCTTCAGACGACGGGCGCCGTCAACGACTTCCTGGAGAAGGTCGGGCTGCCCGACTGGACGGTCGACTGGTTGTCCGACCCGGACGTCGCGATCTGGTCGCTGATGATCATCATCTCGTGGAAGTACATCGGCTTCGCCGTGATCCTCTTCCTCGCCGGCCTGCAGTCCATCCCCGAGGAGCTGTACGAGGCCGCGGCCATCGACGGCGCCAGCTACTGGCAGATGCAGCGCAGCATCACGCTGCCGCTGCTCGGCCCGACGATCCGCATCTGGGCGTTCCTGTCGATCATCGGATCGCTGCAGCTGTTCGACCTCGTCTACATCATCTGGGGCCAGTACGTGGCCACCACCGCAGGCACGTCCACCATGGCGACCTACATGGTCGGTGAGGGCCGCAACGCCGGGAACTACGGCTACGGAAACGCCGTCGCCGTCGTCCTGTTCGTCATCTCGCTCGTGATCGCCCTGATCTACCAGCGCTTCGTGCTCCGCCGTGACACTGCGGGTGCGCTCACGGAAGGGAAGAAGTGATGTCCGCCAGCGCCGTCTCCGCGCCTCCGCTCCCCGCGACGCGGCCCACCCGCACCAAGAAGGCCAAGGCCATGCGCCTGCACCGCAGCGGGCCGATGACCTACGTGGTCGCGTTCTTCTTCGTCGGGCTCTGCATCGCCCCGGTCCTCTACATCATCATCGGCGGGTTCCGGTCGAACTCCGAGATCACGACCGACCCGTCCGGGTTCCCCTCGGAGTGGCGCCTGGAGAACTACGTCAGCGTCCTCCAGAACGAGATCTTCTGGCGGCAGATGGGCAACTCGGCCATCTCCGCGATCTCGACCACGATTGGCGTCGTCATCCTGGGCGTCATGGCGAGCTACGTGATCGCCCGCTACACCTTCAAGGGCAGCAACGGGATGTACTCGCTGTTCGCGGCGGGCCTGATGTTCCCCATGACGGTGGCCATCACGCCGCTCTACATCCTGGTGCGCCAGCTCGGCCTGATGGACAGCCTCGCCGGCATCATCCTGCCGCAGATCGCGTTCGCCCTACCGACGACGATCATCATCCTCGTGCCGTTCCTGCGGGCCATCCCCAAGGAGCTCGAGGAAGCCGCGGCGATCGACGGCGCGGGCCGGCTCGGGTTCTTCTTCCGGATGGTCGTCCCGCTGTCCCTGCCCGGTGTCATCACGGTCGGGATCCTCGCGTTCATCGCGGCCTGGAACAGCTACATGCTGCCCCTGTTCATCCTCAGCAACGAGAACTCCTACACGCTCCCGCTCGGGGTGCAGTCGTTCGCGTCGCAGTACTCGGTCGACACCGCGATGGTGCTCGCGTTCACCTCCCTGTCGATGATCCCCGCGCTGATCTTCTTCTCCCTGTTCGAGCGCCGGATCGTCGGCGGCCTCACCGGAGCGGTCAAGGGCTGACGCCCGCACCGCTCCCTGCGCGGGTGGTCCCGTCGCGCGCTCGTCCGCGCGACGGGACCACCACCCCCACACATCAAGCCCCAACGAAGGAGATGGGTCACGTGCCCAACCCCGGCTCCGCGGTCCCCGCCATGCCCCAGGTGTCCGAGCGCGTCCGCGCGCTGCACGCCCAGATGACGCTCGAGGAGAAGCTCGCGCAGATCGTGGGCTACTGGCTCGACCAGAACGGCACGGTCGCGCCGATGCAGTCCGAGATGGCCTCGGGCCAGAAGGACGCCGGCCTGCTCACCGAGATCACCCAGCACGGGATCGGCCACTACACCCGCGTGTACGGCACCCGTCCGGTGGACCCGGCCGAGCGCGCCGCGTGGCTGTGGGCGGAGCAGCGTCGCCTCAAGCGCGAGACCCGCCTGGGCATCCCGGCGCTGGTGCACGAGGAGGTGCTCACGGGCCTGGCCGCATGGCAGGCCGCCACGTATCCGACGCCGCTCGCCTGGGGTGCCGCGTTCGACCCGGCGCTCGTCGAGGAGGCCGGCCACGCGATCGGCGAGTCGATGCGCGAGCTCGGCATCCACCAGGGCCTCGCGCCCGTGCTCGACGTGATCCGCGACCCCCGCTGGGGCCGGGTCGACGAGTGCATCGGCGAGGACCCGTATCTCGTCGGGACCGTCGGCACCGCGTACGTGCGCGGCATGCAGAGCGCCGGGGCGCACGCCACCCTCAAGCACTTCGTCGGGTACTCCGGCTCGATCGCCGGCCGCAACCACGCCCCGGTGAGCGCCGGCCCACGCGAGATCGCCGACGTCTACCTCCCGCCGTTCGAGATGGCCGTCCTCGACGGCAACGTCCGCTCGGTGATGAACTCCTACGCGGACATCGACGGCATCCCCGTCGTGTCCAACCCCGACCTGCTCACGGGCGTGCTGCGCGAGCGCTGGGGCTTCACCGGGACGGTCGTCGCGGACTACTTCGCGGTCGCGTTCCTCGAGGTCATGCACGCGATCGCCGCGGACCGCGGCGAGGCCGCCTCGCTCGCCCTCCAGGCGGGGCTCGACATTGAGCTCCCCACCGGCGACGCCTATCTCGAGCCGCTCGCCGAGCGCGTCCGCAGCGGCGCCCTCGACGAGGCCTACGTGGACCGCGCCGTGCTGCGCGCCCTGGCGCAGAAGGAGGAGCTCGGCCTGCTCGAGCCCGAGGCCTTCGAGGACGAGCCCCCCGCCAACCCCCAGCTCGACTCCCCGCGCCACCAGGACATCGCGCGTCGGTTGGCCGCGAAGTCGGTCGTGCTGCTCACCAACGAGGGCATCCTCCCGCTGGGCGCCGGTGGCAGTGCGCCGGCGCGCGTCGCCGTCGTCGGCCCCAACGCCGCCCGGCCCGAGGCGCTCATGGGCTGCTACTCGTTCGTCAACCACGTGCTCGCCCACCACCCGGGCTACGAGATGGGTTTCGACATCCCGAGCGTCGCGGAGGCGCTGGGCACCGCGTTCGCCGACGCCGGGCTGACCCAGCCCGAGCTCGTGCTCGCCGAGGGCTGCACGCCCGAGGGCGAGGACCACGACGGCTTCGCCGAGGCCGTCGCCGCTGCTCAGGGCGCGGACGTCGCGGTCGTCGTCGTCGGTGACCAGGCGGGCCTGTTCGGGCGCGGCACCGTGGGCGAGGGCAACGACGTCGAGTCCCTCGACCTGCCGGGCGTGCAGCGCGAGCTGGTCGGGGCGCTCGTGGCGACCGGCACACCGGTGGTCATGGTGCTGCTCACGGGTCGTCCGTACGCGATCGACTGGGCGCTCGACGGCTCGGGCCCCCGCCCGGCCGCGGTGCTGCAGGCGTTCTTCCCGGGTGAGGGCGGCGGTCTCGCGATCGCCGACGTGCTCACCGGCCGCGTGAACCCCTCGGGGCGCATGCCGGTGTCGATGCCGCGCTCGAGCGGGTCGCTCCCCTACTCCTACCTGCACCCGATCCTCGGCGGCCCGTCGGACGTCACCGCGACCGACTCCACGCCGCTGCGTCCGTTTGGGTTCGGGCTGTCGTACACGTCGTTCGCGTACAGCGACCTCGTGGTGACGCCGTCGGTCGCAGCCGGTGGCACGTTCACCGCGGAGGTCACGGTCACCAACACCGGGGACGTCGCCGGCGAGCACGTGGTGCAGCTCTTCGGGCACGACATCGTCGGTTCGGTCGCGCGCCCCGTGGTGCAGCTGCTCGGCTACGGCCGCGTGGCGCTCGAGCCGGGTGCGGCGACGCGCGTGACCTTTACGGTCCCGACGGCGCGCTTCGCGTTCTCGGACCGCCGCATGGTGCGCGTGGTCGAGCCGGGCGACGTCGAGGTGTGGGTCGGTTCGCACGCCGAGGCGTCCGCCGCCGACGCGAGCGCCCAGGAGACCACGGGCGGGGCAATCACGAGCCACAAGGAGATCAAGCGCCGCGTGATCCCCGGGGTCGCGACGCCGCGCACGATCATGGCGATCACCGGTGCCGCGCACGAGGTCACGACGGCGGACGCTCGCCTGGTCGGCGTCGTGGCCCAGCCGCTGGTCGACGCATGAGCCTCGTCCAGAACCCGATCCTGCCGGGCTGCTACCCGGACCCGACGATCTGCCGCGTGGGCGAGGACTACTACCTGGTCACCTCGACGTTCGAGTACTTCCCCGGCCTGCCGGTGCTGCACTCGACGGACCTGGTGCACTGGGAGCAGATCGGGCACGTGATCGACCGCCCGGAGCAGCTGAACTTCGACGGGATCGCGAGCTCGGGCGGCCTGTACGCGCCGACGCTGCGCCACCACGACGGCGTGTTCTGGCTGATCTGCACGCTCGTGGACCAGGCCGACGACGCCCGCGGCGGGAACTTCCTGATGACGGCGACGGACCCGGCCGGGCCGTGGTCCGATCCGGTGTGGCTCGACGCCGGCGGGATCGACCCGTCGATCCTGTTCGACGACGACGGCCGCGCCTGGGTGCACGGCACGCGCCTGGCCACGGACCCGGAGTGGTTCGACCAGACCGAGGTGTGGCTGCGCGAGCTCGACCTGCGCACCAAGACGCTCGTCGGCCCCGAGCACGTGCTGTGGACCGGGGCGGTGCGCGGCGCCGTCTGGGCCGAGGGCCCGCACCTGTACAAGGTCGACGGTGCGTACTACCTCCTGGCCGCCGAGGGCGGGACGGAGTTCCACCACGCGATCTCGGTCGCGCGCGCGGACCACGTGACCGGCCCGTACGTCGGCAACAAGGGCAACCCGATCCTCACGCATCGGCACCTGGGGCGCGGCATGGACGTCGTCGGCGTGGGGCACGCGGACCTCGTCGAGGGTCCGGACGGCTCGTGGTGGGCCGTGCTGCTGGGCATGCGCCCGTACGGCGGCTACCACTACAACCTGGGCCGCGAGACGTTCCTGGTGCCCGTGGTGTGGGAGGACGGCTGGCCGGTGTTCGCACCGGGCGTGGGCCGCGTCCCCATGCAGGTCGAGGTGCCGTTCGCCGACGACGCTCCCCTGGGTCTGGTCCAGGGCGTCACCTCGGGCGTGGTCGGGCCCGACGACGTCCGGTGGACGTCCCTGCGCCGTCCTGCCTCGAGCTTCGCGACGCCGCGTGGTGACGGCTGGGAGCTGCGGATGAGCCAGGAGACTCTCGCCGACGCCGGAACGCCCGCGTTCCTGGGCGTGCGACAGCAGCACATGGACGTCGCGGTCACCGCGACCGTGTCCGCGGACCTGCAGCCGGGCGAGGAGGTCGGGCTGATCATCCGCCAGTCGGAGCACGACCACGTGCGGTTCTCCCTGACGGCGGGCCCGCTCGCCGGTGAGTCCGGTGCGGTGCGGGCCGAGCTGGACCGGAGGATCGTCGCGATCGCGCGGCAGCGCGGGGTCGAGACGGTGCTGGGCGAGGTGTCCGTGAGCGTGGACGGACCGGTGCGGCTGAGCATCACGGCGCGCGGCCAGGAGTACAAGCTGTGCGCGGCGCTGAACGGCAGCCCGTTCACGGTGGCCGTGGCCGACGGGCGGACCCTGGACAGCGTCACGACCGGCGGGTTCCTCGGGCTGTGGCTGGGTGCGTACGCGACGAGCAACGGGCGTCCGACGGCGACCGTCGCGCGGGTGGAGGGGTTCGAGTACAACCCGGCGTGAGTCCTGGGGACCGGTCGGTCAGGAAGAAGGACCGAGCAGGCCCGCCGGGATCTGGTCCTCGCAACGGGTGTAGGCGCCCGCGAGGTCCGTCACCTGCTCACGCGCCGCGCGCGGAGGGTGAGGACGATCAGCACCGTGGCGGCGGCGAGGTAGGCGAGAGCGGTCACGAGCGACATGTGCATCTCGTCGAGGTGGTCCACGAACCAGGCCCACGTGCCGGCGTCGTCGAACTCGCCCGTCCGGGGGCGCATGGCGTGCTCGATGTTCCACCACTGGGTGCCCCACTGGAAGAACCCGACGGCGGCCCGCCACAGGAAGACGCCGGCGAAGACGGCGGTCCAGAACGCGACACGCTCGCGGGTCTTGGACAGCGTGGGCTTGGGCTCCACGGTCTCGACGGCGTGGACGTCGGTGGTCTCCATCGCGTTCTTCCCCCTGTCAGCGGCCGCACCTGGCCGCACCCTCCATGTCTAGCGCACGGCGTCGGCGCTGACCAGGGGTCCGCGCGGGCGTTCTCGGCTCAGCTCCCCTGCACGGCATAGACCAGCCGTGCGAACTGCCCGACCGCCGTCGCCGACACCAGGCGCAGCCGGTCCGACTCCACGCGTCGCGGGAACAGCGTCGCTCCGCCGGTCAGCGCTACGGGCGCGACGGACAGCGCGATCTCGTCGAGCGCCCCGGCGTCGAGGAACTGCCCCGCGAGGTCTCCCCCGCCGACCACCCAGATATCGCCGTCACCCGCAGCCTCCCGGATCGCAGGCAGTGCGTCAGCGACGGATCCGGACACGAACCGCACGTCCGCGCCGTCGGGCACCGGCAGGTCCCGGGTGGTGAAGACGAAGGTGGGCTTGTCGCCGTGGAAGTCGTGCCACTTCTCGGGGTTCGCCAGGAGGTCCTGCTCGGCGAGGATCCACTCGTACGTCGTCGAGCCCTCGACGAGGACGCTGGCGCCGGACGGGAAGAGGCCCTCGTCCGGATGGTCGCCGCCATCGACGGCGAACAGCCAGGCGAGCGAGTTGTCCTCGTCCGCGATCCAGCCGTTGATGGAGGTGGCGGTGTCGAACACGATGCGTCCCATGTGGCTGACGCTAGACGCCGGCGCTGACACGGGCCTCCGGGCGACGTTTGGGAGCTCGCCGGCGGACGGCGTCAGCCACGATCATTCCGAAGGGCCGGCCTTGATCAAGTGCACGATCGCTTCCGCTCGATCGGCGGCTCTCCCCTCGGTCGAATAGCGCTCGCAGACCCGTCCGGGGCCTCAACGTCCCGCTGTGGGATCGCCAAGAAAGAGATCACGAGAGATCACGCTCTCAATCCTGGGACTCGACCTCATCGTCGCCACCGCGCCTCCGTGACACCCGCTCGGCAAGCCCGCTCGTCAGCCTTCCGCGTGCCGCCTTCGCACGCCCGAGCGTCTCGGACCCCAACGTCCGCGCGGCGTCGATGCCTTCGGAGCCCAGGGCACGAGCGGCGTCGACACCCTCAGCCCCCGTCCGCAGCACCTTGTCACGAGCCTCGGAGGCAGCCACACCCCAGGCTCGGGCCTCGAGCGCTTGCCTCTCATCATCGATTCCGAGTCGGCTCTGGAACTCACTGACGGCACCTGCGACCTCGTTGCTAGCCCTGACGATGGCTGGTGCCGTCGTGGGATGGAGCAGGACCTTGCTGTTCGCGTCCGTCGCGGCGGCGTCCATGCGACGCAGGAGGCGCTGACTGCTCTTTGCGATCAGCTCGCGCCGGTTCTGCCGAGCGACTGCCAAGCCGCGACGGTGATCGCTCAGTTCATCCGGGGCCGCGTCGAGCACCCGATCGAGCTCGAGGATCGCAATCGCATCCTGTAGCTGGAAACAGCGGGCAAGGATCGCCAGCCACTCGCGTACGGCGCGCTCCGCCTCGCTCGTGGTTTTGGCGAGATCCCCCAACTTCGTGGTGCGCTCCATCTTCTCCGCCAGCGCGTCGAGCTGCCGCAGGGTGTAGCCCTGGGTTCGGGCAATCGCCATGCTTGTGCCTTGGACCTTGGACCAGGTCACCTCGGAGACCTTCCCCACTGCCTCGCGGATCGTCATCGCTTCCTCGACGACGAAGTCCACGCCAATCATCTCAGCGACCACGGAGTCCTTCTGCGCCCGGAGGAGATCATCGACCTTCTGGTCGATCGTCGCGAGGTAGTCAGTGATCTCGTCCATCGTCTGCTGCATCGCGAGCTGGGCCATGAGGCCTGCAGCGCCCGCGAGCATCGCGGGATTGACCTTCGCGCCTGGAACGATCTCCAGAATGCCCTTGATCTTGCCCTTGTCGGTGACGACGGCGCGGGCAAGATCACTCTGGGACCCCGCCATCAGCGAGTACTTGCCTTTCAGAGCCGCCGACTCCCGTGTCAGCTTGACCCACCGCCCCGAAGACTCGGAGATCTGCGAAGCAGCCTGAAGCGCAGCGGATCCGCCCATGAGGGCGGGCCCTAGACGATGGAGACCGAGATCTCGCGACGGCAGCTGCTCTGCGGCCAGGAAGCGCTCGACGGCCGCGCTGTCGCCGATGACGGCCAAACCGTCACCGTCCTGGATCAGCTCGATCTCCTGGGTCACAACGCCGCTCCTCATCCATCTCGCGGTAGCGACTCGGCTGCGAGCGCCACGCTCTCTCTATCGGTCTCCTGGGCCAATTCCTGGAGTCGACCGGGGGCTCAGAATCCTCGGCCAAAGTCGAGTTCGAGCGCCGAGTCCTTCCAGCCATTGCTGGCATCGTGACCGGGTTCTGATCAACTGGCTGCCGCGCCGCTCGGCTCGACGACCGCCCCCTCAGCGGGTACCCCCACCGCGACGTCGCGTGGACTCCTACGACCGCGGCGGGCGCGCTCGCAATACCGCGCGAACGCCACCGGCATCCCGCGCGCCAGGGTGAGATCGGCGCTGTCCATGACCTGCAGGTGTACGTGCGGCTGCGTCGAGTTGCCGGAGTTCCCGCAGTCGGCCAACGCTGCGCCGACCCGTACCCGGTCACCGACGCGGACCCGCTGGGACCCCCTGCGCAGGTGCGCCAGCGCCACGAACATCCCGGAGACGTCGTCGCGGATGACCAAGTAGTTGCCCGCGATGGCGGCCGGGCCCTGCCGACGACGCCCGGCCTGACCCACGGCATATGGCACGAGCGCCAGCTGGGAGCGCCGCGCCTCGTGGTCGGGTTCGCCGTCGTGCGCAGCGACCACCACGCCGTCGACGGGCGCGAGCAGGGGCCGCCCAAAGGCGACGAACCGCTCTGGCGGCTCGCTGGCCAGGACGGTGCGCCAGTCACGCAGCGGGGAGGTCCGACCACGCTCATCGACGCCGACGAAGTCGGTCGCATACCGCTGACCCAGCATGTCCACGCCGTGGCTGGGCACGCGGCGCGCCGGGCTGTTCTGGACCAGCGAACGGCCCGTGAAGGGGAGCGCCAGCACGACCGGCTGCGCCATGAGCGACCTCCGTCCGTGCGTGCTCAGAACTGACTCGACGCTATCGTCCCGGACCTCGGTGTCCACAGCGCGGATGCGCATCTCGCGCTGTTCAGGGCATTCACGGTAGTTTGCCGGGCGTGACCTGGTTCAGGAGTGCCGATCGCCGCCCATACGGACTCGTCCTCGCGTTGACTTCGACGGTCGTGCTCGCCGGATGTACGGGCGGTGGAGACACGCCATCGAGCCCGGCAGCCCAGCCGAGCCAGCCATCCGTGAGCGCGACACCGACGGCCACGCCGACGCCGACGCCCGCACCTGTCGTTAGTCGACCGCCGGTTCCTGAGGCGCCCGAGCCGCCAGCGGAGATGAAGGGCACGGACGCCCTCGCGGCGATCGAGACAGCTGAGTACTTCGTCGAAGCCCTCAATCACGCACTTGCCTCCGGTGAGACAACGACTATTGAGAGCCTCGCGGCCGACGAGTGCGGCCCGTGCACGATGTTGATCACCGACATCGACAACCTCTACGAGACTGGCGCCTGGCAGGAAGGCGGGCAGATCTCCGTGAAGGACGCGACGGTGCCCGACGACTACGCGGAGTTGCAGCAGTTGCCCGTGCAGTTCTACGCGGAACAGTCCGAGTCGGCCTCCGTCACCGCGGATGGCGAGCGGCGCGCTGGCGCGGCCGGGAGGAAATACGTGTTGCAGGTAGTTGTCGAGCAGCAGCAAGAACGGTGGATGGTCGTCGACCTGCGAGACGCGAAGTGAGGACGTTGGGGACTTCGCTGAGGGTGATCAGCGCCGTCGTTACTGCCGTCGTATACAGCGCCGCTGCGGCATCTGGCCTGCTGATCCATGAACCGTCTGATGACCCTGTGCCAGTGATCAACGTGGGGACCAGGCTCGCTGACGGCGAAATCGAGACATCGGGACTACGACGAGAGACCGTCAGGGAAGTCACCAACACCCCCGACGCCCCACCCCCGACGCGCGAGTACGAGTTCGCGAACTGCGGCGACGTCGATGTCAGCGCGGGCCAGTCCCACTACTTGTGCGGCTTGCCTCCGGACGAGCAGCACGAGGCTCTCGAGTGCACCGACGACCAGACCGTCTCCACCCCGCAGTACTCGCGCAGTCGCACCATCAACGCCGACGGCTCACGCGGCCCGTGGGGCCCGTGGCAGTGGAACGACACCTTCCGTTGCGTCGACCCGGAAGGCCCCACCACCACCGACATCCGCACGATCCTCGAGCGCGACCTTGCGACGCTCCCCATCCCGCCGTCGCCGCTCAACGTGCAACCTGACCAGGACTGGACCTACGTCAACCTCGACACGATCGTCTTCACCGACCCCGAACCAACGGTCCTCACCACGACCGTCCTGGGCACCTCGGTCGAGGTCCGCGTCACCCCGGTCAGCTTCGCGTGGAACTTCGGCGACGGCTCCGATCCCCTGGTCACCAGCGACCCGGGCAAGCCCTACCCCGACCACACAGTCGCCTACGCCTACCCCACGACCGGCGACTACACGATCACCCTCACCACGACCTGGGAGGGAGCATTCCGCCTCACCAGCGGCGCAACCTGGGAACCGATCGCGGGCTCCACCACGACCACGACCACCCGCGACCCGATGAGCCTGGTCGAACGCCGCACCCGGCTCGTCACCAACCCATAGCGGCCCCGCGAGGTCAGCGCGCCCGGCGGATCTTCACGGTGTTGCCCGCGCCCCGGACCTTCGCCTTGGTCGTGCCCTTCGACACCTTCACGTAGTTGCTCGCCCCGACGACCGTGAGCTTGCGCAGCTTCGTCACCCGCACGTCGTTCGCGCTGCCCTTGATCGTGACCGTCTTGGTCGCACCCGCGCGCAACTTCACGCCGCTGCCGGCGATCCGCGCGGTCCCGAGCTTCTTCTTGACGACGACCTTGCTGCGGCTCGCCTTGGTACTCAGGCCCGTGACGGACCCGCCGACGCGCACCGTCGCGCCCGTGCCGGACAACGACACGGACTTCGCGTTCCGGGCGACCTTCACGGTGACGTTCGAGCCCTTGACGACGAGCCGCTTCGCGGACGTCATGGAGACGGAGATGCCGGCGCCGTCGACGACGACCTTCCCGCACGCGCCCCTGAGGCGGTAGCTCGTGCCGACGCCGTCGAGAGTCACGGTCTGCGCGCCGCAGGTCACGGTCTGCACGGACGGAGCAGGGGCGGCGCTGGCAGGCGCGGCCCCGAGGAAGGAGGCCGAGACGGCGGTCGCGATGGCGAGCGGGGCGAGACGACGACGAATCACGGGAGCTCCTGGGAGAGAAGTCGGGATAGCACCTGAAAGGTAGCGCCTCATCCGCTATGTCCGCTCGGGCACGCCACAACGTTCGCCCAGATTTCGAGATGGCTTCACCCGAGGGATCGGTAAGGCTATCCTCACCTACGTGAGGACACCCTTAGCGGCCGACGCCGCACCCGCCCCCTGCCTCGAGGGCACCGACCTCGTGCTCGGCTATGCCAAGCGCACCGTGGTGCACGGCGCATCGCTGCACCTCGAGGCCGGGCGCGTGACCGCGCTGATCGGCCCCAACGGCTCGGGCAAGTCCACGCTGCTGCGCTCGCTCGCCCGGCTGCACCGCCCGACGTCGGGCGGCGTGAGCCTGACGGGCGAGCCGGACGCCCTCGCGTTGCACGCCAAGGACTTCGCACGCCGCGTCACCCTGCTGTCCCAGACGCGGCCGACGCCCACCGGCGTGACGGTGCGCGACGTCGTCGGCTACGGGCGCCACCCCCACCAGGGGCGCTTCCGCAAGGGCGACCCCGACGGTGCCCGCGCCGTCGCGCACGCGATGGATGTCACCGGCGTCGAGCACATGGCCGACCGCGGCGTCGACGAGCTGTCCGGCGGCGAGCTGCAGCGGGTGTGGCTCGCGACCTGCCTCGCGCAGGACACCGGGGTGCTGCTCCTCGACGAGCCGACGACGTACCTCGACCTGCGCTATCAGGTGGAGATCCTCGACCTGGTGCGCGACCTCGCGGACGACCACCAGGTCGCCGTCGGCGTCGTGCTGCACGACCTCAACCAGGCCGCGGCCGTCGCCGACCACGTGGTGCTGCTGCGCGACGGCGTCGTGCAGGCTTCCGGAACGCCCGTCGACGTGCTGCGCGCCGACCTGCTCAGCGAGACCTACGGGCTGCGCATCGACGTGGCCGTGGACCCGCTCACCGGGCTCGTGCGCACCGAGCCGATCGGGCGGCACACGGTCCGCTCCGCCGTCCCGGTCTAGCCCGAACCTCTCCCCCAGACTTCTCGCCCCGTGCGGCCACCAGGCCGGACGCCACCGCCGCCATGCCGCGGCACCTCACCACCCGAAGGACACTTCATGCGCCTCTCCCGCTCCACGGCCGGCCCCGCCGCGCTGCTCGTCGCCACGCTCGCCCTCGCGGCGTGCGGCAGCACCGAGGCCCCCACCACCGCCTCCTCGACGACGCCGGCGCCCACCTCGGCCGAGGCCGCCGGCCCCGTCACGTACACCGACGAGCGCGGCGAGCACACGCTCGAGGAGCCGGCCGACGCCGTCGTCTCCCTCGAGTGGGGCCTGACGGAGAACCTGCTCGCGCTGGGCGCGAACATCGTGGGCCAGGCCGACGTGGAGGGCTACAACACGTGGGCGCAGGCCATGCCGCTCGACGCCGAGACGCCCGACGTCGGCACGCGCGGCGAGGCCAGCCTCGAGGCGATCAACGCGCTCGAGCCGGACCTCATCGCCGTCACGACGGACACCGCAGAGACGGTGATCGGCCAGCTCGAGGACATCGCGCCGGTGGTCGTGCTGCGCGGGTCGGACGGTTCGGACCCGATCGGCTACATGCGCTCGACCGTCGAGACCCTGGCGACCGTCACGGGCACGACCGACAAGGGCGCCGAACTCCTCGCCGGCTTCGACGCGAAGGTCACCGAGGCGAAGGCCGCGCTCGCCGAGGCGGGCGCCGAGGGCGCGAGCTTCACCATGGCGGACGGCTGGATCGCGAACGGCACCACGTCGATCCGCATGTACACGTCGGGCTCGTTCTTCGGTGCGCTGGGTGACGAGCTCGGCCTGGTCAACGCCTGGCCGGGCGAGGGCGACCCGAACTACGGCCTCGAGACCATCGACGTCGAGGGCCTGACGGTCCTGGCCGACACCGAGAACCTCCACTTCGTCTACGCCAGCAACGGGGGCGCCGAGGCGGACCCGTTCGCCACGGGCCTCAAGGACAACGCGATCTGGGAGCAGCTCCCGTTCGTCGTCGCCGGTGACGTGCACCGCCTGCCCGACGGCATCTGGATGTTCGGTGGCCCGGCCTCGGCCGGGAAGTACATCGACGCGCTCGTCGCCGCGCTGACCGCGTGAGCACCGCGCAGGAGCGGGTGGGCGTCGCGCCCTCCCCCACGGTTGGCGGCGCGGTTCCGGGTTCGCCCGCATCCGATGACGCTCGCCCGCTCCTGCGCGCCACCACGGTGTTCGTCGGCGCGGGGCTGGTGATGGCCGTCCTCGCCGCCGTGCACCTCACGCAGGGCACCGCGGACCTGGGCGTCAGCGACGTCCTGCGTGCCCTGTTCCGGGCCGACGACGGCGACCCGGCCTCCGCGGTCCTGGTCGCCTCGCGCATGCCTCGCCTCGTGGCCGCGATCCTCGTGGGGGCGGCCCTGGGCGCGGCGGGTGCGGCTCTGCAGTCGATCGCCCGCAACCCGCTCGCCTCCCCCGACACCCTCGCCGTCAACGCCGGCGGCTACCTGGCTGTGGTCGCGGCGGCGGTGCTGGGAATCTCGTTGCCGTTCTACCTCTCGGGGCTGCTGGCGTTCGCCGGCGGGCTCCTCGCCGCAGGCCTGGTGCTCGCCCTCGCCCAAGGCGGGCGCTCGGGGCCGACGCGGCTGATCCTCGCGGGCGCGGCGACGACGCTCGCGCTGAGCTCGGCGACCAACGTGCTGCTCCTGGTGTTCCAGCAGGAGACGACGGGGCTGTTCGCGTGGGGCAGCGGGTCGGTGGTGCAGTCGGGCACGCGCGTGGTGACGCTCGCGGCGCCCGTGATCGGCGTGGGTCTGCTGTGCCTAGGTCTGCTGACGCGGCGCCTGGACCTCCTGGCTCTGGGCGACGACGCCGCGCAGGTGCTGGGCATCGACGTGCGGTCCACGCGGGTGCTGACCGTCGGGGTGTCGGTGCTCCTGGCCGCGGCCGCGGTGACGGTGGCGGGGCCGATCGGGTTCGTCGGGCTGTGCGCGCCGGTGCTCGCGCGGCTGGTCGCGGGGCGTGTGGGCGGGATGAGCCGGCACGCCGTGCTTGTGCCGCTCGCCGCGGTGCTGGGCGTGACGATCGTGCTCGCGGCCGACGTCCTGCTGCGGGCCGTGCTGCCCGGCGAGTACGGGGTGGCGGTGCCGACGGGGATCGTCACGAGCGTGTTCGGGGCCGTGGTGCTCGTGGCGTTGGCGCGGCGGTTGCGGGACTCGGGGGCGGGCGCAGGGGGCTCGGCCGCGAGGGTCCGACCGCGCAGCGCGCGGCGCGCGGGTGTGGTGGTCGGTCTGCTCACCGTGCTGCTGGGCGGGGCGTTCGTGGCTGCGATGCTGCTGGGCGACCGGCTGCTGCTGCTGGGTGACGTGCTGCACTGGGCCGAGGGCGTCGCGGGGCGGCAGGTGGGCTTCACGCTCGACCAGCGCATGCCGCGCGTGCTCGCGGCGCTGCTGGCTGGGGCGGCGCTCGGGCTGGCGGGGTCGATGGTGCAGTCGGCGTGCCGGAACCCGCTGGCTGAGCCGAGCCTGCTGGGTGTGACGGCCGGCGCCGGGCTGGGTGCGGTGTGCGTGATCATCTTCGTGCCCGGCGTGCCGGTGTGGGCGCTGTCCGCCGCTGCTGGGGCGGGGGCGTTCGTGGCGTTCGGGGCCGTCTATGCGCTCGCGTGGCGCGGGGGGCTGAGCTCGGACCGGTTGGTGCTGATCGGTGTCGGGATGAGCGCGGGTGCCGCGGCGCTCACGACGCTCGTGATCGTGGTCGCCGAGCCGTGGAACCTGAACCTCGCGCTGACGTGGCTGTCGGGGTCGACGTACGGGCGGACGTTCGAGCACCTGGTGCCCGTGATCGTCGCGCTCGTCGTGGTGACGCCGGTGGCGGTGTGGCGGCGGCGGGACATGGACGTGCTGGCCCTCGACGAGGACACCCCGCGAACGCTCGGGGTGCCGGTGGAGCGCACGCGGCTGGTGCTGCTGGGCTCGACCGTGCTCGTGACCGCGGCGGCGGTGTGCGCGGTGGGCGTGGTCGGGTTCGTCGGGCTCGTGGCGCCGCACGCCGCGCGGGCGCTGGTGGGGTCGCGGAACTCGCGGGTGGTGCCCGTGGCGATGCTGCTCGGGGCGGTCCTGGTGAGCGTGGCGGACACGCTCGGGCGGACCGTGGTCGCGCCGGCGCAGATCCCGGCAGGGCTCACGACGGCGCTGATCGGGGCGCCGTACTTCGTGTGGCTGCTGTGGCGGGGACGGGCGCGGAGCTGATCCCCAGCCCATAGACGCCGTTGCCACACCGTCGCCATACTTGCGCGATGACCTCCTTGCGCGCGTCGCTCGCCGCTCTGATGGTGATCGTCCTGACGGCAACGGCGTGCGGCTCCGGCGTTCGCGAGGAGAGCCCGAGCCTCGATGAGGCGTCTGCGGTGCTGGCCGACATCGTGGGAGCCGCACAGTCCGATCCTGCAGGGCTGTGCGCGTATGCCGCTTCGGAGAACATGTGTCAGACCGCGCTCAAGGACGCTGGACCTCCCCCACCCGACGAGCCAGTTGTCCGCTGTGAAGGCACAGTTGCCGCGACGGAGACGAGCAGCGCGGGCCGCATCCTGCAGGTCGAAGGCGCCACCGCCGACGGCGGCAGCTACAGCACGTCGATGCTCACGTTCTACGACGGCAAGGGTGCCGTCGTAGTGATCAACCCGGTGTACTGGAAGTCGACCGGCATCGGCCTTGGCACCGAGCAGATGGCCGACGGCGGGCCGGTCAAGAAGTTCTGCTGACGCTCGCCGTGCCCGACGTCTCAGGGGTCGGGTTCATCCTCCACGGCGGCTACGCTCGGGGGTGTGGCAACCTTCTCCTCTGTAACCCGGCAGCACATCCTCCAGGCGATCGCTGAGTATGACGATCGCGGGGTCGAGAGCTTCCTGGGCGTCTACGGCTTCACCCCCTCCCGCGGCGACACGCTGGTCCACGAGGGCAAAACGTACGACTCGAGGGCGATCCTCGGGGTCGCACACCGGTACGCGACCGGGCGGGTCGCGACGGCGGAGGAGTTCGGCGGCGGGAAGTTCGGCGTGGCCGATCTGCTGCGCAAGCGTGGGTTCGAAATCGCCGAGCTGGTCAGGACCGGTGGCGCCGCAACGCCGGCGAAGGCTCCACGGAAGGCTGCCGCGCCGCGCAAGCCCGCGGTGCCCGAGCGCGTGGCGCCGATCTGCCCGACGTGCTTCATGACGCTGCCGGGGACTGGGGTCTGCGACAACTGCGGGTAGGCGGTATGGAATCAGGCGCCCGGTCCAGGTATCGACAACGTCGCCGGAGGACCGACTGGTCTCGGTCAGTCGGACGCGCTCGTATGGCGAGCGCCGCCACCACCCGCGCGGCAGCACAATGTGCCAGGTCGACCCGACGGGGCCTCGACGGCCCGTTGCGGGATCGCTATGAAGGAGATCCCGACCGCTTGCTATCGCTCGGGGTCATTGCAGTTGAGCCACATAGGATTCGAGCACTCCTCAAGTCGCAACCTCAGCCACCCGATGCACTGATTGGCAGCGCGCCAGCGCTGGATGCACGCTCTCTGTCGACCTCAATCGAAGGAACCAGTCGTGTTCGACACCGTGGTCCACGTCGCCAAGACTGGCGCCTTCACGACGGCCGAGCCGGTAGGCATCTGGCGAGAAGACGGTGCGTTCTACCCCCCAGAGCACGAGCACCGCGGCCCGGCAGGCCACAAGGCGATATATTCGCGACCGCCGTCGATTTCGTGGCGCGAGTGGGCAGAGTGGAAGGTCAAGACGAGCCCGTCCTGGAGAACTCCCGGCGACTTCGGTGTTGGGGCGCCCCCGGACGCCCCGCTTGACAAGGTCTACGAGGCCGTCCGACAGAGCTTCTTGTCGAGTGCGCAGGCGAAGACAGTGGAGAAGCACGAAGGGCCCGACATCGCCATACCACCAGTTCCACCGCACTGGCGGCTGGTGAACGTCGAGTCGTGGTGGATCGCCTCCGAGCTTGTGAGGCGCCATCCAGAACTCGTCGTCTACGAGATGCATCCGGGCGGCGGACAGTACGACGTCCTCTCGGTCCGCCGAGCGGACACTGTCGGCGAGGGTTCCATGCGGGAGGCGCACGTGATGCTGAACCGCCAGGGCACGATCCAGGTTCACGCGGGGGCCGAGTTCGACACCACGCCGGTAGCGACATGGATGGTAGTCCTGGGCGAAGAGAGCCCACATCATTGGGTGAAGAAGCTCGAGACAGTCGCCGGATTCGGATCACCGCCCTCCGCGCCTGCCACCACTCGTCGCTCCCTCGCGTTCCGCATCATCGCGCAACTGCTCACCACCACGATGCATGACCGTGACCGTTGGGATGCTCGCAACGAGTTCTACGACTCGTCGGGGTCATGGGGATCGAGTCTGCATGGATGGATCGACACGTTCCCCCTCGCCGCTGAGGACGCTCGGCAGGCCGCTCAGACCTCTTTGCCACACGAGGTCGCCACGAGATTCTGGGGCATCCTCCGGGACGACACAGTTGTCGCGATGCTCTCCACCGACGGGTGGGGCTACGTCAACGACCGCCGGATCGATCTCATGGCTGCGTACAAAGCAAGCGGGCGTCGGCTCCTCCCAGTGGTCTCTGAGTTGCTCGCAGCAGTGCCACCAAGCAACAGCGGCCTGCCCTAGAGTCGCTGGATCACCGATATGGCAGCGATCGAGCGAGACGACGTCGTTCAGGCAGTGTTCGAGTACGACCGTCTGGGCACCCCCGTCGTCCTGCGGCAGTACGGATTCAGGACATCGCAGGGCTACGACGTAGTGCACGAGGCGAGCGACTACCCCTCGAAGGCAGTCGTTGGTGTCGCTCACCGGTATGCGACCGGAGAACTCGCCTCGTCGAGGTCCTTCGACGGAGGCAAGCGCGGGGCCGCGCGGATCCTTCGGGACCTCGGGTTCACCGTGACCGACCCCACCAACGACGCCATGGCACTTACGGAGAACTAGCAAGCCCCTGGGCATCGCTCGCGTGCGATCGCCAAGTTCAGCCGCACTCCCCGTACGACCGTCGCTTGACCTCAAGAACGCCGCGGATTCGACCGATATCGCCATGACAGTACTGCACGCATCGCTGGCTGGGCTCTCCTGTACGCCCCCCGCTCGTGCGCACAGGCTTGCGGCGCCCTCGGGGTGCCCATCACGAACGTTGGAGGCATCACGGTGGACGACGGCAGTCTTGGCGGTGTGTGGGAGCTCCTGCTTCCTCGCTTCGGCGAAATCACGGGCGGTACCGTCGAGGCGCTGACGCCGATCCTCGTGCTCATCATCTGGGTCGCGGCTGGCTGTGCCATCGGCTTCGCGAGCGTGCAGTATCACCGCGGAGTTGGGGCGATACGCGAAATCAAGTCACTCGTCGACGGGCGACGAGTCGAGGATCTCCTGGCACACCGGAACGAAGTCCTCCAGGAAGCAAGCACCAAATCAGACGTCGCCGCGAACGCGTGGCGCGAGTTCGACGAGACACTCGTGCTCGAAGGCGGGCGCCTCTACAACACCCTCGCCGCGGAAGAGTTCTTCCATGAGCAGGTGTTCGCGCCCCGTCTCGTGGGCAACCGGTTCCTCCACGCCATCCCGACCGTCCTCACCACTCTCGGACTCCTGGGCACTTTCGCCGGACTGACCATCGGGCTGCGCGGGATCGAGCTCGGCAGCAGCGGCGACGAGCTCCGCAGCGGCATTCAGGTGCTCGTCGAAGGCGCAGCACTCGGATTCACCGCGTCCCTCTGGGGCGTGTTCATGAGCCTCGTGGTCAACGTGACCGAGCGGCTGCTCGAGCGCGGCGTAGTCACGAGGACGCGCGCCTTGCAGACCACGATCGACAAGTTCTTCCAGCTTCGCTCCCCCGAGCAGTCTCTGTCGGACATCGCCACCCACACGGGTGAATCAGAGAAGGCGTTGCAAGTCCTCCACGAGAAGATCGGCAGCGCACTGCAGGAGTCGGTCGCCAGGGTCGGCGCACAGACGGAGCGGGCGATCAGCGACGCGATCACGAGCACGCTGGCGCCCGTCATGGAGAACCTTGCCGAGCGCGCCGCCAACCAGTCTGCCGACGTCTTTCAAGCCGTCTCTGCCCAGCTCACCGGCACGTTCGAGAAGATGGGCTTGTCCCTTGCGGAAGAGCTCAGCCGGTCGGCAGGCCAGATGCGGGCGACCCTCGACTACATGGGCGAGCAACTCGCGCGCCAGGCCGATCAGCACCTCACGCAGATGACTGCCATGCAAGAGGCGTCGGTCCAGCAGCTGGCCGATCTGCGCGCGGCGACGGCCGAGCAGATGACGATGCTCCAGGACGCGCTTCCGCGCGTGATCACAGGTCTCGACAGCGCTGCCAGCCGCATCGGTAGCGCGACGGAAGGCTTCGCCGGTGTCGCCGGCGCGCTCGCTGGCGCGACGGACGAACTGCGCAATACAAGTACGTCTCTGGGCACGATGTTGACCTCGGCAGTCGGGTCGATGGACGAGCTGGCATCGAAGACCTCCGCTGCCGCCATGACCCTGACCACTCAGCACCAGGCGGTCGAACAGCTTCTGACGACCACACTCTCGGCGAGCCAGAGTCTGACGGCGGTCTCCGAGTCGCTGCGTGGGGGCTTCACCGGGATGAGCGCCGCCCAGCAAGCATTCCTCGCGGACCTGGAGAAGACCCTGCACCGTCAGTCCGCGGAGATGGCCGCGTGGCTCGCCGCGTACTCGGACGAGGTCAGCAAGCACACGACCCGCCGCATGGACGAGTGGAACACGCAGACGTCGCGATTTACGTCTGAGATGGTCAGCGCGACGAAGGCGATGTCAGACGCGATCGACGAGATGGGCAGTCGCTCGCAGCCTGCCGGGGTGATCCAACCTTGAGTCGCCGGCTTCTTAACCGCCGCCGGGCAGTCGAGTCGAGCGAGGAGACCGTGTGGATCTCGTTCTCCGACCTCATGACGGCGCTGCTCGCGGTGTTCATGCTCGCAGCCGTCGCCCTCGTGTTCACTCTCACTCAGGAACAGGATGCGCTCGCCGAGGTTCGAATCGAGGCCGAGGCAGCAAAGGCCCGCGGGGACCGCTTCGATGACCTCCTGGGCACGTTGGGCACGTCGGAGCGAGTGCGCTCCGAGATGGTTCTCGAGGTCCAACGCGCTCTGGCCGAGCGCGGGATTGAGGTAGAGGTCGACCCAGCTTCATCGGTGATCCGTGTCCCGGTCGACCTGCTCGGTTTCGAGAGCGGCTCCTCGGACATCCAGCCGCGGTACCGCTCCAGTGCTCTGGAAATCGGAGAAGTGATCGCCGAGGTGCTCACCACTGACGAGCGGTACAAGCAGCTCGACACTGTCTTCGTCGAAGGTCACACCGACGACGTACCGATGGAAGGCTTGCACGGCGGCAACTGGGGACTGTCTGCCAACAGAGCTATCTCGCTGTGGCGCCTGTGGGAGGACGACCTTCGGGTAGACCTCGGCGAGCTAGCCGGGCCAACCGGAGAACGCCTGTTTTCCGTCTCCGGGTACGCCGATACTAGGCCCGTGAGCACCGGGAAAAAGTCTGAGTCTTCACGCGCGGCCAACCGGCGCATCGACATCCGCTTCACTGAGCACAAGCTCTCCCAGGAAGACCTGAGTGAGTTGCGTGACGGCACGGATGAGGCGCCGTAGCCGTGAAGATCGTCGAACTCCCTCCCATTCCCACGCCCGCTTTCCAGCCCTGGGCGTCTGAGGTTGTGGACGGTTGGAAGGCACGCACCAGCGCCACCGTCGACCTTGGGCGTCGCGCCGGAATGGGACGGAACTACGAAGCGCTGGTCGCCGAAGTTCGCGCCCTTCTGCTCGGCGGCCAATGGCAGATCGTCGACGTTCGACTCTCCGAACGTCGCTTTGCTCGGGCACTGATCTCCGCCTGGTCCGAGGACGAGCCACTCGCCCGGAAGACGATGACCGTCGAGGCCGTTACGCGCGTCCGGACTGGTGCTCAGTTGTCGCGGTTGGCGACCATCCAGGCTGCCACCTTGTACGCCGAGCACTTCGACCGGTTGGACGACTGGGCGCCGGGGCTCTTCGCAGCGGTTCGGGACCTTGTCTGGCATGCAGTCCAATGCCAGCCCACGCGGCAGCGCGCGGACGTCGTCGAGGCGCTCCGAGCCAACGCTCCCTACTTCGCGGACAAGGGCGCGCCCAGTGCCCTGGCGCGTGACCTCGTCGCCGCGGACGCCGACCTGTACGCATGGTTCAAGCGCCACCACATCGGCTGGTGGCTCGACCTACGCCTGGGCAGGATCGCGCGGGACCACTTCTACCTAGCCCAGATCGCGGCCGCCGACGCCGAGCAACGCGAACACGCGTTCTTGGAGGTGGTCACGCAGGAAGTCATGGCTCGCCAGCAGACAGAGGACACCGACGAGAACGGCTTGTACTTCGGCCACTACGTACTCGGCGCCCTCACCGCGAAGACGACGAAGCGGCCGAGCGAGGCATGGCTCGCTGCCACGATGTCCTTCGCCGGCGACCCACGCATGCGCAACACGGCCCAGTGGCAAACGTGGTGGGCCCCCATACCGGATGAGAGCCGCCAGCGCGCCGTGCGCTGGCTGCAAGGACTCGACCTACGCGCCTTCTTGAACGGCGTGCAGAACTACGCTGACCGAACCGGCAACGACGACATGAAGCGGATGCTGGAGCGACGCGCCAGGCTGCTGCTCGGCCTGTACGAACAGGACCGGATCGAAGATGTTCGGCTGGTCCTCGGAGACGAGATCCGTCGTTACATTGAGTCGAGCACGACGATCCCCGTGCACGACGTCGCACGCCTGTCGGACTCTGCCAAGCGTGATACGGCAGTGATCTATGTCAATTGCGGCGACTTCTCGCTTGTTGAAGGTTCACATTCCTTCCAGCTCCACACCTACGTCGGCGACGACGGTGTCCCCGAAATCGCTGACCGGCGTCGCCGCTCGTTCACTCTCGACGATCTTCGCGACCTCTACCCCGCCCGCCACCAGCGGCGACACGGCATCGATTCACACGAGGCCGTTCGCCATCAGGGCTTCGCATGGGTCGTCACCACGCTCGCCTTCCTGTACGCGCACGGCATCCGGCTGGACGAGCGGGCACTCCTCAGTCAATACGACTATGCAGACCTCTGCCGCCGACGAGGATGGTACTGACCATGGGCTTCATCGACCGACTCCGTCGCCGCACGCTCGTGCCCGACGACGAGTTCTCGCCCATGCCGGGCTTCCGCATCGAGTTCGGTGACGTCACCCGCTTCATCACCGATTCGCAGACGCTCGCCCTGATGCGCGAGGGGCAGGCTCAGCGCAGCGCACAGGAGCAGTTCCTCGTGCTCGACATGCTCACTGAGCAGGGGCGGGCCGAGCACACCGACGATGGCTTCGCGGCTCCTGCACCCGAAGTCGCACGTTTGGACGATGCCGACGCCGCAGCACTCGGCCTGCCACCCCGATTCAGCGGTGACGTTCTCGCGTCCGTCCATCGTTGGACGGCGGCTCCGGACTTCCGGGTCGACGTGCTGCTCAAGGGTGATGGCCACCCCGAGGCTCCGCAACGTCGCGGTCCCGTCGTTCGGGTTGACGGCGCGACCTATCGCACCAGCCTGCCTCTGCTCCGCACCCTCAACGCCCTGGAGGAGCACGCTCGTGAAGTCGAAGCGGGATGGTCGGAGATCGCGAATGTCCGTCTCGTCGCGCACCTCCAGGAAGCACGCGAGCTCGCAGAGCACGCTGACGACCCCGCTGACCGCGACCCGAAGCTGAGGTTCACGCTCGGGTCGCTTGACCGCTTCACCACGATCCGACCAACGAGCGTCAGCATCACGGCGACTCCCCAGCCAGACGGCTCGCTCACGATCGAGCCGGACCTCGGACCGAGCGTGGACCGCGATCAGGTCGCCAGTCGCTGGCACCACCTCAACAAGCCCGACGGTCAACCAGGATCGCCTCAAGACCGGTCAGAAACCGGAGGCGGGATTCTCCGTGCCGACGAGACGCTCGTGCTTCTCGATCCTAGGCAAGTCACGGCGATCCGAGAGGTGCAACGACGCCCTCGCATCGCCGCCGAGGACGTCGCGACATTCCTCAAGGCTCCTGGGGACTTCTATGACCCCGCGCTCGTCGACGTCGATATTCGTTTCAGCGTGCGCGTCGCAGGGCTCGGTGTCATCGCTCCCCTCAGCTTCAACGAAGCTGCCACCTCCGGCCTGGACTGGTTCTCCGAGCTCGGAACCGTGTCGCCGCCCGAGGTTCTCGCCGGCGTAGGTGCATCACCCGTCGAGGTCGAGGACATCGAGCGAACCGTGACCGAGGCGTGGAGTCGCGGGGACTCGCACGTGGCCGTGGAAGAACAGCTCGTCGATGTCGCCGACCACAGCCGCGTCGAGCGCGCACTCGCTGCTTCCCGCGAACGAGTGGCATCGCTGGCAGCCGCACACGACCTCGACGCTGTTGGCTCCACGCCCGACGACGACGCCGTCGACCCGCCTGAAGGCGACGGTCCGCAAGTCACGGTCGGCATGCATATCCGGGATGCAAGCCACATGGCCACAGCTCTGCGTGATCGTGCGGAACAGGCGGTGGCAGCTGTTCCTGTCGATTACGAGAACCTCGCGCTCACGCCGTTCCTCCACCAGCGCGAGGGTATCGAGTGGATGACGGGCCTCATGAGTTCAGCGCTGACGGCTGCCCCCGCGGATCCCACCCGCGTCCAAGGCGCGCTGCTCGCGGATGACATGGGTCTGGGAAAGACCTTCATGACGCTCGTGGCGCTCGCAGAGGTCGATCGGCTCCAGCGATCGACGGGAGCGACCCGCCTGCCTACGCTCGCGGTCATGCCCGCAGCTCTGCTGGAGAACTGGCTCAAAGAAATCGAGAAGACGTTCGGCACCCCCGAGGGACCATTCGACGACATCGTCCCCCTCCGAGGAACCGGGGTCACCGACTACCGGGTTCGGGGCGCACGCAGGGAGACAGCCGCGGCCGTCGACGACCTCGACGTGCACGGCATGGTGCGCCCAGATCGGATCAAGGCGAGCCTGCGGATCGGCGAAGCTTGGAAGGACGCACGGCTCGACCGTCCTGGCGTTCTCGTCCTCACCACGTACGAAACTCTGCGTCGTTACCAGGTGTCACTCGGCGCCGTCGAGTGGGGCGTCGTCGTCTTCGACGAAGCCCAGAACATCAAGAATCCCGAGACGCTCGCCAGCCGCGCAGCCAAGGGCCTCCAAGCCCGATTCAAGCTGCTCGCGACCGGGACTCCGGTTGAGAACTCGCTACGCGACTTCTGGTCGCTGCTCGACACCGCCCAGCCCGGCCTGCTGGGAACCTGGAAGCAGTTCCAGGAGACGTGGGACTCCCCCATGAAGGCCGCTGGAGGCGACGAGCACCAGCGCTTGGGGCGCGCCCTCCGAGACGCCGTAGGCAACTTCATGCTGCGCCGCGTCAAGGAGGACCACCTCGTCGATCTTCCAGCGAAGCACCTCCACGAGTACCGGACACTCATGCCGTCTGTGCAGCAGGACGCCTACGACGCCGTCATGGCGGAGCACCATGGGCGCAAGGGTGAGAAGGGCGCAGCGCTCGCGACTCTGCATGGCCTGGCGACGGTGTCACTGCACCCAGGGCTCCTCACCCGGCTCGACGGGGACCCATCCCGCATCGCTGACTCGGCTCGCACCCTCGTCACGGTCGAGACCATCCTCGATGGGATCCGAAGCCGCGGTGAGAAGGCCATCGTCTTTGCGAAGCGCAAGGAGCTTCAACGCGTCCTCGCACTATGGCTTGGCGAGCGCTACGGGCTGCGCGTGAACGTCGTCAATGGCGACACGGCAGCGAGTGGGACTGGACGCGAGTCGCGCATGGGAAGAATCCGAGCATTCGAGGACCGGCCAGGATTCAACGTGATCATCATGTCGCCCCTCGCTGCGGGCGTGGGACTGACCGTGGTCGGCGCGAACCATGCGATCCACCTCGAGCGTCATTGGAACCCCGCCAAGGAGGCGCAGGCGACCGACCGCATCTATCGAATCGGCCAGACGCGCGAGGTGCACGTGCACTACCCAATAGCGCTGCACCCGAGCGTCGACTCGTTCGACGTGAACCTCGAGCGGCTCCTTGGTGCCAAGGTGGCGCTCAAGGACGCGGTCGTCGTGCCGCAGGAGGTTGAACAAGCTGAGCTCGAGAGGGCGCTGGGGTTGGTGTAGCCATGCCCCCCTCGCCCGGGTTGGCCTCATCGTGGTCGGCGTAAACCATGCCCCCACCTCGAGCGTGCTGAGCCCTAAACGACCGACAGCCCAACGACGCCGGCCGCTCCTGGGCAACTCGCCCGCCAAGATGCACCGGCAGGGCCCAAACACCACTATGCTCATGCGGATTGCGAGGACTGGGGGATAAATGGATGTCTTCAGCATCCGCGATCGCTTGATCGCCGACTACCGCGCGTTCACGTCGGGGGCCGTCGAGATCCGCGACCGGCGGATCGCTGAGCATGTCTCCTCCCTCCTCGACGGCGGTGCGCAGTGGCCGGACCCGTGGCTCAGTTTGAACCCCAGCTTCGAGACGGGCGGCACGGTCAGCGACCTCGTGTCCGACGGCGTGCTGCACCCGGAGAACGGGCGGATATTCCGGGTCAAGAAACACTCTGATGACCCGGGGTCGTCGACATTGACGCTGCACCGCCACCAGCGCGAGGCCATCGACGCGGCACGGACGGGTGGGTCGTACGCCCTGACGACGGGCACAGGATCGGGCAAGTCCCTGGCCTACATCGTGCCGATCGTCGACGCGGTGCTGCGCGAGCGAGAGACCGCCGGCGCCCGGATCCCGGGTGTCAAGGCAATCGTCGTCTACCCGATGAACGCGCTGGCGAACTCCCAGACGCTCGAGCTCGAGAAGTTCCTGCGTTACGGGTACCCCGCGGGGCAGGAGCCGGTCACTTTCGCGCGCTACACCGGCCAGGAGCGGGAGGACCGCCGCCGCGAGATCCTCGCGAACCCGCCCGACATCCTGCTGACCAACTACGTGATGCTCGAGCTCGTGCTCACGCGCCCGGACGAGCGGACCCACCTGATCCGCGCGGCCCGCGGCCTACGCTTCCTGGTCCTCGACGAGCTGCACACCTACCGCGGACGCCAGGGGGCCGACGTCGCACTGCTCGTGCGCAGGCTGCGCGACGCCTGCGCGTCGAGCGACCTCCAGGTGATCGGCACGTCGGCGACGATGGCGTCCGGCGGGTCCGTCGCCGAGCAGAAGGCGACGGTGGCGGACGTCGCGACGCGGTTGTTCGGGTCGGAGGTCACGCCCGAGCGCGTGATCGGGGAGTCCCTGACGCGCGCGACGTCGGACGGCCCTGTCGACGCGGCCGCCCTCCTGCGCTCGGTGCGCATGGCTGGAATGTTGGCCGGCCGCACGTACGAGGAGCTTGCGGTGGATCCCCTGTCCCGGTGGGTCGAGACGACGTTCGGTCTGGACACCGAGCCGGAGAGCGGTCGTTTGGTGCGCCGGACGCCTACTACGGTAAGTGCTGCCGCGCGCGAGCTCGCAGAGCTGACGGGCGCCGATGAACCGGCCGCAGCGGAGGCCATCCGTTCCGTCCTGCTCATCGGCTCGAACACCCGCCACCCGGTCACCGACCGCCCGCTCTTCGCGTTCCGCCTGCACCAATTCCTGTCCAAGGGCGACACGGTCTACGTCTCGCTCGAGCCGGAGGACTCGCGGTACATCACCAGCAGCTACCAGCTCCGGGTGCCGGGCGACGCGAGCAAGGCCCTGCTGCCGCTGGGGTTCTGCCGCGAGTGCGGGCAGGAGTATCTCGTCGTCGCCAAGACCGCAGGCGGTCGCGAGGCGTTCGTCCCGCGCCAGGACGCTGACGCGTCGGGCGGCGACGCGGTGACGGGGTATCTGTACGTATCGTCAGACCTGCCCTGGCCAGTGAACCCGGTGGTCGAGAACCGGCTGCCCGACCACTGGCTCACGACGGACCCGTCGGGAAGCACCGAGGTACTCGCGACGAAGGAGAAGTACCTGCCGACGGAGGTGTGGATCGCCCCGGACGGCAGCGTCGCCGCACCGCAGAGTGGGCTGCGCGCGTGGTTCGTCTCGACCCCCTTCGCGTTCTGCATGCGGTGCCGCGTGTCTTACGAACAGGTGCGTGGCAACGACTACGCGAAGCTCGCGACGCTGGACCGCGAGGGCCGGTCGTCGGCGGTCACCGTGGTGAGCGCAAGCATCGTCCGATCGCTCAAGCAGCTGCCTGCGTCTGAGCTGCCGGCGGATGCTCGCAAGCTGCTGACATTCGTCGACAACCGCCAGGACGCGTCGTTGCAGGCTGGCCACTTCAACGACTTCGTCCAGATCTCGCAGCTGCGCGGTGCCCTGTTCCGGGCACTCGCGCACGAACCGGCCGGTCTGACGCACGAGGTCGTGGCGCAGCGGGTGGCGGACGCCCTGCGCCTGGAGATGCCGGACTTCGCCGCGAACCCGCAAGCGCGGTTCTCCGCGAAGGAGTCGGCGCTGCGCGCGCTTCGTTCGGTGATCGAGTACCGCATCTACGCCGACCTGCAGCGCGGGTGGCGCATCACGATGCCAAACCTCGAGCAGACCGGCTTGCTGCGCGTCGACTATGTCGACCTACCGGAGATCGCGGCGACGGACGACGTGTGGGCGGACGTGCATCCGCGGCTGCGTGACGCCCCGGGGGACCTGCGCAAGGAGCTGTGCTCGATCCTGCTGGACGAGATGCGGCGCGTCCTCGCGGTGGACGTCGACTGTCTGACGCACCTGGGATTCGAGCAGATCCAGCGGGACTCGCGCCAGCACCTGACCGGTCCGTGGGCGCTGCCGGACGACGAGAAGGTCGTCGCCGCGGGAGTCGTGTACCCCCGCGGGACCACCAAGCGGAAGGGCTGGAACGACCTGTTCGTCTCCGGGCGCTCCGCGTTCGGGCGGTACCTGCGGCGCGCGGCGGCGCTGGGGTCCGACCTCAGTACGGACGACGCCGAGCTGGTCATCCGCGACATGTTCCGGGTGCTCTGCGAGCAGGGCGGGCTGCTGACAGAAGCGGACGAGGTCGAGGGCGTCGCGGGGTACCGCCTCAAGGCGGCCGCGATCCGGTGGCGGGCGGGCGACGGGGAGAAGGGCGCGGAGGACCCCCTGCGCAAGAGCACCAACAGCGAGGCGGTCATCCGGGTCAACCCGTTCTTCACGAACCTGTACCGCGAGGTGGCCGACGGGCTCCGGGCGCTGCACGCCAAGGAGCACACGGCGCAGGTTCCCGGCCCGCAGCGCGAGGAGCGCGAGCACGACTTCCGCGACGGGACGCTGCCGCTGCTGTTCTGCTCGCCGACCATGGAGCTCGGTGTCGACATCGCGAGCCTCAACGCGGTCGGGCTGCGCAACGTGCCGCCCACCCCGGCCAACTACGCGCAGCGTTCGGGTCGCGCGGGGCGCAGCGGCCAGCCGGCACTGGTCGTCACCTACTGCGCGACGGGCAACGCCCACGACACCTACTACTTCCGCAACTCCCGCGAGATGGTCGCTGGCTCGGTCGCCGCACCGCGCCTCGACCTGGCGAACGAGGACCTCGTCCGGTCGCACGTGCACGCGGTGTGGCTGGCCGAAACGGGGCAGTCGCTGAAGTCGCGGATCACCGACATCGTCGACGCGGCGGGCGAGGACCCCTCGCTGAACGTGCTCCCCGAGGTGTGGCGCGCGTTGACCGAGTCGGACGTGCAGCGGCGCGCGACCGTACGGGCCGAGGCGGTGATCGACGCGCTTCGCACTGCCTGGGACGACCCTGACCAGGTGATGTGGTGGTACGACGGCTGGGTCGGCGACCAGGTGCGTTCTGCCCCGACTGCGTTCGATGCTGCGCTGGAACGGTGGCGTCTTCTCTACCGGACCGCCGCGACGGAGTACCACGCGCAGTCGAAGCTGGCGGTGGACCCGCGGGCGCCCAAGTTCGAGAAGGAGGCGGCTTCTCGACGACAGTGGGAGGCCCGGAATCAGCTCGCACTCCTCCGCAATGACGACTCCGAGCACGGGCAGACCGACTTCTACTCCTACCGCTACTTCGCGTCCGAGGGTTTCCTGCCGGGCTACTCGTTCCCGCGGCTCCCCCTCGCGGCTTACATCCCGGGCGGACGCGGCAAGCGCGACGGCGACTACCTGCAGCGGCCCCGGTTCCTAGCGATCAGCGAGTTCGGCCCGGGGGCGCTGATCTACCACGAGGGCGCGCGCTACGAGGTCGAGCGGGTGCAGCTCCCCCGGTCGGCCGAGCAGGCCGGCGTAGCGGAGACCGAGGAGGCGCGCCGCTGCGAGACGTGCGGCTACCACCACCCGGTGGCGGCGGGCGCGGACGTGTGCGACTCCTGCGGGGCGCAGCTCGGGCTCAAGACGTACAACCTGCTGCGGCTCCAGACCGTCTTCACGCGGCGCCGCGAGCGCATCAGCAGTGACGAGGAGGAGCGCCGCCGGGCGGGCTTCGAGCTCGAGATCTCGTACCGATTCCACGACCACGGTGACCGTCCGGGACGCGTCGACGCGGAAGCGACGACCGACGGGCAGGCGGTGGGCTTGCTGACGTACGGCGACAGCGCGACGATCCGTGTTGCCAACGTGGGAAGGCGCCGCCGCAAGGACCCCCACGACCGTGGCTTCTTCCTCGACGCGGCGACGGGCCGCTGGGCGCAGAAGAAGGACGCGACGGACGCGACCGTCGACGCAGACTCGCTCCTCTCCCTTGAGGACGCGAAGACCGTCCTCAAGGTCATCCCGTACGTCGAGGACCGTCGCAACATCCTGCTGTTCCGCCTCGCCCACGCGGTCGACGACGCGGCAGCCACGACGCTGCGGTACGCCCTGGAGCGCGGCGCCGAGGCGGTCTTCCAGCTCGAGGATTCCGAGCTGGAGTCGCAGCACCTCCCTGACCTGGACCACCGTGGGCGTGTGCTCTTCACGGAGGCGGCCGAGGGTGGCGCGGGAGCGCTGCGACGGCTGGTCAGCGAGCGAGGCACACTCGCTGCGGTCGCGCGCAAGGCGCTGGAGATCGCCCACTTCGACCCGGACACGGGCGCCGACCTGGGCCACTCACCCAGTGCGCGGCCAGACGCGGAGCGGTGCGAGCATGCCTGCTACGAGTGCCTGCTGGCCTACGGCAACCAGCACGAGCACGCGTCGATCAACCGCCACCTGGTGCGCGACCTCCTCCTCGACCTCGCCAAGGCCGACGTTCGCACGGGCGCCGGTGGACGGTCCCGTGCGGAGCAGCGTGACGAGTTGTCGTCGCTGACCGACTCCGGCCTGGAGCGCGCGTTCGTGACGTGGCTCGACGAGCACGCCTACCGGCTGCCCGACCGGGCACAGGTGCTGGTCGAGGAGGCGCGTGCGCGACCCGACCTGGTCTTCGACCTGGCGACCGGGCCGGTCGCAGTCTTCGTCGACGGTCCCGTCCATGACCACGCCACGCAGCAGGTCCGCGACCAGGACGCCCAGGAGCGCCTGGAAGACCTCGGGTGGATGGTCGTCCGCGTGCGCCACGACGACCCGTGGGAGAACGTCGTGCAGCGTTACCCGTCCGTCTTCGGCACGTCCCGCAACTAATCTGGAGAACTGATGACGACAGCGACGTACGCTCCAGGCGCCTTGGTGCGCGCCAGGGGCCGCGAGTGGGTGGTCCTCCCGGACAGCTCACAGGACTTCCTTCTCCTGCGCCCCCTCGGCGGTGGCCAAGACGACGTTGCGGGTGTGCACACGGCGCTCGAGCGTGTCGAGGACGCCACGTACCCACTGCCGAGCCCGGACGACCTGGGCGACGCGACCAGCGCAGGCCTGCTGCGAACCGCTCTGCAGCTCGGCTTCCGGTCTTCGGCCGGTCCGTTCCGCTCGCTCGCGGGCATCGCGGTGGAGCCCCGCGCCTATCAGCTTGTGCCGCTGCTGATGGCGCTGCGGCAGGAGACGGTGCGCCTGCTGGTAGCGGACGACGTCGGGATCGGCAAGACCGTGGAGGCGGGGCTGATCGCCGCCGAGCTGCTCGCCCAGGGGTCGGCCAAGCGGCTCGCGGTGCTGTGCAGCCCGGCGCTCGCGGAGCAGTGGCAGGCGGAGCTGGCGTCGAAGTTTCACATCCAGGCCGAGCTCGTCCTCACCTCGACGGTCCGCCGCCTGGAGCGGGACCTCATGATGAACGAGTCGCTCTTCGACCGGTACCCGCACGTGGTCGTCTCGACGGACTTCATCAAGTCCGACCGGCACCGCGCGGAGTTCCTCAACCACTGTCCCGACCTGGTGATCGTCGACGAGGCGCACACGGCCGTCGCGGACGACAGCGCGGCGGGTGGGCGGCAGCGGCACCGCCGTCACGAGCTGCTGACGGACCTCGCGCGCGACCCGCGACGTCATCTCGTCCTGGTGACCGCGACGCCGCACTCGGGCAAGGAGGACGGCTTCCGCAACCTCCTCGGCCTGCTGGATCCGGAGCTGGCGACGCTCGACCTCGACCGCACGCAGGGGCGCGAGCGGCTCGCGCGGCACCTTGTGCAGCGCCGTCGCGGCGACATCCGCCGCTACCTCGACGAGGACACGCAGTTCCCGTCGGACCGCGAGCTGCGCGAGGTCGCCTACGCGCTGAAGCCTGAGTACCGGGCGCTGTTTACCAAGGTGCTCGACTACGCCCGCGAGCAGGTGCGCAGTGCCGACGACGGGTCGGTGCACCAGCGCGTGCGGTGGTGGTCGGTGCTCGCCCTGCTGCGCACGCTGGCATCGTCTCCGGCAGCGGCAGCCGCGACGTTGCGGATGCGCGCCGCAGCGGCTGAGGCGGCGGACCTGGCGGAAGCCGACGCCCTGGGGCGCGCGAGCGTCCTCGACACCGCTGACGACGAGGCCGTCGAAGCCGTCGACGTCACTCCGGGCGCGCTGACCCAGGACGCCGAGGGCACCACGCCGTCGGAGCGCTCGCGGCTGCGCGCGCTGGCGCAGAGCGCGGAGGCGCTGGAGGGCCCGGCGACGGACGCGAAGCTGGCGACGCTGGTCAAGGAGGTCAAGGCCCTCCTGGCCGACGGGTTCGACCCGATCGTCTTCTGCCGGTTCATAGACACGGCGGAGTACGTCGGCCGGCACCTGGCGGACGCGCTGAAGAAGACCGCGGAGATCGCCGTGGTCACGGGCACGCTGCCGCCGGCGGAACGGCAGGAGCGGATCCGTGCGCTGACGTCGACGGACGCCCGGCACGTCCTGGTCGCGACGGACTGCCTGTCCGAGGGCGTCAACCTCCAGGACGCGTTCCAGGCGGTCGTGCACTACGACCTGGCGTGGAACCCGACCCGGCACGAGCAGCGTGAGGGACGCGTCGACAGGTTCGGCCAGACGGCGCCGACCGTGCGTGCGGTGACGATCTACGGCAAGGACAACAGCATCGACGGCCTGGTGCTCGACGTGCTGATCCGCCGGCACCAGGCGATCAGCAAGGCCACGGGCGTCACCGTGCCGGTGCCGAGCCAGTCCGACTCGCTGCTGGAGGCTCTCCTCGAAGGTCTCGTGCTGCGCGGGGTGAACCACGAGCAGCTGGAGCTCGACCTGGGCCTGGCCGATGCCGATCGCCGGCTGGAGCAGGAGTGGCGCTCGGCTGCGGAGACCGAGAAGGCATCACGCACGAAATACGCGCAGGGCACCATCCACCCCGACGCGGTCGCGCAGGAGGTCGCCGAGGTGCGTGCCGCGCTCGGCGCGCACGGGCAGATCGAGCCGTTCGTCGAGGAGTCGCTGCGTGCGCTCGGCGCCTCGGTGACCCCGACGGATGTGGGGTTCGATGCGATCACGGACACGCTGGCCCCCGGCCTGCGGGACGCGTTGCCGCCGGGTGCGACGTCACCGCTGCGCTTCCACAGGCAGATGCCCGCACCCCGGCGCGACGCGCTACTGGTGCGGACGGATCCGAGTGTCGAGGCGGTGGCGCGCTACGTGCTCGACACCGCGCTCGACGCGCAAGCGACGGCCCGTCGCGCGCCTGCGCGCCGCGCGGGCGTCGTCCGGACGACGCACGTGGCGTCGCGCACGACCGCGCTGCTGCTGCGCTACCGCTTCCACCTCGACCTCCCGTCGGCTGACGGGCCGCGCACGCTGATCGCGGAGGACTGCGAGGTCGTCGCATTCCGCGGCCAACCGGAGGACCCCGAGGTGCTGGGTGAGCCGGAGATCGCCGCGCTGCTGGCGGCGCCCGCGGAGGCGAACGTCCCCGGCGACCAGGCGCGCGATCTCATCACGGCTGCTCTCGACCGCGTCGGGACCTGGGGGCCCGTCCTCGACGCCCGTTCCCAGGAGCGCGCGGAGCGTCTGCTCGAGAGCCACCGTCGCGTCCGCGCGGGCGCGGGAGCCGCCCGGCAAGGTCTGCGCGTCAGGGCCCAGACGCCGGTGGACGTGCTCGGTGTGTACCTGTACCTGCCTGTCGTCGGAGGCCGATGATGTCGAGGGACCTGACCGCGGTGCGCTCCGTCGGGGCGCTGCTCCCGTCCGACCTGCTCTCGCGGGTCGCGGCGGGCGACCCCGACCTGGGCGGGTTCTCCGGTCGTCACTACCACCTGGCGGCGGGAGAGTCGCCCCGTGAGGCGGCGAACCGCGCGTGGGCGTACCTCGCGGGGGTGTGGCCGTCGTTCCAGGACGCGCTGGCGCGACTGCCGGAGGGTGACGCGGCCGTCGGCCTCACGCGGGAGCGGTGGCTCCAGGTGCTCTTCCGCGAGTTGGGCTACGGGCGCCTGCAGACGACACCCGCCGGCGGCATCTCCGCCGCGGGCAAGGCATTCCCGGTGTCGCACGCGTGGGGCTCGGTCCCGATCCACCTGCTGGGCTGGGGAGTCGATCTCGACAAGCGCACCAAGGGCGTGCCCGGTGCGGCCGAGCGGGCGCCGCACGCGATGGTCCAGGAGCTGCTGAACCGCTCGGACGACCACCTGTGGTCGGTGGTCTCGAACGGTCGGGTGCTGCGGCTGCTGCGCGACTCGACGTCGCTGTCTACGCAGTCGTACGTGGAGTTCGACCTCGAGGCGATCTTCACCGGCGAGCTGTTCGCAGACTTCGTCGTGCTGTTCCTGCTGCTGCACCAGTCGCGCGTCGAGGTGCAGAGCGAGGGTGCTGCGCCGAGCGACTGCTGGCTGGAGAAGTGGCGGTCGACGGCGATCGCGTCGGGTGCACGTGCGCTGTCACTGCTGTCGGACGGGGTGCAGCGCGCGATCGCCGACCTGGGAACGGGGTTCCTGCGCGCACCGCAGAACACCGCGCTGCGGGCGCGGCTCGACGACGAGTCGCTGCACCACGCGGACTACCACCAGGCGCTGCTGCGGCTGGTGTACCGGCTGCTGTTCCTGTTCGTCGCGGAGGACCGGCAGGCGCTCCACCCCGCCGACGCCGACCCGGCGGCCCGCACGCGCTACATCGAGTACTTCTCGACCACGCGGCTGCGGCGGCTCGCGCTGCGCCGGCGCGGCACGCGGCACGGCGACCTGTGGCAGGCGCAGCGGCTCGTGCTGCAGCGCCTGGGCCAGGACGGCGGCTGCCCGGAGCTTGCGCTGCCCGGGCTAGGCGGCATCTTCGACGACGACGGCACCGAGCTCTTCACGGACGCCGAGCTGCCGAACGACGCGCTGCTCTCCGCCGTGCGGCACCTGTCGACGGTGCGGCCCAAGGGTCAACCGCTTCGGAAGGTCGACTACAAGAACCTCGGCGCGGAGGAGCTCGGCTCGATCTACGAGTCGCTGCTCGAGCTCGTCCCCCGGTACCAGTGCACCGAGCTGACATTCTCTCTGGAGAACCTCGCCGGCAACGACCGCAAGACCACCGGCTCGTACTACACGCCGTCCTCGCTCATCGACCTCGTGCTCGACGAGACCCTCACGCCCCTGCTGGACGAGGCGGAGAAGAAGCCCGACCCCGAGGCCGCGCTGCTCGCAATGAGCGTGTGCGACCCGGCGTGCGGGTCCGGGCACTTCCTGGTCGCGGCGGCACGCCGCATCGCCGAACGCCTCGCCATTGTCCGCTCCGGGGAGATCGACCCGACGCCGACGCACCTGCAGGACGCCCTCTACGACGTGGTCGGCTCGTGCATCTACGGCGTCGACCTCAACCCGCTGGCCGCCGAGCTCGCGAAGGTCTCGTTGTGGCTGGAGTCCATGCGCCCCGGGCGTCCCTTGTCGTTCCTCGACGCCCACATCAAGGTCGGCAACGCCCTGCTCGGCACGACGCCCGCGCTGCTCGCCGACGGGATCCCCGACGACGCGTACGTGGCCCTGGCCGGGGACGACAAGCCGTTCACCGCCGGGCTCAAGAAGCGCAACAAGGCAGAGCGGAATTCCACTGGCGACGGCTCACTCTTCGACCAGCGGGAAGTCGGGACGAGCACGATCGACCTACGCGGCCGACTCTCGCAGGCGATCGCCCCCGCGGTGGGCGCACCGCGTTTACGGGAGGTCCACGCCGCGCAGCGCGCCTACAGCCAGTTCCAGACGTCGCCCGAGCTGGCACGCGAGCGCCTGCACGCCGACACCTGGTGCGCGGCCTTCGTGCAGGCCAAGAGGCCGGGCGCGACGGCGATCACCAGCGCGACATTGGACGCCGTGCGCGACGGCACCACGCCCGACGATGTCGTGCGCACCGTCCAGCGGCTCACCGCGCAGTTCCGGTTCTTCCACTGGCACCTCGAGTTCCCGGACGTGTTCGACACGTCCACACCGGTTGGTGAGCACGGGTGGGCGGGCGGGTTCACCGCCATCGTAGGCAACCCGCCGTGGGAGCGCATCAAGCTCCAGGAGCAGGAGTTCTTCGCGCAGCGCGACGCAGCGATCGCCAGTGCGGCGAACTCGGCCGCGCGGAAGAAGCTCATCGCGGCGCTGACGACCGACAACCCCGGTCTTGCTGACGGGTGGGCCGCCGCGAGCCGGGCGGCGGAGGGCGCGAGCCACTACCTGCGCAAGTCAGGCCGGTACCCGTTGTGCGGCGTCGGCGACGTCAACACCTACAGCGTCTTCGCCGAGCTGTTCCGGTCGTCGATCGCCCACCACGGGCGCATGGGCATCATCACTCCGACCGGGCTCGCCACGGACGCGACGACCGCCGCCTTCTTCGCCGACACCGTGTCGTCCGGACGACTCGCGGCGTTCTACGACTTCGAGAACGAGGCGAAGATCTTCGAAGGTGTGCACAATCAGTTCCGGTTCGCGGCAACGACCATCACCGGCGGAGCCCCGTGCGATGCGGTCAACCTCGCGTTCTACACGCGCTACGTCTCGGACGCCCAGGCGAGGCGGTTCTCCGTCACCGCCGATGAGATCCTTGCGCTCAACCCCAACACAGGGACGCTGCCGATCTTCCGCACGCGGCGTGACGCCGAGATCACGTTGGGCATCTACCGCCGCCATCCCGTCCTGGTCAACGACGCCTCGGGCAGCAATCCATGGGGGCTGCGGTTCGCGACGTTGTTTCACATGTCGAACGACTCGGGCTCGTTCGAGACGGCCGACGACCTGCGCGCTCGCGGCGCCGAATTCGACGGCTGGGCCTGGACGCTCGGCACGCAACGGTGGATGCCGCTGTACGAGGCCAAGATGCTCTCGCACTACGACCACCGCTACTCGACTTACGCCAACGCCACCCAGGCGCAGCTCAACAAGGGCACCCTCCCCCGCCTGACCGACGCCCAGCACGACGACCCGCACGTCGAGCCCCTCGCCCGCTACTGGGTCGCCGAGAAGGACGTCGAGACCGCCATCGCCGACCGCTGGGACCGCGACTGGTTCCTCGGCTGGCGCGACATCACGAATGCCAGCAACGAGCGCACCTTCGTATCGAGTGTCTCCCCTCGCAGTGCGGCAGGCGATTCGTTGCTGATCATGCTTCCTGGCCGCGAGCACCCCGTAGCCTGCTTGCACACTGCAATATCGAGCTTTGTCTGTGATTACGTAGCACGACAGAAGCTGAGCGGAACCCATATGAAGTACTTCGTGACCAAGCAGGTGGCAGTGCCACCACCACGCGATTTTGATATTGATCTTGCGGGCGTCACTCAGGATCCCCTTTCAGGATGGATTACGCCGCGCGTACTCGAACTTGCGTACACCTCGCACCGACTGTCTTCGTACGCGATCGAGCTCACAGGACAGACCCAAGTCACCGCTCCCTTCCACTGGGATACGAATCGCCGTGCGCAATTGCGCGCGGAACTCGATGCCGCGATGTTCCTCCTCTATGGCCTGGCCCGGGAGGAGGTCGACCACGTGATGGACTCGTTCTTCGTCGTCCGCAAGTACGACGAGCGCGACCACGGCGAGTTCCGCACCAAGCGCCTGATCCTCGAGGCCTACGACGCGATGACCGCCGCTGCGCAGGCGGGCACCGTCTACGTCAGCCCGCTCGACCCACCGCCGGGTCACGGCCCGCGCCACGTCCAACGATAGGGGTCTGTTGTCATGCCCGACTCGAACGCCCGCCAGTCCATCCGCCGCCCCCTCCTACTCGGGACTGCCCTGCGCATCCTGCGCGACAGCACCGACCCGGTGCCTTCAGCCGAGGTGGTGCGGCGCATCGCGGACGACATGGCGCTCACCGAGCACGAGCTGAGCCGGAACAAGACGGGGATCCCCCGGTACGAGACCGGCGTCCGGTTCGAGGTCAGCCATGCGCGTCAGATCGGCTGGTTGACACCGGGAGGCAGTGGGTGGGCCCTCACCGATGCTGGCCGAGCGGCGCTGGCGGGAGCAGAGTCGGATGACGCCCTCCTGGCCACGCTGAATCGCGAGAGGCGCACGCTGCTGGCCTCGCAGGCGCAGCCGCGGGCGGGAAGTGCTGACACGCCCGCCTCACGGCTGGGGCCGCTGCGCCCCGCTCTCGACCAGCTCGGCCCCGGCCAGTGGACCTCCTTCCAGGACCTCGCCCAACTCACCGGCCTGCCCTACCAGGACGTCGCCGGTCGCCTGATGTCGAGCACCCACCCGGCCACCCACCGTGTGCTCACCCTCGAGGGCACTGTGTCGGAGGACTTCCGTTGGCCGGACCCCGCGCGGACGGACGATGCCGTCAACGTGCTCCATGAGGAAGGCGTCGAGTTCGACGCCCACGGCAGGGCGAACCAAGCTGCGCGCGTCACGTCCTACGACCTGCGCGAGCTGCTGGCGGAGACCACGTCGTCGAGCACCCGCCGTGCGTGGCTCGTCCGCGGGAACAACGTCAACGGCAAGAACCTCGTGCCGACGTGGCTCGGCCGCGGGTCGGTGTCGGTCGCGGCGAGTCAGATCCGCTCGCTCGACCTGCCACTGACCCGCGCCGAGATCGTCGGGGTCGTCGAGGAGGACTACGCCCAGAAGTCCTACAACACCCGCAACGAGAAGGTTACCGAGCTCGACCTGTTCATCAACCGCATCCAGGTGGGCGACCTGGTGCTCGTCAACGACGGCGGCAGCTTCTACCTGGGTGACATTACCGGCGAGGTCACGTCGGTGCGCTCGTCGGACGACCGTTCCAACCTGCGCCGCGACGTCACCTGGCGCAATGCCGAGCGGCCCGTCGACCTCACCGACCTGCCGGCCGCCCTCAAGCCCAAGCTGTCGAGCCAGCACACGGTCATCGACCTCACGAGCGAGCTGGCGGCGCTGGCGGGCCTCGTCGCCACCGGCGTCGAGGAGGAGACCAAGGCGGCGAAGACGGCGCCGGCCGAGCTCGTGCTGCGACCCGCGACCGACGACCTCGCCGAGCGGCTGCTCGTCGACCGCGCGTGGGTGCAGTCGTGCATCGACCTGCTCCGCGACCGCCGCCAGATCGTCTTCTATGGCCCGCCGGGCACCGGCAAGACCTACCTCGCGCAGGAGATCGCCCACCACCTCACCGACGACTCCGCCGTCAAGCTCGTGCAGTTCCACCCCGCGTACTCCTACGAGGACTTCTTCGAGGGCTACCGCCCGGTCGCACCGAAGGACGGCTCAGCCACCGTCGGCTTTACGCTCACTCCCGGACCGTTCCGGCGGCTCGTCGACGCCGCGCGGGAGAACCCGTCGACGCCGTACGTGCTGATCGTCGACGAGATCAACCGCGCTAACCTCGCCAAGGTCTTCGGTGAACTGTATTTCCTGCTCGAGTACCGCGACCGGGCCATCGACCTGCTGTACAGCACGGGAGACGAAGCCGGCTTCACCATGCCGTCGAACGTCTTCATCATCGGCACGATGAACACCGCGGACCGGTCGATCGCCCTCGTCGACGCCGCGATGCGCCGCCGGTTCGCGTTCAAGGCGCTGCACCCAAGCGTCGAGCCCACGCGCAGCATGCTGCGCCGCTGGCTCGACCGGATGGGCCTCCCGGCCACCACCGCCGACGTGCTCGACCACCTCAACGCGCTGATCACGGACGAGGACTTCCGCATCGGCCCGTCGTACTTCATGCGTGACGACGTGCACCGCGACGGCGGTCTGGAGACGGCGTGGGAGACGGCAATCCTGCCGCTGCTGGAGGAGCATCACTTTGGCGAAGGCCTCGACGTCGCCGGTCGGTACTCGCTGCCGAAGATCACCGCCCGAGTCGCCCGCGCGGCCGGGCCCGCCGAGGTTCCCGAGCCGGAGCAGGCGGCGGACGAGGCTGCCGACCCGGTCCCGTGACCAGGCTCGAGCTGCGCGAGGGCGGCGACCCCGTCGAGGTACCACTCGACGAGAAGTCGGGCCTCGCGCTGCGCGCCAGCGGCCTCGTCACCGCGTCGCCTACCGTCGCCGCAGGATGGTGGACTGTCGGCCCTACGACCAAGGTCGGCGTCGCCCGGGTGGGCGACGTCGAGATCGTCGTGCGCCCCAAGGTCGACATCCGTCGCCTCATGTTCCTCGTCGGGTACGCACGCGATGGGTCGCTGTGGCGTGAGGAGGACGTCCAGCTCGACGAGCACACCGACCTGCTGACCGCGATCGCCTGGGCCTTCGCCCGCCAGGCCGAGCGTGCCACCGCCCGGGGCCTGCTGCAGGGCTATCGCGTCGAGGAGCGCTCGTCGCCCGTCCTGCGGGGCCGCATCCGCACCACCGACCAGTTGACGCGCCACCACGGCCTGCCACTGCCGCTGGAAATCCGATACGACGAGTTCGACGTGGACATTCCCGAGAACCAGATTCTGCGCGCGGCAACGCACCGCCTGCTCCGGCTGGAGCATCTCCCGCACGACGTTCGGCCACGGCTGCGCCGTCTCTCACGTTCACTGGCCGACGTCAGCCCGCTTCCCAGCGGCGGAGCCATTCCGCGCTGGTCGCGCTCGCGACTCAACACCCGTTACCACGTCGCGCTCGGGCTCGGTGAGCTCGTCCTGCGCGGCAGCTCCGTCGAGCAGGCCGCCGGTGCGGTGCGCATCGACGGCTTCATGCTCGACATGGCCAAGCTGTTCGAGGACTTCCTCACTGAGGCGCTCGGCGCGGTGCTCCGCGACCACGGTGGATCGTGTCGCGCGCAAGATCTGTGGCACCTGGACGAGGATTCAGCGATCAGGATGAAGCCCGACCTGGCTTGGTATAGCGGCGCGTCGACCCGTCCTGCAGCGGTCATCGACGCCAAGTACAAGGCTGAGAAGCCTAGCGGGTATCCAAACGCGGATCTCTACCAGATGCTTGCGTACTGCACGGTCAGCGGTCTCGCTCGCGGGCACCTCGTCTACGCCAGAGGGAACGAGCCAGCTGCCCGTCACCGGGTCGTCGGGGCGGGGATCGAGATCCATCAACACGCCCTCGACCTTGAAGTCGAACCCGCGGAACTCTTGCGTCAGGTCCGCGACCTGGCGGCGCGCATCGCGGTGCTCGCGGTGACCGATAGGAACGGGTCCGGAACATGGGTCGGTGGCGCCTGACCTGTGGTGCACCGACCCCGCCACCTGTTCACTCCGTTTGGCGGTTCAGCGTGTCGATCGGCTGAGCATCAGCATTCTTGTTCGCGCGTCGCCGCCAGCACCTCCGCGGCGACAGCTTCTGCTTCCGCGTGCGCGCGCCACGCTGGCACTCGGACCACGCGCCACCCAATCTGCTCCAGAACCGCATCCCGCAGGAGGTCCTGTCGCCTTTGACGACCTCTGGGGTCAGCATGACGAGTCCCATCGATCTCGACGTTGATTGGTCCTGCGCTGCCGTCGAGCGCGAAGTCGAGTTCGTACCCTTCGACAACCGGTTTGATGTCCGGCACGACGCCACGTCGACTCAGCGCGTCGAAGATCCGCCGCTCGGCTTCGGAGTGCAGTCCTCGACCACCGGACCAGTTCTCGCGAAGCTCGTGCACGGCAATTTCCGCGGCAGATGCGGAGCGCGCGGCCGCCACGAGCGCGTGCAGTGTCGGCACTGGTACGTCCGCGAGCGCTACGACATCGGATACGACGACCAGAGCCCGCTTGGCTCGGGACACGGCGACGTTCACAAGATTTCGCTGGTCCTCGACCCACCGCGCGGTTCTCGCCAAGGCATCTGCCGCCAGGACTGTCGAGAAGAGCATGACGTCCCGCTCCTCCCCCTGGAACGTGTGGGCGGTCCCGACCTTCACACGCCGGCGCACCCACGCCTCCTCCCCCAGCGCTGCCCGGAGCGATGCCTCGAGCAGTTGGCGCTGCTCACGGAACGGGGTGACGACACCGAGTGTCCCCTGCTCACTGGCATGGGCGGCCACCCAGGCTACGACCGCCTGCACTTCATCTGGGTTGGCGTTGCCGGTCATGCGACCACGGACGTCGATCAGGTGAAGACCGTGGACGGCGCCGTCGGGCCGATCAACACTGGTGAGAATCCGCAGCGCTCCCCCGTAGAACTGCTCGTTGAAGAAGCCAGCGATGGCTGGGTGGCAGCGATAGTGCTCATCGAGCAGGTGCACCTGTGGTGCGCGCGCCTCGTAGGCCGTGAACGCTGAGTCCGCCAATGCGGATGCCCGAGCGGCCCGGAACGCGTCTTCGCTCGCTCCAGCAACCCGTGCCACTCCGTCAATCGCGGGGCGGTTGAGGGTCACGATGGGAGTCAGCTGATTCGGGTCGCCGACGACGACGATCCTTCGTGCCCGGTAGGCCAGAGGCAGCACCTGCGCGATCGAGCACTGACTCGCCTCGTCGATCACCAGGAGGTCGAAGAGCCCCGCCTCCAGCGGAAAGGTCCCCCGCGCTGACAGCGCCGTGGTCGCCCACCCGTGCAGATGCGGGAGCACACGACGGAATGCGGCCGTGCGCTCACGTATCGCTCCGGTGCGGCTGCGCGCGAGCTGCTGCATGCCCACTCGTCCGTCGCGAAGAGCCACCTGAACGCTGTCACGCAGCGCGAGAAGCCCCGCGTCTGACCACCCACTGGCACTGGCCTCGAGCTCCGCCCGATCCACTCCGGCATCACGCGGCCCCAGGTTCTCAAGCACCCCAAGCAGCTCGTCGATGCGGCTTCGTGTCTTGAGCCACGCGAGCACGTCATCGACGCCGACCTGCGTCGTCGTCGGTCCGGCGATCCGAAGCAAGGCTCGAGCTCGCCCTCGACGGCGCCATCTGCTGCGTTCCAGCCTCCTGGCGGCGCGCAACGCCTTGTCGTGACGTGTTGCGTCCGGAGCGTGGGCCGGATCAGCCCAAAGCGCGGCAGCGAGATGCTCCACATCCAGCAGAAGTTGCGCGAGCTCACCCTCGGCAGCCGACCGCCGTTCGAGGCGGTCGAGGACAGCCCGCCACTGGGCCTCGGCGAGTTCGAGCCGTCGGTCGATCACCGCTCGCGACGGGCCGCCATGCTGCTCCCGTGCGGAGAGCGACTCCAGTTGTGCCATGAGTCGGGAGCGATGCTCGGCGCTGCCCGTCCGCAGAAGTAGCGCCGGGTCGATCGCAGCCACCTTGCCTACCGCGACGTCCACAGCGGTGTTGTTGGTGGATGCGACAAGAACGCTCCGCCCCCGAACCCACTGGTTGGCGACGATCGCTGCGACGAGCTGCGACTTGCCCGTCCCGGGTGGACCGGTGACGACCGTCAGCGGGCGATCGAGCGCAGCGGTCAACGCCTGCTCCTGCGAGTCATTGAGCTCGAGGCCACTGACCTGAACCGGCGTCGATCTCTCGGCCTCGTCTACACCGGCAGCGCCGCCCGGTGCTTCGACGAGCCAAGCTGCTGCTGTGCGGCGCCAGTCCGTGCGAGCGCGAAGGGTCCCGAGCTCGTCAACGAGGCCAGCGGTCATCTGCTGCGAGCCTGAGGCGCGGATCAAGACGGCGACGTCGTATGCGCCCGGCCGCGAGGGCCGAGCCAACCCCCTGTTGGAATCTTCGCGCGAGGCCTGCAACGGGTGCCCGAGCGCTGTGCACACATGGCCCACCACCTCCTCCATCGCCTGCACATCACCGAAAGGCAGGTCCGAGAACATGGCCTCCAGGTCTGCGCTGATGGCGGGGTCCACGCTCGGATGCGACAGCAGAGCGGGGTTCACGTAGGGCCGGTCGTCACGGGGCAGGATCGTCGGCGGGGCAGCAGCTGTACCGCCGTCCGCACGGACCAGCGCGATTCCGGTGACCAAGAGCGGCACCATCCCGAGCTGCCCGTTCGCGGCCGGAAGGATCAGCGCGGGCCAGCCGAGCAGCGTGACGCCGTCGGGCGGGGTCGCATTCAGGTGGCTGCACGTCCGTTCGCTTGGCAGGACCCCCTCGCAGGTCCCGATCACGACGTCTCGGTCGTCACCCGGCAAGGCGAGCCAGTCATCGCTTCCGATCGGAGCTGGGTCGTGCGCGGACGCGTGCAGCTGTGCGAGCCGGTGGTAGGCGACAAGCCGCTGCCAGGACTGCTCCCCGGGATCCGGTGCGGGATCGCGAGTCCACTGCGGCGGCACATGCGCGCAGTTCAACGGCGAGCGCTGGGTGTCTCTGGGCCGGGCCCGGGCTTGCTCCCCCGGGCACCTGATGCAGGCAACGTACTTCGTCGCCGGGTTGTATGTGGCGAGCTCCCCTACGGCCAGAGGCCCACGGCACCGTCGGCAGCGGCTCGGGTACTTGAGACGGATCTGACGTTCAGCCACCGGTAGGCCCCCTGTCACCAAGCGCTGAGAGCACCAGCCTTGTCGCCATGTCCTGTCATCGGCTCCTTCGCGCAGCTCCTTGAGGGGCAACGCTGAGCGCCTCACCGAGGCGGACACCTGCGCCTCTCGGCGCGCGCCGCGAACTTGGACTTCATGCCTTAGATTCTTCGCCATGAACCCCGCTCACGGCCTGCGCGACGTGCGCCTCGGAGAGATCAGTTCGGCGGTGCAGGTGCGTCACATCGAGACGCCGCTGTCCCGAGCCACGAGTTTTAACCTCGAGACTCCGATGATCAAGGCGACCTCGGTGATGTCGAGCCAGGGATTCGATGCGGCGCCCGTTCAACAAGGCGGGCGGGTTGTCGGCATCATCGACAACGCCGAAAACAAGCGAGGAGCCGTCGGCGATCACATTCGATCACTGTGGCCTGGACTCCTGGTAACAGCGAATACCCCTGTTTCCGTCTTGCTGGAGTTCCTCCAACACGAGCCCCTTCTCCTGGTCATGGAGCACCAGGAGGTCACGGGCCTCGTCACCCCGGCAGATCTCAACAGCGCTGCCGCCAGGTCGCACTTCTACCTTCAGTTCGCTGCTCTCGAGATCGCCCTGTCGAACTTGCTTCGCCAACTCCACCCGGATCAGCGCGCCCAGGATTCAGCGGTGTCCTGCCTCTCCCAGACGCGCCGTGACACCTACGAGAGGCTCAAACGTCAGCTCATTGCGAAGGACCAGTACCTGGACACGTTCGCGTGTCTGAGCGTCGACGACCTCGTACGGATCGCCGGCAACGATTCCGAGTTCCGCGAGGTCGCTCAGAACGCATACGGTGGCAGTTTCAGCAAGCACCTCGCAGGCAAACTGCAGGACGCACGGAACGATCTGATGCACGCGTCACGCACTCTGTCCGATGTTCCGGCGCTGATCAAGACGCGTGACCGAGTCCGCGCTCTCACTGAAGCCGCCGAGCAGCGCCTCGAAGCGCTGTCGTCCGTCGGGTTGCGATACGACGAGTCCCCCGTCGTCTAGCCACGATGATCGGCCGACGTGGTCAATCATCACGCGAAGGCCGACCGATGCTTCCGTCCCAGCACTTCATCCGCTGCTAGCCTCACCCCATGCCCGCCGTCCGCCAGACCCGCCGCGCCCACGCCGCCCGCCGGCGCACCAAGCGCGTGGCGGCCTCGGGCAGCGACCTGACGAACGACCAGTGGTTCCGCATCCTCGAGGCCTGGGCCTGCTGCGCCTACTGCGGTGCTGATGGTGTCGCGCTGCAGAAGGACTGCGTCCTTCCGATCTCCCGCGGCGGCCGCTACACCCTCGACAACGTCGTACCCGCGTGCGCGTCCTGCAACGCGAGCAAGTGCAACACCGAACTCACCTCGTGGATGCGCCGGCGCCGCCTCGACGAGCCGCAGTTTCTGCGCCGATGGATCGAGATCACCCGCGCGCTCCAAACCACCGAAGACCTCCCGGCGCCGGCATCGGCGGCCACGCCCTGACCGCACGACCCGAGCAGCACTACTCGCCCCACCGGGCCAAAGGGAAACGAGAAGAACCCCCGGCCGAAGCCGAGGGTCCCTCTCAAAAACGTGGAGCTGAGGGGACTCGAACCCCTGACCCCCTGCATGCCATGCAGGTGCGCTACCAGCTGCGCCACAGCCCCGCGATCCTTGCGGATCACCACCCGGCCGTAACCGGGCTCCGCAAGTCTAGACGGAGGATGCCGCCGATTGCCAATCCGGTCCGGCAGCCCAGTGGTCGGGCGCGAAGTCGGGCCCGATGTTGTGCGCGGCGAGCCGCCACGCCGGCACCGCGCCGGCGCCGGACGCCTGCAGCACGGACCAGTGCGCGTTGTGCGCGCCCTGGACGCCCTTCCAGCCGTCGGGGTCGAGCCCGAGCAGCGCGGTGATCGCGATCGAGATCGCGGCGCCGTGCGACACGACCACGAGGGTCTCCCCCGCGTCCAACCCGGCCACGTGCTCCTCGATGGCCTCGACCATGCGCACGCCGACGGCCGCGCGCGTCTCCGCGCCCGTCGTCGTCGGCTCTTCGCCCTTGCGCCAGGCCGCGAACTCCTCGGGCCAGCCCGCGAGCATCTCCTCGCGCAGCATGCCCTCCCACGCCCCGAAACTGCGCTCGCGCAGTCGCTCGTCGGCGACCACGCGCACGCCGGCGGCCTCGCCCAGCACGCGCGCAGTGTCCGCGGCACGCCCCAGGTCGGACGTCACGATCAGCGTCGGGGTCTCCCGGGTGAGCAGCGCCCGGGCGGACTCGTCGGCCTGCCAGCGCCCGACGTCGTCGAGCGGGATGTCGACCTGACCCTGCAGCCGCCCGGCCGCGTTGTACGCGGTCCGGCCGTGCCGCAGCAGGACGAGGGTGCGGGCGCTCACGCGGTGGGCTCGGCCGCGCCGTCCTCGGCAGGGCCGTCCTCGGTCACGCGGTCGTGCAGGTCCGCCGGGAGTGCGACCTCGGGGCAGTCCTTCCACAGGCGCTCGAGCGCGTAGTACACGCGGTCCTCGGCCTGCTGGACGTGCACGACGATGTCGCCGTAGTCGAGCAGCACCCAGTGGGCTTCCTGCTGGCCCTCGCGGCGCAGCGTCTTGACGCCCACCTTGTGCAGGGCCTCGTCGATCGCGTCGACGATGGCGATCACCTGGCGGTCGGTCTTGCCCGACGCGATCAGGAACACGTCGGTCAGCGCGAGCTGCTCGCTGACGTCGAGGGCGATGATCTCCTCGGCCTTGACGTCGGCGGCGGCGCGGGCCGCGATGACGGCCAGTTCTTCGGCACGCTCGGTGGCGGGCATGGTTCTCCTTCAGATAGACGGCGAACCCGGCGGCACCGGGCACACATGGGGCTGGACGGACCAGCCCGCGAAGTCAGGCCCCGGGGGGTCGGACGAGGTCGATGATCGCGACGCTAGCGCTGAGCGCGTCCGCCGTCTCGCCGGAAGCGCTCATGAGCTGCCAGACGATCGCGCCGAGCACGAGCCCGACGACCACGAGGATCAGGTACTGCAGCGGCGTGTAGGTGAGCCAGCTCTCCTCGGCATCGTCCTCGTCGGTGCCGTCGTCCTCGGGGACGTCGCGCACCGGGCTGGTCGCCGCGGGCTGGGCGGCCAGGCCGAGCCTCGGCCACGCGGGCGCGAACGGAACGTCCGGCTCGTCCGCGTCGCCCTGGACGGCGGCGTGCAGCTCGGTGGGCTGCTCGCTCGGGGCGGACGGCGCCTGCGGGTTAATCGCGGGCCACTGCGCCTGGCCGCCGGCGTTCCAGCTCACCGGCTGGGCCGGCTGCGCGGGCTGCTGCGGCGCGACCGGCTGCGCGGGCGCGGTGTCCGGACGCCAGCCCGACGGGGCGGCGGGGGCTCCGAGCGCACCGGCAGCACCGGGCGCGCTCTGCGGCCACGGCGCGCTGGCCAGCGGGGTGCGCTGCCCCTCGGGGACGGCGGGGTTCGGCGGCGTCGCGCCGCCCGGGTAGACGCGCGGCTGGGCCTCGGACATCGCGCGGGCGGCCCCCTCGCGGACGCCGACGCGCTGCGGCGGGCCCTGCGGCTCAGCCTGCGGGCGCGACTGCGCGTCGTCGGGCGCGATCGCGGGGATCTGGTCCGTGGGCATCCGCACGGGACGCGCGGCAGTGATCTGGCCGGTGGCGTCGACGCTGCGGATCGCACCCGTCGAGGCGGGCGGCGCGACCACGGGCGCCTGCTGACGGCGGGCGGCCCACGCGTCGGCGGCGCTCGAGCGCACGACTCCGTGGCTGGGCGGCGGCACCGCGGCGGCGCGGGCGGCGGCAGCCTCGGCGGACCGGCTGCGCGGCGGCGCCGGGACGCCGGCGGGCTCGGGCGACGGCACGGCCGGGACGGCACCCGTGGGCGACGACGTCGAGGTCGCCGGGCCCGTCGGGGTCCACGCGACGCGCGCCGTCGGGGCCGGACGCGGCACGGCACGCTCGGGGAGGGCAGAACGCTCCGCCGTCGAGTGGTCCGGCGTCGCCCCTCCGGCGGAGGAGGGAGCGTTCCCATGCTGAGCGCGGGCGTGCAGGCGCTCCATCTCGCGCTCCTGGGCGAGGGCGAGCTCGCGGAGCTGGCGGCGGGTCAGGGGCGCGGCGTTGGACTCGGTCGCGGTCCGGGTGTCGCCGTTGACCGGCGAGCCGTCGGCGCGGTGGTCGGCGGGTTCGGGGCGGGCGTGCAGCGAGCGTCGCGTCGGGAGCGCCTGCGTGCGGGTGGCGCGGGCGTCGCGGGTGCCGGCGTCGCCGCCGTGCTCAGTGCTCATCGTCAGGATCCCGGTAGAGGCGGTGCTTGCTGATGTACTGGACGACCCCGTCCGGCACCAGGTACCAGACGGGCTCTCCCTTGCGGGCACGGGCCCGGCAGTCTGTCGAGGAGATCGCCAGCGCCGGGATCTCGACCGCGGTCACGGCCTCCGGCGCCAACCCCTCGAGCGACAGACGATGCCCTGGTCGTGTAACGGCAACAAAGTGCGCCAACTTGAACAGTTCTTGCGGATCCTTCCAGGTCAGGATCTGCGTGATGGCGTCGGCGCCGGTGATGAAGAACAGCTCCGCGTCGGGGCGCTCGGCCCGCAGGTCGCGCAGCGTGTCGATCGTGAAGGTGACGGCGTCGCGGTCCACGTCCACGCGGCTCACGGTGAAGCGCGGGTTGGACGCGGTGGCGATCACCGTCATCAGGTACCGGTGCTCGGCGGCGGTGACGTCCTGGTCGAGCTTGAACGTTGGGCGCCCCGTCGGCACGAACACGACCTCGTCGAGGTCGAACCACGCCTGGACCTCGCTGGCGGCGACCAGGTGGCCGTGGTGGATGGGATCGAAGGTCCCACCCATCACGCCGATACGAGGTCGAGGCACAGGCATCCGTCCCTGGGAGCAGTCGGTCGCGGGTTACGCAGAGGTCAGTGGCGGTTGCCCGCGCTGCGGAAGGCGTACGTCACGCCCAGCAGGGCCAGTAGCGCGACGAGCGTGAGGCCGCCGTACGCGAGGGGCTCGATCGGGAGCTCGGTGACCTGGACCTTCTCCGAGGCCAGCAGAGTGGCAGCAAGCACGACGTCCTCCTGGTTGTTGGCGATTGACGGCCAGGGCGGAGGGCTCAGCGCCTTCCCCCGGCAGCGCGTCCTAGTCTCTCACGAGCCGCGTGACCGGCCAGGCCCGAACGCGCCCGCCGACCCACCTTCACCCGATCCTCACGCACGAACCTGACCTTCTCCTGTGACGACCCACTTCGTCGTCGTGAGCTCGCCCAGGCCCATGGGCCCGCGGGCGTGCAGCTTCTGGGTGGAGATGCCGATCTCCGCGCCGAGCCCGAACTGCCCGCCGTCGGTGAACCGCGTCGAGGCGTTCACGTTCACCACGGCCGAGTCGACCTCCGCGACGAACCGCTCCGACGACGGCAGGTGCTGGGTGACGATCGCGTCGGTGTGCCCGGACGACCACGTGCGGATGTGCTCGAGCGCCTCGTCGAGGGAGTCGACCACGCGCACGGCGAGCTCGGCCGCGAGGTATTCGGTCTCCCAGTCGGCGTCCGTCGCGGGCAGCACGTCCACGCCCTGCGGGGCGAGGTCCGACGACGTCGCGTCGCCGTGCAGGACGGCGCCGCCTTCGTTCAGGGCGGCCAGGGCGACCGGCAGGAAGGTGGGCGCGATGTCGCGGTGCACGAGCAGCGTCTCGGCCGCGTTGCAGACGCCGACGCGGTGCAGCTTGGAGTTGAGCACGATCTCGAGGGCCATCGCGGGGTCCGCGGACGCGTCGACGAACACGTGGCAGTTGCCCACGCCGGTCTCGATCACGGGCACGACCGACTCGCGCACGACCGTCTGGATGAGCGCCGCCCCGCCGCGCGGCACGAGCACGTCGACCAGCCCGCGCGCCCGCATGAGCGCCACTCCCCCGGCGCGGCCGAACTCGTCGACCGACTGCACCAGGTCCGCGGGCAGCCCCTGCGCGACGAGCGCCTCGCCGAGCACCCGCACGATCGCCTGGTTGGACGACGCCGCTGCCGAGCCGCCGCGCAGGATCACCGCGTTGCCGGACTTCAGCGTGAGCCCGACGGCGTCCACGGTCACGTTGGGCCGCGCCTCGTAGATCATGCCGACGACGCCCATGGGGACGCGCAGCTGGCGCACCCGTAGGCCGTTGGGCAGCGTGGAGCCGCGCACGACCTCGCCCACCGGGTCCGGCAGGCTGGCGAGCTCGCGCAGGGCGTCGGCGATCGCGCCCACGCGGTCCGGGGTGAGCGTGAGCCGGTCCAGGAGCCCGGCGGTCATGCCGTTCTCGCGGCCGCGGGCGACGTCGTCGGCGTTCGCGGTGACGATCTCGTCCGCGTGGGTGACGAGCGCGTCGGCGAGCGCGTGCAGGGCGGCGTCCTTGGTGCCGCGCGTCGCGGTCGCGAGCGCGCGGGCGGCGACCTTCGCGCGGCGGGCGATCGCGAGGACCGCCTCGGTGACGTCGGCGCTCGGGCCGTCGGCCGGGGTGCCGCTGGCGGTGGGCGTGGCCGCGTCGTCGGGCTGTGCCTGCTGGTCGGTGCGCGTGGGTGCGAGGCTCATCCTCCGAGGCTAGCCGCGGGACCGGCCTGGGCACAGGGGCGGTCCAGAGGGTGGCCATGCGCGACGCCGAGGCGTCCAGCCTTGACTACCGATAGGAAAGCATCGATAGTCGATAGATGCATCCGATCGTCGTCCTCGTGCTCCGCGTCGAGCTGTTCCTCCTCCTGCTCGGGTCGCTCGTGCTGCAGGCCGCCATGCCGACGATCGCGGCGGAACAAGCCCGCGAGTTCCCCGAGGTCGCCCACCTCGCCGCCCCGTACACGGTCCTCGCGATCGCGGCGATCGCCGCCGTCCAGGTGGCGATGCTCGTCGTCTGGCGGCTCCTGACCCTGATCGCCGAGAGCGAGCTCAACACCCGCTGCGGGCTGCGATGCCTCGACGCGATCACCGCGAGCGTCGCGGTCGCGACCGCGCTGAGCACGGGCACGCTCTTCCACCTGCTCGTGATCGTCGGGGTCGGCGGGCCTGGCGTCGTCCTGGCCTTCGTGGGCTGCACCGCTGCGGGCTCCGGGGTCGTGGCGGTGTTGTGGGTGCTGCGCGGCGCGCAGGCCACAGCGATCGGCGAGCGGTAAGCCACCGCCGTCTGACGCCTTGACCGGGCTGCGATAGTGAGGCGGTGTACGCCGAGACGCCCCTGCCGGGAGGCACGCTCTGGTGCTCCCGCGGCGCGGCGAGCGCGCTCATCCCCGCCGACGGCTGCGCCGACGTCATCCTGCGCGGCGACGACGTCCTGGTCGCCGGCCCCTCGACGCGTTCCCTCACGACCTTGCCCGACGACGGCGCCGGCGCGCTGGGATTCCGCTTCACGCCGGGCACCGCGCGGGGACTGCTGAGGATCGATCTCTCGGAGATCACCGACCAGCTGCTGCCCCTCGATGACGTCCTCGGGCGCCGCGGGACGGCGAGTCTGCGCGCACGCCTGCAGCGCGCCCGGGCCGCCTGGCCCGCGGTATCCAGCCCGATCGCCCCGCCCGTTGCGCAGGAGTGGTCTGCGCACGTCCACCAGCACGCGCGCCTCGCGACGCCCGCGCACCTGGTGGCAAGCGACCGAGGCTGGCCGGAGCGCACCTTCCGGCGCCAGGTCTCGGCCGCGTTCGGCTACGGCTACGCGACGCTCGTCCGCCTCGAGCGCGCCCACCGCGCCCAGACCCTCCTGCGTGCGGGCGCCCCGCTCGCTGACGCCGCTGCACGGGCCGGGTATGCCGACCAGCCGCACCTGTCGCGCGAGTTCCGGCGCGTGGTCGGCGTGAGCCCGCGTCAGTTCGCGGGCAGCGCCGCGAAGAGGTCCACCGAGTTGCCGTCGGGGTCGAGCAGCGTCGCGTAGCGCTGCCCCCAGTGCGCGTCCCACGGCTCGACGTGCCCGCGGTAGCCCGCGCCGACCAGCTCGGCGAACGCCGCGTCGACCTGCTCGGGCGTCCCCTTGTCGAAGGCGAGCGCGATCTTGTGTCCGCCCGTCGGCGGCTCATAGCCGGGGTCGAAGCCCTGGATGGTGGCGACGGTGTCCCACGCGAGCGCGGTGCCGTCGTCGAGCAACGCGTCCACGTGGGGGGCGTCGTCCTGCCCCTCGGTAATCATGACGCCGAGCGCGCGGTAGAACGCGAGCGAGGCCGCCATGTCGCGGGTGACGATGCCGATGAATCCGAGTCTCAGTCCCATGGCCCGAGCGTAGGCCGGGCCGAGCGGCGCCGTCGTGAACAGAACGGCCACGCGTGCAGCACGGTTTACGCCCGCGAGCGGACCACCACGAGGTCGTCGCGGTGCACGACCATCCGGTCGTAGCCCTCGCCGAACGCCTCGCGTAGTTCCGCCGTCGTGCGGCCCAGCAGGCTCGGCAGCTCGGTGGCGTCGAACGCGACCAGTCCGCGGGCGAGCACCGCTCCCCCGTGGTCGACGATGTCCACGACGTCCCCGGAGCTGAAGTCGCCCTCGACGCCCGTGATGCCAGCCGCGAGCAGCGACGCGCGCCCGCCGCGCAACGCCGCCGCGGCGCCGTCGTCCACCACGATCCGGCCCTGGGCGTCCGCCGCGTGGGCGAGCCACAGGTGTCGGGCGGTGCGGCGTCGGCCGTAGGGCGCGAAGAAGGTGCCCGTCCGCTCCCCCGTGAGCGCCGCCCCTGCCGCGGCCGCGTTGGTCAGCACCACGGGGATGCCCGAGCTCGTGGCGATGCGCACGGACTCGAGCTTGGTGACCATGCCGCCGGTGCCGACGCTGCTGCCGCGGCTCGTGACCTCGATGCCCGCGAGGTCGTCGGCCTTGCGGACCTCGTCGATGCGGCGCGCGCCGGGCCGGCTGGGCGGTCCGTCGTACAGGCCGTCGACGTCGGTCAGCAGCACGAGTGCGTCGGCGCGCCCCAGGTGCGAGACCAGCGCCGCGAGCCGGTCGTTGTCGCCGAACCGGATCTCGTCGGTCGTGACGGCGTCGTTCTCGTTGATGATCGGCACGACGCCGAGCTCCAGCAGCCGCTCGAGCGCGCGCTGAGCGTTGCGGTACCTCCCGCGCCGCACGGTGTCCTCCGCGGTGAGCAGCACCTGCCCGACGCGCAGGCCGTGGTACCCGAACGCCTCGGTGTACCGGGCGATCAGCAGCCCCTGGCCCACCGAGGCGGCGGCCTGCGCGGTCGCGACGTCCGTCGGCCGCCCGCTCAGCCCGAGCGGGGTGATCGCCGCGGCGATCGCACCCGACGTCACGAGCACCACCTGCGTGCCCGCCGCCCAGCGCTCCGCGACGACCTTCACCAGGGCGTGCAGCGCGTCGAGGTCGAGCCGGCCGTCCGCGCCCGTGAGCGAGGACGAACCGATCTTCACGACGACGCGCGCCGCCCGGGCAACGTCGGCGCGCGTAGCTTCAGCAGTCACGCGCCCATGGTGTCACTCAGGACGTCGAGGGGTCGTCGTCCGTCCAGATCCCGGCCTCGCGCTCGGTCCACAGCTCGGCCCGCGCGTCGGCCTTGGCGTCCATGCGGTCCTTGTAGTGCTCGCGCTTCTGGTTGCGGGTCTTGCGGCTCGAGTCGTCCAGGCGCAGGTCCGTGCCACGCGGGCCGGTGAGCAGCTCCGAGCCGGTCATGAGCGTGGGCTCCCAGTCGAAGACGACCGCGCGCGGGCCGTCGCCGATGACGACCTCGGCCCCGGCGATCGCACCGGCCTTGAACAGGGCCTCCTCGATGCCGATCAGCGCGAGGCGGTCCGCGAGGTAGCCGACGGCCTCGTCGTTGGTGAAGTCTGTCTGGCGCACCCAGCGCTCCGGCTTGGCGCCGCGGATCTGGAAGTACTCGCGCTCGCCCTCCTGCTTGCGGGTGACGGTGAAGCCGCGGTCGTCGACGGCCTTGGGCCGGATGATCACGCGCTGCTTGCTAGGCTCGGCGGCCGCGGCCCGGGCCTTCTCGACGTGCTCGGCAAGCGCGAACGTCAGCGGGCGCAGGCCCTCGTGGCTCGCGGTCGAGATCTCGAGCACCTGCAGGCCGCGGGCCTCGAGGTCGGGGCGGACCATCTCGGCGAGCTCGCGGGCCTCGGGCACGTCGATCTTGTTCAGCACGACGATGCGGGGACGCTCGTTGAGCGGGATGCGCGTGCCGTCGACGTCGAGGTCACCGGCGTACGCGGCGAGCTCGGCCTCGATGACCTCGAGGTCGGAGATCGGGTCGCGGTCCGGCTCGAGGGTCGCGCAGTCCAGCACGTGCACCAGCACGGCGCAGCGCTCGATGTGCCGCAGGAACTCGAGCCCGAGGCCCTTGCCCTCGCTCGCGCCCGGGATCAGCCCGGGGACGTCGGCGACCGTGTAGCGGGTCGAGCCCGCCTGCACGACGCCGAGGTTCGGCACGAGCGTCGTGAACGGGTAGTCGGCGATCTTGGGGCGCGCGGCGGAGATCGCGGCGATCAGCGAGGACTTGCCGGCGCTCGGGTAGCCCACGAGCGCGACGTCGGCGATCGTCTTGAGCTCGAGGACGACGTCGGCCAGGTCGCCCGGCTCGCCCAGCAGGGCGAACCCGGGGGCCTTGCGCTTGGCGGACGCGATCGCCCAGTTGCCGAGGCCGCCGCGGCCACCCTGCGCGATGACGTACTGCGCGCCGTCGCCCACGAGGTCCGCGAGGACCTCGCCCTCGGGCGACTTCACCACGGTGCCGTCGGGCACGCGGAGGATCAGGTCCTCGCCCGTGGCGCCCTGGCGGTAGTCGCCCATGCCCATGCCGCCACGGTCCGCGCGACGGTGCGGGGAGTGGTGGAACTCGAGGAGCGTCGTGACCTGCGGGTCGACGACGAGGATGACGCTGCCGCCGTCACCGCCGGTGCCGCCGTCGGGACCGGCGAGAGGCTTGAACTTCTCGCGGCGGATCGAGGCGCAGCCGTTGCCGCCGTCCCCACCTGCGGCGTGCAGGACGACGCGGTCGACGAACGTGGCCATGGTGTTGCTCCTTCTGCGGTGCTACGGGTCGCGCGGGGTCCTACGGGGATCATGCAAGCAATGCGAAAGGGGCGCACCGTGACCGGCGCGCCCCTTCTCAGCGTGTGACGAGGTCAGACTGCCTCGACGATGTCGATGACCTTGCGGTTACGACGGGTACCGAACTGGACGGCACCGGCGACGAGAGCGAACAGCGTGTCGTCCTTGCCGCGGCCGACACCCTCACCCGGGTGGAAGTGCGTGCCGCGCTGGCGAACGATGATCTCGCCGGCCTTGACGACCTGGCCACCGAAGCGCTTGACGCCGAGGCGCTGGGCGTTGGAGTCGCGACCGTTGCGAGAGGAGCTCGCACCCTTCTTGTGTGCCATGACGGAACCTGTTTCTCTATCGCGTGCGAAAAGTGGGGGAATCTCGAACGACGCCGTCGCCGGCGCCGCGAGGCATCACTTGATGCCGGTGACCTTGAGGCGGGTCAGCTGCTGACGGTGACCCTTGCGGACCCGGTAGCCAGTCTTGTTCTTGTACTTGAGGATCTCGATCTTCGGGCCCTTCTCGTCCCGAACGATCTCCGCGGTGACGGTGACCTTCGCGAGCGCCGCAGCGTCGGTGGTCACCTTCTCCCCGTCCACAAGCAGGAGGGCAGGCAGCTGGACAGACTCGCCGGCGCCGCCGGAGAGACGGTCGACGACGACGACGTCACCCACGGAAACCTTCTCCTGGCGGCCACCAGCCTTGACGATCGCGTACACCACGTTGCTGCTCATCTCTCTAGGTCTTCACGGCGTGCTCATCACTGGACTTGATCGCTCCAGGAGCACACGGGAACCGGCACAACACTTTTCGCGCCGACGATCAAGGTTACGGGGCGCACGGCAGGCGGTCAAATGACCGGCCGAGCCACACCCACCCCGCGCAAGCGCCCGCACGAGGGGCACCGAGGCACGATGATGCCCCACTCTACCCGACGCCCCGCCCGCGACGCGCCGGCCGGCCGTGGGCGTGCGGCACCTCACACCGGGCGCGCGAGCCACTCGTCGCGGAGCACGCCCATGACGACCGAGTCGTACCGGACGCCGTCGACCACGCGTGCCTGGCGGAAGCGCGCCTCCTCGGCGAAGCCGAGCACCTGCCCGACCCGCACCATCGCGGCGTTCCCCGACCACGTGGAGTAGTCCAGCCGCACCCAGTCGGTGTGCGCGAACAGGTACGAGGTCCAGGCGGCCAGTGCCGCGCGCCCGACGCCGCGCCCGCGCTGGTCCGGGTCGAACACGGTGACGCCCATGCGCGCCCAGTCGGTCTCGCGGGACTCCCAGTGCCAGGACACGGTGCCCACCAGGGCGTCCGTGACGGCGTCGGCGATCACCAGGCGGCGCGGCGGCAGGCCGTCCTCCGACGGCGGCAGTCCCCCGTGCTCGGCGATCGCCCGCTCGAGCGTGGCCGCGGCCGCGTCGGCCTCGGCGTCCGTCGGGCGCGCGAAGTACGGGCCGTCCCAGCGGTGCCAGTCGTGGTGCGGCCGGAGCCACTCCCGGTAGGGAGAGACGTCGTCGGCCCGCCAAGGGCGCAAGGGCGCTCCGGGCGGGCCGACGACGGTGCTCATGACTCGTCAGTCCTGCGGGTTCGACGCACCAGCCTCGACCACAGGCTCGGACGCTCCGGCTCCGGCGGAGCCGGCGGAACCGGACTCGGCGCTGCCGCTGGTGTCGGCCGGAAATCGAGCCGCCTGAGCGGCCTCCGCACCGGCGCCAGCGTCGCCTGCCTCCTGGCCCGCAGCCGCGGGAGCGTCGGACGTGGGAGCGTCGGCTGCCGGGACGGGCACCTCGGCCGGCGCGGCCGTGGTGCCCGCAGCGCGGGTGGTGCGCCCGCGGGACCCCGCGGCGCGGGTGCTCCGTCGCGGCGCCTTCTTGGGCTCAGCCTCAGGAGCAGCCTCAGCAGGAGCAGCCTCGGCGGGAGCCCCCTGAGCCTCAGGCGCAGCGTCAGCCGACTCCGCCTTCTCCTCCTCGTGGCGCTTGAGCTCGGCGAGCACGTCGATCACGAGGGCCGAGTTCTTCGGGTCGGCTGCGCCGGCCTCGCTGGCCTCCGCGACGGACTCGGCCGACGGCGTCGCCGCGGCCGGGTGCTCGTCGTGCTCGTGGGCGTGCGCCGCAGCCGCGGCGATCGTGGCGAGCGTGGCCTTGACGGCCTCGCGGGCCTCGGGCAGCACGGGGACGACCGGCACGTTCGCCGGGACCTCGTCCTTGGCTCCCCCACGCTTGCGGCGCGAGCGCTTCTCGTCGCCGCCGGCCTTGGGCGCCGACTGCTGCTGGCCGCCACCGTTGCCCGCCGGGCGCTCGTTCGGCTCGGTGTGCACGATGAACCCGCGACCGTTGCAGTGCTCGCAGGTGGAGCTGAACGCCTCGACGAGGCCCTGGCCTACGCGCTTGCGGGTCATCTGCACGAGGCCGAGCGAGGTGACCTCGGCGACCTGGTGCTTGGTGCGGTCCCGGCCCAGGCACTCCACCAGACGGCGCAGCACGAGGTCACGGTTGGACTCGAGCACCATGTCGATGAAGTCGATGACGATGATGCCGCCGATGTCGCGCAGCCGGAGCTGACGCACGATCTCCTCGGCCGCCTCGATGTTGTTGCGGGTGACCGTCTCCTCGAGCGTGCCACCGGAGCCGGTGAACTTGCCCGTGTTGACGTCCACGACCGTCATGGCCTCGGTCCGGTCGATCACGAGCGAGCCGCCGGAGGGCAGCCAGACCTTGCGGTCCATGCCCTTGGCAAGCTGCTCGTCGACGCGGTGCTCGGCGAACACGTCGTTCGTGCCCGTCCACTTGGTCACGCGCTCGGCGAGGTCCGGGGCGAGCTGGCCGACGTAGCCGGAGATCTCGTCCCAGGCGCTGTCGCCGGAGATCACCAGGGAGGAGAAGTCGTCGTTGAAGATGTCGCGGACGACGCGGATCGCGAGGTCCGGCTCACCCTGCAGCAGGGCGGGCGCGGACGCCGTCTTGGCCTTCTTCTCGATCTTCTCCCACTGGCCCTGGAGGCGGGCGATGTCGGCGCGAAGCTCGTCCTCGCTGGCCCCCTCGGCGGCCGTGCGGACGATGACGCCGGCGGTGTCCGGCACGAGCTCGCGCAGGATCTTCTTCAGGCGCGAGCGCTCGGTGTCCGGGAGCTTGCGGGAGATTCCGGTCATGCCGCCGCCCGGCACGTACACCAGGTAGCGACCGGCGAGGGTGATCTGCGACGTGAGGCGCGCGCCCTTGTGCCCGATCGGATCCTTGGTGACCTGCACGAGCACGGAGTCGCCGGACTTGAGCGCCTGCTCGATGCGGCGCGGCTGGCCCTCGAGGCCGGCGGCGTCCCAGTTGACCTCACCGGCGTACAGCACGGCGTTGCGGCCCTTGCCGACGTCGATGAACGCGGCCTCCATGCTCGGCAGCACGTTCTGCACGCGACCGAGGTAGACGTTGCCGGCCATCGAGGCCTGCTCCTGCTGGGAGACGTAGTGCTCGACGAGCACGCCGTCCTCGAGCACGGCGATCTGCGTGCGACCGTCCGCCTCACGCACGACCATCGAGCGCTCGACGGACTCCCGACGGGCCAGGAACTCGGCCTCGGTGATGATCGAGCGGCGACGCCCGGCGTCGCGGCCCTCGCGCCGGCGCTGGCGCTTGGCCTCGAGACGCGTGGAGCCCTTGAGCGCGGTCACCTCGTCCGACGGCGCGCGGGTGCGGCCCGACGACGACGCGCGGGGGGCGTCGGACTCGCTGCGCGAGCCACGGCGGCGACGGCGCCGACGACGGCTCGAGCCCTCGTCGTCGTCCTCACCGTTGTCTGCGCCCTCGGCGTTGTCCGACGCGTCCGTGTCCTCGTCGGCGGAGTCGTCGTTGCGCTCGGCGCGGTCGTTGCGACCGTTGCGGCGGACGTTGCCGTCGTCCTCGGCGTCGTCCACGTCGTCCTGCGAGTCGCCCGACGAGTCGGACTGGCTGCGGCTGCGGCGGCCACGGCCACCACGGCGGCGGCGACGGCGCGGCGCGGAACCCTGCTCGTCGTCGTTGTCGTTGTCGCTGTCGTCCTCGTCCGCGGAGTCGTTGCCGTCCGCCGCGCTCGCGTCCGTGTGCTCGACGTCGGGGTCGAGGTTGTCGTCCTCGTTTTCCTCGAGCTCGGCGTCCTCGTCGGCGGCGGTCTCGACCAGGGCGGGGACGAGGGCCTCGGGCGGGCCGGCGGCGGCCGAGACGCGGCGGCGCGTGCGGCGCGGGGTGGTCTCGGGCGCCTGGAAGAGCACGGCACCGGAGGCGGGGCGGCTCTGTGCGGCCTCCGCAGCGTCCTCGGCGGGCGCCTCCGCCGCGGCGTCGGTCGTGGCGTCGGTCGTGTCCGTGTCGCTCGCGGGGCCGGCGGCCTTGCGCGAACGTCCGCCGCGGGAGCGCGAGGGCCGGCGCTCGGCGGGAGCCTCGTCGTCGGCGTTCGTGGTGGTGGTCGGGTCCGTGGCGGCCAGCTCGCTCGTCTGGGCCGGGGCCTCGTCGGTCGCGGCAGCCTCGGGGGCGCCGGCGCCGCGGGAGCCCCGCGAGCGGCGGGACCGCGCGGGACGCTCGGCGGCCTCGGGCTGCGCGGCGGCGTCCGCCTCGGGAGCGGCGTCGGGCGCGGCCTTCGCGGAGGCGCGTCCACGGCGGCGACCCTGCGGGGCGTCGTCGGCGGCCGGGGCCTCCGCGGGCGTCTCGGCGTCGGCAGCTGCGGCCTCGAGGGTCAGCTGGTCGGCGTTGGTCGCCTTGGCGCGGCTGCGACGCTGCCGCGGCGCGCGCTCGGGGGCGGGCTCGGCGTCGGCCGCCTGCTCCGGTGCGGAGGCCTGCTCGGGTGCGGCCTGCTCGGGTGCAGCGGCCTCGGCCGCGACACCCTCGCCCGCGGGCTTGGTGGCGCGGCGCGAACGGGAGGGACGCTTGGCGGCGGGCGCCGTCGTCGGCTCCTGCTGCTCGGTGACGGACGGCGCGCTCTGCTCGGTGCTGGCCTGCGCGTCGCTGGCCTGCGCACCGGTGGACTGGTCTGCCGACTGCTCGGGCGCGGCGCTCCCCTTGGCGGGGCGCGGGGCGCGCTTGCGCGGGGGACGCTCGGCGGCCGTGCGCTCGGGCAGCTCGATGTCGAGCGCCTCGGGCGCCTTCGCCGGTCGCGTCGCGGAACGCTGGCGCTGGGGCGGCGCGGTCGACGCGAGCTCGGCCATGACGTCGAGCGTCGGCCGGTCGGAGGACTGCGGCGCCGACGTCGTGAGCGGCTCGGCGGCGGGAGTGACGGCGGCGGTGTCGGCGGCGGCCGGGGTGCCAGCGGTGCGGACGACGCGGCGGCGGACCTTCTTGACGGGCTGCGCGGCGTTGTCGGATGCGGTGGTGCTGTCGGAATTCACGCGGGGTGCTCCTGTGCCCTGGTCCCGCCCCACACCGTGCGGGCCCCGTGGGCTGGTAGTCGTCGCTCGCTGCGAGTCTTCGCTGCGGCGACGGAAGTCGTCTGGTTCGGTTCGGGGGGCCAGGCGGGCCGCGCGGGCGCTCGCTCTACCGGCACTCTGCCGACGGCGGCGCTCCGGCCGCGTCACCGCTGGCTCTCGAGCACGATCGCGATGGTCCGGTGTGGGGACCGCTCGCTGAGCCGAGTATCGCACAGCAGCCCCGATCGGCGTGGGAAGCGACGTGCTTCAGGTCACTCGCGCCGCCCGCAGCGCAGGGACCAAGGTCCCGGGGGCCGTAGGTCCCGCCTTCATAGGTTCGGAGGTGACACGACAGCGCGTCAGCAAGCGCTGCCCGGCCCGCGACCCGTGGAGCAACTTGTGGACGTCCTGGACCTTGCTCGGTGGCAGTTCGCGATCGTGACCGTCTACCACTTCATCTTCGTCCCCCTGACGATCGGGCTCGCGCCCCTCGTCGCGATCATGCAGACCGCCTGGGTGCGCACCGGCAACGAACGCTGGCTGCGCCTGACCAAGTTCTTCGGCAAGCTCATGCTGATCAACTTCGCGATCGGCGTCGTGACCGGGATCGTGCAGGAGTTCCAGTTCGGCATGAACTGGAGCGAGTACTCGCGGTTCGTCGGCGACGTGTTCGGCGCGCCCCTGGCCATGGAGGCGCTCGCCGCGTTCTTCATCGAGTCGACGTTCCTGGGCGTGTGGATCTTCGGCTGGGACCGCATCAGCAAGAAGGTGCACCTCGCGTGCATCTGGGCCGTCGCGATCGCCGTGAACATCTCCGCCTACTTCATCCTGGCGGCGAACTCCTGGATGCAGCACCCGGTCGGCACGATCTACAACGAGGAGACCGGGCGCGCGGAGCTCGTCGACATCTGGGCCGTGCTCAGCAACTCGACGCTCCTCGCGGCGTTCCCCCACACCGTCACCGCGGCATTCGTCACGGCCGGGACGTTCGTGGCAGGCATCGCCGCCTGGTGGATGGTCCGCCTGGTGCGCTCCAAGAAGCCCGAGAACATCGAGCTCGCCCGCAACGTCTACCGGCCCGCCGTCGTCCTCGGCACCGTGACCATGCTCGTCGCGGGCGTGGGCGTCGCGTTCACCGGCCACTGGCAGGCCCAGCTCATGTTCGAGCAGCAGCCGCCCAAGATGGCCGCCGCCGAGGCACTGTGCGAGACGGAGACCGGGGCGTCGTTCTCGATCCTCACCGTGGGTGACCTCACCGGCGACTGCGCGAGCGTCAAGCACCTGATCTCCCTGCCCGGCCTGACGTCGTTCCTGGCCGACAACCGGTTCGACTCGACCGTCAAGGGCACCGAGCAGCTCCAGGAGGAGTACGCCGAGAAGTTCGGCGCCACGAACCCCGAGACCGGCGAGGAGCTCGACTACATCCCGAACCTCGCCATCACCTACTGGAGCTTCCGCCTGATGATCGGGTTCGGCGCCGGCTCGGCCGCGCTCGCCCTCGTCGCGCTCTGGCTCACGCGCCGGGGCAAGGTCAGCGACAACGTGTGGTTCTCCCGCCTCGCCCTCATCGCGATCCCCACCCCGTTTCTCGCGTCCGCGTTCGGGTGGATCTTCACCGAGGTCGGCCGCCAGCCGTGGGTCGTGGCGCCCAACCCGAACCCGTCCGGCGTCGACGGCGTCTGGATGATGACCTGGCGCGGCATCTCCACGAACGTCAGCCCCGCGATGGTCCTGACCTCGATGATCGCGTTCACGCTGCTCTACGGCGTGCTGGCCGTCGTGTGGGGCAAGCTCATGCACCGCTACGCCATCGAGGGCGTGCCCACCTCGGTGCGTGACGAGTCCCCGGAGGCCAACGCCGACGGCGGCGACGCCCCCCTGTCCTTCGCGTACTGACCCGCTGACCCGCACAGAAAAGAGACGTGCACATGGAACTCCAGATCCTCTGGTTCGTGCTCATCGCCGTGCTCTGGGCCGGCTACCTCGTCCTCGAGGGCTTCGACTTCGGCGTCGGCATGCTCCTGCCGGTCCTCGGGCGCACGGACACAGAGCGTCGCGTCCTGATCAACACGATCGGGCCCGTGTGGGACGGCAACGAGGTGTGGCTGATCACTGCGGGAGGCGCGACGTTCGCCGCGTTCCCCGAGTGGTACGCGAGCCTGTTCTCCGGCTTCTACCTGCCGCTGCTGCTGATCCTGCTCGCGCTGATCGTGCGCGGCGTGAGCTTCGAGTACCGCGGCAAGATCGACGACCCCCGCTGGGCCGCCTGGGCCGACCGCGGCATCATCGTCGGGTCCTGGGTGCCCGCGATCCTGTGGGGCGTGGCGTTCGCCAACCTCGTGCGCGGCGTCGAGCTCGACGCGGACCACATCTTCACCGGCGGGTTCTTCTCCCTGCTCAGCCCGTTCGCGCTGCTGGGTGGCCTGGTCACCCTCGGCCTGTTCCTCACGCACGGCGCCGTGTTCCTCGCGCTCAAGACCGACGGCGACGTCCGCGTGCGTGCCCGCGCGCTGGCGCTCAAGCTGTCGATCGGCAGCGCCGCCGTCGCCGCCGTGTGGGCGATCTGGGCGCAGCTCGCGTACTCCGTCGCATGGACCTGGGCGGCAGTCGTCGTCGCCGCCGTCGCGCTCGGCGTCGTCGTGCTGCGGACGTCGCAGGGCAAGGAGCTGCGCGCGTTCGTGGCGTCGGTCGCGGCGATCCTCGCGGCCGTCGTGCTGATCTTCGGCTCGATGTACCCCGACGTCATGCCCGCGGTGGACCCAGCCAACTCGCTGACGATCACCAACGCGTCGTCGACGGCCTACACGCTCACGGTGATGACCTGGGTCGCCGCGTTCCTGGTGCCCGTGGTGCTCGTCTACCAGACGTGGACGTTCTGGGTCTTCCGGCGGCGCCTCAGCGTCGAGGACATCCCGGCACCCCACGGCCTGAGCCTGCGCAAGGTCCGCACCGCGCTGCACGACGCGTTCGAGGTCGGATCCACCAAGTCGTGAAGCCGCTCGACCCGCGCCTGCTGCGCTACGCCCGTGCCGCCCGCCGCTACGTCGTCCTGACGGCAGCCACGGGCGTCGCGACGACGGCGCTGGTCGTTGGCCAGGCGGTGCTGCTCGCCGCCATCCTCGCCCCGACGATCACCGACGGCCGCCCGCTCGCCGACTCGGCCGGGCTCGTCGCTGCGCTGGCCGCCGTCGTCGTCGTGCGGGCGCTCGTGGTGTGGGTGCAGGAGCGCTACGCCCACCGCGCGGCGTCCCGCGTGATCGCGGACCTGCGCGGCCAGGTGGTCGACGCCGCGGTCGCGCGCGGGCCGCGGTGGCTCGCCGACGGGCGCGGCGCCTCGACCGTCACCCTGGTGACCCGGGGGCTCGACGACCTCGAGCCGTACTTCGTCCGCTACGTGCCCCAGCTGCTGCTCGCGGCGCTGCTCACGCCCGCGACGCTGCTCGTCGTCGGCGGCTTCGAGTGGGTGTCCGGGGTGATCATCGGTGTGACCATCCCGCTGGTGCCGATGTTCATGATCCTCGTCGGGCGGCTCACGCAGGGCGTGTCCGAGCGGCGTCTGGTGACCATGCAGCGGCTGTCCGCCCAGGTGCTGGACCTCGTCGCGGGCATCCCGACGCTGCGCGCGTTCGGCCGCGAGCGCGGTCCCGGCGCGCGCGTGCGAGAGCTCGGCGAGGCGCACCGGCGCGCCACCATGGGCACCCTGCGCGTGGCGTTCCTGTCCGGCATGGTGCTCGAGCTGCTGACGACGCTGTCGGTCGCGGTGGTCGCCGTGGGGATCGGGCTGCGGATGGTCTACGGCCACATGGACCTGTTCACCGGGCTCGCCGTGCTGATCATGGCGCCCGAGGTGTACCTGCCGCTGCGCCAGGTGGGCCTGCACTTCCACGCCTCGACGGACGGCATCGCCGCGGCGAACCAGGCCTTCGAGGTTCTCGACGGCGCCCCGGCGGTGCCGTCGCCGGCTGCCGGTTCGCGCGAGGGCTCCGGGCGCGAGGTCGGGACGCGGGTGTCCGTGCGGTTCGAGGGCGTGTCCGTGCGGGCGCCGGGACGCGACGTGTGGGCACCGGCCGGGCTCAGCGGCGTCGTGCGCGCGGGCGCCGTCACCGCGCTCGCCGGGCCGAACGGCGCCGGCAAGACCACCGCCGTCCTCGCGATGCTCGGCCTGCTCGCCCCGGACGCAGGGCGCGTCCTCGTGTCCTTCACCGACCGGGCCGACGACGGCGCTCCCCTGCCCGAGCAGGACCTCGCCCAGGTGCCCGCGGACCTCTGGCACCGCCACGTCGCCTGGGTGCCGCAGCGGGCGCACCTCTCCCCCGGGACGATCCTCGACGCCGTGCTCGACCGGGAGGCGTCGCCCGCCGGCGCGGAGGTGCCGTCCCCCGCGGTCCTGCGGGCCGCCGCGCTCACGGGGCTCGACGACGTCGTGGCGGAGCTGGCCGACGGGTGGTCGACCCGCATCGGGCAGGGCGGGCACGGCCTGAGCCTCGGGCAGCGCCAGCGCATCGCCCTGACGCGTGCCCTCGTCGTCGACCGCCCGCTGGTCGTCCTCGACGAGCCGACCGCGCACCTCGACTCCCTGTCCGCAGACCAGGTCCTGGCCGCCATCACGGCGCTGCGCGAGCGCGGCTGCGCCGTCGTCGTCGTCGCCCACCGCGAGGCGCTGCTCGCCGCGGCGGACCACGTTCTCGAGGTGCGCTCGGCGTCCATCGTCGACGACGCTGACCCCGCGCCGCAGAACACCACGCTGCGCACCGCGGAGGTCGGCGCATGAGCGCCCTGCGCGAGCGGCTCCGCACGGACCCGCTGTGGCGCGCCGTCGGCCGGCTCGACGTGCCGTGGGGCCGGACGGTGGCCGCCGTGCTGCTGGGCGCCGCGACCCTGGGCAGCGCGCTCGGCCTCGCCGCCGTCTCGGCCTGGCTGATCGCGCGCGCGTCGCAGATGCCTCCCGTGCTGACGCTGTCCGTCGCGGTGGTGTCGGTGCGCGCGTTCGGGATCTCGCGCGGGGTGTTCCGGTACCTCGAGCGGCTGACGTCGCACTCGGTCGCGCTGCGCGGTATGGCCCGGCTGCGCGAGCACATGTACCTCGCGCTCGCGCAGGGGCGGCTCGCCGCGGTCGCGCCGCTGCGCCGCGGGGACCTCCTCGCGCGCGTCGGGCAGGACGTGGACCACGTGGGCGACGTGGTCGTGCGCTCGCTCATCCCGGCCGGGGTGGCGCTGGTGGTGAGCCTGGGCGCCGTCGTGCTCGAGACCGCCCTGCTGCCGTCGGCCGGTGTGCTGCTCGCCGCGTGCCTCGTGCTCGCGGGCGTCGTCGCCCCCGTTCTCGCGCAGCGGGGCAGCCGCGACGTCGAGGTGCGCACCAGCGAGGCACGGGCGCGGATGTCCGCGATCGCGCTCGAGATCCTCGAGGACAGCCCGCAGCTCGTGGTCGCTGGCCGCATGCCCGAGCGCACCGCGGACCTGCGCGCCACCGACGCGGCCCTCGTGCGCACCGCCGACGACGCCGCCCGTCCCCTCGCGGTCGCCGCGGCCCTGGCGAACCTGGCCGTCGGCGTCGCGGTGCTCGGCGCGGTGCTGCTCGGGGTGCCGGCCGTGACGGCGGGGACGCTCTCGCCGGTCGCGCTCGCCGTCGTCGTGCTCACTCCCCTGGCCGCGTTCGAGGCGACGACCGTCCTCCCGGCGGCGGCGACCCAGCTCCTCCGCTCCCGCGCCGCGGCGACCAGGATCATGACCCTCCTCGACGCGGCAACCCCACCCCCCGACCCCGCCACAGCATCGCCGGCGTGCCGCTCGCAGATGCAGGGCACTCGATCGGAGAGGTCGGGCGCGTTCGTCGCGGCCGAGGGTGTCGCGTGCGGGTGGGGGCCGGGGGCCGTCGTGGTGGAGGGGCTCGATCTCGAGCTCGCCGCCGGGCGGGTCGTGGCGCTCGTGGGACCCAGCGGGATCGGGAAGACCACCGCGCTCATGACCCTCGCCGGGCTCGTCCCGCCCCTCGCGGGCACGGTCACCAGCGGCACCGACGCGTCCACCTCGCCGCTCGTGCTCACCACCGAGGACGCCCACCTGTTCCGCACCACGATCCTCGAGAACCTGCGCGTCGCGCGCGGCACCGTGACGCCCGAGGAGGCCACGCGCACGCTCGACGACGTCGGCCTCGGCGCGTGGCTCGCGGGCCTGCCCGACGGGCTCGACACCGACCTCGACGCGGCGACGGTCTCGGGCGGGGAACGACGTCGGCTCCTGGTCGCCCGAGCGCTGCTCGCCGACGCCCCCCTGCTCGGCATCGACGAGCCCGCCGAGCATCTCGACGCGGAGGCCGCCGACGCGTTCATGACCGAGCTCGTCCCCGCGCTCGCCCGCGCGGGTCGCGGCGTCGTCGTCGCCACCCACCGGCTGTCCGGCCTCGAGCACGCCGACGAGGTCATCGTGCTCGCTCGGCGTGCCCCCGGCGCCCCCGCCCGCGTGACGGCGCGCGGCACGCACGTGCACCTGCTGGACACGGACGCGTCGTACCGTGAAGCCTGGCAGCGTGAGCAGCGCAGCCGACGGTGAACGGAAGGCAGTCATGAGCAAGGACGAGGCGCGCCCGCGCATCTACCCGCCCACCCTCGAGGCCGGTGAGTCGGTGCTCGAGTCCGTCCTCCAGCTCGCCAGCAACCTGGACCTGCCGGACCTCCTCAAGACGTTCGTGGAGACCTGCGCACGCGTCAGCGGAGCCCCGTACGCCGCGATCAACGTGCTCAACCGCCACGGCGTCTCGACGACGTTCGTCCAGGTGGGCGTGACGCCCGAGCAGGTCGCCGCGATGGCGCACCCGCCCGGCGCGCACGGCGTGCTCCGCACCATCCCCCACCACGGCACGCTCGTCCTGGACGACCTCATGGCGGACGAGGCCTACGAGGGCTTCCCCGAGGGGCACCCACCCATGCACGGGTTCCTCGGCACGGCCATCAGGATCGGCTCCGAGGTCTACGGCTACCTGTACCTCGCGGAGAAGGCCGGGGGGTTCAGCACCCGCGACCGCGGCATCGTCGAGACCCTCGCCGCCGCCGCGGGCGTCGCCATCCGCAACGCCCAGCTCTACGAGCTCGCCGCGCGCCGCGAGCAGTGGCTGCGCGCCGGCCAGGAGCTCACCACGATCCTGCTGTCCGGCGACCAGGACGAGGAGGAGGTGCTCGAGCAGATCGTCTCGACGTCCCGGCGCATCGCCTGCGCCGACACGGCCGCGCTCGTGCTCCCCGGCGTCGGCGGTCGTCTGTTCTTCGAGCTCGCCGAGGGATGGTCGGCGTCCGACATCATCGGGCTCGAGGTGCCGCCCGACGGGATCGCTGGGACGACGCTCAGCTCCGGGTGGGGCATGCTGCTCGACCTCGCGTCCGCGCCCGGCATCCGCGTGGAAGAGATGCGCCGGTTCGGCCCCGCCTTGTACGCCCCGATGGGCAGCGCGGACCAGCCCGTCGGCGTCCTCGTGCTGCTGCGCAAGATCGGCGGGCAGCCGTTCGACGAGACCGACCTCGCCACCGCCGAGACCTTCGCCGCCCAGGCCGCGATCGCCATGGTGCTCGCCACCGCGCGCCAGGCGCAGGCCGCCGCCGAGCTCACCGGCGAGCGCGAGCGCATCGCGCGGGACCTGCACGACCTCGCCATCCAGCAGCTCTTCGCCACCGGCATGCAGCTCGAGACCATCAAGCGGCGCGCGTCGCGCGGCGTCGACCCCACGGAGCTCATCGGCGTCGTCGACGAGGCGCTCGACAACGTCGACTCGACCGTCCGGCAGATCCGCGCGATCGTGCACGCCCTGCGCGACCCCGACGCCGCGACGGGCCTCGTGGAGCGGCTGCGGCGCGAGGCGTCGCTGGCCCGCACCGGCCTCGGCTTCGCCCCGTCCCTGGTCGTGACGATCGACGGGCACGTCCTGGGATCCGACCTCGCCGAGGGCGAGATCGCCCCCGACGAGTCCGTCGCCGACGACTTCATCGTGCCCCCGCTGTCCGACGACGTCGTGGCGGTCGTGCGCGAGGGCCTGGCCAACGCCGCCCGGCACGCGCACGCGACGTCCGTGCAGGTGTGCGTCGTGGTCCAGACCGTGCGCACCGACACCCTGCCCGGGGTCAGCTACCCGGGCGAGGTCACGGTCGAGGTGACCGACGACGGCGTCGGGCTCGACCAGCTCTCCGGCCGCCGCTCGGGCACCGGGAACCTCGCGTCGCGCGCCCGCCAGCACGGCGGCACCTTCGCGCTCGAGCCGAACGCCTCGGGCCGGGGCACGACCGTCACCTGGACGGCGCCGATCCCGTAGCGGGCGCTAGGCCTGGGAGCTCAGGCGCTAGGCCTGGGCGCCCAGGCGCTGGAGGAAGAGAGCCTCGCCGACCGCGAGGCGCTCGATCTCCGCCGGGTGCACGCTCTCGTTGGGCGCGTGGATGTTCGACGCCGGCTCCTCGGCACCCATGAGCACGATCTCGGCGTCCGGGTTGACCTGCTGGAACACGTTGCACAGCGGGATCGAGCCGCCCTGGCCGCTCGTCACGGTGACGTCCGCGGCGAACGCGTCGGCCAGCGCCTGGCTGAGCACGGCGAAGGCCGGACCATCGGTGCGGGCGCGGAACGGTCCGCCCGGAGTGTCGCGCGTGATCGTCAGGTGCGCGCCCCACGGGACGTGCGACTCGAGGTGCGCGACGAGCAGGTCCTGCACCTCGGCGGAGTCCATGCCCGGCGGCACGCGCAGGTTGAGCCGGGCCGCCGCGCGCGGCTGCACCGCGTTGACGGCACCGACGACGTTGGGCACGTCGAAGCCCGTGACCGTCAGTGCCGGGCGGGCCCACAGCGCGTCGCTGACGCGCGCCGAGCCGGTGATCTCGACACCGTCGAGCAGCCCGGCGTCCTCGCGGAAGGTGTCCGCGTCGTAGTCGACCCCGTCCCAGGTGCCGGTAGCGTCGAGACCGTCGATCGTCAGGACGCCGTCAGGGCCGCGCAGGGACGCGAGCATGGCGATGAGCGCCGCGACCGGGTCGGGCGCCGCGCCGCCGTACTGGCCCGAGTGCACCGCGCCGCGCAGGGTCGCGACCTCGACCTCGACGTCGGCGGAGCCGCGCAGCGAGACCGTCAGCGTCGGCTGGCCGAGCGCCACGTTGCCGGCGTCGGCCACGAGGACGACGTCGACCGGGAGGTCGTCGGGGTGGGCCAGCAGGTAGTGCTCGAGCCCGCCGGTGCCCTGCTCCTCGGAGCCCTCGATCACCACGCGGATCCCGACCGGGAAGCCGTCGATCTTGGCGACCTCCCGCAGGGCCCGCAGCGCGGTGAGGTGCGCGATGATGTTGCCCTTGCAGTCCGCAGCGCCGCGCCCGTAGAGGCGGCCGTCGCGCTCGGTGAGCTCGAACGGCGGCGTGGTCCAGGCGGCTTCGTCCAGGGGCGGCTGGACGTCGTAGTGCGCGTACAGCAGGACCGTCGGCGCGCCCTGCGGGCCCGGCCGGTGGCCGATCACGGCGTAGGTGCCGTCGGGGGTCTCGACGAGCTCGGTGTCCGGCACGCCCGCGTCGCGGAAGGCGTCGCGCACCCACGTCGCGGCCTCGACACAGCGCTCGGGCGGCACCTGGCGGGGGTCGGCGATCGATGGGATCGCGACCAGGTCGGCAAGCTCGCGCAGCCCCTGCTCCATGAGGCCGGCGACGGCCTGGGCGAGCGGGGCGGTGGTCGTCTCGCTCATGCTCAGCGGCCCTCGCTCGACCACTCGCGGTTCTTGCGGCCCGCGGCCCACGCGGCCACCTGGGTCCGGCGCTGCAGGCCCATCTTCGCCAGGAGCGACGTGATGTGGTTCTTGACCGTCTTCTCGGCGACGCTCAGACGCTCGGCGATCTCGCGGTTGGACAGACCTTCGGCGATGAGGTCCACCACGCGCAGCTCGCTCGGCGTGAGGTCCGCGGTGGGGTCCTCGTGCTCGGCGCGGCGGCGCGTGACGGTGCGCTCGTCGAGCAGCACGCGGCCCGCGGCGACGGCGTGGATGACGTCGGAGATCTCCGCGCCGCGCACGCTCTTGAGCAGGTATGCGGCCGCGCCGGCGTCGAGCGCCTCGGCGAGCGCACGGTCGTCGTCGAACGACGTGAGGATGATCGGGCGGCTGGTCGCCCCGGCGGCCTTGAGCTGGCGGATCAGGTCGATGCCCGTGCCGTCGGGCAGCTGCAGGTCCACGAGGATCACCTGGGGCTGGACGAGCGCGGCACGGCGCAGGCCCTCCGCCACCGAACCTGCCTCGGCGACGACGTTCAGGTTCTCGGACCGGTCGACCACCTCCGCGATCCCCCGCCGGACGACCTCGTGGTCGTCGACGATCATGACGGTGATGGGCCCAGAGCTCTCAGTCGTCGCACGCATGAGGCTCATGCTAACCGGCGGCGGTTCCGGCCCGCGGTGAGCGCCGCGCGCGCGGACGCGGCTGGCACACCGGGCACAGGTACGACGACCGGTTCATGAACACCTCGCGCACGATCTCGGCGCCGCAGCGCGCGCACGGCTGCCCCGCGCGCCCGTAGGCGTTCAGGCCACGCGCGAAGTACCCGGACTCGCCGTTCACGTTGACGTAGAGCGCGTCGAAGCTCGTCCCGCCGACGGCGAGCGCCTCGGTCATGACCGTCCGCGCGGCGTCGAGCACGGCCCGCACCTGAGGCGGCCGCAGGGCGTCGCAGCGCCGGTCGTAGTGCACCTGCGCCCGCCACAGCGCCTCGTCGGCGTAGATGTTCCCGACGCCCGACGTGAGCGTCTGGTCGAGCAGCGCGCGCTTGATCCCGCTGCGCCGCGACCGGACGGCCCGCACCACGGCGTCGACGTCGAGCGCCGGGTCCAGCAGGTCGCGCCCGACGTGCGCGACGCCGTCGGGCACCTCTGCGCGCAGCGAGCCGGACCCGCCCGGGGCGCCGTCGGGCGTGGGCACGGTGCCGACGACGGCGAGGTACCCGAAGGTCCGCTGGTCGACGAAGTCCAGGCGGCGCGGGGCGCCGTCGGGCATGACGAGGTCGAGACGGACGCGCAGGTGCCGGTGGTCGGGGGCGCCGGGGTCCGCGGCCGGGTCGGAGACCAGCAGCTGCCCGCTCATGCCGAGGTGGGCGAGCAGCGCCTCGCCCGGGTGGTCGAGCTCGAGCCACAGGTACTTGCCCCGGCGCGCCGCGGCGACCAGGACGGCGCCGCGCAGGCGGGCGGCGAAGTCCACCGGACCGCCCTCGTGGCGGCGCACGCTGTAGTCGCGGAGCACCGTGACGTCAGCGACGCGGGCCCCGAGGACGTGCCGGGCGAGGCCGTCACGGACGGTCTCGACCTCAGGAAGCTCCGGCACCCGCGTCCCTGACCCAGGCATAGGCAGCCTTGGCCGCCTGCTGCTCCGCGTGCTTCTTCGCGGTGCCCGTCCCCGTGCCGCGCACGACGCCGTCGAGGAGCACCTGGGCGGTGAAGTGCCGCGCGTGGTCGGGGCCCTCGCCCTGGCTCTCGTACACCGGCACGCCGAGGCCGCCGGCCGTCGAGGCCTCCTGGAGGCTCGTCTTCCAGTCGAGGCCGGCGCCCAGGTCCGCGGCGTTGGACAGCAGCGGGTCGACGAGGCTGTGCACCAGCTCCCGGGTCCGCTCGAGGCCGTGGCTCAGGTACACCGCGCCGATGAGCGCCTCGACGGTGTCCGACAAGATCGAGTCCTTGCTCGCGCCGCCGGTGCGCAGCTCCCCCTTGCCGAGCAGGATGTACTGCCCCAGGCCCAGCGTGCGTGCGACCTCGGAGAGCGCGCGCTGGGAGACCGTGGCCGAGCGCATCTTCGCGAGCTCGCCCTCGGGCAGCTCGGGGTGGCGCCGGTACAGGGCCTCGGTGACGATCACGCCCAGCACGGCGTCGCCCAGGAACTCCAGGCGCTCGTTGGTCGGGATGCCCCCGGCCTCGTGCGCGAAGCTGCGGTGCGTCAGCGCGAGGACGAGGGTCTCCGGGTCCAGGTCGACGCCGAGGGTCTCGAGGAGCTCAGCGGGCTGCGTCACGACTCCTGCTCCGGCGACTCCTCGCCGGTCAGTGCCTTGAGGGCGTTCCAGCGCGGGTCGAGGATCTCGTGGTGGTGGTCCTCGTTGCCCGGGTCGCTCAGGCGCACGCCGCACTCCGAGCACAGGCCCTGGCAGTCCGGGGTGCACAGCGGACGGAAGGGCAGCGCCATCACGATCGTGTCCCGCAGGGCGGGCTCGAGGTCGAGCAGCTCGCCCACGAGCTCGTGGACCTCCTCGGCCTCCTCGTCGTCGCCGACCTCCTGCGCGGACTTCGCGCGCTCGGGGTAGACGTACAGCTCGGTGAGCGTGACGTCGAGCTCGTCGGTCACGGGCTCGAGGCAGCGCGCGCACTCGCCCACGAGCTCGGCGTGGACGTTGCCCGAGACCAGGACGCCCTCCATGACGGACTCCAGGCGCAGGTCGAGCTCGAGCGGCGACCCCTGCGGCACGCCGATGACGACCGTGCCGAGGTCCGCCGGGGCGGCGACGTCGAGGTCGAGCTCGCGCATCGAGCCGGGGCGGCGGGAGAGGTCGTGCACGTCGACGACCAGCGGCTCGCGCGGATCGAGGACGCGCTGGTCTTCATTCTTCAACGCAGGTCACACCTTCCATCGGGTGCGGCGTCAGCCGCAGGAAGTCCCATGGTACGGCGGGCGCCCGACACGTCGCGCGGCTCGGGCCGCGGCCGCGGGCCCCGGGTCAGTCGTCGCGCTCGGCCAGCCGGTCGGCGAGCTTGGCCCGCCCGGCCTGCACCTGCGCGACGACCTTGCCCAGGTCGATCTCGAACTCGGCGAGCCGGCGGTCGCAGTAGTCGTCGGCCTCGGAGCGCAGCTCGTCGGCCTCCCGCTGGCCCTGCTGGACGATCTCGCGGGCGCGCGCCTCGGCCTGGCGCACGATCTGCTCGGCGGCGACCAGCTGGGCCGCGCGCTCCCGGGCCTGGGCGATGATCTGCTCGGCCTGCGCCTCGGCGTCGGCGAGCCGCTGGTCGGCGTCGGTGAGGTACTCGTCGGCCTGGGACAGCTGGGCGGGCATGGCCTCGCGCATCTGGTCGATCAGCTCGAGCGCCTCGGGCTTGTTCACGAGCACCGACGCCGACATCGGCATGGGCCGTGCGCGCACGATCACGTCGTCGAGCGCGTCGAGCAGCGCGGGGAGCGTCGCGTGCTCGGGCTGCTGGGGGTGGCTCATCGGGGTGCTCCTCCTTGCGTGGGGGCGGTGGTCAGCGCCGCGTGGACCCGGTCGGCCACGCCGGCCGGGACAAGGTCGTCGATGGTGCCGCCGAACCGGGCGACGTCCTTGACCAGGGACGAGGCGATGTGCGCGAGGGCGGGGTCGCCGATCACGAAGACGGTCTCGACGCCGGCGAGGTGCCGGTTCATCAGCGCCATGGGGGTCTCGGCGTCGAAGTCCGCGCCGCCGCGCAGGCCCTTGACGATCGCGTCGGCGCCCGCGTTGCGGCAGAAGTCGACGAGGAGGCCGGGCACCGGCTCGACCCGGACGCCGGTGAGCTCCGCGGTGGCCGCGCGGGCGAGCTCGAGCCGCGCGGCGACGTCGAGCAGCGGCTTCTTCGAGGAGTTCACGGCGACGCCGATCACGACGGTCTCGAAGAGCCGGGCCGCGCGTCGCGTGACGTCGAGGTGTCCGAGCGTGAAGGGGTCGAACGATCCCGGGAAGACGGCGAGGCTCACGCCCTCACGGTAGTCCACCGGGGCCCGGGGCGCGGGTCAGGCGGGCTCGTCGAGCTCCGGGCCCACGTACCAGACGCTCGTCTCGCCGTAGTCCTTGTGCGCGAGCGTCTCCCACCCGACCGGCAGCGTGGGCGGGGTGCTGCGCTTCGAGCGTTCGACGACGACGACGGCCCCGTCCGCGACCGCCCCGGGCTCCGCGAGCGCGGCCAGCAGCCCGTCGACGGCGACCTCCGGGAGGTCGTACGGCGGGTCGATGAACACGAGGTCCCACGGAACGAGCGGGAGGGTGGCGACGAACCGCTCGGCGCGGTCGGTGACGACGCGGACGCCGCTCACGCCCAGGGACTCGACGTTGCGCCGGCACACCTCGACGGCGCCGCGGGCCGTGTCGACGAGCGTCACGGCCGCCGCCCCGCGGCTCGCGGCCTCGAGCCCGAGGGCTCCGGACCCGGCGAACAGGTCGAGCACGACGGCGCCCTGGACGACGTCGTAGTGGTCGAGCCGGGAGAAGATCGCCTCGCGGACGCGCTCGCTCGTGGGGCGCGTCCCGCGCGGCGGCACGGCGAGCGTGCGCCCGCCGGCGGTCCCGGCAACGATCCTGGTCACGCGCCCAGCCTAGCGGCGCGGGACCTCAGGACCGGTCGATGAACTCCTTGCTGTCGTCGCGCAGCCGGTCCTCGATCGCGGCCGCCAGCCCCGGCCACGCCGCGAGCGCGGGGTCCGCGGCGACGAGGGCCTCGGCGTCCTGGCGGGCGCGCGCGATGAGGTCCGCGTCGCGCACCACCCGGAGCAGGCGCAGCGAGCTGGCCTTGCCGGACTGGGCGGCGCCCAGGACGTCGCCCTCGCGCCGGAGCTCGAGGTCGAGGCGGGCGAGCTCGAAGCCGTCGGTGGTCGACGCGAGCCGCTCCACGCGCTCGAACGCGTCGGTGCCGGGCTCCGCGTGCGAGACGAGCAGGCAGGTCCCGGGGCGGGACCCGCGCCCGACGCGGCCGCGCAGCTGGTGCAGCTGGGAGATGCCGAAGCGGTCGGCGTCGAGGATCACCATGAGCGTCGCCTCGGGGACGTCGACGCCGACCTCGACGACGGTGGTCGCCACGAGGACCGGCGCGGCGCCCGACGCGAGGTCCGCCATGGCCTGCTCCTTCTCGGCGGGCCCGAGGCGCCCGTGCAGGGTGGCGATCCGGACGCCGTCGAGGGCGGGCATCGCGCGCAGCTGCTCGGCGACCTCCGTGACCGCGCTCAGCGGGGGCCGCGCGGGGCCGCCCCCTGCCGGCCTGCCCGCCGCGTCGCCCGGGCCGCCCGTGGCGTCGTCGTCGAGCAGGAGCCCGTCGTCGTCCAGGACGTCGTCCCCCGCGGCGTCGTCGCTGTCGATGCGCGGGCACACGACGTACACCCGGTTGCCCGCCTCGACCTCCTCGCGCACGCGCTGCCAGATGCGCCCGACCCAGGCGGGGCGCCCCGCGGGCACCACGTGGGTGGCGACGCCGGCGCGGCCGTCGGGGAGCCCGGCGAGCTCGGAGATCTCGAGATCGCCGAACAGCGTCATCGCCACCGTGCGCGGGATCGGCGTCGCGGTCATGACGAGCATGTGCGGGGTCGTCTGCGCCCGCCCGCGCAGGGCGTCGCGCTGCTCGACGCCGAACCGGTGCTGCTCGTCGACGACGATCAGCCCGAGGTCCGCGAACTGCACGTGCTCGCCGAGCAGCGCGTGGGTGCCGACGACGATCCCCGCCTGGCCGCTCGCGGCCTCGAGCAGCGCCTCCTTGCGGGCACGTGCGCCGAGCGACCCGGTGAGCAGCGCCACGCGGGTCGCGCCCGCCTCACCCATGAGGGTCCCGGCCTCGGCCAGCGGCCCGAGCAGCGCCCGGATGGTCCGGTGGTGCTGGGCGGCGAGGACCTCCGTCGGCGCCAGGATCACGGCCTGCCCGCCGGCGTCGACGACCTGCAGCATCGCGCGCAGCGCCACGATCGTCTTGCCAGAGCCGACGTCGCCCTGGAGCAGGCGCTGCATCGGGCGGCTCTGCGCGAGGTCGCCGGCGAGCTGCTCGCCCACCTCCTGCTGCCCGGCGGTGAGCGTGAAGGGCAGCCGCGCGTCGAAGGCCTCGAGCAGCCCCCCGGGCCGCGCCGGGCGGGCGGTCGTGTGCAGCGCGGCGACCTCGGCGCGGCGGCGCGCCAGCTCGGTCTGCAGGACGAGCGCCTCCTCGTACCGCAGCCGCGCGAGACCCTGGTGCGCCTCCGACGTCGTGAAGGGCAGGTGCACCAGCCGCAGCGCCCGCAGCAGCGACGGGTAGCGGTGCCGCCCGAGGATCTCGGCCGGGACCGGGTCCGGGACCTGCTCCTCGGTCAACGGGTCCAGAACGGTGCGGACGGCGCGCTGGATGCGCCACGTCGGGACGGCGGCCGACGCCGGGTAGATCGGCACGGGGCGCGACGCCTCCGTGAGCGCGGCGGCCTCGTTGTCGGCGTCCGCACCCACCAGCACGTAGTCGGGGTGGGTGAGCTGCCGCTCGCCCCGGTACTCCCCCACGGTCCCCGTGAACAGGCCGACCGCGCCGGGGCGCAGCCGGTCCTCGTGGACGCGCAGGGCACCCGGACCCTTGCTGAAGAAGGTCAGGTTGAGCCGGTGCACGTCGTCGGTCACGACCGCCTGCATCATCGCGCCGCCCCGCGAGCGCATGCTGCGCACGGTCGCGCTCGCCACGCGCGCCATCACGGTGACGTGCTCGCCGACGACGAGGCTCGCCAGGTCGGTCATCGTGCCCGGCTCGGCGTACCGGCGCGGGTAGTGCCGCAGCAGGTCGCCCGTGGTCTCGAGCCCGAGCTTGGCGAGCGACGTCGCGGTCCGCGCGCCCAGGATCCGCTTGAGCGGCTCGTCCATGCCCGGCCCCGGACCTGCGTCGGGGGCGACCGGCAGCGCGGGCGTCACCACGTGAGCCCCACGGTGGCGCCGTGGCCGGGGACGCCGGAGTCCAGGTGCACGACCTCGGCCGCGGGCCACCGCTCGTGGGCGGCGGCCTGCAGGTCCGTGCGGACGGCGTCGGCGACGTCCTGGTCCCACAGGGCGAGGACGAGCTCGGGCGCCTGGGCCGGCTCGGCCGCCGCAAGGGCGTGCGAGGCGTCGTCGGCCGTGGTCGTAATCGTCCACGAGCGCTCGAGCGCCGCCCGCATGAGGTCCCCGGCCGCTGCGGACGCCGCGCCGCCCTCGACGGCGGCCGTCAGCGCCAGCACCACCTCGAGGTCCGAGGTGACGGCCACGGCGTCGAGCGTGACGACGTCGGCCCCCAGGACCTCCTGCGCCCGCGCGACCGCGGGGACGGCGTCGGGCCGCACGAGCACGGCGACCTTCCCCGACCCGGTGTCCTCGACGACCCGCGCGAACTCGGTCGCGTCCCACGGCCCGTCCGTGCGGTGCAGGACGACCGCGCCGGTGCGCGCGACCTCGAGCAGCAGACCAGGGCTCACGACCCCGGCGACCACGCCCCGCAGCGTCGCCTCGCCCGTGACCTGGGCGACGAGGTGGCGGACGCAGACCTGCCGCAGCGACGCACCGGGAGCCACCGCGACAGCCGCGGCCGGGTCGTCGGTGTGCACGTGCGCCTGCCAGGTGCCGTCCCCGCCCACGACGACGACGGAACCGCCGACCTCGCTCAGGCGCGCGCGCAGCACACCGCCGGGGTCACCGGGGCGGTCGTCGTGCATGACGAACATGACCTCGACGTCGCCGTCGAGCCCGTTGCTCCCGTGCGACTCGCCGGTGTGGCCGGAGCATGCCGCGGCCGTGGGGTCGTGGGCGTGGTCCGTGGGCCCCGCGGTGCCCAGCTCGGGCATCTCCAGGGGGCGCGCTACGCCGACCAGGGCCTCACGCAGGCTCTCGAGCACGAGGGTGAAACCGTACGCGCCGGCGTCGAGCACCCCGGCGCTCGCGAGGACGCCCAGGTCCTCGGCGCTGCGGGCGAGCGCGCCGCGAGAGCCGGCGCAGGCGGCGTCCAGCACGGCCGCGACGTCGCCGGCCTCCGCGGCCGTGAGGGCCGCCTGCCCGGCGGAGCGGGCTGCGGTGAGGATCGTGCCCTCGACCGGCGACGCGACGGCGTCGTTCGCGCTGGTCGCGCCGCACACGATCGCGTCCGCCAGGGCGCGCGGGGCGAGCGCGGCGGCCGGGTCCGCGAGGCACGACGACAGCCCGCGCAGGAACTCGCTCAGGATGATCCCGGAGTTGCCCCGAGCCGAGACCAGGGCGCCGCGGGCGAGCGTCTCGAGGGGGGCCGGTCCGGAGGCGGCGTCGAGCTCAACGAGGCCTCCGCGCAGCGTGAGCAGGAGGTTCGTGCCCGTGTCCGAGTCCGCGACCGGGAAGACGTTCGCGGCGTCGAGCCGGCCGCGGGACTCCTCGAGCGCGCGGACGGCGAGGCTCGCCCAGCGGCGCACCGTCGGGTGGTCGAGCTGCGTCTCGGTCACGAGGAGGTTCACCCCACTATCATCGTCGTGGCCACTGACGCTGGCGGTCCGGTGCCGATCATTTGGGTCCGGAGCGGACCATCAGGTACTCTATCGAGGTTGCCCAGTCCTGCTGGGCACCACGGTGCTGCAGGCGCCCTGCGGGTCGGAGATCTTCCGGACCTGGGACAGCCGCCCTCCGTGACCGACCATCATCTTCGTCGCGTTCTGCGGCGTGCACCAGACATTCAGGAGAAGACAGTGGCTGCCAACTGCGACGTCTGCGCCAAGGGCCCGAGCTTCGGGCACTCCATCTCGCACTCGCACGTGCGCACCAAGCGCCGCTGGAACCCGAACATCCAGCGCGTGCGTGCCATCGTCGGTGGCGCCCCCAAGCGCCTCAACGTGTGCACCTCGTGCCTCAAGGCCGGCAAGGTCACGCGCAACGTCTGACGCTCTCACCAGAAGGGCCCGTGGATCTCAGGATCCGCGGGCCCTTCTGCTGTCCCCACCCCGCTGCCCCCCCCGCTCCCCCGTCGAGTCCGATAGTTGCGCCTCGACACCGACAGTGCCTCCTATCGGACCGGAGGCCGAACTATCGGACTCGCGAGCTGAGGCGCCGGGCGCTGAGGCGCCGGGTGCTGAGGCGCCGCGTGCTGAGGCGCCAGGTAGCCGGGCGCGACGCGGCGGGTGCCGTGGCCATATCTTTACCCGTGGCGGGTTGGCGCATGACTTTTTTGATGGCAGGCTGAGGCCATGGTCGATCTTGAGGACGTCACGATCCGCACCGCCACCGTCGCCGACGCGGCCGACATCGCGCAGGTCCACGTCGCGTCCTGGCGCGAGGCCTACGCGGGGATCGTCCCGGCCGACTACCTGGCGGCACTCGACGCCGAGGAACGCCGCGCGCTCTGGGAGCGCGCCCTGGCCCGCGGCGAGATCACGACGTGGCTCGCTGTCGTGGACTCCCGCACGGTCGGCTTCGCGACGCTCGGCCCCCGGCGCGACGAGGACGCCGAGCCCGGCGACCTCGAGATCTACGCCATGTACCTCGACCCTGAGGCCTGGGGCCGCGGCGTCGCAAGGGACCTCATGCGGCACTCCCTCGCCGAGGTCCCGGACGGCGCATCGCTGTCCCTGTGGGTGCTCGGTGACAACGACCGCGCCCAGCGCTTCTACCGCCGCCACGGCTTCGCGCCGGACGGGGTCGAGCGCATGGAGGAGTACGGCGACACCTACCTCGTGGAGGTCCGCTACCTGCGGGCGAAGTGATCCCACCCCGCGGCGCCGTGCCAGGGCTGGCCGTCCACGAGGACGGTCCCGGCACGCACCTCGTCGTCTGACCGCCGGACCGCGCCGATCGCCCGGAACGGCACGGGCAGCGCGACGTCCGCGGGGAACGTCGCGAGCATGCCGTGGTCCTCCCCGCCCGTGAGCACCCACGTGGCGGCATCGGCTCCCACCCGCGCGGCGGCGTCGGCGAGCTGAGCGACGTCGTCCCCCAGCGCTCCCAGCGACAGGTCGACGACGACGTCGCTCGCCTGGGCGATCCGTCCCGCGTCGAGGACCAGACCGTCAGACACGTCCAGCATCGCCGTCGCGCCCGCCACGCCGGCCGCCCGCCCGGCCCGCACCGGCGGGTCTGGGCGGAGGAAGCCTGCGAGCAGGGCTGAGGGGGCGTCCGTTGCGGCACCGGCCGACAGGAGCGCGAGGCCCGCCGCGGACCAGCCCCGGACGCCAGCGTGCGCGACGACGTCGCCCGGCCGAGCGCCGGAGCGCGGCACCGGGGCGCGCCCCTCGAGGTCCCCGTGCACCGTCACGCTGACGACGACGGTATCCCCGCCGCTGAGGTCTCCCCCGACCACCCCGACGTCGTACGTCCCGCAGGCGTCGCCGAGCCCTCGCGCGAGGTCGACGACCCACGCGGCCTCAAGGTCCCCCGGCACGACGAGCGCCACGACGACGCTCGTCGGGACGGCGCCCATCGCGGCGATGTCCGCGAGATTCGCCATCGCCGCACGCCAGCCGACGTCGTACCCCTGGGACCAGTCGCGCCGGAAGTGCCGCCCCTCGACCAGCACGTCCGTCGAGATCACGACGCGACCGTCGGGTGCCCGCACGATCGCGCAGTCGTCCCCGGGCCCGAGGATCGTCGCTCCGCCGCGAGGGAGCTGGGGAAAGATCTGCGCGAGCAGCTCGGACTCGCTGAGATCGCGGACGCGGGGGGTGGCACTGGTCACGCCGCCACGCTAACGGGTGCGTGCGCTGATCGCGGTACCGTGGGCGTCGTGCCCGCCCAGCCTCCCCCCGGCGTCATGCCACGCCGCCCCCGCCACCCCGTGCGCGTCGCGACCGTCGCCGCGCTCGTCGGTGGCCCGCTGCTCGCCGCGTGCGCACCCACGATCAGCGTCCCGCCCGGTGAGAACGCCACGGACCCCACCTGCGCGGCCGTGGTGCTCGCCACGCCGGAGGAGCTCGGCGGGCTGCCCCGCCTCGACACCGACAGCCAGGCGACGACGGCGTGGGGCGAGCCCCAGCGCGCGATCACCTTGCGCTGCGGGGTTCCTGCGCTCGGGCCGACGACCGACCAGTGCCAGACGATCACCACGGCATCCGGCACCGCGGTCGACTGGGTGGTCCGGCAGGAGGGCGAGACCGAGGACTGGATCTTCACGACCTACGGTCGCAACCCCGCGGTCGAGGTCCGGGTGCCGCCCGACGTGCCGACAGCTCCGGTGGTGGACCTGAACCCGGCAGTCGTGCTGGCCGAGCAGGACCGGCAGTGCTACTGACGCACAGCCTGCCCTGAACCCCTAGCGCAGCCCGGTCGGACGCGCGAGGGCCAGCTGGATGAGCTCGTCGATCAGCTCCGGGTACTCGAGCCCCGACGCCGCCCACATGCGCGGGTACATCGAGAACGGCGTGAAGCCGGGCATCGTGTTGATCTCGTTGACCACCACCTGCCCGTCGGTGGTCACGAAGACATCCACGCGGGCGAGACCCTCGCAGGCCACGGCCTCGAACGTGCGCACGGCCACCGCCTGGATCTCGGCGACGAGCTCCGGCGGAAGGTCGGCCGGGCACGACAGCGTCACGGAGGCCTCGTCGAGGTACTTGGCCTCGAAGTCGTAGAAGGCATGCGCGTCGTCCTCGACGACGATCTCCCCGGGGAGCGAGGCGCGCGGCGTGCCGCCCGTAGGCGCACCAAGCACGGCGCACTCGATCTCGCGCCCGACGACGCCCTGCTCGACGATCACCTTGGGGTCGTGCCGGCGGGCCTCGGTCACGGCCGCGGCGAGGTCCGCGAGGTCGTCGACGCGCGTGATGCCGAGGCTGGACCCCGCCCGCGCGGGCTTCACGAAGACCGGGAGCCCCAGGTGCTCGACGGCGGCGGTCCACGCCCGCGGCCCGCGCTCCCACTCACCCGGCCGGATTACGGTGTACGGCGCGATGGGCAGACCCTGCCCGGCGAGCACGAGCTTCATGAAGTGCTTGTCCATGCTCACGGCGGAGGAGAGCACGCCGGCGCCGACGTAGCGGACGTCGGCCATCTCGAGCAGCCCCTGCAGGGTGCCGTCCTCGCCGAAGGGACCGTGCAGCAGCGGGAAGACGACGTCGACGTCGCCCAGGACGGCAGGCACCGCGCCGGGCTCGAGCACCCGCAGGCTCTGGTCGCCGGCGGCGTAGGAGAGGATGACCTCGCCCGCTCCCGCAGGGACCTCCGGCATGTGCCGGGCGTCGATGTCCCAGCGTTCGGCGTCGTCTGCGGCCAGCACCCACCGGCCCTGCGGGGTGATGCCGACGGGGATCACGTCGTACTTGTCGCGGTCGATCGCGCGCAGCACGCCCGCGGCGGTCGCGCAGGAGATCGCGTGCTCCCCCGAACGCCCGCCGAAGAGCAGCACCACGCGGGTGCGGGTCCCTGCGGGACGCGGGTCGGAGTCGGTCGTCACGAGACGCAGGTGCGTGTTCATCGCGCCCGACACTACCGGAGCATGGCGACCCGGCCATCTCGACCGCGAGACGGGCCCCGCGCCCTGTCGGGAGCGTGTCGTATCGTCACCGCATGGCTGGTCACGACACCGCAGGCGCACCCTTCTCACCCGACACCCTGGCCGTGGTCAGCGGTCGGCCGGCACGCGTCCAGGGCGGTCCGGTCAACGCGCCCGTCGTCCTGACGTCGACGTACGTCTCCCAGGGCGTCCCCGGGCCGGAGAAGCTGTATGCGCGAGCGGGCACGGAGACGTGGGAACCGTTCGAGGAGGCCGTCGCAGGGCTCGAGCACGCGGCCCACGGCGTGGTGTTCTCCTCCGGGATGGCGGCCATCGCCGCAGCGCTGTCGAGCGTGCGCCCGGGCGACGCCGTCGTCGTCCCCCGGCACGCCTACCAGGTGACGCTCGGGCTGCTCGACGACATGGCGGCGCGCTACGGCGTCGAGGTCCGGCGCGTCGACGTCGCCGACACCGACGCCGTCGTCGCGGCGCTCTCCGGCGCGCGGCTGCTCTGGGTCGAGTCCCCCACCAACCCCATGCTCGAGGTCGCGGACCTCCCGGCGCTGATCGCCGCGGCGCACGAGGCCGGCGCGCTCGTCGTGGTCGACAACACCTTCGCGACGCCGCTGGGCCAGCGACCGCTCGACCTCGGCGCGGACCTCGTCGTGCACTCGGTGACGAAGTACCTGGCCGGGCACTCCGACGTCGTGCTCGGCATCGTGGTGGGCAACGACGAGTCGCTCGTGGCCGCCGTGCGCGCGTACCGGACGCTGCACGGGGCGATCGCAGGGCCGTTCGAGGTCTGGCTCGCGCTGCGAGGGCTCCGGACGCTCGCGCTGCGCGTGCGGCAGTCTCAGGCGACCGCGCTTGAGCTGGCACGGCGGCTCGCCGCGCACCCCGGCGTCGCGGAGGTCCGGCACCCCGGGCTGCCGACCGACCCCGGGCACGAGCGTGCCGCGCGCCTCATGGACGGATTCGGGTCGATCATCGGCGTGCGCCCGCACGGCGGGCTCGCGGCAGCAGACGCCGTCGTCGCGGCAGTCCGCCTCTGGGTGCCGGCCACCAGCCTGGGCGGCGTCGAGTCCACCCTCGAGCGCCGCCGCCGGTTCACGACCGAGTCGCTCACCGTCCCCGAGGATCTCCTGCGGCTCAGCGTCGGCATCGAGGACGTCGAGGACCTCTGGCGGGACCTGGACCAGGCGCTGCGCGCCGTCAGCCGGTAGGCGCGCTCAGGTCTGGCCGTGAGGGCCGGGGGAATACCCTCCCGTTGAGATCGTTGAACGGTCAACGACCAAGTGCGACGACATGACGGAGCAGCCCGATGCCCACCGCCTCCCCCTTCCCCCTGCAGCTCGGCCTCGACACCTTCGGCGACGTCTCGACAGCCCCCGACGGCGACCTGAGCACCCACGCGCAGACCATCCGCGAGGTGGTTGCGCAGGGTGTGCTCGCAGACCAGGTCGGACTCGACTTCATCGGGATCGGCGAGCACCACCGCGCCGACTTCGCCGTCTCCGCGCCTGACACCGTCGCGACGGCGATCGCCGCCCAGACCGAGCGCATCCACGTGGGCACCGCCGTCACGGTGCTGTCGTCGGAGGACCCGATCCGGGTGTTCCAGCGCTTCGCGACCCTCGACGCGATCTCGGGCGGGCGCGCAGAGGCCATCCTCGGCCGCGGGTCGTTCATCGAGTCGTTCCCCCTGTTCGGCTACGACCTGGGCGACTACGAGGTCCTCTTCGAGGAAAAGCTCGAGCTGTTCATGCGGGCGCGCGCGCAGCAGCCCGTCACGTGGTCCGGGAGCACCCGCGCGCCCCTGTCCGACGCCGAGGTGTTCCCGCACGTGGAGGACGGACTGCTCAAGGCCTGGATCGCCGTCGGCGGCTCGCCGCAGTCCGTGATCCGTACGGCGCAGCACGGCCTGCCCCTGATGCTCGCGATCATCGGCGGCTCGCCCCAGTCCTTCGCCCAATTCACGGATCTCTACCGGCGGGCGCTGGACGAGCTCGGCAACCCCCTGCAGCGGATCGGCGTGCACATGCCGGGGCACGTCGCCGAGACCGACGAGCAGGCCGTGGCCGAGGCCTGGCCGTACATCGGCCCGTACTTCTCCCGGATCTTCGCCGAGCGCGGCGGACGCCCGATCACCGAGAGCCAGTTCCGCCAGATGGTCGCGCCCGCCGGCGCCTACGCCATCGGCTCCCCGGAGACGGTGGCCCGCAAGATCGCGCGCACCCTGCAGGCGCTCGGGGCCGACCGCTTCGACCTCAAGTACGCGAACGGCCACATGCCGCACGCGATGCTCGCGCGGTCGATCGAGCTCTACGGCTCTCAGGTCGCTCCGCTGGTGCGAGACATGCTCGCCTGACCGGCGGCCAGGCTCCGTCTGCGGGCCTGCCCGGGCTCCGTCGGCCCGGTCAGGTCCGCTCGGCCTTCTTCGGCCGCGCGAGCAGCATCGTGGCCATGTCCGCGACCGGTAGGCCCTCGTGCAGCACGCCCACGACGGCGGCCGTGATGGGCATCTCCACGCCGTGCCGCGCAGCGAGCTCGAGCACCGACGTCGCCGACTTCACGCCCTCGGCGGTCCCCCCGGTCGCGGCGGTCGCCTCGCGCAGGTCGAGCCCCTGGCCGATGTGCCGGCCGAGCGTGTGGTTGCGCGACAGCGGCGACGCGCACGTCGCCATCAGGTCTCCGAGGCCCGCGAGGCCACCGAAGGTCTCCGCCTCGGCGCCCAGCGCTCGCCCGAGGCGCGTGATCTCGACGAGGCCGCGCGTGATGATCGTGGCGGTCGTATTGAGCCCGAAGCCCCGACCCTGGGCGATGCCGACCGCGATCGCGATGACGTTCTTGACCGCGCCGCACAGCTCGACGCCGACGACGTCGGTGTTGGTGTACGGCCGGAAGTACGGGTTGGAGCAGGCGACCGCCACGCGGGCGACGCGCTCGGGGTCGGTCCCGGCCACCACGGTCGCGGTCGGCTGGTGCTCCGCGATCTCGCGCGCCAGGTTGGGACCCGAGACGACGACGACGTGATCCTCCGGGATACCGAGCGACTCGGCGATCACCTGGCTCATCCGCTCGTCCGTGCCGAGCTCGACGCCCTTCATCAGGGACACGGCCGTCGCCCCCGCGGGCCAGGCGTCGCGCAGCCCCGCGAGCGTGGTGCGCGCCGACTGCGACGGGACGGCGATCGCGACGAGCTCCCTGCCCTCGAGGACGGCGGCGGCATCCGTGCTGGCGCTGATCGTCGCCGGCAGCTCGATGCCCGCGAGGTTACGAGAGTTGCGGTGCGCGGTCGTGATCTGGTCGCACACCTCGGGCGACCGGCCCCACATCGCCACGTCGCAGCCCGCGTCGGCGAGGACCATGGCGAACGTCGTGCCCCAGGCGCCCGTGCCGAGGACGGCGGCGCGCAGCGGACCCTGCGCCGCTGCTCCGGGCTGCTCGGTCACGCGGGGTCCTCCGGCGTGCCCGGACGCCGGGACGGGTCACGCATCACGTACCGCTCGGCGGGTGCCTGCTCACCGCGGATGCCCTCGAGGATGCCGGTGATCGCGGTCATCACCCGCTCGGTGGCCTCACGCAGCACGACGGTGTCGAGCGGACGGTCGTACAGGTCCGACAGGTCCACGGGCGGCCCGGCGTGCACGTGCACCGTCTTGCGAGGGAACGGCCGGAACTTCTTGCTGTAGCGGGGCAGGATCTCCTGCACCCCCCACTGCACCACCGGCACCACGGGTGCGCGGGACAGCAGCGCGAGCCGAGCGACTCCCGTCTTGCCCGCCATGGGCCAGAGGTTGGGCTCTCGCGTGAGCGTTCCCTCGGGGAACACCGCGACGCACGCCCCACCCTCGAGGGCCGCCACGGCCTCCTCGAGCGACCGCCCCGCCTGCGTCGTCTGCCGGTGCACGGGGATCTGCCCGGTGTTCGCCAGCAGCTTGCCCACCACGGGGATCGTGAACAGCGAGGACTTCGCAAGGATCCGCGGCGCGATGCCGTGGTCGTACATGAAGTGCGCGAAGGTCAACGGGTCGAGGTTGGAGAAGTGGTTCGCCGCGACGATGAAGCCGCCGTCCTGGCGCAGGTGCTCGCCCCCCTGCCAGTCCCGCTTGGTGATCGCGAACAGCAGGGGCCGCAGCACGAACGCGGCCGCGCGGTACGTCCTGCTCTTGGGGTGTGCGATGGGCACGGGGGCTCCTGTCAGTCGCGGTCGAAGGACGCGCCGAGCGCCGTGAGCTTCTCGGTGAAGGCCTCGTACCCCCGGTCGATCAGCGTGATGCCTCGGACCGTGGAACGCCCCTCGGCGGCGAGCGCAGCGATGAGGTGCGAGAAGCCACCGCGCAGGTCCGGCACCTCGATGTCTGCCGCCTGGAGCTTGGTCGGGCCGGAGATCACCGCGGAGTGCAGGAAGTTGCGCTGGCCGAACCGGCACGGGCGTCCGCCGAGGCACTCCTTGTAGACCTGGATGGTCGCACCCATGCCGCGCAGCGCGTCGGTGAAGCCGAACCGGTTCTCGTAGACGGTCTCGTGCACGATCGACAGGCCCTTGGCCTGGGTGAGCGCGACGACGAGCGGCTGCTGCCAGTCGGTCATGAAGCCGGGGTGCACGTCGGTCTCGAGCACGATCGAGCTGAGGTCGCCGCCCGGGTGGAAGAACCGGATGCCCTCGTCGTCGACCTCGAACTGCCCGCCGACCTTGCGGAAGGTGTTGAGGAAGGCCGTCATCTCCGGCTGCGTGGCGCCCTTGACGTAGATGTCGCCGCCCGTGGCGAGCGCGGCCGACGCCCAGGACGCGGCCTCGATGCGGTCTCCCAGCGAGGTGTGGCGGTAGCCCGTGAGCTCGTCGACACCCTCGATCCGGATGACGCGGTCGGTGTCGACGGAGATGATCGCGCCCATCTTCTGCAGGACGTTGATCAGGTCCATGATCTCGGGCTCGATCGCGGCGCCCGCGAGCTCGGTCACGCCGTGGGCGCGCACGGCGGTGAGCAGGAGCTGCTCGGTGGCGCCGACGCTCGGGTACGGCAGCGAGATCTTGGTGCCGTGCAGGCCGTTCGGAGCCGTCAGGTGGATGCCCTGGGCCCGCTTGTCCACCTGCGCGCCGAACTGCCGCAGGATGTCCAGGTGGTAGTTGATCGGCCGATCGCCGATCCGGCAACCACCCAGGTCGGGGATGAAGGCCTCGCCCAGCCGGTGCAGCAGCGGGCCGCAGAAGAGGATCGGGATGCGCGAGGAGCCCGCGTGCGCGTCGATGTCGGCCACGTGCGCGGACTCGACGTTCGACGGGTCGAGCTTCAGCACGCCGGCCACGGGGTCGTAGTCCACGGTCACGCCGTGGAGCTCGAGGAGCCCGCTGACGACGTCGACGTCGCGGATCTGGGGCACGTTGCGCAACTCGCTCGGGCCGGTGCCCAGGAGCGAGGCCACCATGGCCTTCGAGACGAAGTTCTTGGCGCCGCGCACCGTGATGGATCCGTGGAGCGGGCTTCCCCCGTTGACGGAGAGCAGGTCGGTCATGGGTCTATCGTCGCCTATCGCTCGGTGGTGAGGCACCATCATGCCGCTCCCCCGCCGGTGGCGAGGTGCGGCACGCAGGACGAACGCCGGGCACGAGGCGCGGTATTCCGCGCGACGTGCCCGGCGTCGGTGAGAGTTCTCTCAGGTGCTCAGGCGTCGTCGCCACCGACGGGACGCGCCGCGACGATCTCGACGGGCGGCAGGTGCTTGGCGGGCAGGGTGCGCGGCCGCCACGCCTCGCGGCGCTCCTCGAAGGCCGTGATGTCGCCCTCGTGCTGGAGCGTGAGGCCGATGTCGTCCAGGCCCTCCATGAGGCGCCAGCGCGTGTAGTCGTCCACCTGGATGGGCACGACGACGTCGCCCGCCGCCGCGGTACGTTCGGCGAGGTTCACGGTGACCTGGGCGCCCGGCGTGGTCTCGAGGACCTTCCACAGCAGCTCGACGTCCTCCTGCGACACCTGCGCGGCGAGCAGACCCTGCTTGCCGGAGTTGCCGCGGAAGATGTCCGCGAAGCGCGGGGACAGCACGACCTTGAAGCCGTAGTCCTTGAGCGCCCAGACGGCGTGCTCGCGCGAGGATCCGGTGCCGAAGTCGGGGCCAGCGACGAGCACGGAGCCCGTCGCGTAGGCGGGCTGGTTGAGCACGAAGTCGGGGTCACCGCGCCAGGCGGCGAACAGCGCGTCCTCGAAGCCCGTACGCGTGACCCGCTTGAGGTACACGGCGGGGATGATCTGGTCGGTGTCCACGTTGCTGCGACGCAGGGGGACGCCGACGCCGGTGTGGGTGGTGAACTTCTCCATGGCGGTCTCCTCGAGTCTCAGGCGGGCAGCAGCGCGTCGTCGCGGGCCAGGTCGGCCGGCGAGGAGAGCGTGCCGCGGATGGCGGTGGCGGCGGCGACGAGCGGGGACACGAGGTGCGTGCGTCCGCCCTTGCCCTGCCGGCCCTCGAAGTTGCGGTTCGACGTCGACGCGGCGCGCTCGCCGGGCGCGAGCTGGTCCGGGTTCATGCCCAGGCACATCGAGCAGCCGGCGTTGCGCCACTCGGCACCGAAGTCGAGGAACACCTGGTCGAGCCCCTCGGCCTCGGCCTGGAGCCGTACGCGGGCCGAGCCCGGGACCACGAGGACGCGGACGTCGTCGTGCTTGCGGCGGCCCTGGATGATCTCCGCGACCGCGCGCAGGTCCTCCATGCGGCCGTTGGTGCACGAGCCGATGAAGACGGTGTCGACCGCGATCTCGCGCAGCGGGGTGCCTGCCTCGAGGCCCATGTACTCGAGCGCCCGCTCGGCGGCGACGCGCTCGTTCTCGTCGGCGATCTGCGCGGGGTCGGGCACGTTGGCCGAGAGCGGCAGGCCCTGGCCGGGGTTGGTGCCCCAGGTGACGAACGGCTCGAGGTCCGCGGCCTCGAGGACGACCTCGGCGTCGAACGTGGCGTCGTCGTCCGTGCGCAGGGTGCGCCAGTGCTCGACGGCCGCGTCCCAGTCCGCGCCCTCGGGGGCGTGCGGGCGGCCCTTGAGGTACTCGAAGGTGGTCTCGTCCGGGGCGATCATGCCCGCGCGGGCGCCGGCCTCGATCGACATGTTGCAGATCGTCATGCGGCCCTCCATGGAGAGCTTGCGGATCGCCTCGCCGCGGTACTCGAGCACGTAGCCCTGGCCGCCGCCGGTGCCGATCTTCGCGATGATCGCCAGGATGATGTCCTTGGCGGTGCTGCCCTCGGGGAGCTCGCCGTCGATCGTGATCGCCATGGTCTTGAACGGCTGGAGCGGCAGGGTCTGGGTGGCGAGGACGTGCTCGACCTCCGAGGTGCCGATGCCGAACGCGAGCGCGCCGAACGCGCCGTGGGTCGAGGTGTGCGAGTCGCCGCACACGACGGTCAGCCCCGGCATAGTCAGGCCGAGCTGTGGGCCGACGACGTGCACGATGCCCTGGTCCGCGTCCCCGAGCGAGTGCAGCCGGACGCCGAACTCGGCGGCGTTGTTGCGCAGCGTCTGGATCTGCGTGCGGCTCGTGAGGTCCGCGATCGGCCGGTCGATGTTGAGCGTCGGGGTGTTGTGGTCCTCGGTCGCGATCGTGAGGTCCGTGCGCCGAACCTGACGCCCGGCGAGGCGGAGCCCCTCGAACGCCTGGGGGCTCGTGACCTCGTGGACGAGGTGCAGGTCGATGTACAGGAGGTCCGGCGCCCCGTCGGTGCCGCGACGCACCAGGTGCGCCTCCCAGACCTTCTCCGCCAGCGTGCCGGCCATGTTCATCCCTTCCGCTCTGCCCAAGTGCGTACGGTCTGTGAGACCGTGTATTGCAGTCTGTGAGACTGCGCTTCACCCAAGAGTCGCTGCGACGCGCCGGGCGCGTACTTGCGTCTCAGCCGTTGAGACTGCAATATCGACCCATGGACAACTCTAGTGGAGTCGGCGTTCTCGACAAGGCGGCCTCGGTCCTGGGCGCTCTCGAGGCCGGACCGGCGACCCTCGCACAGCTCGTCGCAGCCACCCACCTGGCTCGCCCCACCGCTCACCGGCTCGCCGTGGCCCTCGAGCATCATCGGCTGGTCGCGCGAGACATGCAGGGGCGTTTCGTCCTAGGCCCGCGCCTGAACGAGCTCGCGACGGCGGCCGGCGAGGACCGCCTGCTGGCCGCGGCCAACCCGGTGCTCACCGCGCTGCGCGACCACACGGGCGAGAGCGCGCAGCTCTACCGGCGCCAGGGCGACCAGCGCATCTGCGTCGCGGCCGCCGAGCGGCCGATCGGCCTGCGCGACTCGATCCCCGTCGGTGCGACGCTCACCATGCTCGCCGGGTCCGCCGCGCAGATCCTGCTCGCGTGGGAGGAGCCCGACCGCCTGCACCGCGGGCTGCAGGGCTCGAAGTTCACCGCCACGATCCTCTCGGGCGTCCGACGCCGCGGGTGGGCCCAGTCCGTGTCCGAGCGCGAGGCGGGCGTCGCCTCGGTGTCCGCACCCGTGCGGGGGCCGTCCGGCAAGGTCGTCGCCGCGGTCTCGATCTCCGGCCCGGTCGAGCGTCTGAGCCGCCAGCCCGGACGCCTGCACGCCAACTCTGTGGTCGCCGCCGCGAACCGCCTCACCGAGGTCCTACGGCGCACCTCCGCCTGACCGACCGTCAGCACCCGCCCGCCCGCCCGCCCCTCGGGTCACTCGAGCCCCCACCGAGAAGTGAGCTGCGGTCGCCTCCGGCACCGCCGTTGCGACCGCAGCTCGCTTCTCGATGACGGGGTCGCGAGGCACCTCACGGAATGCAAGAAGGCCCGGTCACTTGTCAGTGACCGGGCCTTGCTCGTACCCCCAACGGGATTTGAACCCGTGCTACCGCCGTGAGAGGGCGGCGTCCTAGGCCGCTAGACGATGGGGGCCTATGTGGCGACTTTCCGGGCTTCCGTAGAGGCCCTTCGGTCTTGCCGAGTCAAAATCCTACCGCATGATCTTCGTGGTCGTGACCACTCGATCCGCTGAAGAATTCTGCGCTGGGGTACCAGGACTCGAACCTAGAATGACGGTACCAGAAACCGTTGTGTTGCCAATTACACCATACCCCAATGGGTATAACTCCCGATTTGCCCGGACCATTCAACACCTCCAGGGAGGTCTTGCGTGGCCCCGAAACCGGGGGTCGTACCGTCGGAAGACTCTACCCGACACATCGGCAGGTGCCAAACCAGCCTCCGCCCTCCCGGCTCTCGCATGCGCACCGTCACAGTCCGATCACCCTCAGGTCACAGCTCGGCCGAGGCAGCGCCCCGGACCCGGCCCCGCCGGCCGACCCGTCCTAGGGTCTGCTCATGACGTCCCCCCGCCCTGCGCCCTCTACGCCCGACGACGTCCGCGTCGCCGCCCGCTGGCTGGCGCACACGCTGAACCAGAGCACGACGACAGCCCTGGACGCGCCGGCGGGCGAGGTGTCGTGGTCCTGCTGGCGCACCGCGGAGCACGTCGTGGACGACCTCGTCGCGTACGCCCTGCAGGTCGCGAGCGGCGCGCGGCTCGGCTACGTGCCGATCACGGGCCCGCGCGGCGAGTCCGAGGTCGTCCGGGTCGCGCCCGCGAGCGGCCCAGCCGGCCTCGCGGAGGCGCTGACCGCGTCGGCGGAGCTCCTCGCCACCCAGGTCGAGGCGGCTCCCCCGGAGCTGCGCGCCTACCACCCGTTCGGGCTGGCCGACCCGCCAGGCTTTGCCGCGATGGGCGTCGTGGAGATCGTGGTCCACGCGCACGACATCCTCGTGGGCCTCGGGCTTGCGCCGCAGGCCTTCCCCGACGGGCTGGCCGAGCGCGCACTGGCCCGCCTCTTCCCCGACGCGCCCCGCGACACGGAGGCAACCCACGATGCGCTGCTGCTGTGGTGTACCGGGCGCCTCGCGCTGCCCGGGCGTGACCGGCTGACCCGCTGGCGCTGGGACTCGACAGTGCGCGAGCCGGCCGGGCAGGGCTAGGGCGACCCCTACGGGCCGGCTACACGCCGAGCAGGTCGGCCAGCGCGGTCAGCGACGGCAGAACCGGGACGTCGCCCGCCCGCGCGGGGTCCTCCAGGTGCGCTCCCCCGCGCCGCGTCCCCGGTCGGTCGAGCCACGCACCGCGCAGGCCGGCCCGGGTGGCGGCGAGCGCGTCGATGTCGAGCTCGTCGCCCACGTACACGGTGCGCCCGGGCGCCGTGCCGAGCCGCTCGCACGCGAGGGCGAACACGCGAGGATCAGGTTTCCCGACGCCGAGGGTGTCGACGCCGACGAGCATGGGGACGCGCTCGAGCCCCACGCGACGCAGCTTGCGCACCTGGTGCTCGACCGAGGCGTTCGACAGCGCCCCGACCAGGAGACCGGCCGCGGCGATCCGCTCGACCGCGTCGAGCGCGTCGTCGAACGCCCGCCACGCTCCCTCGAACGCCTCGCCGAACGCCGCGTCCCACGCCTCGTACTCAGCGTCGTCGATCTGCGGGCCGCCGAACTCGACGTGGAGGGCAGCGATCCGCGCCATGCGCTGGGTGCGGAAGCTCACCTCGCCCCGAGTGTAGGCGCGGTAGTGACCGCCGACGTCGGCGCGCCAGTGGGCGAGGACGTCGGCGTGCTGGTCGTCGCGCAGGTGGGGCAGGTACACGGCGCTCACCGCGGCCAGGGCCGCAGCGAACGCCGCACGCGTGTCCACCAGGGTGTCGTCGATATCGAAGAGAACCCCGTCGACGTCGAGGACGCCAGCGACGTCCCCGCGCACCGCCGTCAGAGCGTCGCCCGCAGGTTGGCCAGGCGCGTGATCGACGCGTCCTTGCCGAGGATCTCCATGGACTCGAACAGCGGCGGCGAGACCCGGCGGCCGGTGAGCGCGACGCGCAGCGGCGCGTAGGCGAACTTCGGCTTGATGCCCATCTCCTCGACGAGCGCGGCCTTGAGCGCGTCCTGCTGCGCCGTCGGCGAGAAGTCGTCGAGGCCGGCAAGGACCTCGACGGCGCGGTCGAGCACGGCGGGTGCGTCGTCCTTGAGCGCCGCCAGGGCCTCGGCCTCGTACTGCACCGCCTCGTCCCCGACGAACAGGAACCCGAGCATGCCCGGCGCCTCCCCCAGGAGGGTCATGCGTTCCTGGGCGAGCGGCGCCGCGGCGTCGAGCAGGCGGCGCTGGTCCGCGTCGAGCTCGTCGTAGGTGGCCGCGGCGAGATGGCTGCTGGCGTGCAGGTACGGCACCAGGCGGGCGCGGAAGTCCTCGGGAGCGAGGAGCCGCAGGTGCGTGGCGTTGATGGCCTCGGCCTTCTTGAGGTCGAAGCGTGCCGGGTTCGGGTTCACGTCGGCGATGTCGAACGCCGCGACGAGCTCCTCGACCGAGAAGATGTCGCGGTCCGCCGCGATGCTCCAGCCGAGCAGCGAGAGGTAGTTGAGCAGCCCCTCGGGGGTGAAGCCACGCTCACGGTGCAGGAACAGGTTGGACTCGGGGTCGCGCTTGGACAGCTTCTTGTTGCCCTCACCCATGACGTACGGCAGGTGCCCGAACTGCGGCATCACGCTCGCGACGCCGAGCTCGAGCAGCGCCCGGTAGAGCACGACCTGGCGCGGGGTCGAGGAGAGCAGGTCCTCGCCGCGCAGCACGTGCGTGATGTTCATCAGGGCGTCGTCGACGGGGTTCACCAGCGTGTAGAGGGGCTGGCCGTTGCCGCGGACGATCACGAAGTCGGGCACCGAGCCGGCCTTGAAGGTGACCTCGCCGCGCACGAGGTCGGTGAAGGTGACGTCCTCGTCGGGCATGCGCAGGCGCAGCACGGGCTCGCGGCCCTCGGCGCGGAACGCGGCCTTCTGCTCGTCGGTGAGCGTGCGGTCGTAGCCGTCGTAGCCCATCACCGAGGGGCGGCCGGCGGCGGTGTTGCGCGCGGAGATCTCCTCCGGCGTCGAGAACGACTCGTAGGCGTAGCCGCCCTCGACGAGCTTGGTGATCACGTCCTGGTAGATGTCGCCGCGCTGGGACTGGCGGTAGGGCTCGTGAGGTCCCCCGACCTCGACGCCCTCGTCCCAGTCCATGCCGAGCCAGCGCATGGCGTCCAGGAGCTGGTCGTAGCTCTCCTGCGAGTCGCGCGCGGCGTCGGTGTCCTCGATCCGGAAGACGAACGTGCCGCCCACGTGCCGCGCGTAGGCCCAGTTGAACAGCGCCGTGCGGATCAGCCCGACGTGCGGGGTGCCGGTGGGCGACGGGCAGAACCGGACGCGGACGGCGGGGGCGGAAGTCTCGACGGACACAGAGCACCTGAGTTTCAACGACGGGGACGGGAGGGCCCGAGGGCCACGCCCAGCGTACCCAGTGCAATCCGAGTTACGTTGTGGCGAGCAGCGCTCGGCTGCACGTTCGCCGTCCGTCACGCCCCGCCGCCGACAGGAGCCCACCGTGCCGCGTCCACCGTCCACCGCGCTCCGCCGCCCTGCGCGCCGCGCCGTCGCGCTCGCCCTCGCCACCGGCCTCCTGCTCGCCGCCTGCACGGACGACCCGGAGCCGGCCGAGCCCTCGGCCCCCGCGCCCACGACCACGAGCCCCGCGTCGACGGTGACGCCCTCGCCGGAGCCGTCGACACCGACGACGCCTGCCGACGACGCGACCGCGGCCCCGAGCCCCTCCGAGACGGCCGAGGCGACCCCGGACGCCGACGCCCCGCCCGGCGACGCGGTGGCGGTGCTCACGCTGCGCGGCGGCATGTGCGCCGACGGCACGGAGTGCGAGACCGTGCTCGCCGTCGAGCGGGACGGCACGTGGACCCGCTCGGAGCAGGGCGTCGTCGTCGGCACGGGCGAGGTGCACCCCGCCGACCTCGAGTGGTGGAGCACCGCGGGGACCGACCTCGAGCCCGACAGCCTGGTTGCCGGCGAGGCGACCGAGTGCCCGAGCGACGCCGACGGCCGTGAGGTGATCCTCGAGACCGTCACGCGCGACGGCTGGGTGAGGCTCGAGTCCTGCGAGGTCGAGCTCGCCGAGTCTGAGACGCTCGAACGGCTGGGCCTGCTGCTCGAGGCGACGGAGCTCTAGCCGTCGCCCTCGCACCGGCGAGAGCGAAGCCGACGGGGCGTCAGTCCCGGCGGATCACCGGGTTCATCAGCGTGCCGATGCCCTCGACCTCGCACTCGACGCGGTCGGCGTGCACGATCGAGCCGACGCCCGCCGGCGTCCCCGTGAGGATGACGTCGCCGGGCAGCAGGGTGAAGGCGCGCGAGACATAGGAGATCAGGAACCGCACGTCGAAGATCATCTGCTCGGTGTGCCCGTCCTGGCGGGCCTCACCGTTGACGCGCGAGCGGACGGCGACGGCGTCGGGGTCCAGGTCGGTCTCGATCCACGGGCCGAGGGGGCACGAGGAGTCGAAGCCCTTGGCGCGCGCCCACTGCCCGTCGCCCCGCTGGGCGTCGCGCGCGGTGACGTCGTTGGCGACGGTGTAGCCGAAGACCTTCTCGAGAGCGTGCTCGGGCTCGACGTCCTTCGTGATCTTGCCGATCACGACAGCGAGCTCGGCCTCGTAGCTGACCTCCTGCGAGAACGACGGCAGCACGATGGGGTCGTCGGGGCCGACGACCGAGGTGTTGGGCTTGAGGAACAGCAGCGGCTCGGTGGGCACGTCGTTGCCCATCTCCTTGACGTGGTCCGCGTAGTTGCGCCCGACGCCGACGACCTTGGAGCGCGGGATCACGGGCGCGAGCAGCCGCACGGCGTCGGAGAGCGGGACGCGCTCACCGGTCGGCTTGACCGGCATGTAGAGGGGGTCGCCCGTGAGGACGACCAGCTCCTCGGAGCCGGGCTCGCCGTCGACGAGGGCGAAGCGGGGGTCGTTGCCGTTGGTGAATCTCGCGATACGCACGTGGCTACCCTACCCAGCGCACCGCTGGTCCCACCCGCGGTGCGGGGCCCCGCCGGGTCACACGCGCGCGAGGATCTCCCCGTGGGTGATCGCGAACCAGCCGTCGGGCTCGCTCGCCCACTCGCGCCAGCCGTGGGCGAGCTCCTCGAGCGCGACGTCGTCGGCCAGGCCCGTCTCGCGCGCCTGGATGCCGAACTGGGAGGACAGGCAGCGCTGGGCCCACAGGTCGCCCCACCACGCGCGCTCGGCCGGGTTCGCGTAGCACCAGACGCCCGCCGACGCCGTGACGTCGTCGGGCGTGAAGCCGGCGGCGAGCGTCCACGACAGCAGGCGACGCCCGGCGTCGGGCTCACCGCCGGCCGTGGTCGCCACCTCGTGGTACAGCGTGTTCCACTCGGTCAGCGCGGCGGACTCCGGGTACCAGGTCATCGCCGCGTAGTCGGCGTCGCGGACCGCCACGAGCCCGCCGGGTCGCGTGACGCGGCGCATCTCGCGCAGCGCCGCGACCGGGTCGCTGACGTGCTGCAGCACCTGGTGGGCGTGCGCGATGTCGAAGGAGTCGTCGTCGAACGGCAGGGCGTAGACGTCGCCCTGCACGAACTCGATGTTGGCGACGCCGGAGCGCTCGGCGAGCGCCCGGGCCTCCTCGAGCACGGCGGCCGACGTGTCGACGCCCGTCACCACACCCGGGCCGACGGTCTGGGCGAGGTCCACGGTGATCGTGCCCGGGCCGCAGCCGACGTCGAGGACCCGCAGGCCCTCGGTGAGGTGCGGCAGGAGATAGGCAGCCGAGTTCTCGGCCGTGCGCCAGCGGTGGGACCGCAGGACCGACTCGTGGTGCCCATGGACGTAGGTGTCGTCGGGCACGTCGGCGGTGGAGGTCGGCTGGGCGCTCATGGGCGTCACGGTAGGTCCGCGACCACGCTGTGGTCACGCGCCGACCACATGATGGGCGGCTCGGGTCGTCGTAGGTTGGTGCCATGACGACGACCGACCCCACCGCCACCGCACCCCTGCAGCGCCGCCTGGGCCGCTCCGGACTGAGCGTGTCTGTCGTCGGCCTCGGCTGCAACAACCTCGGCCGCGCGGGCACCGCGACCGCGGACCTCGACGGCACCCGCGCCGTCGTGCACGCCGCCCTCGACGCGGGGATCACGTTCTTCGACGTCGCCGACGTCTACGGTCACGAGCCGGGACTGTCCGAGGAGCTGCTCGGAGCGGCGCTCGAGGGGCAGCGCGACGACGCGGTGGTCGCGACGAAGTTCGGCATGGACGCGCGCGGGCTGAACGGGCCGGACCACGGGGCGCGCGGATCGCGGCACTACCTCGTGCGGGCGGTCGAGGGATCGCTGCGGCGGCTGCGCACGGACCGGATCGATCTGCTGCAGCTGCACACCCCCGACGTGCAGACACCGATCGAGGAGACCCTGAGCGCGCTCGACGCGCTGGTTCGCGACGGCAAGGTCCGCTATGTCGGGCACTCCAACCACGCCGGGTGGCAGATCGCCCACGCCGAGCACGTCGCCCGCGCGCTCGGGACCGAGCGGTTCATCTCGAGCCAGAGCCACTACAACCTGCTCGACCGCCGCGCCGAGCTCGAGGTGGTGCCCGCCGCCCGTGCGTTCGGCCTCGGCGTGCTGCCGTACTTCCCCCTCGCCAACGGCCTGCTCACCGGCAAGTACACCCGGGATCACGCGCCCGCCGACGGACGGCTCAGCCACGCTAAGCCGCAACTGCTCGAGCGCGCGCCGTGGGAGGCGCTCGAGGCGTTCGCCGACCTCGCTGGGGACCTCGGCATGCCGCCGGTCGCCCTGGCGTTCTCGTGGCTCGCGGCCCAGGACGTCGTCGCCTCGGTGATCGCCGGCGCCACCCGCCCTGACCAGGTCCGGCAGAACGCCGGAGCGGTCCGTGCGCTGGACGGCGCGACGCTCGCGCGCCTCGACGAGATCTTCCCGCCCGCGGAGAAGATCGCGCTGTTCTGACTCTTCCGGGCGCGGGGCGGGCGTCGTCGGCGCCCCCGTACCCTGGTCCGGTGACCTCGCCGACCCCGCAGCACCTCGAGCCCGAGGTGTGGCGCGCCCGCGAGGCCGCCCACGAGGCCCGTGCCGACGCGCTCACCGCCGGGTGGCGTGAGCGCAAGCAGCGCGGCGAGTCGCACGCGATCGAGGACTTCCTCTTCACGTACTACCCCACGCGCCCGGCCCGGCTGCGGCGCTGGCACCCGGGCGTCGGCGTTACGCTCACGCTGCCCGACGACGTCGGGACCGACCTGCCCGAGCGTGCGGCCTGGCGGTGGTACCGGCTCGACGGCGGCGGGCTGAGCGTCGACGTCGCCGCGTTCCTCGCCGACCGCGAGGACACGGTGCGCTACGTGCGCGACCTGCTCGCACGGACCGCTGCGCGCCCGGCGAACGTCGGCTGCTTCGGCCTGCACGAGTGGGCGATGGTCTACCGCGAGCGCGGCACCCGCCACGCGCTGCCGCTGCGACTGGGCCCCGAGGGGACCGACGCCGTCGTGGACTCCCATCCCGTGCGCTGCAGCCACTTCGACGCGTTCCGGTTCTTCACGCCCGAGGCCGTGGGGCTGAACAAGCTGCAGCCGACGCGCGCCTCGCAGCCGGAGCTCGAGCAGCCCGGGTGCCTCCACGCCAACATGGACCTGCTCAAGTGGGCCGAGAAGCTCGGGCCAGTCGTCCCCGGCGAGCTGCTGCTCGACTGCTTCGCGCTCGCCCGCGACGTGCGCACCCTCGACATGCAGGCCTCGCCCTACGACGTGAGCGCGTACGACCTGCCCCCGGTCGCGATCGAGACGCCCGCCGGCAAGGCCGAGTACTCCGAGCGCCAGCGCGGCTTCGCCGAGCGCGCCGGGGAGCTCCGCGAGCGCCTCGTCGCGGCGTGCGACGCGGCCCTCGGCAGCACCACGCTCCCCAGCCACCGCCCGACATCTGCCGAGAGGACGCCCTCGTGACCACGACCACCGCTCCCCCGTCCGCGTTCACCCCGCAGCGGTTCTTCCGGAGCGTCGCGCTCGCGGAGGCCGTCACGTGGACGCTCCTGATCGCGGCGATGATCGCCAAGTACGGCTTCGAGGCCGGGGACCTGCCCGTGCGGGTGGCCGGCGGGCTGCACGGCTTCGTCTTCATCGTCTACGCGTTCACGGCGCTCGTGACCGGCCTGAACCAGCGCTGGGCAGCGCGCGTGACGGCGGGTGCCGTCGCGACCGCCGTCGTGCCGTGGGCGACCATCCCGTTCGACCGCTGGGCGCACCGGACCGGCCGGCTCGAGGGGCCGTGGCGCACGCAGGCGACCGCCGACCCGCGCGACGGCACGGTCGTGGACCGCGCGCTGCGCTGGCTGCTCACGCACCCCGTGCTGTTCGTGGTCGGCTTCGTGGTCACGTGCGTCGTCGTGATGAGCGTGCTGCTCATGCTCGGCCCGCCCACGGAGTGGGGCTCCCGAGCCACGCAGGCCTGAGCCGCTGGGCGCTCAGCCCGCGACGACGTCGATCGAGCTCGGCTCAGCGTGGCCCGCGGTGACCTCGACCGTCCCAGTCGTCGCGCCCGCAGGGAGCACGAGCGACGTCGAGAAGCGGCCCTTGGCGTCGGCGTCAAGTGTGGTGCGCGCGACCTCCTCGCCGGCTTGCCGCAGCACCACGTCGATGCCCGTCAGGGGTACCACCGGCTCGGCGACCTCGCGGCCATTCACGATCTCCACGGTGTCGTCGCAGTCCGCGGTGAACCAGGTGCCGGAGACGTAGACCTTCTCGCCGGCAGCCACGGCGGCCGGGTAGACCGCCAGCTGCGGCTGCGCGCAGGCGGCCGAGCTCGCCGGCCCCTGGTTCGCCGACGTCGCCGGGTCTGCGTCGGGGGCGCACCCCGCGAGTCCTGCCATCGTGACCACGGCCGCAGCCCCGGCCCACACGCGTCTGCTCGTCGTCGTCATGACTGCCCCCGTAGTCGCCCCCGTGCGCCAACCCTCGACGCTGTCCGGCGAGTCTCCCACCGCCGGACCAGCGACGTCCACCCCTGCTGGTATAAACGCCTCCATGACGACCCGTACGCCCTGCGATCCCTTGGTCGAGCGATGGGCAGACGCGGTGCTCGTGGTCGCTCGCCCCACCGGTCACCTCGAGCCCGCCGAGGTCGCCGCCGCGCTCGCCGCCCGCCGCGTCGTCGCCGCGGTGCAGGAGGGAACGGTGTACGCACGACCCGGGACCGTCGCGGTGCACGTGGGCATCGAGCGCGGGGCACGGTCGGCCGGCACAGCCCGCGTGGCGCTCGACGACCACGGCACACCCTCCCCCGGCCCCACCCGTCACGAGCTCGCCGGCCTCCTCGCCGCGGACCTCCAGGCGGACGTCACCGTCGGCGGGCGCCTCGTCGTCGGCCCGGACGGGCGCCAGCGCCGCGCCCCGCGGGACGGCGGACGCGAGCCCGCCGCGTGCCGCACCATCTACGCGTGGCGTGCGGACCAGTACGCGACCCACACCCTCCTCCCCCTCGCGACCCGCCTCGGCGTCCCCGTGAGTCACGTCGAGACGGCAGGATGGATCGTGGCCTGGCCAACGGAGCCGACCGCGACACTCGAACCACGGCCGGGGTTTGGTCGGAGCCACGAGCCGTGGTTCATCGGCTGGCGCATGGGCGACGAGCACGGTCTCGTGGCGAAGCGTCCCGGCGAGCGCAGGTTCGTCGCGGCCGCGTCCCCGTCGATGCGTCCGGTCGGGTCCATGGCACACACGGAAGCGAGCCATCTCGCGGCACTCCTGGCGGAGCCCGCGCGGTGGAACGGCGCCGAGCCTGGCGTGCGTGCCGCGAGCCTGCGGGAGCACGGCCCGGCCATCCCACCCGCCCTCGACGACGCAGCCCTCGACGATCCCGCACGGCTGCTGCCGGCGGCAAGCAGACATCTGGGCCTCCCCCGGGTCGCGCTCGAGGTGCTCGACGGCGCCGCTCCTCAGGACGTCGCACAGACCGTGCCGGCGCGCCGCGGTCAGGTCGGTGCGGCCGCCGCGGGCATCGCGGCGGTCATGCTGGACCGCCCGCGGGGCACCGGTCCGCTCGCCCAGCTGCGTCTGCTCTTCTGGGAGGTTCCCCTCCTGCGGCTCGCCCTCGGCACCGCCGTCCTGCTCCTCGGCGCGATGCTCGTGGCGAACCAGCGCACGGGCCAGGTGACGTTCGGCGCGCTCGAGTGGGCGATGGCCGTGCTGTTCGTGGTCTACGGCACCGGGACGATCGTGACGGGGACCGCGCTGCTCGTGCGTCGCCGGCGCCGCACTCGCAACTAGGGCCTCACTCGGGCGCACCGTCCCAGACAAGGCTGCCGTCGGGCAGGCGCCGCGCGCCCGACGACGGAGCGTGCGCCGTCGTGCGTCCGCCGGGCATCAGGTGGGTGACCTGCGCGTCCCGGCCGAGCACCGCGACATCGGCGATCACGCGCCGGTGGCAGCGCCACCAGACGCTCTCCGAGCACATGATCGCGGTCGGGACCTCGTCGGCCTGCGCGAGGAGGGCGTCGAGCGCGGCCGAGAACTCCGGGGTGCGCGTGTAGGCGGCGTAGGCCTGGAATGCCGCCACGCGCCACCAGGTGTCGACCACCGGCTCGTCCTTGGGGAGGGTCCGGCGTCCGCCGAGGTCCGGCGCCCACACGTACTCGACGCCTGCGTCGGGCAGCCAGTTCGGCAGCACGTCGCGGCTGACCGCGTGGTTCGTGCGGCTGCCGGGGAACCGCCGGACGTCGACGAGCCGGCGGACGTCGGCCGTCGCGAGCTGGGCGAGCAACCCGTCCTCGTCGAGCCGACCGTGACCCAGGGTCCAGAGCGCAACCATCCCTCGTTCCTAGCACCGCCCACCCGCCCCAGCCACCGCTGCTGCCCGCGGCCCGCCGCCCGGCCGTGCGCAACCCCCGCCACCAGGATTCCGCGACTTCGTCACTTTGCCCGCGACTTCGTGAATTCAAACTGACGAAGTCGGGAGCAAACTCACGAAGTCGCGGGAGCCGGCAGCGCGGCAGCCGGCGGCGCGCCAGCCAGCAGCGCGGCGGCCGGCGGCGCGGCAGGCGCCGGCAGCAAGGCTGGGGTCACGCGCGGGGCAGCACCGCGAGCGCCGGCGCACCGCCGATCCGCACCTGCACCGCTGCCCCGACCGTCAGCACCGAGGCCTCGTCGACGCGGAGCTGGCTCGTGACCAGCGCACCACTCGCCATCCGCGCCTGGACCCGTGCGTGCGACCCGAGGTACGACACCGCCACCACGCGTGCGTCCGCGCCGCCGACGGGGGCCTCGTCCGGGAGCAGCAGCCGGACGTCCTCCGGGCGCACCAGCACGTCGACGTCACCGCGCTCGCTCCCGGGCAGCAGAGTCACGACGCCGACGCCGGGCACGACGGCGGTCTCGGCCGCCGCCCGGGCCGGGAGCCGGTTGGTCGTCCCGACGAACTCGGCGACGAACGCCGACGCCGGGCGCTCATACACGTCCTGCGGGGCGCCCAGCTGGGCGACCTTGCCGTGCGCCATGATTGCGACGGTGTCGGCGACCGCGAGGGCCTCCTCCTGGTCGTGGGTGACGAACACCGTGGTGATGCCGACCTCCGTCTGGATGCGCCGGATCTCCTCGCGCAGCTGCACACGGACCTTGGCGTCGAGGGCGGACAGCGGCTCGTCCAGCAGGAGCACCGAGGGCTGCACGGCGAGGGCGCGGGCGAGGGCCACCCGCTGCTGCTGCCCGCCGGAGAGCTGGTGGGCGTAGCGGTCGCGGTGCGCGCCCAGGCCGACGAGCTCGAGGTGGTGGTCGACCGTCCGCGCCCGGGCTGCCCGGGCCACCCCGCGCAGCTCGAGGGCGAACGCGACGTTCTGCGCGACGGTCATGTGCGGCATCAGCGAGTAGGCCTGGAAGACCATGGCCATGTCCCTCCGGTGCGCCGGGACGTCGGCGACCTCGCGTCCACCCACCCGGATGGAACCGGCGTCGATGTCCTCGAGGCCCGCGAGAGCGCGCAGCGCGGTGGTCTTACCGCACCCGCTCGGGCCGAGCAGAGCGAGCAGCTCCCCCGGGGCGGCAGTGAGGCACAGGTCGTCCAGGGCCCGGACATCGCCAAACGCGCGGGTCACGTGCTCGAGCTGGACGGGCTGAGCCGCGGCGGCGGCAGCGCCGGCGCGGGGCTGCGATCGGTTCGCGGGACGCGGGCTGCGGGACGTGCGCCGCTCGCGGCGGTGGTCGGTGAGTACAGCGATCATGAGGCGGTCACTCCTGGAGCGTGGGGGCGGGTGGGGCGCGACCGGGACATGAGCAGGTCGACGACGACGAGCAGCACGGTCGTGCCGACGAGGGCCAGGAAGGCCATGGCGGCGGCGACCTGGCTGTCCGAGAGGTTGATCTGGAACAGGGCGGTCTGCAGGTTGTCCCGGGCGAGGATGCGGGCGAGCGTGAACTCACCGAGGACGACGGCCACGCTGAGGAAGCACGCGGAGACGATGGCCGAGCGGATGTTCGGGGCGACGACCCGGACGAGCACAACCCACCAGCTCGCCCCGAAGCTCCGCGCGGCCTCGGACAGGGTGACGAGGTCGATCGAGCGCAGGCCCGCCGCGAGCGCCCGGTAGGCGAAGGGCAGCACGAGGATCACGTACGCGAACGACAGCCAGATGGTCGACGAGTCGAGCACGCGCGTCGAGATCACCCGGTACACCGGGGCGAGCCCGACGACGAGCACCACCGCGGGGATCGTCAGCGGCAGCAGGCAGACGAGCTCGAGGGCGCGCCCGAGCCGCGGCCGGCGCAGCTGCACCCAGACCATCGTGGGCAGGAGGAGCACGAGCATGAGCGTGACGGTGATCGCGCACATGACGAGCGAGTTCGTCAGTCCTGTCCACAGCGGCGCGAGGGTCTGGTACTCGCTCGTGCGGCCAGAGACGATCTTGCGCCAGGCGTCGAGGTCGACGGCGCCCGTGAGCGGGTACCGCACCGAGAACTCGAGCAGCGCGACGATCGGCAGCGCAAGGAGCGTGAGCGAGACGCCCAGCACCACTCGGCGCAGCCATCGCTGGCGTGCGCGGCGCCGGGCTGCATGGCGGGTGCCGGTCGGCACGGCGGCGGCTGCCGACGGTGCGCTCGCCGGCGGCACGGCCGCCACGGGAGCCTGAGTGGCCACCTGTGCGCTCATGCGGCGGCCCACCCGGAGCTCCGGCGCTGCAGCCAGGCGTGCAGCGTCATCACGACGCCGACCACGGCGATCATCCCGAGCGCGAGCGCCTGGGCGTAGGAGTCCATGCCCGTGTTGTTCTCGTTGCGGATCGCGGACTCGATCGCCATCGGCACGATCACGGTCTGCTGGGAGATGAGCGCGGCGGCCGTGGCGAACGCGGAGAACGCGTTGGCGAACAGCAGCAGGAAGCTGCCCAGGAAGCTGGGGGCGAGCAGCGGGCCGGCCACGCGCCGCCAGTACTGCGCGGTCGTGCCGCCCATCGTCGTCGTCGCCTCGCGCCACTGCGGGCGCAGGCCGTCGACGGCGGGCAGGAAGACCACGACCATCAGTGGCACCTGGAAGTAGCAGTACACGAGCACCAGACCCGTCATGCTGGACAGCAGTCCGGGCGACACGGCGACGTCGAGCTGCTCGCGCAGGAGCCGCGTGACCAAGCCGTTGGCGCCGAGCACCGCGACGAACGCGAACGCGAGCATGACTCCGCCGAACTGGGCGAGCACCGAGACGAACGCGGTCACCACCCGGCGGGTGACGCTGCCGTCGGGCGCGGTGGACAGGGCGTAGGCGATCACCGCCCCGAGCACCGCGCCCACCGCGGCGGTGAGCGCCGACAGCCACACCGAGGTCCAGAACACCTGCGCCGTCCGGGGCGTGAGCGCGGCACGGATCCCGTCGAGCGAGAACGCACCGTCCGGCCCCGTGAGGGCGCCGACGACGACGAGCGCCGTCGGGAGCAGCAGGAATAGCCCGGTGTAGGCGAAGAACGGCCACGCCCCGGCCGTGCGGAGCACGGCGCGGGGCAGGCGCAGCGGCGCGGTGAGCGTCATCAGCCGACCGTGGCGTCCCACTCGGCCGCGAGGGTCGTGTTGATGGCCGCGGCCTGGTCGGTGCTGGGCGTCTGCGGGGTCCCGACGACCTCGGGGAGCGCCGACGCCGCGTCGGGGTCGAGGGTGCCCTCGGTCTCCATCCAGTCGTACAGCACCGGCCGGGCGCCCCCGGCGAGCCAGAGGTTCTGGGCCTCGGGCGAGAACAGGAACTCCTGCCACAGCCGGGCGGCCGCGGGGTGCGGGGCGTCCTTGCTGATCGCCTGGTTGTAGAAGGAGACGATCTCGCCGCCCTCGGGGACGAAGACCTTCCACTCGACGCCCTTGGCCGCGAGGCGCTCCTGGGTGGAAAGCTGGTTGTAGGACCAGTCGAAGACGACGCCGTGCTCGCCCGCGTCGATCGTCCCGGCGGTGACGTCCTTGAGGTTCAGCGTGCCGGCGCCCGCGAGGTCGCGGAACAGATCCAGGCCGGGCTGGACGTCGTCGAACGTGCCGCCTGCGACCGCGTTGGCCATGAGGAAGCCGCTGAACGCCGCGCCGGCCTCCGCGGGCTTGCCGTTGAGGGCGACCGTGCCGGCGAGCTTCGGGTCCGTGAGCTGGTCGAGGGAAGTGATCTCACCGAGCTTCGTGGCGTTGTAGCCGACGCTCATGATGCCCGTGTAGTCGTTGACCCACAGTCCCGTGGGCTCCTTGTTCTCGTCCGGGATGTGCTCCCAGGTCTCGACCTGGTACGGCGCGAAGTAGTGGGTCGACTCGAGCGCGACGTTCGTGCCGAGGTCGAAGACGTCGGGCGCCTGGTCGGTCCCCCGGTTCGCGTCCGCCGCAGCGATCTCCTCCTTGGAGGAGGCGTCGGGCAGGATCGAGTTCACGGTGATGCCGTACTTGTCTGCGAACGCCGCCTTGAGGGCACCGTAGTTGGCCCAGTCGTCGGGCAGCGCGATCACGTTCAGCGTGCCCTCGGCCTTGGCCGCCTCGACCAGCGCCTCCATGCCACCGAGGTCGGCGGCGGACGTCGCCGTCGCCGCGGCCGAGGTGCTGCCACCGGCGGTCTTCGCGGCGTCGTCGGCCTCCGCGTTGGTGCCGCAGCCCGCGAGGGCGAGGCTCATCGAAACCGCGAGCGCGGTCACGGCCCACTTCGTGTGCACTGACATGCGGGGTGGTCCTCCATCGGTCGCGCCGTCGTCGTGACGGCGTCCTCCGCACGGCGCCGAGCGCCGGGCACGACCTCGATGAGGCCGTTGCCGTCAGCGTGGCGCGGCGCGCTGACGTGCAGGGATGCATCGCACGTCGGCCCGGTGAACACCGCGTGACGACTTGCTGGGAGGATGGGCGGTGATGAATGCCTCCCTGACTGCCGCCCTGCCCGCCTCCCCCGACCCGGACGCGCTGTTCGACGCGTTCACGGGCTGGGCCGAAGGCCGTGGGCTCACGCTGTACCCGGCGCAGTCCGAGGCGCTCATGGAGCTCGTCAGCGGCTCGCACGTCATCCTCAGCACGCCGACGGGCTCGGGCAAGTCGCTCGTCGCGACGGGGGCTCACTTCGCCGCCCTCGCCGCGCACCGGGCCGGCACGGGCGGCCGCACCTACTACACGGCCCCGCTCAAGGCGCTCGTGAGCGAGAAGTTCTTCGCCCTGGTCGAGGCTTTCGGCTCGGAGAACGTGGGCATGATGACCGGCGACTCGGCGGTGAACCCGGACGCCCCGATCATCTGCTGCACCGCGGAGATCCTCGCGAACATCGCGCTGCGCGACGGCGCGACCCGCACGGGGCCGGACGCGATCGCCCAGGTCGTCATGGACGAGTTCCACTTCTATGCCGACCCACAGCGCGGCTGGGCGTGGCAGGTGCCGCTGCTCGAGCTCCCGGACACGCAGTTCCTGCTCATGAGCGCGACGCTCGGGGACACCACAACCTTCCGCGAGGACCTCGAGAAGCGCACGGGCACGGCCGTCGCCGAGGTCACGAGCGCCCAGCGCCCGGTCCCGCTCCAGTTCGACTACGTCGTCGAGCCGCTGACCGAGGTGCTCGAGGAGCTCGTCAACACCCACCGCGCGCCGGTGTACGTCGTGCACTTCACCCAGAAGGACGCGGTCGAGCGCGCGCAGTCGCTGCTCAGCACCCCCGTGGCCACGCGCGCCGAGCGGGACGCGATCGCCACCGAGCTCGGCGCGTTCCGGTTCACCAGCGGGTTCGGCCGGTCGCTGAGCAAGTTCCTGCGGCACGGCGTCGGCGTGCACCACGCGGGGATGCTGCCCAAGTACCGCCGCGTGGTGGAACGCCTCACCCAGCAGGGCCTGCTGAAGGTCGTGTGCGGCACCGACACCCTGGGCGTGGGCATCAACGTGCCGATCCGCACCGTGCTGTTCACGTCGCTGGTGAAGTACGACGGCGAGCGCATGCGCCACCTCTCGGCCCGCGAGTTCCACCAGATCGCCGGCCGCGCCGGGCGCGCCGGGTTCGACACCGTGGGCGACGTGCTCGTCATGGCCCCGGACCACGTCGTCGAGAACCGCAAGCTGCTGGCCAAGGCGGGCGACGACCCGAAGAAGCTCAAGAAGATCGTCCGGAAGAAGGCCCCCGAGGGCTCGGTCAACTGGACCGACAAGACTTTCGAGCGCCTGCGCGACGCCGACCCGGAGCCACTGAGCAGCCACTTCACCGTCAACCACGCGATGGTGCTCAACGTGCTCGCGCGCACGCGCACCGCGGGCGGCGACCCGGTCGACGCGATGCGCCACCTGCTCACCACCAACCACGACAACGAGGCCGCCAAGGCCCGGCACGTCCGCCAGACGTTCCGCATCTACCGCTCACTGCGCCAGGCAGGCATCGTCGAGCGCGTCGCGCACCCCGGGCCCGGCGAGCCCCGCGTGCGCCTCGTCGTCGACCTCCCCCGGGACTTCGCGCTCAACCAGCCGTTGTCCCCGTTCGCCCTCGCGGCCCAGGAGCTCCTCGACGTCGATGCCCCCACCCACGCGCTCGACGTCGTCTCGGTGATCGAGGCGACGCTCAGCGACCCGCGCCAGGTGCTGTACGCCCAGGAGCGCGCCGCCCGCGGCGAGGCGATCGGCGCCATGAAGGCCGAGGGCTACGACTACGACGAGCGCATGGCCGCGCTCGAGGACGTGAGCTGGCCCAAGCCGCTGATCGACCTCCTGGAGCCGGCCTTCGCGAGCTACAAGCGCACCAACCCGTGGGTCGCGGACCACGAGCTCGCCCCGAAGTCCGTGGTGCGGGACATGGTCGAGCGCGCGCAGACGTTCGCGGAGTTCGTCTCCCGCTTCCAGCTCGACCGCACCGAGGGCGTGCTGCTGCGCTACCTGGCCGACGCGTACCGAGCGATGCGTCAGACCGTGGCCGCGGAGCACCGCACCGAGGAGGTCGAGGAGATCACCGAGTGGCTCGGCGAGCTCGTGCGCGGCGTCGACTCGAGCCTGCTCGACGAGTGGGAGCGCCTGTCCAACCCGGTGGACGACGACGCGGACGACCTGGTCGGGGACGGTCCCCTGAGCGGGGCGGGGGCCGAGGCTCCCGCACGCCCGGTCACCGGCAACCCGCGCGCCTTCCGGGTGCTGCTGCGCAACGCCCTGTTCCGGCGCGTCGAGCTCGCGTCCCGCGAGGCGTACTCGACTCTCGGGTCCCTCGACGGGGCGGCCGGCTGGGGCTCGGACGAGTGGCGAGACGCCCTCGACCCGATGTTCGAGCACTACGGTGACGACGCGATCGGGTTCGGGCCGTCCGCCCGGTCACCGCGGCTGCTCCAGATCACCGAGGGCGTCGACGGCAACCCCCGCCTGTGGTCGGTGCGTCAGGTCCTCGAGGACCCGGACGGCGACCTCGACTGGGGCTTCGACGCGCTGGTCGACCTTGACGCGTCCGACGAGGCCGGCGAGGTCGTCCTCCAGATCACCGCGGTCGGCCCCCTCCCCACCACCTGACGCCCCGGCGAGTGCCCACTCAGGGCAGCTGGATCGCGGGGTGGGTGCGGCGGGCGATCAGGAAGCCGTCGGCGTCGTGTGCCGTCGTGTAGTCCGTGCCGGGGAAGAGCTGCTCGGCGTAGCGGGCGACGTCGGTCGGGGCGTCGGGGCCCCAGCCGCGCGTGGTGTAGATGGCGACGTAGTCCGGCCGGACGGTCAAGTCCGTCGTGACCCAGTAGACGGTGCGGTCCTTCGCGAGCTGGACGATCAGCCCCGTGTCGGTCGCGACGCTCGCTCCGGGCGGGATCACCGCGAGCGCCCGCTCCGCCCCCGCGGCCCGCGCGCCGACGACGTAGGTCTCCGGCCTGGCCAGGTCGCCCAACGGGTACTGAGTCGTCAGCGCCGCGGCGACCACGACAGCGACGGCCGGCACCGCGCGGGCGGCGCTGCGTGCCCAGTCGTGCCGGGAGGCGCGCAGCAGCCGCAGCCCGTCGATCAGCGCCGCGAAGACGACCGGCATGAGGATGATCGAGTAGTGCCAGGTGGTGCCCCAGTAGTAGTGGTTCGACCCCGCGAACCGCCACAGCAGCGTCGGCACGAGCATGAGGACCAGCGGCGAGCGCACGGCGACGAACGCGGTGACGACGAGCAGCATGACGATGGTCTGGAGCTTGACGTCGGCGGGCTGGACGATGCCGACCAGGGCGTCCCCGACGGAGGCGAGCAGGCTGCCCGACCCTGCCGCGGCGTCGTCGTCGCCCAGCTTGCCCCAGTAGTCGTAGCGCCCGTGCGGGTTGAAGAACGGCACGGCGACGAACAGCACGAAGGCCATCCCTAGCGCGCCCGCGGCGACCATCGCGGTGCCCGCGCGGCGCACGCCCCACAGCCAGAGCACGACGCCGAACGCGGCGACGCTCAGGCCCAGGTCCTCCTTGACGCCGAGCAGCAGCAGAATCCACACGCACGCCGTGCGCCACCGGGCCTCGAGCGCGGCGGCGAGCCCGAACGCGAGAATCGGCGCGGCCAGCGCGTACTCGTGGAACTGCACGTCGACCGCGGACTGCAGGCCCCAGGAGAACGCGTACGCGACGCCGACGCCGAAGCCCGCCCAGGCGCCGAGGATCCGCCGCGCGACGAGCGCGAGCGGCACGACCGACACGGCCACCAGCGCGCACTGGACGACCAGCAGCGTGACGGGGCCGGGGAACAGCCGGTACACGGGCGCGACCAGGGCCAGCAGCGGGGAGAAGTGGTCGCCGAGCTGGTGGTAGCCCGGGCCCTTGATGTCGACGATCGGCGCGCCGAGGTGCGCGTACCCGCGGATCGCCTGCTCGAAGATCGCGAGGTCCCAGCTGGGGTTCTCCGCCCGCCACCACCGCGTGAGCGAGAGCAGGAGGTAGGCACCGAAGGCGACGACGGCGAGGATCGCCACGGGCCAGCGGGAAGGCTGGGACACGGTGCGGTCGCGCGGAAGCGGGGTGCGTGCCCAGCGGCGCAGCACGTCGGCCAACGCCTGGCGCGGGCCGTCCGGCTCCGCGCGGGCGTGCGCGGGAACGCCGACGTCGCTCGTCTCACCTGCCGGCTGCCCCCGCATGCGCCCCATCATGGCGCACGAGCGAGCCAACTACGATGCGGTTCCATGATCACTTCGTCCCCGGTGTCCGAGGCGATCGCCGCCGTCCGCGCCCGCGTGGCCGCCGCCGCCGAGGTTGCCGGCCGTGCGCCCGACGACGTGCGCATCCTCTTCGCGTCGAAGACTGTCTCCGCCGAGCGCGCTGCCGAGGCCGTGCTGGCCGGCGCGGAGCAGCTCGGGGAGAGTCGGGTGCAGGAGGTCGTCGCGAAGGCTGAGGTGCTCGGCGCGCTCCCCCAGCCGCCGCGGATCCACCTGATCGGCCACCTGCAGTCCAACAAGGTCAACGCCGCCCTGCGCCACGTCGACTGCATCGAGACGATCGACGCCCTGCCGCTGGCGGAGCGGATCTCCGACCGGTGCGTCGCCGTCGGGCGCGAGCTCGACGTGCTGGTTCAGGTCAACGTCTCGGGCGAGCCCTCGAAGTTCGGGGTGGCGCCCGACGACGCCGTCGAGCTCGCCCTGCGCGTCGCGGCCCTCCCGGGTGTGCGGCTGCGCGGGCTGATGACGATCGGGGCGAACAGCCCGGACGCCGAGGTCGTGCGCGCCGGGTACGCGCTGCTGCGGGAGCTGCGGCACACGATCGTCGGGTCGGGTGCTCCCGGGACCGAGGATGCCGCCGAGCTGTCGATGGGCATGAGCGGGGACCTCGAGCTGGCGATCGCCGAAGGGGCGACGACCGTGCGAGTGGGGTCGGCGGTGTTCGGGGCGCGTCCGCAGGTCTGACCGCGGGCCCTGCCCGGACTGTCCCTAGTCGGTGAGCCGCCGGATCATCGGCAGCCGCGAGCGCGTGAGGAGCCACGCCCCGCCCATGACGACGAGCGGCACGCCCACGACCATCACGCCCAGCTCGAGCCACGGGACGGCGAAGGGCCACGAGCCGCCGCCAGACTCCTGCTGGCGCGTGAGCACGAGCACCCACGCGAACGCGACGCCGACGACGCTCCCGAGCACCAGGCCCGGGACGGTCACGAGGGCAGCCTGAGCCGCGGCGACCCTGCGGCGTAGCGCAGGAGGGGCGCCAATCGCCCCCAGGGTGGCCATGTCCGGGCGGGTCTCAGCGGACGAGAGCGCGAGGACGATCCCCGTCGCACCAGCGCCGACGACGACCGCGGCGGCGAGCAGGAGGGAGTAGTAGTACGGGCTCGTCGAGCGGTAGGCGCGCTCCACCTCGACCCAGGTCTCGGCGTCGAGCGCCTCGACCGCTTCTCGCGCCTGCGTCTCCTCGGCGTACGTGATCGGGCGCGCCGGAACTCCTAGGTACCCCGCATGCTCGCTCGTCAGCCCTAGCTCGCGGGCCGCCTCGGGCGGAAGCACCAGCTCGGCTCCGATCGGCAACGACGTCACCGCCGCAGGCAGGGTGACAGCCGCAGCGGTGCGCCCGTCGTCCCCGCCGTCCTCGAGGTAGTCGTAGAGCGTCACCTCGAGACGGGCGTGTCCGTCGCCCCAGACCTGGGACGGGTCGCGCACCAGCACACGGCCCTCGCGCAGTGCGCGTGCGGCGTCCGCTGCGCCTGCGAGGCCGAGCTGGGCGACGAGAGAGCCGTCGTCGACGATGGTGGGGACGCCGTTCGACCACGGCAGCATGGTGGTCGGGTCACCGTTGGCGCCGTCCCCGGCGCAACGCGGATCGTTCGCATGTGCGGCCATGTCCACCGGCGTCGCGTCCGTGTCCGTGTGGAGGGGGCACAGGCGCTCGGGATCCGGGGTGCTCGTCACCGAGAGCCACAGCATGTCCCAGCCCGCCGCCTCGAGCTCGGACTCCGTCAGCGTCTCCCGGGCATAGGTCGCCGTCCGCGCCTCGGTGAGTGACGCGAGCGGCAGAGTCTCCTCGAGCGCCGTCACGACCGCCGGGTTGGCGTCACCCGTAGCACGGACGACGATGCGTCCCTCCCCCACGGCCTCACGGTGCACGGCGGCGTCACGGGCATCCTTCGTCTCGAGGTACGTCCCAGCTGCGACCACCCCCGCGGCCGCTGCGATGATCGCCGCGAGCGCAGGCGCCGTCCGTGAGTGCTGGCGCAGGGCGTCGCGTGCGGCGTAGCGGCCGGCGGGCCCCAACCACGGAGCGAGCCGAGCGATCAGTACGAGGACGCCACTCGAGAGCATGACCATCCCGGCGAGACCGCTCACGACGCCCCCGACCATCAAGGCTGGCACCCCGAAGATCGCCCCTGCGACCGCGGCGGCAAGGCCCGCAGCAATCAGGCCGACGCCGGCGGCCGACGTACGGCGGCGAGGGCCTGCGAGGGTGCGACGCTGCGCGAGCGCGGCGACGACGTCCATCCGCCCGGCACGCCGCGCGGGAGCCCACGCCGCAGCGACCGCCAGCCCGGTCCCGAGCGCTGCGAGCGCGAGGAGCGCCCCGACGGGCACGTCCCACTCGGGGATGGTGTAGGCGTAGCCCGCATTCAGGAACATGCGCACGAGCGCGGCAGCACCGACACCAACGGCAGCAGCGCCGACCGACGCCGCGCCCCCGATGACGACGCCGCCGAGGACGACGATCCTGCGCAGCGTGCGCCGGTCCCCACCGACCGCGGCCACCAGGGCGAGCTGACGCTCGTTGCGTCGCGCACCCACGGCGAAGGCAGGACCGATGAGCATGACGAGCTCGAACAGCCCGAACGCGATGACGGCTCCGCCGATGCTGAGTGCAGCGGTTGAGTAGGACAGCTCGTCCTCTGCCCAGTCGTGGTATCCCACCTGCTCCGCGGGCGGTGGGTTCTCCATGACGGCGCGGCTCACGACATGCGCGCCCACCTCGTTGAGCGCGAGCACATCGCGCCACACCACCGGTGGGCCGTCGACGAACCACGCTCGCTGCGGCCGGTCGACCCAGTAGCGCGCGCCCACCTCATCGATGTCGAGGATCGCACCAGGGGGTGCCATGAGCCCTGCCTCGGCTCCCGGGACGTCATAGACACCGACCACGTGCAACTGCACGGGCTCGATCCCCACGTTCACCGGAGCAATCGGCGCGACCTCGACGATGCTGCCGACCGGGATGCCGACCCCGGCCGCCACGACCGCCTCGTCGACCGACTCTGGCAGTCGCCCCTCCCGCAGCGTCACCAGACCTGGGACCCTGTCGGTCCGGATCTCCATCGCCCGGATGTCCTCCCGGGCCGTCGCGGGCCCGCTCACCCGCACTCCGACGGTCCACGTGGGGTCGAGGGTCGACCCGGGCGGCAGCGCCGCAAGTATTCGCTCCTCGACGACGCTCACGGGCAGTGACTCGCTCAAGTCCGCGACACGCTCGTCGGGCACGTAGTAGCCCACCCGCCCCGCGTCGATCGCGAGCCCTTGGACCAGCGGCGCCTCCCCTTCCCAGGTCACCCGCGCCTGCGCCGACGGCCCGAGCACCCAGTTCATCTGGCGCTCTTGCGTCGGCGTCGCACTCGCGAACAGCGTGATCGCCACCGCGCCGACCAGCACCGGGAGCGCAACGAGCACCGCGATCAGCGCTGTCCGTCCCTTGCTGCGCATCGCGTCGCGCCGCGCGAGCCGCGCCGCGACCCGCCAGGCCGACCAGCGGGAACCGTCCTCGTTCAGCTCCACGGTCCGGCCGGTCCGTCGCCCGGCGCTCCCACCAGAAGCGACGCCGGTCCAGTCGCGGCCTGGGTCGCGTCCACCACGACACCATCGCGCAGGAAGATCGTGCGGTCCGCCCAGGCCGCGAACCGGGGCTCGTGCGTCACCAGCAGCCCGGCGGCGCCCGCGTCGATGCGAGCACGCAGGACCGCCATGATCTCTTCGCCCGTGGTGGAGTCGAGGGCCCCCGTGGGCTCGTCGGCCAGGACCAGACGGCGGGGCCCGGTCAGCGCCCGGGCGATCGCGACGCGCTGGCGCTGGCCCCCGGACATCTCCTCCGGGAAGCGGTCGGCGAGGTCCGCGATCCCGACGTCGTGCAGGGAGCGGAGCGCCTCGCGGCGGGCCGTCCGCACGCGCAGCCCGTCGAGCTCACGCGGCAGCGCCACGTTCTCGACCGCCGTCAGTGCGGGGATGAGGTTGAAGTCCTGGAAGACGTAGCCCACGGAGCGGCGGCGCAGCCGCGCCCGCTGCTTCCCGTCGAGCCCGGAGATCGGACGCTCCACCAGGCTGACCGTCCCTGAGGTAGGGGTGTCGAGCCCGCCGGCGAGGTTGAGCAGCGTCGACTTGCCGGAGCCCGAGGGCCCCATGACCGCGACGAGCTCGCCCATCCGGACGGTGAGGTCGACGCCGCGCAGCGCGTGCACCGTCGCTGGTCCGTCACCGTGGCTGCGCTCGACGCACTCCATGCGGAGGAGGACCGGATGTGTGTCGAAGTCCGGGCTCATCGGTGGACCCGCGGCGTCGTCGCGGCGGACTCGGCACCTGCAGCGTTCCGAGCCACCGCGTCAGGCGCGGTCGGGCGCTCCGAGGCGACCCGCAGCAGCCGCGCCTCGACGTGGTCGAGCCAGCGCATCTCGGCCTCGGTGGTGAACACGAGGTTGTCCAGCACGAGCGACCACGCGAGCTCCTGCGGGCCCTGTGCCTCGACCGTGCGGCCCTTGAGGCGTGTGAAGTCGCGCAGCGCGCTCATGGTCTCCGTGCGTTGGCGCCGGACGACGTCGACGACGTCCACGCCCGGCACGGTGACCGCGAGCGCCAGCTTCATCGCGAGCTCGTCTCGCGCCGGCGCCCCTCGCAGCACGGGCGTGGTCCACCACTGACCGGCCTCCGCGCGCCCCGTGTCGGTGACGGTGAACTGCTCGGTCTCCCGGGCGGGGTCGGCCGACTCGTCTGTGTCGGCCGAGCCGGTGGGCCCCTGCACCACCGGCTCGACCAGACCGTCACGCACCAAGCGCTGCACTGTCGTGTACACCTGGCCGATGTTCAGCGGCCAGGTCCCCCCCGTGCGGGCCTCGAACTCCTGACGGAGCTGGTATCCGTGCATGGGCTGCTCTGCGAGCAGCGCCAACAGACCGAGACGTACTGACATGCCATCCCCCTGCTTACTCGGTATGCAACCGTCCGCAGCAATAGTTACCGAGTAACCCCGCGACGTCAAGACGTCCGGCTCCGCTTACTCATGCATGTCAAACACGCTTGACACTCGAACCCGAATCCGGCACGCTCTTAATGACAAGCACCCTTGACGCCGAGGAGCACCGTTGCAGAACGACGTCCGCACGCTGCGCGAGGCAGAGGGCCTCTCCCAGGCCGCCCTCGGCTCCGCCCTCGGGGTGTCCCGGCAGACGATCAACTCGATCGAGACCGGCAAGTACGACCCGTCGCTCCCCCTGGCGATCGCCATCGCGCGCCACTTCCGCACCACCGTCGAGGAGATCTTCCATGTCGACTGAGCACTCCCCCGCGACCCCCACGGCCCCGGACGCCGGGCCCGATGCCGCCCCCGAGCGCGCGGCGTCACCCACCCCGGCAGCCGCGAACACCCTGGGCTGGACGCTCGGCCTGCTCGGTGGGGCCGCCGGAGCCATCGCCTTGTTCCTCGCCCTGAACGGCCGGAGCCCAGGCAACATGGCCGGCGGCGCCCTCGCGGGCGGGGCCACCGTCCTCGTCGCCGTCGCGATCGGACGCTGGAGAGCCGTCCGCCGCGCCGACAAGGCCGGCTCCACCGCGCGCTGGCTCGGCGCCGTCCCCGACGAACGGGACGACGACGTCCTCACCCGCGCCCTCGCCGTCGTCGGCTACGTCGCCGTGATGGCGAGCTGCCTCGCCGTCGTCCTCGTGGCCGCGACATCGTGGAACCCTCTGGCGATCGTCGGCGCGCTCCCAGCGCTGCTGCTGGGAACGCTGGTCATCAGCTTCGCGGTCATCAACCGCCGTTCCTAACGGTCAGGCCCGCGTCCGCCCTTCCCCGCCACCTACGCACCGCTCACAGAGCACACTTCTGCCCGGGCTCCCCGGTCCAGACTGTGCTCTGTGCGTCAGTCGGGGGCGGATCCCGGTCAGGGCACCCGCGCGGTCCACTCCGGGGACGAGAACTTCGTCTCGGCGAGCTCCGTCGCCCGGGCGCGCTCGGCGTCGGTGATCGCACCGTCGACCGTTGCGTACCGGCCACGGAAGTGCGCCTTGAACGCCTCGATCACGTCCTCGCGGGCCATGCCCGTCTGCGAGCGCACGGGATCCACGCGCTTGTTGGCGCTCTTGGTGCCCTTGTCGCTCATCTTCTCGCGGCCGATCCGCAGCACCTCGAGCATCTTGTCCGCGTCGATGTCGTAGGCCATCGTCACGTGGTGCAGCACCGCGCCGCGCACGAACCGCTTCTGCGCGGCACCCGCGATCTTCCCGGCCGGGGAGGCGATGTCGTTAAGCGGCTTGTAGGTCGCGTGCACGCCGACGTCCGCGAGCGCTCCGAGCACCCAGTCGTCCAGGAACGCGTAGGACTGCTCGAAGCTCAGGCCCTCGACCAGGGAGCCCGGGACCGTCAACGAGTAGGTGATCGTGTTGCCCGGCTCGACGAACATCGCGCCGCCGCCGGAGATGCGGCGCACCACGGTGATGCCGTGCCGCTCGGCCCCCTCGGGGTCGACCTCGTTCCGCAGCGACTGGAACGACCCGATGATCACCGCCGGTGCCCCCCACTCCCAGATGCGCAGGGTCGGCCCGCGGGTACCCGCGTCCACGGACTCAGACAGCACCTGGTCGAGCGCGAGGTGCATCGCGGGCGACTGCGGACCCTCGTGGATGACCTCGAACGTGTGGTCGTGCCAGCCCGTCGCGTGCCCGAGCGCGCGCCGCACGGCGATCGCGACGGCCTCGGCGGAGAAGCCCACCATGGCGACGGAGTCGTCGAGGACGCCCTCGATAGCGGCGGCCAGCTGGGCCACCCCGGCCGAGGCGGGCATGCCGGTCAGGGCGCCGTCGATGTCCTCGAGCGCGGTGTCCGGCTCGAGGAAGAAGTCACCCGAGATCGCCACGCGGGTCAGCCGCGCGTCGGCGTCCTCCCCGGAGGTCTCGATGTCGACCGCGACGAGCTTGCCACCAGGAACCTTGTATTCGCCTCGCACCCGCTCACTCTAAGCCCGGCGCGCCGCAGGGCAGTCAGCGCGGGGCGACGCCGCGGCAGAAGAGCCCGAAGATGATCGAGTCCGTCAGGGCTTCCCAGGACGCTTCGATGATGTTGGGGCCCACCCCGACGGTGCTCCACGACCGCTCGCCGTCGGTGGACTCGATGAGCACGCGCGTGGTCGCGTCCGTGCCCTGCATCTGGTCGAGGATGCGCACCTTGAAGTCGATCAGCTCGAAGTCGGCGATCTCGGGGTAGACGCGCGCGAGCGCCTGGCGCAGCGCGTGGTCGAGCGCGTTGACCGGACCGTTTCCCTCGCCGGTCGAGACGATGCGCTCGCCACCGGCGTGCAGCTTCACCGTGGCCTCGGCCGTCGCCTCGGTCCCGCGGCTGCCCGCGCGCTCGACGATGGTCCGCCAGCTCTCCACGCTGAAGAACTCCGGGCGCCCGCCACCGACCTCCTCCAGGAGCATCAGCTCGAACGACGCGTCCGCGGCGTCGTAGGTGTAGCCCGCCGCCTCCGCCTGCTTCACACGCGTCGCGATCCGGCCGAGGGTGTCGCCCTGCCCCGCGAGGTCGAACCCGAGCTCGCGGCCCTTCAGCTCGATCGAGGCGCGCCCCGCCATGTCGGAGATCAGCATCCGCATGTCGTTGCCGACGGCAGTCGGGTCGATGTGCTGGTAGAGGTCGGGATCCACCTTGATGGCGCTCGCGTGCAGCCCTGCCTTGTGGGCGAACGCGCTCGCGCCCACATAGGGCTGGCGCCCGTACGGCGAGATGTTCGTGATCTCGGAGATCGCGTGCGCGATCCGCGTGACCTCCTCGAGCCCGTGCCCCGCGAGCAGCCGGCGGCCGTGCTTGAGCTCGACGTTCGCGACCACCGTGATGAGGTCCGCGTTGCCAGTGCGCTCCCCGTAGCCGTTGACCGTGCCCTGCACGTGCTCGGCTCCGGCCGCCACGGCGGCCAGGGTGTTCGCGACGGCGCACCCGGTGTCGTTGTGGGCGTGCATCCCCAGGACCGCATCAGGTCCGACGGCGGCGCGCACCTTCGCGACGATCTCCGCCACCCAGTCGGGGAGCATCCCGCCGTTGGTGTCGCAGAGCGCGACGACCTCCGCGCCCGCGTCGAAGGCGGCGCGCACGCACTCGACCGCGTAGTCGGCGTCGTACCGGTAGCCGTCGAAGAAGTGCTCGGCGTCGACGAACACGCGGCGGCCCTCTCCGGTGAGGAAGCGCACCGTGTCGGTGATCATCGCGAGGTTCTCGCTACCGGTGGTCCGCAGGGCGCGCTCGACGTGCCGGATGTCCGCCTTCGCGACGAGCGTGATCACCGGCGCCTGGGAGTCGAGGAGCGCGCGCACCTGGGGGTCGTCCGCGGCGGGCACGCCCACCTTGCGCGTCGCGCCGAACGCCGCCAGCACGGCGTGCTTCAGGTTCAGCTCGGTGGCCGCCCGCGCGAAGAACTCCGTGTCCTTCGGTACGGCACCCGGCCACCCGCCCTCGATGAATCCGACGCCGAGCTCGTCGAGCAGCGGTGCGATGGCGAGCTTGTCCGCCACCGAGAGGTTCATGCCCTCTTGCTGCGCGCCGTCGCGCAGGGTCGTGTCGTAGACGTGGAAGGCCATGGCTCGCGATCTCTCCGGTCAGTCGGTCATGCCAGGTGCTCGGTGCAGGACGTGCTTCACGCTCGACCGCGGGGGTGGTGCGGTCGTTTCCCACTGAACCACGGGGTGTGCGGCTCGCGGGGTGTCCCCAGCAACAAAAAAACCCCCCGAGATACGGGAGGTTGCGCGTCCGGCGGGTGGGCCGGGCGCGCTAGCTGAGAATGAGCGTGAAGTGGGTCACAGACGCAGAGTGCCACAGCCCCACCGGCGCGAGACCACCACGACCACATGGCGGACACCCTCCCGCCCACCTGGGGCCTGGGCTCGCCCTGACCGAGCGGTGCCGATGACCGAAGCCCTGCTCGTGCCAGGGTCTTCCGCGCCTTGATCGCGGTCCCAGCACAGTCCTGCTCGGGTCAGCCGAGCCGAACTGTGCTTCCACGGGTAGGTCCGCGTCGCTGCGGCTCGGTGCGGTTGCGGCCCGCCGCCCCCGGCGGTCGAATGGGCAGGTAACCCGCCCACCTGTGAGGAGCCTGACATGGACCTGGACACGACCACCTGGATCATCATCGCGGTGATCGCCGTGGCACTGATCGCCCTCATCGCGTTCCTCGTCATGAGGTCTGGCAGCGACAAGAAGGCGGAGAAGCAGCGCGCCGAGGCGCAGCAGATCCGGCGCGAGGCGGACGAGCACCGCATCGAGCTGCAGCGCCGCGAGGCTGCCGCAGCGAAGACCGACGCCGAGGCTCGCCTCGCCCAGGCCGAGGCCGACACCAGCCGCGCGGAGGCCGCACGGCTCCAGGCCGAGGCTGACGCCCGCGCCGCCGACGCCTCCACGCTGCAGGCCCAGGCCGCCGAGCGGTCGGAGTCGGCGACCGACGTGCGTCGCGAGGTCGACGAGCGCCTCGCGGAGGCCGACAAGATCGATCCCGACAAGCGCCACGCCCGTGGGACGCACGAGACCGGGATTGACGCACGCCCGGCTGACGCGCACGACGGCGACGTGCGCCGTGACCCGGACGTCGATGGTGGCAGCCCGCGCCACGTCTGACGGCACGGAGGTCGCACGACCTCGCACCCCGCTCGGCCTGGTGCCCGGCGCGCCGCCTCGTGGCGCGTCGGGCATCGCGCTGCGCGCGCCAGCGCGACCGTCGTCAGCCCCGCAAGCGGGCCAGCGCCTCGCGGCGCGACGCCTGCTCCACCGGGTCCGGGACCGGCACGGACGTGAGCAGCCGCTGCGTGTACGGGTGCTCGGGCGAGGCCAGCACGCGAGCGCTCGGCCCCTCCTCCACGAGCTTGCCCCGGTAGAGCACGCCCACGCGGTCGGCGAGCATGCCCACCACCGCGAGGTCGTGGCTGATGAACAGCGTGGCGAAGCCGAGGCGCTCCTGCAGTTCGAGGAACACCTCGAGGACCTTCGCCTGGACGGACACGTCGAGCGCCGACGTCGGCTCGTCCGCCACGAGGAGGTCCGGGTCGAGCGCGAGCGCCCGCGCGAGGCTGGCCCGCTGGCGCTGACCGCCCGAGAGCTCGTGCGGGAACCGCTTCGCGAACTCCTGCGGCAGGTGCACGGCGTCGAGCAGCTCCATGACGCGAGGACGAGCAGCGCGCCAGTCCTTGGCCTTGCCGTGGATCACGAGCGGCTCGGCCAGCCCCTCGGCGATCGTCATCTTCGGGTTGAAGCTCGTCGCCGGGTCCTGGAAGACAAACCCGATCCGCTGGCGCAGCGGCCGGAACTCGCGCTCCTTGTGGCCGACCATCTCGTGGCCGAGCACGCTGAGCGACCCACCCGAGGCGTGCGTGAGCCCCGCGATGGCACGGCCGATCGTCGTCTTGCCCGACCCCGACTCCCCCACCAGGCCGAGCACCTCGCCCGGGCGGATGTCGAAGCTGACCCCGTCGACCGCGCGGAACCCCGGCCGCCCGAGGCGCCCCGGATAGACGATCTCGAGGTCGCGCGCCCGGACGACAGGCTCGGTGTCGAGGTCCAGCACGCCCGCTCGCTCGCGCACCTGCGTGCCCAGCACGGGCACAGCGCCGAGCAGGAGTCGGGTGTACTCGTGCTGGGGCGCGGAGAAGATCGTGTGCACGTCGGCCTGCTCGACGACCTTGCCGTCGTTCATCACCGCGACGCGGTCCGCGAGGTCCGCCACGACCCCCATGTTGTGCGTGATCAGGACGATCGCCCGGCCAAACTCGTCGCGCACCCGGCGCAGCAGGTCGAGGATCTCCGCCTGCACGGTGACGTCGAGCGCCGTCGTCGGCTCGTCCGCGACGATCACCTTGGGCTCGAGCGCGAGCGCCATGGCGATCACCACGCGCTGCTTCTGCCCGCCCGAGAACTGGTGCGGGTAGTGGTCCACACGCTCGGCGGGGTCCGGGATGCCGACCTTGCCGAGCACCTCGATCGCGCGGGCGCGCGCCTCCTTCTTCGACACCTTGCCGTGCGCGCGCAGACCCTCGGCGATCTGCCAGCCGACCGTGAAGACGGGGTTGAGGGCCGTCGACGGCTCCTGGAACACCATCGCGACGTCGCGCCCGCGCACGGCCCGCATCTCGCTCGCGCTGAGGTTGACCACGTCCTGCCCCGCGAGCACGACGGCGCCGGAGACGGTCGCGTTCTCGGGCAGCAGGCGCAGGATCGTCTTGGCGGACACGCTCTTGCCGGAGCCGGACTCCCCCACGATGGCGAGCACCTCACCGGGGTTGACGTGCAGGCTCACGCCGTCGACGGCGCTGACCTCCCCGGCGTCCGTGGTGAAGTCGACGCGCAGGTCTCGGATGTCGACGACCGGTTCCATCACGGCGCTCCCTTCGTCTCGGTGACGCCCGCCGCGGGGGCAGGCCGCCGCTTGGCCGCGCGGCGGATGCGCAGCCGGGGATCGGCGAGGTCGTTGAGGCTCTCGCCCACCAGGGTGATGCCCATGACGAGCAGCACGATCGCGACACCCGGGTAGATGCCGGTCCACCAGATCCCGCTCGCGACGTCGGCGACGGCCCGGTTGAGGTCGTAGCCCCACTCGGCGGCGATGGTCGGGTTGATGCCGAAGCCCAGGAAGCCCAGGCCGGCGAGGGTGAGGATCGCCTCCGAGGCATTGAGCGTGACGATGAGCGGGAGCGAGCGCGTGGCGTTGCGCAGCACGTGGGTGCCGAGGATCCGCGACGTCGGCGCCCCGAGCACGCGCGCCGACTCCACGAACGGCTCCGCCTTGAGCCGGACGGTCTCCGCACGCACCACGCGGAAGTACTGCGGCACGAACACCACCGTGATCGAGACCGCCGCGGCCGCGATGCCACCCCAGAAGCTCGACTGGCCGCCGGAGATGATGATCGACACGACGATGGCGAGCAGCAGGGACGGGAACGCGTAGATCGCGTCGGCGATCATCACCAGCACCCGGTCCAGCCAGCCACCGAGGTACCCGGAGACGAGGCCGAGGGCCACCCCGAGGAAGATCGACGCGATCACGGCGAGCACGACCGTCAGCAGCGCCGTCTGGGTGCCCCACACCACGCGGGAGAACACGTCGTAGCCGCCCACGGTGGTCCCCCAGAGGAACTCCGACGACGGCGCGGCCTGCCGCGGGAAGCTCCCGTCCGGACCGGAGAGCTGGCTGAAGCCGTACGGCGCGATCACCGGCGCGAGGACCGCGACGAGAATGAACATGGCGGAGATCAGCAGGCCGGCGACGAGCATGCCGCGCTGGAGGCCCACGCTGTGACGCAGGTGCCAGATGATCGGCAGGCGCTTCCAGCGGGGCTCGTGGGTGACGCCGACGGGTGGCGTGGCCATCTCAGTACCTCACTCTCGGGTCGATGAGCGCCGCGAGGACGTCGACGAGGAAGTTCGTGACGGCGACGATCACCGCGAGCAGGGCGACGATGCCCTGGACGGCGACGTAGTCCCGCGCTGCGAGGTACTGCGCGAGCTGGAAGCCCAGGCCGCGCCACTCGAAGGTCGTCTCGGTGAGGATCGCGCCGCCGAGCATGAGCGCGATCTGCATGCCCATGACGGTGATGATCGGGATCAGGGCCGGCTTGTAGGCGTGCTTGCGCAGCAGGCGCCCCTCCGAGACTCCGCGCGACCGGGCGGCGTCGACGTAGTCCATCGACAGCGTGCCGATCAGGTTGGTCCGCACCAGGCGCAGGAAGACCCCGGCCGTGAGAAGACCAAGGGCGAGCGAAGGCAGGACGGCGTGCGACAGGACGTCCGAGATCAGGTCCCAGCGCCCGGTCCGCAGCGCATCGATGATGTTGATGCCCGTCGAGCCGTCGATGCGGTCGAGGATCAGCTGGGTCTGCGGCGTCGTGCGGCGTCCGAGCGGGAACCAGCCCAGCTGGACGGAGAAGACCAGCTTGAGCAGGATGCCAGCGAAGAACACGGGGGTGGCGTAGGCGAGGATCGCGAGGACGCGGAGCGTGGCGTCGGACCAGCGGTCGCGGCGGTAAGCGGCGAGCCGGCCGAACGGGATGCCGATCAGCAGCGCGATGATCAGCGAGAACGTCACGAGCTCGACCGTGGCGGCGCCGTACGTCAGCAGGATCTCGCTGATCGCCCGGTTGTCCGTGACCGTGCGGCCGAAGTCCCCGGTGAAGATCTGCCCGAGGTACTCGAGGTACTGCACCAGCACGGGGCGGTCGTACCCGGCGGCGGCGAGGCGTTCGGCGAGCTGCGCCTCGGTGAGGCGTCCGCCGACCGACGCGGTGATCGGGTCGCCGACCACGCGCATGAGGAAGAACACGAGGCTGACGAGGATGAAGACGGTGGGGATGATCAGCAGGAATCGGACCAGGATGTAGCGCCCCAGCCCTCCCCCGGGTGCGGCGGCGGTCGGTTTGGCTGTCGCGGCAGCCTCGGGCTCGTCCGTGAGCACGGTCACGTGGTCTCCTTGCGACGCGGACGGGACGCCGCCGTGGCGGCGTCCCGTCCGTGGATCGTGGGTCGGGTCAGCGACCCAGGGGTGCGTAGCGGAACTTGAAGGACGCGTCGAGGGTGACACCGGTGATGTCCGTGCCCGCGACCGCGACCTGCGCACCCTGGAGGTACGGCAGCGTCGAGAGGTCCTCGGCGACGATCCGCTGGGCGTCCTCGATCAGCGCGGTGCGCGCTGCCTCGTCGGCCTCGCTCGCCTGGCCGAGGATCGCCTCCGTGGCAGCGTCGTCCTCGTAGTGGTTGCCCAGGAAGTTCTCCGGCAGGAAGAACGGCGACAGGTAGTTGTCGGCGTCCGAGTAGTCCGGGAACCAGCCCAGCTGGTAGGCCGGGTAGACGTCCTCACGACGCTCGGTCGAGTAGGTGTCCCACAGCGTCGACTGGAGCGAGACGTCGAACAGTCCGCTCGCCTCGAGCTGCGCCTCGATCATCGCGTACTCCTCGTCCGAGGAGTTGCCGTAGTGGTCGGGGCTGTACTGCAGGTTGAGCGCGACGGGCGTCTCCACGCCGGCCTCGGAGAGCGCTGCCGCCGCGGCGTCGGCGTCCGGGGCACCCGCACCGTCACCGTAGAGCTCCTTGAGGGGCTCGGCCGCGCCGGTCAGACCGTCCGGGACGTACGAGTACAACGGGGTGAAGGACCCCTGGTAGATCTCCTCGCTCAGCGCCTGCCGGTCGAGCAGGTGGGCGGCCGCCTGGCGGACCGCGAGCGCCTTGGCCTCGTCCGCGTCCGCGGTGTCGGTGCCGTACGGCTGCGTGGCGAAGTTGAAGACGATGTAGCGGATCTCCCCGCCGGGGCCCTCGTGCACGGTGACGTTCTCGTCCTGCGCGAGGTCGGCCAGGTCCGTCGGCGACAGGCTGCGGAACGCCACGTCGACGTCACCCTGCTGCACCGCGAGCTTGAGCGAGGTCTCCTCGGTGAAGTACTGCGCCGTGACCACCTTCGTGACGGCGGGCTCGAGCAGACCCATGTAGTCCTCGAACGCCTCGTACCGGATCAGCTCGTTCTCCGTGTAGTCGGTGATCAGGTACTGGCCGCCGAACGCCTTCTCCGCGACGATCGTGTCCGCCGGGGTCAGCTCGGTGGGCGAGAAGACCTCCTCGTCGACGATCGGGCCGACGGGCGAGGACAGGATCTGCGGGAACGTCTGGTCGTTCTCGCTCTTGAGCGTGAACACGACCGTGCGCTCGTCCGGCGCTGCGACGGAGTCGAGGTTGTAGAGCAGCGACGACGGGCCGTTCGGGTCGGCGATGCCCAGCTGGCGGTCGAAGCTGAACTTCACGTCCGACGACGTCAGCTCGTGGCCGTTCGCGAACGTCAGGCCCTCCTTGAGCGTGACCGTGTACTCGTTGGGCGCGGTGAACTCAGCGCTCTCGGCGATGTCCGGCTCGACGTCGGGGCTGCCGTACGGCGTGTTCAGCAGGAACGGGAACACCTGGTTCTGGACGGCGAACGAGCCGTTGTCGTACGAGCCCGCGGGGTCGAGCGAGGTGATGACGTCCGTCGTCCCGACCGAGATGCTGTCGGTGCCGCCGCCGGCCGTGCCTCCGGTCGCCGTGGGGTCGTCGCCCTCGCTGGTGTCGGCGCACGCGGTCAGCACGAGGCCGAGCGCGGCGATCGCGCCGACGGCGCGCAGCGAGCGGCGCGGTGTTCCTGCTGCAGTCATTGCTCACATCCTCACGTCGGGCGCCGGTGCAGGAGCACGGGCGCACGGTGAACAGGTCCGAGATGAACCCTGGTCAGCCGGTTCTACCACGGGACGAAGGGCACACGACGGACTGATCCATGTCCGATACGCATCTGCAACCATCGGTCACATGCTGGAAACATCGGGCAGGCGCTCCCCGGTTTCGATACCGATATCTAAAACGTTATCGATCGGGCTGGCCCGTGGGCAATTCACCCCGTAAGGTCCGCTGTGGGGTGGGACCCGGATCGCGCAAAGGAGCGCAGATGAGACGTCCACGTTTGCTCACACGACTCGGCGTCGGGGCGGTGGTCGCGGCCCTGTCGGCCGCTACCGTCGGCATCCCGGCAGCAGCTGCCGGTGAGGCATCGGCCAGTCGTAGCACCGGCGGCATCGCCACCGGCGTCCTCGCGGCGGAGGCCCTCGAGATCACCGCCCTGACCACCGGCTTCGAGGACGGCCTCGGGGCCTGGGGCCCACGCGGCACCGAGTCCGCGCCCGTCGTCACCCTCTCCGACGTCGCCCGCACGGGCGCCAGCGCAGCCTCGGTGGCCGCGCGCGGCGACACCTGGCACGGCCTCGGCACCTCCGTCGCGGACGTGTTCCTCCCGGCGACCACCTACGAGCTCTCGGCCTGGGTGCGTCTCGCGCCCGGCGAGAGCGCCACAGACGTGCGCCTCAGCGTCCAGCGCACCGTCGAGGGCGCGGACGACGCCTACGACACGGTCGCCACGGCCACCGGCGTGACACCCGACGTGTGGGTCCAGGTCACGGGCACGTACCAGGCACTGACCGGCAGCCAGCTCCTCTACCTCGAGACGGCGTCGGGCACCGCCTCGTTCCTCGTCGACGACGTGACCGTCACCCAGACGGCCGCGCCCGGCGTCCAGGACGACATCCCCTCGCTCAAGGACGTGGTCCCCTGGCCGTTCGGCGTCGCGATCGACGAGCGCGAGACGACCGGCGCGTCGAGCCAGCTCGTCACCAAGCACTTCGGGCAGTTCACGCCCGAGAACCAGATGAAGCCCGAGGCGATCCAGCCGACCGAGGGCGAGTTCACCTTCGCTGCGGCCGACGCCCTCATGGACTTCGCGGTCGACAACGACCTGCGCGTCTACGGCCACACGCTCGTGTGGCACAGCCAGACCCCGGACTGGTTCTTCGAGAAGACCGTCACCGACGCCGAAGGCGTCGAGACGGCCGTCCCGCTCTCGACGAGCGCCGAGGACCAGGCGGTCCTGCGCGCCCGCATGCGGACGCACATCGAGACGGTGGCCGAGCACTTCCGGACGACCTACGGGGAGTACGGGACTGCAGGCAACCCGATCGTCGGCTTCGACGTCGTCAACGAGGTCATCGCGGAGAGCGAGCCGGACGGCCTGCGGCGCAGCGAGTGGTTCCGGGTCCTCGGGCCCGGCTACATCGCCGAGGCCTTCGAGATCGCCTCGGAAGCCTTCAACGGCGGCGACCCCGAGGGGCCGGTCGCGCTCTTCATCAACGACTACAACACCGAGCTCCCCGCGAAGCGCGAGGCCATGTTCTCCGTGGTCGAGGACCTGCTCGCGGCCGGTGCGCCGGTCGACGGCGTCGGGCACCAGCTCCACGTCAGCCTCGCCCAGCCGATCGGGCAGATCAAGGAGACGCTCGACCGCTTCGCCCCGCTCGGGCTGCTGCAGAACGTCTCCGAGCTCGACGTGGGCATCGACGGCACGATCACCCAGGAGAAGCTCGTCGAGCAGGGCTACTACTACGCCGACCTCTTCGACGTCCTGCGGGACTACGACCTGTCCTCGGTGACCGTGTGGGGACCCACCGACACCCGCAGCTGGCGCTCCGAGGGCAGCCCGCTGCTGTTCGACGGACAGCTCCAGGCCAAGCCCGCCTATTGGGGGATCGTCGACCGCGCGCAGCTGCCCACGCTCACCCTGCGCACCAACGCCCCCGAGGCCGAGGCCCCGGACGCCACCCAGTGGGCGCTCCTGCCCGACACCTCGATCTCCGGCGAGACAGGCTTCCAGCTGCGGTGGTCCGGCAGCACCCTGGTCACCCGGGTGACGGTGGCGGACGCGACCGACGACGGCGCGTACGACGTCGTCACCCTGTTTGGTCCCGGAGGCGCGAAGTCCGTGACGCGCGCGGACGCGACCGACACCTCAGCAGACGGCTACGAGGTCCTGGTCTCGCTCCCGCTCGACACCGCCGGCGAGGTCGGCGCGATGGTGCCGTTCGACGTCCGCGTGGCCGACCACAGCGGCGACGTGCGGTCGTGGAACGACAAGTCCAACACCCAGGAGGAGTCCGGTTCCCTCGGGGTCGTCACCCTCGTGGAGCCGGTCAGTGTGGTTGCAGCCCCGGCCGCAACCACCGCGCCGGTCATCGACGGCGACGTCGACGCCGTCTGGGACGGCGTGCCGACCCTCACGACGGACCGGCAGATCGAGGGCACCGACGGCGCTCGGGCGACCGTCCGGGTGCTCTGGCACGGTGACCGGCTCGACGTCCTCGCCGAGGTCGCGGACCCCCGGCTCGACGCCACCAGCTCGAACGCGTGGGAGCAGGACTCGGTCGAGATCTTCGTCGACCCGGTCAATGCGAAGGCGGGACCCTTCAACCCCGCCGACGGCCAGTACCGGGTCAACTACCTGGGCGTCGAGTCCATCTCGGGCGACCTCGCCACGATCGGCGAACGGCTCACGAGCGCGGCCAAGGTCATCGACGGCGGCTACGTCGTCGAGGCGTCGATCGCGCTGGGCCGCACCGCGCAAGTGGGCGACCTCGTCGGCCTCGAGCTGCAGGTGAACGATGCCGCCGACGGCGCGCGCACCGCGGTCCGATCCTGGGCCGACCCCACGGGCCGCTCGTACCAGAGCACGTCGCGCTGGGGTGTCGCCACCTTGGCGACCGCACCCGACCCGGGCCCGGTAGACCCGGGCCCGGTCGACCCTGACCCCGAGGACCCGAAGCCGGTCGCCCCGGTCGTCACGACCCAGCCGGTCTCGGTCACCGGCGCCCTCGGCAGGACCGTCACGCTGGTCGCCGCGGCGACCGGAGAGCCTGCTCCTGCAGTCCAGTGGGAGAAGCGCCGGGCCACGAGCACACGGTGGTTCCCGGTCCGCGGGGCGACGACCCCGACCTTGAGGATCGATGTGCGCACGACGCCGATCGTCTACCGGGCAGTGTTCACGAACAAGGCCGGGTCCGCCGCCACGGCCGAGGCCACGGTCTCCCTGCGCGCCACCGCGCCACGGGTGACCAAGCAGCCTAGGTCGGTCACCGCGAAGAAGGGCCGCACGGTCACCCTGCGCGCGGCCGCGTCCGGTGAGCCGAGGCCTACCGTGCGGTGGCAGAAGCGCCGCGCTGGATCCTCGACGTGGCACACCGTGCGGGGCGCCACGAGGTTGACCCTGAAGGTCAAGGTGCGCAGCACCACGATCGTCTACCGGGCCGTCTTCACCAACGCGGCGGGCAAGGCCGTCACCCGTTCCGCAGTCGTGCGCCACGGCGTCAAGCCGCGCATCGTGTCCCAGCCGCGGTCGGTGACGACCAGGTCGCGGGACTCGGTGCGGTTCTCCGTCAAGGCGACCGGCACCCCGCGGCCCACGGTGCAGTGGTACCAGCGCGCCGCGGGATCCCAGCGCTGGACCGCCGTCAAGCGCGGCACCGGTCGCACCCTGACGGTGAAGGCACCGAAGCGCGGCAGCAAGGTCGCGTTCAAGGCCATCGTCAAGAACAGCGCAGGCAGGGCGGTCACCAGGACCGCGATCCTCCGCGTGCGCTGACCCCCGAGCAGCCGAGGACCCCGGGTCACCTCCCACCCCGACCCGGGGTCCTCGGCCCTACTGTGCTGGAGGCGCGTCGCCGCTGGCGGCGCGCCTCCAGCCGCGTCCGGCGCCCGGTCGCTCAGACCAGCCGGCGCAGCCAGCCGTGCGTGTCGGGACGCCGCCCGTACTGGATGTCGGTGAGCTCGTCGCGCACCGACATCGTCAGCTCGCCCGCGGTGCCGTCAGCAACCGTGAGGTCGAAGTCGTCGCTCGCGAGGCGTCCGATCGGCGTGATGACCGCCGCGGTCCCGCACGCGAAGACCTCCCGCACCGTGCCGTCCTCAAGCCCCGCACGGAGCTCCCCGAGGGTGATGGCCTGTTCGGTGACCGCCACGCCGCGGTCGGCCAGCAGCTGGAGGATCGACGAGCGCGTGATCCCCTCGAGGATCGATCCCGTGAGGACCGGGGTCGAGACGGACCCGTCCGCGTGCACGACGAAGATGTTCATTCCCCCGAGCTCCTCGAGCGTCGTGCCGGTCGCGGCATCGAGGAACGCGACCTGCTCGCACCCACGGGCGAACGCCTCCTGCTGCGGCAGCAGGCTCGCGGCGTAGTTGCCGCCGCACTTGGCCGCGCCCGTACCACCGGGACCGGCCCGGTTGAAGTCGCGGGAGACCCAGATCGAGACCGGGTGCACGCCCTGAGCGAAGTAGGGGCCGACCGGCGAGGCGATCGTGATGAACTCCGCCTCAGCCGACGGCCGCACGCCGAGGAACGTCTCCGAGGCGTACATGAAGGGGCGCAGGTACAGGCTCGTGTCGGGCGCGGAGGGCACCCACGCCTCGTCGGTGCGCACGAGCGCCTCGATCGCCCCGAGGAAGTCCGCCTCGGCCAGCTCCGGCAGGGCGAGCCGACGCGCCGACGCCGCGAACCGGGCGGCGTTCGCCTCGGGCCGGAACGTCCACACCGAACCGTCGGCGTGGCGGTAGGCCTTCATGCCCTCGAAGATCTCCTGGGCGTAGTGCAGCACCGCGGTCGCCGGGTCGAGCTGTAGCGGACCGTAGCGCTCGACGCGCCGGTCCGTCCACCCGCCCTCCGCCGTCCACGTGACGCGCGCCATGTGGTCGGTGAACACCGTGCCGAAGCGCGGTGCAGCGAGCGCGGCCTCACGCTCGGCGTCCGAGCGCGGGGTGTCGGTGAGCCGGACGTCGAAGGTCGCGGCGTCGTCGGACGGAAGGGTGGTGCTGTGCATGTCACGGGCCTTTCACCTGGCGGCCGGTGCCGCCTCGAGGGGGACGTTACTCGGTGAGGACGGCCGAGGCAGCAACAGGGTCAGCCGCGCACCCGCGCGGCGAGCTCCGTGCCCACCTCGGCCGTCGACCGTACTCGGTCCCCCCGTTCGGCCAGGTCGGCCGCGACCGCGGCCTCGACCGCGGCGGACTCGGCGTCATAGCCCAGGTGCGCCAGCATCATCGCGACGGACAGGACGGTTGCCGTCGGGTCCGCCTTGCCCTGCCCGGCGATGTCGGGCGCCGAGCCGTGGACCGGCTCGAACATCGACGGCGCCGTGCGGTCGGGGTTGATGTTGGCCGAAGCAGCCAGGCCGATGCCACCCGTGATCGCCGCCGCCTGGTCGGTGAGGATGTCCCCGAACAGGTTGTCCGTGACGATCACGTCGAACCGCGACGGGTTGGTGGTGAGGAAGATGGTGGCGGCGTCGACGTGCAGGTAGTCGGTCGTGACGTCCGGGAAGTCTGCGTTGACGGCCTCGACGGTGCGGCGCCACAGGTGACCGGCGTGCACGAGGACGTTGTGCTTGTGCACGAGCGTCAGGTGCTGGCGCGGGCGGGCCTGGGCGCGGGCGAAGGCGTCGCGCACGACGCGCTCGACGCCGAACGCGGTGTTGACGCTGACCTCGTTGGCGACCTCGTGCGGCGTCCCCGTGCGGATGGAGCCGCCGTTGCCGACGTACGGCCCCTCGGTGCCCTCGCGGACGACGACGAAGTCGATCTCCCCCGGGTTGGCCAGGGGCGAGGTGACGCCCGGGTACAGCTTGCCCGGGCGCAGGTTCACGTAGTGGTCGAGCGCGAAGCGGAGCTTGAGCAGCAGGCCACGCTCCAGCACGCCCGAGGGGACGCTGGGGTCACCGATCGCGCCGAGCAGGATGGCGTCGTGCGTGCGGATCGCCTCGAGGTCGGCGTCGGTCAGGGTGTCGCCGGTCGCGTGCCAGCGCTGCGCGCCGAGGTCGTAGGACGTCGGCGCGACGGCGACGTCGGAGCCCGCGACGGCGGCCTCGAGGACCTTGAGGCCCTGCTCGACGACCTCGATGCCGATGCCGTCGCCCGCGACGACTGCCAGGTTGATGGTGCGCGTCATGCGACGAGGATAGCCACGCGTCTTAGGGACCGGACCTGCGTCTCAGGCATTGGTCGTCGCCGTGGCCACCGGCTGGCGCAGGATCGTCCGGAGCCGCTCCGGCGCCGTCCGGCGTGGGTCGCTGAGGTAGATCTCGTGGTGCCGGCCCGTCGGTCGCAGGCCCTCGGACGGGAGGACCTCGTCGTGCAGCCGCGCCAGCACCGGCCCCTCGTCGTCGTAGGGCCCGACGTGCAGCGTCTGCACGCACCTGCCCTCGGCGAGGCGCTGCAGCCGCAGGTCGCCCAGCCGCCGCGGGGGGTCGCTCTTGGCCGCCACCTGGGCCACGGCCCGGGCGAGCATGGCGTCGTCCACCCAGTCGGGCGTCATGATCAGCAGCGTCCAGCTCCACCGTGACTTGTCCCGGGCGACGGTGAACGCGTCCATGTCGTCCGCCCACCACAGCCCTTCGAGCGGCATGACGACGTAGTCGCCCCCGAGCTCCCGCCGGCTCGCGAACTTGAGGCTGTAGGCGACGGGATAGAGCGCGGCGAGCGCCCCCGCGTACTGCTCCGACGTGTTCGGGTCTCCGTGCCCGTCGATGGCGAGGTACTGCAGCGGCGGGACGTCGAGCAGGCGCACCTCACCGGCGCGCGCCCGGTAGGCGTCGAGCTTCTTGAAGTCGACCTTCTCGGCCATGGGGTGCCTGCGCTCCGCTCGGTGGGATGCTGAAGCCATGAGCATCGTCAAGATCAACGCTATCGATGTCCCCGAGGGTGCGGGGCCCGAGCTCGAGCGCCGGTTCGCCGCCCGGCGGGCCTCCGTGGAGGCCTCCCCCGGATTCCTCGGGTTCGAGTTGCTGCGGCCCGTCGCCGGCGAGAGCCGGTACTTCGTGTACACGCGCTGGGAGACGCAGTCCGACTTCGAGGCGTGGGCCGAGGGCCCCGCACGCTCCTCGCACGGCCACGGCGAGGCCGACCGCCCCCGGCCCGTCGCCTCCGGCTCCGCGCTGCTCGAGTTCGAGGTCGTCGACCTCGACGGGGTCTCCTGACCATGCGGCGCAGCCTCGCCGTCCTCGCCCTGCTCACCGGCACGGCCGCGCTGCTCGCCGCCTGCGCCACACCGGCGGGACCAGCCACGAGTTCGCCGACACCATCCACTCCCGTCACACCCACGTCCCCGCCCACGTCCCCGACGCCCGACGGCGCGCTCGAGCCAGACGACGTCGTCGGCGTCCGGTGGGAACCCGCACCTGAGTGGCTGACCGCGGCAGCCGCGGACACGGGGATGGGCAACCCGCAGACACCGTTCGTGCAGCTGCAGGAGGACGGGACGCTCGAGGGGTCGGACGGGTGCAACGGCACCCGGGGCACGTGGGAGCTGACCGAGGGGCGCTTGGCGATCGAGCTGGGCCCGAGCACCCGCATGGCGTGCGCCGGCCCGGCGGTTCCGACACTCCTCGCCAGCGCTCGTGAGGTCGCCCGCGACGGCGACGCGCTGGTACTGACGCTCGACGACGGCTCCGAGGGCCGCCTCGTGCCCTCGGCCGACTGACCGACTGCTCGGCCACCGGCCGCACCGACGCCGCAGGGCCGGGACCCCGTGGGATCCCGGCCCTGCGCCGGTCAGTCAGTCAGGCTCAGCGCCCGGCCTGACCCTCGGTGTAGTCCGCGGTGTTGTCGCCGTCGCGCGTGGTCCATGCGAAGAGCTTGCGCAGCTCGCGGCCCGTGGCCTCGATCGGGTGGTTCTCACCCTTGGCGCGCAGCTCCTGGAACTCGGTCCCGCCGGCGTCCTGGTCCTCGATGAAGCGCTTGGCGAACGCGCCGTTCTGGATGTCGGCGAGCACGGCCTTCATGTTCTCCTTGACGTCCGGCGTGATGACGCGCGGACCGGAGACGTAGTCGCCGTACTCCGCGGTGTCGGAGACCGACCAGCGCTGCTTGGCGATCCCGCCCTCCCACATGAGGTCGACGATCAGCTTGAGCTCGTGCAGCACCTCGAAGTACGCGACCTCGGGCTGGTAGCCCGCCTCGGTCAGCGTCTCGAAGCCGTACTGCACCAGCTGCGACGCGCCACCGCACAGGACGGCCTGCTCGCCGAAGAGGTCCGTCTCCGTCTCCTCGGTGAACGTCGTCTTGATCCCGGCTGCGCGCAGGCCGCCGATCGCCTTGGCGTAGGACAGGGCGAGCTCCCACGCGGAGCCAGACGCGTCCTGCTCCACTGCGACGATCACGGGCACGCCGCGGCCGTCGAGGTACTCGCGACGCACGAGGTGCCCCGGCCCCTTCGGGGCGACCATGACGACGTCGATGTTCTTCGCGGGCGTGATGTAGCCGAACCGGATGTTGAAGCCGTGCCCGAAGACGAGGGTCGCGCCCTCCTTGAGGTTCGGGGCGATGTCGTCCGCGTAGAGGTGCCGCTGCACCTGGTCGGGCGCGAGGATCACGACGACGTCGGCGGCGCGCACGGCGTCGGCGACCTCGGCGACGGCGAGGCCCTGCTCCTCGGCCTTGGCGCGCGAGGCGGACCCAGCGCGCAGGCCGACCGTGACGTCGACGCCCGAGTCACGCAGGTTGAGCGCGTGCGCGTGCCCCTGGCTCCCGTAGCCGATCACGGCCACCTTCTTGCCGGCGATGATCGAGAGGTCGGCGTCGTCGTCGTAGAAAAGCTCAGCCACGGTGGTTCTCCTTGGGTGGGTGTGGGGGCGTACGTGGATCTGGGTCGTGAGGCCAGGAAGCGCTCCTGGCGCGAGTGTGTCAGGCGGGACGTACCGCGCGCTCGAACGCTCGGTCCGTGATCGAGCGGGCTCCGCGGCCGATGCCGACGGTCCCGGACTTCACGATCTCGCGCACGCCGAACGGCTCCAGCGCGGCGAGCAGCGCGGTGAGCTTGTCGGGCGCACCCGTCGCCTCGATCGTGACCGCCTCGGTGCCGACGTCGACGACGTGGGCACGGAAGAGGTCGACGACCTGCAGCACGTGCGTGCGCGTGGACAGGTCCGCCTTGACCTTGACGAGCATGAGCTCGCGCTGCACGGACGCGTCCGGCTCGAGCTCGACGATCTTGATGACGTTGATCAGCTTGTTCAGCTGCTTGGTCACCTGCTCGAGCGGGAGGTCGTCGACGTCGACGACGACGGTCATGCGCGAGATGCCCTCGTGCTCCGTGGGACCCACGGCGAGGGAGTTGATGTTGAACGAGCGGCGGGCGAAGAGAGCCGCGGCGCGCGTGAGCACGCCGGGCTTGTTCTCGACGAGCACCGAGAGGGTGTGACGGGTCATGATCGGCTGCCTTCCTCGGTCACTCTTCGCGGTCCCACGCGGGCGAGATGCCGCGTGCGTACTCGATCTCGTCGTTGCTCACGCCCGCGGCGACCATCGGCCACACCATGGCGTCGCGCGAGACGTGGAAATCGATGACGACCGGCTGGTCGTTGATCGACTGGGCGCGCTTGATCGCGGCATCGACCTCGTTCGCGTGCTCCACGCGGATCCCCACGCAGCCGTAGGCGTCCGCGAGCTTCACGAAGTCCGGGATGCGCCGGGTGCCGTGCCCGGTGTGCAGGTCGGTGTTGGAGTAGCGCGACTCGTAGAAGAGCGTCTGCCACTGCCGCACCATGCCCAGCGAGGAGTTGTTGATCAGCGCGACCTTGATCGGGATGTCGTTGATCGCGCAGGTCGCGAGCTCCTGGTTGGTCATCTGGAAGCAGCCGTCGCCGTCGATCGACCAGACCTCGCGGTCCGGTGCGCCGACCTTCGCTCCCATGGCGGCGGGCACCGAGTAGCCCATGGTGCCGAGGCCGCCGGAGTTCAGCCACGAGTCGGGGCGTTCGTACCGGATGAACTGCGCGGCCCACATCTGGTGCTGGCCCACGCCCGCGGCGTAGATCGCGTCCGGGCCAGCGAGCTCGCCGAGGCGCTGGATGACGCCCTGCGGCGCGAGGTGGCCGTCGTCCGTGTGCGTGTAGCCCAGCGGGTAGGTCTCGCGCCAGTCGTCGATCGTGGCCCACCACGCGGCGAGGTCAGGCTTGCCCTGGCGGGCGTGCTCGTCAGCGAGCGCGGGCACGAGCTCCGCGATGGTCTCGCGCAGGTCGCCGACGATCGGGACGTCCGTGCGCTTGTTCTTGCCGATCTCGGCCGGGTCGATGTCGGCGTGCACGATCGCCGCGCCGGGCGCGAACGAGGACAGCTTGCCGGTCACGCGGTCGTCGAACCGGGCGCCGAGCGAGACCACGAGGTCCGCCCGCTGCAGGGCCGCGACCGCGGGGACGGTGCCGTGCATGCCGGGCATGCCGAGGTTCTGCGGGTGCGAGTCGGGGACCGCGCCGCGGGCCATGAGCGTCGTCACCACGGCGGCGCCCGAGAGGTCGACGAGCCGACGCAGCTCGGCGGACGCGCCCGAGCGCACCGCTCCCCCGCCGACGTACAGGACGGGGCGACGCGCGGACGCGAGCAGCTTGGCCGCCTCACGGATCTGCTTGCTGTGGGGCTTGGTCACCGGGTGGTAGCCGGGCAGGTTCATCTGCTGCGGCCACGAGAACGTGGTGCGCGACTGCAGCGCGGACTTCGCGATGTCGACGAGCACGGGACCGGGGCGACCGGTCGAGGCGATGTGGAAGGCCTCGGCGATCACGCGCGGGATCTCCGCCGGGTCGGTCACGAGGAAGTTGTGCTTGGACACGGGCATCGTGATGCCGACGATGTCGGCCTCCTGGAACGCGTCCGTACCGATCGACGCGGCGCCGACCTGCCCGGTGATCGCGACCATCGGGACCGAGTCCATGTTCGCGTCGGCGATCGGGGTGACCAGGTTGGTCGCGCCCGGGCCCGACGTCGCCATGCACACCCCGACGCGGCCGGTCGCGTAGGCGTAGCCCGACGCCGCGTGACCCGCGCCCTGCTCGTGCCGGACGAGGATGTGACGCAGGCGCGTCGAGTCCATCAGCGGGTCGTAGGCGGGCAGGATCGCGCCGCCCGGGATGCCGAAGACCGTGTCGACCCCCGCCTCCTCGAGCGAGCGGACGAGCGACTGTGCGCCCGTGACGTCCTCCGCGGCGACCGACACCGGCTGGCGCGGCGCGCTGCGCGGCCGGACCTGGGCGCGGGCGGGGGGCGGCGTCGGGACCGGCGCGGCGCTCGGGCGCGCGGCGTCGGCGGGCGTGGTCGCTGGTGCGGAACCTGCGGGGTCGGAACCCATGGGTACTCCCTGGTGCTGAGACGGCGGTGCTGGCTGGCCTCGCGTCGGTTGGACGCCCGGCCGGTGTCTCACGGTTGGTGAGCGGTGCTCGGTGGTGCTGCGGTGTGCGGTGCTGCGGCATAAAAAAACCCCTCGAACCCGGGTAGGGCTGGACGAGGGGCAAGCGCGCGGTCTGACGTGGCCGATGGCCTCAGACTGCGCGCTCGGTAACTACGAGGAGAATGTGGTGCACGTCGTCACCATACGCCCGCCCCGGGTCGCGTGTCACATAGCGTCGTGGCGCGTCTCATGAGTCAAGACGCGCCCGCTCACTCGAGGATGGCCCCACGACTCGCGGACTGCACGAGCTTGGCGTACTTCGCGAGCACGCCGCGGGTGTAGCGGGGCGGCAACGGGGCCCAGTCGCGCCGACGCGCTTCGAGCTCGGCCTCGTCCACCAGCAGGTCGAGGGTCGCGTGCTGGACGTCCAGCCGGATCTGGTCGCCGTCGCGGACCAGGGCGATCGGGCCGCCGTCGACGGCCTCGGGCGCGACGTGCCCGACGCACAGGCCGGTGGTGCCGCCCGAGAACCGCCCGTCCGTCAGCAGCAGGACGTCCTTGCCGAGCCCGGCGCCCTTGATCGCTCCGGTGATGGCGAGCATCTCGCGCATGCCCGGCCCGCCCTTGGGCCCCTCGTACCGGATGACGACGACGTCGCCCGCCTGGATGGTCCCGTCCTCGAGGGCATCCATCGCCGCGCGCTCGCGCTCGAACACGCGCGCCGTACCGAGGAAGACGTCGGAGTCGAAGCCCGCGGACTTCACGACGGCGCCCTCGGGCGCGAGGCTGCCAGCGAGGATCGTGATGCCGCCCGTGCGGTGGATCGGGTTGTCGAGCGCCCGCAGGATCTTCCCGTCCGGGTCCGGCGGCGCAATGTCCGCGAGGTTCTCCGCGACCGTGCGGCCCGTGACCGTGAGGCAGTCACCGTGGAGCAGGCCCGCGTCGAGCAGCGCCTTCATCACGACGGGCACCCCACCGATGCGGTCGACGTCGGCCATCACGTAGCGGCCGAACGGCTTGAGGTCGCCCAGGTGCGGGACCTTCGCGGCGACGCGAGCGAAGTCGGCGAGCTCGAGGTCGACCTCGGCCTCGTGCGCGATCGCCAGCAGGTGCAGGACGGCGTTGGTGGACCCGCCGAACGCCATCACGACGGCGATCGCGTTCTCGAGCGACTCCTTGGTGATGATCTGGCGCGCCGTGATGCCCTGGCGCAGGAGGTTCACGACGGCCTCGCCCGAGCGCTGCGCGAACACGTCGCGGCGCCGGTCGGCCGAGGGCGGGGCCGCGGAGCCAGGCAGGGACATGCCCATGGCCTCGGCCACCGACGCCATCGTGTTGGCGGTATACATGCCGCCGCACGCACCCTCACCCGGGCAGATCGCGCGCTCGATCCGGCCGAGGTCCTCGGTGCTCATCAGCCCGCGTGAGCACGCCCCGACCGCCTCGAAGGCGTCGATGAGGGTGACGTCCTTCTCGGTCCCGTCCTCGAGCTTGACCCACCCGGGCATGATCGTGCCCGCGTACAGGAACACGGCGGCGAGGTCGAGGCGCGCGGCAGCCATGAGCATGCCGGGCAGCGACTTGTCGCAGCCCGCCAGCAGGACCGACCCGTCGAGGCGCTCGGCCTGCATGACCGTCTCGACCGAGTCCGCGATCACGTCGCGGCTGACGAGGGAGAAGTGCATCCCCTCGTGGCCCATGGAGATCCCGTCGGACACGGAGATGGTGCCGAACTCGAGCGGGAAGCCGCCAGCCGCGTGCACGCCGTTCTTCGCGGCCTTGGCGAGGCGGTCGAGCGACAGGTTGCACGGCGTGATCTCGTTCCACGAGCTCGCGACGCCGATCTGCGGCTTGGCGAAGTCCTCGTCCCCGAGCCCGACGGCGCGCAGCATCCCACGGGAGGCGGTCGCCTCGATCCCGTCGGTGACCTGCCGGCTGCGCGGCTTGATGTCGTGCTCAGGCTGGGGGGATCCATCGGTGGGGCGCATACCCGAGTATGTCGTCGGCGGCGGCGATGGCGCCACCCCGGCCCCGGCCGTCACCGAGCGCTCTTCCCCCCTCACCGACGCCAGCGTCGCCGAGGATTGTGCGCTATCTGTCCCTCGGAGCAACAGATTGCGCACATTCCTGCCCGGTGGCGGGAACCGGAGGGTCAGCGGCGGCGGATCAGCGAGACGTCGCGAACGGCGCCGCGGTCCGCCGACGTCGCCATGGCCGCGTAGGCCTGCAGCGCCGGGGACACGTAGCGGTCCCGGTCGACCGGCTGCCACGGGCGCTCGGACGCCTCCATCTTCGCGCGGCGCTCGGCGAGCACGGCGTCCGGGACGTTCAGGCGGATGAGGCGCGTGTCGACGTCGATCTCGATCTCGTCCCCGTCCTCGACGAGGCCGATCAGACCGCCGGCAGCAGCCTCGGGCGACACGTGGCCGATCGAGATGCCCGACGATCCGCCGGAGAACCGCCCGTCGGTGATCAACGCGCACACCTTGCCCAGGCCACGCCCCTTGATGAACGACGTCGGGTAGAGCATCTCCTGCATCCCGGGTCCCCCCGCGGGACCTTCGTAGCGCACGACGACGACGTGGCCGGGCTGCACCTGCTTGGTGAGGATCTTCTCGACGGCCTCGTCCTGCGACTCGCACACGAGCGCGCGACCGACGAAGTGGAAGACGTCGGGGTCCACGCCGGCGGTCTTGAAGACGGCGCCGTCCACGGCGAGGTTGCCGCGCAGCACGGCGAGCCCGCCCTCGACCGTGTAGGCGTTCGCGAGGTCGCGGATGCACCCGTTCGCCGCGTCGGTGTCGAGCGTCTCCCAACGGTTCGACGTCGAGAACGCCTGGGTGGTCCGCACGCCGCCCGGGGCCGCGTGGAAGAGCTCGACGGCGCGCTCGGTGGCCTTGCCGCCGCGGACGTCCCAGTCGTCCAGCCAGGCACGCAGCGTCGGGGTGTGCACGGAGGTCACGTCGTGGTCCAGCAGACCGGCACGGTCGAGCTCGCCGAGCAGCGCCGGGATGCCGCCCGCGCGGTGCACGTCCTCCATGTGGAAGTCGGGATGGTTGGGCGCAACCTTGGACAAGCAGGGCACGCGCCGGCTGATCTCCTCGATGTCCGTCAGGTCGAAGTCGATCTCGCCCTCCTGCGCGGCCGCGAGGATGTGCAGCACCGTGTTCGTGGAGCCGCCCATCGCGACGTCGAGCGTCATCGCGTTGGCGAACGCCGCCTTGGTGGCAATCGCTCGCGGGGCTGCGGAGTCGTCCTCGTCGTCGTAGTAGCGACGCGCGAGGTCGACGATCGTGCGACCGGCCTCGAGGAAGAGCTCCTTGCGCGCGGCGTGGGTCGCGAGCGTCGACCCGTTACCGGGCAGCGAGAGCCCGAGCGCCTCGGTGAGGCAGTTCATCGAGTTCGCGGTGAACATGCCCGAGCACGAGCCGCAGGTGGGGCAGGCGGCTTCCTCGACCTTGGCGAGCGCCTCGTCCGAGACGTCGTCGTCGGCCGCGTAGTTGATTGCGTTGATGAGGTTCAGCGACGTCTTGGCCACGCCGTCGGCGATGATCGCCTTGCCGGCCTCCATGGGGCCGCCGGAGACGAAGATGACCGGGATGTTGAGCCGCAGGGCGGCGTTCAGCATGCCCGGGGTGATCTTGTCGCAGTTGGAGATGCACACGAGGGCGTCCGCGCAGTGGGCGTTGACCATGTACTCGACCGAGTCGGCGATCAGGTCGCGGCTGGGGAGCGAGTAGAGCATCCCGGCGTGGCCCATCGCGATGCCGTCGTCCACGGCGATCGTGTTGAACTCCTTCGACACTCCCCCGGCCTCGCGGATCGCGGAAGCCACGAGGTCACCCATGTCCTTGAGGTGGACGTGCCCGGGGACGAACTGCGTGTACGAGTTCGCGATCGCGATGATCGGCTTGCCGAAGTCCTCCGAGCCCATGCCGGTCGCGCGCCAGAGGGCGCGGGCGCCCGACATGTTGCGACCGTGGGTGGACGTCCGGGAACGCAGGGGACGGCTCATGAGGTGGGTGCTCCTTCGACGATCGGCGCGCCAGCACGACGGCGCCGCCTCACGCTACGTCGTCGGCCCGGAGCGTCGTGACGCCGTCCGTCCTGTGGGCCGGCGCGTTCGGGTGCCGTCAGGCGGTGGAACGGTCCTGCCACGTGCACAGGCACGCCTCGTTGCCCTCGGGGTCAGCCAGGACCCAGAACGCCGGGGCGCGCTCGTCCGACAGCAGGGTGCCGCCCGCGCGCAGGACGGCGGCGAGGCGGTCGGCGACCAGGTCGTGCGGCACCGTGACGTCCAGGTGGAACGTGCTGCGCTCCGGGCGCGGGGCGTCCATCTGCTGGAACCAGACCGAGGGGCCGAGGCCGAGCGGGTCGACGAGCGTGTCGTAGCCGTCGGCCTGGTACCTGAGCGCGGCCTGCCAGAACGGGAGGACTCCCGGGATGTCGAGCGCGTCGATCGCGATCTCGGTGACGGCGAGCTGCTCGATACGGGTCTCGAGCCCGCGCGCCCGGACCGCCGCCGTGATCGCGAGAGCGAGATCGACGTCGCGCTGCGTCAGGTCTCCGATGTCGTGGCTGGTGAGCCGGACGTGGACCCCTGCGTAGCGCAGCGTGACGTCCGGGTGGTGCCCGGCGTCCTCGGCGAGCCGCGCGATGTCGTTCACCAGCTCCAGGCCCCGGGTGTAGCTGCCCGTCGGCACGTAGGTGTGAATCTCGGACAGCAGGACGCGCCAACCGGCAGCGCCGACGGCCTCCTGAGCCACGCCGTGGCGCATCGTCTCGGTCATGACCTCAGCGTGCCCCAGGTCGCCGCGTGATGCCAGGGGCCCCATGCAGGGCAGCCCGGTCAGCTGTGGCGGTCCCGGAGCTCGTCGTCGGGGGCGGGGCCGGCCCCCTCCGGGCGCCCCTCGTGCTCGTGCTCGAGGATGCTCATGACCAGCACGTCACAGAAGCCGTCGCCGTCGCGCGCGGCGTCGCGCAGCACGCCCTCGCGGCGGAAGCCCTGGGACTCGTACAGCATGCGGGCGCGAGGGTTGATGCTGAGCACCTCAAGGCTCACGCGGTGCAGCCCGAGCGCGTCGGGGTCGAACGCCCAGTCCAGGATGGACTGGATGGCGTCACCGCCGTAGCCGCGTCCGCGGTAGTTGGGGAGCATGTTGAGGCGCAGCTGCGCGGACCGCCGGGCATCGTCGACGTCGGTCAGGACGACCTCGCCGATCATCTCGTCCATCACGTAGACGCCGTCACGCTGCACGGCGGAGGTGATGGCGAAGTCGTACCGCCCGGGCTGGTCGGAGATCGTCCGGGTCCACTCGTCCACCTGCGCGCGGGTGAACGTCGTGGTGGTGCCCGTCAGGCGCAACGCTTCTGCGTCCTGGACGAGCTCCCAGGTGCGGTCCGCGTCACGCTCGGCGAGGGGGCGCACCCGGACGAGCTCTCCGACCAGCTCCGGGCCGAGCACGTCAGGCCCCGACCCGCTCGAGCACGAGCTCGCGCACGCGCCCCGCGTCGGCCTGCCCGCGCGTGGCCTTCATGACTGCGCCGATGACGGCGCCGATCGGTCCGAGGTTGCCCGAGCGGATCTTCTCAGCGATGTCGGGCTGCTTGGCGAGCGCCTCGTCGATCGCGGCGAGGAGCGGCCCGTCGTCGGAGACGATGCCGAGACCCCGTGCCGCGACGATCTCCTGTGGGCTGCCCTCTCCCGCCAGCATGCCCTCGAGCACCTGACGAGCGAGCTTGTCGTTCAGGGTGCCCGCGTCGACCAGGCCCTGGAGCTCAGCGATCTGCGCCGGCGTGATGGGCAGCTGCTCGAGCTCGACCTCGTCCGTCTTGGCGCGCCGCGCCAGCTCGCCCATCCACCACTTGCGCGCGCCCGCAGCGCTGGTGCCTGCGGCGATCGTGGCCTCGATGAGGTCGATCGCCCCGGCGTTGACGACGTCGCGCATCTCGGGGTCGGCGTAGCCCCACTCGGTCTGGAGCCGACGCCGGCGCTCGACCGGGAGCTCCGGCAGGCCCGCGCGGATCTCCTCGACCCAGGCGCGGCTCGGCGCCACGGGCACCAGGTCCGGCTCCGGGAAGTAGCGGTAGTCGTCGGCGTCGGACTTGATGCGCCCCGGCGTCGTGATGCCGGTGTCCTCGTGCCAGTGCCGCGTCTCCTGCGTGACCGTGGCGCCGGCGTCGAGCACCGCCGCCTGGCGGGAGACCTCGTAGCGCACGGCACGTTCGATGGACCGGAACGAGTTGACGTTCTTGGTCTCGGTGCGCGTGCCGAGCGGAGACTCCGGGGTCGGGCGCAGCGAGAGGTTCACGTCCGCCCGGACGTTGCCGCGCTCCATGCGCGCCTCGGAGACGTCGAGAGCGCGGAAGATGTCCCGCAGCGTCTGGACGTAAGCACGGGCGACCTCCGGTGCCCGCGCGCCAGCACCCTCGATGGGCCGCGTGACGATCTCCACGAGCGGGATCCCCGCGCGGTTGTAGTCGATGAGGGAGTACTCGGCGCCGTGGATGCGACCGGTGGAGCCGCCCACGTGCGTGTTCTTGCCGGCGTCCTCCTCCATGTGCGCGCGCTCGATGTCGACGCGGAACACGGTGCCGTCCTCGAGCTCGACGTCGAGGTACCCGTCGAAGGCGATGGGCTCGTCGTACTGCGACGTCTGGAAGTTCTTGGGCACGTCCGGGTAGAAGTAGTTCTTCCGGGCGAAGCGGCAGGACTCCGCGATCTGGCAGTTGAGCGCCAGGCCGATCCGGATGGCGTACTCGACGGCCGCGCGGTTGACGACGGGCAGCGCGCCGGGCAGACCGAGCGAGACCGGCGTGACCTGCGAGTTGGGCGCGCCGCCGAACTCGACCTCTGCGCCGCAGAACATCTTGGTCCGGGTGCCGAGCTCGACGTGGACCTCGATGCCGAGCACCGGGTCGTAGCGGTCGATGGCGTCGTCGTACGCGACGAGGTCCACGGTGGGAGCGCTCATCGGTTCACCTCCAGCTCAGGGGCCTGCGCGAGCAGGGGCGCGCCCCAGGCGGCCTCGCACGCGCTCTCGAGGGCCGCGCCCACGAGGTACAGACGGTCGTCGGCCTTGGCGGGCGCGAGGACTTGGAAGCCGACCGGGAGGCCGTCGTCGGACAGACCGTTGGGCACGGAGATGCCCGGGACGCCGGCCAGGTTGGCGGGGATGGTGGCGATGTCGTTGAGGTACATCGCGAGCGGGTCGTCCAGCTTGGCGCCGAGCGGGAACGCCGTCGTCGGTGCCGTGGGCGAGACGAGGACGTCGACCTGCTCGAACGCGGCGTCGAAGTCACGCTGGATGAGCGTGCGAACCTTCTGCGCGCTGCCGTAGTAGGCGTCGTAGTAGCCCGCGGACAGGGCGTAGGTGCCGAGGATGATGCGGCGCTTGACCTCGTCGCCGAAGCCCTGGCCTCGCGTGGCCGCCATGACGCGCTCGGCGGTGACCGGGCCCTCGTCAGGCTCGACGCGCAGGCCGAACCGCATGCCGTCGAACTTGGCCAGGTTGCTCGAGGCCTCGGACGGCATGATCAGGTAGTACGCACCCAGGGCGTAGTCGAAGTTCGGGCAGGAGACCTCGACCACCGTGGCGCCCATGGCCGTGAGCATCTCGAGCGACTCGTGGAACCGCGCCTCGACGCCGGCCTGGTAGCCCTCGCCGCTGAGCTCCTTGACGACACCGATCCGCAGGCCGGTGAGGTCGCGCGCCGCGCCCTTGCGCGCCGCCTCGACGAGACCTGGCAGCGGCTCGTCGATCGAGGTGGAGTCGCGCGCGTCGTGGCCGCCGATGACCTCGTGCAGGAGCGCGGCGTCGAGCACCGTGCGGGTGACGGGACCGGCCTGGTCGAGCGAGGACGCCATCGCGATGAGCCCGTAGCGGGAGACGCCTCCGTAGGTGGGCTTGACGCCGACGGTGCCCGTGACGGCGCCGGGCTGGCGGATGGACCCGCCGGTGTCGGTGCCGATGGCCAGGGGCGCCTCGTAGGCGGCGACGGCAGCGGCGGAGCCACCACCTGAGCCGCCGGGGATCCGCGTGAGGTCCCAGGGGTTGTGGGTGTTGCCGTAGGCGGAGTGCTCGGTCGAGGAGCCCATGGCGAACTCGTCCATGTTGGTCTTGCCGAGGATCGGCATGCGCGCGGCCCGGATGCGCTCGACGATCGTGGCGTCGTACGGGGGCACCCAGCCCTCGAGGATCTTCGAGCCGGCCGTGGTGGGCATGCCGCGCGTGACGACGACGTCCTTGACGGCGATCGGGACACCGGCGAGCGGGTGGAGCTCCTCACCGGCGGCCCGGCGCGTGTCGACGTCGGCGGCGACCGCGAGGGCCTCCTCGGCGTTCGTGTAGAGGAACGCGTGCACGGCGGGCTCGACCGCGGACATGCGGTCGAGGTGGGCCTGGGTCACCTCGACCGAGGTGACGGTGCCTGCGATCAGTCGCTCGCTGAGCTCGGCGGCGGAGAGTCGAGTGAGGTCCATGGTCACTCCTCCCCGAGGATCTGGGGCACGAGGAAGCGGCCCTCGTCGGACGCGGGGGCGCCTGCCATGACCTCGGCGGGATCGAGCGCCGGCACGGGCACGTCCTCGCGGAAGACGTTGGTCAGGGGCAGCGGGTGGCTGGTCGCTGGGACGTCGGGCGTCGCGACCTCGCTCACCTTCGCGATGGCGTCGACGATGACGTCGAGCTCGCCGGCGAGGCGGGTGACCTCGTCCTCGGACAGGTCGATGCGAGCGAGAGCGGCGACGCGCGCGACTTCGTCTCGGGAGATGGTGGACATGCGCACGAGTCTACCGGGCGGCAGTGACGGGACGGCAGCCGTGGCCGTGTGTGGGTACGACGAAGGCCCACCCCCGGTGTCGGGGTGGGCCTTCGTGAATGGGTGTTCGGCGGCGTCCTACTCTCCCACCCCGTCTCCAGGGCAGTACCATCGGCGCTGAGAGGCTTAGCTTCCGGGTTCGGAATGGAGCCGGGCGTTTCCCTCTCGCTATGACCGCCGTAACTCTATGGAGATGTCTGGGCCCGAGGGTGCCACCGGTCAAGGTGTGGCTTCTCGGGTTCCCGTTCGTATCTCGGGAACCGCACAGTGGACGCGTAGCAAATATTGTTGTAGTCAAGTTGTCGGCCAATTAGTACCGGTCAGCTTCAGCAGTCTTTAGT
>NZ_FONZ01000003.1 GCF_900113055.1 Flavimobilis marinus
TGTGCGTTCATGGCGTGAAGGTCTTCGGTGGCGCTGGTGGCGGGGATGGCGTCAGCCCTCGCGGCGGTATTCGCGCCCAGGAGGTGCGTGAGCTCGGTCCAGGACACCGTCACGGTCAGATGCGGCCTGACGGCCGGGGAACCATCGCGAGCAGAACCATCCCGCGCACCCCACGAGTCCTCGCCCACGGCACGGGCACCTTCGGCGAGGCGATCGCCCGCCGGGCCCTGCTCATTGGTGGACCTGAACCGCCCCTCGTCCAGCGCTTGGCGGGCCAGCCCTGCCAGGGCGACCGCGCGCCGCTTGGCCGGGCTCTGCGTGCAGCCCGGCTCGGCCGTGCCCATCACGGCCCCGAGCGCGGTGCGCACCAGCTGACCGTGCTCCTCGGCCAAGAAACCCTGCACGTGGTACCCGCCGATCGTCGGCGACAGGTCCAGATGCTCACGCTCGGACGCGAGCCGGTAGCCCCGCTCGTCCGACTCAGGGTCAGCCACCACCGCGAACCGGCGCGCGATCCGCGTGAAGTCACGCAAGGAGTGCCGTCCCGCCAAGCCCAGCAGCACGTCCTCACCACGCCGCGGCCGCGTTGGCCCGCCCTCGACCGCGCCACCAGCCCCGTCACCCGGCTCGCATTCAGCCTCCGACGACGCGCCGTCGCCCTCCGGCGACGCCGCCTCCGACTCGAGGACCGCGGTCAGCGCCTCCAACCGCGCCTGCGACGTGGCCGCGATGCCCACCACGATCCCCACCTGCTCGGGTGTCACCACCCCGGCCCGGCTGGCTTCAGCGGTGGCGGTCAGGTGATCGCGCAGCACCCGCGCGGTGCGCACATCCCTGCGCGCCGAACCCAACGACACGCGCTCACGCGAGGCCAGCCAGTGCGCCACAGTCCGCACCGGCTCGCTCGCCCACAGGCCATCGGCGTCGATCTGCCCGATCAAGCCCAGACGCTGCGCACCCAGACGATCGACCACCGCCCGCACCCGCGGGGAGAGCTCCATCGCCAACCCGCCGTCCATCACCCGCGGGTCAACGGCGGTCAGCTGTTCGACCACAGCCTCCAGCTCCTCGACCAACGCCAGCACACCAACCACAGCACCCGCACCCGCACCCGCACCCGCACCCGCACCCGCACCCGCACTAACAGCACGCGAATCGCGCACATCATTGTTCACGTCGCCCACTGCTATTCACCCCCTGCGGTCACCGAATCACTAGGACCACGCTATCGAACGGACGTTCGAGGGGCAAGAGGAAAAGCGCAATTCACAGAAATCTGTGGACAAGTTCAGAAGCGCATTCCCTGTGGAGGGAGCAAGAGCACAATTATCCACAGGGCCTTACGGCCGACGCCGCGCAGCACCGCGCTCGAGACGCCGTCGCGACAGCACCACCCACGCCACCGCCCCGGGCGCCAGGAGCAACGTGACCACCCGCAGCCACCCCGAATACGTCGCAGTCCACGGCTTCTCGCCACCGTCGCCGTCGCCACCGTCACCGTCGCCCCTGTCACCGTCGGCGGCGACCGGCTGGCCCGAACCGAGCACACTGTCAGCCTGCGCCACGGCGAGCGCCTCGGCCGCCGACCACGGCACGACGACGTCCGCGAGCGCCGCGTACCCCTGCGCGGTCGGGTGCAGCAGCTCGCGCCCGAGAGCCTCCGGGTCCTGCAGCAGCTCGAGCACGTCGGCCGGGCTCGACGGCCAGTGCACGAGCGGATCCCCGCTGCACGCCGTGCGCCCGGCGAACGCCTCCTCCACACCGTCGACCAGATACACCGCGCGACCGTCGCCCGCCGCCGCAGTCACCGCCGCCTCGATCGCGTCGTTGAGCCCGCCGACGATCTCCCGGGCGAGGACCAGCTCGTCGTCGTCGAACCCGAGGCACAGCACCTGCGCGCTCTCGGGCAGCAGCTGCGGGTACGGCACGACGATGACGGGCGCTACCGCGCCGTCGCGCGCGGCGCGCATGGCCTCGGTGTTGAGTGCCGCGTCGACCGCGCGGTAGGCGTCCGCCAGCTCGCCCTCGAGCTCGCCGATCGCGGCGAACGTCGCGTCCCGCAGGGCCGGCTGCCCCGCGCAGGACGCATCCGCCAGCGCGCACTGGCCGACGAGGTCCACGAACCCGATGTCGTTGCCACCGGTCGTCACGATCGCCGCACCCGGCACGACGTCACCCAGCTGGTCGAGCTGCGCAGGCACCCCCGCACGCGACGCGGCGGTGATGTGCTCGGTCACCGCACCCGAGCACGCGACGTTGAGCGCCTTCCCGCCCGACACGTCGCTCGCCGCACCCGGCGAGGCCGCGACCGCCGCGACCACGCCCGTCGCGGCATCGCTGCGATGACAGGCCTCGAGCACAGCCGAATCGCCAGGGAGATAGCCGCCCGCGCCCTCCCCGGACGCGAACGAGTCACCGAGAACGACGGCCGGGCCGGTCGTCAGCCCGACGCGCAGCGGATCCATCGGCGCGGCCTGCGGGTCGTCGGTGGCGCCCTTCCCGCCTCCCCCGCCGGAGCACGCCCCGAGCGCGAGCGCCAGCGCCACGAGCACGGCCGCGCTCCGCCCTCGCAGCCGCGCACCGGTCGAGACCTTCACGACGACGCCCCCGCCCCGCGCGCCGCCACGGCAGCCGCGTAGAGCTCACGCTTCCCGGTGCCGGCCATGCGCGCGACGTCGGCGACCGCGTCCTTGAGCCGCTCCCCGCCGTCGGCGCGCGTGAGGACCTCGGTGACCAGGTCCGCCGTCGTGAGCTCGGTGCGGGCCGGCGCACCGGCGACGACGACGCAGATCTCCCCACGGAGCTGTTCGGCCGCGGCACGCTCGGCGAGATCCCCCAGGCCGCCGCGCAGGACCTCCTCGTGCGTCTTGGTCAGCTCTCGGCACACGGCAGCGGCGCGCTCGGGCCCGAAGGCCTCGGCCATCGCCCCGAGGGTCGCGGCGATCCTGTGGGGGGACTCGAAGAACACCATGGTCCGGCGCTCGTGCACGAGCTCGGTGAACGCGCTCGCCCGCTCGCCCGTCTTGCGCGGCGGGAACCCCTCGAAGCTGAACCGGTCGGTCGCGAGCCCCGAGACCGCGAGCGCCGTCAGCACCGCGCTCGGGCCGGGTGCGGAGGTGATGGTCAGGTCCCGCTCGACGGCCCGCGCGACGATCCGATAGCCGGGGTCGGAGACCGTGGGCATCCCGGCGTCCGTCACGATGACGACCGTCCCACCACCCTCGACGACGTCGAGCAGCTCGTCGGCCCGAGCCGTCTCGTTGTGCTCGTGGTAGCTGACGATGCGCCCGCCGACGCGCAGCCCGAGGCGCCCCGCGAGCGCCAGGAGGCGGCGGGTGTCCTCGGCAGCGACGACGTCGGCCGTGGTGAGGAGGTCGCGCAGGCGGGGCGAGGCGTCGGCGACGTCCCCGATGGGAGTCGCGGCGAGGACGAGGCGGCCAGTCATGCGCCCAGCCTGCCACCTGCCTCCCCCACAGCGGAGATCGTCCCCCTACGATGACCACGTGACGTCGCCCGAAACGCCGCCGACCGGCACGGCCCGCCCCTGGATCCCCGTCCGGCCCACCGGCTCGGTCGAGGCCGAGGAGTACGACGACGCCCCCGACGAGCGCCCCGAGGACGCGGACGCCGACCACCCCGCGTTTCCCGCCCCGGCCGTGGACCACACGCCCGTCCCGGTGCCGCACCGCGAGCGCCTGCTCGTCGCGCTCCTCGGTGAGCGCCGGCTGCGGCTGGGGTCGACAGCGCGCGACCGGTTGTGGGCGTGGCTCGGCCCGCTGCTCGTCACCGTCGTCGCCGCAGTCGCTCGGCTGTGGGACCTGGCCCGGCCGCACACCCTCGTGTTCGACGAGACCTACTACGTCAAGCAGGCGTACACGCTGCTGATGGTCGGGTACGACGCCGAGTGGCCCGAGGAGCCGAACCCCGCGTTCGAGGCAGGCAACCGCGACATCTTCCTCGACAAGGCCGACTACGTCGTCCACCCACCCGTCGGGAAGTGGATGATCGCAGCGGGCATGCGCCTGGGGGGCGCCGACAACCCGTGGGCGTGGCGACTGACGACCGCCCTCGTCGGGATCGCCGCCGTCTTCCTCGTCGCCTGGGTCGCGCGACGCCTGTTCGCCTCGACGCTCGCGGGGATCATCGCGGGCGGGTTGTTCGCGATCGACGGCGTCGGGATCGTGCACGCCCGCACGGGGCTGCTCGACTCGATGGTGATGTTCTGGGCCCTGGTCGCGTTCGTGCTGCTCATCCTCGACCGCGAGCACTCACGACGTCGCCTCGCGGCACGGGTGGGCGCGCGGCTCGACGCCGGCCTGCCGCTCGGCAGGTTCGGTCCCTCGATGGGCATCCGCTGGTACCGGCTGGCGGCCGCCGTCGCCCTGGGCCTGTGCATCGGCACCAAGTGGTCGGGCCTGTACTTCCTCGCCGTGTTCGCGCTCATGTCGGTCGCCTGGGACGCGTCCGCACGCCGCACGGTCGGCATCCGGATGTGGCCGCTCGCGGCACTCGTGCGGGACGCGATCCCCGCGTTCTTCGTCGTCGTCCCCGTCGCCGCGCTCACGTACCTGGCGAGCTGGGCGGCCTGGTTCACCAACGACCGCTCCTACCTGCGCACGTGGGCCGCGGACCACCCGACGGCCGGCGTGCAGTGGCTCCCCGAGGCGCTGCGGTCCCTGTGGGAGTACCACGGCCGCATGTGGCGCTTCCACAACGGCCTGACCAGCGACCACACGTATGAGGCGCACCCGCTCGGGTGGCTCGTGCAGTGGCGGCCGACGTCGTTCTACTACGAGTCCCAGGCCAAGGGCGAGGCGATCCCGACCGGCGGGGTGTGCGCGTGGGAGAAGTGCTCGCAGGTCATCACGTCGGTGGGCAACCCGCTGATCTGGTGGCTCGCGACGGCGGCGGTGCTACTCGCGCTCGTCCTCGTCGGCGCGCGGCTCGACTGGCGGGGCGTCGCCGTGCTCAGCGGGATCGTGGCCGGGTGGCTGCCGTGGCTCGCCTACGCGCACCGCACGATCTTCACCTTCTACACCATCGCGTTCGCGCCGTTCATGTACCTGACGCTCACCTACGTCGCGGTGAGCCTCTGGGAGCTCACGGCGGACCACCCCCGACGCCGCAAGCGCCTGCGCACGGCCGGGATCGTCGTCGGCAGCCTCGTGGTGGCGTTCAGCCTGTTCTGGTACCCGATCTGGACCGGGTGGAACGTGCCCACCGGGTTCTGGCGGGCGCACATGTGGCTGCGGAGCTGGATCTAGCCCCGGGTCTTTAGTTCAGCTCGGCGAGCAACGCCTGCACCCGGGCGTCGATGTCGTCCCGCACGAGCCGCATGCGCTCGGCGCCCTCGATGCCGCGCTCGGACGGCTCGTCGGTCTCCCAGGTCTCGATGGTCCCGCGCATCCCCTCGACGGGTTCGACGCGCGCCTCTCCGCCGATCACGACGACCCGGTCCGCGCGCCGGAGCAGGTCCGGGTCGATCGCGCGGGGCGTCTCGCCGGACATGTCGGCCCCGACCTCGGCGACGACGTCGGCCGACAGCGCGTTGATCGCCCCGCCCGGGCGGGTCCCGGCGGAGTGCACCTCGACCGCGTCGCCCGCGCGGTGCCGCGCGAGGGCCGCGGCCATCTGGGACTTGCCGCCGTTCTTGACGCACACGAACAGGACGGTGGGACGTTCGGTCACGGCGGGCTCCCGGGGAGTGATCAGGCTCAGGCGTGGTCAGGCGAGTCGGTCCCACGGTACCGGCGCGCACAGACCCGCGGGCCCGGAGAGACGATGGCCGTCCGGGCCCGCGGGCAACGGGGAGAGCTACGCGTCGGCGCCCTCGTCGGCGCCCTCGTCGGCGCCTTCGTCGGCGTGCTCGTCGTGGTCATGGTCGGCGTGGTCACCCTCAGCGTGGTCGTCGTGCGTGTGCGGGGCGGCACCCGTCACGCCGTTGAGCTCGTTCGGCGTCACGGTGAGGTCGCCGCTCAGCCAGATCTCACCGCTCTCGATGTCCACGGCGTGCACCTTGTTGTTCGCGGGGTCGCTCACGTAGGCGGTCCCGTCGAACCAGAAGATCGTCGGGCGCGGCTCCTGCCACTCGGTCGGCTCCTCCCACGCGTCGATCACGGGGATCGACCGGACGAGCTCGCCCTTCTCGACGTCGATCACGTGCACCTGGCCGTCGGTGCCGAGCACGAGGCCGTTGCCCTCGTCGTCGCGGGCGAGCGAGCGGAAGGTGTAGCTCGACGGCAGGTCCACCAGGCGCAGGTCGCCGTCGACGGTGTCGATCAGCGCGACGCGCGTCGGGCGCTCCGGCTCGGCGTCGGGGTCGGACTTGTAGTCGCCGAGGACGACCGTGGACTCCTCGCTGCCGGCCTGGTTGCCGATCCGCCCGTAGGCGTCGGGGCTCTGGACCTTGGTGATCTCGCCGCCCCGGACGACCAGGGCGCCGTCCTCGCAGCCGATCACCACGGCCTCGCCGGCGGCGACAGCCTCACCGTGCACGCCCGGGCACTCGTCCGACGACGCCAGCTCGGCACCGGTGGCGTCGAGCACCTGGATGCCGGTCCGCGCGTCCTCGGTGCCGACGGACACGACGAAGGTGCCGTCCGTCAGCTCGACCGCGACGCCGTGGTGGGCGTCCGGGGAGGTGAACTCGCGCACGTCGGTGGCGGCGTCCAGCCCACCGGCGATCTCGGTCGAGTCGAGGACGACGACCTTGGCCGTGGCGTCGTCGAACAGTGCGGTGCGGCCCTCGTGCACGACGGCGTGGCCCGGCTTGGCCGCCGCGTAGGTCACGTCGGTCAGGGCGGGGGCAGCGCGATAGAAGTGGTCGTGGTTGCCGTGCGGCTCGGCCCAGGTGCCGGCGTCGAGCACCTGGAACCCGCCCGCGACCGACACGAGCGCGTGCCGGCCGTCGCCCGCGGCGTTGATCCGGTTGAAGCCCTCGAGCGGCAGGTCGCTGACGAGCTCGAGCGTCTGGGCGTCGAGGACCTGGATCCCCCCGTCGTAGGTGAGGACGAGACGCGGGCCGGGGCCGGCGGCCTCGGCGGGCAGGGCGTCCTCGGCCGGGGCGGAGGCGGACGCCGACGGCGCGGTGGTCGGGCTCGGCGTCGAGGCGGACTCGGAGGCCTGGCCGCAGGCAGCGAGCAGGACGAGCGGCAGCACCCCGGCCAGGGCGAAGGCGGAACGCATGGTGCGAGATGTCATGGGCGGTCGACCGGGACGCGGCAGCGTTCCCGATCGCTCCTCTCTGGTTCGATGACGACACGTAGTTAAGAACCGTTCTCATGAACGGCGTCGAGATGACGGTAGAGAGTGAGAATCATTATCGTCAAGCGGTGGTCCGACAGGGCGGTCCCACCCCGCCCCCGCCTAGGCTGACGTCCGTGAGCACCGCGCCGACATCGCCCGCCGTCCATGTCGAGGCCGCGACCGTGGTCCACGGGACCGTCCAGGTCCTCGGCCCGGTCACCGTGACCGTCCCGACCGGCACCAGCCTCGTGGTCGCCGGGACCAACGGCAGCGGCAAGTCCACGCTCCTCGCACTGGTCGCCGGCACCCTCCTGCCGCGCACGGGCAGCGTCGAGACGCTCGGCCGCCCCGCGCACGAGACGCGCGTCACCGCCCGCGAGCGGTTGTCGGTCCTCACCGGCGGCTTCGGCGCCTACCGCGAGCTCACGGTGCGCGACCACTTCCGGCTCATGTCCGCCGGTTGGCGCCTGGGCGCGCAGGCGGGGACGTCCGACGACGCGGTCGTCGGCGACCTGCTCGACCGCACCGAGCTGGCCTCGGTGGGCGACCAGCTGCCGCACGAGCTGTCGTCGGGCGAGTCGCAGATGCTCTCCCTGGTGTCCGCGTGCTTCCGCCCGAGCGACCTCCTCCTCGTCGACGAGCCCGAGCAGCGCCTCGACGCCCGGTGGCGCGCGCAGGCGGTCGAGCTCCTGCGCGACGCCCGCACGTCGGGCCGCACGCTGGTGGTCGCCACGCACGACCCGACCTTCCGCGAGGCCCTCGCCGACGTCGAGCTGGTGCTCGAGCCCCGCGCCCGATGACCGCGGACTCCCCTCGCCGGCGCCTGCGACGGCTACGGCGCGAGCTGCGTGGGTTCCGCGTCGAGGACACCGCGGGCGACCTCACCTACACGATCTACCTCGTCGTGCTCACGACCCTCATGTACGGGCCGATGCTCGCCCAGGCCCTGCGGGCGGGCGGCCAGACGATGCCCGACGCCGCACGCCCGTCGGTCACCACCGTCACCCTGGTCGTCGGTGGCCTCGCGGTGCTCGCGCTCGCGTTCGGGCGCAAGGTCGGGCCCCTGCGGACGACGGCGGCGGAGGTCGAGCACTTCCTGCGCGGCCAGGTCCCGCCGCACCTCGTGCTGCGCCGACGTGCGCTCGGGGCCGCCGTCGCGGTCGGGTTCGCGCTGGCAGGCGTGACGGCGGGTCTCGGCTACGGGGCCGACCTGGGCGTGGACCGCACCGCGCGGCTGGCGGGGCTCGCCGCGGTGGGCGGCCTGCTCGTCGGCGGCCTGTGGGTGCGGGTCCAGGCGGCCGGTACGCGAGTCAGGCCTCGGGCCGGCGCCGGCGTCCCTGCGGGCACACCGGCCGCCGCTGCCGCCAGGTCTGCCGCCGAGCCCCGTGCGTCTGCCGCGCGGATCGGGGACGTCGTGTGGCTGCGGCGCGCCCTGAACCGGCTCGATCCGGACGGGCTGCTGGCGGGCCTCGAGCGCTGGCGGTCGGCGGGCCGGTCCTTCATGGCCGGGGACGCGCGCGGGGCGGCCCTGCGCGTCGGGGAGGCCCCCGCGGCGCTGCGGCACCGCCGGCTGCGCATCTCGACGCGGCTGCCGCTGCTCGTGCTGGCACGGGACTGGCTCGGGGCCCAGCGCGCGCTGGGTCGGGTCGTGCGGAGCGTGGTCGGGGCGGTCGCGGCCGCGACCCTGCTCGTGCTGGGAGCCGGACCGGGGAGCATTGGCGCCGTCGCTGCCGCGCTCGTGCTGTTCGGGGCGACGGCGTCGTGGGTCGAGGGGCTCGCGGCCCACGCTGACCATGCGGCCTCCGGCGTCGTCCCCGGCGCTCCCGGACGGCTGTTCACGCTGCACCTGATCTTCCCGAGCCTCGTCGCGACCGGCGTGCTGGTGATGGGCGGCGTGCTCGCGTGGGCGCTCACGGCGCTCGGCGTCATGACCGGTGACGGGGCCGTCCTCGGCGACGCGGCCGCGGGCGCACCCGCGCTCGGGGGCGCGGCACCCACGGCCGACCGCCTGGCGTACGCGGTCGCGGTGGTCTTCCTCGCCGTGACGGCGCGGGCGTGGGTGGCGTCGCAGTCCGTGATGCCGCCGTCGGTGCTGACGCCCGTCGTCACACCGGTCGGCGACCTCTCCCCCGTCGTCATGGGGTCCTGGTACGTGCGCGGCTGGCTCGTGGTGCTCGGCGTCGTGCTCGGGATGCGCTGGCTCGCGCCCGACTCCGGCGCCGCCGTGTGGACGATCGTCGCCGGAGCCGTGCTCCTCGCCGTGGGGACGTCGCGGGTCTCGAGCCGCTGACGTCCCCACGGCCACGGCGCTAGGCCGTCGTCGCGCCCTTGAACTGGCTCTCGTAGAGGGCGTGGTACGCGCCCTGCTGCGCGAGCAGCTGCTCGTGGTTGCCCTGCTCGACGATCGCGCCGTCGGCCATCACGAGGATGGTGTGGGCGTCGCGGATGGTCGACAGCCGGTGCGCGATCACGAACGACGTGCGGTCCGAGCGCAGCGCCGCCATGGCGTGCTGCACGAGCAGCTCGGTGCGCGTGTCGACCGACGACGTGGCCTCGTCGAGGATCAGCAGCGACGGGCTCGCGAGGAATGCCCGGGCGATCGTGATGAGCTGCCTCTCGCCCGCGGAGATCGAGCCGCTCTCGGTGTCGACCACGGTGTCGTAGCCGTCCGGGAGCTGGCGCACGAACCGGTCCACCATGGTCGCCTGTGCCGCGGCGACGACCTCGTCGTCGGTCGCGTCGAGCCGGCCATAACGGATGTTCTCGCGGATGGTGCCCTCGAACAGCCACGCGTCCTGGAGCACCATGCCGATGCGGGACCGCAGGTCGTGACGCGTGAGGTCCCGCACGTCCGTGCCGTCGAGCAGGATCCGTCCGCCGTCGAGCTCATAGAAGCGCATGACGAGGTTGACGAGCGTCGTCTTGCCCGCGCCGGTGTGACCGACGATCGCGACCGTGTGCCCCGGCTCAGCAGAGAACGACAGGTGCTCGATCAGCGGCTCGGCGGGGTCGTAGGAGAACGAGACGTCCTCGAACACCACGCGGCCCTCGGTGCGCTCGGGCAGCGCGGCCGCGGCCGCGTCGGCCTCCTCCTCGTCGGCGTCGAGCAGCTCGAACGTGCGCTCGGCCGAGGCCACGCCGGACTGGAGCATGTTGGCCACCGACGCGATCTCGCTGACCGGCTGCGTGAACTCGCGCGAGTACTGGATGAACGCGGTTGCGTCGCCGAGGGTCATCTGGCCGCTCGCGACCCGCAGCCCGCCGCCGACCGCGACCAGCACGTACGACAGGTAGGACACGAACGTCATCGCCGGCATGATCATGCCGGAGACGAACTGCGCACCGAACGACGCCTTGTAGAGCTTCTCGTTGCGGTCGTCGAACTCGACGAGCATCTCCTCGCCGCGGCCGTAGGCGCGGATCAGCTCGAGTCCCGAGTAGGACTCCTCGACGTGGCCGTTGAGCGCGCCCGTGTTCTTCCACTGGGCCGCGAACAGCTTCTGGGAGCGCACGCCGATGAAGCCGGCGATGATCCCGGACAGCGGCAGCGAGACGAGTGCGACCAGCGCCAGTTGCCAGGACACGACGAACATCATCACGATGATGCCGAGCACGGTCATGACGGACTGGACGAGCTGGGAGAACGCCTGCTGGAGGGCGGCCTGGATGTTGTCGACGTCGTTGGTGACGCGGCTCATCAGGTCGCCGCGCTGGCGGGTGTCGAAGTAGCGCAGCGGCAGCCGGTTGAGCTTGTGCTCGATGTCCTCGCGCAGGCGGTAGACCACGCGCATGACGAGCTTGTTGAGGATGAAGCCCTGCGCCCACATGAGCACCGACGCGGCGACGTACATGCCGAGCACGATCACGATCAGCTGGCCGAGGCGGTCGAAGTCGATGCCCACGCCGGGCACGACCTCCGCCTTGGTGAGGAGCTCGGCGTACTCGGCGTTGCCGGAGGCGCGCGCCTGGGCGATCACCTGGTCCAGCGGCACGTCAGGGTCGAGCCGCCGGCCGAGGTAGCCGTTGAAGATGACGTCCATCGCCCGGCCCAGGATGCGCGGCGCCACGACCGTGAGGACCACGGAGACGACGACGAGCCCGATCACCACGGACATGAGCGTGCGCTCGGGGCGCAGCAGGCCGATCAGGCGCTTGGCGGACGGCCAGAAGTGCTGGGCCTTCTTGCCAGGCGTGCCGCCGAACATGTCGCCGTCCATCTCGGTCGGCGTGTAGTCGTCGGCCGCCTCGGCCTCGGGGTTCTCCAGGGACGGCGAGGCCTCGGCGTCGGTGGCCACGGCGGCGCCCTCGACCGAGCCGTCCGCGCCCGAGCCGTCCTCGGCGGGCGTCCCAGGGGCGCCCTTCCTGCGTCGCGCCATCACGCTGCTCCCTCGATGCTCATCTGCGACTCGACGATCTCCCGGTACGTGTCGTTCGACTCGAGGAGCTCGTCGTGCGTGCCCGTGCCGACGACCTTGCCGCCGTCGAGCACGATGATCTGGTCCGCCTCACGGACCGTGGAGATCCGCTGGGCCACGATGATGACGGTCGCGCCCTGGGTCGCCTGCCCGAGGGCGGCGCGCAGCCGCGCGTCGGTCGTGACGTCGAGCGCGGAGAACGAGTCGTCGAACAGGTAGACCGAGGGCTTGGCCACGAGGGCGCGCGCAATGGCCAGGCGCTGCCGCTGGCCGCCCGAGACGTTGGTGCCGCCCTGGGCCACGTGCTCCTCGAGCCCGTCGGAGCGTTCCCGCACGAAGTCCTCGGCCTGCGCCACGCGCAGCGCCTCCCACATCTCGTCCTCGGTGGCTTCCGGGCGCCCGAACCGGAGGTTGGTCGCGAAGGTGCCGGAGAACAGGTAGGGCCGCTGCGGGACCAGCCCGACGAGGCCGGCGAGCTGGCTGCGGTCGAGGCCGGAGACCGGGACGCCGCCGATCGTCACCAGCCCCGACTGCGGCTCGTACAGCCGCGGGACGAGGTTGAGCAGCGTCGTCTTGCCTGCGCCCGTGGACCCGACGATCGCCGTCGTCTGCCCGGGGCGGGCCACGAAGCTGACCCGGTCGAGGACAGGAAGCTCCGCTCCCGGGTACCCGAAGGTGACGTCCCGGAACTCGACCTCGCCCGACGTCGGCGCCTCGGCGGAGCCGGTGGCCGCGCGCATCGTCGGGACGACGTCGAACAGCTCCTCGAGGCGCTCGGCGGAGACCACGGCGCGCGGGATCATCATCACCATGAACACGCCCATCATCACCGCGACGAGGATCTGCAGCAGGTACTGCAGGAAAGCCGTGAGCGCGCCGACCTCGATCTGACCGGCGTCCACGCGGTGACCGCCGAACCACAGCACGGCGGCCGTCGCCAGGTGCAGGATCATCATGATGATCGGGAACATGAGCACGAAGATGTTCCCCACCCGCACGGAGACGTCGGTGATCTGGCGGTTGGCGACGTCGTAGCGCTTGGCCTCGTGCGGCTCGCGGACGAACGCCCGGATGACGCGGATGCCGGTGATCTGCTCGCGCAGCACGCCGTTGATCGCGTCGATGCGGTCCTGCATGGTGCGGAACAGCGGCAGCAGGCGGACCACGAGCACGGACACGACGGCGAACAGCAGCGGCACCGAGACCCACACGAGCCAGCTCAGGCCCGGGTCCTCGCGCAGCGCCATGATGATGCCGCCGATGCACATGATGGGCGTGGAGACCATGAAGTTCAGGGTCATCAGCACGAGCATCTGGACCTGCTGCACGTCGTTCGTGTTGCGGGTGATCAGGGTCGCCGTGCCGAAGCGGCCGACGTCGAGCGCCCCGAGCGAGTCGACCTTGCGGAACACGTCGCGTCGCAGGTCGCGGCCCACGGCCATCGCGGTGCGCGCACCGAACCAGATCGCGGCGATCGCGGCGGTCACTTGCAGGAGGCAGACCAGCAGCATGCGGATGCCGGTGGACCAGATGAAGTCGACGTCGCCGCGCGAGACGCCCTCGTCGATGATCCGGGCGTTCAGGCTCGGCAGGTAGAGGGTCGCGATGGTCGACACGAGCTGAAGCGCGATGACGGCCGCGATCCAGGCACGGTACGGCCGCGCGTAGCGCAGTGCGAGGCGCAAGAGGGTCACGAAGGGTCCTTCCGGAGGGCTGCTGCGGCGAGCCTAACCCCGCGCACCGACACAGCGGGAGGCTTTTCTGACGCGTTGTCGTCGACGTTCCCGCGTGGCCTTCAGGGGGCGGGCGGTGCCCACCGCAGCACGGCCCCGGTCCCCCGCGCCGCGAGCGCTCCAGGCACGGACCGCACCACCAGGTTCCGCGCGCCGACGGCGAGGCGCCCCTCGAGACCGGCACCGAACCGCGCGGCCATCAGCGACCGCCGCGCGATCGTCTGCGTCCGCGACCGGCGTGCGCGGTCGTACCGCTCGAGCGCGGAGCCGACCGGGTCGCCCGAGGACCGCGCGCCGTCGGACCCGAGGAAGATCCCCAGCGTGACGCCGTCCTCGATCGAGGAGTTCGCGCCCTGGCCCATGGTCGGGAGCATCGCGTGCGCGGCGTCGCCCACGAGCACCACATGTTCCGCGACGTAGGTGCGCAGCGGCTGCACCGAGTAGACGTCGTGCCGGATCACGTCCTCGGGTCTCGTGCGTGCGATCAGCGTCCGGGCGGGCTCGGCCCAGTCGGCGAACCGCGCGAGCGCCGCGCCCTGCTCGTCGGACCACCGGACGCCCTCGTCCGAGGCCGCGAAGCCGTACCAGTAGACGCGCTCGGCATCGAGCCGCACAGCGCCCATCTCCGCGCCCGGACCCCAGCGCACCACGAAGCTGTCGTGCACGATCCCGGGCTCGTGCACGATGCCTCGCCACGCGGACATGCCGCAGTACCGCAGCGTGGCGGGCGGGTCGACGGCGGACCGCACGACGCTGCGCAGCCCGTCCGCGCCGACGACGAGGTCCGCCGCCAGCCGCTCGGGCTCGCCGGCGCCGTCGGGCCGTGCCAGGAGGACGCTCGCGTGACCGCCGGGCTGCCCGGGGACGCCGGGCTCGATCCCGACGACGCGCGCATCCGTGCGCAGCTCGGCCCCCTTGGCGGCCGCCTCGCGCAGCACGCGGTGCAGCTCCGGACGGTAGATCCCGTACACCTCCCCGAGGCGCCCGGACTGCCGCGGCGTGCGCAGCAGCCAGCGGCCGCGATGGTCCATGGTGCCGTCGAGGTGCACGCGCCAGCCCGCGGCCCGGGCCGCGTCCCCGAGGCCGAGGTGATCGAGCGCGGCCAGACCGTTGGCCGTCAGGGCGATACCGGCACCGACCTCCGCGAACCGGGGCGCCTGCTCGAGCACCGTCACGCGCCAGCCAGCCCGGAACAGCGCGACGGCGGCCGTGAGCCCTCCTATCCCACCCCCGACGACGACGGCGGTGCGCTCGAGGGTCACGGGCGCTCCGCCCGGAGCGGCCACGGCTCCCACGGCTCGCGCAGCGCCTTGGCCATGCGCACCGCTCCCGCGCGGCCTGCGAGGGCGCGGTCGTTCCATCGCCCGCTGCTCCGCCAGCTCCCGCCATCGGCCGTCTCGAGCTCGTAGCCGAACCACAGGCTCGGGATCAGCTGCACGAACTCGCGGTACATGCCGGCGACGATCGCAAGAACGGTGCCCTCCAGGTCTTCGGCACCACCCTCCCAGGTCTCGTCGCACGCGTCGCAGCCACAGCTCGGGAACCCAAACTCTTGCATCAGCCCCGCGCGGAGCAGCACCCCGGGGAAGTTCGTGAAGACGAAGGCCAGCGGCGCTCCGTGAACCCCCCGCGGCACCAACCGCACGACGCGCACGAGGAAGTCCTCGTCTGGCTGAGCCACCGGCGCGCTGCCTCGCTCGACCGCGCGCTCCGCCACCACAGCCGCTGCCACCTCCGGCCCCTCGGACACCTCGACGTCGTAGGTCGCGACGAGGTGGGCGATCAGCGCGTCCGCGACCGTGTGCAGCGGCGCGAAGCGTTCCAGGTGGGAGGTGACGGAGTAGGTGTCGTCGGGAGGTCCGTCGCTCCAGCGGTCCCCGTACGGGATCGCCTGCCCGTCGTCGCCGCGCACGACGACGTCGGCGATCAGGGGACGCACGTAGGGCGGCATGGCCCGAGAGTAGCGGGGCGTGTCCGAGCGGGGAATCCCCCGGTCGAGCCCGGGAACGCCGAAGGCCCCCGTCGTGGACGGGGGCCTTCGGGCTTCTGGGTGGAGCTAAGGAGATTCGAACTCCTGACCTCTTCGATGCGAACGAAGCGCGCTACCAACTGCGCCATAGCCCCGTGAAGCGGTCCCTAGATTAGCACCCCTGCGGAGCGGTTCGCACACCGCGTGTCGGGGGCGGCCGCCGATCGCGGGCGACGCCTACTGTCCCGACGCGCGGCGGCGGGCGAGAATCTGGTTCAGGTTGAGCCCCAGGCCCTCGGTCGACGTCGAGGCCTCGGCGGCCTGCTCGTCGACGGGCGCGGTGGTCTCCGCGGAGCGCGCCGTCATGGGCGTCGTGACGTCGGCGTCCTCGAGCGGGGCGACCTCGCGGCGCGGGGCCGCGGGCTTCATCGTGTACGTCGGGCGCGGCAGCGAGAAGCCGGCGAGCTCGCCCCCGGGCGACGCCACGGCGGCCTTCTCCGCACCAACCTTCTGGCCAGCGCTCTTCTCGATGCTGGGCTCGACCGCAGGCTTCTCGACGACGCCCGAAGCGTCCGCCGCAGCCTCACCTTCGCCGACCACCGGCGTCGGGACCGACGCGCGGACCTGCTCGGTCATCGCCGCGACGTCGCCGTCGACGATCACGCCGTTGGCGCGGTCGGCCTCGGCCTCGGCCGCCATCTGGCGACGGACCTCGTCGGAGGAGATCATGCGGGTGTTCGTCTGGCTGGCGTGCACGGCGTGCCCGGTAATGCGGTGGGCGTGCCCGGCCGCGACGCGCGCACCGGGAGCGCCCCGCACGACGCGGGCGGACGACGTCGGACGCTCACCCGCGGAGGCCGGGGCGGTGGTGCGTGCCGACGGGGCACGGCGCGCGGCCCGCTGCTCGGCCTGGTCGCGCTGCGCGGAGATCGCGGCGCGGCGACCGAGGACGAGGACGGCGCCCAACAGGGCGGTGACGACGCCGGGGACGATCAGGGACAGGCTGAAGGCGGGCACGGCGGACCAGGCGATCGCGGCCAGACCGAGGAGCGTGAGGGTCAGCACGAGACGACGACGCGCGGCCGCGGCGCGGCGCTCAGCGATGCTCGCCGACGGCGTCGCGGACGGTGCCGGGCGCGCGCTCGACGTGGCCGGGCGGGGTGCAGCAGGCTGGTCCATCGTCCGTGCTCCTTCCATCTCCGTGCTGGTGACCGTGGCCATCGGGGCGGTCAGCAGCGGAACTGCCCGTGCCGGTCCGATCGCTCGGGGTGCCTCGACCTGACGCCGCTGCGAGTCGGCAGCGACGGCGAGGACCCGCAGCGACCCGGAGAACCGGTCATCGGTGCGGGACTGGAGAAGCTGGGAGCGGTGCTTGAGGCCGTGCGGCACGAGGTACATGCCCCACAGACCCGCGAGCGCCAGCACACCCATACCAGCGAACGGTTCCACGCCACTGACGGTAAGCGAGGCGCGCCGCGGTTCCGGGGACGCGCGCGGCGTGTCTTACACGGGTGTGATTTACCCCGCGCGGCTCGGCGGTCCCGCGCTACTGCATCGCCTCGCGGGTGCGCTGCCAGCGGGCCAGCAGGCCGTCGGGGACGTCCTCGGTGGTCACGGCGAACGTGCGGTGGTCGCACCACTGGCCCTGGATGTGCAGGTAGCGCTCGCGCACGCCCTCGTCGCGCAACCCGAGCTTCGCCACGACGCGCAGCGACGCCGCGTTCTCCGGCCGGATGTTGATCTCCATCCGGTGCAGCCCGACCTCGGCGAAGCAGTGGTCGATCGCGAGCGCGACCGCGGTCGGGACGATCCCCCGGCCCGCGACGTGCTGGCTGACCCAGTACCCGAGGCTCGCCGAGCACGCCGAGCCGTACATGATGCCGGAGACCGTGAGCTGCCCCACGAGCTCGTCGTTGTGCTCGATCGCGAACGGCAGGGCGCTGCCCGCGCGGGCCTGCGCCGTCAGCGAGCGCACATACCCGTGGAAGGTCGGCGGGGCCTGCACGTGCCCCAGGGGGGTGGTGGCCTCCCACGGCTCGAGCCAGTCGCGGTTGGTGGCGCGCAGCCGGGCCCACGCGCGCCCGTCGGTGCGGCGCAGCGGGCGCAGGACGACCGGGCCGAACACCGTGTCGTCCCGGAGCTCGACCGGCCAGCCGATCATCCCTCGAGCACCAGGCAGTGCACGCGGGAACCGAGCTGGACGTCGGTCTGGTCCTCGCCGATCACGGCGAGCGCGTTCGCGCCGGCGAGCGCGGACAGCGACAGCTGGTGCAGCGAGGCCGGGTCCGCGACGGGCGTGACGAGGTAGCCGTCGTCGGGGCTGCCGGTCAGGCGCGCGGGGACGAACTCACGCTTGCCGGCGGGGCTCGTCCACGCCGAGTTGGCGTAGGCGGGCACGGACGCGCGGAACAGCTCGGTGTGGCCGGCCATGGCGCGCAGCGCGGGCCGCACGAACACCTCGAAGGAGATCTGCGCGGCCACCGGGTGCCCGGGCAGCGAGAAGATCGGCACCGCGTCCTCCTCGGGGCCGACGACGCCGAAACCTTGCCGCAGCCCGGGAGACATGGCCACGTGGTCGAACCGCACGGTCCCCAGCGGGCCGAGGACGTCCTTGAGGGTGTCGTGCGTGCCCTCCGAGAGGCCCCCGGTGGTGATCACCAGGTCGGCACGCACCAGCTGGTCCTCGAGCATCTCGCGGAGCGTCGCTCGGTCGTCGGAGACCGCGGCGACGGGGATCGCGATGGCCCCGGCGTCGGCGATCGCGATGGCGAGGGCCTGGCCGTTGGCGTTGAACACGCCGCCGCCGCGGTGCCCCGGCTCCACGAGCTCGTCGCCCACGGGGACGATCACGACGCGCGGGCGCGGGTGGACCCGCACGCGGTTGCGCCCGAGGGCTGCCGCGAGGGAGATCTGGCGCGCGCCGAGCCGCAGCCCGGCGGGGAGCGGAACCTCGCCGGCGCGAGCGTCGACGCCCGGGGGGCGGATGTTGGTTCCGGGCCGGACCGGTCGCAGCACGCGCACCTGGGCGGAACCGCGGTCGGTGTGGTCAAGCGGGAGCACGGCGTCCGCGCCCAGGGGCAGCGTCGCCCCCGAACTGACGCGGATGCTCTGCCCGGCCACGAGGCGCAGCGGCTCGTCGGAGCCCGACCAGACGTCGTGCACGACCGGCATGTGCAGCGGCGTCGCGGGTCCCGCGGCGTACGTCTCGTCCGCGTGCACCGCATAGCCGTCGCACGCCGCGACCGCCCGGGCGGGCACGTCGGCGGTGACGACGAGGTCCTCCGCGAGGATGCACCCGGCCGCGTCGGCGAGCACGACGTCGAGCGGGGGGACCGGCTTGACGGCCGCGAGCGCCTCGGACAGGTGGCTCTGGACGGACTTCACTGGCACATCACCCGTGCAGCGTACCTACATATCCGGTCAGCCAGTCACGGAAGTCGGGGCCCAGGTCCTCGCGCTCGGAGGCCAGCTGGACGACGGCCTTGAGGTAGTCGAGGCGGTCGCCCGTGTCGTACCGGCGCCCGCGGAACACGACGCCGTACACGCCGCCGCCCTGGTCGGCCGGCATGCCCGCGAGCTCCTGGAGGGCGTCGGTGAGCTGGATCTCGCCGCCCCTCCCGGGCGCGGTGCGCTCGAGCACCTCGAACACCGCCGGGTTGAGCACGTACCGGCCGATGATCGCGAGGTTGCTGGGTGCGTCCTCGGGTGCCGGCTTCTCCACGAGCTCGGTCAGGCGCACGACGTCGCCCTCGGCCGCGCCCGCGGTGGCGGCCAGGGACGCGTCGACGGGTTCGACGGCGGCGCACCCGTACATGGAGATCGTCGCGGGGTCGACCTCGAGGAGCGCGACGACGGACCCACCAGTCTGCTCCGCGACGGCGATCATGGTCGGCAGGATGGGGTCACGGGCGTCGATGAGGTCGTCGCCGAGCAGCACGGCGAAGGTCTCGGCGCCCACGTGCTTCTTGGCGCGCAGCACGGCGTGGCCGAGCCCGAGCGGCTCGCCCTGGCGGACAAAGTGCACGTCGGCGAGGTCGCTGGCCTCCCGGACGCTCGCGAGCCGCGCCTCGTCGCCCTTGGCCTCGAGGTTAGCCTCGAGCTCGGGGACGCCGTCGAAGTGGTCCTCGAGCGCCCGCTTGGAGCGCCCGGTGATCATCAGGACGTCGTGCAGGCCCGCGGCGACGGACTCCTCGACGACGTACTGGATGGCCGGCTTGTCCACGACGGGGAGCATCTCCTTGGGCGTGCTCTTCGTGGCAGGCAGGAAGCGGGTGCCCAGACCCGCGGCGGGGATGACAGCTTTCGTGACCATGTCGGGAGCCTAGCCGGGGCCGCCACCGCGCGCCCTCGGAGGGTCGGTCGCGAGAATTTGAGAGACTGTCCGCATGAGCAGCGCCGCGCAGCCGTATCCGATCGTCCACGGACTCGAGGTGGAGGACGCCAAGAACGCTCTCCGCTCGGCGATCCGCACGGCCCGGCACGCGCGGTCGCCGCGCCTGCGCGAGGAGGCGGCGCACCGGTTCGCGGACGTGCTGGAGTCGATCCCCGAGGTGGCTGAGGCGACCTGCCTCGCCGCGTACGCCGCGCGCCCGTACGAGCCGAGCACCACGGTGCTGCTCGAGCGCCTGGCGGCGCGGGGCGCGGAGATCCTGCTGCCGGTCCTGGGTGCGGGTCTCGAGCGCGGCTGGGCGTCGTACGCCGGCGCCGACGACCTCCTCGAGCGCGCCCCGGGGCGACCGCCGGAGCCGAGCACGGCGGCGATGGGACCCGAGGCGCTCGAGCGGGCGACCGTCGTGATCTCGCCTGCGCTCGCCGTCGACTCCCGTGGCATCCGGCTCGGCCAGGGCGGCGGCTGGTACGACCGCGCGCTGACGTTCCGGCGCCCCGACGCGTTCGTCGTCGGGCTCGTGTTCCCCGAGGAGCTCTACGCGGCCGACCGGCCGCTGCCCCGCGAGGCGCACGACGTCGCGATCGACGCGGTCGCGACCACCGAGGACTGGCACACCCTGCCGCTGGTCTGACGGACCGCGGCCCGCCTACTCCGTGGGTCGCAGCGTCAGCGTGTCCTTCGCGGCGGCGTCGACCGCGGCGCGCGTGAACGCCCAGGGGTAGTTCTCGCCGTCGGCCCACGTACCCAGCTGGTCCGCGTAGTGCGGGTGTCCCGGGTGCCCGGACGTGCCGGAGACGACGACCCAGCGGGACGCGTCGAGGTCCGCGAGGTCCACCATCATGCGCATCGACGGGCCCGCGGTGACGGCGAACGACCGGGACTGGTTGGTCGCGTCCCAGGTGCTCGCGTCCCAGGCGGTCGCGTTGACGATCGACGAGCCACCCGGCATCCCGACGGGCCGCGGGTTCACCAGGGCGCGCACGGGCGCAGGGATGGAGTCGCCGCCGAGCACCGGGTGCTCGAGCTCGAGGCGGTGCAGGCGGCCCCACTCCCAGTGGGCGGGGTCCTTGCCGAGGGTCCGGGTCAGGTCGAGGCGGGCGTCGACGAGGGCGCGCCCGAGGATCTCGTCGCGGGTCTCGACGACGTTGACGGTCGTGCGGTCGTCCCACCACGGGGACGTGGGGTCGTCGAGCAGGGCGGCGACGACGGTCAGCCACGTGCTGCCGCCGTCCGGCCAGACGAGCTCGGGCAGGTCGTCCCAGAAGGTGGCCTGCAGGAGGTTGCCCCAGACGGCGTTGAAGTACGCGGCGCCGGCGGAGTCCCTGCCGGTGGTCTCGTCCCAGGTGCGCAGGAGCTCCTGGCCCTCCGCGGCGAACTCGTCGTCGAGGTCCTGGTCGAGGAGCGCGGGCAGGAGGAGGTCCGCGTAGGGGCTCCAGTCGTCGGCCTGCATGGCGGCCATCGAGTCGACCGTCAGCGGGGTGCCCGCGGCGATCTGGCCCTCGAGCAGGGCCCGGATGCGCTGCGAGCGGTACCCGTAGTCCCAGTCGGTGGTGAGGAAGGGCTCCTCGCCGGCCTCGAGGACGGCCTGGTTCGCGGCGACGATAAAGCCCTCGGGCGGGTTGAGCGCGGCGGGCATGTCCGCCGGCTCGACGAACCCCTGCCAGTCGTAGGCGGAGTCCCAGCCCGGGCGGGGCCACGAGCCGTCGGACGGGACCGGGCCGTCGACGTCCCCGCGCACGGGGATCTTGCCCGGCGCCTGGTAGCCGATGTCGCCCGACGTCGTCGCGAAGACGATGTTCTGCGACGGCACCTCGAACAGCGCGGCGGCCGCGGCGACGTCGGCGGCGTTCGCCGCGCGGTTGAGCGCGAAGACGGCGTCGGCGGTGCGGCCCGGCGTGAGGGCGGTCCAGGACAGCGCGACACCGTAGCCGGTGCCCCGCGGGGCGTCCTCGGTGGGGGTGCGCAGGGCCGCGACGGTCTCGCCGAGCTCGGAGGAGACGAGGGGGCCGTGGACGGTCTCGCGGATCTCGACGGTGAGGTCCTGGCCGCCGTTGATCCGCACGACCTCGGAACGCACCGTGATGGGCAGCCACTCGCCGTCGTAGAGGTACTGGTCCTCGCGGATCGCCTCGACGAAGAAGTCGGTGACGTCGGCGCCAAGGTTCGTCAGGCCCCAGGCGAGGTCGGCGTTGTGGCCGATCACCACGCCGGGGAAGCCAGAGAACGAGAAGCCGGAGACGTCGAACTGGCACTCGGTGGTGATCTCCGTGCAGTGCAGCCCGACCTGCGACCAGATGCTCGGGGCGGACAGCGCCAGGTGCGGGTCGTTGGCGAGCATCGGCTTGCCGGTCGCCGTGTGCGCGCCGGAGACGACCCACGAGTTGGAGCCGGTGCCCTCGCCCTGCGCGACCGTGTGGGGGACGGCGTCGAGCACGCGGTGCGCGGCCGAGATCGCGGCCGCGGCCGCGGGGGCGTCGACGGAGGGGCCGTCCGCGGGGACGACCGGGCCGGGCGGGGTGAGCGCGTCGGGCGACGCGAGCCCGCCACGCGAGGTGGCCGGTTCCGGGAGCGGGCCGCCCGCGGAGAAGCCGCCGCCGACGCTCGTGCCGGCAGTCGCGCCGCCGTCGAGCGCAGCACTGTCGAGGATGGGGGCGTTGCCCGCGTCTGCGTAGGGCGGGAAGAGCTCCTCGACCTTGGCGACGTCACCGACCGTGGAGTAGACCAGGGCGCGGTCGAGCTCGTCGTCGTAGTTGCCGCGCAAGTCCCAGGCCATGGCCTTGAGCCACGCGAGCGAGTCGATCGGGTCCCACGGCTCGGGGTCTGCGACGTCCACCTGGACGCCGAGCACCGTGTACTCGAGACCGAGGTCGCTCGTGCTGCGCGACTCGAGGTAGGCGTTGACGCCCTGCGCGTACGCGGTGAGGTGGTCGCGGGACTCCTGGGTGATCAGGTCCCACTCCTGCTCGGCGACCTTGCGCCAGCCGAACGTGCGGATCACGCGGTCCGCGGAGATGGCGTCGGGATTGTTGCCGACGAGCTCGGAGAGCCGCCCGGCGGTGACGTGCCGGCGGTAGTCCATCTCGAAGAACCGGTCCTGGGCGTGCACGTAGCCTTGCGCGCGGAACAGGTCCGCGGACGTCTGGGCGTAGATGTGCGGGACGCCCTGGGCGTCGCGCTGCACGCTGACCTCGGCGCGCAGCCCGGGGAGGCCGACCTCGCCGTCGGCCTGCGGGAACGGCTTGCGGACGATCATCACGCCCGCCACGGTCACGCCGACGACGACCAGCACCAGGAGACTGGCGAGGGCGATGAGGGATCGGCGGAGCACGGTGCGGCGTCTGGACACAGGTCGAGGGTAGCCGGTGGTCCCTGGCGCGGGGCACTGATGCGGGTTGCGTATGATTAGCACTCGGAATTGCCGAGTGCTAGACCACGCGACGCGACCCGCAGCGTGAGCCAAGGAGAACCACCATGCCCACCTATGCCTACACGTGCACGGAGTGCGACCACGCCTTCGACATCCGCCAGGCGTTCTCGGACGACGCGCTGACGACGTGCCCGCAGTGCCAGGGGCGCCTGCGCAAGGTCTTCTCGAGCGTCGGCGTGACCTTCAAGGGGTCCGGTTTCTACCGCACGGACTCGCGGTCCAAGACGACCTCGACGACCGGGTCCAGCAAGTCCGGCGGTTCGACGACGTCGGGCGGGTCCTCGAGCGACTCCTCAAGCTCGTCCTCCTCCAGCGGCGCGGGCGGCTCGACCTCCGGCTCGTCCTCGTCGTCGGGGTCGGGCTCGTCGTCCTCGGGCTCGTCGTCCGGCTCGTCCTCCTCGGGGTCCTCGTCTGGGTCTTCCTCCTCCGGGTCCTCGTCGTCTGGCGGCGGCAGCGCCGCGTAGCGCTCGTCGCCTGATCTCCCCTCGTGCGCCCTCCCCAGGGCGCGCTGCTCGACGGTCCGTCCACAGGTCGCGCGTCGACGCCGGTCGCGGTCCGTGGCCTTACCTACGGTCGCCCCATGCCGACCGCTGCCCACCCTGACCGCCGCACCGTCCCTCGCGCCGCGCTGCGGGCGCGCGTGCGCTGGTGGGCGTGGCGGTCCCGGCACGTGCTGGCGGCCGCGTGCCTCGGTCTTGCGGCAGCGGTCGTGGTGGGCGAGCTGCGCCCCGCTCCCCCGCCGCAGCGCCGCGTGGTCGTGGTGTCCGACGACGTCGCTGCCGGGGTGCCGCTCGAGGGGCACCTCTCCCTGACGGAGGTTGCCGCGGACGCCGTGCCCGACGGCGCGCTCACGGACCTCGAGTCCGCCGACGGGCCCGCGTCCATCGCGCTGCCCGCAGGCACGGTGCTGGTGCCCGGGATGGTGGCGACCTCCGACGCCGCCCGGGCCGCACCCCCGGGGACGGTCCTCACCCCCGTCCGCCTCGCCGACGACGCCGTGCTCGGGCTGCTCGGCCCCGGCCAGCGCGTCGACCTCGTCCTCGTGCCCGAGCCGTGGGCCGACGGCGGCCCTCCCGACCCCGAGGGCGACGCCGTCGTGCTCGCGCGCGACGCTTTGGTGCTGCCGTGGACGTCGCCCGAGGCGATGGTCGACGGCGGGCTGCTCGGCGGCTCCGCGGAGCCCGCGGCGCCAGTGATCCTCGTGGCGGTGTCCCCCGCCGAGGCGCGCGCGATCACGTCGGTCGCGAGATCCGGGTACGTCGGAGCGATCCTGAAGCCCGCAACCGTGGAATGATCCCTATCGACCGAACTTCACCACCGGGCGAACAGGACATGATCACGATGAAAGACATCCTCCAGGGCTTCAAGAACTTCATCATGCGCGGCAACGTCATCGAGCTGGCTGTGGCGTTCGTCATTGGCGCTGCCTTCGCTGAGGTCGTCAAGGCGATCGTCGAAGGGCTGCTGACGCCGCTCATCGCCGCACTGTTCGGGGAGGTCAGCCTCGGCGGCGTCCTCCAGTTCACGATCAACAACGCCGACTTCTACCCCGGCGTGGTGCTGAACGCGCTCATCACGTTCCTGTTCACCGCCGCCGCCATCTACTTCTTCGTGGTGCTGCCGATCAACAAGCTCGCCGAGCGCCGCAACCGCGGCAAGGTCGAGGAGCCCGCGGCCACGGCCGAGGACGTCCTGCTGCTCCAGGAGATCCGCGACCTGCTGAAGAACCGCCCCACCGTCTGATCCGTCGTCAGTACGGGCCCTTCCGCACCCGCGGTGGGGCCCGTACTGTCGTCTGGGGCGCCGGGGGGCGCGACCGCCGACGTCGGAGGCACGCGTGACACCTGCAGCGAACGACGTCTGGCCGATCGTGCACGCCGAGCGCCGCCGGCTCGTCGCAGATCTGCTCGACCTGCCGATCGCGCAGTGGCGCACGCCGTCGCTGTGCCCAGGTTGGGACGTGCACGACGTGCTCGCGCACGTGGTCGACACCGCCCGCACCGGCCGGCTGATGTTCGTCCGCGAGCTGCTGCGGGCGCGCTTCAACTTCGACCGCGCCAACGACACCGGGGTCGCACGCGAGAAGCGCACCGACCCCCAGGACACCGTGCGCACGCTCGACGCCGTCGTCTCCCTCACGCGAACGCCGCCCGCCAACCTGGCGACGCGGCTGGTCGAGGCGTTCGTGCACGGCGAGGACATCCGCCGGCCGCTCGGCGTGGCCGGCACCTACCCGGCGGGGGCGGTCGCCGACGCGCTCGCCTATCAGCTGCGCACGCCGGTCTCGTTCGGCGGCGGGCGGGAGCGAGCGGCGGGGCTGCGCATGGTGGACTCGAGCACGGGTCAGGCGTGGGGCGAGGCGGGCGCCGACGTCGTCGAGGGCGCCGGGATCGACCTGCTGCTCGCGGTGTCCGGACGGCCCGTGCCGACCGAACGGCTCACCGGCCGCGGCGCTGCGCGCCTGCTCGACGCCACCGGGTAGGTCCGCGGCCCCAAAGCACAGGCTCGGCTCAGGAACCCTTGGTCCCCCAGTGCGGCGGGACGTCGCGGAGGAACTCGGCGTCGCGGGAGCTGTCCGGCGCCTCGGACCAGCCGTCGCCGCGCTCGTCGGCGCTCAGCCCGCTCACGCTCGCCTGCTCCGGACCGGGCCGCACCACGCGCCGGTGCTTCCGCCGGGGTGCCGCGCTCTCCTCGGGCGAGGCTCCCTCCTCGGGCGAGCGTCCGTCGTCGGGCTCGGTCACAGGCCGAGGACGCGGCGGACGGCCGCGCGCACCGCGGTGTCGACGCGGGTGCTGCGGCGCACGACGCCCAGCTCCGCGCGCAGGGCGCCGGCGAGCTGCTCGGCGTCGCGCTCGATGCCGTCGGAGCGGATCCACGCGGCGAGCTCGTCGAGCTCGTTGTCGCCGTAGGCGCTAATCGGGAGGCCGGGCTCGATCGCCGGGCGCGCGGGGCGCGACGCAGCGACCTCGGCGTCGACGGCGGCCACGACCGGCGAGGCGTACCGCGGCAGCCCGTCCGGCCCGACGACCGGGTGCTCGCCGGAGTCCTCCATCGCGTCGAACGGCACGACCGCGGGGGCGGTGCGCTCCTCGGCGCGGATGCGCTCGGCGAGGTCGAGGACGACCTGCCGCACGCGGTTGGCTTCCTTGACGGGGTCGAGGAACGCGGCGGCGGACCACACCTGCACGACCGTCCACCCGAGAGACTCGAGGCGCTCGGCGTGCTGGCGGTCGCGCACGCGCACGGACTTCTCGGCGATGTACGCGTCGTCGTCGGTCAGGACGGCCACGAGCATGCGGTCCGGCAGGTCGGGGTGGCCGACGACGAGCGGGATGCGGTCGCCGCCGGTGATGCCGTAGTCGGTCTCGACGAGCAGGCCCGCGGCCCAGAGACGCTCGGCGAGGTCGATGACAAGGCGGTCGGGGTTGAGCTCGGTCTCGATGCCCTCGTACTGGCCGACCGGGCCCTCGGCGGCGCGGCGCTCGGCGAACTCGAGGAGGTCGGCGAGCAGCTGGGGGCCCGGCGCCCGCAGGCGCTCGGGGTCGAGGTCCTCGGCGGTGAAGCAGGACACGACGGTCAGGCGGGCGCGGGAGACGCCGAGGGCGTCGAGCAGCAGGGCCTGGCCGGAGTCCTCGCCGACGACGCCGAACCGGTGCAGCACGCGCCCGTGCGGGGTGCGGCCGAACCCGAGGGACAGGATGACTGCCTCGCGGCTGAGGCCCGCGACCGCGCCGAGGTCCGCGATGACGACGGGCTCGTGGCGGGCGGGGTCGAAGAACCGGGCCAGGGCCGGGTTGTGCCGGACCTCGCTGAGCAGGGCCTCGCGGATGCGGTCGGCGTGCACGCCGGACAGCGCGATGATCGCGAGCGACTCCTCGGGGCGCGTGAGGGCGTGGTGGATGGCGAGGTCGACGACGCGCTCGACCTCGGCCTGCGTCGTCAGGACCGTGCCCGTGGTCTGGTCGGGCATGCCGGTGCCGTGCACGGTCTCGAAGCCGATCAGCTCGCGGGAGCGCGGGAGCGGCGTCGGGCGCAGGACGTCCTGGTAGCCGTGGCGGACGAGGAAGTCAACGAACTGCTGGTCACGAGAGCTGACCTGGGCGCGGAGGGCGACCGTGGGCAGCACGCGGCTGAGCTCGCGCACCGCGTCACCCGAGGCGCAGCGGGCGTCGCCGATGACGACGACCTGGCGGCCGCGGGCGATCGCGGGCACGAGCACGTCGAGGGACAGGTGCTGCACCGAGTCGAGGACGACGACGTCGACCGTGCGGCTCGCGGGCAGCAGGTGCGGCACGAGCGTCGGGGTCGCGATCACGGCGGGGCGCAGGCGGCGCGCGATGGCCGGGTAGGCGTCGATCGTCTCGCGCAGCGACGTGAAGTGGCCCTCGATGAGGGTCGCGAACAGCGTCTCGGTGTCGTCGGGGTAGGCGCGCATGGCGCGGGTGAGGAAGCCGATCGCTGAGGCCAGCGCAGGGCCGCCGAGGGAGCGCACGTGCTCGGTGTCGAGCTCGCGGAACTTCGCGGCGAGGTTCTCGAGGCTCGCGCCGTCGTACGTGGCGAGCGCGGGGTCCTGGCCGAGGATCTGCTCGAACACCGACGACCACCAGGCGAGGTCGAGCTCGGCGCCCACGAGGCCGGTGTCGACGCGGCGGTGGGCGAGGTCGTCGAGGAGCTCGGCGAGGCCTTGGGTGCGGAGGTCGGCGAGCAGCGCGGTGCGCTCGGGCAGGGTGTCGAGGGCCTCGCGGTCGTCGGTGAGGCGCTCGAGGCGCGCCTGGAGGTCGTCGAGGTTCGCGTCGAGGAGGTCCCCGCCGTCGGGCGTCGTGGCCAGGACGGGGGCGAGCTTGTCGAGGTTCGCGACGACGTCGGCGTAGGTGCCCTCGATGGCGGCGAGGCCCTCGGGCAGGCGGGGCCAGCCGCCGCCGGGGCAGTGCTGGGTCCACACCTGGCGCTGGGCCTGGACCTCGACGAGCGCGGCGTGCAGGTCCGGGACGCGGGAGCCGGGGCGGAGCATGTCCTTGGCCTGCTTGGCCAGGCGGCGGCGCTGCATGCGGCCCATGGTGGGGGCGTGCAGGGCGCGGTACTGGCGGGTGCCGGTCGCGGCGACGAGGTCGGCGGCGGTGCGCTCGAAGATCATCGGCTGGAAGACGTCGAGGGTGCCGCGCATGCCGGCGAGCATCTGGAGCTCCTTGCCCCAGGTGCGCAGGTTCGCGGGCTCCGTCAGGCCGGTGTCGGCGCACACGCGCTGCACCTGCTCGCGCAGGCGCGGCAACAGGTCGCCGGACAGGCGTTCGGTGCGGCCGTGGGCGTCGCGGGCGGCGTCGGCGGTGACGAGGCTCGCGTTGAACCAGGGGGTCGCGGTGGCCCGGAGGCTGAAGGCGCCGAGCGCGGCGGCGCGGGTCATGCAGTCGGCGGCCTCCGCACGGGCGTCGGCGTCGAGGCGCGCGGTGACCTGCGCGGGCAGGCGGACCTCGGTGGCGGGGCTCGGGCGCTCGGCGGTCAGGCGCGCGAGGGCCTGGAGGGCGTCGTAGGCGGACACACCCCACGGGTCGCGCACCAGGTGCAGGGCGTCGATGTAGCCGGCGAGGCGGCGGCGGGTGTCGATGAGGTCGGCGCGGACGCGGCCGATCCGGGCGCGGTCGACGTGCGGGGCCTCGAGCGTCATGGCGGCCAGGAGGCGCCCCGACACGCTCGCGCGCCAGGTGGGCTCGGGCTCGATGTCGAGGAGCAGCTCGCCCATGCCGAGCTCGTCCATGCGGGCGATGACCTGCTCGGCCGCGCGGCGGTGTCCCGGGACGTAGAGCACGGTGCGCCCGGACGCGGCGGCGTCGGCGACGAGCGCGGAGACGGTGCCCGCGACGTCGGACCCGGCGGGGGCGTCGACGAACACGTGGGCGCCGGACGCGACGGCGTCGAGCAGGTGCCGGGCGGACGGGTCGAGGTCGCCGACGCCGCGCTCGTCCGAGGGGTCCTCGTCGCCCAGGCGCAGGGGCGGGAGCTCGGAGACGGGGTCGGTGGCGTCGGGGTTGGCGAGGGCGGCGACGAGCTCGTTGTGCTCGAGGCCGGCGAGCTCGTCGAGGTCGTCGACGAGGGCCTGGCCGGGGTGGACGAAGGTGCCGACGACGAGCTTCTCGACGAGCTCGAAGTCCGCGAGGACGGCCGTGCCCAGGGCGTGCACGCGCTCGGTGACGGCGCGGGGGTCGAAGCCGCCGGAGTCGAACGCGCTCTTGGCCAGGGCGACGGGGTCGAGCAGTGCGCCGCGGGAGCGCAGGGCGCGGGACAGGACGGGGTTGAGCTCGGCGGTGGTCTCGAGGGTGAGCTCGTAGTCGCTCTCCCCGCTCCCCCGCGGCTGCAGGCGGATGGGCCGCAGCAGGACCGGCGCGCGGACGGTGCGGCGCTCGCGCGGGGCGGGGGCGTCGTCGTCGTATGGCTGGTCGGCGGGGGCGGCGCCGGTGACGCGGGCCAGCGCCGCGAGGTCACCCGAGCCCTCGGAGGTGACGGCGTCCTCGGTCCAGGTGGCGATGCCGATCGCGAGGTAGGTGGGGGCGATGCCAAAGCGCTCGGCGTGCTCCTTGGCGCGGATGCCGACGGCGCGGGCGCGGCGGCGCGCGGTGGGCAGGGAGGAGCCCTCGCGGAAGAGGTTGGCGAGCTGGGTGGGGCGGCCGGCGAAGAGCTGGGCGACGCCCGAGGGGTGGGCGGCCGAGAGGTCGAGGACGGCGTCGCCGAGCAGGGTGACGTCGGCCAGGGAGGAGCCTCCGGCGCGGGCCGCGAGGGCGGCACGCCAGGAGCCGACGGCGCGGGCGACCAGCTGGGCGGTGGTCAGCGGCTCGACGATCGTCGGCGGGGTGGTCCCGCCCGTGGGGTGGTCCGCGTCCGGGTGGGGGGTGGGGGCTGCGGCGTTCACCCTAGAACGCTAACTGGAACGTTCCGACGATGCGCCTGCGGCGCGCCGAAGCCGCAGAGTTCTGCGGCTTGTGCTGCTCTCATACAGGCCGGGTGGGGCCGTGCTCGCGGTGTGGTCACGCGGGGCCTCGACGGGCTTCGGTCCTCGTGGAGGGCGGCGCCGGAGGCGGAGAATGAAGGACGACGCGCACCGCGCAGGGGGCAGGCGGTACGCGCCGTCGTGGATTAGTTTGCATGTTCAACTAACGGGTGTCAACGCGCTGAACGGAGGGTTGCGCGATAACGATCGTGGCGGGTCGGCACTCGTGACACCGGGGCTGGTCAGGGGGTTGCGGGGCCGCAGGTTTGGGCCGGTGGCGGGTTTGCTGGTCGGGGCGCTTTTCACCCGGTTGGGGCCACACCGGCACGGGTTCGCGGGGGCGTTGGGGTCCGCCCGTGCGGACAGGTAGGCTCGTCCCGCCTGATCGCGCCCGCACACGTCCCCCGCGGGAGCCCGCGACGCAGGCCACGCGTCTGTAGCTCAGGGGATAGAGCACCGCTCTCCTAAAGCGGGTGTCGGCAGTTCGAATCTGCCCAGGCGCACAGTGCGTTTTTGCAGGTCAGCGGCCATGGCGCCGCCGCAGGCGTCGTCGTCGCCGGGACCAACGACATCGCCCGGAGCCTGCTCGAGACCGGTGGCTCCAGACCCCGACCACACCCTCGTTCGCGATGAACGCGCAACCTCTGGCGCGCGCTCTGCTGACGGCATCGAGGGGACCCCCTGACGCAGATCCCCTCGATGCCAACGCCGGTCGCAGGTCGCCGCTCGTCCGCAGCGGGCGGGCGACGCTCTCTCAGCGAACCGGGCGCCCTGCCGTCACGGAAGCAGCGCCGGCTCCGCCAGCCGTGCGAGCTCCAGCGCCTGCTCGACGAACCAACCGCCCGCGACGGGGTCCACCATGCCGCGCACCACGTCGAACCCCGGCTCCGGCAGGTCGGCCGCCGCGATGCCGCGTGTGCACCGTCCGTCCGACTGGCCCGGCACCTTGATCCACAGGAACGCATCCACGAGCGGGTGGCCGGTGTCCGTGCTTGGACGCTGGCCCAGGCCCGCCTGCGGCGGGTTGCACCAGATCTCCGGGTCGGCGGTGGTGTAGCCGTACTCGGCCGTAAAGGCCGCGGCGTCGTCGTCGGTGGCCGGGTCGCCCAGCACCCACGGCCCCTGCCCGTTGCGGCTCGTGTCGAGGACGAAGTGAGTCATCTGGTTCTTGCGCACCCGCATCGCATCGAGCTCCTCCTCAGGAGGGCACGGCGTCCCCACCTGCGGGGCGTACCCGGCCTCGATGTCCGGAACCGGCTGGTTCCGCACCGCGTAGAGGCACTTCGACACCCGCTCGCCGTAGGCGATGAGCTCCTCGGTGGCGCGGTAGTTCGACGTGTTGAGCGCGAAGCCCGTCGCCTGGTCGATCCCCGCCATCCTCAGCCGGTTGACGATCCCGTACTGCAGGTTCGGGTCGCCGTAGAACGCGTCGTAGTCATCCAGCCCCTGCCAGGCAGAGTTGCCGGCGTCGATGTACGTCGCCGTCTGCGGCTGCGCACCCAGCGTCGTCACCGCGTACCGGATCTCACGGAATCGCTGCTGCACGAACTCCGGGTCCTCCGGCGTCCCGGTGGAGCCGCCGGAGCCCTGGCCGCACCAGGGCTCGCTGGACAGGAGCGCGACGCCGTCCGGCTCGATGATGACGACGGCCTTCGTGCTGCCGAGCTCGTCCGCGATCGCGTCGACGAACGCCCTGTACTCAGCCTCCGACGTGGCGCCGCCAGAGCTGTACTGCGAGCAGTCCCGACCCGGCACGTAGTACAGCGAGAACACCGGCACTTGGTGCTGCGCCTTCGCCGCCGCCACCGTCTCGCTCACCGTGGCGCCGATCTCCTCCGGCGTGCCGCCCGTCAGCCACACCGTCTCCTGCTGCGCGGCCAGCTCACGCATCAGCGCGGCCTCCTCGACCAGGCCCGCCGCCTCGAACGCGTCCGCCTGGACGCTGGCATCGTTGCCCTCAGGCACGTAGAACTCCGTGCCGCCGTTCAGCACGCTCTTGCCGTGCGCCGGACCTCGGTTGCTGCTGTCCTTCTCCGCCGTTGCACCGGTCGCGCCGCCGGCAATCCCCACGAGCAGCATCGTCGCGGTCACCGCGACGGCCGCACCTCGTCCCCTCCGCCTCATTGCAGAGCCCTCCTGTCGGTCGTTCCTGATCGGCCAGCGAACAGCAGGCCGGCTTTTCGAGCTCCGTGATGGAGCGCACCACGGCCCTTGCGTCCGCTCGGACGCCGCTTGCGGGAGCGCTCCCACGCGACGACTGACGAGACTCTACGCTTTTGGCTCGAAGGGGTCCAAATGCGGCGCGGCCGATGATGGCCTGCAGGAGAGGAGCGCAAGGCTTCGTCCCAGCGAAGGTGTCCCGCCTGGTCGGGGCCACTACCCGTCGCGTGACGCGCAACCAGCGCTCGTTCGAAGACGCTCGGACAGTGCGAGCACTTCGTCGCGCAGCGCGTCGGGACTGATCACCTCGAAGTCCCAACCGAGACCGGCGAGCATGCGGGCCATGCCGTCGAGGCGCTCCGCGCGGGTCTCGAGCAGAGCGCCGTCGGCGTGTTCACTGAGCCTTCCCACGCTCTTGGGCAGCCGGTCCGCGGCCTCCTCAAGGGTGGCGTGCAGGACGACGGTGACCTCGTGCGCCCACGGGATCGCCGCGATGCCAGACACGACCTGCGTCGTCGCGTCGAAGTCCGCGGGCACGTCGAACGTGCCCGCGCTCGGACTAGCCGAGGCGATGCGGTCGAGGCGAAAGGTCCGCACGTCGTTGCGCCCGTGGTCGAAGCCGGTGGCATACCACCGGCCGGAGTGGAAGACCAGGCCGTAGACGTCGAGCTCCCGCTGCGACTCCGTCCCGTCCCACGCCGTGTAATCGATCTGGACGGTGCGCCGCTCCTCCGCGGCCGCGGCCAACCCCAGCAGAATCTTGGCACCCACCGGAGCAGCGGCGCCCATCGCCGTCGTGAACTGGGCCGTCGACATCAGGCTGTCGAGCCGTTTGCTCAACGCCCGCGGCAGCACACGCGACACCTTGGCCAGCGCGCTCACCGCCGCCGTGTGGTCCGTCGTCGCGAGCCCCGCACGTTCCGCAGCCCGCAAGCCCAGGACGACAGCGACGGCCTCGTCGTCGGTGAGCATCAGGGGCGGCAGCTTGTAGCCAGGAGCGAGCCGGTAGCCGCCGTACCGGCCTCGCTGCGCCTGGACGGGGATACCGAGATCTGCGAGGTGCTCGGCATACCGCCGGACCGTGCGCTCGTCGACCCCGAGCCGGACAGCGAGATCACCGACCGTGCGCTGTCCGCCAGCCTGGAGCAGCTCCAGCATGGCGAGCACTCGAGCAGTCGGGCGGGTCATGAGGCCTCCACGGCGCGACTAGGAACTCGCAACAGAATCGGTTACGCATACCGGGCGGAGTCTGCCCGCAATCGAGCCTAGCGTTCCCACCATGAACACCACCACCTACGTCCTCGTCCCCGGCTTCTGGCTCGGCGCCTCGGTCTGGAGCCCCGTGGCCGACCCGCTGCGCGAGCAGGGCCACGTCGTGCACGCCGTCGACCTCACCGGCATGGGGGAACGCGCCCACCTCGCCTCACCCGACACCAACCTGACCACCCACATCGACGACGTCGTCCGCCTGCTCGAGACCCAGGACCTGCACGACGTCGTGCTCGTCGGCCACAGCTACGGCGCCCTCGTGACGACCGGCGCAGCCGACCGCGTCCCCGAGCGCGTCGCCCGCCTCGTCTACGTCGACACCGGTCCCCTGCCCGACGGCATGTCCCAGGCCGACTTCGAAGGACCCGACGCCCGCGCAGCAAACGACGAGCTGGTCCGCACCCACGGCGAGGGCTGGAAGCTCCCGCCGCCGCCCTGGGCCGCGCTCGCCGCCGACGTCCCCGAGGTCGACGACGCCGCCGTCGCCGCGCTGGTCGAAGGCTCCCAGCCGCAGCCCTGGCGCACAGCGACCCAGCCGGTCGCGCTCACCGGCGCCTGGGAGCGGCTGCCGCGGACCGGCGTGCTGTGCAGCTTCAGCCTCGAGCAGCTGCACCAGATGGCGCCGCACTCCCCCGCGTTCGCGCACATGGTCGACGGCGACTGGACCTACGTCGAGCTGCCGACGTGGCACTGGCCGATGGTCAGCCAGCCGGTGCGGCTCGCCGAGGTGCTGGGGTCGGTCGGCTCCTGAGACCCGCGGCTGTCCCCCGCCCGGGGGACAGCCGATTGCCCACCCCGCGGTGACGACTCACGATCGCCAGATTCCTAGGGTTTGGAACAGCCGCAGCAACCCTGCCGCGGACCCTCGGAAGGACCTCCTCGTGCGCCTCGTCAAGCAGCTCGGAGCAGTACTCGTCGTCGCCGTCCCAGGCAGCATCGCTGTCCAGGCCCTCCACGCGTGGGGACACAGCTTCGGTCTCACGCTCGTCGTCGGCGTCGCCATCGCCGCCCTCATGGTGGGCATGTACCGGTGGGTCGTGCGCCGCACCGAGCACCGGAGCCCCGCGGAGGTCGCACGCGCCGGTGCCAGCCCCGCCCTCGCCCGCGGGGTCACCGTCGGGATGCTGATCTTCACCGCCGTCATCGGGATCATCGCCGTCCTCGGCGGCTACCGCGTCGACGGCTGGGGTTCGCCGGCCGCCGCGGTCGGGTTCCTCGGCCTCACGGCGGTCGTCGTCGCCTCCGAGGAGCTGATCTTCCGCGGCATCGTGCAGCGGCTGCTCGAGGAGCGCGTGGGCACCTGGATCGCTCTCGTCGTGACGGCGGCCCTGTTCGGGGCCGTGCACCTGGTCAACCCGCACGCCACGCTCTGGGGCGCTTTCGCCGTCGCGATCGAGGCGGGCGGGATGCTCGGCGCCGCCTACGTCGCCACCCGATCCCTGTGGCAGCCCATGGGCCTGCACTTCGGGTGGAACTTCGCCGTCGGCGGCGTCTTCGGCACTGAGGTCTCCGGTAACGAGGCCTCGAAGGGCCTGCTCGACGGCGCGACGTCCGGCTCCACGCTCCTCACCGGCGGCGCGTTCGGGCCCGAGGGCAGCATCGTCGCGGTCCTCGCCTGCTCGATCATCACCGTGGCCCTCCTGCGGCTCGCCCACCAGCGCGGACACATCGTCCGACGTCGCGACGTCCGGCCCGCGACCACGCCGACCTCCGCGGCGCCCGCCACGGCTACGGTGTGAGCGTGATCGACCTGCGAGTGGCCGCCGCAGCGTGGCGGCGCTCCCACGTCGTGGTCCGCGACCTGCCGCTCGCGCTGCTCATCGCCGGGGCACCCTGGATCGGGCCGCTGCAGGAGCAGGGCACCCGCCTCGGTGACGCGCCCCAGCGGCCGCTCGATGCGCTGGCGCTCGTCCCGATCGCGCTCCAGGCTCTCCCGCTCGCGGCGCGGCGTCGGTGGCCCGCGATCAGCCTCGGGCTCGTCGCGATCGGGTTCGCGGTCGACCAGCTCACCGGCTACGTCACCGCCGCCGGCATCGCGCTGCCCATCGCCCTCGTGAGCGCCGGCGCGCACCTGGCCCACCACCGGCGCGCCGTCGTCGTCGGCCTCTCCGCCGGCTACGTCGCGCTGGCGTTGGCGCTCGAACGGGACGGCTCCGGGGAGGACGCGGGCGGCGTCGTCGCCTTCTACCTGGTGCTCGCCGCCGCGTGGTGCGTCGGCGTGTGGCTGCGCCGCACCCGCGCCGCCGAGGCCGAGCGCCGCCGCCAGGTCGCCGTGACCACGCGCCTGACCGAGCGCACGCGCATCGCCCGCGACCTGCACGACGTCGTCACGCACCACGTCACGGCGATGGTGGTCCAGGCCGAGGCCGCGCGATACCTGACCTCGAAGCCGGACCGTCTCGACGAGTCCCTCACGGCCGTCGCCGACACCGGGCGGCGCGCGATCTCCGACCTGCGCCAGGTGCTCGACCTCCTCGACCCCGCCGCCGACGCGCACGACGGGGCCCGCGAGGGCGCTGCGCTGCGCGAGCTCGTCGAGGGCACCCGGTTGGCCGGGCAGCCGGTCGAGTACGTCGAGGAGGGCGACCCGCACCGGGCCTCCGACGACGTCGCGACTGCCGCCTACCGCGTCGTCCAGGAGGGACTGACCAACGCGCTCAAGCACGCCCCCGGGCAGCGGACCACCGTGCACGTGCGGTACGGGCGGGACACCGTCACCGTGGAGGTCGCTACCCAGGGCGACGGCCCGAGCGCTGCCCACGCGACGCCGTCGGCGCCTGGCGGCGGACGGGGCCTCACCGGACTGAAGGAGCGGGTCGTGGCTCTGGGTGGAGAGCTGAGCGCGGGGCGGGAGGACGGCGGGGCGTTCGTCGTCCGCGCCCGCATCCCCTGGGGCGGAGCCTCGTGACCGCGCCGATCCGGGTGCTCGTGGCCGACGACCAGCCGCTCATCCGCGCGGGCTTCGCGACCATCATCGACGCCCAGCCTGACCTCGAGGTCGTCGCGGAGTGCAGCGACGGGCGCGCCGCCGTGGACCTCGCGCGCCGGCACAGGCCCGACGTCGTCGTCATGGACGTGCGGATGCCGGTGCTCGACGGCATCGAAGCCACCCGGCTGCTCGCCGGCGCCGGCGTCGCAGAACCCGTCAACGTGCTCGTGGTGACGACCTTCAACCTCGACGCCTACGTCTACGAGGCGCTGCGCGCCGGGGCCAGCGGGTTCATGCTCAAGGACGCCCCGCCCGCGCAGCTGCTGGCCGGCATCCGGACGGTCGCGAGCGGCGCGGCGCTGCTCGCCCCGGAGGTGACGCGCCAGCTCGTCGGTCGGTACGCCGACCGGATCCGGCCCCCGGGTGCCAGCTCCGACGACGTGCCGCTGACGCCGCGCGAGCTCGAGGTGCTGCGCCTGATCGCGTCCGGCCTGTCGAACGCCGAGATCGCCGCCACGCTGGTGCTCAGCCAGGAGACGGTCAAGACGTACGTGTCGCGGATCCTGACCAAGCTGGACCTGCGCAACCGCGTGCAGGCCGTCGTCTACGCGTATCGGCGGGGATTGGTGACCTGACTCGTGGCGGTCGACTCAGGGCGACGCCCGGTCAGGCCGGCTTCATGGCCGCGATCTGGATCAGGTTGCCGCAGGTGTCGTCGAGCACCGCCGTGACGACCGGGCCCATGTCGGTCGGCTCCTGCGTGAAGGTCACGCCGAGCCCTTTGAGGCGCTCGACCTCGGCGAACACGTCGTCGACGGCGAACGACGTGTACGGGATGCCGTCCGCGGCGATCGCGTCCTTGAACGGGCGGGCCGCCGGATGGCCGTCCGGCTCGAGGAGCAGCTCGACGCCGTCGGGGTCGGCCGGGGAGACGACCGTGAGCCAGCGCGCCTCGCCGAGCGGCACATCGTTCTTCTTGATGAAGCCGAGCTTGTCGGTGTAGAAGGCGAGAGCCTTGGCCTGGTCGTCGACGAACACGCTCGTGACGTTGATGCGGATCATGGGTTCATTCCCGTCTGTCGAGTGGCCACCGCTCGGCGATCGCGCGCAGGGGCGCGGTGTCGAGGTGGTGGTACTTGTACCGGCCCTGGCGCCGGGTGTGCACCAGGCCAGCCCCTTCCAGCACCGCCAGGTGCTGCGAGATGGCCTGCCGCGTCGAGGCGACGTCGTGCTTCATCGCGAGCCGGCCACAGATCTCGAAGAGCGTCTGCCCGTCCTGGGCGCTCAGCTCGTCGAGGATCACTCGTCGCGTCGCGTCTCCGAGGGCCTTGAAGAGGTCAGCGTTCGAGTCCACGCCTCCATTGACGCAAGCCTGCGCTTGCCTGTCAAGGGTCCCTCCCGGGCAGATCGGCTGGCCCGGACCTCAGAACTCATCGGTGCCGTCAGCGTGTCCGCACTCGACCGCCGCTGTGGTCACTAGGTTGCCAGCAGACCACCAACCGCATCGGGGAAGGCGCCAGATGAAGGCTGTCGTGTACGAGCGCTACGGGGACCCGTCCGTCCTGCGCGTCGCCGAGGTTCCGACTCCCGAGCCCGCGGAGGGCCAGGTTCTGGTGAAGGTCGCGGCGACGTCGATCAACCTCAGCGACTGGGAGTGCCTGCGCGGCTCCCCCGCGTACGCGCGGCTCGGGGGCCTGCGCACGCCCAAGCGCTCGACGCTCGGCTCCGACATCGCTGGCATCGTCGAGGCCGTGGGCGCGGGCGTCACCGGGCTTGCGCCGGGCGACGAGGTCTACGGCGACAACCTCGACCTCATGGGCGGGTTCGCCGAGTACGCCGTCGCGCCCGCGCGGGCTCTCGCCCTGAAGCCCGCCGAGTTGTCCTACGCCCAGGCGTCGACCATCCCGCAGTCCGGCGCGATCGCCGTGCAGGGCACCACGGGCGCCGCTCCGGGACGCCGCATCCTCATCAACGGCGCCGGCGGCGGCACCGGGACCTTCGCGATCCAGCTGGCCAAGCAGCTCGGCGCCCACGTCACGGGCGTCGACAACGAGCACAAGCTGGACTTCATGCGGTCCCTCGGGGCCGACGACGTCATCGACTACCGCCGCGACGACTTCAGCCGCGGCCGCGAGCCCTACGACCTCATCCTCGACCTGGTCGCACACCGCTCAGTGTTCGCCTACCGGCGCGCGCTCGCACCCGGCGGCCGGTACCGCTGCGTCGGCGGGTCGGTTCGCTCGCTCTTGCGTGTGCTGACCGTGGGCGCGCTGGCCGGCAAGGCCACCGGACGGTCCCTCGGGATGCTCGTCGTCAAGCAGGGACCGGCGCACTTCCAGCCCCTGGCCGAGCTCGCCGTCTCCGGCGGCGTGGCGATACACATCGACCGGACTGTCGGACTCGACGACGTGCCGGACGCGCTGGCGCGGGTAGGTGCTGGTCGCGCGCTGGGGAAGGTCGCCGTCGCGCCCTGGTAGAGCCCGAACGCGACGGTGAGACCCGGGCGAACGGCTGGGAAAGCCGGGCGCGCGCACTCGTGACAATTAGGGCGTAACGGGCCTGCGCTCAGAGCTCGGGCGAACAACGGAGCGCGCCATGTCGAATCCGGCGGTGGGTCAGAGTTCTTCCAAGCTTGACTGGGGCATGATCACGCGGCTCGCGATCACCGCCGTCCTCCTGCTCGGATGCGGCTGGTGGCTATGGGTCGTCTCCCAGAATCTCAGCGTCCGAGCCGAGGTCGGCGAGGACGGCGCGATCGTCCTGGACCAGTTCCAGCGGGCCAAGGACGTGCTCCTCGCCGTCCTGCCGTTGCTGACCCTCGCGCTCGGCTACTGGTTCGGCACGCAGGGCACGGCAAAGGCCGAGGAGAAGGCCGAGGAAGCCACGGCCGAGGCGAAGGGCACGCGCGACCGCATCGAAGCGATCGTCGCCGCCTCGTCCGAGACCGATCTCCTCAGCAGGGCCCGCAATCAGAACCCGCGCGCCTTCGGAGAGGCCGGCTGATGAAGCACTCGGAAGACAAGGGAAGCCTCACGTTCTTCGCCGACGGAGGCCAGATTCTCATCGCGTGCGACAAGGGCCACTACTGGATGATCGACGCGAAGTACGGAGAGATCGCTCCCGCCGGTGAACCCGCCGCGCGGATCCAGATCTCTGCCGATCTCGACAGGTTCGGACCGGCTGCGATCATGGCGCTCCGGCAGATGCCTGGCTGAGCGCTCCTCGCCGGCGCTCCGTGTCACACGCCCGCCGTATGTTGCGCGCATGAACCCGACCACCTGCCACGCCTGCGCCTACCTAGGGCCGCGCGATCGCCCCGAGCCCCAACATCCCGCCGACTCGTGCGTCTGGTGTGGCATCAAGCTCGGCCTACAACCGGGGCTCTACGTAATCACCCCCGCGGCCCCAGGAACCTTTCCCGAGCTGGAGGAACAACTGCGGATGATCCGTGCTGCGGACGAGGCGGGGCTGCTGACCGACGACGAGTACGGCGAAGCCATGCGCACCGCGATCGCTCTCTACTCCTGAGCGCGCACCCGACCCGAGCTGTTAGTTCCCCACGAGGAGCATGATCGCCAACCCCACCATCACCACCGCGATCACCGCGTCGAGCACGCGCCACGCCCCCGGCCGCGCGAACACCGGCCGCAGCGCCCGCGCCCCGAACCCGAGCGCCACGAACCACACCACGCTCCCGACGGCCGCGCCGCCAGCGAACCACCACTCCCGCCCGGGATGGCTCTGCGCGATCGACCCGAGCAGCACCACGGTGTCGAGGTACACGTGCGGGTTGAGCCACGTCAGCGCCAGCGCCGTCCCGACCACGGCGCGCACCGAGCTCGGCACCGCCTCGACCGACGGGTCGAGCGCCTTCGGCCGCCACGCGCGCCACGCGGCCATCAGCCCGTACGTCGTGAGGAACGCCGCCCCGGCCCACCGCACGACGTCGAGCAGCCACGGTCTGCTCTCCACCGCTGCTCCGGCGCCGGCCACGCCCGCGCCGATGAGCACGACGTCGGACACCACGCACACCAGCACCACAAGCGCGACGCGCTCCCGACGCAACCCCTGCCGGAGCACGAACGCGTTCTGCGATCCGATCGCGACGATCAAGGACAGGCCGAGGCCGAGGCCGGAGAGGGCGACGAGCAGTTCAGGAGGCACCGCCTCACCGTAGAGATGCGCGCGCATGAAGTGAAGCGATAGTTTCTACCGAAACGTTAGCGTTGCTGCATGGACTTCGATCCCGCCCACCTGCGAGCGCTCAGCGCCGCCGTCACCGAGGGCACCCTCGACGCTGCTGCCCGCGCCCTGCACATCACGCCATCGGCGGTGAGCCAGCGCCTGCGCGCCCTCGAGGTCGCTACCGGACGCGTCTTGCTCATCCGCAGCAAGCCCGTCCAGGTCACCGAGTCCGGCGAGGTCGTGCTGCGCCTCGCCCGCCAGGTCGAGCTCCTCACCAGCGAGGCGGCAGCCGAGCTCAACCCCGGCACCGACGCACGCACCCACACCTTGCCGCTGGCGATCAACGCCGACTCCCTCGGCACCTGGGTCCTGCCCGCCCTCGCCCCGCTCGCCGGCGACGTCACCTTCGACCTGCACCGCGAGGACGAGGAGCACACCGCCGCCCTGCTCCGCGCCGGCACCGTCGTCGCCGCCATCACCACCGACCCCGACCCGATCGCCGGCTGCTCCGCCACCCGCCTCGGCACCATGCGTTACCGCCCGCTCGCCTCCCCCACCTTCGCGGCGCACTGGTTTCCCGACGGCGTCACGCCCGACGCGCTGGCCGTCGCCCCGGTCGTCGTCTTCGATCGCAAGGACGACCTGCAGCGCCGCTTCCTCGCCGACCACGCGCCCGCCGGCATCGCACCGCCCAGGCACTACGTGCCGTCGTCGGCCGACTTCCTCGCCGCCGTCCGCCTCGGCATGGGCTGGGGCATGCTCCCCACCCTGCAGAGCGCCGACGACGAGGCCCGCGGCGACCTCGTGGCCCTCGACCCGGAGGCGAGCGTCGACGTCGTCCTGCATTGGCAGCAGTGGAAGCTCCGCTCCCCCGTGCTCGACCGGGCGGCGGCCGCGATCACGGAGGCGGCGCGGCGGCTGCTCGCGCCATGACTCCACTCCCCAGCGTTGCTACACGCGTCGCCCGTATCCGAAGACATGCAGGCTGACTACGTCGATCTCTCGACGCGGATCGCCGAAGAATGAACCAAGGCGCCCAAGCACGCGAGCAAAGGGGCGCTCCCGCGCAGCACCTGCCTCGTTCCAGTTTGCGTTCGGGACGATGAGGAACAGGTGCTGAGCATTCGGAGCGATATGTGTCTTCCAGAGATCTTTGAGGTCGTGGTTGTTGGTGGTGGTTCCACCTCTCTCGACCTCGGCAATCACGCCACGGCCGGGCGCGAGCTCATAGATGAAGTCCGGTCGAGCATGCGTGACGAAACCCTCGCTGGGGGCGAGCACCACTTCTTCGTCGAACCCCAATTGATCTTTGAGGAGCGACGCGACGATGAGCTGGACCGCGCTGCTCTGCGCACGGTGGACGTGAACGGCATCGATCGCTTGCTCATTCGCGCGCAAGTGTTGTCCCAGGGAATCGGCAAGGGCGTCAACGCGTTCAAGCTCACCCGCCTCAGCAGAAGTCAGCACGCTGCGCACGAAGCGCTGTTGGCTGATCTCCATGTCGGGAGCTTCGCAGCTGATCGACAAACAAGCTAGTGGCAGAGACGCTCGCGTGACCCGCTGGAACATCCAGCCCGCCGCGCGGCGTTCCACCGCAGTGACCGCTGCCGCACCCGCCCTGTCGTTGCTCGACCGCTCCCGCACGCGCGTCGGCGAGCCCGACAGCGCCGCCCTGCGCGGGACAGTCGCCCGGGCAGTCGAGGCGGAACGCTTGGGCTACGGCCGGTTCTGGGTCGCCGAGCACCACGGCGTCCCAGGCGTCGCCGGGTCCGCACCGGCCGTGCTGATGACCGCGCTCGCCCACGCAACGACGTCCATCCGGCTCGGGTCGGCCGGCGTGATGCTGCCGCACCACCAGCCGCTCGTCGTCGCCGAGCAGTTCGCCACCCTCTCGGCCTTCGCGCCCGGGCGCATCGACCTCGGGTTGGGTCGCTCCCCCGGGTTCACCGCGGCCGTGCGCCGGGCACTCCGCCAGGCCGACGACGGCCCCGACTTCGCCGCCGACGTCGCCGAGCTCCGGTCTTACCTCGACGGCACGGCCGCGATCACCTTGCGCCCGCAGCCCGACGTCCCTGTCCCGCTCTACGTCCTCGCCACGGGAAGCGGCCTCACGGTCGCCGCCGAGCTGGGGCTGCCGGTCATCGTCGGCGGACCAATCCTGGGAGTGGCGAGCGACCCCGAGCCCGGACTGCAGGCGCTGGCCGACTACCGGCGCGCCTTCACGCCGTCGGCCCAGCACCCCGAGCCGCGCGTCGCCATCAGCCTCGACGTGCTCATCGCTGACACCGCCGCGGAGGCGGCCGACCTGCTCCTGCCCGAGGCATGGGCGATGGCGCGCAGCCGCACCCTGGGCGAGTTCCCACCGCTCGAGTCCGCCTCCGCGATCCGGGCCGCCCCGCGCACGGCCCGCCAGCAGCAGTACCTCGAGCAGACCGCCGCCATGGCGATCGCCGGGACGTCCGCACAGGTCGAGAGCGCCCTGGCCGCGCTGCTTGAGCGCACCGGCGCCGCCGAACTGGTCGCCTCCAGCAGCACCTACGACCGGGCGGCGCTCGCCGCTTCGGATGCCGCGCTCGCCGCGCTCTTCGCCTGACGCGACCTCCGCCGGGCTCCGCGTCACTCGCCGGACGCACCCGGGTCCGTGAACAGCACCTGCGCGATCCGCCGCGTGAGCACGGCGGGATCCTGCCCTGCGTACCGACGCTCCAGCGCGCCCACCTCGTACAGCGCGACGAGCCCGTGCACGAGGGCGAGCGCGGCGAGCGGAGCGTCGGGGGAGCGCGCCGCCACGGACGCGACCCCGGCCGCGAGCACCCGGTCGGCCTCCGACCGCGCTTCCTCGAGGGCCGGGTCGCCGACATCGATCCGCGTGGCGTCGAACATGACGGCGTAGTAGCCGCGCCCCGGCCCCGCCGCGAACTCGACGTAGGCCACCGCCGCCTCCAAGAAGGTCGGCGCCGCCCGCAGAGCCTCGGTCAGCCGGCGGAAGCCCTCGGCAGCCAACGCCGTCAGGAGTCCACGCCGGTCCCGGAAGTGGTGCGCGGGCGCCGCGTGCGACACCCCGGCCTGCCGCGCCAGGCCGCGCAGGGTGACGGCCTCGGGGCCATCGGCGGCGACGACGTCGGCCGCCGCGCGCAGGAGCACATCGCGCAAGTCTCCGTGGTGGTAGGCCATAGCAGCAGAGCCTATCCGTGGTCTTGACGTTGACAAGATTGGCCTAGGCGGCCACGATCTTGACATCGACTAGATAGGGGACGCCCGTGGTTCCGTCCATCGTCCTGATCGCGGCCACCGGACTCGCGCGCCTGGTCGGCCTCGCCGTCCCCTACGCCGACTCCTGGCCGGCAGCCACAGCGATCGGCCTGGCCGCGGCCTTCGCTCTCGCTTCGACAGCGCACTTCCTCCAGCCGCGACGCGACGGCCTGATCGCGATCGTGCCCCCGGCTGTCCCGCGTCCCGACCTCGCGGTGACCGCCACGGGCCTGCTCGAGGTCGTCGGCGCCGTCGGGCTCCTGATCGAGCCGCTGCGCACGCCTGCCGCCGTCGGGCTCGCGCTGCTCCTGGTCGCGGTGTTCCCGGCCAACGTCCGGGCGGCCGGCGCCAGGCGTCACCCGGCCGCCCCCGCGACGCCGCTCCCGCTGCGGGCCGCCGTCCAGCTCGGCTTCCTCGCCGCCTGCGCCGTGGCGGCGTGCGCTGGTCGGCTCCTGACATGATCGGCGACTGCTGACAGCGCGCACCCGGCGGGCGTATCGTTCGATTCATCCGCATCTCGCGCAGTCGCCGGGGAGCCCACCATGACCGATCCTGCCTGGGAACCACCCATCGCCGGCACCGACGTCGAGCACGTGGTCGGCACCCTCGAACGCCTGCGGGCCACGTTCCGCTGGAAGGCGGGCGACCTCGACGTCGACCAGCTGCGCGCCCGGCCCGTGCCACCCTCGGAGCTCAGCCTCGGCGGGCTGCTCAAGCACCTCGCGGTGTGCGAGGACGACGTCTTCTCCTGGCGCATGTGCGGCGAGCGCCCGGTGACGTGGACGTTGGCCCCCGAGGACGACGTCGAACGTTGGCAGTTCACCGTCGACCCAGACGAGACGGCGGAGCAGGTGTACGCAATCTGGGCCGACGCCGTCGGACGCTCGCGCGTCACCCTCGCCCGCCTGCTCGACGAGGGCGATCTGGACCAGCCCGGACACCTCGACTACGGCGGCGAGCGGCCGTGCCTGCGCCGGCACCTGCACGACCTCATCGAGGAGTACGGCCGCCACACCGGCCACGCGGACCTGCTGCGCGAGGTGATCGACGGACGCGTCGGCGAGGACCCGCCACGCGACTGGCCCATGATCCCGCCGCTGTGACCGGCACACCGTGACCACTTCCCCCGACGACACGGGCCCGTTCTTCCACGGCACCAGGAGCGCCCTCGCGCCCGGCGACCAGCTCGTGGCCGGGCGCGCGTCGAACTTCGGGCGCCGCGAGCGCGCGAACTTCCTGTACCTCACCGCCACGATGGACGCCGCGATCTGGGGCGCCGAGCTCGCGCTCGGCGCCGGCCCCGGGCGCATCTATCGCGTCGAGCCCACCGGCCCCTTCCAGGACGACCCGAACCTGACCGACAAGAGGTTCCCCGGCAACCCGACGCGGTCCTACCGGACGCGCGACCCGCTCGTCGTCGTGGAGGAAGTCACCGGGTGGACCGGCCACCCGCCCGAAGTCCTGCAGTCGATGCGCGACCACGTCGCGCAGCTCGCGCGCGAGGGCATCGAGGCGATCAACGACTAGCGGTAGCCGTTCTCCCGCGGCATCTCCAGCTCCCGCGCGGGCTCCTTCGCGGCGTCGAGCAGCGCGCGGTCGCCGAGGGGCTGCTCCAGGACGACCGTGAAGGGTGTCGGCGGGTTGTCGGGGCAGCTGGCATCCCCGCTCTCCGGCCGCACGCCGATGCGGATCTCCACGTTCGCGTCGTCCTCCTTCAGGCGCACGAGCTCGACGCGGCCCTCGGCATCCATGCCGCTGTTGCAGTCCCGCTCGGTGACCAGCACATGCAGCTCGGAGGACGCCGGGTCCGGCGGTCGCGCAGGGTCCAGCGTCACGCTCGCGTTCTCGACGCTCGGACCGCAGGCGGTTCCCAGCCCCGCCACCAGCACCATCGCCACGATGCCCAGCGCTGTGCGCCGCAGCGTCCCCGTACCCCCGTGCCCCTGAGTCGCCATGCTCGATCATGGCGTCACCACGCCATGCGCGGGAACCGTCGGCGCGTCACGATTCGGCGTCGGTTCCCCGCGCCGCCCGACAGGCCCCCGCCTAGAGTCGCCCCATGAGCAACGCGCGCCGGACCCCGGCCCCGCCAGACCCGCGCGGCGCCGGTCGCCTCGCGCGGATCTTCGGCCAGATCGCCCTCGGCGGCGTGCTCGTCACCGCCGGCATCGGTCACCTGACCAGCCAGCGTGAGGAGTTCCAGGCGCAGGTGCCGTCCTGGGTGCCGCTCGACGCCGACTTCGTCGTCCTCGCCTCCGGCGTCGTGGAGATCGGGCTGGGCGCGAGCCTCCTCGCGGCGTGGCGGCAGCCGTCGCGGGCGCTGGTCGGCGCCACCGTCGCGGCGTTCTTCGTCGCGGTGTTCCCGGGCAACATCGCCCAGCTTGTCGAGCGCAAGGACGGGTTCGGCCTCGACACCGACGCCAAGCGCGCCGTGCGGCTCGTGTTCCAGCCGCTGCTGGTCGCATGGGCGATCGGCGCGACGAACGCCCTCGGTGAGTGGCGTCGTCGGCGATGCTGAACCGGACTCACACTCGCGCCCGAGAGTGCCGATACTTCTCTCGTGACTTTCCCGGACGACCTGCCGCGCTCCCCCACGGGCCGCGTGCCCGCCTGGGTGCAGCAGGAGGCGCAGGGCATGGCCCCCGCCCCGACCGAGTGGCGCACCCCACCGTCGGCGGCGTACCCGCCCGCTCCATGGAGCCCGACGCCCTACGTCTCCCCGCGCAAGCGGCGCCGCACCCGCGCGATGGTGACGGGCGTCGTCACGCTGCTGGTCGTCCTGGCGCTCGGCATGCAGGAGATGCTGCCCTGGCAGACGAGCTCCGACCTCACCAACTCCGCCTGGCGCGCCGACGGCGTCTGGCGCGGCGACACCGCCCCGGACGACCGCACACGCACGCCGACGCCCGGCTACGGCGAGGCCCGCGAGCGCCTGCTTCCCGCGCCGGTCGTCGTCGCGCCCGACGACTCCTACGCGATCCTCACCATCGCCGACCCCTACGCCGGCGAGGCCGTCCAGCACCCCCTCACCTGGTCGCCGTGCCGCGCCATCGAGTACGTCGTCAACACCGAGGGCGCACCGGAGGACTTCACCGAACGGATCGCCGACGCCGTCGCGGAGGTCTCCGCCGCCACCGGCCTCGCCTTCGTCTACGCCGGCCCGACGACGGAGGTCCCCACGGTCGAGCGCGCCCGGTATCAGCCCGAGCGCTACGGCGACCGCTGGGCGCCCGTGCTGATCGCGTTCGCGGACGAGACCGAGATCCCCCGCCTGGCGGACAACGTCGTCGGGCTCGGCGGCGCCGACGCCTCCTACGACCCGACGTCGGAACTGTTCCGCGCCGTCACGGGGATCGTCTACCTCGACATCACGCTGACCGACGAGCTCCTGCTCTGGGGCGAGCCGGCGTACGTCTCGGTGCTGCGCCACGAGCTCGGCCACCTCGTGGGCCTCGACCACGTCGACGACGACGAGCAGCTCATGGCGTCGGGCGGTCCCGTGCGGGAGTTCCAGGCCGGTGACCTGACCGGGCTCGCGGAGCTCGGGAACGCCGAGTGCGCGCCGGGGGTCTGACGCTCCGCCTCATGTCGCGGGGGCGGGCGACCGATACTCCGGCGTGAGCCTCCACGACGACGGCCCTGCTGCGCCGGAGACCGGTATGCCCGAGCCCGATCCGATCGGCGACGCCAACCGCCGTCGGCGTCGTCGCGCCCGACGCCTCGTCACCACCCTGGTGAGCGTCACGGTGGTCGCGGTCGTCGGCGTCGGGCTCGCCCTCGCTCCGCTCGGGACCTTCCCGTGGCAGCGGGAGCCGTGGACGCCCGGGGTCCCGTGGCGCACGACGTCGGACGCCGAGGCGCCGGTCTGGACCACCTCGGAGCTCGAGCTCCCGTCAGCCGGCTTCGAGGAGCAGAGCTCGCGTCTCCTGCCGGTCCCCACGGTCAGCGAGCCGAGCAACGCCTACCGGCTGCAGACCGTCCCGGAGGACTTCCACGGCGACGACTTCGTCGCCCGCTGGTCGCCGTGCCGCCCCATCCACTACGTCGTCAACACCGACGGCGCTCCCGACGACTTCGTCGAGCGGGTCGACGGCGTGGTCGCACAGGTGTCCGCCGCGACCGGCCTGGCGTTCGTCGACGACGGTGCCACCACCGAGCGCCCGTCCGACGACCGGCCCAGCTACCAGCCCGAGCGCTACGGCGACCGCTGGGCGCCCGTGCTGATCGGCTTCGCCGACGAGTCCGAGATCTCTCTGCTCGGCGAGGCGATCGGCGCGGGCACGGCCGACTACGCCTACGACGCGGACGGCACGTTCTGGATCGCGTCCGGGTCAGCGCTCCTCGACGTCGAGCTCCTCGACGAGCGGCGACTATGGGGCGAACCGTTCTACGTCAGCGTCCTGCGCCACGAGCTCGGCCACGTCGTCGGCCTCGACCACATCAACGTGAACAAGCAGCTGATGGCCCCGGCCTCGCCGATGATCGACTTCCAGGCGGGCGACCTCACGGGGCTGGCCGAGCTCGGCCAGGGTCCGTGCGCGCCCGACGTGTGACCCGCTGACAGGGACGTCCCCGCACCGCTAGTGTCCGGGCAGGAGGCCGCGCGCACGGCGGCCGACGGGTGCCACGCGGGCGTGGCCGAAGGGGGATCCGATGGACGAGCAGCGCACGGACGAGGCAGAGACCGACCCGTCGTGACGACGTCGGCCAGGCGCCGCCGCCTGCGGATGACGATCGCCAGCCTCACCCTGCTCGTAGTACTGGCCGCCTGCGCGCACGACGGCGAACCGATCCCCCTGCAGTCCTACACCGTCGACGCCGCGGGCACCGCCCTCACCCTGTACGTCGAGGTCACCTCCGGCGCCACGGTCAGCGCAGCCGTCACGAGCGAGGACGACGACGCCGTCACCGTCGAGGTGCGCGCCGTCGCGCCCACCGACACCTTCGCGGCGGTCATGGTCGGCGAGTCGACGTCGGTGACGCTCGACGAACCCCTCGGCGACCGGATGGTCGTGGACGCCAGCTCCGACCGGCCCGCACCGGAGGGCGACCCGATCACGCTCCGAAGTAGCGCCCTGGCCGGTGGTTGAGCGCGAGCACGAAGTTGAGCAGCACCGCGCCGGCCGCCGACAGTGGAACGGCGCGCACCCCACGGCCGACATCGCGCGCCCGTCTGATCCTTCAGTCGATTCCCGTGAGTAGCTTTGCTGTCACGTCCTAGCCCTAGCCAGCTGCTTGGCTATACCATGCCGGAGCTCCACTTGACTGCGCCGGGAAATATAGGCGTACATCATTCTGATATGCGATGAGGGATGGTAGGTCCTGCTGGGGGCGACGAGCTCAGCCGGGATATCGTCGAGCGAAAGAAAATCAATAGCACCAAATTCGTTATCGAGTCGGTTGCTGGTCGCCAGTCGCGCGTGAATATCCTCGGCACTCAGTATCAAATGCACGGTAGCAACGAACGCGAAGTTCGCTATATCCCCTTCGAAAGTAATTGCATGGAAGCGAGGCTCGCCGTCAATTTCACCGGCACCCACCGCCAACTCCTCGTGCAAGGCTCGCTCGACCCACAGGCGGGCACAGTCGACGTCCGGCCTGTCGATGTCATCTATCGAGAGCTGTTCCCCGATCGAGCATGCCCATGATTCAGGGTGATCGTTCCACTTGGAGGAATGGGCCCGGGAGAGCAGAACAGTACCCTCGGCTGAAAACACGACGAGATGAAGACAAAGCGACGAAGGAAAGGGGATTTCTCCCCCCTTTGACGCCAGGCCAAGTAGCACCCCAGGGTCAACCTGCGGCACGATAGTCTGCCAGAAGTACTGAAGTTGGCTCCAATAAGCAGTACGAACCTCGAGCGTCACGCCGATGTCATCAGAGAAAGAAGTCGGTCGCCGAACAAGCATGTACTTGATGCCGTCGGTCGCGAACTGACCACGGAATGCCTCGTCTCTAAAGCCCCGATACCCGTCGACTAAGTCCATGCCGCTCAGACTTGAAATATCTTCTCGCTCGAGCGATTGGAAACTATACACTCTTTGGTCGACGCGGAACCGGATTTCCTTGGTCGCCCACCCTGCATGGCGAGGCGCCGACAGGACCGTTCTTCCTAACCCCCACGCGAGCCCTTCAAGGGCTTGGTCCTCGGCAGCAGTTTCGCCAACGTACTTCTTGATCGCTTCGTAATAGGAAACGTCGACGGTGCGCCTGGAAGAGCGTCGATCCAGCGCGGGAAGAGTGAGGTAGCAGAGCGCGATAGCGAGCGCCGTGACGCTGGCAGTCGACTGGATCGACGACCCAAAAAATGTCGCAGCGAACGAATTGACAGCGTTGGTGTTCTGGCTCTGCTCGATTGCGGAGAGAGATAATCCCGCTCCGTAGCCGAGAGCGCCGTTGAATGGCCATCGAAGTCGGTGCAGCCCTCTGCGGAAGCGCTCCTCCAGAGCCTCGATCCTGTCGCGCACCTCGACCTTCATAGGCAGATCCTCCCACGCAGATGGCACTCGACGGTCTGCAGTTCCAAGTAAAGCCCAACTGCGCCAGTGTGCCATTTGCACCATTGGTGCCCATTCACGCTCCAAAGTAGCGCCCTGGCCGGTGGTTGAGCGCGAGCACGAAGTTCAGCAGCACCGCGCCGGCCGCCGACACGAGCAGCGTCACCGGCGGCACCACGGCGATGGACAGCAGCAGCACGACGGCGTCGCACGCCAGCTGGACGTAGCCCGCCCGCCAGCCGAGCTTGTCCTGGCACAGCAGCGCCAGCACCCCGAACCCGCCGAGGCTCGAGCCGTGCCGGAACAGCACGACGATCGCGACGCCCACGAGCACGTTCCCGACGATCGCCCCGTACACGAGCGACACGTCCTCGAGCGGCATCAGGTGCGGGTGCACCAGCGAGAACCCGGCAAGCAGGCCGACGGCGATCGCCGAGCGCACCGTGAACCGCCACCCGCGCTGCACGATCCCCAGCAGCACGAACGGGATGTTCACCACGACGTACACGGCAGCGAACGGCCACGACGTCGCGTGGCTGAGCACGAGACCCAGCCCGGGCGTCCCGCCGGTGACCGCGCCGCCGGACTCCAGGACGTACAGCCCGAGCGAGGCCAGCAGCGACCCGATCAGCAGAGCGAGGACGTCCTCGTGCCAGGCGTGCGGGACGACCTGGGCGGGCATGACCTCGGTGGGGGCGCTCATGGGGGCAAGCCTCAGGGCGCGGGGGCCTTCCGCGCAAACGACCGCCGACGACGCCGCGTCCCGACGCGCGCGATCCGCGCCGCCGTCGCACACTCGAAGAGGTGGGTTCGCCCGCCACAGCCGTAGTCGATCCGAGGGAGGAACGTATGGGCATCGATGACATGAAGGAGAAGGCGTCTGACGCCGGCATCCAGAAGGCCGGCGACGCAGCCGAGCAGAAAGCAGGCTCGGACCACGCCGACAAGATCGACAAGGGTGAGCAGGCGGCCGACAAGAAGATCGGCGGCTGAGCGGTAGCCCTGGTTGACGCAGACGGCCCGCGCACCATCGTCGGTGCGCGGGCCGATCTGTGCGACTACTCGCAGCCCACGCCGTCGTCGTCACGGTCCAGGTGGCTCGCGTACCCGGGGTCGCCGCGGTACACCGGCGCCGCGCCGGCGTCCCGCGCCGCCGTGCAGTTCTTGTAGTAGACGTCGTCGGCAGGCTCCGGCTTCGGCGCGGGCTTCGGCTTCGGCTTCGGCGCGGGCTTCGGCTTCGGCTTCGGCGCGGGCTTCGCCTCCTCCTTGGCGGGCTCGGGCGCCTCCCGCACCGTCACGGCCACGATCGGGTCGTCCACGCCCGCCGGGAGTGCCTCGCCGGGACACGCGGAGAGCACCCGGACCATGGCGTCACGCTCCGCCTGCGTCACCCAGGCCCCGTACTTGGCCTTGACGGCGACCTGCCGGGCGACGTACGCGCAGCGGATCTCCTTGCGCGGCGGCAACCACGTCGCGGTGTCGCCGTCGCCCTTGCTCGCGTTGAGCGGACCGTCGACGGCGAGCAGGTTGAGCGGGTCGTTCGCGAACGCCACCCGCACGCCCGCGTCCCAGCCCTGCGCGCCCTTCTGCCACGCGTCCGACAGCGCGACCACGTGGTCGATCTGCACCGCCGTGCTCGTCGCGTTCCCGCGGACGAACGCGATCGACTCGCCCCCGTACGGATCGACGAGCCGGCCACGCAGGACGACGCACCCGCCCGTGCCCGGCTTCGTCTCGAGGGCAGTGAGGTCACGGGCGAGGATGTCGTTCCGGGTGTCGCAGCCGTTGCGGTCGACGTCGACCCAGCCCGACCCGAACAGGTCGCGGTCGTAGCCCGTCTTGGGCGCACGGCCCTTGACGGGGAGCGCCTGTGCAGCCAGGAGCGCGGCACCAGGCTCGATCGGCGCGCTTGGCGCGGCCGAGGGCACGGGCTCGGCCGGCTCGGGAACCGCGGTGGGCTCCGGGGCGGGAGCCGACGGCGCAGGCCCAGCCGACGCCGTGGGCTCGCCGATGGGCTCGGGCGACGCCTCGGGTGACGCGACGGTCGCCACCGGGGCGGGCGTGCCCGGGATCACGGTCGCCTCGACGGTGCTCGTGCAGCTGCTGATCGTCAGGGCGCCTGCGAGCGCCGCCACCGCCCAGCCCGTACCGGTGCTCATCCTGCTGCGCGCCATGACCCCACCTCTCATCCGAGTAAGACATCGACACCGGGCCCGCCAGACATGAGCGCTCGCGTGCGAGCACAGTTCCGCTCGGGCTGGCCGAGCAGGACTGTGCTCAGGACGGCGCGGGGCTTGCGTGTGATGATCGAAGGGCTCGTCCGACCGACACCACGAGGGGACCGCCGTGACCGAGGACGCCCAGGACACCCGCCTTCCGCACGTCGTCGTCGTGGGGGGCGGCTTCGCCGGGATGGCCGCCGTCAAGGCCCTCGCGGACGCCCCCGTGCGCATCACGCTGATCGACCGGCGCGTGTACAACACCTTCCAGCCGCTGCTCTACCAGATCGCCACCGGCGGGCTGAACCCGGGCGACGTCACCTACTTCCTGCGTGCCCTGCACCTGCGCCAGCGCAACGTCCGCGTGCTGCACGAGCACGTCGCCCAGATCAATACCGACACCCGGTGCGTGGGCCTGCTCGACGACACCCAGATCCAGTACGACTACCTCGTCCTCGCCAACGGCGTGACGACCAGCTTCTTCGGCACACCCGGCGCGAAGGAGCACTCCTTCCCCATGTACTCGCGCTCCCAGGCGCTGCGGATCCGCGACACCCTGTTCGTGCGGCTGGAGCACGCGGTCCGGGAGACGGTGGTGAACGACGGGCTACGGATCGTCGTCGTCGGCGGTGGCGCCACCGGCGTGGAGGTCGCGGGCGCGCTCGCCGAGCTGCGCGACGCCGGGCTGCGCCCCGCCTATCCCGAGATCCGCGGCGAGGCGTTCGACGTCACGCTCATCCAGCGCGGCGACGAGCTGCTCAAGAACTTCCACCCCGCCCTGCGCACCTACACCGCCAAGGAGCTGGAGAAGCGCGGGGTCGCCCTGCGCTTGGGTGCCGGCGTCGCGGAGGTCCGGCCCGACGGCGTCGTCCTCACCGACGGCACGTTCGTCCCCTCGCACCTGACCGTCTGGTCCACGGGCGTCAAGCCCCACGAGGAGGTCGACCGCTGGAACCTGCCACGTGGGCAGGGCGGGCGCGTGCAGGTCGGCAAGGATCTGCGCGTCGAGGGCTTCGACGACGTGTTCGCCGCCGGGGATATCGCGATCTCGCCCGCAGAGCTGCCGCAGCTGGCTCAGCCGGCGCTGCAGTCCGGCAAGCTCGTGGCCCGCAACATCCGCGCGCTGCTCGAGGGCCGGCCGACGCGCCCGCTGCACTACCTGGACAAGGGCACGATGGCGATCATCGGGCGCCGCTCGGCGATCGCGGAGATCTTCGGCCGGTTCCGGCTCACGGGCGGCATCGCGTGGCTCGCGTGGCTGTTCGTGCACATCATGGGGCTGATCGGGCCGCGCAACCGCCTGAACACGTTCACCGGGCTCGTGACTCGCTACGGCTTCCCGTTCCATCGCCGGCCCATCCCGATCGTCGGCGACGTCCCCGCGATCCGCCCGCCCAAGGACGCCGGCAAGCAGGACGACGCCGGCGCGGCGGGCGACGACCCGGGCGGCTCGAAGTCCCGCGCCTGACGCGCACCCGGACTGCCCGTCTCCCCACCCGCCACCCGCGCCCAGTTTTCCGCCGGACAGCTCGCACTTCGTGAGCTGTCCGGCGGAAAACTGTCTCGGGGTGGAGGAGTGGGGCAGGTGGGCGTCAGGGCAGCGGGTACTCCACGACGTAGCTCGGGGTGCCCGTGTTGTCGTTGCTCACCGGGCCGCCGACGCCGTTGACCACGGAGTCGATCGTCCCCGCACCGAGGTTCACGGTCAGGATGTGGTGCAGCCGCACCCCCGGCCGCTCCGGCACCTCGAAGCCCTGCGTGGCGTGCAGCGACGGGTCGACGTTCGTGAAGATGTACGAGCCCCCGCCCCACAGCTCGTGGTGCCGCACGTCGTCGGCCACCTTGTAGCCGGCGTAGCCGAGCGTGTCCCCGTGGCGCCACGCGTCCTGGTTGGGCGGGTCGTACGGGAGCTCGTTCTGGAACAGCACGGTCCGCCCGTGCTCGCCGTTCCAGATCAGGTTGTACTCCTGGTAGTGCTCCACGAACAGGCCGGTCGCGGTGACGTGGTCACCGTTGACGATGACGCCGTTGCGTCCCGGGCTCGCCGTCCATCCGAAGGACCCGGGCTTGCCGTGGTCGGCCCGCCACGCCCAGATGTGGTCCACCAGCACGTGGTCGCTGTTCACCTCGAGGGTCAGGTCGGCCTTGCCGACGTGCGGGCCACCGATGCGGAAGTACACGTCGCTGAGCGTGGTCGGGTTCTTCTTGGCGGCGCGGTCGCGGGCCTTGTCGAACCAGCGGCCCCAGCCGTGGCCGTGGTGCTTCTTCTTCTCGCCCACCTGCAGCAGCACCGGGGACGTCTTGGCACCCGCGTCGATCGTCAGACCAGCGACGACGACGCCGGGCACGTCCCTGACCTTGACCGGCACCGCGCCGCGCTGGGCCGTGAGGGTCGCGTGCCCGATGCCGAGCACCACGGTGTTCGGACGCTTGATCACGATGCTCTGCGCGACGTCGTACACGCCCGGCGTCAGCAGCAGGTGCTTGCCGCGCGCGAGCTGGGAGTTGAGCGTGCGGACCGAGTCGCGCGGGGTTGCCACGTAGAACTCGCGCAGGTCGATCGTCCGGCCTGCGGTCTGCCCGTCCGCCCAGGACACGCCCCGGCTGTCACGCTCCGCCGCGGGGACGCGCACCTGGTAGCGGCCCTTGCGGTCGACGAACAGGTACGGCTTCTCGCGGCTGACGGGCGTCGTGTCGAGCGTCGTGTACGGCGGGTCGGGGAACGTGGCGTCGTCGGGTGCGCCCTCGGTGCCGGAGAACACCGCGTTCCAGACGCCGTTGGACCAGGACCCGATCTCGGAGTTGCGGGTGTACCACTGCTGCTGCGAGCCGTTGGTGACGTCGTCGGTGATCGAGTCCGCGAGGTACCCGCCGCTCGCGTACTGCGGGCCCGCGGTGCAGTAGTCCATCAGCGTGAGCGGACCGTTGACCTGGACGCGGCGCATGGATACCGCCTGCGACACGGCCCAGAAGTTCGCGCCCGCGCGGCAGCCGTCCTGGCCTGTCCCGTTGACGTCGATCGTCAGGTTCGAGATCGAGCGCCAGAAGTTGTTCAGCGCGATGCAGTTCGCGGTCCCACCGTCCTCGAGGCAGCGGTTGTAGACCTCGACCTTGCCGTTGATCACGACGTCCGACGGCGAGGCGCCCAGCCCGGAGACCTCGGTGTAGTACCCGACCTGGATCTGCAGCGGCTCGGCGTCGGTGCCGTAGGTGCCGGGCAGGAACAGCAGGGCGTAACGGTTGGTGCCCATTTCGTCGTCGACCTGGCGGGCGTGGATCTCGTCCGCCGTCTCCTGGATCTCGGCGACCGACATGGACGGGTCGAAGACGACGACGTTGGGGCCGAGATCGGCGGGGCGGCCGCGGTCGTGCTTCGCGGCGGCCGTGCTGGCGGGGACCAGGAGCGCGAGGGTGGCGACGAGCACGCCGGTGCGCACCGCGGCGCGGCGCCCTCCCCCGGGACGGATCGATCGGATTCTCATGCGGGGTGAACCTCTCCGTTGAGGCGGCGCCCGCCCGCGGTCGCAGGCGGACATATCGCACCTTACGGTCCGTGGGAGCGCTGTCAAGGTAGGGCGCTCTCCCACAAAGTGGTCAAGGATCGTTAGGGTGTCGGCCATGCGACTCACGAAGCCTGCAGCCCTGCTCCTGACCGCCGCCCTTCTCGCCGCGTGCGGCAACGACGTCGGACCCGACCCGACACCGGCTCCCGCGGACGCCGCGGCTACCGCGACCACGCCCGACGACGGCGCGACGACGGACGGTTCGGACGACGACGCGGGCGGCGGCGCGGACGACCAGGACGCGGGCGACGACGAGCTCTCCCTCGACGAGCTGCTGGGCCAGACCGAGATGCCGCTCGAGGTCGGCGACTGCTGGGGACTCGAGGACGAGATCCAGCTCGACCCGATCCCGTGCGAGGGTCCGCACATCTACGAGGTCGCCGCAGTCATCGAGGACTGGCCGTACGAGCAGTACGAGGGCGGGTTCGAGAAGGGCGTCGAGGGCGACAAGGCCCAGCACGCCGCCTGCGACGCGGCCGCCGCCGCGTACTTCGGTCCCGGGTATCAGGACAAGGGCATCGTCATCGACCACAACGAGCCGAAGTTCATGGGCCACGAGGACAAGATCGTGTGCAGTGCTCATGGCGACCCCGCCACCGAGACGTACGAGGAAGAGGTCACGGGCTCCTACGAGTCGCGTGGGCACAGATGACGTCGGACGCGGCCGCGGGGCCGGAAGAGACTTCCGGCGGGCACGGAGGCCGGGAGCCAGGAGGCGCGAGCGGCGCCGACCGCTGGGGCGTGCTCGCGCTGCTGGCCGTGCTCGCCGTGGCACTCGGCGCGCTCGGGGCGAACCTGCTCGACGACGGCGTGCAGGAGCCGCGGGTGGTGCGCGGGATCGCAATGCCGAACGCGGCCGGCGGAGCGATCTCCCTGCACGCCGAGGAGGACGGGGGGCCGGACGCGAGCGGCGAGGGGTTCGTCATCGCCGGCGCGTCCTGGGCTGGCCCGGACGACGTCTGGCACGACGGCACGCAGACCTCCTGCGTCGGCACCGACACGTCGGTCGGCACGCGCGTGGAGCTGGGCCTCGTCGACTACTCCGACCCCATCGTCGGCACAGGAACGCAGGTCGTGTGGCTGCGCTGCCTCGAGTGAGCGCACGCGGCGGGCGCGCCCCGCGCGCCCGTGGAAACATGACCCCATGACCAACGAGTCCCTCGACGCAGCCCTCGCCACCGCCCTGACCGACCCCGAGCCTGGCGCGGCGCCGTCCCCGACAGACCTGTGGATCGAGCGCGTCGGCAAGCGCCAGTACACGGGATTCAACGGTCGGGGCGCGCGCGTCGAGATCGGCTCCCCCGAGCACGACCACCGCTTCTCCCCCGGCGAGCTCCTGAAGATCGCCCTCGCGGGCTGCACCGGCCTGTCGAGCGACGTGGCCCTCGCCCGCCGGCTCGGCGACGACTTCGAGGCCACCGTGCACGTCTCCGGCGCAGCCGACCGCGAGGAGGAGCGCTACCCGACGCTCGTCGAGCGGCTCGAGGTCGACCTGTCCGGTCTGGACCCCGAGGCCCGCGAGCGCCTGCTGACCGTGGTGCGCCGCGCGATCGACGTGAACTGCACGGTCGGCCGCACCCTCGAGCGCGGCGCGACCATCGAGCTGACCATCGCCGACGGCGCCGCCACCGCGGCGCCCGAGGCGCCCGCGACGGACCTTGACACCCCGGAGGCCTGATGACCCGCACACCCGACACGACCGACGACGCCGTCGCCACCCGTCCGCCCACGGAGGCCCGGGGCTCCGCGGCGGAGTCGACCAAGGCGACGATGCTTGAGCACGCCCTCGACAAGGCGGTGCGGATCCCCTCCGGCACGATCCACAAGCACGTCGACGCGCTCCGTGCGCGCAACCCTGAGGCCGGCCCGGAGCGGATCATCGCCCTGCTCGGCAAGGAGTACCTGCGGGTGCTCGAGGCCGCGGGCGGGTCGGTGGGCGCCGCGGCGACGCTGCCCGGGATCGGCACCGGCGTCGGCGTCGCGCTCACGGGGGCGGACATGGCGACGTTCTTCGCGGCGTCGGCCGCGTACTCGCTCGGGGTCGCGGACGTGCACGGCATCGAGGTCGAGGACCTCGACCGGCGGCGCGCACTGCTGCTCGCGAGCGTGCTCGGCGACGAGGGCGCCGCTGCGGTCGCGAAGGCCGGCAACGACCCGACGTCGTGGGGGCGCGCGCTGCTCGCCTACATGCCGACGAGCACCATCCGGCAGGTGAACAAGGCGCTGACCGGGCGGTTCGTGCGCCGGTACCTCATGCGCCGCTCCGGGATGATGCTCGGCCGGTTGCTGCCGTTCGGCGTCGGCGCCGTCGTCGGGGTGCTCGGCGGGCGCGCGCTCGGCAAGACCGTGATCGCCCAGACGCAGGAGGCGTTCGGGCTGCCGCCGAGCGCGTTCGGGGTTCCCGTGCGCGTCGTCGAGACCGGAGGGCGCCCGAGCCTCGTCGCGGGCGACAAGCGAGCGGAGGTGCAGCGGTGAGCGCACGCCACTACCTGATGTGCCGGCCCGAGCACTTCACGGTGACCTACGAGATCAACCCGTGGATGGACGTCTCCAAGCCCGTCGACGTCGCCAAGGCGGTCGCGCAGTGGGAGCGCCTGCGGGACACGTTCCTGGACCTCGGCCACACGGTCGACCTGATCGACCCGCTGCCCGGCCTGCCCGACATGGTGTACGCGGCCAACGGCGCGACGGTCGTCGACGGCGTCGTCTACGGCGCGCTGTTCACCCACCCGGAGCGCGCGGCCGAGGGGCCGGCGTACCTGCAGTGGTTCGCCGACCGCGGGTACCAGACCCACGCGGCCGACCACGTCAACGAGGGCGAGGGCGACATCCTCACCGTCGGCGGGCTGAACCTGGCCGGCACGGGCTTCCGCACCGAGCGCACCGCGCACGCCGAGGCGGCCGCGCTGTGGGGCCGCGAGGTCGTCTCGCTCGAGCTGGTGGACCCGCGGTTCTACCACCTCGACACGGCGCTGACGGTCCTGCGCGGCTCGGACGGGTCCGCGGAGACCGACATCGCCTACTTCCCGCCAGCGTTCTCGGACGAGGCACGCGAGCAGCTCGAGGCGCTCTTCCCGGACGCCCTCCTCGTGGGCGAGGCCGATGCAGAGGTGCTCGGCATGAACGCCGTGTCCGACGGCGAGCACGTGGTGCTCAACCCCAACGCGACGACGTACGCGGACCAGCTGCGCGAGCGTGGGTACGAGCCCGTCCCGGTGGACACCTCCGAGCTGCTCTTCGGCGGCGGCGGCGCGAAGTGCTGCACACTCGAGCTGCGGGGCGAACCGTCGTCGACGAGCGCCGCCAGCGCGGGGGCGACGGGCGCTGCGTCGACCGACGCCCTGTCGACGGGGACCGCCAGCCGCTAGCCTGTCCCGCATGCTCCTCGATGACCGGCCTCCGTCACCGGTGGTCTCCGCGGCCGTCCGCCGCTGGGCGCAGGTGGGGTGGTTCGTCCTCGCGATCGGGGTGCCGGGCCTGGTCTGGGTGATGTTCGAGGTCGATCTGTCCTACGCGTTCGTCGTCGCCACGGCGGGCATGCACGAGGTCACTGATGGCCTGCGCCGGCGGTGGCGCGACGTCGTGCTCGTGGTCCGGCCGGTGCTCACGACCGCGGCCCTGTGGGCGGGAGGGCTCGTGGTCGGCCGCGTCCTGGGCATCGGCTGGGTGGACCGTCCGACCGGCGCCGTCGGCATCGCGATCGTCGCCGAGGCCGCCGTCGTCGCCATGGTGTGGCGGCGTCACCGCACCTCCGCGAGCGTTGCGACGACGGCGTCGAACATGGCCGTGAGCGGGCCGGCGAGCGCCACCAGCGAGGACCGGAACGTCAGGTAGTAGGTCCGCGAGCGCCCGGCGACCCAGTACTCGACCTGGAGGCTCGGGTGCTCGACCGTCCGGACTGCCCGCAGGGCAGGGCCAGCCGGGACCTGGAGGTGCTCGCCCCGGCCCAGGCTCGACGCGAGCCGCTCGAGCGCGGTGACGCGCGGCTGCCCCTGGCGGCGCAGCCCGGGCAGGACATGGACGAGCACCGTCGCGTCGAGCGGCACGCCCGCGACAGTCGTCGTCGACACTCCGAGCAACCGCCCGTCGGCGCCCCGGGCCTGGCGCGCCGCGCGCAGCAGGTCGCCCCGGAAGCGGCGCCGGAGAGCCGGCTCCGCGCCCGACAGCTGACGCGCCTCGACGTCCCCCAACGCCCGCGCCGTCGCGGCGGGGTCGGCGACCGGGATCTGTGCCCACCCGACGGGCAGGCACAGGGACCACGCGCCGTCAGGCTCGCGGCCATGCCACCGCTGGGGTCGCCCGCTCGCGGGGCGTCGCGCGGTCACCGGTTCGCCAACGAGTGGGTGGTGACGGGCACTTGGACGACCGTGACCGCGGTCGACGCCGTCTGGAGCCGCGCGGCGCGCTCGAGCACCCGGAGCTGCGGTGCGATCACGGTGGCGAGCTCCGGGTCTCGCTGCGCGGTGTAGCTCAGGGCGCGGTACATGTGGGCGGAGTCGAGGTCGATACCCGCGAGGTGCATCCGACGCGCGCGCGGGTCGAGGCGAAGCTGAGGCTGGTAGGCGGGGTCGCTGAACCTCGTGGCCCGGCGGGCGTGCCGGCGGGGCCCGACCCTCCGGGGCGCCCGCCACGGTCCGCTCGCGGGTCCCGCGGCGGCACGCTGGGCGGCCTCCCGGATCGTGGGCGCGGCCGTAGTGCGGAACGCCTTGGCCGAGCGGCTGGCGGCGCGTCCCGCCAGACCGCCGGCGACGCCGACGGCACTCCAGGCGACGTCGCCCCAGGTCTTGCGCCCGTGGCTCTGCAGCACGACGTCGGACCCGAGCGCCACGGCACCTGACGCGAGCGCGACGCCGGCGAGGATCGCGGCCGCGAGCTGCCCGGCCGCCGGGATCCACACGACGAGCAGCGCCACTGCGCCCGTTGCTGTGGAGATGGCACCGGCGATCAACGAGATCTTCTCCAGCACGGCGAGCCCGACGCGCTCGAACCAGGAGTCGCGCACGCCGTCCGCGCGCACCGCGGTCCGGACCGCATCGGCAGCGCGGTCACCAGCAGCCCGCACGACGTCCTGCACGTCCGCGAGCCTGCGCCGCAGCGCGTCAATCTGCGTGGCCGCCGCGTCGATCCGGTCGAGCGCCGCGTGGTGGGCCGCCAGCGCGGCCACGTGGGCCGGGGACCCCGGGTCGCCCGCCAGCGCGAGCAGCTCCTGCGCCGTGTCCTTAGCGACGACAGCCGCAGCGTGCTGGGCCTCGTCCTGGTCCCGGGCGAGGACCCGCAGCCGCGCCGCGTCGTCCTGGGCGGAGTCGAGCACCCGCGCATACCCGTCGAGCTCCTCGGCGGCCACGACGTACCGCTCGCGCAGCGCGGCGACGTCGTCCCAGGTCTCGGCTGCGACCTCGGTGACGCGCTCGACCGCGGCGGACTGTCCGAGCGGGCGGTCCGCGAAGCTCTGCAGGGCGAGCGTCGCCGCGCCGATGTGCTCCACGAGCTCGGTGTAGCGCCGGGCGCCCGCACGCAGCGCGGCGGGATCACCAGGCACCGGGTCGTGGCTGGCCAGGGGCTCCCAGGCGTTCACGTCACACCGCCTGCGCGAGGTGCACGTCCGCGTCCGTGAACGCGATCGCGATGCCGTCGCACGCGTCGGCAAGGTTCACGACCCCGGCGACCACGTCCTCACGTCGCCGTTGCCAGCACCGTGCCGACTCCTCGATCTCCCGGGCGAGCCGGTCGTGCCCGCAGGCCGCCGCGAGCGCGCCCGCCGTGCCATCGCTGCCCTCGAGCTCGCGTGCCACCACCTGCAGGTCCGCGGCCAGGCGTGCGATGCGCCCGGTCGGGACCACGAGCCTGTCCCCCATGCCACCCCCGTCGTCCGTGCACCCGTCGGTCGGATGCACGGACGACGCTAGCCGCGTTCGCGGCAGCGGGGACGTTGTCCACAGGGACCGAGCGTCAGAGCTCCGCGAGCTCGATCAGTCCTGTGTTGACGGCGATGACGCCGTCGAGGGCCCTCTTCGCGGACGACGCGTACTTCTCGGCACGCAGCGCGGACTTCTTGGTGCGCAGGGCGTGCGCGCTGCGGGTCTTCTGCGTCTTCGCCCTCTTGGCCTTCGCGAACGAGGTCTTGGCCTTCTTGGCCTCGAGGGCAGCGGACTTCGCGTACTTCGCGGACTTCTTGGCCAGCACGCGGATCCGGGCGACCTCCTTGTCCACGGCCTCGACGAAAGCGACGACCTCCGCGTACTCCGGCGAACCGATCGTGAGCGCGGCAGCGGCCTCGGCCAGCAGCTCGTCGGTGTTGGCGGTCCACTCGGTCGCCCAGATGTCCCGAACCGCGATCGCGGCCGCGGCGTCCTGCTTGGCGGCGCGGGCAGCGGCGGTCGCGCGGCCGGACCACGCCTTCGCCTTCGCGACCGTGGCGCGCGCCTTCTTGCTGGCCTTGGTCTTCTTGGTCGACTTGGCCTTCGCCGACGTGGCCGGCTTCTCCTTCGCGACGGCGACGGAGCCCGCCGTGGCGACGGTGGCGGTGGGCGCGGCGGCCGCGGGGGCGACGGCGCCGCCCGCGACGAGGGCGACGGCGAGCAGGGTGCCAGCGACGGCGTTCGCCGTACGGGTGCGGAGCGACATGAGCGGTGCTTCCTTCAGGAGTCGCGCGGGCGAGGCCCGGCCGGCGCAGAGGTGCACCGTCACCGGAGATATCGGTCTGCGACACCCGAGTCTTGAGGCGTTCGCGCGGTGGCTCAGTGTTCGGGGTCGCCCTCCACCGCGCGCTTGGTGACCACCATGACCGGGCACTTGGCGTGGTGCAGCACCGCCTGGCTGGTCGAGCCGAGGAGCAGGCCGGCGAACCCGCCGCGCCCCCGGGACCCCACGACCACCAGGTCGCTCGCCGTCGAGAACTCGGTGAGCAGCTCGGCGCCCGTGCCGTCCAGCACGATCCGGCGGACCTCGCGGCCGGGGAAGTCGGCCTGGACGCGATCGACGATCACCTTGAGTCCCTCGGCGACGTCGGCGAGCACGGCCTCGTGGTCGACGGCGGCCGGCAGCCACGCGAGCATCCCGACGCTCGAGCCCACGGGGACGCCCGCGACGGCCACGAGCTCGCAGTCCCACACGTCCGCCTGGGCGAGGGCCGCGCGCAGGGCGAGCTCCGCCGTCGGCGATCCGTCGACGCCCACCACGATGCGCCGGATCGGCATGAGCGGGCGGTCGTTGACCGGGGTGAGCCCAGTCATGGTGACGACGGACGACGGGCCCACCCGCGCGCCGTCGGACCCCAGGAACGGCACCACCACGGTGGGGCAGTAGGAGTGCGCGGGCAGCGCGGAGGACACGGTGCCGAGCAGACGCCCGGTGAAGCCGCCCTGGCAGCTCGTGCCCACGACGACGAGGCGGAACTCCTTCGACATGTCGACCAGCACGCCCGCGGGGTCACCGGCCGTCACGGCGGTCGTCGCGGTCACGCCGGCGGCCGAGGCGCGCTGGTGCGCCTCCTCGAGGACCGCCTTCGCGCCCTCGAGCACGGCGGTGTCGTCGAGCGCGGCGTACCCGCCGTCCAGGCTGGCAGCCGTGAAGGACGGCATCGAGTAGGCACACACGATGTGCAGGTCCCAGCCGAGGCGAGCGGCCTCCGCGATCGCCCAGTCGAGGGCGTGCATGCTCGGGTCCGACCCGTCCACACCTACCAGTACGACGTCGCGTGCAGTCATGGCGTCATTCCTCTCACCGGGGGTCGGGCGCTTCGGTGCTGACCCAAGCCTTGAAGGAGACTTTACTCTTTCGACGCCGTCAGCGGCCAAACGACTCCCGGTCAGCGCACGCGCTTGCCCGTCGAGTACGCGCCCTTGGCCAGGTTCTTCTTGGCCGCCCCCGACGGCGCGTAGACGACACGGACGACGCCCTTGGGAAGTCGCGTCGTGCGCACGGTCGCGGTCCACGAGCCCTTGCGCTTCTTCAGCTTCACCGTCTTCGAGACGGTCTTCGAGCCGACCTTCACCTTGATCTTGCCCGTGGCCTTGGTCGCCGCGGTCCCGCTCACGCGCACCGTGAGCGTCGCCTTCTTGCCGCGCTTGAGGTTCTTCACCTTGATGAGCTTGACCTTGGGCTTCGCCTGAGCGACCCGGATCTTCTTGGTCGCCTTCGACGCACCGGCGGCAGCGGTGCCCGCGAACGTCGCCGTCACCGAGTGGCGGCCGGCGGCGAGGCTGGCCGGGAGCGTGAACCGGGCAGTCCCGTCAGCCTTCACCTCCGCCGATCCGAGGCTCGTGGAGCCGACCTTTGCGGAGACGACGCCGCCCATCGGCCCGGCACCCTTGACCGTGACCGTGACACGAGCCTTCTTCCCGTGCGTCGACTTTGCCACCGCGACCGCGGTCGACGTCGACGCTGCGCCGGTGACCTGCACCGAGGCCGTGCCGCCGCTGATCGCCGGCACGGTGATCGTGCGCTTGCCGTCGAGGGTCTTGACCGACATCCCAGGCTTGAGGGTCGAGTGCCAGCGACCGCCGCTGAACGTCCCGAGCGTCTCGACGTCGAGGCCCGCCCAATAGCTCACCGCATAGACGCGGACGCCCGCCGACGGGTCGGCCTCCATCCACTCCCCCGCGTTGGGGAGCGCGTAGAACGCCTCCGCGTCCCGGTCGGTCCCGCTGCGGTACTCGACGTAATAGAGGGTGCCCTCGCTGTCCGTGAAAGCAAGGGCACGCTGGCCGGAGCCTGCGGTGACCGGGGCAAGCGTCGTGGTCCCGCCCGGGGTGCCGCGCGTCGTCGTCCCGCGCGGGGCGAGGTTGAGCGCGTCGAGGTAGGCGACGTCGAGAGCCGGCGGCGCGAAGAAGTCCTCGGCGTCCTTGGGCATCGTGAAGCCCTGGACGCTGTGCACGCCGTAGTACTCCTGCGACGGCCCGTCGAGGATCAGGTTGGAGTGGCCGAGCCCGAAGTTGTGCCCCAGCTCGTGCGCGACGGTGAGCGTGTCGTCATAGATGAACATCATCTGGCCGCCCGAGCCGAGGTCGGAGTTGATCCGCGCGAAACCGGTCCATGCGATGCCGAGGTCCGCGCAGCCCGCGGGAAGCATGACCACCAGGTGTCGCGCGTTCGTCGCGGTGAACTGGACCCCGCCGTAGTACTTCGCCGCGACGTCGGCCCAGAGTCTCTCCATGCCCGCGTTCGTGCTCACGGACGTGCACACGTCGGTCGTCTTGTGCGTCACCGTCTGCTTGATGGCGAGGCCCGCCATGCGACCGCCTGACTCACGCTTCCAGTACTCGGCGCCCCGGGAGATCGCGTCGGTCGCGGTGGCCGTGGTGAACTCGCCGGTGGCGCGCGCGTCGTCGACGAGGACGACGTACGCCGCGTGCGTCTTCGCGGCGGCGAGCGCCGCTGCGCTGCCGGCCGCGGGGTCGGTGTCCGCAAGCCGCTCGCCGACGTCGGTGGTGGGACCGTCGAGGACGGCGGCGTCGAGCGCCCAGACGTCGTCCAGGTCTGCGAGGGCCTCGGCCACCTCCTCGGTGGCGGACCCGTCGGCCAGGGCGCCGGGGGCGACCTCGGCAAGCTCGTCCTGCACCGCAGCGGGCACCCGGACGACGACCTCGACCTCCGCGCCCGACGCCGCCGAGCCGATCTCGTCGGGCAGCGCGGCCGGGTCGAGCGCGACGATCGCGCCGTCGGCCGTCCGCACGGAGACGGAGAGCTCCTCGCCGCCCGCGGCGAGGTTGGCCGACGCGAGGAGCAGCTCGCCCTCGAGCGTCGCGCGGGTCGCGGTCGGCGGCGTGGGCCGCTCGGCGGCTCCTGCCGGGACGACGGCGAAGGTCAGTGTCGCCGCGCACACGGCGGCGATCCCCCGGGTGATGTGCATGATCGTCCTCGGGGGGCCCAGCGTCGCCAGACGCATCCGCTCCTGGTGACAGTCCCCCCACGGGCGCCAGGCCGGGTCGCACGACCCGCGCTGAATCTAGCGCGTGCCGTCCGCGTCGTGGACGTCTCGTCCATGGAGGCCCTGTGAAGGTTCTGCCGACGCACGTCAGGCCCCGACCGACATATCGGTCAGGGCCTGACGTGTGCAGAGGTACTGCGCGCGCCGGTCGTGTCAGCCGGTGACGCGGATGAACATCGGGTTCGACTGCCAGATCGAGCGGAACTGGATCGTCTTGCCGGGGACCGGGGAGTCGATCTGCTGGTTGCCACCGGCGTAGATCGAGATGTGCCCCGGGGTCCAGATCAGGTCGCCCGGCTTGGCGTCGGCGCGGGAGACGACCGTGCCGGCGTAGCGCTGCTGGCTGGACGTGCGCGGCAGGGAGATCCCGGCCTGGGCGTACACGTAGGACGTGAAGCCGGAGCAGTCGAAGCCACGCGGGGTGGAGCCACCGCTGACGTACGGGACGCCCACGTAGCGGCTGGCGATCGCGATGATCTTGCTGCTGGAGGCCGCACCCTTGGGCGCCTTGGTGGCCTTCTGCTGCTTGGCGGGCGCCTCGGCCTGCGGAGCGGCGGTGCGCTCGACCGAGCGGGAGGCCGCCGGGGTGACGACGACGGGCTCGGGCTCCGGCTCGGGGGCCGGCTTGACCTTGACGACCTCGACGTCCTCGACGCTGACCGTCCAGCTGGCGTCCGCGACGGTCACGACCGGGGCGGCCTCGAGCTGGGCGCGAGCCTGCGAGGTCAGCGCGGTGACGTCGGCGGTGCCGAGCGCGACGTTGGAGTCGTTGGTCGCGGCGGAGGCCGGGTTGGCGATCATCGTCACGAGCAGCGACGACGACGCAGCCACGATGGCCGAACGGCGACCGGCCTGGATCAGGTTGTCGCCTGCGGCGTCGGAGATGAGCTGACTGATGGGGCGACGCGCGGCGCGGTGCCTTGCGCGGATCGTGCTAGTGGACACGTAGTACCTCTCCAGGACGCCTTCGAGGTTAGCTGTCGGGTTCGGATGGGAGATCACCCGGCCGTCCGGACACGAGGTCCGTCTGGCTTCACCCCAGGGCACTGTCACCAGTACCCGAATGTGGTTCCCCCGCCCCTGCCATGCGGATGTGTGGTTCCCACGCGCAGTGGCAGAGCTCGGCGTTCTGCGTGTGGGCCTCACCCAGGGTTCCGGGTGAAGCAAGATGACGGTACCCCACCCGTCGACCGAATGTCACGTTCCGATCACGGAACGTTTCACGTGTTGTTCACCAACACGGCCACAACGGTCGACAGGGGCGCAACCGTGCGGGATTAGGCCTGCACGAAGATGTGCCGCGCGATCTCCTGGGGCAGCTCCAGCACCGTCTCTGCGCCCTCCGAGGTCACCGTGAGGACACCCTGCGGCTGCTCGACGAGGATCTCGGTCCCGGGGGTGATGCCGGCGCTCGCGAGCCGGGTCAGGAGCTCGACGTCGGTCTGCAGGGGCTCACCGAGGCGCGCCACGGTCGCCGTGCGGCGCTCGCCCGCACTCACCCCGGCCGCGAACAGCGGGAGGCCGACGACGCCCGCGAGGAAGTTGACCTCTTCCTCGTGCTCACCGAGCTCGACGAGGCCCGGGATGGGGTTGCCGTACGGCGAGAACGACGGGTGGTCCAGCAGCTCCACGAGCCGCTTCTCGACTCGGTCGCTCATCACGTGCTCCCAGCGGCACGCCTCCTCGTGGACGTACTCCCAGTCGAGGCCGATCACGTCCGTCAGCAGCCGCTCCGCGAGGCGGTGCTTGCGCATCACGCGGACGGCCTTGAGCTGGCCGAGCTCGGTGAGCTGCAGGTGCCGGTCGCCGCTGACGATCACGAGGCCGTCACGCTCCATCCGGGCGACCGTCTGGGAGACGGTTGGTCCCGAGTGGCCCAGGCGCTCGGCGATGCGCGCCCGCAGGGGCACGATGCCCTCCTCCGCCAACTCGTAGATGGTCCGCAGATACATCTCGGTGGTGTCGATCAGGTCGCTCACGCCGCCCAGCCTTCCGTCGAGTGGTTCACGAGCAGTCTAGGCCGCCACGGTGACGGCGGGGTCAGACCCGGATCGCCGCTCTCCGTACTTGCTCAGGCGCCGTGATGCGTCGCACATGGCCTAGGTCCCGATTCACCCACTTCCGTCATGGGGGTCCGGCGTTCCGACGCCGAGAGCCACAGTGGCGCCCGCGACCGAGGCGAGTTATGCCTATCGTTGCCCGCCATACCCGCGCCCGGGTCGAGGCCCACATCCGCCTCCCACCACCGCTGGCGTGGCGCTGGCTCTGGCCCACGGGACCGCAGAGATCGCGCTGCCGGCCGCGAGCGCACCGGGCGCACCCGCGGTGCCGACGGTGTTCATCTCGCAGATCATCAAGAGCACCGATCCCGAGTATCGGAGCGGCCCGGGCACGAGTCCGCGCACCGCAGCCCGGTCCCCTGCGGTCGGCTGGCATCGCCACGGAGAAGCACGCCGTGCAGGTCCTCGTGCCCGCCGGCGCCACCGTGCGGCTGGTCGACGAAGATGGCCGGCCAGTCGCGACCGCGACCCTTCCGAGCGAGGGGCGCTACAACCTCGACGCCGCCACGGGAGCCCTCACATTCACGCCGCGGCTCGGGTTCGCTGTTGCAGGCGGGGCGAATACGTCGTGACCGTCGCGTACGGACAGACCGCCTCGAGCACCTACACGGCCAGCGTCACCGCCCCGCACCGCCAGCACGGTCCCGGTCCCGGTCCCGGGCTGGGCACCTATGCCCTCGATCCCCGCACCGGGGTGATCACCTTCACGTCGCTCGAGTAGTTCGCGGGCACGACGACACCGGTCGCCTACCAGGTCACCGACGCCTACGGCCAGATCGCCGTCGGTACCTACACGGTCACGGACGCCGCGGCACCCGAGGTGCCCGCCGACCGGACCATGCCACCGACGGCAGAGCCGCCCACCGAAGGGTCGTCGGACGAGGCCCTTCACCGAGGCGACTAACGAACCGACGAGCGACGAGCCGATGACCGAGGCGACGGAGGACGAGCCGACCGACACGCTGCCGCGCACCGGTACCGACGCCCGGGTGCGCAGCGTCATCGCGGCCGCGCCACTGCTCGTCGGCGGAGGTCTCATGTGCCCGCGCCGCAGGCTGCAGCACTGAGAACCCCAAGGGTGCAGTGGCACCAACACAGGTGCTGTCGCCCCCGTCCGCGTCTCGCTAGCAGGGGTCGTGCGCCGTCTGACAGCGCCGACGCCGTCCCGGACTTTGGCGGATCCCGGAAGCCACGCCGGTTGGCGGCCACGGCGCTCAGCCACCTCTCGTTCACGGTCTAAACTGCAGCCATGTTTCTGAGGCGCAAACAACTGTCGGCTGAAATCCGCTCACTCCGCGAAGAGGTCAACTTCCTCCTCGCCGAAAATCGACAGGCGGGTGGTGAGAAATACGCTACGAACGGGAGCGTGACGGTTGGGTCACATTGCCGAATCGCCAGGTCTGTTCACTTTCGGGCTTATCCAGATGGCCGCTCCGTGACAATAGGCGATCACACCACGATATATGATGGCGCAGAAATTATGGGCCCGGTCTCCATTGGCCGACGCGTCTTCATCAATCGCGATGCGTATATCCGCGCCCGAGTCGTGATCGAGGACGACGTGAACATTGGTCCGTTCGTTCGGCTGATCAGCGACACTCATGAACTCGGCGATCGGCGGAAACGAGCCGGAAAGAATCGTTGGGATCCGATCACCATCGGAGCTGGTACTTGGCTGGGAGCCGGAGCTACCGTCCTGGCCGGAGTCGTGATCGGTCCCGGCTCCATCGTGGCGGCCGGCGCGGTGGTGACCAAGGACTGCCCGCCGAACGCTCTCGTCGGAGGCGTCCCAGCGCGAGTGCTACGAGACCTCGGGAGCACATGACCAGAGCCAGGCAGTTCATGCGTGCGACGGACGGGCGCTCACCCGCATCGCTTAGCCACGACAAGTCGCCGTGCGAAGTGCACTGTGCCCGAGATCGTAGCGCTGACCGTCTGATCGTGACTCCAACGTATGCTGCCGGGGTGACAACCGATATCGCGATCCCAAGTGCGCTGCTCCCTGTTGACGGACGGTTCGGCTCGGGTCCGAGTAAAGTGCGCGCCACCCAAATCACCGCCCTTGCCGCTGCCGGCCGCAGCCCCCTCGGGACTTCGCACCGCCAGGCGCCGGTCAAGGACCTGGTGCGGCGCGTCCGCACGGGCCTCGCCGAGCTCTTCTCGCTCCCCGACGGCTACGAGGTCGCGCTGGGCAACGGCGGTGCCACCGCGTTCTGGGACGTCGCCACGTTCAGCCTGGTCGACGACCGCGCGTCGCACGGCGTGTTCGGCGAGTTCAGCGGGAAGTTCGCCGCCGCGACGTCGGCCGCGCCGTTCCTCGCGGACTCGCTGATCGCCAAGGCGTCGCCGGGCACCGTCGCCCTGCCGACGGTGCGCGACGACGTCGACCTCTACGCCTGGCCGCACAACGAGACCTCGACCGGAGCCATGGCCCCCGTGCGCCGGCTCGCCCCGGCCGAGGACGCGCTCACCGTCATCGACGCGACCTCCGGAGCGGGCGGCCTGCCGGTCGACCTCGCCGAGACCGACGTCTACTACTTCGCGCCGCAGAAGGTCTTCGCGTCCGACGGCGGCCTGTGGCTGGCCACCCTGTCCCCCGCGGCCGTCGAGCGCACCGAGCGCCTCGCCCGCGAGCGCTGGATCCCGGAGATCCTCTCGCTGCAGACGGCGCTCGAGAACTCCCGGCTCGACCAGACGCTCAACACCCCCGCCGTCGCGACCCTCGTCATGCTCGCCGAGCAGGTCGAGTGGATGCTCGCCCAGGGCGGGCTCGCGTGGGCCACCGAGCGGACCGCACGCTCGAGCGGCCTCGTCTACGCGTGGGCCGAGGCGCGCGCGTGGGCGTCGCCGTTCGTCGCCGACCCAGCCGAGCGCTCCCACGTGGTCGCCACGATCGACCTAGACGACCAGATCGACGCGAGCGCCGTCGTCGGCGCCCTGCGGGACAACGGGATCGTCGACGTCTTCCCCTACCGCAAGCTGGGCCGCAACCAGCTGCGCGTAGGCGTGTTCCCGGCCGTGGAGCCCGACGACGTCGCGGCGCTCACCGGGTGCGTCGACTTCGTGGTGGGCTCGCTCGAGCGCTAGCTGGCAGCCAGCGCGGACATGACCGCGGGCCGCAGGTACGGTGCCAGCGACCGCGCGAACGTGCCGGTGAGGTGCCCCGAGTCGAAGTAGACGATCACGCCACCGACGGTGGAGTAGCACGTCTCGTCCGCGCAGATCAGGTCCGTCAGGTCGACGAGCGCGACCTCGTCGTCCGGGAAGGACGCCGCGGCTCGCGCGAGGGGGTCGGGCTGCTCCCGTCCCCGGTCGCCGTCGCACGCTGCGAGGTCGTCGAGGTGCTCGGCGATGCAGTCGGGCACGTTCTTGATCTCGGTCGCGTACGGGGTGTCGCGGATGACCACGACCGGCGTCCCGCCCTCGCGCCACCGTTCGAGCGACGCGCGGTGCGCCTGCTCGGCCGCGTCGGCCTGGTCCTGCGGCGCGACGCCCGCCAGGGGCCGTGCGGTGCGGTTGGACACGACGAGCAGGTCGAACCGTCCGTCGGAGGTCTCGCGCAGCACGCGCTCGTTCCACGCCATGCAGGCAGCGTTGCGCTCAGCACTGCCGAACTCGATCTCTACCGGCACGGTGAAGCACTCGGAGACGAGGTACGTGGTGATCCGCAGGTTCTCGGCCTCGGCGATCTCCTGCAGGGCGGGCAACCAGTGGCCCGCGTGCGAGTTGCCGATCAGCGCGACCTCGCTCGCCCCGGGCGCGGTGGACCCGTACGTGCACACCTTCTGGTCAGTGAAGTCCCCCAGGACCCAGCAGTCGTCCCGGTAGGGGTCGGGCTTGTCCGCGGCCGCGCTCGCCGGCTCGAGGAGCAGCTCGGTGCCGTGCGGCTCGCAGCCGTCGTTCGCGAGCGCGGCGGCACCGAAGCACGCGCCGGGGTCGGCGACGGCGGCAGTGAGGCGCTCGGCGCTGGCGCGCGTGACGCGGTCGAGGTCCGCGCGGACCCCGGTCACCGCGAGCGTGAGCACGGCCATGCCGACCGCCATGAAGACGTACGTCCGCCACAGCGGGACGCCGAGCGGACGCGACCCGCGCAGCCGGTCCTCGACGTACCTCTTGGTGAGCGCCGCGAGGACGAGCGTCAGGCCCACGACCGCGCCCGACTCGAGCAGGTTGCGCTCGTGCCCGACGACGTACGGGAACAGGACGATGAGGGGCCAGTGCCACAGGTACACGGAGTAGGAGATCGAGCCGAGGTACTGGACCGGGCGGAGCGCGAACGCACGGGTCGGCGACCGGGGCGAGTCTGCGTGCGCCGCGATGACGGCAACCGTGCCGAGCACGGGCACGAGCGCGGCCGTACCGGGGAACGGTGTCGAACCATCGATGAGGAACGCCCCGACCACGATGGTGGCCACCCCCGACCAGGCGAGCAGCGAGCGGAGGGCCACCCGATCCCGGAGGCCGCGGGAGACCGCAGGCGCGAGGCCGGCGAGGAGTGCGCCCGCGCCGAGCTCCCACACCCGCACCGGCGTCTCGAAGTACGCGCGGGCGGGGTCGGCTGCAGTGAGGTGCAGCGACCAGGCGAAGGAGGCGACGACCACCACCGCGAGCCCCGCCGTGATCCAGGCCCTGCTGCGGTCGTCGGCACCGCGCGACGCTCGCCGCGCGACCCAGGCGAGGGCGAGCACGAGGATCGGCCACCCGAGGTAGAACTGCTCCTCGACCCCCAGCGACCAGAAGTGCTGGACGGGACTCGGCGCGGTGTCGGCCGCGAGGTAGTCGACCGAGCTTGCCGCGAGCGCCCAGTTCTCCACGTAGAAGGTGGAGGCAAGGATCTGCCGTGCGGTCTCGCCCCACTGCGTGATGGGCGCGAAGAGCCACGAGAGCGCGAGGGTCACAAGGAGGACCAGGAACGAGGCTGGCAGGAGCCGGCGGATCCGGCGTCCCCAGAACGCGGCCAGGTCACCGGGGCGTCGGGGCGGGTGCTCGAGCAGGTGGGTCGTGATGAGGAATCCGGAGACGACCAGGAAGACGTCGACGCCGACGAAGCCGCCCGGGAGGGCAGCCGGCCACAGGTGGTAGACCACCACGAGCGCCACCGCGACGGCGCGCAGCCCTTCGATGTCCCGCCGGACTGCTCGGCCCCCGCTAACCCGCTGGTCAACGCGCGGAGCACCGGCTGCTAGACCCGTCATGTTCTCCCTCTGCGGTATCGCGCGGCGCGGAGTCGCCGGGGACTATTCTGACCTGATGCGCTCGGTACCTCGGTTCACGATTGTCTCTGCGGTCCACAACGTCGAGGCGTACCTCCCGGACTTCATCGCGTCGATCGAGGCGCAGACCTTCGACCTGGCGCGACTCGAGGTCATCCTGATCGACGACGGGTCGACCGACTCCTCGGCGCAGCTCCTGGACACTTGGGCGCGACGGCGACCGGAGACTGTGCGGGTGATCCGGCAGGCGAACGCTGGCCAAGGCGCTGCGCGCAACGTCGGTCTGGAGTACGCGACGGGCGAGTGGGTGACGTTCACCGATCCCGACGACACGGTCTCAGCGAACTACCTCGCGGAAATTGATGCCTTCCTGACGGCGCATCCGGCAGCAGTCCTCGCCGGCACGTACCGCATCCTGCACATGGATGGGACGGGTGAGAAGCTCGACACCCACCCGCTGCGTAAGCACTTCACCGCCCGCAACCGCCTGATCGACCTCGACAAGCACGACGACCTCTTCTACGGCAGCGCACCCTGCGCCTTCTTCCGGCTCGATCTGATCCGCGCGCAGGGCCGGACGTTTGACGACCGGATCCGCCCCAACTTCGAGGACGGGCACTTCACGGGCCGGTACCTGCTCGACTGCGAAGAACGCAAGATCGGGTTCGTGACGACGGCTCAGTACTACTACCGCAAGCGCTCCGACAAGTCCTCGACCTTGCAGACGAGCCTGACCCACCCGGGGCGCTACACCGACGTGCCGCGCTACGGCTACCTCGACCTGCTTGAGGCCGCGGCGGAGCGCTACGGAGCCGCGCCCGCGTGGGTGCAGACGTTCCTGCTCTACGAGCTCTCCTGGTTCTTCAGCGCGGAGGACAAGCCGTCAGGCTCCGCCTCCGCCGCGAACGGCGACGTCGCCCGAGAGTTCCTCGGCCACCTCTCGAAGATCCGGGCTCACCTGTCCGACGACGTGCTTCGGACGTTCGACCTGTGGCGCTTCTCGAGCACCTGGCGCGACGCGATGCTCGCGCTCGGCCAGGACTCCTGGCGGTCGTCCGTCGCGGTGCTCACCCGAGTCGACGTCGACCAGCGCCTGCTCTGCGTGAGCTACCGATATGCAGGTCAGCTTCCCACTGAAGAGTTCCGGGATCGTGGCCGGCCACTCGAGCCCGTCGTCACCAAGATCCAGGACCACACCTTCTTCGACCACGCCATGGTCCAGGAGCGGATCGTCTGGCTTCCGCTGACCAAGGACTTGACCATCAGGCTCGACGGGCAGCTCGTGCAGATCCGCGAAGATTGGCCGGCGCCGACCGACTACCGAGCGAAGCGGCTTCTCGCGGCCGCGCGAGCGGCTCAGCGCGCCAGGCCCCTCCCGCTCTCGACGGTCGCGAGGGGAACTCCGCTTTCGGCCCGGGACCGGTGGACGCTCCGCCTCGCGGATTCCAGCCTCGTCAAGCGCGTCTTCGGCAACGCATGGGTGCTCATGGATCGCGTGCACGACGCGGACGACAGCGCCGAGCTGCTGTTCCGGCACCTCCGACACAAGCACCGGGGCATCAACGCGTGGTTCGTGATCGAGGACAGCGCACCCGACCATGCCCGGCTGCGCGCCGATGGGTATCGTCGGGTGGTGCCCTACGGCTCCCTGCGCTGGAAGCTGCTCCTCCTCAATGCCGCGCACCTCGCAAGTTCGCACGCCGACGCTCCGGTCATCAACCCCCGAGAGGTCACGCGGCTTCGTCCACCGCGTTGGCGGTTCACGTTTCTGCAGCACGGTGTGATCAAGGACGACATCTCGCGGTGGCTCAACCCCAAGCCGATCGACCTCTTCGTCACCAGCACGCCGGCTGAGCTCGATTTCGTCGGCGGGGATCACTCTCCGTTCCGTTTCACCAGGCGCGAAGTAACGATGGCCGGCCTCCCGCGGTTCGACCGCCTCTACCGCGCCGGACATGAGGTTGCGACTGAGGCTCAGGACCTGATCCTGGTGACGCCCACGTGGCGGTTCTGGCTCGCGCCCCGAACGGCCGAGGCGACCCAGCACCGTGAGATGGCCGACGACCTCCTTCAGTCCGACTACGTTCGCCAGTGGCGCGATCTGCTCGCCTCCGAAGAGCTCAAGCGCATCGCGGACGAGCGCGGGCTCACGATCGCGTTCATGCCGCACCCCAACATGGAGTTGCTGCTTGACGCCATGCGCCTGCCAGCGCACGTGAAGCTCATCCGGTACGTCGGTACGGACATCGCCCGAACGTTCGCGCGCGCCGGGGTGCTGGTGACCGATTACTCATCCGTCGCGTTCAACGCCGCCTACATGGACCGACCTGTCGTTTACTTCCAGTTTGATGCAAAAGCCTTCTTTGCTGGCGCGCACGTTGGCCGTGGCGGCTACTTCGAGTACGAGCGGGACGGGTTCGGCCCGGTCCGGGCCGACCTTGAGGGCGCGCTCTCGGCGATTGACGAGGTCACGCTCGCCGGGCGTCGTGCGGCGTCCCCTTACGCCGAGCGCATCGCAGCAGCCTTCCCCACGCGCGACGGGCGCTCGAGCGAGCGCGTGGTTGCGGCCATGAAGAAGCTCCGCTCACCGAGGCGTGGCGCGAGGTGATCCACTCAGCGGCCTGACCTGAGCGGCAAGTCTCAGCTTGCGGCCCGCTCTCCCAACGCCTCGCGGTAGATTCCCGGCCAGTGGTGCATCGCTAAGGGGAGGAAGTGCTCGTCATCCTTCACCCAGGTGTGGCCGCGTCCGTGCCTGACGTACATGAAGCCCGTCGGATGGGTCACATAGGTGAGGCCCCCCTCGCGCAACACGCGTTGGAAGAGAGCACGGTCAACGGCGCGGGGCACCGGGCGCCAGCCGCCGACGGAGTACAAGTCGGCCAGGGAGATCAGGAGCGTCCCGCCCGCGACCTGCTCCGAGTAGTACTCGCTGCGGAACTTGCGTTGGATCGTCGTATCCTGCGCTTCCAGGTAGACGAACTCGGCCTGCTTGCCGACGACCGTCGCACCGCTGTACATCCGTGCGAGCACCAGGTCCCAGACGTGCTCCGGGCCGTAAAGGTCGTCGTCGTCGATCTTGGTGAGGAGCGGGCCCGACGCACGCCGCGTGCCCTCCGCGAGTGCCTCCCCGAATGTCTCAGACGCGGGGACCTCGACGACGTTTGTGAGCAGATGCCCCAACTCGGCATCCTCGTCGTCGGTGAGGGCGAGCGGGCCGGTCCCGTGCAGGACCACGACGACGTCCAGCGATGGATAGGTCTGCGCTGCAATCTGTCGGAGCGCACTCACAACCAAATGCGGACGATTCGTCGTCAGGAGCACAGTGACGTGCGGCACGGAATCTGCGACGGGCACTAAGCGCGCCTCACCGTCGACGATTCGGGGAATGACGACGCCGTTGTGCGCGCGCAGGGCCTGCCGACGCTGTGTCGCCCCACGAATCGTCCGCTCGGCTGCGAGCTCCGGCAGTCTTCCGGCGAACGAAGAGACCAGGACCGGGTCGACACCAGGTAGGGCACCGGCTAGGTGATCTCCATCGTGAAGGATGAGGCCAGACGCCGCGAGCTCGACGAGCCGCGCCGGGAGGTGAGGGCTGTCGGCGCGGACATCCGTGAGCGAGATCGATTCGACCTTGCGCAGGGCGTGCAGGTTGTCTGCAGAGATCGGCTCTCCAGGGCGCAAGAGCACGGCTGCCCCCGAGGCCGCGCTAATGCGCCACCCTTCCCCGTCAGCATGCAGACCTGCTCTGAGCGCCTTCGGATCACCGTTGCGCGGCGCGCGCCGGTTCACCGGATGATGCAAGTGAATGTCGATTGTCGGCTGCGGTGAGCGCAAGGCGCCTCCCCCGTCGGTCGGTAGGACCACCGTGGCGGCGGCCTGCCAACGCGCCTCGTCTTCTTCGCCGGTGGCGACGACATCCGACCCCAGCAGAACGTCCGGCAACGGCTCTTCATACGGTGGGTCTGCCCAGGGGGTGGCTAGCATTCCCAGCGCCGAAACGGGAGCGTACGGGCTTACCGTCAGCTGTGCGCTGACGGCGTCGGCCGGGCCGTAGCCCGGCCTGATCGCCCGGATAACGGCGCGCGCCACATTGGCGAGAGTCGTCTCAGTCCCGAGCGCGACTGCCACCGTCATCACGCCAAGCCGGCCCTCAGGCCACACGACTGAGACGTCCGCGCCAGGCAGATCGATCGTCGCCCGCCATCCAGCCCAGGGCAGCCGCGCCCTGCTGATCGCCAGCGTCATCGAGTCCGTCACGGACACCGTCTGGCCTGCGACGGTCAGAGCCCGAAGCAGGTCAGCACTCCTTACCCGAACGTCGACGCTCGCAACGACGGGTCCGAGCGCGTGCAGCGCTCGTCGGACGTCCTTACTCTCGCGGATGACAAGCCGCGGGCGCCCCTCGGCGACCTCCATCGCTGACCCAGCATTGGCCCTCCGGCGCCCCCTCCGCCACCTCAGCACGCCCAGCACTGCCCTTCTGATGATGACCGCCGCGGCATGCGCGATTCGTCACTCATTCGTGACAACCCCCGGTTCGATGCGTCGCGCAGGCACGTAGCGCATCTGGTATCGGTCCTCGACGCTCCAGGGGACCAGAGCCTCACTGAGGCCGAACCGTCCGGCGAACGCCGCGGCCTGGGTCCCCTTATCATCTCCCGTGAAATGAACCAGGAAGTGCTCGTCAGGCTTGGACTGGAAGTGAAATGGCCGAGTATTAAAAGCGGTGTACGGCAGCCGACGCACAAATCCGGGACGCCGATAGACGGGGTTCGTCAGGAGCTGATAGACCATCGCGTCCTGATCGCCTCGCGTGAAGTACCCGAGGCGATCGACGTCCCACCACGCCTCCACGACGTCCATCGGCGTGCGCGCGACGTCACGCAAGAAGCGTGACGTCCGGGCCGTTCGTCGGATCAAGAAGTTGCCCGAGCTGATCCACGTCTTCTTGCCCTTATTGATCGGGCTCTCGCAAAACACCAGTGCCGTACGCGGGTCTTTGGGCAGAAATTCGCGTAGAGCTCGGTCGTGTTGCATGAAGAAGGCGTCATCGTCGATCCAGAACGTCCAGTCAAACAGCGGCGTCAGCTTTTGGATCTTCTCGAGCTTGGCGCCGAACTTTCGCTCGACCGTCGGCGCGACGTCGAAGATGTACGTGTAACCGTGTCGCGACGCGTACGCCTGGTGGTTGATGTGCGCCCGAGTACGGAGGTGGTCGCAGTAGCTGATAATGCCGATGCTGCGACTCATGACGGCCCCGGCGCAACTAGCGGCGCGACCCGGATCGGGAGGGGCCGCAGCCGTTGGTCGACAACCATCTCGACCGTCAAGCGATAGTCGTCCAGGTCCCTTGGCGCGACACCTTCTACGATGTAGCGATCGCGCCGTTTCCATCCGTTGACGATCCGTGCTGCCGGCTTGGGGGAATCCCGCTTGACCGTCGCTGAGCGCCCCGCTTGGCCACGGGCGATCAGGCGACCAGTGTTCCACTCTGCCGAGAGCGACCCACTCGAACTCACCTCGACAACCACCCTGGTGCCACCTCCGACGTCCGCAGCTCGCCGCAGAACAGCAGACGTGCGCGCGCACTGCACACTCAAGAGCCGCGCTCCGTCCAAGTCTCCGGCTTCGAGGCGGCCCAGAATCATCCTCTCGGCGCGGGTCAGATCGGTAAGAGATACGTAAGCCTCACGGAAAGCGACGGTATCGGCGGCGAGATCACGGTCCGTCGCGTTAGCCGCCCGACTGAACTGTCCAAGAAACTCTTCGCGCCAGACCTGGCGGAGGACCGTATCGCCCCCCGGCTCATGTCGAAGCAGCTTGGCTAGTTGCGTGGCGTCGTCGCGCCTATCCGCCGTGTGCGGCGGGTGGACGTCATCCCAGACGAGGTAAAGCAAGTCCGCGCGGGCGCTCGCGAGAAGCGCGTAGACCATGCGCTTGTCAAGCGGGATCTTGCGCCAGACCCAATGAGGACACCGCTCGACTGCCGCTGCGATGACCCGGGCGAGCTCGGCAAAGGCCCCTGCATCGGCCCTCGATACCGTTCGGCCACTGAAGTAGCCCTTCAGCGCCGCCCAACCGTCGGTTTCGAACAACATGGTCAGGAAGTAGTGAACGACCGTGTGCTCACTTCGTTCCGCCAAGATTGTCAGGCACAGCGACTCTTGCTGGAAGTATGCGAGCAGCGCGTCCTCGCGCTTGGCCGCAGACGTCATGGACCCACCGCCGGGGCGCCGTCGGTACACGTAGGTCACTGAGGGGTCGAGATCAATCGATGCCTCGGCCATAGCCTCTGTCATGGCGACCACGTCGTTGGCCCGCGGAGGGTTCCGGAAGTGCGCCCCAGAGCGTCGCCAATGGCGCATCGTGAAGATCTTGTTCCACACCACGCGGTCCCTGAGCAACCGCGGCTCGTCGCGCAGCCCGACGCCTGTGCGGCTCTCGCCGTAGATCGGCAGCCCTGACTGGCGCAGCCAGGACGTGGATGGGGCGAATGTCAGGTAGTTCCCCGCAATGATGTCTGAACCGGAGAGGCGCAACCGCTCGAGCAGCCGCGCGTAAACCCCGTCGGGCACGATATCGTCACCGTCCGCGAAGGCGAGGAACTCCCCACGTGCCCGCGCTACGCCCTCGTTGCGCGCCTCACCACCGCCCCGGACCGTCGCCCTGACGACCCGAAGGCGGGAGTCGCGTTGCGCGAGCATCTCGAGCACCTCGACCGTTCCGTCATCCGAATGATCGTCGACGACAATGACCTCGAGGTCGACACCTCTCTGCGTCAAAACAGACGTCACCGCCTCCTCGACCCACAGCGCCACATTCTTGGTCGGCATCACCACCGAGATCTCGGGGCCACGGTCAGCGCTCACGTCGCGCTCCTCTCCGCACGCGCTGTAGCACGCCGCGTACCGTCGATTTGCCGATGCTGTTGATCTGAGCGCGCCTAATCCGTCGCGCGGTGGGGGTCGCGCGCACGGGTGTGCGGCGCCAGGTCGCGACGCTTCCCTTCCCGGTCGGACGCAGCGCAACGGCTGAGCCGGGCGTGCCTGAGTCAAGCGGGCCATAGATGCGCGCCGGCTCCCACCACTCCACGCCGTGGGCATTCAGGCAGATCTCGACGCGTCCCTTCCCATGAGGCTGGTTGCCGAGGTGGACAACCGCGCTAACGTCGGTTCTTCCATCGTCGCCGAGCGCCACCGTGCTCACGCGTCCTTCGGGCATCATCTTGCCGAACGATGTCCGAGCACCCACGACCATGAGTTCCTCATGGGTGAGGAAGTCGTTCGAGACGCTCAACTTCAGGATGAGCTCGTTCTCGCGAGAGCCGCCACTGGCGCTCTCGATCACCGCTTCGCTGAAACGCGCGAGCCGGAGCAGCGTCTTGAGGTCCTGATCGTGTCGTCCCTCGGACGCGAGCGTGAGCATCCCTACGACGCGGGGCGGTAGAGCAGCGCGTGCGCTGTCGTCGAAGTCCTCTGCGGCACGCGCAACCGTTGCGGCGGCTTCCTGTCCGTCGACGGCGTCGTCGAGCCACGGCTGGACGAAGACGCGAGCAAATCGCGGGAGGGAGTCCGCGGCCCCATCCACTCCAAGGGTTGCACCCGTCTTGGCCGCAGCGACGCCGTGGGCTCTGGCCGCGAGATGCACTGCGGTGGCCGGTAGGGGGTACCCCAAGTAGTGCAGGAGGTGAGGGCGCCTCGTGACCAGCAGGTCCACGGCCCACCGCTCTTGTTGGTTGAGCGCGGCGATAGCCGAGCTCGGGGCAGCCAGGACCGCGCGCTCCGCCAACGCGCACACCTTCTCGAGAAGGATGACGTCGTCAAGAATGTGAAGGGACTTCACGCGAGAGATGACCTCGTTCTTCAAGAGTCGCGTGACGTAGACCGACTGAGCTTCGACCTGCCCAGCCGCCTCGAGCGCGTTGAGGACCGCATGCACCTGCTCGCACCAGTCGGTCAGCTTCCGGGCGTCGTTCAGGCTCGTAGTGATCGACCCGGGTCGTCGTCGATACTGGTAAACCACCGCATCGACGACGTCAACCGAGGCCGCGTGCAAATAGACCTGCGTCGACGGGACGACGTCCTCGCAAGTCGTGCCCTCAGGCCAACGAATACCGTTCTCGATCATGAACGCACGGTCGTACACCTTGTTCCATGCCGTGTGGTCGAGCACCAGCTCCGGCGTCGCGGTCAGATTCGTCGCCGTTCGTGCTTCGCGAAAGGCAGCATTGACTGTCGTCCAGTACTGGCGACGACCGAGGCCGCCAAACTCCTGAGCGCGACCGGTGGCGACCACCGAACCCGACGCTGTCAGAGAGTCGACCAGGGTGCGGTAAGCGTCCACGGGAACAACGTCGTCGCTGTCCGGGAAGGTGACGTACTTGCCGGATGCAGCAAGGAGCCCTTCGTTCCGCGACGCGCCGAGCCCGATGTTGTGGGCGCGGTCGATGACCCTGACGCGCGAGTCCGTCGCTGCGACCGCATGAGCGATCTCTGCGGACCTGTCGGGCGAACCATCGATCACCACGATCACCTCGAGCGCACGATAGGTCTGGTTCACGACCGACTCCAGGCACGCCTCGAGCCACTCCTCGACGCCGTAGCAGGGGATGACGACACTGAGGAGCTCCGCATCCAAGCCGACCACGGTGCTCACGCCTCCACCTGCGCGGCCGCAAGGTCGGCAGGCTCTCGTCCGAAGAGCCCCCAGGGAAAAGCGCTCTCCAGGGCATCTAGGTCGACATCTGGCGCGCTGTGGCCGCCCATCTCCAAGGCCTCGTCGACCGACCTGGCGATCTCGGTGCCCGCGCGCCCTGTGCCTTCGAGGTAGTCCAGATACTTGAATGCAGGTTCTGACGCTGACGCGCAGAACCGGGCGGGGACGCCGAAAGCGTCGGCTACGACGATCGCGTGGAGCGAGGATCCCACGACGATCTCGCTCGCGACGAGGTGCCTGGCGACCGAGAGGAAGCTTGACCTCGGGTTGAGTACTCGCGGGTCGAAACGCGAACTCGGATAGTCGTTCAGGTTGGGCACGACCGCGGTGAGGCGGCGCTTCTGCTCACTCAACCCGCTCAGTTGCGGAAAGTAGCGGCGGATCAGCAGGGCGGGATCCCCAAAGACTTCAGGGACTTCAAGATTTTGGTCACCGAGGAGCTCGGCCGTGCGGGGACCGCGTACCGCGTGCACAACGAGATTCAGGCCCCGCAGGTCCGGGAGCGGGACCTTCCCGTTCACACCGCTTCCCCAGACGTGGTCACCCGGGCGCGCGAAGTGCATGACAGACCCGACTGCGAGCAGTCGATGGGGCGCAGGCGCCACGGGTGAGTCGGCGGGCCTCGTGGCATTCGCGCCGACCATCGTGCGGACCAAAGCCGGCCCCAAGACGTCTCCGAAGTTTGACACCGCTCTGGGCTGAAGCCCTCCCGGGACCGGCCGGACGGGGTTCCAGAAGGCAACGCGGACGTCACGGATGGTCGTCTCGGCGAGGTCCTCCTCAGGTGGCACGGCTGTCATCTCGGTCACCCCAAGATCGTACACACGGTAGTCGACGGGCCGGACGGGTCCTGGCGAAGGCACGGGTAGAGTGCGCTCGAGAGACCGCCCCAGCAGGCTCTCGAGCACGCAAGATACGGACGCCCGTTACGCGGGATCACGAGCGAAGGCACAGCCATCATCACGGACACCACGCCCGCGACCAAGGGCCGCGGCAGCACTCCCTCAGGCTTCCGACCGGAGATCCAGGCTCTGCGGGCGGCAGCAGTCATTGCCGTGGTGGTTTACCACATCTGGCCCACGCGCCTGCGCGGAGGCTATGTGGGCGTCGACGTCTTCTTCGTCATCAGCGGCTACTTGATCACCGGGCATCTGTGGCGTGAGCTGAGCCAGTCCTCGACTATCAGGCTCGGTCAGTTCTGGGCGCGGCGGGCGAGGCGCTTGCTGCCCGCGTCACTCCTCGTCCTCGCAGTCACTGGCATCGCGACCTTCCTCTGGGCCCCGCAAGCTCGTTGGGGCCAGTTCTTCCAGGAGCTCCTCGCGAGCGCCCTGTATGTGGAGAACTGGCGCCTTGCGTCCGACTCCGTGGACTATCTCGCTGCCGAGAACGCCGCATCACCCGTGCAGCACTACTGGACGCTGTCGCTCGAGGAGCAGTTTTACGTCATCTGGCCGCTGATGATGCTCGCTGCAGTGGGCATCGGGCGCTGGCGCGCACGCGGGCGGCCTCGAGCACGGACTGCCGTGGTCACACTGCTGGGCACGACCGCGATCGCGAGCTTCGTCTACTGCCTATGGCTGACGAGCGTCAGCCCGGCTGCGTACTTCTCCACGCCAGCGCGGATGTGGCAGTTCGCCCTCGGCGGCCTCGTCGCGCTGCTGATCCCCGCCGGTGTGCGCGCAGCGCGTTGGGCGACGATCTGCAGACTCGTTGGCTGGGCCATGCTGCTCGTGTCCGTATACCTGTTCACCGAGGCGACGTCCTTTCCTGGGTACGCCGCCCTTCTGCCCACTCTCGGGGCCGTAGCAATCATCGTCGGTGGCACGACCACCTCCGGACTTGGCGATTCGTTCTATGGGCGGCTCATCAGCCTCAGGCCCGTGCAGTACGTCGGGGCGATCTCGTACTCGACGTACCTGTGGCACTGGCCGCTCGTCGTGATGCTGCCTCCCCTCCTCGGCATCGGGCGCCCTTTCGCTCTCAACGTTGGTCTCTTGTCCGCCAGCCTCGTGCTCGGCGCCCTCACGAAGACGTTCGTCGAGGATCCCTGCCGGCGCGCGAAGTTTCTCGTCGAGGCCCCTGCTGTCCGGACCCTCACGCTGACCCTAGGCGGCATGGCGGTGGTCGTGGCGGTGGCGGGTGCGGGAATCGTCGAGACCGACCGGCAAGAAGAAGCATCGAACGAACTCGTCGGGGCGTACCTCGAGAGCTCGGCGTGCCTCGGCGCCCTCGCCATTGCCGGTCCCGATGCGCCTTGCTCCGATCCTGCCCTCGACGGAAGGATCCTTCCCGCGCTAGCCGCGGTGAGTGACGACACCGGGCAGGCGTACTGGTGCTACGACACCGATCCGAGCGCTGACATCGAATCATGCACCTACGGTTCATCGACGCCGACAGCACGCCGCGTCGCTCTAGTGGGCGACTCGCACGCGGCGATGCTCCTGCCTGCGCTGTACGACCACCTCGCCGTCCTTGACTGGTCGGTCGACACCTACGTTGCACGGGGTTGCATGTGGCGCTCGGCACCGCCGACCGCCGACGACGCGTGCTCCGAGCGTCAACGCGCGCTTCAAGCCCGACTCATGAGTGGTGGCTACGATCTCGTGCTCTTGACCGCCCGCCGCAATCCTGACCTGTCGACTGCTGAGATCGACTCGCTTGCAGTGAGCTATGCGGCCGCATGGGAGCCGCTGACGGCAGCTGGCGTCGAAGTGGTCCCCGTCATAGACAATCCCACTGTCACCACGTCGGACCTCGACTGCGTCATCCTTGCGAGCTCGCCCGATGCCGCCGCCGCATGCTCCGTCCCGATGAGCGAAGCACTCGGCCCTGATCCGCTACAGATCGCGAGTCGACTCACTGACGGTAACGTCGAAGCCATCGATCTGTCGTCGATCTACTGCGACGAGCGCTGCCCGATGGTCATCGGGAACGTCGCTGTCTATCGCGACGAGCACCACATCACTGCCACATTCGCCCGTACGCTCGGGCCGATCCTGGTCCGAGAACTGAGCGCCCGCACTGGCCGCTGAGGTGAACTAGATGGAGACGACGATGAAGACTTCCACGTTGCGGGAGAGACTCAGCGCAGTCAGCCGAGTGCTTGCGTACCCGGCGTGGCAGGACAATCCATACCTCAACATGCTCTACCTGGGTCTCCGGTCCCGCGGCGTTCCTGTCTCGTTCGTCTCCGGGTTCGAACGGCTCCTCCGGGAGATCTCCGCAACCAAGCGCGGGGACATCCTGCACGTCCACTGGACGCAGCAGATCTGCCAGGGTGCGTCAGACGAAGACACTGCGTGGCTAAACCTCGCTCGGTTCAAAGATCACGTCAACGGCGCAGTCGGACGTGGCGTCGTCGTCGTGTGGACCATCCACAACTTGATCCCGCACGAGACCCGCTTCCGCGAACCCGAGCTGGACCTCAGCCGTTACCTCGTCGGGGTTGCGACGCGGCTCCACGTGATGTCTGAGGAGACGGCGACGGTGTTCCGAGCTGTTGCCGAGCTCCCGCATGAGAAGACGGTAATCGTCCCGCACTCGAGCTACTTCGGCATATACGAGCAGACCATGACCCGCGAGGCAGCTCGGGCATCCTTCGGCCTCAGCCCGAACCAGAAGAGTGTGCTGTTCTTCGGACAGATGCGGTCCTACAAGGGACTCGACCTGTTAATCGAGGCGTGCGCCCAACTCCACGCCCGATCGGCCGACGTCGCGCTACTCATGGCGGGAAAGGCCAGACCGGAGGAGCTCAGCGCTATCGACGACATGTTCAAGCGCCCGTTCCCGAACATCCGCCGACACGGGTTCATCGATCACCCTGAGGTACCGACTTGGTTCGCCGCAGCTGACGTCGTCGTCGTGCCGTACAAGGACTTCCTCAACTCGGGCACGATGTTCCTTGCGGCGACGTTTGGTGTCCCGGTGCTGCTCCCGGGTCTCCCCCACGTCCGCGAGCAGTTCAGTGGCCAAAGTTGGGTGCTGTTCTTCGATCCCGAGGGCGGGGCAAGCGAGGTAGCCGCCGCGATCGATGCGTTCGAGGACCCTGACGGTGAGATTGCCCGCGACGCGCTCAACTTCGCGCGTTCGTATCGGCCGTCCGACATGAGCGAGGACTTCGCCGCACTCATCGCCGACATCGCCGTCAGCGAATCGGTAGACGCGACGGTGACTCCCGAGGTGTCCACCCCGTAGCAGTAGACTGCCTAACCATGCGCATCTCAGTGATCGGTTGTGGGTATCTGGGCGCCGTGCATGCGGCCTGCATGGCGGAGGTGGGCCACGACGTCGTGGGCATCGACGTCGACGCCGCCAAGGTCGCACTGCTCTCGGCCGGGCAGGCACCCTTCCACGAGCCCGGCTTCAACGAGGTGCTGGCGCGCAACGTCGCGGCCGGCCGGCTGCGGTTCTCCACCGACTTCGCTGACCTCGCCGACGCTCAGGTGCACTTCATCGGCGTCGGCACCCCCCAGGCGCCCGGCTCGATCGCGGCGGACCTGACCTACGTCGACGCCGCGATCACCGCGCTGGTCCCCCACCTGGGCGAGCACCCCGACGGACCCACGCTCGTCGTCGGCAAGTCCACCGTGCCCGTGGGCACGGCCGCGCGGCTGGCCGAGGTCGTCGCCCCCACCGGCGCGCACCTGGTGTGGAACCCGGAGTTCCTGCGCGAGGGCTTCGCGGTCCAGGACACCCTGTCCCCGGACCGCATCGTCTACGGCCTGCCCACCGACCCCGCCCAGGCGACGGCGTCGCGCGACACGCTCGACGCCGTCTACCGGACGCTGCTCGACCAGGACATCCCCCGCCTGGTCACCGACTACGCCACGGCCGAGCTCGTCAAGGTCGCCGCCAACTCGTTCCTGGCCACGAAGATCTCCTTCATCAACGCGATGGCCGAGCTGTGCGAGGCCACCGGCGCCGACGTCACCCAGCTGGCCGAGGCGATCGGCCACGACGACCGCATCGGACCGAAGTTCCTCAAGGCGGGCATCGGGTTCGGCGGCGGCTGCCTGCCCAAGGACATCCGCGCGTTCATGGCCCGCGCCGGCGAGCTCGGCGTCGACCAGGCCCTGACGTTCCTGCGCGAGGTCGACAACATCAACGACCGCCGCCGCTCGCACGCCGTCGAGCTGGCCCGCACGGCCGTGGGCGGGGAGCTGTCCGGCAAGCGCATCGCCGTGCTCGGTGCGGCGTTCAAGCCCAACAGCGACGACATGCGCAACTCCCCCGCCCTCGACATCGCCAACGCGATCGCAGGCCAGGGCGCCAGCGTCGTCATCACCGACCCCGCCGCAGGCCCCGTCCTTGCGCGCCAGCGACCCGACATGGAGGTCGCCCCCGACGCCGCCACCGCCGTCGCCGGCGCGGACGTCGTGATGCTCCTGACCGAGTGGCAGGACTTCCGCGACCTCGACCCCGCCGAGCTCAAGGCCCACGTCGCCACGCCGTGGATCATCGACGGCCGCAACGCCCTCGACCCTGTCGCCTGGCGCGCCGCCGGCTGGACCTACCAGGGCATCGGACGCCCATAGTTCAGCGGCACCTTCTTCCTGCTCACGAGAACGAGGTCCCATGCGCGGAATCATCCTGGCCGGCGGGTCCGGCACACGCCTTCACCCCATCACGATGGGCGTGAGCAAGCAGCTCGTGCCGGTGTACGACAAGCCGATGATCTATTACCCCTTGTCGACCCTCATGCTGGCGGGAATCCGCGACGTTCTCGTGATCACGACGCCGCACGACGCGGATCAATTCCAGCGTCTCCTCGGTGACGGGTCGCAGTTCGGCGTCTCCATCAGCTACACGGTCCAGGCCGAGCCGAACGGTCTCGCGCAGGCCTTCGTGCTCGGAGCGGACTTCGTGGGAACTGAGTCCTCAGCCCTGGTGTTGGGCGACAACATCTTCTATGGCCCCGGCCTCGGGCAACAGCTGACGAAGTTCTCGGACATCGACGGCGGCGCGGTGTTCGCCTACCGGGTGGCTGATCCGACTGCCTATGGTGTCGTCGAGTTCGATGACGCCGGCCGGGCCCTCTCGCTCGAGGAGAAGCCTGCACAGCCCAAGAGCAGCTACGCGGTGCCTGGCCTTTACTTCTACGACAATGATGTCATCGAGATCGCACGCGACCTCAAGCCGTCAGCGCGCGGCGAGTACGAGATCACCGACGTCAACCGCGAGTACCTGAGCCAGGGCCGCCTTCAGGTCGAGGTGTTGCCGCGCGGCACCGCCTGGCTCGACACCGGCACATTCGACTCGCTGCTCGAGGCCTCCGACTTCGTCCGCACCATCGAGAACCGCCAGGGCCTCAAGATCGGCGCTCCTGAGGAGATCGCATGGCGCCAGGGGTTCCTCAGCGATACCGAGCTCGCGACGCGCGGAGAGGCCCTCGCCAAGTCGGGGTACGGGACCTACCTCCTGAGCTTGCTCGCCTGATGCCGCCGCGCTCCTCAGTCGCCCAACACCTCGCTGCGGAACCGGTCGTCGGACGCCGCTGCTGACCACCGCTCGTGCCACGGCGCGATCGGCTCCACGCCTGCCGCGACAAGCCGGTCGTGCCCGAGGACCGAGTACGCCGGGCGCGGCGCGGGCCGCGTGAACTCCGCGCTGGTGGTCGCCGAGACGATCGCCGGGTCCATGCCCGCGCTCTCGACGGCCGCGCGAGCGAAGTCGTACCAGGACGCGACACCGCTCGAGGTGCCGTGGTAGATGCCGCCCGGCACCTCAGCGTCGACCATGCGCAGGATCAGGTCTGCGAGATCGGCGGTCCAGGTGGGCTGCCCCACCTGGTCGCTGACGACGCCCAGCGCGCCCCGCGCGCGGCCGGCGCGGACGATCGTCCGCGGGAAGCTCGCTCCGCCGGCCCCATACAGCCATGCCGTGCGGACGATGACGTGGTGGGCACCCGCGGCGAGCACACCCCACTCCCCCGCCGCCTTGGTCCGGCCGTACGCGGAGGCGGGCCGCACCGGCGCGTCCTCGGCGTAGGGACTGGTCGCGTCGCCAGCGAACACGTAGTCGGTCGAGACCTGCACCAGGCGCGCGTGGTGCTCTGACGCCGCCCGCGCCAGGTTGGCGGGGCCGACGGCGTTGACGTCGAACGCCGCGCCCTCGTTCGTCTCGGCGTCGTCGACGGCCGTCCAGGCCGCGCAGTTGACCACGACGTCGAACCCGGCGACCGCCTCACGGCAGGCTGCTGCATCCGTGATGTCGAGCTCGGCACGATCGCTCACCGTGATCGCGTGCCCCGCCTGCCGCGCGACGTCGACGACGTCCTGTCCGAGCATTCCCGCCCCACCTGCGACCAACCAGCGCACAACCACTCCTCTGACGACGACCGGGCCAAGTATCGGGTCGACACGCTACCTCGATAGAGTGACGGCCACCGTCCATCCGAGGAGAACCATGCAGTATCGCGAGCTCAAGGTCCCCGGCGCGTGGGAGATCACGCCCCAGCAGTACGGCGACCCCCGGGGGGTCTTCCTCGAGTGGTTCAAGGGTTCGGTGTTCGCCGAGCACGTGGGTCATCCGCTGGACCTCGTGCAGGCGAACATGTCGGTCTCCGCGGCCGGTGTGCTGCGGGGCATCCACTTCGCTGATGTCCCCCCGGGGCAGGCGAAGTACGTGGTGTGCCCCAAGGGCGCGGTGCTCGACGTCGTCGTCGACATCCGGGTGGGCTCGCCCACCTTCGGCCAGTGGGACAGTGTCCTGCTCGACGACGTCGCCCGGCGGGGCATCTACCTCGGCGAGGGCCTGGGGCATGCCTTCCTCTCCCTCGAGGACGACTCGACCGTGATGTACCTCTGCTCGACCGGCTACAACCCGGGCGGCGAGCACGGCATCCACCCGCTCGACCCCGAGGTCGGCATCGAGTGGCCCACGGTCGGTCGCGACGGGACGCCGCTGACGTACACGCTGTCGGACAAGGACACTGCGGCCCCGACGCTGTCCGAGGCGCGCGAGCAGGGGTTGCTCCCGACGCACGAGGCCGGCGCCGCCTACGTGGCTTCGCTCGGCGGCGCGACCCCCTGAGGCCCGGCGGCCGCGTCAGTGCCCGACCGCCGCGTACTTCGCCTCGGTGGCGTCCTTCATGGGTCGCCACCAGGCTTCGTTGGCGCGGTACCAGTCGATCGTGGCTCGCAGCCCTTCGGCGAAGTCCGTGTAGCGGGGCTCCCAGCCGAGCTCGTCGCGCAGCCGCGACGCGTCGATCGCGTAGCGCAGGTCGTGGCCGGCGCGGTCGGTGACGTGCTCGAAGTCGTCCGGGGCGAAGCCGAACTCCACCAGGAGCTGCTGGACGACCTCGAGGTTCGTCTTCTCGCCGTCGGCACCGATCAGGTAGGTCTCGCCGATCTGGCCGCGGTCGATGATCGCCCAGACCGCGCTGTTGTGGTCCTCGACGTGGATCCAGTCCCGGACGTTCTCGCCCTTGCCGTAGAGGCGCGGCTTGATGCCGTCGATCAGGTTGGTGACCTGGCGCGGGATGAACTTCTCGACGTGCTGGTAGGGCCCGTAGTTGTTGGAGCAGTTCGAGATGGTCGCCTGGACCCCGAACGAGCGCACCCACGCGCGCACCAGCAGGTCGCTGGACGCCTTCGTCGAGGAGTACGGGCTCGACGGGTTGTACGGGGTGTCGGGCGTGAACTTCGCCGGGTCGTCGAGCTCGAGGTCGCCGTAGACCTCGTCGGTCGAGATGTGGTGGTAACGCACGCCGTGCTTGCGGACGGCCTCGAGCAGCGTGAACGTGCCGATCACGTTGGTCTGCACGAAAGGCCACGGGTTCGACAGCGAGTTGTCGTTGTGGGACTCCGCCGCAAAGTGGACCACGAGGTCGGCGTCGGCGACGAGCCGGTCGACGAGCTCAGCGTCGGCGATGTCGCCCTCGACGAAGGTGATGGCCTCGTCGAGGCCGGCGAGCGAGGCACGCGAGCCCGCGTACGTGAGTGCGTCGAGGACGGTGACCCTCGCCTCGGGACGCTCGCGGACGGTCTGGTGGACGAAGTTCGCTCCGATGAACCCGGCTCCGCCGGTGACAAGTACGCGCATGTCCTCACACTCTATTGGTGGACGTCGCCGCAAGCCTACCGAGTGATTCCTCAGGCAGCGGCAGCGGTGTCCCGTGCCGCTTCGCCGCGCAGCCGCTCCTTGGCGGCCGGGCGGTCGAGGTAGCGGACCTGCACGTGCGGGCGCTCGAGCACGCGATAGCGCACCTGCAGCTTCCAGTGCTTCTTCACCCAGATGGCCGCGCCCGCGGACACGAGGATGGACGCGATCGCGCCGACGCCGATCGACCACCGCGCGCCCCAGACCTGGCCGATCCACCCGACGAGCGGCGAGCCGATGGGCGTCGCACCGAGCAGCACCATGATGTACAGGCTCATGACGCGCCCGCGGATGGCGGGGTCGGTGCCGAGCTGGATGGTGGTGTTCGCCGCGGTGAGCAGGGTGAGCGAGCACAGGCCGACGAGGATGCTCGAGACCGCGTACAGCTCGTAGGACGGCATGAGGGCCATGAGCCCGCTGGTCACGCCGAACGCGAAGGCGGAGCCGACGACGAGGCGCACGCGCGGGCGTTCGCGGCGCGCGGCGAGCAGGGCACCGGTGAGGGAGCCGACGGCGAGGATCGAGCCGAGGATGCCGTACTCCCCCGCGCCCTTGGCGAACTCGGTCGTGGCCATGAGCGCGGACGTCAGCTGGAAGTTCAGGCCGAGGGCCGAGACGACGCCGGCGACGATCATCACCACGAGGATGTCCGTGCGGTGACGCACGTAGGCGACCGCTTCCCGGAGCTGCCCCTTGCCGCGCTTGACGCGTGGGGTGTGCCGCAGCTCGTTGGTGCGCATCGCGAACATGGCGAGGATGGTCGCCCCGAAGGACACGCCGTTGAGCAGGAACACCCAGCCGGTGCCGATCGCGGCGATCAGCAGGCCAGCGAGGCCGGGGCCGATCAGGCGCGCGGCGTTGAAGGACGCGGAGTTGAGGCCGACGGCGTTGGAGAGCTTGTCGACCGGGACCATCTCGGCCACGAAGGTCTGGCGGACCGGGTTGTCGATCGCGGCGACGCAGCCGAGGCCGAACGCGAACACGTACACGTGCCAGAGCTCGGCGTTGCCGGACAGCACCAGGGCACCGAGGCCGAACGCGAGCAGTCCGAGCGAGCTCTGCGTGATGATCAGCAGCTTGCGCTTGTTCACACGGTCTGCAAGCAGGCCAGCCCAGGCGGACAAGAACAGGGCGGGCAGGAACTGCAGCGCCGTGACGATACCGACGGCGACGCCGGAGTTGTCGGTGAGGACGGTCAGGACGAGCCAGTCCTGGGCGACGCGCTGCATCCAGGTGCCGATGTTGGCGACGAGGGCGGCACCGAACCACACGCGGTAGTTGAAGTAGCGGAGTGAAGCGAAGGTCTGGTTCATGCGTTGGCGATCCGTGTCAGTAGTTTCGTAGCAGCGGCGAGCGTGTCTCGCTCTTCAGGTGTGAGTTCTTGCAGGCGCTTGGTGAGCCACTGGTCGCGGCGGCGGCGGGTCTCGCGGACCTCCGCGTGGCCGGCCTCGCTGAGCTCGACCACCACCTGGCGCTTGTCCGTCGGGTGCTCGAGCTTGGTCACGAGGCCGTGCTCCGCGAGCGTGTTGACCGTGCGGGTCATCGACGGCGGGCGGACGTTCTCGTGGTCCGCGAGCGCGCCCGGGGACATCGCGCCGTGCTTGTGCAACGTCGTCAGGACCCCGAACTGGCCCTCGGCCAGGTCGACCTCGCCCCGCTGGGCGCGCAGCCGGCGCGCGATCCGGGTGAGCGCCACCCGCAGGTCGCTGGCGACCGTCGGCGCGCCGGTGCGGCGCGCGTTCGAGGCGGGGGGCTGGCAGGCAGTGTCGATCGTCACTGTCGTTACCTTAGTTCATTACCTAGGGTAATGAAATGCCTCCGGTGTGGAGATGCCGTGAACGGGTGGCGCCTACGGCACGAACGCCATCACCGCTTCACCCTCGCCACGCACCTCGAGGCGACCCTCGTCGTGCCGGACGAACACCGTCTCGCCCTTGGTGAGCGCGACCTCCGCGCCGCCGGCCGTGCGCAGGGCGACGGCTCCGGCGGTGCAGATGACGATCCGCGGCCCGTCCTGGGTCGCGTAGTGCACCCGGGAGCTGGCGGTGGGGCGGATGACCGCGAGGGCGAACTCGTCCGCAGGCGGGCGGACGACGTCGGGCTTGCCCTCGGCCCCGGGCACGACGCTCGGCCGGCTCGGGGCGCCGTCGTCGTATACGGTGCACGCGAGGAGAGCCTCGACGTCGACGTGCTTGGGGGTGATGCCGGCGCGCAGCACGTTGTCCGAGCTCGCCATGATCTCGAGGCCGAGCCCTCCGAGGTAGGCGTGCACGACGCCGGCCGGGACGTACATGGCCTCGCCCGGCGCGAGGGAGAACCTGTTGAGCAGGATCGAGGCGATCGCCCCGGGGTCGGTCGGGTACCAGTGGGCGAGGGCCACCAGGGTGCCGTACGCGCGAGCGCCCGGGCCGCCGTCCTCGAGGGCGTCGAGGCGCGCCTCGCACGAGCGTGCGGTCTCGTCGATCTCCTCGCGGCTCACCTCGCCGCGTCGGCAGACGGTGAGCTCGAAGGCGCGCTGGATGCCGGTGCGGGTGGGGTCGGCCACGAGGGTGTCGCGGATCTGCGCGGCCAGGGGGCCGACGATGCCGTCGAGCAGCTCGATCACGCGGCGCGGCTGGCGGAACCCGCTGAGGCCTTCGAACCGCGTGAGGGCGTAGAGCATCTCGGGCTTGTGCTGGTCGTCGTGGAAGCTGCGCTCGGGCGCGTGCCGGGCGACTCCGGCCGCTTCCTCGCGGGCGAAGCCCTCCCGCGCCTGGTCGGCGTTCGGGTGCACCTGGAGGGAAAGAGGCCGCGACGCAGCGAGAACCTTGAACAGGTAGGGCAGGCGATCGCCGAACCGCGCGGACACCCGCGGGCCCACGGTGCCGGCGGGGTCGTCGTCGATGACGTCGCGCAGGCTGCGGCCGCGCACCCGGGACGGACCGTCCGGGTGGGCGCCCATCCACACCTCGGCCACCGGGCGCCCGTCGGCCTCGGCGCCGAGGAAGGTCGGGATCGCCGTCATGGAACCCCAGTCGTAGTGCTTCACGACGTTGGTCAGGCGATACACGTGTCCTCCTCGGTGGCTGCCGAGGTCACCTTAGCGGAGGCGCCGTCGGCCCCACCTCCAAGCGGGAGGCGGGGCCGACGGTGCTGAGGATCGTGCACCTCAGGTCAGAGCAGCAGCTCCTTGATCGGCTCGAGAGCGAAGTACGCGACGAACAGCACGGCCGCCAGCCACATCAGCGGGTGGATCCCCTTCACCTTGCCCATGGCCAGCTTGATGACGACGAACGCGATGAAGCCCGCACCGATGCCGGCGGTGATCGAGTACGTGAACGGCATCAGCACCATGGTGAGGAACGCCGGGATCGCGATCTCGTAGTTCTTCCAGTCGATCCCCGAGACCTGCATGACCATGAGGAAACCGACGACGACGAGCGCGGGCGCTGCGGCCTCGGACGGGACCATGTCGACCAACGGCGACAGGAACGTCGCGAGCAGGAACGCGACGCCGGTGACGACGGACGCGAGGCCCGTGCGGGCGCCGTCGCCGACGCCGGAGGCCGACTCGATGAACGCCGTGTTCGACGACGTGGAGCCCGCGCCACCGGCGACGGCGGCGAGCGAGTCGACGATCAGGATCTGCTTGGAGCGCGGCGGGTTGCCCTCGTCGTCGAGCAGGTCGGCCTCGGCTCCGACGGCGACCATCGTGCCCATCGTGTCGAAGAAGTCCGCGAGGAGGATCGAGAACACCAGCAGCACGACGGCGACGAAGCCGATCTTGCCGAACGCGCCGAACAGCGAGAACTGGCCGAGGAGCGAGAAGTCGGGCGCGGCGACCAGGGAGTCGGGCACCTCGGGCGAGTTCAGCATCCAGCCGCGCGGGTTCTCGCCGGTGACCGAGTCGAACTTGCCGATCTTGCCGATCGCCTCCACGACCACCGCGACCACGGTCGTGGCGATGATCGCGACGAGCAGCCCTCCGCGGACCTTGCGGACCATGAGGATCACTGCGAGCACGAGGCCGAACACGAACACCAGGGACGGCCAGCCAGCGAGCGAGCCGCCGATCCCGAGCTCGATGACGGTCCCCGCTCCGGGACGGACGAACCCGGCGTCGACGAACCCGATCAGCGCGATGAACAGGCCGATGCCCACGGAGATCGCGACCTTGAGCTCGCGCGGGACGGCTCGGAAGACGGCCTCGCGGAACCCGGTCAGGACCAGGACGAGGATGACGAGGCCCTCGAGCACCACGATGCCCATCGCGTCCGCCCACGTCATGCCCGGCAGCGAGGCAATCGCATAGGCGACGACGGCGTTCAGGCCGAGCCCGGCCGCGAGCGCGATCGGGAAGTTCGCGATCGTTCCCATGAGGATGGAGAGCACGCCCGCGACGAGCGCGGTAGCTGCGGCGATCGTGCCGAGGTTCTCGCCCTGGCCGGAGCCACCGCCGAGGTACTGGCCGGTGCCGTCCTGCACGAACCCGAGGATCAGCGGGTTGAGGACGATGATGTAGCTCATGGTGAAGAAGGTCACCAGGCCACCGCGGATCTCGGTGCCGACGGTCGAGCCGCGCTGGGAGATCTTGAAGAACCGGTCGAGGGCGCCGCGCGGCCCCGACTGTGTTGCCGTAGAGGTCATGGACGCTCATGGTGCCACGCCCTGCCCGAGCCTGACGCGCTGCCCACGCAGCGGACGCCGCCGTCGGCTAACATCACGAGGTGTCAGACGCGACCGTTCCCGCCGACGCTAGGCCCGCCGGAAGCGGCCCCTGGCGCCGCCGCCGGCGCACCTTGGCGACATGGTCCGACAATGGCGTGTGGACCATCGCGATCGGCGTGGTCACCTACGCGATCTCCTATCCTCGCGCGCTCAGCATGTCGACGATGGAGCCGTTCCTCAAGCTTGCGCTGGCGACGCTCGCCATCGCGGGCGTGCTTTCGCTCGCACTCCGCCGTCGTGTGATCCGCCCGGCGTTCCTGCGACAGGGCAGCCTCGGGCACGGCGTTCCGTGGACGGCCGTGGCATTTCTCACCTTCGCGGCGAACTCGGTGCTGTGGACCGACCAGCGCAGGGTGACAGCCACCGCTGTGATCTTCTATACGGCGATCGCCGTGCTCGCCTACCTCGTCGCGAGCGCTGCGCCGGCTCGGGTCCTGGTGCGCGGGATCGGTCTCGGGGCCGCGCTGGTCGTCGGCACGTCCTACCTGGCCGTAGGTCGCGGCACCTGGCAGACCTCGCGCGAGCTCGGCTGGGCAGAGGACACGAGGACGGTATTCCAGGGCCTTTACGGTCACTGGAACATCCTCGCGTTCACCATCTGCCTGCTGATCCCTGCCGTGCTGACCTACCGTCCGCAGACGCTCCTCGGCCGCGTACTCCAACTTCCCCTCGCAGTCGGGGCGATCGCCTTCACCGTCCCCGTCGGGTCGGCGACGGGGATGATCGCCGCTGCTGCCAGCTTCGGCGCCGCCATCGCCGTGGCTGCGGTCGGCTGGCTCGTGCGCACACACCGGCGTCCACGCACGGGGCGTCGCTGGCTCCGGCTTCTGATCACCTACGTCGGCGTCGTCGTGGCCACGACGCTCGCCACCGTCGCTGGTTACCTGGCGGTCACCCGCGTGCCCGCGATGCTCGACAAGGACGTGGAGACCCTCACCGAGCGGGTCCCGATGTGGCGGGTCATCAACGAGGTGTGGCGTGACGATCACACGTGGCACGGGTTCGGACTCGGCAACGTGTGGCCGTATCACTGGTTCCACACCGGCGGTGGCGACGCGCTCCAGACGATCAAGGATCGCTTCCCTCTTCCGGTCGGCCACGGCCACAACGGGTTCCTGGACCTCGCCATCCAGCTGGGCATCGTCGGAGCTTTCCTCTACCTCGTGATCCTCGTGCGCGCCGCGCTGCTCGCGCTTCACCAGCTCCTTGCCGGCGGCAGCCAGACGAGCTCCTGGGTCCTCGTCACGATCGCAACCATCACCGTCCTGTCGGTGACCGAGCCGATCTGGATGACGCCGCTGGGCTGGTTCCTGGCGGTCGCCGCTGCCACCGCTGCGGAGCGGGAGCACGTCCGCCGTGGGCGACCAGGGCCGGCGCACCAACGTCGGCGCGAACCCGTCATCGCCTCAGCCGACTAGCGACCTCACTCCCGGTACGCGCCGCCCGTCACCGCACCTCGTCCTGCAGGAAGTCGAGCTTCGTCAGGTTCTTCTTGAGGTACTTGGTGACGCGGTCGGTCGCGAACGCCTTGGCGAGGGGCTCGAGCCGCTCGTGGTCGACCACGACGATCGACTGCTTGCCGTCGGGGCTCCACCCGGTCCCGAGCGTCGGGATGGTCACGAACTCCATGTCCGGGGACGTCAGGTGGCTCGTACCGCGGGCTAGCAGGGTCATCTTGTCGCGGTCGAGGGCGTCGTCCACCGCGATCGACTCACCGAGGGCGTCCATCATCTCCGCACGCCGGATCGGGTTGGTGAACGCGCCCATCTTGGACGCCTTCTTCACCACGGCGCGCAGCCAGTTCTGCTGGCGCTTGATGCGGTCGAAGTCGCCGCCCTCGAGGCCGTACCGCTGGCGCGTGTACGCCAAGGCCTCCTCGCCGTCCATCAGGTGCGTCCCGGCCGTGAAGAGAAGCTCTCCCTTCTGGTACGTGTCCTCGGGCACCTCGATCTCGACGCCGCCGAGCGCATTGGTGAGCGAGGTGAACGACTCGAAGTCGGCCACGGCGAAGTGGTCGATGCGGATGCCGGTCAGGTCTTCGACCGTCTCGATCATGAGCGTCGGTCCGCCGAGCGAGTACGCGGCGTTGATCTTCGCCTCGCCGTGCCCCGGGATCTCCACCCACGAGTCGCGCGGGATCGACATCACGTAGGCGTTCTGCCGGTTGGCGTTGAGGTGGGCGATCATGATCGCGTCCGTGCGCTGGGCGCCCTGCTCCCAGCTGCCCGGGTCCCCGGCGGAGATCCGGCTGTCCGAGCCGAGGATCAGGATGTTGACGGCGGTGGTGCCTTCCTCGTCCTCGGGCGCGGGCGCCGGCTCCGGGCGCTTGGCCGGGTCGAGCGCCTCGAACGGGTCCCCGAACCGCTCGATCTGCCGGTCCGCCCACACGCCCATGGCGTAGATGCCCGCGACCGCGAGCCCGCCCAGCGCGAGCAGGGACACGACCGCGATGATCAGCGCCCGCCGCCACCCGTGCGGCTTGGCGGGACGGGTGCGTGCGCGGCGAGGCTGGGCGGAGGTCACCGCCAGATCGTACGGCGCGCACGGGACGCGCTGGGGCCTCGCCACAGGACGACCACGACATCTCCACGCAGGCGCGGAGGCCACCGACCGCAGGCACGTGCCCTGGCCCTCGAGCCCTACAGGACGATGACCGACATCGTCCCCTCGCCGTACCCGGCGACGGTCACCTCGAGGTCGAGGCGCGCCACGTACGCGGTGACCCACGGGGCCACGTCGCCGGGCAGCGCGGCGCCGGGCTCGTGGACCTTGGTGAGCTTGAGGTGGGGGGCGCCGTCGTGGTTGAACAGCGCGGCCATCACGTTGAGGATCTCGCTGACGTTCTCGAACTGAGGGATGCTCAGCTCGAGCGCCTCGATGGACTCGGAGACGCCGCGCGGGGGCAGCAGGGCGATCGCGCTGCCCATGCCGGCCGCGAGCGGCAGGTCCACGGTGATCAGCGCGGCGAGCTTCATCTCGTCGCTCACGTACTCGGCGACCACGGCGCCGCCCTCGGCGGCCGGGTTGACCATGGGCCCGCCGGTGAGCATCTCGAACTCGCGTCCGACGAGGCCCTCGAGCAGCTCGCGGACCTCCTGCGCGGAGGGAAGTGGTGTCGTCGTCATGTTCCTAAGCCAAGAGGGGGTCGATGGCCTCGCGGAAGGCCTCAGGGGTGAAGGGCTTCGCGACGAGGAACAGCGCGCCGGCCGCTTCGGCCTGCTCGCGCATCTCGGTCGAGCCCTCGGACGTCACGAACCCCAGCGGGGTGTCGTTGCCCTGCGCGCGCAAGGAGCGCAGGAGGTCGATGCCGGTCATGTTCGGCATGTTCCAGTCGGACAGGATGAGGTCCGGCTGCTGGGCGAGGGTCATGTCGAGGGCCTCCTGGCCGTCGGTCGCCTCGATGATCTCCCAGTCGTCGTACCCGGCCTGGCGCAGGGTGCGGATGACGATCTGCCGCATCACGCGGCTGTCGTCGGCAATCAGTACAAAGAGCACGTCGGTCCCTTCCCGGTCAGGAGATCGTCCACAGACAGATGGTCAGCGCCGCGTCCCGCCAAGCGAGCCCGACCTGCGCGATGAGCTCGTCACCCATCGTAGGCGCGGTGGCCACGGTCGGGAGGCTGAGCACGGCGTGCTCAGGCAGCAGCGACTTGAGGTTGCCGCCCACGACGTTCGCGATCTCGCCGAACGCGTCGACGAGGTCGTCCTCGGTGACCTCCTCGCCCGGCGTCATGCGCAGCAGCGCACGCACGACGGCGTAGGCGTCCTCGCGGGGCGCCCGCACCGAGGTACGGATACCGAACGGCGAGTCGGCGCGGGTCATGTCGACCCAGGCGACGACGACGTCGTCCACCGGACCGAGCGGCTCGGCCTCCATGAGGAGCACCTCGCCGTCGTCGATCAGGGCGGCGAACACCTCCTGAGCGACGGCGAGGATCTGCTCCGTGTCCGCGACCGTGGCGGTGTCGAGCGGGCTCACAGGGCCTCCTCCTGCACGGGGAGCAGCCCGAGCAGCTCCAGCTTGTCCTTGAGCGCGTCCGGGGTGAACGGCTTGATCAGGTACTCGTGCGCACCGGCGGCCAGCGCGCGGACGATCTGCCCGTGCTCGGACTCGGTCGTGACCATCATGAGCGTCACGCCGCGCCAGGTGCGCTGCTCGCGCACCTTCGTGACGAACGTGAGGCCGTCCATGACGGGCATGTTCCAGTCGATGCAGCACAGGTCGAACAGCTCGCCGTCGGCCGCGGCGGCGGCCATGGCATCGAGGGCCTCCTGGCCGTCGCCGGCCTCGACGATGTCGTACCCCACGCCGCGAAGGATGCCGGCGATGATCCGCCGCATCGTCCTCGAGTCGTCGATGACCAGGGCTCTCATGTCGTCCTCCCGGACTGCAGCTGGTAGACGGCGCTCCGGCCGACGGGGACGCGGGCCCATCCCGCGTCCACACCCACGGTGGTCTCGGCGGCGCCGAGGACCAGGAAGCCCCCGGGCCGCACGACGGACCGGAGCTTGCGCAGGATCTCCTGCTTGACGGGCATCTCGAAGTAGATCAGCACGTTGCGGATGAACACGATGTCGAAAGGCCCAGGCATGGGCGCGTCCATCAGGTTGTGCTTGTGGAACGACACCCGCGAGCGCAGGTCGTCGCTGATCGCCCACTGGGTCCCGCGGCGCGTGAAGTGCTGCACCAGGTGCTTGGCGGCGAGGCCGCGGTTGACCTCGAGCTGCGTGAACAGCCCCGAGCGCGCGCGGTCGAGCACCTCGTTGGACAGGTCCGTCGCGGTGATGTCGAACCGGGGCCCCTGCGGGAACTCCTCGGCGAGGGTCATCGCGATCGAGTACGGCTCCTGGCCGGTCGAGCACGCCGCGGACCAGATGCGCAGGCTCGGCACGAACTTCCGCTCCGCGAGCAGCGTCGGCACGATGTGCTGCGTGAGCGCCTCGAAGGGCTGGATGTCCCGGAACCAGGACGTCTCGTTGGTCGTCATGGCCTCGACGATCATCTCGACCTCGAGGGTCGGGGCCACGCCCCGACGCAGGCCGACGACGTACTCGTCGACGCTCTTGCCCACCCGTCGGGCGAGCGGCAGCAGCCGGGACTCGACGAGGTACTCCTTGCCGGGCGCGAGGCTGATCGCGCTGCGGCGGCGGACGAGGTCCGCGACGTAGGAGAAGTTCTCGGCTGTCAGTGTCATGACCTTCCCCCCGTTCGGTAGTAGTCGGTGCGGGCCACGCGGCCTGCGATGGAGCTGGCGACCTCGGCGAGGGGCAGCGTCTTGTGGGCGAGGCCCGCGCCGACGACGGCGCCGGGCATGCCCCAGACCACCGAGGTCTGCTCGTCCTGGGCGATCACGGTGCCGCCGGCGGTCACGACCTGGCCGGCGCCGGTGCGACCGTCCGAGCCCATGCCGGTCAGCACGACGGCGAGCAGCTCGCCGCCGTAGTGCGCGACGGCCGACCGGAACATCACGTCCACCGACGGGCGGCAGAAGTTCACCGGGTCACCGTGGGTGATCGCGATCGTGGGGGCGCCGGGGCGGCCGGCGATCTCCATGTGGGTGTCCCCCGGCGCGATGTACACCGTGCCGGGCACGACCCGCTGGCCGTGCTCGGCCTCGACCACCGTGGAAGGCCCGAGCCGGTCGAGCCGGTGGGCGAGCTGCGCGGTGAACAGCGGCGGCATGTGCTGGGTGATCAGCACGGGCACGGGCAGCGGCGAGGTGAGGCCGCGCAGCACGTGGGAGAGAGCCTCGGGCCCACCGGTCGAGGAGCCGACGACGACGGCCCGCACCGGGTGGGTGGGCGCCACCGGGGCGGGACCCGAGGGAGCCTTGTGCCCGACGCCGGGGCGCAGCGACGTCGTCGGCGCCCCCGGGCGGGACGGGGCGAAGGCCGGGGCTGCTGCGGCGGCCCGGCGCACAGGTCCGCGGCCCGCGAGCGCGAGGAGCTTGGGGCCGAGCTGCTCGCCGACCTGCGCGAGGGCGGCCTGGACCGAGCCGACGTTCGCGGGCTTGGTGACGTAGTCGGTGGCGCCGGCGGCGAGGGCGTCGAGCGTCGCGGTCGCGCCGCGGGCCGTCAGCGTGGAGAACATGATGATCGGGACGCGCACGCCGCGCTTGCGCAGCGCGCGGACGGCCTCGACGCCGTTCATCTCCGGCATCTCGATGTCCATCGTGATGGCGTCGGGCTTGAGCTGGTCGTACTTCGTCAGGGCGATCGCGCCGTTGGCGGCGGTGCCGACGATCTCGATCTCGGGGTTGGCCTCGAGCGCCTGCACGACGAGCCGGCGGATGACGACCGAGTCGTCGACCACGAGTACACGCACGCCCATGGGCACCTCCCCTCCGAAGGACACAGCCGAGGGGCCGCCGTCCGGCCCCTCGGCTCTATCTATCGGCCCCGCTCAGCGACATGTGAGCGCTGTATCCGCCCGACCGCACCCGGGCTCTGGGGCACTCGGTCGGGCTAGGGGATCTGCCAGGCCGGCTTGTTGGCGTAGACCGTGCGGAAGTAGTCGCCCAGCTGCAGGCGGCTCGCGGCGGCGTCGTCGACCAGGACCGTGGCGTGCGGGTGGTGCTGCATGATCGTCGCCGGCCACAGGGCGCTCACCGGCCCCTCGACCAGCTGGTGCACGGCCTCGGCCTTCCCGGTGCCCGTCGCGATCAGCACCAGGTGCCGGGCGCTCATGATCGTGCCGAGCCCCTGGGTGAGGCAGTGCCGCGGCACGGCCTCGAGGTCGCCGTCGAAGAACCGCGCGTTGTCCGCCCGCGTCTGGTCCGTGAGGGTCTTGATGCGCGTCCGGGACGCGAGCGAGGACCCCGGCTCGTTGAAGGCGATGTGCCCGTCGGTGCCGATGCCGAGGATCTGCAGCTCCACTCCCCCGGCTGCGGCGATGGCCTCCTCGTACGCGGCGCACGCCGCCCGGAGGTCGTCCGCGGCGCCGTCGGGCCCCTGGACGGCGCCGGGCGCGAAGTCGACGCGGGAGACCAGCTCGCGGTCGATCACGGACCGGTAGCTCTCGGGGTGGTCCGCCGGCAGGCCGACGTACTCGTCGAGCGTGAAGCCGCGCGCACGGGCGAAGGACAGGCCGCGGTCGGCATGCCGGCGCGCGAGCTCGTCGTAGATCGGCAGCGGGCTCGACCCGGTCGCGAGGCCGAGCACCGGCGTCGGCCGCTCCTGCAGCACGCGCTCGATCGCGTTCGCGGCCAGCTGTGCCAGCACCTCGACGGGCTGGATCACGACCTCCATCAGGCCTCCTTCGTGGTGGGGGCGGCGGGGACGCCAGCGGTCGGCACCGCGTCCGCGAGCGCCGACGTGAACCACCCGGTGATGGTGCTCGGGTGGGTGATCGCGGTGCCGACGCAGACGGCGTACGCACCCGCCGCGCGTGCGGCCGCGGCCTGGGCGGGGGTGTGGATGCGACCCTCGGCGACGACCGGCCGGTCGCACGCGGCGACGATCTCGGCGATCAGCTCGAGGTCCGGTCCTGGAAGCTTCGGGCGCTCGCCCGAGTAGCCCGCGAGCGTGGTGCCGAGGATGTCCGCCCCGGCCTCCTGAGCGGCGACGGCGTCGGCGAGCGACCCGCAGTCCGCCATCACGAGGACGTCGTGCGTCTCGCGCAGCCCCGCGATCGTCTGGGCGAGGGTGAGCCCGTCGGGCCGCGGGCGGCGGGTGCCGTCGAGCGCGACGACGTGCGCGCCCGCGTCGGCGACCGACCGGGCGTGGGCGAGGGTCGGGGTGATGAACACGCCTTCGGCCCCGTCCTTCCAGAGCCCGACGACGGGGACGTCCACCGCGACGACCGTCGCGGCGACGTCGGCGATGCCCTGCACCCGCACCGCAGCCGCGCCCCCGACGACGGCGGCCTGGGCCACCTGCGCCATGGTCTCGGGGTGCCTCATGGCCTCGCCCGGGTAGGCCTGGCAAGAGACGATAAGCCGGCCGGCGATCGCGTCGAGGACGGGGTGGGTCATGGTGCTCCTTCGGTGTCGATCAGCTGGCGCACGGCCGCGGCCGCGCCCGCGAGGGGGGCCGTCCCGCCGAGCTTGCCCGACACGACCGGGACGTTCGCGAGGATGTCGATCAGCTGGCCGCGCAGCGCCTCGTCCATGGCAGACCACCAGGCGCTCCCCGCGGCGGGCACCCCGCCGGTGACGACGACGCGCCCAGGGTCGAGCACCGTCACCACCGCCGCGATGCCGCGCCCGACGGCTGCCGCCGAGTCCCGCAACGCACGACCGGCGAGGGGGTCCCCCGCCGCCGCGCGCTCGGCGACCCCACGGCCTCCGCCCACCTCGGGGTCGCCCCCAAGGGAGAGGTAGTGGCGGTACATGCCGACACCGGAGCCGATCGCCTCGAGGTGACCGGAGCGCCCGCACGGGCAGCGCAGGTGGTCGGCCCCGGCGACCGGCAGGTGCCCCATCTCGCCCGCGACGTGGTGGGCGCCGCGCAGCAGCTCCCCGCGCACGACGACGCCCGCACCGATCCCGGTGCCCACGCCGACGACGAGCGCGCTGGCGGCCCCCGCGGCGGCCCCGTGGCGGACCTCGCCGAGCGCGTGAGCGTCGACGTCGTTCAGCACGTGCACGGGCAGGCGCGCGCCGGTCAGTGCGGCGAGCGCGCGCTCCAGGTCGCCGCGCAACGGCGTCCCGGTCCAGCCCGCGAGGGTGTCGGTCGCCGAGACGATCGTGCCGGCGGCGACGTCGACGACGCCCGCCGTGCCCACGCCGAGGCCGCGCACGCGGTGCTCGCCCGCGGCCGCGGCGACCGGGCTGCCGTCCCAGCCCCGGGCGAGGACCTCGCCCAGGGCGCCGGTGGCGGCGGCGACGATCGCGGCGGGGCCGTCGAGCGCCGGGGTGGGCACCGCGACGACCTCGCCCACGCGGCCGTTCCGGTCGACCAGGGCGGCGGCGATCTTGGTGCCGCCCAGGTCGAGGGCAAGGACGAGGTCCATCGCGGTGGTCGCTCCTTCGGTGGTGCTGTCGGTCAGGCGGTCGGTCAGGCGCTCACGCCGGCGAGGCCGACGTTCGCGACGATCGCACGGATGCGCTCGACCGCCTCGCCCTCGAGCGCCTGCAGCGGGTACGCCATCGTGGCGCGCTCGATCAGGCCCTGCGCGACCATCGCGGCCTTGAAGGCGCCCACGCCCGCGGCGTCGCCGCTGCGGCCCGAGGTCTGGAACACGATCTCGAACAGCTCGTTGAGGCGCTCCTGCTCGCGGCGGGCCGTGGCCCAGTCGCCGGCCTGCGCGGCGTCCCACAGCCGGACGTACCCGGCGGCGTCGACGTTCGCGAGTCCCGGCACGGCGCCGTCGGCCCCGGCGAGCAGCATGGCGTCGACGACGACCTCGTGCCCGGTGAGCACCTGCAGCGGGTTGCCCGCCGCAGCGTTGGCGGCGAGCAGGCGGCGGAAGCCGACGTCGTCGCCCGAGGAGTCCTTGACGCCCGCGATCGTGCCCTCGGCGCCGAGCGCGACCAGGAGGTCCGCCGACAGCTTGGAGTGCACGCGCACGGGGACGTCGTACGCGTACAGCGGCACGTCGATGCCCGCCGCGATGCGCCGGAAGTGGTCGGCGGTCTCCGTCGCGTCGTTGATCGCGTACACGGCGGCCGTCGTGACGATCGCGTCCGCGCCGGCGGCGACGAGCCGCTGCGCGCCCGCGAGGATCCGCGCGCTCGTCAGGTCGATCGAGCCCGCGATGATCGGGACGCGACCGGCGTTCGCCGAGGCGATGGTGTGCACAACTGCGACGCGCTCGTCGTCCGTGAGGTAGGCCGTCTCGCCCGTGGAGCCCAGGGCGAACAGGCCGTGGACGCCCGCGGAGACGAGGTGCTCCACCAGACGCTCGAGCGAGGCGTGGTCGACCGTGCCGTCGGCGTTCAGCGGCGTGGCGACCGGCGGGATGATGCCGGTGAAGCGGGGTGCGAGGGCACCCGAGGGGGTGGTCATGATTTCTCCGTCCAAAAGGGGGGTGTGGGTGCCGGCTCAGCCGGCAGGGGTGTGCTCGGCCATCAGCGACGGCGCGGCACCGAGGAGGGTGCGGGTGTAGGGGTGCTGGGGGTCGTCGAAGACCTGAGCCGCGGGGCCGAGCTCGACGACCTTCCCCTTGCTCATCACGGCGATCTCGTCCGAGACGTAGCGCACCGTCTGGATGTCGTGGGAGATGAAGACCATGCCCAGGCCGAGCTCGTTCTTGAGGTCGGTGAGCAGGTTGAGGATCTGCGCGCGCACGGAGACGTCGAGCGCCGACGTCGGCTCGTCCGCCACGATGATCTGCGGGTCCAGGGCGAGGGCCCGGGCGATCGCCACGCGCTGGCGCTGGCCACCGGAGAGCTGGCTCGGCAGCGCGTCGAGCGCGGAGGCCGGCAGGCCCACGAGCCCGATCAGCCGCTCGACCTTCGCCTCCCGCTCCGCCCGGGTGCCGATCTTGTGCACCTCGAGCGGGTCGATCAGCGCGTCCCGCACGAGCATGCGGGCGTTGAGCGCGGTCGCCGGGTCCTGGAACACGACGGACACGATGCGCCCGAGCCGCTTGCGCACCGAGCGCGTGAAGCTCGTGACCTCCTCCCCGCCGAACCAGATCTCCCCGGCGGTGGGCTTCTCCAGGCCGGTGAGGACCTTCGCGGTCGTGGACTTGCCCGAGCCGGACTCGCCCACGATGCCGAGGGTCTGCCCGCGCCGCACGGTCATCGACACGTCGTCGACCGCCCGGACGAGCTGCGGATTGAACAGGGTCGACGAGCGCGCCTTGTAGGTGACCTCGATGTTGCGCAGCTCGACGACGGGGGCGCCGTCGTGCTTCGTGTGCCCGAGGGTGGGGGTCTGGCTCATCGTCCCGCTCCGATCGGTGCGACCGGAGCGTCGTCCGGGTGCGCGGCGTAGAAGTGCTCGGTGCCCGGGATCTGCCGGCGCACCGGGGCGACGCCCGCGTTGCGCTCCGGGTCGGACGACCGCGGCGCGAACCTGTCGCCCGCGGGGAAGTCCCGCGGGGAGGGCACGGTGCCGGGGATCTGGTGCAGGCGGTCGGCGCCCTGCTCGATCGAGAGCACGGCCCCCAGCAGCCCGCGGGTGTACTCGTGCACGGGCTGGGTGAGCAGCTCGGACGTCCGGGCCTGCTCGACCACCTGCCCGGCGTACATGACCGTCACCCGGTGCGCGAGCTCCGCGACGAGCGCGAGGTCGTGCGACACGAACAGCATCGCGAACCCGAGCTCCTCGCGCAGGCGGTTGAGCAGCTCGATCACCTGGGCCTGGACGGTGACGTCGAGCGCCGTCGTCGGCTCGTCGGCGATCACCAGACGCGGGTCCCGGGTGAGCGCCATCGCGATCAGCACGCGCTGGCGCTGGCCGCCCGAGAGCTCGTGCGGGTAGGACTTGAGCGTGCGCGCCGGGTCGAGCCCGACCAGCTCGAGGAGGTCCTCGGCCGTCCGCGTGCCTCCGCGCTTGGTGAGCTGTCGCATCTGCGCGCTGATCAGCATGGCGGGGTTCAGCGAGCTCAGGGCGTCCTGGTAGATCATCGACATGCCGCCGCCGAGCAGCGCCGTGCGCTCCCGCTTCGACATGGCCAGCAGGTCGCGGCCCTCGTAGCGGATCTCGCCCGTGATGTGCGCGCGCGGGTCCAGCAGACCCATGATCGCGAGCGACGTGATCGACTTCCCGCACCCGGACTCCCCGACGAGCGCCATCGTCTCCGACGGGCGCACCGTGAAGCTCACGCCGTCTACGACCTTGACGTCGCCGTGGCGGGGGAAGGAGATCGACAGGTCGCGCACGTCGAGCAACGGCTCCGCGGTCTGCAGGTCGGTCGGCAGCACGAGCCGGTCCGTCCGGGTCAGCTCACGCATCCGCAGCGCGCTCAGGCGCTCCTCGAGCCCTGCGAGCTGGCTCGCCTGGGCGGTCCGCACCGCGGCGGCGGCATCGAGCTCCGCCGTCGGGTCGACGTTGGCCGCGGTCGCGACCTCGCTCGTCGTGCCGCCCTCGACCGCCGACAGCTGGGCCGCGGCGATCGTGGTCTGCGCACGAGCGTCGTCGGCCAGGGAGCCGGTGACCTTGCGCGGACGGGGCGCAACCATCGCGTCCGTCATGCCCTCGGACAAGACGTTCAGGGCGAGCACGGTCAGGGTGATCGCGGCGCCCGGGAAGAACGTCGCCCACCAGTACCCGGCCATCACGAGGTCGCGGCCCGCGGCGATGATGTTGCCCCAGGACGCCTCTGGCGCCGGCACACCCGCCTGGATGAAGGACAGCGACGCCTCGAACACGATCGCGTCGGCGACGAGCACCGTCGCGAAGACGAGCACGGGGGCGAGGCAGTTGCGGGCGACGTGCTTGACGATGATCCACGTGGTCGACGCGCCCATGACCCGGGTCGCCGCGACGTAGTCCTCGCCGTACTGGTCGATGATGTTCGCGCGGACGACGCGCGTCAGCTGCGGCACGTACAGGAAGGCGATCGTCAGGACCAGCACCGGGAGGGACTGGCCGAACACCGCGACGAACACGGCCGCGAGGGCGATGCCGGGGAACGACATGATGATGTCGAGCACGCGCATCAGTGCCTCGGCCACCCACTTGTGGGCCGTGGCGGCCACCGACCCGAGCACGGCCGCGACCGCGAGCGCGATGCCCGTCGCCGCGAGCCCGATCACGAGCGAGTAGCGCGCGCCGTAGGCCATGCGGGAGAAGATGTCCCGGCCCTGGCGGTCCGTGCCGAACCAGTGCTCCGCGTCGGGAGCCTGCACGGGCGGACCCGAGGCGAGCGGGTCGAACTGCGAGACGAGCGGCGCGAAGACCGCCATGAACACCACCAGCAGGACGAATCCCAGGGCGATTTTGGAACCGAGGGGCAGGGCGCCGAGGCGCCGGCCCGGCGCGCTGAGTCGTTCGGTCAGCTTGCGTCGCATGTCACACCGACCTGATCCGTGGGTTGATGAGCACGTACAGGAGGTCGACCACGATGTTGATGACCACGAAGGCCAGCGCGACCGTCAGGGTGACTCCCTGCACGAGGTTGGGCTCGTTGTTGGTGATCCCGTTGAGGATGAGCGTGCCCATCCCGGGAAGGGCGAAGATGATCTCGATCACGACGGCGCCACCCATGAGGTAGCCGATCCGCAGGCCCAGGACGGTGACGGGCGTGATCAGCGCGTTGCGGAGAACGTTGCGGGCGACGACGACCGTGCGGGGGATGCCCGCACCGAGCGCGGTGCGCACGTAGTCGCGGTCGAGCTCTTCGACGACGGCGGCGCGGACCACGCGGGACAGCTGACCGACGACCGGCACGCCGAGCGCGAACGCCGGTAGTGCCATGCGTGCCAGCCAGCCGCCGGGATCGTTGCCGAACTCGGGTAGCTGCCCGGAGGCCGGGAGCAGTCCCAGGCCGAGCGTCACGCCCTGGATGAGCAGGACCGCGAGCCAGAACGACGGGGTCGACAGGGCGGTCACGGAGACGAGGCGGATCAGCTGGTCGGGCCAGCGGTCGCGGTAGACGGCGGCGATGATGCCCAGCAGGAGCGCGCCGACGACGGCGAAGGCGAGACCCAGGAAGGTCAGCTGGAGCGTGATGGGGAAGGCTCGCGCGACCTCGTCGACGACGGGCTGCTGGCGAGACGAGAAGGTGCCGAGGTCACCCTGGACGAGCCCGCCGAGGAACCGCACGTAGCGGAGCAGCAGGGGGTCGTCCAGACCGTTGGCCTCGCGGTAGGCCTGGCGGGCCTCGACGGAGGACCCCTCACCCAGCGCGTTGAACGCGGCGTCGATCTTGGAGAAGGACATCACCACGAAGACGAGCAAGGTGATGCCGAGGACCATCAGGGGCAGCTGGAGCAGCCGGCGCCCGACCAGTCGGAGTGCCTTGGACACGTCGCGACCTCTCTTGAAGCAGACGGCTCACGCGTGCGGGTGCTCGCCGTCGAGCGGATAGGTTGGCGGGGCCCCGGGAGGGGGAGCCCGGGGCCCCGCCAGTCTGTGTCGTCAGGATCAGCTGTTCGCCACGCCGACGTCCAGGAAGGACAGGCCGGTCATCGCGACGGGCTTGAACCCGACGAGCTGGGTGTCGTCCCACGCGGTGGGCAGCTGGCGGTGGAAGAGCGGGTAGAGCGGCACTTCCTCCGAGAGGAGGTCGAACGCCTCGTTCCACTTCTCCTGCTGCGCGTCGTCGGTGAGACGGACGGCCTCGTCCATGATCGAGACGAGCTCCGCGTACTCCGGGGTGTCGCTCCAGCGGAAGCGGCTCTCCGGCCACACGTTGTCGCCGTACCACCAGCGCATCAGCAGGTCAGGGTCGTTACCGAAGACCGACGGGTCTCCGGGAGCGATCATGACCTCCATGTCGCCGGCGTCCACCTTGGTGTACTGCCCGGACGACTGCCCGATGTCCAGCGTGGTGTTGATGCCCACGCCGTCCAGGGACTCCTTGATCAGCGGAGCGACGGCCTGGACCCAGCCCGTGTCCGTGGTCATCAGCGTGATGTCGAGCGAGTCGTGCCCGGCCTCCTTGAGGAGCGCCTTCGCCTTCTCGGGGTCGTAGCTGTAGACCGTGGACGCCTCGTTGAAGTTCGGGTGCGTCTGCTGCAGGAACGACGTCGCAGCCTCGGCGTTGCCGAGCAAGCCCGTCTCGATGAGCTTGTCCATGTCGAGCGCGTAGAGGAACGCCTGGCGGACGCGGACGTCGTCGAACGGCGCCTTGTCCGTGTTGAACATGGCGAACAGCAGCCCGAACGACTGTGCGGACTCGACCTTCACCTGGCCCTCGAGGGAGGGGACGTCGATGTACGGGACGTCCTCCATCGCGTGGATCGTGCCGGAGCTCATCGCCGTGACGCGCGCGGCCGAGTCGCTCAGGAGGTTCCACTTCATGCCCGCGGCCTGGGCCGGACGGGTGCCCGTGTAGTCGTCGAAGCGCTCGAACGTCAGCGAGTCCTCAGCGACAGCCGAGGTGATCTTGTACGGGCCCGAGCCGGTCGGCAGGGCGCCGAACGCCTCGGGGTCCGCCTCGACGATCGCCTGGGGCACGATCTTCACGGTCGAGAGACGCTCGTTGACGAGGGAGAACGGGAACTCGGTCGTGATGCGCACCGTGTCCTCGTCGACGGCCTCGACCGTGTCGATGAAGTCGACGAACGACGCGAACAGCGAACCCGTCTCGGGGTCCATCACGCGCTCGAAGCTGAACACGACGTCGTCGGCTGTGACGGCGCTGCCGTCGTGGAAAACGGCGCCGTCGCGCAGGTCCACCTCGAAGGTGGTCTCGTCGACCGCCGTGGGGAGCGCGGCGCCGAGGCCGGGGTAGACCTCGCGGGTGACGGGGTCGAGCTCCGTCAGCCCTTCCATGGTGTGCCAGTTTGCTGCGAGGGTCACGGCGCCGGAGGCGAGGGCCGGGTCGAAGCTGCCACCGAGCGAGTAGGAGATACCCGCCTCGATGATCGCGTTGGGGTCGACCTCACCGGAGGCAGCGGTGCCTCCGGGGGCCGTCGTGCTGGTGTCGGGGTCGGACGAACCGCCGCAGGCGGTCAGCGCGAGCGCGGTGACGGTGGTGCCGGCGACGAGCGCGCCGAGGCGGCGGCCCGTGCTTGTCTTCCGGGTGGTGCTGTTCATCATTGGACTCCATCCCGTGGAACATCAGATGTCTGATGTAATATAACCCACAGACGCGTTGATGCAAAGACCCCGCCGTACCGATACGTTTCGACCGTGACTTGGAGAGCGACATGACCAGGACTGTCCCGACCTCACCCCCGATGCGCCGGTCGACGGTGGCGGACCAGATCCGTGAGCTGATCCTCTCCCGGGGTCTGCGGCCCGGCGACGCGCTCCCCACGGAGTCCGTCCTGTGCGAGACCCTCGGCGTCTCGCGCTCGTCGGTGCGCGAGGCCGTCCGCACGCTCGCGACCCTCGACATCGTCGAGGTGCGCCACGGCCACGGCACCTTCGTGGGGCAGATGTCCCTCGACCCGATGGTCCAGGCGCTCGTGTTCCGCGGCGTCCTGTCCCCCGGTGACAACCTGCGCGCGCTGCGCGAGGTCGTCGAGGTCCGCATGGCGCTCGACCTCGCCGTCGCGGAGAAGGTGGTCGCCGCCGCCGCCGGCGAGACCCACCCCGAGCTGCGCGCGCTCGTCGACGAGATGCTCACGCACGCCGACCACGGCGAGACGTTCCTCGACGCCGACCGCCACTTCCACACCATGCTGCTCGAGTCGATCGACAACCAGCTCGCGGGCCAGCTAGTCGGAGCCTTCTGGGACATCCACACCGCGGTGCTCCCCCGGCTCGGGCTCGCCCTCCCCGAGGACCTGCGCCAGACCTCCAAGGCGCACGGCGACATGCTCGCCGCGGCCGAGGGTGGCGACGTCGCGGCCTACCGCGAAGCCGTCATCAAGCACTACGAGCCGCTGCAGCGCGCTCTGGATCACGCGAACTGACATGACACACAAGACTCTTGGTTACGGCATCATCGGGGCCGGCTACTTCGGCGCCGAGCTCGCCCGGATCATCCACGCCCTGCCCACCGCGCACGTCGCCGCCGTGTGCTCGCCCGAGGACGCCCCGGCGCTCGCTGCCGAGGTCGGGTGCGACGTCGTCGGCTCCGTCGCGGAGCTCGTCGCACGCGACGACGTCGACGTCGTCGTCATCGCCTCGCCCAACGACGTCCACCTCGAGCCCGCGCTGCTCGCCGCGCGCCACGGCAAGCACGTGTTCTGCGAGAAGCCCGTCGCCCTGAGCTACGCGGACGCCGACGCCATGGTCACCGCGTGCGCCGAGGCCGGCGTGGTCTTCATGGCCGGCCACGTCATGCACTTCATGGACGGCGTGCGGCGGACGGCTGAGCTCATCGCCGCGGGCGGGATCGGCGACGTCCTGCTCGCGCGCGCCGCCCGCACCGGCTGGGTCGACGAGGAGCACGAGTCCCCCGGCACGCCGTCGTGGAAGCGCCAGCGCGCCCGCTCCGGCGGCCACCTGTTCCACCACATCCACGAGCTCGACGTCGTCCAGCTGCTCCTCGGGCCAGCCGAGCGCGTCGTGATGGCCGGCGGCAACGTCGCCCACCAGGGCACCGCCGCCGACGAGGACGACCTGCTGCTCGCCACGCTCGAGCACGGGCCGGGCCGGTTCTCCCACCTCGAGTGGGGCTCGGCGTACCGCCGCCCGGAGCACTACGTCGAGCTGTTCGGCACGCGGGGCACGGTCCGCATCGACTTCCAGGAGGTGGGCGTCGAGGTCCGCACGCCCGACGGCGTCACCCGGTTCCCCCTGCACCGCTCCGACGCCGAGGACGCCGAGCGCCGCGTCGAGTACGCGGCCTCCCGCTCGGGCGGCGGGGTGGACTACGGCAACCCCGCCATGCGCCCGCCGGGCTGGCTGATCGGCATCATGGAGCGCGAGGTCGCCTACCTGCACGCCCTGCTGCGCGGCGAGCGCGAGCCCGACCCCCTGCTCGCCGGACTGACCGACGGGCACGCCGCCCGCGCCTCGATCGCCACGGCCGAGGCCCTCACCCGCTCGCTCGCCGAGGACCGCAAGGTCTCGGTCAGCGAGGTCCCCGACGCCGCACCCCCCGCCCGAGAGGACTGACCATGCTCGTCCAGGCCGACCGCATGCTGCACGACGACGGCACGCTCGCCCCCGGCTGGGTGCGCCTGGACGGGGAGCTGATCGCCGACGTCGGGCGCGGGGACGCTCCCGACGCGCCGGACGTGCTGGTGAGCGTGCTGTCGCCCGGGCTGGTCGACGTGCACTGCCACGGCGGGGGTGGCGGCTCCTTCGCGACCACGGACCCGGCCGAGGCCCGCCTCGCGCTCGACGCGCACCGCCGGCACGGGACGACGACGACGATCGCCAGCCTGGTCACCGCGCCCCACGAGGTGCTGCTCACCCAGGTGGCGTTCCTCGCGTCGCTCACCGACGCCGGCGAGATCGCCGGCACCCACCTCGAGGGCCCGTGGTTGAGCCCCGCGTTCTGCGGCGCGCACGACCCTGCGCTGCTTGAGGCCCCGCTCGCCGAGCGCACGGACCCGCTGATCGCGGCCGGCCGCGGGACGGTGCGGATGGTCACGCTCGCGCCCGAGCTCGAGGGCGGGATCGAGGCGGTCCGCCGCCTGACCGCCCAGGGGGTGCAGGCCGCCGTCGGGCACACGGACGCGGACGAGACCGTCGTGGCCGACGCCGTCGACGCCGGGTCCCGCATGGTCACGCACCTGTTCAACGCGATGCGCCCCATCCACCACCGCGCCCCCGGCCCCGTGCCGACCGTGCTGGACGACCCGCGCGTCACCGTCGAGCTCGTGGCCGACGGCGCGCACGTGCACCCGCTCGTGCTCGACCTGGCGTCCCGGGCCGCCGTCGGCGGGTTCGTGCTCGTGACCGACGCGATCGCCGCGGCGCTGGCCCCGGACGGGCAGTACCTGCTCGGTGAGCTCGAGGTCATCGTCACCGACGGGGTCCCGCGGCTCGCCTCGAACGGGTCCATCGCCGGCTCGACGCTGACGCTGCACCGGGCCGTGCAGGTGATGGTCGAGTCCGGCTGCCCGCTCGAGCACGCCCTCGTCGCGGCGACCGCGACGCCCGCCGACGTGTTCGACCTCGGCGGGCCGGGCGGCGTCGGACGGCTCACGCCGGGCCTGCGCGCGGACCTGCTGGCCCTCACGGACGACCTGGCCGTCACGGCCGTCATGCGCGCCGGCACCTGGCTCCGCACCCCCTGACCCCGCGCCCGGCCGCGCCGGGCCGCACAACGCCGCCGAGTCCGATAGTCCGGACCCGACTCCGACAGGAGGTCCCGTCGGAGTGGGGGCAGAACTATCGGACTCGGCGGACTCGGCGGGTGTGGCGGGGGGCCGGGTCAGTAGGTGAAGCGGGAGACGTCGGCGCGCAGGCGGGTCGCCATGGCCGCGAGGTCCGCGGTGCGCTCAGACATCTGGTGGATGACCGTGGTGGTCTCCTCCGACGTCTGGGCGACCGTCTGCACGCTGCCGGCGATGTCGCTCGAACCCGTCGCAGCCTCCGAGACCGAGCGGGACATCTCGTTGGTCGTGGCGGTCTGCTCCTCGACCGCGGAGGCGATCGTGAGCTGGTAGTCGTTGATCGAGGCGATGATCTGGCTGATCTCGTCGATCGCCGAGACCGCCCCGGCGGTGTCCGCCTGGATCGCCTCCACCCGGCGCGCGATGTCCTCGGTCGCCCGCGCGGTCTCCTGCGCGAGGTCCTTGACCTCGGACGCGACGACGGCGAAGCCCTTGCCCGCCTCGCCGGCCCGGGCGGCCTCGATCGTCGCGTTCAGAGCCAGCAGGTTCGTCTGCTCCGCGATGCTCGTGATCGCTTTGACCACGTCACCGATCTCCTGGCTCGACGTACCCAACCGGGCAACCGTCTCGCTCGTGCTGTGCGCCACGCCGGTGGCCTGTGAGGCGACCCGGGCCGCCTCAGCCGCGTTCTGGGCGATCTCCCGGATCGAGGCACCCATCTGCTCCGCACCGGCGGCGGTCGTCTGCACGTTGCGCGACACCTGCTCCGCCGAGGCCGCGACCGACGCGATCTGCTCAGACTGCTCGCCGGTCGCTGCGGTCACCTGGCCGGCGCCGGCCATCATGTCCTGGCTCGTGGTGTCCAGCTCGGTCGCACGGTCGCCGAGGTCGGACAGGGTCGTGCGCAGCGCGGTCTGCGCCGTCGTGAGGTCGCGCGCCATCTGCCCGATCTCGTCGTTGCTCGCCACGGTCGCGGTGACGGTCAGGTCGCCGCCGGCCATCGCGCCGAGCGACGCGCGCACGGCGTCGACCGAGCGCCGGATGCCGCCCGCGACGACGAACCCGAGCCACGTCGCGACGAGCACGGCCGCCAGGAGCACCACGACGAGGGTGAGGAACGACTGCTCGCCCGACGCCTCGGCGTCCGCCGCGATCCCCTCCGAATACGCGTCCAGCAGCGCCTTCGTCGCGTCGAGCGCGTCGACGTAGGTGTCCTTGAGCGGCTCCGCCTGCTCGGTGAAGACCGACGCGTAGGTCGCGCGGTCGTCCGCGAGGATCGCAGGCACGAGCTGGTTGTCGCGCACGTCCTTCCAGGCGGTCCAGCCCTCGAGGAACACGTACCACTCCTGCGGGGTCAGCCCGGCGGCCGCCGCCTCCAGCGCGGTGATCGCCCCGTCGATCTCGGCGTCGTTCTCGACCTGGTCGGCGAGCCACGCCTCCTTGGCCGACGCGCTCGGGGCGGCCGCCGCCTGCCCGACGATCATGCGCGCCTTGAGCTGGCCCTGGTGCACGGTCTGCAGCGGCGAGAGGACCGCCGTCTGCACGGTGGTGAGCGACCCGACGTCGTCGGTCAGGTTCTTGATGCCGGCACCCGCGACGACGCCGCTGCTGATCGCGGCGACGGCGAAGAGGGCGACGACGCCGAGGATCTTGGTGCGGACCCCGAGGTCGCGGAGCTTGCGCCGCGGGGCGGCCTGGGTGGTGTCGGCTGTGGTGACGGGTGTAGCAACGGCCGAGGTGCTCATGGTCGTCGCCTCCTTCCTGGTGCGAGTGGGCGGTGCGGTGGGTGGGTACGGTCGCGCGCCGACGGCGTCGGCGGGCTCAGATCGTGAAGGTCGAGACCTTCTGGCGCAGGCCGTCGGCCACGGCCACGAGCTCGGCGACGGCGTCGCTCATCTGCGTGACGGTGGCGCTCGAGGACTGGGCGGACTCGGCGACGCCGGTGATGTTGGTGGCGATGTCGCCCGAGCCGTCCGCGGCCTGGGCCACGGAGCGGGACATCTCGTTGGTGGTCGCCGTCTGCTCCTCGACCGCCGAGGCGATCGTCATCTGGAAGTCGTTGATCGAGGAGATGACCTCGGTGATCTGCTCGATCGCGTGCACGGCGGACGCCGTCTGGGACTGCACGTCGGCGATCCGGCGAGCGATGTCCTCCGCGGCCCGGGCGGACTCACCCGCGAGGTCCTTGACCTCGGACGCGACGACCGCGAAGCCCTTGCCGGCCTCGCCGGCGCGCGCCGCCTCGATGGTCGCGTTCAGCGCCAGCAGGTTCGTCTGCTCGGCGATCGACGTGATCGCCTTGACGACGTTGCCGATCTCCTGGCTGGACGCCCCGAGCGCGCCGATCGTGACCGCCGTCGCCCCCGAGATCTGCACGGCCTGCGCCGCGACGCGGGCGGCCTCGGCCGCGTTCTGCGCGATCTCGCGGATCGACGCGCCCATCTCCTCCGCACCGGCGGCGGCGGACTGCACGTTGCGCGAGACCTCCTCCGCAGCCGCGGCGACGACGCCCGCCTGGGCGGAGGTCTCCTCGGCTACGGAGGACACGTGGGTGTTGGCGCCGGAGAGCTGCTCCGCCGACGCGGCAACCACGCGAGCGTTCTCGACGACGTGGGTGAGCACGTCACGCAGCTGCTCCTGGGCCGTGTTGTACGCGTGCGCCATCTGGCCGAGCTCGTCCTCGCTGGACGCGGTGACGTCGTGCGTGAGGTCGCCGGTCGCGAGGACCTCGAGCGAGGTCCGGACGGCCGCGACGTCGCGGGTGATGCGGCGCACCACGAGCCCGGTCAGGGCGAGCGAGACCGCGGTGCCGACCACGAAGCCGACCGCCAGCACGACGATCATGGTGCGGATCTCCTGCTGGGCGGCGGCGAGCAGCTGGCCGACCTGCACGTCGATCTGCGCCTGGGCGAGCACGAGGGCCCGCCCGGTGCGGTCCGGGTCGGCCGCGACGTCCGCACCCATGGCAGCCTCGACGCCGACGGCGTCGCCCGCCTCGGCGAGCGGGCGCAGGACGGCGTCACGGTAGGTCGTCCAGGCGTTCCAGCGGGCGACGAAGTCACGCCACTGCTGGGTGTCCGACTGCCCGTAGCTGCTCACCGACTCGATCAGCCGGGCGACGTCGCGGTCGTTCCAGTCCGACGACGTCAGGTACTGCGCGCGCGCACCCTCGTCGGTCGCTCCCGCGGCGCGGCGCACCAGCAGGTTGCTGGTCTCGACGGCGGCGCGGAGGTCGCCGAGACTCGTCTTGAGTTCGCCCGTGAGGACGTTGAGCTCCTTCATGTTCGACTCGGCGCGCACCAGCGCGACGGCACCCGACCCGCCGACGAGGGCGAAGACGCCGAGGAGCACGAAGGCCGCGGCCAGGATCTTCACGCCGACGGGGCGGTTCCAGAACCAGGAGGTGTTCATCAGAGTTCCGCCTTGTCGAGGAAGCCCGAGTCGAGCAGCAGGGCCTCGTAGTTGTCCTGGGTGACGAGCACGGGCGGCAGCACGTAGGTCGCGACGACCTTGGCGCCGTTGTCGTAGGTCACGACGTCGTTCGTCTCGGGCTCGTGGCCCTTGAGGAGCGCGTCGCCCATGGTCACGACGACCTCGGCGAGGAGCGCCGAGTCCTTGAAGATCGTGGAGGTCTGCGCGCCGTCGCGGATCAGGCGCGCGGCGCCGAGCTGGGCGTCCTGGCCGGTGACGACGGGCCACGGCTGGGCGTCGGTGCCGTACCCGGCGGCCTCGGCCTTGGCGAGGATGTTCTCGGCGAGCGTGTCGTTGGGAGAGAGCACGGCGTCGACCCGCGTGCCCGCACCGTAGTGCTTGCTCAGCAGCTCTTCCATGCGGGCGCCGGCGGTCTCGCCGTCCCAGCCGGGGGTGGCGACCGTCTCGAACGCCGTCTCACCCGAGCCGACGACGAGGGTCCCGTCGCTCAGGTACGGCTCCAGGACGCTCATCGCGCCCTCGAAGAACAGGGACGCGTTGTTGTCGTCCGGCGAGCCGGCGAAGACCTCGATCGAGAACGGCCCGGCGACGCCTGTGGGCTGCCCGAGCTCGTCGAGCACCCCGAGCCCCTGCAGCAGGCTCGTGCCCTGCTGCAGCCCGACCTTCTGGTTGTCGAAGGTCGCGTAGTAGTCGATGTCCGCGGTGCCCGTGATGAGCCGGTCGTAGGCGATGACCGGCACGCCGTCGGCCGCGGCGGTCGCCAGCGGCGCCCCGAGCGCGGAGCCGTCGATCGAGCCGACGATGAGGAGGTCCGCGCCCGCGGCGAGCTCGGCGTCGAGCTGCGAGACCTGCGTGGCGACGTCGTCCTGCGCGAAGTACAGCTCGACCTCGTGGTCGAGCAGCTCCAGCTGCGTCTTGAGCGCGTTGCCCCGCACCACCCACGCCTCTTCCGCGTCGGTCGGCATGAACACGCCCACCCGGCTGGTGGGTGCGTCCGCGGTGCATGCCGCGAGCGGGAGCACGAGCGCTGCCGCCAGGGCAGCGCCGAGGTACGTGCGTCTCATCGTTGGTCGTCCTGACGTGGTGAGGTGACATCCTGTCCCTCGTCCTATCGGCAGGATCCTGCGGTTCAGTAGGACTGCGGTCCCGGTCCGCTACACCCGGTAGGCATCGACCTCGTCACGCAGCTGCGTCGCCAGCCGAGCGAGGTCGGCCACCGTGCCGCCCATCGCGGCGACCGTCTCGTCCGAGCTGCCCGCGGCGGCGGCCACGCTCGAGATGCCGTGCGCGATCTCCCCCGAGCCGGACGCGGCGAGCGTCACCGAGCGGGACATCTCGCCCGTGGTCGCCGTCTGCTCCTCGACCGCCGCGGCGATCGTCGCCTGGAAGTCGCTGATCGAGCCGATGATGGTCGCGATCTCCGCGATCGCTGCGACGGCAGCCCCGGTCCGGGACTGCACCTCGGCGATCCGGACGGTGATCTCCTCGGCCGCCCGGCCCGACTCCGCGGCGAGCTCCTTGACCTCGGTCGCCACGACGGCGAACCCGCGGCCCGCCTCCCCCGCGCGCGCCGCCTCGATCGTCGCGTTGAGGGCGAGCAGGTTGGTCTGCGCGGAGATCGCGGTGATCACCTTCACGACGTCGCCGATCTCCTCGCTCGCCGCGCCGAGCGCCCGGACCGTCTGCGCAGTCGTCTCGGAGAACTGCACGGCGGACTCGGCCACCCCGGACGCCTCCGCGGCGCTGCGGGAGATCTCTCGGATCGAGCTGCCCATCTCCTCGGCTCCCGCCGCGGCGGAGGCGACGTTGTGGGAGAGCTGCTCGGCGGCGTCGGCGACGACGACCGCCTGCTCGCTGGTGCCGCGGGCCGCCTGCGCCACGGACGCGTTGATCTCGCCCAGCTGGTCGGCAGACTCGCTCACCACCGCGGCCGAGCGCCGCACGGCGCCGACCAGCTCGCGCAGCGTCTGCGCGGCCTGGTCCACCGCGGCTCCCGTCCGCCCCAGCTCGTCGCGCGTCGTCATGCCGGTCTCCCTCGTGAGGTCGTGCGCGACGATCGCGTCAGCGACGTCGCGAATCCTGGTGAGCGGGCGGACCACCGACCGCGTCACGGCGACGGCCAGCAGCGCGGCCGCGATCGTCGCCAGGACCGCGGCGACGAGCAGCATCACGCGCGCCGTGCCCTGGGCCTGCTCCTGCTCGGCCAGCAGGTCGAGCGACCGCTGCTCGGCCGAGTCCTGGAGCTGGTCGGCCAGGCTCGAGATCGTGCGGTACGCCTGGCTGGCCGGACCGCTGTTCAGCGACTCGAGCGCCTCGGCATACGAGCTGGCGGAGCCCAGCACGAGCCAGGCGACGACGCCGGAGTCCCACTTGTAGAAGTTGTCCCACTCGGCCTTCATCGTCGCGAACATCGCAGCCTCGTCGGCCGTCATCCGGGACATGTCCACCCCCTCGAGCCAGGCGAGCACCTCCTTCTTGCGCGCGACGAACGTCTTGCGGTTCTGCCCGTCGAGGGCCGCGTCCTTGCCGTTCACCGCGCCGTCGGCCACCACCAGCGACTGCCAGCGCGTCATGTCGGCAATCTGGAAGCGCGCGGCCTCCGCGTCACGCAGCACCCCGGACGTCAGGCGCACCTGGTCGGACAAGTGCGCCTGCTGCTGCACGGCGAGGATCCCGATCCCGCCGGAGGCGAGCACCAGGACGTTCACGAGCGCGAACGCCAGGCCGAGGCGGACGCCGATGCTGCGGTGAGCGAGCATGTCAGATCGTGAACTGCGCGACGCGGACCCGCAGGTCCTCGGCGAGGCGGGACAGCTCGTGCACCGCGCCGCCCATCTGCGTCACCGTCTCGGTGGACTTGCTCGCGGCCTCGGCGACGCCGGTGATGTTCGTGGCGATCTCGCCGGTGCCGGTCGCGGCCTCGGCCACGGAGCGCGACATCTCGTTGGTCGTGGCCGTCTGCTCCTCGACCGCCGAGGCGATCGTCAGCTGGTAGTCGTTGATCGAGGCGATGATCTCGCTGATCTCGCTGATCGCGGAGACGGCGCCCGCGGTGTCGGCCTGGATGGCCTCCACGCGGCGCGCGATGTCCTCCGTGGCCCGCGCGGTCTCCTGCGCGAGGTCCTTGACCTCCGAGGCGACGACGGCGAAGCCCTTGCCCGCCTCGCCGGCCCGGGCGGCCTCGATCGTGGCGTTCAGGGCCAGCAGGTTCGTCTGCTCCGCGATGCTCGTGATCGCCTTGACGACCGTGCCGATCTCCTGGCTGGAGGTCCCCAGGCGCGCCACCGTGTCGCTCGTGCTCTGCGCGACGCCCGTGGCCTGCGCGGCCACCCGGGCGGCCTCGGCCGCGTTCTGGGCGATCTCCCGGATCGAGGCGCCCATCTGCTCCGCGCCGGCGGCCGCCGTCTGCACGTTGCGCGACACCTGCTCCGCCGCGGCGGCCACCACGCCAGCCTGCGCGCTGGTCTCGTCCGCGCTCGCGCTGACCTCGCCGTTCGACCCGGCGAGCTCGCCGGCCGAGACGCTGATCGCGCCGGTCGTCGCGGTGAGCGCACCGAACATCTCGGCGAGCGCTCCGCGCGCCTTGTTCAGGTCGGCGGCCGCACGGCCGAGCTCGTCGCCGGAGTACACGGGCGCCTCGACCGAGAGGTCGGCACGCGACATCGCCTCGAGCGAGACGTTGAGGGCGGTGATCGCGCGGCGCATCGCGTTGCCGTTGCGCTTGGCGATCACCAGGCCGATGAAGAACGCGACGACGATGAGGGCCGTCATGATCCAGATCATCGAGCGCGCGTCCGCGGCGACGTCGTCGGGCACGTCGGCCTTGGCGACGCCGGAGAGTGCGACCACACCCAGGATGTAGACGGCGAGCATCGCGAGCGACGGCGTCGCTACGTTCTGCCAGTTGCGGCCGGCGATGCTGGCCTTGCGCACGGTGGGCGCGGTGGCGGTGGTTGGGGTGGTCATGTGAGCCATGGGATGCCTCGTTCTGCTAAGTGGTTCAGCTGCTAGAAGGTGAAGGCGTCGACCCGCGTGCGCAGGTCGGCGGACAGGCGTGCGAGCTCGGCGACGGAGTCGCCCATCTCGGCGACCGTGCGGCTGGACTGGGCGGCGACGCTCGCGACGCCCGTGATGTTGGTCGCGATCTCGTTGGAGCCCGTGGCGGCCTCGGCCACCGCGCGCGACATCTCGTTCGTGGTCGCGGTCTGCTCCTCGACCGCGGAGGCGATCGTCAGCTGGTAGTCGTTGATCGAGGCGATGATGGCGCTGATCTCGCTGATCGCGGTCACGGCCCCGGCGGTGTCGGCCTGGATGGCCTCCACGCGGCGCGCGATGTCCTCCGTGGCCCGCGCGGTCTCCTGCGCGAGGTCCTTGACCTCCGAGGCGACGACGGCGAAGCCCTTGCCCGCCTCGCCGGCGCGGGCGGCCTCGATCGTGGCGTTCAGGGCCAGCAGGTTCGTCTGCTCCGCGATCGACGTGATCGCCTTGACCACATCACCGATCTCCTGGCTCGACGTGCCCAACCGGGCGACCGTCTCGCTCGTGGACGCCGCGACACCGGTGGCCTGCGAGGCGACCCGCGCGGCCTGCGCCGCGTTCTGCGCGATCTCGCGGATCGAGGCACCCATCTGCTCCGCGCCGGCGGCGGCCGTCTGCACGTTGCGCGAGACCTGCTCCGCGGCGGCGGCGACCACGCCCGCCTGGGCGCTGGTCTCCTCGGTGCCGGACGCGACCCGCTCCCCCGACGACGCCAGCTGGTCCGCGGTGCCGGCGACCGTCGTCGAGCTCGCCGAGACGCCCGCGAGCATCTCCGCGAGCGCGACACGCGCCGTGTTGAGGGCCTCGCCCGCCTGGGCGAGCTCGTCGCGCGAGTACAGCGGGGCGTCCTGCGTGAGGTCGCCGCCCGCCATGGCGTTGAGCGAGCCCTGCAGGCCCGCGACCGAACGCTTGATCCGGCGTGAGACCTGGGCGCCCAGGAGGACCGCGGCGGTGATGCCCGCGAGCAGCACGACCAGGGTGACGATCATGCCCTGGCGCGCGGCGGCGTCGGCCTCGTCGAGCGCCGAGGCCGCGTACGCCTGCGCATCGGCCTGCAGCGCGTCGATGTCCGCGAGGTACTGGTCGATCGCCGGCTGCAGCGTGCTCTTGAGGAAGAGCGAGTAGTTGGAGCCGTTGCCGGACTCCATCGCGATCGGGATCATCTTCTCGTCGCGCACGGAACGGTACGAGCCGGTGTTCATCACCAGCTGCTCGTACGGGATCAGCTGGCCGACGAAGGTCCCGACGTGTGCGAGCAGCGCGTCGACCTCGGCGTCGCTCTCCGCCAGCCGCCCCGCCCACATGTCCTTCGAGTTCTGGTCGGTCGCCGCAGCGATCTGGGCCACCGCGAGCCGGCCCTCGAGCTGCGCCTCGACGAGCTCGCCGAGCGGGAGCTGCAGGTCCTCCGAGACGTCGTGCACCACCCGCGCCTTGGCGCTCAGCTGGTTCATCAGGCCGACGGCAACACCGCCGACGAGCACGGCGGTCAGCGCGCCCACGCCGATCATCAGGGCCAGGCGCTTGCCGAGGGTGACGGTCCGGCCGCGCAGGACCGGGAGTCGCACAGCCATCTGTCGTCTCCTTCGACGAGTACGGCTCAGACCGTGACCGCGGCCGCGGCCCGGATGTCGAGCGCGAGCAGGAGACCCTGCTCGAGCTTGTAGACGCCGACGATCAGGTCGCGCACCGCCGGGTCGAGGGTGTCGGGCACGCCCTCGAACTGCGCGTCGGCGACCTCGAGGACCTCGCCCACGGAGTCGACCAGAAGGCTGACGGCCTCCCCGTCGACCTCGACGACGACCATCATCGGCTCCGCCTCGGGCGGCAGGGCCGGCAGACCCAGCCGGGGGCGCAGGTCGAGCGTCAGGACGACCTGGCCGCGCAGGTTCACGAGCCCGGCGACCCCGCGGGGCGCCTGCGGCACGAACGTGCGCGCCTGGTGTCCCAGGGTCTCCTGGACGTGCATCACGGGGACGCCGTAGGTGGCGTCGGCGATCTTGAAGGTCACGTACTGGCCAGCCATCAGGCGTGCACCATCCCTGCGTCGAAGGAGGCGAGGAAGGACTCGGAGTCGAAGTCCTCCTCGAAGTAGTCGGGGTCTGCCGACTGCAGGAGCGTGTGGAGGTCGACGACCTCGGTGACGCGACCGCCGAGGACCACGAGGCCCGTGCTGCCGTAGGCGTCGCTCGGGCGGCGCTCGGCGCCGCGGTCGTTGGCGATCTCGAGGATCTCCCCGACGACCATCGCGACGTTGTGGTTGCCGCGGCTGAAGACGACCATCGGCAGCTCGGTGGCCGCGTGGTTGCCCATCGCCCCCAGGGCCTCGGGCAGCCGCATGACCGGCAGGATCGCCCCGCGGTACTGGAGCACCTCGCGGTTGCCGAGGATCTCGATCCGGTCGGTGGAGATCTGCTCGAGGCGCGTGACGGCCTCGAGCGGGATCGCCGCCCGGCGCCCGTCGCCGATGCCCACGACGAGCAGGTCCTCGCCGTCGACCTCCTGGACCGCCTGCGCGCGGGCGGCGTCGGCCGCGACGTCGCCGATCTCGCCGACGAGCGACCGGCGCGCGATCGCCTGGACGTCCAGGATCAGCGCCACGCGGCCGTCTCCCATGAGGGTGGCGCCCGCGTACGTGCCCGTGCCCTTGAGCTGCGAGGCGAGCGGCTTGACGACGATCTCCTCGTTGTTCAGCACGCGGTCGACGACGAGGCCGAACCGCTGGTTGTCCGCCCGCAGCACGGCGATGACCATCGAGCCGTCGCGGTCGCTCGTGGTGCCGAGGACGTCGGTGAGCCGGACGAGCGGCAGCAGGTCGCCGCGCAGGCGGTACACCTCGGCGGAGTTGATCAGCTCGATCGCCTCGGCGGTGCGCGTGGTGTCGAGCGCGACGAGCTCGAGGAGGTTCACCTGGGGGATCGCGTAGATCTCCTGGCCCGACGCCACGGTCAGCGCCGGCATGATCGCGAGGGTGAGCGGGATGCGCAGGCGCCAGACGGTGCCCGAGCCCTTCTCCGACTCGACCTCGACCTGGCCACCGATCGACTCGATGTTGCTGCGGACGACGTCCATGCCCACGCCACGGCCGGACACGTTGGTGACCACAGCCGCCGTCGAGAAGCCGGGCAGGAAGACCATGTTGAGGATCTCGGCGGTCGACATCGCGTCGAGCTGCTCCGACGTGCGCAGGCCGCGCTCGAGCGCCTTGGCCGCGATCACGTCGGGGTCCATGCCCTTGCCGTTGTCGCGCACCTCGACGATGACCTGGCCACCGGCGTGGTAGGCACGCAGCGTCAGCGTGCCCGCCGGCGTCTTGCCCGCGGCCTCGCGGACGTCCGGCATCTCGATGCCGTGGTCGACCGCGTTGCGCACCAGGTGCGTGAGCGGGTCCTTGACGGACTCCAGCAGGCTGCGGTCGAGCTCGGTGTCGCCACCGATCATCTCCAGCTCGACCTGCTTCTTGAACCCCGACGCGAGGTCGCGCACGATGCGCGGCATCTTGTTCCAGATGTGGTCGATCGGCTGCATGCGCGTCTTCATGACGCCCTCCTGCAGCTCGGTCGCGATCAGGGACAGGCGCTGCGAGGACCGCGTGAGGTCCGGGTTCGCGTCAGGACCGGCGAGCTGGGCGATCTGGTTGCGGACGAGCACGAGCTCGCCCACCTGGCGCATCAGCTCGTCGAGCAGGTCGACGTCGACGCGGATCGAGGAGTCGCTCGACGACCGCACGGCCTGGGACTGCTCGGCCGCGGCCGGGGCTGCCGGGGCGCTCGCGGGCGTGGCCGTCGGCGCCGGCTGTGTTGCCGCGGGGGGCGCCGGGGCGACGGGCGCCGCCGGGGCGACGTCGGGCTCGACGGCGGTGGTCTCGACCGCAGTGGGCTCGACGGCGGTGGGCTCGACCGGAGCGGTGACGCTCGGGGCGGTCTCCCCCGGGGTCGCCGCAGCGGCGCGGCGACGGGGAACGATCTTCTTGGGCGCAGCCACGACGGCGGCCTCCTCGGTCGGGGACGTGTCCGTCGTCTTCGCGCGGACCTTCTTGTTCGCCGGCGCGGCGGGGGCCGGCTCGGTCTCGACGGCGGCGGGCTCGGCCACGGGCGCGGCGGCGGGGGCGTCGTCGGGCTCGGGAACGTTGTCCAGCGTGCGCTGGATGCGGGCGACGACGTCGTCGGTCGCTACGGCGTCCTCGGACCCCTGCTGCTCGATGGACGTGAGGATGAGGCGGACGGTGTCGACCATGGCGAGCAGGACGTCGGTGGTCCGCTGGTCCATGTGGCGGCGCCCGTCACGCAGCTCGACGAGGAGGCTCTCGCCCACGTGGGTCACGGCCTCGAGCTTCGCGAACGCGAGGAACCCGCTCGTGCCCTTGATCGTGTGGATCGTGCGGAAGATGCTGCTCAGCAGGTCCCGCGACGTCGGGTTGCCCTCGAGCGCGATGAGGTCCTGGTCCAGCTGGTCCAGGTTCTCGTAGCTCTCGATGAGAAACTCACGAACGATCTCGTCAACGCCATCCATGGCATTCCCTCTCTCCAGGCGAGGCCGTCAGGCCTCGTCACCAGAGATATCGGCGCGTTCGCGCACGATATGAGCCGCACCCAGCCGCGCACACCCGGATTCCGATGATCGAGTGCGCCAGGACTGCCGCCGCATGTCCGACATGCCGGTTGATTCGGGGCACTCGACCGCAGAAACAGGGCACTCGACCGCGCGTGGAGCGCGCAGGAGGCGGTGCGGGTGAAGTTAGTGGCGACCCGGTCAGGCGTCAGTGGCCGGCGGGGTCCCGGGCGCAGGGGGCTCCGGGGTGTCCGCGTCGCGGCGGCTGAGCAGGTCCCGCAGGCGCTGCTCAGCGGCGTCGTCCGCGTCGGTGGCCTCGCGGTTCGCCTCGCGCACGGCCTCGATGACCTCGGCGCGGTGGACCTTCATGGACCGGGGCGCGTCGATCCCGATCCGGACTCCGTCACCGCGCGAGTCGATGATGGTCACGACGATGTCGTCGCCAATGAGGAGCTTCTCCCCGACCTTCCGACTCAGCACCAGCATGGGCCGAGACTACCTCAGTCCCACACGGGATCATCGAGCCGCTCGCTCAGCATCGCGGCCCAGACGGGCGCCGAGGCGACCAGACCGTCGAGCAGACCGACGGGTACGCCGAGCGTCAGGATGCTTCCGGGCCGGGACGTCTCGGCCACCCCCCGCGCCGCGAGCGCGTCGACCGGACGCGTGCGCTCGAGAGCCGCGATCCAGCGCCGCGTGTCCTCGGGCGCCCGGTCGGCATCGACGGCCGCCCACACCTGGTCCGGCTGCAGCGCGCCGACCAGGTCGGCTGCCTCGGCCTCGTCGAACCTGCCCGCGCCCACCGTCAGCGCGACGAGCAGCGGCTCACCGCTCCTGCGCGCCTCCTCGGCGAGCCGGCGCGCGGTCGCGGGCGTCGTGACCCACTGGTGCTTGGCCCCCGCGGCGAACTCCCCGGCCAGCGCGATGCGGTCGTCGGTCAGGCCCATGCGCCGCGCCACCACGTGGGCGGCCTCCGTCGCTGCCGTGCCCTTCCCCGAGACGACGACGACGCTCCCGGGCCGGCGCAGCACCTCCGGGGCGCGCGGCACCTGGGAGAGCACCTCCGAGAGCGTGAAGCGGGTGCCCGACGGCACCCGCGAGCGCAGCGCGGCCACGAGCGCGTCGGGCATGCCGATCGTCGCGAGCTCGTCGGCGGTCGCGCCGCGGCGGGACGTCACGACGGTCGCGTGCATCGCGGTGAACCGGACGTCGTCGCCGCCGGCCGGCTCCGCCGCGGGCTGCTGGAGCTTGGGCTGCTGGGTCTTCTGCTTGGCCCGGGGCTTGGCCGGCGCCGCCGCGGGCGGCTGCACCGCCGCGGGCGCGGGCGCGACCGACACGGGCACCTCGCCCAGCTCGACGACGTCGATCACGTCGTCGGCCGCCTCGGCCGCCGAGCGCCGCGGGGCGACCGGCGGCACCGGCGAGGCAGGCCCGCCGACCCCGACGTCGATGCCCTGCGCGAGCTGACGCACCGAGTCGAGCACCGACGCGAACGCGTCCGCGGGCCCGCGAGCACCGGGAACCCCGCCCACGCCGTGCCCGCTGACGTCAGCGGCGTCGGCCGCAGCAAGCAGCGCGTCGATGCCCCCCGCCTGGCCGCGCACCGCTCCGCCGCGCGCCGGGACGTCGTCGGGCACCTCGACCGTGAGCTCGAAGCGCTCCTTGGCGAAGAACCCCCCGAAGCCGCCCTCGCGCACGCGCTCGGCCTTGACCACCTTCACGCCCGGGCCGAGCTCGGCCCGGGCCTGACGCACGAGCGCGTCGAGGTCGCTACCCTCAAGCAGCAATTGCCTCGGCATCGCGCACCACTCCCACCGTCTCGACCCGCAGGCCTGAACCCGTCACCTCAGAGTACGAGAGCACGGGGCTCTCGCCGTGCTGCATGGCCACCAGGTGGTGCAGCGCGGAGCGCAGCGCCGGGGCGCAGACCAGCACGGGCGTCCAGCCCCGGTTCTCCGCGTCGGTGCGCAGCGCCCCGAAGGAACGCATCATCGCCTCGAGCCGCGACGGGTCGAGCAGGATCTGGCTCCCACCCTCGGTCGGGTGCAGGCCCTCGAGCAGCGCGTGCTCGAGCGTCGGGTCGAGCGTGAGGACACGCAGCACCCCGTCGCGGGCGTGCTGGGCCGTGAGCGTGGGCGCGAGGGCCTGGCGGGCGGCCTCGATCAGGCCGTCGGGCGCCGTCGAGCTCTTCGCCCGCAGCGTCAGGGCCTCGTAGATGCGCGACAGGTCGCGGATCGGCACGCCCTCCGTGAGCAGTCCCTGCAGCACGCGCTGCACCTCGCCGAGGCTGAGCAGCCCGGGCACGAGCTCCTCGACCGCGGACGGGTTGACGGCCTTGACGCCCTCGGTCAGGACGCGGACGTCCTCGCGGGACAGCAGGCGGTCAGCGTGCTGGGTGACGACGTTGCTCAGGTGCGTGATCAGGACCGAGACCCGGTCGACGACGGTCGCCCCGGCCATCTCGGCAGCGAAGCGCAGCTCGGCGGGCACCCACTTGGACGACAGGCCGAACACGGGCTCGCGGCTCTCCTCTCCGGGCAGCGACGCGAGGTCGTCCCCGAGCGCCAGGACGCGGCCCGCAGGCAGGGTGCCGCGGCCGACCTCGACGCCGGCGACCCGCAGCACGTACGTGGCCAGCGGCAGCTCGACCGAGTCGCGGGTGCGCACCGGCGGTACCACCATGCCGAGCTCGAGCGCGATCTTGCGGCGCAGCTGGCGGATCCGGCCGAGGAGGTCGTCGTCGGCCCCGGGGCGGACCAGGTCCACGAGGTCCGGGGAGAGCTGGATCTCGAGGGCGTGCACGCGCATCTCCTCGATCAGCTGCTCGGTCGCGTCCGGGCGGGCGGCGGCGGTGTCCTCGACGGCGACGAGCTCGGCGTCGGCCGCAGCCTTGGCGTCGCGCGTCTTGACCTGCTGCGCGGCGATGAGCAGGCCGATGCCCACCAGGAAGAACGGTAGCTTGGGGATGCCGGGCAGCAGGCCGAGGCCGATCGAGGCGACGCCGGCGATGACCAGCGCGGTGCGCGACTGCGTGAGCTGCTTGCTCGCGGCGGTGCCGAGGTCGTCCTCGGCGGTCGCGCGGGTGACGATCAGGCCGGTCGCGGTGCTGAGCAGCAGCGCGGGGATCTGGGTGACCAGGCCGTCGCCGATCGTCAGCATCGCGTAGGTCTCGATGGCCTCGCCGGCGTTCATGCCGCGCTGGGCCATGCCGATCGCGAAGCCGCCCACGAGGTTGATCAGGGTGATGACGATGCCGGCGATCGCGTCGCCCTTGACGAACTTGGAGCCACCGTCCATCGCGCCGTAGAAGTCGGCCTCCGCGGAGATCTCCGCGCGGCGGTTGCGCGCCTGCTCCTCGGTGATCAGGCCGGCGTTGAGGTCGGCGTCGATCGCCATCTGCTTGCCGGGCATCGCGTCGAGCGTGAACCGGGCGCCGACCTCGGCCACACGCCCCGCACCGTTGGTGATGACGACGAACTGGATGACCACGAGGATCAGGAAGATGACGAGACCGATGATCAGCGAGCCGCCGACCACGAAGTGGCCGAACGCGTTGATGACCTCGCCCGCGTAGCCGTCGCGCAGCACCAGCCGCGTCGAGGCGACGTTGAGGCCGAGCCGGAACAGCGTGGCGATCAGCAGCAGCGAGGGGAACACCGAGAAGTCGAGCGGGCGCTTGGCGTACATGCTGGTCAGCAGGATGACCAGGGAGAACGTGACGTTGACGACGATCAGGACGTCGAGCAGCGCTGCGGGCAGCGGCACGACGAGCAGCATGACGATGCCGACGACCCCGAGAGGGACGGCGAGCCCGCCGAGTCCGACCTTCTTCAACACGTCCTCCAGCTGTCCTGAATCCTCTGACCTGCACCGACCGTCTTGCGCGCCGCACCCCTCCCATCGACCGCCCACCCCCGTGAGTGCGTCTTTCTGGCGGTGTTTCTGACCGATTTGACCGCCAAAATCACGCACTCAGCGGAGGGGTCCTGGTGGGGGGTGGGGGCGGGGTGGGGGGCAGTCATGCGGCCATCGCCTGGGCTCGGGCTCGGGCTCGGGCCTCGCGGGCCTGGCGGGCGCGCGTCGCGGCGTCGGGCACCGGGGGCACCTCGACGGGGCGCGGCATCGTGAACTTGCCCTGGCCGGAGCCGCGCCGCTTGAGCGACATCACGAACGCGAGCACCTGCGCGACCGCCATGAACAGCTCCGCGGGGATCTCGTCGCCGGGCTTGCAGGCGCCGTGGATCGCGCGGGCCAGGGGGACGTCGGCGATCATCGTGACGTGGTGCGCGGCCGCCTCCTCGCGGATGCGCGTGGCCACGTGCCCCTTGCCGGTCGCAACCACCCGCGGCGCGCCCTTGCCGGGCTCGTACCGCAGGGCGACGGCCACGTGGGTGGGGTTCACGACGACGACGTCGGCGTCCGCGACCGCGCCGAGCATGCGGTTGCGGCTCGCGGCGAGCTGGCGCGAGCGGCGGGCGCCCTTCATCTGCGGGTCGCCCTCCGACTGCTTGTGCTCGTCCATGACCTCCTTCTTGGACATCTTGGTCTGCTTGCGGTTCCGCTTGATCACGACGAGCACGTCGATGATTGCGAGCACGATGCCCGCGACGACGGCCCAGATCAGCAGCGCCCGCAAGCCCCCGCCGGCGACGGTGATGATCGACGAGATCGACATCCCGCCCGCCGTCATCAGCGCCGGGATGAGGTCCTGCACCGCGATGTACAGCACGCCGCCGACGACCGCCGTCTTGAGCAGCGCCTTGACGCCCTGCCACAGGGCCTGACCCCCGAAGGTCCGCTTGAGGCCCTTGACGAGGTTGAACTGCTTGAACGTCGGCTTGAGCTTCTTTGTCGCGATGTGCACGCCGCCCTGGGCGGCGTTGGCGACGATCGCGGCGACGACGACGGCGGCCAGCATCGGCCCGAGGGTCACCAGCACCGAGCCGAGCCCGCCGCTCAGCGCCTGCAGCGCGAGCGCAGGCTCGGGCGAGGCGATGACGTCGCGGATCACGTCGAGCTGCTCGCGGGCCGCGGCGATGCCCCGGTCGAGCGTCATCGGCATCATCACCACGGCCGCGCCGACGCCGAGCCACGCGCTGAGGTCCTGCGACTTCGACAGGCCACCCTCCGCGCGGACCTTCTTCATCCGCTGCGGTGTGGCCTGCTCGGTCTTCTCCTGCCCGCCCTCGGCCATCAGCCGCCCCCGGCCAGGCCGAGCATCGCGCCCACCGCGGTCCCCGTGAGGGACTCCACGACGTGCGGCAGCGCGAGGAACACGAACACCCCGAGCGTGAGCGTGAGGTAGATCTTCAGCGGGAACCCGAGCACGAACGCGTTGAGCGCCGGGGCGACGCGCGTGATCAGGCCGAGCGCGGCGTCGGCGAGGAAGAGCACGACGACGAGCGGGCCGGCGATCTGCAGGGCCGCCACGAACATGCCGGTCAGCGCGGCCGTGAGGGTCTCCCCCAGGGCCGCGAAGTTCAGCGCCTCACCGATCGGCAGGGCGTCGAACGTGCGGGCGAGGCCGCCGAGGACGATCTGGTAGGCGCCCGACGCGAACAGCAGCACGAGCGCGGTCATGTGGAACAGCCGCGCGAACTGCGCGCCGTTGACCATCGAGCCCGGGTCGAAGCCCTGCGCCATCTGGAAGCCCCCCGACAGGTCGATCAGCGAGCCGGCGGCCGAGACCGCCGAGAACACGAGCGACACGAGGAAGCCCAGCGCAGCACCGATCACCACCTGCATGACGAGCAGGCCGACGTAGGCGGGCGTCGACGACGACGGCGTGGCCTCGAGCGTCGGGGCGACCGCGATCGCGAGGCCCAGCGCGAGCATGACCTTGACCTGCGCCGGGATCGCCTTGTGGTTGAACGGCGGCGCGATCACCAGGAACGCGACGATCCGCACGCCCGCGAGCATGACGGTCTCGAGCGTGCCGAGGGCGATCGACAGGGTCATCAGCCGCCGCCGAGGAGCGCGGGGATCCGCTCGTACAGCCCGGTGGTGAACGCGACGATCTCGGAGATCATCCAGTGCCCGCTGATCAGGAGGGCGAGGGCGACGGCGATGGCCTTGGGCACGAACGACAGCGTCACCTCCTGGATCTGGGTGATCGACTGGATCAGCGACACGGAGAACCCGACGATCAGCGCGGTCAGCAGGATCGGCGCGGCGAGCTTGGCGGCGACGAGCATCGCCTGGAGCCCGATGTCGAGGATGGCGGTGGTGTCCATCAGGTGTACGTCCCCACGAGAGAGGTGATGATCAGCGCCCAGCCGTCCACGAGGACGAACAGCAGGAGCTTGAAGGGCAGCGAGATCATCACGGGCGGGAGCATCATCATGCCCATGCTCATCAGGGCGGAGGACACGACGAGGTCGATCACGAGGAACGGCACGAAGATGACGAACCCGATGATGAACGCCGCGCGCAGCTCCGAGAGCATGAAGGCGGGGATGAGCGTGAGCAGCGGCACGGACTCGGCGTCCGCGGGGTTGGGGTTCTCCGAGATCCGCGTCATCAGAGCGATGTCGTCCTCGCGGGTGACGCCCATCATGAACTCGCGCAAGGGCGCCTGGGCGAGCTCGAACGCGCCGCCGAAGTCGATCGTGCCGGCCAGGTAGGGCTGCAGGGCGATCTCGTTCACCTCGGTGAGCACCGGGCCCATGATGAACAGGCTGAGGAACAGCGCGAGGCCGGCGAGCACCTGGTTGGGCGGGACCGTCGTCAGGCCCAGGGCGTTCCGGGTCAGGCCCAGCACGACGAAGATCTTGGTGAAGCTCGTCATCATCAGCAGCAGCGCGGGCGCCACGGACAGGACCGTGATGGCCAGCAGCACCGTGATGGAGCCGCTGGGCTTCGCCTGGTCGCCGTCGATGTGCACCGAGACCAGGCCGGGGTCGCCGGCGGGGTCGTCGGGGGCGGTCGGGTCCGTCGGGGGCGTCGGGTCACCGGGCGCGGCGGGCAGCGCGCTCACGACGTCGGCGACGGCGACGGCGTCCACGGCCGGTGCGGCGTGCGCCGGCGCGGCGGTGACCAACCCGGCCGCGAGCATCGTCAGGACCGCGAGCAGGAGCAGGAACGCTCGCCCGCGGGGCACCGCGGCGATCACCGTCGGGCCGTGCGCGCCTGGATGGCGCCGATCGTCCGGCGCCACGTCGCGGGCGACAAGACCGAGCCGTCGAGCACGCCGCCCGCGGCCAGCGGGCCCGGGCGCTCCTCGCGCTGCTCGGTCGCCGAGGCGACCGCCGGGACCAGGGAGGCGACGTCGTCGGGCACCACGAGGGAACCGTCCGCCGCGAGCGCGCCCCCGAGGGCCGACAGGTCGATCGTCTCGCGCACCTGCGACGTCGGCGCCTCCTCGACGGGCTCCGGGGCGTCGCCCGTGTGCAGGAGGTTGACACCGTGCTCGCTCACGCCGAGCAGCAGACGCTTGCCGTCGATCTCGACCAGCGCGAGGCCCACCTTGGGGCCCAGCCCCTGGCGGCCGACGACGTCGATCCCGCCGGGCGTGCGGCGTGCGGCCTTCTTGCGGCCGCCCCCCGAGTCGGCGAAACGCTTGTTCGCCCACCAGATGAGGCCGAGGACGGCGCCCAGCGACAACGCTGCGCGCGCGACCATCAGCACGGTGTCCATGTCCATCAGGCGTTCTCGCCCTGCTCCACGATCTCGGTGACGCGCAGGCCGTAGTCCTCGTCGATCACGACGACCTCGCCGCGGGCGATGAGGCGGCCGTTGACCATGAGGTCCGCGGGGCTGCCCGCGACGCGGTCCAGCTCGATGATCGTGCCGGGCGTCAGGTCGAGGACCTGGCGGACCGGGAGCTTGGCGCGGCCGATCTCCGCGGTGAGCGTCATCTCGACGTCGTAGAGCATGCGCATGGTCGCCCCTCCCGAGGCCTTGGCGGAACGGGCGGTCGAGGCGGACGTCGTCGGGCTCCCGGGGCGGACCCGGACGCCGAACCAGCCGTGCACCTGACCGGCGGCCTCGAGCGCGAAGACCTCGGTCTCGTCCGCCGCGAGGATCGCGACCTCGGTGCCCTCGCCGACGCGGACGTCGGACAGGACGCCCTGGCCGAGGGTCGCAGCGGCGGCCTCCAGCGCGGGACGCAGGGCGTCGGACACCGAGACCGTGGCGCCGGCGGCACCCGCAGCACCCTGCAGCGCCTGGTCGATCGACTGGTCGACGATCACGACGAGGTCGGCGCTGACGCCACCCACGAAGGTCGCGACGACGGCGGGGTCGCCCGGCGTGAAGGAGTCCGCGTCGGTCGCGGCGCGCACCGACAGGGGCACCTCCGACGGGATCAGCTGCACGGCTGCGAGCGCCGCCTGCAGTGGCTGTCCGGACGTGGTGGCCGCGGCGGCCGGGGTCTTCTTCATCGTTCGTTCTCCTCGAAGTCCACAACCTGGCACGCAAGCTGTCGTCCGCTGGTCCCCGCGACTGCGTGGGCCAGGACCCTGTCGTCGACGACCACCTCGAGGGGGCGCGACACAGAGTGGTTGAGCAGGATGACCTCGCCCACCTGGACGTTCACGACGTCCTTGGGGCTGATGGTCAAGGGGTTGAGCCGCACGCTGACGTCGACCGGGACGGTCTGCATCGTGGCGAGCACCCGCTGGTGGGCGACCTCGGCGTCGGCGCGGTCGGACGGCGAGCGCTCGTCGGCCTGCTCGCCGGCGCGCAGCTGCTCGAGCATCGTGTCGCCGGGGACCATGAGGGTCGCCGTGTCGACGCGGTCGCGGGTCGTGACGCTGAACGAGATCACGACGACCGGCTCGGAGGCCGGGATCAGCTGGGCGAACTGCGGGCTGTACTGCAGGCCCTTGAGCTTGACGTCGAGCGGCGTCACCGCGGCGAACGCGTAGCGCAGGTCGTGCAGGTTGGCCTGGACGACGTCCGTCAGCAGCGACGTCTCGATCTCCGTGTGCTCGCGGGCGGCGACGGCGCCGTCGAGGCCAGGGCCGCCGAGCAGGAGGTCGATCCACATCATGGTGGTCTCGAGCGGCAGCTGCAGCACGACGGTCGCGCGGGAGTCCTCGGCCGTGCCGACGAACATCGCGGTCTGGTCGGGCAGCGTCGAGATGTACTCGTCGTACGGGAGCATCACGACCTGCTCGACCGTGACGCCGCACAGGATGCGCATCCGCGACGTCAGGTGCGTGCCCCACTGGCGGGCGAAGGTCTCCGACGCCATCTCGATCGCGCGGCCGTGGTCGCGCGCGAGCGTCATGGGGCGCCGGAAGTCGTAGACCTCGGCCTCGGAGCGGGCGGGCTTCGCGGAGCGCGTGGTGTCGGGGGGCGTCACGGAGGACAAGATCGGCCCCGCACCTGCGGGTATGAGGAACCGATGAGTCGGCGAATCGTCCGATTCGCGTCATCAGTTGTTCACCGTCGTCGCGGGGGCGTCGACGGGCGAGGTGGCGCCCTCCATGGCGCCGCGAACGACCGGCTTCCGTGCCGGCCCGGGCCGAGCCCGGCTACTGGGTGACGAAGTCGATCAGATAGACGTCCATCACCCCGCCGTGGTAGCTCTCCTCGAGGGTCGCGGCCAGCTCCTGGCGCAGCGCCTCCCGGGCCTCGCCGGGCGCGACCTCGGCGACAGGGCGGCCCGAGTACAGGTCGATGATCGCGTTGCGGGCCTTGGAGTCGTCGAACTCGCCGCCGTGGCCGTCGCCCCCGCCGTCGACGGTGAGCTGCAGCCCGACGGCGATGCGCAGGTAGCGTCCGTCTGCCAGGTTGATGCTCATCGCCTCGACCTTGTGCACGGCACCGGGCTCGGGCTCGACGGGCTCCGCCGCGGCGTCGGCCTTGCTGAGCACGAGGAAGTAGTAGGCGGCCGCGGCGACCAGCACGACGACGACGCCGAGGATCACCACGAGCTTCTTCTTCGACTTCTTCGGGGTGGCGACGGCCTCGGCCTCGGGCTCGGGGCGCGCGGCACCGCCGCCCCCGCGGGGGCCGATCTTGGGTCGCTCGTTGACGACTCGCTGCTCGATGACGGCCATGGTCAGCTCCTGCTCTGCTCGACGACGGGGAGGAGCTCGCGCACGCGCTCGGGCGCGCTGCTGAGCACCACCACGTCGACACGGCGGTTCGCCGCGAGGGACTTGGGGTCGGTCTTGCTGATGAGGGGCTGCGCGTCGCCGAACCCGACGGCCGAGACCCGGGTGGCCTTGATGTCGCCCTGCTCCACGAGGCGGCGCAGCACGGTCGTGGCCCGGGCCGAGGACAGCTCCCAGTTGGTCTTCTCGCGCGACCCGGTAGGGACGACGTCGGCGTGCCCCTCGATCGAGAGGCCGTTCGGGATCTTGCGCAGCGGCGGGGCGATCGCGTCGACCACCACCCGCGAGGTCTTCGTCAGGTCGTTGCTCGCGCTGGCGAAGAACACGTCGGAGGTGATCATGCCGATCACGAGACCCTCCTCCGTGATCCGGAAGTCGACCGAGTCGCGTGCGCCCTTCTTCGCGAGGGCTGCGGCGACCATGTCGCGCACCTCGTTCAGGGAGGTCCACTCCGCCTCGGCCGCGGCGAGCGCAGCGCCGTCGGCGTCGCCCGCCCCGGCGTCGGGTCCGCCCTCACCGATGACCGACTCGGGCATGACACCCACCGCGGCGTCCGGCGTGATGTCCTGCATGATCTGCGTGCTGGGCGCCTGGCTGTCCTCGGGAAGGACGCCACCGCCGTCGGGCAGGACCGCGGGGTTCTCCGCGTTGAAGCCCGCGGCGAGGGACCCGCGCAGGGCCTCGTACTTGTCGACGTCCACCTGGCTGATCGCGTAGAGCACGACGAACAGGGCCATGAGGACGGTCATCATGTCGGAGTAGCTCACGAGCCAGCGCTCGTGGTTCTCGTGCTCCTCCTCGTGCCCGCCCTTGCGGCGACGGCCCCCGCCGGCGCTCATCGGGCGCCCCCGGCGCTCATGCTGCGGCCTTGTCGCTCTTGCCCGGCTTCTCCATCTGGTCCGGTGGGACCAGGCTGCGCAGGCGCTCGCCGACGAGGCGGGGGTTGGCGCCCGCCTGCACCGACAGCAGGCCCTCGACGACGATCTCCATCTGCGCGCACTCGAGCTCCGAGAGGCGCTTGAGGCGGTTGCCGATCGGGAGGAACGCGATGTTGGCGCTCGCGATGCCCCAGAAGGTCGCGACGAACGCCGCGGCGATCATGTGGCCGAGCTTCTCGGGCTCCGAGAGGTTCTCGAGCACGTGCACGAGCGACACGACGGTGCCGACGATGCCGATGGTCGGGGCGTAGCCACCCATCTGGGTGTAGAAGTTCGCGCCGACGCGGTCGGCGGCGCGCTTGGCGGCGATCTTGTCCTCGAGGATCACGCGCAGGTCCTCGGGGTCGGTGCCGTCGATCGCGCCGCGCAGGCCGTCGCGCAGGAAGTCGTCGTCGATGTCCTTGGCGGAGTCCTCGAGAGCGAGCAGGCCTTCGCGGCGGGCGCGCTCGGCGAGCGAGACGATCGTGGCGATGGCCTCCTCGCTGCCCTTGGGCTTGCCGGTGAACGCGCGGGGCAGGGCCTTGGCGGCGCTCTTGGCGTCACGCATGGTGCCGCCGGCGATCGCCGCACCGAGGGTGCCGACGAGGACGAGGATCATGGGGGCCGGCAGGAGGATCGACATCGGGGACGAGCCCTCGATGAAGATCGCGGCGACGATCGCGGTGACCGCGATGCCGAGACCGGCGATGGTTGCGGGATCCATCTATCGCTCCTCTTCCTGAGCGCGCACCACGCTGAGCTGCGGGGCGGCGACGTCGTCGACGTCAGAGGTCTGGATGGCCTGGGCGCGGGCGATCAGCTGGGACCGGAAGTCGGTGATCAGCTCGATGACCTCGCTCATGGACTCCGCAAGGATGTACTTCGTGCCGTCCACGAGGGTCAGGATCGTGTCCGGAGCGCTGTCGATGCGCTGCACGAGATCTGGGTTGACCGCGAACTTCGGTCCGTTCAGACGCGTCACGACTATCACTTGATCGATCCATCCCTGGAGGTGTCCCACGGGTCCATCCATGAACCCTCACCTCCCTATCGGCCTGCCACGCCGAGACATAAGCCCCCACCCCAACTCGCTGAGTGCATGATTTTGGCGGTGTGGACGCGCGGAAACACCGCCAAAATCACGCACTCACGGTGCTGCGGCGCTCGGACTGGCGGCGGATGGCGGCGCGGACTCGCCTGATCAAGCGGTCGGGGTGGCGGTTGACGTCGTCGGCCGTCGCAACGACCACCACCCAGCCCGCTTCGGCCATGGCCTGGCGCTTCTCGACGTCGCGCCGCCACGTTGCCGGGTCCGTGCGATGGATGTCGCCGTCGTACTCGATGGCCACCTTCAGGGCCGGGATGCTCAGGTCGGGCAGGCAGATGAACGTCCCGTCCTCGGCGTAGACGGGCTGGTTCACGGCGAGATCCGTGATCCCGGCGTCGTCCAGAATCAGGCGAGCGCGCGTCTCCATCGTCGAGTCGGTCCCTGGGCGCAACCGCTCCAGAGCCTCACGGCAGGCGACGACGCCGCGCATCTTGTGCGTCGACTCGACCCGTCGCCGCAGCTCAGCGAGGGTGGTGTGCGGCTCCTTCCGCCGCAGCATCGCGTCACCCAGCACGACGACGTCGTCCGGCACGAGCCGCCCAGCGAGGTGCAGCCACGTCTGCGCAGGTGAAGTGACCGGCAGGCCTCTGACGCTGACGATGTCGAGGCATCTCTGGAGGCACACGTGCGCAACGACATCGTCCCGCTGCGGGCGGTCGGCTCGCGTAGGCACGACGACGTGGATCGCCTGGTCGCTCTCGAGCCGCCAGGGCACCTCGATACCCAGCAGGCGCAGCGCAGTGACGTGACTGAACGCCGCGCGGTGGGGAAGCGTCAGCGCGATCGATGCGCAGCGTTCGGCCACCGTGTGGCCGAAACCCCGTGGCGCGCGGACACCCGCCGTCGGGGCACTGAAGCGCTTGGCGCGCATGGCATGTCGCGTCAGGCCAGCGTCCAGACCTGCCTGGACCCGAAACGGCTCGAACTCCTTCGCCGCGAAGGAAGCACCCATGGCACGCGACCCTGCCCGCTACGGCGCCACCCCCGCACCCCCCAAGACCAACCTGTGCACAACTCCCCTCCCCACCCCGCTGAGTGCATGAAATTGGCGGTGTTTCGGGAGCGAAACACCGCCAATTTCATGCACTCAGCGGCTTTGGGGGTTAGCGCTTGAGGTTGACCAGTTCCTGGAGGAGCTCGTCGCTCGTGGTGATGACTCGGCTGTTCGCCTGGAAACCGCGCTGGGCGATGATCAGGTTGGTGAACTCGGACGACAGGTCCACGTTGGACATCTCGACCGCGCCGCCGATGAGCGAGCCGCGGCCGCCCGTGCCGGCGGTGCCGACCTGCGGGTTCCCCGAGTTGACGCTCGTCGTGTACAGCGAGCCGCCGGCCTTCTGCAGACCGACGGGGTTGGCGAACGTCGCGAGCGCGATCCGGCCGATGTCCTGCTTGGTGCCGTTGGAGAACGCACCGATGATCGTGCCGTCGGCGTTGATCGAGAAGGACTGCAGCGAGCCGGCCTGGTTGCCGTTGACGGTCTCGACCTCGACGGTCGACAGCGCCGCGTAGCCGGTCACGCCGGACAGGTCGACGTTGCGACCGCCGATGGCGAGCGTCCCGCCGGTGGCGAGCGTGCCGTCCGTGTTGAAGGCCAGGGTGCCGGTAGCGGGCGCGCCGCCGTCCGTGCCGGACACGTTCCAGCCCGCGGCGGTCCGCGTGAACGCCAGGGTCAGCGTGGAGGAGGCCCCGAGCTCGTCGAACACCTCGACGTCGCGCACCAGGTTCGTGCCGACGGCGACGTCGGACGGCAGGTTCCCGCCGAACGCGACGTTCGTGGTCGCCTGGGCGCCGACGAGCGTGGTCGTGGGCAGCTGGATCGGCGCGAGGCCGTCGGCCGTGTCGATCTGTCCGGCGGCGTTCGCGAGCCAGCCGCGCACGAGCCCACCCTCGGCGGTGACGAGCTGGCCGGTCGCGTCGAAGTCGAACGACCCGTTGCGGGTGTAGAACGTCTGGCCGTTCTTCTGCACGGAGAAGAAGCCGTCGCCCGAGATCATCATGTCGGTCGAGCGGTTCGTCGTCTGCGCGGCGCCCTGCTGGAAGTTCGTGGAGATCGCGGCGACCTTGACGCCGAGCCCGACCTGCGCCGGGTTGGTGCCACCGATGCCGGCCTGCGCGCCGCCCGGGTTCGTCAGCACCTGGCTGAGGGTGTCCTGGAACTGCGTCTGGGACGCCTTGAAGCCGGTCGTGTTGACGTTGGCGATGTTGTTGCCGGTGACGTCGAGCATGGTCTGGTGCGAGCGGAGTCCGGAGATGCCGGAGAAGAGCGAGCGGAGCATGAGGGGGGTCCCTTCGGTGGTGCCGGACTAGGCGGTCGGGTCTGCGGGCACTGCGGGCGCGGGCGCCTGGTCAGGAGTCTCGTCGGACTTATCGGTCGAACCGCTCGGCTTCTGAGCGGTCGCGGCGACGACGCCGGTGACGGCCTCGAGGGAGACCTCCACGCCGTTGACGGTCAGCTTGGGCACGCCGCCGGCGAAGGTCGCCGACGTCGCACGGCCGACGACGGACGCGCCCTCGGCGTTGGTGTAGCTCACGTCGAGGCCGACGAACTGGGCGGCGGACGAGCGCATCTGGAGGGCGAACGCGTCGACCATGGTGTCCGAGAGCGTGGTGAGCTTCTCGACCGTGGTCAGCTGCGTCGTCTGCGCCATCATCTGGGTGGTGTCCATGGGTGAGGACGGGTCCTGGTACTTCAGCTGCGTGACCAGGAGGTTCATGAACGCCTGGTTGTCGAGCTCACCCTTGGCCTTGCTGGGCGTGGCACCGGTGTAGAGGCTCGTCGCGCCGGCCGTGGCGGACACGGCGGGGGTCTCGATGGGCATGGGGATCTCCTGTCAGGCGAGGATGTCGACGCGGTCGTCAGCGGCGCTGGCGACGGCGGGGCGGGTGGTCTGGGGTGCGGCGGCCACGGGGGCGCCGGTCTCGCGGGCGAACGCGCGCGGCGTGTCGTGGCCGGTCTGGCCCTCACGGTCGCCGGTGGAGCCGCCGAAGCGCTCGTCGGAGACGTCGAGGCGTGCGTTCATGCCGGTCGCGGCGAGGTCGCGACGCAGGTCGGCGAGGACGGCCTTGAGGCTCTCCCGGCCGGCGTCGGTCGCGCCGAGCAGCTCGATCCGGATGCCCTCGGCGCTGATGTGCGCACGGACCTGCACGGGCCCGAGCTCCTTGGGCTCGACGCGCAGGGTGAGCAGGTGCTCCCCCGCCGCCGCGCTCATGAGCTTCACGAGCGGCGTGCGGACCTGCTCGGCGAGCTGCGGGAGGTCGGCGGTCGGGGCCGTGGACACGACGGCGGCAGGCTGGGCCGGGGCGGGCGCCTGCGGGGCGCTCACCTGGCCGATCCCGGCGAGACCGGTCGCCGACGACGGCGCGACGGTCACCGGGGCGACGTCGGCCGGGACCGCGGCGGGCTGGGCTACGGCGGCGGCCTCGCCGGTGGTCGCGGCGCCCGTCGGGCTCGCCAGCGCGGTCGCGGCAGCGGCGGGCGCCGTGGCGGGCAGGGCGTCCGACGACGGCGCTCCCGCGGCGGCGTCCGTCGTCATCCCGGCGGGCTGGCCGGCGGGCTGGCCAGCAGGCTGGCCGGCGGTCCCCGGCGCGGTGCCGGTCGGGACCGAGGCGGCAGGAGCTGCCCCGGCATGACCTGCCCCGGCGGGCGTCGCGTTCGTCGGCGTGCCTGCGGTGTCGGACGGCGCCGCCGCGAGCGACGGCGCTGCGGCACCGGCGGCGCCTGCGGACGCTACGGCGGCCCCTGCTCCCCCGGCGGCGACGGCTGCGACAGCCGCCGGCGAGGTGCCCGACGGCACGTCAGCGGGCGCCAGCGGAGCGACAGCGTCGCCCGCAGCCGGGGCGCCTGCGGTAGGGACGCCCGCACCGGCCGCGTCTCCGGCAGCGGCGACGTCGCCCGCAGCAGCAGCAGCGTCACCAGCGGGCCGCAGCCCGGGCAGGCCCGCGAGCGCGGCAAGGTCACGAGGCCCCGCGGCGTCGTCGGCGGCCGGGCGACCGGTGCCCTCAGGACGGTTCCCGGCGGAGGCCGTCGTACGCCCGGCGCCGGTCCCCGCACGCTCGGCGTGCGACGCAGGACGCTCGGCGCGCTCCGCATCCGGGCGCTCTGGGCGGGCGGCGGTCGGACGCTCGGTCCGGGCTGCGGCGCGCTCGTAGGCCTGGGCGAAGGCGTCGGCGTCGCCGCGACCGCTGCGCACCGCGGTCGGGGCGGCGGGCGTCACCGTCCGCCCGAGGTCGAAGGTCGTGATGGTCATGCGCTCGCTCCGATCAGCATGTCGAGCGCCATGCGCTGGACGTCGGCGCTCAGGCCGGGGTCTGCCGCGGCCGGGGCGGCCAGGGCAGGAGCGGCAGCGGCGACCGTCTGGTCGGTCTGCGGCAGGATGCGGCGGATCGCGGTGGGCGTCTCGTAGACGTCGCGCTCCGTCACGTTGCGCCCGGCGTAGGGCGCGTCGATCATGCGCCCGTCGCCGAGGTAGATGCCGACGTGGGTGCCGCCGTCGAAGATCAGCAGGTCGCCGGGCAGCGCGGCGTCCATCGAGCCGACGGCGCGGCCCTCGGTCCCCTGCTGGCGGGCCGTGCGCTTGATGTCCACGCCGAGGTCGGCGAGCGAGCGCTGCACCAGGCCGGAGCAGTCCATGCCCGAGCGGCTCTCGCCGCCCCACACGTAGGGGACGCCGAGGTAGGTGCGGGCCCGGGCGATGAGGTCGTCCGCGGTCGCCGACGATGAGAGCAGACCGGTCGTGTCCTCGACCGCACCGGGCACGCGGTCGGTCGGGGCGGTCGAGGCCGTCGGAACAGTCGCGGACGTCACGGCACTCGGGTCGAGCGCGGCGAGGGTCTGGGCGAACAGGTCCGAGGCGGGCGCCCCGGCGGCAGCGCCCGAGGCACCGCCCGTGCCGCCGGCCAGGGCGCTCGGCGCGGCGCCGCCCAGGACGGGGAGCGCGGCGATCGTCGTCGGCGAGACCTGGCCGATCTGGGACTCGATGCTCTGGATGCGGGCCAGGACGCCGTCGATGCCGTTCATCGCTGCCCCTCCTCGTGGTCGGTGCTGGTCTGGGCGGCGCGGCGCGAGGCGACCTCGTCGAGCTCGATCTGCTCGAGCCGGAGGTCCTCGGTGACGACGCGCTCGTCGTGGCGCTCCTCGAGCTTCTCGAGGGGCACGGAGCGGGCGCGGGCGGCCTGCCACTCGGTCTCACGCTCGGCGACCCGGGCGGCGGCGGTGACGGACAGCGCCGTGGCGGCGAGCAGGTTCTGGCGCAGCGCGGCGCGGGCGGCGGCGGACGCGCGCCACGTGGCGACGCCGACGTCGGAGCCGAGCTGGTGCCCGCTGAGCTCCTCCACGGCGCGGGTCCGCTGGGCGTCGGCGCGCATCCGGGCGGCGCTCGCGGCGCCGAGGCGAGCGGCGGCGTCGTCCTCGGTGATCTTGCGCAGGCGCAGCAGGCTGGCCAGGCGGAACGAACGCTCCATCAGGACACCCCCAGCCCGGAGACGAGGGTGCGCAGGTGCGCCCAGGTGGCGGCGCTCGGGGCGGTCTCGTCGACGCCCTGCTGCAGGAAGGCGTCGATCTCGGCCGCGTGCGTGAGGGCGGCGTCGACCAGCGGGTTGGATCCGGCGACGTAGGCGCCGACGTCGACGAGGTCCTGCACGCTGCGGCGCGCGGCCATGACCTTGCGCAGCGTCGTCGCGTCGGCGCGCTGCTCCGGGGTGGTCACGCGCGTGGCGACACGGGAGATGGAGGCGAGCGCGTCGATCGACGGGTAGTGCCCGGCGACGGCGAGCTTGCGGTCGAGCACGACGTGGCCGTCGAGGATCGAGCGGGCGGCGTCGGCGATGGGCTCGTTGTGGTCGTCACCGTCGACGAGGACGGTGTAGATGCCGGTGACGGACCCGCGCACGCCGGAGCCGGCGCGCTCGAGGAGCTCGGCGAGCAGCGACACGGTGGACGGCGGGTAGCCGCGGGTGGCGGGCGGCTCGCCCACGGACAGGCCGATCTCACGCTGCGCCATGGCGACGCGGGTGAGCGAGTCCATCATGAGCACGACATCGGCGCCTGCGTCCCGGAAGCCCTCGGCGATGCGGGTGGCGACGAACGCGGCGCGCTTGCGCACGAGAGCGGGCTCGTCGGAGGTGGCGACGACGACGACGGAGCGGGCGAGGCCGGCGGGGCCGAGGTCGTCCTCGAGAAACTCGCGGACCTCGCGCCCGCGCTCGCCGACGAGGGCGATCACGGAGACCTGGGCGTCGGTGCCGCGGGCGATCATGGACAGGAGCGTGGACTTGCCGACGCCGGAGCCCGCGAACAGGCCGATGCGCTGGCCGCGGCCCACGGTGGTCAGGGAGTCGAGGACGCGCACGCCGAGCTCGAGCGGCGCGGCGACGCGCTGGCGCTCGAGGGGGTGCGGCGCCTTGCCGCTGAGCGGGACGTAGGTGGCGTCGAGCGGACCCTTGCCGTCGATGGGCTCGCCGAGGCCGTTGAGCACGCGGCCGAGCAGGCCGGCGCCGACGGGGACGCGCAGGGCGCCGCCGGTCGAGCGCACGGGCATCCCGGCGCGCAGGCCGTCGGTGGCGGCCAGGGGCATGCAGCGGACGACGTCGTCGGACGCCGCGACGGCCTCCGCGAGCATGGTGTCGCCGATGCGCACGACGTCGCCGATCGCGGCGTCGAGGCCCTCGACCTCCATCGCGAGGCCGACGGCGGAGCGCACGCGGCCGACGCGCTCGGGGCGGGCCGCGTCGAGGACGGCGGTCCAGCTCATCGGTCGCGACCCTCAGGCAGGCTCGCGTCGAGCTCGGCGAGGCGCAGCGCCTCCGCGACCTGGGGGTCGACCCGCAGGGTGACCGCGTCGTGGGCGAGCGCCTCGGTGAGGGCGGCGGCGGCGCGGTCGAACGCGGTGGAGATCTGCGCGTCCAGGTACCCGCCGGGGAACTCGCTGACGGCGTCGCCCGCGGCCAGGGTGGCGTCGGCGACCAGGCGCACGTCGGTCGGGAGCACGACGTCGAGCTCGTCGGCGGCCCGCAGCGCGGTGAGCGTCGCGAGGTCGTCCGGGTTCATGCGGATGGTGTGCACGACGACGTCGTCCGGGACGGCGAGCGCCCGCACGAGGGCCGACCGCGCGGAGAACCCGTCGCGGGACAGCTCGTGCCCGACGACGGCGCGGGCGAGCTCGAGCGCGAGGGTCGCCAGCGTGCCGCGTGCGGTCTCGAGGCCCTGGAGCGCGCGCTCGTCCGCGGCCTGGGCCGCGAGCCGGAGCGTGGCGGTGGCCGCCTCGACCCGGGCCGCGGCGTGCGCACGGTTCTCGCGGTCGCGGGCGGCAAGCTGCGCAGCCTGGGTCTCCGCCGCGGCGACGGCCGCGCGCGAGCCCTCGGCCCAGCCGGCGGCGTAGCCGGCCACGCGGCCGCGCTCGCGCGCCTCGCGCGACCGGTCGTCGCCGAGCACGGTGAGGCGCGCGGCGGTGAACCGTGCCTCCGTGGTCTCAGCTGACATATTCGTCCTCGCCCTCGCGGCGGATGGTGATCTGGCCGGACTCCTCGAGGCGGCGGATCACCTGGACGATCGTGGCGCGGCGCTCCTCGACCTGCGAGACGCGCACCGGGCCGAGCAGCTCGATCTCCTCGACGAGGTTCTCGCGTGCCCGCTCGGACAGGTTGCGCATGACGGCGTCGCGCTCGCCCGGCCCGGCGCCCTTGAGCGCCACGGCGAGGTCGGCGCCCTCGACGCCGCGCAGCACCAGCTGGAGCGCGCGGTCCTCGAGGAGCACGATGTCCGCGAACACGAACATCCGGCTGCGGACCTCGTCGGCCAGCGCCTCGTCGCGGTCCTCGAGCCCCTGCAGGATGAGCTTCTCGGTGCTGGGGTCGGCGCGGTTGATGATCTCCACCAGCGGCTGCACGCCGCCGATCGCGGAGGTCTCCTGGGGCGTGAGCACGCTCGCGGACTTGCGGCGCAGGCTGTCGGCGACCACGGAGACGACGTCGGGCGCGGCCCGCTCCATGAGCGCGATGCGGTGCGCGACCTGGCCCTGCACGGCGGGGGCGAGCCCGCCGAGGATCGCCGAGGCGTGCTCGGGACGCAGGTGCGCAAGGACGAGCGCGACGGTCTGCGGGTGCTCGCCGTTCAGCAGCGCGATCACCTGGCGGGCGTCGGCCTGCTGCATGAACTCGAACGGCTGCGGTGCCATGGCGCTGGCGAGGCGGTCGAGCATGTCGGCCGCCTTGTCGGCGCCCATCGAGGCCTCGAGCAGCTGCTGGGCGTAGCCCACGCCGCCGTTATTCATGATCTGCGCGCCGCCGAGGGTGACGGCGTGGAACTCGCCGATCACGGCGTCGGCCATCGAGCGGTCGACCCGCTCCATGCGCATGATCTGCCCGGTGAGCTCCTCGATCGTGGCGTCGTCGAGCTGGGACATGACGCGCGCGGCGCGCTCCCGGCCGAGCTGGATGAGGACGAGGGCGGCCTTCTGGGTGCCCGTCAGCGATGCGGTCGCGGTGCTCATGAGCGGACCCCCGGCTCCATCCAGGCGCGCAGCATCTGCGCGACCTGGTCAGGCTCGTCGTCGACGAGCGCTCCGACGTCGGCGCGCTTGCGCTCGGCCTCGACCTGGTCGGCGTCCTTCTCGACCGGGGCCTCGAGGGCGAGTGCCTCCTCAGCCTCCTCGACGGCCTCGAGGGCGAGCGCCGTCACCGACGGCCCGGCCTCGATCGCGTTGAGGTCGCCGATGTCGAGGGCCTCGCGCTCGAGGCGCTTCTCCTTGCGGGCACGGGCGGCGAGGATCGCGATGATGATCAGGCCCAGCAGGGCCGCGCCGGCGATGACGCCGGTGCGGATCAGCTCGGACTGCCGCTCGGCCTCGGCGGCGGCGCGGGCGTCGGCCAGGGCGACCTGGGCGGCGTCGGCGGACGCGTTGGAGAACTGCAGGCGGTTCACGGTGACGACGTCGCCGCGGGCGGCGTCGATGCCGGCGGCGGCAGCCACCATGGCCTGGACGTCGTTCATGTTGAGCGCGGCGCCGGCCTCCTGGCTGATGGCGACGGAGACGGACTGGCGGCGCACGGTGCCCGGCGCGGTCTGGACGACCTCGGTCACCTTGTTCAGCGCGTTGTTGCGGGTGGCGGACTCGTTCTCGTAGCTGCCCGCGCCGTCGCCGTTCTCGGGGACCGCGATGTTGTCGGGGCCGAGCACGCCCGCTCCCCCGCCGCCGGTGCCCTCGTAGGCCTCGGTCGTCGTCGACTCGTTGAGCGCGGGGATCTCCTCGGGGTACGCGAACTCCTCGGAGGTGCGCTGCGTCTGGTCGAAGTCGAGCTCGGCGGTCACGGAGACGACCGCGTTGCCGATGCCGACGATCGGCTCGAGCATGCCCTGGATCGAGGAGGCGACCCGGTCCTCGTAGGCCATCGTCTGCTTGTTGCTGCCACCGGACGTCCCGGCGGTCCCGCCGACGGCGGACAGCACGGTTCCGGTCGAGTCGATCACGGCGACGTCGGTGGTGGCCATGCCCTCGATCGACGCGGACACGAGGTGCACGATCGACTGGACCTGGTCGTCGGAGAGGGAGGAGCCGTTGCCCAGCTCGACGAACACCGACGCCGTCGGGTCCTGCTTCTCGTCGACGAACACGGTCTGCTCGGGCAGCGCGAGCTGCACGGAGGCCGCGCGCACGCCCTGGACGGCGCCGATGGTCTTGGCGAGCTCGCCCTCCATCGCCCGCTTGTAGGTGACGTCCTGCTGGAACTCCGAGGAGCTCATGCCCATCTCGTCGAGCAGGGAGTAGCCGCCCTCGCTCGCGCCGGGCAGGCCCGCCGCGGCGGTGGCGAGGCGCATCCGGTAGACGTCGCCCTGCGGGACCATGACGGACGAGCCGCCGTCGGCCAGCTCGTAGGGGACGCCCTCGGCGTCGAGCTGCTCGACGATCGCGCTCGCGTCGGTCGCAGCGAGGCCGGTGTAGAGCGGGGAGTAGGACGGCTTGGCCATCCAGGTGCTGAGGGTCACGGCGACCAGGACGAGGACGGCGAGGCCGATCAGCGCGAGGGTGCGCTGCGCGACGGTGAACTCACGGATGGCGGCGCCCAGCTTGCCGAAGGCGCTCGTGATCTGGCGCGGCATCAGGCCTGCATCCGCATGATCTCGGTGAACGCGTCGACGGCCTTGTTACGGACCGCGGCGGTCAGCTCGAGCATGACCTTCGCCTCGGAGGACGCGACCGTGTAGTCGTGCACGTCGTCGAGGTCGCCCGTGACGGCCTTGACGGCCAGCGCGTCGGACGTCTCCTGGGCCTCCTGGAGGCCCTCGATGGCGCCGGTCAGGGAGACCCCGAACCCGCCGTCGTCGGGCCCGGACACCCGGGTGGTCTCGGTGGGCAGGTAGCCCGTGCCGGCGACGCCCGCGAGGGGGCTCGCCGTGAGGGCGGTCAGGGGGGAGATCGCGAAGGCCATCAGTTGCGTCCGATCTGGAGGGCTGCCTCGTAGGTGGCACGGGCACGGTCGACGATGGCGGCGTTGGCCTGGTAGCCACGCTGCGCCATGATCAGCTGGGACATCTGGCTCGCCATGTCGATGTCGGGGTAACGCACGTAACCCTCGGCATCGGCGAGCGGGTGGGCGGGCTCGTAGACCATGCGGCCCTCGGCGCTGCCGACGACGACGCCGCGCACCTGGGCGCCCTGGCCGTCCTGCATCTCCGAGGCCACGACGTAGCGCGCCTGGAAGGCGTCCTCGTCGGTGGAGGTCACGGTGGACGCGTTGGCGATGTTGTCGCTGAGCGCGTCGAGCCACTTGCGGTAGACGGTCATGCCCGAGGAGGCGATGCCGATGGCGCCGAAGGTCGTCATCAGTTGCTCCTCATCGCGGTGCGGAGCGAGGAGAACTTGCCGTCGATCGCCTGGGTCGCCAGCTGGTAGCGCAGGTTCGTGTCGACGTTCAGGAGCGTCTCGGTGTCGAGGTTGACGTTGTTGCCGTCGAGCCGCGTGGGCTCGAGGGACGTCGACGTGGTCGCGCCGACGGCGCCGCGGCCCTGGCGGACGGCGCTCGCGAGGGTGTCCTCGAAGGACACGCGCGAGGCGAGGAAGCCGGGCGTCTGGATGTTCGCGACGTTGTTCGCGATCACCCGCTGACGCAGGGCCAGGCCGTCGAGCGCGCTGTTGAGCGCGTTGAACGTCACGGATTCGAGCACGAGGAACCCCATCAGGCTTGGGTTGCGGTGGCCGATCCTTGGCCGATCTTTGAGCGATCCATGCTCGTCCGGCCCATCGGACCCTGACCTGGGCCCATGAGCCTTTTCTCACCTGCGCGGGTGAAGAATCGCGGCGAACCGTTGCACGCATTGTTCAGCGCTCACACCTGGCCGGACACAACGGTCATCGGCGCCGCAGGCCCGCGTTCACGGGGCGGCGCGCAGAGCTCAGCCCTGGGTATCGAGGTACACCGGACGCGCGTGCGGACGCGGGTCGACGGCGTCGAGCATCTTCACGTGCGAGCGCGACTGGTGGATGGCGCGCGCGAGCCGCGCGGCCGTCTCCTTCTGCGCCTCGAGGACCACGCTCGCGCGCTCCGCGACGGTGGCCGGCATGGGGCCCAGGCCGGCCGGCACGCGCCACTGGCTTGCCTTGGCGAGGGCGACCTGCGCGACCTCGAGCGCATGCGTCGCGTCGAGCAGCGCGTTGGTCTGCTCGAGGTCGAGCTCGAGGGTGTCGAGCGCGTCGTGCCAGGCCTGTTCCCAGGGGGTCAGCGCGGTGTCGGAGGGTGTCGAGGACATGAGGGTAGGGCGACGGCGGACCGTCAGCCGACCCCCAGCTCGCCGAGCCCGCCCGAGGAGGCACCCGCGCCTGCGAAGGCGGGGACCGTCGCGGGCACGGGCGCGGCCAGCTGCGCCGCAGCCTCGTGCCACGCGGACCGCAGCGGCTCGACAATCTCCCGGCAGGCGACGGTGCGCTCAGGGTCGCTCGAGATGTTCGCGCTCATGAGCTCGCCGAGGAGGTACGAGTACAGGGAGTGCAGCTGCGCGGCGCCCGCCCAGGCGTCGGTCTTCAGCGTGACCATGAGCTCGGAGACGATGTCCTGAGCATGGGTGAGGTTCTCGTTCGCCGTCGACCGGTCGCCAGCGCGCTGCGCGGCCTCGGCACGCGTCAGGTCCAGGGCGAGACGGTCGTAGAGCATCGTCAGCAGCTTGGCCGGGCTGGCGCTGAGCACCGAGTCGGCGAGGAACTGTGCGCGGAAGGCTTGGGCGTTCATGGGATTCCTGTTCCGTCCGTCAGGCGTTCGACGAGGTGAGGGACTTGAGCTGCTGGTCGAGCCAGCTCTGCTGGGCTGACAGCGACGACAGAGCGACCTCCATCGCCGTGAACGACTTCTGCAAGGTGGCTCGTCGCATGATGAGGCGGTCGTCCCAGTCCGAGATGCGCTGGACGAGATCCTTGGAGACGGACTGTGAGCTCTGGATCTTCTGCGTGAGCGTGCCGATCGACTTGTCCGACGCCGTGTCCGTCGCGGTCTTGATGTTGGCGGCGACGCCCGTGAGCACGCGCTCGACCGCGGCGGGGTCCTTCGCGACGGCGGCCGCGAACGCCTCGGCGTCGAAGGTGAAGTTGCCGTCGCGCGAGATGACGATCCCGATGCTCGACGGCGACTGCCCGTCGACGGACGCACTGCCCGCCGCGAGGACGCTCTGCTGCAGCGTGCGCACGGCCGGGTCGCCGGACAGGGTGCCACCGGTCAGGATGCTGGAGCCGTCGGCGGCCTTGGTCGTCGTGCTCTTCGTGAAGGACGTGATCTCGCTCAGGACGAGGTTGAGGTTGCTCACGAGCGCGTTCGCCATCGACTTCACGGCGGCCGTGTCCTGCTTCACGGTGATCGTCACGTCGGGGTCGTCGGTCTTCGTGACGGCCGAGACGACGACGTCGCTGCCGGTCATCAGGCCGGCGAAGGTGTTCGTCGAGGATGTCAGCTGGGACGTCGTGGCGCCGAGCGTCAAGGAGATCTTGGCGTCGGCCGCAGCGCGCGTGACCTGGTCCGGGCCGACGAGCCGAGTACCGGTCGTGTCAGCGCCGCGGAAGAGCTCGAAGGTGGAGGATGCTCCGGTCGTGGTGCCGGTCATCTGGATGGCGTAACCGCCGTCGTCATCGATCTTGATGCCGACGGCCTTGACCCCGGCGTCCGACCCATTGATCGCGGTGAGGATGTCGGCGACGCTCGAGCTCTTCGGGTTGATCGTGAACGACTTCCCGCCCGTGCTGATCGTCAGCGACTCGCCCTCGGCAAGATCGGAGGGCACGGTGAACATGGCGACCTGGCTCTCGGCCACGGCGTCGACCCGGAAGCTCACGGACCCGGGCTGTGCTGACGCGCTCGCGCTGGCGGTGGCGCCGGGGGCGGACGAGGTCGCCGAGTAGGTCTGGTAGGAGGACGCGGTGGCGGCAGCCTTGGCCGCCGTGCCGAGCGACGACACCTTGGCGTTGAGCGACTGCAGCGCCGAAGTCGTCTTGTCGACCTTGGCCTGCTTGGTGGCGAGCAGTCGCTGCTGCCCGGATTCCGCGCTCATGAGGGCGTCGATCAGCGCTTTCGTGTCGAGCCCGCTGACGATGCCGTCGACGCCAAACCCTGCCATGGAGTGTCCTTCGTGTGCTGGATGCCACTGACGGCGGGAACGAGGGGTGCTCGTTCCCGCCGTCAGAGGATGGGGCTGACGCAGCGCCTCACGGCGGTTGCGGGTGCGGCTGAGCGGGCTCAGCCGTCAGTCAGATCACTGCAGGAGCTGGAGGACGCCCTGGGGGATCGACTTGGCCTGCGCGAGCATCGCCGTGCCGGCCTGCGACAGGATCTGCGCGCGGGTGAAGCTGACCATCTCGGACGCCATGTCGGTGTCGCGGATCCGGCTCTCCGACGCGGACAGGTTCTCCACCGCGACGTTGAGGTTGTTGATGGTGTGCTCGAACCGGTTCTGCACGGCACCGAGGTCGGAACGCGTGCTGGACACGCTCTTGATCGCGGCGTCGATCGCCGTGATGGCGTCGTTCGCACTGCCAGCTGCACCGTCAACAGCCGCTGCGGTGTCCTCAGTCGCGGTCACGGTGCCGAACGTTACTCCGAGCGCGCCCGTCACACCCTCCTTCTGGATCTGGAGCTTGCTGTCGACGACCGATGCCGTGAGTCCAGCCTGGCCAGCACCGTTGATCGCACCGGCGATGTCCTCGAGCGAGGCGTCCTGTGCGATCGTGATAGCTGCGCCGCCGTCGACGGTAACCGTACCCGCCGTCGTGGTGACTGCCGCGGAGAACGTCTTGCTAGCGGCGACGGGTGCGACGTTGATCTCGTCCAGGCCGAGCCCTTCAGCCGACATGTTCTTGCCGACCTCGACCTCGATCGTCTCGCCGACGTTCGCGCCGACCTGGAAGGTGCCCGAGTAGTTGCCGTCGAGCAGCTTCTTGCCGTTGAACTGCGTGGTGTCCGCGATCCGCGTCAGCTCCTTGTTGAGCTGCTCGACCTCGGTCTGGATGTTGCTCTTGGCCTCGTCGTTCAGCGAGCCGGTGTTGGCCGCCTGCACGGAGAGGTCACGCATACGCTGCAGGATCGAGTGCGTCTCGTTGAGCGCGCCTTCAGCGGTCTGGACGACGGAGATGCCGTCCTGGGCGTTGCGCACGCCCATCTTGATGCCACCGATCTGCGAGCGCATGCCCTCGGAGATCGCGAGGCCGGCAGCGTCGTCCGCGGCACGGTTGATGCGGAAGCCCGAGGAGAGCTTCTCGAGCGACTTGCTCAGGTCGCCCTGCGTGGACGACAGGTTGCGGTACGCGTTGAGCGCCGCGACGTTGGTGTTGATCGAGAGACCCATGATGATCTTCTTCCGTGAGTGGGGTCGGACTGCGCCGCCCATCCGTGGGCTGACACCTTGCTCATCGGTGCCTACCAAGGGCACTTGAGGTTTTTGGTCGAGGAAAGTTCGAGGGCCCCGTCGCACCAGGTGCGACGGGGCCCTCGGCTGGGCCTGCGGGGGATCAGGCCAGCGCAGCGGCGCCCTCGACGGGCGCCTCGTTGGGGGTGACGCGGCTCAGGGACACGGCGTAGGCCGCCGTGGCCATGGCGGTCGCGGTCACGGTCGCGGCGACTGCGGCGGTGGTCGCGGTGCGGGCGACCTCGCGGGTCGCGGCGTCCGCGCTCGGCAGGACGCTCACCGTGGCGAGGGCGTGCGCCTCGACGCCGACGGACTCGTAGTAGGCCTGGCGACGACGGTCGGCGACGCCGCCCGGCTTCTCGGCCGTGACGACCTGAGCGGGGTCGAGGTGGGCGTTCATGCCGTCGCGCAGCAGCAGCATGGCCTCGGCGCGCAGCTGGCTGACGCGGGACTGGGTGACGCCGAGCTCGGCGGCGACGTCGGTGACGGGGCGGTCGTGGAAGAAGACCTGCTCGACCACGACGCGCAGGCGCTCGGGGAGCGCGGCGACCGCACCCTTGAGGTAGCGCAGGCGCTCGTCGATGAGCACGGCCTCCTCGGGCGACGGGTCACGGTCGGGAAGGATGTCGGCCACGGCGCCGTCGTAGCCCTCGATGCTCAGCACCCGACGCGAGGCGTCCTCCTGGGCGGCCTCGACGTCCTCGACGCTGACGCCGAGCGCGCTGGCGAGCTGCTCGCGGGACGGGGCGTGGCCGAGCTTGGCGGTGAGCTCGTCGGCGGCACTGGTCATCTTGCGCAGGCGGGTGCGGGTACCGCGGGAGGCCCAGTCCATCGAGCGCAGCTCGTCGACGAGCGCGCCGCGGATGCGGATCGCCGCGTACCGGTTGAAGGGGACGCCCGTCGCGGGGTCGTAGGCGTCGGCCGCCTTGACCAGAGCGAGCGCGCCGGCCGACGCGAGGTCGTCGCGGGAGACATGGCTGGGGACACGGCTAAGCATCTCGCTTACGTGGTACCCGATGAGGGGCAGGTGCGCCTCGATCAGCTCGTTACGCGTCATGTCGGTCATACCTCTGTCTCGGTACTTAGGGCGTCGCACTTAACGTCAAGTGCGAGAACTAATACGTGTGGCCTCGACCACTCCGCTCAGATCCGCAGGTTCCTGCGCCTTCAGAACACGACACTAGGGCCTGAGTAAGTCTGGTCCAAGGGCATAGGTGGTACTTGTCCGTTTGAACAACGTATGAACAACCCTTAGTTGGTCATGGGTGCCTCCACCCAGGTACGTACGTATCGCTTCACCCGTTGTGCGCGGTCACATCCGGTGGCCGCCACGTAGGTGCGGCGAGCGGCCCGCGTGAGGTCGCGAAAACCCTCACACCAGGCCAGATTCGCCCGATCAGGAGGGTGTCGGCCCCCGGGCTGGCGGTACCGAATCCCCGACCGAGTGAGGACCCATGAGCTTCGAGACCCTCTCGAGCCTGCTGTGGCGCGAGCGACAGCTGCTCGAGCTGTTGTTGTTCAAGCTTGAGGAGGAGCAGCTCCTGCTCGTCAACGGACGCAACCGCTGGCTCGCCCACGCCACCCGTGAGGTCGAGAACGTCCTGGACCAGGTGCGCGACTCCGAGCTCGGCCGTGCCGTCGCCTCCGACGCCGTCGCCGCGGACCTCGGCATCGCACCGGGCGCCTCGCTCGCCGAGGTCGCCGCCGCGGCCCCCGCGCCGTGGGACTCCCTGCTCGCCGAGCACCGCCAGGCCTTCGTGACCCTCACGATGGAGATCGGCGCCCTCGCCGCGGGCAACCGCGAGCTGCTCGCCGCCGGTCACCGCGCCGCCCAGGAGACCCTGATGGCCGTGTCCGAGACCGTTCAGACGTACGACGCCCGCGGCGCTGCTGCCCGCCCCGCCGGCGCCAGCCTCCTCGACCAGACGCTGTAGGGATCCATGACCACCTTCTCCACCCTGTCCACGGCCCTCAGCTCGATGGTCGCGCAGCGCGCCGCCCTCGACGTCGCCGGTCAGAACGTCGCCAACGCGAACACCGTGGGCTACACCCGCCAGCGTGCGGACATCTCCTCGGTCTCCACCGTCGCGAACGCCAGCCGCTTCTCCTCCGGCCTCACTGTCGGCCAGGGGGTCAAGGTCGACAACGTGCTGCGCCTCGGCGACATCTTCGCCGACACCCGCGTCCGCACGACCACGTCGTCGGCGGCCTTCCTCGCCACGCGCGCCGAGGCGTTCGCCCGCCTCGAGTCGACCATCGACGAGCCCAGCGACTCCGGCGTGGCCGCCCAGCTCGCCGACTTCTGGGCCGCCTGGCAGGACGTCGCCAACAACCCCGGCGAGCCGGCACCGGGCCGCGTCCTGCTCGAGGCCGGGCGCGCCGCCACGACGGCCATCGCCGCCGGCTACACCGCCGTCGACACGCAGTGGTCCGACGCGCGCACGCAGACCGAGGCCTACGTCGCCCAGACCAACACCACCGCGCAGTCCGTCGCCGAGCTCAACGAGACGATCCGCTCCGTGCTCGTCTCGAACGGCAACGCCAACGAGCTGATCGACAAGCGCGACGCGCTCGCCACCGAGCTCGCCGAGCTCGTCGGCGGCAGCGTCCGGCAGCAGAGCGACGGCACCGTGACCGTGAACGTCGGCGGCAACCCCATCGTCTCGGGCTCGAAGTCCTACGGGATCCACCTGGCGGGCTCGACCACCATGTCCGGCGCGCAGACGGACCCGCCCCGGATCGTGTGGGACCGCACCACCGCCGGCACCGTGACCCTCGACGGCGGCGTGCTGGCGGGGATGGTGAGCGTGCTCGCACCCGCCGAGCTGACGTCGTCGGGCACGAACCCGTATGCCTCGACCGGCAACGGTGGGCTCCTCGCCGAGGCCGCAGCCTCCTACAACAGGCTCGCCCACGACCTCGCGTCCTCGGTGAACGGCATCCACACGACGGGCCGCACCACCGCCGGCGCGGCCGGCGGCGAGTTCTTCGCCCTGCCGGGCAACCAGCCCGCAGCGCTCGGCATCCAGGTCCAGCTCACCGACCCCGCGCAGATCGCCGCGGCCGCGGACGGGATGGGCGGCCTCGACGGCACCGTCGCCGACCAGATGTCCAAGCTCGGCACCTCGGCCACCGGGCCCGACGCCACGTGGGCCGGCTTCGTCGTCGACCTCGGTGTCCGGACGAAGTCCGCGACGCTCAGCGCCACCGTCTCCGAGCAGGCTCGGGCCACCGCGTCCTCGCTCCAGCTCTCCGGCGCGAGCGTCGACATCGACGAGGAGACGGTCAACATGCTCGCCTACCAGCGGGCCTACCAGGGTGCCGCGCGCGTCCTGACCGCCGTCGACGAGATGCTCGACACGCTCATCAACCGCACCGGAAGGGTGGGTCTGTGATGACCAGGGTCACGCACCAGATGACGCAGCGCACCGCGCTCGCGAACATCCAGACGAACCTCAAGGCCCTCAACACGCTGCAGAGCCAGGCGTCGAGCCAGAAGCGCATCGAGAAGCCGTCCGACGACCCCGCCGGCACCGCCCAGGCGCTGCGGCTGCGCTCCGAGCAGCGCGCCGTCGCCCAGTACCAGCGGAACCTCGAGGACGGCGTGAGCTGGCTCACCACGCTGGACACGGCGCTCACCACGACGTCCAGCTACCTCCGCCGCGCACGGGACCTCGTCGTCCGCGGCGCGAACGACGGCGCAATGGGGCCCGCCCAGCGCGAGGCGATCGCCACCGAGCTCGAAGGCCTGCGGGGCTCGCTGCTCAGCCAGGCGAACACCACGTACCTCGGCCGGTCGGTCTTCGCCGGGACGTCCAACGCGGGCGTCGCGTTCGACGCGGCCGACTACAGCTTCCAGGGCACCCCGGGATCCAGCGTCGAGCGGCGCGTCAGCGCCGCGGTCACCGTCCGCGTCGACGGGGACGGTGCCGCCGTCTTCGGCGAGGGCAACGACTCGGTCTTCGCCATGCTCGACGCCATCGCCGCGGACCTGCGGGCTGGCGTGAACACGAGCCCGTTCCTCACGCAGATCGACGCCCGGATCGACAAGGTGCTCACCGAGGCCTCGACCGTCGGAGCAAGGACCAACCAGATGACCGCCACCCAGGAGGCCAACGCCTCGCGCCGCCTGTCCCTGGGTAGTGACCTCGCGAGCGTCGAGGACGTGGACCTCGCCGAGACCCTCGTCAACGTCCAGGCCCAGGAGGTCGCCTACCAGGCGGCGCTCGGCGCCGCCGCCAAGGCCCTGCAGCCCACGCTCCTGGACTACCTGCGATGACCGCCCTAGCCGAACGACCGCCGACGGAGGCCTCGATGACCGCTGTGCTGATCGACCCCACGACCCAGGGCGCCGTGCCCGAGAACGCCGTGACCTTCGTCGACGCCCTCCCCGGGCTGCCGGCCGACGTCCGACACTTCCACCTCGAGCCCCTCGACACCGCGGGACACCTCTTCGCGCTGCGTTCCACGCAGACCACGACGCGCCTGTTCCTGCTCCAGCCGGGCCCCTACTTCGCCGACTACGTACCCGCGCCCTCCGCGGAGGTCATGGCGACCCTCGGGCTCGACACCGACCCGGACGCCACCGCGTTCCTCGTCGTCGTGAACCCGGGGGACGACGTCAGCGCGGCTACCGCCAACCTCGTCGCCCCGATCATCCTCAACACCCGCACCCGAGAGGCCGTGCAGACGGTCCTCGACGACGCCTGGCCCCTGCGCGCGCCCCTCGCGCACCCATGACCCCCGACGCACGACCAAGGACCTAGAGCATGAGCGCCTCAGCCATGGATGGCATCGTCGACCTGCCCACCCCGGCCCCGGTCCCGCAGTTCAGCCGCCTGCCCCTCGTCAGCTCTGACGGCCTGGTGTTCGGCTACTGCCTGACCGCGACCTACCGGCTGGCCGCGACGCGCACGGAGCGCGACCTCGTCCTCGACACGGGTTACCGGGGGCTCAACCTCCCCAGCCTGACGCACGACCGTCCGGTGCTCATCCCCGCGACCACCGGCCTGCTGGCGGGCACCGAACCGGTCCCCACCACGCGCGGCACCGTGGTCGTCACGCTCTTCCCCGACCAGCTGATCGACCCCGACCTGCCTCTCCAGCTCGTCAGCCTCCGCGCCAAAGGCATCGGGACCGCGCTCTTCGAGTACCAGGGCAGCGCCGTCCAGAACGCCCTGCTGCACCTGGTCGACTACGTCATGATCGACTACGGCCACGCGGAGATCCTGCCGGGCCACCTGGCCGACACCGCCCGCGAGGCCGGCACGCGCGTCATCGCCGAGAACGTCCAGATCACCTGCTCCGCCCAGTTCCCCGTCGGCGCCGACCTCGCGATGAGCTCGATCTTCGGCGCGCCCGAGCGCACCTCGCTGAACCCGTCCGAGCTCCTGTGCCTCGAGGCTGTGCGCCTGCTCAACGAGGACGACGTCGACACGCACCGCGTCGCCGAGGTCCTCGCCACGGACCCCGCGATGGTCGTGCGCATCCTGCGACTCGTGAACTCCTCCGCCGAGGGGCTCTCGCACCGCGTGGACTCGCTGCAGCAGGCGATCGTGCTGCTCGGTGCGACGCGCGTGTCCGGGCTCGTCATGGCCTCCCTCGTCAGCTCCACGGCGCGGTCCATGGACAACCTCTGGCTGATGCTGGCCCGCGCCGGTGCCTGCCGCGAGCTCGCCGAGAGCGAGTCCGCCTACACCCTCGGGCTGCTGTCCGCGCTCTCCTGGGAGTCGGGGATCCCCTACCGGGTGCTCGTGGAGCAGACCCGCGTCTCGCCGGAGCTCGCGTCCGCGCTCATGCTCGGCACCGGGCGCCTCGGCCGCGTGCTCACGGCCGTCGTCGCGCACGAGCAGAACGACCAGCCCGCGCTGTTCTCGACCGGGATCGACCCCGAGCGTGTCGCCCTCGCCTCGCTCGTGGCGATCCCGTGGGCGCTGTCGACCGTGCTGACCGCGGTGAGCGCCTCGCGCTGAGACCCGCATCTGCGGAAAGTCACCCCACCGCTACTCTCAACCCGGCAGGTTCCCCTGCCGATACCCGTCCGACAAGTCTTGTCGGCCTCGTGCTCGCCCGAGCGCGGCCCCCCTTGTGAGAGAGAAGAACCATGCGCACGAAGTTCCTCAGCGCCCTGACGGCCCTCGCCCTGGCCGGCGTCGGCCTGGCTGCCCCTGCCGCCGCCGCCCCCGCCCCGACCGCGATCGCGACCGTCAGCTACGCCGGCGCCGTCTCGACCGTCTCTGCCAAGGCGGTCGCGACCACCTACGGCAAGGGCGCCAAGCTCATCGTCTCCGTCAAGGCCGACGGCCTCGCCGCGAAGAACGTCACCGGCAAGGTCACGTTCTCGGTGCGCGGCTTCGCGCAGACCAAGTCCGTCAAGAACGGCATCGCGCGCTTCAACCTGCCGCGCCTGGGCGCCGGCACGTACGCCGTGAACGTCTCCTACGCGGGGAACGCCTCGATCAAGGCGTCCAGCACGACCGTCCGCTACACGGTCGGCAAGGCCAAGTCGAAGATCAAGTCGAAGGTCGTCGTCAAGCGCGGAGCCAAGGCCCGCGTCGCCGTCAACCTGAACAACTCGAGCGCGACCGGCAAGGTCACGGTCAAGATCTCCAAGAAGGGCAAGTACTCCGTCACGCGCACCGTCACCCTCAAGAAGGGCAAGGGCGTCGTGACGCTGCCCGCGACGAAGGCCAAGGGCAAGTACTCGGTCAAGATCGTCTACAAGGGCTCGTCCAACGTCCAGGGCTCGACCGTCAAGACGAAGGTCACCGTCAAGTGATCTGACGCCACACACCGCACGAGAAGAGCGCCCGCCCCGGGATCGGGGCGGGCGCTCTTTCCGTCTCCGGCGACTACGAGCAGGCGGACGGCGCTGTCACCGTTGAGCTCGGGCGCGCGCCGGGGGTGCTGCGCACGATCGGGTCTCCGGTCAGGCCGGCACCGGCGGTCATGTCGACCTCGAGCGTGGTCTCCTGGCCGGGGGCGAGCACCGTCTCCAGGTAGATCGCCTGCAGACCCCCGTGCAGGCGCGCGGGCCACTCCTCGGCGGGGACGGCGACGCCGTCTCGCCGCACTCCGGTGACGATCCCGCCCGCAGGCGCGTAGAGGAGCACGTTGGTGCGCACGGCTCCGTCGTCATACAGATCGCCCAGCACGTACGCGGGGAGCCCGACACCGCCGTCGGGTGCGTGTGACGCGAGCCGGAGAGTCGTCGTGAGCTGCTGCCCGGCGTCGCAGCTGCGGCTCGCCACGGCGATCGTCTGGTCCAGGTAGTAGGTCATCTTGGACGCCGTGGCGTCGTTCAGGTAGACGCCGACGACGGGAGCCTCGGCCCGAGCGCCCACGAGCTCACCCGAGAGCACCGTGCCCTGGAGCTCGGCCTGCTCGTCCTCGTCCCTGGACCAGAGCAGCAGCCGGTCCTCTCGTGCGGCACGTTCGAGCGCGCGGAGCACCCCTTGCGCGGGTACGTCCCCACCGGTCAGCTTGCCGAAGACCTCCCCCGCTGCGGCCGCGAAGAACGCGTCTTGCTGCTCGGGCTCTGCGATCGCGAAGTACACCTGGTTCAGGAGCAGCTCGGCAGCGTTCTCGCCGGACACCTCGGTTCCAGCGACGTCCACCGGTCCAGTCGCGTCAAGCAGGTATCCCAGGGCGACGGGATCCGTGGCGAGCACGCCATCGACCCGGGTCCCGTCGCTGCGCTGCCACATCTCCCCGACGATCTCGGCCGCGCGCGGGAAGTGGGGGGTGAAGGTCGCGTTCTGGGGGAACATGCCCAGCAGCGGGCCGAGGAGATCTCCCTCATCCTCGGTGATGGGCAGCACCGGGTCGTCGAAGCTCCCGATCGAGCCGGCATCACCCTGGCCGGTGATCTCGATCAGTCCGTCCGTGACCGTGAGCTCGACGAAGGCGCCAGGGATGCCTCCGAGCGAGCGCGCTTCCGCGTTGTTCTGCGTGACCAAGAGGTAGGTACGCGGCTCGTGCAGGCCGAGCATGGTGGGCATCACGCGCAGCGCCTTCGCTGCCGTGACCGTCTGGGCGTTCACTTCGGCGAGCGCGTCGGACAGCTCGGCGACGGGGCCACGGAGCTCCTCGATCAGCTCGTCCTGCTCGATCCTGGCGAGAACCGCTACTGCGTCGCGCAGGGCGGCCTCGCCGTCCTGCACGGCTGGGCTCGCTGCCGCGATCGCGCGCACGTCGATGCGCCCGTCGCGGATCAGCCCGTCGTCCCCGAGGACTGTGACGGCGTCCAGAAAGCCCGGGAGCGCTCCCTCGGTCAGCTGGGCCACGACCGTCGAGAGCGTGCGCACTGCGGCGACGTCGTCGCCGTACGCAGGCAGACGGGTCGCTGCGCCCAGGAGCGGGTTGCCGGCGGCGCTGGCGGCAGCCGCGGCGTGGTCCTGCGCGCCGGGCAGGAGCGTACGGGCGGCGTCGATGTCACCGGCGGTGGTGAGCTCTCTGATCTCCGTGATGTCGTCCGCTGCCGCCAGGAGATGATCCCGGACGCGGACGACGTCGATCGCGACCCAGGCGCCGAGGGCGCCGACGACGAGCACGACGACAGCGAGAGCAAAGAGTCGTCGCCGACGACGAGGGCGGCGACGCGAGGCCTCGGTCACCTACCGCTGCTGCTCGGAGGCGTCGCTCGGCGGCTCGGGCTCTGATCGCTCCACGACGTCGACGAGAAGCTCGTCGACGTGGTGCGACGGCGCGGGCCAGTCACTCGGGTGCGCCTCGACGTCCGTCTCGGAGTGCGCTCCGCAGCCGTGGTCGTAGGCGACCACGCGCCCGTCGTCCGGGGACCACGGGTTGGTGCACACGCCGAAGAGCTGTCCGAGGCTGCCCTGGAGAGGTACGAGGAACCCGCAGGTCTGGCAGTCGGCTGCGGACGCCAGTGCGCTCGGCGCCTTGGGGCCGGCCGCGCCGTCGTACCAACGTTGCGCGGCGTCGGCGATGCCGTCCTGCGAGAGGACCCGTGCGCGTGCGAGCGCGAGCTCATCGATCGCGACACGGTCCGTCTCCTCGTCACCCGACGGCGCGTAGCCCGGCTCGAGACGAGGATCGTCTGCCTTGAACGGGAGGACATCCGTCGGGCCGAGATCGCCGGGGCGAAGCCGCTCGGACCAGGGCAACCACTCAGGCGCGAGGATCGCTCCGTCGCCGGGGAGGAGCGCCACCTCGCACACGGTCGCGGTGCGCCCGCGGGGGACCCGGGCGACCGTGACCGTCCAGTGCCAGCCCCGGTAGCCGCCCAGGTTCGCGGCGAAGTGGTGCGCCACGAGGCGCTCGCTCTCGACGACGGAGCCGAGGTGCTCGCCGACGTCGGCCGCGCGTTCGGCCGCTTCGACGGCAGCGGAGCGCGCGAGGTCCACGGCTCCGGCGAGCACAGGGTCGGCGCCCTTGGCGCGGGAGGGTCGAGCGGAGGTGGCTGCTGCCATGGAGTTCAGGCCTCGAGGTTGTCGGCGACGGCTCGCAGGAGGGACGCGTACTTCGCCCCCGCTGCCTTCTCAGGGTACCGGCCGCGACGCAGGTCGTTGCCGACCTTGTCCAGCACCTTGATGAGGTCCTCGACGATGATCGCCATGTCGTCGGCGGGCTTGCGCGCCACCTTCGCCACGGATGGCGCTGGGTCCAGCAGCTTCACCGACAACGCCTGCGGGCCGCGGCGGCCGTCCGCTACGCCGAAGTCCACCTTCGCGCCCGGCTTGGGCGCCACGCCCTCGGGGAGTGCCGAGGCATGCAGGAAGACCTCGTCGCCCTCGTCGCTGGCGATGAACCCGAAGCCTCGCTCGGTGTCGAACCACTTCACTTTGCCGGTGGGCACTGGGAACCTCTTGCTGGTCGTGTGTCGCAGTGGCGCGGTCCGCGCTACTGCCGCGTGCTGTGTCCGATGGACCGCGTGCGCTGTCGCCCGATCCTACAGAGTGCGCCGCTCGTCCTCGAAGCGCTGCTGGGCATGCCCCGTCAGTACGCTCCTTCGCCGAAGAGCACGACCCTGACCGTGCGAAGAAGGATGACAAAGTCGCCGAACGGCGTCCAGTTTTCGGCGTATTGCACGTCCATCCGGACACTCTGTTCAGGCGTGAGCGTCGAGCGGCCCGATACCTGCCACAGGCCGGTCAGCCCGGGCTTCACCAGGAGCCTACGGAACGCCCGGCGATCGTAGAGGGCGACCTCTTGGTCGATCTGCGGCCGCGGCCCGACGAGACTCATCTCGCCCCGCAGGACGTTGAACAGCTGCGGCAGCTCGTCGAGCGAGTACTTGCGCAGCACACGGCCCACACGGGTCACGCGCATGTCGTTCTTGGGCTTGTAGAAGAGAGTCATCTCCTCGACCCCCTCAGCGGCGAGGGCCTCCTCGAGCCGCTCGTGGGCGTCAGCGACCATCGATCGGAACTTGATCATCGCGAACGGTTTGCCGCCTCGACCGATCCGATGCTGAACATAGAACACCGGACCAGGGCCGCTGAGCTTCACGAGAATCGCTATGGCGAGCAGCAGCGGGCTGATCGCGATGGTGATCGCGAGCGCCACGAGCCAGTCGACCGTGGACTTGGCTGCGTACTTCGGTCCGCTGAACCGCGGCTCGTCGACGTAGGTGAGCGGCAGTCCGTTGACCGGAGACGTGACGAGGCGCGGGCCAGCGATGTCACGGAGGGGCATGGTGATGGCGAGGTCGCGACCGGAGCCTTCGAGATCCCATCCGAGCTGACGAATCTTCTCGCCGGTCATGTGGTCGGAGCCGATCACCGAGACCACGTCGACCTGCCACTGCTCGGCCGTCGCCGCGATGTCGTCGAAGGTTCCCAGGATCGGCACCCCATCGATCTCATCTCCGCTCACCTCGGCGGCGGGTATGCACGCGCCGATCACACCGAAGCCCGGGTTCGGGTTGCTCCGCAGCTCGTCCACCATCGCGACCACCTTGCCGCGGTGGCCGACAACGAGGACCCGCGCCTGGAAGTGGCCGTCGGCCCGCTGGCCGTGCAACCACTGTCGCCACAGAAAACGCTCGACCAGGAGCAGGACGAGCCCCACCGGGAACGCGATCGCGAGGAACCCGCGGCCGATCTCCAGCTTGAAGAGGTACGCGCCCACGGCGACGCTCGCGAACACGCGCCAGGTGGCCGACCAGACCTTGTGGTACTCCTGCGGTCCGATTCCCACGACGCGCCGGTCCAGCGCGCGCCGGCTCCAGAGCGTGAGCACCCATCCCGCCGCCAGCGCGATCGCGACGGCCGCGTAGCTCGGCGAGAACTCACCGCTGACGCTGGTCACGCCTTCAGAGTCGACCCGGATGAAATAGGCGAGGTAGACCGACGTGGCGATGGCGACGACATCGCTGACGCCGACACGCACGAGGTAGCCGCGCATGCCGCTCCAGGGACGTTGGCCTCCGGTCAAGGTCGCGTCGAGCGACCGGTCCAAGTCCGTCATGTCAGCAGTCCCCGCGTCATCGTGCTTCCCCTGGATTCCGGTCGGAACCGGAGCCAAACTTCCCATTTGCTCGTTCGAGGGTAACCGCCCTTCTCGCGCGAGGTGGGTGACCATCCGAGCCCGAACGGCAAGGCGGGCATGTGAGAATGGACGAGTCTGCCCACTGCCCCTGGACGAGGACTACGTAGACTCGTCACGGCGAGGCACGGCCAGCCGCCCGCTCACTGCCGCACCACTCTCGAGGAGATCGACCCGATGGAACTCCAGGATTACGTTGCAATCCTGCGGAAGCGATGGGTGTCGATCCTCCTGATCACCCTGGCGTGCGTGGGGGCAGCCGTCGGGGCGACGATGCTGATGACCCCCACGTACGAGGCACGGGCTCAGGTCTACGTATCCGTGCGCACCGGAGGGACGACGTCCGACCTGGTCCAGGGCTCAAACTTCACCCAGAACCAGGTGAAGTCCTACACCGACCTCGTCACCAGTCCCCGCGTGCTCCAGCCGGTCATCGACGAGTTCTCGCTGCCCGTCACCTCCGACGAGCTCGCGGAGTCCGTCAGCGCGAGCTCACCGCTCGGCACCGCGCTCATCAACATCTCCGTGAGCGACCCGGACGCGCGTGCGGCGAGCGACATCGCGAACGCCGTCGCCGACAGTCTGGCGACGGAGGTCACCGCACTTGAGAAGCCCGTCGGTGAAGTGTCTCCCGTGCAGGTCTCGACGACCCGCGGCGCGACGCCTCCCGAGGACCCTGCGAGCCCCAGCCTCAAGCTCAACCTGGCCCTGGGCCTCCTGGTGGGCCTTGCTGCGGGCCTTGGCTACGCGGTCCTGCGCCACGTCCTCGACACCAAGGTCCGCACGGACGCCGACATCGCCCAGGTGACGGACGCCTCGGTGATCGGCACCATCGCCTACGACAACGACGCTCCCGAGCACCCGCTGATCGTCCAGACCGACCCGCACAGCCTGCGCGCCGAGGCGTTCCGCCGGCTGCGCACCAACCTGCAGTTCCTCGACGTCGAGGACCGCTCGAACGTCACGGTGATCACCTCCTCCGTCCCCGGTGAGGGCAAGACGACGACGTCGATCAACCTGGCGGCGACGGTGGCCGACGCCGGCCAGCGCGTCCTGCTGATCGACGCAGACATGCGCCGCCCCTCCGTCGCGAAGTACATGGGCATCGAGGGTCACGTCGGCCTGACCACCGTGCTGATCGGCCGCGCCACGATGGAGGACGTCGTCCAGCCGTTCGGGGCTGGTTCGCTCGACGTCCTGGCCGCAGGGCAGACGCCCCCGAATCCGAGCGAGCTGCTCGGCTCAGGCGCCATGGGCGAGCTCCTCGAGCGCGCGTCGGCCGCGTACGACGTCGTCATCATCGACACGCCACCACTCCTGCCCGTCACGGACGCCACCATTCTGGCTCGTCGCACGGGCGGGGCGATCGTCGTCGTCGGCGCCGAGAGGATCCAGCGCGCACAGCTCGCGGAGTCCTTGAGCTCCCTCGAGACCGCCGGCGCCCGCGCACTGGGCGTCGTGCTCAACCGCGCCAAGCGCACCAAGTCCGACTCCTACAGCTACTACGACTACCGGTCAGACCTCGCGCCGTCCGCCAAGTCGAACAAGACGCGCACCAAGCCGGCCAAGGCTCGCCGCTCAACGCCGGCAGAGCCGTCGTTCGTCCCGCCCGCGCCCGCGACCGCTCCCCGGCACGTCCCATCCCGCTCGCAGCAGCGCGGGGCCGCACGCCCCTCCTGGCCACCGCTCCAGTAGGCGGGTGAGCCGGGGGGCCAGCGCCGCCCGCCGCGGGTGAACTCTCGTCCAGAGCGCGGTACCAGGGGTGAACACCCTGGTCGGTCGCCTGCGGCCCGGCTAGTGTGACCGCGTGCTCGCACCTGGGAGCGCCCGTCCCGCAAGGAGCCCTCTGTGAACGCGCCCTTCACCGTCCTCGCCGTCTGCACGGGGAACATCTGCCGGTCCCCCGCGGTCGAGCGGCTCTTCGCTGCGCACTTCCGGCACGACCCGAGCGTGCACTTCGCCAGCGCGGGGACGGGCGCCCTGGTCAGCAACGGCATCGAGCCGGGCATGCAGCGCATCCTGCAGGCGCGCGGGGTCCCCACCGAGGGGTTCGCGGCGCGGCAGCTCACCGAGGAGACCATCCGCTCGGCCCAGCTGATCCTCGCGCTGACCGTCGCCCACCGCGGCGAGATCGTCGAGATGTACCCAGGGGCAGTCCGGCGGGTGTTCACCGTGCGTGAGCTCGCTCGTCTGATCGACGCGCTGCCGCACGGCGCGCTGCCCGCGGGGAGCGCAGCCGACCGGTTCGCCGCACTGATCCCGCTCGCGGCACGGCAGCGTGGGATGCGGGTGATCGCGGAGGAGGAGTTCGACGTCGTCGACCCCTACCGCGGCGACGACGCCTTGTTCGAGGAGTCCTACCGCCAGATCCAGCCCGCGGTGGACCGCATCGCCCGCTACGTGCGCGGCTGACGAGCCGTTCCGGCGCCCGCGCGCCGCGCTCGGCGATCGGCGCGTAAAATCGTGCGGATGCCTACCTTCAGCGAGCACGTGCGCGGACTGTCCGACTCCGCGCTCACCGCCCTGCTGCTGGCGCGTCCCGACCTCACCTTCCCGGCGCCGACGTCCCTCGCGTCGCTGACCGCGCGCGCGACCAACCGGTCCAGCCTGGAACGGGCGCTCACGCGGCTCGACGCCTTCACGCTCCAGGTCCTCGAGGCCGTCGTCGCCCTCGACCCGGTCGAGCCGATCACTCGCACGCGCCTCGCCCGCGCGCTGCCCGGAGCCCCCAAGGCCGCGCTCGGCGACGTCGTCGACCGGCTGACCACTCGCGGCCTGGTCTGGGGCGCGCGTCACCTGCACCCCGCCCCCGGCCTCCCGGAGCTGCTCGGGCCCTACCCCGCGGGCCTCGGCCCCGTCACCGGCCAGGCCGCCGACCTCGACGCCCTCACCGACGCCCCGGCGGGCAGCCGCGAGATCCTCGACGCCCTCGCCTGGGGCCCGCCCGTGGGCCGCGAGCCGGCCAGCCCGGGTGCCGCACCCGCGGTCGACGCCCTGGTCGACCGCGGCCTGCTCCAGCGCGCGGACGGCCACCTGCTGCTCCTCCCGCGCGAGGTCGGGCTCGCCCTGCGCGGCGGCCGCACCCACCGCGCGGCCGTGCACGCCCCGCCCGCGATCACCTCGGAGCCCGTCCCCGTGGAGCACGTCGATGCGGCGTCCCTGACGGCAGCCGACGACGCCGTCCACCACGTCCACGAGCTCGTCGTGGCGTGGCGCGCGGAGCCACCCGCCGCCCTGCGCGCCGGTGGGCTCGGCGTCCGGGACCTGCGCCGCTTCGCCACCCGCCTCGACGTCCCCGAGGACACCGCCGGGCTCGTCCTGGAGATCGCCGCCGCCGCGGGGTTGGTCACCGACGACGGCGGCGCCGTCGCCCGGTACGCGCCGACGCTCCTCGCCGAGGAGTGGCTCACCCAGGACCTCCCGGAGCGCTGGGCTGCGCTCGTGCGCGCCTGGTGGACCACGGCCCGCACCCCGTGGCTGATCGGCACCCGCGATGCCCGCGGTTCCGCCATCGCGCCGCTCGGCCCGGACCTGCAGCGGCCGTGGGTGGCTCCGCTGCGCGCCGCCGTGCTCGGGGTGCTCACGGACCACCCGGGCAGGTCCGCGAGCGCCGACGCCGTCCTCGATGTGCTCGAGTGGCGCACCCCGCGTGCCGTCCCGCCCCGGCACGCGATCGAGCAGCTGCTCGCCGAGGCCCAGGTGCTGGGAGTCACGGCGCACGGGGCGATCAGCACGGCCGGCGCGGCCCTGGTGCGAGGCGAGGACCCGGCGTCGGCCCTGGCCCAGGTGCTGCCGCCCGCGGTGGACGACCTGCTGCTGCAGAGCGACCTCACCGGCATCGTGCCCGGGCGCCCCACCCGGGAGCTCGCCGCGCTCCTCGACGTCGCCGCGGTGCTCGAGTCGCGCGGCGGCGCCCTGACCGTGCGCTTCACGGACGCCTCGGTGACCGGCGCGCTCGAGGCCGGCCTCGACGGCGACGCCCTGCTCGCCCGGCTCGCCCACCACTCGCGCACCGGCGTCCCCCAGCCGCTCGAGTACCTCGTGCGCGACGCGATGCGCCGCTACGGCCGCCTGCGCGTGGGCGAGGCCCTCAGCTACGTCCGCTCCGACGACCCGGCACTGCTCGCCGGCCTCGCGACCAACCCGCGGCTGCGCGCCCTCGGGCTGCGCGAGCTCGCCCCGACGGTCCTCGTCGCGAGCGCCCCGGCCGACGAGCTCGGGCCCGCCCTGCGCGCCCTCGGGCTCGTGCCGGTGTCCGACGGCGCCCAGGGCACCGTGGTCCGCCAGGGCACCGGCACGCCGTCGCCCGACGACGGCGCCCGGCCCGTCGCCGTCCCCTCGGCCCGCGGTGGCGCCGGCCGCCCCGGCCAGGGGCGCGCCGCGCACGACCTCGCCGGCCCCGTGCTGCCCGAGCCCGCCGACGTCCGCCGTGAGCGCGTCGCCGCCCTGGTGGCGCGCCTGCGCTCGGCCGCGCCGGCGCCGTCGGACGCCCCGGGGCGCCGTGCGGCGGAGCCGGGAACATCGGAACCGAGCGACGCGTTGACCCGACTGCGCGAGGCGATCGACGCCGGACGGGACGTCGTGCTGCACGTGATCGACGCCTCCGGCAGGCCCGACCGGCGCACCGTGCGGCCCCTGCATCTCGACGCCGGACGCCTGCGGGCCCGCGACGTCGCCCGCGAGGCCGAGCTCACCGTCGCCGTGCACCGCGTCGCGCGCGTCGACGTCGTCGGCGCTGCTGACCCACCCAAGGAGCCCCATGACTGACGGACCGCTGATCGTCCAGAGCGACAAGACGCTCCTGCTCGAGGTCGACCACGACCTCGCGGACGCCTGCCGCCGCGCGATCGCGCCGTTCGCCGAGCTCGAGCGTGCCCCCGAGCACGTGCACACCTACCGGCTCACCCCGCTGGGCCTGTGGAACGCACGGGCCGCCGGGCACGACGCCGAGCAGATCGTGTCCGTGCTGCTCGAGTACTCGCGCTACCCCGTGCCGCACAACCTGCTCGTCGACGTCGCCGAGACCATGGCGCGCTACGGCCGCCTCCAGCTCGTCACGCACCCCGCGCACGGCCTGACCCTGCACGCCACCGACCGTGCCGTGCTCGCCGAGGTGCGCCGGTCCAAGAAGACTTCGGGCATGCTCGGGGCGATGATCGACGACGACACCGTCGTCGTGCACCCCTCCGAGCGCGGGCACCTCAAGCAGGCGCTGCTCAAGCTCGGCTGGCCCGCCGAGGACCTCGCGGGGTACGTCGACGGCGAGAAGCACGCGATCGACCTCTCCCCCACCGACCCCGCCCGCGGCGACAAGCCGTGGGGCATGCGGCCCTACCAGGCCCAGGCGGTGGACGGGTTCTGGCACGGGGGCAGCGGCGTCGTCGTGCTGCCCTGCGGGGCGGGCAAGACGATCGTCGGGGCCGCAGCGATGGCGCGCTCGGGCACCACGACGCTGATCCTCGTGACGAACACCGTCTCCGCGCGGCAGTGGCGCGACGAGCTGCTGCGGCGCACCTCGCTCACGGACGAGGAGATCGGCGAGTACTCGGGCGCCCGCAAGGAGATCCGCCCCGTCACCATCGCCACCTACCAGGTCATGACCACCCGGCGGAAGGGCGCGTACACGCACCTCGAGCTGCTCGATGCCCGCGACTGGGGCCTGGTCATCTACGACGAGGTGCACCTGCTGCCCGCGCCGATCTTCCGCATGACCGCAGACCTGCAGGCGCGGCGCCGGCTCGGGCTCACCGCGACGCTCGTGCGCGAGGACGGGCGCGAGGACGAGGTGTTCTCGCTCATCGGCCCCAAGCGGTTCGACGCGCCGTGGAAGGACATCGAGTCGCAGGGGTACATCGCGCCCGCGGAGTGCGTCGAGGTGCGGCTCACGCTGCCCGACCGCGACCGCATGGTCTACGCGACGGCCGAGCCCGAGGAGAAGTACCGGCTCGCGGCGTCGGCGGCGGGAAAGGTGCGCACGGTCGAGCGGCTCGTCGCGCAGCACCCGGACGACCAGGTGCTGATCATCGGGCAGTACCTCGACCAGCTCGAGGAGCTCGGCAACCACCTCGACGCGCCCGTCATCACCGGCGCGACGAGCGTCAAGGAGCGCCAGCGGCTGTTCGAGGAGTTCCGCACGGGCCAGCTCAAGGTGCTGGTGGTGAGCAAGGTCGCGAACTTCTCGATCGACCTGCCCGAGGCGTCGGTCGCGATCCAGGTCAGCGGGTCGTTCGGGTCGCGCCAGGAGGAGGCCCAGCGCCTGGGGCGGATCATGCGCCCCAAGGCAGACGGGCGGACCGCGCACTTCTACACCGTGGTCGCGCGGGACACGGTCGATCAGGAGTTCGCCGCCCACCGCCAGCGCTTCCTCGCCGAGCAGGGCTACGCCTACACGATCACGGACGCGGAAGACCTCCCGACGTCCTGAACCGTCGCTGAGTGCGTGATTTTGGCGGTCCTGGTCGTCGGAATGACCGCCAAAACCACGCACTCACGCGATCGTTAGGGCCACAGAGTCCGATCCTCGACGGACTCCGTTGCGGGCGGCGGCTCGGACGACGATGATCGACGGGTGACGTCCCCCGTTCGACTGCTGCCATCCTTCCTGCTCACCGCTGCGCTCGGCGTCGCCGTCGCGGCGCCAGCCGTCGCGTCGCCCGCCACGCCCGCGCTGGCAGAGCACGGGCCGACGACGGCGCTCGCCGCCACGCAGCACGGCCCCCTCGGGGCTGGGTTGGCCTTCCAGCGGCTCGACGACGACCTGACCGACGACGCCGGCGTGCTCTCCGCGAGCGACACCGAGGAGATCGCCGCCGCGCAGGCCACCCTCGAGGACGGCACGCCGTACCAGCTGTGGGTCGTGTTCACCGAGGACATGAACGGTGGCGACGCCACCGCGTGGGCCGTGCAGACCGCGACCGACTCCCAGCTCGGCACGGACGACCTGCTGCTCGCCGTCGACGTCGAGGACCGTGCGTACTCGCTCGCCGCGAGCGACGACTCCGGCCTGAGCGAGGGCCAGCTCCAGTCGATCCGCTCCGACGTCGAGGACCAGCTGGGCTCCGACGACTGGGTCGGCGCCGTGGTCGCCGCGACCGAGGGGATCGCGTCCGCGGAGTCGGGCACGGCCGTCGACGGCGGGGACGGCGCAGGGGGCGGCGGCTTCCCGCTCGGGTTCGTCATCTTCCTTGTGATCGCCGGCGGCATCACGCTCGCGATCTGGGCGTCGTCGCGCAAGAACAGGCGCGCACAGGCCGCCGCCGCCCCCACGCCCGAGGGCCTCGCCGCCCTGTCCACCGCGGACCTGAACAAGCGCGCGGGCGCCGCGCTCGTCGCGATCGACGACGCCGTGAAGACCTCCGAGGAGGAGCTCGCCTTCGCCCAGGCCCAGTTCGGCCTGCAGGCCACCGACGACTTCACCGCCACCCTCGCGGCGGCCAAGCAGGACGTGCACCGCGCGTTCTCGCTGCGCCAGGAGCTCGACGACGAGATCCCCGAGACCGAGCCGCAGCAGCGCACCATGCTGATCGAGATCATCGAGCGGTGCGCGCACGCGTCGGACCAGCTCGACGCCCAGACCTCCGCCTTCGAGGAGCTGCGGGGCATGCAGGCCCGCGCGCCCCAGCTGGCCGACGAGCTCATGCAGCGCATCGGCGAGGTCCGTGCCCGCCTCACCCCCGCGCACGAGACTCTCGCGCACCTGCACACCCTGTACCCCCAGAGCGCTCTGGCGTCCGTCGCGCAGAACCCGGACCAGGCGGCGCAGCTGCTGTCCGGCGCCGAGGAGGTCGTCGCCTCCGCGCGGCAGAGCATCGAGTCCGGCGACCGTGCCACCGCCGTCGTGCGCCTGCGCGCGGCGCAGCACGCGGTGCAGCAGGCCGCCGAGGTCCTCGACGCGGTCGACTCCGCCGGCGCGGACCTCGCCGCCGCCGGGCCCAAGCTCGAGGCCGCGCTCGTGTCCATCAGCTCCGACGTGTCCGACGCCGCACGCCTGGCCCCGTCCGACGGCGGCGTCACCATCGCGGTCGAGGACGCGCGCCGCGCGATCGAGCAGGGCCGTACGGCCCGGTCCGGCGGGGACCCGCTCGCCGCCCTGGCCGCGCTCACCAGCGCGGAGGCCACCCTCGACGGGACGCTCGCGCCCTACCGCGAGCATGCCGAGCAGGCGATGCGCGCCGACGCCCTGCTCGCCGACGTCATGGGTCGCGTCGACTCCCAGATCCGCGCGACCGAGCAGTTCATCGCGACCCGCCGCGGCGCCGTCGGCCCCGAGGCCCGCACCCGCATCACCGAGGCGCGCCGCTACCTCAACGCTGCCGCCGAGCAGCGCCGCGAAGACCCGGTCACCGCGCTCGCGTCCGCGCAGCAGGCCGAGCGCCTCGCGGGCCACGCCCAGCACATCGCCCGCTCCGAGGTCGAGCAGTGGAACAACCGCGGCGGCGGGTTCGGCGGCGGTGGCGGGGGCGGCATGAACGTCGGCGGGATGATCCTCGGCGGCATCCTCATCGACTCGATCCTGGGCGGCGGCCGCGGGGGTGGCGGCGGCTTCGGCGGCGGGTTCGGCGGGGGCGGCGGCTTCGGAGGAGGCGGCGGCGGGTTCGGCGGCGGGGGCGGCGGCTTCAGCGGCGGCGGAGGCCGGTTCTGAGCCTCCCGGCGGCACCACCCGGCACGCAGACCCGCGCGCACGAGCCACCTCGGGCGCACGACCACAAGTTTTGACCATCGAACCAGCAGGACCGACGAAAGGGAGATCCGATGACTGCCAAGCAGAGCATCTTCGGCCGCGTTGCCACCCTCGCCAAGGCCAACATCAACGCGATGCTGGACCGGGCCGAGGATCCGCAGAAGATGATCGACCAGCTGATCCGCGACTACACGAACAACATCGCGGAGGCCGAGGAGGCCGTGGCGCAGACCATCGGGAACCTGCGCCTCGCTGAGCAGGACTACCGCGAGGACCTCGCGGCGGCCGAGGACTGGGGCAACAAGGCGCTCGCCGCCTCGTCGCGCGCCGACCAGATGCGCGCGGCCGGTGACGCCGCTGGCGCCGACAAGTTCGACAACCTCGCCAAGGTCGCGCTCAGCAAGCAGATCTCCGCGGAGTCCGAGGCCAAGCAGGCCGAGCCCACCATCGCCTCGCAGACCGAGGTCGTCGAGAAGCTCAAGACCGGCCTGACCTCGATGAAGAGCAAGCTGGGCGACCTGCGCTCGCGTCGGGACCAGCTCGTGGCCCGCGCGAAGTCCGCCGAGGCGCAGGCGAGCGTCCAGGGCGCGATCTCCTCGATCAACGTCCTCGACCCGTCGAGCGAGCTGTCGCGCTTCGAGGACAAGGTCCGCCGCGAGGAGGCGCGCGTCGCCGGCCACGCCGAGATCGCGGCGTCGTCGCTCGACGCACAGTTCGAGGAGCTCGAGGCCGACGCCGGCCAGATCGAGATCGAGGCGCGCCTGGCCGCGCTCAAGCAGCGCGCGATCAGCGGCCAGACGACGGCGGCCCAGATCGAGTCCCCGAACGCCTGACCCCTCGCACCACCCAGCAGCTCGACGTTGAGTGGATGAAGATGGTGTCGAACGCGCTTGGGTACAGGGCGTAGTCGCAACACCCGTGGCGCTGTGGAAGGTCGTCGCCCTGGTGGACCGAGGTAGGCGATGGAGGTGCAGTACCGGTTCTGGGCGCGCATCAGGGCTGGCGATGGGCGCGAGGTCGCCGCGTCAGCGGTGGGCGTGTCGTTGCGCACCGGGGAGCGGTGGTTCGCCGAGCGTGGTGGCCTGATGCCACCTGCCTCGGCGAGCCATCGCGCTCGGGTCTTGTCGATTCATGAGCGCGAGGAGATCGCGTTGCAGCGTGCACAACGTCGCGCCGTGCGTGAGATCGCCCGCGTGATCGGGCGTAGCCCCTCGACGGTCTCTCGCGAGCTGCGTCGGCTGCCGCGCAACCCCAACGACCGGCATCGCCCGGTGTATCGGGCCGGCCTCCACCGCCCAGGCGCATGCCGATGCGTTGGCCCGCGCGGCCGCAACCTGCCAGGCTGGCCACGAATTTGGCCCTGCGCCGCGAGCTGAAAGCGCGACTGCGGTTGAACCACAGTCCTGAGCAGATCTCCCGGCGGTCGCGCGAGGACTTCCCCGACGATCCGGAGATGTGGGTGTCACACGAGACGATCTACCAGTCGCTGTATGTCCAGGGCCGCGGCGCCTTGCGGCGCGCCCTGACCAAGCAGCTGCGCACCGGCAGGGCCGTGCGCCACCCGCGCCGGCCTGAGGGACAACGCCGCGAGCGCATCCCCCCGATGATCAACATCACCGAACGCCCTGCCGACGTCGAAGACCGCGCAGTGCCCGGGCATTAGGAAGGCGGCCTGATCCTGGGGTCGGTCACCTCTGCTTCAGCGATCAGCACGTTGGTGGAACGGGCCACCGGGTTCGTGCTCGTGCTGCACTTGCCCGCCGACCATCGCACCCAGGCCGTGGCTGAGGCGATGATCGCCAAGATGGCTGACCCGCCCGCCCAGCTGGGGCTGACGATGACCTGGGACCAATGCATCGAGATGTCCCGCACGTCCAGATCGCCGAAGCAACCGGCCTGGACACCTACTTCTGCGACCTCCACTCGCCCTGGCAGCGAGGGTCGAACGAGAACACCAACGGCCTGCTGCGCCAGTACTTCCCCAAAGGCAGCGACCTGTCCAGGTGGGGTCCGGGATACCTGGACAAGGTCGCCGCCGAACTCAACGACCGGCCGCGCAAACGCCATCACGCCCAGCGTGTCACTCCCCACCAGATCGACGAAGAGCCGGCACACCGAGCCTGCTGGCAGCAAGAACCACCCGAAAAACCCACGCTGCCTGCAGCCACTCGATGAGCCCACGATCAGGTCAAGTTCCTGTCGCGATCCTGACGAGACGGCGCTACTGGCCCTTGTGGGATTGACTGGCGAGCAGCGCAGCCTCGGTCAGGCTCCGGTAGCTGGTGTGCGAGCCGAAGTGTGCGCGGATTCTTGAGCTCAACTGCGTGCGGGATGGCTCGTCCATTAGGAGAGCCAGAAGAACAGCCTCCACGAGCTTTTTCTCATCCCCCGGAGGCGGTACGAGCTCCGGACGTCCGACGACTGCTGCTAGACCGCCTACGTCATACCCGACGACAGGCCTGTCCATCGCCATTGCCTCCAACGGAACCAGTGCAGCGCCCTCCCAAAGCGACGGCGCCACGACGACGTCGGAGGCGGCGATCCAATCACGTGTGTCTGAGCAGTCGGTGTCATATATGACCTGCCAACCCGAGTAGGCGGCGCGAATTGCCTCCTCGAGCGGCCCGCTGCCCACGAGTGCCAACACCAGATTCGGTCGGTGTTTTAACAGCGTCCGCCAACTTCGAGCGAACTCGAGTTGCCCCTTTTGTTCTGTGAGGCGGCCGACGCAAAGAACCACTTCCGCTTCGGGCGGCAGGGATAGTCGTTGACGGGCGCCTAGTTTGGCGCGGGGGGACCAATGCTCAACGTCGACACCATTGGGAATCACAGTGCGAACATTCTCGGATACTGTTCTGGCGAGCCGGAGTTCTTCGCTCGAGAGGCAGATTATATCTGATGTCCAGCGAGCCGCGTGACGCTCCCAAGCAATTGTCATGCGGCGCACAATGCCGCGGGTGGCAGAGAACGACCAAGCGTGCGGTTGGAACACCGTGGCGATCCCACCGCGGATGGCGAGACGGCCGATCAGGCCCGCCTTGGCTGAGTGTAAATGAACGATATCTGGATTTGTCTGAGCAATTATCCGCCGAAGGGCGAGCGTCTCCCGAAAGAGCCCGCGCGCTGGCGAGCGATTCGCTTTCCAAGGAAGGAGGGCCACGGTCGGCGACAATTCAGTTTGCAACTGAGTGCCCGGAGGTCCCGCGACGTAGACGCGATGACCTTCACCATCTTGCCATTTTGATAGCCCGGAGACAACTCGGGCAACCCCGCCGTCACCCGGTTGGGTGACGTGGAGAATGGTCCCTTTCGGCATTTTCGTGTTTGGTTGCATCGCAACTCCTTCGAATGCGACACCTTCGTCTCGGCGTCGGGGCAGGCGGGCGCACCGGCTTCATGTTCGCCAGTTCGTGCGGCGCCTTATCGGATTCTTGCCGGGACGCCTACGGCGGTCCGCCCAGGCGGAACATCGATCAGAACTACGGCGTTGGCCCCGATATTTGCATCGTCGCCGATCTTGACGCCCCCGAGAATACGAGCGCCTGCGCCGATGCGTACACCACTTCCTATCATCGGCATCGGCGTAACGATCGCGCCAGCCTGTCCCAATCCGCCGATAGTCACGCCTTGTTGAATTTGGCACCTGGCGCCTATGGTCACAGTCTGGCCAATCACGACCCCTTGTGGATGGAACAGTATGGCGCCGGGGCCAATTCTTGCTTGCCAAGCCAGGTCAGCTCCGGTCGCGGCCTGATTGATTTGTTTAAGCATGCTGGCTGCAAGTGGAAATCGGCGCCCCAATCTCGACGCGGCCCGGTGCAGCGCGATCGAAGCGAACCTGGCTGTCATTATGGTTGATGCGGTGCGGGATACGCTCCGTGGGTGTCCGAGCAGGTTTGCTGCCAGATCTTGGCTCAGAAGCACAGGTGGACCTCCTGTAGTAGTGTCAGATTGCTCGAACGCACGGAAGTCGGAAGCCGCGTGGTTTTCGAAGTGCCTCGGTCGACCGTGCTTCCGACGCGGGATGTTGCGAATTTAGAGGAACAACTGCGGGTCGAACTCTTCGATCGGGATGATCCGGACGCGTGGCAGTGCCGTATTGAAGGCGCCGATCTCGTGCTCGAGGTCGAAGAACTCCAGGCCGCGGTCGGCGAGCTGTGCCAAGTGAGAGTTAACGAACTCACGGAAGCACAGCACGCCCACCCGGCGCCCGGGCGTCAGCAGCGCCTCGACCTGCGGGATGAAGTCACCGTCGTGGCTCGCCAGCAGCACGTCCGCGTCGCGGGGGACCAAGGCCTCGAGTGTCCGCTGGATACCCATGTCGACGACCTTGTCGCCCGGACCGCCGGCGAGCGGGATTGGGCGGTAGCTCATGGCGAGCAACGCCTGCACGAACGGCATGGGCATCTGCCCGCTCGTGGCGTTCAGGAAGAACATGCCGCTGACGGGCTGGCCCCACACCTTCGCGCCGAAGTCCGAGATACGGTCCCATCGGGGCCGCTCATCGGGGGTCGGCCGGTGTCCGAGGACGTTGACGCCGAGCGTCGCGTCGATGTTCTCGCCGTCGACGATGAGGTAGGTCTTGCGCGCAGCTTCAGCCATGTCCCCAAGATTAGGCCACGGATGGGATGCGCCAGGCGCGAAGGGGCGCGTCACACGGCGACGGTCTCGGCGGCACGCGGTTACCGGTGGGGGTCTAGGGGTCGAGGTCTCCGAGGAGCAGAAACGCCAACCACTGATCCGCCTTCAAGGACCTCGACATGTCCGACGCTACGGCGTGCGCTGGTGCGCGTGCTACTCCTGTCCCCTGCCGGCACTGTGACGTCCTGCTCGGACTGCAGGACACGGTTCATGTTGAGAGGGTCGAACGCGACGTCGACCAGTTGGTGGTGACGGTCTCGACTGCGTGGCAGTTGATGGGCTGCCCCTCGTGCGGGATCGTCGCCCCGAGCCGCGGTCGGCACCGGCGGATGTTGCACGACGTCCCCAATGGCCCCACCGCGGTCCAACTCATCTGGCGCCAACGGATGTGGCGCTGTCCGGATCCGGGTGTTCGCGGGGAACGTTCATGGAGCAAGCGGACGCCCTGGTCCAACCGCGAGGCTCAATCACGACCCGCGCGGTCAGCTGGGCGATCACCTCCCTGCGCACCCAACTCGCCACAATCGCCGGCTTGGCACGCCAGCTCGGGGTGAGCTGGCGGACGCTGGGGCGGGCGAACAAGCCAGAACTCGAGCGGCTCGCCGCTGACCCCACCACCGGGACCCCAGGAAGAGAGGACCCAACGAACTGACCGAGATGGTCGACCTCACCCGAGACAAGAACGGCAAGGACCACGCCCGACTGCTCGACCTGGTGCCCGGCCGGTCGAAGAATACCTACGCCGACTGGCTCACCGAGCGCGGCGACGACTTCTGCAACGGCATCAAGATCGCCGCGCTGGACCCGTTCGGAGGTTACAAGGGTCCGATCGACGCCGAACTTGAGGACACCGTCGCGGTCCTGGACGCCTTCCGCGTCGTCAAGCTCGGCACCACCGTGGTCGACGAGGTCCGCCGCCGCGTCCAGCAGGACACCCTCGGACACCGGGGCCACGAGGGCGACCCGCTCTACAGCATCCAACGCCGCCTGCGCGCCGGGGCCGAGAACCTCACCGACAAGCAACTCGACCGTCTCGCCACTGAACCGCCCTGGGTTTGTTGGAGGCTCGTGACCTTGGAAACGAGGATGGAGCCATGCCGAAGGAACAGACGCCTGGGAAGCCGCAGACGCGGCGCTACAGCGCAGAGGAGAAGGCCGCGGCGGTTCGGATGGTCCGCACGCTGCGAGCAGAGCTGGGGACTGAGCACGGGACGGTCCAGCGGGTCGCCGAGTCCGTGCGCCAGTGGGTCAAGCAAGCCGACATCGACGACGGCCACGCACCCGGGGTCAGCACGACCGAGGTGACGCGGATTCGTGAGCTCGAGTAAGAGAACCGGGAGCTCAAGCGGGCGAACGAGATCTTGAAGCGGGCGGCGTCTTTCTTCGGGGCGGAGCTCGACCGCCAGCACAAGAGGTAGTGGCGTTCATCGATGCCAACCGCGACGCGGTCGTCGACGGCGGCGCGCGTCTCACAGTCGAGTCCATCTGCGGGGTCCTGTCGAAGGCGGGCGTGAAGGTGGCTGTGAGCACGTACTACGCCGCGAAGAGCCGCGCCCCGTCGGCTCGTGCGGTGCGCGATATCGAGCTCAGGGCGGCGCTGCGGGGCCTGTGGGAGGACAACTATCGCGTCTACGGGGCGCGCAAGCTGTGGAAGGCGGCCCGGCGAGCCGGGCACGACGTGGGCCGAGACCAGGTCGCACGGCTGATGCGAGCCGAGGGCATCGCCGGGGCGGTGCGGACCAAGCGGGTGCGCACCACGCGGCCCGATCCCGTCGCGGCGCGTCATCCGGACCTGGTCAAGCGGGACTTCACCGCCACCGGGCCCAACCAGCTGTGGGTGACCGACTTGACCTACGTGCCCACGTTCGCCGGGGTCGCCTACGTCTGCTTCATCATCGACGCGTTCTCCCGCACGATCGTGGGGTGGCGCGTGGCGGGGCACATGCGCACCGAGATGGTCCTGGACGCCATCGAGATGGCCCGCTGGTCACGCGGCACGCACCTGACGGGCCTGCGGTGCCACTCGGACGCAGGGTCTCAATTCACCTCCGTGCGCTACGGAGAACGCCTCGCAGAGGTCGGCGCCGTCCCCTCCATCGGCACCGTCGGGGACTCCTACGACAACGCCCTGGCCGAGACGGTCAACGGCTACTACAAGGCCGAGCTGATCCGCGGGCCAGCACGGGCGCGCCCGTGGCGCACCGTCGAGGACGTCGAACTGGCCACCCTCGGATCGGTCGACTGGCACAACCACCGACGACTGCACGGCTACCTCGGCGACGTCCCGCCGACGGAGTTCGAGAGGACGTTCTACGATACCCAGCAGGGCACGAAGGCCCTGGTCGAAATCAAATGATCAGAGCCTCCATCAGACCCAGGGCGGTTCAATGTCGCGGCGCCGGGAGATCCCCAGGCGCCGCAGCCACCGGGCCACGGTCACCGGGGCGATCTGGTGACCTTCACGGACCAGCTCGAGGTGGATCTGGCGGGCGGTCCACTTGTGCGCGCGGCGCAGACCCTCGATGCGCGCGACCACGTCCGCGGGCGTGAGCGTGGGACTCGAGTGCGGGGCGCTGGAACGGTCGACCAGCCCGGCCTCCCCGAGGGTCTCATAGCGCCGCAGCCACTTGGTCAGCGTCTGACGCGCGACGCCTGCCTCGGCCGCGACGTGCGCGATCGGGCGGTACTGGCAGCGCTCGACCAGGCGCAGTCTTCCGGCAGGGGTCAACGGCGCGTTAGCGTGGGTCATAAGGGGTTTCAAGCAGGTGGGCAGTAGGAGTACTTCCATCCTGCCGCCAGGGACCTACCCCTTCCTCAAGCCCTGCGCCCGGCGTGTCACCTACGTCAGGACCTACAACATCTAGTTTTCACTCGGCGTTGACAGCAGGCGGGCCAAGACGATCCTCGCGACCTTCCACACCTACCCGAGCCCCGAAGTCGCCCGCCTCGGACGGACGCTGCGCAAATCGCGCGCGGCGTTCCTAGCCTACTTCACCAACGACCGAGCCAACAACGGCGGCACCGAAGCCGTGAACGGGATCCTCGAACTTTGCCGTCGTCTCGCACGCGGCTACCGCAACCGCCACAACTACCGACTACGCGTGCTCCTCGCCGCCGGCAGAATCACCTGGTCCCCACCAGATCGACGAAAAGACCCTTAACCAAGCCACATCCACTTCAGAGGCTCTAGCAGCCTCGACTGGCCTCGCCGCTGCCAACGTTCTAGCCGGCGACACCTAGACCGCGGGGGCTGCGAATTACAACGCGAGCCGCCAACACTTCGCGTTCAGGGCAGGACCACGCTGATGGCAGATCGGGAACCCATCACTCGCCTAACGCCTAAAGCCTAACGCCTAAGGCCTAAGCAAACGCCCACGCATATGGCAGGAGCCCCCCGTACGAGTGGACGTACGTAAAATAGTAGGTAACTGCTCCGACAACTACCGCGAGCTTTGGGAGAAGTGCCCGCTTTCTAGACCGCACCACTCGCTCGGCCAAGAAAATGCCGGCCATAAAGAAGTAGAGGTCAAGCCGGGCTAGCTCAAGAATGACAGAACTACCGACCAGCATAAGTGCACCTACAGTGACCTGGAGGGCTAAGTGCCCGTTGAATCTTCCACCGAAGTCCATCCCGAGCACTATCGCGGAAATTAGGACGAGCGCAATCCTGAACACCATGCTCAGCACAGTGCCAAACCCTGACCCGCCCGTAACCTCCGAGAACACCGCATAATCTGCGTAACGCGGATTCAGATAAGCTGCGATTGGACCAATAGCCCCGGAGGACACAAGAGCTAGCAACCCAGCAGCACCGCTGATGAAATACACCATCAGACTTTTCGCCTTAACGTCTGGAGCGAACCTCAACGCCACCAATGCCACAACTGCCACGGCTGACGAGTAGTGCGACACTATCGCTAGAGACGCCCAGATGATTGACCATCGACTTCGTCTTTGTAACTCTCCGGCGAACATGAGCACGAATGCCATCGCCAATCCCTGCCGAATGAGATTCATCGGAACCAAGTACGTTGCGAAAGCCACATAGAACCATAGGGCAATACGAGGACTAGTTCCGAGACGCCAGACAGCAAGCGCCGAGATCGACACTGTCAGCGCAGAGACAAGAAAGACGAAGTGGCCAAACTCCAACCCTGCCGCCTTGCCTATGAACTGTAGTCCAGCAAACCCGATGTCATGATCACTAACACGCACGGTTTCGGCAAGATCCTCAGAATCGACCTTAAGTGCGTAGGCCGTTTCGTATGCAGAGTAGTCAGTTCCCACGCCAATCCGAACGCCCGCGAATAGGACGAGAATCCCGACAGCGGCTGCATCGAACCCATTAAAGAATGACCCGCGGCGGTGGGTTGAAGCCTCTAATGTTCGCTGGAAAAGCCCTCCGAAGGTCAATAGCAGTGTCACAGCAACTAGAAGCGCGCCATAGCTAATCATGCCGATCCCCAACATCCGGAGAAGCCTGGCCGCCGACCGTATCGGCGCGGGCGATCAGCCCGAGCCCGAGACCGAGACGGACAAGCAGCCCAAGCAACGCACCAACAAAAGCCCCCGATATGGGCTCGTGGCGAACGAGCAAGGAACAGGCCATTATGATGCCAAGGAGACCGATTGCATTCAGAATGGGCATGGCACTATAGGATCTCGACCGCATGAGCACGGCACCGATAGCATAGAACCCCGGGACCGCGAGCGCACATCCTGCGACGGCTGCGAGTTCGATCGTCGTAAATCGTAAAGACGGATTCAAGAGACCCGGACCTCCGAGCCCATAGAATCCAATACCCAAAGCGACGATCGGAAGAGCAACGCCGGACCAACGCAACAGTAGACGGCAGCCTAGCGCCAGACCGCCCTTCGACCCTTCTGGACCACTGCGCCCGTTCGTCCCGAGCCACGCTTGCTGGAAGGCGTTCACGACAAACTCAACGGCGATTACGATGTAGAGCGCGACAGCGAACCGTCCCACATTCGCTGGGGTGCTCCAAGCAGCGAGGAAGTACTGGGGTATAGCCCAGGTGAAGTTTGCTAAACCGTAGGCAGCACCCAAAGGGATGCCGCCGTGGACCAACGACCTGATCTCAGTTCGCGTGGCAGGCTGCGACGGGCTACTTTGTATGCGTGACGCCCACATCGCAGTCGCAAGACCCATAGCCGTTCCCCCACAAAGGACGACTGCAATGCTCTGCAACGCACCCATCGAGAATATCGCCGCCACAGCCGTCAAGAGTATCGCAGCCAACAACTGCACAAGAGCGTACAGGCCAATCGCTCTAATTGACCCCTCGCGTTGCAGGAAGGCGAGTCTTAGATCGCTCACGCCCTCTAGATACTTCGCCAGACTCACTAGACCCAACACCTGGATTCCAGGCTCAGGTAAGAAAGCACCGAGGCCTAAGCACAAAGCGACTCCCCCGAGGCCCGCTATCAACCTGATCCGGGTAAATGCGGCGCGCGAGGTAGAGGCCTCCACTGTGAAGTAGAGATTCCTCAAACCCAAGCTCAACGTTACAAAGATTGGACCTGATATCGCCATCGCCAAGGCGTAAGCGCCGAGCATTTCGACGCCGAAGCGTCCCGCAACGAGTGTGAGAGTAGCGAGCTGCAGCGCGTATCGCGATAAGGCTGCTGCCATGAGATGCATACGAGTTCGCACAACGCGCCTCCCTGGGACCCTCCGCTCTACGCGGTTCTCGCAGTTTCGATGAACACCTCGAACGGCGCTCGCACCGTTCTCGCGATGTCGCTCCCCAATGGTGAAGGCGCGTAGTCCGTCGATCGGATCAACAGTTCAGACCAGTTCGCCGACACATCGTCGAACCGAAACACATTGCCCTTCACATCGAAGAATCTCGATATTCCTTGCAGTTTCTGATCGTAGTACCGGTCAAAAGAAAGCCCGAACGCGGGCGTGCCCTCGGATAGCGCGAACACCATCGGATGGTAGCGCGTACAGAATAATGCCTCGGCGCGCCGAAGTGCACTCTTCACAACCAGCGGGCTTCCCTCGTAATCCCAGAACGCAACATTGGACCGCGTCTCAGGTTTCCAGTCGCGTACCACCAGCCTAGCGGTTTCGCGGTCGTCTGAGTATCGACCCGCGGTCATATTCGGAATGAAGACGACCCGCAGACCTAGCTCCCTAGCCGTCTCGGCCGCACTTTCAAGCTGCCGCGCGAGTCGACGTAAGATTTTACGTGACGTGCTGGCCCTCCGATGGATCGAGAATGCGACGAAGCGCTCGTCACTGACGAGATCCCGCAACAGAATCTCCGCCTGTCGCTCGGCATCCGCATCGCCTTCAAGAGCCAGCGCCCAATCCGGCTCAACGCTAACTACCGCGGGCGGTACTTTCATCTCGAGCAACAGTCGCCGGGAGGAATCAGCGCGCACCGACACATGTTTGGCACTGGAGAACATCTTCGCTGCCCACTCATTATTCACGCGTTTTTCGAGCGGACCTACACCCTGTCCTAGGAACAACACAGGCACTTCATGGTCGCGTGCAATTCTACTCAGGAGCGCCCAAGAATACACGCCGTGTACCGAGTAGTCGTCATTGATAGCTCCTGCACCGGTGAAGACAAGTGCAGCTGAATTCGCGATGACTTCGCGCCAACGCGCAATCAAAACACTCGAGTCTTGCAATTCCTTTCGCACTCTCCTGCGCGCCACTTGGTCCCGAAAAGGGCGCGACACGAGCGCATCGGCGAACGCGCCAACTCTGCCCGGCATCAGCGTGGACAGCGCGCGTCCGGTTCGCAGTCTTTGGAACGCGTACGGGAGAACTAGTACGTTGGGAATAGGTGGTTCCCATCCTGGTGCGGCGTCAGTCCATATTGGCGCATGGGGGAGATGCGCACGTAAGGTCTGCGCCGCCGCGAGCCACATGCACTCATCACCGAGATTCGTCGATCCATTGGCGCTCCCGATTAGGACCCACGGCTTGCCTGCAACTTGCGACTTATCCTGCGTGGAGGCGCTCATTCGGCGTCGGCCCCTTTCGTCTGAGATACCCGAGCTCCTGGCCACCCTGGTACATGAGTACACCTAATCGTCGTCAGTTCATTCCTGTATCCGTCGAGCTCAGTCGAAGTAGCGGGATGGAACTTTCGCCTGTAAGCTAAGGGCCATAATGCGGGGCCAACGGTGGCGATCACCAACTGGCGAAGCAAACTACGTGTCTCTAGTTGGACGCGCCGTCGTGACCATTTTTGTTCGAAACGGCGCAGCACCACACGGTCATCGTGCAGCGTGGCCAGCGATTTCGCCCGATTGAAGGGGCGTGGTATGCGATAATAGAGGAGCGGTTCGTCGATCCGGACCGCTCGGCTTCGTTCCCCGGCGCGAAGCCAGAGCTCTTTGTCCTCAGCACGCGCAATGCTCTCGTCGTATGGGTTGTCTCGAAACCATCGGGTCCTAGCAGCCACGGTGGGGTGCGTTATTGCAAACGCTCCAGCGGCGCCCATCTGGTTCTCGTCCAGGTTGGCTTCTCGCAGCAACCCGAGCGGCGCCGCATTTTCATCGATTTGGATTGCGCGGGATGCCACTATGGTGGACTCGTCGGTTTCGCGGAGCCTTTTCAACTGCACTTCGACTCTACGCATTCTCATCACATCGTCCGCATCCATTCTGAATAGATACTCAGTAGCCGCCTCCTCTGCTATCTGATTTAGCCGTGCCGCCAGACCGCAGCGCAGCCCGTCGTCGATCACACGAACACGTTCGTCATTAATTGTCGTGGCTAGCTGTGCGATCTCTGCCGAAGCTCCGTCCAGAACGATCAGCAACCTCCAGTGCGTGTGCGTTTGCGCGAACACCGATCGCACTGCCATTTGGAAGCCATCCCGCGAGTTCCCGGCAACCGGGATGGCTATCGTCACGTGCGGTTCCATTGTCGACCTTTTCTCGGCTATCGCGATGTGCTTTGTCACGCCAGGGCTCCTTCCTCGCAAAATTACTCAGCTTGCGATGCATAGTCATCGGCCGCCTGCATGAATCAAGCCCGAAATTCCATTCTGTACATCGGCACCGCGGCCGAAGGGGTCATGTATGTTGCTGTTTAACGAGTCTTGATTTTGCGCAAGGCTGCTGCGGGCGCGACGCACCATGCATTGTGACACACGCGACCTGCGAGGAGCAGTCGAGCGCCGACTCCCAGGCACCTCTCAGAGATCCGGGCCATGCTGGACTCATGAGCGCTGGTCCTGTCACCCCCGAGGCGCGGCTCCTGGTCGTCGACGACGAGCCGAACATCCGCGAGCTCCTCGCCACCTCGCTGCGGTTCGCGGGCTTCGAGATCCACGTCGCCGCCGACGGCGCCACCGCCCTGCGCCTCGCCCGCGAGGTCGACCCGGACCTGGTCCTGCTCGACGTCATGCTCCCCGACATGGACGGCTTCACCGTGACGCGCCGCATGCGCGAGGGCGGCCACCACGTGCCCGTGCTGTTCCTGACCGCGCGGGACGACACCGCCGACAAGGTCACCGGCCTCACGGTCGGCGGCGACGACTACGTCACCAAGCCATTCAGCCTCGAGGAGGTCATCGCGCGCATCCGGGCGGTCCTGCGCCGCACCCGGGACGCGTCCGACGACGACGGCTCGGTCCTGCGGTTCGCCGACCTCGAGCTGGACGAGGACACCCACGAGGTCCGCCGCGCGGGACGGGAGATCGACCTGTCCCCCACCGAGTTCAAGCTGCTGCGCTACCTCATGCTCAACCCCAACCGGGTGCTGTCGAAGGCGCAGATCCTCGACCACGTCTGGCAGTACGACTTCCAGGGCGAGGCGAACATCGTCGAGTCCTACATCTCCTACCTGCGCCGCAAGATCGACGTGCCGCCCGCGCCGGGCGAGCCCGCGCCCGTCCCCCTGATCCAGACCAAGCGCGGCGTCGGCTACCTGCTGCGCACACCTGCGGGCAGCTGAGCGGTCCCGTGAGCACCCACCCCCCGGCGCCCGACGACGGCGCTGCCGGACCGCCCGTCGCGCGCGCGTCGGGCCCGGTCCCACCACCGCCACCACCACCTCCGCCACCCGCGGAAGCGCCAGCAGCAGATCCAGCAGCCCCACCGGCACCCCCCGCCGATCCATGGGACCACGACCCGGAGTCCACCGGGTTCGGCGCGAGCCTGAGCCGGGTGTCGCTGCGCACGCGGATGGTGGTGCTGATCGTCGTGGCGCTCGTGCTCGGCCTGACCTTCAGCACCGTCGCCGCGACCACGCTGCTGCGCGGCTACCTCGTCGACCAGCTGGACCGCCAGCTGCTGGTGACGGCGTCGGCGGCGCAGTCGGGCGCGCGCGACATCGCCGCCCTGACGGCCTCGAGCGCCCTGCCGTCGGAGTACTACTTCGAGGTGCAGAGCGCGGACGGCCGGCGCACGCACGTCATCTACGACCGGCGCAGCACCGCGGCATGGGGCGCCCCCGTCATCCCCGACGTCGCGCCGGACAGCCCGCTCCTCGACGGGCAGCCGTTCACCGTGGAGGGTCAGCGCAGCATCGGCCTGATCATGGGCGCGCAGGAGACGACGTGGCGCGCGGTCGCCGTCCCGCTCGACGACGGCTACGCGGGCAACCTCGTCGTCGCGCTCCCGCTCGCGGACGTGCACGCGATCGGCGGCCAGCTCGTCAAGATCCTCGTGCTGACCTGCCTGTCGATCGCCCTCCTCGGCGGGCTGCTGAGCTGGCTGGCCGTGCGCCGCTCGCTGCGACCGCTGAGCGTCATCGAGGCGACGTCGCGCGCGATCGCCGACGGCGACATGAGCCAGCGCATCCCGCCGATCCCCGCGAGCACGGAGGTCGGCTCCGTCGCTGCGTCCCTGAACGTGATGCTCGGCAAGATCGAGGAGAGCTTCGCCGTCCAGCAGGCCTCGGAGGCGCGCATGCGGCGCTTCGTCTCCGACGCGAGCCACGAGCTGCGGACCCCGCTGGTCACGATCCGCGGCTACGCCGAGCTGTTCCGCATGGGCGCGCTCGGCGACCAGGAGCAGGCCGCCGCTGCGATGGCCCGCATCGAGGGCTCGGCCGTGCAGATGGGCGCCCTCGTCGAGGACCTCCTCTCGCTCGCGCGGCTCGATGAGGGCCGGCCACTCGCCCGTGACGAGGTCGACCTCACCGCGGCGGCGCGCGACGCGCTCGCCGACCTCGCAGCGGTCGCGCCCGACCGGGCCACCGCCCTGGTGCCCGACGACGCCGGGCCCGCGCTCGTCGTCGGCGACCCGGCCCGCCTGCGTCAGGTCCTGACGAACCTCGTCGGCAACGCGGCGGCCCACACGCCCGCCGGGACCCCGGTCGAGATCGCGGTCCTGCCCGAGGCCGACGCCGTCGTCGTCGAGGTGCGCGACCACGGACCGGGCATCCCGGCCGAGCACCGGGAGCTGGTCTTCGAACGGTTCCACCGGGTGGATCCGTCGCGGAACTCGTCGTCGGGCGGCTCCGGGCTCGGCATGGCGATCGTGCAGTCGATCGTCACCGCCCACGGCGGCACGGTGCGCGTCGACGAGACTCCGGGCGGCGGAGCGACGATCGTCCTGCGTCTGCCCAGGGGTGGTGCGATAAGGGACATCGCAGAGTAGGCTGCTGCGTTGGCATTGCCCCCTGCAACGAAGGCTGGTCATGGGCGTCACCGACGCACCTCAGTGGTTGATCTCCTCCTGGCTGCGTGACTGCACCCAGGCTGGGGCCACCGCACCGGAGAGCGAGATCCGCGCAACAGGCGAGCGGCTGCTCGACCTCTGGTCGGACCCGACCCGTCGCTTCCACGACGTCCGCCACCTCGCGGACGTCCTGAACCGCGTCGACGAGCTCGTCGAGGAGACCCACGAGCCCGCGCTCGTGCGGCTCGCCGCCTGGTACCACGGGGCGATCTTCGACGCCGCGGTCAAGGCCGCGTACGCCAACCGCGGCGGGGAGAACGAGACCGCCAGCGCGCTGCTCGCGCAGGAGGAGCTGAGCGCCCTGGGCGTCGGCGAGGAGTCGACCCGCCGCGTGGGCGAGCTCGTGACCGCGCTGCTGCGGCACAGCCCGGACACCACGGACTACGACTGCGCCGTCCTCTGCGACGCGGACCTCGCCGTCCTGGCGTCGGAGCCGCAGAAGTACAAGGCGTACGTGCGCGACGTCCGCGAGGAGTACGCCCACATCCCGACGGCCGACTACCTGCGTGCACGGATCGCGATCATCACCAAGCTGCTCAGCCGGGAGTCGCTGTTCTCCAGCCCCCTGGGCGCCGCCTGGGAGGACGCCGCGCGGCAGAACCTCCAGGCCGAGCTGCAGCGCCTGACCAAGGAAGCCGCCAACCTCTCTCACGCCTGAGTCGAGCGCCGCGCCTGACCTGAGCCCGACGCCTGGCTCGAGGCCGACGCACCAAGGCCCCGGTCTCCCCTCGCGGGGAGGCCGGGGCCTCGGTGTCAGTCTGCTAGGCGCCTAGGCTCAGAAGCCCATGCCGCCCATGTCGTCGCCGCCGCCCGGCATGGCCGGAGCCTTCTCGGGCTTGTCGGCCACGACGGCCTCGGTGGTGAGGAACAGGGCCGCGATCGACGCCGCGTTCTGCAGCGCGGAGCGGGTGACCTTGACCGGGTCGTTCACACCAGCAGCGAGCAGGTCCTCGTACACGCCGGTCGCGGCGTTGAGGCCCTGACCGGAGGGGAGGTTGCGGACCTTCTCCGCCACGACGCCGCCCTCGAGGCCGGCGTTGATGGCGATCTGCTTGAGCGGGGCGTCGATCGCGAGACGCACGATCTGCGCACCGGTCGCCTCGTCACCCTCGAGCTCGAGGATCGCGGCCGTCTCGAAGGCGAGCTTGCCGGCCTGGATGAGCGCGACGCCACCACCGGCGACGATGCCCTCCTCGACGGCAGCCTTCGCGTTGCGGACGGCGTCCTCGATGCGGTGCTTGCGCTCCTTGAGCTCGACCTCCGTGGCGGCGCCGGCCTTGATGACCGCGACACCACCGGCGAGCTTCGCGAGGCGCTCCTGGAGCTTCTCGCGGTCGTAGTCGGAGTCCGACTTCTCGATCTCGGAACGGATCTGGTTGACGCGACCAGCGATCTGGTCGGCGTCGCCCGAGCCCTCGACGATGGTCGTCTCGTCCTTGGTGACGACGACCTTGCGGGCCGTGCCGAGCAGGTCGAGCGTGGCGGTCTCGAGCTTGAGGCCGACGGTCTCGGAGATGACCTGGCCACCGGTGAGGATCGCGATGTCCTGGAGGATGGCCTTGCGGCGGTCGCCGAAGCCCGGGGCCTTGACGGCGACGGACTTGAAGGTGCCGCGGATCTTGTTCAGCACCAGGGTCGCGAGCGCCTCGCCCTCGACGTCCTCGGCGATGATGAGCAGCGAACGACCGGCCTTCATGACCTGGTCGAGCAGCGGCAGCAGGTCCTTGACGTTCGAGATCTTCGACTCGACGATCAGGACGTACGGGTCCTCGAGGACCGCTTCCTGACGCTCGGGGTCAGTCTCGAAGTAGCGGGCCAGGAAGCCCTTGTCGAAGCGCATGCCCTCGGTGAGCTCGAGCTCGAGGCCGAAGGTGTTCGACTCCTCGACGGTGATGACACCTTCCTTGCCGACCTTGTCGAGCGCCTCGGCGATGAGCGCGCCGATGGCGGGGTCGCCGGCCGAGATCGCCGCGGTGGCCGCGATCTCTTCCTTGGTCTCGATCTCCTTGGCGGCGGAGATGAGCTCGGTCGTGACGGCCTCGACGGCCTTCTCGATGCCGCGCTTGAGGGCGATCGGGTTCGAGCCGGCGGCGACGTTGCGCAGGCCCTCGCGCACGAGCGCCTGGGCGAGGACGGTCGCGGTGGTCGTACCGTCACCGGCGACGTCGTCGGTCTTCTTGGCGACCTCCTTGACGAGCTCGGCGCCGATCTTCTCGAACGGCTCCTCGAGCTCGATCTCCTTGGCGATCGAGACGCCGTCGTTCGTGATGGTGGGGGCGCCCCACTTCTTGTCCAGGACGACGTTGCGACCCTTGGGGCCGAGCGTGACCTTCACGGTGTCGGCGAGGATGTTGAGTCCTCGCTCCATGCCGCGACGTGCCTCCTCGTTGAAGGCGATGAGCTTTGCCATTGGGGTGTGATCCTCCGCTGGTGGCGTATGGAGGCCGGCTGGTGCCCGCGACGGACGGTCCCGTGCCGACGACGTTCATGTCACGTCGCGGCCGGTGGCCTCACCGGTCGACCTTTGCTTTCCACTGCTCGCGACCCGGCACGTGCTGTCACTCGGGGCGCGAGAGTGCTAACGCCATTATTGGCACTCTCCGTGCCCGAGTGCAACCAAACCTGCGCCGGGTGGACTAAGCCCATGGCGAAGCCCCGGCGGAGTGGTGGATCACCCCCCGACCGGACGCGCCCGCGGACTCGGTAGGGTCGGGCGCATGCCAAGGCCAGTGCTCCGCCGGGTCGTGGGCCTGGTCGTCGCACTCGCGTGCGCGCTGGGCGCCACCGCCGTCTGGTTCGCGACCCGAGCGCCGGCCCCGTTGCACATCGACCTCTACCTCGACGGGATCGCGGTCGACCACACCGGCGCCGTCGTCACCGTGCCCGCGCACCAGCCCGTCGAGGTGATCGAGGGCACGATCGTCCTGGCCCCCGGACCCGATGCGCCCGCGGGTGCCCGCGTGGGCGCCGAGCGCCTCGCCCGCGAGCAGCTCGAGTGGCTCGCCGCGGGGACCCTGCCCGGTGCGGGCACCTCGCACGAGGGGATGGCGCGCCGCGCCCTGCTGGAGATCCGCGCCCTCGTCCGCGCGGACGGGGCCCTCGTGGCGGCGGCACACCCGCGGTGGGCCTACGCCTGGCCGCGCGACAACTCGTTCGGCGCCGCGGCCCTCGCCTGGTCCGACCACCAGGACGACGCCGTCGGCGTGCTCGACTTCCTCGCCCGGGTGCAGGGCGACAACGGCACCTTCGAGGCCCGCTACCTCATCGACGGCTCGGGCCCCCCGGACGAGCGGGCCTCGCAGACGGACGGCACCGGGTGGGTGCTGTGGTCCCTGGGGCAGGTCGCCGACGCCGCGACCTCGGCCCCGGAGCGGGGCGCCCCGACGCCCCGGCGCACCGCCGCCGAGGTCGCCGGGCGGTTCCGCCCGATGCTCGACCGGTCGACGGACCGGATCCTCACCCTGATCGACCGCCCGAGCGGCCTGCCGCCGGCCTCGCCGGACTACTGGGAGGTGCACGAGGACGCGCTCACGCTCGGCACCGCCGCCCCGCTCCTCGCGGGCCTCGAGGCGGCCGGACGGTTGTACGCCGCGATCGGCGAGCCCCAGCAGGCGGCGCGGGCCGACGCGGGCGCGCGCCGTCTGCGCGTGGCGATCGAGCGGACCTTCGGCGCCCAGGGTTACCCGCGCTCGATCCGTGGCGGGGCGTCCGACGCCGCCACGACCTTCGCGCTGCCGCCCTTCGTCTCCCCCGCGCTCGACGGCGCCGTCGCCGCCTGGGAGGACTCGGTCGAGGCCATGCTGCGTCCCGCTGGCGGGCTCTCGCCGGGCGGCAGCTGGCGCGAGGACGGTATCTCGTGGACGCCCGAGACCGCGCTGTACGCGCTCGCGGCGGCGCACCAGGACGACCCGGGCGGCGCCGAGCGCTGGCTGGCGTGGCTCAGCGAGCACCGCACGGCGACGGGCTCGCTCCCGGAGAAGGTGCTCGCGGACGGCGAGCCGGCGGCGGTCGCCCCGCTCGCCTGGACGAACGCGACCGTGCTGCTCACGCTGGCCCGCCTGGAGACCAGCTAGCCCGTTGCGAGGCGGTCCCGGATCTCATCCTCGGTGGCCGCCCCCGACGCCGCGACCACCCGGGTCAAGAGGGCGACGGGATCCGCGAGCTGTGCCCGCACGCCCTCGTCCGCGACGAGCGGGTCGATCAGTGCCGCAAGCGTTCGTGCCCGAGGCCGGTGGTACCCGCGACCCACGTATCCCACGCACTCCGCCTCGAGCACGGCCCCTGCAGTCTCTGCGCGGACGCGTACGGGGGCGGTCGCTGGCTCCCAGTCGAGACCGGCCGCCGTCGCGAGCCCCATGATCGATCCGGTCAGCCGTCCCGGGTGCCTGACGCGCGACTCGGGCGCCTCGACGGCGAGCGCGCTCACCTCCTCCCACGGGACGTCCCAGAGCACGACGGGACCCTCGGACGACGGATCGAGCGCGCGGACCCGGTCATGCGTCAGCGCGACATGGGTCCCGGACGGATGACCGAGGATGAGCGTCCCGTCGGCGACGGAGGCGTAGGCGACCCGGTGTGCTGAGCTGCTCATGACGCGCTCGCCGTCGGACCTGCGGCCCCCGGCGCGCCCCGGCCGAGGAGGTCGGCCACGAGCTTCTCAGCCTGGGTCGCGTTCGAGGTGGGCAGCCCACCCACGGTGTGGGCGGCGGTCACCGTTCCGGCCTCGACGTCGACGACGACGATCCCACCCGAGCGCAGGGTCGCGCCGTTGTGCCAGAACCGAGGACGGTCGTCGACCCAGGCGGTGCGTCCCGAGAGCGGGTCGAGCAGCGAGCCCGGATCCAGAGCGGTTCCGGCAAGAGTGGTCATGGTCGCAATGCTCGCCCACAGGCCGCCCGCTCCGGAGAACGGCCCGGTCGACAGATCCCACTCCTCGAGCACGCCGCCCAAGACCCCCCGAGCGCGGACGGCGTCGGGCCCGGGCGTCAGCGTCACTGCCTCACGCGGCAGCCCGGCGGGTTCGACGACGACGTCGCGCAGCAGCTCGACCCATGGAGCGCCCTGGGAGCGCTCGAGCACCCGCGTCAGCACGGCGTACCCGAGGTTCGAGTACTCGGGCTCGCCCGGTACGAGACCGACGAGGGATGCGAGCCGCGGCAGGACCTCGTCGTCGAACCGGGCATTGGTGTAGGGCCCGTAGGGGTCGCGGATCATGCGCGCCTGCTCGGGCAGCAGTCGCGGAAGCCCGGACCTGTGCTCGACGAGCGCGCCGATCGTGACGCCGTCGGGGACCGCGTCGCCCGTCACCTCCGCCACGGTCGTCGACCACGCCAGCGCGCGGGACTCGACGAGCGCGCGGGCCACGGCGGCGACCATGACCTTCGAGACGGAGCCCCAGGACGCGAGCGCGTCGGCCGCGTGCCACGGACCGTGCTCGGCGTGGGACACCGCGCCGTCCCGGCCCGTCACGCGCACGGCGCGGCTGGTCCGCAGGCTCACGCGGCGTCCGGCGCGATGCTCGGCAGCGAGATCCCGCGGCGGGTCAGCAGGCTGCGCGCGGCCGCCCAGCCCGCCATGCCGTGCACCCCCGGGCCTGGCAGCGCGGCGGACGACCCGAGGTACGCGCCGGCGCCGCCCCGGACCTCTCCCAGGTAGTGCGAGTCCCACGCCACCTGGGGCCGCGCGAGCATCTGCCACGCGGTGACCGCACCGAGCGAGATGTCCCCGCCCACCATCGCCTCGTCGTGCTCGGGCAGTCGCCCGGCGGGGATGCAACGCGTCGCCACGACGCGATCCCGCACGCCGGGGGCGAACCGTTCGATCTGCGCGATCACGCGTTCGGTCATGTCGGTCGTGGAGCCCGACGGGACGTGCGCATACGTCCACACGGCGCGCAGCCCGTCGCGCTCACGTGCGGGGTCGACCACCACCGGGTCTCCCAGCAGGACCATGGGGAGCTCCGGGTCGCGGCCAGCGCGGATCTCTGCCTGGGCGCGCGCGATCTCGTCGGCGGTCCCCGCGACGTGCACCGTGCCGGAGCGCGCCACGTCGGGGTCGGCCCACGGGATGGGACCGTCCAGCACGAGGGTCACGGTGGACGCACCGGGGCCGTGCCGGAACCGGCGCAGCTGCGCCCGCACGTGCGCGGGCAGCTCGTCGCCGAGCGACGCGAGCACGGCAGGGACCGCCGTGTCGAAGACGTAGTCGCGGGCGGGCGGGAGGTCCGCGCGCCGCGCCACGCGCCGGTCCGTGTGCACGCGCCCGCCGTGCGCCTCGAGGTCGACGAGCAGCGCGTCGGCGATCGCCTGGGACCCCCCGACCGGCACAGGCCACCCGACGCTGTGCCCGAGGGTCGCGAGCAGCAGGCCGGTCGCGCCGGCGACGGGACCGCGGATGGGCGACATGGAGTGCACGGCGACGCCGGCGAACAGCGCGCCGGCCGGGCCGTCGGTGGGCCGGTTGAGGACGCCTGCGCCGAGGGCGGCGGTGGCCTGCAGCGTGCGCCACAGGTCGGGTCCGCGCAGGTCGGTGACGGACGCCTCGGGCGTCCACTCCCCCGGACGGTGCCCGGCGAGCAGCAGCCGACGCCGGTCACCGAGGGTGAGCTCGACCACCGCGTCCGCGTGCGCGACGAGCGGCGCCAGGGTTCGCCGCCAGGCCCGACCGTGCACGCCGAGGCCGTCGACCGTCCGCTCCAGGTCGCGGTACGCGATCGCTGCGCGTCCGTGCGGGCCGTCGACGAGCGGCTGCGCGTAGGAGATCTCCGGCACCGCGAGGTCCACGCCCCGCGCGCCGAGGTCGAACTCCCGCAGGAACGGTGACGCCAGGCCGAGCGGGTGGACGGCCGAGCAGAGGTCGTGCGGCAGGGAGGCGATCAGGTCCGTCGAGGCGCCGGGCCGGCGCTGCACGACGCCGCGCAGGCCGAGGGGCGCCGTCCGGGCACCGCCGCCCGGGGTCGGCTGGGCCTCGAGGACCTCGACGTCGAGCCCGGCCCGCGCGAGGGTCACTGCCGCGGCCAGCCCGTTGGGACCGGAACCGACGACGACGACGTCGGGCTGGGTGCTGCTCCGCATGCGCCTGCCCTCCGCTCGCTCCTGCCGGCCTCGTCCGAGACTAGGGGAGGTCCTGCGGACGCGAAAGGCGGGGCGCGTCAGCCGGCGTAGTCGGGTCGCAGGATGACCGAGATGGGACCGACCAGCGTGTCCACGAGCGTGGCCTCCGCGACGCCGAGCGACTCGGCGATCGCCTCGGCCTCGTCCGCGTACTCCTCGCTCTGGTACCAGACGCTCGTGACCGACGGCGGGGTGCCCGTGAAGTTCGCGGCCTCCGCGCCGCTCCAGCCGTCGTCGACGAGTGCGCCCGCCGCGGTCCCGGCCAGGCCGGAGATGCTGGTCGAGTTGAGGACGCGGATCGCGACGGAGCGGTCGAGCTCGTCGGCCTCCTCCGTGGTCTCCTCGTCGGTGGGCTCGTCGGTCGGCTCCTCCGACTCCTCGGGCGCCGTGCCCTCGTCGGTCGGTTCCTCCGTACCCTCGTCCGTGGTCGCGGCGTCCGTCGGGTCGACCGGTGCGGCGCTCGTCGTCGTCGGCGCCGCGGCGTCGTCCTTGTCGGTGGTCTGGGTGGAGAACCACCACACGATCCCGTAGGCGAGGAGCGACGCGATCAGGAGCACGATCACGAACGCGCGGAGCCGGTCCCAGGTCCCGCGACGAGGCAGGTGCACGCCCACGGGCTGGCCGGGGGCGGGAGGCTCGTCGAACTCGTCCTTCGGGTACGGGTAGTCGTTCACGCCAGACAGGCTACCGTCCGCGCGCCGCGAGTCGGGTCAGACCGGCCGGGTTCACCCGACCGGGGGCGCGTCAGGCCTCGGCACCCAGGCGGCGGGCGGAGCGCGCGCGCTGTCGGCTGGCGCGCAGACGACGGAGGCGCTTGATGAGCATCGGGTCGTGCTCGAGGGCGGCGTCCGAGTCGATCAGGGCGTTGAGCACCTGGTAGTAGCGGGTCGCCGAGAGGTCGAAGAGCTCGCGGACGGCCTGCTCCTTCGCGCCGGCGTACTTCCACCACTGGCGTTCGAAGGCGAGGATCTCGCGGTCGCGGTCGCTCAGGCCCGACGGCTCCTCGGTGACGCTCTGCAGGTGGCCCATCGTCACTCCCCTCGCGCTGCGGTGGTCTGCGGCCAGCATGGCGCTCGCCGCCCGCCATGCTACGCCGTGAATGACACTGGTGTCATTCGCCAGTCTGCCGTCGCGCGCGTCCCCAGCACCGCCGGGAGGACGGCGTCGGCGGGCGGTCCTAGGGTGAGAATCATGACGATCCGCCCGGCCAGCACCGACCAGCACGACCCCAGCCTTCCGCTGCTGCCCGACGATGCCGCCGGGTTCGCCGAGCTCACCGAGTCGTGGCGGTCCGAGCTCGACGCCGGCTGGGTCGACGCGCTCGAGCCCGTCGCCCCGGCGCTCGAGGGAGCACTGCGCGCCTGCGCCGACGACGTCCGCGCAGGCCACGTCGTCCTCCCGGGTCCGGCTGTGGTGCTGCGGGCGTTCCAGCAACCGTTCGACGCCGTGCGGGTGCTCGTCGTCGGGCAGGATCCCTACCCGACGCCGGGGCACGCCGTCGGGCTGGCCTTCTCCGTCGGCGGGCACGTCTCGCCGTTGCCCCGCTCGCTGCAGAACATCGTGGCGGAGCTGCGCACCGACGTCGGCGTCCCCGCGCCCGCATCGGGCGACCTGTCCGCGTGGACCGAGCAGGGGGTGCTGCTGCTCAACCGCGTGCTGTCGGTGCGGTCCGGCGAGCCGGGCGCGCACCGGGGCCTCGGCTGGGAGGACGTCACAGCGCAGGCGATCGCGGCGCTCGCGGCCCGCCCGAAGCCGCTCGTGGCCGTGCTCTGGGGCAACGACGCCCGCAAGCTCTCGGGCGCACTGGCCGGGCACCCGGTCATCGAGTCGGCGCACCCGAGCCCGCTGTCGGCGCGGCGCGGCTTCCTCGGCTCGGCGCCCTTCTCCCAGGTGAACACCGCGCTCGCAGCGCTGGGCGAACCACCCGTCGACTGGCGCCTGCCCGCGGCGCCGGGGTCAGAATGGTCCCTGTGACCGACGAGCCCACCGCGCCGAGCGAGCAGACCCCCGACGACCAGCCGACCACCGAGCGCGCCTCGACCGAGCGGAGCTCCACGCTGCCGCCCGCGCCGTGGACCCGGTACGTGGCGATCGGCGACTCCTTCACCGAGGGGCTGTGGGACACCAGCCCGAGCGACCCGGAGCAGTGCCGCGGCTGGGCGGACCGCCTCGCCGAGACGTTCGCGAGCCGGGCGCAGGCCGCCGGCGCGCCGGACGTCACCTACGCGAACCTCGCGGTGCGCGGCAAGCTCCTGCGCCCGATCCTCGTGCACCAGCTCCCCCAGGCGCTGCGGCTCAAGCCGGACCTCGTGAGCATGATCGGCGGCGGCAATGACATGCTGCGTCCGTCGGCCGACCCCGACGAGATGGCCCGCAACCTCGAGGACGCCGTGATCCGCATCCGCGCGACCGGTGCCGACGTCCTGCTCGGGACCGGCGTGGACGCCGCGGACTCCCCCATCATCAAGGTCACCCGCGGCCGGGTCGCCGTGTATAACGCGCACATCTGGTCGATCGCCCGACGCCATGGCGCACACGTGCTCGACCTGTGGGGCATGCAGTTCATCCGCGACTGGCGGATGTGGGCCGAGGACCGGATCCACCTCACCGCCGAGGGGCACCGCCGCGTCGCCCAGGGCGCCCTGGTGGCGCTCGGCCAGCAGCCCGACGACATCGCGTGGGAGACGCCGCTCGAGGGCGCCCCGGCGGTGGCGCGGGCGCTGCGGGCGCGCGAGAACGCCCAGTGGATGCGGGAGCACCTGTACCCCTGGGCGCAGCGCCGCCTCACTGGTCGGTCGTCGGGCGACCTCCGCTCGGCGAAGTACCCGGACCTGACCCCGGTCGAGCCGCGGGACCCGCGCTAGGCAGGCACTGCCGCCTGCCCCGGCCAGGCCCGCGCCTCTTCGCCCCGACCTCGCCCGCCCCCACTCGCGAATGCGCACTTCTTGCTGCTCTGAGCAGCATGAAGTGCGCAATCCCGGCCGGGGGGTGAGGTGGCCGGGGGGTCGCGGCGGTCAGCCGGTGACGACGACCGCCGTGGTGGCGACGTCGTCGAGACTGACGGACCCGCCGTCGGCCAGGGTGAGGCTCGCGCCGCTCGCGGCGAGGGGGCCGGTGAGCTCCGCGATGCGGGCACCGGTCGCGTCGGCGAGGGACACGCGCAGGGTGCTGCCCACGCAGTCGAGGGGTGGCGTCGCGACGCCGACGCCCACGAGGACGTAGCCCTTCGCGTCCGCGGAGTACTCGACGTCGTGGGAGAGCTCGAGCTCCGACGGCGCGCACGCGGTCACGGAGCTCGTGCCCGCGCCGATCATGGGGCCGCCCTGGGTGGCGAGCTGCCCCGCCTGTGCCAGCGACAGACCGAGCAGACCAGCGGCACCGAGGCCGGCGAGCATGCTCGCGACAGCCCGTGCCTTGATGGCAGTACGTCCCATGTCACCCTCGCTCGCCGCGGACGTCCAATGTCCGCACGACCAGTGTGTGGGTGCTACCACCTATCTGACAACCGGCAGGGCGACGTTGGTCCGGGTGAAAAGGGCTCGGCGCGGTGGTGTCCGGGTGCGTCAGTTGCAGCCGGGAACGACGTCCTCACCTGAGCGGACGTCCTTGTAACCCTTGATGACGACCGGGTTCACCGAGTACACGCCCGGCACCAGCACGAGGAGCATGGCCGACTCGCAGCGCCAGTCCTCGTACTCAGCCGGCCGGGGGTCGAGCCATCCCAGACCACCGCCGTCGACATCCACGCTCGCCGCCCGGAACGGAACTCGGGTGCCAGTGGCACCGACGCGAGCCAAGTTGACGTACATCCGATCGCCTGCTCGGAAATACTGCTGCGACGTGATGCTGAACGACCACTCGTTCGTCCCACGACCGAGAATCTCGACCGTAGGCGCACAAGACGAGCTCCCATTGCGGGTCCTGCAGATCACCAGCGGAAGGACCTCCCCCGGGAGCTCCCACGCCGCGGAAACGCCCCAGGAACCGACGATGGCCGCTGCTCGACCGACGTCGGGCAGGAAGACCGCCTTGCTCGCAGTCAGATTGACGGCGCCACCAGCCGACGCGTTTCCTTCGAGCGTCGCGAGCGCCACCCCGTCTGCGTCGATCAGAGTCGCCTCGATCTTCTTGCCGGCACAGCTCGGCGCCACTCCACGCGCCTCGAACTTCCTCGTCGATCCCGTGCTGATCTCGTCGTAGCCGTTCAAGCCCCCCTTGCCGTTCTCGCTCTGGTCCTTTCTAGGGCTGATCACTATCGCGTCGTCGCACCGCTGAGCAGTCAAGGTAGTCAGCACAGGGCGGCTGACCTTCAACGAAGCAGCGCTGGCAACGGAGGGCAGAGCGACGACGACGAGCGCGAGCAGCGTCGCGATCAGTGCCGTCGTGCGCTTCATGCCTGGGGGCTCCTCGAGGGGGTGTCGCTGAGGTCGTCGCTGGACGTCTCGCTGGCTGCCGCGGTCACGCTGGCGTCAGAGGCATCGACCTCGGGTGCGAGAGCGGCGCCGGCGTCCTGCCCGTCGTGGCCTTCGCCCTCCGCCTGCGGTGCGTCCTCGTCATCGGTCCGCGGCCAGAGGTAGATCGCCCCGGCGAGGAGGAACAGCGAGATCCAGATGTACGGGTTGGCGAGCGTGTAGACGATGCTGCCGAGGTTCGGGATGTGGAGCCGCGCGATCCCGACGACCTGGCTGTTGTCGGGCTCCCAGGGATCGATGAACGAGTTGTTGTCGCCCTGGATGACCCAGGCGTCCGAGTCGCCGCCGATGATGCGGTGGATGACCCGGGCGCCGCCGGTGTCCTCCGGCTCGTAGACGACGACGTCGCCGACCTGCGGCTCGCCGCAGCGGGCCCACACCAGGTCACCCGTGTAGTACGTCGGCTCCATCGACTGGCCCGAGACGATCGTCAGGGTGCTGCAGCCGCCGAGCGTCGTGGGCCAGAAGAAGTAGACGAGGCCCGCGATGAACGCGAGCGTGACCGTCGTGGCGAGCCCCGACCGGAGCCGGCGCGTCATGCGCACGGCTCCGGTCCCATGGCTTGCTCCGGTCACAGCGTCGGGCTCCGATCCGGTGTGGTGCGAACTGCGGGGGTCGGGTGCCGGTTGGCACCCAGGTCAGCGGGTCAGCTGTAGATGACGACCGCGACGCCCTCGACGTCAGCTGCCTTCACCGAGGCCGTGAGCGCAATCTTCTTGGTGGCAGTCAGCCCCTTACCGGTCAGCTCGGTAAGCGTCGACCCGTCCCCCTTGGTGAGCGTGATCTGGTAGTTCATCTCGGGGCCCACGCAGCCGGTCAGGCCGGAGAGATCCACGCTCGACACGGTGTATCCCTTGACGGTCGACGAGTAGGCGTTCGTGAAGTCGATAGCGATCTGGTCGCTGTCTTCCTGGCACGCCTCGACGATGGTCTGCGCGGCGCCGAGCGACGAGGTGCCGACGTTGAGCGTCGCGGCGGACGCGATCGAGAGGCCGGCGACGCCGACGACGGCGAGGGCGAGGGCGGCGGCCTTACGGTTCTTGCTGGAAGCCATGGTGGTACTCCAAGGTCGTGGTGGGGTCCATGAGGACGGACTTCAACCTACGAGCGGCTGCAAGAATGGGGCAGGGCTTGCATGGGTGCTAGCACCCGACGTATGAGGAAAACCGCGAGACTTCACCCGCCGTGAAACGAAGTCGAGTCGGGCAAATCCGTTCATCCGGCGCGGATCCGGTCATCAATCGTTGCAAGGTCGAGCACGAATCGCGCCAACGCGGCACGCGCCTCGTCCGATCTCAGCGCTTGCAAGGACTGCAAGCGGTCTGCTGGGACTCAGAGCCCGACGAGCTCGTCGGCGTCGCGCGCGACGGTCAGGGGGATCCGCGCCCGCAGCTCGACGCTCGTCTCCCGCGTCGGCACGAAGTCGTCGGCGCCGTCGGCGGAGAGCGGCGGCGGGCTGACGAGCTCGATCGAGCCGCCCACGAGCGCGAGCCGCTCGTCGATGCGCTGTGTCCCGGAGCGTCGCTCGGCCGCGTCGGCCGGGAGCGGGCGTCCGTTGTTGGCGACCGTGAGCCTGAGCGCCTCGCCGTCGTGGTCGACTCGCACGACGACGCGGGTCGCCCGCCCGTGCCGCAGCGCGTTCGTGATGGCCTCCTCGACCACCCGGACCGCGAGCAACCTGTCCGGGCTCGTGATCACGGAGGACACGGGATCGTCCACCACGCGCGCGGCGTCGGACACCTCGAGGGCCGTGCCGATGCCCGGCGGGAGCCGGCGCAGGAGCGAGCGCAACGCGGGGACGACGCCGAGCTCGAGGCCCTCGGGGTAGAGCATCCGGCTCATCTCGCGCACGTCGTGCTCGCGGATCTCCTCGATGTCGTCCCGCAGCGCCACCAGGGGGCTGACGGCGTCGGCGTCGTGCCCACGCTTGCGCGCCTCCGCGATCATCAGGTCGATCCGCACCGCCTGGATGACGAGGCGCTGCTGGAGCGACCCGTGCAGGCCCTCGGCGATCGACCGCCGCACCCGCACCTCCTCCTCCTCGAGCGTGCGCAGCGCCAGCTCGCGCTGGACCTCGACGACGGCGGCGTGGCGCTCCTCGATCCGCAGCAGTCGCTGGCTGCGCATGTACAGGAAGGCGAGCAGGCCGCCAGCCATGCAGAACAATGCACCGCCGGCGAACTCCGACGCCCACACGGCCAGGTCCTCCGCGGGCCGGACGTTGAGGAAGAACAGCACCTCGGCGCGCGCGACGCTCGCCAGGAACGCGGCGGGGAGCACCGACTGCATCGCCGTCCACACGGTCGTGGCCCGCTCGACGCCGAACACGATGTTGAACAGCACCATGAGCCCCGTGCCGATGACGCCGGCCAGCACGCGGTGCAGCATCGACGCGAGCGAGGCGTCGGAGGTCAGCGACGCGAGCAGCCCGTTGTGGATCGACCCCAGGACGAACACCACGCTGAGGATCCCCGCCGTCGCGCCGGCCATCGCAAGGCGGTCGCGACGCAGGTCTGCCCGGGTCAGCCGGATGCCATGGAGCTCCATGGATTCATTATCGGGTCGTGACGAACCGATAATGAGTTTGTGAACAACACCCACGGAGTGACGCGCGTCGCGGTGGTCGAGGACCACACCCTCTTTCGGAGCATGCTCGAGCAGGTGATCCGGGGCGCCGACGACCTCACGCTGGTCTCGTCGTCGGCCACCGTGACCGACGCGCGGGTCGCGATCAAGCCGCGCAAGGTCGACGTCGTGCTGCTCGACATCGACCTGCCCGACGGCAACGGCATCGCCCTGGGCGTGATGCTGTGCCGCGCGGACCCGAACCTGCGGGTGGTGCTGCTGAGCGCGCAGAACGCCATGGACCTCATGCTCGACCTGCCCAAGGACGTCGCGGGCGGCTGGAGCTACCTGTCGAAGACGTCGACCAACGACTCCGAGGGCCTGCTGCACGCGATCCGCGTCGCCGCCGCCGGCGGCAGCACGCTGGACCCGTCGCTCCTCGACAAGATGACTCCGCGCGTGGGGACGGCGGTCGCGAAGCTCACGGACCGGCAGTACGAGGTGCTGCGGCAGATCGCTGCGGGGCTGTCGAACGCGGGTATCGCGGAGCGGCTCGGCATCACGGAGAAGTCCGTGCAGAACCACGTCAACGCGATCTACGCGACCCTCGGCATCGACGCGAACCCCACGCGCAACCCGCGCGTCACTGCGGCGCTGCGCCTGATCGAGGAGACCGGGACGGCCTGACGACGCCGGAACTCTGCGGGCCCGGCGTACGTTGACCACAGGAGCGGCGCCGTCGGCCGCCCACCACGACCTGAGGAGCGCCACCCGGATGAGCAGCACGCCCGTGATCTTCGCCGCGAGCGGCCTGCGGGCCGGCTACGGCGGACCGCCCGTGCTGGACGACCTCAGCCTGTCGCTGCGCCGGGGCGAGGCCGTGGGCCTGCTCGGCCTGTCCGGCGTCGGCAAGTCCACCCTCGTCGAGATCCTCGGCGGGCACGCCCGGCCCACGCTCGGTCAGGTCACGCTCAACGGCGTCAAGGTGACGTCGAAGGCCCCGCACCACCGCAAGGCCGTCAAGGCCCGCCTGCGCACGGTGCACCAGAACGGGCTCACCGGCATCGATCCGCACCGCACGGTCGAGAAGACCCTCACCGATGCGTTCACCCAGGCGCGACGCGCCGGACGCTCGACCAACAGCGACGTCGAGGGCGCGCTGCTCGGGGTGGGGCTGCCCATCCGCTTCGCCACCCGCACGATCCAGACGCTCTCCGGGGGCGAGCGCCAGCGGCTCGCGATCGCGCGCGCGCTGGCGACCCGGCCCGACGTGCTGCTGCTCGACGAGCCGCTCACCGCCGTCGACCCCACCATGCGCGAGGAGATCGCCCGCGACCTTCGCGCCCACGCTGCCGAGCACGAGATCGCGATGCTCGTCGCCTCGCACGACCTGGCGCTGCTCGACCAGCTCACCGACTCGGTGCACGTCCTGTCCGAGGGACGCCTGGTCGAGTCCGGCGCCCTGCGCGACATCCTGCGCGCGCCGAGCCACCCGGACACTCGCGCGATCGTCGAGGCGCTGCCGGAGGCGGTCGCCGCCAACCGGGTGCTGCGCGCGTAGCCGTGGCGCCGTAGCGCCCGCTCAGTCCCGCAGCGGCGAGCCGACGACGTCGAAGCGGAAGCCCCCGAACTCCCCCGACAGCAACGGACGCGCGGCGGCGATGGACGCTTGGACCTCTGGCAGCGCGAGGGAGCCCTGGTGGGCCTCCGCGGTCTCCCACAGCTCCATCACGAAGACCGTGTCCGGCGCGTCGGCGCTGACGCCGACCTCGTAGGCCAGGCAGCCGGCGCCAGCGAGCGCGTCGTTGCGCTGGACCAGCTGGGCGACGAGCGCGTCGCGCTGTCCGGGGACGGCACCAAGGGTTCCCACATTCGCGAAGGTCATGCCCCACACGCTAGGGCAGGGCACCGACACAGCACAGTCCTGCTCGGCCATGCCGAGCAGGACTGTGCTGGCGTCGCCCGCAAGGCGTCAGCGCCCGCGCGCGGGCGCGACGAGCAGAACCGGAGCCGCCTATCGGGTTCGAACCGATGACCTTCCGTTTACAAGACGGATGCTCTACCAGCTGAGCTAAGGCGGCGGGTCGGCGGGCCCGTGCAGGCCCGACGCCGCGACGAGTTTACCCGTCGGCCGGCGCCCCGAGAGGCACCGGCCGACGGGCAGACCGATCACTCCGCGGGCGTGCCCGCGATCTCGTCCACGGCTGCCTCGATGGCGCCGTCGACGCGCCAGTCGCCCTCCCAGCGCTTGCCGTCGATCGTGATGGTCGGCGTACCGAAGCCGCGCTCGCCCGCGACGTTCGGGTCGCTCGTGGCGAGCTCGGTCGCGCCCTCGACCCAGTCGCGGAACGCCTCGTCGGCGGTGCCGTCGGCGATCGCGCCCGCGACGTCCTCGGGGACGTTGGCGGCACGCGCGATGTCCGCGATCTGCTCGTTCGTCAGCCCGGTGCTGCCCTCGGCAGGCTGGTTGGCGAACATCGCGGCATTGAAGTCCACGAAGTTCTCCGGCGCCTGGTCCGCGACGTACGCGCCGGCTGCGGCGGCACGGGTCGAGTACTCGGTGCCCTCGGAGAACCTGTCGAGGATCGACACCGGGTGCATCACGAGCTTGATCTTGCCCGTCTCGTTGAGGGCGTCGAGGGACTCGCCGTTGATGGACTCGAACTGGGCGCAGATCGGGCACATGTAGTCGAGGTACACGCCGACCTCGACCGCCTCGGAGCTGTCGACGCCAGTCTCGGTGGTCGTGACGATGCCACCGTTCTCGGTCGCGGCCGTCGGCGTGGACACGCCCTCGAGTGGCGGCTTCTTGGAGTCCTGCAGGATGAAGACGACGACGCCGACGAACGCGAGCAGCGCGACGACCATCACGCCGATCGCGATGAACCGGTTGCGCTTGTCGCGCCGCTCCTGGGCGGCGCGCAGGCGGGCCGCCTCCTGGCGGGCTGCCTCGCGCTTGTCGTTGATGGCGGGGGGACGGGCCATGGTGGTGCTCCTCGATCTGGGTGGTGCGGGTGCGCGGTCGCGCGGGGCAGGGGTCAGGCCGCGACGAGCGGCGGACCACGGCGCCCCTGGGCGCCGGCGAGCAGCAGGGTGCGCACCACGGGGAGCACGACGGCGTCGCGCCACCGCGGCTCGCGGCGCACGGCCACGAGGGCTCGAGCCGGACGCAGCGCCAGGCTCGGCCGGACGAGGCGCGCCAGCTGCCGGAAGCACCGGGCGAGGTGGCGCCCGGCTCCGAGCGCACCGAGGCCGGCGAGCCCGTGCAGGACCACGACGGGAAGGGCGACGGCGGCGATGACGCCAGCGACGTCGTCGGGCGCCCCGCCCAGGGCGAGCGTGCCCTCCGGGCACGTGTCGGAGTGCCGGACCATCGCCAGGCGCGTGCCCCACCAGGCGAAGCTGCCCGTGCCCGCGACGCAGTGGTGAACGAGGGCGATCCCTCGTTCTCCCAGCGCACCGAGCCCCGCGAGCAGCGTCACGGCACCGGCGACGACGGCGCCCAGCACGAGGGAGCCGTGCCGCACGGCGCGGTCGGCTCTGGCTCGCTGGGTCCCGGTCACCACGCGGCCAGGCTACGGCATCTGGCTGAGCCGGTGCGGCGGGTCAGGACAGGTCGGGCGGGCCCGTGAACGGCCACCACTCGACCGGCTTGTCCACCGCGATCCACAGCCCGAACAGGGCCGCGAGCGCGAGGGCCACGATCACCACGAACGCCGTGCCGACGGCACCCGGCGCCACGTGGCCGAGCACCGTCCGGGCGCCCACCCGCGTCATCCGGGACAGGGGCCCGAACCACAGCAGCAGCAGCACGAGGGCCGCCGTCACCGCGAGCGCCGCGCTGAACACCCACGGCGCGTTCTGCGTCCCGGCGGCCGTGGCGTCGGCTCCCTCGAGCGGAGCGACGACCCACTGGTTGGTCTGCAGCAGCCACCACGAGGTGCCGAGCACGACGACGCCTGCGCTGGCCGCGACGAGCACCGAGGGCACCAGGCCGCCGAGCGCCCGGAGCGCGTGCCAGGGCAGCAGCACGGCGGCGCGCCAGCCGTCGCTGCGCCGCACGCCACGGTCCTCGCGCCGGTCGTGCAGGGCCTCGGCCGCCACGCCGACGGTGCGTACGAGGAACAGCAGGACGAGCACGACGACGGCGGTGAGCGCGGGGTATAGGGTCGCCGCGGCTACGGCCGGGACCGCGAGCGCCAGGATCGCGACCGGCCTGCGCCGGTGCACGGGCCGGACGTACCCGGTCTCGTCGAGCGGGCGCGGCTCGTAGTCGAGCGGGTAGCCCTCACCCTGCCCGTCGCCGGCGTCCTCCCCGAGCACCGGGTCGCCCGGACGCCCGTGCGTGTCGAGCAGCAGCGTGCCGTCGCCGGCGTCGACGTCGAGCATCCGGGTCGTGCCCGACGTCGTGAGGATGGCCGTGCCCTCCCCGGCCTGCTCGCCCGCCTGCTCGCCGACGTCACCGTGGCCGACAGGTGCAGGGGCGGCGAGGGGAACCGTGCCGGCAGCCGGAGCCGCCGCCGGCACGACCGGTGGGGTCGGGAGCAGCGCGGTGCTAACCTCGCCCGACTGGGCCGCCTGCCGCAGCATCGTCACGACCTCGTCGGGCCCCAGGCGCTGGTCCGGGTCGACGTCGAGCGCGCCCGCGAGCGCGGCGGTCGTCACCGGCCCGAGCCCGTCGAGGTCGACGACGCCGGCGCGCACCCGGGAGAGCACGACGTCGAGCGGGCGGACCCCGAAGGGCGCCCGGCCGGTCGCGGCGTACGCGAGCGACGCGGCCCACCCCCACCAGTCCCCCTGAGCGGACGGTTCCGCGCCGTCGAGCATCTCGGGTGCGAGGTACCCCGGGGTCCCCATGACGAACCCGGTCGAGGTGACCCGCGCGTCGTCGAGCCCCTGGGCAATCCCGAAGTCGATGAGCACGGGCCCGTTGTCGGCCACGAGGATGTTGCTGGGCTTCACGTCGCGGTGCAGCAGGTCGGCGTCGTGCACCGCGTGCAGGGCCTCCGCGAGCTGGGCCGCGAGCTCGTACAGGTCGTCGGCGTCGAGCGGCCCGCCGCCCATGACCTCGTCCTCGAGGCTCGGACCGTCGACGAGCTCAGTGACGATGAACGCGTCGTCGGCGTCCGCCTCCGCGTCGAGCACCCGCGCGATCGCGGGGTGCGTGACCTTCTGCAGGGCCGCGACCTCGCGGAGCAGCCGGGCGCGGGCGCCGTCGGTCACCGCGTAGGCGCGGTGCAGGAGCTTGAGGGCGACCGCGTCCCCGCCGCCGTCGACGGCGCGGTAGACGGTGCCAGCTGCCCCTGACCCGAGCCGTTCGACCACGTGGTAGCCGCCGACCTCGTCGCCTGGGCGCTTCGTGTGGCGTTCCATGTCGGCACGCTAGCCCGAACCCCGCGCCGGCGGCGGGAGCACACGCCCCCGGTGGGCGGTGCGACGTTTCCCGAGCGGCGCCAGGAGCCCGGCGGTAGTCTCGGACCCGGACCCGAGGTCAACAACAAGCAAAGTGGTGAACTCCGAACCGTGGCGGACAACGAGACCCAGCAGGCATCTTCCGGCGAGGCCGAGACCGAGGCCGGGCGGGCCGTCCCGGACACGACTCCCGACGAGCGCTACGACCTCGTCGTCGTCGCCAACCGGCTCCCGGTCGACTTCACGACCGACGACGACGGCGCCATCTCCTGGAAGCGGTCCCCCGGCGGCCTGGTCACGGCCCTGGGCCCGATGATGCGCGCGTCCGAGGGCGCCTGGGTGGGGTGGAGCGGCGCGGCCGACACCGAGGACGACCCGTTCGACGCCGACGACATCCGTTGCGTGCCCGTGGGGCTCTCGGCCGCCGAGATCGAGCTCTACTACGAGGGCTTCTCCAACGACACGCTGTGGCCGCTCTACCACGACGTGATCGCGCCGCCGTCGTTCCACCGCCAGTGGTGGGAGGCGTACCGCAAGGTCAACCGCCGCTTCGCCGAGAAGGCCGCCGCCCTGGCCAAGGAGGGCGCCGTCGTGTGGGTGCACGACTACCAGCTGCAGCTGGTGCCGGCCATGCTGCGCGAGATGCGGCCCGACCTGCGCATCGGGTTCTTCAACCACATCCCCTTCCCCCCGCTCGAGATCTTCAGCCAGCTCCCCTGGCGCCGCCAGGTCGTCCAGGGCCTTCTGGGTGCCGACCTCGTGGGCTTCCAGCGCGCTGGGGACGCCGCCAACTTCATCCGCGCCGTGCGCCGCCTGACCGACCTGACCACCCGCGGGCAGATGATCACGGTCACCGACGACGAGGCCCGCCGCGACATGCCCGCCCGGCACGTCCGCGCCGCAGCGTTCCCCATCTCGATCGACTCCGCGCACTTCGACGCCCTCGCGCAGACCCCCGAGGTGCAGGCCCGGGCGCGCGAGATCCGCGCCGAGCTCGGCAACCCGCGCGTCATGATGCTCGGCGTCGACCGCCTCGACTACACCAAGGGCATCCGGCACCGCATCAAGGCCTACGGCGAGCTGCTGGCCGACGGGCGCCTCACCGTCACCGACGCCACCCTGGTCCAGGTGGCGAGCCCCAGCCGGGAGAACGTCGACGCCTACCAGCAGCTGCGGGAGGACGTCGAGGGTCTCGTCGGGCGGATCAACGGCGAGTACGGGGAGATCGGGCACAGCGCGATCAACTACATGCACCACTCCTACCCGGCGGAGGAGATGGCCGCCCTGTACCTCGCGGCCGACGTCATGCTCGTGACCTCGCTGCGAGACGGCATGAACCTCGTGGCCAAGGAGTACGTCGCGGCCCGCTCGGACGACCAGGGCGTGCTCGTGCTCTCGGAGTTCACCGGCGCTGCCGACGAGCTCGGCCGCGGGGCGCTGCTGTGCAACCCGCACGACATCGACGGTCTCAAGGACATCATGGTCCGCGCCGCGACGATGGAGCCGCGCGAGTCGCGCAAGCGCATGCGCCGCCTGCGCCGCGCGGTCCTGGAGAACGACGTCGCCCGCTGGTCGCAGACGTTCCTCGGCGTCCTGACCGCCCTGCCGAGCCGCTTCCCGGACCGCGAACGGTCCTACGACGCCGACGCGCGCGAACCCGAGCCGCACGACGTCCTGGACGGGGAGGACTCCTGATGGCCCTGGCCCCGGACCTCGCCGCCGCCGTCGAGGCCTTCGCCGCGCGCGGGGCGCCGCTGCTCGTCGCGACCGACTTCGACGGCGTGCTCGCCCCCCTCGTGGACGACCCCGCAGCCTCGCGGGCCACCGCCGCCGGGCAGACGGCGCTCGACCAGCTCGCCGCGTCCGACGGCGTCACGCTCGCCCTCGTCTCCGGCCGGCACCTGGACGCCCTCGCCGAGGTCTCCCGCGCGCCCGCCGGCACGCTCCTCGTCGGCAGCCACGGGGCCGAGCGCGGCGTCGTGCGCTCCCGCAGCCCGCGGCACAGCGCCTCCCAGCACCTGCCCGACGTCGCGCGCGTGCCGCTCGACCTGTCCGACGCCCAGCGGACCGCTCTGGCAGCCCTGATCGCCGGGCTCGAGGGCTCCGTCGCCGGCGTGGACGGGGCGTGGGTGGAGCACAAGCCGTCGGCGGCGGTGCTGCACACGCGCCTCGCCGCCCCCGAGGACGCTGCGGCCGTCACCGAGCGCGCCCTCGAGATCGCGGCCGAGCTCGAGCTGGCGCCGATGCAGGGCAAGGACGTCGTGGAGGTCGCGGTCCTCGAGACGTCCAAGGGCAAGGCCCTCGCGGCGCTGCGCGACGAGCTCGGCGCGAGCGCGGTGTTCTACATGGGCGACGACGTCACCGACGAGCGCGCCTTCGAGGCGCTCTGCGACGACGACCTCACCGTCAAGGTCGGGCCGGGCGAGACCGCGGCGCGCTTCCGCGTCGAGACTCCCGAGGACGCCGCCGTCGTCCTGGCCGCCATCGCGGCCGCGGTGCGGCCCACGGAAGCCTGACCCGGGACCTTCGGGAGCGACGCGCGTCACCGACTGTGGCAGGATGGCCCTGGCCCCACCAGAGCTGGTGGGCTGTGTCAGCGCTGACAACTTGAGACGCTTCCTGGCACTCTTCACAACGGATCGTCCGGCACGTACCTGCCGGTGAAGGGACACACCTGTCATGGCTACTGTCACTTTTGACAAGGCAACCCGCGTCTACCCGGGGACCGAGCGCCCCGCCGTCGACGCCCTCGACCTCCACATCGAGGACGGCGAGTTCCTCGTCCTCGTCGGCCCCTCGGGCTGTGGGAAGTCGACCTCGCTGCGCATGCTCGCCGGCCTGGAGGACGTCAACCAGGGCCGCATCATGATCGGCGACCGCGACGTCACCGATGTCCAGCCCAAGGACCGGGACATCGCGATGGTGTTCCAGAACTACGCGCTGTACCCGCACATGACCGTCGCGGACAACATGGGCTTCGCCCTGAAGATCGCCGGCACCCCGAAGGCTGACATCCGTCAGCGCGTCGAGGAGGCCGCCAAGATCCTCGACCTGTCCGAGTACCTGGACCGCAAGCCGAAGGCCCTCTCCGGTGGTCAGCGTCAGCGTGTCGCCATGGGCCGCGCCATCGTGCGTCAGCCCCAGGTGTTCCTCATGGACGAGCCGCTGTCGAACCTCGACGCCAAGCTCCGCGTCCAGACCCGTACGCAGATCGCGTCGCTCCAGCGCCGCCTCGGCGTCACGACCGTCTACGTCACGCACGACCAGACCGAGGCCCTCACCATGGGCGACCGCATCGCGGTCCTCAAGGACGGCCTCCTGCAGCAGGTCGGCACACCGCGCGACATGTACGACACCCCGGCGAACGTGTTCGTCGCCGGCTTCATCGGCTCCCCCGCCATGAACCTCGGCACGTTCAAGGTCAACGGCGGCGTGGCCGAGGTCGGCCCGGCACGCATCCCGATCTCGCGCGCCGCGGTCGCGGGCATGATCCCCGAGGACGACGGCAAGATCGTGCTCGGCTTCCGTCCCGAGTCGCTCGACGTGGTCTCGCAGGCGGACGCCTCGGCGTTCCCCGTCGAGGTCAACATCGTCGAGGAGCTCGGCTCCGACGCGTTCGTCTACGGCACCCTCAAGGGCGACCTCGCCGGTGCTGACGTCCACTCGGGCGCTGGCGACGACCAGCTGATCGTCCGCGTCGACCCGCGCAACGTGCCCGCCAAGGGCGAGCGCATCTACGTCGCGATCCGCCCCGGCGAGGAGCACGTGTTCGGCGCTGGGTCCGGCAAGCGCCTCGAGAGCTGACGCGCTCCGCAGCATGAGGACGAGGGGCGACCAGGCACAGACCTGGTCGCCCCTCGTCGCGCGTGGCGGACCGCCTATCCTGAGAGTCAGCGCGCGCGCACGACCGAGAAAGTAGGACCCTTCGTGGCCCAGAGTCTCCAGATCACGGCGTCCTCCCCGGACCCCGACCTCCTCGACCTCCCGTGGGAGATCCCGCTCGAGCAGTGGCCCGACGAGCGCCTTGCCGCGCTCCCCCGAGGTATCTCGCGGCACGTGGTGCGGTTCGTCCGCATGCGTAGCGGCGTCATCGCCATCAAGGAGATCGGCGAGTCCGTCGCCTACCGCGAGTACGAGCTGCTCCGCCAGCTCGGCCGCATCGACGTGCCCAGCGTCGAGCCCGTCGGCGTCATCACCGGGCGCCAGGACGTCAACGGCGAGCGCCTCGAGGCCGTGCTGATCACCAAGCACCTGCAGTTCTCGCTGCCGTACCGCGCGCTGTTCAGCCACGCCCTGCGTCCCGAGACCGCCACGCGCCTCATCGACGCCCTCGCGGTGCTCCTGGTCCGCCTGCACCTGGTGGGCTTCTACTGGGGTGACGTGTCGCTGTCGAACACCCTGTTCCGGCGCGACGCCGAGACCTTCGCGGCGTACCTCGTCGACGCCGAGACCGGCGACCTGCACCAGAAGCTCAGCCCGGGCCAGCGCAACTACGACGTCGACCTCGCGCGCACCAACATCATCGGCGAGCTCATGGACCTCGCCGCGGGCGAGCTGCTCGACGACATGGTCGACACCATCGCGATCGGTGACGCCCTCGTCGAGCGGTACAACGAGCTGTGGACGGCACTGACCGACGAGGAGTCGTTCGATGTCGGGGAGCGGTGGCGCGTCGCTGCGCGCATCGACCGGCTGAACTCCCTGGGCTTCGACGTCGGCGAGCTCGAGATCACCACGGACCTCGGCGGCACCTCGGTGCGCATCCAGCCGAAGGTCGTCGACGCCGGGCACCACTCCCGGCGCCTGCTGCACCTCACGGGCCTCGACGCGCAGGAGAACCAGGCGCGGCGCATGCTCAACGACCTCGACGAGTACCGGGCCGCCCTCGACCGGCAGAACGAGGACCAGGAGTTCGTCGCCCACGACTGGCTCACCGAGGTCTTCGAGCCCACCGTGCGGTCCGTGCCCCGGGAGCTGCGCGGCAAGCTCGAGCCGGCGCAGATGTTCCACGAGATCCTCGACCACCGCTGGTACATCTCGCAGCAGCAGCAGCGCGACGTCCCGATGCTCGAGGCGACCGCCAGCTACGTCGAGAACGTGCTGCGGCACCGCCCCGACGAGCAGGCGATCCTCGGCCTGCCGCCGGGCTCCAAGCAGGAAGGCCTTTGACGGGTCAGGAGTCCCGGCGCAGCCGCGCGACCTCGTAAAGCGAGATGCCGGCGGCGACGCCCGCGTTGAGCGACTCCGTCTCGGAGCCGATCGGGATCGACGCGATCACGTCGCACGTCTCGGAGACGAGGCGGGACAGGCCCTTGCCCTCCGAGCCGACGACGAGCACGAGCGGGTCCGACCCGAACTGCAGGTTTCCCACCTCGACCGAGCCACCCGCGTCGAGGCCCACCACGAAGCAGCCGGCCTTCTTGCACTCCTCGAGCGCACGCACCAGGTTGGTGGCGCGGGCGACGGGGACGCGCGCGGCCGCACCGGCGGACACCTTCCACGCCGACGCCGTCACGCCCGCCGAGCGGCGCTCGGGGACGAGCACGCCGTGCGCGCCGAACGCGCCGGCGGAGCGCAGCACGGCGCCGAGGTTGCGGGGGTCCGTGACGCCGTCGAGCGCGACGATCAGGGGCGGGAGCCCGGACAGCTCCGCGGCGTCGAGCAGGTCGTCGAGCTCGCGGTACTCGTACGGCGGGACCGTGATCGCGACGCCCTGGTGCACGGCGCCGTCGGTCATGCGGTCGAGCTCGGGCTTGCCGATCTCGAGCAGGTTGTACCCACGCCCGGACGCGATCTGCAGGATCTCGCGCGTGCGGTCGTCGGCCTCGATGCGCGAGGCGATGTAGACGGCGGCGACGGGGATCTCGGCGCGCAGCGCCTCGAGGACGGAGTTGCGTCCGGCCACGACCTCGTTGCCGGTCTTGCTCGCCCGGGACGCCTGGCGGCTCTTCGGGTTCGCGCCGCGACCGGCGACCGCCTTGCCAGCGCCCTGGGGGCGTCCGCCCTGGCGCTCGGCCGCGATCTTGCGCTTCCCGGCCGGGTGGTAGGGGCGGTCCTCGGCCTTGGGCGTCGGGCCGCGGCCCTCGAGCGACTTGCGCCCGTGCCCGCCGGTGCCGACCTGGGCGCCCTTCTTGGAGCCTGCCTTGCGGACAGCGCCACGGCGCTGCGAGTTTCCTGCCATCAGTCCACGTCCTCGGTGTGTCGGTTCGCCAGGCTCCACCGCGGGCCCGTCGAGGAGTCCTCGACGACGACGCCTGCAGCCGCCAGTCGGTCGCGGATCGCGTCCGACGTCGCAAAGTCTCGTGCAGCGCGCGCCTGGGTGCGCGCCTCCAGCTCAGCGGCCACCAGCGCCGCCAGGGCGGTCGCCGCCCGGTCGTCGCCCTGCGTGGTCGCCCACCGGACCGGGTCCAGGCCCAGCACCGCGAGCATCGCCCGCAGGGAGACGACGGCGGCAAACAGGGCCGCGTCGTCGGCGTCCGCGTGGGCGGTATTGCCGGCCCGCAGGACCTCGTGCACGGTCGCGAGCGCGGCCGGCACGTTGAGGTCGTCATCCATCGCTGCGACGAACGCGTCAGGGAGGGCCGCGGCGGCGATCTCGGCCGCGGGGACCTCGCCGACGCGCTCGGTCGCCCGGCGCACGAACCCGTCGAGCCGCTCCCACGTGGCCTCGGCCTCGCTGAGCGTGTCCGGGGTCCACTCGAGCATCGACCGGTACTGCACGCTGACCAGCGCGTACCGCACGACGACGGCGGGCGTCGACGCGAGCAGCTCGGAGACGAGCAGCCCGTTGCCGAGCGACTTGCTCATCTTGGTGCCGCCCTGGGTGACCCACGCGCTGTGCATCCACAGCCCGGCGAACTCGTCGCCCGCCGCGTGGGACTGCGCCTGCTCGTTCTCGTGGTGCGGGAACCGCAGGTCGAGACCGCCGCCGTGGATGTCGAACGCCGAGCCCAGGTAGCGGTGCGCCATCGCGGAGCACTCGAGGTGCCAGCCCGGGCGCCCGGGGCCGAACGGGGTGGGCCACGACGCGGTTGCGGGCTCCCCGGGGCGGTTGGCCTTCCAGAGCGCGAAGTCGCGGGGCGAGCGCTTCTCGGAGACCTCGCCCTCGGCGTCGGCCGCGACCGTGAGGTCCTCCAGGCGCTGGTTGGTGAGCGAGCCGTAGTCCGGCCACGAGCGCACGTCGAAGTACACGTTGCCCGGGCTCGCGACGTAGGCGTGACCGCGCTCGACGAGACGCTCCATCAGCGCGACCATATCCGTGACGTGCCCCGTGGCGCGGGGCTCGTACGTCGGCGGCAGCACCCCGAGGGCGTCGTAGGCCTCGGAGAACGCGCGCTCGTGCAGCGCTGCGTGCGCCCACCACGGCCGCCCTGCCTCGGTGGACTTCGCGAGGATCTTGTCGTCGATGTCGGTCACGTTGCGGATCAGGGTGACGTCGAGCCCGCCGCGGCGCAGCCAGCGCACCAGGACGTCGAACGCGACGGCCGCCCGCATGTGCCCCACGTGGGGGTGTCCCTGCACGGTGGCGCCACAGAGGTAGATGCCCACCGTTCCCGGTTGCCGGGGGACGAAGGCGCGCACCTCGCGCGTGGCGGTGTCGTACAGACGAAGACTCACGTGGGCAAGGTTACCGGGGGCCCGGCTCTCGCGGGTCACCCGAAGGCGCGCCCTTCCCCGCGATAGGTGGGCAGCGTGCCCACGACGGCGTCCCCGCGCACCAGATGGACCTCGCGCACGCGCTCCATGAGCTCGCCGGCCTTCGCGTGCCGGAACCACACCCGGTCGCCGACGCCCAGGTCCATCCCCGGCGGGAGCCGCACCGGGGTCTGCACCTCGCCTGCTCCCTCGGACCGCAGCAGGCGAGCTCCCGGCGGCCCGACGACGCGCGGCAGCCGCGAGCGCCCCGCCGGCCCGGACGCCGGGTACCCCCCGGCGAAGACCGTGACCAGGCCGGGCGCCGGACTGCGCACGACGTCGAGGCCGAGGAACGCCGCCGGTCGGGGGCGGACGTTCCGGTAGCCGTCGAACAACGCCGGCAGCAGCAGTCCCGAGCCGGCCGTGACCTCGGTGACGACGGGATCGGCCGAGCTGGACTCGAGCGAACCCGTGCCGCCGGAGTTCACCAGCGGCGGGCGGTACCCGAGCGCGGCGGTGACCGCGTCGAGGACGGCCGCGCGGCGCGTGGCGAGGTCGACGATCGAGCGTCGCTTGACGAACCGGACCGCGGGGCTGACGTCGGGGAGCCCGGCGACCTGCGCCTCGTAGAACATCAGTCCACGCACCTCGACGCCGTCGGTGCGCGCGCAGGCGCCGGCCAGCGCGGCGGCGTCGGCCGGGGTGTGCACGGGCGAGCGCCGCGCGCCGAGGTGCACGGGCCCCACGCGCCACGACGCGTCCACGTCGAGGCACACCTGCACCGGCGGGCCGCCGCTGCCCAGCCGGGGCAGGAGCGCCAGCTGGGCGGCGTCGTCGACCATCACGGTGATCCGCGAGCGCGCCTCGGGCGAGGCAGCCAGGCGCGCGAGCGACGCCCGGTCGACGCTCGGGTAGCCCACCAGGACGTCCGTGTGCCCGTGCTCGGCGAGCCACAGCGCCTCCGCGAGCGAGTACGCCATCCCCCCCGCCCACCCAGGCCGCGCGAGGACGTCGTCGAGCAGCCCGCGGACCCGGACGGACTTCGACGCGACGCGTACGGGCGTCCCGCCGGCGCGATGCACCAGGTCGACGGCGTTCGCCTCGAACGCGTCGAGGTCCACGACCGCCACCGGACCGGCGACGTGCGCGGTGGCCGCCGACAGTCGCGCCGTCGTCCCCGCGTCGAGCACGCTCCCCCGCTGGCTCATGCTGGCTCCTCGCCTCGACGTGCCGACCCGCCACCCGGTCTGCGACCCCAGCGTTGACGCGGCACCCTGCTTGCGTCAATAGTGCCGTGTGACCCTCACGTGGCAGAGCTGGGCAGGATCCGCCTCCTGCTCGCCCGAGCGCATCGTCGCGCCCCGCACCGTCGCGGAGGTCGCCGCGACCGTGACCTCGGCGCGCGAGCTGCGCGTCGTCGGCGGCGGGCACTCGTTCTCGCCGGTCGTGTGCACCGACGGCGTGCTGATGACCGTGGACGCCCTGCGGACCGTGGGCGAGCCGGTCCCGCTGCCCCGTCCGGAGGGCCGTGCGACCCACACGGTGACCGTCGGCGCCGGTCTGCGGCTGCGCGAGCTCAACCGCGCGCTGGCCGCCCGCGGCCTCGCGATGAGCAACCTCGGGGACATCGACAGCCAGTCCGTCGCGGGCGCGATCTCGACCGGGACCCACGGGACGGGTGGCGTGGCGGCGGGTCTCGCGACGATGGTGCGCGGCGTCGGGCTGGTCCTCGCGGACGGCAGCCACGTGGAGGTCTCGCCGCAGGCGGACCCCGAGCTGTTCGAGGTCGCCCGGCTCGGGCTCGGGGCGGCCGGCGTGCTGACCAGCGTGACCCTCGCCGTCGAGCCTGCCTTCACGCTGCGGGCCGTGGAGGAGCCGTGGCCCCTGGCCCGCGTGCTCGCGGAGCTCGACGGACCGGACGGTCTGCTCGCGACCAACGAGCACGTTGAGATGTTCTGGTTCCCGCACACCGACCGGGCGCTGACCAAGCGCAACAACCGCGTGCCGGCCGACGACGCCCCGCTGCATCCCATCCGCGGCTGGGTCGACGACGAGCTCCTGTCCAACCAGGTGTTCGAGCTCGCCAACCGTGTCGGTGCGCGGGCGCCGCGGACCGTACCCACTCTCGCGCGGATCTCCGCGCGGGCGCTCGGCCCCCGGGTGTACACGGCGCCGTCGCACGAGGTCTTCGTCTCGGCGCGCCGCGTGCGCTTCCACGAGACCGAGTGGGCGCTCCCGCGAGCCGCCATGCCGAGCGTGCTCGCCGAGCTCGAGCAGTGGATCGACCGGACCCGCACGCCCGTGTCCTTCCCCGTCGAGGTGAGGTTCGCTGCGGCCGAGGAGGTGTGGTTGTCGACGGCGCACGGGCGCGACACGGCGTACGTCGCCGTGCACCAGTTCCACCGCGGCGACCACCGCGCCCTGTTCGCCGCCGCGCAGGACATCATGGTCGCCCACGACGGGCGACCGCACTGGGGCAAGATGCACGACCTCGACGCTCGTCGCCTCGCGCCGCAGTACCCGCGGTTCGCCGACGCCCAGCGCGTGCTCGCGCGGGTGGACCCCGCCGGCCGGTTCCGCAACGACCACCTCGCGCGAGTGCTCGGATGAGCCCGGCCGAGCCGGGAGCGCCGGCGTCCACCCCGGAGCGCGCCCACGTGCGCGAGCTCTGCCTCGCGCTGCCGGACGCCACGAGCGACTTCCCGTTCGGCCCGGACTCCGAGGTCTTCCGGGTCCGGCGCAAGATGTTCGCCCTCGTGATGCACAACGCGCGCGTGAGCCCGCACTGGACGGTCAACCTCAAGGTCGACCCCGACATGCTTCCGGGCCTCGTCGCCGCGCACGACGACGTGCTCCCGGGCTACCACATGAACAAGCGGCACTGGGTGTCGGTCGAGCTCCACCCCCGCATCGACCGCACCTTCCTGGCCGACCTCGTCGAGGACTCCTACGACCTCGTCGTGTCCGGCCTCCCGGTGCGCCACCGACCGGTGACGCACCAGCACCCGACCGGCGAGACCCGCCCCGGAGGACCCGCATGACGACGCAGCCCGCCACCCCCGCCCGCCTGCACGACCCCGCGCGCCGCGGGTTCGGCAGCGACAACTACGCCGGCGTGCACCCCGAGGTGCTGGCCGCGCTCGCCGCCGCGAACGGCGGGCACGTCGCCGCGTACGGTGGCGACCCGTACACCGCGGCCCTCGAGGACCTCGCCCGGGAGCAGTTCGGTGACCAGGCGACCGTGCTTCCGGTGTTCAACGGGACCGGCGCCAACGTCGTCGCGCTCGCCGCCATGACCGACCGGTGGGACGCCGTCGTCTGCTCCTCGTGGGCGCACGTGCACGTCGACGAGGGCGGCGCGCCGGAGAAGGTCGCGGGGATCAAGATGCTCGCCGTGCCCGCACCCGAGGCGCGCCTGACGCCCGAGCTCGTCGACCGCGAGGCGTGGGGCTTCGGCAACGAGCACCGAGCACAGCCCAGCGTGCTCACGGTCACCCAGTCGACCGAGCTCGGCACCCTCTACTCCCCCGACCAGCTGCGCGCGCTGTGCGACCACGCCCACGGGCTGGGCATGACGGTGCACCTGGACGGGGCCCGGTTGTCCAACGCGGCTGCGGCGCTCGACGTCCCGCTGCGTGCGATCACGACGGACGTGGGCGTCGACGTCGTCTCCTGGGGAGGGACGAAGAACGGCCTGCTCGGTGCCGAGGCGATCGTGGTGCTCAACCCCGACGCCGTGCGCCGCCCCGCGCTGGTGCGCAAGCACTCGACGCAGCTCGCCTCCAAGATGCGGTTCGTCTCCGCCCAGCTGCTCGCGCTCTACGGCACCGACCTGTGGCAGCGGTCCGCCAGCCACGCGAACGCGATGGCCGCGCGCCTGGGGGCCGGGCTCGCGCAGGTGCCGGGGGTGCAGGTCACGCACCAGGTGCAGGCGAACGGCGTCTTCGCGATCCTGCCGCCCGACGTGACGGCGCGCCTGCAGGAGCGCGTGCCGTTCTACGTCTGGGCTCCCGCGACCGGCGAGGTGCGGCTCATGTGCTCGTGGGACACGACCACCGACGACGTCGACGGTTTCGTGGCCGCGGTGCGCACCGAGATGGGCGCCTGACGCGTTCTCGGGGCGCTCAGCGCGCCACGACGAGCGCCGTCGCGATCGCCGCGACGCCCTCGCCGCGGCCGGTGAACCCGAGGGCGTCGGTGGTCGTCGCGCTCACGGTGACCGGCGCCCCGGCGGCGGCGGAGAGCGCGGCCTCGGCCTCCGCCCGGCGCGGGCCCACCTTGGGGCGGTTGCCGACCACCTGCACCGCGACGTTGCCGATCTCGAAGCCCGCGTCGCGCACGCGCCGCGCGGCCTCGGCCAGCAGCACGACCCCGGCCGCGCCCGCCCACTCGGGCGCCGCCGTGCCGAAGTTCGAGCCCAGGTCGCCCAGGCCCGCCGCCGAGAACAGGGCGTCCGCGGCGGCGTGCGCGGCGGCGTCGGCGTCGGAGTGGCCGTCGAGCCCGCGCTCGCCCGGCCACAGGAGCCCCGCGAGCCACATCGGGCGGTCGGAGCCCTCCGGCGCGAAGGCGTGCACGTCGACGCCGATCCCCGTCCGGGGCAGTGGCTGGCTCATGCGCCCTCCTCCGTCAGCACGGCGGCGACCGCGAGGTCACGCCGGGTCGTGATCTTCATGGCGAGCTCGTCCCCGGCCACGGCCCACACCTCGTGCCCGGCGGCCTCGAGCAGCGCGGCGTCGTCGGTGGCGGCCGTCGCCTCGTCCCCCGCGAGGGCGGACTGCGCGGCGTGCGCGGCGAGCAGCACGTCCCGCCGGAATCCCTGGGGTGTCTGCACGCGCCGCAGGTCGCCGCGCGGGACCGTCGCGACCACGGGGGCGCCGTCGGGCTCGTCCGGCCCGACCCGCTTGACGGTGTCCGTCACGGGCAGCACGGGGATGACGCCCGGGTGGCCGGCGTGGACGGCGGCGACCACGCGCTCGACGAGGTCCGCGGGCGCGAGGGAGCGGGCCGCGTCGTGCACGAGGACGACCTCGTCGTCGGCGACACCCTCGAGGTCGATCGCGGCGAGGCCGCGGGCGACCGACTCCTGCCTGCTGGCTCCGCCGGGCACGACGAGCACCGGGATGTCCCGGCCCAGGTGGGCCTCGACGGCCCTGCGCACGTCGTCGACGTACCCGGCCGGGGCCGTGACGACGAGCCGGTCGACGCTCGGCGCTGCGGCGAGGCGGCGCGCCGCGTGCGCGACGAGCGGGGTGCCGTCGAGGGGGACGAGCGCCTTGGGCAGGGCGTGACCCAGCCGCGTGCCCGTCCCGGCCGCCGTGAGGATCACTGTGCAGGTCATGGGCTCACCGTACTGGGCGGGCGCCGACCGCTCGCCACGCAGCCAGGCCGGCCCGCAAGCCCGCGAGTCCGATAGTCGCGTCCCGAGTCCGACAGCCCCTCCTATCGCGCTCGGGGCAGAGCTATCGGACTCGGCGCTCTGTCGGGGGGGGCGGGGCGCGGGGCGCAGGGCGGAGGGCGCGGGCAGCGCGAAGGCCCCGGTCCCTGGTGGGGCCGGGGCCTTGCACGGTCCGGGCGGCGGGGCCGGGACCGGGTGGTTCAGGAGGCGAGGACCTCGTCGAGGATGGCCTCGGCCTTGTCCTCCTCGGTGTGCTCGGCCAGGGCCAGCTCCGAGACGAGGATCTGGCGCGCCTTGGAGAGCATGCGCTTCTCCCCGGCGGACAGGCCACGGTCGGCATCCCGGCGCGAGAGGTCGCGCACGACCTCGGCGACCTTGATCACGTCACCGGACGCGAGCTTCTCCAGGTTCGCCTTGTACCGGCGGGACCAGTTGGTGGGCTCCTCGGTGTAGGGCGCACGCAGCACCTCGAACACCTGGTCGAGGCCTTCCTGGCCGACGACGTCACGCACGCCGACGAGGTCGACGTTCTCTGCCGGTACCTCGATCGTCAGGTCGCCCTGGGCGACCTTCAGCTTGAGGTACATCTTCTCCTCGCCGCGGATGGACCGGATCTTGATCTCTTCGATCAGCGCTGCACCGTGGTGCGGGTAGACAACAGTCTCCCCAACTTCGAACGTCATCTGCAGGTGTCCCCTTTCGCGGAATGCCCATCTTATCACGCGCAGATTCGCCGGTTCCGAGGTATACGCACCATTCACCCTGGTCACGGTCCTGCCCATCCTCCGGCCGCGGTTCGGGCGTGGTCCGGGCGTGGCGGGGGGCCGCCCGAGACGGCCCGGGCCCTGCGCCCGGTAAGGTGGACCTGATATCCGTCCTGTTCTCGAGGAGCCTGCGTGAACCACCAGCAGAACGCCCCCGCCTCCCGGCGCTCGCCGCGCCTGCTGGCCCGGACCGCCGCCGCTGCGCTGGTCGTCACCCTCGGTGCCTGCGCGCCCATCACGACGCAGGAGGAGTACGCGGCCTCCGACGGCGTCCGGGTCGACGTCAGCGACACCGTCCGCGTCGAGAACCTCATGGTCATCACCTCCGCCCAGGGCGAGCCCGGCGCGGTGCAGGGGGCCGTCGCCAACCGTGGCACGCAGGACGTCACCGTCCAGATCGGCGACCTGAGCGTCGACGTCGAGGCGGGCAGCAACCTGCTGATCGGCGGCGAGGACGGCGAGGAGCTGCTGATCGACGCCGTCGCCGAGGCACCCGGCGCCAACCTCGACCTCGTCGTCGGGGCCACCGGCACCGAGGGCGAGCTCGTGCACGTGCCCGTGCTGGACGGCACGCTCCCCGAGTACACGGACCTCGTCCCCACCTCCTGACCCCCCGCTCGTCCGAGCACACTTCCGCTCGGCTCGGCCGAGCCAGAGTGTGCTCGTTTCGCGCCTCGGCCGGCGGCTCAGCCGAAGCGGCCCGAGATGTAGTCCTCGGTCGCCTTCTCGCTGGGCGACGAGAACATGGTCGCGGTGTCGTCCATCTCGATCAGACGGCCAGGCTTGCCCGTGCCCGCGATGTTGAAGAACGCGGTCCGGTCGCTCACCCGAGCAGCCTGCTGCATGTTGTGGGTGACGATCACGATCGTGTAGTCGTTCTTGAGCTCGGCGATCAGGTCCTCGATCGCGAGGGTGGAGATCGGGTCCAGCGCCGAGCACGGCTCGTCCATGAGCACCACCTGCGGCTTGACCGCGATCGCGCGCGCGATGCACAGGCGCTGCTGCTGCCCGCCGGACAACGACGATCCCGGGCGGTCGAGGCGGTCCTTGACCTCGTTCCACAGGTTCGCCCCGCGCAGGGATCCCTCGACGAGCTCCTCCGCGTCGGACTTCGAGATCCGGCTGTTGTTGAGCTTGACGCCAGCGAGGACGTTCTCCGCGATCGACATCGTCGGGAAGGGGTTCGGGCGCTGGAAGACCATCCCGACCTGGCGGCGGACCTCGACCGGGTCGACCTCCGAGGCGTAGAGGTTCTGACCGTCCACGACCACGCTGCCCTCGACCCGGGCGCCAGGGATGACCTCGTGCATACGGTTGAGCGTGCGCAGGAAGGTGGACTTCCCGCAGCCCGACGGCCCGATCAGCGCGGTGACCGACTTCGCCTCGATGGTCATCGAGACGTCCTCGACGGCGAGGAAGTCACCGTAGAAGACGTTGAGGTGGTCGACGTCGATGCGCTTGGACATGGATTTCCTTCCAGGGCCCTGGGGCCGGGACGAGCGGAGGGGGCGAGCGGGCGCGAGCATCAGTGTGCCGCACCCTTCGGGGCGAACACGCGGCTGATCATGCGCGCGGCAAGGTTGAGGATCATCACGATGAGGATGAGCGTGAGCGCGGCCGCCCAGGCGCGGTCCACGCCGACGCCGCCCTGCTGGTACTGGTTGTAGGCAAAGACCGGGAGGGTCGCCATGCGGCCCTCGAGCACGTTCCAGCTGCTGCGGGTCAGGATGCCGACGGTGATCAGCAGCGGCGCGGTCTCGCCGATCACGCGGGCGACCGCGAGCATGATGCCCGTGACGATCCCGGCGACCGCGGTGCGCAGCACGACCTTCACGATCGTCAGCCACTTCGGCACGCCCAGGGCGTACGCGGCCTCGCGCAGCTCGTTCGGCACCAGCCGGAGCATCTCCTCGACCGAGCGGATCACGACCGGGGTCATGAGGACCGCGAGCGCGACGGCGCCCATGAAACCCGAGCGGTAGGCCGGCCCCATGATCAGGGTGAACAGCGCGAAGGCGAACAGCCCGGCGACGATCGAGGGGATGCCGGTCATGACGTCGACGAGGAACGTGATGCCCTTCGCCACCCGGCCGCGCCCGTACTCGACGAGGTAGATCGCCGTGAGGAGGCCGATCGGGACCGAGATCAACGCGGCCGTCGCGGTGACCGCGAGGGTGCCGACGATCGCGTGCGCGACACCACCGGAGGTCATGTCCCCGAAGACGCCGACCATGTCGGTCGTGAGGAACTCGGCTGAGAACAGCGCCGCGCCCTTCGACCCGACGGTCCACAGCAGCGAGACGAGCGGGATGAGGGCGACGGCGAAGGCGAACGTGACCAGGGTGGTCGCCAGCCGGTCGACGGCCCAGCGGTGGCCCTCGACGACGCGCGAGACGATCGTGATCGCGACCGCGTACAGCGCAGCGGCGCTCGCCACGACGCTCGGGATCCCGGGCGACGCCACGACGAGCAGCAGCAGGTAGGCGAACACCAGCGAGGCGGCGCCGACGGCGTAGGGCACGTAACGGGGCAGCCGGCCGCCCCGCGGCGCGAGCGGCGAGGGAGTCTGGGGCTCCGGCTCGAGCGGGGCGCTCGTGGCGGCGCGGGCGAGCGGGGTGGGCGTCGTCATCAGTTGGCTCCGGAGAACTCGGCGCGGCGGGCGATGATCGCGCGCGCCGCCAGGTTGACCAGCAGGGTGATCACGAACAGCGCGAGGCCGGTAGCGATCAGGACGCTGACCGACAACCCGCTGGACTCGGGGAACTTCGCGGCGATGTTCGCCGCGATCGACTGGTGCTGCCCGGGCTGGAGGAGGAAGAACGAGACGGCATAGCCGGGCGAGAGGATCATCAGCACGGCCATCGTTTCGCCGAGCGCGCGACCGAGGCCCAGCATCGACGCGCTGATGAGCCCGGACCGGCCGAACGGCAGGACGGCCATGCGCACGACCTCCCAGCGGGTGGCGCCCAGCGCGAGCGCGGCCTCCTCGTGCAGGCGCGGCGTCTGCAGGAAGACCTCGCGGGCGACGGCGCTGATGATCGGCAGGATCATCACGGCCAGCACGACCGAGGCGGCCATGACGTTGCGCGCCGGTGCGGTGTAGCCCTCGAACAGCGGGATGAACCCGAGCGTGCCGCTGAGCCACCCGAAGACCGGGTCGAGCACGGGAGCGAGCCACAGCGCGCCCCACAGGCCGTACACGACGCTCGGGATGGCTGCGAGCAGGTCGATCACGTAGCCGAGGCCCTGCGCCAGCTTGCGGGGCGCGTAGTGCGAGATGAACAGCGCGATCCCGAGCGAGAGCGGCACGGCGATCACGAGCGCGAGGAGCGCGGACAGCAGCGTGCCGAAGATCAGCGGACCGACGTAGGTCGCGATCGAGGCCCCGTTCATCCACGAGATCGCGTTCAGGTCCTCCGCGGACGCGGACAGTGCCGGCCAGGCGCGCAGGAACAGGAAGATCGCGACCGCCGCGAGCACCACGAGGATCAACCAGCCGGCACCCGCCGACAGGCCGTGGAACACGCGGTCAGGCAGGCGCCCCCGGTGGCGGGCGCTGCGCGCCGGCGCGAGGTCGGTGGTCGGGCTCGATACAGCCACGAGTTCTCCGTCAGGTCTCGAAGGTCTGGGGGTCCTGTTCACGCCTGGACGGACGCACCGCGGGGGTGCGTCCGTCCTGGCGTGGGTCGAGCGTGGATCAGCTGGCCACCGCGATCGAGTCGATCGCCGCCATGACCTCGGTGCGCAGCGCGTCCGAGATCGGGGCGGAGCCGGCCACGGCCGGGTCAGCGGCCCGAGCCTGGCCGTCCTCGCTCGCCATGTAGGTGAACAGCGCCTTGACGTTCGCGACGTCCGCGGCGTCCTCGTAGACCGAGCAGGCCAGCGAGTAGGACATCAGGACGAGCGGGTAGGCACCGGCCTCGGTCGTCGTGCGGTCGAGCTCGACGATCAGGCGCTTGTCCGTCGCGCCCTCGGCGCGGGGCGAGGCGTCGACGACCTTGGCTGCGGCCTCGGGCGAGAACGGCACGTACTCCTCGCCGACCTTGATCGCCACGGTGCCGAGGTCGCCGGCGCGGGACGCGTCGGCGTAGCCGATGGTGCCCTCGGCGGCAGAGACGGTGTCCACGACGCCCTGCGTGCCCTTGCCGGACTGGCCGCCGCTGACGGGCCAGTCGCCGGAGACCTCGTGCGGCCAGGCGCCGTTGCCGGCGTCCGCGAGGTACTCGACGAAGTTCTCGGTGGTGCCGGACTCGTCGGAGCGGTTCACGGGGATGATGGTGAGGTCGGGCAGCTCGACGCCCTCGTTCTCCGCAGCGATCGCCGGGTCGTTCCAGCTCGTGATGTCGCCGTTGAAGATCTTCGCGAGGGTCTCGGCGGACATCTGGAGGTTCTCGGCCGCGACGCCCGGCAGGTTGTAGATGACGGCGATCGGGCTGATGTAGAGGGGCACCTCGATGGCCTCGCCGCCGTAGCAGCGCTCCTGGGCGGCGGTGAGCTCCTCCTCCTTGAGCGCGGCGTCGGAGCCGGCGAACTGCACGGCACCCGCGAGGAACTGCTCGCGCCCCGAGCCGGATCCGGCGGGGTCGTACGAGAGGATGACGTCAGGGGCCATCTCGTTGAACCCGGCGATCCAGCCCTCCATGGCCTTGCCCTGCGAGGACGCGCCCGCGCCGGCCAGGTTCCCGCTGAGCTCCTGGCTCTGCGTCTCGCCCCCGCCCGTGGCGCCGGGCGTGGTCGACGTCGGGCTCTCGGAGTCGGAGCTGCACGCCGTCAGGGTCAGGGCGAGTGCACCGACGAGGACCGCGGAACGCGTGCTGATACGGCTGAGATTCACTGAATCTTCCATCCTGTGAGTCGAGTCTCTGCGCGGGACTCCCGCGCTCTGTGCTCGACGTTAGGCAGGCTGGTTGACCGCTAGGCCCCCGCTCGGTGAACGGGCGATGAACAGTGCACATCGCCTCCCGCGCGGCTGCTCAGGAGGTCGCGTCGTCGGCGATCTTGTAGCCGAGCCCGCGCACCGTGACGAGCAGGCGGGGGTTCGCCGGGTCGGCCTCGATCTTGGACCGCACGCGCTTGACGTGGACGTCGAGCGTCTTGGTGTCGCCGACGTAGTCGGACCCCCACACGCGCGAGATCAGCTGGCCGCGGGTCAGGACGCGCCCGGCGTTGCGCAGCAGCACCTCCAGCAGCTCGAACTCCTTGAGCGGGAACGGCGCCGGCGCGCCGTCGACCGTCACCACGTGCCGGTCCACGTCCATCCGCACCCCGCCGACGACGAGCACCTCGTCGTCGTCTGCCTCCGGTGCTGCGGGAGCCGCGGCGCCCGCTTCGCTGTGCCGGCGCAGGACGGCCCGCATGCGTGCGAGCAGCTCGCGGAAGGAGTAGGGCTTGGTCACGTAGTCGTCGGCGCCGATCTCGAGGCCGACGACCTTGTCGATCTCCGTGTCCTTCGCGGTCAGCATGATGACGGGGACGTTGGAGCGGGTGCGCAGCTCGCGGCACACCTCCGTGCCCGACAGCCCCGGGAGCATGAGGTCGAGGAGCACGAGGTCAGCGCCACCATCGTCGAACGCCGCGAGCGCGTCGGGGCCGTTCGCGACGGCGACCACCTCGTAGCCCTCCCGCTCGAGCTGGTAGGTGAGCGGCTCGGCGTAGGACTCCTCGTCCTCGACGACCAGGATGCGCGTCATGCCTTCTCCTCGATCGGGTGCCCGGCAGCAGCTGCCGGGATCTTCATGGTGAACGTCGACCCTTGCCCGGGCTCGGACCAGATCGAGATCTCGCCGCCGTGGTCGGCGACGACGTGCTTGACGATGCTCAGACCGAGCCCGGTGCCGCCGGTCTCCCGCGAGCGCGCCGGGTCGGCCCGGTAGAACCGCTCGAAGATCCGGTCCTGGACGGCTGGGTCGATCCCGACGCCCTGGTCGACCACGGAGATCTCGACGAAGTCCTGGCCCTGGCGGACGCCGACGCTGACGCCGCTCGAGTCGGGCGAGTAGTTCACGGCGTTGTCGACGAGGTTGCGCAGGGCGGTGACGAGCAGGCTGTGGTCGCCGTACACCTGGGCAGACATGTCCCCGGCGGTGGTCAGGCGGATCTGGCGGGCGCCGGCCCGCGTGCGGGCGCGGTCGACGGCCTCGGCGACGACCGGCCCCACCTCGACGGCGCCGACCTCCCGGAGGGCACCGGCGACCTGCAGCCGGGACAGCTCGATGATCTCGTGCACCAGGTCGCCCAGGCGGGTCGCCTCCGACTGCATGCGGGCGGAGAACTTCCGCACCGCCTCCGGGTCGTCGGCCGCGGCCTGCACGGTCTCGGCGAGCAGCGACAGGGCGCCGACCGGCGTCTTGAGCTCGTGCGAGATGTTGACCACGAAGTCCCGCCGGATCGCCTCGAGCCGACGCGCCTCGGTGCGGTCCTCGACGAGCACGAGCACGTGCCGGGGATCGACCTGCGCCACGCGGACCTGGACGAGCACGTCGCCCCGGCCGCTGGGGCCCCGGGGCACCTCGAGCTCCTCGTCGAGGATCTCGCCGCTGGCCCGGACGGTGTCGACCATGTCCGCGATCACCTGGTGCGCGAGCGCGTCGTGCCGGACGATGCCGAGCGCGTACGCGGGGGCACTCGCGCGCACGACCTCGTTGTCCTGGTCCACCACCACCGCGGCGGAGCGCAGCACGGCCAGCGCCCGCACCAGCCCGTCGTCGAGGTCCGACGGCGGGCCGACCGGGATCTCCTTCTGCCGGCGCTCGGACACGAAGAACAGGCTGGCGGCGAACACGCCGGTCACCAGCCCGATGGCCCCCGCGATGAGAATCTCGTACCCGTCCACCCGCTCAGCGTACGGTCGCCCCGGCGCCACCAGGCCCCGCGCGGCAGCTGTGCCGCTGGTGGTCGCCAACTGTTCACCTGGGCGGTCGCGTGCGTTCACCTGGCGGCAGCACCACACTGTGACAGTGGTCGATCGTGGGGCGCACCTGCCCTGCGACGACGATGGGCCCGGCGGACCGGGCGGGGAAAGGGTGTGCGATGCGGGAGATCTTCGAGGCCGAGCTCCAGCAGGTCGGCGACGACCTGGCCGAGATGAGCCGGCTGGTCGAGGGTGCGATCACGAAGGCGGGGACCGCGCTGCTCACGGCCGACCTCGAGCTGGCCCAGCAGGTCATCGCCTCCGACCACCTGATCGACGCGATCGAGCGCGACCTCGACGAGCGCTGCGTGCTCCTGCTCGCCCAGCAGCAGCCGGTCGCGACGGACCTGCGCGTCGTCGTCTCCGCCCTGCGGATGAGCGCGACGCTCGAGCGTATGGGCGACCTCGCGCGGCACATCGCGCAGGTCGCCCGGGGCCGCTACCCCAAGCGCGCGCTGGCCGAGCCCCTCGAGCAGACGTTCACCGAGATGCAGGCGGCGGCCGTCCGCGTGGCTCGCCGCACGACGACGTTGCTCACCACGCGCGATCTCACCGTCGCGCACAACATCGAGCGTGACGATGACCTGCTCGACACGCTGCACCAGGACACCTTCGCGGCGCTGCTGGGCACCGAGTGGCACGGCACGGCGCAGGAGACGGTCGACGTCACCCTGCTGGGCCGCTACTACGAGCGGTTCGGCGACCACGGTGTCTCGATCGCCCGCCGCGTGCTCTACCTGGTCACCGGCCAGTTCAGCGACGACCACAGCGTCCCGGGAGCCCAGAGCTCCTGACGCGCGCAGCGCGAACGCCGACGGCGCCGGTCCCCGCTCGGGGGCCGGCGCCGTCGGCGTTCGGGCTCAGGCCAGGACTACTTGCCCTGGTTGGCGACGGCCGCGATGGCCGCAGCGGCGGCGTCGGCGTCGAGGTAGCGACCGCCCTTGACGACGGGCTTGAAGTCGTCGTCGAGCTCGTAGACGAGCGGGATGCCGGTCGGGACGTTGAGGCCCGCGATCGTCTCGTCGTCGATGCCGTCGAGGTGCTTGATGATCGCGCGCAGCGAGTTGCCGTGCGCGGCGACGAGGACCGTTTTGCCCGCCTTGAGGTCGGGGATGACGTCGGACTCCCAGTAGGGCAGCGCGCGCTCGAGGACGTCCTTGAGGCACTCGGTGAGGACCTCGGGCGCGTCGGCGTAGCGGGGGTCGCCGTCCTGGGAGAACTCCGAGCCCGCCTCGATCGCGGGCGGCGGCACGTCGTAGGACCGGCGCCAGAGCATGAACTGCTCCTCGCCGAACTCGTCGCGGACCTGCTTCTTGTCCTTGCCCTGGAGCGCGCCGTAGTGGCGCTCGTTCAGGCGCCAGCTGCGCTTGACCGGGATCCAGTGGCGGTCCGCGGCGTCGAGCGCGAGGTGCGCGGTGGTGATCGCGCGACGCAGCAGCGACGTGTGGAGGACGTCGGGGAGGATGCCTGCCTCGGTCAGCAGGCGGCCTCCGCGCGCGGCCTCCTCGCGGCCCTTCTCGGTGAGCTGGACGTCGACCCAGCCAGTGAAGAGGTTCTTTTCGTTCCAGTCGCTCTCGCCGTGGCGGAGCAGCACGAGGGTGTAGGTCATGGGACCATCCTGCCCCATGAGGCCGCCCGCGTCAGGGGGCCTTTCGGCCCCGGGCGCGCCACGAGCAGCCTCAGGCGGTCGGACGGTGGGCCGCCGCAAGGCTCGCGCGGCGCACGTCCCGGGCCTCGCGGTACACCTCGAGCATCGCCGACGCTGCCTCGTCCCAGCCGAAGCTCGCGCCGGCTCGCGCCGCACCCTCGCGCAGCCGCGCCCGCTCCTCGGGCGCGTCGAGCAGGTCGGCGAGCACCTGGCCCCACCGCGCCGGCTCGTGACCGCGCACGAGGACCCCGGACTCCCCGTCGCGCACGACCGTGCGCAGGCCGCCGACCGCGGCGGCGACGACCGGGGTGCCGCACGCCTGGGCCTCGACGGCCACGAGCCCGAACGACTCGCTGTGCGAGGGCACGACGACGAGGTCGGCCGCGCGGAACCATCCCGCGAGCTCGGTGCGCGGCACGGGCGGGTGCAGCACGAGGTGGTCCGCGACGCCGACCTGCGCGGCGAGCGCCTGCAGCTCGCGCAGCGCCGTCGGGCGTCCGCTCGGCCCCCCGAGCACGACGAGCGTGGGCACGGTGCGCCCGGCGTCCCGCATCGCCGCGAGGGCCTCGACGACGACGTCGGGGCCCTTGAGCGGCTGCACCCGGCCCGCGAACAGCACCAGGGGGCCGTCGGGCAGCCCGAGCCGCACGCGCTCGGCGGCCATGACCTCGTCCGGGTCGCCGTCGCCGGGCCGGAACAGACGCAGGTCGACGCCCGGCGGCACGACGTGCACGCGCCTGCGGTCCGCGCCGTACATGTCGACGAGCTCGTCGGCCTCGGCGGGGGTGCTCGCGACGAGGGCGTCGGCGGCCTCGACCACCTGCTCCTCGCCGATCACGCGCCCGCGCGGCTCGGGGTGGTCGCCGGGAGCGAGGTAGGCGTTCTTGACCTTGGCCATGGTGTGCATGGTGTGCACGAGCGGGACGTCCCAGCGGTCCGCGGCGAGGAACCCGGCCTGGCCCGACAGCCAGTAGTGCGCGTGCACGACGTCGTACCAGCCGGCCGTGCGGCTCGCCTCCGTGCGCAGGACGCCCGCGGTGAAGGCGCACAGCTGGCCGGGCAGGTCGTTCTTGTCGAGCCCCTCGAACGGTCCCGCCGTGATGTGCCGGACGCTCACGCCAGGGCTCACCTCGACGACCTCGGGCGTGGCCGACGACGTCGCCCGGGTGAAGATCTCGACCTCGCTCCCCTGCCGCGCCAGGGCCTGGGCGAGCTCGACGACGTAGACGTTCATGCCGCCGGCGTCGCCCGTCCCCGGCTGGTCGAGCGGAGAGGTGTGGACGCAGATCATGGCGACGCGGAGGCGGTCGTCGGGAGGCACGGACGGCATGCCCGCCAGTATCTCCCCGTTCGGTCGCCCCGGCGCTCTCGGCGCTCGCGTCCCTCGGCCGGACGGAACACCCGGGCCGGAGGTCCTAGCCAGGAGCGGGGGTCGCGGGTGACCCTGGAGGCATGAACTCTGACGCGAGTGCGAAGCTCGAGGCGTTGCGCGCGACGCTCGCCGCGCAGCCGGCCGTCGTCGTCGACGAGGCCGCGCCGGTCGTCGACGCCGCGACGCTCCCCGACGACCACATCGTCTGCCACTGCACCAACGTCAGCGCGGGCGAGCTGCGGATGCTGATCCACGAGGCCGGGTGCTCGTCCCTGGACGAGATCCAGCGCGCCACGCGCGCGGGCGGCAGCTGCGGCAAGTGCGTCGGGTTGCTGACGGAGGTCGTCGACATCGAGCTCGGCCGGGCCTGCGCCCGACGCTGAGCGCGGTGGTCAGACGGTGAGCTGACCCATGCCGCGCGCCTGGCGCTCGTCGATGTCGTCGGTGCGGGCCTCGATGCCCCACGAGTCGCGGTCGGCCGCACCCCAGCGCCCCGGCGTTGTGACGACGTCACGGAGCACGGCCATGCCGGCGCCGGTCATCGCCGCCTGCGGCCCGGCGAGCGACGACACGACCTCCACGTGCGCCCACGGCGAGGTCAGCACGCGCATCTCGAGCTGGGCGCGCACCGGCTGGGCGAGGAGCTCGGTCAGCGGCGCGTAGATCCCACCGAGGACGAGCCTGCTGACGTCGATCAGGTTGACGAAGTTCGCGAGCGCGATGCCGAGCGCCCAGCCGGCCCGGTCCACGGCGGCGCGGGCCCGCTCGTCGCCGCGGGTCACGGCGTCGACCAGGACGTCGACGCCGAGCTTGCGGTCGAGCCCGGCGGCCATCATGAGCGCGTCCTTGCCCGCGTAGACTTCGAGGCAGCCGAGCGAACCGCACCCGCACCGCGGGCCGCCGGGCTCGATGGTCGTGTGCCCGACCTCGCCGCTCCAGCCGCGCTCGCCGACGAACAGCCGTCCCTCGTAGATCATGGCCGCACCGATGCCGACCTCGCCCGAGACGTAGAGGAAGCTCTGGTGCGCCCCGCGCTCGGCGCGCAGCTCCGCGAGGGCCGCGAGGTTGGCGTCGTTGCCGAGGGACACGCCGAAGGTGCGGAACGGGTCACGGTCGAGGAGCGGTGCGAGGTCGGTGTCCGACCACCCGAGGTTGGGGGCGCGGCGGAGGGGGCCGGGGTTCGTGGGCGGGTCGGTCGCCGCCGGTGCGCCGAGCCGGAGGGGCCCCGAGTCGCGGTCGACGATGCCCGGCAGGGCGATGCAGGTGCCCGCGACGCGCGCACCGTGGGCCTGGGTGGTCGCGATCACGCGCTCGGCGGCGACGGAGAGGGTGCCCAGGACGACGTCGGGGTCGCTCGTGCGGAAGTCCCCCAGGATGATGTGCTGGTCGATCACGTTGCCCGCGAGGTCGACCGACCGCGCACCGAGGTAGTCGACGTTGACCTCGAGGCCGATGCCGGCGATCGTCCCGCTCGCGGGCACCAGCGGGACCGCGGGGCGCCCGGCGCGGCCGTGGTAGACGGGCTCGAGCTCGGCGATCATGCCCGCAGCGACGAGGCGGTCGACCAGCTGCGACACGGTGGCGCGGGCGAGACCGGTGGACGCGGCGATGTCCGCGCGAGAGATCGGGTCCGGCGAGTCGAGAACGTTTCCGAGCACCAGGCTCAGGTTGTGGTCACGCATGTCCTCCTGACGCGCGGCGACGCGCCGCACCGCCGCGCCGGTGCGCTTGCGCGGCGTGCCAGACGACGCCGTCGTGACCTGTGTCATGGCTTGACCCTACCGCGCGATGAGGATAAGTTCACTCATACAACAAATCTCGATGAGGAGAGAATGATGGTGCGCAAGCCCACCCCGGAAGACAAGTTCTCCTTCGGTCTGTGGACCGTGGGATGGAACGCCCAGGACCAGTTCGGCAGCGCGACCCGGGCCTGGCTGGACCCGGTCGAGTCGGTACACAAGCTCGCTGAGCTCGGCGCCTCGTACGTGACCTTCCACGACGACGACGTGGTGCCGTTCGGCTCCAGCGCCGCCGAGCGTGACTCGATCCTCGACCGCTTCAAGACGGCCCTGGACGAGACCGGCATCAAGGTCGAGATGGTCACGACCAACACGTTCAGCCACCCGATCTTCAAGGACGGCGCGTTCACCTCGAACGACCGCCGGGTGCGCCGCTACGGCCTGCGCAAGGTGCTGCGCAACGTCGACCTCGCCGCCGAGCTCGGCGCCGACACGTTCGTCATGTGGGGCGGCCGCGAGGGCGCGGAGTACGACTCCGCCAAGGACCTCAACGCCGCGCACGACCGCTACGCCGAGGGCATCGACTCGGTCGCCGCGTACATCAAGGACAAGGGCTACGGCCTGCGTATCGCGATCGAGCCCAAGCCCAACGAGCCGCGCGGCGACATCCTGCTGCCGACCGTCGGTCACGCGCTCGCGTTCATCGCGCGCCTCGAGCACGGCGACATCGTCGGCCTCAACCCGGAGACGGGTCACGAGCAGATGGCCGGCCTCAACTACACGAGCGGCATCGCGCAGGCGCTGTGGGCGGACAAGCTCTTCCACATCGACCTCAACGGCCAGCGGTCCATCAAGTACGACCAGGACCTCGTGTTCGGCCACGGCGACCTCTTCTCCGCGTTCGCGACCGTCGACCTGGTGGAGAACGGCTTCCCGAGCGGCGGCCCGAAGTACGACGGCCCCCGCCACTTCGACTACAAGCCCTCGCGCACCGAGGACTTCACCGGCGTCTGGGACTCCGCGGCCGCCAACATGGCCACGTACATCCTGCTCAAGGAGCGCGCCCAGGCCTTCCGTGCCGACCCCGAGGTCCAGGAGGCCCTCGAGGCGTCCGGCGTCTTCGAGCTCGCCCAGCCGACGCTGGCCGAGGGCGAGACGATCCAGGACCTGCTGAACGACCCCAGCGCGTACGAGGAGCTCGACGTCGACGCCGTCGCCGAGCGTGGCTTCCACTTCGTCCGCCTCAACCAGCTGGCCCTCGAGCACGCGCTCGGCGCCCGCTGACACACGTCCCTCCCGTGGGACCCGGACCGGCCGCCGTGCACGCGCACGGCGGCCGTTTCCGCACCCCCTGAACCGGAAAGGCCCTCGATGCCTCTCGTCGCCGGGGTGGACTCCTCCACCCAGTCCTGCAAGGTCGTCATCCGTGACGCCGAGACCGGCGCCCTCGTCCGCGAGGGCCGCGCCAAGCACCCCGACGGCACGACCGTCGACCCCCACGCCTGGTGGGACGCCCTCGTCGAGGCGGTCGCCGCAGCCGGCGGGCTCGACGACGTCGCCGCCATCTCCGTGGGCGGGCAGCAGCACGGCATGGTCGCCCTCGACGCCGACGGCGCCGTGATCCGCGACGCCATGCTGTGGAACGACACCAGCTCCGCGCGCGACGCCGAGGAGCTGATCTCAGAGCTCGGCGACGGCGACCCGGTCGCCGGTGCCGCTGCGTGGGCCGAGGCCATCGGCTCGGTCCCCGTGAGCTCGCTGACCGTGACGAAGCTGCGCTGGCTCGCACGGGTCGAGCCCGAGAACGCAGCGCGCGTCGCTGCCGTCGCCCTCCCCCACGACTGGCTGACCTGGCGACTGTGCGGCGCCCGCTCCCTCGAGGACCTGCGCACCGACCGTTCGGACGCGTCCGGCACCGGCTACTGGTCGCCCGCCACGGGCGAGTACCGCCGCGACCTGCTCGTCCGCGCCCTCGGGCACGACGTCACGCTCCCGGTCGTCCTCGGTCCGGGCGAGCACGCCGGGACGACCGACAGCGAGCTCAGCCGCGGTGCCGTCGTCGGCGTCGGTGCGGGCGACAACGCTGCCGCGAGCCTCGGCCTCGGCCTGGGCACGGGCGACGTGTCCGTCTCGCTCGGCACCTCGGGCGTCGTGTGCGCGGTCTCCCCGCAGCCGACGACGGACCCGAGCGGCCTGGTCGCGGGCTTCGCCGACGCGACCGGGCAGTACCTGCCGCTCGTGTGCACGTTGAACGCCTCGCGCGTGCTCGACGTCGCGTGCCGCATGCTCGGCGTCGACTACGACGAGCTCGCGCGGCTCGCGCTGACGGCGCCGGCCGGCGCCGAAGGCCTCGTGCTCGTGCCCTACTTCGAGGGCGAGCGCACCCCCAACAAGCCGCGCTCGACCGCCGCGCTGCACGGCATGCGGCTCGGCAACTCCACGCCCGCGAACGTGGCGCGCGCGGCGATCGAGGGCATGCTCTGCGCCCTCGCCGACGGCCTCGACGAGCTCGTGCGCGGCGGTCTCGAGCCGCGGACGCTGCAGCTGATCGGCGGCGGGGCCCAGTCCCCCGCCGTCCGTGCGATCGCCCCGATCGTGTTCGGCCTCGACGTCACCGTCCCGCGGCCCGGGGAGTACGTCGCCGACGGCGCAGCCCGCCAGGCGGTCTGGGCCCTCACCGGCTCGGCACCCGCGTGGCAGCCGGAAGAAGGCGTCGAGCATTTCCCGGCCGACTCCTCGGACGAGGGCCGTGCCATGACGGCGCTCGTGCGCGGGCAGTATGCCGCGGTGCGCGAGATGACATACCACCGTCCGCAGTAGGGCGCATCTGGAACGCCAAAGCGCCCCCGACGAGTTCTCGTCGGGGGCGCTTTGCGTCGTGCGCTGCGGCTCAGTGCGCCGCGTTGTAAGCCTCACGGATCTCGGCGGAGATACGGCCGCGGTCATTCACGTTGTGACCGTTCTCGCGGGCCCACGTGCGGATCTCGTTCGCGTCCGACGTCGAGCGCCGGGTCCGGCCGGAACGCGCTGCGGTGCGCGGCGCCGCGCCCCGTGCCGTCTTTCGCGCGTGCCCGACCCACGAGGCAAAGGCCTCCCGAAGCTCGGCTGCGTGCTCGGTGCTGAGATCGATCTCGTAGGTGACGCCGTCGAGACCAAAGGTGACGGTCTCGTTCGCCGCGCCACCGTCGATGTCGTCGACCAGGATGACCTGGACCTTCTGTGCCATGTGTTTTCCCTCGGGAGAGATGTTTTGGGACATCGTTCCCTAGCATTATGCGTCCCGGGATGATCGCGGTCAAAGAATGGCGCGCGGCGGTGGACAATGCGGAGGTATTCGGAGGCGACCGTCCGCAAAGAGCGGAGGAAGAGACGGCGGTGTGCGGCGTCAGTCGCGGGGGGTGGCTGACGTCTGGGTCGCCGCCTGCGCCTGGGTGCGCTCGAACTCCGCCACCGCAGCGCGCTCGTTGCTGTCGGCACGCATCACGGCGCGGATCGCGACGGCGAACAGCGCGAGCACCCCGGCCGAGGGCAGCAGGGCGGCGAGAGCGTCGAGAACGAGGTCCACCCGACCATGCTACGCCGCCGCCAACCACCTGGGACCTTCCGCCCATGCGGGCCTGGATCGCTCCGGCGGGGGCACCGAACGATCACGAGGACGTTGTCAGATCGTTACCGGTAAGCGCTTGCAGAGCGACTTCTAGGGGATATGTTAGGGCGGTCAACTAATCGGAGATCGGCTGGGTCGTCGGACCTGGCACCGCCAGCGCTGGCAGGATCGGCGATGACGACGACCTCAGTGACGAGGAGCTGACCGCGGTTCCCGCGCCGCACAGCAGCGTGGCGGGAACCACGAGGATCGCCAACGTTGGCGCTCCCCGCCCCGGACGGCCTGCCGTCCGGACTCACGAACCCGAAGGGATTGGCCAAGGATGTCCACGACGAAGAAGATGCTGGCGATCACCGCCAGCGCCACGCTGATGCTCGGCCTCGCTGCCTGCAGCTCCGAGCGCGAAGAGACCCCCGCGAGCACCGGGACCGGTGGCGCCGCCGCCGCGTCCGACGCCATGATCGGCATCGCCATGCCGACCCGTAGCCTCGAGCGCTGGAACAACGACGGCACGCACCTCGAGAAGCTTCTCAAGGACGCGGGCTACCAGACCTCGCTGCAGTACGCGGACAACAAGGTCGAAGAGCAGATCAAGCAGATCGAGAACATGGTCAACCAGGGCGCGAAGATCCTCGTGGTCGCCGCGATCGACGGTGAGGCCCTCGCGCCCGCTCTCGACGCTGCCGCCGCCGCGGGCATCGACGTCATCGCCTACGACCGCCTCATCAACGGCACCGACGCGATCGACTACTACGCCACCTTCGACAACGAGAAGGTCGGCAACCTGCAGGGCGAGTTCATCGTCGAGCAGCTCGGCCTCGAGGGCACGGACGAGACGTTCAACCTCGAGCCCTTCGCCGGTTCGCCGGACGACAACAACGCCCGCTTCTTCTTCAAGGGTGCGTGGGACGTCCTGACGCCGTACGTCGAGGACGGCACGCTCGTCGTCCCGTCCGGCAAGGCTCCGGCCTCGCTCGACGAGTGGACCACCATCGGCATCCAGGGCTGGGAGTCCGCGAAGGCCCAGGCCGAGATGGACAACCGCCTGAACTCGTTCTACACGGGCGACGAGAAGGTCGACGTCGTCCTGTCCCCGAACGACTCGCTCGCCCTGGGCATCGAGTCCTCGCTCGAGGCCGCTGGCTACGAGCCCGGCAACGACTGGCCCCTCGTGACGGGCCAGGACGCCGACCAGGCGAACGTCCAGAACATGCTGGCCGACAAGCAGGCCATGACCGTCTGGAAGGACACCCGCACCCTCGGTGACCAGGTCGCCAAGATGGTCGACCAGATGCTCAAGGGCGAAGAGGTCGAGGTTAACGACACCGAGACGTACGACAACGGCAAGAAGGTCGTGCCGTCCTACCTCCTGCCCCCGCAGGTGGTCACCAAGGACACCGTCGAGTCCGCGCTCGTCGAGTCCGGCTTCTACGAGGCTTCTGACCTCGGGCTGTGACACCTGACCCTGCCGGCCGCCCGTCACGGGCGGCCGGCAGGGTTCTCCCACGGCCATTCCGACGACAGGATGAGCACCATGTCCACGGACAACGTCATTCTCGAGATGCGGGGAATCACCAAGACGTTCCCCGGCGTCAAAGCACTCCAGGACGTCACGCTGCAGGTCACCCGCGGCGAGGTCCACGCCATCTGCGGCGAGAACGGCGCCGGGAAGTCGACCCTGATGAAGGTCCTCTCCGGTGTCTACCCGCACGGCTCCTACACCGGGGACATCCTCTTCGAGGACGAACCCTGCGAGTTCCGCACGATCCGCGACTCCGAGGAGCGCGGGATCGTCATCATCCACCAGGAGCTCGCGCTCAGCCCGTACCTGTCGATCGCGGAGAACATCTTCCTCGGCAACGAGCGCGCCAAGGGCGGCGTGATCGACTGGCACAAGACGAACAGCGAGGCAGCCATGCTCCTCGCCCGCGTCGGCCTCACCGAGCACCCGGACACCAAGGTCATGGACATCGGCGTCGGCAAGCAGCAGCTCGTCGAGATCGCCAAGGCCCTCTCCAAGCGCGTCAAGCTGCTGATCCTCGACGAGCCCACCGCGGCCCTGAACGACGAGGACAGCGCCCACCTGCTCGACCTGATGCGCAGCCTCAAGGGCCAGGGCATCACCTCGATCATCATCTCCCACAAGCTCAATGAGATCGCCGCGATCGCCGACTCCACCACGATCATCCGTGACGGCCAGACGATCGAGACCCTCGACATGCACGGCGCTGAGCCCGTGACCGAGGACCGGATCATCCGCGCCATGGTCGGCCGCAGCCTCGAGAACCGCTACCCCGAGCGCACGCCCGAGATCGGCGAAGAGGCTCTGCGGGTCGAGAACTGGACCGTGCACCACCCGAACGACCACTCGCGCGTCGTCGTCGACAACGCGAACCTCGACGTCCGCAAGGGCGAGATCGTCGGCATCGCCGGGCTCATGGGCGCCGGCCGCACCGAGTTCGCGATGAGCGTGTTCGGCCGCTCCTACGGCAGCAACATCTCCGGCCGCCTAGTCAAGGACGGCGAGGAGATCTCCCCGAAGTCCGTGAAGCAGGCGATCAACGCCGGCATCGCGTACGCGACTGAGGACCGCAAGCGGTACGGCCTGAACCTCATCGAGGACATCAAGCGCAACATCTCGTCGTCCGCGCTGGGGAAGCTGTCCCGGTTCGGCGTCGTCGACGGCCGTACCGAGGTCGGCACGGCCGAGGGCTACCGCAAGGACATGAACATCAAGGCGCCCAGCGTCGACGCCGTCACCGGCAAGCTGTCCGGCGGCAACCAGCAGAAGGTCGTCCTGAGCAAGTGGATCTTCGCTGACCCGGACGTGCTCATCCTCGACGAGCCCACCCGCGGCATCGACGTCGGTGCGAAGTACGAGATCTACCAGATCATCAACAAGCTGGCGGAGCAGGGCAAGGCCGTGATCGTGATCTCGTCCGAGCTCCCCGAGCTGCTCGGCATCTGCGACCGCGTGTTCGCGATGAGCCAGGGCCGGATCACCGGGGTGCTGCCCCGCGGCGAAGCGGACCAGGAGTCCCTGATGCGTTACATGACCATGGAGAAGGAGAGTGCTCAGGCATGAGCGCACTGACGCAGTACCTCAGCAAGAACCTCCGCGACTACGGGATGATGGCCGCGCTCATCATCATCGTCGTGGTGTTCCAGTTCCTCACGGACAACCGCCTGCTCATCCCGAACAACGTGGCTGCGCTCGTCCAGCAGAACGCGTACGTGTTCATCCTGACCATCGGCATGGTCATGGTGATCGTGGCGGGGCACATCGACCTGTCGGTCGGCTCCGTCGTCGCCTTCGTCGGTGGCGTCATGGGCGTGCTGATCGTGCAGGAGCAGATCCCGTGGCTCCTCGCGGTCGTGATCGGGCTCGGCATCGGCGCCCTGGTCGGAGCCTGGCAGGGCTTCTGGATCGCCTACATGGGGATACCCGCGTTCATCGTGACGCTGGCCGGCATGCTGATCTTCCGTGGTCTCGCCATCGTCATCGCGGGCACGACCATCTCGGGCTTCCCCGGTGAGTTCAACGCGATCTCCAAGGGCTCGCTGCCGAACGTCCTCGGCTTCGCCGGGGACCTCGACGCACTCACGCTGCTGATCGGCGGCGTCGCGATCGGTGGGCTCATCTTCGGTCAGCTCCGCTCGCGCCGCGTCCTGCAGCGCGAAGGCCTCGCCGCCGAGCCGCTCGTGGCGTTCGTAGGCAAGCTCGTCGTCATCGGCCTGCTCATCGGGTTCATCACGTACCTGCTCGCCAAGTCGGCCGGCGGCACGCCGATCGTCCTGGTCATCGTCGGCGCGCTCGTCGTCATCTACACGTTCGTCATGAACAAGACCGTGTTCGGCCGCCACATCTACGCGATCGGTGGCAACCTCTCCGCCGCCATCCTGTCCGGTGTGAACACCCGCCGCGTGAACTTCATGATCTTCGTGAACATGGGCGTCCTCGCCGCGGTCGCGGGCATCGTCACGACCGCGCGTGCTGGCTCCGCCGTCGCCTCGGCCGGAAACATGTTCGAGCTCGACGCGATCGCCGCCGCCTTCATCGGTGGTACGGCGGTCACGGGTGGTGTCGGCAAGGTGACCGGCGCGATCATCGGTGCGCTCATCATGGGTGTGCTCAACATGGGCCTGTCGATCATGGGCGTCGACGCCGCCTGGCAGCAGACCATCAAGGGTCTGGTGCTCCTTGCGGCCGTCGCGTTCGACATCCTCAACAAGCGCAAGACCGGCGCGGTCTGACCCTAGCCGCACGACGACGGCGCCCCTCCCCACCCGGGGAGGGGCGCCGCTGTCTTTCTCCCCTACCCACCACAAGACGCTGAGTGCGTACTTTTAGCGGTGTTCGCCGTCGCAAAGACCGCTAAAAGTCCGCACTCAGCGATGGGGTGGGGGTGGTTAGTGCTGGGTGGGCTTGACCAGGGGGAAGAGGATGGTCTCGCGGATGCCCAGGCCCGTGAGGGCCATCAGGAGGCGGTCCAGGCCCATGCCCATGCCGCCGCTCGGGGGCATGGCGTGCTCCATGGCCGTGAGGAAGTCCTCGTCCAGCACCATGGCCTCGTCGTCACCGGCGGCCGCGAGCCGCGCCTGCGCCTCGAAGCGCTCGCGCTGGATGACGGGGTCCACGAGCTCCGAGTACGCCGTGGCCAGCTCGAAGCCGCGCACGTACAGGTCCCACTTCTCCACCAGGCCCTTCTTGCTCCGGTGGTCCCGGGTCAACGGGCTCGTCTCGACCGGGAAGTCCCGCACGAACGTCGGCGCGTACAGCCCGTCGCCCACGTGGTGCTCCCACAGCTCCTCGACGAGCTTGCCGTGGTTCTGCTTCTTCGGGTCGATCTTGAGGTCGAACTTCTCGACGTAGCCGAGCAGCACCGCGTCCGGGGTGTCATGGGTGATCTCCTCCCCCAGCGCCTCGGACAGCGAGTCGTACATGCTGAGCTCGGCCCAGTCGCCGCCGAGCTCGTACTCCTCGCCGTCGGGCAGCGTGACGAGCGTGGTGCCCAGAGCCTCCATGGCCGCGGTCTGCACCAGGTCCTTCGTCAGCGCCGCCATCGTGTTGTAGTCGCCGTAGGCCTCGTACGCCTCGAGCATCGCGAACTCCGGCGAGTGCGTGGAGTCCGCGCCCTCGTTGCGGAAGTTCCGGTTGATCTCGAACACGCGCTCGATCCCGCCGACCACGGCGCGCTTGAGGAACAGCTCGGGCGCGATCCGCAGGAACAGGTCCATGTCGAACGCGTTCATGTGCGTCTCGAACGGCCGCGCGGACGCCCCGCCGTGGATGGTCTGGAGCATCGGCGTCTCGATCTCGAGGTAGCCCCGCCGGTGGAAGTTGTCCCGCAGCGAGCGCACGACGGCGGAGCGCAGCCGGGCAGCGTCACGCGCCGCCGGGCGGGCGATGAGGTCGACGTAGCGCTGGCGCACGCGCGCTTCCTCGGACAGCTCCTTGTGCAGGACGGGCAGGGGCCGCAGCGCCTTCGACGCGATCTTCCAGTCGTCCGCGAAGATCGACAGCTCGCCCCGGCGCGAGGAGATCACCCGTCCGTGCGCGAACAGGTGGTCACCGAGGTCCACGTCGGCCTTGAACCGCGCGAGGCTCTCCTCCCCCACGACGGCCTGGCTGAGCATGACCTGCAGGCGGTTGCCCTCGCCGTCCTGCACCGTGACGAAGCACAGCTTGCCGGTGTTGCGCAGGAACACCACCCGCCCGGCGACGCCGGCGAGGTCGTCCGTCTCCTCGCCATCGGCCAGGTGCGCGTAGTCCGCGCGGACGGCGGCGATCGTGTGCGTCACGGGGACGCTCACCGGGTAGGCCTCGTCGCCGCGCTCGATCAGGCGCTCGCGCTTCTCTCGCCGCACCCGCATCTGCTCCGGCAGCTCGTCGGCCAGGGCGCCGACGGCGGGCTGGTCCGGTGCGGTCGTGGGCTCGGGCGCGGGGCTCTGGGGATTCACCTGGCCATCGTACCGACGCTGGTCGCCCGTGAGCCCCTGGCTAGCATGGCGGCATGGGTCACGATCACGCGCACGGCACTGCCACGGGGCAGCACCGACGACGCCTCGTGATCGTCCTCGCCATCACGGCGACGGTCGTCGTCGCCCAGGTGGTCGGCGGGCTCGTGTCCGGCTCGCTCGCGCTGCTCGCGGACGCCGCGCACATGCTGACCGACGCGAGCGGGATCGCGATCGCGCTGATCGCCGCCTCGCTCGCCACCCGGCCCGCCACCAGCGCCCGCACGTTCGGCCTGCAGCGCGCGGAGGTCCTCGCGGCGCTCGTCAACGCGCTGCTGCTCGGCGTCCTGGGCGTGTGGGTCGTCGTCGAGGCGGTGCAGCGGTGGAACGACCCGCCCGCGGTCGAGACCGGGGTCATGCTCGTGGTCGCTGCCGTGGGCGCCCTCGCCAACCTGGTCTGCCTGCTGATCCTGCGCGGCGGCCAGGCGGAGAGCCTGAACCTGCGGGGCGCGTACCTCGAGGTGCTCGGCGACCTCGTCGGCTCGGTCGCCGTGATCGTCGCGGGCATCGTCATCGCCACCACCGGGTACGCGCGGGCGGACGTGGTCGCGTCGGTCGCGATCGGCGCGTTCATCCTGCCGCGCGCCTGGTCCCTCCTGCGCGACGTCCTGGACGTGCTGCTCGAGGCCACGCCCAAGGGCATCGACCTCGACGTCGTGCGGGCGCACCTGCGGGAGATCCCCGGCGTCGTCGACGTGCACGACCTGCACGCCTGGACCATCACGTCGGGTGTCCCCGTCCTGTCCGCGCACGTCGTCGTCGACGACGCGTGCCTCGCCGAGAACCGGTCCGGCGAGGTCCTCGACGCCCTCGCCGCGTGCCTGGGCGAGCACTTCGACACGTCGCACTGCACGTTCCAGCTCGAGCCGGTCGGTCACGGCGACCACGAGGCCGCCGGGCACCGGTAGCCCGGCCGCTGCTACTGCAGGTCGAGCGCGAGGTCGAGGATCGGGGCGGAGTGCGTCAGCGCTCCCACGGACATGTAGTCCACGCCCGTCGCGGCGACGGCGGCCGCGCGGTCCAGCGTCAGGTTGCCGGTCGCCTCGAGCTCGACGGCCGGGTCGAGCGCCCGCACCGCCGCGACCGTGGCCGCCAGGACGTCGTCGGGCATGTTGTCCAGCAGCAGGAAGTCCGCGCCGACGCGCACGGCCTCGACCGCCTGGTCCGTGGTGTCGGCCTCGACCTGCACGGCGACGTCCGGGAACCGCTCGCGCACGCGGGCGATCGCCTCGGACACCGAGCCCGCGGCGACGACGTGGTTGTCCTTGACCATCGCGACGTCGTACAGCCCCATGCGCTTGTTGGTGCCGCCCCCGCAGCGCACCGCGTACTTCTCGAGCTCGCGCAGGCCCGGGGTGGTCTTGCGCGTGTCCAGCACGGTGGCGCGGGTGCCGTCGGCGCGCGGCGCGGCGTCGAGCACGTCCGCCCACGCGCGCGTCGCGGTGGCGACGCCCGAGGCCCGCGAGGCCAGGTTGAGCAGGGTGCGCTCGGCGATCAGCAGGGACTGCACCGGACCGTGCACGACGGCGAGCACGTCCCCCCGGGCGACGCGCGCACCGTCGGCGACCCGGAGCTCGACCGTGGCGGCCGCGAGGCCGAACCGGCGCGCGACCTGCGCGAGCGTCTCGGCGACGACGGCGAGGCCGGCGACGACGCCGTCCTGCCGTGCGACGAGATGGGCGGTGCGGGCGACGTCGGGGGCGATGGTCGCCTGGGTGGTCACGTCCCGCCCGACGCCGGGACCGAGGTCCTCGTCGAGGGCGGTCGTCACGGTGCGGGCGAGCCAGGACGGGTCGAGGTCAGTCACCCGACCACCGTAGCGGCTGCCGGTCACGGGGCAGCGACGCCGCGTACGCCGGGGCAGGCGACAGGCCGAGGTGCTCCTCGAGGCTGTCGCTGCCGAGCGCGCGCAGGTCCCGGGCGAGCGGCTCGCCGACGAACCGCAGGTGCCACGGCTCGTACGTGAAGCCGGTGACGTCCTCCTGGCCCTCCTGGTACCGGACGACGAAGCCGTGCTCGTACGCGTGCTCGGCGAGCCAGCCCGCGTGCTCGGTGTCGGCGAAGCAGCCGAACTCCTGGCAGGGGCCGCTCGCGGGCAGCAGGTCCATGGCGAGGCCGGTCTCGTGCTCCGAGTGCCGCGGCCGTGCGGACTGCTGAGCCGCACGCTCGGCCCCGAGCTCGCGGGTCCAGCGTCGGAACGCCGCGGCCTGGTGGTCGGTGGAGCGGTAGCCGCTCGCCACGCGCAGAGCGACACCGTCCTCCGCAGCGGCGGCCAGCAGAGCCTTCGCCTGGCGCGCGGCCGCGGGGACGAGCCGGTGCCCGGGCGCCACCTCGCGCAGCCTGGCCGGGGCGTAGCCCTCCGGGAGCGGGCGATGCTTGTTCACGACGGCGTACCGGCTGGCCGCGCGGTCGGCTGCGGCCAGGTACGGGCCGCGTGCGGGCTCCCACACGATCGAGCCCCCCGCGAACCCCTGCGTGCAGCGGGTCACCGCCGGGTCGCAGCGGAGCTCGCCCAGCGGCTCGCCCAGGAACCCGCGCTCGGCGCGCAGCGAGCGCCAGTGCTCGGTGATGGTCGCGGCCACGCGCTTCTCGGGCTCGTGGGAGGCGTGCGCGGGCAGCACCGGCCCGGCCGCCAGCAGACCGGCGGCGAGGACGAGGAGGGCACGACGGCGACGCATCGTCCCAGCATCACCCGCCGGCCCCGCACGCGTCCACCCTGGTGGACGACGTGCACAAGCCCTCCGCATCCTCAGAGCGCGGTGCGCTCCAGGCGCAGGGTGCCGTCGACGTCGAGCCAGGCCTCGATGCGCAGCCGCCACGCGTCGTCCTGCGCGGGGAAGTCCTGCCGGAAGTGGCCGCCTCGGCTCTCGGTCCGCTCCTGGGCGGTGGCCGTGAGCACCGTGGCGACCTGGTGCACGTTCGTGGTCTCCCACTCCGCGACCTGCGGCACGGTCTGCACGAGGGCGCCCGTGCCGTCGACGAGGTGCGCGTCGGTGCGCACCGCGGCCAGCCGCGCCGCCGCGGCCTCGAGCCCGCCCGCGGACCGGACCACGCCCGGGCCGAACGCCGCCGCCCGCTGGATGCCGGACCGCGCCGCGGCCGTCACGAGCGCGGCCGGGCCGGCGACCGGGGCAGGGTCGAGCGGCGGGAGCTCGCCGGCGGCGAGGCGCGCGCCGATGTCGCGCGCAGCCCGGTGCGCAAACACGAGGCCCTCGAGCAGGGAGTTCGAGGCCAGCCGGTTCGCGCCGTGCACGCCGGTGCAGGCCACCTCTCCGACGGCGTAGAGCCCGGGCACCGAGGTCCGTCCGTCGACGTCGGTGACCACGCCGCCCGAGTGGTAGTGCTGGGCCGGTGCGACGGGGACCAGGTCCGTGGTGAGGTCGATGCCGTGCGCGAGCAGCCGCTCGTGGATCGTGGGGAACCGTCCCCGCAGGAAGTCGGCGCCCAGGTGTCGGGCGTCGAGGTACACGTGGTCGGAGCCGGTCGCGGCGAGGCGACCCACGATCGCGTGCGCGACCACGTCCCGCGGCGCGAGCTCGGCCAGCGGGTGCACGTCGACCATGAACCGCAGCCCGTCCGTGTCCACCAGCCAGGCGCCCTCGCCCCGGACGGCCTCGGAGATCAGGGGCAGCTGGCCCTTCACGCCGGCACCGAGCCACAGGACCGTCGGGTGGAACTGCACGAACTCCATGTCCCCCACGCGCGCGCCGGCGCGCAGCGCGAGCGCCGTCCCGTCGCCGGTGGCCTGGGCGGGGTTCGTCGACGAGCGGAAGACCTGCCCGATGCCCCCCGTGGCGAGCACGACGGCGCGGGCACGGACGGCTCCGACGCCGTCGCGCGTGCCCTCGCCGATCACGTGCAGCGTGAGGCCGCAGACGGCACCCGGCGCGCCGTCCGGCCCCGCCTCACCCGTGAGGAGGTCGAGGACGAGCGCGTGCTCGATGACGTCGATGCCCGGGTCGTCCCGGACGGCCTCGAGCTGGGCGACCAGGGCACGGGAGATCTCCGCGCCGGTCGCGTCGCCACCCGCGTGCGCGATCCGGTCGGCCCGGTGCCCGCCCTCGCGCGTCAGGGCGATGTCGCCGCCGGGCTCGAGGTCGAACGCCGCCCCGAGCGCGACCAGCTCCCGCACGCGCTCCGGGCCCTCGGTGACGAGCAGCTCGACGGCTGCCGCGTCGCAGACGCCGGCACCGGCCTCGAGGGTGTCCGCGAGGTGCGCCGCGGGCGAGTCGGCGGGGTCCAGCGCCGCGGCGATGCCGCCCTGCGCCCACACCGTCGAGCCCGACGACAGCTCGCCCTTGGTGACGAGCAGCACGCGGTCCACGCGGCTTCGCAGCTCGAGCGCCGCGGTGAGGCCGGCGATGCCGGAGCCGACGACGACGACGTCGGCCGTGGTGGTCCAGCCGGGCTGCGGGGCGTGCAGCCGCCGCGCCAGCTGCGTCATCCGCGGTCCGCCTCAGGGTCGGTGTCCGGGTGCTGGAACGGGGTGATCGCCAGGCCCGAGGCCTCGAGGCCGTACCCGTCCGGCACGAGACCCGGCTCCTCGTTGACCGACACGATCCGGTTGGCCGCATCGACGAACACGACGTGCGGCAGGAACGTGCGCGCGTCGGCGTCGGACAGCGTGCCGTAGGCGATGAGGATGACGATGTCGCCCGGGTTGATCAGGTGCGCCGCCGCACCGTTGATGCAGATCTGCCCGGACCCGGCCTCGCCGGGGATGACGTACGTCGTCAGGCGGGAGCCGTTGGTGACGTCGACGACGTCGACCTGCTGGCCGGGGATGAGGTCCGCGGCGGCGAGGAGGTCGGCGTCCACGGTGATCGAGCCGACGTAGTGGAGGTCCGCCTGCGTCACGGTCGCGCGGTGGATCTTCGCGATCATCATGGGGCGCTGCAGCGAGGCGGGGGTGGTGCGCGGGGTGCGCGGAGTGCTCATCGAGTCGTCTCTCCTGGGTCCGTGACCTGCACGGCCATGTTGTCGATCAGGCGGGTCGTGCCCACGCGGGCGGCGACCAGCAGGAGCGCCGGGCCGCCGTGATCGCTGGGCACCTCGTCCACCGTAGTCGGGTCGACGAGCCTCAGGTAGTCAGGTGTGAGGCACGCCTCGGCCAGGACTTCCTGGGCCGCTGCGCGCACGGCCTCGGCCCCGAGGGCACCCGCAGCCGCGCCGGCCCGCAGGGCGCCCGACAGCGCACGGGCGCTCTCCCGCTCCGCCGCGGAGAGGTAGGCGTTGCGCGAGGACAACGCGACGCCGTCGTCCGCCCGGGCGATGGGCACGCCGACGACCTCGACCGGCACGTCCAGGTCCGTGACCATCCGCCGGATCAGCAGCAGCTGCTGGGCGTCCTTCTCCCCGAAGACCGCGACGTCGGGCTGCACCAGGTGCAGCAGCTTGAGCACGACCGTCAGCACACCGTCGAAGTGGCCCGGGCGCGAGGCCCCCTCGAGCACCTCACCGAGCCGGCCCGCACTCACCCGCACGAGCGGGGCGTCCGGGTAGCCCGGGTAGACCTCCGCGACGTCGGGGGCGAGCACGAGGTCGACGGCGGCGCCGGAGGCGGCGAGCGTCGCGAGGTCTGCTTCGAGGTCGCGCGGGTACTGCGCGAAGTCCTCGTTGGGCCCGAACTGCAGGGGGTTGACGAACACCGTGACCACGACCTGGCCGTGCGGCCCCACGAGATCCCGCGCCGCGTGCACCAGGCTCGTGTGGCCCGAGTGCAGGGCGCCCATCGTCATGACGACCGCGCGGCGGCCCCGCGGCGGGGAGGCGAGGGCGGCGTCGAGCTCCGCGCGGGTGCGGACGAGCGTGGTCATCTAGTGCTCCGGGTCGAGGGCGTCGAGGGCGTCGAGGAGGTCGCGGGCCTGCGCCTCGCCGAGGCGGCCCGCGGCCAGCGCGCGCGACGTCGCCGCGCGCGCCAACGTGCGATAGCTCGCGGGGAGGTCGGGCCCCTGGTGGTCGGCACCGAACGCCGCGAGGACCTCCAGGTGCCCGCGGACGGTGCCCACGTCACCCCGCGACACCGGTCCGGTGAGGGCCGCGATCGCTCCCGGTGCACCCGGGCCGGGCAGGCCGGCCGGGTCGCCGGAGGCGTCGGTCGAGGCCGCCCGGAGCGCGCCGTCGAGGCTCGCGTGCACGAGGGCGTCGAGCATCCGGCCGGGCTCGGCGACGCCGGCGGCCGCGAGGGCGTGGGCTGCCTGGGCGACGAGCACCACCAGATGGTTCGAGGCGTGCGCGAGGGCGGCGTGGTACAGCGGCCGCTGGGCCTCGTCGATCATCACGGGCTCGCCACCGATCTCCACGACGATCGCCTGGCCGATGGGCTCGAGGGCGGGCGCGCACGTCACGGCGAAGCTCGTGCCCTCGAGGCGGGCGAGGTCGAGCGACGTGCCCGTGAAGGTCATCGCGGGGTGCACGGCGAGCGTGATGGCACCGGCCGCCGCCGCGGGAGCGAGCACCGCGGTGCCGTGATGACCGGACGTGTGCAGGACGAGCTGACCGGGTTGCCAGGCGCCCAGCGCCGCGAGCCCGCCGACGACGCCCTCGAGCTCGTCGTCGGGCACGGTCACGAGCACGAGCTCCGCCCGACGCACGACCTCGGGCACCTCGAGCACCGGCACGCCAGGAAGCAGGGTGTCGATGCGCTCGAGCGAGTCCTGGGACACGCCGCTCGCGCCGACCACCGCGTGCCCGACGGCGCGCAGCGCGTGCCCGAGCACCGCGCCCACACGGCCGGCACCGACGACCCCGACGCCGAGCCGCGCGGGCCGAGCGCTCACGCGCCGTCCCCCGTGGGCTCGGCCGCGGGCTCGGTCACGGGCTCCGTCACGACCTCGGCCACGGGCTCCGTGGCGATCTGACGCATCCACAGCTCCGGGCCCTCGCTGTTGCGGGCGGTGCGGGCGCGCTCGTCCTGCTCGGCGAGCAGCCGGGCGGCGTCGGCCTCCGCGAGGTGCGCGATCTGCGGGGTGACCGGCCCGACCGTCGTGTGCAGGGCGAAGCTCGCGACGCCGAGCCGCCGCTGCAGCGGCCCCTGCTCGACCCCGAGGGACTGGGTGCGCTCGTGCGGGACGACGACCAGCTGGCGCACCAGCCGGCCCTGGCGCAGCAGGAGCGCGCGGGGCGCGACCGCGAAGCCGTTGCGCCGCCACGTCAGGGGGTCGAGGATCCGCGCGCTGCGCGGGCTCGTGGTGAAGGTCTCGCTGGGGCCGCTGCCGACGAGCGCCTCGTCGAGGACCGCGAGGGCGTCCGTCAGCCCGAGGTCCGGGAGGACGAGCCAGAGCGCGTCGAGCGCGGCGCGACGGTCGCCGACGGGGAGCAGGACCTGCGAGCTGGACTTCGCGTCCGCCGTGATCGAGCCGTACCCGGCGACGTTGACCTCGACGCGCCACCAGTCCTTGCGGCGCCACAGGAGCGGCTGGCTCAGCCGGATCGCCTGGACGCGTCCGGGTGGGATGGTCTGCGACCGGGTCTCGAGCAGGCCGCGACGCAGCCGGATGCCGTCCGGGGAGACGGCGCCGACGAACCCGTACTCGCCGACGAACCGCTGCGCGAGGTAGGAGCCGAACCCGATCAGCCCGGGGATCGCGGACAGCAGGGGCGCGGCCGTGTGCGCGAGCACCGCAGCGACGCCGAGCCCCACGAGGATCGCGAGGAACGCGAGCAGGGCACCGGTGCGCAGCAGGGAGCCGACCAGCATGCCGGGCTCGACCTGGATCACCTGCTCCTCCGGGGCGACGGGCGCGGCCTCACCCTCGGCGACGGTGACGCCGGCGGCGCGCGCGAGGAGCTCCGCCCGCAGCGTCTCGGCGTCGCCGATCTTCAGGAACCCGACCTTGACCGCGGAGTCGGCTCCGCCGGCGACCTCGAGCCGGAGCTCCGCCAGGCCGAAGATCCGGGCGACGAGCGGCTGCACGATGTCGACGGCCTGCAGGCGGTCCAGGCGGGCCTGGCGCTGCTGGCGGAACACGATGCCCTGCCGCAGGTGCACGGCCTCGGCGCCCACGGCGTAGCGCATCATGCGCCAGGCGAGGGCGGAGTACAGGAAGACCACCAGGGCGAAGAACGCGAGCCCGCCGACGAACCACAGCGGGTTCACGGACGAGACGACCTCGCCCGCGCCCTCGACGTCCGTCGCGACCTGGTTGAAGCCGACGAGGAAGAGCACGACGATCACGCCCCAGCCGCGGACCACGGGGGTGACCGGGTGCATGCGCCGCCAGTCGAGACCGTCGTCGGGCACGCCGAGCGGGGGCGCTGCGGTCTCGCCGGACGGCGCCGCGGGAGCGGGGGGCGGCGGGGGCGGGACGGCGCTCACAGGCCGGCCAGCTGGGCCTCGCCGCGGGAGGCGAGGCGGTCACGCAGGCGCGCGGCCTCGCCCGGCTCGAGACCGTCGATCGACGCGTCCGTGGTGGGCGACGCCGTGTGCAGCTGCACCGACGCGATGCCGAGGGCGCGGGCGAGCGGGCCGGCGGAGACGTCGACGAACTGCATGCGGCCGTAGGGAACGACGACGAGCGAGCGGAACAGCACGCCCTTGCGGATCAGCAGGTCGTCGGCGCGCTCCGCGTACCCGATGGCGTGCACCTGGCGGGCGATCACGGAGGCGCACGCGACGCCGATCACGAGGAGGACCGCCGCCGGCAGCCAGAGCCACGGCGTGAGCAGGACGGCCAGGACCGCGAGCACGACCACGGGCAACCCGATCCCGATCCCGAGCGAGATCAGCCGCGCCGTGACGAGGCGCCCCGAGACGCGCTGCCAGACGATGCCGTCCGGGTCGAACAGGCCTGTGGGTTCAGTCATGGCGCCCATCCTGCCACTGCTCAGGCTGGCTGACCGTCGCCCGGCTCGTCGTCATGCGGCGAGTCGATCCGGCACCAGCGCTCCACCACGACGCCGACGACGCCGAGCACGAGCGCGCACAGCACGGCGGCGCCCGCGGCGCGGGCCCGCGCGGCGAACGCCGCGATCTCGAGGTCCCCGACCGTGACGAGCACCTGCGCGCTGTACCAGCCGACGAGCAGCGCGCCCGTGAGCGCCGCGGCCTGCGCGAGGACCGCGGTCCGTGCGGCGACGACGGGGTCGAGCCCGGGCCTGCGCCCGCGCAGGTAGGAGCGCACCCGCAACCCGGCGACCAGCGTGCCCGCCGCGATCACCAGCACGACGGCGTCGGCCAGCACCGGCACGGGTCCCGGACGGATCCCCTGCGGTGCCAGGACCAGGAGCACGGCCCATCCGCCGAGCGCGACGGCGAGCGCGAGCGCGAGGAGGCGCGAGATCCGGACAGGCTGCATCAGGAGGGCTCGGGCGGCAGCGGGACGGGCGGCGCGGGCGGCTCCGCGTGCGCGGCCGGACGGGCTGGCGCGGCGACCGGCGCAGGGGCCTCGTTCAGCCAGTCGAGCGCGAGCCAGCGCACGCCGTCGCGATCCGGGGCGGTGGCCGCGAGCGCGTCCACGGGACCGCCACCGAGACCGGGCAGGAAGGCCCCGGGCTCGACCTCGGCCCACGGCTGCAGCACGAAGGCACGTGCGTTGGCCCGCGGGTGCGGCAGCTCGAGGTCGTCGGTCACCGCGACGATCCCGGCGATGTCGACGACGTCGATGTCGAGCGTCCGAGCGCCCCAGCGCACCTCGCGCGTGCGCCCGTGCCGCTGCTCGACGCCCTGGCAGGCGTGCAGCAGCTGCCGCGGGGACAGGGCGGTGGCCACCAGCACGACCGTGTTCAGGTAGTCCGGCTGCTCGGGGCCGCCCACGGCTGCGGTGCGGGCGAGCGGTGCGACGGCGAGCATCTCGATGCCCGGCGTCTGGGCGAGCTCGTGCACCGCCTCGCGGAGCGTCGCGCGGGCATCGCCCAGGTTGGCACCGAGGGCGAGGACGGCGCGCACGGGCCCGCCCGGGGTCTCGTCCAGCCGGTCGGGCGCGGGCGGTGCGGGGTCCGGGTCCTCGACTGGTGCGTGCGCGACGGACAGCGCGGCGTCCTCCACCGTGCGCGGCGTCGCGATCTCGGCCACGGACGCCGCCGGCGCCGCGGTGGGGTCGAACCGCGCGGAGGGCAGCTTGGTGCGATCGCGCCGGATCGCCACGACCACGTCGGTGAACGGCACCGGGACGGGCGCGCCCGGCTTGTGCACGGCGACGTCCACCGCGACGACGCCCGGCCGGTCCAGCACGAGCGCGGCGACCTGCTCGGCGACCGTCTCCACGAGGTTGACCGCGGGGCCGGCCAGGACCGCCACCACGTCCTGCGCGAGGCTCGCGTAGTTGAGCGTGTGGACCAGGTCGTCGGTGGCCGCGGCCCGCCGGGTGTCGACGTGCACCACCACGTCCGCGACGAAGGTCTGCCCGTCCACCCGCTCGTGGTCGAGGACACCGTGATGACCGGTCGCGCTCAGACCCAGCAGGCGGATCTGGTCGGCCGGCCGCCCGTGCTCGTCGAGCACCGGGGCTGTCGGGGGCAGGTAGGTCACGGGAGCTCCAGAACCTCTCGGGGGTCGGTCCACGCCTGGGCGACCCTGACCGCCGCGGCGGATCCCGCGGCGTCGTGCACCCGCACGCCCCAGGCGCCGTGCGCAGCGGCGAGCGCGGTGATCGCCGCCGTCGCGCCGTCGCGCTCGAGCGGCGGGACCGCCTGCCCGTCCGGTCCCGCGAGCAGCGTACCGAGGAATCGCTTGCGCGAGGCACCGACGAGGACGGGGTGTCCCAGCGCGATCAGCTCGTCGAGCCGGCGCAGCAGGGGCCAGTTCGCCGCGCCGGGCTTGGCGAACCCGAGCCCGGGGTCCAGCACGACCTGCTCGGGGCGCACCCCGCGCGCGGCGAGCGCGGCCACGCGCTCGCTCAGCTCGCGCCGCACGTCGACGACGACGTCGTCGTACGTCGCGAGGCTGTCCATCACGTCCGCGTGGCCCCGCCAGTGCATCGCGACGTACACGACGCCCGTCTGGGCGACGACGTCATAGATCTCCGGGTCGGCCAGCCCCCCCGAGACGTCGTTGACGATGACCGCGCCGGCCGCGACGGCGCGGGCCGCGACCTCGGCGCGCGTGGTGTCCACGGACACGACGGCGCCGCGGGCGACGAGCTCCTCGACCACCGGGACCACGCGGTCGAGCTCGTCGGCCTGGGGCACGCGTGCGGAGCCGGGACGGGTGGACTCGCCGCCGACGTCGAGGAGGTCGGCGCCCTGGGCGAGGAGGCCGAGCCCGTGCCGGACGGCGTCGGCGGGCTCGAACCAGCGGCCGCCGTCCGAGAACGAGTCGGGGGTGACGTTGACGACGCCCATCACCAGGGTCCGCCCGAGGGCGAGGCCCGGAGGCAGCGGGGCGGGGTGACGGGCCACGTTAGGAAGCCTAGTCGCCGGTCAGCGTCCCGTGATCAGGCTCATGGCCTCGGCCCGGGTGGCACCGTCGCGCATCTGCCCGCGCACCGCGGAAGTCAGGGTGCGCGAGCCGGGCTTGCGCACCCCCCGCATGGACATGCACAGGTGCTCGGCCTCGATCACGACGATCACGCCGCGCGGCGCCAGGTGCTGCACGAGGGCGTCCGCGACCTGCGTCGTCAGGCGCTCCTGGACCTGGGGCCGCCGCGCGTACAGGTCGACGAGCCGGGCGAGCTTGCTCAACCCTGTCACCCGGCCGTCGGCACCCGGGATGTACCCGACGTGCGCGACGCCGTGGAACGGCACCAGGTGGTGCTCGCACGTGGAGTACACCTCGATGTCGCGCACGAGGATCATCTCCTCGTGGTCGATGTCGAACGTCGTGCCCAGGATGGTCTCGGGGTCCTGGTCGAGCCCGGCGAACGTCTCGGCGTACATGCGCGCGACGCGCCCCGGGGTGTCGGTCAGCCCGTCGCGGTCCGGGTCCTCCCCGACCGCGAGGAGCAGCTCGCGGACGGCGGCCTCGGCGCGGGCCAGGTCGACGCTCACAGCTCCACCGTCCCGCCGTCGGGGATCTCCCCGACCGGGTCCGTCGGGCGCTCCGGCCGCGCGACGGCCTCGTCCTCGGGGATCACGGGCCCGTCCTGCGTCGCCTGCTCGGCCGGGGTCAGCACCGGCGGCCGGTCGGAGACGACGCGCTGCTCGCTCGACAGCCAGACGTCCCGCGGCTCGCGCTTGACCACGGGCGCGAAGATCTCGGCGAGCTCCTTCTGATTGAGCGTCTCCTTGTCGAGCAGCTCGAGCACCAGGCGGTCGAGGACGTCCCGGTACTGGACCAGCACCTCCCACGCCTCGTCGTGCCCGGCCTCGATGAGCTTGCGGACCTCGTGGTCCACCGTGCCCGCGACGGCCTCGGAGTAGTCGCGCTGGTGACCCATGTCCCGGCCCAGGAACGGCTCGCCGCCGGACGTGCCGAGCTTGATGGCCCCGACGCGCTCGGACATGCCGTACTCCGTGACCATCTTGCGGGCGATCGAGCTGGCCTTCTCGATGTCGTTCGAGGCGCCGGTCGTCGGGTCGTGGAACACGAGCTCCTCGGCCACGCGTCCGCCCATCGCGTACGCGATCTGGTCCAGCAGCTCGTTCCGGGTGGTCGAGTACTTGTCCTGCGTGGGCATGACCATCGTGTAGCCCAGGGCTCGTCCGCGCGGCAGGATCGTCACCTTCGTGACGGGGTCCGTGTACCGCATGGCCGCCGCCACGAGGGCGTGCCCGCCCTCGTGGTACGCGGTGATCTTCTGCTCCTTGACGTTCATGACGCGGGTGCGCTTCTGCGGGCCGGCGATGACGCGGTCGATCGCCTCGTCGAGCGCGCGGTCGTCGATCAGCTGCGCGCCGCTGCGGGCCGTCAGCAGCGCCGCCTCGTTGAGGACGTTCGCGAGGTCCGCGCCCGTGAAGCCGGGCGTGCGGCGCGCGACGGTCGCGAGGTCGATGCCCTCGACGATCGGCTTGCCGCGCGCGTGCACCTTGAGGATCGCCTCGCGGCCCTTGAGGTCAGGCGCCTCGACGGCGATCTGCCGGTCGAACCGGCCCGGACGCAGGAGCGCGGGGTCGAGGATGTCGGGGCGGTTGGTCGCCGCGATGAGGATGACGTTGGCCTTGGGGTCGAACCCGTCCATCTCGACGAGGAGCTGGTTGAGGGTCTGCTCGCGCTCGTCGTGGCCGCCGCCCATGCCGGCACCACGGTGGCGGCCGACGGCGTCGATCTCGTCGACGAAGATGATCGCCGGGGCGTTCTCCTTGGCCTGCTGGAACAGGTCACGCACGCGGCTTGCGCCGACGCCCACGAACATCTCGACGAAGTCCGAGCCGGAGATCGTGTAGAACGGCACGCCGGCCTCGCCCGCGACGGCGCGCGCGAGGAGCGTCTTGCCGGTGCCGGGCGGTCCGTACAGGAGCACGCCCTTGGGGATCTTCGCGCCCACGGCCTGGAACTTGGCGGGCTCGGAGAGGAACTCCTTGATCTCGTGCAGCTCCTCGACGGCCTCCTCGGCGCCCGCGACGTCGGCGAACGTGACCTGCGGGCTCTCCTTGCCGACGAGCTTGGCCTTGGACTTGCCGAAGCCCATGACGCGCGAGCCGCCGCCCTGCATGCGGGACATCAGGAAGAAGAAGAGCACGCCGATGATCACGAAGGGCACGAGGATCGACAGCATCGACAGCCAGAAGCTCGGCTGGGAGACGCGCGAGTTGAACCCCTCGGCCGGGTCCGCCGCCGCGATCGCGTCCACGACGCGCTCGCCCTGCGGGTCGACGTAGTAGAACTCGACGAGCGAGCCGCGGTTGTCGCCGTCGACGGTGTAGTCCTCGGTGAGCGTGAGCTCGACGCGCTGCTCACCGTCGACGACGAGCGCGCTCTTCACCTTGCCCTCGGTGATCAGCTCGAGACCCTGGGAGGTGTCGATGCGCCCGATCTTGGGCGTCGTCAGGGTCGAATAACCGATCCAGAGGAGGACCAGACCGATCGCGATCCACACGTAGGGTCCGCCGAACAGCCGCTTCATCTTCATCCGTGTACCGGGACGCCCCGGGGTCCTTCCGCTCGACTCGCCTGCTTCCGCCTTGGAAGTTACACGCGAATCCTGGAGATCGGCTGATTGTTCGCCGAGGGCATCACGCCATGGACGGGTGCCAGGGCCCGCCCGTGCGCCCCCGGCCCGCGGTCACTCCGCGTAGACGTGGGGGGCGAGCGTCCCGACGAACGGCAGGTTGCGGTACTTCTCGGCGTAGTCGAGGCCGTAGCCGATGACGAACTCGTTGGGGATGTCGAAGCCGACGTAGCGGACGTCGATCTCCACCTTGTTCGCCTCGGGCTTGCGCAGCATCGCGGCCACCTCGACGGACTTGGGTCCGCGGCTGCGCAGGTTCGCGAGCAGCCAGGACAGCGTGAGACCGGAGTCGACGATGTCCTCGACGATCAGCACGTTGCGTCCCGTGAGGTCCGCGTCGAGGTCCTTGAGGATACGCACGACGCCGGAGGACTTGGTGCCCGAGCCGTACGACGAGACCGCCATCCAGTCCATCTCCACGGGGTGGTGCAGCTGACGCGCGAGGTCCGCCATGACCATGACGGCGCCCTTGAGCACCCCCACCAGCAACAGGTCCTCGCCCGCGTAGTCCGCGTCGATCTGGGCGGCCATCTCGGCGAGCCGCGTCGAGAGCTGCTCCTCGCTCAGCAGCACGGACTCGAGGTCGCTACCGATGTCTGACTGGTCCACGACGAAAGCTCCTCATGCGGGGGTGGGGGTGTGCAGGACAAGCCTGCCACACGTGCGCTGGGCCCTGACCCCGCCAGGAAGATGGGCCGGCCCCTGCCCGTGCCAGGCGACGACGAGAGCGTCCAGTTGCGCGAGGTGCACCTGGGTCAGCGCCCCCGCGCCGGCCGCAGCCGCTGCGGCGCGCAGCGCCCGGCGGCGCACGGCGGGCGGCGCCTCGGCGAGCAGCGCGACGTCGAGGCCCTCCGCGCCGGCGGCCCGCGCGCGCAGCTCGTCCGCGATCTCCTCGAGCGCGGCGTCGTCGTCGCGCAGCAGCACCGCGGTGCGCGCGAGCGCTGCGGGCACGCCGGGTCCGAGCACCCGCACGAGCTCGGGCAGCACGGAGGCGCGCACCTGGGAGCGCAGCGGCCACCCGGCACCGTCGGCCGGCGCGGCGTTGGTCGGGTCCTGCCACGGCGTCAGCCCCAGGTCCGCGCAGATCTGCTCCGTCTGCGCCCGGCGCAGCCCCAGGAAGGGCCGGCGCAGTGACCCTCGGGCCGCCGGCATCCCGGCGAGCGCTCGCGCGCCGGACCCGCGCGCGAGCGCCAGGAGCACCGTCTCGGCCTGGTCGTCGAGCGTGTGCCCGAGCAGGATCGGCCCGCCCGGCACGCGCTCGGCCCGCACCCCCTCGAGGGCTGCGTACCGTGCACTCCGGGCCGCGGCCTCGGGTCCGCCGCTGGCGGTCACGACGACCGGCACGACGACGGCGTCGAGGCCCAGCCCGCGGCACTGGTCGGCGGCCCGCTGCGCGACGTCAGCGCTGCCGGGCTGCAGCCCGTGGTCGACCACGACGGCGAGCCCGCGGAGCCCTTCGAGCGCGACGCACGCCGCGAGCGCGAGAGAGTCGGCTCCGCCGGAGCACGCGACGACGAGCCGCGGGCGCGCGCCCTCCGTCTCGGCGCCGTCACCCTCGACCGCGAGCACGGCGCGCACGGCGCGGCGGCCCGCGACGACGTCAGGCGTCGGGAGCACGGCTCAGCCGTGGACGCGCCGCAGCCATGCGGCCGGGTCGGAGATCTCGCGCGGGGTCGGCAGGTTCTGGGGCCCATCCCACACCACGTTGAGTGCCGTGGTGCCCGCGCGCCGCCGGACGCCGCGGACGAACGCCGCGCCGTCGACGTACTGCGCGATCTTCGCGTCCATGCCCAGGACCTTGCGCAGGACGAGGTCCGTGCCGCGCGGGGTGGCGCGGCGCGCGTCGAAGGCCTTGCGGATCGCTCTGACGCTCGGCACGACCTTGGGCCCGACGACGTCCATCATGACGTCGGCATGCCCCTCGAGCAGCGACATCACCGCCGCGACCTGCGCCATCTGCTCCCGCTGGTCCGGCGTGAGCAGCCGCTCGGCGAGCGGGGTGCCCGCGGGCTGACGCACGAACCGGCGCACGAGGTCGGCCGCCGCGCGGGTGCGCGCCAGCGCGGAGCCCTCCCCCACCGCGGCGGCAGTGCCGGCGACCTCGCCTAGCAGGGCGCCGACGCGCGAGCGCAGGTGGTCGACGAGCCACGGGGCTGCGCCGAACTGCAGCGCGTGGGTCTGCTCGTGCAGGCACACCCAGAGGCGGAAGTCGTCGGCGTCGAGCCCGAGCTGGCGCTGCACGCGGAGCACGTTGGGCGCGACGAGCAGCAGCGTCGGCTCGTCACCGAACGGTTCGAGCTGCCCGAGCACCTTGGTCGAGAGCATCGCGAGCGTGCCCCCGATCTCGAGGCCTCCGACGACCGCCGCGACCGGGTCGTCGTCGTCCGACGTCGCGGGTCCACGCGCCACGTGCCCGGCCGGCACGGAGCGCAGCAGCGTCTGCATCGACCGCGCGTTCGCGCGGACCCAGCCCGCCCGGTCGACGACGAGCACCCGCGCCGGACCCGCGCCGTCGGCGAACCGCATCCGCGTGACGTCGGCGACGTGCGGCACCGCCCGGTGGGCGCTCGCCCGCAGCGCCTCGACGTGCTCGCGCAGCTCGGCCGCGCCGGCGGTCGGCCCTGCGGGCGCCAGCACGGCGCCCGCGCGCGCAGCCAGCGGCCAGTCGACCGCGTCGGTCAGGGACGCCGTGCCCCCGCCGCTCACGAGCACCCGCAGGCGGCGAGGGCGCTGACGAACTTGTCGACGGTGGCGCGGGAGCCCCACGCCCCGCCCTCCGGTGCGCGGTCGACCATCACGGCGAAGTACAGCTGGCGCCCGTCGGCTGTGACGATCGACCCGGTGAGCCCCGTGGTCCGCGGCAGGGAGCCGGTCTTGGCGCGCAGCAGGCCCCGGGCGGGCGACTCCAGGAAGCGGTCGTACAGCGTCCCGGACAGCCCGGCGACCGGCATCCCGACGATCGCGCGACGCAGCACGGGGTGCTCCGCGGACGAGGCGCGCTGCAGCGTCTGCACCAGGGCGCGCGGGGGGATCCGGGAGCCGTCGCCGAGGCCGCTGCAGTCGGCCAGCGTGGTGCGGGAGACGTCCACGCCGGTCCGTCCGACCGCGGCGAGGACCGCGGCCGTCGCCCCGTCGAACGACCCCGGCAGCCCGGCCTCGAGGGCCACGAGCCGCCCGAGGACCTCGGCCACCGTGTTGTCCGAGGTCTTCAGCGTGTAGTCGACGATCTCCCCGAGGGGCGCCGAGGACACCGATCCGAGGACCTCGGGCTCGCCCTCGACGACGAGGCGGGCGACGTCGCCGACGACGCTCACGCCGCTCTCCGCGAGCGCCTGGGCGAAGACCTCGGCGGCCGCGATCGAGGGGTCGGCGAAGCGGGGCACATACTGGCCGTCCTCCGTCCGCGCGACGTCGACCGCGAGGGCCGTGACCGGTGCGACGTAGCCGAGCCGGACGTTCGCGTCGAGCCACGTCTCCGAGACGGCTGGGCCTGTGAACAGGCTGTCGTCGACCCGCACGGTGACCTCGGCCTGACCGCGGGCGGCGAGCGCGTCGGCGACCTGGGCTGCGAGGTCGCCGAGGCCGGCCCGAGCAGTGACGGACGTGGGATCCCCGGCACCGGGCGCGAGCATCATGTCGCCGCCCCCGACGAGCACGACCTCCCCGGCGGTGGCCTGGACCACGCGGGTGTCGAGCGTGCGCTCCGTGCCGAGGGTCGTCAGGGCAGCGACGCCGGTCAGGAGCTTGACGGTGGAGGCGGGCACCTGGGGCGCGTCGGGCTCGTGCGCGACGAGCTCCTGCCCGGTGAGCGCGTCCGTGACCAGGACCCCGACGCTGGGTCCCACCAGGTCTTCCTCCTCGACCAGGGACTGGACGAGCTCCGCCAGCTGGTCCGGTGCCGGGACGGGGGCGCCGGGGTCGAGCAGGGTGGCGGTCGAGGTGATCTCGCCGCCCAGCGTCGCAGCAGGTGCCGTGGGGAACGGCGCGGGAGGCTCGGGCACCGGGGCGTTCGTCAGAAAACCGGGGACGACGTCGTAGATGTCACCGGCGACGTACCCTCCTCCGGCAAGCAGGGCGAAGGTCACCGTGACTCCCGCCACACGAGCCGCGAGCCCCATCCATACCTCCGGTGTCCGACGTCGTTCACAACATACGCTGTCCGTACGCCACACTAGAGGCACGGCTGAGGGGCGCCCGTCGCAGGGCGCGTCGTTCCGCGCCCGCGGACGGCCCCACATGACGATGGTTACTGCTCGCCGCAACGAGGTCGGTCAGCGCCGACCGGCTCGCCGGCGAAACTGGAGGAGAACAGTGGAGTTCGACGTCACGATCGAGATCCCCAAGGGTCAGCGCAACAAGTACGAGGTCGACCACCACACCGGTCGCATCCGTCTCGACCGGATGCTCTTCACCTCCACGCGGTACCCAGACGACTACGGCTTCATCGAGGGCACCCTCGGTGAGGACGGCGACCCGCTGGACGCGCTGGTCCTGCTGGAGGAGCCGACGTTCCCGGGCTGCCTGATCCGCTGCCGGGCGCTCGGCATGTTCCGCATGCGCGACGAGGCCGGGGGCGACGACAAGGTCCTGTGCGTGCCGACCGGCGACCAGCGCGCCGCGTGGCGCCAGGACATCGACGACGTCTCGGACTACCACCGCCTCGAGATCCAGCACTTCTTCGAGGTCTACAAGGACCTGGAGCCGGGCAAGTCGGTCGAGGGCGCGCACTGGACCGGCCGCGAGGAGGCGGAGGCCGAGATCGAGCGCTCGCGCCAGCGCGCGGTCGACTCCGGCTACTACTCCGGGCACTGACAACCACGAAGCCGCCCCTCCGGACCGAGGTCCGGGCGGGGCGGCTTCGTCGCGCGGGGGCAGCGCGTGGGCTGGCTGGCGCCGCGGCGGCCGGCGGTCCGAGCTCGGCGCTCAGGGCCGCCCGGCGTACGGCATCGACTGGCTGTAGCGCATCGGCACGATGTTGACCTGCTTGCCCGGCACCGGCGCCTCGATCATCTGGCCGTTGCCGGCGTAGATCGCGACGTGGTAGATCGTCGACGGGTTCGCGGTGTTGCTCGCGTAGAACAGCAGGTCGCCAGGCCGCAGCGACGCGTACGAGATCTTCTTCACGTAGGCGTACTGCGAGCGCGACGTGCGCGTGATGCCAACGCCCTGGCTGCCCCAGGCCATCGAGGTCAGCCCGGAGCAGTCGAACGCGGTGGGCCCCGTGGACCCCCACACGTAGTCGGCACCGATCTGCTTGCGCGCCCACGCGACGGCGGCCCTGCCCTGGGCGGCGGTGCCCACCGAGGTTCCCGATCCGAGGCCCGGCGTGGAGACGACCGGCGGCGCGGGAGTCTGCACAGGGGGCGTCGTGGGAGTCACGACCGGCGGTGCGACGGGCTCACGCGTCGGCTCCTGGGTCGGCTCGCGCGTCGGCTCCTGGCTCGGCTCCCTGGTGGGCTCTCGCGAGGGCTCCTGGCTCGGCTCGCGGGACGGCTCCCGGCTGGGCTCGCGCGACGGCTCCCGGCTGGGCTCGCGCGTCGGCGGTGCCTGGGGCTCGTCCCGGTCCTGCTCGGCCTGCTCGCGCTCGGCCTGCTCGCGCTCTGCCCGCTCACGGTCGGCCTGCTCGGCCTCCGCCTGCTCGCGGTCGGCCTGCTCGCGGGCGAGGCGCTCGCGCTCGGCCGCCTGCTCGGCCGCGCGGCGACGCTCGGCGTCGATCGCGTCCTGGCGCTCGCGCTCGAGGGCGGCGGTGGTGCCGCGCGCCTCGGCGAGCCGCCCGATCAGCGCGGCGCGCTGGTCCTCGGCGGACGCGACCGCGTCCTGGGCCGCCTGCTGCTGGACGTTGGCACGCTCGAGCGCGGCGTCGGCGGCCACGGCCGCCTCTTCCTTGGCGGCCAGCGCCTGGGTGGCGCGGTCCTGCATCGTGGCCGCGACGAGCGAGTCGGCGCGGAACTGCTGCACCGCGGTGTCCGCGACGCCGTTGACGACCTCGAGGGCGTTGGTGCGCTCGACGACCTCCTCGAGCCCGTCGGCCGACAGCACGGCCTGCAGGCCCTGCATGGCACCACCGCTGCGGTACTGCTCGATCGCGATCCCCGCGAGCGTCCGGCGCGAGACCTCCATCTGGGCGAGCGCGCCGTCGAGCTGGCTCTGGGCCGCCGCGGCGTCCGCTGCGGCGGTCTCCACCGCGGCCTGGGCGACCAGGTACTCCTCGCCTGCGAGCTGCGCCGCCACCCAGGCGTCGTCGAGCGTCACGTTCAGGGAGGCGAGCTGCACCTCGACCTGCGCGACGTCGAGGGCCGCGAGGTCCTCCGCCTGGCGGGCCGCCTGGATCTCCTCCTCGCTCGGCGCCGTGGGATCGGCCATCGCGCCGCTGGTCCCGGCGAGCCCGAGGAGCGCCACCGCGAGACCGAGGGCGAGGGCCCGGCGGCGCAGGGGCGCCGGGGCGCCGGGAACGGCGCGACGGGACGGGGCGACCATGGTGGTCCTCTCGAGATGCGGGGGTAGCCCACTGAGGCTATATGCCGCACCGCCGCTTGTGAACACCTGTCCCACCTCGAACTTCCACCCCTTCAGTCACAGTAGTCACATCTGCCACACCCGCCTCACCCGATCGCGCGTCCGGAGCGCCGCCGAGCGCACGCGGCGACGCGCGTCCGGATCTGGACACTTGTCCGCATGGCAAGACGCACCTGCCTGGGGCGGCACCCGCGCCCCTATGGTCGGGGCATGACCCGTCGAATGTGTTGCTGATCACCGCACACCCGCCGCGCAGTCCCTGACTCCGGCCGCAGGTGCGGAACCAGACCCCAGCCCCCCACGTGGAGGGCGAGGAGGCGACCCACCTGCCCGACGGCGCACCGCCGACGACGCACCGCGGCACCCTCGCTGCTCCACGGCCCCCCGACAACGACGCAGGAGCCACGATGAGCACTCCCGAATGGTCCTTCGAGACCCTCCAGATCCACGCGGGCCAGAGCCCGGACCCGACGACGGGCGCCCGCGCGCTCCCGATCTACCAGACGACCTCGTTCGTCTTCCCCGACGCGGACGCCGCGGCGGACCGGTTCGCCCTCAAGGACCTCGGCCCCATCTACACCCGGATCGGCAACCCGACCCAGCAGGTGGTCGAGGACCGCGTCGCCGCGCTCGAGGGCGGCGTCGGGGCGCTCCTGGTCTCCTCCGGCCAGGCCGCGGCGACGCTCGCGATCCTCAACATCGCCGAGGCCGGGGACCACGTCGTCGCGAGCCCGAGCCTGTACGGCGGGACGTACAACCTGCTGCACCACACCCTGGCCAAGCTCGGCGTGCAGACCACGTTCGTCACCGACCCCCACGACGCCCAGGCGTGGCGCGACGCCGTGCAGCCGAACACCAAGCTGTTCTTCGCCGAGTCGATCCCCAACCCCCGCTCGGACGTCCTCGACATCGAGACGGTCGCCGACGTCGCGCACGCCGCCGGCGTGCCGCTGATCGTCGACAACACGATCGCGACGCCCTACCTGATCAACCCCCTGCGCTGGGGGGCCGACGTCGTGGTGCACTCGGCGACGAAGTACCTGGGCGGGCACGGCACCGCGATCGGCGGCGTGATCGTCGACGGCGGCTCCTTCGACTTCGCCCAGGACCCCGAGCGGTTCGCCAACTACAACACCCCCGACCCCTCCTACCACGGCCTCGTCTACGCGCGGGACCTCGGCGTCGGCGGCGCGTTCGGTGCGAACCTGGCCTTCATCCTCAAGGCGCGCGTGCAGCTGCTGCGCGACCTCGGCTCGGCGATCAGCCCGTTCAACGCCTTCCTCATCGCCCAGGGCATCGAGACCCTGTCCCTGCGGGTCGAGCGGCACGTGGCCAACGCCCAGCAGGTGGCGGCCTTCCTCGAGGCGCGCGACGACGTCGTCGGCGTGCACTACGCCGGGCTGGCCTCGAGCCCGTGGCACGCCAACCAGACCAAGTACGCCCCCAAGGGCGCGGGCGCCGTGCTCGCGTTCGAGATCGCCGGCGGCGCCGCCGCGGGCAAGGCGTTCGTCGACGGCCTCACGCTGCACTCGAACGTGGCGAACATCGGCGACGTCCGCTCGCTCGTGATCCACCCGGCGTCGACCACGCACAGCCAGCTCACGGCCGCCGAGCAGGAGCGGTCCGGGGTCACCCCCGGCCTCGTGCGCCTCGCCGTCGGCATCGAGAACGTCGCGGACATCCTCGCGGACCTCGAGGCGGGCTTCGCCGCCGCCGCCGCGCACGCCAGCCTCGCCACGGCCGAGGTCTGAGCCGATGACGTCGCTCGAGCACGAGGCCGGCGGCGCGCTCGCCCGCCCGCGCTCGGGCGACGTCGCCGCCCACCGTGCCGCGCCCGCGTACGCGGGCACAGCACGCCGGGGGTCGCGGGCCGAGGGCGCCGGCCCCGGCTGGCGACCGAGCGCACCCGCGGGCCCCGTCGCGGCGGTGGGCGCGGTGGAGCTGGAGACCGGCAGCGTGCTCCCGGACGTGGTCCTGGCCTATCAGACCTGGGGCACCCTCGCGCCGGACCGCTCCAACGCCGTCCTCGTGCTGCACGCGCTCACGGGCGGGACCGACGTCCGTACGGAGGACCCGACGCGACCGGGCTGGTGGCAGGACCTCGTCGGCCCGGGTCTGCCGATCGACACCGACCGGTACTTCGTCGTCGCGCCCAACGTGCTCGGCGGCTGCCACGGCTCCACGGGCCCGGCCTCCCCCGCCCCGGACGGCCGCCCCTACGGCAGCCGTTTCCCGGTCGTCACGGTGCGCGACCAGGTCGCCGCGGAGATCCAGCTCAGCGCGGCGCTCGGGATCGACGCCTGGCAGTTCGTCGTCGGCGGCTCGATGGGCGGTTTGCGCGCGCTCGAGTGGGCGATCCTCGGGCCCGAGGCCGGCATCGACGTCGTCTCCGTGGGCGTGATCGCCGCGACGGCACAGTCGTCGGGGGACCAGATCGCCTGGGCGCACCCCCAGCTCGCCGCCATCCAGGCCGATCCGCACTTCCACGGCGGCGACTACTACGACCAGGCCCAGGCGCCGACCACCGGTCTCGGCATCGCCCGGCAGATCGCGCACACCACCTACCGGAGCGCGGCCGAGCTCGACCGCCGGTTTGGCCGCATCCCGCAGGGCGCGGAGGATCCCCTGCGCGGCGGGCGCTTCGCGGTCCAGTCCTACCTCGATCACCACGCACACAAGCTCGCCCGGCGCTTCGACGCCAACAGCTACCTCGTGCTGACCGAGTCGATGCTCACCCACGACCTCGGCCGCGACCGCGGCGGCGTCGACACGGCCCTCGCCTCCATCCAGGCCCGCGTGATGGTCGCCGCCGTGGAGTCCGACCGCCTGTTCCTCCCGGTGGAGTCCGCACGCATCGCCCGGCACGCCCCCCGCTGTCCGGGGGTGCACACGATCCGCTCGGAGTACGGTCATGACGGGTTCCTGATCGAGGTCGGCCAGCTCTCCTCGATCATCGCGGGTTTCCTCGCGAGCCTCCCGAGCAGCTGACCCGGCCGCGCAGCGCCACCGACCGAGAGGACCACCATGACCACCGACCTCGCCACCCTCACCGGCGCGCTCCGGTCGCAGTGGAACCGGCTGTACGGGTGGCTCGAGCCGCTCGGTGCCGACATGTACGCGCTCGCCGAGGAGCCCAGCGCGCTGGACGGATGGACCAACCGCGAGCTCGTGGCGCACCTCGGCCGGGCGTTGCGGCCGCTCGTCGACTTCCGCGAGGCGCCCGAGGGGACGGTCCCCCTGACGCTCGCGGAGTACCTGGGCACCTACCCCGAGCGCGCGACCGAGATCGCGACCTCCACCCGCGAGCTCGCCGACTCACTCGGTGCGAACCCGCTCCCCCACGTGCGCACCGTCGCCGACGAAGGCCTCGCGCGCCTCGACGGGCTCGCCGGTGCCGACCGCCTCGTCGTCGAGGCCCGGCGAGGCCCGATGCTGCTGCGCGAGCTGGTCGTCTCCCGCCTGATCGAGCTCGTCGTGCACGCGGACGACCTCGTCGTCTCGCTCGCCCCGACGGTCGACGCCGTCGGTCCGCAGGACCCGCGGGACCCCGAGGCGCGACGCATCGTCGCCGAGGAGCTGCTGCGGATCGTCGTCACGCGCGGCGGCTGGAGCCTCGAGGTCGTCGACGCCCTGACCTGGGTCCGGCTCGCGACCGGTCGCGTGCCCTACGACGTCGACACCCTCGCGCACGCCCTCGCGCCCGGGTTCACCGCGGGCGGCGTCCCCGACCTCGGCCGCATGCTGCCGCTCCTGTAGGTCCGCCCGCGCGCTCGCCCGACCGATCAGCCCCCCTGCCCCGCGCGGGCCGGTTCGCGTAGGTTGAGCACATGCTCGCCGCCTTCGCCGCACGCACCGACGCTGCGCACCCGCTGTCCGCACTCGAGATCGCCGACCAGCCCGCGCCCGCGGACCGGGAGCACTGGACACGCGTCACCGTCCGCGCAGCGAGCCTGAACCACCACGACCTGTGGTCCCTGCGCGGGGTAGGCCTGCCGGACTCCGCACTCCCGATGATCCTGGGCACCGACGCGGCCGGCGTGACCGACGACGGCCGCGAGGTCGTCGTGCACGGCGTGATCGGCGCCGACGGGCACGGCGTCGGGCCCGAGGAACGCCGCAGCCTGCTCTCGGAGCGCTACCCGGGCACCCTCGCGGAGCAGGTCAGCATCCCGACGGCCAACCTGATCGACAAGCCCGCGTCGCTGTCCTTCGAGGACGCCGCCTGCCTGCCGACCGCCTGGCTCACCGCTTACTCCCTGCTGTTCCGCGCCGCGAACCTCAAGCCCGGTGACGCCGTGCTGGTGCAGGGCGCCGGGGGCGGCGTCGCGTCGGCCGCGATCGCCCTGGGCGTCGCCGCGGGCCTCGACGTCTACGCCACGTCGCGCAGCGCGGACAAGCGGGCGCGAGCCGGCGCGATGGGGGCGACCGCCGTCGAGCCCGGCGCGCGCCTCCCCCGCCGCGTCGACGGCGTGGTGGAGACGGTGGGCAAAGCCACGTGGCGGCACTCCGCCGCGAGCCTGCGCCCCGGCGGCACCATCGCCGTCGCCGGCGCGACCACGGGCGACCCGGGCGCCGAGCTCACGCGCGTGTTCTTCAACGAGCTGCGGGTGCAGGGCGTCACGATGGGCTCGCGCGAGGACCTGCGCGCGCTCCTGGCCTTCCTGGACCGCCACGAGCTGCGCCCGACGATCGCGCAGGTGCTGCCGCTCGCCCGGGCGGACGAGGGCCTGGCCCTGCTCGAGTCCGGGGAGCACTTCGGCAAGATCGTCCTCGTGCCGTGACCACGGGCGCCGAGGCGGGTTGGCACGACGACATCCTCGGCCCCGGGTACCGCGCGCTGACGCTCCCCCTGGCAGACGACGACGAGGGCTCGGTCGTCGCGACGCTCGTCCGGTTCGACCCGAGCACGCCCGAGCCGCAGCGGCCGGCCCGTGCCGTGCTCTACCTGCACGGCTGGAGCGACTACTTCTTCCAGACGGGTCTCGCGGAGCACTGGCACCAGCAGGGCGCCGCTTTCTACGCGCTCGACCTGCGCAAGTACGGCCGCAGCATGCGGGCGCACCAGACGCCCTGCTACACCGACGATCTCGCCGTGTACGACGAGGACATCGAGGCCGCGCTCGCGGTCATCCACGCCGACCTCGGGCGCCGGGCGTCGGTCATGATCATGGCGCACTCGACGGGGGGCCTGACGGCGGCGCTGTGGGCACACCGGAACCCCGGGCGCGTCTCGGGCCTCATGCTGAACTCCCCCTGGCTCGAGCTGCAGGGCTCCGCGGTCGCGCGGACCGTCTCCACGCCTGCCATCGCGCAGCTCGCCCGCTTCCAGCCGCGCACGCCCCTGCCGAACATCGACCCCGGGTTCTACAACCGCACGATCCTCAAGGACGAGGGCGGGGAGTGGGAGTTCGACACCGCCTGGCGCCCCACGCCGTCGTTCCCCGTGCGCGCGGGCTGGCTGCGCGCGGTCATCGCCGGCCACGCGCAGGTCGCGCGCGGGCTCAGGATCGACGCCCCGGTCCTGATCCTGCTGGCCCGACGCAGCCTCATCAGCGCCCGCTGGAGCGAGGAGATGCGCGCGGCGGACATCGTGCTGGACGTCGACGCGATCGCGCGCCGCACCGCCAACCTGGGTGACCTCGTCACCCTCGCCCGGATCACCGACGGCGTGCACGACCTCGCGCTGTCCGCCGCCCGACCGCGCGCCCAGTTCTACGGGCACCTCACCCGCTGGACGAGCGCCTACGGCTGGGTCTGACGAGCCGACGGCTCAGAGCACCTCGGCGAGGGCCGGTCCCGTGGGCCCGCCCAGCCGCCACACGCGCCAGCCGTCCGAGCCGACGCTCCCGCTCGCGGCTGCGGCCGCCGCGTGCGGGGACTGGAACCGCGCGCCGTCCGGCAGGGCGATCGTGCCGTCCGGGTGCAGCGTCGCCTCGAAGCGGTCCCCCCGGCGCGCACGCACCCAGACCAGGGGCGCGGGCTCGTCGAGCTGCGCAGCGAGCGCGACCAGCTGGGCGTCCGGGGCGTCCGGGATCTCGCTCGTGCGGGCGACACCGAGGGCGCCGTGCGCGGTGCGCACCTCGTTCAGCTGGTTGGGGCTCGTCGCGATCTGGGTCTCCCGCGCGGAGGTGCGCGCGCTCGTGTAGCCGGCAGGGTGCACGGAGGAACCGGTGGCCGAGGGCACCGCGGCCGGGCGGAGGCGTGGCCGCGGGCCAGCCGCGGCTCCCTGGTGCGCGGGCGGCTGCAGGCCCTGGGTGACGGACACCCGGGTCACCGAGCGCGCCGCCGCGGTCCGGGTGCGCGCCACGGGACTCACCACGCGCGCCGTCCATGCCTCAGGGGCCACGTCGCGCGGTGCCGCGCGGACCGGCTCGGGCACCTGCACGGCCGGCTCGGGGGCGACCGCCGGCGTCGTGGTCGCGACGACGCGGACCGGGGCCGAGACGGCGGCGCCACGGGCGACCGCCGGCGTCTGAGCCGATGCGAGCGGCGGAGTGACGACGCTGGTGCGCCCGACGATCGGCACCTCCTGCGTCGCCTCGAGCGCGCGCGGGCCCCGCCCTCCGGCCCCGAGCGGGGAGATGTCGATGAACCGCCGGCCGTCGGCCAGGTGCAGCACGCCCACCTTGAGCACGTCCACCCGCTGGCCAGGCTGGCGGAGGAACTCGAGCGCGTCCGACGCCGCGGCGTCGACCGAGGAGCACACCAGGACCAGCCGCACCCCGCCGGACGCCGCCGGCGCCGGTGCGCCGAGCGGGGTCTCGCGCTGGAACTTCGCGACCGCGGCCGCGAACTGCTCGGGGCCGTCGGCATAGCGCTCGGCGAGGTCGGCGCGGCTGAGCCGACCCGCGAGGCCCGCGCGACGCATCGCCTCGACCAGCCCGGCGGCGTCCAGCACCGGGACGATCTCGACGGCGAGGAGCGTGCCCGCGACATCCAGGCACGTCAGGTACGGCGCGTCCGCGTCGTCCCCGCCGTGCGCGATCGGCAGCACCCGCTCGCCGAGCAGGCTCCCCAGGTGGTCCGTGACGACAGCACCCGCGTCAGCGCCGAGCACTGCGGGCGCCGACTGCATGGGGACCAGGACCGGCCGGTCCTCGTCGAGCTGGTAGATGGCCACGAACAGTGCCTCCGAGCGGTGGGACGGCGTGCGACGGCCGCAGCCGTCAGGCCGCAGGCGGTGCCAGCGTACGGCCTCGGCCGCCCCAGCGTAAGAGGGCGAGCACCCCTGCCGCGGGCCTCAGAGGCGCGCGGCGAGCAGCTCCGCGAGCGCCTGACCCTGCACACCTGCGAGATCACTCGCCTGGGTGCGGCAGGAGTACCCGTCGGCGAGGTAGAGATCACCCTCGCCAGCCGCGCGCAGCGCCGGCAGCAGAGCGTTCTCCGCCACCTGGACCGAGACGTCGTAGTGCCCCGCCTCCATGCCGAAGTTCCCCGCGAGCCCGCAGCAGCCGGCGAGCGTCGTGATCTGCGCGCCTGCCCCGCGCAGCAGCTGCTCGTCCGCGCCGAAGCCCATGACGGAGTGATGGTGGCAGTGCGGCTGCACCACGGCCGTGACGTCGGACAGGTCCGGGACCTGCCACACCTCGGGGTCCGGGCCCAGCGGCGCGGGGGCCGTCAGGAGCTCGGCGAGCGTGTGCGTCGCGCGGGCGACGGCGTGGGCGCGCGGGTCGTCGGGCAGCAGCTCGAGGAGGTCGGAGCGGAGGACGCCGGTGCACGACGGCTCGAGCCCGACGATCGGGATGCCGTTGACGGCGAAGGGGCCGAGCACCCCGAGCAGGGCCTCGAGCCGTCGGCGCGCGCCGTCGAGCTGTCCCGTCGAGATCCACGTCAGGCCGCAGCACGCCTCCTGGTCCGGCACGATCACGTCGTACCCGGCCGCCTGCAGCACCGCGAGGGCGGCCTGGGGGACGCTCGGGGCGAGGGAGTCGCTGAAGGAGTCGGACCACAGGACGACCTTGGTGCGCGACCGCACCCCGGGGACCAGCCCTGCCGGGTCGCGGGTGCCCAGGACACCGGTCGTGCCGTCCGCCGTCGCGAGGCCCAGCTGGTCGCGCCGCGCGCGCCACCACCGCCGGAAGGGCACGGGCGCGAACGGGACCATGGAGCGCCGCGCGTCCATGCCGCCCGCGCGCAGCACGAGCCGCGCGACGGGGCGCACGCCCAGCACCGCGTTGACCGTGCGCGCGAGTACCGGCGCCGCGGTCACGAGCCGGGCCCAGCGGGGCAGCCAGCCGAGCGCGTAGTGGTTGACCGGGCGCAGGCGACCACGGTAAGCGCGGTGCAGCACCTCGGCCTTGTACGCGGCGACGTCGACCCCGGCAGGGCAGTCCGCGGAGCACGCCTTGCAGGACAGGCAGAGGTCGAGCGCCTCGTGCACCTCCGGTGCGCGCCACCCGCCCGTCACCAGGGAACCGTTGACCATCTCCTGAAGCACCCGTGCGCGCCCACGCGTCACGTGGGTCTCGTCGGCGGTCGCCTGGTACGAGGGACACATGAACCCCCCGGACGCGGCGTTGTCGGCCCGGCACTTGCCCACGCCGGTGCATCGGTGCACGGCCGTCGAGAAGTCTCCGTCGTCGTGCCGGAACGCGAACCCCGACGTGGCCGGGGTGCGCCGCGCCGCGGGCCGGCGCAGGTCGGCCGCGAGGGGGGCCGGCCGCACGATGACCCCGGGGTTGAGCTGGTCCGCGGGGTCGAGCAGCGCCTTGAACTCGCCGAGCAGCGCGATGGCCTCGGGGGTGTACATCAGCGGCAGGAGCTCGCTGCGCGCGCGCCCGTCGCCGTGCTCGCCGGACAGGGATCCGCCGTGGGAGGTGACGAGTTCGGCGCTCTCGCGGATGAACGCGGCGAACGTGTCGCCGTCGTGCTCGAGCGGCAGGTCGATCCGGACGTGGATGCACCCGTCGCCGAAGTGCCCGAAAGGCAGGCCGTCCACGCCGTACCGCGCCATGAGCGCCTCGAACTCGCGCAGGTAGGTACCGAGCCGTTCGGGCGGGACGGCCGCGTCCTCCCAGCCGGGCCATGCGGGGTTGCCGGCCGGCGTCCGCCCGGCGAGCCCCGCGCCGTCGGCCCGGATGCGCCACATCGCCGTCGCCTCGGGACCGGGCGGGAGGATCACGCTGGCCGGCGTCGTGGACGCCTCCACGATCGCTGCGGCACCCGCGAGCGCCGCCTCGAGGTCCTCGCCCCCGACCTCGACCATCAGCCAGCCGCCGCCCGCGGGCAGCGCCGGGACCGCGTCCGGGCCCTTGGCCCTGCGGACGACGTCGACGAGGCGCGCGTCGAGGCCCTCGATCGCGAGCGGCGCGAGGGCGAGCAGGGCCGGCACGTCGTCGGCCGCCGTGGCCATGTCCGGGTACCCGAGGCAGACGAGGACGGGGGCGGCAGCCATGGGGACCAGCCGGACCGTCGCCTCGAGGATCGTCACTGCCGTGCCCTCGGTGCCCACGAGGGCCTTGGCGAGGTCCGAGCCGTGCTCGGGCAGGAGGTGCTCGAGCGAGTAGCCGGACACCTGCCGCCCGAACCGGCCGAACTCCGTCCGGATGAGCGCCATGTTCGTGCGTACCAGGGCGTCCAGGCCCGGCACGACGTCGAGCGCGCCGCGACCGGCGCCCGCCGTGAACCGGCGGCCGGCGCCGTCCACGACGTCGAGCTCGATCGTGTTGTCCGCCGTGCGCCCGTAGGCGACGGCGTGCGGCCCGCAAGCGTTGTTGCCGATCATCCCGCCGAGGGTCGCGCGGTTCTGCGTCGAGGGGTCCGGGCCGAACCGCAGCCCGTGGGGCGCCGCCGCCTGCTGCAGGACGGACATCACGACCCCGGGCTGCACCCGCGCGGTCCGGGCCTCGGGGTCGATCTCGAGGACGGCGTTCATGTGGCGCGAGAAGTCCAGGACCACGCCCGGGCCGACGGCGTTGCCCGCGACCGAGGTTCCCGCACCCCGCGAGGTCACCGGCACGCCGTGCGCGCGGCAGACCGCGAGCGCCGCCACGACGTCGTCCGCGTCGCGCGGGAAGACGACGAGCGTGGGCACCACGCGGTAGTTGGACGCGTCCGTCGAGTACTCCGCGCGCCGGAGCGTGGTCGCGTCGACCTCGCCGCGCACCGCAGCACGCAGGGCGTCCACCAGGTCAGGGGCGGGGACCGGTTGGCTCGTCACGCCGCTAGTTTCCCACGACGATGAGACACCGGCGCCCAGCCCTTGGACCTAGACGGGGATCAGCCCTCGAGCGAGGCGTCGAGGGTGATGGTGGTCCCGGTCAGCGCCTTGGACACTGGGCACGTCGTCTTCGCGTCCTGCGCCGCCTTGTCGAAGCCGGCGGCGTCGAGGCCCTCGACCTCGCCGCGGACCGTCAGCGCGATCGTCGTGATGTGGAACCCGCCCGCGGGGTCCGGCTCGAGCGTGACGTCCGCGCTGACCTCGAGGGCGACGGGCGTGCCGCCGGCCTCACCGATGAGCGCGGAGAGCTGCATCGCGTAGCAGGAGGTGTGCGCGGCGGCGATCAGCTCCTCCGGGCTCGTGACTCCCCCGGCCTCGTCGGCGGCGCGACGCGGGAAAGAGACGTCGTAGGTGCCGACCTTCGAGCTCGTGAGCTCGACCTGGCCAGAGCCGTCCTGCAGGGTGCCGTTCCAGGCGGTGCGCGCGGTGCGTGTAGGCATGGCGTTCTCCTTCTCGAGACGTGGGTCAGGCCGCTGCTCGCGGCCCATCACCGACGCTATGCCCGTTGTGCCCCGGTCGCCAGGCCGGACCGTCTGGGTGTTACCACCGAGGCGCCGCGATTGCGCTCCGGCAATCCCTCATGCACCCCATGCACGCTGCCGATAGGTCATGCATGAAGATGTTCACGCGTGGGCAGCGTGTCACCGGAGCCGCCGAGGCCGCCGTCTTCCTCGACGTCCCGGACACGGCCCCTCGGCTCGTCGCACCGAACCCCGCTCAGCTCATGTGGATGGAGGAGCTGCGCGAGTTCCTGCGCGCCCCCCACGTCCGGCTCGACGACGTGCAGCACGTGATGAGCGTCTATCTGGACTACTGCACCCGCTGGCACGCCCAGCGCGAGCCGCAGCGGTGGAACCCGAACACCACCATCAACGCCCTCGGCGTCGCGCTCGGCGACCTGGTGCGAGGCCAGCGCCCCGACCTGCGCTGGGCGGTGGTCGAGGACTCGATGCCGACCGCGCTCGCCCTCGTCACCGAGGGCGGAGAGCCCGTGGTGTCCCCGCTCGACGACGTCGCGTACTGCTGGATGAACCGCGAGCTCACCTGGATGGCGGACTACGTGGCTCGGTTCGCGCCGCGCGAGGCCGCGGACCTGCCGCGCCGCCGCGGCCTCGTGTTCCGCACCGTCGGCGTCTGACGCAGGGCGCGGCTCACGAGGACGGCACGCACTGACACCCTCAGGTCGAGCCGGCACTCCGGCGACAGCACGGATTCGTTGGGGGCAAGACATGGGCATGAGCGCTTCCGCCTTCAAAGACAGCAGGCCAGCCGAGGTTGAAGGTGCTCGTAGTCTTGAGCGCCTCTTCGCACGGCTAGACACGGCTGAGTCCCGATCGAGCGCATTCAAAGTGCGGCACGGCAGCCTGCTCGCGGGCGACGACCGGGCAACTGCCTACGATCCGGTCTCATATCAGGTTCGCTACCTCTTCATGGCGGCGTTCGATCACCTCGGAATGCTGAAACGGGCGCTCGACAAGGACGGGATGCCAGTGGTTGCTGCGTATCCGCTAGTAAGAGCAGCGCTCGAGTCCGCAGCCCAGGCGCTCTGGTTGACGACTGGCGGGACACGTAGGAAAAGAGTCTTCCGAGCTCTACACAGAGTGTGGAATGGCGCCTCATTGAGCGATGAGGCAGTACGCCATCTGGACCCGCGCCGTGAATCGTCTCTCCTAGAACTGCGCGAACGACTCGATCAGTTGTTGTCGGCGAGCAAGGCTGGCCAACGCTCGCTCGACGTCAAGTACCCGTCCATGACTGACATAGTCATAGACGCGGGACGCGCCGTCGAGACTCACGAGTTCAGACCGATCGACGTCTGGCGCCTATGCAGTTCGATGGCTCATGGCAACCGGAGTGTGTCGTTGATGGTCCTCGAGAGCAGACCGGACGGCCCTACGACCGACATTGGCGGCAACTTCGTGATGACGACCTCGTATCAGGTCATGGCGGCCTTCGTTGGCGTCGTAACCGATCTACTCGAAGCCGCAATAGAGGACCAGGACCGGCTGAACGCCTAGACATCCGCAAGACCCACAGCCCTCCGTCGGCGGTGACAGCCATGCCACGGAGCATCGCACCTCAATGGCGTCAGACGGAGACAGCCGCGGCCTCGTCTTCCGCACCGCTGGGGTCTGACGCAGCAACCGCACCGCGGGCGCCTGGCGCTGGGGCCCCGCACCAGGGACAGAGGTCCCCTGTTCCTGAGCGCCGCGACGGAGCACACTCGAGGTACGGGTCGTCGTCCGCCCCGGACGCCGCCCGTCGTCGGGAAGGTGGTCCGCCATGTCAACCATCGTCGTCGGAGTGGATGGCTCACCACAGGGTGACGTCGCACTCGCCTGGGCCCTCCGCGAGGCCCGCTCGCTCGCCGCGGCCGGCGCCGGCGTACCCCCGGTGCGCGCCGTCCTCGCCTGGGACTTGTCCTGGATGGACGGGCCCGAGGGTGTGTGGGCCGCGGCGTCCGCGCGGGACACGCTCGCGGCGCGCGAGGCCGAGGAGCGCACCCGCGTCGAGGCCATCGTGCGCCGCGTGCTCGCGCGGATGGACGGCGATCCCAGCGAGGTCGAGGCCGTCCAGGTGCCCGGACCCATCGTCACGGCCCTGCTGGAGCAGGCCGACGGCGCCGCGATGCTCGTGGTCGGCCGCCGCGGCCTGGGTCGGCTCGGCCGCCTCCTCCTGGGCTCCGTGTCGGCGGGCGTGGCTCGCCAGGCGCACCTGCCGGTGACCGTCGTGCCGGCCGACGAGCACAGCGAGCAGAGCCCACCCGCCGCCGCCGAGTCCGGCTCCGGCCGCCCGCGCGTCGTCGTCGGCGTGGACGGATCACCCGCCTCGCGCACCGCGCTCCAGCACGCCGCCGAGGCGGCACAGCGCCTCGGGGCCGAGCTGCATGCCGTGATGTGCTGGCAGATCACCACGATGGGCCTGCTGCCCGACGCCCAGGGCTGGGTCCCGCCCGAGGAGGCGTACCGCAAGCACGTGGCCGGCACCCTCACCACGACCCTCGCCGCGGCAGGCCTCTCCGGGCGCGACGACGTCGTGCCCGTGGTCGAGCACGCGCCCGCGGCGCGGGGGCTGCTCGCGCACGCAGCGGGCGCCGAGCGGCTGGTCGTGGGCAGCCGCGGGCTCGGCGGGTTCGACCGGTTGCTGCTCGGCTCGATCTCCAGCCAGGTGCTCGAGCACGCCACCTGCCCGGTCACGATCATCCGGACCTGACGCCGCCGGGCGCCGGCGGCCAGCCGCGCCGATCTGCGCGGATCGACAGCTCGTGTGTCGATCCGCGCAGAACCGTCGGCGGTCAGTGGTTCCGCAGCGCCTCGATCAGGTCGTCCTTGTTCATCGACGACCTGCCCTCGATGTCGAGCTCGGCGGCGCGAGAGCGCAGCTCGTCGACCGTCCAGTCCTCGTAGCTGCCGGACTCCCCGCCCTTGCTGCCGACCTCGGAGCGCCCCCGCTTCGCGGCTGCGTTGGCGATCCGCGCCGACTTCTCCTTCGAGTTCCCCTCGTCGCGCAGCTTCTCGTACAGCTCCTTGTCCTTGACCGAGGGGCCCGGATCACGATCCTGCGGCATGGTTCCTCCCGTCGTCGTGCGTCAGTCCTCTCACTGTGCCCCCGACGGCGCGCCGACGCAGCCCGAGCCGTCAGTCGAGCACCGGGACCGGGACCCCGTCGTCCCACTCGAGGGGCACCACGTTCATGCCGCGGTAGGTGTCCTCGGCGTACCACGAGTGGAACACCAGGTGGTCGGTCCCGTCCGGACCGACGACGACGTCCTGGCCGCCCGGGCCGATGTACGCGCCGTCGCTCGAGTCCGTGCTGAGCGCCGGGTCCGGGTGCTTGGTGTACGGACCGAGCAGGTCCGTGGCCGTCGCGGCGCCCATGACGTACTGGTCGCCCCCGTAGTCGTTGGCGGAGTACAGCAGCGTGAAGACGCCATCCCGCTCGACGAGCGTCGGAGCCTCGACGAGGTTGCCCTCCCACGGCTGGTCCTGCTGGATCAGCTTCGTCACCGGGCCCGCGAGCGCCGTGCCGTCGGCGGTGAGCGGGGCCATCTGCAGCCAGGTGTCGAACCCGCAGCAGTTCCCGTCGTTCTTCCACAGCAGGTGCCAGGTGCCGTCGTCGGCCTGGAAGGTGGCCGCGTCGATCGCTCCGCCCTCGTCGCGCGGGCACACGAGCATCTCGTCGCCCACCACCGCGAACGGCCCCTCGGGGGACGACGACGTCGCGACCCCCAGGCACTGCAGCGCCGGGTCGAAGCTGGTCGCGGTGAAGTACAGGACGAACTGCTCGGGGCCGAGCTGCGTGACCTCCGGGGCCCAGGTCTTGCCCGGGATCACCCAGGTCGGGAGCACGGGCAGCGCGTCGTCCAGCCGCTCCCACGTGCGCAGGTCCTCGGAGCGCGCGACCTGCACGTTGGCCATGCCGGAGTTCGTCGCGTACGCGTAGTAGACGCCGTCGACCTCGAGCACGTCGGGGTCGGGGAAGTCGTCGGCGATCACCGGGTTGGCGTCGGCGGCGGACGCCCCGGTGGGCGCCGGGGCTTCGGAAGTGCCGGCGGTGGTGGGCGCCGTCGTCGGCTCCGAGGACGAGCACGCGCCCAGCGCGACGGCGAGCGCGAGGATCGCCACCGGGGTGCGCCTCATCCCTTGACCCCGGAACGCGAGACGCCCTCGATGATGAAGCGCTGCAGGAAGACGAAGAGAATCAGCACCGGCACGCTCGCGATCACGGCGCCGGCCATCAGCAGGTCGTAGCGCACCGCGTTCGCCGACTGCAGGGTGGAGAGGCCGGCCGGCAGCGTCTGCATCTCCGGGCTGAACAGGACGTAGACCGGCCACAGGAAGTCGTTCCAGTTGGTCAGCAGCGCCAGCAGGGCGAGCGTCGCGAGCGCGGGCTTGGCCAGCGGCAGCACGATCTTCGCGAAGATCTGCCACGCGTTCGCACCGTCGAGACGCGCGGCCTCCTCGAGCTCCCCGGGAATCGACAGGAAGAACTGCCGCAGGAAGAACACCCCGAACGCCGAGGCCGCCGTCGGCACCACCACCGCCGCGAGGGTGTTCAGCCAGCCCAGCTCCCCGACGATCAGGTAGTTCGGGATGATCAGGATGACCGGCGGCACGAACAGGGTCGCGATGATCGCCCCGAACACCAGGTTGCGGCCCCGGAACTGCATGCGGGCCAGTGCGTACGCCGCGAGCGCCGCGGTCACGACGACGATCGCCGCGTTGGCGAGCGCCGCCACGAGGCTGTTGCCGAACCAGCGCAGCACCGGGGTGCCCGACGCGTTGAGGATCGACTCGTAGGCCTGCGTGGTGAACGGGTCGGGGATCCAGGCGGGCGGGATGCCGCCAGCCTCCGCCCGGGTCTTGAACGACGTGACGACCATGAAGATCAGCGGGCTGACGAACAGCAGGCCCAGGACGATCAGGAGCGTGTAGCGGACGGCGGGGCGCCACCGCGGCTGCTGGACGGTGCTCATCGTGCCCTCCGCTCGCGGAACAGCCAGAAGACGACGACGCTCAGGAGCATCAGGAAGCCCGTGAGGATGTAGCTCATCGCCGCAGCGCTGCCCATCTGGTAGTTGCGCAGGCCGGTCTCGGCGATCTGGTAGATCGCGGTGCGGGTCTCGCGGCCCGGCCCGCCCTGCGTGATCAGGTAGGACTGTCCGAACATGTTGGCCGAGGCCAGGATCGTGATCATGGTGATGAAGGCCAGCACCGGCCGCAGGCCGGGCAGCGTCACGTGGCGGAACTGCTGCCAGCGATTGGCGCCGTCCACCCGAGCGGCCTCGTAGAGCTCACGCGGGATGTCCTGCAGCGCGGCGAGGTAGATCACCGAGTTGTAGCCGAGCGTCCACCAGACGGTGACGCCCACCAGGGCGATCCATGCCGCGGGCATCGAGGTGGTCCACGCGGTGTCGTCCGGCAACCCGAGCTTGCCCAGGTAGTAGTTGATGAGGCCGATGTTGTTGTCGAGCAGGTACCGCCACAGCACGGCGACGACGGCGACGCCCAGCACGTACGGGGCGAAGAACACGGCGCGGAACAGGTTCCGTCCCACGAACCGTTGGTTCATCACGAGCGCCACCAGCAGCGGGATCACGAGCAGGAGCGGGACGCTCGCGACCGTGAAGATGCCGGTGGCCTTCATCGAGGACCAGAAGGTGGAGAAGATGATCGACTCGGAGTCGAACAGGTCCCGGTAGTTGTCCAGGCCGACGAACGGCTTGCCCGGCAGCAGGAAGTCCCACTGGTGCAGGCTGATCCACGCGCCCAGCACGATCGGCAGGATCACGAAGACGCCGAACAGGACGAGGTAGGGCGCGAGGAACAGCCACGGCGTCGCGCGCCCGTGCTTGGCGACCCCGCGCCGCGACGGTCGCGCTCGGCCGCTGGTGTGCGTCGCGGCCGGAGCGACCGTCGCGGCGGGAGTCGTCGTCATGTCAGCCGCCGAACTGCTCGAGGTTGTTCTTCATCAGCTCGGTGGCCTTCTCCTGCGCGGATCCCAGCGCGGCCTCGGCCTCGGCGTTGCCCAGGATGACCTCGGACACCGCGGGCTCCATGGCCTCGGACGTCACGGTGCCGAGCCCGGGGAAGTTGGGCACGAACCGCATGTCCTCGATCAGGGCCGCGATCGACTCCTGGGGCATGCCGTCCATGGCTCCGGAGTCGCGCACCGACTGGCGCGCCGGGATCATGCCGGCGCCGGCCCAGTCACCCGACTGCTCGCTCATCCACGCGAGGAACACCTGAGCGGCCTCGAACTTGTTCGGGTCACCCGTGGCCTGCTTGGTCATGAAGAACTGGTGCGAGCTCGCCCACACCCGCTGCTCGTCGAAGATCGTCGGGATCGGCGCCATGCCCCAGTTCATGTCGGTCGCCTCGAGGTCGTTGATCTGCCAGATCCCGTCCCAGGTGATCGAGTTCTCGCCGTTCTTGAACGCGACGTACTGCGAGTCGATGGCGATGTTGGCCGGGCTGTAGCCGTCCTCGACGATCGAGCGCTGCCAGGCGAGCGCCTCGACGGCCTCGGGCGAGCCGAAGGACGCAGACGCACCGTCAGCGGCATAGGGCTCTCCGCCGTTCTGCCAGGTGAGGGACAGGAACATCAGGTGCGCTGGCCACAGGGTCGGCATCCAGAAGGGGGTCTCGTGCCCCGCCTCCTGCAGCGCGTCGAGCGCCGCGGTGAAGGACTCGAGGTCGGTGGGGGCCTCGGTGATGCCCGCCTCCTCGAAGTGGTCGACGTTGTAGTACATCGCGAGCGAGTGGACGTCGAGCGGGATGCCGTACCGCTGGTCCTGGTAGATGCCCGCGTTCCAGACCTCCTCGGTGAAGTCATCGGCGCTGAGGTCGAGGGTCTCCGCGACGTCGTCGAGCGGGACGATCACGTTGCGGGCGGCGTTGGTGGACAGCTGGTCGAAGTGCATGACGCCGACGTCGGGCCCCTCGCCCGCGTTCACCGCGGCGGGGACGCGCTGGTAGAAGTCGGCCCACTGGATGGTGTTCGGGACGACCGTGATGTTCTCGTGCTCGGCGTTGAACTTCTCGACCAGCTCGGTCATGAACGGACCGTCACCGCCGGTGAAGCCGTTCCAGTAGGCCAGCTCGACGGCCGGCCCGTCGTAGGTGCCGTCGAACTCGCCGCTGCCGCCCGGGTTGTTGGCGCTGGAGGCGATGTCCTCCGGGGTGCTGCCGCCGCCGCAGGCGGTGAGGGCGAGGGCCGCCGAGAGCGCGGCCGCGCTGAGCGCGAGCCTGCGGCGGGTACGCAGGGTTGTCGTGGTTCTCATCGTTGAGCTCCTTGGTCGGTCGGTCCGCCCGCGGGACATAAGCCACGTAACGGTCTCGAAGTACCTGTAGTGACTTTCCTACCCCATGGAGGTAAACCTTGTACAGAGCGGACGGTAAACCTTGTACTGATCGTTATCGTCACACTAAGGTCGGTGCAGGGCGACCGGGCCACGTCCCTCGACGGGGCCCGAGGTCAACGACGACGGACGAACCCAAGGAGGCGGGACGTGGCCAGGATCCGGCTGCAGGACGTGGCCGAGCGCGCGGGCGTCTCGATCAAGACGGTGTCGAACGTCGTCAACGGCAAGGGTTCGATCACGCCCGAGACCCGGCTGCGCGTCGAGGAGGCCGTGGCCCACCTCGGCTACCGGCCGAACATCGCCGCGCGCCACCTGCGCCGCGGACAGAGCGGGATGATCGCCGTCGCGCTCCCCGAGCTGACCCAGCCCTACTTCGCCGAGATCGCGTCCGAGCTCGTCCGCGCCGCCCAGGCCAAGCAGATCACCGTGCTGCTCAACCAGACCGGCGGCGAGGCGGAGAGCGAGCGCGCGATCAGCGACGGCATCGACATGCCGCTCATGGACGGCCTGATCATGAGCCCCCTCGCGCTCACCGCCGCTGACCTGCGCCACCGCACCGACGCTGCCCCGCTCGTCCTGCTCGGCGAGCACGTCGGTGACGACTCTCCGTTCCCGCACGTCGCGATGGACAACCGGGCCGCGGCCGCCGCCGCCACGGCGCACCTCGCGTCGCTCGGCCGCCGCCGGATCGCGGCGATCGGCGCCAAGCTCCCCGCCGGTCCGGACAACGCGCTGCCCCAGGAGACCGCCGAGCTGCGCCTCGAGGGCTACCGCCGGGCGCTCGAGGACGCCGGCCTGCCGTGGGACCCGACCCTCGTCCAGACCGTGCGCGAGTTCCACCGCGCCGACGGCGCCGACGCCATGCACGCCCTGCTCTCCCTGCCCGAGCCGCCCGACGCCGTCTTCTGCTTCAACGACCTGCTCGCCCTCGGCGCCCTGCGCGCCCTGCGCGACCACGGCCTGCAGGCCCCGGACGACGTCGCGGTCATCGGGATCGACGACATCGAGGAGGGGCGGTTCAGCTCGCCCAGCCTCACGACCATCGCGCCCGACAAGCGGGCGATCGCCGAGACGGCGCTCACGCTCCTGCTCGAGAACCGCTCCGAGCCCGGCCACGAGCCGCGCACCATCCTTGTCGACTACGAGCTCGTGGTGCGCGAGAGCACCGCGGGCACCGGAGGACTGCCATGACCACGTCCCCTGCCCGCCCGCGGGCCACCGCCCAGGACGGCACCTACCCCCGGCCCCAGCTGCTGCGCGCCCGGTGGGCCGACCTCTGCGGCCCCTGGTCCTTCGCGGCGGACGCCGCGGACGTCGGGATGGACGACGCCTGGTACACCCCGGGCGCCAGCGGCTTCGACGCGACCATCCAGGTGCCCTTCCCGCCCGAGTCCCCCGCGTCCGGGATCGGTGCGACCGGCTTCGAACCGGTCGTCTGGTACCGGCGCCAGGTGACGCCCGCGGACCTCGCAGCCGCCGGGCTGCACACCCAGGGCGACCGGGTGCTGCTGCACTTCGGCGCCGTCGACCACACGGCCGACGTGTGGCTCGACGGCCAGCACGTCGGGCGCCACGAGGGCGGGCAGACGCCGTTCTGGTGCGACGTCACCGCGCAGGTGCGGGCGGCGACCGGTGACCTCACGCTCGTCGTGCGCGCCCAGGACGACCCGCACGACGCCGCGATGCCCCGCGGCAAGCAGGACTGGCACCGCGAGCCGCACTCGATCTGGTACGACCGCACCACCGGCATCTGGCAGCCCGTCTGGCTCGAGGCCGTGCCGCGCACCCACCTCGCGCGGCTCGCCTGGCACGCCGACGTGCCGGGCGCGGCGGTCGACGTCGCGGTGCGGCTCTCGCAGCGACCCGCTCCCGGCACCGAGCTCGTCGTGCGGATCGAGCACGACGGCGAGGTGCTCGCCGAGCAGCGCACCCGGATGCTCGACCAGGAGCTGCGCGCGCGCCTCGAGCTCGCCCGACAGACGAACGGCCAGCAGTACGAGGAGCTGTTGTGGAGCCCGGACCGCCCGACCCTCCTGGACGCGACGGTGACCGTCGCCGTCCCGGGCGAGGCGGACGACGTCGTCGGCTCCTACCTGGGCCTGCGGAACGTCGCGACGGGCGACGGCCACCTGTGGCTGAACGACCGGCCGTTCTACCTCCGCTCCGTGCTCGAGCAGGGCTTCTGGCCGCAGACGCACCTGGCGGCGCCGAGCGCGGACGCGCTGCGCGCGGAGGTCCAGCTGATCAAGGACTTGGGCTTCAACTCGGCGCGCGTGCACCAGAAGGCCGAGGACCCGCGCTTCCTGTTCTGGGCGGACACGCTCGGCCTGACGCTGTGGGCGGAGACGGCCAACGCCTACGCGTTCTCGCCGCGGTCCGTCGAGCTGCTCACGCGCGAGTGGCTCGAGCTCGTGCAGCGCGACGTCTCGCACCCAAGCATCATCGCGTGGGTGCCGCTCAACGAGAGCTGGGGCGTGCAGCACGGGTCGCACGACGTCGCGCAGCAGCACTACGGCCTCGGCCTCGCGCACCTGACCCGCGCGCTGGACCCGTCGCGGCCCGTGATCTCGAACGACGGCTGGGAGCACACGGACTCCGACCTCTGGACCGTGCACGACTACGCCGAGCGCGGCGAGACGCTGCGCGCGCGGTACGGAACTCCGGAGGCGGTCGCGCGCCTGCTCGACGGCGTCGGCCCGGCCGGGCGGCGCATGCGCCTGACCGACGTGCGCGCCGACGTCGACCGAGGCCAGCCGGTGATGCTCACCGAGTTCGGCGGGGTGAGCTACGCGGCCGACCGCCCCGACGCCTGGGGCTACTCGACCGCGCGCGACGCCGAGGACTTCGAGGCGCGCGTCGGCGAGCTGCTCGATGCCGTGCGCGACTGCGCGCCCCTGGTCGGGTTCTGCTGGACGCAGCTGACGGACACCGGCCAGGAGACCAACGGACTGCTGCACGCCGACCGCTCCCCCAAGCTCCCGATCGAGACCCTGCGCCGCCTGGTCACGGGCGAGGGGTAGGGCGGTCGAAGATCGCGAGCAGCTCGCCGATCTCCTGCGTGGCCGTCGTCGGGTGCCGGAAGTGCTGGTGGGAGTCCACCGTGTAGTGGCTGCGCCGGCCGACCTTGCTGCGCCGCAGGTAGCCGGCCGACTCGAGGTCCTTGAGGATCGCCAGCGTCGCCCGCGCGCTGATCCCGACGCGCGCGGCGATGTCGGCGACGCGCGCGTCGGGGTCGCCCGCCACGGCGAGGAGCACGTGCCCGTGGTTCGTCAGGAACGTCCAGCCGGGGCGGTCCTCGGCACTGTGCTCGTCAACCATGGTGTCAGTGTCCTCGGGCCTTCTCGGTGGGTCGGTTGCCCCAGACGGGCTCGAGCTGCGCGTCCTCGTCGGCCGTGGCCACGCGGAACGGCGGCTCGGTCAGGGTCGGCAGCGCTCGCCGGCCTTCGCCACGGGTGGCGCGGAGGCTGAGCAGGATCGACGTCGTGAGGATCGTGACGACGACGGCCAGGGAGATCGTCGTCGGGATGTAGAAGACGTCGATCTTGAGGAGCATCTTGACGCCGACCCAGATCAGCACGAGCGCGAGGCCGATCTTGAGGTAGACGAACCGGTGGATCAGGTCCGCCAGGAGGAAGTACATCGCACGCAGGCCCAGGATCGCGAACGCGTTTGCGGTGAATACGAGGAACACCTCGTCGGTGACCGCGAAGATCGCCGGGATCGAGTCGACGGCGAAGACGACGTCGGTCACCTCGATCAGGACGAGCACGGCGAGCAGCGGCGTCGCGAGCAGCACACCGCGGCGCCGGACGACGAGCCGCTGCCCGTGGTACGCCTCGGTCATGGGGACGAACCGGCGGAACGCCCGGAGCACGGCCGAGCGCTCGGGGTCCAGGTGCTCGTTGCGCTGGCGGATCATGCGGTAGCCGGTCCAGAGCAGGAACGCGGCGAAGACGTACAGCACCCAGGAGAAGTTCTCGATCAGCACCGCGCCCGCGGCGATGAACACGCCCCGGAACACGAGCGCGCCGACGACGCCGAGGAACAGCACCCGGTGCTGGAACTCCCGGGGTACCGCGAAGTAGCTGAAGATGATCGCCCACACGAACACGTTGTCGACGGCGAGCGACTTCTCGATCAGGTAGCCGGCGAAGTACTGCTGCGCGTAGTCCGCGCCCCAGACCTGCCAGACGACGACGCCGAACGCGACGCCGAAGGCCACCCAGACGCCGGACCACACGGCCGCTTCACGTACGCCGATGACGTGGGCGCGGCGGTGGGCGAACAGATCGATCGCGAGCATCGCGACGATGACGAGCAGGACCGCAGCCCACACCCAGACGGGGACATCCATGACAAGACCCTTCCGATCGTGATGATCGGAGGTCTCTCCCGGCCCCGACGGACCCGCTCGCCGGGCCGAGGCCGGATTGACGACGAGACGTTGGCGGGATACTCCCCTCCCTGTGCGAACAAGTGAAGCACGCTTCACCTGTTTGGGCAAGGGGCGGTCAGTGCAGGGCGATGATCCCGGTGCACACGGCCAGCACGAGGACCACTGGTGTCATCACGAGCCGCTCGGGCCGGCTGCGGGAGATGCCGTTCATGAGCACGCCCAGCGCGAAGTAGGCGAGCAGCACCCACGCACCGACGCGTGCGACGGCGTCGGGCACCGCATCCACCAGGCCGGCGCGGTCGAGCAGGACCGCGGCGAACAGCGCGTACAGGACGATCGAGACCGCGCTACCGATCCGGAGCCCTCTCGGAAGCCGGCGCTCGTGCTGGCCGCCCCAGGCGAAGCGCCCCCAGGGGGCCCCCAGCGCCAGCGCGAGCTGGAAGACGGCGAGTGCCGCGAGGAGAGCGGAGGCGATGAGCGCTGCCGTGGTGTGCACGGGCAACCTACCTTTCGACGGACGCGCCCGATCTCTTCCCGGCTAGGGGTTCGTCTCGACGGCGATCGGTCCGACGCCGAGGCGGGCCGCGAGCGCCCTCGCGTCGTAGGGCGCGCGGACCTTCATGTCGTTGTCGAAGTAGACGTAAGCGTCCCGGCCCGCGTCGAGCCAGCCCTGGACCGTCGCCGCCCAGCGATCGAGGGCGACGTCGTCGTACCCGCTCGCGTAGAGCTCGGTGTCGCCGTGTAGACGTACGTACGCGAAGTCCGCCGTGACAGCCGTGAAGAAGGGCCAGCGGCCCGCCGTGTCGGCGACCGCCGAGGCCACACCGTGCCGCTCGAGCAGCGCGAAGTAGGCGGGGTCGTCGAACGTCGGGCTGCGGACCTCGAGGGCGTGGCGCAGCGGGCGGTCCTCGTCGGTCGTCAGCCAGGTGCGCCCCTCGACGCGGGCGTCGTGCCGAGCCGCGAGCGCGGCTGCCTCGGTCGTGGTGCGCGGGAGCTGGGCGAGGAACGCGTCGAGCACCTCGGCGTCGAAGGGCACCCGCTCGGGCAGCTGCCACAGGAACGGGCCGAGCTTGGGCCCGAGCGCGAGCACCCCTGAGGCGAAGAAGTTCGCGAGCGCCACCTCGATGCCTCGCAGGCGGAGCATGTGCGTGATGAACCGCCCGCCCTTCACCGCGAACGTGAAGTCCGACGGCGTCTCGTCCCGCCAGGCGGCGTAGCTCTCCGGGCGCTGCAGCGAGTAGAAGGAACCGTTCAGCTCGATCGAGCCCAGCTGGCGCGAGGCGTACTCGAGCTCGCGTCGCTGCGCGAGACCTTTCGGGTAGAAGTCGCCCCGCCACGGGGCGTACCGCCACCCGGAGATTCCGACCCGCGCCACGCCTGCCATGCGGCCGAGGCTAGGACGCGGCACCGGGCCTCGCGACCGCACCGCGGGCTTGGCGCTCCCGGGGCAGCTCGTGGAGCACACTCCTGACCGGGCTAGGCGGACGAGAGTGTGCTCTGTGGAGCCGGCTCGGCTGCGGGGTGGGCGGTTGACGCGTCCGGCGGGCGCGTGGTCGGGTGGCGCGTGGTCATCGACGGAGAGCGGCTCGAACGGCACCGGGTGGTCTCCGCCGCGCTGGGGCGTGCCTCGGACGACGAACTCGCCGCCCTCGTGGTCGGGGCGCGTCCGCTCGGGACGGGCATCGGCGGGAGCGCCGCGGTGGCCGACGTCGACGGCGCGCCCGTCTTCGTCAAACGCGTCCCCCTGACCGACCTCGAGCGACGGCCGGAGTACAAGCGCTCAACCGCGAACCTCTTCGGGGTCCCGGCGTTCTGCCAGTACGGCGTCGCGCAGTACGGCTCGCCGGGGTTCGGAGCGTGGCGCGAGGTCGCAGCGCACGAGCTCGCCAACGGGTGGGCCCTGGCGGGGAGCATCACGTCGTTCCCGCTGCTCCACCACTGGAGGGTCCTGCCCGGGGCCGCGCCTCCGGCTGCGGAGCACGCCGACATCGAAGCGGCCGTCCGGTACTGGGACGGGTCGAGCGCCGTCCGGGACCGGCTGCGCGCGCTGGCCGAGGCGACCACCAGCGTCGTGCTGTTCGAGGAGCTCGTGCCGCACACGCTCGCCGACTGGTTGGCGGTGCAGCTCGCCATCGGGACCGAGGCGGTGGTCGCGGCATGCGAGATGGTCGAGTCGTGGCTGCTCACCGACGTGCGCGCCCTGGCCGACCACGGGCTGGTGCACTTCGACGGGCACTTCGGCAACGTCCTCACCGACGGCCGCCGGCTGTATCTGGCCGACTTCGGCCTCGCGAGTGCGACGTCGTTCGACCTGTCCCCGCAGGAGCGAGATCTGCTCGGGCGTAGCCGGCACCACGACCACGCCTACGGCCTGATGCGCCTGGTGAACTGGATCGTGACGCACGTGTGCGGCATCGTCGGCCCGCCCGACGCCCCCACCCAGCGGCGCAACGCGTTCGTCCGCGCGTGTGCCTCAGGCACCGAGCCCACCGGCGCCCCGTCCGCGCTGGCGGCGATGCTCCGCCGGTACGCCCCGGTCGCTGCGCTCATGAACGACTTCGTCTGGCACTTCTACGGCACGAGCCGCACAGGGCCGTACCCGGACGGCCAGATCGCCCGAGCCCTGGCGAACGCCAGCCTCTGAGCCGGGGCCGCATCCCGCGACCGCACGACAGAGCACACTGCTGCTCGGGTCAGCCGATCAGGACTGTGCTCTAGCCGGGGTCTCCCGGGAGCACGAGCGCCTCGATCTCGGGGCCGCTCAGCGACGGGAGGGAGCGCAGCGTGGCGTCGACGTCGTCGGTGACCGCGGCGACGGCGCTCCGGAGGTAGGCGTCCATGCAGAAGCCGGGGAAGAAGGCTCCGGACTCGGCCAGGGAGAGCGTGTAGGCGACGTACGTCCCGGTGCCGTCGACACCCTCCCGGTCGCGGTCCACCGCGAGCCATGCGGGGAAGCTGTGGGTCAGCGACCACTCGACGGCGGGCACATCAGCGTTCCCCATCCCCAGGTCCGCATGCGTCCGGCCGTCGGCGGCGACGACGGTGTAGTGCTCCCAGTGCTCAGGGCCGAACTCCGGCGTGCCCGCCCACGGCTCGATGCTCGCGACCTCGATCCACGCGTCGACGGTGGCGAGGTAGCCAGCGGGATCTGGCCGGTCGATCGCGGCGTTCCCGCACCCGGAGAAGCCCTCGACGAGGTCAGCGAGCGGCGCGTCAGGCGGCAGCGACCGCGGATCGGAGCTGCAGGCGACCAGGCCGAGCACCAGCCCGACCGAGATCCACCATCCCGATCTGCGCATGATCCCCCTCTCGCCGGCGCCCCGAACCTAGCGCTCCGCAGCGCTCGCCCACCAGAGCACACTCCTGCTCGGGTGTGCCGAGCGGGAGTGTGCTCTGGCGGGCGCGGCGGGGCGCGGGGCGCCGGGCGAGAGGAGCTCAGCGCGCCAGGCGGCTGATCCTCAGGTAGTCGAACTCCGACGTCGCTCCCGCGCCGCCGTGCGAGATCAGGCCCACCTTGACGTCCGAACCCTGCGGGAAGGTCCACACGCCGCCGGCGATCCACGTCCGGCCGTCGGTGCTGGTGAACGCCTGGACCTCGCGCTCGCCGCGACGGTCGGTGCGGTGCACGAGGCGCAGCCACGTGGTCTCGGCCGGCGGGCCGACGATCGTCCCGCCGTACGCGAGCCTGCCCGCGTACGGCATCTCGGTGCCGAACTCGGTCTGCCGCGTGTTCCAGATCGCGACGTGCGAGAGCCTGGCGAACCGGTCGTCGTCGACATAGGCGATCAGACCGCCCTGCTGGTAGTTGCGGATCTCGTCCGTGCCGAGGTCGATCGTCAGCTTGGTCTCCGCCACCCAGTCACCCCGCGGCACGTCGCGCAGCAGGACTCCCGCGTCGTTGCCGGAACCCGACAGGTCCGCCGCCTCCGTGGGCCAGCGGAGCGCGCCGTCGGCCACCGTCACCTCGGGATCGCGCAGCACCGTCCACCCGGCACCGAGCGCGTCGCCACGGAACTCGTCCGAGCTCACCAGGCGTCCGGGCCGGGGCGTCGGGACGACCTTCGTCGACGGCCGCGCCGCGGCGAGCACGCTCAGGTTGTCGACGTCGGCCGCGCCCTCGGCGACGACGGCGCCGGCTCGCCCGGTGAGGACCGTGCGGCGCGGGAGCTCGGCGGTCGCGAGGGCGACCGGGTCACCCAGCCGCGCGTGCGAGACCTCCGCGGTGACCTCGGAGCCGCGCACGGTCAGGGCGACCGCGTGCCAGGTCGTCGCGTCGAAGTCGTCGGGCAGGGCCGAGGTCGCGAGGGTCGACGAGCGGCCGCGCGTGACCAGCTCGAGCCGCAGCGCACCGTCGTCGACGACCGCCCGCAGCGACGTCCCGCGATGCCCGTAGGCCTTGCCCTTCGTCGTCCTGCCCGTGCGAGTCTTCGCGCCGGCGTCCCCCACGACGAGGCCGTAGACCCCGCCGTCGGAGCGGAGGTCGGCCTCGACCCGGACGCCCCGCCTGCTCGAGGGCGCCGACGTCGTGAGCGTCGCGTCCTGCCCGCGGCGCACTGTCCCGACGGCGTGCTGCCCGGCGTCCCCGGCGTCGTCGTCGGCGAGCGTCCAGCGTCCGTCGGTCCGCCACGTCCGCGGGATTCCGTCGGAGAAGTCGGTCACCGTCCGCCCCGAGGCGACCGGCGCCTTCTCCCGCCCGTCGGACGCCCACGCGCCCCCGCGGGTCGTGGGCCAGCCGTCGATCCAGTCGAGGCGGTCGATCAGCATGGGTCGCTCGTTGATGCCGTCCGTGCCGTCGAGGTACGGGTCCGCGCGGTCGATCGCGTGGTAGACGATCCAGTCCTGCCCGGCGAGGTCGGTCACGACCGCGTTGTGCCCGGTGCCGACCCACTCGTTGCCGTTGGGGGCGAGCACGGGAGTGCCACCGGCCCGCGACTGGTCGAGGGGCACGCCCTCGCGGTCGACGTACGGCCCGGCGAGGTCGCGCGAGCGGCCCACGTGCACGCTGTACCCGGTCGTCGGACCGGCGCAGCAGTTGGCCGACGACGCGAACAGGTACCACCAGCCGTCGCGCTGGACGACGTAGGCGCCCTCGTACTTGTTGTCGACCGCCACCCGGGTGGGGTCACCGACGGCGCGCGTGCCGTCGTCGGACAGCTCGGTCACGTAGATGCCGCCGTAGTACGAGCCGTAGAACAGGTGCTCGGTGCCGTCCGGGTCGACGACGTGCGAGGGGTCGAACGTCCACAGGTAGTCGCCCGCTCCCCCGGCGCCCGGGCGCGGGCCGACGACGGGGCCGCCCGAGTCCGTCCAGGGCCCGGTGGGTGTGGGCGCGGTCGCGACGCCGATCGCGTTGTCGTTGGGCTCGTCGGTCACCGTGGTCTCGGTGATGACGTAGTAGAGCCGGTACTGGCCGTCGACGTAGCGGATGTCGGGCGCCCACAGCGCCGCGCCGCGTGTCGTGTCCGCCCAGGCGGGCAGGGTGTCCTCGGTGAACGCGTCGCCGACGTACTCCCACGTGACGAGGTCGGTCGACCGGGACACGGGCAGGAGATGCCGCGTGCCCTCGCCCTCCCGGAGCGGGTCGGTCGTGCCGTAGGCGTACCAGTAGCCGTCCTTGCCGCGGATGACCGCGGGGTCGGCGAACGTGTCCGCGAAGGTGTCGCTCACGGCGTTCCGGTAGGTCTGGGCGGGCGAGCCGCGGCCGGGGGACGCGTCCGGCGTCGTGCCGGACGCGGGCACCGTGAGGCTCAGCCCGACGGCGAGCGAGGAGGCAAGGGCCAGGGCCCGCAGGGGGAAGGTCGTGCGCATGAGAGGGTCCGCCGATCGTCGTTGAACGGGATGACCTGTCCTTTATAGCCCCATTCCAACGTTTACGCACGCATGATTCCGGGCGCGACAAGACCCGCCGCGACGTCGGCCGCTCAGGCGGACCAGCCACCTGTCGGACGGCGCGGGCGGGAATTGACATCCGCGTCAAGGGTAAGGGTAGCCTCACCTCAACCAGTGCACCTCCTGTGCACTCCCTCACGCTCTGGAGCCTGATCGATGACCTCGCGCCTGACTCGCGTCGCCGCCGTCCTGACCGCCGCACCGCTCGCCCTGGCCCTCGTGGCCTGTTCGAGCGAGGAGACGGTGACCGCCGCGGGCACCGGCGCCGGGGCCGCGACGGCCATCTCGATCGAGGACAACCACGGCACCGTCGAGGTGCCCGCGGACCCGCAGCGCGTCGTCGCGCTCGACAACCGCGTCTTCGAGACGCTCAGCTCCTGGGACGTCCCGCTCGTCGCGGCGCCCAAGGGCCTCATGGGCCAGGGTTTGTGGCCCGAGTACGTGGACGACGAGGGCGTGCTCGACGTCGGGACGCACCGCGAGCCCAACCTCGAGTCGGTTGTCGCGGCCGAGCCCGACCTCATCATCGGCGGCATGCGGTTCGCGGACCACTACGGCGACCTGGTGGCCCAGAACCCCGACGCCGCCGTGGTCGAGCTCAGCCCGCGCGAGGGCGAGGACCTCTCCGCCGAGATCGTCCGCCAGGTCGAGACGCTCGGCACGATCTTCGGCCGCGAGGCCGACGCCGCGACGATCGTCGAGGCCTACGAGCAGGCCATCGCGGACGCGACCGCGGCGTACGACGGGGAGAGCACCGTCGTCGGGCTCATCACCTCGGGCGGCGAGATCGCTTACAGCGCGCCCGTCACGGGCCGCAGCATCGGCATGCTGTTCCCGACCCTCGGCCTGAAGCCCGCCATCGAGCAGGCCGCCGAGGACACCTCGCACGGCGACGACATCAGCGTCGAGGCCATCGCCGCGGCCGACCCCGACTGGATCATCGTGCTCGACCGCGACGGCGCGGGCGTCGGCGAGGGCGAGTACCAGCCGGCCAAGGAGCTCATCGGCGGCTCGGAGGCGCTCGCGTCGGTGACCGCAGTCGAGAAGGGCCAGATCATCTACCTGGACCCGAGCTTCTACCTCACCGAGGACATCCAGTCCTACACCGCGCTCTACGAGCAGATCGCCGACGCGTTCTCCGCCGCCGGCTGACCCTGAGCTCATGACGCTCACGCCCACCACGGGCACCGCACAGGCCGGGCTGGCCGCAGCCGCGAGATCCTCGCGGCTGCGGTCGCCCGGCCTGCTCGGCGCCGCCCTCGTCACGCTCGGCCTCGTCGTCGTCTCGCTCTTCGTCGGGGTGTACGACCTGCGCGCCGAGGGCGGCGGCGAGATGTTCCTCATCACCCGCCTGCCGCGGACCCTCGCGCTCGTCCTCGCGGGCAGCGCCATGGCCGTGAGCGGCCTCGTGCTGCAGCAGCTCACGCAGAACCGGTTCGTGGAGCCGACGACGAGCGGCACCAGCGAGTGGGCCGCGCTCGGCCTGCTCCTGTCGGTCCTGCTCGTGCCCACCGCGAGCCTCAGCACCCGCATGGTCATCGCGAGCCTGTCGGCCTTCGCCGGGACCATGATCTTCATGGCGATCCTGCGCCGCATCGAGGTCCGCACGACCCTCGTGGTGCCGGTCGTGGGCATCATGCTCGGTGCGGTCGTCAGCGCGCTGACCACGCTGATCGCGATCTCGACCAACTACCTGCAGCTCATCGGCACCTGGTTCATGGGCAGCTTCACCAGCGTGGTGCGCGGCCAGTACGAGGTGCTGTGGGTGGTCGTCGTGGTCTGCCTGGCCGTCGTCGTGCTGGCCGACCGCCTCACGGTCGCGGGCCTCGGCAAGGACGTGGCCACCAACCTCGGGCTCAGCTACGACCGGCTGATCCTGCTCGGCACCGCCCTCGTGGCCGTCGCCTCCGGGGTGACGACCGTCGTCGTCGGCTTCCTGCCCTTCCTGGGGCTCATCGTGCCCAACGCGGTCTCCCTCCTGCGCGGCGACGACCTGCGGTCCAACCTGCCCTGGGTGTTCCTCGGCGGGATCGCGACCGTGACCGTGTGCGACATCCTCGGCCGCCTCGTGCGCTGGCCGTTCGAAGTGCCGGTCGCGATGATCCTCGGGATCGTGGGCGCGGTCATGTTCATCGGCCTCGTGCTGCGGGTTCACCGCCGTGGCTGAGGTCGCGGTGGCCGCCCCCGTCACGGGCCCGCCGCCGTCACCGACGCCGCTGGCCGCCGGCTCGCGCTGGCGCGCGGTCACCGGGTCGTACGCCTTCCGCCTGAGCGCCGTGAGCGCCGTCGCCGTGGCCGCCGCGATCGGCATCCTCGTCTACGGCAACCCCGCCGAGCCCGGCACCCGCGGGTTCTGGATCATCGTGGAGAGCCGCTTCGCCTCGGTCGGCACGATCCTCGTGGTCGCGTTCTGCCACGGCATCGCGACCGTCATCTTCCACACGGTCACGAACAACAGGATCCTCACGCCGTCGATCCTCGGGTTCGATGCCCTGTACCGGGTGATCCAGACCGCGCTGGTGTTCTTCTTCGGCGCGGGCACGCTGGCCGCGACCGACGGGCTCGGCAAGGTCGCGCTGCAGAGCCTGATCATGATCGCGTTCGCGTCCTTGCTGTACGGCTGGCTGTTCACCGGCACGAGGGCGAGCCTGCACCTGCTGCTGCTCGTCGGCGTCGTGCTGGGCATGGGCTTCGGCTCCCTGTCGACGTTCATGCAGCGCCTGCTCACGCCCAGCGAGTTCGACATCCTCACCGCGCGGCTGTTCGGCAACATCAGCGCGTCGGACTCGTCCTACCTGCCCTGGGGCGCGCTCGTGTGCGTCGCCGTCGGCGCCGTCGTCTGGCGCCGACGGTACGTGCTCGACGTCGTCGCGCTCGGCCGGGAGACCGCCACCAGCCTCGGGGTGCGGCACCAGCGCGAGGTCATGCTCACGCTCGTCCTCGTCGCGGTCCTCGTGTCGGTCTCGACCTCGCTGGTCGGGCCCATGACGTTCTTCGGGTTCGTCGTCGCGATGCTGACGTACCAGGTGGTCGGCACCAGCGCGCACTCGCGCACCCTGCCCATGGTCGTGGCCGTCGCGGCCGCGACCCTGCTCCTCGCGTACTTCGTGCTGCGGCACGTGTTCTACGCCGCCGGCCTGATCTCGGTGATCATCGAGTTCTGCGGCGGCCTGATCTTCCTCGTCTACCTGCTCCGAAAGGGCCTGCGGTGATCACCCTCCACGACGTCGCCAAGACGTACGGCGACGTGCACGCCCTCGGGCCCGTCGACCTCGAGATCCCCACCGGGGGGCTCACCGCGCTCGTCGGCCCCAACGGCGCCGGCAAGTCCACGATGCTCACGATCGTCGGGCGCCTGCTGTCCGCCGACTCCGGGCGGGTCACCGTGGGCGGGCTCGACGTCGTCACGTCCCGGCCGCGCGACCTCGCCCAGCGGCTGGCGATCCTGCGGCAGGAGAACCACTTCGTCGCGCGCCTCACCGTGCGCCAGCTCGTGGCGCTCGGCCGGTTCCCGCACTCCCAGGGCCGGATCACCCGTGCCGACGAGGCCGCGATCGACACCGCGCTCGAGTTCCTCGACCTGGTGGACCTGCAGCGCCGGTTCCTCGACGAGCTGTCCGGCGGGCAGCGCCAGCGGGCGTACGTCGCGATGGTCCTCGCCCAGGACACCGAGTACGTGCTGCTCGACGAGCCGCTCAACAACCTGGACATGCAGCACGCCGTGTCGATGATGGCCCGGCTGCGGCGCGCCGCCGACGAGCTCGGCAAGACCGTCGTCGTCGTCGTACACGACATCAACTTCGCCGCCGCGTACGCGGACCGGATCATCGCGATGACCGAGGGGCAGATCCGCTACGTCGGGACGCCGGCCGAGGTCATCACCACCGAGACCCTCACCGACCTGTTCGCGACGCCGGTGACCGTGGTCGACGGGCCCGGGCACCCGCTCGCGGTGTACTACCGGCCGTAGGCCCGAGGGGCTCAGTCGGCGAGCAGCCGGGCGATGATCCGGGCTCCGGCCGCGGGTGACATGTCCGGTGAGCCCGTGAGCTTGCCCTCGAGGGTCGCGACGTTGAGCACGCTGATCATCGCGAGCGCCCTGTCGCGGTCCTCCTGCGTGGGTACGACGGCGTCGGCCGGCAGGCCACCGGCCGCCCGGACGACGCGCACCCGGGCAACCTGCTCGGCGGCGAGCTCGAACGAGCGCACGTGCAGCTCGGCCAGCTCGCCGCTCGCCTCGGGGTGGCGCAGACCGTAGGTGAGGAACTCCAGCTGGAGCAGCAGGCGCGGGTCGTCCTGCGCGACCTTGAGCCAGGCGGCGAGCGCGGCCTCGTCCACGCCATCGTCCGTCAGCCCGGGCAGGTCGAGCTCGGGCGACTCGAGCGCGAGGCCGAGCCGCTCGCGCGCGAGGGCCATCATCACCTCGCTCTTGGACCGGAAGTGCGCGTACAGCGCCCCCTTGGTGTAGCCAGCCTCGGCCGCGATGTCCCCCACGGATGCGCCCTCGTAGCCCTGGGCGGCGATGACGCGCGCGGCGGCGTCCAGGAGGTCCGCGCGCGTGCGGTCGACACGCTCGCGACGGCGCTCCTCCGCGCGGCCGGATCCTGCGCGCTTGGCGACGTTCTCCGAGGCGTCGGCAAGGCCGCGCGACGCCTCGCGCAGGCTCGCGGCGACGGCGTCGCTGACCTCGGGGACCACGTGGTTGACCTGGCTCCCGATCAGCCGGGTGAGGGCGGCGGTCGCGTCGGCGAGCGCGCGCGCGGCGGCGCCGATCGACTCGGGGTGCTCGGGCTCGGGGCGTGTCATGCTCCCCATCGTAGACCCCGACGGCTCGGCACATACCTACTGGTATTCCATGCTGGACTGCTGATACGTTTCGGCACCTACCATTCGGTATCTCAACCAGGAGGACATGATGCGAACCGACAACGTGCTCACCGTCCGCGGGCTGCGCAAGCGCTACCTAGGGCGCGGCGGCGTCCAGGCGAACGACGGGATCGACCTCGACGTCAGCGCCGGCCAGGTGGTCGGGCTGCTCGGCCACAACGGCGCCGGCAAGACGACGCTCGTCAACCAGGTCGTCGGCCTCGTACTCCCGGACGCGGGCACGATCCACCTCGACGGGACCGACGCGATCGCCCAGCCGCACCTCGCCCGCGAGCGTGCATCCATCCAGGCCCAGGCCAACGTGCCCATCACCGGGCTGACGCCGCGCCGGGCCATCGAGCTGGTCGGCCGGATCCGCGGCGGCAGCCCCGGCCTGGTGCGTCGGCGCGCGAGCACGCTGATCGACGCGCTCGACCTGGGGCCGTGGGCCGACACCCCGGCCGAGAAGGTGTCGGGCGGCATCGCACGCCTCACGGCCTTCGCGATGACGGTCGTGCACCCCGGACGGCTCGTCGTGCTCGACGAGCCCACCAACGACGTCGACCCGGTGCGCCGCCGGCTGCTGTGGCAGCAGATTCGCGCCCTCGCCGACGACGGACGCGGCGTCCTCCTCGTGACGCACAACGTCCGCGAGGCGGAGCGCGTCGTCGACCGCCTCGCCATCCTGGACCACGGCGTCGTGCTGGCCGACGACACGCCCGCCGGCCTGACCGCGCCGCTGCACGGCTCACTGACCGTCGAGGTCGACCTGGTTCCCGACGTGGCGCTCACCTGGCACCCGGCCGTGCGCGCCGGCACGAACGCCCGCGGGCGCGCGACCGGGACCGTCAGCGCCGTGCATGCGGCCGACGTCGTCGGATGGGCCCAGAACGAGGTCGAGGCCGGACGGCTCGAGCGCTATGCGCTGACGCCCGCCTCGCTCGAGGACGTGTACGTCACCCTCGTCGGCGACGGGCAGCACGCCGCGGCCGACGCCGCCACGCCGGGCACGGGGGCAGGTGAGGCCGCATGACCGCCGTCGGCCAGGTGCTGCTCCTCGCCCAGTGGCAGTTCCGTCGCCAGGCGACGTTCCTGCCGCTCATGGTCGTGGTGCAGGTCTTCATGGCCGTGGCCACCGTGATCGGCTACGGGCTGCTCGTCGGCGACCCCGATCCCGCCACCGCCCTGTTCCTCGCCACCGGGGCGCCGACCGTCACGCTGATCACGATCGGCCTCGTCATCACGCCCCAGCTGCTGTCGCAGTCCCGCACCGAGGGCAGCCTCGACTGGATGCGGACGCTGCCCGTGCCGCGCTCTGCCTTCCTCGCGAGCGACCTGCTCGTGTGGACCGTCCTGGCACTGCCTGGGATGGTGCTCGGGGTCGTCGCCGGCGTGCTGCGCTTCGACATCGACCTGTCCCCCGCGCCGTGGCTGGTCCCGGGTTCGCTGCTCGTCTCGCTCACGGCTGCGGCAGTGGGGTACGCGATGGCGTCGTTGCTCGCCCCGGCACTCGCGTCCCTCATGACGCAGGCGCTCGTGTTCGTCGTCCTGCTGTTCTCGCCCGTGTCCTACCCGGCCGAGCGGATGCCGGAGTGGTTGCAGTCGACCCACGCGTGGCTGCCGATCGAGCCCATGGCTCAGCTCGTCCGCGCGGGGCTGGTCTCCGAGGAGTTCACGCTGCCCACGCGGTCGCTGGTCGTGCTGCTCGTGTGGTGCGCCGCGTCGGTGACCGGGGCGATCTGGGCGCTGCGGCGTCGGGCCTGACGCACGACGACGCCCCGGACTGGACCGGGGCGTCGTCCGTGCGGGTCTGGTCAGTCGTCGAGCAGCATGTCCAGCGGCTGCACCGTCACCACGTCGTACTCGACGACCGACTCGACCGCGTCGAGCGAGTTGAAGAACACGTCGCCCCGCGCGGTCAGGCCTGAGCCCAGCTCGCCCCCGCCGACGGACGGAATCTTGAACATCACCGTCTCGTGCTGGCCCTGGGTGAGCTGCCACGTCGCGACGATGTTCCCCGCGGCGTCGAGCCCGTTCACGTGCAGGACGGTGTGCACCGACCCGCCGAGCAGCGACGTCTTGGCGTCCTCGTACTTGCCGTCGGGGTTGGCCGCGTTGAACCCGATCTCGACATCGAGGCGGTAGCTCTTGTGCATCGGGACGATCCCCGCGCGGTGCTCAGCCATCACGACCTGGTTGGGCTCTGTGCGCAGCACCTCGTAGTCGTAGTAGTCCGGAGCGAGGTCCAGTCCCTCGACGCGCAGGATCTCGACGCTCCAGTCCGCCGTCGGCACGCCGTCCTCGCCCTCCGGCGCGAACGGGACGTGATCCTCGAGCAGCGGCAGGTCCTCGACCTTGGCCACCTGCCCCGGCCGCATGGCGATCTCGCGCAAGAACCTCGGGCCTTCCTCGCCGTCCACCACGAGCTGCCCGCGGATCTCGAACAGGCACGTCGCCTCGGACGCGTTCGTCACGGTCACCGGAACACCGTGACGCCAGGTGCGCTCGTTGCCCTCGGCGAAGATGTCGGCGTAGGCGACTGGGTCGCCGTACGTGACGTCCAGCGAGGCCGCCGCGCCCTCGCACGGGCTCGCCGGCGCCTCGGTGGTGGGGTCCTCCGTCGGCTCGTCGCTCTCCGTCGAGCGCTCCGCCGACGGAGAGGCAGTCGAGGTGCTCGTCTCCCCCGCAGCGTCCGCCGGGTCGGAGCCCGAGCACCCGGTCAGGCCCACCAGGGCGACGACGCAGGCCAGAGAGGTCGTGATCAGGCGGCGATCCATGGTGCTCCTCGCGATCGGGCCGACGTCCAGGTCGGCAAAATGCGTATGCCCCCCTCGCGTGCGAGCAGCGCACACGAGGGGGGCATCCCGTTCGAGCCGCCTATCAGAATCGAACTGATGACCTTCTCATTACGAGTGAGACGCTCTACCGACTGAGCTAAGGCGGCTGGTATCGCCGGGCAAAGCCTGACGAGCCGCGCCTACTCTACCCAGCGATCGGCCGGGTTCCAAACCGAGCGCGGGAACGTCAGCACTGCAGCCCGTCCTGCGGGACCGTGCCCTCGAGCAGGTACTGGTCGACGGCCACGGTGATGCACTCGTTGGAGCGGCCATAGGCGGTGTGCCCCTCGCCCTCCCACGTCACGAGGACCGCGGACTCGAGGGTCTTGGCGAGCGCCTGCGACCACTCGTAGGGCGTCGCAGGGTCGTTGGTCGTGCCGATCACGACGATGGGCGCCGCACCCGGCGCGGAGATGTCATAGGTGACCTCGGCGGCGGGGACGGGCCAGTTCTTGCACAGCAGCGCGCCGTACCCGAACGACTCGCCCAGCGTCGGCGCAGCCTCGCGGATCTTCTCGGCCTCGGCGGCCATGTGCGCCGGGTCGGAGTTGCCCCGACCGTCGAGGCAGCCGATCGCCCGGAAGGCCTCGCTCGAGTTCGACGCGAAGGTGCCGTCGGCCTGGCGGTCGTTGTAGACGTCCGCGAGATACAGCAGGTACGTGCCGTCACCCTCACCGATCGCCCCCGCCAGCGCGTCCGTGAGCATCGGCCAGCTGGAGTCGTTGTACAGGGTCACGGCGATGCCGTAGAAGGCGAGCGTCTGAGTCAGCTCACGGCCGGAGTCGGTGGGCAGCGGGTTCTCGTACGCGGCGTCGACGAGCGCCTTGATCTGCGCGAGGCCGTCGTCGACCGAGCCCGTGAGGGGACAGTTCTCCTCGTTCGCCTGGCAGTCCGTGACGTACGCGCGCAGCGCCCGCTCGAAGCCCTGAGCCTGCTGCAGGCTGGACTCGTCGGCGTCGAGCGTGATGTCCACGGCGCCGTCGAGCACGAGCCGCCCGACGCGGTCCGGGAACTGGCCCGCGTACGCGGCCCCGAGCTGGGTGCCGTAGGAGTATCCGAGGTAGTTGAGCTTCTCGTCTCCGACGAGCGCGCGGATCAGGTCCATGTCCTTCGCGGCGCTCTGGGTGTCGACGTGGCCCAGGAGCTCGCCCGTCTTCTCGAGGCAGGCCTCGCCGTACGCGGTCGCGTCGGCCTCGAGCTCGGCGAGGTCCTCGGGCGAGGAGTAGTCGTAGTCCTTGGACAGCGCCGCGTCCTTGGCGGCGTCGTCCAGGCACGCCACGCCGTCCGACGCCGCGACACCCCGGGGATCGAAGCCGACGACGTGGAACTGCTCACGGACCTCCGGGCTGATCAGGCTCACGCCGTAGTCGAGGAAGTCGATGCCCGAGCTGCCGGGACCGCCCGGATTGATCAGGAGCGAGCCCTGCGCCTCCCCCTCGGCGACCGCGCGCTCGAGCGCGAGCCGCGTGCTGCCCGCCCCGGCGTCCGCCCAGTCGAGCGGGGCCTCCACCGTCGCGCACTCGCGGTCACCGCAGGCCTGCCAGGCGATCTGCTGGGAGTAGAACGGGACCAGGGCCTCGTCGATCCCGTCGGGCACCAGCGGCCCCGGGTTCGGCGTTCCCGGCTCGGTGGTGTCCGACGTCGGGGCATCCGTCCCCGTGCGGGTCACCACGGGGGTGTCGTCACCGCTGCACCCCGCGAGCAGGACGAGGGCGAGGCCGACGGCGGACGCACGCGCTGCCCCCCGCCCGGGTCGACGGGAGAGGGACACGGAGGACGACCGGCGGATCAGCACGATCCAAAGGTATCCAATGGTGCGCGCGGCGGCTCAGTCGTCCGCGCCCGCCGACGACGAGCCGTGCGAGCACACTCCCGCTCGGGTCAGCCGAGCCAGAGTGTGCTGGCACGCGGGCCGGGACCGGGCGGCCGAGCGCCACGCTCAGCCCTGGGGGCGCAGGGCGATCGCCATCGCCTCGACCGCCAGCAGCGGGGCGACGTTGCCCTCAAGCCGGGTGCGGGCCTCGCCGATCGCGTCCATGCGCCGCAGCGTCTGCTCCGCGGTCGTCTCCTCGGCGAGGGACGCCACGAGCTCGGCGGCACCGCCGTTGACCGGGTCCACGTCCGAGCCGAGCTGGAGCACGAGGACGTCGCGGTACAGCGACAGCAGGTCCACCATCATCCGGTCGAGGCCGTCGCGCTCGGCCCGGCGGGCGCGACGCTTCTGGTCCTCCTCGAGCTGGCGCACCTGCGCGCGCAGGTTGGGCGGCACCGTCTGGCCGTCGTCGACGCCGAGGCCGCGCAGCAGCTCCGCCTTCTCCGCCGCGTTGCGCTCGTCGGTCGACGACGCCGACTCCGCCTGCGCGAGCTCCAGCAGCTCCCCGGCGGCCAGCACCGCGTCCTGGACCGAGCGGATGCCCCCCGCGACGCGCAGCACCCGGCTGCGACGGTCCCGCGCGCCGGCGTCCCGCGCGAGCCGCCGCGCCAGCCCGATGTGGCTCTGCGCCGCGTGCGCCGCCGTCAGCGCGACCTCGCGGTCGATCCCGTCCCGGCGCGCGAGGAGGTCCGCGACCGCGTCGACCGGCGGGACGCGCAGCGCGACCTTGCGGCAGCGCGAGCGGATGGTCACGACGACGTCCTGGGGGCTCGGGGCGCACAGCACCCACACGGTGCGCGGCGGCGGCTCCTCGATCGCCTTGAGCAGCACGTTCGAGGTGCGCTCCACCATGCGGTCCGCGTCCTCGATGATGATCACGCGCCACCGGCCCTGCGACGGCGCCCGCTGCGCGACCCCGATGAGGTCGCGCACGTCGTCGATCGCGATGACGACCTTGTCCGTGGCGACGACCGTGACGTCCGGGTGCGTACCGGCGAGCACCGAGCGCACCGCCTGCGCGTCGGCCGCCGCGTCCTCACCCCGGCACTGCAGCGCGGCCGCGAACGCCTGCGCCGCGTTCGTGCGCCCCGACCCGGGCGGGCCCGTGATCAGCCAGGCGTGCGTCATGGCGTGGTCGCTCGCCGCCGCACCCCGCAGCACGTCGACCGCGGACTCCTGCCCGACGACGTCGGTCCACACGTCCGTCATGCGCCGGGGTCCACGACGGCGACCGACGCCGGGACGTCCAGCGCGAGCCGCTCCGCGACCGCCGCGACGACCTTGGCGTGGACCTCCTCGACCGACCCCGCGGCGTCGACGACGACGATCCGGTCCGGGTGCGCTGCCGCCCGCCCGAGGTACGCCTGCCGCGTCCGCTCGTGGAACTCCGCGCCCGCGCTCTCGAGCCGGTCCAGGCTCCGCCCCACCCGACCGACGCCGACCACCGGGTCGAGGTCGAGCAGGATCGTCACGTGCGGGAGCAGGCCCTGGGTGGCCCAGAGGGAGAGGCCCTCGACGTCGTCGGCCGACAGGTCACGGCCACCGCCCTGGTAGGCGACCGACGAGTCCAGGTAGCGGTCGGTGATCATGACCGCCCCGCGCTCCAGGGCGGGACGGATCACGGTCGACGCGTGGTGCGCGCGGTCCGCGGCGTACAGCAGCGCCTCCGTGCGCGGGGACATGTCCTCCCCGTGCAGGACCAGCTGGCGCAGCGTCTGCCCCATCTCGGTCCCGCCGGGCTCGTGACCGACGACGACCTCGTGCCCCGCGCGCGTGAACCAGTCCGCGAGGAGGCTGATCTGCGTCGACTTGCCGGCGCCGTCGCCGCCCTCGAAGGACACGAAGATGCCGGAGGAGGACGCGCGCGGCGTCGTCGAGAAGGTCACGCGCCCACCCTAACGGCGGGCGCCCACACGCCGGGCCGTCACTCCCCCGGGTATGCGACCCCCACCTGGCGGCGGACCTCGTCCATGGTCTCCAGGACGTCGATGGTGTCCTGCCACGGCATGCGCGCGCTCTCGGTGCGCCCCTCGGCCAGGCAGCGCGCGACCTCGGCGGCCTCGTACTGGAGCCCCTTGGCCGCAGGACGGTCGTAGGTCCACGAGCCGCCGTCGTTCAGCACGACGCGGAACGAGGTGGGCCCGTAGAAGCTGCCCGCCACCTCGATGCGCCCCGCCGACCCGGAGATCAGGGCGACCGTCGGGGTGCGTGACCAGAGGGTGGTCGAGAGCGTCGCCTGCGTCCGCGCTCCGTAGGACAGGACCATGGAGATCTGGCCGTCGACGCCCGTGTCCGTGAGCGCCCCGACCGCGGCGACGGCGTCGGGCTTGCCGAGGATGTCGTGGGCGAACGAGACCGGGTAGACGCCGAGGTCCAGCAGCGCGCCGCCCGCGAGCGCCGGGTCGAACAGGCGGCTCGTGGGGTTGTAGTCGAACAGCTGGCCGTGGTCGGCCGAGACGTTGACGACGTCGCCGATCGCGCCCGAGGCGATCACCGAACGCAGCGCGGCGACGTGCGGCAGGAAGCGCGTCCACATGGCCTCCATGACGAACGTGCCGGCGGCGCGGGCGGCGTCGAACACCTCGCGGGCCTCCGCCGCATTGCGCGTGAACGACTTCTCGACCAGCAGGTGCTTGCCAGCGGCGATCGCCAGCAGCGCCTGGTCGCGGTGCTGCGAGTGCGGCGTCGCGATGTAGAGAGCGTCGAGCTGGGGATCCGCGACGAGCTCCTCGTAGCCGATGTGCGTCGTCGGGATCCCGTGCGCGCTGGCGAACCGCTCACCGCGCACCCGGTCCCGGGAGCCGACGGCGACGACCTGCGCGCGCGTCGCGGCCTGCACCGCGCTCGCGAAGCTGCCGGCGATGTTCCCGGCACCGAGGATGCCCCAGCGGATCGGGGGGGCCGAGGCGGGGTCCGGCACGGTCCCGACGAAGGTGGGGGCGGTCGTCGGCTGGGAGAGGGCGTCGTCGCTCATGAAACTCACGCTAGCGCACCCCCGCCCACCTGGGCTGGGACGGTTCAGGGTGCGGATCAGGGACCACCCTGATTCCCCTGGGCGGGCGACCGTGCCACGCTCGTGGCGTACCTCACGTCTTCTCCCCCTCATCGCGAACGGACACACGATGTCGCTGCCTGCCACCACTGCTCCTGCTGACGCGCCCGGGGCCGCCGCCTGGGCGCGCGCCCTGGTGAAGACCTACGGCTCCGGCCCCACCGCCGTGCACGCCCTCGACGGGGTCGACATCGACTTCGCCGCCGGGAAGTTCACCGCGATCATGGGCCCCTCGGGCTCGGGCAAGTCCACCCTCATGCACTGCATGGCGGGCCTCGACACCGCCACCTCCGGCACCGTCATGGTGGGCGCCAAGGAGATCGGGCGGATGAAGCAGCGCGAGCTCACGCGCCTGCGCCGCACGGACCTCGGCTTCATCTTCCAGTCGTTCAACCTCATCCCCACGCTGACGGCCGCCGAGAACATCACGCTGCCCCTCGACATCGCGCGGCGGCCCGTGGACCGAGCGTGGTTCGACGAGGTCGTGGCCGCCGTCGGCCTCGGCGACCGACTCAAGCACAAGCCGGACGAGCTCTCGGGTGGCCAGCAGCAGCGCGTCGCGTGCGCCCGCGCGCTCGTGTCCCGCCCGGCGGTCGTGTTCGCCGACGAGCCCACCGGCAACCTCGACTCCCACTCCGCCGGCGAGGTGCTGGCATTCCTGCGCCGCTCCGTCGAGGACCTCGGTCAGACCGTCGTGATGGTCACGCACGACCCCCGCTCGGCGTCGTACGCCCACCGGGTCGTGTTCCTCGCCGACGGGCGCATCGCCGGCGACATCGCCGACCCCACGCACGAGACCATCCTCGAGGCGCTCGCCGGCCTCGCGCCGGACGCCTGATGCTGCGCGTCGCGCTGCGGGGGATCCGCAGCCACTTCGTGCGGTTCGCGCTCGCCGTGCTCGCCGTCGCCCTGGGCGTCGCGTTCGTGGCCGGCACCTACTCGCTCCGGGCGATCCTCGCGAGCACCTTCGACGGCATCGTCGACGGTGCCGCGGCGGGGCAGGCGTACCTGCGCGGCACCGACGACGGCACCGCGAGCATGGACGAGTTCGGCGGCACCTCGACCCGCGAGCGCATCCCGGCCACGCTGGCCGACGACGTCGCGGACGTCCCCGGGGTGGCCTCGGCCATCCCCGACTACAGCGGCGCGCTGGTCCTCGTCGGCGCGGACGGCGCCGCGGTGTCCACCTCGGGCGCCCCGTCCGCGGGGATCGGCCTGTTCCCGGACGACCCGAGCCTCACCCTCATCGACGGCGAGCTGCCCGAGCGCGGGGAGATCGCGCTCGAGACCGGTGCGCTCGAGGCCTCCGGGCTGCAGGTCGGCGACCAGACCACCGTCGTCATCCGCGACGCGATCGAGCAGGTCACGGTGTCCGGCGAGCTCGACTTCGGTACCTCGGCCGCAGGCGCGATCCTCGTCGGGCTCGACCCGGAGGTCGCCGCCGAGCTCTACGCCCCCGAGGGCACCGTCTCGACGATCGCCGTGTTCGCCGAGGACGGCGTCTCCGAGACCGAGCTCCGCGACGCCCTCGCCGAGCGCCTCGCCGGCACGCCCGGCCTCGAGGTCATCACCGGCGAGGTGCTGCGCGAGGAGTTCGGCGAGCAGATCGACATGGTGCTCGGGTTCATCCAGGTCTTCCTGCTGACCTTCGCCGCCGTGTCCGTGTTCGTCGGCGCGTTCCTCATCACCAACACCTTCGCGATGAGCGTCCGGGAGCGGATGCGCGAGTTCGCGATGCTCCGCGCCGTCGGCGCCTCCCCGGGTCAGGTGTTCGTCTCGATCCTCGTGCAGGCCCTCGTCATCGGACTGCTCGGGTCCGTCGTCGGGATCGCCGCCGGGCTCGGGCTCGCCGCCGGCCTGGCCGCGCTCCTCGGAAACTTCGGCATGGAGCTGTCCGGCTCGGTCGAGCTGTCCACGGACACCGTCGTCGTCTCCCTGCTGATCGGCATCGTCGTCAGCGTCGTGGCGGCGGCCATCCCGGCCCGGCGCGCCGCCCTGACGCCGCCGGTCGTGGCGATGCGCGGCGATGCTCCGAGCGAGCGCGGCCTGCGGCTGCGCGGCATCGTCGGGGCCGTCCTCGCCGTGGTCGGCGGCGCCCTCGTGGCGTACGCGGGCCTCGCGAAGACCGTCGAGGGGGACGCCGTCGACGGTGCGGGGACGTTCCTCGGGATCGGGGCCGCGCTGCTGGTCGTCGGTGTCCTCGTGCTCGCGCCGTCGCTGGCTCGCCCGGCGGTCACGGCCCTGGCGGCTCCGGTCGTCGCGGGAGCCAAGCCGCTCGGTGCCCTGGCGCGCGGGAACGTGGTGCGCAACCCGCGCCGTACGGCCAGCACGGCGGGCGCCCTCATGATCGGCATGACGCTGGTGAGCGCGGCGAGCATCGTGGCGGCCTCGGCGACCACGTCGATCGAGTCCATGATCAGCTCCGACCTCAAGGCGGACTTCCTGGTCCAGGGACCGGCCGTGCTGCCCGGACCGGTGCTCGAGGGCATCGAGGAGCTCGACAGCGCCCGCCTGGTCGACCCGATCTCGTTCGGCATCACGACGTTGCCCGACGCCAAGGACCCGACCACCGTCGTCGGCGTGAGCGACACCCTGTTCACGGAGTCGATCGCCGCGAAGGTGCACGAGGGCGACGTCGCGTCGATCGCCGACGGCGAGGTGCTCGTGACCCGGGACTTCGCCGAGGACCAGGGCTGGGTTCTGGGCGACACGATCCCGCTCGGCCCGGACGGCGACGAGGTACGGATCGGCGGCATCGTCACGGTGCAGGCACTCTTCGCCCAGGTCTTCATCCCCCAGGCGTTGTTCGACGACGTCATCCCGGCCGGGCAGGGGCAGCTCGCCGCGGTCTTCGTCACGGCCGCCGACGGCGTCACGCCGGACGCGCTGCGGGCGGACCTCGCCGAGGTCGTCAAGCCGTACTACGTGCTGTCGGTGCTCGACGCCGACGACCTCGTGGACCGGCTGGCCGGGCAGATCAACGGCATGCTCGCCGTGATCTACGCGCTGCTCGGGCTGTCCGTCGTGATCGCGGTGCTCGGGATCGTGAACACGCTCGCGCTGTCGATCATCGAGCGGACGCGCGAGATCGCCCTGCTCCGAGCCGTCGGCCTGGGGCGCCTGCAGCTCGCCGGGATGGTCGCGATCGAGTCGGTCCTGACCGCGGTGTTCGGCACGATCCTCGGCGTCGGCGTGGGGGTGGGGATCGCCACAGCGCTCCCGGCCGTGCTGGCGGACTCCGGGCTCACCGACCTGGTGATCCCGTGGGGCACCCTGCTCGGGATGGTGGTGCTCGCCGCGATCATCGGCCTGTTCGCCAGCCTCTGGCCGGCCTGGCGCGCCACCCGCCAGCCAGTCCTGCAAGGCCTGGCCGCGGAGTAACCCCCCCCCCCCCTCTCCCCCCACCCAAACGCTGAGTGCGTGATTTTGGCGGTGTTTCCGGTCGGAAACACCGCCAAAATCACGCACTCAGCGGAAGAGGGGGTGGGGTGGGGGTTACTTCTTGGCGGGGGCCGGCTTCTTGGGGGCTGCCTTCTTGGCGGCCGGCTTCTTCTTGGCTGGGGACTTGGCGCGCTTCTCCGCCAGGAGGTCGATCGCCTGCTCGCGGGTCACCGACTCGATCGAGGCGTCCTTCGGCAGCGTCCGGTTGGTCACGCCGTCGGTCACGTACGGGCCGAAGCGCCCGTCCTTGATGACGATGGGCTTGCCCGACGTCGGGTCCTCGCCGAGCTCCTTGAGCGGCGGCGTCGCCGTGGCCCCGCGGCCGCGCTTGGGCTGCGCGTAGATCGCCAGCGCCTCCTCGAGCGTCGTCGTGAACAGCGCCTCCTCCGACGCGATCGTCCGCGAGTCCGTGCCCTTCTTCAGGTACGGGCCGTAGCGGCCGTTCTGCGCCGTGATCTCGTTGCCGGACTCCGGGTCCACGCCCACGACGCGCGGGAGCGACAGCAGCCGCAGCGCGTCCTCGAGGGTCACGGTCGCCGGGTCCATCGTCTTGAACAACGACGCCGTGCGGGGCTTCGGCAGGGCGGCGAGCGCGCGCTTCTTGGCCGCGGCGCTCAGGCCCTCCTCGAGCTCAGGCTCCGGCAGGATCTCCGTGACGTACGGGCCGTAGCGCCCCGCCTTCGCGACGATCATGTGCCCGCTGTCCGGGTCGACGCCGAGCTCGCGGTCGCCGTCGGTCTGCGTGGCGAGCAGCTCGCGCGCCTTGGCGACCGTCAGCTCGTCCGGCGCGACCTCGTCCGGCACCGACGCGCGCGGCGGGTTCTCGCCCTCGGCGACCTCGGCGCGCAGGTCCTCGACGTACGGGCCGTAGCGTCCGACGCGCAGCTGGATGCCCTCGCCGATGTCGATCGAGTTGATCTCCCGGGCGTCGATGTCGCCGAGGTTCGCAACCAGGCCGCGCAGCCCGTCGTCGTCGGCCTTGCCCTCACCGAAGTAGAACTGGCTCAGCCACGCCGTGCGGTCCCGGGTCCCGGCCGCGATCTGGTCGAGGTCGGCCTCCATCGCGGCCGTGAAGTCGTAGTCGACCAGCTTGTCGAAGTGCTCCTCCAGCAGGCGCACGACGGCGAACGCGAGCCAGCTCGGCACGAGCGCCTGGCCGCGGTTGAGCACGTAGCCGCGGTCCTGGATGGTGGAGATCGTCGAGGCGTACGTCGAGGGACGGCCGATGCCGCGCTCTTCGAGCGCCTTGACCAGGCTCGCCTCGGTGTAGCGCGGGGGCGCCGACGTCGCATGGCCGTCCGCCTCCAGGTCGCGCACCGCCATGGCCTGGCCCTGCGCCATCTCCGGCAGGCGCGCCTCCTCGGCCTTCGCGGCGGCGTCCTCCGAGTAGCGCTCGGTGTCCCGGCCCTCCTCGTAGGCCGCGAGGAACCCGCGGAACGTGATGACCGTGCCCGACGCCGAGAACAGGGCCTCGAGCGCGGAGCCGTCCGCGCGGGTGCCCGCCACGGCGAGCTTGACCGAGGCGGTCGAGCCGCGGGCGTCGGCCATCTGGGAGGCGACCGTGCGCTTCCAGATGAGCTCGTACAGCTTGAACTGGTCGCCCGAGAGCTGGCCGGCGACCTGCGCGGGCGTGCGGAACGAGTCGCCCGCGGGACGGATCGCCTCGTGGGCCTCCTGGGCGCCCTTGCTCTTCGAGGCGTACACGCGGGGCTTCTCCGGCACGAACTCCGAGCCGTACAGCTCGGCTGCCTGGCGTCGCGCGGCGTCGATCGCCTGGGTCGACAGGACCGGCGAGTCCGTACGCATGTAGGTGATGTAGCCGTTCTCGTACAGGCCCTGCGCCGTGCGCATGGTCTGGCGCGAGCTCATGCGGAGCTTGCGGGACGCCTCCTGCTGGAGCGTCGACGTCGTGAACGGTGCGGCCGGGCGGCGGGTGTACGGCTTGGTCTCGAGGCTGCGGACCTCGGCCTGCTGTCCCTCGATCGCGGCGACGACGACGCGCGCCGCGGCCTCGTCGAGGTGCGTGATCCCGCTCGACTTGAGCTGACCGGCGTCGTCGAAGTCGCGGCCCGTGGCCACGCGGGCGCCGTCCACCTGGGACAGGCGTGCGGAGAACCAGCTCGTGCCGGCCTCGGTGGCCGTCGCGGCGGTGGTGAACTGCCCGGTGACGTCCCAGTACTCAGCCGTCACGAAGGCCATGCGCTCGCGCTCGCGCTCCACCACGAGGCGGGTGGCGACCGACTGCACGCGCCCGGCGCTCAGGCCCTGGCGGACCTTGCGCCACAGCACCGGCGAGACCTCGTAGCCGTAGAGGCGGTCGAGGATGCGGCGGGTCTCCTGCGCGTCGACGAGGCGGTCGTCGAGGTCGCGGGTGTTCTCCAGCGCGCGCTGGATGGCTTCGCGGGTGATCTCGTGGAACACCATGCGCTTGACGGGGACCTTGGGCTTGAGGGCCTCGAGCAGGTGCCACGCGATGGCCTCGCCCTCGCGGTCCTCATCGGTCGCGAGGTAGAGCTCGTCGGCGTCCTTGAGCAGGCGCTTGAGCTCGCTGACCTTCTTCTTCTTGTCCCCGTAGACCTCGTAGTACGGCGTGAAGCCGTTGTCGACGTCGACCGCGAACTTCCCGAAGGGTCCCTTCTTCATGTCAGCCGGCAGCTCCGAGGGCTGAGGCAGGTCACGGATGTGCCCAACGCTCGCCTCGACCTCGTACTCGGCGCCGAGATACGACGCGATCGTGCGCGCCTTGGCGGGCGACTCCACGATGACGAGCTTGCGACCTGCGGACATGCGTTGCCTGCTTCCTTCTGACGGACGAGCCGGACGAGGCCCGTCCGTGCCAGGGTAGATGATGAGTCGAGACGGCCCCTCGCGGCCCACAGCCGGGCCCCGTCGCGGCGGACGTCAGCGGTGCAGGGCGGCGCCCCGGGCCGTCGCCTGGCGCACGAGCAGCACCAGCCCGAACACCGCCGCGGTGACGGCAGCCACGAGCGCCCCGGCGGACAGGTAGTCGCGGGTCTCGGGCTCCGCGCCCCAGGTGAGCGCGCCGCTGAGCGCGCCGTAGGCCAGGGCCGCGCTGACGGCGAACGCGACGACCAGGAGGGTGGTCGCGACGGCGGTGCCCGCGGTGCCGTGGGTGCCGTCGCGGTCGAGGCCGCTGCGCGGGGTCAGCGCGAGCACGAGGCCCGCCCACGCGAGCACGACGAACAGCGCCGCGAGCACGTCGCTGGGCCGGTGCCACTGCCCCACCAACGTGGAGATGCCGGTCAGCACCGTGTACGTCGCGCCGAGCAGCGCGACGAGCGGGCGCAGCCGCCGCGGGACGACCAGCAGCAGCGCGATGGACACCGAGGCGCCGACCGTGGTGTGGCCCGACGGCAGGGTGTTGCGCACGTTCTCGGTCGCCACGCCCAGCTCGGGGCGTTCCAGCAGCTGGTGCTTGAGCAGCTGCGTCGTCACATTGGCGCCACCCACGAGCACGGCCACCTGGAGCACGAGGCCCCAGCGTCGGCGCGCGAGGGCGATCAGCGCTGCCGCCCCCAGCACGACGACGACGAAACCCACCGAGACGACGTCGAGCACCGGCTCCGCGAGGCGCCACAGCGTGTTGCGACCGTAGAGCGCCCCGGCGTACGCCGACTCGTCCCACGTCTGGCCGCGCGCCGTGCCGACGATCAGACGCCAGCACGCCACGAGCCCGGTGGCGCCGGCGAGCGCGACGACGAGCGCGAGCAGCCGCGGCCACCCGCGCACGCTGTGCCGGGCTGGAGGGTCGGCGATCACGCCGCCGATACCCTCCCCACGGCGTGCGATGCCGTCGGCCGCGGGCGCGGCGTGCTGGCCGGGCCGGACCACCGGCAGGGGCGCTGTGCGCGGCGGCTCGATCGGCGTGCGCGCGGTCGGCACCGGCTCCGTGCGGGGCTCGGGTTCGTAGGTCACGCACTCACGGTAGGGCAGCGTCCTGCGCCGCGCAGTCAGGGATGGGGGGACGTGTGTGGTGGTTCGGTGAGCGTCATGAGCACGGGACGGTGATCGCTGGCCCGCTCGACGAGCGCGCCGCCGAGCACCGCGACGTGGCCGGGTGCGATCTGGGGACCGACGAGGAAGGCGTCGAGCCGGTGCCGCGGGGTGCGCGCGGGCATGGTCTTGTCGGTGTTGTCCGGGGAGGCGTCACGCAGCGGCGGGCACAGCGCGACCCACGTCGGCCCGCCCGGGTTCTCGTTGAGGTCCCCGCCGAGGACGAGCCGCTCCGCCCCGGTCCCGACGAGGCGACGGTAGGCCGGCAGGTGCCGCGCCCGCTGCGCGGGGAGCGCGGACATATGCACGGACGCGAACGTCGTCGGCTCCTGCCCGGGAGCACGCAGGCGGACGACGGCGTAGCCGCGCGGCGTGGGCCAGCCGCGGCGGAACCGCGCGAGGCGCGACTCGATGACCACGCCCCGCGCCTGCGCGACGTGCGGGGCAAGCTCGGGGCGCACGGCGATCGCGGCCCCGCGCCCCCGCCAGCCGGCGACCACGGCGACCAGGCCGACGTCACGGGCGAGCCGGCGCGTGCGGCGCGGCCCCCACGGCCCGCGCGGCGCTTCCTGGAGCAGCAGCACGTCCGGATCGGCGGACCGGATCACGGCGACGATCGCGTCACGGTCGAGCTGCAGGCCCTTGACGTTGTAGCTGAGCACCCTCACCCGGCGACCTCCGCGGCAGGCCCTCCGGGTGCCGGGGTGAGGAAGAGGTCTCGCGTGAGGCCGCGGACTGCCGGCACCAGCTCCGCGGCGAGGTCGGTCACCGGCACGTCGAAGATCGTGGCGATCGCGTCGACGATCTGCCCGACCGTGAGCTCCCCGTCGCACGCACCCACGAGCGCCGCGAGCGCCGTCGAGGCGTGCACGGCGCGCCCGAAGCCGCCGCCCTGGCGCAGGATGATGACGTTCGGGTCGTCCGTGCCGGGGGTGAAGAACCGCTCGTCCGTGACGTCGGGGGCGACGACGAGGCGCTCGGCGAGCAGCGCGGCGTCGGACCGGGCCTCGAGCCAGTCATGGGCCGCGAGGCTCTGGGCGATGTGGCCTCCGAGCGGCTGGTGCACCGACCCGGTGTGCTCCTCGAGCCGCCGGAGGCTCACGCGCCCGTCCGCCGGGCGACGCAGCGTGAGGATGCCGAAGCCGACCGCCTCGACGTCGCGCGAGGCGAGGTCGTCGAGCCAGGCGCCGTAGGCCGCGGCCCAGCCGTCCGGGTCGCGGTCGGGCGTGGTGCCGCCGTCCCTGATCCACGTCTCGGCGTACTGCGCCGGGTCCAGCACCTCGCGCTGCACCACCCAGCCGTCGAGGCCGGCCTCGTCGAGCCACGCGCCGACGCGCTCGGTCCAGTCCTGCCCGCGCCGGTGCTCCCAGTTGCCGAGCATCTGGGCCACGCCCCCGGGCGCAAGCACCTGCCCGACGCCGAGCACGAGGTCCCGCACGACGTCGTCGCCCGAGCGGCCCCCGTCGCGGTACTCGTACAGCGCGACGTCCGGCCGCCGGGGCGTGATCACGAACGGCGGGTTGGAGACGACGAGGTCGAACTGCTCACCCGCCACGGGTTCGAGCATCGACCCCTCGCGGACCTCCACGGTCAGGCCGTTGAGGACCGCGTTGAAGCGGGCGAACGCCAGCGCCCGCGCCGAGATGTCCGTCGCGACGACGTGCCCCGCATGGCGCGAGGCGTGCATCGCCTGGATGCCGCACCCCGTGCCCAGGTCGAGCACCCGCGCGGCCTCCCCGCGCACGGTCACCTGCGCGAGGGTCAGGGACGCGCCGCCGGCACCGAGCACGTGGTCGGGGCGCAGGGCGCGGCCGGTCGACATCTCACCGAGGTCGGACGCCAGCCACCAGTCCGCGTGCCCCGAGGCGTCGTCGGCCGCGTAGGGACGCAGGTCCACCGCGGGATCGGCACTGCTGCCCGCCACCGTGACGAGGCCGAGGTGCGCCGCGCCGTCGACGCCGAGCGTCGGCAGGGCGGCCGCCAGCGCGGCGAACGGCACCTGGTGCCCCAGGAGGAACGCGGCGACGACGACGGCCAGGCGCTCGTCGGCCGACCCGTCCGGCTCGGCCGAGACCAGGGCGTCGACGACGCGACGCGCCGGCACCGACTCCTCACGGTCCAGGGCGGCGAAGGCCAGCGGGCCGAGCAGCTCCTGGACGGAGCCGACGTCGTAGCGCGCCGCGCGCAGGTCGGCGGCGAGCCGGGCGATCAGGGCCGGGTCCAGGACGAGGGGTGCGGCGGTGCTCACGGTGCTCCTTGCGGGGGTGGGAGACGGCGAGGGGGCGCCCGGCGGTGTGCCGGACGCCCCCTGCGGAGTGCTCGTCAGAAGCAGTTCGTCATGACGAAGCTCTGGATCTGCGACGCGCGCTCGTTCAGCTCGAGCTGGTCCACGCCGCTCTCGGTCATGAACTGGACCTGGGCCTCGAAGTTGTTCGTCGCCGGGTCGATGCTGCGGAAGTACTCGATCGAGTCTCGCGTGTACTGCATGTTGAACGCCCAGGCGTCCGCGAGCTCGGCCGGCGGAACCATGGTCTCCATGGTCTCGAGCACGTTGCTCATGTGCTCGACGTACTCGCCCGCGGTCGCGGCCATGATGGCCTCACCGTTCTCCATGGCGACCGAGTTGTTGGCCTCGCAGAACGCTGGGGTCAACGGGTCGTCGGAGACCGTCGGCGCGTCCGAGGGCGCGTCCGGGGAGGCTTCCACGGACGGGGACGGCTCGGTCGACGGCGTCGGCGAGGCCTCGGGTGTCGTCGGCTCGGCCGACGGCGTCGGCGTCGCCGTGCGCGTGGTGGCCGCGGTGGGCTCGTCGTCGTCGCCGAACACGCCCGACAGCGCGAGCGCCCCGAACACCACGCCCAGCAGCACGATCACGGCGACGGGGATGATCCACACCAGGTTGTTCTTCTTGGGCTTCGACTCGTCGCCCCACTGCTGGTACGTCGCGTACTGCGCGGGCGGGACCGAGCCAGGGCCGCCGGGCTGCGCGCCAGGCTGGGCACCGCCGTGCGCCGGCGGGACGGCGGGCATCGCCGCGGTGGCCGGCCCGGCCGCTGCGCCGGCGCCGTCCTCGACCCAGAACTGCCAGCCCTCGGGCGCGGGCGGCCAGGTCGGGTCGGGCTGCCATCCCTCAGGCGGGACCCAGCCCTCGGGCGGGACCGGCCAACCAGGAGCCGGGTTGAATCGTGCGGCCATGCGTCATCCCCTTGTTCGTGTGCCCGCCGCCCGAGGCGGTCGAGCGTCGCTGCTGGTGTGCGCGAACCCCTCGCGCACGCGGGTCAACCTACCGGTTCACTCGGTGGGCGACGCCGACTCCTCGGTGCAGTTCTCGTCGACGAACGTCGACACGCGCTCCGTCGCAGCGGTGAACTCGGGGTCCTCGAGGGCCGCGAACGCGGTCTCCGAGGCCTTGAGGGTCGCCTCCTCGTCGCTCAGGTCCACGCCGTCGAACGCCCCCACGTACTCGGAGAAGCCGTCGAGGGTGACCTTCCAGTCGTCCTTGATCTCGTCGGGCGCCTCGACCTTCTTCGCGTCGTCGATGACGGCCCGCGTGGCCTCCATGACGGCGTCGGGGTCGGAGCCGGCGTCGACGTCGGGGCCCTCGCCCAGCGCCGAGCCCTCCTCGCAGAACTTCTCGATGCTCGCGTCGCTCGAGCACGAGGCGAGGCCGCCGACGAGGACGGTCGACAGGACGATGGACGTGAAGACGCGCCGCGGGCGCTGGGTTCGGTTGATCACGCTGGCATCCTCCCGCAACCGGGCGAATCGCGCGACCGGCATCCACAGCCGGTCGCGCGAGGGCCTCGCCGCGCCTGCGACGCGGAGCGACTCACACGAGGCCGACCTCGTGCTCCAGGCGTGCCTCGTGGTCGACGCGCGCGGCCCGCAGCCGCGAGTGGATCACGGCGCCGAACGCGATGGCCGCCGCCGCGAGCGCGATGCCGATCCGCAGCACGTGGTTCGCGTCCTCGGGCACGCTCATCGCGACGACCGCGGGGGCGATGAGCACGGCCACGAGGTTCATCACCTTGATCAGCGGGTTGATCGCGGGGCCGGCCGTGTCCTTGAACGGGTCCCCCACGGTGTCCCCGATGACCACGGCCTCGTGGGCCGCCGATCCCTTGCCGCCGTACGCCCCGTCCTCGACGATCTTCTTCGCGTTGTCCCACGCCCCGCCGGCGTTGGCGAGGAACACGGCCATGAGGACCCCGGTGCCGATCGCGCCGGCGAGGAACCCGGCCAGGGGGCCGACGCCGAGCCCGAACCCGACGGCGATCGGCGCGAAGGCCGCGAGGAGCCCGGGGGTGGCGAGCTCGCGCAGCGAGTCCTTGGTGCAGATGTCCACCACGCGGCCGTACTCGGGCCGGACCTCGCCGGTCATGATGCCCGGGTGCTCGCGGAACTGGCGCCGGACCTCGAACACGATCGCCCCGGCGGCGCGCGTCACGGCGTCGATCGCCAGCCCGGAGAACAGGAAGACGGTCGCGCCGCCGAGGATGATCCCGACGAGGGTCACGGGCGAGATCACCTGGAAGCTCAGCAACGCGTCGACGATCCCGCCGGTGCCGGCCGTGCCCGCGGAGACCAGCGCAGTTCCCACAGCGTCGGCATAGGACCCGAACAGCGCGGTGGCCGCCAGGACGGCGGTCGCGATCGCGATGCCCTTGGTGATGGCCTTGGTGGTGTTGCCCACCGCGTCGAGCTCGGTGAGGATCTGCGCACCCTCGGCATCCACGTCGCCGCTCATCTCCGCGATGCCCTGGGCGTTGTCGCTCACGGGCCCGAACGTGTCCATCGCGACGATCACGCCCACGGTGGTCAGCAGCCCGCAGCCCGCGAGCGCCACGAGGAACAGCGACAGCCAGACGGACCCGCCGGCGAGGAGGAACGCGCCGCAGATCGCGGCCGCGATGATCCCGGCCGTGTACACGGCGGACTCGAAGCCGACACCGATGCCCGACAGCACCACGGTGGCCGCCCCCGTCTGGGAGGTCCGCGCCACGTGCAGGGTGGGCTTCGACGTCGTGCCCGTGAAGTAGCCCGTGACCGCGAGGATCACGCCGGCCAGGACGACACCGATCACGACCGCGCCGCTCGTCACCAGGCGCGGGTCGCCGGCGGCGTCGCGCAGCTCGGCGCTGACACCCTCGATGTCCGCGAAGCTGCTGGGCAGGTAGAGGAACGCGGCCGCGGCGGCGAGCAGGGCACCGACGAGCGCGGAGATGTAGAAGCCGCGGTAGATCGCGGTCAGACCGCTCTCGCCCGCGCGCACCTTGGTGATGGCCACGCCGAGCACCGCGACGAGCGCGCCGATCGCCGTGACGATCAGCGGGAAGATCAACCCCTGCTCGCCGAACACCGCCTTGCCGAGGATGAGCGCGGCGACGAGCATCACCGCGTAGGACTCGAAGAGGTCCGCGGCCATGCCGGCGCAGTCACCGACGTTGTCGCCGACGTTGTCCGCGATGGTCGCGGCGTTGCGGGGGTCGTCCTCCGGGATGCCCTGCTCGACCTTCCCCACGAGGTCCGCCCCGACGTCGGCGGCCTTGGTGAAGATCCCGCCGCCCACGCGCATGAACATCGCCAGCAGCGCTGCGCCGAACCCGAAGCCCTCGAGCACCGCGGGCGCCTCGGCCCGGTAGACGAGGACGACGAGGGTCGCGCCGAGCAGGCCGAGCCCGACGACGCTCATGCCGACGACGCCGCCGGTGCGGAAGGCGATGCGCGCACCCTCGGTGCGGCGCGCGTCCACGGGGCCGGCGGCCTGGGCCGCTGCCGCGACGCGGAGGTTGGCGCGCACGGCGAGCCACATGCCGAGGTAGCCGATGGCTGCGGAGAACGCGGCGCCGAACACGAACGCCACGGACCGCCCGATCCGCACGCCACCGTCGCCGGGCAGCAGGAAGAGGAGGGCGAAGACGATGACGACGAACAGGGCGAGCGTGCGGAACTGGCGGTTGAGGTACGCCGAGGCACCCTCCTGGATCGCCTGCGCGATCCCCTGCATGGACGCGGTGCCGTCGCCCGCGGCGAGCACCTGGCGCCGCAGCACCACGGCCACCCCCAGGGCGGCCAGCGCGAGGACGGCGATGACCCCGACGATCACGAGACTGGTGGTTCCGAGCTCCTGCATACGTCCTCCTCGACGCATCGGTCCCCTGTGCGCCGGCCCCGGACGTGTGCGAGCACACGCGGCAGCGACGTGAGAGGCCCGGTCGACCCCGTCGTCGTCCGGGTTGGCCGGAAGTCTACCCATTCCTCCCCCACGCGCCAGGGGGTCACGATCCGGCCCCAACCTTTTCGCGTCCCCGTTCGTCTTGGTGGGTGACGGCAATACTGAAAGCTCAGGGGATTCGTGGACGGGGACGGGCGATGACTGGATGGGAACAGGTGCTGGACGACCTGGTCCGCACACGCAGACGGGCGCTCACCGCGTACGCGTACCTGCTGTGCCAGGACCTGCGGGAGGCCGAGGACCTGGTGCAGGACGCGCTGGTCGCCGTGTTCTCGCGGGGTCGGCGCCTGGAGAACGTCATGGCCGGTGAGTCGTACGTGCGCAAGGCGATCCTGAACACGTACCTCGACGGGTTCCGACGTCGGAACCGCTGGGCGGCCGTGCGCCACCTGGTGGCCACCGCGCCGGAGCAGCCCGTGTCGGACGTGGCCACGACCGACCATGTCGCCGCACGGGTCGACGCCCAGCGTGCCCTGTCGATCCTGGCCCCGCGGGAGCGGGCGTGCGTGATCCTGCGGTTCTACGACGATCTGACCATCCCGCAGATCGCGGAGCACCTGTCCCTGAGCACAGGAACCGTCAAGCGCTACCTGCACGACGCCGTGAGCCGCCTCGAGGCGGTCCTCGGCCCCCTGCCGGCAGCGCACCTCGAAGACCTTGATGTGCTCATGACCGGAGGTTCGCGATGACTCAGCACCACGGGGGTTCACGCCCCGACGACCTGCCCGAGATCCTGCGGGCCATCGCCGACGACGCTGCGGCGTCGCGGCTGGCGGGCTCCGCGCCCGACGACGAGTTCCTGATCGGTGTCCGGCGCCGTGCGACGGCCGTGCGCCGACGCCGCAACGCCCGCCAGGGCATGGTCGCGGCGGTCTGCGTGGCGGCTGTCGGCGTCGGCGGTGTGGTCATCGCGCAGAACGTCGGGACCGGCGGAGGTGCGATCGCCCCGGCGACGACCTCCGTCGCGACGGCGGAGCCCACCTCTGGCGCATTCCCGCTCTGTGGCGCGGCCGTCCCCGGCGACTGGGCGGCCGGCGACGTGCGGCTCGTCAGCCAGGCCCACCTCGACGAGGACGGGATGATGCTCTCGGCATCGCGGCCCGGGGACGCACCGTTCGCCACGGACGTCACCCTGTCGGAGCTGATCCCGCTCATGGTGCTCAACGACGGCGAGGAGACGGTCACGGTCGGCTCGACCGGTTACGCGACCGTGGTGCTAGTCAAGGACGGCGTGGTGGTCGCCGGTCCGGGCATGACGCCCGAGCCGTACACCGAGCCGACAGTCGAGCCCGGCGGGGCCGTCCCCGTGACGGCGACGCTGCCGGACCCGTGCGACGGCGAGCCGATCGCGGACGGTCAGTACGAGGCCTACGCGATCCTCGACGCGCAGGTCGGCGCGACCGGCGGCGAGCCGGCAGCGACCCAGGTCGTCGGCGGGCCGTGGCTCCTCGAGGTCGGCGCCTCCGAGACCCCGGGCAGCATGATGGCGCTGCAGTGCGACGACGAGGTGTCCGAGGTCCCGCGCTGGGTCGACCCCATCCACCTGGACGTGACCCTGCCGCAGGGGCCGGCCGTGGCTGGTGACTCCCGGGCGCTGCGCGTCGACCTGTTCAACGCCACGGACTCCCCGGCGAACTTCGCGATCGACGGGATCGAGACGTACCTGGTGCGTGGCGGCAAGGTCGTGGCCTCGACCGAGGTCGCGGTGATGCCCTACGTCGTCGAGATCCCTGGTGGCCAGGCCTACGGCGACGGTCACTTCCCGGGACTGCCGTCTGCGGACTGCGCGGGCGACCCGGTCGCCCCGGGTGACTACTCGCTGTACATCATCACGGAGTTCGCGGACCCGGCGACCACGTTGATCGCCGGGACGCAGACCCAGGCGATCAGCGGGCCGCACGAGATCACGATCGCCGGCGACGCGTCAGGCGAGGGCGTGAGCAACGCGGCGCTGCCGGAGCTCGACCCGGATGCCGAGTTCCCGATGTGCGGGGCGGCCGTGCCAGACGAGGCCGAGGACACCTTCGGGATCGAGACGGTCCTCGAGATCCCCGGGGTCAAGGTCGCTGATCCCACCAAGCCGGACTGGATCACGGCGGCCGGGATGGTGACGAACACGACCCGCGACACCCTGCTGGGGAACAGCTCGACGTCGGTCCCCGCGGTGCTCGTCCAGGACGGGCGCGTCGTGAGCATCGAGCCCTACGTCGAGGCCGACGCGAAGGACTTCTCGGTCGCGCCAAGGGAGAGCTTCGAGCTGGAGGTCACGGCCACGACCGTGCACTGCGGCCGGTCGGCAATCGAGGCGCTCCCCCCCGGAACCTACGAGGTGTGGGGCTACCTGGACACCTACGTCAAGGAGCGGCAGAACGCCAGCGGCTCCGCGACCTCCGTGAACGAGAAGCACCACGCCGTTGCGCGACTCGGCGAGGTGACCATCAACCACTGACAGGTCCCGGGGGTACCGGCCACGGCCGGTGGGACCTGTCAGGAGCAGGGGGCAGCAGGGGGCGCTGCAGGGGGTAGCAGGGGGCAACCGCAGGGGGCTGCGGGGGCACGAACGGCGGTGGTGCGCAAGCACCACCGCCGTTCGTCGTCCGGCGCCCGACGATTCTGCGCGGATCGACAGCTCCATTGTCGATCCGCGCAGAATCGCGCGGCGCGTCGGGCGGGGCGCGCTCAGCCCAGGCGCGCCTCGACGGCGGCGAGCAGCACGCAGGTGGCCACGCCGTCCATGGAGGTCGCGACGTCGTCGAGCGACGGGAAGCTGGGGGCGAGCCGGATGTTCGTGTCCTGCGGGTCCTTCCCGTACGGGAAGGCCGAGCCGGCGCCCGTCAGGGCGATGCCGGCGTCCTTGGCCAGCTCCACCACGCGCCGCGCGGTCCCGGGCACGACGTCGAGGCTGACGAAGTAACCGCCCTCGGGACGCGTCCAGGTCGCGACGTCGCGGCCACCGAGCCGAGACTCGAGGATCTCCAGGACCCGGGCGAACTTGGGCGCGAGGATCTCGCGGTGCTGGGCCATGTGGGCGCGGACGCCGTCGGCGTCGCCGAAGAACCGGACGTGGCGCAGCTGGTTGACCTTGTCCGGCCCGATGCTCTTCTTGGCGTAGTGCTTGGAGTACCAGGCGAGGTTCTCGGCCGAGGCGCCGAAGAAGCTCACCCCGGCGCCCGCGAAGGTGATCTTCGACGTCGAGGCGACCGTGAGCACGCGGTTGGGGTTGCCGGCCTCGGCCGCCATGCCGAGGACGTCGAGCGCGGGCGCACACTCCTCCACGAGCGTGTGCACGGCGTAGGCGTTGTCCCAGATGATCCGGAAGTCGGGCGCGGCGGTCGGCATGGAGACCAGCGCGCGCGTGACCTCCTCGCTGTACACCGCGCCGGTGGGGTTGGCGTACGTCGGGACCGTCCAGATGCCCTTGATCGTCGGGTCCGCGGCGACGAGCTCGCGGACTACGTCCATGTCCGGGCCGTCGTCGTGCAGCGGGACCGGGATCATCTCGATGCCGTAGGACTCGGTGATCGCGAAGTGGCGGTCGTACCCCGGGACCGGCGCGAGGAACTTGATGGTCTCCTCGCGCACCCACGGCCGCGCGGAGTCCGGCGTCCCGTGCAGCAGCGCGAACACGATCAGGTCGTGCATGATCTCGAGGCTCGCGTTGTTCCCCGCGATCAAGTTTTCCGCCGGGATGCTCAAGAGCTCTGAGAAGATCGCACGAATCTCGGGCAGCCCCTGGGTGCCGCCGTAGTTGCGGGTGTCCGTGCCGGACGCGTCGCGGACGTCGTCGCCGCCCGGGAGGGACAGCAGCGCGTTGGCGAGGTCGAGCTGCTCCGGGGCGGGCTTGCCGCGCGTGAGGTCGAGCTTCAGGCCGCGGGCCTGGAGGTCGGCGTAGGCGGCGCGCAGGCGCTCGTGCTCGGCGGCGAGCTCGTCGGCGCTCAGGGCGGAGATCGGGCGCGGGGCTGACTGGTCAGGCATGAGGAGACCTCTCGTCGACGGCTACGTCGCTGCCGAGCCTACTGGTGGTGAGGCAGGGTGTCCGAGCCCGTCCATCGCCGACCGACGCCGCTCGTCAGCGACCCGGCAGGAACCATCCGAGCGCGAACAGCACCACCGACCAGAACGGGATGATCGCGACGCTCCAGCGCTGCCACCGGTCCCACCCCGTCGGCTCCGGCTCGGGCGCGCTGCGGGGGTCGACGACAGGATCGGCGTCGGCGTCCCGGCGCCTGATCTCGAGGAAGCAGCCGACGGCGAGCAGCAGGACGCCGCCGCCCAGAGCGACCACGGCGGGCACCGACGTGAAGGGGCCGGCGAGACCGGCCATCGCGCTCGGCATCACCACAGCCGCGCCGGGCAGCACGACGGCGACGATGACGGCGCTGAAGCCGAGGAAGCCGAGCACGGGGCGCTCGATGAACAACCGCAGGATCGCTTCCGCCCACACCGCGAGCGCCGTCAGGGCCAGGGCGAGCACGAGCGCACCGACGGCCTGGCCTCCCGTGACCGCGACTGCCTCACCTTGGCGCAGCGGCCCGGCCGAGGCGCTCACCGCGAACATCCCCGCAAGCTGCACCCCGACCGGGACGAGCACCGGGACCATGCCACGCCACCCGGTGTCGGGCATACGTGGCAGGTCGAGGCTGCGGGCGTACTCGACGGGGTCACCGAACGTCTCGCGCGCGCCCTCGCCGCTGTCGGCGCAGTGGCTGTCGACCTCGGCGAGCGCGTCGCCGATCACGGTGCCGTGGACGTCGAGGAGCCGGAGCTCGAGGACGAACGCGTCGGCCCAGTCCTCCTCGACGTGGGGTGCGTGGGCGGCGGTGCCACGGCGTGTGGGGTCGGTGGTCATGCTTCCTCCACGGGGGTGTGCGCCAGCAGGCCGGCGGTGGTCTCGGTGAACGTGGTCCAGCGCTCGCTGCGCTCCCGCAGCTGCGCGCGCCCGGCCTCGGTGAGCTCGTAGTACTTGCGTCCGGGCCCGCCGTCGCCCGCGCGCCACTCGACGACGACGTCGCCGCTCGCCTCGAGCCGAGCCAGCAGCGGGTACAGGGTCCCGCCCTTGACGACGCCCAGTCCGTGCTCGACCAGGCGCGCCGAGATGGCGTAGCCGTACGTGGCGCCGTCGGCCAGCACGCGCAGGACGCACAGGTCGAGAACGCCACGCAGCCACTCGCTGGGCCACGGTGCTGGGTCGCTGGTCATGACTAGACAGTATGCCTATCTAGTCAGCCTGTCTACCTACCGGACAGGTCGTCGCACCGGTCACAACCGCAGAAAGCCCGCCACCATCGCCACCACGGCACCGATCCACGGGCGGAACGCCTCCGCGAGCGGCCGCTCGACCTGGACGAGGGCGGTGCCGACCCCGAGCGCCACCAGCCCGGTCCCTGCGGACCACCCCGCCGCGAACGAGACCGCGGGAAGACCGAACAGCTCCTGCGCCCCGTAGCCGAAGCCGAGGGCAGCCGAGACGAGGGCGGTGGCGATCACGCCGCTCCACCGGGGCCGCTCGCGCATGAACCGGTTCGCACGGCGCACCACCGGCAAGCCCGCGCTCGCGGTGCCGATCATGAGCACCGCGGCGATCACCACCCACGCTGGCACCGAGGACACCCCACCCCCGGCCATGGCTGAGCCCACCGCAAGGAACAGCGTCATGCCGCACAGGTGCAGCACGACGCCGGCGATCTCGTACGGCCCGAGGTCGCGGTCATCGTCGACGTGCGCGCCGTGAGCATGTGCGTCCTCTTCCTCGGCGACGACGGCCCCGGAATCGTGGTCGGCCGGCCTGGCCATGTGGCCGTCGTCGCGGCGGAGGACGATTCGGCCAGTGAACTTGTCGCTCTCGGGATGCATGCGCAGGACGCTACGGACGCGCTGCACCCCACGGCCAGGAGCGCTCCGAAACCTGTGGACGACGGCGAGCCCGCCCCCGCACCCATCCACAGAGCACACTCCCGGCCGGGCAACCCGGACGAAAGTGTGCTCTGTGCGGTGAAGTGAGTCGCGCCGGTCAGGCGAGGGCCTGTTCGCGGCGGTAGGTCGTCAGGCGCTCCGCGAACTCCTCGCTCGCGCCCTCGGTCCGCACCGACTGCACGACGTAGTCCCGGACCCCCGCCTCGGTGAGCTGCGCGCGCAGGGCCAGGACGTCGCCGTCGTCCAGGATCGTCGGGTCGAGGGTCGTGCGCACCTGCAGCGGAACGCCCGAATCGAGCACGATCCGCAGCGACTCGAACGCCGGTTTCGCACTGTTCGCGACGCCTGTGACGGCCGCGAACTTCGCCTCGGGCGCCTTGATGTCGAGACCCACCCAGTCGACGAGCGGCAGCACCTCGGCCAGGCGCCGCGGGTAGGCGCCCCCCGTGTGCAGGGCGACGCCGTACCCGAGCTCGCGGACCTCGCGCATCGCGGCCGCGAGCCCCGCCTGCCGCGTGGGCTCGCCGCCGGAGAACACGACGCCGTCGAGCAGCCCGCGCCGCCGTTCCAGCACGGCGCGGACCTCCGCCCAGCTCATCTCCCCTGGCGCGCGAGGATCGATGATCGACACGTTGTGGCAGTACCCGCACTGCCACGGGCAACCCTGCAGGAACACGGTCGCCACGAGATGGCCGGGCCAGTCGCACGACGAGAACGGCTCGAGACCGGCGACCGTGAGCGTGTCCGCCCCGGCCGCGAGGCTCATGCCGTCTGCAGGCGGCGCTGCGTCTGCTTCTCCGTGAAGAACTGCCGCTCGGCGTGCTCGCCCTTCTTGCCGATGTTGAACGAGCTCACGGGGCGGTGGTAGCCCATGACGCGGGTCCACACCTCGCACACCTGCGGCTCGGCGTCGGGCCGGGCCTCGGCGCAGCGGGGGCACGTGGGGTGCTCGCCGGCCAGGTAGCCGTGGCGCGGGCAGATCGAGAACGTCGGCGTCACGGTGATGTACGGGAGGCGGAAGTTGCTCAGCGACCGGCGCACGAGCTCGCGGCAGGCCTCGGCGGAGCTCATCTTCTCGCTCATGTACAGGTGCAGCACGGTCCCGCCGGTGTACTTGCCCTGCAGCTCCTCCTGGCGCTCGAGCGCCTCGAAGGGGTCGGCGGTGAAGCCCACGGGCAGCTGCGAGGAGTTCGTGTAGTACGGGTTGTCGTCCGTGCCGGCCTGGATGATGTCGGCGTAGCGGGCGCGGTCCTCCTTGGCGAACCGGTACGTCGTGCCCTCGGCCGGCGTGGCCTCGAGGTTGTACAGGTGCCCGGTCTCCTCTTGGAACTCGACCATGCGGGCGCGCACGTGGTCGAGCACCCGCACGGCCATCGCGTGGCCCTCCTCGGAGGTGATGTCGTGCTCGGCGTGGTCGCACGTCGCGTCGCACGGGTCCGCGGTGAAGTTGCGGATCATCTCGTTGAGGCCGTTGACGCCGATCGTCGAGAAGTGGTTGTCGAGGTTGCCCAGGTAGCGGCGCGTGTAGGGGAACAGGCCCTCGTCGATGTAGTGCTGGACGACCTCGCGCTTGATCTCGAGCGACTGCTTGGCCAGCTCCATGAGCTCGTCGAGGCGGCCGAGCAAAGCGGCCTCGTCGCCGCGGTACAGGTAGCCCAGGCGCGCGCAGTTCACAGTGACGACACCGATCGAGCCGGTCTGCTCCGCGGAGCCGAACAGGCCGTTGCCGCGCTTGAGCAGCTCGCGCAGGTCCAGCTGCAGGCGGCAGCACATCGAGCGCACCATGCCGGGCTCGAGCTCGGAGTTCAGGAAGTTCTGGAAGTACGGCAGCCCGTACTTCGCGGTCATCTCGAACAGACGCATGGCGTTCTCGGACTCCCACGGGAAGTCCTCGGTGATGTTGTAGGTCGGGATCGGGAACGTGAAGACCCGCCCCGAGGCGTCGCCCTCCGTCATGACCTCGATGTACGCGCGGTTGATCATGTCCATCTCGACCTGAAGGTCGCCGTACGTGAAGTCCATCGGGGTGTCATCGATGAGCGGGACGTCGCCGGCGATGTCGTCGGGGCACGTCCAGTCGAACGTGAGGTTGGTGAACGGCGTCTGCGTGCCCCAGCGCGAGGGGACGTTGAGGTTGTAGATGAGCTCCTGGATGCACTGCTTGACGTCCGTGTAGCTCATCGCGTCCTTGCGGACGAACGGTGCCATGTAGGTGTCGAACGAGCTGAAGGCCTGCGCGCCGGCCCACTCGTTCTGCATGGTGCCGAGGAAGTTGACGACCTGCCCGACGGCGGAGCCGAGGTGCTTGGGCGGGTTGGACTCGACCTTGCCCGGGACGCCGTTGAAGCCCTGCGTCAGGAGCATGCGCAGCGACCAGCCGGCGCAGTAGCCGCCGAAGACGTCGAGGTCGTGGATGTGCATGTCGCCCGAGCGGTGGGCCTCTCCCACGGCGGCCGGGTAGATCTCCGACAGCCAGTAGTTGGCGGTGACTTTGCCGGCCGTGTTGAGGATCAGACCCCCGAGCGAGTAGCCCTGGTTGGCGTTGGCGTTGACGCGCCAGTCGGTGCGGTCGAGATACTCGCGCATCGTCGATCCCACGTCCACCAGGTTCTTGCCGTGGTTCTGCGTCCCGTCGGTCATCTGCTCGATCTCCCCAACATCTAGTGGTCAAACTACAAAGGTGTCACTAGATGTAGATCCTTCTCCGCGGGGCGCCTCTCTGGGGAGGACCTTGGTCCCGGCACGGCGACGATCCGTGCGCGCGGCGTCGGCGCGCCCCTGCCGCTCGGCCCTCGCCAACCAGCGCTGGCGAGTCTCGGCCGAGGCGAATCGCACTCGTGCCAGACGCGTCGTCCCGATCGTCCGCACCCCGCAGTAGCCGAGCGTCGCGCGGGTGAGCGACCTCGTGGCGGTCCGGCGCAAATACAGCGAGTCCCACCACGCGGGGCTGTCCATGGTCATGATCAGGCGAGCGGTGCGGCCCGTGAGCAGCTTGTCCCACAGCGGCGTGCCCGCGCGGTAGGCGAACGCGGACCGGGCGAGGATCACGCGGTCGATCCAGCCCTTGAGCAGCGCCGGGTAGGTGCCCCACCACTGGGGGAAGACGAGGACGATGTGGTCGGCGGCATGGACCGCAGCGATCATCTGCTCGACCTCCGGCTCCCGGGCGGGCTCCTGGTCCGGGCCGAGCCACTTCTGCAGGCTGGGCTCGCGCGAGGCGAGGTCGAAGCCGACGTCGCCGAGGCGCAGCACGGTGACGTCGGCACCTGCGTCTCGAGCTCCGTCGGCATAGGCGTCTGCGAGGGCGCCGCACAGGCTTTCGCTGCGCGGGTGACCGAGGACGACCAGGATCGAGGGACGCGGAGACGAGCTCATGATGCGGCCTCCTTGGCGAGGACGGTCTCGAGCATCGCCTGCACGTCGGCGTGCGTGCGCTCGAGGTCGAGGTCGGGGCGGCCGACGAACATCTGGGCGAACTCGGCCTCGAGCAGGTCGCCTGCCTCGCGGGCGAGGCGCAGCCCTTCGTCGGTGAGCGTGAGGACGACGCGGCGCGCGTTCGCCGGGTCCGCCGCGGTCCGGATGAGCCCCCGCGCCTCGAGGCCGGGCACCCGTTTGCTGACGGCGGCCTTCGTCACGCCGAGGCATTCGGCAAGACCCGTGATGTCGATGGGCTGCCCCTCCTCGAGCACGGCGAGGAAGGTGAACTGGCTGATCGTGATGCCCCATCGCGCGGTGAGGATCGCGTCGGCGTACGCGTTGAGGGCGGTGGCGAGGTGGTTGATCGAGTAGGTCAGGCGAGAGCTCATGGGTTGAGTCAACCCGTTGACACCTAGGTTGTCAACGGGTTGACCAAACGCGAGCAGGGGCCAGCGGGCGGCTGCGGACCCCTCGACCTCAGGCCCGCACGGCCGCCGGCAGTCCCAGCGTGCGACGCAGGTCCGCGCGGTACTCCCCGCGCAGGGCGCCAATCTCGCGCAGCACCGGCAGGGCGCCGTCGACGAGCCCGGTCACGTCCGCGAGCAGCGAGCTGGGCGTGATCGCGAAGCCGTCCGCCGCGCCCGCGTCGACCCAGGTGCGGATGAGATGGGCGAGGTCGACGGGCGTGCCGACGTGCGTGATCGAGTGCGCGTGCTTGGCGACGACGGGCTCACCCTCGAAGTCGTCGAGCAGGCTCAGGCGCGCCTCCGCGCTCGCCCGGTCAGGCCCGGTCACGGCGTAGAGGTCCACGAGCACGACGACGTCGTCGCCCGCCCGCCCGGCAGCCTCGGCCGCGGCGCGCACCCGACGACGGGTGTCGGCCGCTGTGGCGATGTCCTTCGCGGCGACCCGGACGACGTCGGCGTAGGTGGCGGCTTCCTCGGCCTCCTCGGCGGTGCGGGTGCGCACAACGATCGTCACGCCGGTCGCGCCGCGCACGGCGGCGGCGATCGCGGGGGCGACGGGGCGCGTCTGCCAGGCGGCACGGTCCCCGGAGGTGCGCGCGATGGTCTCGAGCGCGGTGATCACGTGGTCGACCTCGGTCGTGGCCGTCGAGATCGTGGCCGCCAGGCCGACGCCCTGGGTCACCTTGGCCAGGCGGGAGGCGACGACGGCGGCGTCGAGTCGGCCGCGGACGTCCCCGACCGTCTGGTGCTGGAGGCGGAAGTCGTCGTCGAAGGCGACCAGGTCGATGCCGCCGCGCACCGCCGAGCGCACGACGTCGACGAGCCGCTCGGAGTCGAGCTCGGTGGCGAGGCCGCGCGCGCCGCCGGGACGGGTGGGCGACCGCCGAGCACCGGAGGCGCTGAGGTCGAGGGCGATGCGGACGGGCGCACCCGTGTGGACCGGGGTGGGCACGGCGGACTCCGGGGTCGTCAGGGCGGCGAGCAGCTCGCGGGCGACCTGGGCGTCGTCGGCGTCGGAGCGCGCCGTGCGGCTGCGGGACGGGCGAGGTGCGGTGCTGCGGGCGCCAGCGGTGCGGGCGGCACGGGTTCGGGTGGCGTGGGCGGCAGGGCTGAGGGGGGCGTCGATCGACATGCGGGTGTGCTCGCTCTCGGGGGTGGGCGCGCTCGGGCGCCGTCACGTGGGGGTGAGCCGGGACCGGGACCTGGGCGGACGTCGTCGGACGCGGTCCCCCGGTGCGGGAGACCTGTGCACAGGTGCGCGTCAGTGCGCGGGCGCCGGGTGGCGCCGTGGTGCCGGAAGGACGGTCAGAGCCGTCGAGGGGCGCGTGGAGCGCCGCGAAGAGTCAGGTGAGGAGGAGGCTCAGAGCTGACAGCCGGACGTGAGGCCGGCGGACATACAGCACATCGCAGGAGCGGGCATGCACATCGCCGCGCGAGGGATGAACGCGTTGGTGCGTGTCCTCGTGGCGTGCAGCATGGGGCGCTCCTTGATCGTTGACGTGCCGCGACCGTAAGCGCCCGCGCGGGAAGGTGTCAACGATTCGCACCATGCGTCCGAATCCCGGACACGCGTGGACGGGTGGGAGGATGGGCGGCGTGCCTGGGCCTGAGGATCTGCTCGACGTGCTGCTGGCCGGGGGCCGGCGGGCGGAGAGCCTCACGCACCTGCGGCACCTGCCCGCGCGCGCGGGGACGACCGCGCCGTGGCCCGAGTGGGCCGACCCCGACCTCGTCGCTGGCTACACCGCGCTCGGCGTCACGCGCCCCTGGCAGCACCAGGTGGAGGCCGCCGACGCCGCATGGTGCGGCTCGCACGTCGCCCTCGGCACGAGCACGGGGTCCGGCAAGTCGATGGCGTTCTGGCTTCCCGCGCTCACGGCCGTGCGCGCCGAGCAGCGCGACCACGGCCGGATCGAGAACGTCCGACGCCGCCCGAGCGTCCTGTACCTGTGCCCCACCAAGGCGCTCGCGGCCGACCAGTCCGCCGCGCTGACCCGCCTGCTCGACGCAGCGGGCACCCGGGACGTCCGGGTCGCCACGTGCGACGGAGACACTCCCTTCGCGGAGCGCGTGTGGGTCCAGGACCACGCCGACGTCGTGCTGACCAACCCCGACTTCCTGCACTTCTCGCTGCTGAGCAACCACGGCCGGTGGGTCCGGTTCCTGCGGTCGCTGCGCTACGTCGTCGTCGACGAGGGGCACGCGTTCCGCGGGGTGTTCGGGGCGCACGTCGCCCTGGTGCTGCGACGGCTGCGGCGCCTGGCCGCGTACTACGGCGCGCCGGATCCGGTGTTCGTCGTCGCGTCGGCGACCACGGCCGAGCCGGATGTCAGCGCCGCCCGCCTGATCGGCGTCGCCCCGGGCAAGGTGCGCGCCGTCGTCGGCGACACCTCCCCGGCCGGGCGCAAGACGTTCGCGCTCTGGGAGCCCCCGGTCCTGCCCGACGTCGACGGGATGGACGGGTTCGTGGCCGCCGCGCCCGGCCGGGACGCCGACGAGTGGTGGGTCGAGACCCCGCCCGACGAGGTGGTCGAGCGTCCCCGCCGCAGCGCGACCGCCGAGGCCGCGGACCTGCTCGCCGACCTCACGGCCGCCGGGGCGCGGACCCTCGCGTTCACGCGGTCCAGGCGAGGGGCGGAGTCCGTCGCCCTGCACGCCGGCCGCGTCCTGTCCGCCAACACCCCGGCGCTGGCGAACGCCGTAGCGGCCTACCGCGGCGGGTATCTCCCCGAGGAGCGCCGGGCGCTCGAGCAGGCCATCCGCACCGGTGCGCTGCGGGCGCTCGCGACGACGAACGCGCTCGAGCTCGGCGTCGACATCTCCGGGCTCGACGCGGTGCTGATCGTCGGGTGGCCGGGCACGCGCATGTCGATCTGGCAGCAGGCCGGGCGTGCCGGGCGCGCGGGCGCCGACGGCCTCGTCGCGCTCATCGCCCGCGAGGACCCCCTCGACACCTATCTCGTGCACCACCCCGAGGCCGTGTTCGACGCCCCGCTCGAGGCGACGGTCTTCGACCCAGGCAACCCGTACGTCCTCGCGCCGCACCTCTGCGCGGCCGCCGCCGAGGTGCCGATCCGGCCCGACGAGGTCACGAGCTTCGGCCCGCGCGCCGCGGAGGTCCTCGACGTGCTCGTCGCCAAGGGCGCGCTGCGGCGTCGGCCGGCGGGCTGGTTCTGGACCCATCCGGGCAACGCCGCGGGCATGACTGACCTGCGCGGCTCCGGCGGCGAGCCGGTGCGCGTGGTCGAGGGCGCGACCGGCCGCCTGCTCGGGACGGTCGACGCGGGCGGGGCCGACGGCGCCGTGCACCCCGGGGCGGTGTACGTGCACCAGGGTGCGAGCTTCGTCGTGGACGAGCTCGACCTCGCCGACCACGTCGCGCTCGTGCACCGCAAGGACGTCGACTACGGCACGTGGTCGCACGACGTCACGTCGATCGCCGTGCAGCACGTCGCCCAGGAGCGCACGTGGGGAGCCGACGACGGCGTCCCCACGCCGGACGGTCGCGGCCAGGTGGGGTGGGGGCTGGGTGAGGTCGACGTGACCACGCAGGTCGTCAGCTATCAGAAGCGACGGCTGCCGGGCATGGAGGTGCTGGGTTCGTTCGAGCTCGACCTGCCCGAGCGCTCGTTGACCACGACGGCCGTGTGGTGGACCGCCGACGCTGCGCTGCTCGAGGCTGCGGGCGTCACCGGCGACCTCGCGCCGGGCGCCCTGCACGCGGCCGAGCACGCCGCGATCGGCCTGCTCCCGCTGCTCGCGACGTGCGACCGCTGGGACCTCGGCGGGGTCTCGACGGCGCTGCACATCGACACGGGCGCGGCGACGGTGTTCGTCTACGACGCCTACCCGGGCGGCGCGGGCTTTGCTGAGCGCGGCTACGAGCTGGCCGAGACATGGCTGCGGGCGACCCGGGACGCGATCGCCTCCTGCCCGTGCGCGGCCGGCTGCCCGGCGTGCGTCCAGTCCCCCAAGTGCGGCACCCAGAACTCCCCCCTCGAGAAGGACGCCGCGGTGCGGTTGCTCGATGCCGTGCTCGCGCTCGCGCCGGCTGGCGAGGGCGCTGTTCACCCGTCCTCCCGCAGCCAGGACGGGCCTGCGCGCGCCTGAGCGGTCGCCCGGCCGAGCATCGGCACGTCGCGGCTGACCTCGACCTGCACCGCACCCGTGCCCTCGGTGTCGCAGCGGACGATCTCCGCACCGTTGCTCGTGGCGACGTCCCGCGCCGTCGCGCACGCGTCGCCGCCGCGTGCCAGCGCGGTCGCGGCCGCGAGCGCCGCGAGGTCGGCCGCGGACTCCGCACCGACCCGCGCGACGTGCGCGCGGGCGACCAGGCCGAGCCCGAGCGCCAGGGCGAGCGCGACCGCGATCACGGCCAGCACGAGCACCGAGCCAGAGCCGCGATCGCCAGCGCGAGACACCCCATCCCTCACGGCTCTACCCGCGCCACCGCCGTGGCCCTCGCCCGCAGGCCCGCCGCCGGGGTCCAGCTCGCTCCCAGCGGACGCCGCACGGTCACGCGCACCCACTCCCCGTCGCGCACGACAGCGACGCTCGCCCCCTCCCCCGCGACCGCACGTGCCTGCGCGGCTGCCTCGGCGTCGTCGTACCCCGCTGTGACCGCCCGCGCCGCGACGCGCGCCCCGTCCGTCGCGCGCAGCTGCGCGATCCCCGCCGCCCCGACCGAGAGCACCACCAGCAGGACGAGGACGACTGCGGGGAGCGCGAGCGCGATCTCGGCGGTCACAGCCCCGCGGTCTCCCCGCAGCCGTCTCATCACCCGCCGCCTCAGCCGAGCGAGAGCGCGCTCTTGATGATGGACAGCAGCATGCCGCGCACCTCGCTGCTCTTCATGATCGCCACCAGCAGCCCCGCGAAACCGCACGCGGCGACGGTCGCGATCGCGTACTCGGCGGTGGCGAGGCCGGCGTCGCCGCGGACCCGGACGGCAGCGGCTCGCGCTCCGGCCCAGGCGTGCAGCCGGGCACAGGCGCCGCGGGCTCCCGGGGCGCCCTGGAGCTCCGGCACGCCCGGCCTCGCAGACCGCGCTCGTTCGGACCGGATCAGTCGTGTCGTCATGGTCGGCTCCTTCGTGTCGCACCCTCGGACGAGGGCTGGTGCGCACACGCTGCCGCCATCGGGCCACGCCATGGCGCCGGCCCGCCCGGATCGGTGGACGACCGTTCAGCGCGCGAAGATGTGGACGACGCTGCGTCGTCGGCGATGATCGAGTCGACCTCACCCACGTGCCCCTGCCACCTCGGAGACCTCCCCGCCGTGTACTCGCTCCTCCTGGCGATCATCTACGTCGCCTTCGTCAGCCTCGGGCTCCCCGACGCCCTCGTCGGCGCCGGATGGCCGGTCATGCACCAGGACCTCGGCGTCCCCGTCGCCTTCGCCGGGATCGTGACGATGATCATCGCCAGCGGCACGATCGCCTCGAGCCTCGCGTCCGAGCGGATCACCCGCCGGTTCGGCGTCGGCACCGTCACCGCGGTCAGCGTCGCGCTGACCGCGATCGCGATGGTGGGCTTCTCGTTCTCCGGCTCCTTCTGGATGCTGTGCCTGTGGGCCATCCCTTATGGCCTCGGCGCCGGCGCAGTCGACGCGGCCCTGAACAACTACGTCGCCCTGCACTACGCAGCCCGGCACATGAACTGGCTGCACAGCTTCTGGGGCGTCGGTGCGTCGATCAGCCCGTTCATCATGAGCTACGCCCTGACCGCCGACCTCGGGTGGACGAGCGCCTATCGCGTCGTCGGGCTGATCCAGGTCGTGCTCACGTTCGTCCTGCTCGTCAGCGTGCCGCTGTGGGGCAAGGTCAACCCCGTCAGGCGAGCGGCGCAGGACGCCGACGACGCGGCCGACGACGCTGAGGGCTCGCCGTCAGGACAGGGCAGCACGCACGTCCCGATCGCCCGCGCGCTGCGGATCCCCGGCGTCGAGCTCGTCCTCGGGGCCTTCTTCGCCTACTGCGCGCTCGAGACCACCTCGTTCCTGTGGGCCTCGACGTTCTTGGTCACCGAGCGCGGGGTCGACCCGGCCACGGCAGCAGCGTTCGCCTCGCTGTTTCTGCTGGGCATGACCGGCGGACGCTTCCTCGCCGGGTTCTTCGCCGACCGCGTCGGCGACCGCCGGCTGATCCGCGGCGGCTTCGTCGCCGTCGCGGTCGGCGCCGTCATGCTCGTGCTCCCGCTGGAGACCGACGTGCTGGCCCTCGCCGGGCTCGTGATCGCCGGGCTGGGCGCCGCGCCCATCTACCCCGCGATCATCCACTCCACGCCCGCGAACTTCGGGCGCCAGAACTCGCAGGCGATCATCGGCATCCAGATGGCCGCGGCCTACACGGGCTCGACCCTCGCGCCGCCGCTGTTCGGGGTGCTCGCGACCTGGGCCGGGATGTGGCTCTTCCCGCTGTTCGTCGGCGCGCTCGCCGGGCTCGGCCTCCTGCTGTCCGAGCGCCTCAACCGTCGTGTCCCCCCGCGAGCGACCGTGGTGGGCCTGGCGGCCGCTCAGGAGTAGTCGGCCCACACCTTCCGCCGGGCGCCGTCGACCGTGACCGTCCCGCCGTAGGGCAGGATCCACTGCGGCCGAGTGTGCCCGAACGGCACGCCCACCACCATGACGGCGTCGGGGTTGTACCGCTGCACCATGTCGATCGCGGCGTCGCACTGCTCAGCGCGCTTGGCCGCGCGCTCGGCGGCCGTGCGGCTCACCTCGAAGCTCGTCGTGGGCGGTCGGGCGACGACGACGGCGTCGACCGCGGCCAGCACGCCACGCTCCCCGAGGGACCGGATGATGCGACCCAGCTCCAGAGCGGGGATCAGCTCCTCAGACGTCTCGAGGAGCAGCACGCCGCCCTCGACGACGGCGGGGTCCGTGGCGAAACGCCCGGCGGTGAGGATCCACTGGACGACCTCCGCGCACCCGCCCCAGGTCCGGCCGGTGACGGCGCGGGACGGCCCCGCCCACGTCCACGGCTCGGTCGCCTCGCGCTCACCGTGCTCGGTGAGGGCGGCGGGGTCCTTCCAGTCCTTGCCGAAGTCCTCCGACTCGCCGGGCTCGGTGATCTCGAGCCGCTCACCGGTGAGCAGCGCCGCGCGCAGGGACCGCAGGTGCACGTCGTCCACCTCAGGTCCGGCGCCCAGGTGCACCTGGGTGGACCCGCCGTAGAAGCCGGAGACCCCCTGGTTCCAGAGCCACGCCAGCAGGTTGGTGTTGTCGCTGTAGCCGAGGAACGGCTTGGGGTCGGCGCGCACGAGCGCGGGGTCGAGGTGCCCGATCACCGTGATCTGGTCGTCCCCGCCGACGGTCGCGAGCACCGCGCGGATCTCCGGGTCGGCGAAGGCCGCGTTGAGGTCCGCGGCGCGGTCCGCCGCAGACGCCCCGAGCCGCCTCGTCGTCGGGAACTCGACGGGGACCAGCCCGGTGAGGTCGGCCAGGCGGCGCATCGCCTGCTCGTGGAGCGCCGGCGCGAAGCCCGGAGCGGCGAAAGACGGGGACAGGACAGCGACCTTGTCGCCGGGCGCGGCCTTGGGCGGGGACGTGAGCTCGTGAACCATCTGCCGATCCAACAGCATGGCTCGCCGCGCGTCGAGACCTACTCGTCCTCTGCGGGGCGCGCCTCGTGGCCGGGACGCCCGTGGGTGCGGTTGCGCTCCTTGAGCTGCGCCTCGTACACGTGCCGCCGGCCCTCCATGAGCTCCTCGCGCACCGTGCGCTCCATGGTGCGGAACGGCTCCCAGTAGTGGTCGTCGTAGTCCTCGACGATCTGGAACGTCCACCGCCGCTGCAGCACGTTGCGCCCGAACAGGTCCTCGCGCAGCCGCCCCGCGAGCTCGCCGTGCCCGGCATCCTCGAGGGCGTCGATCGCGTCGCGCAGGTCGTTGTCAGCGCGGCCCGTCATCCGGTGGAAGCCGTAGAGCATCCCACGGGCCTGTTCGACGACCTCGAGCGCGGCAGTGAGCTGCCCGACCGCCTCGACGGTCGCGTCGTCGACGCCGTCGGGGACCTGGTGGGCGACGTCCGGTCCGTCGAGGGAGCGCCGGGATCTGCGTGCCTGTGCCATGACATCGATACAACGACGCCACGCGCGGCCCAGCAACCGGAACCGCTCACCCGAGCAGCCCGACGCCGAGCGACAGCAGCACCGGGACGAGCCCGACCAGCACGAACGCGGGCAGCAGGCACAGCCCGAGCGGCAGCACGAGCTGGACGCCGAGCCGCTGCGCAGCGACCTTGGCCCGTGCGGCAGCGCCGCGCCGCAGCCGGGACCCCGCCGAAGCGAGCGCACCCGACGGCGCCGCGCCCGACGTCCAGGCGTCCCGGAGCGCGTCCGCGACGACGCGGCCACGCACGCCCTCCCAGGCCGCCTCCCAGGTGGCGCCGAGGACCAGCGCACCACCGACCCGCTCGAGCGTGGGATCCCCGACGGCGCGGCCGACGACCTGCAGCGCCCGGGGGAGCGCAGCACCGGCCTGGGTCGCGGCCCCGAGCAGCGCGAGCACGACGACGACCGGCACCTCCGGGGCGACGCTGACCCGCCCGCCCGGGCGCTGCCGCTCGCCCTGAGGCTTTCGCGGGTCCGCGCGTCTGCGCGCCACGAGCCCGCGCGCCCCCCCGCCGACGCCCCACGCGACGAGGCCGACGACGATCCCGCTCGCCCACGCCACCCCCTCACCGCCCACGGCCGTCCCGCTCCCCCGCCGCCCGCGCGACCAGCCGACGCGTCCACGCCCGCCCGGCGACCATGAGCACCAGCCCGGCGACCAGGCTCGTCGCCCCGAGCCCGCCGCCCACGACCACGCCCGGCAGGTCCACGCCGAGCAGCGTGCCGACGACGAGGCCCCCGACCGGCAACCACCCGAGCAGCCGAGCCGTCGCCCGGGGCCCGGCGAGGGCCCCCTCCCGGGCTGCGCGCTCCTCCTCGGCGACGACGACGGCGCTCCCCACGGCGTCGAGCACCGGCGCCAGCGACGCCCCCACCTCGGCGGCGACCGCGCAGGCCGCGACGACCCCGGCGGCCTGCCGGCGCAGTCCGGCGTCGTGCCCTCGGCGTCGGCGCGACGTTCCCGCGACGGCGTCGACGAGCGCGTCCGCATCGGGTACCCCGCGATGGTCAGCAGGGACTCGCACCGCGGTCCACCAGGCCTGCGCCGGCGCGGTCCCGGAGCGCAGCAGCGCCGCCACGGCCGTCGTGACCGTCTCGAGGGTGCGCTCGCCGTCGTCGGACTGCGGCCGGGCTCGACGCAACGGTGCCAAGAGCCCCCCGCGCCCCGTTCGCTCCACGAGCACACTCGTGCGCCCCAGGGCCGCTCCGGAACCAACCAGGACCGCGAGCCCGACGAGCACCCCGACCCCGGCGCTCACCGGCCGATCCCGATGCGCCCGGCCAGCTCGCCCCACCGGGTAGTGACGGTCGGCTCAGCCCCGGGACGCCACTGCAGCGCCGGCTCGACCCGTAGGCCGCCGTCAGGGCCGCGGTCGACGACCGCCACGTCGCTCACGAACCGCCGACCGGCGACCCGTCGCAGGTGCAGCACGGCGTCCAGGGCGCTGGCGGCCTGCGTGGCCATCGAGGCCGAGGTCATGCCCGCCAGGCCCGCGAGAGCGTCGAGGCGGGCGGGCACGTCGGCGGGCGCGTTCGCGTGCAGGGTCGCCCAGCCGCCGTCGTGCCCGGTGTTGAGCGCCATGAGCATCTCGCGGACCTCCGCCCCGCGGCACTCGCCCAGCACGATCCGGTCCGGTCGCATCCGTAGGGACGTCCGCACCAGGTCCGCGAGCTCCACGCGCCCGGCCCCCTCGACGTTCGCCCGGCGGGCCGCGAGGCTCACGACGTGCGGGTGCGTAGGGGCGAGCTCGCGCGCCTCCTCGATGCACACCACTCGCTCCCCGGCGGGGACGAGGCCGAGCATCGCGCCGAGCAGCGTCGTCTTGCCCGTCCCGGTGGCGCCGGTGACCAGGACGTTGGCGCGCGCCGCGACGAGCGCACGCAGCACGGGATCCCAGGACGGCGGCACGCCCCCGCCGGCCCGCAGATCCTCCAGGCGCAGTGTCCCCGTGCGCAGCACTCGCAGCGAGATCAGCGCCCCGCGCTCGCAGACGGGCGGCACGACCGCGTGCAGCCGCGTGCCGTCGGGCAGCCGCGCGTCGACCATGGGGCTAGCGTCGTCCAGGCGCTGGCCTCCGGCGGCGGCCAGGCGGACGGCGAGCTCGCGCACCTGCGCGTCGGTCCCGAGGTCGACGTCGGCCCGGACCAGACCGCCACCTCGGTCCACCCAGACGTCGCGCGGCCCGTTGACCAGCACGTCCGTCGTCGCCGGGTCGTCGAGCAGCCCCTGCAGGGGCCCCGCGCCGAAGAGCTCGGCGCTCGCGGCGCGCACCGCCCGGTCGAGGGCGAGACCCCCGAGCACGACGCCGCGGGAGTGCAGCACGGCGCGCACGTGCTCCGCGAGCGCCACGTCGGGGGCGAGGCCGACGCGGCGGCGCACGTCCGGCAGCAGACCTGCCAGCTCATCGACCACCGCGCACCTGCTCCCCCAGGACCTTCGCGGCGCGGTCGAGCCGTCGCCCGCAGGGCCCCGCGCCGTGCGTCACGGCCCCGGGCAGCGTCCGGTCCGGGCGCAGCTCGTGGGCGACCGGCAGCCCCAACGCCCGGCCGACCGTCCCGGCGTCGAGCGCTCCCCCCGTGCGCACCACGAGCCTCGGGACGCGCCCCGGCCCCAGGCGCCCAAGGAGTGCGCTCGCACCCGCCACCGCGGGCACGTCCCCCGTGGCGAGGAGCACGACGTCGTCACACCGGGCCGCCACGTCCGTCCAGTCGCGCAGTCGCGCTAGGTCCAGGACGACGTCGGCGTGGTCGGCGAGCGACGCGACGACGTCCCGGACCACCTCGCCCTCGGGCGCGGCCGGGCGCCGCCGGTCCGCGCTCAGCACGCGCACCTGACCCCAGAGCGGGAGCAGCTCGAGGACCTCGGCTCCCGGCACGATGCCTCGGGCCAGTCGCAGGTCGGGCCACCGCGGCCCCGGCACATCCTCGACGCCCAGCAGGACGTCCAGACCTCCGCCGCCCGCGTCGAGGTCGACCAGTGCGACCGGCCCGCGTCGCGCCCCCGCCCGGGCGAGGCCCGCGGCGAGCACACTCGTCCCCACGCCGCCGCGCGCCCCGCACACCCCGATCACCCGTCCCACGACCCACCTCCGCAGGCGAGCCTGGCCCGCTCGCTCCTCGGGCAGGGGCACGACCACCGGTCCTGTGGACGGAGCGGCCCGCCGAGGGTGCTGTGGAGGACGCCGGACTAGCGCGCGAGATCGAGCGCGCGCGCCCCGCGCAGGCGGTCGACGAGCTCCGGTGCACCGCGCACCGTGGTCGCCGCAGCATCGGGATCGGAGTACGTCTCCCACCGGGCGCCGCGGATGAGGGTGGGCCACTCCAGGTCGTCGGAGAAGCCGGTAAGCACGACGCCGAGCGCGCGCGCCAGCGCCGGACCGTCAGCCTCGACCTCGGTCACCGCGAGCTGGAACCCCCACACGACCTCGCTCCGCGGCGCGAGCGCCGCGTCGATCTGCCACCCGTCCGCGCGCCACGGCGCCGTCAGCCGACATGCCGCGTTCGTCTGCTTCCCGCACCAGAACCCGACCTCGACGCGCTGGACGTCAGGCAGCAGCAGCGCGAGCAGCGCACGCCCCTGGTCAGGGTCGAGCTGCCCGACGTCGCCGCCGGGCGGTCGGTGCTCGATGCGCAGCAACGCCTCCATGACCCGATGCTGCCAGAGCCGTCTCCCGCCCGACGGCATAGGCTCGCTCTTGTGACCGAGCCGACCAGCGACAGGCACCACCAGACCATCCAGCACGCCCCGGCGCACCGACCGGCTGCGGCGTTCTTCGACCTGGACAAGACGATCATCGCGACGTCCTCGACGTCGGCGTTCTCGCGTCCGTTCTTCGCGGGAGGGCTGATCTCCCGCCGGGCGATGCTGCGCAGCGCGTACGCGCACTTCCTGTTCATGGTGGGCGGCGCCGACGCCGACCAGACCGAGCGCATGCGTGCCGTGCTGTCGACCCTCGCGGCGGGCTGGGACGTCGAGCAGGTCAGCCAGATCGTCGAAGAGACGCTGCACGACCTCATCGACCCCTACGTCTACGCCGAGGCCGTCGACCTGATCGCCCAGCACCACGCCGCGGGGCGCGAGGTCGTGATCGTCTCCGCGTCCGGGCAGGAGGTCGTCGAGCCGATCGCCGCCGCGCTGGGCGCCGACCACGTGATCGCGACCCGCATGCACGTGGAGGACGGCCGCTACACCGGCGAGATCGACTTCTACGCCTACGGCGACAACAAGGCATCGGCGATCGTGCAGCTCGCGACCGTGCACAACTACGACCTCGAGGCCTGCTACGCGTACTCCGACTCGATCACTGACGCCCCGATGCTCTCGACCGTCGGCCACGGCTTCGTCGTGAACCCCGACCGCACCCTGCGTCGGCTCGCGCAGGACGAGGGTTGGGGGACGCTGACGTTCTCCCGGCCGGTCGCCCTGCGCGCGTTCGGTCCGCGGTCGCGGTCCGCCGTCGCGGTGACGGCGACGCTCGCGACCGCGGCCGCCGTCACCTGGTGGGCACTGCGCCGGCGTCGTCGCTGACGTGACCGAAGCGGTGCCGGGTGCGTGACACGGCCTGCTCCCGGACCATCGCGAGGAGCTCGCGCCGACCGCTCGCCACCACCGGCTGATCGAGCACGGTCACCTCACCCACGCGGCTCGCCGCGGCCTCCCGCAGCCCAGACGAACGCCCGACGACGCGGATGCGACCACTGACCCGACCGCGCGCGACCCGCTGCGCGAACGCGTCGTCGGCCTCGTCCGCGACGCGGCTGACCTCGACGGGCACGCCCGCGGTCCGCGCCGCGGCGAGCACGCGTTCGACCTCCACCTGGAGCGCGTCTGCACCCACCCGGACCGTGAGGCCCGGGACCGGCCGGTATCGCAGCACGTTCGCCTCGGCCACGAGCGCGCTCGGGTCGTGCTCGCGGGAGAGCTCCTCGTCCCACCACGCCGCGTCGCTAGCTTGCGCCCGCGCGAGCCATCCAGCGGCGTCGTCCGTGCGCGCGGGAACCGCTGGCGCGTCCGTCCACGTGCCGAGCTGGGCGACGTAGTGTGGTCCGCCCGCCTTCGCGCCTGGTCCGACCGTGGAGGCCTTCCAGCCGCCGAAGGGCTGCCGGCGCACGATCGCCCCGGTGATGTGCCGGTTCACGTAGGCGTTGCCGACGTCGACCCGGTCCAGCCAGTGCGCGATCTCGCCAGCGTCGAGCGAGTGGATGCCGCCCGTGAGCCCGAACGTCACCTGGTTCTGCAGCGCGATCGCCTCGTCGAGGGTCTCGACGCGCATGACGCCGAGCACGGGCCCGAACACCTCGGTGAGGTGGAAGAACGACCCAGGCCGCACACCGAACTTCACGCCGGGCGTCCACAGCAGACCCTCGTCGTCGAGTCGGCGCGGCTGCACGAGCCAGGACTCGCCGTCGTCGAGCGTGGTCAGGGCGCGCAGCAGCTTGCCCGACGCCGGCTCCGTCAGCGGGCCCATCACGGTCGCCAGGTCCGTGGCGGGGCCGACGGCCAGCGAGGTGACGGCGTCAGCGAGCTGACGGCGCAGGCGATCAGAACGCCCGGCTGACCCGACGAGGATCAGCAGCGACGCGGCCGAGCACTTCTGCCCCGCGTGCCCGAACGCCGCGCGCACGACGTCCGCGACCGCGAGGTCGACGTCTGCCGACGGCGTCACGATCAGCGCGTTCTTGCCGCTCGTCTCCGCGAGCACGTCGAGCTCGGGCCGCCAGCCCGCGAACAGCGCGGCCGTCTCGATCGAGCCGGTGAGCAGCACGCGCGCGACGCCGGGGTGCGTGACCAGGTGCCGCCCCACCTCGCCCTCGGGCGACAGCAGAACCTGGACGACGTCGCGGGGCAGGCCGTGGTCGTCGAGCGCCCGGTGCACGGCATCCATCGCGACCTGCACGCACCGCGGCGTCGGCGGGGCGGGCTTGATCAGGACCGGCGAGCCCGCCGCGAGCGCCGCCAGCACCGACCCGGTCGGGATGGCGACGGGGAAGTTCCACGGCGGGGTGACGAGCGTGACGCCGTCGGGCACGAACGCCGCGTCCGGGTCGGCCTCGAGGTCGGGGGCGCGCGCCGCGTAGTAGTTCGCGAAGTCGATCGCCTCGCTGACCTCGGGGTCGACCTCGGGGACGGTCTTGCCGGCCTCGTGCACGGCGGTCGCGACGAGGTCGGCGCGCGCCTCCTCCAGGTGGACCGCGGCGCGCCGCAGCACAGCCGCGCGCACGTCCACCGGTGTGGCAGCCCAGGTCTCCCGGACGGCCTCGGCGCGCGCGACGGCGGCGTCGACGTCGGCCGTGGTCGTGATGACCGTCGCGGGCGGGACGGTCGCCGCGAGCCGCTCGGCCGTGCGCGGGCTGACGGCGTCGGCCGCCATCGCGCGTACGGGCGGGAGCGTGGGGTCGGAGTCCTCGGCGTTGGCGAACTCGCCCGGCTCCAGCTCGTGCACCTCGCGCTCACGGCGTCGCGGCTCGGCGGACACCGTCGCGCTGTGGGCGACCGACGCGCGGAACGCCGCCTCCTGGCGGTCCATCGCGCTCGCCTGGCTCGTCGCAGAGCCCCCATGCTCGCCGGCCGGGGCGCCCCCCGCGAACATGGCGTGCAAGAAGTTCTGCTCGGCCGCGTTCTCCTCGAGGCGACGCACCAGGTAGGAGATCGCGACGTCGAAGTCCCGGGCCGCGACCGCCGGGGTGTAGAGCAGCACGCGGCCCACGGTGGCCCGCACGGCGCGAGCCTGGGCGGGCGCCATGCCCTGCAGCATCTCGATGTCGAGCGCGTCGGCCACGCCCCGGCGCTCCGCGAGCAGGTGCGCGAGCGCGACGTGGAACAGGTTGTGGCTCGCGACGCCCACGCGCAGCACGCCCGACGTCGCCGGGTCGAGCGCCCGGTCGACGAGCCGCACGTAGCTCGCGTCGACGCCGGGCTTGGCCGGGTACGGCGCCTGCTGCCAGCCGTGCACCTCGGCCTCGACGCGCTCCATCGCGAGGTTCGCGCCCTTGACCAGGCGCACCTTGAGCGCCGCACCGCCCCGCGCGCCGCGCCGCCGGGCGAGGCCGACGAGCCGGTCGAACGCCCCCGCGGAATCCGGCAGGTACGCCTGCAGGACGATGCCCATGGGGAGGTCCAGCAGGTCGTCCTCCAGGGCGATCCGCTCGAACACCTGGAGGGTGAGCTCGAGGTCGCGGTACTCCTCCATGTCGAGGTTGAGGAAGGTGCCCGACGACGCAGCAGCCGCGCGGTACAGCGGCAGCACGCGGTCGACGACGCGGTCGACGCTGCCCGCCAGGTCCCAGGTGGACAGCTGGCTGACGATCGCGGACGTCTTGAGCGAGACGTAGTCCACGTCGGGGCGCTCGATCAGCGCACGGACGCGCTCAGCGCGCCGCTGCGCCTCGGCCTCCCCGAGGACGGCCTCACCCAGCAGGTTCACGTTCAGGCCGAAGCCCTCCGCGCGCGTGCGGGCGAGGTGCGCGCCCAGGCCGGGCCCGGCGTCGGCCACCAGGTGCCCGACGAGCTGGCGCAGGCGCACCCGCGCGGCTGGTACGACGACGCCGGGCAGCACGGGCGCGAGCCGAGAACCCAGGCCGAGCAGCGCCCGGTCCACAGGACCCAGGAAGCTCCCGGCAGCCGAGGTCAGGCTCGCCATCGCGGCGAGCTCGTGCGCGGCGACACGCTGGTCGTCGGGCCGGGCGACCCGGTCCACGAACCGCACGGCGAGCTCGAGGCCCGCCGGGTCGGAGACCAGCGCAGCAAGGCGTCCGGTGGTGCGGCGTTCGCGGGGGGTCTCCCCGTGGGCAGTGGCGTCGAGCCAGGTGCGAGCCAGGTCGATGGCTTCAGGCACGAGCTCTCCGATGAGCGTCATGGACCGATCATGCATCATCACGCCGACATCGCCACCAGGCGGGGCAGCGCCCGGGGACCTGGCTCAGACCTCCCGGGAGGACAGCACGCAGAACTCGTTGCCCTCCGGGTCGGCGAGGACGTCCCAGGTGACCTCGTCGGCGTCCTGCCCGACGTCGACCCGCGTGGCACCTCGCTCGAGGAGCTCGGCGATCAGGGCGTCACGGTCGTCGGTCAGGTGCGGCGCGAGGTCGATGTGCAGGCGGTTCTTGACGTTCTTGCCCTCGGGGACCGGGACGAACACGAGACCTGGCGGCACCTGTGCCCAGGGCGTCGCCCGGACGAGCTCCACGGAGGCGTGCGCCGGGACGAGGGTGACCTCGTCGTCGTCGGCGTAGGCCACCTTCCAGCCGAGCGTCTGCGCCCACCAGTCTGCCTGGGCGGCGACGTCGTGGCAGTCGATCACGGTCGAGTACCAGCGCAGCGCCATGGTGCCTCCTCAGGCCTTCGGCTTGTTCAGACCGGTCGAGATCAAGGCCATCACCGACGCGTCCGCGAGCGTGGTCGCGTCCCCGACGGCGCGGTTCTCGGCGACGTCGCGCAGCAGGCGGCGCATGATCTTGCCCGACCGGGTCTTGGGGAGCTCCGGCACCACGAGGATCCGCTTGGGCTTCGCGATCGGTCCGATCTGCTTGCCGACGTGGTCGCGGAGCTGGGCGACGATCGCGTCCTGGTCGCCGCCGGTCGCCTCGAGCGCCGCCGCAGCCTCGCCGCGCAGGATCACGAACGCGACCACGGCCTGGCCGGTGGTCTCGTCCAGCGCCCCGACGACGGCGGCCTCCGCGACGGCGTCGTGGGACACGAGCGCGGACTCGATCTCCGTGGTGGAGAGGCGGTGGCCGGAGACGTTCATGACGTCGTCGACCCGGCCGAGCAGCCAGACGTCGCCGTCCTCGTCCTTCTTCGCGCCGTCACCGGCGAAGTAGATGTCGGGGAACCGCGACCAGTAGGTGTCCTTGAACCGCTCCAGGTCACCCCAGATGCCGCGGAGCATCGCGGGCCACGGCTCGGTGAGCACGAGGTACCCGCCGCCGCCGTCGGGCACGGGCTTGCCCTCGTCGTCGATGACGTCCGCGACGATCCCGGGCAGCGGGACCTGGGCGGAGCCGGGCTTGGCGTGGGTGACGCCGGGCAGCGGGGAGATCATGATCGCGCCGGTCTCCGTCTGCCACCACGTGTCCACCACGGGGCAGCGGTCGCCGCCGATCACGCGGCGGTACCACATCCACGCTTCGGGGTTGATGGGCTCGCCGACCGAGCCGAGCACGCGCAGGGAGCTCAGGTCGAACTTCGCGGGGACCTCCGAGCCCCACTTCATGCACGTGCGGATGGCCGTGGGCGCCGTGTAGAGGATCGACACCTTGTACTTCTCGACGATCTCCCACCAGCGGCCCTGGTGCGGGGTGTCCGGCGTGCCCTCGTACATGACCTGCGTCGCGCCGTTCACGAGCGGGCCGTAGGTGACGTAGGTGTGCCCGGTGACCCAGCCGACGTCGGCCGTGCACCAGTAGACGTCCGTCTCCGGCTTGAGGTCGAAGACGTAGCGGTGGGTGTACGCGGCCTGCGTGAGGTAGCCGCCCGTGGTGTGCAGGATGCCCTTGGGCTTCCCGGTGGTCCCCGAGGTGTAGAGGATGAACAGCGGGTGCTCGGCCTCGACCCACACGGGCTCGTGCTGGACGTCGGCAACCTCGGTGGCCTCGTGCCACCACACGTCGCGGTGCTCGGCCATCGCGGTCTCCTGGCCGGTCCGCCGCACGACGAGCACGTGCTCGACCGTGGACTCGACGCCGTCCCGCGGGGCGAGCGCGTCGTCGACGGCGGGCTTGAGCGCCGTGGCCGCCCCGCGCCGGTAGCCACCGTCGGCCGTGATCACGAGGCGGGCGCCGGCGTCGTCGATCCGCGAGCGCAGGGCGTCGGCGGAGAAGCCGCCGAACACGAGCGAGTGCGGCGCCCCGAGGCGCGCGCAGGCGAGCATCGCGATGACGGCCTCGGGGATCATCGGCAGGTAGATCACGACGCGGTCACCCGTATGCACGCCGAGCGCGGCGAGGGCGTTCGCGGCGCGGGAGACCTCGCGCTGCAGGTCCGCGTAGGTGAGCGTGCGGGTGTCACCCGGCTCGCCCTCGAAGTGGATCGCGACCCGGTCCCCGTGGCCGGCGACGACGTGCCGGTCCACGGCGTTCCAGCACGCGTTGAGGGTGCCGTCCGCGAACCAGCGGGCCACCGGCGCCTGCGACCAGTCGAGGACCTCGGTGAACGGCTTGCGCCACGAGACGAGCTCGGTGGCCTGGCGGGACCAGAACGCGAGGCGGTCCGCCCGAGCGTCGGCGTAGAGGTCCGGGGTGCCGTTGGCCTGCGCGGCAAACTCGGCGCTGGGCGGGAAGCTCCGGTTCTCGTGGAGGAGGTTCTCCAGGCTGGGCTCGTGGGCTGCGGCCTCGTTCGTCACGGGTGCTCCTCCGGTGCGCATCGACTCTGGTGCGGCCGGGACCTTGGTCCTGGCTTGGCCGCGAGTCTAGCGCCGCGTGGCGCAGATCACACCGGGGTGTCAGGCGGCGGGCACGGTCTCCTTGACGGCCGCCGCGACGACCGGCGACATCCGGCTCGCGCTCACGGCGTAGGCCAGGCCCACGACGACGGCGCCGCCCACCAGGTTGCCGAGGCCCACCGTGGTCATGTTGCGGGCGAAGTCCGCCCAGCTGGTCTCGGGCATGCCGCTGAACAGGCCGATGCCGAAGCTCGTCATGTTCGCGACCACGTGCTCGAAGCCCGAGGTGATGAACGCCAGCAGGCACCAGAAGATGGTGAACAGCTTCGCGCCCTCGCTCGTGAGGCGGACGGTGGACCAGATGGCGAGGCAGACGAGCATGTTGCACAGCACCCCACGCCAGAACAGCTCAGGGATCGACTCGTGCCCCTTGGCCGCGAGCACGCCGGCGAGCATGTCCCCGGCGGGCTTGCCGCGCTCCAGCAGGCCGGTGAAGTGCACCATCGCTGCGAACACGAAGGCGCCCGCCATGTTGGCGAAGAACCCGAACGCCATGGTCCGGCCCGCGGCGCCCCAGGTGATGAGGCGGCGGAACGCGCCCTGGGTGAGCGTCATCATGTTCGACGTGACGAGCTCGCCGCCCGCCGTGAACACGAGGGTGAGGGCGACACCGAACACGAGGCCGGAGACCAGCGGGGCCGCGGGAGACCCCTCGGCGCGGAACGGTCCGGCCGCGCTCATCATCAGCACGACCGCGACGCCGATGTAGGAGCCCGCGAGCATCGCCTGCACGGCGTACGCAAGGGGGCGGCGGGTGAAGGCGACCTTCGTGGCTGCGGTCTCCGCCTGGCGTGTCATGGTCTCGTCGATGCTCAGCACCGTTCCAGCGTGACGGCGCCCACAGGCAGATTCGTGGGACCTATGGGCACGTGTGCCTGGGCCCAGCACGCCCGTGTGGCACGGTGGCGGTATGAACCCGGGCCCCGCCGTCGTCCTCGTCGGCCCGGCCGCGGCCGGGAAGTCCACGGTGGGAGAACTGCTCGCACCGCTGCTCGGCGCGGGATTCGTCGACATCGACGCCGTCGCGGACCCGTACTACGCCGAGGTGGGGTGGAGCCTCGACCGGCTCGTGCGCCGCGTGGGCGAGGTCGGACGGATCCCCGCCGAGCGCGAGTGGGAGCCGGCCCGGGCGCACGCGGTGAGCCGCGCCGTCGGCGACCATCCGGCTGTGGTGCTCGCCCTGGGCGCCGGGCACACCTCCTACACGCAGGCCGAGCACCTGGCGCAGGTGCGGGCCGCGCTGGCCGGGGTGCGCGTCGTCCTGCTGCTGCCGTCCGCCGACCGTGACGAGTCCCTGGCCCTGCTGCGCGCCCGGTCCCTCGCGTCCAAGGGCACGACCTGGACCTACGACGGGCACGACCTGCTCGCCGAGTGGCTCGACGACGCCGGGACGCGCTCCCTGGCGACGGAGATCGTCTACTCCGGCGACGAGACGCCCGCGACGACGGCGCACCGGGTGGCCGGGCTCGTCACGGCGTCAGCTCCAGGCTCTTGGCATACCAACGGTCCGAGTACGGATCTGCGTTGAACGCGGTGACGCGCGCGTAGCCCAGCCGCTCGTACAGCGCGCACGCCTCGGCGAGCTCGCCACGGGTGTCCAGCCGCACGGTGCGCGCCCCGTGCTCGCGCGCAGCCTCCTCGAGCGCCCCGACCAGCAGCGCCCCCAGGCCATGCCCGCGCCAGGCCGGCCGGGTGAAGATCTTCGTCAGCTCCGCCACGTCGCCGACGAAGCGTGCGCCGGCGCAAGCGACCGGCTCGTCGCCGTCGGTGGCCAGCAGGAAGACGCCCGTGGGCGCCGTCAGGTCTCCGTACGGCTCGTCGCGCAGGGCCTGGTCGACCTCGGCACGGCTCGCGGGCCGCCCGTAGTACCGGGACGCGACGTCGGTCAGGTAGTCCCGGACGATCGCGTCGGCCGCGGTGGTCCCCGGCTGGGCGATCACGATGGCGGGCATGGACACGGACTGTACGCCCGGGCCGGGAATGCGCCAGGCGGCTACCGACGTTGTCGTGCGACGTGACCGCAACCGCCCCGGCCGTGCCCCCCGCTCCCGCCTCGCTCCTCCCGCTGCTGTTCCAGCCGATGACCCTGCGCGGGCTCACGCTGCGCAACCGCGTCTGGCTCGCGCCCATGTGCCAGTACTCGGCCGTCGACGGCGTCGTGAACGACTGGCACGTGGTGCACCTGGGAGCCCGCGCGCAGGGCGGGTTCGGGCTCGTCCTGGCGGAGGCCACAGCCGTCGTCCCCGAGGGGCGCATCACGCCCGACGACGCGGGCCTCTGGAACGACGAGCAGACGGCCGCATGGGCGCGCGTCGTCGACGTCGTGCACGCGCAGGGCGCTGCCGTCGGGGTGCAGCTCGCGCACGCCGGCCGCAAGGCCTCGACCTTCCGCCCGTGGGCGGATTCCCGCGGCTCGGTCCCGGCCGACCAGGGCGGCTGGACGACGCTCGGCCCGTCCGGCGAAGCGTTCCCCTCCTATGCACCACCGGCGGAGATGACGCCCGAGCAGGTCGCGGAGGTCCCCGGCCAGTTCGCCGACGCCGCACGCCGCGCGCACAAGGCGGGCTTCGACGTCGTCGAGGTGCACGCCGCGCACGGCTACCTGCTGCACCAGTTCCTCTCGCCCCTGTCGAACCACCGCACCGACGCCTACGGCGGGACGCTCGCGAACCGCGCGCGCCTGCTGCACGAGACCGTCGCTGCGGTCCGCGCCGCGTGGCCACAGGACAAGCCGGTGCTCGTGCGCGTGTCCGCGACCGACTGGACCGAGGACGGGCTCACCGTGGCCGACGTCGCGCAGGTCTGCGCCGACCTCGACGGCGTCGACCTCGTGGACGTCTCGACGGGCGGCAACGTGGTCGCCCCCATCCCCGTGGGCCCGGGCTACCAGGTCCCCGCCGCACGCGAGGTCCGCGAGACGTCAGGGCTGCCGGTGAGCGCCGTCGGCATGATCGACTCCGCCGCCCAGGCCGAGCAGACGCTCCGCGACGGCGCGGCCGACGCGATGATGATCGGCCGCGGCGCCCTGCGCGACCCGCACTGGCCGCTGCGCGCTGCCCACGAGCTGGGCGTGCCGGTGGCGGATGCGGGCTGGCGCCCCCAGCACGTCCGGGGCGCGTGGCTCTAGCCCCGGTCAGGTGGGCTCCGCGTCCGCCCTCGCGGCTGCGGCGACGGCCTCCGCGACCACCGTGGTGACGTCGGGGTTGAAGACGCTCGGCACGATGTAGGTCGGGTTCAGCTCTTCCGGCTTGACCGTCGAGGCGAGCGCCTGCGCGGCGGCGAGCAGGAGCTCGTCGGTGATGCGTGACGACTGCGCGTCGAGCAGGCCGCGGAACACCCCGGGGAACGCGAGCACGTTGTTGATCTGGTTCGCGAAGTCGCTGCGGCCCGTCCCCACGATCGCGGCGTGCTTGGCGGCCTCGACCGGGTCGATCTCGGGCGCCGGGTTGGCCATCGCAAACACGATCGCGCCCTCAGCCATGCGCGCGACGTCGTCTCCGTCGATCACGTTCGGCGCCGAGACGCCGATGAAGACGTCCGCTCCGACCATCGCGTCCTTGAGCGTGCCGGACAGCCCGCGGGGGTTTGTGTGCTCCGCGGTCCACCGCAGGCTCTCCGCGAGCCCGGGCCGTTCGACGTGCACGACGCCGTCGATGTCCGCCACGACGACGTCGCCCGCCCCCGCGGCCAGCAGCAGCTTGAGGATCGCGGTGCCCGCAGCGCCCGCGCCGGACAGCACGATCCGCACCGCCCGCAGCTCCTTCTCGACCACGCGCAGCGCATTCATCAGGGCCGCGAGCGCGACGATCGCCGTGCCGTGCTGGTCGTCGTGGAACACGGGGATGTCGAGCTCGTCGCGCAGCCGGCGCTCGATCTCGAAGCAGCGCGGCGCGGAGATGTCCTCCAGGTTGATGCCCGCGAACACCGGCGCGATCGCCTTGACCGTCCGCACGATCTCCTCGACGTCGGTCGTGTCGAGCGCGATGGGAAACGCGTCGATGTCCGCGAACCGCTTGAACAGCGCGGCCTTGCCCTCCATCACAGGCAGGCTCGCGAGGGGTCCGATGTCCCCCAGGCCCAGCACGGCGGTGCCGTCGGTGACGACCGCGACGGTGTTGCGCTTGATGGTGAGGCGCCGCGCGTCCTCGGGGCGGCGGGCGATCGCCTCGCACACCCGCGCGACGCCCGGGGTGTAGATCATCGACAGGTCGTCGCGGTTGCGGATCGGCACCTTGGACTCGATCCGCAGCTTCCCGCCCAGGTGCAGCAGGAACGTCCGGTCGCTCACGCGGTCGACGACGACGCCCGGCAGCGTCTCGAGCGTCGCGACGATCTCCTCGGCGTGCTGGTCCCCGCGGGTCGCGCACGTGACGTCCACGGTGATGCGCTCGTGCCCCGAGGCGGTGACGTCGATGCCGGTGACCAGGCCACCCGCGCCCTCGATCGCGGTCGTCAGCTCGCTGACGACCGTGGGCCGGGCCTCGACGTGCAGGCGGGCGGTGATGGAGGACGACACACTCGGCGCTGAGCTCATGGGTACCTTTCTACCCCGTCGCGGTGGCGCCTTCGCGTCGCACAGGCTCCGCGCGCGCACCCGAGCACAGTTCTGCTCGGCTCACCCGAGCCAGAGTGTGCTGGTACGCGGGCGTCGGCGGCTGCACCGGGCGCAGACGACACGAACGGCGCCCCCGCAGGGAGCGCCGTTCGGTCAGCACGAGCAGGTGGCTATCAGGCGTGCAGCTAACTGCGGTGTGGGGAGTGCCCCGCGATCCGCAGGTCCTATGCGTGGACTGATCGCGCGTGGGTTCCGCCTGCTCCGATGTGCTGTTATGACTCCATTTCTACGCCTGTCCGGCGGGGAAGGGAAGGGCCTGTGGGCCCTTGATTTCCGCCGGTTCCGGGGGCAGGCTCGTGACCTGCGGAGACTGTCGCCGGCAGCGTCGATCCGCCTCGACGGACGTCACTGCTCGACGCGATAGCTCAACGTCAGCTCGTCCCCCGCCTGCCCGCGGATGCCCCAGTCGTGCCGCGGCGTCTCCACGATCACGATCTCGAGATCCACCGGACCGATCGCCAGCTCCCGCTCGAAATCGCGAAACAGGCGCTGGTAGAAGGCCTTCTTCGTGGCGGTCTCCCGGCCCTCGAACATGAGGATCTCGACGATCGTGTACCGCTCGCTGCGTCCCTCGGGGACCGGGAAGTCCTCGGCGCTCATCGGGAAGAACCGGTGGAAGCGCTTGGTCTCCGGCAGGCCGAGGACGTCGACGGCAGCGGCGTGCACGACGTCGGACAGCGCCTCCCGCAGCGGTCGCAGCACGGTGTCGCGGCCGTACACCTTGATCTGAGCCACGCGCTTCCCCTCTCGTCGGATGGAGCGACGCTAGCGGTCCTACCGGAAGGCCGGACCAGCGCTCCCCGTGATGGGATGGCCTGATGGACAACGATCAGGTCGAGCACGTCACCGGGCCCCTCGCGGTCGCCGACGCCGAGGCCGTCGAGCGCCTCGCGCGCGCAGCCGAGCACGTCGACGGACGCCCCGCCCTGAGCGAGCAGCCCTTGCTCCGGCTCACGCAGGACGACGCCCCCGTCCATCACCTCCTGGTGCGCGCCGAGGACGACCTGGCCGGCTATGCACAGCTCGACCTCGGGGCACCCGGTGCAGCATCGGTCGAGGTCGTGGTGCACCCCTTCGCCCGTCGCCACGGCGTGGGCACCACGCTCGTCGCCGTGGCCCGTGACACCGCCCGCACGGCTGGCGCCGACGGCATCCGCGTCTGGGCCGAGGGCGGCGACCCGGCAGCGCAGGGCCTCGCGGCGCGCCTCGGGCTCGAGCCCGTGCGCGAGCTCGTCCTGATGAGCCGGGACCTCACGTCGGGAACGTTGCCGACCGGGCCGGTCCCGCTTCCCGACGGCGTCGCGGTCCGCAGGTTCGTCGTCGGGCAGGACGAGGACGCTCTGCTCCGGGTCAACGCGCGTGCGTTCGACTGGCACCCCGAGCAGGGCCGCATGTCCCTGGCCGACCTCCGCGCCCGCCAGACCGAGCCGTGGTTCGACGCCGCAGACATCCTCCTGCTGGAGGAGGGCGACGCGCTCGTCGCGTTCGTCTGGCTGAAGCTGGTCCAGGGCGACGACGCCGGCGAGCTGTACGTCGTCGCCGTGGATCCCGACGCACAGGGGCGGGGCCTCGGGACCGTCACGACGGCCCTCGCCCTGCGCCACCTAGCCGACGCGGGCCTCGCGCAGGCCACCCTGTGGACGGAAGCCGACAACGTCCGCGCCGTGGCCACCTACGGACGCGCGGGCTTCACCACCGCGTCCTCCCGCGTCCAGCTGGGCGACGTCCCGCCGGCCTGACACGCCCCGTTCACGCAGGAGTGCCACGATGTCCCCTATGAACGAGCCGCAGACCGCGACCGACGAGTCCCCACGCGCCGAGGGCGCCCCGGGTGACGCTTCCGCCGAGCCGCGGGCGATCCCCACGATCCCGCTGAACCCGGAGCTCGCGGCGCACATCGCCGAGCACATCGGCGGGCCCCCGCCGCACGCCGACGGCCGGACCCCCGAGGAGATGGCGCCGCTGCCGGCGGACCGCTTCGCGGACCGGGAGATCAGCTGGCTCGCGTTCAACCAGCGGGTGCTCGAGCTCGCCGAGGACGCCACGCAGCCGCTCCTGGAGCGGGTGCGGTTCCTAGCGATCTTCGCGTCCAACCTGGACGAGTTCTTCATGGTGCGGGTGGCCGGCCTCAAGCGGCGCATCGCGACGGGCATCGCGGTCGCCTCGCCCTCGGGCCAGAGCCCGCGCCAGGTGCTCGAGGGCATCGCGAAGCACGCGCACGCCCTCGCCGAGCGCCACGCCCGCGTCTTCGCCGACCACGTGCAGCCCGCCCTCGCCGAGGAGGGCATCACGCTGGTGCGCTGGGAGGAGCTCGCGGACAACGAGCAGCTGCGGCTGCACAAGTACTTCCGCAAGCAGATCTTCCCGGTGCTCACGCCCCTGGCCGTGGATCCCGCCCACCCGTTCCCGTACATCTCCGGGCTGTCGCTGAACCTCGCGGTGATCGTCGCCAACCCGGCCACGGGCAAGGAGCACTTCGCGCGCGTCAAGGTGCCGCCGCTGCTGCCCCGGTTCATCGCCGTCGACTCGCGCGGCCGCCCGTCCGCGCCCGACGCCCAGACCGCGCACCAGGGTCGTGGGCCGATGTCCTTCGTGCCCCTCGAGGACGTCATCGCCCAGCACCTCGACCACCTGTTTCCCGGGATGGAGATCGTCGAGGTACACACCTTCCGCGTCACGCGCAACGAGGACGTCGAGGTCGAAGAGGACGACGCTGAGAACCTCCTGCAGGCGATGGAGAAGGAGCTGCTGCGCCGCCGGTTCGGGCCGCCCGTACGCCTCGAGATCGCGGACAAGATCACTCCGCGCATCAAGGAGCTGCTGATCAAGGAGCTCGGCGTCGAGCAGGACGAGGTGTACGAGCTGCCCGCCCCGCTGGACCTCACGGGGCTGAACGTCATCGCCGACCTCGACCGTGCGGACCTGCAGTTCCCGCGCTTCGTGCCGACGACGCACCGCTACCTGGCGGAGGTGGAGAGCGCCAAGCCCACCGACGTCTTCGCCGCGATCCGCCGGCGCGACATCCTGCTGCACCACCCGTACGACTCGTTCTCGACGTCGGTCCAGACGTTCCTCGAGCAGGCCGCGGCAGACCCGCACGTGCTCGCGATCAAGCAGACGCTGTACCGGACGTCGGGCGACTCCCCGATCGTCGACGCACTGATCGACGCCGCCGAGGCCGGCAAGCAGGTGCTCGCGCTCGTGGAGATCAAGGCGCGTTTCGACGAGCAGAACAACATCTCGTGGGCCCGCAAGCTCGAGCAGGCAGGCGTGCACGTCGTGTACGGGATCGTCGGGCTCAAGACGCACTGCAAGCTCTCGCTCGTGGTGCGCCAAGAGTCCGACGGCCTGCGCCGCTACTGCCACGTGGGCACCGGCAACTACAACCCCAAGACGGCGCGCCAGTACACCGACCTCGGCCTGCTGACGTCGGACCCGGACGTCGGCCAGGACCTCACCCGGCTGTTCAACCAGCTGTCCGGGTACGCCCCCAAGTCGCGCTTCCACCGCCTGCTCGTCGCCCCCCGCTCCGTGCGGTCAGGCCTCATCGAGCGCATCGAGCGAGAGGCGGACAACGCGCGCGCCGGCAAGGACGCGTGGATCAAGCTCAAGGTGAACTCGATCGTCGACGAGGACACCATCGACGCGCTCTACCGCGCCTCGCAGGCGGGCGTCCCGGTGGACCTCATCGTCCGGGGCATCTGCTCGGTGCGCCCCGGAGTGCCCGGCCTGAGCGAGACCATCCGGGTGCGCTCGATCCTCGGTCGCTACCTCGAGCACTCCCGGATCTTCGCGTTCGCCAACGACGGCGCCCCGGACGTGCTGATCGGCTCCGCGGACCTCATGCACCGGAACCTCGACCGCCGTGTCGAGGCCCTCGTCTCGATCTGCGACCCCGAGCAGGTGCAGAACCTCGTCACCCTCCTCGACGGGTCGATGGACGACGCCACGTCCTCGTGGCACCTGGGCCCGGACGGCGACTGGGAGCGCCACCACCTCGACGGCGAGGGCGAGCCGCTGCGCGACCTGCAGGCGGTGCTCATCGCCCGCCAGCGCCGGCGCCTGGGCATGTCGCGGTGACGCACGCCCCGCTCGAGGACCTCAGCGGGCACTCGATCGAGGAGATCGGGGCGTCCCCGCGTCGGCACGCCGTCGAGGCCGCCGGGGCGCTGGTGTGGCGCGAGCGCAAGAGCGTCCTCGAGGTGCAGCTCATCCACCGCCCGCGCTACGACGACTGGTCGTGGCCCAAGGGCAAGGTGGACCCGGGAGAGACGCTGCGCGAGTGTGCCGTCCGTGAGGTTGCCGAGGAGACCGGGCACGACGTCGTCCTCGGCATCCCGCTGCCCATGCTTCGCTACCGCATGCCAGACCGCCGCTTCAAGCGGGTGCACTACTGGGCGGCCCGGCGCGCGGAAGCGGCGGACCAGCCTGCGGTCCGGGCGCGCAAGCCCGCGACGCCCGTCGACCCGGAGGAGATCGACGACGCCGTCTGGGTGCCGGCTGACCAGGCGCGCGCGATGCTCACCCGCCGCCAGGACCGCACCCCGCTCGACGCGCTCGTGGAGGCGCACACCAAGGGCCGGCTGGCGACGACGCCGCTGCTCGTGGCGCGCCACGCTCGCGCCCGCAAGCGCTCCGCGTGGGCGGGCTCGGAGGAGGACCGACCGCTGACGCCCGCGGGCTACCTGCAGGCCGCGCTCCTGGTGCCGATCGCCGCTGCCTACGGGGTGCGCGAGATGACCACCAGCCGGTGGCTGCGCTGCGCTGACACGATCGCGCCGTACGGACGCGCGACCGGCCTCACGTCCGGGCTGAGCTTCGACCTGACCGAGCTGGCGCACGCCAAGGCCCCCGGCAAGGTCACCCGCAGCGTCACCGAGCTGCTGTCCTCGGGCGTCCCCGGCATGATCTGCACCCACCGGCCGGTGCTCCCTACCGTCCTGGGCGTCATCGGTGAGCACGCCCGGGCATCCGTGCGCAGTCAACTGCCGACCGAGAACCCGTACCTCAAGCCGGCCGAGGTCCTGGTCGTGCACGTCGCGCAGACGCCGAAGGGCCCCCGGGTGGTGGCGGTCGAACAGACCCGACCGCTCCTCCCGAAGGCCCTCCCGACGAGCTGATCGAGGTCAGAGGCCGTTGCGGAGCGCGACCTTGACGGTGCTGAGGTTGTTGGATCCGCCGGAGTAGGTGAAGACCTCCCGGCCGTCCCAGAAGTACGGGCTACGCCAGGCGTTGACGCCGATCGGCGGGTAGCACACCTCGCCGGGCTCCGCGGAGCACCGTGCGTCCCGGTCGGGCGCCGAGAGCTCGACTGCGTAGCGACCCCGGGTGACGCCGCGCGGCGCGATCGTGAACGACGCGTCGTGGTCGGTCACGCTGCGTGCGGCCACGTCGCCGGTGCGCTTGCTCGTCAACGTGGCGTGGACCATGGCGTCCGTGGCGACGCGCTTGCTGTTGGCGGCGTAGACGATGACGCCCTTCACGACGCTGCGCTTCGCGAGCCTCGGCGGCGTCAGGCGCTTGGTCGAGCGCGCGGTCACGGTGACCGTCTTGCTCACGTACCCCGGGCGGTCGAACCGCACGGTGTACTTGCCCGGGATCAGGTCTTCCAGGCGGTAGCGCCCGCCGGAGACGTAGTCGAACCCGTCGCTCTTGCCGCTGAGGATGGTGGCCGTCAGCTTGGTGCCGGCCGCGACGTCGCCGTAGATCTTGGCGGTCTTCCGGGTGACGCTGACGTTGCCCAGCTGCGTGGTCTGTCCGGCAGCGACCCGCACCGAAGTGTAGGAGAAGAGGTTGTTGCGTCCGTCGACGTAGACGAGCCGGTAGCTGCCCGCCGGGGCACCGAGGTGGAACACCTCACGGTTGTCGAGGTCCGCGGAAGCGACGACGTCGCCGCCCGCGGTGCGCAGCTCCACCGAACCCCAGGAGGACTTGCTGGGGCGGACGAAACGGCCGCGGACCACGCCGCGGTCCGTCGTCGGCTTCTCCGTGATGTCCAGCCGCGTGGAGGCGCCGGCTTCCAGGGAGATGCTCGTGCGGCCGAGCGCGGCGTACGCACCCGCGCCGTTGGCTGTGATGGTCAGGGGCTTGCCAGCAGGAGCGGTCAGCTTGTACGAGCCGTCCTCGTCTGAGATCGCGACCACGGGCTTGTCGCCCGTCGTCGCCACCACCACTGCCATGTCGACGGGCTTACCGCCCATGACGACCTTGCCGGTGACCGTGGCCTTGGGAGTCTTCTTGAGGGTCACGGCGTGCTTCTCGACCTCGCCGCGCGTGAGCGTGGCGGGGATCCGGACCTCGTCGTAGCCCTGCCCGCCGACGACGACGGTGTAGCGGCCGGGCATGAATCCGTGGTCGAGCGCGCCGCACTCGCCCCAGTAGGCCTCTTGACCGTCGGCGCGCAGCACCGTCACGGTGCGCTCGTACTCCTCAGCGCCCGTGATCGTCAGGTCGAAGCCGCTGGACGCGGTCAGCTCGTGGGTCCCCGAGCTGATCGAGCTGCCCGAGCGCGCCTTGTAGCCGGTGATCGGGTCGAGGTCGGTGAACGTCTGCTTGCCGCGCGAGCCGATGAACGTCGTCAGCACGGACGTGCGCGCGGGCTCGCGGCACTCCGGGGACGAGGCGCTCGCCTCGGTCCGCGCGGGGTCGAAGGCCTCGAGCAGGAACCGGGTCCCGGCCTTCGGCATGGGGAGGCTGAAGCTGCCCTCCGCGTTCGTGGTGACCGTCGTGGTCGCTCCCACGGAGCCGTAGCCGGCCGCTGGCACCGCGCGGACCTTGAGGCCAGCCAGCGGTTCGCCCGACGCCGACACGAGCGTGCCGGTCACCGCGTGCGATGCCGCCGACGCCGCGGGCATCCCCACCACCGCCATCGTCACGGTCATCACGCCGGCGACCATCGCCGCCAGCATTCGTCGACTTCTACCAGACCTGCGCGTAGCGCCCCCTGCATTGATGTTCATGCGTGAAGTCAAGCACGCCGATGTCGCGCCGCCGCCAGCGCAGATGTGTCGATCGTGCAAAGAACGCAGTGGCCGAGGGCGCAGACGCCGAAGGGCCTCCGGAAGGTGGCGGTCGATCCGACCGCTCCTCCCGAAGGCCCTCCCGACGAGCTGAGGGGTGCCGCTCAGAGGCCGCCCCGCATCACCACCTGGACCTTGCCCACGTTGTTGGTGCCACCCGTGAGGCGGAAGATCTTGCGGCCGTCCCAGTAGTAAGGGCTGCGCCAGCTGTTGATGCCCTCCACCGGAGAGCATGTCTTGCTCACACTCTCCTCGATCCAGACACCACAGCGTGCAGTGCCACGCGGCGCCACCAGCTTCAGGGCGTACTTCCCGGCAGTTGCGTAGCGGTGCTTGACGGAGAAGGAGGAGTCGTGGTCCTTGATCCCCCGCTCGCCCACCCGGCCCGTGCGCTTGCTCGTCATCTCGACGTGCACCATCGCGTCGTCGGGCACGCGCTTGCCGTTGGCCTTGTAGACGATGGTGCCCTGGACACGGCCAGCCTTCTGGAGCCGGGGGGCGTCCTGGCGCTTGGTCGTGCGGACGTTCACCGAGATGTTCTTGCTGACGTAGCCCGACCGGGCGTACTCGATCGTGTACCGGCCCGGGATCAGGTCCTCGATGCTGTACCGGTCACGGACGACATCACCCCACGTCGGGGTGTGGCTCTTGCCGTCCAACGCCCTGACGACGACCGTGAAGCCCCGGGGAACCTTGCCGTAGATCTTGGCCGTCTTGCGTGTGACCTTCACGTTCCCCAGCTGGGTGGTCGTGCCGGCGGCGACGCGGACCGTGGTGTAGGAGAACCGGTCGCCCTGGGGGTCCACGTACGCCAGTCGGTAGGTGCCAGCAGGGGCACCGATCAGGAACACGTCACGGTTGCCGAGCTCGACCGAGGCGACGAGCGCGCCGCTGAGCGTCCGCAGCTCCGCGGTCCCTGACGAGGCCCTTCCGGTGCGCACGAACCTCCCGCGCACCACCCCACGATCGGCGGTCGGGGCATCAGAGATGTCCAGCTGCGTCGTCACGCCGTCCTTGAGCACGATCTTCGTGCGTCCCAGACCTGCGAACCGTGCGTCGTTCGTGCTCTGGACGGTGACCGAGAGGGGCTCGTCCGCCGGCATCGCGTCCGTGGGGTTCCAGTAGGTGTGGATGTCGTAGGCGCCGTTCGCGTCCGTGGCGCTGAACCACCTGTCGTCGCCGTCCGTCGCGACGACGAGGGCGTCCGGGACGGGCTTGCCCTCGATCGTGAGCGTTCCGGTCACGCGGGCGGCCGGAACGTCGTCGAGCACCACCGTGTGCTTCTCGACCTCCCCGCGCTCGAGCGTCGTCCGGATCCGCTTGGTCTCGAAGCGGTAAGCGCTGACCTCGATCGTGTAGCGGCCAGGGATGAAGCCGTGGCTCAGGTCTCCGCAGTTGCTCGTGCTCGCGTACGTCCCGTCCTCGCGAATGATCTCGACGCTCGGGAACGCGTCGCTCGTCGCCCCCTCGACCTTGACATCGAAACCGCTCGATGCCGAGAGCCGGTGCGTGCCGGACCTGATGTGACTGCTCTTGCGCGCCTTGTACCCGGTGATCGGGTCCAGGTCCGTGAAGGTCTGCTTGCCCCGTGAGCCGATGAAGGTCGTGAGGACCTTGGTGCGCGCCGGCTCGACGCAGTCCCCCCACGTGTCCGCCGTCGCGGTCCGCGCCGGGTCGAAGGCCTCCAGCAGGAAGCGAGAACCCGCCTTGGGCATCGGCAACCGGAAGTCGCCCTTCGCGTTCGTCGTGACCGTCTTCGACGAGCCGACCGAGCCGTACCCGGCCGCGGGCACCGCCCGAACCTTGAGCCCGGCGAGCGGCTTGCCGTCGTCAGAGACCAGTCGCCCGGTGACGACGTACCCGGCAGCGGCCGACGCCGCCGGCATCCCCACCACGACCATCACCATCGCGGTACAGGCGGCGACCAGCGCCGCCACGATTCTTGCTCCGGACCGGCGCGCAGCGCCCCCTGCGTTCGCGTTCATAGGGTCATCAAACCACTCGAACCCGCGCACGTGTCCCGTGCCGATGTGCCTGTGCGGTGAAGATCGTCGCGCCGAGCCCGGCTCAGCCGAGCATCGGGTGCAGGATCCAGAAGCACACGGCGGCCACGGCGGCGGCAGCCGGGATGGTCAGGACCCAGGCGATGCCGATGCTCTTCGCGACGCCCCAGCGGACCGCGGACAGGCGCTTGGTCGCGCCGACGCCCATGATCGCCGAGGTGATCGTGTGGGTGGTCGACACGGGCGCGTGCAGCCAGAAGGCGTTCACGTAGAGCACGCCGGCCGCGACGGTCTCGGCGACGAAGCCGCGCGCCGGGTCGAGCTCGATGATCTTGCGCCCGAGCGTCCGCATGATGCGCCACCCACCCGAGTACGTCCCGAGGGAGATCGCGGCCGCGGCGGAGAGCTTGACCCACAGCGGGATGCCGTCGTCCGGGTCCGCCCAACCTGCTGTCAGCAGCGCGAGGAAGATCACGCCCATGGTCTTCTGTGCGTCCTGGAGTCCGTGGCCCAGGGCCATCGCGGCGGCGGAGGCCGTCTGGGAGAGACGGAACCGGCGCATCGTCTTGGTGGGCGACGCACGGCGCACGAGCCACAGCACGCCCACCATCAGGAAGAACGCCAGGAAGAAGCCGATCAACGGCGAGAAGATCATCGGAAGGACGACCTTGTCCACGATCGCCGACCAGAAGATGCCCAGGCCGCCTGCCAGGCCAGCGCCGAGCAGGCCGCCGATCAGTGCGTGCGTGGACGATGACGGCAGCCCGAACCACCAGGTGATCATGTTCCAGGTGATCGCGCCGATGAGCCCGCACAGGACGACCACGAGACCCGCATGGGTGGAGGCCGCGTCAAGATTGACGATCTCCTTGGCGATCGTCTCGGCGACCTCCGTGCCGAGCAGCGCCCCGGCGAAGTTCATGACGGCCGCCATGATCAGGGCCGCGCGCGGCGTCAGGGCGCGAGTCGAGACCGAGGTCGCGATCGCGTTGGCGGCGTCATGAAAGCCGTTGGTGTAGTCGAACGCCAGCGCGAGCGCGACGACGACGACGACAAGCGCGGTATCCACCGGGCTCAGGACTCCTTGAGTGCGATGGTCTCGACGGTGTTCGCGACCTTCTCGAACGCGTCGGCGGCCTGCTCGAGGACCTCGACGACCTCCTTGACCTTCATCAGGTGGATGGGGTCGGTGACCTCGTCGAACAGCTGCGCGAGCAGCTTGCGGTGCAGCTTGTCCGCCTGGTTCTCGAGGCGGTTGATCTCGACCCAGTACTCGCTCAGGTCACCCATGGACCGCAGGTGCGGCATGGCCTCCGCGGTGAGCTCGGCGCAGCGTTGCAGGATGGCGACCTGCTCAGCCACGCGCGGGGGAAGCTCGTCGATCTTGTACAGGACGATGAGGTCCGACGCCTCTTCCATGTAGTCCATGCAGTCGTCGAGGGACGACGCCAGCTCGTAGATGTCGTCGCGGTCGAACGGCGTGACGAAGGTCTGGTTCACGCGGCGCATGATCGCGTGGGTCGCCTCGTCGGCGAGGTGCTCGGCCTCGTTGAGCTGCTTCGCCAGGGCCTTGCGGCCGGGGCGGTCCGCTCCGAGGAGCTCGCCGAGCAGCTTGGCACCGGTGACGAGGTGCTGCGCCGAGTCGGTGAAGAGGTCGAAGAACGAGGTATCGCGCGGGGTCAGCCGAAAACGCACAGGGGTCTCCGATGAACGGGGTGCATGTCGTGCTCAGCGTAGGGCAGGCCCAGGGTGAACACGCAACCACTCGGGCCACACCGCGGCGTCGGGCCCGTGAACAGATCGTGACGCGCCGGACATCCCGGAGCGCATCCTGGGACCATCGCCCTGCCCGGGGCGTGACGTGGAAGACACCCTCCGGGTTGACGGACGACGACGGCGTCGGCCGCGCAGGTCGGCTGCACAGAGCGGGAAGAGGCGACGCCGGGCTGGGAGCGCCTCTCGGCGCGTGGCCGCTCGTAGCGGCTGATGATGGAGCCCGGGGCTACCGCAGCCCGGCGTCTGTTCGAGTATAGGTCGCGGCCCCGCTCGAGGCAGGGCGAACGGCCTCACTCCAGCCGGTCGGCCCGCCAGAGGTGCGCGCACTCCTCGAGCTCCTCGGCGGTGCGGACCAGCGCGCCGGCCCCTCGGGTCATCCGGGCGGCACGATGATCGTCGGTCGGCTCGATGCTGTCGGCGTCCATGGCAGCACCCGCAGCCAGGATCCTGCAGAACGCGGCCGCGCGCTCCAGCGCCACGGCCAGGTCTCCGGCGAAGACGCCGGTCAGCACGGCGTCGGCCAGGCGCGCCATGTCGTCGGGCGAGGTACCCGCGGCGCCCGCGACGGCCTCCTGCACCGGCGCGGCGGCGACGCCGAGGCGGAAGCGCAGCGTGACGGTCTCCGGGTCGCGCCGCACCCACTCCCGCAGCACGTACAGCCGCCAGAGCGCTCCCGGCAGAGTGTCGGCCGGGCTGTCTGCCCACAGGCCGGCGACGACGTCGAGCCCCTCGGTCTCGACCAGCCGGATCAGACGGTCGACCACGGCGGGGTCCTCGACCGAGCGGGTGCGATGCACCAGGGCGCCGGCGGTGGTGTGCGCGATCTCACCGCGGAGCGTGGGGTCCTCGACCCCGGGAAGGGTCTCGGCGGCTCGCGCGTCGAGCGACGCCGGCCTCCGGAATCGTCCCCGTCCGCCCGCGCCTCCGCTCGCCGCGCCGTCTGCTCTGGTCACTCCTACAGTGTGACTGACCGACGAGAAGGGGACCTGATGAGCCAGGTAGAGGTACGCAAGGGCCACCGCAGGGCGATCCTGCTCTCGGTATCGGCCGCGGTAGGGGGATTCCTCTTCGGCTTCGACAGCTCGGTGATCAACGGCGCCGTCGACGCAATCGAGACGGACTTCGAGCTCAGCGCGACCGTGACGGGGTTCGCGGTCGCCGTCGCGCTCCTCGGGTGCGCGCTCGGCGCCTGGTACGCGGGCCGGCTCGCCGACAGGTTCGGCCGCCCCCGCGTCATGCTGATCGGGGCGCTGCTGTTCCTCGTCTCGGCGATCGGCAGCGGCTTCGCCTTCGGCGTGTGGGACCTGGTGCTGTGGCGGGTGGTCGGCGGCATCGGCGTCGGCATCGCGTCGGTGATCACCCCCGCGTACATCGCGGAGATCTCCCCCACCGCGGTCCGCGGGCGCCTCGCCTCGCTGCAGCAGCTCGCCATCACCTTCGGCATCCTCGTCGCCCTGCTCTCCGACCAGCTCTTCGCGCTGACGGCCGACGACGTCTCGTCCGGCAGCCCGATCGCCCTCGGCGCGAGCCTGTTCGGGCTCGAGGCCTGGCGCTGGATGCTGCTGATCGAGGTCCTCCCGGCGCTGCTCTACGTCGTCGTCGCTCTGCGCGTGCCCGAGTCGCCGCGCTACCTCGTCATGGCGAACCGGGACGACGAGGCCGTCGTCGTGCTGCGCACGGTGCTGGGACCGGTGGACGTCGACGCGAAGGTGGCCTCGATCCGCGAGTCGGTCGACCGGGACGCCAAGCTCGAGAAGAGCGCGTCCCTCAAGGGATCGCGGTTCGGGCTGCTGCCGATCGTCTGGGTGGGGATCATCCTGTCGGTGTTCCAGCAGTTCGTCGGTATCAACGTGATCTTCTACTACTCCACGACGCTGTGGCGGTCCGTCGGGTTCGACGACTCCGACTCGTTCACGTTCTCCACCATCACCGCCGTGACCAACGTGGTCGTGACCTTCATCGCGATCGCGCTGATCGACAAGATCGGCCGCAAGCCGCTGCTCCTGGCGGGCTCTGCGGGCATGACCCTGTCCCTCATCACGATGGCCGTCGCGTTCACGCAGGCGTCGGGGACCGGCGAGGACGTGTCGCTGCCCGCGCCGTGGGGCACGATCGCGCTGATCGCCGCCAACCTGTTCGTCGTGTCCTTCGGGGCCTCGTGGGGTCCGGTCGTGTGGGTGCTGCTCGGGGAGATGTTCCCCAACCGGATCCGCGCCTCAGCGCTCGCGCTGGCCGCGGCCGCGCAGTGGATCGCCAACTTCACGATCACGGTCAGCTTCCCGCCGCTCGCCGAGAACCTCGGCCTGCCGTTCGTCTACGCGATGTACGGCACGTTCGCCGGCCTGTCCTTCCTCTTCGTGTGGGCGAAGGTCAAGGAGACCCGCCACCGCGAGCTGGAGGACATGCGCGACGACGGCTGACGCCTGGCCCCGCGTGGCTGAACCCACAGTGCGACCCTGCCGATCCAGGCGTACTGTTGCTCCGGGCAACTATCGCCCGAGGCAATCGTTTGGAGTCGCACGCGTGGAACAGCAAGACAAAGCCATGACGCACCGAGAGGTCCTCGAGGCCCTCTCCGGAATCATGCTCGGGATGTTCGTCTCGATCCTCGCAACGTCGGTCGTGTCGTCGTCGCTGCCGAAGATCATCGCGGACCTCGGCGGGACGCAGGCCGCGTTCACCTGGGTGGTCACGGCCACCCTCCTGACCACAGCGATCTCGACGCCGATCTGGGGCAAGCTCTCCGACCTGGTCAACCGCAAGACCCTCATCCAGGTGGCGCTGGTCATCTCGGTGGTGTCGTCCGCGGCGGCGGGCTTCTCCGAGAGCACCGAGATGCTGATCGCGTGCCGTGCGGTCCAGGGCGTCGGCGCCGGTGGCCTCATGGCGCTGGGCTCGGTGCTGATCGCCGACATCATCTCCCCGCGCGAGCGCGGCCGGTACATGGGCCTGCTCGGCTCCGTGATGGCGGTCGGGATGGTCGGCGGCCCGCTGCTCGGCGGCATCATCACCGACAGCTTCGGCTGGGAGTGGAACTTCTTCGTCGGCCTGCCCTTCGCGATCGCGGCGATCGTCGTGCTGCAGCGCACGCTGCACCTGCCGCCGGTGGTCGAGCGCCGCGTGCGCATCGACTACCTCGGCATCATGCTCATCAGCACCGGCGTCGCCCTGCTGCTGCTGTGGGTCACGTTCGCCGGCAACAACTTCGACTGGGTCTCGTGGCAGTCGGCCGCGATGGTCGGCGGGGCGGTCCTCGCGCTCGGCCTCGTCGTCGTCGTCGAAGCCCGGTTCCCCGAGCCGCTCATCCCCCTGGTGCTGTTCAAGAACCGCACCGTGGTGCTGTCGGTCGTCGCGAGCATCGCGGTCGGCATCGGGATGTTCGGCTCCGCCGTCTTCCTGAGCCAGTACATGCAGATCTCGCGCGGCATGTCCCCCACCCAGTCCGGGTTGATGACCACGCCCATGGTCGTCGGCATCTTCTTGTCCTCGACCCTCAGCGGCCAGCTCATCTCCCGCTACGGGCGGTACCGGGGCTACATGATCGCCGGGTCCATCCTGCTCGCGGCGGGCCTCGGGCTCATGGGCACCATCGACTCGCACACGAGCCTGGTGCTGATCGGCGTCTACCTGGCCGTCCTGGGCATAGGCCTCGGCATGCTGCAGCAGAACCTCGTGCTGGCCGTGCAGAACACCCTGCCGGTCCGGGACATCGGTTCCGGGACCTCGCTGGTCGCATTCTTCCGCACGCTTGGCGGCACCATGGGCGTCTCGGTGCTGGGCGCCGCCCTCACGCTCCGGGTGACCGACGAGATGCGCACGGGCCTCGCCGACCTCGGCATCGAAGCCCCGGGCATCGCCTCGGGTAGCCTCCCCGACGTGCACACGCTGAGCGGGCCGGTCCGTGAGCTCGTCGAGTCTGCCTACGCGGCGGGCATCGCCGAGGTGTTCCTGATCGGTGTGCCGTTCGCGCTCGTCTCCGTCGTCTGCGTCTTCCTGCTCCGCGAGGTCCCGCTCGGGGCCCGCAGCGGGATCGAGCAGCGGCTCGCCGAGGAGGTCCGCCGGCTCGACGACGACGCTCCCGCGCAGGGCGCCCGGTGAGCCCGCTCGGCACGTCCGACGACGGAGCCGTCCCCGACGACCGAGCCGCGCCCGAGGACGTCGTCGCCCACCTCGACGAGCGCCTGGGCGTGCTCGCGCGGCGGTCGCACACGTCCACGGCGCGCCTCGCCGCGCGGATCCACCCGGACCTCGACGCGTCCGCCTACCCCCTCGTGCTGCACATCGCGCAGACCCCGGGCGTCCGGCCCAGCGAGGTGGCGGACCACTTCTCGATCGGCCGCGGGACGGCGTCGCGCCAGATCACCCGCCTCGTCGAGCTCGGCCTCGTGCACCGCGCCACGGATCCCGACGACTGCCGCGGCCAGGTGCTGTCCCTGACCGACGCGGGCAGGGCGAGCCTGCGGGCCGCCCGCGAGCGCCGTCGGGCATGGTTCCACGAGGTGCTCGGGGACTGGGACGAGGACGACCTGCAGACCTTCGCCCGCCTCATCGACCGCTTCGTCGAGTCCGTCGACCGTCCCTGACGCGAAGCGCTCAGGCCTGGTCGAAGGCGAGCGACACCGAGTTCATGCAGAACCGGTTGCCCGTCGGCGTCTGCGGGGCGTCGTCGAACACGTGCCCCAGGTGCGAGCCGCACGCCGCGCACCGGACCTCGGTGCGCTCGTAGCCCAGGCTCGTGTCGGGCAGCAGCTCGACGGCGTCGGACTCCTGCGGGGCGTAGAAGCTCGGCCACCCGCAGTGGGCGTCGAACTTCGTCTCGCTGCGGAACAGCTCCGCCTGGCAGGCGCGGCAGCGGTAGACGCCCTCGCGGTTCTCGTTGAGCAGCTCGCCCGTGCCCGGACGCTCGGTGCCGGCCTCACGCAGGATGTGGAACTCCTGCGGGTTGAGCTCGACCTTCCACTCGTCCTCGGTCTTGTCCACGCGGTAGCCCATGGGTGCTCCTTCAGCTTGTCGTCCCTGCCTGCACAGTCTGCCCTGAGACAACGACGACGGCGCCCCCGGGGATTCCCGAGAGCGCCGCCGTGGGTGGAGCGAGGGGTCAGCGACGACCGACGCGCGTGCCGCGCGACATGTCCGCAGCCGAGTGGCTGCGGCGAGCGCCGCCCGACGGCGCAGCGCCGGACCCGCCGGAGCGGCCGCCACCGGTCGAGCGAGCCGACGGCGTGGAGGTCGAGTAGGTCGTCGGCGCGGCGCTCTGGCCACGGCGACCACCGGAACGACGGCCCGGCTCGCCCGTGCTGGCCGCAGCGCCGGAGCGCTGGCCGCCACCGCGCGAGGCGCCGCCACGGCCACCCGCACCACCGCGACCGCCGGAGGCGGCACCCGCAGCCTTGGGCTTCTTCGGGGCGCGCTGCTGCTGGACGGGAGCCGGCGGGGCCGGCTTCACGTACGCGGCGACCTCGCCGACCAGCGCCATCACGGTCGCGTCGCCCGGCTTCACCGGGACGGGACGCGCGTTGATCTTCGCCAGGCGCGTGAGGGTGCGTACGTCGCCGCGCTGCTCGGGGAGCATCACTGTCACGACGTCGCCGCCCGAGCCCGCGCGGGCCGTGCGGCCCGAGCGGTGCAGGTACGCCTTGTGCTCGGCGGGCGGGTCGACGTGCACGACGAGCTCGACCTCGTCCACGTGGATGCCGCGGGCCGCGATGTCGGTCGCGACGAGCACCTTGACGGCGCCGGTCGAGAACGCCTCGAGGTTGCGCTCGCGCGCCGGCTGGCTGAGGTTGCCGTGGAGGTCGACGGCGGGGATGCCCTCGGCCGTGAGCGTCTTGGCGAGCTTCTTGGCCTGGTGCTTGGTGCGCATGAACAGCACGCGGCGGCCGGTCCCGGACGCGAGCTGGTTGACGACGTCCTTCTTGGCGTCCGCGCCGGACACCTCGAGGATGTGGTGCGTCATCGCGGCGACGGGCGACTCGGCGCTGTCGACGGAGTGGCTGAGCGGGTTGTGCAGGTAGCGCTTGACCAGCTGGTCCACGCCGTTGTCGAGCGTCGCGGAGAACAGCATGCGCTGGCCGCGCTCGGGGGTGCGGTCCATGATGCGCTTGACGCCCGGCAGGAAGCCGAGGTCGGCCATGTGGTCGGCCTCGTCGAGGATCGTGATCTCGATGCCGTCGAGCGACAGGCAGCGCTGCCCGAGGAGGTCCTCGAGGCGGCCCGGGCAGGCGATGACGATGTCGACGCCGGCGTTGAGGGCCGAGACCTGCTTGCCCTGGGAGACGCCGCCGAAGATCACGGTGGTGACCTGGCCCATGGCCTTGGCCATCGGCTCGACGGTCGCGTTGATCTGGTTGGCGAGCTCACGCGTCGGCGCGAGGATCAGCGCGCGGGGGCGGCCCGCCTTGCGGCGACCGGAGTCGTGGCTGGGCTGGGCGGCGAGGCGCGTGACCATCGGCAGCGCGAACGCGAGGGTCTTGCCGGATCCGGTGCGGCCACGGCCCAGGACGTCGCGGCCCTGGAGGGTGTCCGGGAGCGTCGCGGTCTGGATGGGGAACGGGGTGGTGATGCCGGCGTCGGCTAGCTGGCGCACGAGCGGCGCGGGCAGGTCGAAGGACGCGAACGTCACGGCAGAGTTCTTCTGGGGAGCGTCAGAAACAGAGATGCTGGGCCTCTTTCGGGCATAGGCGCTCAGGCACGCTCGCGGCAGTCGCAAGTCCCTGAGACGGGTCGGGGTCCGCCGCTAGAAAAACGATCCGACGCACCGGCCCGGTACGGGCTCTGGGCGGTCGGGCGGTAGCTCCACGACGCTGGGCGCGCACGGTGCGGCGCCCTGATGCGTCCATCATGCCTCATTCGCGCCTGACGTGCGGCAAAGGTGACCGAGGGCACCCGGGCATACTCGGGTGGTGACGGACGCACTGCAGGACATCTGGGACCGCATGACCACGGCCGGGGCGGCGCCGTCGGGCCTGCTCCTGGCGCTGACGGCGGGTGTCGCCTTCGTCGTCGTCGCCTGGCGCCCGGCGTGGGGCGTGGCCCGGCACGGCATCACGATCGTGCACGAGGCGTCGCACGCCCTCGCGGCCCTGGTCTCGGGCCGGAGCCTGTCCGGCATCCGGCTGCACTCGGACACCTCGGGGCTCACGGTGTCCCGGGGCAAGCCGCGCGGGCCGGGCATGGTCCTGACCGCCTTCGCCGGGTACGTCGGGCCGGCGCTTCTCGGGCTCGGGGCGGCGGCGCTGGTGGGTCAGCGGTATGCGGCGGGCCTGCTGTGGGCGCTCGTCGTCGTGCTCGCTCTGATGCTGGTGCAGATCCGCAACTGGTTCGGGCTGTGGTCCGTGCTGGTGTCGGGCGTGGCCCTGGTTGCGGTCTCGTGGTGGGGCTCCGACGTCGTGGTCACCGTGGCCGCGTACCTCGTCACGTTCGTGCTGCTGCTGGGCGCCCCGCGCGCGGTGGTGGAGCTGCAGTCCGAGCGCCGACGGCGGCGCACCGGGACGTCGGACGCGGACATGCTTGCGCGGCTCACCCCGTTCCCGGGGATGTTCTGGGTCGTGGTGTTCCTGGCCGTGACGCTGGGCTGCCTCGCCCTGGGCGGCTGGTGGATCGCGTCCGACGCCCTCGGCGAGGGGTGGTGGGGCGAGCTCACCGCTGGGCTGTGACGCACGAAGGCCGGCCCGCACAGGTGCGGGCCGGCCTCCGGCAAAGCTGGGGATGCGTCAGCCGAGGGGCGCCTGCGGGGCGAGCATGAAGCCCGGGCCCTGCTCGGTGAGCTCGGCGTCCAGGCTCTGCGTCGCGAGGACGTCAGCGGTGCTGGCCTCGACGAACACCTTGGCGGCGCCGGTGTCGATCACCTGGTCGTCGTCCTGCGGGGCGGTGACGAGGCTGAGCTCGTAGGTACCGCCCTGGGCCTCGGACTGCGCGATGCGCAGGCCGCCGGTCTCGGGGAGCTCGGCCTGTGCTGCGAGGCCTTCGACGGTGAGTCGGGCGTTGTCGGTCAGAGTGAGCATGCGGAGATCCTCTCCATTGCCATGGGGACCCTCCGGGCGCGCCCGGACAGCCTTGCGGTCTTCTCTACCGTCACAAGTTCTGGTCCCCGATGCAAGCGCTGGCTGTGCGTCGCGGACCGTCAGTCCGGGCCGTCGAGTCCTGCGGGCGCCGCGACGCAGGGCGACGACACGCTCACGAGCAGGGACGACCTCTGCCCGTCTCGGACGTCCCGCCGCCCGCCGACGGTGAGCGCGAAGCCGTCCTTGCGCAGGGTCACGTCGCGTCCCGCGTCCCCGTTGACCTCAGCCTCGAGGACCCAGCCCGCGGCGGTGAGATCACCGATCACCGCGTCGACGAGCGGTGCGGTCGGGCGCGGCGGAGCGGTGGCGAACCGCCGGGAGGACAGCCACTGGATCCGCTCGGGCGGTGTGTCCCCGGGAGGTTCGACCACCCACGCCGTGCAGTCGTACCAGCGGTCGTCACGCTCCGGGTCGTGCTCGAGCTGCAGGTCCGGGTAGCGGTCCGCGACGACGCGGGCTCCCTGGGCGGCAGCGGCGAGGGTGGCCGTGCGGACCGGGTCGAGCTCGGGCGAGCCGGAGGGGCCGCCGTCGGCGCTCGAGGTCGTGGACATGGCTGGCGACTCCTTCGATGGGCTGGCGGCGGTGCACGCCCCGAGGACCCCGAGGACCACCACGAGGCCGGACGCAAGGAGGCCGGGCGCGACGAGCGGCCGGTCGCGCGCGCTCACGGGACGTCCACCGTGGGCGGGTCGTAGGTGGGATCGGTCATCGGCAGCTCGCGCTGCTGCACGTACCCTCCCGGGGTCCAGATCTCCTCGACCAGGCGAGGCTCGCCGTACAGCATGACGTCCCCGCCGGTGAGGACGCCATAGATGTTCCGCCACGCGGTCGAGTCCTGCCGGAGCACGCCGCTGTGCGCGTCGATCCCCTGCAGGAGCGGGCTCGACGGGTCGCCGTGCACCACGCGTCCGGTCTCGAGCTGGGTGAGACCGGGCATGACGTCGGGGTCGGCGCCGTGGCCCCACGAGCCGAGCTCGTGCCCCTGGACGTGGCCGATCGGGTCCCCCGGGGCCGTCATGGAGTAGCGCGGCGTGTCCGGCGCCTGGTAGTCAGCGACGGACCCGACCCCCGGACCCGCTCCGGCCGACGCGATATGGAGGATGCGGTCCGCGACCATGCCGGCGCTCTCCGCGGCGCCCACGACGGAGCCACCGTACGAGTGCCCGGCGACGGTGACGGGCGCGTCCGTCTCGAGGTCGAGCGCCGCCACGAAGTCCCGCAGGTGCGGAGCGACGTCGTTGGCGTACGACGACGAGGCCGCGTCGGTGAGCGTCTGCGGCATCTCGCCGCCCTGGAAGGTGATCATCGCCAGGCGTCCGTCGGCGCGGTCCACGAACGTCGCGACGCGGTCGCGCTGGCGGTGGGCGTTGCCGAGGTTCGTTCCTGTACCTCCCACGAGCACGCCGACGCCGGCGCTCGCGGCATCGAGGTCGCCGACGATCTCCGCGAAGCGCGAGCCCTCGGGGTCGAAGAGGACGACCTGGTGGCCGGCGGCCAGGAGCTTCTCGTACCGGGCGGCCGCACCCTGCGGGTCAGCGGAGCCCTCTCGTCGCGCGCGGTGCAGCGCCGCGCGGATCGCCGTCGTGTTGGCGTGGATCCGGTCCGCGAAGGGAGCGCCGTCGAGGTTGCCGACGAACCACGGGTGCAGCCGGGCGAGCGCCGCGCGGTCGGCTGCCGGCATCGCCGCGAGCGCGGCAGCGACGGCCGCGACGCGGTCGGGCCCCGCGGGGGCACCGGCCGCCTCAGCGACGGCGGCGAACCGAGACTCTGCGGCAAGATCCGTGGGCGTCATCAGCAGGTCCGCGACGTGCGGGGAGTCCTCGAGGAGCCGGGTGAGCTCGTCGTCCGTCAGGCCGCTCACGAGCCACCGGGTGAACGAAGCCCCGATGGCGTCCTGCCAACCGCGGCCAGCGGCGGAGGCGTCCTGTGCTAGCTCGCGGCCCGACGAGGTCGACGTCGTCCGGGTCGCCTGGACGAGCGCGGCCACCAGATCAGCGTCGGCCTGCTCGCGGAGCGCCGCGAGCACCACGAGAGCCGGCGCCGCCTCGGCCTCGGCCACGCTCCCCAGCACGCGCTCCCGCGCCTGGATCTCCGCGATGCGCGCGGCGTAGCGGTCGATCGCCCCGGCCATCGCGGCCGTCGGCTCGCCCAGGGCCGCCGCGGTGACGGCGAGCGCGTCGGTCTGCGCTGTCCATGCCGACGCGGCGAGCCCACGCGCACCATCACCGAGTTCACGCGCCGCGGCGCCGAGGGCGTCTGCCGCGGCCCGCAGGCGAGGCGCGAGGAGGCGCAGGTCCTGCGCGACGGCGGCGATCTCGCTGATCACGCCGGCGCCGGGGCTCTGCGGTGTCCAGGTCGTCACCCCGCACCCCCGGACGCGTCGTCGGAGCTTCCGCGCTTCGCGAGCATCGCGTCGGCTGTGCGCCACGCCCGCTCGATGCGCCGCAGCGACGCAGCCAGCTCCTGGGCGTGCTGCACAACGGCGTCGGTCTCGGACTGCAGCCACGCGCCGCGGTCGGCCATCGCGCGAGCCACCACGGGAGAGCCGCACCCGGGCGCGACCATGGGTGGGACCCAGACGATCTGACGTTCGGCCTCGGCGAGGCGCACCTGCACCACCGCGAGCATCCGTGCGTCGAGGTGGACGTCCGCCATCGCTCCTCCGTCTCCCTGGCCACCGGGGCCGTTCCGGTCCGGCCGCTCAGGCCGCTGAGAGACCGACGGTAGGGAGGGTGTCGCGGGCACCGGCGGCGGCGTTGCCGGCGTCGTGGACGTGGATGCGCGGCGATCGCTTGTGGAGGACGCAGGGGCCGAGGTCACGGGGCTCTGTCTTCGGCCTGCCGGGCGGCGCCGCTCGACCTTCACCCCGTCCGCACCTCAATAGCGGCCGCCACTGCGTCGATACCCCTGCAGCATGGTCGTATCGCCTCGTCAGATGGAGCCATCATGGTCGCCGCAGCACCTCGCTCAGGTCCCACCGTCCGAGCCCGAGTGCGGCGTCGGCGGTTCTCCGCGTTCGCGGTCGTCACCGCCGTGGCCGGCAGCCTCACGTTGACGTCCGTACCCGCGAACGCAGCGTCAGCGGCGGTGTCGAGTCCTGTCTCCACGGTCGCGACCTCCTCCCTGGCTGCGGCGAAGGCGTCGCCCAGGGCGCGCCTGGTCGTGTCGAAGACCCGCACGACGGTCGCCACGACTCCGTTCCCGCTCACGACCACCTACCGGTTGCCCGTCCTCAAGGGATCCACGGCGAAGAACCGCTCGCGGGTGCAGAAGTACGCGAAGGCGTTCCTCTCGGCTGAGAAGTCGATGGCCAGAAAGTGGCGCGCGGGGTGTGCCACGTCGCCGTACCCTGCCGAGGTCAGGGTGACCGACGTGAGCGCATCGATCTACAAGAAGCGGTACGCCTCGGTGACGATGGCCTTCAGCTCGGACGCCGGGTGCGGCGGTGTGACCCAACAGTCAGCGCGTTCGTTCACCATCGACCTCAAGACAGGCAAGAAGGCAAAGCTCTCCAAGTTCGTCGCATCGACCGCCGGCGTCAACCGGCTTGCCACTCTCTCCGCGCTCCGCACCCAGAACTCGGACTGCGTCACCGGGGCGGTGACAGCGAGGCGGGGATCCACCTCCAGCCTTCCCGCGCCGGATGCCTGGAACGTCTCCCCGAAGGGCGTCCGCGTGTGGTTCAACCGCTACGCAATAGCCGCAGGAGCTTGCGGCGCCGTCTCCGCGCTGGTCCCGTGGACCGACGTCGCGACGTCAGCGCAGCTCAAGGGCAAGCGCACCTCGCGCGTCTACGTGAAGGACCTCGTGGACCACGGCGACAGCTTCACCGGCGCGATCGTGGGAATGACAGTCCAGGGGAAGCAGGTCGCCAGGTTCGATGGCTACCTGTTCTCCGAGGCCTACTGCACCCTCGGCGTACGGACCGGCAAGAAGGTCCGAGCATTCGATACAGAGTCCGCGTCCCGATACGTCTTCAACCTCAGTGGCACCAAGGGCGCACCTAAGTTGCGGCTCGGCAAGGGCTGGAGGCTCGCGACGGCGAAGGAGCTCTCGCGCTTCCGGTCGATGGGTGTGGGGACCGACGCCCTGAAGTTCTGCCGGCTCTGAGGAGCGCCTGACGAGCGCAAGGTCCGCTGGCCGCTCAGCCCGCGGGAGGGAGAAGGTCGCGGGTCTGATCGCGCGCGCTCAAGCTTCGTGGACGGGCGTGCGCCGCGCGCGGTTGTCGCGCGGCTAGGGAGGACGCGGGCCCGCGCGCACCGGCGCGCTACGACCAGGGGTGGAGGGGACGGGCCTCGGGTCGCCCGGGCGGCTGATGCGGAACCGGTCAGCTCACTGGTCCCACCGGCGTCGGGGATGCTGCTCCTAGCCGCGTCGGTCGTCCTCGCGGGCTGACCGGCGCCGGGCTCAGCTCGAGGCGTGCTCCGCGAGCGTCACGGTGGGGAGGCCGTCGACCAAGACGCTCGCGTCCAGCAGCGGGTGGAAGTCGGCGATCAGGTCGTCGTCGGACGTCGACAGGTGGACGCGCACGGTGCCGTGGTTGTCAACCTTCACCTTGAACGACGTCCTGTCACCGTGCGGTTCCAAGGCGGACAGGCTGACGTGACCGTCCCGCTGCGGGACCTGCGCCTGGAACCGACCCTCGATGCGCACCTCCCTGGGGCCCTCGGGGCAGTCGTCGACGTTGTACCCGGCGGCGACCGTCTCCAGGGCGAGCAGCTCGGTTTCGCAGTCCGGGTCGGCGGCCCCTCCGAAGGCCGTCGTCTGGGTGCCGATCAGCACGACGCCGGCGGCAGCGGTGATGGCGCCGGCGGCCACGACCGCACGCGTGGTGCTGCTGGGCCTGCTCAGTGCGTTGCGCATGTGTCTCTCCCCCTGCGCCGAGTCCGTCCTCGGCTCTGCTCTGCTCCCACAACCTAGTGGCGCGCGCGCCGCGGCGGAAGGGCTGCGGGGCCCGGCTGGGCGTGGCTGAGGTGCGCACGCGTCGCCTCCCGTGCCCGACGCCGCCCCGGCCACGTAGCATGTCTGCGGCGGCACGGCGGTTCGATCCGGCGTGCCCCGGGCCTCTAGCTCAGTTGGCAGAGCATCGGACTTTTAATCCGCGGGTCGTGGGTTCGAGCCCCACGGGGCCCACCGCACAGCACCGCAGCGCATAGACCCGGCGACTACCGCCGCGTGATCACGACGGAGACCGCGTCCCCGATCTCCTTGCCGAGCTTCTTGCGGACCTTGGCGCTCAGCGACACCATGTGCCCGCCGGTGCCGGTGACCATCGCGCCGACGTTCTCGAGCACGACGTCGTCGATCTCGGCGTCGACGCGCACCGTCCTGCCGGTCCCGAAGAAGTCCGCCGAGTCCGGGATCTCGACGCAGCTCCACGTCTCTCCCTTGACCTCGACCCCGATCGTCGTCTGGAACGTCTTCTGCTCAGCTGCCATGGCGCCACGCTAGGCGAGCTGGCGGTGCCCGTCTACGGCGGTGTAGCGGTCGGGACGGCGCCGACACCTCGCGTGACTTTCCAAACGTTAGTCACTAACATTTCACGCATGGCCCCGTCGAAGCGTGAGCGCACCCGCGAGCGTCTCGCTGCCTGCGCGCTGGAGCTGTTCGAGCGCCAGGGCTTCGAGCGCACGACGGTGGCCGAGATCGCCGCCGTCGCCGGCGTCTCCGAGATGACCTTCTTCCGGCACTTCCCCACCAAGGAGGCCGCCGTGACGACGGACCCCTTCGACCCCGTGCTCGCCGCTGCGATCGCCCTGCGGCCCACGCACGAGCCGCCCTTGGTGCGCGTCGCCCGCGCGGTCCGGGACGCGACGCGATCCCTGCCGGAGCTGGCGGGCGAGAGCACCCGCCGACGCGTCCGGGTGGTGTCGTCGTCTCCCGCCCTCCGTGCAGCAGCGACACGCGCGAACGAGGCCACCGAGACCGCCATCCGGGACCAGCTCGTCCAGGACGGCACCGCCCCGAGCGACGCCAGCGTGGCCGCCGCTGCGACCCTGGCCGCCCTCACCGCCGCGCTCTACGACTGGGCGGGCGCTGACGGTCAGACCCTCGCTGGCGCTCTCGCCTCGGCCCTCCGGGTGCTGGGAGCCGACGATGACTGACCTTCTGCGCGTCACGGGCGCCGTCCGCGAGTTCGGGCCCGACGCCGGGCTGTTCGGGCTCGATCTCACCGTCGCGCCGGGCGAGATCCATGCGCTCGCCGGCCTCAACGGCGCCGGCAAGACGACGCTCATGCGCGCCGTGCTCGGCATGCTCCGCCCGACCAGCGGCACGGTCCACCTCGGCGGGATCGCGCTGAACGACCTCCCGGCCGAGGCATGGGGCCGCGTGGGCCACCTCGTCGACCACCCGTTCGCCTACCCCGAGCTGAGCACCCGCCAGAACCTCGAGCTCGCCGCGCGGCTGCGCCGGGTCGCCGCGGACCAGGTCGCCCAAATCGTCACGACCGGCATGGCAGACCTCGGCATCACGCGCTACGCCGCGATCCGCGCAGCGCGCCTCTCTCAGGGCAACCGACAGCGCCTCGGGCTCACCGCCGCCCTGCAGCACCGGCCCAGGCTCGTCGTCCTGGACGAGCCGACGAACGCCCTCGACCCCGCCGGGGTGATCGCGCTCCGCGAGGTCCTCCTCGCGCGGGCCGCCACCGGCACCGGCGTGCTCGTCTCGAGCCACCACCTCGACGAGGTCGCGCGCATCGCGCACCGCATCTCGGTGCTGAACCACGGCCAGATCGTCGGCGCCCTGGACCCCGCCACGCCCGACCTCGAACGGGCGTTCTTCCACCTGCTGCACGCCGACGACGAGGAGCGGGGACGATGACCGGCCTACAGACCTCCGTGCACGTGGAGCTGACCAAGGCCTGGCGCTCCCGCGTGCTGCGCACCACGACGCTCCTCGTCGTCGTCGGCATCGCCGCGATCGGCGGCGCGATGGTCGCCGCGGCCGACGGCGGCAACGCCCAGATCGTCGCCAAGCTGGGCCCGCTCGCGGACCGCACCGGCTGGGCCCTGCTCACCGGCGTCACCGCTCAGATCACCGCCGCCGGAGCGCTCCTGGCGTTCGGCGTCGGGCTCAGCTGGACCTACGGCCGGGAGTTCGCGGACCACACCGTCACCGGGTTGTTCGCGCTCCCGGTGCCGCGGTCGACGATCGCCGTCGCGAAGCTCGTGGTCCACCTCGTGTGGGTCCTCGTCGTCGCGCTCGCGCTGACGGCCCTGGTGCTCGTCGCGGGCCTCGCCCTGCGCCTGGGCCCTCTCGACGCCGACGTCGTCGCTCAGCTCGCCAGGCAGCTCGCCCTCGGGACGCTCACCGGCCTGGTCGCAGTCCCGGCCGCGTGGGCGGCCACCCTGGGTCGCGGGCTGCTCGCGGGCATCGGCGCCACGCTCGCGATCCTCGTCGTCGCCCAGGTCACCGCCATCGCCTCGCTCGAGGTGGCGGCCTGGCTTCCGGTCGCCGCACCGGCGCTGTGGGCTCTCGACCCGGGGGCGGTGCACGCGGGCCAGCTGGCCACCGTGCTCGTGGTCCCGCTCGGGTTCGGCGCTCTCACGGTGCTCGCATGGCGGCGCCTCCAGCTCGACCGTTGACCGGTCCGACGATCCTCAGGACGCCGCGGCCACCCGCTGCGCGAGCACGTCGACGCCAGGACCCAGGAGGTCGTCGAGGTAGGCGGACCGCCCGGCCATCGCCATGATCAGCGCGAGCGTCGACCCCCGCACGACCGGCCCCGCGCCGACCGCGAGCGGGCCGTCGCTCGCCTCGAGCCGCAGCCCGGTCGCGACCTTCTTGCTCGGCACGGTGAAGCTCGTGCGCGCGAGGAACTCGGCCAGGCGGGTGGTGGCGGCGCCGTCGGGCGTGTACTCGATCCCCAGCGGCCGGCGGATGTCCGCGCTGTGGATCACGACCTCGCCGAGCCAGGCTTCCTTCCGGTGTTCTTCGGCTTGGTGGGTCTGATCGCCGGGCCGGTCGTCGGCGTCGCTGCGACGTGGTTGCGGACGGTCGGATTGCGCGCCGCGCTCGGCGCCGCGGCGCTCAGCGGGGCTGGCATGGCGGAGGCGGCGTACGGCCTCACCGAGGTCGCGGAGAGCACCGGCGTGACCTACTGGATCGGGGTCGGAGTCGTGGCGCTCGCCCTGCTGGCGTGGGTGGCTGCGATGCGTGCGGAGTCCACGCGGGACAGGCTCGTCGCGCTCGGCGGGACGATCGGCGTCGCGGGGATGCTGCTCCTGGCCGCGTCGGTCGTCCTCACGGGCTGACCGGCGCCATGGCCATCGCCTCGAACCTCGAACCTCGAACGAGGTCATGTCACCGTGCGGCCAGGATCCGATATGTTCTGTCGATCCGGCAGAGCGCCGGTGCCCCCGGCCGAGAGGACTGGTCGATCGTGGTCCTGAAGTCCGCCCGAGTGCGCCCTGCTCGAGGTCGACCTCGCCCGGCGCGGATCGTCGCCTTCGTCCTGGCGCTCCTCGTCTACGCAGCCGCCCTGTTCGCTGCCTGGGCGATGTCGTTCGCCGCGGCCATGGGGACGTTGCCGGTCTACAGCGCGACCACGACCGCGACGGTGACCGCGATGGTGTCCGAGGTCTTCCCGTACGGCGACGACGACTACCGTCCGTGCGGGCCGCGCTACACGTTCATGCTCGATGGCGTCGCTGTGTCGGCGAGCAGCCCGAACGTGAGCGAGCGGTACTGCTCCCTGGCAGTGGGCGGCCCGATCGACATCACGTACGACCCCTCAGAGCCGACGTCGAGCGCGCCCTCGCCCCGGTACGACCGCAGCCCCGCATGGGTGCCGACCGCTCTCGCCGTCGGTGGCCACGTGGTCCTCGCCCTCGGGATCGCCGCCCTCGTCGCGGGGCGCAGCAAAGTCGAGAACTCACCACGATGACGCCGCGGCCACCCGCTGCGCGAGCACGTCGATGCCAGGACCCTGGAGGTCCTCGAGGTAGGCGGACCGCCCCGCCATCGCCATGATCAGCGCGAGCGTCGAGCCCCGCACGACCGACCCCGCGCCAGCCGCGAACGGGCCGTCGGTCGCCTCGAGACGCAGCCCGGTCGCGATCTTCTTGCTCGGCACGGTGAAGCTCGTGCGCGCGAGGAACCCGGCCAGGCGGGTGGCGGCGGCGGTGTTGGGTTGATGCTCGATCCCCAGCGGTCGGCGGATGTCCGCCCCGTGGATCACGACCTCGCCGAGCCAGGCTTCCTTCGGGCCGAACGTCGACGTCGTGCTGGGCACGATCGCCTCGAACCGCGCGAGCGTCCCGGCCGGGGTCGCGCCGCGGTGCTCGGCGAGCCGGCGCGCGTTGTGCTCGTCGAAGTCGAACCGGGCACCCAGGACGCTGCGCATCCACCGCGCCCGCCCGAGGCTCGCGGCGGCGGTGAGGTGCGCGACGACCTCCTCCACGGTCCATCGACCGCACAGCGACGGCCGCGCCCAGTCGGCGTGGTCCAGCCCGGCGAGGTCCCGTGCGAGCGCCGCACGCTCGGTCGTCGTCGCCGTTAGGACATCGATCGTCGTCTCGGTCACCCGCCCATCGTGCCTGCTCGGGCCCCCCACGGCCAGGGTCAGCGACGCTCGTCGTCGGAGGCGGGGCCCTCTTCGACGCGCTGCTGCGAAGCGGTCTGCTCGCGCTCGGCGATCACGTCGGCCCCCGGCCCCGCGAACGCACGCGAGCGCCGCTCTGCGTCCGCGCTCCCCGTGAACAGCCCCTCGTCGAGCACCAGGGTGGGGGCGGTCGCGTGCGAGGCGGCGGCTTCCTCGACGGCAGCAGCGTCCCGCTCCGCGCGCACGGACACCCGGCGCGGCACCGGCTTGCCGGCCTGCACCGCGTCCTCGGCGAGCGCGGGCAGGCTGGGCGGGGCGCTCGACGACGTGCCGTCGTCCACCGCACCATCCTCACCACCGCCGACCCGGACCGACGTACCCGGCCGCGCGCCGTCGTCGTCCCGGCCGGCCTCCGCCCGGAGCTCGCCCGCCCCGAGCACACGCGTGCGCGGCATGCCCTGGGGGGCCTCACGCTGCAACCAGCCGAGCAGGCCTTCCCGGAGGTAGCAGCGCAGGTCGAACAGCGTCCCGGCGTCGGCTGCGGACGCGAGCGCGCGCACCCGCACGAACCCACCCGTCGCCTCCGTGACCTGCAGGATCCCGACGCGCTGGTCCCACAGCGACGTCTCCTCGAGCAGCCGCTTGAGCTCCGCGCGCATGCCCGCCACGGGGACGTCCCAGTCGAGGTCCAGCTCGACCGTGCCGAGCAGCTCGGCGGCCCGCCGCGTCCAGTTCTGGAACGGCGTCGAGGTGAAGTAGGTGCACGGCATGATCAGCCGCCGGTCGTCCCACAGGTGCACGACGACGTAGGTCATCGTGATCTCCTCGATCCGCCCCCACTCGCCCTCGAGCACGACGACGTCGTCCACCCGGATCGCGTCGGTGAACGCGATCTGGAGCCCGGCGAAGACGTTCGCGAGCGACGTCTGCGCCGCGAGCCCGGCCACGATCGAGATGACACCCGCCGACGCCAGCAGGCTCGCCCCGGCCGCCCGCGCCCCCGGGAAGGTCAGCATCACGCCGGCGATCGCCAGGAGCACCACGAGCGCGACCGTGAGGCGCCGCACCACGATGATCTGGGTCCGCACCCGCCGCGCGTGCCGATTGTCGGGCACGTCCGTCCGGTAGCGCTGCAACGCGCTGTCCTCCACCACGAACGCGGTCGCGCCCAGGAACCACGCGCCCACGACGATCAGCGCGATCAGCAGGACGTGCTCGACGGGGCCGAGCCAGCCCACCTCCGGGTCCGTCACCAGGCGCACCGCGATCCACACGAGCACCACGGTCAGCAGGTAACGCAGCGGCCTGCGCAGCCGGCGTGAGAGGTCGGTCGCGAACACCGTGCCCCGGCCGAGCCTGCGCACGACGAACGACACGACGGTCCCCAGCACGAACGCCGCCACGCAGGCGGCCCCCACAGCGACGAGGGTCTGCACGACGTCGGTCGCGGCTCCGATCTCCTGTTCTTCCATGGCCTCCACGCTAGGGACCTCACGGGAATACCGCCTGCCGCCGTCGCCGTTGGCCCGGCATGACGGTGGACGTGGTGGTGATCGGCGCGGGCCAGGCCGGCCTGTCGGCCGCCTACCACCTGGGCCGGCGCGCGCCACGGGCCGACGTCGTGGTCCTCGACGCCAACGACGGCCCGGGCGGCGCGTGGCGGCACCGGTGGCCGTCGCTCACGCTCGGCGGCGCCCACGCCGTGCACGACCTCCCCGGCCTGCCGCTCGGCGAGGTCGATCGCGACGAGCCGTCCTCGCGCGTCGTGTCCCGCTACTTCGACGCCTACGAGCGCCTCTTCGGCCTGCCCGTGCGCCGGCCGGTACGCGTCCGCAGCGTCACGTCGCCCGACGGTCCGGACGGCCCGCTGCTCGTGCACACCACGACGCCCGAGGGCGACGTCGACGTCTCCGCGCGGCAGATCATCAACGCGACCGGCACCTGGGACCGCCCCTACTGGCCGTTCTACCGGGGCCGCGACGTGTTCCGCGGCCGGCAGCTGCACACGCGCGACTTCCGGTCCGCCGAGGACTTCCGCGGCCAGCACGTCGTGGTCGTCGGCGCGGGCACGTCCGCCGTGCAGTTCCTGCTGCGGCTGCGTGGCATCGCCACGACCACGTGGGCGACGCGGCGCCCGCCGCAGTGGACCGACCGCGCCTTCGACGCCGCCTGGGGCCGCGAGGTCGAGCGGTCGGTGGCCGCCCGCACGAGCGCCGGCCTGCCCACCCTCAGCGTCGTCGCCGCCACGGGACTCCCGCTCACCGCCGAGTACCGCCAGGGGATCGCCGACGGCGTCCTGGTCTCCCGCGGCATGTTCACGCACCTCACGCCCGACGGCGTCGTGTTCGACGACGGCGAGGAGGTGCGCGCGGACGCCATCCTGTGGGCCACGGGCTTCCGGCCCGCGCTCGAGCACCTGGCGCCGCTGCGGCTGCGCGAGCCAGGCGGCGGGATCCGCACCGACGGCGGCGTCGTCGTCGAGCGCGACCCGCGCGTGCTGCTCGTCGGCTACGGCGCGAGCGCCTCCACGCTCGGCGCCACCCGGGCCGGGCGCCAGGCCGCGCGCGTCGCTGCCGAGCGCCTGGGGTCCCGGACCATTTACGATGAGGCGCATGGAGTCTGACAGTTGTAGTCCCCAGCCCACCAAGTTCCGACATCCTGCGCAGCGCGCGTCGGCCGAGGTGGGCGCATGACCGAGTGGTTGCTCCTCGGTGCGGTGGTCGTGCTGATCGTCCTGAACGGGATCTTCGTCGCCGCTGAGTTCGCATTCGTCACCGTCGACCGACCGACGGTCGCACGCCTCGCCGAGACCGGCGACAAGCGCGCCGGCTCGCTGCAGACGGCGCTGCGCAAGATGTCCACGCAGCTGTCGGGGGCGCAGTTCGGCATCACCGTCACGTCGCTCGTCGTCGGTGTGATCGCCGAGCCGTCCATCGCGACGCTGCTGCGCGGCCCCCTCGGGCTCACCGGCCTGTCCGACACCGCCACGACCGGTATCTCGCTCACAGCGGCCTTCATCCTGGCGACGTTCAGCCAGATGGTCTTCGGGGAGCTCGTCCCCAAGAACTGGGCGATCTCCGAGCCGGTCCGCGTCGGCCGCGCCGTCGCCGGCACGCAGCGCGGCTTCACCGCCGCCAGCCGCCCGTTCCTCTTCGTGCTGCAGGGCTCCGCCAACTGGCTGATCCGGCGCCTCGGCATCGAGCCGCAGGAAGAGCTCGCCTCCGCCCGCACGCCCGGGGAGCTCAGCTCGCTGGCCACCCGGTCCGCGGCGCAGGGGATGCTCGACCAGCGGCTCGCGCGCCGCGTAGAGCACTCCATCGAGATGGCCGAACGCACGGCCGCGGACGCCATGACCCCCCGGACCCAGGTGACGTTCCTCGACTCGGACGCCACGGCGTCGGACGTGCTGGTCGCCGCCCACGAGACGGGCCACGCACGGTTCCCGGTGATGGGCGAGGACGTCGACGACATCATCGGCGTGGTCCACTTCAAGCACGCCCTGGCCGTCCCGCTCGCCGAGCGCGAGACCCGCCTGGTCACCGCGATGGCCAACCCGGTCCGCGAGGTCCCCTCCCCCATGCCGCTCGACGCCGCGCTCGCCGAGCTCCGCACCGGCCTGCAGATGGCCGTCGTGATCGACGAGTACGGCGGGACCGCCGGCATCCTCACCCTCGAGGACATCGTCGAGGAGATCGTCGGCGAGATCTCCGACGAGCAGGACGAGCCTGGCAACCCTCACGTCGAGATCGGCGACCGCGCCTGGAGCCTCGACGGCCTCCTGCGCCCCGACGAGGTCGAGGAGATCACCGGTGTCCAGCTGCCCGAGGGGCGCGACTCCGACACGCTCGCGGGGCTGATCACCGAGGAGCTCGAACGCTTCGCGGAGGTCGGCGACTCCGTCGAGGTCGAGGCCCGCCACACGGGCAACCTCGACGAGGACGGGATCGCGCCGATCATCACCGCGCTGCTGACCGTGCGCCACCTCGACGGACGGCGCATCGACCGCGTCCTGCTGACGGTCGTGGAGCCGGACGACGAGGAGAACACCGATGTCTGACCAGGTCGCACTGCTCGTCGCGGTCGCCCTGCTGCTGGGCAACGCGTTCTTCGTCGGCGCCGAGTTCGCCGTCATCTCCGTCCGTCGCACGCAGGTCGAACCGCGTGCCGCCGAGGGCTCCGGGGCCGCGCGCATCACGCTGCGTGCCCTCGAGAACGTCTCCCTGATGCTCGCCGCGTCCCAGCTCGGCATCACCATGTGCTCGCTCGGCCTCGGTGCGATCGCTGAGCCGGCCGTCGCGCACCTGATCGAGGGTCCGCTCGCCTCGCTCGGCGTTCCCGAGGACGCGGTGCACCCGATCGCGTTCGCGATCGCCCTCTCGATCGTCGTCTACCTGCACATGGTGCTGGGTGAGATGGTCCCGAAGAACATCGCGATCGCCTCGCCCGAGGCCTCGGCGCTGATCCTCGCGCCCCCGCTCTACTTCGTCGCCACGGTGTTCAAGCCGATCGTGTGGGTGATGAACCACTCCGCGAACCTGGTGCTCCGGCTCATCCGCGTCGAGCCGAAGGACGAGGTCGCCTCAGCATTCACCGCCGACGAGGTCGCCTCGTTCGTCGCGCAGTCCCGTGCTGAGGGGCTGCTCGACGCCGAGGCGCACGAGCTCGTCGCCGGCGCCCTCGGGATCGGCGAGCGCACCGTCGCCGACGTCGCGGTCCCCGTGGCCGACCTCGAGGTCCTGCCGCACGGCGCGACCATCGCGGACGCGGAGGCGGCGTGCGTGCGCACCGGCTTCTCGCGGTTCCCGATCTACGGGTCCAACGGCTTCGAGGGCTACGTCCACCTCAAGGACCTGCTCGGCACCGCGGCCGAAGACCTGCACCGACCGATCAGCGCGGAGCAGATCCGGCGGCTCACGCTGCTCGAGGCCAGCACCACGCTCGACGACGCGCTCGCCGCCATGCAGCGCGCGGGCTCGCACCTGTCGCTCGTGCTCGCGTCCGACGGCGCCGCGACGGGCGTCGCGATGCTCGAGGACCTCGTGGAGGAGATGGTGGGCGAGATCGTCGACGCCGCCCAGCAGATCACGTCCTGAGCTGTCACGAGCCGTGCGCCCCTCGTGCGGGAGGGGCGCACCCGGGCTGCTAGTCGAGCTCGACCGCGCGCGGTCCGGCCTGCCAGGCGGACCACGCCGAGGCGATGATGTCGTCGAACGTGCGGCTGGTGCGCCAGCCCATGGCCTGCTCGATCCGCTCCGGGGAAGCCACGAGCAGCGCGGGGTCGCCCGCGCGCCGAGGCTCGACGTCGACCGTGACGGGCAGCTCGGTGTGCCGCGCGATCGCGTCGATCACCTCGCGCACCGAGGCGCCGGCGCCTGAGCCCACGTTGAACACGTCGAACTCGCGGTCCACCCGGTCGAGGTAGTCGAGCGAGGCGATGTGCGCGTCGGCCAGGTCGGCCACGTGCACGTAGTCCCGGATGCACGTGCCGTCGGGCGTGTCGTAGTCCTCGCCGAACAGCCGCGCGGGCTGGCCCTGGGTGACCCGCTCGAGCACCATCGGCACCAGGTTGAGAACGGCGGGGTCGCCCAGGTCGTCCCAGCCGGAGCCGGCGACGTTGAAGTACCGCAGCGCCACGAACTTGAGTCCGTGCGCCCGCTCGGCGTCGCGGCCGAGCCACTCGCCGATCAGCTTGGTCTCGCCGTACGGGTTGATCGGCGCGGTGCGGGCGGTCTCGGAGACCACCGACTCCTCCGGGCTGCCGTAGGTCGCCGCCGAGGAGGAGAACACCAGCTTCTCGACGCCCGCCGCGACCATCGCGTCGATCACGTTCGTGAGACCGCCGACGTTCTGGGCGTAGTAGAACGTGGGACGCAGCACGGACTCGCCGACCTGCTTGCGGGCCGCGAAGTGGATGACCGCGTCGACGTCGTGGTCGCGCATCGCCGTGGTGAGGACCTCGACCGCCCCCGGGGACGCGACGTCGAGCTCGATCAGGGTCGCGTCGCCGATGCGGTCCGCCGCTCCGGTCGACAGGTCGTCCACGACGACGACGTGCTCACCGGCCTCCTGCAGCAGGCGCACCACGTGCGCTCCGATGTAGCCGGCACCACCAGTCACGAGAGTCGTCATGCCCCGAGCCTAGTCGCCGGTCGGCTCAGGCCCAGCCGAGCTCGTGCAGCCGGGCGTCGTCGATACCGAAGTAGTGCGCGACCTCGTGCACCACCGTCACGAGGACCTCCTCCACGACGTCCTCCTCGGTGTCGCAGATCGCCAGGGTGGGGTTGCGGAAGATCGTGATGCGGTCGGGCAGGAACCCCGAGGACCACAGGGGCGTCCGCTCGGTGAGCGGCACCCCGTCGTACAGGCCCAGCAACGTGGGGTCGTCGGCCGGGGCGTCGTCCTCGACGAGCACGACGACGTTGTCGATCTTGCTGGCGAGCTCCGCGGGGATCTCGTCCAGCGCGTCGCTGACGAGCTCTTCGAAGCGCTCGCGTGTCATCTCGATCACGTGGGTGTCCGTCTCTCCGCTGGTGGTCCGAGGCCGGCGAACGGCATCAGATCGTTGGAACCGCAACGATTTTGCACTCTCGCCGCAGATACGCATATGCTATGCGAGGTCTTCGACGGTTCGACGCCGGGCAACAAGACTAGGCCCCCATCGTCTAGTGGCCTAGGACGCCGCCCTTTCACGGCGGTAGCACGGGTTCGAATCCCGTTGGGGGTACAGGTAGGATCGGTGCAGCACGGCCGGTCAGACTCGATCACCAGCACGGAGAACAGCACGATCAGCATCACCCAGCAGTACGGTCTTGGTACCACCAAGGCCCCGTAGCGCAGTTGGTTAGCGCGCCGCCCTGTCACGGCGGAGGTCGCGGGTTCAAGTCCCGTCGGGGTCGCTCGATCATCGCCCGGTCATCTGGCCGGGCGTTGTCGGTTTGGCCACTTAGCTCAGTTGGTAGAGCGTTCGACTGAAAATCGAAAGGTCGGCAGTTCGACCCTGCCAGTGGCCACGCAAGCCCCGCCCGGTCCGCCGTGCGGGGCTCTTGTCTTGTCGCCTCCGATTGCCCCGGTCGCCCAGACGCGGTTGAGTAGGGCTCAGCTCACCCGTCCTACGCCCCGGAAGGCACGACGACATGACGTACCACGACCCCACCGGCCCGACGGCCGCGGACGACGCCCCTCCGTCGCTCGGCGTGCTCTTCAGCCGGCTGACCGAGCAGACGTCCAAGCTGGTACGCGCCGAGATCGCGCTGGCGAAGAACGAGATGACGGCCAAGCTCAGCAAGCTGGGCATGGCCATCGGTCTGTTCGCCGCCGCCGGCATCCTCGCGCTCTACGGGCTCGGCGTACTCATCGACGCCGCCGTCCTCGGGCTCTCCGAGGCGCTCGCGCCGTGGCTGTCCGCGCTGATCGTCGCCGTCGTCCTCTTCCTCGTCGTCGGCGTGCTCGCGCTGGTCGGCAAGAAGCGCCTCGACGCCGGCACGCCGCCCAAGCCGGAGGCCGCCGCCGCGAGCGTGAAGAAGGACGTCGACGCCGTCAAGAAGGGTCTGAAGTCATGAGCGACGACAAGATCTCCCAGAAGACCCTCGAGTCCGAGATCGCCGCCACCCGCGCTGAGCTCGCCGCGACGATCGACTCGCTCTCGCTGCGGCTCGACCCTCGCATCCGCGCCGCGGAGGCCAAGGTCGCCGCGGTGCAGGCGGGCTCCGACACCGCGGCGTTCCTCAAGGGCGCCGGCCTGCCGGAGGAGGACCCGTCGCGCGCGCGCAACGTGAAGGTTCTGCTCGGCGCCGCTGCTGGCGTCGTCGGGCTCGTCGCGCTCAAGCTGATCCGCCGCTAGCCGGAAGACGACGGAGGCCGCCGTCCCGTGAGGGAGGGCGGCCTCCGTGGTGCTCATCGGAGGACGGTCAGCCGACCTGCTCGGTGCGCTCCTCGGCGCTGCCGTCGAGCAGCGAGAGGACCTCGGCCTCGCGGTAGCGGCGGTGGCCGCCGAGGGTGCGGATGGCCGACAGCTTGCCGGCCTTCGCCCAGCGGGTGACCGTCTTCGGGTCTACCCGAAAGAGACTCGCCACCTCGGCAGGAGTCAGCAGTACGTCGGACTCAGTGCCGTGGACAGGCATGGTCTCTCCTTCATGAAGTCTGTTGCGGATACGTCCATATCATCGCACCGGAGCCTGGGAGTATTACCCAAAACGCCTGGTCAGATTCGGGCAATCCGGGCTTGACGCGCCTCGCGGGCCTGCACGTGTGGCAGCGCTCACACGTGGCCCACGGATAAGGCGCGGCGAAACGGCCGCCGGGCACGTCAGCGGGCTCGGCGCAGGGCCGCCCGAGCGCCCAGGGCCCAGGCCCAGCAGGCGGGCAAGTGGTCCAAACGCCGAGCGAGCATGTACCGTGGGACCACGAACAGACGAGACACCACGCTGGGACCGCCCGTGTGATGTGGCACCGCCACGCACAGGCCAGTCCCGCCTCTATGTAAGGGGGGTCGGAGCCATGGGCCGCGGCCGTCAGAAGGCGAAGCAGACCAAGGTCGCTCGCGAGCTGAAGTACTACACGCCTCCCACGGACATCCGTGCGCTCGAGCAAGAGCTCGCGCGTTCCGGCCGTACCGACGTCGCGGTGGAGAGCCGTCCGACGCACGACGACGACGAGGATCTCGGCGCCCCCTGGAGCAACGAGCGCTGACGCGCTCGGCTCGTCGCCGCGGCACCGTTCGCCTCGGCGTCGGGCCCGCGGCGCGCGTCAGCGGTAGTCGTTGACCAGGCGCACGGCTCCGGCCTGGACTCCCTTGGTGCCAGCGACGACGTCGGCACGCTCGGTGCCAGCCTGCTCGTCGGTCGCAACCGTGCCGAGCACCCAGGCGGGTACCCCGAGCTGGGCACAGCGCGCGAGGGCCGCGTCGGCGGCGTCCTGCCCGACGACGGCCACCATGCCGACACCGAGGTTGAGCGTGCTCTCGAGGTCGCCGCGCGGCACCTGACCGAGTTCGCGGACCATCCGGAACACGGGCGGCAGCTCCCACGAGGCGCGGTCGACGGTCGCGATCATGCCGGCGGGCAGCACCCGGGCGAGGTTCGCGGCCAGCCCCCCGCCGGTGACGTGCGTGTACGCGTGCACCTGCGCGGCGGGGTCGGCCGCCAGCGCGAGGCAGTCCGCCGCGTAGACGCGGGTCGGCTCCAGGAGCTCCTCCCCCAGCGTGCGGCCGAGGTCCGGCACGTCGCGGTCGAGCGCCCAGCCGGCGTGCGCCACGACGGCGCGCACGAGCGAGTAGCCGTTGGAGTGCAGGCCCGACGACGCCATCGCGATCAGGACGTCCCCGTCCTGCACACGGTCCGGGCCGAGCAGCGCGTCCGCCTCCACGACACCCGTGGCCGCGCCGGCGACGTCGTACTCGTCGGGCCCCAGGAGGCCCGGGTGCTCGGCCGTCTCGCCGCCGACGAGGGCGGTGCCGGCGACCTCGCACGCCTGCGCGATCCCGCGCACCACGGCCGCGATGCGCTCGGGCACCACGCGCCCGCACGCGATGTAGTCGGTCATGAAGAGCGGCTTGGCGCCGACGACGACGATGTCGTCCACGACCATGCCGACGAGGTCGAACCCGATGGTGTCGTGCTTGTCCATCGCCTGGGCGATCGCCACCTTGGTCCCCACGCCGTCCGTCGACGTCGCGAGCAGCGGGCGGGTGTAGCTCGCCACCTCGCTGAAGTCGTAGAGGCCGGCGAACCCGCCCACGCCCCCGAGCACCTGCGGCCCGTGCGTGGCGCGCACGGCGTCCTTCATCAGCTCGACCGCCCGGTCACCGGCGTGCGTGTCGACGCCGGCGGCGGCATAGGTCAGTCCGTCGGTCATGGTGCTCCTCGCGTCAGGGGTGGTCGAGCGCGCCGGCGCCGCCGGCGGAGACGGTCAGGTGCGGCAGGTTGTCGGCCGGGTCGCCCAGCGGCAGCTCGTTCTGCTCCAGCAGGTGCTTGCCGAGGCGGTCCGCGCTCGGCAGCTCGATGGGGTACTTGCCCGTGAAGCAGGCCGAGCAGAGCTGGGTGGTGGGCTGCTCGGTCGCGGCGATCATCGCGTCGAGCGAGATGTACCCGAGCGAGTCGGCCCCCAGGGAGGCGCCGATCTCGTGGGAGCTGAGCCCGTTGGCGATCAGCTCCGCCCGCGAGGCGAAGTCGATCCCGTAGAAGCAGGGCCACTTCACGGGTGCGGAGCTGATCCGCACGTGCACCTCGGCCGCGCCGGCCTCCCGGAGCATCCGGATGAGCGCGCGCTGGGTGTTGCCGCGCACGATCGAGTCGTCGACGACGACGAGCCGCTTGCCGCGGATGACCTCGCGCAGCGGGTTGAGCTTGAGGCGGATGCCGAGCTGGCGCAGCGAGTCCGACGGCTGGATGAAGGTCCGGCCGACGTAGGCGTTCTTCGTCAGGCCCTGGCCGAACGGGATGCCCGACTCCTGCGCGTAGCCGACGGCCGCCGGGGTGCCGGACTCCGGGACGGGGATGACGAGGTCCGCCTCAACCGGGTGCTCGCGGGCGAGCTGGCGGCCCATCTCGACCCGTGCGGCGTGCACGGACCGGCCGGCGATCGTGGTGTCCGGGCGGGCGAGGTACACGTACTCGAACACGCAGCCGGCGCGCTCGACGGGCGCGAACCGCTGCGAGCGCAGGCCGTCGGCGTCGATCGTGACCATCTCGCCGGGCTCGACCTCACGGACGTACGACGCACCGACGATGTCGAGGGCGGACGTCTCGCTGGCCACGACCCAGCCGCGCTCGAGCCGGCCGAGGACGAGCGGGCGCACGCCCTGCGGGTCGCGGGCCGCGTACAGGGTGTGCTCGTCCATGAAGACGAGCGAGAAGGCGCCGCGCAGCCGGGGCAAGACCTCGAGCGCCGTCGCCTCGAGCGTGTGGTCGGCGTCGCCCGCGAACAGCGCGGTGATCAGCGCCGTGTCCGTGGTGTTGCCGCGCGCGAGCTCCCCGCGACGCTGGGCGCCGTAGCGCTCCGCGACCAGGTCGACGAGCTCGCCGGAGTTCACGAGGTTCCCGTTGTGCCCGAGCGCGACGGTGCCCGACGCGGTCGCCCCGAGCGTCGGCTGGGCGTTCTCCCACGTCACTCCGCCGGTCGTGGAGTAGCGGCAGTGCCCGACGGCGATGTGCCCGGTGAGCGCGTTGAGCGCGGTCTCGTCGAACACCTGGGACACGAGGCCCATGTCCTTGTAGACGAGGATCTGCGAGCCGTTGCTCGTCGCGATGCCCGCGGACTCCTGCCCGCGGTGCTGCAGCGCGTACAAGCCGAAGTAGGCGAGCTTGGCGACCTCCTCGCCGGGAGCCCAGACACCGAAGACACCACAGGCGTCCTGGGGGCCCTTCTCGCCGGGCATCAGGTCGTGATTGAGCAGTCCGTCTCCGCGCGAAGCCACGTCGCCAGTCTCCCACAGCACACCGCGGGCGACCACGATGCGGGACTGGCCCTGAACCGGCGCCGCGGAGTCGCCCGCCTCCGGGCGTCTCAGGATCCGGGAAGGCGGGTGTCCGCCGTGGGCGGACGGCTGTCCGCTCCGTACCGTCACGTCACGTCACGCCCGTCCCCAGCCTGCAGCCAGGAGCTCGTCATGTCCCGCACCCGCCCGCACCCCGCAGCGCGGCTCGTCGCGCTCGGCGTCGTGGCGGGACTCGTGGGCTGCACCCCGGCGAGCGCGAGCCCGGACCACCTCACCCTGGTGGGCTTCGCCGTCGTGCGGGCCGCGCACGGCGAGGCACGCGAGTCGTGGGCGGCGACGCCCGAGGGCGCGGGTGTCGCGTGGTCGAGCGCGTTCGGCGCCTCGGGCGACCAGAGCCGCGCCGTCGCCGCGGGGCTGCCCGCCGACGTCGTGCATCTCTCGGTGGTCGCGGACGTCGAGCGCCTGGTCACGGCGGGCCGCGTCGACGCCACGTGGGACGACGGGCCCGAGGGCGGCATCGCGTCGCAGTCCGTCGTCGTGCTCGTCGTGCGTCCGGGGAATCCGCTGGGCGTGACCGACTGGGCCGATCTCACGGCCCCGGGGGTCGAGGTCGTGACGCCCAACCCGGGGTCGTCGGGCGCCGCCCGCTGGAACGTGCTCGCCGCCTGGGCCAGCGCTGGCGGCACGCTCCGCGAGGCGCCTGGCGGAGCGCCGGGTGGGACACCGAGCCAGAGCGAGGCCGAGGGCTTCCTCGCCCGCCTGCTCGGCAACGTCGTCGCCTACCCCGGCAGCGGCCGGGACGCGACGACGGCCTTCGCCGCCGGCACCGGCGACGTCCTGATCTCGACCGAGAACGAGGCCATCCTCGCCCGCCAGCGCGGCGAGGACATCGAGTATGTGATCCCCCCGACGACGTTCCTCGTGCAGAACCCCGCCGCGGTCACGACGGACGCGCCCGCCCGCGCGCAGGACTACCTCGACCACCTGCGCGGCCCCGAGGGGCAGCGTGCGCTCGCCTCGACCGGCTTCCGCCCGCTCGGGGACGTCGGCGAGGTCGTCGTCCCCGGGGCCACCGAGCCCGCGCGCCCGTTCCCCGAGCCGGAGCACCTCGTCACGCTCGACGACGTCGGCGGCTGGGCTGCGGTGGACGCCCACCTGTTCGGGCCCGACGGCGTCGTGACGCGCCTCCAGCGGGCGGGCGCATGACCGCCGTCGCCGCCCCCGCACGGAACCGACGCCGCCCGAGCACCCCTGCCCGGGTGGGCCTCGGCGTCGGCGTGCTGTGGTTCAGCGTGCTCGCCCTGCTGCCGCTGGTCGCCGTCGTGGTCGAGACGTCCTCGGCCGGGTGGGCCGGGTTTCTCGCGACCATCACCGACGCGCAGACCGCCGCGGCGCTGCGCCTCACGGTCACGCAGGCGCTCGGCGTCACCGCGGTGAACGTCGTCATGGGGACGCTCATCGCGTGGGTGCTCGTGCGTGACCCGTTCCCCGGGCGCCGCGCCGTCGAGGTGCTGATCGACATCCCGTTCGCCCTGCCCACGATCGTCGCCGGCCTCGTGCTGCTCTCGCTCTACGGCCCCGGCAGCCCGCTGGGGATCGACGTCGCCGCGACCGAGGCCGCCGTCACCCTCGCGCTGCTCTTCGTCACGCTCCCGTTCGTCGTGCGCACCGTGCAGCCCGTCCTCGCCGAGCTCGACGCCGACGTGGAGCAGGCCGCGGCGTCGCTGGGCGCCAGCCCGCTGACGATCCTGCGGCGGATCGTCGCGCCGGCGCTCGCACCCGCGGTCGCGGCCGGGGCCGCGCTGTCGTTCGCCCGGGCCCTGAGCGAGTACGGCGCCCTCGTGCTGCTGTCCGGCAACCTGCCGATGCGCACGGAGGTCGCCTCGGTGCGCATCCTGTCCTACCTCGAGAGCGGCGACCAGACGTCGGCCGCGGCCGTCGCGACGCTCCTGCTCGCGGTGTCGCTGCTGGCGATCGTCGCCCTCGAGCTCATCGGCCGAGCGGCGGTGCGCCGTGGTTAGCTGGCGCCACGCCCGGCGCCTCGTCGTCGTCGGCTACCTCGTCCTCCTCGTGGGCTGGCCCATGAGCCTGGTCGTGCAGGCCACGTTCGCCGACGGCCTCGACACCCTCGCCCGCACGCTCGGTGACCCGGCGGTGCGCAGCGCGCTCGGGCTGACGGTCGTCGTGGCCGCGAGCGCCGTCGTCGTGAACACGGTCTTCGGCGTCGGGATGTCGCTCCTGCTCGTGCGCACCGAGTTCCGCGGCAAGCGCGTGCTGTCGGCCCTGCTCGACCTGCCGCTCTCCGTGTCCCCCGTCGTCGTCGGGCTCGCGATCGTGCTGGCCTACGGGCAGGACGGCTGGTTCGGGCCCGCGCTCGAGGACGCCGGGTTCCGCGTCGTGTTCGCCCTGCCGGGCATCGTGCTGGCCACGGCGTTCGTGTCGCTCCCGCTGGTCATCCGCGAGGTCGTGCCCGTCCTCACCGAGATCGGGACCGACGAGGAGCAGGCCGCCCGGAGCCTCGGGGCCGGTGCGTGGCCGACGTTCTGGCGCATCACGCTGCCCGCCATCAAGTGGGCCGTGGTCTACGGCGTCGTGCTCACCATGGCGCGGTCCCTCGGCGAGTTCGGCGCCGTGAAGATCGTCTCGGGGAACCTCGAGGGCGCCACCCAGACCGCCACCCTGCTCGTCGAGCAGCGGTACCAGGACTTCGACCAGGGCGCCGCGTACGCCACGGCGTTCCTGCTCGCCGCCGTCTCCGTCGCCTGCATCGTCGTCATCTCGTTCCTGCGCCCCGAGGAGAAGCCATGAGCATCGAGGTCCGCTCCGTCAGCAAGCAGTTCGGGGACTTTCACGCCCTCGACGACGTGTCGGTGTCCCTGCCCACCGGGCAGCTGACCGCGCTGCTCGGCCCGTCGGGCGGCGGCAAGTCGACGCTGCTGCGGATCATCGCGGGGCTCGAGGACGCCGACGCCGGCACCGTCGAGATCGAGGGCCGAGACGCCACGCGGCTGCCCGCGCAGCAGCGCAACGTCGGCTTCGTGTTCCAGCACTACGCCGCGTTCAAGCACATGAGCGTGGCCAAGAACGTCGCGTTCGGGCTCGAGATCCGCAAGGTCGCCAAGGAGGAGGTCCGGGCACGCGTGGACGAGCTGCTGCGGCTCGTGCACCTCGAGCAGTTCGCGGACCGCCGCCCGTCCCAGCTGTCCGGGGGACAGCGCCAGCGCATGGCGCTCGCGCGGGCGCTCGCCGTGCGGCCCAGCGTGCTGCTGCTCGACGAGCCGTTCGGGGCGCTCGACGCCCAGGTGCGCAAGGAGCTGCGCGAGTGGCTGCGACATTTGCACGACGAGTTCCCCGTGACCACCGTGTTCGTCACGCACGACCAGGAGGAGGCGCTCGAGGTCGCGGACGAGATCGTCGTGATCAACGCCGGCCGCGTCGAGCAGGTCGGGTCGCCCGACTCCCTGTACGACGCCCCGGCGAGCGCGTTCGTGATGAGCTTCCTCGGCCCGGTGACGACGCTCGACGGCGCGCTGGTGCGGCCGCACGACGTGGAGCTGGTGGCCCCAGGGCACGGCACCGGGGGGCGGGTCGCGCGAATCACGAGGATCGGGTTCGAGGTGCGCGTCGAGGTGCGCACGGCCGCTGGGCGCACGGACCTCACGCTGACGCGCTCTGCGGCGCGGGCGCGCGGGATCGCGGTCGGCGAGCAGGTCGAGGTGGCGCTGGTCGCGGGGGCGACGTCGGTTCCGGCGCCCGGGGCGGTCGCGCGGGAGCTGCTTCCGGCGCGGTGAGGTCAGCGGCCGCGCGCGGTGAGGTCAGCGGGCGCGCAGCGACCGGCGGTCGAGGAGCACGGCGACGACGGCGCCGATCAGCACCCCCGCGGCGGCGAGCTCCGTGACGAAGATCGCGAGCGTCCAGCCGCGGTCGTGCGACGGGAACACGATCAGCCCGACGACGAGGCCCAGGACGAGCCCCACCAGCGCACCCGTCCACAGGAACGCCCGGAACCGCGGCGCCCTGCGCACGGCCGCCGGGTCCACGAGCTCCACCACGGGGGCGGTCTCGGCGACGCCCTCGGCCGCAGAGGCTGCGTCGTCGTCGTCGCTCGCGGGCGGGTGCGGTGCGTCAGTCACAGGACGAGCCTAACCGCGGCGGCGGGCCGCCTGGCCCCCTCCCCGCTCCGCGAGCCCGATAGTTCGGGCTCGATTCCGACAGGGCTCACTATCGGAGACGGTGCACGGCTATCGGACTCGAAGGGTCGCGCGGAGGCTTCAGCGGCGGCGGGCGGCCTGGAGCGGGAGCAGGTGGGAGATGTCGGCGCGGTCGCCGGACGCGCGCAGGCGTCCACCGGCGCGCGCCTCGTCCCACGTCAGCTCCCCGGCCGCGAGCGCGAGCCAGGTCTGCGGGTCGGTCTCGACGACGTTCGGCGGGGTGCCGCGCGTGTGGCGCGGGCCCTCGACAGCCTGCACCGCGCCGTCGGGCGGGACGCGTACCTCGACGCTGCGCCCGGGGGCGACGTCGGCCAGCTCCTCGAGCGTGAAGCGCACGGCTGTCGCCCGGGTCGCACGGTCGTCGGCGCCGTCCTGCCAGCGGGCCAGCGCGGCGCGCCCGTCAGCGGGGTCGGTACGGCGGCGGGGAGGCATGGACCGATCGTAGGCTGCGGTGCCACGCTGGGGCATGAGCACCGACGACGGAGCACCGATGCCCGCGCTCACGCACCGCCGCCAAGCGGCTGCGGTCTCTCGGCCTCGACGCTGCGAGCGTCTCCGGAGGCATGGCAGCCTGGGAGAACGCCGGCGGCGGCGTCCGGCGCTGAGTCCCGCCCGCCCAGAACGACCGACGAAGGCGCACCATGAGCTACGTCCTCACCGTCCGCACGGCCCAGCCGTTCGAGGCCACCGTCACCGCCGTGCGGGACGCCCTCGCCGCCCAGGTCTTCGGCATCCTCACCGAGATCGACATGGCCGGCACCCTCAAGGCCAAGCTCGACGTCGATGTCCCGGCCCAGGTGATCCTCGGCGCGTGCAACCCGCCGCTCGCCTATCGCGCGCTCCAGGCGGAGGAGTCGATCGGGCTCCTGCTGCCCTGCAACGTCGTCGTCCGCGACGCCGGCGACGGGCAGACGATCGTCCAGGCGATGGACCCGCAGGTGATGGTCGGCGTGACCAAGAACGACGCGCTGCGCACGGTGGCCGACGACGCCGCTGCGCGCCTGCGTGCGGCGCTCGACGCGCTGCCGACCACCTGACCGCGGCGCCCGCCCCTCAGACCAGCGCGAACTCCACCGTGCGGTCCTCGACCGACGCTCGCACGAGGCGGACCCGCACGTCCTCGCCGAGCGGCACCTCCGCGCCGGTGACGCGTCCCCGCACCGCCGGCTGGGCGAGCATCACGACGCCCGACGACGCCGAGCCGTTCGTGTCCACGACCACCGCGTCGAACTCCTCGCCCTCGCGCCCGCGCAGCACGGCGGCCTCCACGATGTCGAGGCAACCGCGCTCGTAGCCGCTCGCCCGCTGGCTGCCGCTCGCCATCTGGGCGCCGAGCTCCGGCATCGCGTCGAGCACCCAGGCCGGCACCGGCTCGCCCGCGCACAGCGCCACGCAGATCTCGAGCCCGAACCGGTCCACCAGCCGGCGCAGCGGGGCCGTGACGTGCGCGTACTCCGCGGCGATCGCCGCGTGCCTCGTGCGGTCCGACGGTTCGACGGCCTCGACGAACGCGAGGTAGCCGGACCCGCGGAACAGGCTCATCGCCTCGGTCATGAACGCTGCATGGGCGGCGACCCGCGAGTCGAGCACCTCCAGCAGCTCCCCGTAGGTCGTGTCCCGCGGCCAGTCGATCCCGAGCCCGTGGGCGGCCCGTCGCAGCCGCGCTACGTCCCGGTCCTCCGCCGGTGGCAGCGTGCGCAGGATCCCGACGCCACCCCGACGCATCACCTGGGCAGCAGCGATCCCCGTCGCCAGGCTGAGCTGCGCGTTCCATCCCTCGACCGGCAGCACGGACCGGAACGCGAGCCTCAGGCCACCGTCGTCGTCGGCCTCGATCTCCTGCTCCGGCACGTCGAGGGAGACCCCGCCGCGCGCCCGCTCGCGCTCCTCGCGCAGGCCACCGACCACGGGCAGCAGGGCCAGCATCGGGTGGGCCGTGAGCAGCGGGCTCGCGTCCCCGGCGTCGATGCCCTCCTGCACCTCGGCGTAGGTGAGGCGCGCGCGGCTGCGGACCACCGAGCGGCGCACGGTCGCGTCGGCGATCTTCCCCGAGGCGTCGAGCGCGATCTGCCAGACGAGCGCGAACCGGTCGACGTCCGGCAGCAGGCTGCCGACGCCCTCGGAGAGCACCGCGGGGTGCAGCGGGATGCGGTTGTCCGGCCCGTACACGGTGGTCGCCCGCGCGCGGGTCTCGGCGTCGAGGGCCGAGCCGGGCTCGACGAGGCGTCCGACGTCGGCGATCGCGTAGTGCAGGACGTACCCGTCGTCCTCGCGCGACAGGTGCAGCGCCTGGTCGAGATCCATCGACCCCGGCGGGTCGATCGTCACGAACGCCATGGCGCGCAGGTCGGCGACGCCGTCGGGCACCGGACCCGCCAGCTCCGCGGCCACGCGCGCGGCGGTGCGCTCCGCTTCCGCGCTCACGTCCGGGTTGAAGCCCGTGGGCAGGTCGAGCTCGGAGCGCAGTCGGGCGAGGGCAGCCGCGACGTCGTCGGGGGCCACGGTGTCGAGTCGTAGGTGTCGCACGCCTCGACCCTAGGCGGGTGCGCGCGCACGTGCGCCCCAGGAATGGGAGGCGCCGGTCGCTCGAGGCGACAGTCGGCGCCCGTTCCTGGGGCGCAGGGGGTGCGAGGCGTCAGATGACGCCGAGGGCGAGCATCGCGTCGGCGACCTTGGTGAAGCCCGCGATGTTCGCGCCGGCCACGTAGTTGCCCGGCTGGCCGTACTCGTCGGCCGTGGTCGCGCAGCGGTCGTGGATGGACTCCATGATCCCGGCGAGGCGCTCCTCGGTGTGCTCGAACGTCCACGCGTCGCGGCTGGCGTTCTGCTGCATCTCGAGGGCCGACGTCGCCACACCGCCCGCGTTGGCGGCCTTGCCCGGGGCGAAGAGCACCCCGGCCTCCTGGAACAGCGCCACGGCCTCGGGCGTCGTCGGCATGTTCGCACCCTCGGCCACGGCCTTGAGGCCAGACTCGATCAGCGCGCGGGCGTCGTCGACGTCGAGCTCGTTCTGCGTGGCGCACGGGAGAGCGACCTCGGCGCCCACGCTCCACACGCGCCCGCCCTCGACGAAGCTCGAGCCCGGTCGGCGCGCGGCGTAGTCGGCGATGCGCCCGCGCTCGATCTCCTTGATCTGGCGGACCAGCTCGACGTCGATCCCGGCTTCGTCGAGCACGTAGCCGCTCGAGTCGGAGCACGCGACCACGTGACCACCGAGCTGCTGGGCCTTCTGCATCGCGTAGATCGCCACGTTGCCGGAGCCGGACACGACGACGCGCTTGCCCTCGAGGCCGCCGTTGCGGGTCTCGAGCATGTGCTGGGCGAAGAACACGGTGCCGAAGCCGGTGGCCTCCGTGCGCACGAGCGACCCGCCCCAGCTGATGCCCTTGCCCGTAAGCACGCCAGACTCGTAGCGGTTAGTGATGCGCTTGTACTGGCCGAACAGGTAGCCGATCTCGCGGCCGCCCACGCCGATGTCTCCCGCGGGGACGTCCGTGTACTCACCGATGTGGCGGTACAGCTCGGTCATGAAGGACTGGCAGAACCGCATGACCTCGCCGTTGGACTTGCCGCGCGGGTCGAAGTCGGAGCCGCCCTTGCCGCCGCCGATCGGCATGCCGGTCAGGGAGTTCTTGAACACCTGCTCGAAGCCGAGGAACTTCACGATGCCGAGGTACACCGACGGGTGGAACCGCAGGCCACCCTTGAACGGGCCGAGCGCGGAGTTGAACTCGACGCGGAAGCCGCGGTTGATGTTGACCTGGCCCGCGTCGTCGACCCACGGGACGCGGAAGATGATCTGGCGCTCGGGCTCGCAGATGCGCTGCAGCACCGCGGCGTCGGCGTATTGGGGGTTCTTGTCCAGGACGGGGCCGAGGGAGTCGAACACCTCGCGCACCGCTTGGTGGAACTCGGCCTCTCCGGGGTTACGACGCAGGACCTGGTCGAACACTGGCTCGAGGGAGCTCTTCATCTGGACGTCCTTCCGTGCGGGTGCCCGGCTGGCACCGCTTCGATCGTCATCGAGGCTGGCACGGAAGCCCTAGGACCGACGTCCCATCTCACGATCCGGCCGCGCCGTCCGCTCGCCGGACGCGCGGGTCGGCTGCTCGCCCCGGCGCCTCCGCCCGGCACCCGCCCCTCCGCGACTTCGTCAGTTTGAGCGCGACTTCGTGGGTTCAAGCTGACGAAGTCACGCTCGAAGTGACGAAGTCGCGGGCTAGCCGGGTGGCGAGAGCCGGCGGGCGGGGGCGGGTCAGTGAGGCAGCCGGGTCAGGCCGGCTGGACCGCCAGGCGGTAGCCGCGCTTGACGACCGTCTGCACCAGCTGGCGCGCCTGCGGTCCCTGCTGGCCGGCGGCCTCGCGCAGGCGGGCGACCGCGACCTCCACGGCGTGCGGGTCGAGCGAGCACCCGGGCAGCGCGTCGAGCAGCTCCTGGCGCGACACCACGTCCCCGGCCCGACCCGCGAGGACCCGCAGCACCTCGAGCCCGGTGGGCGAGAGCCTCAGGACATGCCCGTCGAGCATCGCCGCGCGCGAGCGCACCTGGAGACGGCCGGCCACGGTCATCAGCTCGGTCGTGCGGTCGTGCTCGTAGTGGCTGACCAGCGCCCGGACGAGCGCGCCCAGTCGCGAGCGCTCAGGCATCACCGGGTCGACGCCGCGCTCGAGGAGCGGGCGCGCCGTCACGGGCCCGACGGCGGCGGCCACGAGCGACGCGTCGGCGAACCGGGCGAGCACCTGGTCGGTGACGCCCTCACGGTCGACGGCCTCGAACCAGGCGTAGGCGCCGGGCGCGGACGTGAACACGACGGCGTCGACCTCGCCGGCCGCCGTGGCTCGCACCGTGTCCTGCACGGCCTGCGGGTCCACGGGTGGGCCCCAGCGGTACACCGTCAACGTCTGGACGTCGGCGCCCGCGGCGGCGAGCTCGACGTCGAGGTTGTCCGCACCGGCCCCGTGCAGCTGGATGGCGATGCGCTGGCCCGCGACGCCCTCGGTCAGCAGCAGGTCGAGGATCTCGGCGCTGGTCTCGGACTCGGCGACCCAGTCAGCGGTGAGCCCGGCGGCCTGGATGGCGCCGCGGGCCTTGGGGCCGCGCGCGATGATCCGTGCCTGCTCGAGCACCGCGTGCAGCTCGTCGGCCACTCCGGCGGTGTCGGCGGCCTCGATCCACGCGCGGAACCCGATGCCGGTCGTGGCGACGACGATGGCCGGCGGGTCGGCGATCAGGGCCCGCGTGACGGCGGCGAGCTCCGCGTCCTTCTCGTGCGGGACGATCCGCATCGCCGGGGCGTGCCGGATGGTCGCGCCCCGGCGCTCGAGGGCGGCGCTGAGCTCGGCCGAGCGGCGGTCCGCGGTGATGAGCACGACGCACCCGGCCAGGACCTGCTCGAGGCCCGGCGCTGCCGCGATCTCGGGGGCGGCGGTCATGCCCAGACGAGGGGGGCGGGGGCCAGGGTGTCCACGGGATGAGCGTACGTGTCCACGCCCAGCAGGTCCGGGTCGGCCACGTCACCGAGCACGATCACCGCCGGGGAACGGACGCCGACCGCCGCGCAGGTCGCGAGGAGCTGGTCGAGCGGCGCGCGAGTGACCCGCTCGGCCGCCGTGCTTGCGTGCTCCGTGACGACGACCGGCAGGTCCGCCCGCGCCCCGGCGTCGAGCAGCGTCGCCACGTGGTCGGCGAGCCGCGCCACGCCCATGAGCACGACGACGGTCGCGGCCTGCGTGACCACGGCCGTGACCGCGAGCGTGGAGAGCGGGTCGTGGCCGTGCACCACGAGCACCGACGACGACGTTCCCCGGTGCGTGACCGGCACGTGCGCGGCGGCGGGCGCGGCGAGCACGCTTGAGACGCCGGGGATCACCTCGACGTCGATCCCGTGCGCCCGGCAGGCCGCGATCTCCTCGCCGCCACGCCCGAACAGGAAGCAGTCGCCGCCCTTGAGCCGCGCCACCCGGTTCCCCGCGAGCGCCTCCCGCACGAGGATCGCGTTGATCTCGGCCTGCGTCGCCGAGTGCGCACCCGGGCGCTTCCCGACGTCGATCACCCGGACGCGCGCAGGCAGGTCCAGGTTCGCCGCCGGTCCGAGGCGGTCGGCGACGACGACGTCGGCATCCTGCAGCGCGCGCAGGCCGCGGACCGTCAGCAGGTCCACCGCCCCCGGCCCGCCGCCGACGAGCACCACCCGCCCGGTCACGCCGCCCCCGATCACGCCGCCCCCGATGCCGTGGCGGGTCGCGCAAGGTGGACGACGCCGTCGCGCACCTGCACCGGCCAGGTCACCAGGGCGACGGGGTCACCCTTCGTGGTGTCGAGGCACTCCCCGGTGCGCAGGTCGAACACCTGCTTGTAGAGGGGTGACACGATCACGGGGACGCCGCGGCGGGTGCCGACGATCCCGCGGGACATGACCATGGCCTGCGTGTACGGCTCGTGCTGCTGCACGGCGCGGACGGTGTCGTCGAACAGGCGGAACAGCGCCACCTGCTCGCCGTCGACGAGGGCCGCGGCGCCGCGCTCGACCGCGAGGTCGGTCAGCGCGCAGACGGCGACCCACACCGTCGGCGACGTGTCTGCGGCCGGGAGCGACGTCGTCGGCTCCGTGGCGGGGGCGGGTGTCACGGTGGTCATGCCCGTACCTCCAGGGTGGTGCCCGCGACGAGGACGGGGCCGGAGCGTTCGGCCGGCGTGGCTGGACGCGCCTGGCCGCGCTCCGCGACGTACGCGAGGGTGTCGTCGTGCTGGTCGGGCGCGTTCACGAAGCTGCGGAAGTGCGCGAGCTTCGCGGGATCGGCGAGCGTCGCCGCCCACTCGTCCTCGTAGTTCTCGAGGTGCTGGGCCATGGCCGCGTCGAGGTCCGCCCCGATGCCGAGAGAGTCCTCGAGCACCACCTGGCGGATCGCGTCGACGCCGCCCTCGTAGTCGGCAACCCACGCCGCGGTGCGCTGCAGGCGGTCGGCTGTGCGGACGTAGTACATGAGGAAGCGGTCGATCGTGCGGACGAGGTCCTCGGTCGACAGGTCCTCGGCGAGCAGCACCGCGTGCCGCGGCGTGAAGCCGCCGTTCCCGCCGACGTACACGTTCCAGCCCTGGTCGGTCGCGATGACGCCGACGTCCTTGCCGCGGGCCTCGGCGCACTCGCGGGCGCAGCCGGACACGCCCAGCTTGATCTTGTGCGGCGAGCGCAGGCCTCGGTAGCGCAGCTCGAGGTCGACGGCGAGGCCCACCGCGTCCTGCACCCCGAACCGGCACCAGGTCGAGCCGACGCACGACTTCACGGTGCGCAGCGACTTGCCGTACGCGTGCCCGGACTCGAAGCCCGCGTCGACCAGGCGCTGCCAGATCGCCGGCAGCTGGTCGATGCGCGCCCCGAACATGTCGATCCGCTGCCCGCCGGTGATCTTCGTGTAGAGCCCGAAGTCCTTGGCAACCTGCCCGATCGCGAGCAGCCCGTCGGGGGTGACCTCCCCTCCGGGGATGCGCGGCACCACGGAGTACGTGCCGTCCTTCTGCATGTTGGCCATGACGTGGTCGTTGGTGTCCTGCAGGGTCGCCCGCTCGCCCTCGAGGACGTGGGCCGGAGCGACGGCGGACAGCATCGACGCGATCGCCGGCTTGCACAGGTCGCAGCCGCGCCCGGCGGCGTCCGTCGCGAACCTGGCCACGACCTCGCTGAACGTGGTCAGCCCGGCGGCCCGGACGGCGTCGTACAGCTGCACGCGGGACAGGTCGAAGTGCTCGCACAGGGCGTTCGAGACCTCGATGCCCGCCTGCTCGAGCTCGGTGGTCATGAGCTTCTTCACCAGCGGGAGGCAGGACCCGCAGCTCGTTCCGGCCTTGGTGCAGGCCTTGACGCCCGCGAGGTCCGTGCAGCCGTGGTCGCGGACGGCGCCGCGCACCGTCCCGGCGGAGACGTTGTTGCACGAGCACACGCCGGCGTCGTCGGGCAGCTCGAGGTCCGCGCGCGGTCCGCCGCCCTCGGGGAGCAGGAACGCCGCGGGGTCCCCAGGGAGGACGCGTCCGACCATGGGCCGCAGGCTCGCGTACGCCGATGCGTCGCCGACGAGCACGCCGCCCAGGAGGGTCGTGCCGTCGTCGGCGAGGACGAGCTTCTTGTAGACGCCGCCGACGGGGTCCGCCCAGACAACCTCCATCGCGCCCGGCGTCGTCGCGAACGCGTCGCCCCAGGAGGCGACGTCGACGCCGGCGAGCTTGAGCTTGGTCGCCGTGTCCGCGCCGGGGAAGGTCGCGGCGCCGCCAAGGAGGCGGTCGACGACGATCTCCGCCATCGCGTAGCCGGGCGCCACGAGGCCCAGGCAGGCACCGCCGATGCACGCGACCTCGCCGATCGCCCAGATGCCGGGGACGCCGGTCCGGCACGCGTCGTCGACGACAACGCCGCCGCGCGGGCCGATCTCGAGCTCCATCGCACGGCCGAGCTCGTCGCGCGGCCGTACGCCCGTCGCCAGGACGACGACGTCGACGTCGAGCCGCCCGCCGTCGGCGAAGTCGAGGCGTCCGACGGCGCCCGTGCGGCGCGAGGGGCGCATCCGCGAGGTCGCCGTGTCGCAGCGGACCGCGACCCCGAGGTCGTTGATGAGTCGCTTGAGCGCCTGGCCGCCGCCGAGGTCGACCTGCGCGCTCATCAGGTGCGAGGTGAACTGGATGACGGTCGCCTGGGCGCCGAGGGCGTGCAGGGCGCCCGCCGCCTCGAGCCCGAGCAGGCCGCCGCCGATCACGGCCCCGCGGACCGGGCGGGTCCAGCGTCGGCCCTGCTCCTCGACCCACCCGCGCAGGGCGACGACGTCGTCGATGGTCCGGTAGACGAAGACGCCCGGGAGGTCCGCGCCCTCGATGGGCGGGACGGCGGCGTCGGAGCCGGTCGCAAGGACCAGCTCGTCGTAGGCGTAGGTGCGCCCCGAGGCCGTGGTGACGACCTGGGCGGTCCGGTCGATCGACGTCGCGGCGTCCCCGCGGACCAGGTGCACCAGCGGGTCGTCCCACAGGGTTGCGTCACCCAGGGCGAGGTCGTTGATGTCGCGGCCGGAGAAGAACGACGTGAGCGCGACGCGGTCGTACGGCGCTCGGGGCTCCTCAGCGAGGACGGTCACGTGGTGGGCGCCGGCGGTGTCGCGGTCCCGCAGGGCCTCGACGAACCGCTGGGCGACCATGCCGCCGCCCACGACGACGACGCGGCGCGGAGCGCTGGTCGAGGGGGTGGTGCCCGGGGTCTCGGGAGTCGTCTGGTCCATGCCGACGACGCTAGGCGCGTCCGATTTCTGCCGAGCGCCCGCGCTGTTACCCGGGCGTAAACCTCTCCTCACAGACCCGGCACCGCCCGTGTGAGCGGCGCTGCGGATGCCACCGGACGCGGCTCCCGCGCAGCCCCACCGCGCACGCGAGTCCGATAGTTCGGCCCCGAGTGCGATAGGAGGCACTGTCGGGCTCGGGACCGAACTATCCGATTCGACGGGTGGTGGGGGGGCCGGGGGCGAGCAGGTGGGGGCGGGGCGTCAGCGTTCGACGGGCCGCAGCGGTGAGCGCGCGGTCGAAGCGGTCGAACAGGGCATCGACCGGGTGGAAGTCGTCGCGAGTCAGCCGGAGCAGGTGCCACCCGAGCTCCACGATCGCGTCCTCGCGGCGCTTCTCCTCGAACACCACCCGCCCAGGATCGCCGCCCGCGAGCGCCGTGTACTTCACCAGACCATCGAACTCGAGGAGCAAGCGCAGCTCTTCCCATCCCACGTCAGCGCGGAAGTCTCCCATCCGCGACGCGATCGCCAGCTGCGTCGTCGGCGCCGGAAGCCCGTAAGCCAACGCGTGCAGCCGGGTGAACGACTCCCACGCGCTCTCCGCTCCGCCGTCGGCCAGCTCCACGAGCTCGCGGGCCCGCACGACACCCCGGCGCCCCGCCGCGCTGGCGACGAGCCGACGGAGCTCCTCGGCGTCTGCGCCCGCCCGCAGCGCGGCATCCGCGACGACGAGCCCGTCGGCCGCTGGCCTGCTGCATGCCACGTCCAGGACGGTCTGCTCAAGGTCGGTGATCCAGAACCCACCCATGTCGATAAGCGACGTGGGTGCGATCGTCCGCACGTGCCGCACGACGTCGGTGGCCGCGAGCGCAGATCTGCTGTGGCTGACATTGAGATGGGTCACCCGCGGTGTCCGCCACACCGGCAGCCCCCAGACGAGCGCGGCCGACTCGTGGCTCAGGACGAGATCCTCGGACGCACCCCGGGCCTGCCAGCTCCGCGACTGCGCGATGACCGCGGCGACGTGCGCGAGCGCCGTCCGGTGGCCCACGACGGCGCGAGGAGGCGGCGTGCCACCAACGGCACCGTGCAAGTACGTCCGCTCGACGAAGGCTCCCGGCCGGACTCGAACCCAGGCACCGGACCGCACCTGAGCCGCGACGTGCTTGCGTGGACTTCGGGCGGCCAGGTGCACGCGCGGCAGGACGCCGCGCGGAGTGGCGCGAGCCGAGAGGGACGAGGCGAGTGCGGCAACGGGACTCATCCCACGATCACGTCATGGCAGTCTCCGCCATGCCAGCGGCCCGGGCTTCGTTGTGGACGACGAGCGCACGGCGACACGCGGTGGAGGGCGCCACCCGTCGCCCGCCCAACCTAGCCCGCCGATCCCGACAGCCCGCCCCGATCCCGACAGCCCGCCGAGTCCGATAGCCCGGCCCCGCGTGCGACAGGAGGGCCTATCTGGCTCGGGACCCAGCTATCGGACTCGGCGACGTGGGGGGCGGGGCCTGCCGGGGATCCGGGGTCCGCGCCGTTGCAGGCTCCGGCGTCGGGGCCGGCTGGGCCGGGTCGGACTCGCGGAGCCAGTCGAGGATGCCGCAGACCGGCTCGGTGCAGCCGCCGCACCCCGTCGTCGCACGGGTGGCGCGAGCGACGTCGTCGAGCGTGCGGGCGCCGTCGGCCCAGGACTCGACCAGGTCGCCCTTGGTGACGCCGTTGCAGCGGCAGATGGTCGCGCGGTCCGGGATCCGCACGGGCGACTCCGCCCCCGTGGCCGCGACCGGCCCCACGGCGCGGACCAGGAGCTGCGCGGGGTCGCGCGGCACGAGGGTCCCGCGGGTGTAGGCGGCGACGACGTCGGCCGCGACCGCGCCGCTGCCCACGCACGTCGCCCCGACGACCCGCCCGCCCTGGACGACGACCTCGACGTGCCGGCCCTCGTCCGGGTCGGAGAGCCGCACGGTCCGCCGGGGGTGGGCGTCGCAGCGCGGCGGACGCTGCGTCCCGGAGATGCCCATCGTCACGATGTCGACGCCGCGCCCCTTCACGCGCACGACGTCGTTGCCGCCCTCCCCGACGGTCCCCGCGCAGGAGTCGTGGTCGCCTCCCGCACCGGCGCTCCCGAGGTGCGGCTCGCCGTCGGGCACGATCGCCCGGCCCTCGGCCCTGGCCACGAGCGCCACGGCGAGCCGGCGCGCCTGGTCCCACCCGGGTGCGATCAGGCCGCGCACCCCTTCCGGGGGCTGCGCACAGTCGCCGACGGCGTAGACGTCACCGTCGGCGACGCTCGCGAGGTCGTGCCCGACGACGACGCCGTGGTCGACCGGCAACCCGGCGTCGCGGGCGAGCCGGGTCTCCGGCGCCGCGCCGATCGCGAGGACGAGCAGGTCCGCGGGCAGGGTCGCGGTGTCGTCGAGGCGCACGCCCGCCAGGCGCCCGCCGGCGACGAGCACTTCGGCGGCGCCGACACCCGTGCGGACCGTCACCCCGAGCCCGCCGAGCGCCTGGGCCGCGACCTCCCCGGCGCCCGCGTCGAGCTGGGCGTTCATGAGCCCGCGCGGGTGCACCAGGTCGACGGTGCCGCGTGCGCCGCGCCGGCCCTCCGCAGCCCGCCGCGCGAGACCCACGGCCACCTCCACGCCGAGCACTCCCCCGCCCAGCACCACCGACCGGCGCGCGTTGACCGTCGCGGCGACGATCTCCCGCGCGTCGTCGATCGTCCGCAGCACGTGCACGCCGGGCAGGAGACCGTCACCGCGGCGGATCCCGGGCAGGTCGGGCACGCGGGCGGTCGCGCCGGTCGCGAGGACGAGCACGTCGTAGCGGTGCCGCCCGCCCGCGGAGTCGGTGACGAGCTTCGCGTCCCGGTCCACGGCGACGGCCGCGAGGCCGGGCCACAGGCCGATCCGCGGGTCGACGACGGGCGGCAGGCCGATCGACGCGACGTCGTACGCGCCGGCGACGACCTCGGACAGCAGCACCCGGTTGTACGGCTGGCAGTCCTCTGCGCCCAGGACGGTCACGTCCAGCGCGTGCGCACCGGCGGGCCCCGCCGCGCTCCGGGCGCACAGCTCCTCGACCAGCCGCGAGCCCACCATCCCGTTCCCGACCACGACGACCCTCATGCCGCACCCCCGGCGAGCTCGCGTGCGGTGTGCGCGTCCGCGAGCGCCCGCTCCGCGTCCAGCTCGGCGGGGCCGACCACCTCGATCCGCACGGTCGCGACCTTGAACTCGGGCATCCCGGAGACGGGGTCGGTCGCGCTCGTCGTGAGCCGGTTGACGCTGCCGGCACCGGGCCAGTGGAACGGCATGAACACCGTGTCGGGCCGGGCGCTGCGCGTGAGCCGCGCTTGCGCGAGTGCCGTCCCGCGGCGGGACGTGAGGCGGACGGTGTCGCCCTCGTCGACGCCGTAGAGGTCGGCGAGCAGGGGGTGGATCTCGACGTAGGCCTCGGGCGCGGCGGCGGCGAGCTCCGGGACGCGTCGGGTCTGGGCGCCCGACTGGTACTGCTGCAGCACGCGCCCGGTCACGAGGTGCACGGGGTGGTCGGCGTCGAGCACGTCCACCGGGCCGCGGTGGTCGACGGACACGAGGCGCGCCCGGCCGTCCGCCGTCGGGAAGCCGTCGAGGAACACCCGGGGCGTCCCGGGGTGCTCAGGCGACGGGACGGGCCAGAACAGGCCAGCGTCGTCGGCGCCGTCGGTCGCGGCCTCGTGGGCGTCGAGGCGCGCGTGCGACAGGCCCGCATAGTCGGCCCGTCCGCCGGCGCTGGCTCGGGCGAGCTCGTCGAACACGACCGCCGGGTCCGTCGACCACGTCCCCGGGGCCTCGAGCCGGCGGGCGAGCTCCGCCATCACCCACAGCTCAGAGCGCGCCCCGGCCGGCCCGTCGAGCGCCCGACGACGTCGCAGCACCCGGCCCTCGAGGCTCGTCATGGTCCCTTCCTCCTCCGCCCACTGCAGGACGGGCAGCACGACGTCGGCGCTCGCGGCGGTCTCGGAGAGCACGACGTCGCTGACGACGAGCAGGTCGAGGGCGGCGAGGCGATCGCGGACCGCGCGGGCGTCGGGGGCGGAGACGAGGATGTTGGAGCCGTGCACGAGCAGCGCACGAGGGCCGTCCGCGCGGCCGAGGGAGTCCAAGAGCTCGACGGCGGGTTTGCCCGGCCCGGGGATCGAGGCGGGGTCGACCCCCCAGACCCCGGCAACGTGCGTGCGGGCGGTCGGATCGGTGATCGAGCGGTACCCGGGGAGCTGGTCGGCCTTCTGGCCGTGCTCGCGCCCGCCCTGGCCGTTGCCCTGGCCCGTGAGCGTCCCGTACCCGGAGCCGACGCGGCCCACGAGCCCCAGGAGCAGCGCGAGGTTGATCGCGGCCGTCGCGCCGTCGGTGCCCTGGCGCGACTGCTCGAGACCGCGCCCCGTGAGGATGTACGCCCCGCCCCCGCGGCGCGCCGGGCTCGCGTCCGCCAGCAGCCGCGCGACGCGGCGGATCTCCGCGGCCGGGACGCCGGTGACCTGCTCGGTCCGCTCGGGCCACCATGCGGCCAGGAAGCCGCGCATCCGCTCGAGGCCGGAGGTGCGCGCGGCGAGGTAGTCGTCGTCGGACAGGCCCTCGGCGACGACGACGTGGGCGAGGCCGAGCAGGAGCGCCAGGTCGGTGCCGGCCGTGGGCTGGAGGTGCACGCCTGCGCCGTCGGCGGCGAGCTCGGCGGTCGCGGACCGTCGCGGGTCGACGACGACGAGTCCCCCGCGCGCACGGGCGCCGGCGAGGTGGGCGACGAACGGCGGCATCGTCTCCGCCGGGTTCGAGCCGACGAGCAGGACGGCCTGCGCGCCGTCGAGGTCCGTGACCGGGAACGGCAGGCCGCGGTCGAGCCCCAGGCTGCGGTTCGCGGCGGCGGCGGCGGACGACATGCAGAAGCGGCCGTTGTAGTCGATGTTCGCGGTGCCCAGCGCGAGCCGCGCGAACTTGCCCAGCTGGTAGGCCTTCTCGTTGGTGAGGCCGCCGCCACCGAACACCGCGACGGCGTCGGCCCCGTGCTCGTTGCGGATCGCGCGCAGGCGCTCGGCCAGGTGGTCGAGGGTCTCGGTCCAGCCCGCGGGGTGCAGCGCGCCGTCGGCGCCCCGGACGAGCGGGGTCGTGAGGCGATCGGGGGCCACCAGCACCGACGCCGACGTCCAGCCCTTCTGGCACAGCCCGCCCCGGTTCGTCGGGAACGCTCGGCCGCTCACGGTGACCGGGAGGGTACGTGCTGAGGCGAGCACCGCCGTCGGCCCTGCGGCGGGTCCCGGTGCGGCGGGCGCCGCCGCGGCGAGGTCCAGGCGCATGCCGCACTGCAGCGCGCAGTAGGGGCAGTGCGTGGCTGTCATGGTCAGACGCCCTCGGCGGCGAACGCCGAGCTGCGCCGCACGTACACCGTCCACGTCGCGGCGGCCATTGCCACGTAGACGCCCGCGAACAGGACGAGGGCGGGGATCAGCGAGCCGGCGACCGACGTCGAGAGCGCGAAGCCGCGGGGAACCAGGAACCCGCCCAGCGCGCCGACGGCGCCCGCGATGCCGAGGCATCCCGCCGCGGCCTGCCGGGCGCGCCCCAGGCCGTCGGGTACGACGCCGGCGCGGAAGATCGCGGGGATCATCCGGTAGGTCGAGCCGTTGCCGACGCCGGACGCGACGAACAGCAGCAGGAACGAGCCGAAGAACAGGCCGAACGAGTGCTGCTGCAGCCCGAGGACCGCGCCGAGCGCGCCGAGGGCCAGCACCCCGAAGCACACGATCGTCAGGCGCGCGCCACCGACGCGGTCCGCGAGGATCCCGCCCACGGGACGGGAGAGCGCGCCGACCAGGGCACCGAGGAACGCGACCGAGAGACCGACCTCCGGGAACTGGGTCTTCAGCAGCGTGGGCAGCGCGCCGGCGTAGCCGATGAACGAGCCGAACGTGCCGATGTACAGGACCGAGATCAGCCAGGTGTGCGGGTTGCGGCCGGCGGCGGCGAAGCTCTGCGGGTCGGAGGCGACGCCTGCGAGGTTGTCCATCCAGCGCCAGGCGATCAGCGCGCCGAGCAGGGCCAGCGGGATGAACACCAGGCCCGCGCGCTCGAGGTGCACCCCGGCGCCCGCGGTGATGACGAGCGGCACGGCGAGCTGGACGAGCCCGGTGCCGAGGTTGCCGCCAGCCGCGTTCAGGCCCAGCGCCTTGCCCTTCTCTCGCTCGGGGTAGAAGAAGCTGATGTTCGTCATCGAGGACGCGAAGTTGCCGCCGCCGAAGCCGGCGAGGCCGGCGATCGCGAGGAGGACCGCGAACGAGGTCTCGGGTCGCTGGACCACCCACGCCAGGCTGGCGGCGGGGATGAGCAGCAGGAGCGCGGAGATGATCGTCCAGTTGCGGCCACCGAACACCGGGACCGCGAACGTGTACGGGACGCGCATGAACGCGCCCACGAGGCTCGGCACGGCGATCAACCAGAACTGCTGGTCGACCGTCAGGGCGAACCCGGCGCCGGGAAGCTGCGGGACGACGACGCTCCACAGGGCCCACACGCAGAACCCGATCAGCTCGGCGTAGACCGACCCGCCGAGGTTGCGCCGCGCGACCTTCCGGCCGACGTGCTGCCAGTACGCAGGGTCCTCGGGGTCCCAGCCGTCGATCCAGCCGCCGGGGCGGCGGGTCAGTCGTGGGGCTGCGGGCGGCCTGGTCCCGGAAGCAGACGGTGCGAGCGTGGCGTCGTCGGGCGCTGAGGCGGGGGCGGTGACGGGTGCGGTGACGGGTGCGGGAGCGGTCACGTCGGTGCTCCTTCCGGTGTCGGGGACGTGGAAGGAGTCTTCAGCCGCGGTGTTTCCGCGGGACGCGGCAGGAGTAAATCGCCCGTAACGAACTGCTCACACGCCGCCGCCAGCCGCTGTGAAGCACCGCCTCCCCCCGCCGCCCCGCCCAGTCCGACCCCGCCCGCCCCGACCCCGCCCGCCCCGACCCGGCCCGCAGCCCCACCCCTGCCTGCCCCGAAGCCCGCGACTTCGTGACTTCACCCTCCACTTCGCGACATAGAAGTCGCGATCTCGCGACAAAGTCGCGAAGTCACGGACCCTGACGGCTCCGGAGCGCCGTGCCCGCCGATCGTGCGTCGCAGGCTCAGCGTGCGAAGCGGGACAGCGCGAACCGGCCGGCTGCCGCGCCGACCGGGCCGTCCGGGTCATCGGTCGCGAGGTCGGCGAGGACCCGCCCGATCGCCGGTGCGAACTTGAACCCGTGTCCCGAGAACCCTGCCGCGAGCACGATCCTGCCCGCACGGTCGAGCACGAAGTCCTCGTCCGGCGTCGTCGTGTAGGTGCAGGAGATCGGCTCCAGATCGTCGGGGTCGACGCCCGGCACCCAGTGCGCGACGTACTCCTGGAGCGCGGCGAGGCGACCGGGCTCGGCCTCGAAGGTCCGCCGGTCCGGGTCCGTCACGACGCCGACGCCGTGGAAGCCCACCTTGATCCCCTCGCCTGGCGTCGCCATGCCGTAGGCGTCCGCGGGTCGGCGCGGCCCGGATCCGTCGGCTGTCGGGGCATGCGTGAAGGTCGGCCAGTCCGCCTCCGCCGGAGCGCCGGCGCGGAGCTGGAAGTGGGCGGGCTGCTCCTGCGTGACGACGACGGGCAGCGCCCGGCCCGCACCCAACGCTCGGGGCGCCTCCCCCACGCGAGCGACGCCGACGGCCAGTGCGCCTGCGAGCAGCCGGTTGACCCACGCGCCGGCGGCCAGCACGACGCGGTCCGCCAGCAGCTCGCCGCCGTCGGTGCTCACGCGGACGCCGCCAGGGACCGGGTTGATCGCGCGCACGGGCGTCTCGTGGCGCACGACGGCGCCCCGCGCGCGAGCGACCTGCTGGAACGCGGTAACCGCACGGTCCGCGTGCAGCCGGCCAGCGGTGCTCGGCTCGTGCAGCACCACGCCCTCGAACCGCAGACCGGGCCACCGCTCGGCTGCCTCGTCGGGAGACAGCCACGCGTGCGGGACAGCGCGGGCCTCGAACGCCGCGCCGATGTCGTCGCGGCGCCGCCCACCGTGGCTCACACCGCCGGTGAGCGTAAGCACGTCGGCGCCTGACTCGCGCTCCAGCGCACGCCACAGCCCGAGTGCTTCCTGCGCGAGATCGAGGTACTCCGGCTGCGCATACGCGGTCCGGTAGATGCGCGAGGCGCCGTGCGACGCGCCGTTCAGGTGGCCCGGCCCGAACTGCTCGAAGAGCACGACGTCGCGACCGAGTCCCGCGAGCGCCCACGCCGCGGCCGAGCCCATCACCCCACCGCCGACGACGACGACGTCCACTCGCTCGATCTGCCCAGCCACCAGCGCGCTCGCTCTCCGTGTGCCGCGTCCGCCGCAGATGCACTGCGTGCGAGCGCGGGTCTGACCCTCGTGTGAGGACCGTAGCCCCGCCCATGGGTCCGGGCGGCGCCCGTTCGGATCGCGGCACGCGACCTGCATCTCCATTCAGAGCAGGAGATGGCGCTGCGGCGTCAGCACGTCGCGGACCGACGGCGGGACGAGGGCGACGAGGCGTCGGTGCAGCGCTGCGACGTCGCGAAAGTCGTCGCGGGTGAGTCGCAGGATCCTCCACCCTGCTTCGACGAGCGCGTCGTGCCGCCGCTTCTCCTCGAACACGACGCGTCCCGGATCCCCGCCGGACAGGTCCGTGTACTTGACCAGCCCGTCGAACTCGATCAGCACGCGCCAGTCGCGCCAGCCCATGTCGGCGCGGAACTCACCGAGCCTCGTTGCGACCACGATCTGCAGCTCAGGAGCGGGAAGGCCTGCGGCCAGCGCGTGCAGGCGAGTGAAGGTCTCCCAGGGCGACTCCGCACGCGCGTCGGCCAGTGTCAGCACCGTGCGAGCACGACGGACACCGCGACGCCCCGGCTGCGAATTCACGAGTGCCGCCATCGCCGCGGGGTCGGCCCCGTGGCGCAGCGCGTCGTCGGCGACCACGAGACCATGCGGCACCCGCCGCCCGCGGGCGATGTCGACGACCGTCCGCTCGAGCGTGGTGAGCCGCACGCCACCGCGCTCGGTCACGTCCTCGGCGCCCAGGGTGAGCACGTGGCGCACGATGTCCGGGGCCGCACGGGAGCTCGGGTTGTGCGCCGAGACGACGTGCACCTGCTCTGGCAGGCGCCACAATCGCAGGCCCCACAGCAACGCCGCCGACTCGTGCGAGAGGACCGGAGTGTCGCCGCCCCGCGCTCGTGCCGCCTCCACGACGCCGGAGATGCGCGCCAGGGCTCGGCGCGTGGCTGTGGCATGCCGACCGGGTGACACCGTGAGCGCCGAGGGCTCGACGTAGGCGCCGCGTCGGATCCGCTGCCACTTCCCGTCACGCAGGAGCTTCGCCGCGGTGGCTCCGGGGACATGGCGCGCAAGATGGACGGGCGGCAGCGTGACGGCGGGCAGCAGCTGCGGTGAGGTGGCAGGTGAGTTGGACACACCCCCACCCAACCGCTGCAGGGCTGCTCCGCCCCGCTATCCACAGCCCCCCTACCCACCACCGTCCCGCGACTTCGTGACTTTCCCCGTGAGATCGCGACTTCAAAGTCACGAAGTCACGCGAAACTCACGATCTCGCGGGCGGAGGGCAGCGCGGCGTAGGGCAGCGCAGCGCGGCGGAACGCGGCGCGGCGCGGGCGCAGCAGCGCCGGCCTGCGCCGCCCGTCAGCCGAAGATGCGCGGGAGCGTCGCCTCCGACGTCGCGCGGGCCTCGCCGACGCCGATGGTGAACAGGCCGTCGACGACGAGCGCCTCGGCGTCGTCCACGAGCGCGCTGGTCTCGCCGATCTTCAGGTACGGGACGCCGCGGGCCACGCACGCGTCGACCAGGCGGACCTCCTCGCCACGCGGCACGGACACGATCGCGCGGGCGGCGGACTCGCTGAACAGCGCCTCGAACGGAGTGACGCCGTCGCGCTCGCACAGCGCACCGAGCGACACCCGGGCGCCGACGCCGTAGCGCAGGCTGGCCTCGAGCAGGCCCTGGGCGAGGCCGCCCTCGGAGAGGTCGTGCGCGGCGTCGACGAGCTCGTCGCGGCTCGCGTTGACGAGCACCTCCGCGAGCGCCCGCTCCGCAGCGAGGTCCACGCGGGGCGGCACGCCACCCAGGTGCTGGTGCTCGACGTCGGCCCACGCCGATCCGTCGAGCTCGGCGCGCGTGGTGCCCAGCAGGAAGATCGCCTCGCCCGGGTTCCGCCAGCCCGACGCGGTCGCGCGGGTGACGTCGTCCATCACGCCGAGCACGCCGACGACGGGCGTTGGGTGGATGGAGGAGTCGATCTGGCCGGGCTCACCGGTGCCGTTGTACAGCGACACGTTGCCGCCGGTCACGGGGACGCCGAGGGTCTGGCACGCGTCTGCGAGGCCCTCGATGGCCTCGACGAGCTGCCACATGGAGTCGGGGTCCTCGGGCGAACCGAAGTTCAGGCAGTCGGTCACGGCGAGGGGGCGAGCCCCCACGGTCGCGACGTTCCGGTACGCCTCCGCGAGCGCCAGCTGGGCGCCGGTGCGGGGGTCGAGCTTCGCGTAGCGGCCGTTGGCGTCCGTCGCGAGGGCGACCCCGCGCCCGGTGACCTCGTCGACCCGGATGACGCCGCCGTCGTCGGGCATCGCGAGCGCGGTGTTGCCCTGGACGAAGCGGTCGTACTGGTTGGTGACCCAAGCCTTGGAGGCGAGGTTCGGGGAACCGAGCAGGCGCAGCGCCGTGGCCCGCAGCTCCTCGCCGCTCTCCGGACGTGCCAGACCTGCCGCGACGACACCGTCGGCGTTCAGCCCGTCCTGCCACGCCGGGCGCGCATACGGGCGGTGGTAGACGGGGCCCTCGTGCGCGACGGTGCGCGGGTCGACGTCGACGATCCGCTGCCCGTGGTGGTCGATCGTCAGGCGGCCGGAGTCGTTGACCTCGCCGATCACGGCGGTCTCGACGTCCCACTTCGCGGTGATCGCGAGGAACTCGTCGAGCTTCGCGGGCGCAACGACGGCCATCATGCGCTCCTGCGACTCGCTCATGAGGATCTCGCCGGCGTTGAGGCTCGGGTCGCGCAGCAGGACGTCGTCGAGCCACACGTGCATGCCGCCGTCACCGTTGGACGCGAGCTCGCTCGTCGCGCAGGAGATGCCGGCTGCGCCGAGGTCCTGGATGCCCTCGACCACCTGGGCCGCGTACAGCTCGAGGCAGCACTCGATGAGCACCTTCTCCATGAACGGGTCGCCCACCTGGACGCTCGGGCGCTTGGCGGGCACGCCGTCCTCGAACGTCTCGGACGCGAGGATCGACGCGCCGCCGATGCCGTCGCCGCCCGTGCGGGCGCCGAACAGCACGACCTTGTTCCCGACGCCGGACGCGTTGGCCAGGTGGATGTCCTCGTGCCGCAGCACGCCCACGCACAGGGCGTTGACCAGCGGGTTGCCCTGGTAGGAGGCGTCGAAGACGAGCTCGCCGCCGATGTTCGGCAGGCCCAGGGAGTTGCCGTAGCCGCCGACGCCGGACACGACCCCGTGCACGACGCGTGCGGTGTCCGGGTGGTCGACCGCACCGAACCGCAGCTGGTCCATGACGGCCACGGGGCGCGCGCCCATCGAGATGATGTCGCGGACGATCCCGCCGACGCCGGTCGCGGCGCCCTGGTAGGGCTCGACGAAGCTCGGGTGGTTGTGCGACTCGACCTTGAACGTCACGGCCCAGCCGTCGCCGATGTCGACGACGCCCGCGTTCTCGCCGATGCCGACGAGCAGGTGCTTGCGCATCTCGTCGGTGGTCTTCGCGCCGAAGGTCGACAGGTGCACCTTGGACGACTTGTACGAGCAGTGCTCGGACCACATGACGGAGTACATGGCGAGCTCGGCGGCCGTGGGGCGGCGGCCGAGGATGTCGCGGATGCGCTGGTACTCGTCGACCTTGAGGCCGAGCTCGGCGTACGGCTGGACCTCGTCCGGCGTCTGCGCGGCGGTCTCGACGGTGTCCACGGTGGGCTGGGGCGCGGTCATCGGTTCCCTCAAGGCTGGTGGGCGGGCGCGGCGTGCGGGCGACGCACAGCGAGCTGGCGTCGTCCGCGCGCTGGCCTGGGGCGGGCGCGCGTCCGGGTGCTCCTCCGTGCGGCGAGGCGCGGTCAGTCTATCCGCGCGCCAGCGGCCGGCGACCGGCGTCTCACCCGGGCGCGGGGGACGTCAGGCTCGGCCGTCGCGTCAGAAGAGGACGACGAGCGCGGGAGCCGCGATCGCGAGCACCGCCGCGCCGATCATGACGAGCAGGAACGCGCCCGCCACCTTGAGGATCGTCGAGGTCATCGTCTGCCGCGTCATCGCGCGCTCCTGTCATCGGCCCGGCAGGCGCCGGTTCCCCCGAAGGTAGCGGGCACCCGCCGCGGCGACAAGGAGGGCGCACGTCCCAGCCGTCCGCCCTGGGGACCGCCCCGTCCTACGCTGGGCGCCATGCCCCGTCACGCCCCACGCCCCGCGACAGTCGTCGCTGTCGGGGCACTGCTGGCCCTCGCGGCGTGCACGGAAACGTCGCCGGGCGAACCTGCGCCGAGCACGTCCGCGCCCTCCGCCACGACCTCCCCCACCGCGACGGAGTCCGCCCCCGGCCCAGCACTGTCGCGGGCGGAGTCGGCCTCGACCGCGTCAGGTCGGGTCGTGCAGGCGACACTGTCCGGCGACGGCGACGGCGACCTCGCCCTCGAGACCGGGTCGCCGCGCTTCGACGGCGGCGCGGACCTGACGGCCACGCTGACCACCCCCGAGGCGGCGCTCACGGTCACGATTCCCGACGCAGCGCCCGAGGTGACCGCCGACCGCTCCGTCGTCCTGCGCTACACCGACGGCTCGGGCGGCCTCACCACGCCTCGGGCGACCGCCGCCCACGGTGGCCGCGCACGCGTGGCGACCGACGTCGTCGGCTCCTCGGTCGTGATCACGCCCCGGACGAGGGCCGACGACGGCGCGACCTTCCCCGTCGAGGTCACCGTGTCCTTCGCGCCCACGGCGATCGACCGGGTCGTCTGGGCAGACCGGCTCGAGGGCGGCCGGTCGCTGCAGGTCTTCCCGACGCCGTGGGGACGGACCGCGTCCCAGGCGGCGGGAGCGGCGGCGTGGGACGGCCTCGTGCTGCTCGCGCCGGAGGCCGACACCGACGTCATGAACAAGCAGCTGCGCTGCCACCTGCTCGGAGCACCGGAGAAGGAGAGCTGGAACCTCGAGCCGTGGCGGCCCGACGTCGGCTACACGCAGTACCTGCTCGCGCGCTGCAACCCGGTGGCGGACTAGTCCGGGCGTCCGCCGAGCGCGAGCTGGATCTCCGCCCGCACCTCGTCGAGCAGGGTGCTGAACCCGGGCTCCTCGACCGGGAAGTGCCCGCACCCGGCCAGGGTGACGTAGCGCGTCGGCACCGGGAGCGACGCGAGGAAGTCCGTGCTGAGCCCCGGCGGCGTCCAACGGTCCTCCCCCGGGTGCACCAGCAGCACCGGCGGCCCGTCGTACGCCTCCGGCCGGACCACAGGCCCCGCCTCGAGGAAGTCGCGGAACCACCGCAGGGGCATCGTGCCACCGCCGCCGCGCCTGTCCCGCAGGACTTCCGCGGTGAGGCCCGGGTGGTTGGAGATCGCCCGCATCGGCGCGATCCAGCGCACGGGAACCCGGAGCCGAGCGAGCGCCCCTGGCACGCGTCGCAGCACGGGTATCCCGAGCGTCGCGAGCCAGGGCGCCCGCACGACGGCGGCGCGCACCTCGGGCCTGGTCGCGTCGAGCAGACACGTGGCCACGACGCGTGAGACGCGGCCGGAGACCGCGGCGGTGTCGACCGCGAGCATCCCGCCCATGCTCGCGCCCACGGCGAGCAGGGGACGATCGTCGTGCTCCGCCTCGACGAGGTCGACGAGGAGCCGCTGCCAGCCGGCGTAGAGGATGGGCTGGCGGCCCACCGGGCGGGTGCGCCCGTAGCCGGGCAGGTCGACGACCGTCACCTCGGCGCCGCACGCGGCCAGGTGCGCGGCGAACGGCCACAGTGCTGCGGCGTTGCCGCCCGCGCCGTGGATCAGGAGCAGGCGAACGGGCGCGTCGGGCGACCCGACGCGCTCGACGTGCACCTGCCAGCCCTCCCAGGTCCACGTCCGCGCCGTGCGTGGCACCCCTTCGGGAATTGCCGGTGCGTACGGCTCGTACCGGCGATCCTCGGCGTCGAGCGTGGCGTCGCGTTCCATCTGTCTGACCCTAGGGTGCGCGTGGCGACCCTCGGTCGTGCGGGTGGAAGATGGTCACATGGTGAATCTTGCTTTTGTGGTGGCCGGGTCCGAGGCGACCGGCGGCGCCGGCATCCAGACCGACCTCAAGACCTTCCAGCAGCTCGGCGTCTTCGGCGTCGGCGCGCTCACGTGCATCGTGTCGTTCGACCCCAAGAACGACTGGGGCCACCGGTTCGTGCCGGTCGAGCCTCAGGTGATCGCGGACCAGATCGAGGCCGCGACCTCGACGCACGACCTCGACGTCGTGAAGATCGGCATGCTGGGCACGCCCGCGACCATCGACCAGGTCGCGACGTCGCTCGCGGCGCAGCCGTGGCGGCACGTGGTCCTCGACCCGGTGCTGATCTGCAAGGGCCAGGAGCCCGGCGCCGCGCTCGACACCGACACCGCCCTGCGCGCGCAGATCCTGCCGCTCGCCACGGTCGTCACGCCGAACCTCTTCGAGTCCCTGACGCTGTCCGGCATGGACGCGATCGAGACGGTCGAGGACCTGACCGAGGCCGCCCGGCGGATCGCGGCCGAGAGCGGCGCGGCCGTCGTTGCCAAGGGCGGGACGGAGCTGCCCGGCCCCGACGCCGTGGACGTGCTGGTCGAGGGCGACGAGGTCACGATCTTCTCCGTGCCCAAGATCGGCGAGGAGCGCGTGAGCGGCGCGGGCTGCACGTTCGCGGCCGCGATCACCGCCGAGCTGGCCAAGGGCGCGACCGTCAAGGACGCCGTCGCGGTGGCCAAGAAGCTCGTCACGGCGGCCGTCGAGGCCCGCGTGGCCTCCAAGGCCCCGTTCACGTCGGTCTGGCAGGGCGCCTACCAGGGCTGAGCACACCCCTTCGATCGCCGAGTCCGATAGTCAGGTCCCGAGTCCGATACGAAGCGCTATCGGAGTCGGGCCCGAACTATCGGACTCGGCGGAGTGGGTGGCGCCGTCAGTGCGTCAGCGCTTGGAACCAGCCTTCTTCTTCATCGACTTCTCGCTGACCGGCTCGTCACCGCTCGCGCGCAGGCGCCGGTAGTAGTCGCGGGCCTCGTCCTGACGTTCGCGCTCACCACCGGTCGCGATCGGCGCGCGGTGCAGCCCGGCGTCGAACCCGAACGCGTCGACGAGGTCCTGCGCGTGGGGCCGCAGACGACGCAGCAACCGCTCGATGTAGCTGGTCACCGTGCGGGCGCGCTGCCCGGACAGCCGCCCGTTGATCAGGTACCACGCCATGTTCTGCTCGATCAGGTGCAGGCCGAACAGGTCCCGGACCCAGGTCATGACCTGGCGCGTGCCCGCGTCCTCGATCTCGCCGAGGCCCTTGGTGAACGCCTCCCAGTACAGGAGGTCGGCGTGCGCGCGGGCGGCCTCGATGAGCTCGTGCTGGTGCTCGTTGAACAGCGCGGCGCCCTTGTCGCGGCTCATCTTCTGCGCGGGACGCAGCGCCTGGGCGACCTCGGCCACCATGGTCTCGACCCGGTCGGTGAGCAGGTCGCGCTGGGCCTCCTCGGAGCGCAGGTGCCCCGCGGACCGGCGGGCCGAACCCTGGTCCGCGAACGCCTGGGCCGCGCGGGCGATGGGCGTTCGGTACAGGACCGTGTCCGCCGCCTTCTCGATCGCGAAGCGCGCGAGGCCGCCGACGTCGATCCCCTTCATGTCGTTCGCGTAGTCCGCGAGCAGTCGCTTGCCCACGAGCTGCAGCAGCACGGTGTTGTCGCCCTCGAACGTCACGTACACGTCGAGGTCGGCGCGCAGCCCGGTGAGGCGGTTCTCCGCCATGAAGCCCGCGCCGCCGCAGGCCTCGCGCGCCACCTGGAGCGCCTCGAGAGCGTTCCAGGTCGACGTCGGCTTGAGCGCTGCCGCCATGGTCTCGAGGTCCTCGCGAGAGTCGGGGGTGTCGGTCTCCCCGCTGAACACCGCGTCGAACAGGTCGAGCAGCGAGTGGTGCGCGTACGTCCCGGCGTAGGCCTGGGCCACGAGCGGGAGCAGACGGCGCTGGTGCTCGGCGTAGTCGAGGAGCACGACCTCGTCGGTGTCGGAGGCGCCCGTGAACTGCCGGCGCTGGTTGCCGTACGTGACCGCGACGGTCAGGCCGAGCTTCTGCGCGTTGAGCGCGGCGCCGTCGAGCGACACGCGGCCCTGGACCAGCGAGCCGAGCATCGTGAAGAACCGACGCCCCGGGCTGTCGATCGAGGAGGTGTAGGTGCCGTCCTCGGCGACCTGGCCGTAGCGGGCCAGCAGGTCCTCGCGCGGCACCCGGACGTTCGTGAAGTGCAGCCGGCCGTTGTCGATGCCGTTGAGCCCGCCCTTGACGCCGTCGTCCTCGCCGCCGACGCCGGGCAGGAACGCGCCCGCGGTCCCGTCGGGGTTGACCTCCCGGATCGGGACGTAGAAGCAGTGCACGCCGTGGTTGACGCCGTTCGTGATGAGCTGGGCGAACACCGTGGCGGCCACGCCGTGGAGCGCGGCGTTGCCGAGGTAGTCCTTCCAGGCCCCGCGGAACGGGGTGTGGATCACGAACTCCTGCGTCTCGGGGTCGTAGGTCGCGGTCGTGCCGATGCTCGCGACGTCGGAGCCGTGGCCCGACTCGGTCATCGCGAAGGCGCCCGGCACGCTCACGTCCATGGCGCCCGGCAGGAGCCGGTCCTGCTGCTCGGGCGTGCCGAGGTGCAGGATCGCGGAGGCGAACAGGCCCCACTGGACGCCGGCCTTGATCTGCAGCGAGGGGTCCGCGGCGACGAGCTCCTCGAACCGCGCGATCGAGGCACCGTGGTCGTCGGCGCCGCCTAGGCGCGTGGGGAACGCGCGCAGCACGTCGGCCTCGGCGGCGAGAGTCTTGAGCTGTTCGAGCACACGCGCGCGGTGCTCGGGCACGGGCAGGCCCTCGATCTTGGCCATGCGCGGGTCGGCGGCGAACGCGCGGGCGGCCAGGCGCATGTCACGCCAGCGGCCCAGGAGCTGGGCGCCGAGCGCCTCGACGTCGACCTGCGGGGCCGCGACGGCCTCGTCGGGGGAAGCGGCGGACGGGGCTGGCCGGCGGTCGGTGGTTGCGGTGCTCATCGGGACTCCTTTGTCTCCAGCGGGATCGAGCGGTGCCGGCGAGCCGGCGAGCAGTGCGGGTCAGGTCTGGCGGCGCCCGGCGGCGTCGCGCGCGAGCAGGCCGATCGGGCCGGCCCACAGCCAGGCGGTGATCTGGGTGGCGAACGCCTCGCGGTCCGGGGTGCCCGGGGCGTCGCGGTTGGATAGCCACCACTCGCCGGTGGCGGTGACGAAGCCGACGGCGCCCGAGGCCCAGGCGTTGATCTGCGCGTCGTCGTAGTTGTCGCCGCCGACCTCCTGCGCGAACGGCCGGGCGAGCAGCGCGACCACGGAGTGCAGGAACGAGCTGAGCGGGGCGGACTGCGCCGTCTCCCCGCCGCTCGGGGGCGGCGCGACCGAAGTGGCCACGGGCACGTTGCGCGTGACGAAGTAGTAGACGCTCGGCGAGTGGGCGATCATCGCCAGGTACGCGCTGACCATCTCCTGCAGCGCGGCGCGCGGCGTCGAGGCCTGGTGGTAGGCGGCGTCGAGAGTGTCGTGGATCGCGTTGACCACGGCCTCGCCGACGGCGTTCTGCAGCCCGACCTTGTCCGTGAAGTAGCGGTAGACGATCGACTTCGAGGTGCCGAGCTGGGTGGCGATCTCGTCCATGGAGATGTCGGGGCCCAGGCGGTGCACGGCCTTGCGGGCGGCGCGCACGAGTTCGGCTCGACGCGCGGCGCGGTGCTCGTCCCAGCGGGTCGAGCGGCCGTCGGGCACAGCGGAGGCGTCGGACGCGGCCGTCCTGGTGGAGGGCAGGCGTCCGGCGTTCGTCCCGTGGTCGTCGTCGACCGAGGTGATCCGGCTCACGAAACTAACAGTATCAGGTACTGTCGGTGCTAGGAACTAGCGCAACGGAGCGAGAGGGAACCATGTCCAACCCCACCACCACCCGCGACGCCTACATCATCGGCGGCAACCGCATCCCCTTCGGCAAGGTCGGCGGCGCGTACGCCCACGCCTCCAACCAGGACATGCTCACGGCAGCGCTGGACGGGCTCATCGCCCGCTACGGCCTGCAGGGAGAGCGTATCGGCGAGGTCGTCGCCGGCGCCGTGCTCAAGCACTCCAAGGACTTCAACCTCGTCCGCGAGTGCGTGCTCGGCACGACGCTCGACCCCCGCACCCCGGCCTACGACCTGCAGCAGGCGTGCGCGACCGGCGTCGAGGCCGTCATCGGCGTGAGCAACAAGATCCGCCTCGGCCAGGTCGAGTCCGCCATCGCGGGCGGCGTCGACAGCACGTCCGACGCCCCGATCGCCGTCAGCAAGCCGCTGCGTCGCGCGCTGCTCGCCGCGTCGCACGCCAAGGACACGATGGGCCGCGTCAAGGCGTTCGCCAAGATCCGCCCCGCGCACCTCGCGCCCGACGCACCCCGCACCGACGAGCCCCGCACCGGCCTGTCGATGGGTGAGCACCAGGCCGTCACGACCGCCCGCTGGGGCATCACCCGCGAGGCCCAGGACGAGGTCGCCGCCGCGAGCCACCACCACCTCGCCGCCGCCTACGACCGCGGATTCTTCGACGACCTGGTGACCGGCTACCGCGGCCTGGCACGCGACCAGATCCTGCGCCCCGACACCTCGACCGAGAAGCTTGCCAAGCTCAACCCGGTGTTCGGCAAGCGCCTCGACACCGAGCCCACGATGACGGCGGGCAACTCCACGCCCCTGTCCGACGGCGCCTCCGCCGTCCTGCTGGGCACGCGCGAGTGGGCCACCGAGCGCAACCTCCCGGTCCTCGCCCGCGTCGTCGACGCCGAGACCGCCGCGGTGGACTTCGTGCACGGGCACGAGGGCCTGCTCATGGCCCCGACCCATGCCGTCGCGCGCCTGCTCACCCGCCAGGGCCTGACGCTCGAGGACTTCGACTACGTCGAGATCCACGAGGCCTTCGCCTCGGTCGTCCTGACCACGCTCGCCGCGTGGGCCGACGACGAGTACTGCCGCACCGAGCTCGGCCTCCCCGGGGCGCTGGGCACCGTCGACCGCAGCCGCCTCAATGTCAACGGTTCCTCGCTCGCGGCGGGCCACCCGTTCGCAGCGACCGGCGGCCGCATCGTCGCCTCGACCGCGAAGCTGCTCGCCGAGCGCCAGCAGAACGACCCGCCCGCCGGGCGCCCTGCCCGCGCGCTGATCTCCGTGTGCGCCGCCGGGGGCCTCGGCGTCGCCACCATCCTCGAGGCCGCGACCGACGGAGGGACGAACTGATGGCTGACACCTACCTCAACTTCGTGAGCTCGGGCGTCGGCAAGACGCTCGCAAAGAAGTTGGGCCTGCCGCAGCCGGCGCACCTGCGCCGGCACAAGCCGGGCGCGCCCCTCGTCCCGGGACCAGTCCTCGTGCTGGGGCCCGACGACGGTCCGTCGGACGCCGACGACGTCGCCGCCGCCCTGCTCGGCTGGGACCTCGACGTCCGCCGCCACCCCGTCTCGGGCGTGCGCTGGGGCGCCGTCGTGCTGGTGCTGAGCGAGGTGACGCACCCCGAGCAGCACTCGGAGCACGTGCTCGGCCTCGCGACGACGCTGCGCTCCCTGGCCACGGGCGCGCGGGTCGTCACGATCTCGCGCCAGGCGACGTCGTCGGACGCCCCGGCGCTGGCCGCGGCCCGGCACGGTGTGGACGGGCTCGTGCGCTCGATCGCCAAGGAGCTGCGCGGCGGGGCGACCGCCAACGGCATCGTGCTCGCCGGTGACGCCCGCGCAGGCGCCGAGGGCACGCTCGCGCCGCTGCGGTTCTTCCTGTCGGGCAAGTCGGCGTACGTCGACGGCCAGTTCCTCACGGTCAACGACGCCGACGTCGTCGCCCCGGCCGACCTTGACAAGCCCCTCGCGGGACGGGTCGCTGTCGTCACGGGCGCGGCCCGGGGCATCGGTGCCGCGATCGCGAAGACGCTCGCCCGGGACGGGGCGCGCCTCGTGCTGGTCGACGTCCCACAGGCCGGGGAGCACCTGGCGAAGGTCGCGAACGAGACGCGCGGCACCGCCCTGCAGCTCGACATCACGGCCGAGGACGCCGGGCAGCGCATCCTCGAGCACGCCCAGGCACGCCACGGGCGGCTCGACATCGTGGTGCACAACGCCGGCATCACGCGCGACAAGCTGCTGGCCAACATGTCCGAGGACAAGTGGGACTCGGTCATCGCGGTGAACATCGCGGCGCAGCTGCGCATCAACGACTACCTGCTCGCGTCCGACGCCTTCAGGGACGCGCCGCGCATCGTGTCGCTCGCCTCGACGTCGGGTATCGCGGGCAACCGCGGGCAGACGAACTACGCGGCGTCCAAGGCCGGGGTCATCGGCATGGTCCGCTCGACGGCACCGCTGCTCGCCGGCGTCTCCGGTACGGCGAACGCGATCGCCCCGGGCTTCATCGCCACGGAGATGACCGCGCGCATGCCGCTCGCGACGCGCGAGGTCGCGGCGCGGCTGAACGCCCTGAAGCAGGCTGGCCGGCCGGTCGACGTGGCGGAGGCGGTCGCGTTCCTGGCCTCGCCCGACGCGGGCGCGGTCACCGGTCAGGTGCTGCGCGTGTGCGGGCAGAACCTCGTGGGGGCGTGAGCATGGCGCCGCTCGAGGTGCCCGCGGACCTGCGGGTCCGGACCGTCGCGATGCCGCGGCTCGGTGCGCTGTATGCGCGCGGCGCCGGCGGGGCGGTCCGGGGCGCGCTGCCCGGCGGGTCGCGTCCGTCGCCGGCGCTGCCCTCGGTGGGTCACCGCGTCCGGGGCGTGCGCCCCGACGTCGGGCACCTGACCGCGTACCAGCACCTGCTGGCCGAGCGCGGCGGCGACGAGCTGCCGTCCGGCTACCTGCACGTGCTCGCGTTCCCCGTCGCGACCTCGGTCATGGTCGACCCGGACTTCCCGGCGCCGCTGCTGGGGATGGTGCACCTGGCCAACCGCGCGTCGTTGCTGCATCCGGTGACCGTGACCGACGAGCTCGAGATCACCACGTGGACGCAGGACCTGCGGCCGCACAAGCGGGGCGCGCAGCTCGACGTCGTCGCGCAGGTGTCGGTCGACGGAGAGGTCGCCTGGGAGGGCGTCTCGACGTACCTGGCCAAGGGCATGCGCGTGCCGGGCGAGGCGGTCGAGGTCGAGCGTCCCGATGCCGACGCACGCGCGGACGCCCCGATCGTGTGGTCCCTGCCCGCGAGCGCGGGTCGCGCGTACGCGGCGGTGTCCGGCGACGTGAACCCGATCCACATGTCCGCGCTCACGGCGAAGGCCTTCGGGTTCCCGCGGGCGATCGCGCACGGCATGTACACCGCGGCCCGGGCGCTGTCCGACGTCGGCGTCGCGCGCGGATCGACCTACGACTGGACGGTCGAGTTCGCCAAGCCGGTGCTGCTGCCGGGCAAGGTCGCGGTCTCGATCGAGCAGACGCCGAGTGGTTCCTTCACGTACGAGGGCCGCCACCCGAAGTCGGGCAAGCTGCACCTGCGCGGCGAGGTCACCCCGCGCTGAGCTCGCGCGGATCGCGAGCCGCGAGCCGCACCAACCTCGGAGCACTTCTGCACGCGTTCGCCGTGCAGAAGTGCTCCGAAGTTTGCCAGCCGGGAGGGCGGAGGGCGGCTAGAGCGTCAGGGTCAGCGCGAAGGCCTCGCGCGCGTTCTCGAACGTCGCCGTCGCGCCGTCGAGGGTGAGCGCCTCGCCGTCGAGCGTGGCTGACGACGGCTCTCCCCCGTGCACGACGACGCGGAACCACCCCCGCGCATGCTCCGGGTACCCGTCGCCCTCGACCTCGCCGCGGACCGTCACCCGGTCCCCCACGCGCTGCACCTCGCACGTCGTGCGGACCCGAGCGCCGTCGTCGGCCGCGAACGTCAGACCGTCGTCCTCCTGCAGGAAGGACGTGTGCACGGCCTCGTCGCCCTCGCCCGGCAGGAACACGTGCAGCTCGACCACGTCCGGGTGGTGGCCCGCGGTCGAGGCCGGGGCGGTCGGCCACATGGGGATCACCGCGCCGCCGCGGGCGTAGGTCGGGATCCGGTCCATGGGCGTCGGCGCGACCAAGAACTGCTGGCCGTCGAAGCGCTCACCGGAGTGCCAGTCGTACCAGGTCCCGGCCGGGAGGTAGACCTGCCGTGCGGTGGTGCCCGCCTCGATCACCGGCGCGACGAGGAGGTCGGGTCCGAACAGGTACTCGTCGTCAAGCTCGCGGACCATGGGGTCCTCCTGGTGGTCGAACACCAGCGGCCGCTGCACGGGAGCTCCGGTCTCGGACGCGCGCAGGAACGCCGCGTACAGGTAGGGCATGAGCCGGTACCGCAGCTCGATGGCCGCGCGCACCGCGTCGCGCACCGCGTCCCCGAACGACCAGGCGTACTGGTCCACGTTCCCGGCGGCGGAGTGGTTGCGGCAGAACGGCGTGAGGGCGCCGTACTGCATCCAGCGCAGGAACAGCTCGGGGTTGGAGTGCCCCATGAACCCGCCGATGTCCGCGCCCACGAAGGCCTGCCCGCTGAGCCCGAGCCCCCCGGCCATCGGCATGCTGAGCCACAGGTGGTCCCAGCGGGACATGTTGTCCCCCATCCAGTTCGCGGCGTAGCGCTGGATGCCCGCGAAACCGGCGCGCGAGAGCACGAACGTCCTCTTGTCCGGCATCTCCGCGAGCAGACCCTGCGTGGTGCCCATCGCCATGAGCAGCGCGTACTGGTTGTGGTACTTGGCGTGGGACTCGCGACCGTGGTCGAACCGCATCGCGTGCGGCTCGATCGCACCGGTCGCGGGCTCGTTCATGTCGTTCCAGATGCCCGCGAGGCCTGAGCGCACGTGGGCGGCGTTGAGCTCGCCCCACCAGGCCCGCCCCTCCTCGGTCGCGAAGTCCGGGAACGTCGTGTTCCCCGGCCACACCTCGCCGATGTAGAGGTCGCCGCCCTCGGTGCGGCACAGGACGTCCTTGGCGAGCGCGTCGTCGAACACCGCGTAGCCCGGGTCGTGCTTCACCCCGGGATCGATGATCGTGATGACACGGAAGCCGTCGTCGGCCAGGCGCGCGAGCATGCCCGGGGCATCGGGGAACTTCTCGGTGTCCCAGGTGAAGACGCGGTAGCCGTCCATGTAGTCGATGTCGAGCCACAGGGCGTCGCAGGGGATGTCCTCGGCGCGGTGCCGGGCGGCGAGCTCCTCGATCTTGTCCTGCGTGTAGTTGAACCAGCGGCACTGGTGGTAGCCGAGCGACCACAGCGGCGGCGGCACGGTCCGGCCCGTGAGCCACGTGTAGCCCTCGAGGATGTCGGGGATCCCCGGGCCGGCGAAGACGTACTCGACGTACTGGCCGCCCGTGACGTGGATGCGGTACTCGTCGTCGGGCGTGAAGTCGTAGTGCGACCGGTAGGCGTTGTCGAGGAACGAGGCCGCGACGCCGCCGTCGGACGCGTGGTGGTAGAAGAACGGGATCGAGACGTAGTACGGGTCGAACTCGGTGCTCGTGTTGTCCGAGCGAGGGTCGTCCGCGGCCTTCTGGAGGGCGAACTCCCCGGACGCCGTCGGGCTGAGGACGTCGGTGTTCCACAGTGTGAAGTCCCGCCCGCGCCGGTTCTGGCCGCCGGTCTTCTCGCCCAGACCGTAGATCGCGTCCTGCACGCCCGCCCGGCGGCGCACGACAAACTCGTCGTTGAGCGTCGCGTACGGCCACCACACGCCGTCCGAGTCCTGGTAGGTCTCGACGACGGCGCTCCCGTCCGTCCGGTGCACGTCCAGCCGGAACGGACTGAGGTAGAGCGAGACGACGACAGCGTCCGTGCGCAGGCGGACGACGTCGTCGGCGTGCTCGAGCTCGAAGGTCACCGCCTGCTCGAACGGGTCGACGCACACGGCGTGCGTGGGCTGCTCGTCGAACCGTCCGCCGCGGCTGATCGACAGGCGCACGACGTCGTCCCGCACCACCTCGACGCGCAGCCGCTCCCCCGTGGTCCCGCCGCCGCCGAGCGCGGCCTCGAGCCCGCGGCCCGTCTTCGTGACGTCCGCAGCGGTCTCGAACCGCAGGTAGGTGGCGGTCTGCTGGGCGGTGGGGAACGGCACGGGAGGGCTCCTTTGCTCGGGTGCTCCCAGGCTAGACCGGGGCGGTGACTCAGACCTGGCTGCTTCCCTCCCCGGCGGCCGCGCTGCTACTCGGTTCCGGTCTCAGTCGAAGGGGCATCGGACGGCGCCTCAGACGACAGCTCCGTGTCCAAGGGCTCTCCACTCGGCTCTATTTCCAGCGGCGAGTCGCTCGGCGTCTCGGCCTCGTCGGTCGCGAGCGGGACGAGGCGATCGATCGTCGGGGCCTGCGTCGACCCGGCGACTCCGTCAGGTGCCGTCCAGCGATTCACGGTCTCGTCCCATACGCCCGACTCGATGTCCCAGAATCCGAGCGGGTAGGCGTTCCAGACCTCGCGGCCGTTGACGTCGGTGCGCGGCTCCCAGAAGTGCGTGATCCTGTCGCCATCGGGGCTGTCCAGAGTGCCGTCGGGGGCGAGCAGCACGGGTCGTCCGGACTGGTCGACGACCTGGGCGCCATCGATCAGCTCGCCGTCCGGGCCGTAGACGAAGAGGTTGGTCGCACGTTCGCCGCCGACGTAGACAGCCTCGGCTTCGCTGCCAGCGGCGTCGGCCGGCGCACTCTCGTCGGAGGAGTCAAGGGGGGAGAAGTACGCGATCTGGTTGGCAGCGTCCTGTGCCATCGCCACGTAGGGAACGAAGTAGACCGCCGCGACGACGTTGGCAACAACCGCGGCACGGCGCCATCCCCTTCCCAGTCGCAAGGCGCCGCGCCCAACCTGCACGCTCAGGAACGCCAGGACGACCATGACCAGCACGGCCCACGGGTCGCTCTCGGGGATGAACCGGATCTCGTAGACAGTGAACATCCCGCCGATGAAGCCGCCCAGAACCCATGCTCGCGCTACCCACCAAACCGGAGCGATCGATCGACCGAAGCCGACGAGGAAGGCACCCTGCGAGGTCGTGGCGAAGCGGGCGATCTGCGCCCGGAGCGGCGCGACCAGTTCGTGCGCCGCCGCACGGACGCGGACGCGCCAGGGAGCCCTCCCGGCACGCTCGGTCGGACCCGCAGCAGGGAACCCAGCCGCCGACCGCAGCTCCGCCGCGTACTCCTCGGGGGCCCCAAACCGTGCGGTCAGCTCGTCACCCTCCGCCGCAGCCACCTCGGAATGGCCCGCCCGCTCCGGCGCCGCGTCCGCGAGCGCCTCGGCCAGATCCGCCTCGAGCCCGTCGGTGAGGTCTTCGACCACGTCGGGCTCGAGGTCGGCCAGGTGCGCCCGGACCCGGGTCGCGTAGGCAGCGAAGTGCTCGCTCAGCACCGGCGTCGTCATCATGCCGCTCCTTCAGTCGTCAGGAGTGCGCTCATCGCCTCGGCGAACTCGCGCCACTCACCACGCTGGCTCTCCAGGAGAGCCCGCCCCTGCTTGTTGATGCCGTAGTACTTGCGGTGCGGCCCTTCGTCGGACGGCACGACATAGCTCGTCAGCGCCCCGGCCGCGTACAGGCGCCGGAGCGTCCCATACACGGACGCGTCGCCGACGGCGTCGAGCCCCGCCGCGCGCAGCCGCCGCACGACGTCGTAGCCGTAACCATCCGCCTCCGCGAGGACGGCCAGGACCGCGGCGTCGAGGACGCCCTTCAACAGCTGTGTCGTATCCATCGGACCTCCGCTCATCGCGCCGGCCCGTGATCCCCCTGCGGCCACGGGCCAGCGCTTGTGCGTCACACGGTACTACGGAATACGCACTACCGGACACACCGTGCTACCGGCGCGCCGCTGGTCCGCCGCAGTTCTGCACAGAACGACAACACACGTGTCGATACGAGCAGAATCGTCCGGTGCCGCGACCGAGAGAGCCGGCCCCGACGTCAGCCCGCGTCCCCCAGCCGCGCCAGCAACCCGTCCCGCACCGTCGGCCACTCGGCCGCGAGGATCGAGAAGTAGACCGTGTCCTGCCGGGTCCCGTCGGCCGAGACCCGGTGGTCGCGCAGCGTGCCCTCGTACCGGGCGCCGAGCTTCCGCATCGCCGCGAGCGACCGCGCGTTGCGGGCGTCCCCGCGCAGGGCCACGCGCGCCAGGCCCCAGTCCTCGAACGCGTGCGTCAGCAGCAGCAGCTTGGCCGCGGGGTTCACGTGCGTGCCCCACACAGCCCGGCCGTAGAAGGTGTTGCCGATCTCGCAGCGACCCATCGCGGACGCGACGTCGTAGTACGTCGTCACGCCGACGACGGGCGAACCGTCCGTGTGCTCGTCCCGCACCGCGAACGCGACCATGGCGGGCGTCGCTACCAGCCGCTCCACGTGCGCGGTCATCGCAGCCTCGTCGTCGGGGAGCGGCGACGTCATGCCGCGCCACATCTCGGCGTCGACAAGCGGCGCGAGCGCAGCGGCATGCTGGACGCCGAGAGGTTCGAGCCGGACGCCGTGGCCGGTCAGGACGAGGTCGTGTTCCACGCGAGCGAGACTAGCCAGTCACCGCCGTCGGCGCCGCGCCCGCCGCTGTCGCCGCGCCGCGGCCCGCGGCGGGACCGGGACGGGCCCGTGCTGGAGCAGGGCGTCCGCGACCTCCTGCACCACCTCGGACGTCACGCTCGCCCCGACCGACGCGAGCGGCGGCATGCTTGCCTCGATCGACCGCAGCGGGTCGAGCCGGTTCAGCAGCCGCTCGCGGATCTCCGGCCACTCCGGCTCGAGGATCGAGAACGACACTGAGTCGACCCGCGTGCCGTCGCGGTCGTCGCGGTAACCCCGCAGCAGACCTTCCCGCGTCGCGCCGAGCCGCTCGATCGCGCCCAGCGACCGGGTGTTGCGTGCGTCTGCGCGCAGGGCCACGCGGTACACCCCGAGTCCCTCGAACGCGTGCTGCAGCAGCAGGAACTTCGACGCCGGGTTGATCACGCGGCCCCACACAGCACGATCGTAGAAGGTGCGGCCGATCTCGACCCGGCGCGCCTCGGGATGGTGGTCCACGAGCGCCGTGCTCCCGCGCACCTGACCGTCGACCAGGTCGACGACGGCGAACGGCAGGCACCCCGGCAGCGCGAGGGAGTCCTCGATGTAGTTCATCATCCCCACCTCGCCCTCGGGCAGGGGTGCGCTCATGCCCGCCCACAGGTCGGCGTCGACCATGCGGGCGAGGTCGCTGACGTGCTGCTGCGCCAGCGGTTCAAGGCGAAATCCGTGCGCCTCGAGGACGAGATCGTGCTCCACGCGGAAATCAGAGCACGCCGCCACCACACGCGACAACGGTCCTGCGGCGTGTCGCGCGAGACACTCCGGCGCTGGTCACCGAGTGTTTTCGCGCCCGTTCCCGACCGTTCGACCCGCGCCGGGATCACGCCCCCGGAGCGCACCCCCCGGCCACCGCTGCGTTGGCCACGGCGGCGGTCGCGACGAGCCCCGAGAGCCCCGAGACGTCGGGCACCGGGCGGGGGTCGTCGGCGACCACCCAGCACCCGTCGACGACGACGTAGCTCGCCCCCGGCCCGTCGGTCAGGTAAGCCGCGAGCGCCTCGACCAGGCGGTCGACGTGCTCGCTGCCCGAGCCGAGCCCGACGCTCGCGCGGATGGCGCCGGTGCCGTGCCCGAGCCGGGCGAGCAGGGGATGCGCGCAGAACTTGCCGTCCCGCACCCCGATCCCGTGCTCCGCAGCGAGGTAGGCGGCCACCAGGCCCGGGTCGTGCCCCGGCACCGCGAACGCGACCACACCGACGCGGTCGGTCGAGTCCGCCCAGACCCGCAGCACCTCGACGCCGTCGATGCCGCAGAGCCCGGACTCGAGCCGGTCGCGCAGCGCGTCCTCGTGGGCGTGCGCCGCCGCCGCGTCGAGCTCGGCGAGCGCGTCGCAGGCCGCCGCGAGCGCGACCGCGCCGATCACGTTGGGCGACCCGGCCTCGTGGCGCGCGGGCGACGGGGCCCAGGTCACGCCGTCGGCCGACACGGACCGGACTGCGCCGCCGCCGGCGAGGTAGGCGGGGGCGGCGTCGAGCCAGTCCCGCCGCCCGATCAGGACACCGGCGCCGTACGGCGCGTACGTCTTGTGCCCGGAGAAGGCCAGGTAGTCGATGCCGGCCGCGGCGACGTCGACCCGGCGGTGCGGGACGAGCTGAGCGCCGTCGACCGCGACGCGCGCGCCGGCCTCGTGGGCCAGGGCGACGACGTCGGCCAGGGGCAGGGCCTCCCCGGTCACGTTCGAGGCGCCCGTGCAGGCGACGAGCGCGTAGGACGCCCGGGCGAGCTCCGCCCGGAGAAGGTCGAGCGTCTCGGTGATCGTGGGGGCGCCCGTCACGACCGTCGCCCCGCCGCTCGCCCGGTGCCACGGCAGCAGGTTCGCGTGGTGCTCAATGTCGAGCACCAGCACCCGCCCGGGTACGGCCCCCGCGAGGAGGTTGAGCGAGTCGGTCGTGTTGCGGGTGAAGATCGTGACGTCGTCGGCCCGCGCGCCCACCAGGGTGGCGACGGACCGGCGTGAGGCCTCGTACAGGGCGGTCGAGACCTGCGAGAGGTACCCGGCGCCGCGGTGCACGCTCGCGTACAGCGGCAGCACCTGGGCGACGCGCTCGGCGACGACCGCGAGCGCGGGGGCCGACGCCGCGACGTCGAGGTTCGCGTACGGCACCGTCCGACCGTCGACGAGCGGCACGAGCGTGTCCGCGCCGATCACCTCGAGCAGCGGGGCGACGGGCGATGCGTCGGTACAGGCGGGGCGGGACAGGGTGTCGGGGCACATGAGGGGCTCCTCTCGGCGCTTGCCCGACGCCGGACGACGGCGGGCCTGGTCCTCACCCGGGGCACCCCACCGCGGAAGGAGGGTTGCCGGCCAGCAAGCCGGGGCTACGCGCTGGCACTCGTGACCGTGCCCCTAGCGTCACCGGGGGTCCGCCGTCCGTCAAGGGCTGGGACGGCCGTCTCACCCAGTGGGAACTCCGGTGGTCGACGACGACGCCGCGGCCGCAAGCCCGGAGGATGGCCGCATGACGTATGCAGGAGACCTCACCCCGCACCAGGCCTACGAGCTCGTCGCGAGCCGCCCGGACGTGCTGCTCGTCGACGTCCGCACCCGGGGCGAGTGGCAGCAGATCGGCGTGCCCGACGGCGCCGACGCGGCCGGCGACGTCGCGTTCGTCGAGTGGAACACCGCGACCGGTCCCAACGACAGGTTCCTCGACGACCTCGCGGCGGCCGGGGCCACGCCCGAGCGCACGCTCGTGTTCCTCTGCCGCTCGGGCGTGCGGTCGATCGGCGCGGCGGAGGCGGCGACCGCGGCGGGCCTGGGCCCTGCCTACAACGTGCTCGAGGGCTTCGAGGGCGAGCAGGACCGCTTCGGCATGCGTACCGTCAACGGCTGGCGCAACGCGGGTCTGCCGACCTCGGGTCCGACGTGAGCGGCCTGCCGCCCACGGCGCGCCCGGACACGCTCGCCGTCCGCGGGGGCCTGGCGCGCACCGGGTTCGACGAGACCTCCGAGCCGCTCTTCCTCACGCAGGGCTACGTCTACGAGAGCGCGGCCGAGTGCGAGGCCGCCTTCGCGGGGGACGTCGACCGGTTCATCTACTCCCGCTACGGCAACCCGACGGTCCGCACGTTCGAGGAGCGCCTGCGCCTGCTCGAGGGCGCCGAGGGCTGCTACGCGACGGCCACCGGGATGTCCGCGGTGTTCACGGCGCTCGCCGCGATCGTTTCCAGCGGCTCGCGGATCGTTGCCGCGCGCGCCCTGTTCGGCTCGTCGCTCGTGATCTTCGACGAGATCTTCGCGCGTTGGGGCGTGCGCACCGACTACGTCGACGCCCACGTGCTGTCCCAGTGGGAGGAGGCGCTGTCCACGCCGGCGGACGTCGTGTTCTTTGAGACGCCGTCCAACCCCATGCAGGACCTCGTCGACGTGCGCGCGGTCAGCGACCTCGCGCACGCGGCCGGCGCCGTCGTCGTCCTCGACAACGTCTTCGCGACCCCCGTGCTGCAGAAGCCCCTCGAGCTCGGCGCCGACGTCGTCGTGTACTCCGCGACCAAGCACATCGACGGCCAGGGGCGCGTCCTGGGCGGGGCGATCCTGGGCCCGGCCGACTACATCGACGGCCCCGTGCAGCAGCTCATCCGCAACACCGGCCCGTCGCTCAGCCCGTTCAACGCCTGGGTGCTGCTCAAGGGCCTCGAGACGATGGCGCTGCGCGTCCGCGCCCAGAGCGCCGCCGCGCTGCAGATCGCCACCGAGCTCGAGCGGCTCCCGGGCGTCGGCCCGGTGCGCTACCCGTACCTGGCTTCGCACCCGCAGCACGCGCTCGCGCTCGCGCAGCAGACGGCCGGGGGCACGGTCGTGACGTTCGACCTCGAGGCCGCGGGCGACGCCGACGCCGCCAAGGCGCGCGCCTTCCGCTTCCTCGACGCCCTGCGGATCGTGGACATCTCCAACAACCTCGGCGACGCCAAGTCCCTGGTCACGCACCCCGCGACGACGACGCACCGCCGCCTCGGCCCCGAGGGGCGCGCCGCGGTCGGGATGTCCGAGACGACGATCCGCCTCAGCGTCGGCCTCGAGGACCCGGCCGACCTGCTCGATGACGTCACCCAGGCGCTGCGCGCCTGAGCACGGCCTGAAAGGCGCTTTCAGAATCTGAAAGATCTTGCTACTGTGCAGTGGTCCCGGCGGCACAGCCGCCACCCGGACCGCACGAACACCACGCTGCGGCGCACCAGAGAGCAGCTCCCATGTCACAGCCGCACCTCCTCCCGCACCACGATGGTTCCCCCCTCTACGTCCCCGACCCGGTCGAGGGACGCGGGAGCACCGTCCGCGTTCGCGTCCGCATCCCCCACGAGTTCGGCGGTGTGCCCAGCGTCATCCTCCGCTCCGTGGTCGACGGCGAACCCCGCTTTCACCAGATGGACCGCGACACCTGGCGCCCTGCCCGCGACGACGGCGCCACGTGGTGGACCGGCACGCTCGCCGTAGAGAATGACGTGACGGGCTACCGCTTCCTCATCAACCGCGCGAACGACACAGCTGTCTGGCTCAACGGCGAGGGCATCGACCACCTCGAGCCAGTCGACGCGCAGGACTTCCGCATCACCGCCCACCCCGCAGCGCCCGACTGGGCCAGCGAGCAGATCCTGTACCAGATCTTCCCAGACCGGTTCGCGCGCTCGGCTGGCGCCGACACTCGACCAGCACCGGACTGGGCGCTCCCCATGCAATGGGGAGACGACGTCGTCCACACCGGTCCGGACACGCCCCGCCAGCTGTTCGGTGGGGACCTCGACGGCATCGTGGAACGGCTCGACCACCTCGAGCGGCTCGGCGTCACGCTCATCTACCTCACGCCCTTCTTCCCAGCCGGCTCCAACCACCGGTACGACGCGACGACGTTCGACGTGGTCGACCCCCTCCTCGGCGGCAACGACGCACTCGTCCGCCTGGTCGAGGCAGCTCACGCCCGTGGGATGCGCGTCGTCGGCGATCTCACCACCAACCACACCGGCGACACGCACGAGTGGTTCGTCGCAGCGCACCGCAGGCCCGGCGCCGCCGAGTCAGAGTTCTACTACTGGAAGGACGCAGCGCAGGAGGAGTACATCGCCTGGTCGGACGTCCCGTCCCTGCCGAAGCTGGACTGGACCTCCTCCGAACTGCGGCGCCGATTCATCGACGGACCCGACTCCGTCGTGGCGCGATGGCTCCAACCGCCCTTCAACCTCGACGGGTGGCGGATCGACGTCGCCAACATGACGGGGCGCCTCGGCGACGTCGACCTCAACCGCGACGTGCAACGCATGGTCCGGGAGACGATGGACGCCGTCGCTCCCGGATCGGTGCTCTACGCCGAGTCCACGAACGACGCCGCGCACGACTTCACCGGAGACGGCTGGCAGGGTCCGATGAGCTACTCGGCCTTCACGCGGCCCCTGTGGCACTGGCTCCGGCAGCCTCAGCGCGGCGTCTTCCACCACTTCGGCATCCCGTACGAGATCGAGCCGCGCTACTCGGCCGCCGACGTCGTCGCGACGTACCGGCGCTTCACGGCCGCGTACCCCTGGAACGTCCGGACGGTGGCGATGAACGCGATCGACACCCATGACACCCCACGCTTCGCCGAGCGGGCGGGGGACGACCTCCAGCTGGTCGCCGCAGGCCTGTCGCTCGCACTTCCGGGCACACCGACGATCTTTGCCGGTGACGAGTTCGGCATCACTGGGGTCAACGGGGAGGACGCCAGGGCCCCGCTCCCGTGGGGGGCCGAGCCGCACCTCGCGGAGGCCTACCGCCAGCTCATCGCGCTGCGCCGCTCGAGCAGGGCGCTGCAGACCGGGAGCCTGCGCTGGATCCACGCCGACGAGGAGGCGCTGCTGCTCGTCCGGGAGACCGAGGACGAGGCGATCGCCGTGCTAGCGGCCCGCTCCGCCACACGCATCGTCGTGCCGATCTCCGCGCTCGGCCGCGCGATCGAGGCAACCCTGACGCTCGGCACCCTCGAGGTCGCCCGGGAGGGCGACTCGCTGATCCTGACCACCGGCGGTCCGACGTTCGCCGCGCTCGGTGCGGCCCGCGTCGGCTCGGCCGACCTCCGGCAGGAGACCGCGGCGACCGTGTGATCCCCGGTGCGAGTGCTCTCGCGTGGCGGCCACAGCGCTGCGGCGCGAGAGCACTCGTGCGAGGCGCGGCGCGCTCCGCCGGGTCAGCGCTTGCGTGACCCGCTGGACTCGCGGACGACCAGCTCCGGCTGGTATACGTACTCCGAGCGCTGGGCATAGATGTTGTTCATCTCGCCCACGAAGGCGTCGGCGATGGCGATCGACATCGTGCTCACCGGTTGGCGCACCGTCGTGAGGGGCGGCCACGAGTGGCGCGCCACGGTCGAGTCGTCGAAGCCCACCACCGAGACGTCGTCGGGCACGGACAACCCCTGACGACGCACTTCCGCGAGGACTCCGAGCGCGATGATGTCGCTCGCACACACGATCGCCGTGCAGCCCTCCGCGAGGAGCGCGCGTGCCGCCGTGAGGCCGCCGTCGTCGGAGACCATCGACTGCACCACGAAGGCCTCGGCCTTCGGTCCGAGCGCCTCAGCCACTCCCGCGCGAAAGCCCTCGGCCTTCCTGGCCGAGGGGACGAGCGTCTCGGGTCCGCTCGCCAAACCCAGGCGCGTGTGCCCCATCGCCACGAGGTGACGCACGGCAAGGACCATGGCCGCGCGATCGTCGATCGAGAAGAACGGCGCATCGATGCCTGTACGGAAACCGTTGACGAACGCCAGCGGCAGGCCGAGGTCGCGGAGCTCTTGATAGCGGGCAACGGGGATCGTGGAGTCGGCGTGCGCGCCGGAGACAAAGACGATGCCCGCAGCTCCCGCTTCGACGAACATCTCGACGTACTCCTCTTCGTGCAGGCCACCATCGGCCTGCGATCCAACGAGGGGCGTGAAGCCGCGCCGGGCGAAGTTGGGGGCGAGCGCCTGTGCGAAGGCGGGGTAGATCGGGTTGGTGAACTCAGGCAGGATGACGCCAACAGGGCGACCCGTGCGGCGACGCAGGCGAGCGGGACGCTCGTAGCCCAACAGGTCGAGGGCGGTGAGAACCGCCTGACGCTTCGCCGCGCTGACCCCGGGTCGGTCGTTGAGGACGCGACTGACGGTTGCCTCGCTCACACCCGCGTTCGCCGCGATGTCCGCGAGTGTGGCGCTCATGCGGGGAGCCTACCAGCGGGCATCCCCCCAGCTACTTCACTGCTCCTGCGGTCAGGCCACCGACGATGTACTTCTGCAACGCGAAGAACAGAGCGACCACAGGCACGGCGGCCAGCACCGCTCCGGCGGCGAAGACCGACCAGTTGGCGGAGGTCTCCTGGGAGACGAACTGGAAGAGCCCGACGGCCAGCGTCTGCTTCGGCGGGTCGGTGAGCACGACGCTAGCGATGACGAACTCGCTCGAGGTACCGATGAACGACAGCAGAGCGACCACCGCGAGGATCGGAGCCGACAACGGAAGGATGATCGTGAAGAAGATTCGCGCGTGGCTGGCGCCGTCCAGCTTCGCGGCCTCGTCGATCGATGCCGGCACCGTGTTGAAGAAGCCATAGATGAGGTACGTGTTCACGCCCATGGCCCCGCCCAGATAGATGAGGATCAGCCCGGCGTGGGTGTCTAGCCCGATCGCGGGGAAGACGTCCCCCAGCGTCATCAGCATCAGGAAGATCGCGACCACGCCAAGGAGCTGAGGGAACATCTGGACCAGGAGGATGCTCACCAGTCCGACCCGCCGACCCGTGAACCGCATGCGCGAGAATGCGTAGGCGGCGAGCGCCCCGAGCAGCACCGTGCCGGCTGAGGAGACGATTCCGATGTAGAGCGAGTTCACGAACCAGGCCCCGTAGGGCTGGGTGGGGCTGTTGAAGAGCCTGATGTAGTTCGCGAGGTCGACCTGGCTGAAGAGCGAGTTCGAGCCGACGAGGGTTCCGTGAGGGTGGAGCGACGCCGAGATGACATAGAGGATCGGGAAGACGGCGACGACGGCCACAGCCAGGGCGACGAGGTTCTTCACGATCGCGCCTCGGCCGTTGCGGCGGGGCGTGCGTCGGCGGGGCGTGGGTTGGCCGGCCGCGAGTGGGCGGGGCGGCGGGACGGTGCTCGAGGCGACCAGGCGCGTCGGGGTGCTCATCGGTGAACGTCCTCCAGGGCTCGGGTGCGACGGAAGCTGTACGCGGCGATCGCCGAGATCAGAATGAAGATGATGATCGAGAACGCGCTCGCCAGGCCGTAGTCGCGTCCGCTGCCTTCTCCGAACGCCACCTTGTAGACGAGCGTGATGAGGATGTCCGTCGCACCCACGTTCATCTCCGTGGAGATGTCCTGCGGCCCGCCCTCGGTGAGCATGTAGATCAGATTGAAGTTGTTAAAGTTGAAGGCGAACGACGAGATCACGAGCGGTGCCATCGTCACCATGAGGAGCGGCAACCTGATCCGCAGGAACGTCGTCGCCGGACCGGCTCCGTCCATCTCAGCGGCCTCGACGTAGTCACGCGGTATCGACTGCAGCGCACCGGTCGCCACCAGAAACATGTACGGGTAGCCGAGCCACAGGTTGACCGCGAGGATCGAGACCTTGGCCAGGAGCGGGTCCGTGAGCCACGGGACCTCAGCGCCACCAAGGAGGGTCTGGTTGATGAAGCCGAACTCAGGGTTGAGCAGTCCGCTCCACACGAGCGCGGAGAGGAACGGTGGGAACGCGTACGGGAGGATGACCAGCACGCGCAGCGTCCGGCGCATCCGAATCGACGGGTCGTCGAGGAGCAGCGCGAGCAGGACTCCGACGAAGAAGGTGGAGGCCACCGACACTCCGGCGAACACGAACGTCCACCCGATCACCCCCAGCAAGGGGCCGCGGATCGAGTCCTCGGTGAAGGCGCGCGTGAAGTTGTCGAACCCGACGGTGATCTTCCACCCTGGGGTGATCTCCAGGCCATCGTCCGCGACGAACGCGCCCGTGCCGCGGTCTGCGTACACCGTTCCGGTCTCCAGGTCGGTGAACGTGTCAGCGGTGGGGTCGTAGTCCAGAGTCGCGGCGTACAGATAGGCGAGCGACCCGTCCTGGGTCCGCAGCGCTCCGTCCTCGAGGTTGTCCGACACCGGCACGCTCATCGTCCCGATCCTGCGCTGGTCCGCGATCATCTCGGGGAAGCTCAAGGTGCGGTAACCCTCCAGGCCGACGGCTACGCCGTCGTCGTCGATCTGCGCACCGGTGACTGGCTCGAGGGGGAGCTCCTCGGCCCCCAGCGAGACGCGCCCGTCAGGGTCGGTGACGAGGAACGCGAGGTCGCCGTCGCGCTCGACCACGACCATGTCGTACGCCGGGGACTCCGGCAGCCGCTCGAGGGACTTGCTGATGAGCACCGCGACAGCGTCGTCCTTGGTGCCCACGTGCCCGTCGCCGTAGTTCGTGAAGGCGATGTAGCCGCTGTACAGGATGACGAAGAGCTGGAACGCCACGAGGAATGCTGTACCGGGGACCAGGTACTTCGCCGGCAGGGCGCGTCGGCTGAGGTAGACCCCGTTCACGGCGACGGCGCTGACGGCGGTCACGCCCGCGAGCCACCACTGCTCGTGAGCAGCGAGCGCAAGCAGTGCGTACAGGACGAGTGCGTCGAGCATGCCGAGCAGAGCCATCTTCAGCAGCAGGCCGCGGAGGGAGCGCACCCGAGGGACGCGCTCTGCGGGCGCACCCTCGCGGGCCGCGAGTGGGGTCGTCATCGATGCTCCAGAGGAGAGGTGGGGCGGGGCCAGACGTGCGGACCGAGCGCGAGTCACCACGCCCGGTCCGCCGCCGGTCAGCCGTTGATGTCCGCCTCGATCTTGGCCGCCATCTCGCTCCACGCCACGCCCGGGTCGCCGGCGGTGCCGTTGATGAGCGCAGCCTCCGTAGCGCCCCAGTAGTTCCACACGGCTCCCATCTCTGGGATGCTCGGCATGGGCACGCCGTCGAGACCGACCTCGCCGAAGCTGCCGACGTCCGGATCCTGCGCCGCCGCGATCTCGAACGCCGAGGTCAGCGCGGGTGGGCGGCCACCCGCCGCGAAGAGGTCCAGCTGCACCTCCTCCGAACCGAGGTACTTGACGACGAACTCGCTGGCCGCGAGCGCGTTCTCGCTCTTCGCGCTGACGAAGAAGCCCTGCACGCCCACGAACGGGGTCAAGGGCTTGTCTCCGGCCGGCGGGATGGACTCGATCGCGTAGTCAACGCCGGCTTCCTTGATGGCAGGCAGGTTCCAGGGCCCGGAGAGCATGAACGGCGCCTTCCCGGCCGCAAACTCGTCCCGGGCGATGTCACCTGTGATGTTCGTGTTCACCACTCCGGCCTCTCCCCACTCCACCAGCTTCGCGGCGAAGGCTTCCCCACCCGCGCTCCCGATCTGCAGGTCCGCCGGGTCGTAGCTGCCGTCCTCCTTGACGCCGAAGAGCGGGGCGCCGAGTGACGTCTGCAATGGGTACAGGTGGTAAGGGTCAGACTCGGGCCCTGAGGGCACGAGGACCGGGTACTCGGCGTCACCGGCCTCGACGACCGCCTCGCCTGCGGCGATGAGCGCGTCCCACGTCGCCGGCGTCTCGTCCGCCAGTGCCGTGTTGCGCAGCAGGGCGATGTTCTCTAGCGAGACCGGCAAGCCGTAGGTGATGCCTTCGTAGCTCATCGCGCGCAGGGCGACGTCGGAGAAGCCGGCTTCAGCCTCGCCGAGCTCGAGCCGGGCGACCACGCCGTTCTGCACGAACAGTCCGAGCCAGTCGTGCCCGCCGATGATCACGTCGGGGCCCTTGCCGGTCGGCACCTGCTTGACGAAGTCCTCCTTCATCACGTCGCCGTACTCCTTCTGCACGAGCTTCACGGCGATGCCCTTATCAGCCTCGAACTTCGCGGCGATCTCCTCCAGCTCGGTGGCGCGGTTCGCGTCGACCCAGACCGTCAGCTCGGCGCTGCTGGTTGTGCTCGCTAGCGGGTCGTCGCTGGAGGTCGACGACGAGCAGCCGCCCAGGGCAGCCGCGAGGGCGAGGCTGCTGGCGACGAAAACTGCGGCGGTCCTGTTCACCTTCATTGGTGGCGCCTTTCTGGAGTCTCGGGATCGTGGCGACTAAGCCGCCATCCCGACAGGGGGTGTCGCACCAGAATGACAGATCCTTGCTGCGCCTGCAAGAACTTTCAGTCATCGATGCGCCGCCGCCGCCTCGGCGAGCACGCGCGTGAACTCCCCCGGCGCGTCCAGGCTCACCAGGTGCTTGGCCCTCGGCACGACCACGAGCCGGACCGGCTGCCCGCTGCGCCGCGCCGCGCGCACGAACCTGCGCTCCTGGGTGCGGAAGTGGTCTAACCTGCCGTTGACCAACCACACCGGGCACGCCACCCGTGCGAGGTCCGCCACCGGGTCGAGCTCCGCCACCTCCTCGAGCATCTGGGCCACGACCGTGAGGGCGAAGCCGCCGGCCGCCACGTCCTCCTGCGCCTGCGGGGTCAGCGTTCGCCGCACGAGCTCCGCGTTGAGCCGCTCGCCGCTGTCCGGCCACGCCTCGATCCGGCGGGCTGCACGCAGCCACACCCCCCGCAACGGAGTCCGGGGCGCGGTGCAGCACCCCGCGGCGACGAGGCCCGCCACGGCGTCCGGGCGCGCGGCGGCGAAGGCGATCGCGAGGTAGCCACCCAGCGACAGGCCGACCAGGAGGACCGGCTCGCCCGCCTCGGCGACAGCCTCGTCGAGCACCTCGAGGGCCCCGGCGATGCTGAACGGCGTCCCGCGCCGCTCCCCGTGCCCGGGCAGGTCGACGGCGATCACCCGGTGCCCGGCCCGCTCAAGAGCCTCGCGCTGCGCGCGCCACATCGTCCGCGAGGTCCGCACCCCGTGCACCAGCACCACGGGAACGGACGCCGCGGGGGCGGTGTGCGCTGCGCCTCCGGTTTCAGCCGTGGCGGATCATCCACTCGTGGTTGGGGTCATGACCGCCGTCGGGGTCCGGGGCGTCGGTGACCGGCACCGACGTCACGAGCGTGGCCGGGTCCACGGGCTCCGGGAGGTCCTGCCAGCGCGCGCTCTCGCCCGGCACGGGGGCGGGCTTCGCTGCGTCGTCGCTCATGTGGTTCACCCCTCACGCCTGCGCCTGCGCCCGCTCCTGCGGGCTGTTCCCGTTCTACCAGGTCCGTGCGCGCGCGGACACCCCACGTGCACGAGTCCAGGGGATTTCGTGGCCAGCGCTTGACCCGTATGCTCGTCTCGCGGCGAGCCGGCCGCAGGGGGCTCGTCCGCCCCGCACCCGACCGCCCGGAGGCGTGCATGTCCTTCATGGAAAAGCTGCGTGGCCAGATCGTCGACATCGTCGAGTTCCTCGACGACAGCCGCGACACCATCGTCTGGCGCTTCCCGCGCCAGGGCAACGAGATCAAGAACGAGGCCCGCCTGGTCGTGCGCGAGGGCCAGGTCGCCGTGTTCGAGAACGAGGGCCAGCTCGCCGACGTCTTCCCCCCGGGCACCTACACGCTGACGACGCAGAACATGCCGATCCTCAGCACTCTCAAGGGCTGGAAGCACGGCTTCAACTCGCCGTTCAAGGCGGAGGTCTACTTCGTCTCCACGCGCCAGTTCACCGACTTCAAGTGGGGCACGCAGAACCCCATCACCCTGCGCGACGCCGAGTTCGGCATGGTCCGCCTGCGCGCCTTCGGCACGTACGCCCTCCAGGTGTCCGACGCCGCCGTGCTGCTGCGCCAGCTGGTCGGCACCGACCCGGCGTTCCGCACGGACGAGGTCGCCGAGTTCTTCCGCCAGAACATCGTCTCCCACCTCGGCCCCGCCATCGCCGCCTCGAAGATCGCGGTGCTCGACCTCGCCGCGAACCAGCACGCGCTGTCCGCGACCCTGGCTACCGAGCTCTCCCGCAGCCTCGCCGAGTTCGGCGTGACCGTCCCGCGCTTCGTCATCGAGAACGTCTCGCTGCCGCCCGAGGTCGAGGAGGCGCTCGACAAGCGCACCCAGATGGCCGTGATCGGCAACCTGGACGCCTACACGAAGTTCCAGTCGGCGAACGCGATCGAGGACGCCGCCAACAACCCCGGCGGCGCCGGCGAGGGCCTCGGGATGGGCATGGGCATGGCGATGGGCCAGCAGATGGCCGCGTCCCTCGCGGCGTCGTCGGCCGCAGCCCCCGCAGCCCCCGCTGCGCAGCCCCCGGCCGGCCCCCCGCCCCTCCCGGCTCCGGCCGCGCCCTGGTACTACGCGGCCGACGGCGCGCAGGTCGGTCCCGTGGGCCTGGCGGACCTCGAGTCCCGGGCCGCGTCCGGCGAGTTCACGCGCGCGACGCTGGTCTGGCAGCAGGGCATGGACGCCTGGACGCCCGCCGGCGAAGTGTCGGCCCTCGGCTCCGTGTTCGGCGCCACGCCGCCGCCCCTGCCGCCCGTCCCGGGGGCCTGAGCCGATGACCGACGCACACCTGCCTCCCCCCGTACCCGAGCCGCTCACCGGGGACCTGCTGCAGACCCGCTGCGCGGGCTGCGGCTCCCAGGTGGCCTTCGCCCCCGGGTCCAGCGCTCTCCAGTGCGCCGCATGCGGCCACCGGACCGAGATCGTGCACGACGACCACGAGTCCGTGGACGAGCACTCGTTCGACGCCTGGGCCGCCGCCAACCCGAAGCACACCGTCGCCTCCCTCGGGGGGATGGTCCTGACCTGCCAGGGTTGCCGCGCGGTCACGGAGAGCACCGCGCTGTCCGGCACGTGCCAGTTCTGCAGCGGCAACCTCGTCGCCGTCTCGAGCCCCGAGGGCATGATCGAGCCGGAGGCAGTCGTGCCGTTCGCGATCGAGCAGGCCGCCGCGCGCGAGGCCTTCGCCAGCTGGGTGCGCTCGCGCTGGTTCGCGCCCAACGCGCTCAAGGCCGTGGGCGACACCGAGTCGCTCCAGGGCACGTACGTCCCGCACTGGACGTTCGACGCCGACACCCGCTCCGACTACACCGGCGAGCGCGGCGAGCGGTACACGGTCGAGGTCAACGGCGAGACCCAGCGCAAGGTGCGCTGGCACCCCGCGCGCGGCACCGTCACCCGGTCGTTCGACGACGTCGTGGTCCCCGCCTCCACGTCGGTGCCGCCCAAGACCCTCGACACCCTGGGCCCGTGGGAGCTCGGCAAGGCCGTCCCCTACCGCCCCGAGTACCTCGCCGGGCACTCCACCCTGCGTTACGACGTCGACCCGCCCGCGGGACTCGCCACCGCCAAGAAGGCGATGGCCCCGGTGATCCGCAAGGACGTGGAGCGGTCGATCGGCGGCGACGAGCAGAAGATCGCCCGCGTGCAGACCGCCTACGCGGCCGTCATGTTCAAGCTCGTCCTGCTGCCCATCTGGATCGCCACGTACATGTACGCCGGCAAGCAGTGGCAGGTCATGGTCAACGCGAACACGGGCGAGGTCACGGGTCAGCGCCCGTTCAGCGCGGGCAAGATCGCGATCGCGATCGTCGCCGCGATCATCGTCGTGGTGCTGGTCGTGTACTTCTGGCTGATGCGCAGGTAGGACCAGACGCGCACGGCGGGCCGCCCGGGACTCCCTGGGCGGCCCGCCGTGTGTTCAGCCGGGTGTTCAGAGCCGTTTGCCGAAGAACAACCCGAACTCGCTCTTGCCGTAGGGCGCGAACGGCTGCACCGGGCGGTAGCCCATGGACCGGTACAGCGTGATCGCAGCCGGCTGGCGGATCCCGGTCTCCAGGAGCATCAGCGGCAGCCCGCGCTCGCGCGCCGCGTCCTCGCAGGCCTGCACGAGGGCACGCGCCGCGCCCGTGCGACGCCCCGCGGCACGCACGTAGACCTTCTTCAGGTCGGCGGCGTCCGCGGGTGGGTCGGCTCGGCGGAACGACGCGCACCCGAGGGCCTCGCCGTCGCGGTAGGCGACGAACGCCACGAGGATCGACTCGCCCAGGCGGGCGTCGACGACGTCGAAACCGCCCGCCGCCTCGACGTCGGTCACCATCCGCGGGTAGCGCGGCGCGTTCTCGAGCTCGTGCATCTCGCGGCGCAGCACGAGCGCGTCCGGGTCCGACCACGGCACCTCGCGGATCTCGAGCGGGCCGTGCAGGGTCTTGCCGAAGCAGCGCGAGTCGCTCTCCTGGGCGTACTCCCCGTACCGGTCGATCGGCTCGTACCCCAGCGCGAGGTACAGCCCGATCGCCTCCGGCTGCAGCAGGCCGGTCTCGAGGATCAGCCGCCGCAGACCGGCGCGCTGCGCGTGCTCCTCGAGCGCGACCATGATGAGCCGCGAGTATCCGCGGCCCCGGTGCGCGGGCTCGACGTACACGCGCTTGACCTCGCCGACGGCCGCTGCGTGGCGCCCACCGACGCCGTCGTCGGTGCCGGAGATGTCGCGCACGCTGCCGCACCCGACCGCCACGCCGTCGACCCGCACCACGACGGTCGCCACGACCGTGGCGGGGTCGAGGGGTGCGGCGACGTCGCTCGTCCACGGCTGGCCGTCTGGCCCGAGGTCGCCCACGAGCTCCTCGGGGGCGTACAGCCGCGCCATCTCGAGCTGCTGGTCGGCGCGCATGCGCGCCGCCTCCGGGTCGTCCCAGTCGACGAGCTCGACGCCCGCGTCGTGCGTCGTGCTCACGCGTGGACGAGGGCGCTCAGCACCGAGGTGAAGAAGCGCAGGCCGTCCGTGCCCGCCCGGGGACCGGCGTCCGAGTCCGGACCGAAGCCCGGCTCGACCGCGTGCTCGGGGTGCGGCATGAGGCCGACGACGTTGCCCCGCTCGTTCGTGATGCCGGCGATCCCGCGACGCGAGCCGTTGGGGTTGACGCCCTCGTAGCGGAACACGACGCGCCCCTCGGCCTCGAGCTCGTCGAGCTCGCGGTCGGTCGCGACGTACTGCCCGTCCTGGTTCTTCAGCGGGATCGTGATGTGCTCGCCCGGGGAGAACAGCCGCGTCCACGCGGTGTCGACGTTCTGCACCGACAGGACCTGCTCGCGGCAGACGAAGTGCAGGTCGTCGTTCTTGATCATCGACCCGGGCAGCAGGTGCGCCTCTGTGAGGACCTGGAACCCGTTGCAGATGCCCAGCACGGGCAGGCCGCCGCGCGCCGCGTCGACCAGGACGTCCATGATCGGGGCGAAGCGGGAGATCGCGCCCGCCCGCAGGTAGTCCCCGTAGGAGAACCCGCCGGGCAGGACCACAGCGTCGACCGCGTGGAGGTCGGCGTCGCCGTGCCACAGCGCGACGGGCTCGGCGCCCGCGAGACGGACCGCGCGGGCGGCGTCGCGGTCGTCGAGCGTGCCCGGGAAGGTGACGACCCCGATCCGCGCGCCGGTGGCGAGCTGGGGACGCGAGCTGACGGTCTGGCCCATGGCTCCTCAGTCCTCCTGCGCGGCGACGCGGACGACGTCCTCGATCACCGGGTTGGACAGCATGGTGGTCGCGGCCTCGCGCGCGGCGGCGAGCACCTCGTCCGTGACCGGCCCCTCGACCTCGAGCTCGAACCGCTTGCCCTGGCGGACGCCGGTGAACTGGGTGAACCCGAGCCGCGGCAGCGCGCCGGCGACGGCCTTGCCCTGCGGGTCGAGGATCTCGGGCTTGGGCATGACATCGACGACAACGCGTCCCACGGGGGCTCCTTGAGGATGACGAGCGAGGAAGGTCCGGGAGGGCTCGGGCGGCCCGCCGTCAGGATATCCGCCTCACGGCGTCGTCCGGACCCTCAGACCAGAGTCTGGATCCGACGACGCAGGTGGCGCCCGATCGGCACCACCAGAGGGGTGCCGGACACGGGGTCCGGGACGACCTGCGCGTGCAGCCCGAAGACGTCTCGCACGATCTCGGCCGTCACGACCGACTCTGCGTCGCCCTCGGCCACAATGCGCCCGTCCTTCATCGCGACCAGGTGGTCCGCGTACCGGGCGGCGAGGTTGAGGTCGTGCAGGACCATCACCACCGTCCGCCCGTGGTCGACGTTGAGGTCGGCGAGCAGGTCGAGCACCTCGACCTGGTGCGTGACGTCCAGGAACGTCGTCGGCTCGTCGAGGAGCAGCAGGTCGGTGCGCTGCGCGAGCGCCATCGCGATCCACACCCGCTGGCGCTGGCCGCCCGAGAGCTCGTCGACCGGCCGGTCGGCGAGGTCGAGGATGCCGGTGACGTCGAGCGCGTCGGCGACCGCCGCGTCGTCCTGCGGGGTCCACTGCCGGAACCAGCCCTGGTGCGGGTAGCGGCCTCGACCGACGAGGTCGGTGACGGTGATGCCGTCGGGCGCGACCGGTGACTGCGGCAGCAGCCCCAGCACGCGCGCGACGTCCTTGGTCGCCCGGCGGGCGATGTCCGCGCCGTCGAGCAGCACGACGCCGGAGCGGGGCGAGAGCAGGCGCGCGAGACCGCGCAGCAGGGTGGACTTCCCGCACGCGTTCGCACCGACGATCACCGTGATCTTGCCGGTCGGGATCGTGACGGTGAGGTCGTCGACCACCAGCCGGTTGTCGTAGCCCAGGCTCAGGCCCGACGCCGCGAGCGTGTGGTGCCCGGGGGCGGGGTCCTGCGGTTCGATGTCGGCCACGTCAGCCACCCTTCCCGATGCGGTTCGCGCGCGCCAGCAGCCAGAGCAGCACCGGCGCGCCGAGGATGCCGGTCACGACGCCCACCGGCAGGCGCGTGTCCCCGAATGCGTATGCCCCCGCGTAGTCGGCGGCAAGCACCACGCAGGCTCCGACCAGCGCGGACGGCACCAGCGCGAGGCCGTGGCCGCCGGTCAGGCGGCGCGCGATCGGGCCGGAGACGAACGCGACGAACGCCACGGGCCCGGCGGCCGCCGTCGCGATCGCGGCGAGCCCGACCGCGACCACGATGAGCCCGACCTTGGCGGGCTCGACCCGGACGCCGAGCCCCGCCGCCGCGTCGTCGCCGAGCTGGAGGCCGCCCAGGGAGCGCGTCAGGACGACGAGCGCGGGGACGAGGACTCCGAGCGGCACCCACAGCCCGGGCAGCCCCGACCAGGTGGCCGAGTTCAGCGAGCCAGTGATCCACACGAGCGCCTCGCTGACGTCGGTGACCTCGGCGCGCGTGAGCGAATAGCTGGTGACGGCATTGAGCACGGCGCCCACGCCGATGCCCACGAGCACGAGCCGGTAGCCGGACACCGCCCCGCGCCACGCGAGCACGTAGATGAGCGCCGCGGCGCCGAGCGCACCGGCGAACGCGACCGGCGCCGCCAGGCCGGGGTTCAGCCCGAGCTGGGTGATCGCGACGACCGCGGCGGCACTCGCACCGGCAGTGATGCCGATGATGTCGGGGCTCGCCAGCGGGTTACGCACGAGGGTCTGGAAGATCGCGCCCGACAGCCCGAACGCCGCCCCCGCGCCGATCGCCGTCAGCGCGCGGGGCAGCCGCAGGTCCCACACGACGAACGTCGCGCCCTGGATCTCGGCGCCGCCGAGGATGCGCACGACGTCCGGGAGTGAGACGTCGAACGAGCCGAGCGTGAGCGTGACGACGGTGAGCACCACCGCGAGGGCGGCCAGGACCCATGAGACCACCGCGGCGCGGCGGCGGCTGCCACGGCGGGCGGCGCGCACCCGGTCGACGGGCGTCGGGGGCCCGCTCGCCGGGGCGGGCGTCAGGACGGCCGTCACAGCTCGCTCACCTTCCGGCGGCGGACGAGCGCGATGAAGACGGGCGCACCGATGACCGCGGTCACCACTCCCACCTGCAGCTGACCCGGGAGGGCCACGACGCGCCCCACCACGTCGGCGACGAGCACGAGCACCGGCCCCAGCAGCGCACTCCACGCCAGGATCCAGCGGTAGTCCGGCCCGGTGATGGCGCGCGCGATGTGCGGCACGGTCAGCCCGACGAACGCGATCGGCCCGGCGGCCGCCGTCGCGGAGCCGCAGAGCAGGACGACCCCGACCCCGGCCGCCACACGTGAGGCACCGACCCGCTGCCCGAGCCCGCGCGCGACGTCGTCGCCGAGGGACAGGCCGTTGAGCACCCGGCCGCTGGCCAGGGCGATGACCGCACCGACCGCGGCGTACGGGCCGACGGCCGCGACGACGTCGAGCCCCCGCCCGCCCAGGGAGCCGACCTGCCAGAACCGGAACACGTCGAGCTCACTCGTGTGCGTGATGAGCAGGGCGGTGAGGGCCGAGGTGAGCGCTGCGGTCACGCACGCGCCGGCGAGCGCGAGCTTCACCGGCGTGGCGCCCTCGCGTCCCATGGACGCCACGAGGTAGACGACGACGGCGGCCAGCGCGGCCCCCGCGAAGGCGAACCACACGTAGGCGCTCGGGGACGCGACGGAGAAGAACGTGATCCCGAGGACCACGGCGACCGAGGCTCCGGCATTGATGCCGAGGATGCCGGGGTCGGCCAGCGGGTTGCGCGTCATGCCCTGCATCAGCGCTCCCGCGAGCCCGAGCGCCGCACCGACGATGAGCCCCACCACGGTCCGCGGCACGCGGGACCGCACGGCCTCGTGGTCCACGTTCCCGGGCTCGAACGCGGTCAGCGCCGCCCACGCGTCCGCGAGCGGCACCTGGCGCGCCCCCACGGCCACGGACAGCAGAGCGACACCGACGACGAGCACGGCGGCGCCGAGCAGGCCCAGACCGAGCGCGGACGCACGCCGCCCAGCCGCGCGCACGACGCGCGGCTGGGCGGGGGTGACGACACCGGTCATGGGGTGGTCCTGTGCTGGATCCGAGGTCCGTGGACCCAGGAGATCACTTGATGTTGGCCGCGGCGTCCTGGATGAGGGGGACGTACTGGTCGATCGCCCACGGGATCGACAGCGGCGAGGGCGCGGACGTCGACAGGATGAACGTCGGGTCGTCCAGCATGACCACCGCGTCGTTCTTGATCGCGGGGATCGACCCGAGCAGCGGGTCGGCCTTGACCGCCTCGAGGTGCTCGGCCGAGTCGACGTACGCGAACACGATGTCCGCGTCGATCTCGTCCACGACCTCGGCGGAGAGCGTGCCGAAGAACTCCTCGTTGCCCTCCGAGAGCTCGACGATCTTCGGCGAGCTCTCGAGCCCGAGCGACTCGACGAACTCCACGCGGGAGTCCTCGACCGTGTAGTAGAAGACGCTCGACGGGTCGGCCGAGCTGAACGAGAGGTAGGCGAAAGTCTTGCCCTGGATCTCCGGGGCGCCGGCGACCACGTCCGCGAGCTGCTGCTCGATGTCCGCGCGGAGCGTCTCGGCCTCGGCGGTCTTGCCCAGGGCCTGACCGGTGTACGTCAGCTGGTCCTTCCAGTCGGCACCCCACGCGTCCTCGGGGTAGGCGACGGTCGGAGCGATCTTCGTCAGCTGGTCGTACTCTTCCTGCGTGATGCCGGAGTACGTGCCGAGGATGACCTCGGGCGTCAGGCCCGCGACGTCCTCGAAGGGGATGCCGTCGGTGTCGGAGAACAGCTCGGGGCGCTCCTCGCCGAGGGCCTCGAGGCCCGCGAGCGTCCACGGGAGGTAGCCGTTCTCGTCACCGCCGTACGAGGCGAACGGCATGGCCACCGGCACGACGCCGAGCGCGATCGCGGAGTCCTGGTTCGCCCAGCTGATCGCCGCGACCCGCGTGGGCTGCGCCTCGATCGTCGTGGCACCGAAGGCGTGGTCGATCGTCGTGGGGAACGCGGCGGGCGCGTCGTCCGTGGCCGACGTCGTGGCGGACGCGGCCGGGGTGGTCGAGTCTGTGCTGCACGCGGCGAGGCCCGCGAGCGCCAGGACGGCTGCGGCGGCGGCGCCGGTGCGGCGCAGGCGGGGTCCGGAGGTGGAGATGCTCACGTGGGTGTGCCTTTCATGGGGCGCCCGGAGGCGGGCGATGATGACCCGACCGCGGGGCCGTCGGGTGAGACAGGTGCGGGCGCGTGCGCGCTCAGCACTCCGAGCGGCCACGCCGCCAGTAGCCCATGAAGGCGACGGCGCGGCGGTCGATGCCGATGTCCCGCACCAGGTGGCGGCGCAGGTCTCGGACGGTGGCGGCCTCGCCGGCGATCCAGGCGTAGCAGCCGGTGATGGCGGCGGAGACCGAGGGAACGGCCGAGGGCACGTCCCACAGGATCGCGTCGTCGACGTCGACCTCGACGAAGTCGGGGGCGCCCAGCGCCTGCGCGAGCCCGCAGGTGTGCTCGCCCAGGCAGGAGGCGCAGTGGCGCTGGCGGGCGTCCATGCAGCGGCGCACGGCGGCGTCGAGGAGGCTGCCGTGGGGCGCCACCTCGCCGGAGCCGCCGTCACGCGGGAGCCAGGTCACCGTCACGCCGTCGGGCACCACGAGGTCGAGGGCGTCTGCTGCCGTCGGCACCTCGATGAACGCGTCGGCACGGGTGCCCGCAGGGAGCGACTCGACGATCGAGCTGATCGCAGGGGCCGCGGTCTCGTCCCCGGCGAGCAGGTACTCGGTCGCGGTGGCGGGCGGCGCCCACTCGAGGCCGACCGGCGCACCCTCGTAGCGGGCGTTGGGACCGTTGATCACGGACGCCGCGCCGGGCTGGACCTGGGCGACCCAGCGGGAGGCCGGGCCGGCGTCGGGTCCGTCGCCGTGCAGGACGAAGTCGACGTCAAGCTCGGTGGAGCCGTCAGCCGCCGTGCGGACCGCGCGGACCGTGTAGGTGCGGAACGGGTTGCGCTGGTCCTCGGGCAGCGCACGCCACTCCTGGTACCAGTCCTCGCGGGCGAAGGCGGCAGGGTCCGGCGCGGAGCCGTCGGCCGCCGGGAGCACGATCTTGATGCGCTGGTCCAGGCAGTCACGGCCGAAGTCCGCGAGCTCCGCGCCGGTGAACGTCAGGCGCACGAAGCAGGGGCTCAGCTGCTGCTTGCGCGCGACCGTCACGGCGAAGGCACGGTAGGCGGGCGCGGTACGGGCGGCCACAGCAGTCGAAGGCATGCCTAAGTATGGACTGCCTAACCTCACGTCTGGCAAGCCCGTCTCGTGGAACATTCCTCGCCGGCGCCGTGATCCCGGTCACACGCCACGGGTCAGAGAGCGAGATCCCGCCCCGTCAGGCGACGGAACGCCTCGAGATAGCGCTCGCGTGTCGCGGCAACCACGTGCTCCGGCAGCGGCGGTGGCGGCTCATCCCCGCCGCGGTCCCACCCGGACTCGGGCGAGACGAGCCAGTCGCGCACGTGCTGCTTGTCGAAGCTCGGCTGGGCGCGACCCGGCTCCCAGAGCTCGGCGTCCCAGAACCGCGAGGAGTCCGGCGTCAGGACCTCGTCCCCCAGCACGGTGGCACCCGTGACCGGGTCCAGGCCGAGCTCGAGCTTGGTGTCGGCGAGCAGCACCCCGCGCTCGGCCGCCAGGCTGGCCGCGCGGGCGTACACCGCGAGGGTCAGGTCGCGCAGGCGCTCCGCGTTCTCAGTCCCGATCTGCTGCGCGACGACGTCGAGGCTCACGTTCTCGTCGTGGTCGCCCACCGCTGCCTTGGTCGCCGGGGTGAAGATCGGCTCGGGCAGCCGGGAGCCGTCCTCGAGGCCGGCCGGCAGCGGCACGCCGCACACCGTGCTGCTCGCGCGGTACTCCACGAGACCGGAGCCGGTGAGGTAGCCGCGAGCAACGCACTCCACGGGGAACATGTCGAGGCGCCGGCACACCATCGCGCGGCCGGCGACGGCCGCCGGGACGAGCCCGTCGCCCGCCACGACGGAGGTCTGCGCGGTCACGACGTGGTTCTCCACCAGGTCGGCGAGCTGGGCGAACCACCACAGGCTCAGCTGCGTCAGCACGACGCCCTTGTCCGGGATCGGGGTGGCCAGGACGTGGTCGTAGGCGCTGATCCGGTCGCTCGCGACGACCAGCACGACGTCGCCCGCCGGGTGCTGGCCGGCCGGCTCGTACAGGTCCCGCACCTTGCCCGAGTAGACGTGCCGCCAGCCCGGCAGGTCACGCCCGGTGACGCCCAGGCCGCCGATCGAGGCCATCTCAGGCCTCCTCGGCGACGCGCGCGGCGATGTCGGTGCGGTGGTGCGATCCCGGCAACCCGATCGCGTCCACGCCGCGGTAGGCACGAGCGCGCGCCTCCGCGAGGCTGCCACCGGTCGCGACCACCGACAGCACCCGACCTCCGCTGCTGACCAGGGCGCCGTCGTCGGACACTGCCGTCCCGGCGTGCAGGACGTGCACGCCCTCGAGGGCGTTTGCGTCCTCGGTCCCGGTGATGGGCTCGCCCGAGCGCACAGCCCCCGGGTAGCCGTGCGACGCGACGACCACCGTGACCGCGGCGTCCTCGCTCCAGCGCAGCCGCGGCAGGTCCGCGAGCGCACCGGTCGCCGCGGCGCGCAGGAGGGTCGACAACGGGCTCGCGAGGCGCGAGAGCACCACCTGGGTCTCCGGGTCGCCGAACCGCGCGTTGAACTCGATGACGCGCAGGCCGCGCGACGTGAGCGCGAGCCCGACGTACAGGACCCCCGCGAACGGCGTCCCCCGGTGCGCCATCTCGGCGATCGTGGGACGCGCGACGCGGTCCAGGACGTCCGCCGTCAGCGACTCGGGTGCCCACGGCAGGGGCGAGTACGCCCCCATGCCGCCGGTGTTGGGGCCGGCGTCGCCGTCGAGGGCGCGCTTGAAGTCCTGCGCCGGCGCGAGGGCCACGACGTCGGTCCCGTCGCTCACGCAGAACAGCGAGATCTCCGGTCCGTCGAGGAACTCCTCGACCACGACCTGCCCCGCGCCCTCAGGGTTGGCCAGGCAGGTACGCGCGTGCTCGAGCGCCTCGAGACGGTCGCTCGTCACGACGACGCCCTTGCCCGCCGCGAGGCCGTCGTCCTTGATCACGTAGGGCGGACCGAACGCGTCGACCGCCGCAGCGACCTCGTCCACGCGCGTGCACACGTGCGCCATGGCCGTGGGGACGGACGCGCTCGCCATGACGTCCTTGGCGAAGGCCTTGGAGCCCTCGAGCGCCGCAGCCGCCGCGCTCGGCCCGAAGGCCGGGATGCCCACCATGCGCACGGCGTCGGCGACGCCGGCCACGAGCGGGGCCTCGGGCCCGACGACGACCAGGTCCACGGCAAGCTGCTGCGCCAGCGCGGCGACGGCGACTCCGTCGGTCGCCTCCAGCCGGTGCAGCTGCGCGAGCTCCCCGATCCCCGGGTTCCCCGGGGCGGCATGGAGCTCGTGGGAGTCGCTCTCCTGGGCCAGGCGGTGGACGATCGCGTGCTCGCGCGCCCCGGAACCGATGACGAGGATCTTCACGGCCCCGAGTCTACGGACGCGCGCGGCGCGGCGGGCGGCACGTCTCACCCCGCGCAGGCCTGTCGGAATGTCGGGATCGTCGACTACCGTCGTGCTCAGCCGTGACGACCACGACCGGCACCACCCTCGAGGGGAACCGCATGACCACCCACGCCCGCGCGCCCCGAGCGTTCCTGACGCTCGCGACCGCCCTCGCTCTCGTCGCCAGCCCCGCCGCCGTGGCCAGCGCCGCCGCGGTGCCCGTGGCCGCGACGACCGTGTCCACCACAGCCGCACCGACGGCACTGCCCGGAGCGGTCGTGACCGCGAAGAAGAAGGCCGCGCCCCGCTACCAGACCAAGGTCCGGACGGTCGTCTACACCAAGGCCAGCGGCTCCAAGAAGCGCGCAACCATCCCGGCCGACTACACCGTCAAGGCCGTGAGCGCGAAGAAGAAGAACAGCCGCATCCAGGTGGTGTACAAGGGCAAGCGCGGCTGGGTGAAGGCCTCGAAGATCTCCAGGGTCTCGAGCTCGACCAAGCTCGGCAAGATGTCCTGGGCGGGTTCGGCCAAGAAGAACATCAAGCGCTGGTGCAAGGGCGTCCCAGTCAAGGTCAACAAGGTGGACCGCAACTACGCCTCCGCGTGGAGCGACGGCTCGCGCGAGCTGATCGAACTGTCCCGCGTCGCGTTCGGCGAGAAGCTGGATCCCAACCATCCGCTCGCCGTCGCGACCCAGTACCACGAGTGCGGGCACATCCTGCAGTACCGCGCGTACGGCTACGACTTCGTCGCGCTGCGCAAGGCGATGGACAAGGTGTATCCCAAGGGCGAGCACCCGGGGATCGAGCACATGGCGGACTGCATCTCCGACGTGATGGGCGCCAAGCGCTACGGCAGTCTCGGCCAGGGCCGTACGTACTACGCCGGCTACGGCGGCGACTGCTCGAAGAAGCAGCTCAAGGCCGCCAAGCGGATCATCGCGGGAAAGCGCCTCTGACCGAGGCGTCCCCGCAACGACGACGCTCCCCGCACCTGCGGCCGGTAGAACCGGCCCGGGTACGGGGAGCGTCGTCGTTGCGCGAGCGGGGCGCTCAGAGCAGCGGGTGCCGCACGATCGTCGCCTCACGGTCCGGGCCCACGCCGACCGCCGACATGCGGGAGCCGGACATCGCCTCGAGGGCGAGCACGTACTCCTGCGCCTGACGCGGCAGCTCCTCGAACGTCCGCGCCCCCGTGATGTCCTCGGTCCAGCCCTCGAAGTACTCGAAGATCGGCTTGGCGTGGTGGAAGTCGCTCTGGTCGAACGGCATCTCGTCGTGCCGCACGCCGTCGACGTCGTACGCGACGCACACGGGGATCTGCTCGAGGCCCGTGAGGACGTCGAGCTTGGTGAGCACGAAGTCGGTCAGGCCGTTGATGCGCGCCGAGTAGCGGGCGACGACAGCGTCGTACCAGCCGCACCGGCGCGGGCGGCCCGTGGTGACGCCGAACTCGCCGCCCGTGCTGCGCAGGAACTCGCCCTTGTCGTCGAACAGCTCCGTAGGGAAGGGCCCCTCACCGACCCGGGTGGTGTACGCCTTGATGACGCCCACCACGCGGTCGATCCGCGTCGGCCCGATGCCCGAGCCGGTGCACACGCCGCCCGCGGTCGCGTTCGACGACGTCACGAACGGGTACGTGCCGTGGTCGACGTCGAGCATCGTGGCCTGGCCGCCCTCGAACAGGACGGTCTTGCCCGCGTCGAGCGCCTGGTTGAGCACGAGCGACGTGTCGGCGACCATCGGGCGCACGCGCTCGGCGTACCCGAGCAGCTCCTCGACCGTCTCCTCGACCGTGATGGCGCGGCGGTTGTAGACCTTCACCAGCAGGTGGTTCTTCTGGTCGAGGGCGCCCTCGACCTTCTGCGTGAGGATCTTCTCGTCGAAGAGGTCCTGCACCCGCAGGCCGACGCGGTTGATCTTGTCCGCGTACGTCGGGCCGATGCCCCGGCCGGTCGTGCCGATCTTGCGCTTGCCCAGGAACCGCTCGGTGACCTTGTCGACCGTCCGGTTGTAGGGGGCGATGATGTGCGCCGCGGAAGACACGAGCAGGCGGGACACGTCCACGCCGCGCGCCTCGAGCGCGTCCAGCTCCTCGAACAGCACCTCGATGTCGATGACGACACCGTTGCCGATCACGGGCGTGACGCCCGGGGAGAGGATGCCCGAGGGCAGCAGGTGCAGCGCGTACTTCTCCGAGCCGACGACGACCGTGTGCCCGGCGTTGTTCCCGCCGTTGAACTTCACGACGTAGTCGACCTGCGAACCGAGCTGGTCTGTCGCCTTGCCCTTACCCTCGTCGCCCCACTGGGCTCCGACGACCACGATGGCTGGCACAGCCGATCACCACTTCCTGGCTACCAACGACGGGGTGCTGGCGCTGGCATCAGCGCGCACCGGGCCGGGCGGCAGCAACCCGGGTTCCCGGGCGAGTCTACCGGTTGACCGGTTCTTGACCATCCCCCGCCCCTCCATCAGTTTTCCGCCGGGAATCACGCGCGCCGTGAGACTTCCGGCGGAAGACCAGCTGGGGGGTCAGTCGCGGAGCGTCGCGACGCTCTCCGGCGTCGTGCCCGAGCCGGCGAGGAACTCCTGGCAGCGTGCGGCCTCGTCGGACTCGCCGATCGCTGCGGCGGCCTCGGCCAGCGCGAGCAGCGCCCGCAGGAAGCCCTGGTTGGTCGGGTGGTCCGCAGGGATCTCGCCCGCGCCGCGCCAGCCGGCCTTGCGGAGCGCGTCCAGACCGCGGTGGTACCCGGTGCGGGCGTACGCGTACGCCGTCACGGGAGCCTCGGGCAGGGCCGCCTCGGCAAGCACCGCCCACGCGAGGCTCGACGCCGGGAGGTCTCGCGCGACGTCGTCGGCGGCCTCCCCCGCAGCCAGTCGCTCGCGCGCGGCGGTGTCGGGGTGCTCAGCGGGCAGCCGGACGGCGAGCGGGCCGAGCTGGATGTTCTCAGGGCGAGGTCGGTGTGCCATCCGGCCATTGTGCCCCGCCCTCGGGTGCGGGGCGCCCGGGGCGCGACTACAGTGCTGGGGACCCGTCGGGGCGAGCAGGGGCGCCGCCATCGTAAGGACCGCAGCATGATCGAGATCTCCACCTCACCCGCGACGACCACGCTCGTGATCGCAGGTGACCTCGATCTCGCCGCCCGCGAGCAGTTCCCCGAGATCACCGCGCGCGTCGTCGGGCTGCGCCGTCAGCTCCTCGTCCTCGACATGTGCCGGGTGACGTTCATGGACTCCACGGGCGCCGCGTTCATCATCTCGCTGGCCGACGCGGGCCGTCGCCGCGGCGGCGCGACGGTGCTGCGAGGCTGCGACGACCGCGACCTGTTCGTGCTCGAGGTCTGCGGCGCGCTCGACCTGTTCCGGATCGACGGCGAGCACGCCTGCGCGGTCGACGTCGCCTCCTGAGCGCGGCGGCTCAGGTGCGCAGCTTCGCCCAGACGATCTTGCCCTCGCCGCTCGGGCGCCAGCCCCAGTCCGCCAGCCGCTCGATGATCTGCACGCCGTAGCCTCCGACGCCGTTCGCGTGACCCTCGGTGATGACGGGCGGCGCCGGGTTGGCGTCCTCGACCTCGATCCGCAGCCCGTCGCCCGTGTCGAACAGGCGCAGCGCCACGTGACCCCAGCCGTGGAGCACGGCGTTCGCGACCAGCTCGGAGACCACGAGCTCGGCGTTCGCGACGTTGCCCAGGTCCCACGCGTCGCACGTCCGCAGGACCGAGTGCCGCGCCCGGCCGATCGACGCGGCCTCGCTCGGCAGCACCCAGCGCCGCCGGCGCGGGCTCGAGCCCGGCCGCATGACGCCCCCGGGCGCGTCGGGCACGCGCAGGATGACGACCGCGACGTCGTCCTCAGGCTCCTCGGCGAGGGTCGCGAGAAGCTCCTCGCCGACGCCCGCGGCGTCGGGCGCGGTGATGGACTCGGCGACGGCGACGAGCGCCCCCAGACCGGCCCGCAACGACCGGTCGCGCCGCTCGATCAGGCCGTCGGTGTAGAGCACGACGACGTCGCCCGGACGCAGGTCCACCTGTCCGGCCGAACGCGGACGCTCGCCGAAGCCGATCAGCGAGCCGCCGGCGTCGCCCAGCTGCGTGACGACGCCGTCGCGCAGCAGCAGCGGCGGGAGGTGCCCGGCCCGCGAGTACTCGAACGTCCAGGTGTCCTCGACGCACGTCATGGTGGCGTAGACCAGGCTCGCCGCGCGCGGGATGCGCATCCCGCGCACCAGGCGGTCCACGCGGTCGAGCACGATCGCAGGCTCCGTGAGCTCGAACGCGTACGACCGGACCACCGAGCGCAGCTGGCCCATGGCGGCCGCCGCCTCGACGTCGTGCCCGACGACGTCCCCGATCACGACGCCGGCGACGCCCGCGCGGATCTGGAGGATGTCGTACCAGTCCCCGCCGACCTGGGCATGGCCCGAGTTGGGCGAGTAGTAGGTCCAGAGGTCGAGCCCCGGGATGTCCGCCTGCTCGGGGAGCATGGCCCGCTGCAGCGAGTCCGCGAGCTGGTGCTCCCGGGCGTACAGCCGCACGTTCTCGATCGCCATGCCCACGCGACGCACGACGACGTTCAGCAGCGGGGCGTCGTCGTCGAGGTCACGCAGGGTCTGGCCGTCCGACGGCGCGACCACGAGCAGCCCGAGGATGCGTCGGGCGCCGGGGATCGCGAGGACCGCGACGCGGGAAGGGTCGATGGCGAGCTCGGGGTTCTCGGCGAGCACCTGCTCCTGAAGGTGGGCGGAGACGCTCGCGTCCGGGTAGGTGCGACGCAGGTCGAGCGCGACGGAGCCCTCGCGCGACCCGGTGAGGAGCTGGGCCACCTCGTCCGGCTCGGTCTCGGACGATCTGGGAGGCGTTCCCGGGGGGCGGGTCACCGCGCCGGTCGAGATCCCGTGCACGAGCCGCAGGCCGTCGTCGACCAGGGCGAACCCCGCCCAGCGCGCGACGCTCCGCACGAGCAGCGCCGCGACGTCGGCCAGCACCGCAGGGTGCTCCGCGTCCGCCAGGATGTCCGAGACCTGCGACAGCATCGCGAGGCCGTTGCGAGCGTGGCGCTCGGTGGCGATCGACTCGAGCTGGGAGACGTCGCGCGCGACGTCGTCCGTCTTGTCCGTGAACACGGCCACCCAGCGCTCGACACCCTCCGCGTCGTCCTCGGGCAGCCTGCTCACCGTGAGGCGCAGCCACAGGGAGCCGCCGTCGGGCCGCGCGAACGGCAACGTCACGTCGACCTTGGTCCCCGAGCTCACCGAGTCCGCGAGGTCGAGCATCGCCGACTCGCTCCAGTTCTCCCGGAAGAAGTCCCGCGGCGCCCGGCCCACGACCGCGCGCTGCGGATACCCGGTCATCGCGACGAACTCGTCGTTGACCCAGTCGATCGAGTACAGGTGCCCCGAGCGGCGCAGCAACGCCATCGCGGTCCCCGCGTGCTGCATGGCGGTCGCCAGGAGATCGACGCCGACCGGCGTCGGCGGCGTGCGCAGGGCGAGGTGCTCGCGCTGCCCCCGCTGGTCCATCGTCTCGCCTCCCGCTCGACGCGCCCGCGAGACGCGTGGAGATATTTGCGGTTTCTGCTCGTCCTGAAAGATAGTGTCCTCAGTGAAGCATGGCGCACGACGCATCTACACGCCGCGACGTGCGGATCACCGCACGACGACGCAACGATGGAAAGGGAGCACCGTGCACGACGCGAACCCTCCTGCCCCCCACGACACCCTCGGGTCCGGGGCAGCTCCTGCGGGCTCCGTGCCGCACGCCGCCGAGCCCAGCGAGCCCGGGAGCGTCCACGTGATCGTCGGTGCTGCCTGGACCCGCATCGTGCTGTCCGGTGAGATCGACGCCAACCTCTCCGCCGACTTTAACGAGGCGATGACCGACGCGGAGGCCGCGGGCCTCCCGGTCGAGGTCGACGCGCACCACGTCACGTTCATGGACTCCTCGGGCGTCGCGTTCCTCGCGCGCCTGACGACGCGCTCCCCGCACCGCGTGCGGGTGCTGCGCGCGCCGGCCACCATGCGCTTCCTGCTCGACGTCACCCGCATCGGCGAGCTCCTGGACATCCTCGACGAGGACCCGGGCTTCGAGCTCGCCCCGATCGACGAGTTCACGATCGAGCGCCTGCCGCGCAACGAGTAGGCACCTCCGCCCGACGATGTCGAAGGCCCCCACGGTGATCCGTGGGGGCCTTCGCCGTACCGGGACGTTCCGGCTGAGGGCCGGCCCCTCGCGGGGCCGGCCGGTCAGCTCGTCACATCTTGTTCCCGGCGGAACGCAGCTGGCGGGCGGCCTCGGCGATGCGACCGGCCATGCCGGCCTCGGCGAGCTTGCCCCAGGCACGCGGGTCGTAGGTCTTCTTGTTGCCGACCTCGCCGTCGATCTTCAGGACGCCGTCGTAGTTCTTGAAGAAGTGGTCGGCGACCGGACGCGAGAACGCGTACTGGGTGTCGGTGTCGATGTTCATCTTGATGACGCCGTTGTCCACGGCCTCCGAGATCTCGGCCTCGGTCGAGCCCGAACCACCGTGGAACACGAGGTCGAACGGGTTCTCCTTGCCGAGCGAGTCGCCCACGGCCTTCTGGATCTCGGCGAGGATCGCCGGGCGCAGCTTGACCGCACCGGGCTTGTAGACGCCGTGCACGTTGCCGAACGTGAGGGCCGTCAGGTAGCGGCCCTTCTCGCCCGAGCCGAGCGCCTTGACCGTCGCCAGGCCGTCCTCGATCGTCGTGTACAGCTTGTCGTTGATCTCGGCCTCGTGGCCGTCCTCCTCGCCACCGACGACGCCCACCTCGATCTCGAGGATGGTGCGGGCCGCCTGCGAGAGCTCGAGGAGCTCCGCCGCGATCACGAGGTTCTCCTCGAGGGGGATGTCCGAGCCGTCGAACATGTGCGACTGGAAGGTCGGCAGCTTGCCGGCCTTGACCTGCTCGGCCTCGATGGCCAGGAGCGGGCGGACCCACGTGTCGAGGTTGGACTTGGTGCAGTGGTCCGTGTGCAGGGCGACCGTGATGCCGTAGCCCTTCGCGACCTCGGCGGCGTAGGCCGCGAGCGCGAGCGAGCCGGTGACGCGGTCCTTGACGGTCGCGCCCGAGGCGTACTCGGCGCCGCCGACGGAGACCTGGATGATGCCGTCCGACTCGGCCTCCGCGAAGCCCTGGAGCGCGGCGGTCAGCGTCTGCGAGGACGTGACGTTGACGGCCGGGTAGGCGAACTTGCCCGCCTTCGCCCGGTCGATCATCTCGGCATAGACCTCGGGGGTTGCGATGGCCATCGAATGACTCCTACAGGTGGTGTTTGCTGGGCACTATCAACATAAAGTCTGTCACGGATGCGTCTGGGCGGTTGGGCCGTTTGACCCGTGGGACACGTCCGCCGCCGGGAGGTCGGCGTGCTGCAGGACCCACGCGTGCATCGCCACGGCGGCCGCCGCGCCCGCGTTGATCGAGCGGGTTGAGCCGAACTGCGTGATGTGCAGGACGACGTCGCAGGCCTCCTGCGCCTCGGGTGTGAGGCCGCTGCTCTCCTGGCCGAGCAGCAGGACGCAGGCGCGCGGGAGCGCGCGGCCCTCGATCGCGAGCGATCCGGGCACGTTGTCGATGCCGACGATCGGCAGGTCGCGCTCCGCCGCCCACGCCGCGAGCGCCGTCACGTCCGGGTGGTGGTGCAGGTGCTGGTAGCGGTCGGTGACCATCGCTCCCCGCCGGTTCCAGCGGCGTCGGCCCACGACGTGCACGGCCGCGGCGGCGAACGCGTTGGCGGTCCGCACGACGGACCCGATGTTGAGGTCGTGGCCCCAGTTCTCGATCGCGACGTGGAACGTGTGCCGGCGCGTGTCGATGTCCGCGACGATCGCCTCGAGGCTCCAGTAGCGGTAGCGGTCCTCGACGTTGCGGCGGTCGCCGGCCGCGAGCAGCTCGGGGTCGAACCGGGGGTCGGCGACCCCCGCGGCCGTGCGCGGCCAGGCGTCCGGGCCACCGGGCCACGGGCCGACGCCGACGACGGGCTGGTCGTCCGGCACGGGTGGATGGTCAGGGCTCATCGCACCATTGTCGACGTAAGGTGGTGGGGTGCTGACCCTCGACGTCCTCCTGCCCGCTGGCGAGACCGTGACGGCTCTGGGGCCTGAGTGGCTGCAGGCGGACCGCCTGATCGACTCCTTCGGCACGTACGCGCTGATCGGGATCGTCCTGGTGGTCTTCATCGAGACCGGCCTGCTGTTCCCGTTCCTGCCCGGCGACTCCCTGCTGTTCACCGCGGGCATGCTCGTGGCGCAGGAGAGAATGGACTTCCCGCTCTGGCTGCTGTGCACGCTCTTGTTCGTCGCGGCGTTCACCGGGGACCAGGTCGCGTACTACATCGGCCACCGCGCCGGGCCCAAGATCTTCAACCGGCCGGACTCGCGCTTCTTCAAGCGCAGCCACATCGAGCAGACGAACGCGTTCTTCGACAAGTACGGCGGCCGCACGATCATCCTCGCCCGGTTCGTGCCGTTCGTGCGCACGTACGCCCCCGTGGCCGCGGGCATCGGCCGGATGCCCTACCGGCACTTCGTGAGCTTCAACGTGATCGGCGCGCTGCTCTGGGGCGTCGGCGTCACCATGCTGGGGTACTTCCTCGGCCAGTTCGACTTCGTGCACGACAACATCGAGACGATCCTCGTGCTGATCGTCCTGATCAGCGTGCTTCCCGTGATCATCGAGGTCGGACGCGGCTGGCTCGCCAGCCGTCGCGCGGCCTCGGTCGCCCCGTCCCGCGAGCCTGACCCGGAGGTCTGACGCCATGCCGCACGACGCCGAACGCACCATCAGCTCGTGGCTCACCGACATGGACGGCGTGCTGGTCCACGAGGGACGCGCCATCCCCGGGGCAGCCGACTTCATCCGCGCCCTGCGCGACGCCGGCCGGCCGTTCCTCGTGCTGACCAACAACTCGATCTTCACGGCGCGCGACCTGCGCGCCCGCCTCGCGGCGTCGGGGATCGACGTGCCGGAGGAGTCGATCTGGACGTCGGCGCTCGCCACGGCGCAGTTCCTGCAGGACCAGGTGCCAGGCGGGAGCGCGTACGCGATCGGCGAGGCCGGTCTCACCACGGCGCTCTACGAGTCGGGCTACACGCTGACGGAGACCGACCCCGACTACGTCGTGCTCGGCGAGACGCGCACGTACTCGTTCGAGGCGATCACCAAGGCGGTGCGGCTGATCCTCGGCGGCGCGCGCTTCATCTGCACCAACCCGGACGCCACAGGCCCGAGCGCGGAGGGCCCGCTGCCCGCCACGGGTGCGGTCGCGGCGATGATCACGCGGGCCACCGAACGGGAGCCGTACTTCATCGGCAAGCCCAACCCGATGATGTTCCGCTCCGCCCTCAACCGGATCGACGCGCACTCGGAGACCACGGCGATGGTGGGCGACCGGATGGACACCGACATCGTCGCCGGCATCGAGGCCGGCCTGTCCACGTACCTCGTGCTGACCGGCTCGACCGCGCAGCACCAGGTGGAGCACTTCCCGTTCCGCCCGAGCCACGTCGTGGACTCGATCGCGGACCTGGTCCCGCTGGTCTGAGCCGACGCCCCCGGGCTAGAGCCCGAGGTCCTCGAGACCGAACAGGTAGTGGTACGCCAGGCCCTGCGCCTCGATCGCCTCGCGCGCGCCGGTCCCGCGGTCGACGATCACGGCCACCGCGACGACATCGGCGCCCGCCTCGCGCAGCGCCTCGACGGCCGTGAGGACCGACCCTCCGGTGGTCGAGGTGTCCTCGACGGCGACGACCTTGCGCCCCGCGACATCGGGCCCCTCGATGCGGCGTTGCATGCCGTGGGCCTTGCCCTCCTTGCGGACGACGAACGCGTCGAGGTCCTGCCCGCGGGAGGCCGCGGCGTGCAGCAGGGACAGCGCGACCGGGTCGGCACCCAGCGTGAGGCCGCCGACGGCGTCGACGTCGCCCGGGCCGAGGCCCGCCTCGTCGAGCGCGTCGAGCAGCACGTGCCCGATCAGCGGGGCGGCCCGGTGGTGCAGCGTGACGCGGCGCAGGTCGACGTAGTAGTCGGCCTCCTTGCCGGACGCGAGCGTCACCCGTCCGTGCACGACCGCGAGGTCACGGATCAGGTCGCGCAGCTGCTCGCGGGGGGTCGGGGAGAGAAAGGCGTCCGAGGTGCTCACGTGCGCCAGGGTAGCCGCTCAGGCCAGTCTGCTGGCGGCCCTGACCACGCGGCGCGGGAGCAGGCGCAGGAGGCCGCTCGCCAGGGTGTAGCGCACGCTCGGCGTCGAGATCACGCTGCCGCGGCGCACGTCAGCGAGCGCCGCGCTCACGACGCCGCGCGCGTCCAGCCACGCGACCTCCGGGGCGAGCCGCCCGAAGCCGGCGCGCTGGTGGAACTCCGTGTGCGTGAGCCCTGGGCACAGCGCCGTGGCCGTGACCCCCGTGCCGCGCAGCTCGGCGGCGAGGCCCTCGGTGAACGTCCGCACCCAGGCCTTGGCCGCCGAGTAGGTCCCCGAGGCCATCAGCGCAGCGACGGAGGACACGTTGAGGATCGCCCCGCGCCCCCGCTCGCGCATCGCGCCCGCCGCGGCGTGCGACAGCACCATCACGGCGCGCACCATGACGTCGAGCGCGTGCTCCTCGTCCTCGAGCGAGCCGGTCGAGAAACTCTGGTGCAGAGCGAATCCCGCGTTGTTGACGAGCAGCCCGACCGGACGGGTGGGCTGCCGCAGCCGCTCGGCCACGCGCTCGACGTCGGCCCGCACGCCCAGGTCGGCGGCGATGACCTCCGCGTGCACGCCGGCGTACGCGCGCAGCTGGGCGGCGAGCCTCTGCAAGCGCTCCTCGTCCCGCGCCACGAGGACGACGTCGTGGCCCGCGGTGGCGAGCTGCCACGCGAACTCCTTGCCCAGACCTGCGCTTGCTCCCGTGACCAGTGCCGTTCCCATGCCACCACCCTAGGCGTGCGGGCCGGGACACCCCAGCGATAGCCTTCCCCCATGCGCCTGGCCACCTGGAACATCAACTCGATCCGTGCCCGTGCCGACCGCGCCCTGGCGTTCCTCGAGCGGGAGGACATCGACGTCCTCGCGCTGCAGGAGACCAAGTGCAAGGACGCGCAGTTCCCGCGGGAGGCCTTCGAGGCCGCCGGGTACGAGATCGCGACCTTCGGCCTGAGCCAGTGGAACGGCGTGGCGATCCTCTCCCGCGTCGGCCTGGCCGACGTCGAGGCGGGTTTCCCCGGTCAGCCCGAGTTTGGCGACCCCGCAGTCGTGGAGGCCCGCGCCATCGGCGCGACGTGCGCCGGCGTGCGCGTCTGGTCGCTCTACGTCCCGCACGGCCGCGCCCTGGACAATCCGCACTATGCCTACAAGCTCGCGTGGCTCGAGCAGCTGCGCAGCAACGCGGAGGCCTGGGTCACGGCTGACCCGGCCGCCCAGGTCGCGCTGGTCGGGGACTGGAACGTAGCGCCGCAGGACGAGGACGTGTGGGACCTGTCGCTCTTCGAGGGCGCGACGCACGTGAGCGCGCCCGAGCGGGCCGCGTTCGCCTCCTTCGCGCAGGCGGGCTTCACCGAGGTGTCACGGGTGTTCGTGCCCGAGGAGCGCAAGTACACGTACTGGGACTACCAGCAGCTGCGGTTCCCCAAGAACCAGGGGATGCGGATCGACTTCGCGTACACGTCACCGGCACTCACGCCCCGGGTCGCCGGAGTGACGATCGACCGGGACGAGCGCAAGGGCAAGGGCGCGTCCGACCACGTGCCCGTGATCGTGGAGATCGCGGAGGCCTGAGACGCAGAGCGACCGCGCACCGCCGGAGCGGGGCGCGGTCGCAGCAGGGGCCGGAGCTGGGGCTCAGCCGGCCGAGCGCGCGGACGGAGCCGACTTCGCCGAGGCGGCGCTCTTGGCGGAGCGCGGGCTCGGCGCGGACTTCGCGGACGCGACGCTCTTCGCGGTACGGGGGCTCGGCGCGGACTTCGCGGAGCGCGGCGACGGCGCCGACTTCACCGACCTCGGGGTAGGCGCGGACTTGACGGACTGCGGAGTCGGGGCGCTGACCGCCGACGCGGGGGTCTGGACGGAGACCGGGCTCGCCGGGGTGACGACCGTCTTCGTCGACACGGGCGAGGGCGCGCTGACGGTCGTGGAGGTCGACGCCACGGTCACCGTCGTCGTCGTGCTCGGCAGGGCGGTCGCCGTCGGCGACGCGCTGGGTTCCGACGCCACCGTGGTCGCCGCCGCGTCGGATCCAGCGCCCAGGACGACCGCGCCCGAAGCGGGGGTCGTCGACGGCGCGTCGTCTGCGAGCGCCGTGCCGAACGCTGCTCCCGCGCCGACCGCTCCGAGCACTCCGCTGACGATCCAGGTACGCGACTTCATGATGATTCTCCTCCAGGTCCGGGCTGTTCTCCCGAGAGTCTCGGCCACGCGCGTGAGGACGGCAGGAGAAGTACGTGAGCGTTCTCTCATGCGTGGCGCGCGCCGGGGGCACGGGCTAGGGCGGGGTGTGGGCCACGTCACGCCTATCACATCCACAGGTGGCAGTCCTCTCATCTACGTGGCGGCGCCGCGCGAGAGTTGTGAAGAATTCGTGAGGGACGTTATCTCGTCGTGACATTTGGGAAGTTGACCGCTTAACGTCGCTGGGTCGGTAGCGCTCGCTCCCGGCCACGACTCCTGGAACGCCGAGCGCTGCCGCCTGGAGATCGTGACCCAGAACCACACGGCAGCGGCGGGGGACCCACCAACCGGTCGCGCACGTGACGACCTTGGGGTGAAGCCGGAACTCTCCGGCCGGGTCCACCTCGACCCGAACCCGACAGCTCACCTCGTAGGCGTCCTGAGGTCACCCATGCTCAAGGCACTCTCCCCTGCCCGGAACCGGCGCAGCATCAGTCTCGCCGCGGTCGCCGCTCTCGGCGCCTCGCTCTTCCTCGCAGCCCCCACCGCCAGCGCCAGCACCGGCGCTGCTGCCTCCACCGCCGCGCCCACCGCGGCGGCCCAGGCTCCCACGAGCGGGAGCAAGCTCGTCGTCCGCACCTCGAAGCGGACCTACGTCCAGGGCAAGAAGGGCACGCGCATCGTCGTGAAGGTCCGTGCAGGTGGCCGTGCGGCGACCGGCAAGGTACGCGTCTACGCCGGCAAGAAGTCGCTCAAGACGAAGACCCTCCGTAACGGCAAGACCGCGATCCGGCTGCCCAAGAACCTCAAGGCCAAGCGCCACACGATCACCGTGCGGTACTTCCCCCGCGGCGCCGTGAAGGCCGCTCCCGCGACCAAGAAGTTCCAGGTGCGCGTCAAGGACCGCCGCGCCACGGTCGTGCGCATCGCCAAGAAGTTCGTGGGCTCCAAGTACCGCATCGGCGGCTCGAGCCCGCGCACGGGCTTCGACTGCTCCGGGTTCACGAGCTACGTGTACGGCAAGGCCGGCAAGAGGCTCCCCAAGAGCTCGAGCGCCCAGCGCCACGTCGGCAAGGTCATCTCCCGCTCGAAGGCCAAGCCCGGCGACCTCATCTGGTCCCCCGGCCACGTCGCCATCTACCTCGGTGGGAACAAGCAGATCGACTCGCCGCGTCCGGGCAAGTCCATCAAGGTGCGCTCCATCTGGCAGCACAACCCGACCTTCATCCGGGTCTGACGCCTGACACGTCGCCCCATCACCGGCACCAGCGCGACGGGACCCTGTCCGCGGACAGGGTCCCGTCGCGCTGTGTCGGCATCGGATCTCTCGCGATTCGGCTCGGACGGCCGATAGGACAGGCGCGCACCCGCCGCGCCTGTCGCGCGGCACGTGTGCCCGGAACACACCGCCCCGAGGAGAGATCATGACCACGACCACCACTGCGCGCCGCACGGGACGCAGCCTGACCGCGCGATTCCGCGACGCGGGAATCCGCACGAAGGTGCTCGCGCTCGTCGCGCTGGCCGTCGCTGTGATCGTCGGCCTCGGATCCTTCGCCACCGTCTCTCTGACGTCGATGCGCTCGGACGCGCAGAAGATGGCCAACAGCGCGAGCGACATGAACGGAAGCCTCTCCGTGCTCACGGACGCCGTGTGGAACATGCGCGTCCTCGCGGTCAAGATCGGTGGCGTCCCGCAGACGGAGCGCCCGGCGATCGCCCAGGAGATCGAGGCGGCGGTCGGCGCGGTCAGCGTCGCGGGCGAGACGTTCACGGCGGCGTACCAGGCTGCCACGGGCACGCCCTCGGCGCGCCTCACCGACCTCGTCGGTGAGTTCGAGACGTACGTCGGGCTCGTCACCCAGGAGGTCGTGCCCGCCGCCGTGTCCGGTGACACGGCAGCCTACGAGGCTGTCACCGACGAGCAGGGCGCTGCAGGCGCGGCGCTGATCGCCGGCCTCGGCGAGGTCGGCGGCGAGGTCGGGGCAGCGACCAAGGCGATCGCGGCCGACGCGGCCAGCAACGCCAACCAGACCATCACCCTGACCCTCGTCGCGATCGTCGTGGCCGCGGTCCTCACGGTGATCGTCGGGCTCGCCATCGCGCGGATGATCGTCCGCCCCATCCTCGAGGTCAAGGCCGCACTCGACTCCCTCGCGGGCGGTGACCTCACGCGCCGCGTGGACGTCGTCTCCGCGGACGAGGTCGGACAGATGGCGCGCGCGCTCACGAGCGCGCAGGAGTCGCTCGCGGCGACGCTGTCCGGCGTCGTCGAGACCGCCCAGACGGTCGCGGCCGCGTCCGAGGAGCTCGCCGCCTCCAACTCGCAGGTGGCGTCCGGCTCCGAGGAGACCAGCGCCCAGGCGGGCGTGGTCGCGGCTGCCGCAGAGCAGGTCTCGCGCAACGTCCAGACTGTCGCGGCCGGTGCCGAGCAGATGGGCGCGTCGATCCGCGAGATCGCCCAGAACGCCCAGGAGGCGGCGAGCGTCGCGCGCGCCGCGACGTCCACGGCCTCCGAGACCGAGGTCACGGTCACCCGCCTGGGCGCCTCGAGCCAGGAGATCGGCAACGTCGTCAAGGCGATCACCGGGATCGCCGAGCAGACCAACCTCCTCGCCCTCAACGCGACCATCGAGGCCGCACGTGCCGGCGAGGCCGGCAAGGGCTTCGCGGTCGTCGCCTCCGAGGTCAAGGACCTCGCGCAGGAGACTGCACGCGCGACGGAGGACATCGCGCGCCGGGTGGAGGCGATCCAGGGCGACACGACCTCCGCCGTCGCGGCGATCGGTCGGATCTCCGAGGTGATCGCGTCGATCAACGACTACCAGCTCACGATCGCGTCCGCGGTCGAGGAGCAGACGGCGACGACCAACGAGATGTCGCGTTCGGTCACCGAGGCGGCGACCGGGTCGTCCGAGATCGCGTCGAACATCACGGGCGTCGCGCAGGCCGCGTCGACCAGCTCAGAGGTCGTGGGCCAGATGGGCGACGCCGTCGCGGACCTCGCGCGCATGTCCGCGGACCTGCGACAGAAGGTCTCCACCTTCACGTTCTGAGGCGGCGGGTGGGTGCGCACCGCCATCGGTGCGCACCCGTGCGTCAGCTCGCCCGTGCCCGTCCGGTCCGGGTCAGCGCACCCGCGCCCAGCAGCACGAGCGCCATCGCGAGGGGGACGACGAACGCGACACCGGCCGCCCGGTCCGCGACGACTCCGCCGAGGACCGCGCCTGCCGCGACGCCCACCACGTTCGCGCTGATCAGCAACGTCATCGCAGTGCTGCCGTCGCGCGGGTCGACCCCGCGGCTGCCGAGCGAGAATAGGGTCACGAGCGTCGGGCCCACGAATAGCCCCGTCACCACGAGCGCGAGCGCGAGCGGGCCCAGCGAGCCCGTGAGCACCGAGAGACCCGAGCCTGCGGCCATGCCAGACGCACCGACCAGCCAGCGCGCCCGCATGCCGAACGCGTCGGGCAGCAGCACGACCGCGAGCGCGGTGACGGCGGACCCGATGCCCATGAGTGCGTAGAGCAGCCCGGCGAGGCCGGGGCGGCCCGCACCGGTCGCCGCCGCCGTCACTGCCGCCTGGGTGCCGCCGAAGAATCCGCCGACGGCGAGCATCCCCACGACGGGACCGGCGACCGCGCGCGCGACCTGCGCCATGCCCGCGGCGCGCGCGGTGCTCGCCGACCCGGCGCGGGACGGTGCAGCGGAGGCCGTCGGGTGCAGCGCGACGGCGACACCGAGGACCGCCACCATCGCGGCGGCCACGCCCAGCCCCACCGCCGGGTGCGCGACGCTGGCCAGGACCCCGACGAGCGCGGGGCCGAGGACGAACGTGACCTCGTCGGCCGTGCTCTCGTAGGCCATCGCGGTGCGCAGCGAGCCCGGCCGCCCGCCCGTGAGGCCCATCCAGCGGACGCGCACGAACGCCGCCACCTGCGGCGAGGAGGCGCCAGCGACGACGCACACCGTCAGGAGCTCGGCCAGCGAGCGGTCGCCCAGCGCGGCGAGCACCACGAGCACGAGCGCGACGGCGTGCACGGGCGCCGCGACGAGGAGGACGACCCGCTGGCCGAGGCGGTCGGCGAGCCGCCCCTGCAGCGGACCGACGACGGCGGTGCCCACCGAGCAGGCCGCCGTGGCCAGGCCGGCCCGGGCGACGGAACCGCTCGTGGACGTGACGAGCAGCATCACGCCGATGACCGTCATGGAGAAGGGCAGCCGCGCGAGGAAGGCGAGCGGCAGGAACCACCGGCCAGCGAGCTGCGGCAGGATCCGGTAACCGCTCGCGGTGGCCCGCGGTGCTACCGGGGCGGCCTCAGGGGCGCGGTCGAGGGTGGACTGGGTGGTGCGGGACATCCGGGTGGCCTCCAGCGGTGCGCCGCCCACCCAGTTTTCTCAGCGCACACCTGTTGTCCCGTACCGCCCAGCCTACCGCCGCCTCACGGACGTGGGGCGGCGTGGACCGTGAGCCCTTCGTCACCCTCACCGCGGTCGACCACCACCGTGTCGCCGTCGACGACCGAGCCGTCGAGCAGCGCCCGCGCCAGCCGGTCACCGATCTCGCGCTGCACCACGCGCCGCAGCGGGCGCGCGCCGTAGGCCGGGTCGTAGCCGGCGAATGCGAGCCAGTCCCGGGCCTCGGGCGTCACGTCGAGGGTGAGGCGACGGTCGACGAGCCGAGACGCGAGCGAGTGCACCTGGAGCTCGACGATCCGACCCAGGTCCTCGAGGTTCAGCGGGTCGAACACCACGATGTCGTCGAGGCGGTTCAGCAGCTCCGGCTTGAAGTGCGCCCGCACGGCGCTCATGACGACCTCGTGCCGCGCGGTGTCGTCGAGCGTCGGGTCGACCAGCGCGTGGGACCCCAGGTTGGACGTCAGGACCAGGATCGTGGAACGGAAGTCGACCGTCCGGCCCTGGCCGTCGGTGAGGCGACCGTCGTCGAGCACCTGCAGCAGCACGTCGAAGACCTCGGGGTGCGCCTTCTCGACCTCGTCGAGCAGCACCACCGAGTACGGCCGACGTCGCACGGCCTCGGTGAGCTGGCCGCCCTCCTCGTACCCCACGTACCCGGGGGGCGCCCCCACGAGGCGCGCGACCGAGTGCTTCTCGCCGTACTCGGACATGTCGATCCGCACCATGGCTCGCTCGTCGTCGAACAGGAAGTCCGCGAGCGACTTCGCGAGCTCGGTCTTGCCGACGCCGGTGGGGCCGAGGAACAGGAACGAGCCGGTCGGCCGGTCAGGGTCCGAGACCCCCGCCCGGGCCCGGCGCACCGCGTCGGAGACTGCGGCGACGGCGCGCTGCTGGCCGATCAGACGGCCGCCGATCAGGTCCTCCATGCTCAGCAGCTTGGCGCTCTCGCCCTGCAGGAGCCGCCCGGCCGGGATGCCGGTCCAGGCCGCGACGACCTCGGCGATCTCAGCGGCGTCGACCTTCTCGCCGACCAACCGGCCGGGATCGTCGTCGGACACCGGGGTGACCTCCGCCTCCTCCGCCTGGGCGAGCTCACGCTCGACCGTGGGGATCTCCCCGTACCGGATGCGGGACGCGGTCTCGAGGTCACCCTCGCGCACGGCGCGCTCCTGCTGGGAGCTCAGCTCGTCGAGCTTCTTGCGCAGCTCTCCGACGCGGTTGAAGCCGCCCTTCTCCCGCTCCCACCGGGCGTTGAGACCGGCGAGCTCCTCGCGGCGGTCTGCCAGCTGCGCGCGCAGCTCGGCGAGGCGCTGCACCGAGGCGGGGTCGTCGGCCTTGGACAGGGCGAGCTCCTCCATCTCGAGCCGCTTCACGGCGCGCTCGAGGGTGTCGATCTCGACGGGCGAGGAGTCCATCTCCATCCGCAGGCGCGAGGCGGCCTCGTCGACGAGGTCGATCGCCTTGTCGGGGAGCTGGCGCCCGGAGATGTAGCGGTGCGAGAGCGTCGCGGCCGCCACGAGCGCGCTGTCCGAGATGGTCACTCGGTGGTGCGCCTCGTAGCGGGACTTCAGGCCGCGGAGGATCGCCACGGTGTCCTCCACGCTGGGCTCGCCGACGAACACCTGCTGGAACCGGCGCTCGAGGGCAGGGTCCTTCTCGATGTGCTCGCGATACTCGTCGAGCGTCGTGGCACCGACCATGCGGAGCTCACCGCGCGCGAGCATGGGCTTGAGCATGTTGCCGGCGTCCATCGACGAGTCCCCACCGGAGGCTCCCGCGCCGACGACGGTGTGCAGCTCGTCGATGAAGGTCACGACCTCGCCGTCCGAACCCTTGATCTCCTCGAGGACGGCCTTGAGCCGCTCCTCGAACTCGCCGCGGTACTTCGCGCCGGCGACCATGGCGGACAGGTCGAGCGAGATCAGCCGCTTGCCGCGCAGAGACTCGGGCACGTCGCCATCGACGATCCGCTGGGCGAGGCCCTCGACGACGGCGGTCTTGCCGACGCCGGGCTCCCCGATCAGCACCGGGTTGTTCTTGGTGCGCCGCGACAGCACCTGGACCACGCGGCGGATCTCGGAGTCGCGCCCGATCACGGGGTCGAGGCGCCCCTCGCGGGCGGCCTCCGTGAGGTCGACGCCGTACTGGGTGAGGGCCTTGTAGGTGCCCTCGGGGTTGGGCGAGGTCACGCGGGCGGTGCCGCGCACGCGCGGGAGCGCCGCACGCAACGCCTCCGGGGTGGCGCCGCCGCGGCGCAGCACCTCGGCGGCCGGGCTCGGCGTCGCGGCCGTGGCGAGCAGGAGGTGCTCGGCGGAGATGTACTCGTCGCCGAGGTCGGCGGCCTCCTTCCGCGCCGCGGCGAGGAGCTGGTCGAAGGCCCTGCTGGTGCCCGGCTCGCCCACGGCGCTGCCGGACGCCGAGGGGAGGGCGACGAACGCGGCGCGCGCGGCCCGGCCAAGCTCGTGACGGTCGGCGCCGACCGCGTCGAGCAGCCCGGTGGCCACGCCACCCTCCTGCTCGAGCAGCGCGCCGAGCAGGTGCACGGGCTCGATGCTCGGGTTGCCCGCCGCACCCGCGGACTGCACGGCGCTCTGCAGCGCCTCGTGGGACTTCGTCGTGAGCTTCATGTCCATGGGTTCCTCCTGGCGTAACAACGTCCTGCTCGGCCCAACGGCGTCAACCTTGAGTCTATTCCGCTCAACTCTGTATCGCAGGGAACATCGTCGTCGTTCCAGATGCGCAGCGCAGACCGCCGGGGGAACCTGGGGGCACACGGACCGACCGAAGGAGACACGTCATGGGCATCGACGACCTGCGCAAGAAGGCCACCGGCTACCTCAACAGCGACAAGGGCGAGCAGGCGACGGACGCCGCGCTCGATCGCGCCGCCAGCCTGGTCGACGCCGGGACCGGGCGCAAGCACACCGACAAGATCACGCGCGGACGCGACACGCTCGACGAGAAGATCGGCACCGACGCCGCGCGCAAGGTCGAGTCGAGCGGCAGCACGCGCGCCGACACCGAGGACACGACCGGCACGGACACGCACCCGCCCGTGCCCTGATCCCTCGCCGCGGCCGTGCGGCCGCTGCCTGCTGGCCCCGTCCCAGCCCCTCTGGCAGGATCGTCGCCAGACGACGACCAAGGGGATGGCGACGATGAGTGCTGCACGAGAACGACGACGCGCATGGGAGCCCGACATCCTCGCCGGGCCCTGGGAAGCGCGATCGATCCCGCTCGGGTCGGACGCCGAGGGGCCGCTCGACGCGGTCCTCGTACGGGCTGGGGCTCCCGCGAGCACGCGCGCGGTCCTGTACCTGCACGGGTTCGTCGACTACTTCTTCCAGACCGCGATGGCCCAGAGCTTCATCGACGCCGGGTACGACTTCTACGCGCTCGACCTGCGCAAGCACGGGCGGGCGCTCCGTCCGGGCCAGACGCCCAACTACGTCACCGAGCTCGCCGACTACGCGACCGAGCTCGACGAGGCCGAGCACATCATCCGGGTCGAGGACGAGCACACGGAGCTCGTCGTGCTCGGCCACTCCACCGGGGGCCTCGTCGCAAGCCTCTGGGCGCATGCCCGCCCCGGCCGCGTCACCGCCCTGGTGCTCAACTCCCCGTGGCTGGACCTCAACGAGTCCTGGTTCCACCGCGTCCTGCTGACGCCGGTCGTCGCGGCCTTCTCGCGCGTCTCGCCACGGACCGTCGTCGGCGGCCTCGCCGAGCACTACGGCCGCGCCCTGCACCGGGAGAGCGGCGGCGAGTGGGACTACGACCTCACGTGGAAGCCGCACGCGGGCTTCCCGGTCCGCGCGGCGTGGTTCAGCGCGGTGCGCCGTGGGCACGCCCGCGTCGCACGCGGCCTCGACATCGCCTGCCCGGTCCTCGTGTGCACGTCTGACGCCACGGGCGACAACCACGCGGCGCACGCCGCTGTGCTCTCGACCGACTCGGTCCTGTCCGTCGAGCAGATCCACGCCCGCGCCCCCAGGCTCGGCCGCGATGTCACGGTGGTCGAGGTCCCGGGCGGGGCCCACGACCTCGCGCTCTCACCCGAGCCGGCGCGCACGCAGTACCTCAACCTCGTGCACCACTGGCTGGAGCGCCGTAGCGCGACGCGCAGCCGCTGACCGTCCGACGGGCTGCGCCGGCGCCGCTCGTCAGCCCTGCTCGTCCGATCGCTCGGGGTCCTGCGCCGCCAACGCCGTGAGCTCGCTGCGGTGCTCGAAGATGCCCGCGGCGTCGAGGTCGGAGGTGAGGTCGTCGAGCACCAGGTCGTCCGTGCGCACCTTGCCCGTGCGGTAGCCCGCCCGGCCGACCATGTGCGCGGCCACCGGTGACGTGAGCATCTGGAAGAGCACCACGAGGACGATCACCACGAAGACCGCGACCGTGCGCAGCCGGAGCTCGAGACCGAGGAGCATCAGCATGAGCCCGAGCACCTGCGGCTTGGTCCCCGCGTGCATCCGCGCGAGCAGCTCCGGGAACCGCAGGACGCCAACGCCTGCGGCGAGCGACAGGAACGCGCCCGCCAGGAAGCAAACCGCGGCCAGCACGTCGAGCACGGAATCGAGGGTCATCAGCGCACCGCCCCGTCCGCGCCGCCGCCGTGGTGCTCGGACTCCTCGGCCGAGGCGCGCGTGCGCTCGGGCGTGTTCTCGAGCTCCAGGGCGCGCGCCTGCGCCTCCTCCTGGCGCGCCACCTCGAGCGCGGCCTCCTCCCGGGTGAGGATGCGACCCGCGTCCTCCGGCTCGACGGCCGCGAACCGCGCGATCGTCACCGAGCTGACGAAGCCCACCATCGAGAGCACCACGATGATCGGCAGCGTGTCGGTGCGCCGGTGCCAGCCCGCCTCGAGCGCGAGGGCGCCGACGAGCGTGGCGGTGAGGACGTCGAGCGCGACCGTGCGGTCGAGCATGGTCGGGCCGCGCTCCACCCGGACCAGGGCGAGCACGGCGCCGGTGAAGAGGAACGCCCCGGCGACGATCACGGCGTAGATCATGCGGATGCCTCCTGCCGCGGGTGGCGGGCCAGACCGGCCCGGGCGAGCTCGTCGTCGGACGCCATGGCGCGCAGGACGCGCGCCTCGAGGTCGAGCGTGTGCTGGCGCACCTTGTCGGCACCGCCGTGCGCCTCGAGGTCGAGGACGTGCAGGTAGAGCATGCCGGTGAGGCGGTGCGCCTCGATCACGAGCGACCCGGGGACGAGCGAGCTCAGCTCGGCGGTGATGGTCAGGTAGAGGTCCGCGGGGTTGCGCAGCTTGACCCCGATGACCGCGCCGCGCGGCGTGAACCGCGGGTTGAGCGCCTGCCCCGCGACCTGGAACGACGCCACGGTGAGCTCGGACAAGAAGTACCCGGCGAGCACCAGGAACGGCCACGGGCGCACGCGCACGCGGAACCCGATCGCGGGCAGGGGGAACGCGTACGTCACGACGAAGCCCACGACGACACCCGCGAGGACGTTGCCGACCGTGAGGTCGCCCCAGAGGAGCGTCCAGACGACCGCGAGCCACAGGGCGGTCGGCCACTGCCGGAAGAAGCCGCGCCGGCGGGGGTGCAGGGTCATGGCGCCTCCTCCCCCTCGACGTCGACGTCGTCGGCCGCGCCCTCGTCCACCACGTCGTTGGACTCACCCTGACCGCGCAGGCCGTCGGGCAGGACCGCGCCCACGTACTCCGCCCGGTTGATCAGCGTCGACGCAGCACGTTCCGCGTAGGAGTACAGGGGTCCCGCGAGCACGGTGAGCGAGAGACCGACGGCCACGAGAGCCGCCGTCGGGCCGACCATGCCGCGCGGCAGGCGCATCGGCTGGATCTCCTCCGGCGGGGTCTGCCAGAACGCCTTGTTCCAGGCCTTGACGATCGCGTACAGGGTGAGGATCGACGTCAGGAGGCTGCCCACGACCAGGGTGATCGCGAGCGGTGTGCCGACCGCGACGCCGCTCTGCAGGAGGCCGACCTTCCCGAGGAAGCCAGACATCGGCGGGATTCCTGCGAGGTTCATCGCGGGGATGAAGAACAGGATCGCGAGCCCGGGTGCGATCTTCGCGAGCCCGCCCAGCTTGTCGAGCGACGTCGTCCCGCCCTGGCGTTCCATGAGCCCGACCACGAGGAACAGGGTGGTCTGCACGGTGATGTGGTGCGCCACGTAGAAGATGGCGGCCGCCATGCCAGCCTCGGTCCCGAGCGAGATGCCGAAGATCATGTACCCGATGTGGCTGACGAGCGTGAACGAGAGCAGACGTTTGATGTCGTGCTGCGCGACCGCGCCGAGGATGCCGATCACCATGGTCAGCAGCGCCGCCCACATGAGCAGGCCGTTGATCTGCCCGTCGGGGAAGATCAGGGACTGCGTGCGGATGATCGCGTAGACGCCGACCTTCGTCAGCAGGCCCGCGAAGACCGCCGTCACCGGTGCCGGCGCCGTCGGGTAGGAGTCGGGCAGCCACGCGGACAGCGGGAAGATCGCGGCCTTGATCGCGAAGGCGAGCGTGAGCAGGATCTCCAGGCTCATCCGCACGCCGGGGTCGATGTCGGCCATCCGGTTGGCGAGCTGGGCCAGGTTGACCGTGCCTGCCGCCGCGTAGATGAGCGCGATCGAGACGAGGAACAGCACCGACGACACGAGCGCGACGACGACGTAGATCGTCCCCGCCCGGATGCGCTCGCCGGTCCCCCCGAGCGTCAGCAGCACGTACGACGCCGCGAGGAGGATCTCGAAGCCGACGTACAAGTTGAACAGGTCGCCGGTGAGGAAGGCGTTGGAGACGCCAGCCGCCAGGACGAGGTAGGTGGGGTGGTAGATCGCGAGCGGGGCGGCGTCGTCCCCGTCGGCGACACCCTGGGCGAGCGAGTAGATCAGGACGCACAGCAGTACGGCGCTCGAGACCGTGACCATGAGCGCGGACAAGCGGTCCGCGACCAGGTCGATCCCGACCGGTGCCGCCCATCCTCCGATGTCGATCACCACGGGCCCGTTGTCCGCCGCGAACAGCAGGACTACACCGATCGCGAGCATGAGGCTCAGCACCGTGACGCTGATGATGCGCTGGACCTGCGCGTGGCGCCACATCGCGAGGGCAAGACCGGCCCCGAGCAGCGGCAGCATCACCGGCAGCGGGACGAGCAGCGCCGGCGTCACCGGGCCTCCTCCGTCGTCTCGTCGCGGGTGTCGGCGGCGTCGTCGTCGAGCGTGCCCTCAGGCTCGTCGGAGTCGGAGTCCGTGTAGGTGGGGGCGTTCACCGCGGCCTTACGGGCGATCCGGCGGTCCTCGAGGTCGTCCTGCACCTCGTCGTGGCCGTTAAGCTGCCACGAGCGGTAGGCCATCGACAGCACGAACGCCGCGATGCCGAGCGTGATGACGATCGCGGTCAGGACCATCGCCTGCGGCAGCGGGTCGCTCATCTCCGACGGATCGGTGCTCCCGACGATCGGGGCGCGTCCCGCGTTGCCGCCGGCCACCAGGAACAGCAGGTTAGCGCCGTTGCTGATGATCAGCACGCCGAGCAGGACGCGGGACAGGCTGCGCTCCAGCAGCAGGTACACGCCCGCGGCGAAGAGCACGCCGATGACGACGACGAGGACGATGTTCGGGCTCATGTCGAAGCTCATGCCGCGCCCCCGTCCTGGGTCGAGGAGTGCCCCGTCGTCGACGCCTGCGCGGCGCCGTAGCCCCCGTCGGACAGCAGCGTGTCGCCGGTGCGTCCGCCACCCTCGCCGTCGTCGCCGCGGTCCGCGTGGCGGTCGACCTCCGCCCCGAGCGAGCGCAGGATGTCGAGGACCAGGCCGATCACCACCAGGTAGACGCCGATGTCGAAGAAGAGCGAGGTGACGAGCTTGACGTGCCCGAAGAGCGGGACGTCGGTCTCGACGATGAAGCTCTGCAGCGGCTCGCCCCCGAAGGCGAGCGGGATGAGGCCGACGCCGACGCTGAGGAAGAGTCCGGCACCGAGCAGGAGCCCGGGGTGCACGGGGGCTGCCTCGCCGAGCTCGTACCGCCCGCCCGCGAGGTAGCGGATGATGATCGCGATGCCGGTCACGAGGCCGGCCGCGAAGCCGCCGCCGGGTGCGTTGTGCCCCGAGAACAGCAGGAACATCGCGAGCACGATCATCGAGTGGAACAGCAGGCGCGTCGCGACCTCGAACACCACGGACCGGCGCTGCGGCGCGAGCGTCCGTCCCGCGGCCAGCCACACGCGCGACCGCGTGGCCCGCTCGAGGATCTCGGAGCGGGCGCGCTCGTCCGTGCGGGCCGAGTCCGGCAGCAGACCCAGCGCGGCGTTGACGCGCACCAGCTCGTTGGGGTCTGCGTCGTCGGGGTCGGGCGCCCGGAGGATCGCGCCGCTGCGCATCCGCAGGAAGACCAGGCTCGCGACGCCGGTCGCGGCGACGAGCAGCACGGAGATCTCGCCCATCGTGTCCCAGGCGCGCATGTCGACGAGCGTGACGTTGACGATGTTCTTGCCGCCGCCGTAGACGTAGGCCTCGTCGGGAAAGTCCACCGAGACGGGCGTGGCCGAGCGCAGGCCGGGCGCGACGAGCGCGAACGCGGCCATCGTGACCCCGACAGCGACGCCGATCGCCAGGCGCAGGTACCGGCTGCCAGCCAGCGGGCGGTTGGAGAAGTAGGCCGGCAGGCGGCGCAGGACGAGGACGAACACCACGAGCGTGATGGTCTCGACGAGGACCTGGGTCAGGGCGAGGTCGGGGGCGCCGTGGATCATGAACAGCACGGCGACGCCGTAGCCGCTGACCCCCACGAGCAGGACCGCCTTGAGGCGGCGGCGGGCGCGGGCGGCGAGGACGGCCGAGACCACGACCACGATGCCCGCGAGCGCCTGCACCGGGCTGTCCCACAGCCGCACCTCGCCGGGCCCGACGCCCGACAGCAGCAACGTGCCGCCCGAGAGCACCACGGTCGTCAGCAGGATCACGCCGAGGTAGAAGGGCAGGGAACCACGCTGGGTGAGGGCGGTGACGTCGGCGGCGATCTCGTCGAGCAGCCGCATCGACCGGCGGTACACCCGGTCGGCCTCGACGCCGCGAGGGATGCGGTGCTGCAGCCGCTCGACCGGCTTGCGCCACCAGAACAGCGCGATCCCGGAGCCGACGACGACGACGGTGAGCCAGAAGGCGGGACCCGCGCCGCCCCAGAGCGTGAGGTGACCGTCCTCGCCCGGGTACAGGGCCGCGTGCGGCGCGAGGAGGTCCTCCCCCAGGTGCGGGACGAGCGCGGAGGCGAGGCCCAGCACCGCGAGGATGAGCGGCGGCCAGACCATGAGCCGGGACTGACGGTGGATCTGCGCCGGGTCGATGGGGCACGCGTCGGGGTCGGTCGCCGCCGTGAGGTCCGTCGCAGACTTGGTCCAGAACGCCCCCCACCAGAACCGCAGCCCGTACGCGAAGGTCAGCGCGGAGCCCCCCACGACCGCGACGATCACGTAGGTGGACACCCACGCCGGGAGGTTGCCCGCGCCGTCGTGCACGAGAGACTCGAGCGCTGCTTCCTTGGCGACGTAGCCCGCGAGCGGCGGCAGGCCGATCATCGAGGCGGTGGCGAGCGCGCCGGCGAGCGCGGTGACAGGCAGGGCGCGCCCCACGCCCGTGAGACGGCGCAGGTCACGGGTGCCGGTGGCCGCGTCCACGATGCCGGTGACCAGGAACAGCGAGGCCTTGAACATGGCGTGGGCGCCGAGCATCGCGAGCCCGGCGAGCGCGGCGCTGCGCGTCCCCAGGCCGACGAGCAGGATGATCAGCCCGAGCTGCGACACGGTGCCGAACGCGAGCACGAGCTTGAGGTCCTGCTGCCGCAGCGCGCGGTAGCCACCGAGCAGCAGCGTGCCGGTGCCGAGCGCCACGACCAGGCCCTGCCACACGGCGTGCTCGCCGAACGCGGGCGCGAACCGCGCGACCAGGTAGACGCCGGCCTTCACCATCGCGGCGGCGTGCAGGTACGCGCTCACGGGCGTCGGGGCCGCCATCGCCGCGGGGAGCCAGAAGTGGAACGGGATCAGGGCGGCCTTGGTCGCAGCGCCGACGAGCAGGCAGACGATGGCCACGGTCGCGGCGGTGCCCCCGGGCGGCGCAGCCACGACCTCGGACATCCGGTACGTCCCGGCCGCCTCGCCGAGGACGACCACACCACCGAGCATCACGAGGCCGCCCATGGTGGTGACGATGATCGCCTGCATGGCGGCACGCCGGCTCGCCTTGCGGTCGGCATAGTGGCCGATCAGGAGGTAGGAGAAGACGGTCGTGAGCTCCCAGAACACGAACAGGAGCAGCAGGTCGTCGCTGACGACGAGGCCCACCATCGCACCGGCGAACCCGACGAGCACCGCACCGAACCGCCGCTGGCCGGACGCCGCGGCCGAGAAGTACGCCGAGCAGTAGACGAGCACGAGCGCACCGACACCGCCGACGATCAGCATCATCAGCCAGGCGAGCGTATCCATGCGGAAGGCCAGCTCGAGCTGCAGCGCGGGGATCCACTCGACGACGGCGGTGGGGTGGTCACCGCGCATCACGGCAGCCGTGTGGGCAGCGGCGTAGACCGCGGCCGACGCCGGCGCGAGCGCGAGCAGCAGGTAGCCCCGGCGGCCCAGCACGCCCATGACGGTGGGCGCGACGATCGCCAGCACCAGATGGGCGAGGAGCACTGCCAGCACGTCCGGCTCCGTCCTGTGGTGGGCGGGTGGTCGGTCACCCCCAGGGCAGGCGTCGGCTGGGCACCAGGCGAACCGCGGGTTGCCCGAATGTTATCAAGGGTGCCTGGGTGCTACAGGTCGGAGCGGGCCACCAGGAACTCGCTCTGATCAGCGATCTCACCGCCGACGACGTCGTGCAGCGCCCCTGTGAGCTTCGCCACGGAGATGGCCGCCCGCCCCCGAGCGATCCGGTGCGCGGTGGGCGGACGCTCCTCCTCGAGCTCGGTGAAGTCGTCGGGAACCCAGCGCACGCGGTAGGCGATGGCACCGCCGTCGGCCCAGGGGAGGCCGCGCAGGGAGACCGGCAGCAGCTCCTCACCGGCGATCTCGACGACCACGAGACCGTCGAGCCCGAGCGGCAGGTGCAGCGCATAGCCGCTGAGCGCCTCGGGCGACGTGAGCGCGGCGATGTCGACGTCGTCGGCGGCGGCGTGCAGCTCGGCGGCATCGGCGGCGTCGAGGTCTGCCGGCGACACCAGGTGCGCGGGCGGTCCGGCCCAGTCCTCACCACCGGGCGCATACACCGTGCGGGCGTCGACGTGGCGCGCCACGGCGAGCGCCGCCTCCGGCTCGAGCCAGACGTCCGAGTACACGGTGAGGTCGATCTGCGCGTCGGGGTCGGGCGTGACGACGACGCCGTCGAGCACCGCGGTCCCGGCCAGCCGGCGCGCGGCGGCGACGAGCCACCGCACCACGCGGTCCTCCTCGCGCACGGGAAGCCCGGCGGGGAAGGCCCGGCCGAGGCCGTCCCGGTCGCCGCCGCCAGGGAAGGGCGGCTCCCCCCGCTCGCGCGGGCACGACACCACGAAGACGCTGCCCCCGCGGCCGCCGTTGGACGCATAGGGACCGCGCAGGGCGGTGTGGCGCGAGGTGCGCAGCAGGCCCGGCTCGAGCACCCCGTCCCGCCCGGGCGTCGGCGGCACCTCCCAGCGGGTGGTCGGGAACCGGCTGAGCGCGAGGAGCTCGACCTCCTCCGCCTCGACCTCCGCGCCCACGACGAGCAGGTGGCGCGACTGTCGCATGCCCGGACCGGCGGGCGCCTGGGCGGGCAGCGGCCGCAGGGTCACCGGCACCTCACACCTCGCTGCGGTGGAAGCCCTGCCACGAGCGCGACGCCGTCGGACCGCGCTGGCCCTGGTAGCGGGAACCGTACTGGGCGCTGCCGTACGGGTGCTCGGCCGGGCTCGACAGGCGGAAGAAGCACAGCTGGCCGATCTTCATGCCGGGCCACAGCATGATCGGCAGGGTGGCGACGTTGCTCAGCTCGAGGGTGACGTGCCCGTCGAAGCCAGGGTCGATGAACCCCGCGGTGGAGTGTGTGAGCAGGCCGAGGCGCCCGAGCGACGACTTGCCCTCGAGGCGCGCCGCGACGTCGTCGGGCAGCCCGACCGTCTCGAACGTCGAGCCCAGCACGAACTCGCCGGGGTGCAGCACGAACGCCTCGCCCGGCGCGGTCTCCACGAGGCGGGTGAGCTCGGGCTGGTCGGCCGCGGGGTCGATCACGGGATAGCGGTGGTTGTCGAAGAGCCGGAAGAACCGGTCGAGCCGGACGTCGATGCTCGACGGCTGGATCATCGTGGGGTCGTACGGGTCCAGACGGACGCGGCCGGAGGCGAGCTCGTCGCGGATGTCGCGGTCGGAGAGAAGCACGGTGCCACCGTAGCGCCAGGTTGGGTATGATCGTCCACGAACCGCTCGCGGTTCACCCCATGCGGATGTAGTTCAATGGTAGAACTTCAGCTTCCCAAGCTGATAGCGCGGGTTCGATTCCCGTCATCCGCTCCACATCGAGGGGCCGCCGTCCGGCGGCCCCTCGAGTCGTCTGGGGCCACTGCCACCTCAGACGGCGCGCAGCACCGCCACGAGGAAGTCCGAGTCTGCCTCGAACGGGCGCAGGTCCCACGTCGAGAGCAGGACGTCGGTGGCGAGCCCAACACGCTGGGCGTCGTCGAGCAGCTCGCGGAACTCCACCCCGCGTCCCGCCCCGAGGCCGATGACCGCGCGTCCCCCCGGGACGAGGTGCGCGCGCATCCCCGCGAGCGCGTCGCCGAGCGTCCCGGGCGCGAGGAACGTCAGGACGTTGCCCGCGCAGACGATCACGTCGAACGGGTCGGCGATCCCGGCCGCGGGAAGGTCCAGGGCAGACAGGTCGCCCACGAGCCACGTCGCGCTCGGGTGGTCCTGCTGCGCCACCGAGATCAGGTACGGGTCGATGTCGACGCCCACGACGGTGTGCCCGCGCCGCGCGAGCTCGCCGCCCACGCGGCCCGGACCGCTGCCCGCGTCGAGGATGCGCGCGCCGCGCCCAGCGAGCGCGTCGATCATCCGCGCCTCACCATCGAGGTCCTGCCCGGCGGCGGCCATCTGGCGGAACCGGTCGGCGTACCAGACGGAGTGCTCGGGGTTGCGCTCGGTCATCTCTTCCCAGCGGCTGCGGGGACGCTCGCTCATGGGTGCCTCTCGGGTGGGTGCGGGACCGCGTGCGCGGCTCGCGACCATCGTGGCACGGGCGGACCGACCACCTGCTGGGACCCTCGGCGGCCGGTTCGTCGCGATCGGGGCCGGCGACGGATGATGCGTGCATGCGCACGTTCTTCTCCTTCCCCAACCCGGTCAACGAGCTCGCGGCCCGCACGGTCGCCGCCGGCGTCGTCGTGCTCGCGCTCACGGCCGCCGTGACGCTCTGGACCCCCGTGGTCGTGGTGCTCGCCGCCGGGTTCGTGGGCCGGCTCCTCGCGGGGCCCCGGCTGTCGCCGCTGGGCTGGGTGGCACAACGCGTCATCGCGCCGCGGCTCGGCCCCGCGCGCCTCGTGCCGGGACCGCCCAAGCGGTTCGCGCAGGGGATCGGCGCGACGCTCACCGTCGCCGCCACGGTCGCGCTGCTGCTCGACGCACCCGCGGTGACGCTCGTCCTGCTCGGCGTCCTCGTCATCGCCGCCTCGCTCGAGGCGTTCGCGGGCTTCTGCCTGGGCTGCTGGATGTTCGGGCGGCTCCAGGCGGTCGGGCTCGTGCCTGCGTCGGTGTGCGAGGCGTGCAACGACATCCGGCTGCGACGCACCGCGACGGTCTGAGGCGTCACCGCTGGGCGCGACGCTCCAGCTCGGCGGTCGTGACGATCAGACCGTCGGCGTCGGTCGCCTCACCCGCGACCGACTCGAGCAGCCGGAGCGCGATCCTCGCGACGACCGGCACGAGCCGCTCCCGGGCGATCGCGTCGAGGGACGTGGCACCGTGGTGCTCGCCGTCGTCCGCCTCTCCCGTGGGCGAGACCCAACGGAACCGGTGCTCGACGCCGCCCGGCACCGTGCGGACGTCGACCAGCACGCTGCCGTCGTAGCTCGAGGGGACCTCCAGGAGGTAGCCGACCTCGTCGGACCCAACCAGCACCGCCCTCGGGGTCACCCCGCGGACGAGCCTCAGCGACTCCTCCGCCGAGAGCGTCCGCGCGGACGACACCCGCAGGTTGACGCAGGCGCCCATCCCTGGACGCGTGATCGCGCCGTCGGCGAGGACAGCGCCGCCGGTGTGGCGCGCGACGGCGTGCAACCATCCCAGGGTCTGCGGCGTCGGGGCATGCAGGGCGTGCACCTGCCACGCGTGAGGCAGCGCGAAGCGCGCGGCGTCGGGTTCCCCGAGGGGCGTCGGGCCGACGAGCGTGGTCCCGGAGCCCAGCTCGAGCTCTCCCGTCACCGTGGTCGGCGTGACGCCAGCCCCGCGGAACCGGGCGCCCGTCAGCGGGCGCCCGAGCGCCGCCAGGTCGTCGGCGGACCTCGGCGCAGTCACCCACCGGGCCTCCGGGAACCAGGATCGCGCCAGCCCGAGGATGTCCGTCGACGGCGGCACGACGACGCACGTCAGGTCGTCGCGTCCCTCACCTGTGGTCACGGCATCGGACCCTGGTGGGGCCTTGGGTCGCCGCTGTTGCGAGCGCAACACCGGCGCGTGTCATCGGACGTGACATCTGATGGCAAGATGTCACTATGCCCAAGATCATCGGAGGTTCGCTGGCCGAGCACCGGCAGCAGACGCGCCTCCGGCTGTTCGCCGCCCTCTCTGCCCTGATGGCCGACCGCGGATTCGACGCCATCACGCTCGCCGAGATCGCCCAGCGGGCGGGGATCGGCCGCACTGCGGTGTACAACCACTTCCCCGACAAGGAGTCGCTGCTCGTCGGGTTCATCAACCACGAGACCAGCGAGTACGTGGCGACACTCGAGGCGGACCTGCGCGACGTCGCCGATCCCGTCGAACAACTGCGCACCTACGTCCGCGCGCAGATGCGCCTCAAGCGCGTCTTTCACCTGGCTCCCGGACCCGACCTGCGCACCGTGCTCTCGCGCGGCACCCAGCGCCAGCTCCGCGAGCACGTCGTCATGATCGAGTCGATCCTGCGCCGCATCATCGAGGCGGGTATCGAGTCCGGCGTGCTCCCCCCGCAGGACCTCACGGTGACCGTGAGCCTCGTCAACGCCTGCCTGTCCGGCCGCAACCTCAGCGAGGACGAGGCTGGTCGCGCGGACGCCGTCCGCGCGACCGAAGCCTTCGTCCTGCGCGCCGTGGGCGCACAGCCCGACGCGGCGTAGACCCGTCAGACGACGGGCGGGTCCTCGCGGCGGACCGTCGTCTGCTGCGTGGTCGTGGAGCCCGACGGCGGCAGGCCGTCGTCGCGACGCTCCACCACGGTCCGGTGGCTCGTGTTGGAACGCTGCGCGTTCACGATCAACGCGATGATGAGCGCGAGGAGCCCAGCGCCGAGGCAGATGTAGCCGATCATCGTCAGGTCCACGTTGGCGATAGAGTCCTGCACCGCAAAGGCGAGGATCGCTCCGACCACGATGAGGAAGATTCCTAGACCGATTCCCATGTCCGCTCCTTCGTCCGTGGGCGAGGGGCCGCCCGTGGCCAGTGTTGCGGCCGATGGACGTTTCCGCACCTCGAACGCCTGCGGGCGGGTGCGGCAGCGGCTCGCAGGATGCTGGTCAGTCCCGCTCGGCCAGGCGGGCGAGCATCGCGTTGTAGTCGTCGAGCTCCGTGTCCCCCGACCGCTCGACCCGGCGGTCGCGGCGCGTCGCTGTGCGCTCGTCGTCCTTGGCCCAGCGCACCGCCACGACGATCGCGAGCAGCATCGTCGGGATCTCCCCGATGCCCCACGCGATCGAGCCGCCGAGCTGCTGGTCGACGATCGCCGAGTCGCCCCACGGACGGCCCAGCAGACCGAACCAGTCCGCCACCATGAGCGACTCGCTCGTGACGAGGGTGACCCCGAAGAACGCGTGGAAGGCCATCGTCGCGAACAGCAGCAGCAGCCGCTGGGGATAGCCCGGTCGCTGGGGTCCCGGGTCGATGCCGATGAGCGCGTTGGCGAAGAGGTACCCGGCGAGCGAGAAGTGCGCGATCATCGCGAGGTGACCCACGTGGGTCGTCAGCGAGAGCTCGAACAGGCCCGAGTAGTAGAAGACCATCATCGAGCCGGCGAAGTTCGCGGCAGCCACCCCGGGGTGGGCGAAGAACCTGCCCCAGCGGGAGTGCACGAGCACGAGCAGCCACTCGCGCGGCCCACGGGAGCCGTCCTTGCGCGCCGGCAGGGCGCGAAGCGCGAGCGTCACCGGCGCGGCCATGACGAGGAAGATCGGGATGACCATCGCCAGCACCATGTGCTGGACCATATGGGCGCTGAACAGCACGTGGCCGTAGACCGCGGGTCCGCCCGACGTGACCCACGCGAGGATCGCCATGCCGACGAGCCAGGACGCCGTGCGACCGCCCGACCAGCGGTCGCCCCGCGCGCGCAGGCGCAGGTGCCAGCGGACGTACACGAGCACCCCTGCGACGACGACGAGCAGCATCAGCACGTCGGGGCGCCACTCGGTGAACCAGGTCGCTCCGGTCTGCTCGGGAGGCAGCGGCTCCCCGGTGACCACCTGCGCGGGTGTCGGTGCCGCGGGCGCCTCGTCCGGGACGGGCGGTGAGGTGCCCGCAAGGGCGGCGGCGACGCCGGAGACGGCCCCCATCGCCGCGAGCTCGACCGCCGCCAACCGCCAGAACACCCAGCGCTGCTGGCCGTCGGCGGACGCGAGCCGGCGCGACAGGCCGCGCCGGTGCGCCCAGCCGAGAGCGCCCAGGAGGACCAGCAGCACGACCTTGGCGAGGACGAGCGCCCCGTACGCGGTCCCCAGGGCGTCGAGCGAGCCGACGCGAACCCAGGCGCTCACGAGACCGGACACGCCAACGACGACGTAGCACCACAGGGCGACCCGCGAGTAGCGCGCGACCACGACGGGCAGCGTGGCGGTCAGACCGCCGCGCACCCGGAGCACCGCGAGCACGACGAGCGGGCCGAGCCAGACCGCGGCGCCGGCGAGGTGCAAGAACATGGCCGAGACCGCGACGCGATGGTTGTCCGCTCCCGACGTGTGGCCCGTCAGCGAGACGAGCGCGAGGGCGACGGCCACGAGCCCGAGGAGCCAGGCCGAGCCCGTGGGCGTCTCCACGAGCAGCGTGAGCACCGTGACGACGGCGGCAACCACGACGACGGCGGCGAGCACCCGCCCGAGGGGAAGCCGCATGAAGCTGCCCAGCAGCTCCCCGACGTCGCCCTCGCCGAGGCGGGCGCCGAGGACATCGGCAAACACGACGAAGACGTCCATGAGCGCCACGAGCGTCCAGGCCCCAGCGGCCACGGCCGCCGTGGTGAGGGCGCGCGACCGGTCCTTGTCCGCAGGGAGCAAGAAGGCGGCGGCGAGGAGTCCGCCGACCGTGGTGGCGATGGCGAGGTTGCCGAGGACGCCCGTGACGGGGAGGAGCACCCGCACCGTCGCGCCAGCGTCCGCGATCGCGCTGGCCTCGAACACTCCACCGACGATCCCCGCCGCCAGGGTCGCGAGAAGCGCGACCAGGACGAGCGACGCGACGCCCCAGACCGGGGTGCGCACGCTGGGATGAGAGAGCCGGGCCACCGTGCCAGCCTAGGCCGTGCCGATGCGCCCCGGGCCCGCCGTCGGCGTAGGTTGGGTCACGTTGACGTTCGGCGTGCGCTCGCGCACGTCCTGAGTGAGAGGTGGCCGGGATGGCGCACATCGTGGTGTTCGGCGGGACCGGGTTTGCGGGACGGAACATCGTCCACGAGGCGGGGTCACGCGGCCACTCCGTGGTGGTCGTCTCACGGTCCCGCGTGATCGACGGCTCCCTCAAGGACGAGACGACCTACCGACAGGGCGACGTGGGTGATGCCGACCTCGTGGACGAGCTGGCGCGGGCAGCGGACGTCGTCGTCGTCGCCACGCCAGCGTCGGGCACGCCGCCGCTCGTGGAGGCGGTCCCCCACCTCCTCGCCGCCTGCGCAGAGCACGGCGCGCGCCTCGGGTTCGTCGGTGGCGCGGGCTCGCTGCGCGCGGGTGACGGCATGCTCCTCGAGCAGCCCGACTTCCCGGCTGACTATCTCCCGGAGGCGAGGGCGCACGCGGACGTCCTCGACGCGTTGCGCGCCGCTGACACCCCCGTCTCGTGGTTCTACCTGAGCCCGCCGCCGGTGTTCGGCGCGCAGGCACCGGGAAAGCCGACGGGCCACTATCGGCTGGGCAAGGACGAGCCGGTGGTCACCGACGACGGCGAGTCGACGATCTCCGGGGCGGACCTCGCGGTTGCGCTCGTGGACGAGATCGAGAAGGGCGCTCACCACCAGGCGCGCTTCACCGTGGGGTACTGAGCGGGCGGCCTGACCGTGACCGCAGCGCCACCCGGCCTGGAGGCAGTCCTTGCGCGCCTGGATGCGCTCGAGGACCCTGCGATCCGTGCGGTGAACGAACGGCACGGCGACGACCACGGCGTGAAGCTGGCCGGGCTCCGCGTGCTCGCCAAGGAGCTGAAGACGCAGCACGAGCTCGCGCGTGAGCTCTGGGACACCGGCGAGACGGCACCGCGCCTGCTCGCCCTGCTGGTGTGTCGGCCCCGCGCGTTCTCCGCCACCGAGCTCGACTCGATGATCCGCACGACGTCGGCGCCCAAGGTCCGGGACTGGCTGCTGAGCTACGTCGTGAAGAAGAGTCCCTCGGTCGAGGAGCTCAGGGTGGCCTGGATGGCTGACCCGGACCCGGCTGTCGAGGCGGCGGGGTGGGCGCTGACGTCCGAGCGCGTGGTGAAGAGCCCGGAGGGGTTGGCGCTGCCCACGCTGCTCGATGCGATCGAGGCGCGCATGCAGGACGCGCCCGAGCGTCTGCAGTGGGCGATGAACACCTGCTTGGCGCAGATCGGGATCCAGCATCCCGCCTTGCGGGTGCGGGCGCTCGAGATCGGCGAGCGTCTGCGCGTTCTCGAGGACTATCCGACCTCGCCGGGGTGCACGTCGCCCTATGCGCCCACCTGGATCGCAGAGATGGTGCGCCGGCAGGAGACCGCGGGCGACCGATAGGCCGGCCGTGCGATCAGCGCTGCGCATCCGGCTTCCGCGTGCTAGCTCTGGGGTGGTGCCTCCGGGTACGACGAAGGCCCACCCCGGTGTCGGGGTGGGCCTTCGTGAATGGGTGTTCGGCGGCGTCCTACTCTCCCACCCCGTCTCCAGGGCAGTACCATCGGCGCTGAGAGGCTTAGCTTCCGGGTTCGGAATGGAGCCGGGCGTTTCCCTCTCGCTATGACCGCCGTAACTCTATGGAGATGTCTGGGCCCGAGGGTGCCACCGGTCAAGGTGTGGCTCTCGGGTGCCCGTTCGTATCTCGGGAACCGCACAGTGGACGCGTAGCAAATATTGTTGTAGTCAAGTTGTCGGCCAATTAGTACCGGTCAGCT
>NZ_FONZ01000004.1 GCF_900113055.1 Flavimobilis marinus
GGAGTACTACGGGGCGCGGGTGCGGTTGGGGACCGATGGTTCGGTGCAGCTGCACGTGACTCGCGGTAGTGGCACGCCGATGGCGGGTGGTGTGGTCCAGGGCGTGACGTTCGGGGCTGGTGACGAGCTGCGGTTGCGTCTGCAGGTGGAGGGCACTTCTCCGACGGTGGTGCGGGCGAAGGTGTGGCCGGAGGGGTCTGCTGAGCCCGAGGCGTGGCGTGCGGTGGGTAGTGACTCCACGGCGGCGTTGCAGGCGGCGGGTGGTCTGGGTATCCAGAGCTACACCGGTGGTCCTTCGGGTAGCCCGTCGGTGGTCTTCTCCTACGACGACCTGCAGGCCGGGTCGATCGGGTGACGGCGACCGCACGAGGAGATACCCCGACCGTCACGGTCGCGACCCTGACGTACCGTCGGGCGCACGACCTGCGCGACGCGCTCCCTGCGCTCGTCGCGCAGGTCGCGCGCGTGCCCGGCGCCGGGCTGCTGGTGGTCGACAACGACGCCGTGGACTCCGCCCGCGCGACGGTCGCGGAAGCCGCCGCGCGCGAACGTCCGGGGCTCGTCCGCTACGTGCACGAGCCCACGCCCGGCATCGCAGCCGCACGCAACCGTGCGCTCGTCGAGGCCGGGACCGACCTGCTCGTCTTCATCGACGACGACGAGCGCCCGAGCGCCGACTGGCTCTCGCTGCTCCTCGGGGCGTTCGCGGAGCACGAGTGCGTGGGCGTCGTCGGCCCCGTGATCTCGATCTTCGACGGACCGGTCGACCCCTGGGTCACCGCCGGCCGGTTCTTCGAGCGTCTGCGACACCCGACCGGAACCGTGGTCCCCGTGGCAGCGACGAACAACCTCCTGCTGGACCTGCGCGCCGTGCGGCGCTGGGGCGTGACGTTTGACCAGGAGTTCGGTCTCACCGGCGGGTCGGACACCGTGTTCACCCTCGAGCTCGCCGCGCGCGGGGGACGACTCGTCTGGTGCGACGAGGCCGTGGTCCACGACGTGGTGCCGGCGGACCGCAACTCCCGCAGCTGGGTGTCGCGCCGTGCGTTCCGGATGGGCAACTCGGCCAGCCGTGCAGCTGTCCACGTCGCACCCGGGCCGGCGGCACGGCTCGGGCAGCGCACAGCCATGGCGGGCCGCGGTGCCGCCCGGGTCGTTGCCGGAGCCGTGCGTGCGGCGACCGGGCTTCTCGTGCGCCGCGAGGAGGCGCACGCGCGTGGCACACGCACCCTGCTGCGCGGCGCTGGCATGCTGTCCGGAGCGCTGGGCTACGTGTATGGGGAGTATCGACGTGCCGCATGAGACGACCGACCACCGGCCGGACGTCGCTGGCGTCACGGTGCTGCAGTCGCTGTCCCGCATCCGGGAGACCACCAATCCCTACCTCGTCCAGCTCCTTGCCAGCCTGCCCGGCGACGTGCGGATCGAGCTGTTCTCCTGGCGCCGCGCGCTGCTCGGGCGCTACGACGTCCTGCACGTGCACTGGCCGGAGGTGATCTTCCGTCGCTCGACCCGGTGGAAGACGATCGCCGCTCGGTCGCTCTACGCCCTCCTCCTGGCGCGTCTGCGCCTGACGCGGACGGCGCTCGTGCGCACGGCGCACAACGTCGAGCCCTACGAGGGCGCCGATCGCGTCGAGCAGCGCCTCATCGATGCCACGGACCGTGCGACCACCTGGTGGGTCACGCTGAACGACTTCACGCCACTGCCGCCCGGGGCGCTCAGCCGCATGATCCCTCTCGGCTGCCCGCCGGAGACCTACTCCGCGCGTCCTGCGTCCGCGCCGGTCCCGGGACGGCTCGTGCACTTCGGGCTGATGCGCCGGTACAAGGGCATCGAGGAGCTGATCGCGGCGTTCCGGACCATCGCGGACCCTGCCGCGAGCCTGCACCTCGTCGGGCGCTGCGACGACCCCGGCTTCCGCGAGGTCATCGAGCGCGAAGCCAGCAAGGACGATCGCGTGGTCGCGCGCCTGGAGCACGTCAGCGACGCCGACCTGGCGGACGAGGTCGCGGACGCCGAGCTCGTGGTGCTGCCGTACCGGGCGATGCACAACTCCAGCGCGTTGATCCTCGCCCTGTCGATGGCGCGTCCGGTCCTGGTGCCCAGCAACGACGTCACGCGGGCGATCGCCGCAGAGGTGGGCCAGGCCTGGGTCCAGCGCTACGAGGGCGCGCTCGAGCCGGGTGCACTCCTGGCCGCGCTGGCAGCGGCGCGGGAGGCCCGCACCGAGCCGGACCCGGACCTGAGCCGCCGCCGCTGGTCGGAGATCGGTCTGGCGCACGGCGAGGTGTACCGGGCGGCCGCGTCCCGGCGCCAGGCTGACGGCGCCGGGACGCGGACGGTGATCCGCTAGTGGAGGTCCGCCACGCCGCTCCTGCGAGCGTCGAGGACCTCCGGCGCCACGAGATCACCCGGCTTGTCGCTGCCGGGCTCGTGGTCCTGGTCGCGGCCGACGTGCGCGGTCCGCTCGGCTCGTCCGTCGGTACGCTCGCCGGGTTGGCGCTGCTGCCGGTGTGGTGGGCGGGAGCGCGCCCGTCGCGTGCGGCGCGCCTGGTTCTGGGACTCGTCGTCGCCTCCTGGCTCTCGGGCCTGTGGCTGACCTGGTACGCCTCTGGTGACCACGCGGTCCTCGATCACCAGGTCGTCGCGTGGTCGTTCTCGATCCTCGGGCTGGGCGTCGCCGTCGGCGCGGTGCTGTGGGCGCGGCGCCTGTGGTCGACGCCGATCGTCGCGGCGCTCTTCGGCGTCGGCATGCTCCTGGCGGCCGCCGACGACGTCGGCGCGCCCAACCCCTGGAAGGTCGCCCTCGGTGTCGCCGTGGCGGTCGTCCTCCTCGGTCTGGCGTGGCAGCGGCGCAGCCGCGCGACGGAGGTCGTCCTGGTCCTGCTGCTGGGTGCGATCTCCGCGCAGAGCGACAGTCGGTCCATGTTCGCGATGTTCGTCCTGACGGCAGGGATCGTCATCTGGCAGAGCTGGACGCCTCCACCTCGGCGCACCGGTGCTCTGGGGCGGTATCTGGTGCTGCTGACGCTGCTCGGCGCTGCCGTGTACAGCCTCGGGGAAGCGCTGGCGCTCGAGGGATTCCTGGGCGAGGACGCCGAGCAGCGCACCGCCGCGCAGGTCGGCCGGTCGGGGTCGCTGATCCTCGGTGCGCGACCAGAGATCGGTGCGACCCTCGCCCTGATGCAGTGGCGTCCCCTGGGGTTCGGCTTCGGCACGGTTCCCCGGACCGACGACATCATGGCCGCCAAGGCAGGGATGGCGCAGCTCAACTACGACCCGGACAACGGGTACGTGGAGCGCTACATGTTCGGCGGGCTGGTCGAGCTGCACTCCATGATCGGCGACGCGTGGGCGCTCTTCGGGATCCCGGGGTTCGCGCTCTGCGCGGTTCTGACGGTGGTCCTCGTGCGCGCCCTGGTGCAGCACCTCGCGTCCCGGACGGCGAGCGCCCTGCTGGTCTTCCTCACTGTCCGCTGCCTGTGGGACATGCTCTTCGGGCCCCTGTACAGCTCGCTACCGATCCTTGCTCTCACGGCAGGGCTCGCGTTGCACGCACCCGTCGTTCACCGCTCACGCTCCAGGACCGGGGCACCGTCGCGAGGCGCTCCGGTGAAGACCACGGTCCGGTAGCACAGGTAGCGGAAGGCCATCCCCAGCACCAGCCCGACGCCGTTCGCGGCGATGTTGTCTGCGAGCGGCGACGTGAGTCCCAGCACGTAGTGGGAGAAGCCGAGGCAGGCGAGCGCGATCGCCATGCCTAGGGCGTTGACCACGAGGAACGCCACCAGCTCGCGGCCGCGGCTCGCGGTGCGCTGGTCCGCGAAGGTCCAGTACCGGTTGCCGAGCCACGCGACCAGCGTGGCGACGAGCACGGAGATGACCTTGGCGGTCAGCGGCTTCGCCTCGAGGAGATCCCCGGGACCGAACCGGAGCAGGTTGAACAGGCCCGTGTCCACGACGAACGCGACCCCGCCGACAGAGCCGAAGCGGAGCAGCTCGGGCAGGCGGCGCGCGAGAGCCGGTGGCAGCGCCGCGGTCACGCGTCGTCGTACGCCCGCGGCTCGTGACTCGGTGCGAGCGCCCGGACTCGCTAACCGCGTGCCCCGTGCGGAGCGACGGGGGTGGGCAGGCGTGACGACCGGGGCAGGGGCGTCCACGAGCGCAGTCGCAGGAGTCGGCTCGACCATCCGCCGAGCATAGGTGGGCTCTCGGGCGGCGCGACAGGGCGCTCGGGGTGAGAGTAGGGGTGGCTCTGTGGGCGGTGTCGGACCAAGCGCGTAATCTGGTGGTCAGCCTGGGGCCTGCGCGGTTCTGGGCCTTCCCGCGTGCCTCGACGTCCCGCCGAGAGCCGCTCCACCCACGCCGGAGGTCTGTCCGCCTTGCCACTCACCGGAGTCCTTCCCCTCCTTCTCGCCGATCCTGGCGCGGGGGAAGCCGTCCGCCGGGTGCCTGCGCGTGGGTTCCTCGACGTCGTGAGCGCACCGGGAGCGCGGCCTCCGTTGCTCGCGGCGATGGCTGGCGCCAGCGCCGGTGGCCAGCCCGAAGGCGGCGCCCGCGACGGCAGCACCGGCGAGCGGCCGGTTGCGGCACGCCCGCTCGTCGTCGTGACCGCGACGGGCCGGGAGGCGGACGACCTCGCTGACGCGCTCGGCTGCTATCTCCCGCACGACGACGTCGCGGTGCTTCCCGCGTGGGAGACCCTCCCGCACGAGCGCCTGTCCCCGCGCTCGGACACGGTCGCCCGCAGGCTCGCCGTGCTCCGGCGTCTCGCCCACCCCGACGCCGAGAGCGGTCAGGGAGGTCCCGTGCGGGTCCTCGTCGTTCCGGTCCGTGCGCTCATGCAACCCGTGGTCGCTGGCCTCGGCGACCTCGAGCCGGTGCGGCTGCAGGCGCGGCAGCAGGCAAGCCTGTCCGACGTCGCGGACCGGCTCGCAGCGGCGGCCTACACCCGGGTGGACATGGTCGAGCGTCGGGGCGAGTTCGCCGTCCGCGGCGGGATCCTCGACGTCTTCCCGCCGATCGAGGACCACCCCCTGCGCATCGAGTTCTGGGGCGACGAGGTCGAGGAGATCCGCTGGTTCGCGGTCGCCGACCAGCGCAGCCTCGAGATCGCCGAGCACGGGCTGTGGGCCCCGCCCTGCCGCGAGCTGCTGCTCACGGACCAGGTCCGCGCGCGGGCGGCTGCCCTCACGGACCAGCTGCCCGGCGCCGTCGAGATGCTCTCCAAGATGGCCGAGGGCATCGCCGTCGAGGGCATGGAGTCGCTCAGCCCCGCGCTCGTGGACGCGATGGTCCCCGTGCTCGACCTGGTGCCCGACGACGCCCTCGTCGTCGTCAACGACCCGGAGCGTGTGCGCCGGCGCGCGCACGACCTCGTGGCGACCACCGAGGAGTTCCTCGCCGCCGCGTGGACCTCGGCGGCGGCCGGCGCCTCCGTGCCCCTGGACCTCAGCGCCGCGTCGTTCCACACGATCGGGCAGGTCCGCGACGTCGCGGCGCGCCGCGGGCTCGGCTGGTGGACCCTGAGCTCGTTCGGCCTCGCACCGGACGCGGAGCAGGGGGACGACGACGTCGCACCGGGCGAGTCCGACGTCCTGACGATCGGCGCGCGCGAGGTCGAGAGCTACCGCGGGGACGTGGAGCGCGCGCTGACGGACGTGCGCGCCCTGCAGCAGGCCGGGTGGCACCTCGTGCTCGCGACCGAGGGCCACGGGCCCGCGAAGCGCATCGTCGAGCAGCTCGCCGCGGCCGACACCGCCGCGCGGCTCGTCGGCGACCTGTCGGCTTCGCCCGAGGGCGGCGTCGTGCACGTGGTGACGGCGACCGTCGGTGCGGGCTTCGTCGCCCCGGACCTCAGGCTTGCGGTGTTCTCCGAGTCCGACCTCACCGGCCGCGCCGGGGTCACGACCAAGGACATGCGCCGCATGCCCTCGAAGCGGCGCAACGTCGTCGACCCCCTGGCGCTGCGGGCGGGCGACTACGTGGTGCACGAGCAGCACGGCGTCGGGCGCTTCGTCGAGCTCGTGCAGCGCACGCTCGGCGCCGGGGCGAACGCCGCCACGCGCGAGTACCTCGTCATCGAGTACGCGTCGTCCAAGCGAGGCCAGCCGGGCGACCGGCTCTTCGTGCCGACCGACCAGCTGGACCAGGTCACCAAGTACACCGGCGGCGAGCAGCCGTCGCTGAACAAGATGGGCGGCGCCGACTGGGGCAAGACGAAGGCCCGGGCGCGCAAGCACGTCAAGGAGATCGCCGGCGAGCTCCTGCGCCTGTACTCGGCGCGCATGGCGACCCAGGGGCACGCGTTCGCGCAGGACACGCCGTGGCAGCGCGAGCTCGAGGACGCGTTCGCCTACGTCGAGACCCCGGACCAGCTCGCCACGATCGAGGAGGTCAAGGCGGACATGGAGAAGTCGGTCCCGATGGACCGGCTCGTGTGCGGCGACGTCGGCTACGGCAAGACGGAGATCGCGGTCCGGGCAGCGTTCAAGGCCGTCCAGGACGGCAAGCAGGTGGCGGTGCTGGTCCCGACGACGCTGCTCGTGCAGCAGCACTTCGACACCTTCTCTGAGCGCTACGCGGCCTTCCCCGTGACGGTGCGCGCCCTGTCGCGCTTCCAGACGGACGCGGAGGCCAAGGCGGTGCTGGACGGCGTGAAGGACGGCAGCGTCGACGTCGTCATCGGCACGCACCGGCTGCTGTCGGGGTCCGTCCGGTTCAAGGACCTCGGGCTCGTGATCGTCGACGAGGAGCAGCGGTTCGGCGTCGAGCACAAGGAGACCCTCAAGCAGCTGCGCACGAACGTCGACGTGCTCGCGATGAGCGCGACCCCCATCCCGCGCACGCTCGAGATGGCCGTCACCGGGATCCGCGAGATGTCGACGCTCGCGACGCCGCCGGAGGAGCGCCACCCCGTGCTGACGTACGTCGGCGCCTACGACGACAAGCAGATCACCGCCGCGATCCGCCGCGAGCTGCTGCGCGAGGGGCAGGTGTTCTACGTCCACAACAAGGTCGACACGATCTCGAAGACCGCCGCGCGCCTGGCCGAGCTCGTGCCGGAGGCTCGGATCGCCACCGCGCACGGGAAGATGAACGAGAACCAGCTTGAGCAGGTGATGCTCGACTTCTGGGAGAAGAGGTTCGACGTCCTCGTCTCCACGACCATCATCGAGACCGGCCTCGACATCTCGAACGCGAACACGCTGATCCTCGAGCGTGCGGACCTGCTCGGGCTCTCCCAGCTGCACCAGCTGCGCGGGCGCGTGGGCCGCGGCCGCGACCGCGCCTACGCGTACTTCCTGTACCCCCCCGAGCGGCCGCTGACGGACACCGCGCACGACCGGCTCGCCACGATGGCCGCGCACACCGACCTGGGTGCCGGCATGCAGATCGCGATGAAGGACCTCGAGATCCGCGGGGCGGGCAACCTCCTGGGAGGCGAGCAGTCCGGGCACATCGCGGGCGTCGGCTTCGACCTCTACGTGCGGATGGTCGCTGAGGCCGTCGCGGAGTTCCGTGGGGACGGCGAGGAGGAGCCCGCAGACATCACGATCGAGCTGCCCGTGGACGCCCACCTGCCGCACGACTACATCGCCCACGAACGGCTGCGCCTGGAGGCGTACACGAAGATCGCGTCGGCGAGCGACCATGCGGCCCTCGCCGAGGTGCGCGCGGAGCTCGTCGACCGCTACGGTCCGCTGCCCGAGGTCGTCGAGGCGCTGTTCGACGTCGCGGGCTTCCGCAACCGGGCACGTCAGGTCGGGCTCACGGACGTCACCGCCCAGGGCAAGTTCGTGCGGTTCGCGCCCGTGGACCTGCCCGAGTCCGCGCAGCTGCGCCTCAAGCGGCTCTACCCGGGCACGGTGCTCAAGCCAGCGATCCGCGCGTTCCTCGTGCCGTTCCCGACGACCGCCCGGATCGGTGGGCGGCCGCTGCGCGGCGGTGAGGTGCTCGCCTGGGCCACCCAGCTCATCGACGCCGTGATCGCGGGGGACGTGAGCGCCGCGGCGCGGACCGCCACCGCGGGCTGACGCGGTGCGGGGACGCAAGCGCGCCCCCGCACCGAGCGTGATCACCCTGACAATCACCCCAGAACCACCCCATCGGGCCTAGGCCGACTCCCTACCGTTGGACCTGCGACCGACAGGTCGACCAGAGGACCGACCGGGGGAGGTGTCAGGGCTTGGTCATCGGCTATGCCCCAGGGGCGTGGGACCTGTTCCACGTCGGGCACCTCAACGTGCTGCGGCACGCCAGGGATCGGTGCGACTACCTCGTCGCCGGCGTGGTGGACGATGACATGCTCGAGCAGGCCAAGGGTGCTCGACCGATCGTGCCGACGCTCGAGCGCGCAGAGATCCTCCGGGCGATCGAGTTCGTCGACGAGGTCTTCATCGAGACCCAGCCGGACAAACTCGAGACCTGGCGCCGTCGCCCGTTCGACGTCTTCTTCAAGGGAGACGACTGGCGGGGGACGGTCAAAGGGCTTGACCTTGAGCGACGCTTCGCAGAGGTCGGCGTCTCCGTCGTGTACTTCCCGTACACGGTGCACACCTCGAGCACGCGGCTCCGCAGGGCGCTCACGATGCTCGAGCCGAACGCCGGGCACGACGAGGCCCTGCAGAACATCTAGAGCGGTGGACCGGGGGTCCACACCGGCCCGTCCGTGGCCGGGACGCACCACAGGCGTCCCGCGGTCCGACCATCAGGGAGACATTCCCGACCGAATCTGAAGACGTGAGTGGCAGGCGCACCAGGCGCCGCGCTCGGAGCACCGGGGGGTGACGAGTGACTAGAGACAGCAGGCGGAGCCGTTCGGCTCGTCACGCCGGCACGCTACCGACCGCGCGCACCGCGCTCACGCTCCCGACGGCGCCGAGCGCGCAGACCGCCCCGTCCGTCCCGGCCCGACGGCCGTCGACGGACCCGCGCGGCTTCGACTACGTCCCGCCGTCGCGGTCGGTGCACTGGGGGCCGTCGGCTCCGCCGGCGCACCGCCCCGTGCGCCTCGCACCGACTCCCGTGTCGCCGACCGTCGGGCTTCCCGCCGACGCCGACGAGCTGCGGAGTCTCGCCGATCACCAGCGTGCCCTCGCCGGCACCGTGGCCCCGGCGGACCCTGCGTGGCCCCGGCGGTACGCGAGACTCCTGCTCGCCGCGGACAGCGGCGCGATCATCGTCGCGCTCGCGGTGGCGTACTTCGTGCGGTTCTTCGCCGGCGGCGAGATCGCCGGAGGTGCTCCGGCGTCCTACGTCGCGATCTCCGCGGGCTTCGCCCTGCTGTGGCTGGCGGCGCTCGCGATCGAGAAGTCCCGCGACCGGCGCATCGTCGGTGTGGGCATGACCGAGTACGGGCGGGTGTGGACGGCGTCGGCGCGGCTCTTCGGCGCGGTGGCGATTCTCGCCTTCGTGGTGCAGTTCGACCTCGCGCGTGGGTTCGTCGCCGTCGCTTTCCCCGCCGGTGTCGCCCTGCTGCTGGTGGGCCGCTACGCCGCGCGCCGCTACCTGCAGGCCCTGCGGCGACGTGGCCGGGCGCTGTCCCGGATCGTCCTCACCGGCTCGCGCGCAGCCGTCGCCGAGCTCGTCGCCGAGCTCGCGCGCAACCCCCTCGCGGGGTACGTCGTCGTCGGGGCGTGCATCCCCGGCGGTGACCCCGCGGCGCGTGCGAGCGTCGCCGGGGTGCCGGTCCTCGGCGACCTCGTCGACGTCCCGCGCGGTGTGCACCTGACGGGCGCGCAGGCGGTCGCCGTCGCCGGGTCGGACCAGATGACCTCCTCGGTGCTGCGGGCGCTCGGGTACCAGCTCGAGGCGTCCGGGACCGACCTCATCGTCGCGCCCGGGCTCGTGGACGTCGCCGGCCCCCGCGTGGTGATGAGCCCCGCAGAAGGGCTCTCGCTCGTGCACGTGGACGCCCCGGTGTTCACCGGGGTGAGGTACGCCGTGAAGTCGCTGCTGGACTGGAGCCTCGCGCTGATCGCAGTCCTGGTCCTCGCGTTGCCGCTCGCCGTCCTCGCGGTCGCGGTCGCGGTCACGAGCCGCGGACCGGTGTTCTTCACCCAGGAGCGGGTGGGTCGCAACGGCCGGCCATTCCGCATGATCAAGTTCCGCTCGATGCGTGTGGGCGCGGAGGCTGAGGTCGACGAGCTCGCCGACCTCAACGAGGGCGCGGGCCCCCTGTTCAAGCTGCGCGACGACCCGCGCGTCACCCCGCTCGGCCGGCTGCTGCGCCGCTACTCCCTCGACGAGCTGCCGCAGCTCTTCAACGTCTTGCGCGGCGACATGAGCCTCGTCGGCCCGCGCCCGCCGCTCCCCAGCGAGGTCGCGTCGTACGACGGTCGCGCCTCGCGTCGCATGCTCGTCAAGCCCGGCCTCACCGGGCTCTGGCAGGTCAGTGGGCGCTCCGACCTCTCCTGGGACGAGGGCCTGCGCAAGGACGTGTACTACGTGGAGAACTGGACGGTCCTGGGGGACCTGCTGATCATGGCGCGCACCGTGCGGGCGATGTTCGCCGCGGAGGGCGCGTACTAGGAGCCGCCAGCGCGGGCGCGGGTGGGCCAGGATGGAGGCATGGACCCGGACCCCAGCACCTCGACCGACCAGGACGGCACGGCGCTCGCGGCTGTCGTCGACGTGATGGACCGGCTCCGGTCGCCGGGCGGCTGTCCGTGGGATGCCGAGCAGACCCACGAGTCGCTCGTCCGCTACCTGCTCGAGGAGGCGCACGAGCTCGCCGAGGCCATCGAGACGGGCGACCGTGCCGGCATGCGGGAGGAACTCGGCGACGTCCTGCTCCAGGTCGTGTTCCACGCGCGGATCGCTTCGGAGGACCCCGGGGACCCGTTCACCATCGACGACGTCGCGGCGGACCTCGTCGCCAAGCTCCGCCGTCGGCACCCGCACGTCTTCGCAGGCGCGGAGGTGACGGACCTGCACGCCCAGTGGGCTGCGATCAAACAGGAGGAGAAGCAGCGCGCGAGCGTCCTCGACGGGATCCCGCCGACGCTCGGTGCGCTCGCGTACGCGCAGAAGGTCTTGGGACGCGCCGACCGGGCCGGGCTCACGGACCTGCTTCCCCCGGACCCCGCCGCAGCCCCGGCGACGGCGGACCCTACCGCTGCGCAGGAGGACCCCGCCCGCCTCGGACAGGAGCTGCTGACCCTGGTCGAGCGTGCCCGCCGCGCGGGCATCGACGCGGAGGGTGTCCTGCGCGCCGCGGTGCGCGAGGTCAGCGCCGCCGTCCGGGCGGCGGAGTCTTCGCCGGAGCGTCCCGCCCCCTGAGACACCGCATGCGCCGTGGTGGACACCGATGGGCCGTAGGTCCCCTGGCCAGCGGCGGCACCTCGGCCAAGATTGACCCAGTCCGAACCGAGGAGACGAACGATGCCAGACGAGACCACCCAGCCGACACCGGTCGCCGTCGGCGTGCTGCGGGAGGCGGCGGGTGAGCGCCGCGTCGCGCTCGTCCCCGAGGTCGTCGAGACGCTCGTGTCGCGCGGCCTCGTGGTGCGCGTCGAGGCTGGCGCCGGCACTGACGCCTGGTTCGCCGACGACGTCTACGTCGCCGCCGGTGCGCAGGTCACGTCGCGCGCGGTCGCGGCCACGAGCGACGTCGTCGTGAGCGTGCACCGCCCCGGACCCGATGTGGTGGACGCGCTCACCCCCGGGCAGACCCTGATCGGGCTGCTGGGCGCGCGCGCCGACCGCGAGGGCCTCGTCGAGCTCGAGCGCCGCGGGGTGCGCGCCCTCAGCCTCGACCTCCTGCCGCGCACGCTGTCCCGGGCGCAGACGATGGACGCCCTGAGCTCCCAGGCCTCCGTCGCGGGGTATCGCGCCGCCCTCCTCGGGGCCGAGACCTTCGCGCGCTACCTGCCCATGATGATCACCGCAGCCGGGACCGCCCGGCCCGCCAAGGTCCTCGTCCTCGGCGCCGGCGTCGCCGGGCTGCAGGCCATCGGCACCGCGCGGCGGCTCGGCGCGCAGGTCACGGGCTACGACGTCCGGCCCGCGGCGCGCGAGGAGGTCACGTCCCTGGGCGCCACGTTCCTGACGACCTCCGTGACCGCCGGCGCGGGCGAGGGCGGCTACGCCCGCGCGCTCACGGCCCAGGAGACCGCCGCCCAGCAGGCCGAGCTCGGCGCGAAGATCGCGGGCTTCGACATCGTGATCACCACCGCGCAGGTCCCCGGCGCCCGCCCGCCCCTGCTGGTCACCGAGGACACCCTCGACCAGATGGCGCCCGGCTCGGTGCTCGTCGACCTCGCGGCGAGCGCGCTGGGCGGCAACGTCGCCGGCAGCGCACCCGGCCAGAGCGTCGTCACCGATCGCGGGGTCACGATCGTCGGCGCGCACGACCTCCCGAGCCGGATGGCCACGGGCGCCTCGACCGCCTACGCGCGCAACATCGCCGCGGTGCTGGGCGTCGTGGTCGCCGACGATGCCGTCGTCCTGGACCCCGCCGACGAGGTCGTCGGTGCCCTGTGGGTCGGTGCCGACCTCCCCGCGGCGCCGGCACCGGTGACCGTCCCGTCCGTCCCGACCGTGGAAGGTGAGGGCGCATGAGCCCCGACCTGCTCAGCAACCTGGCGCTCTTCGTGCTCGCGCTCCTCGTGGGCTTCGAGGTGATCTCCAAGATCCCGGCGACCCTGCACACGCCCATGATGTCCGGGGCGAACTCGATCCACGGCGTGGTCCTCGTCGGCGCCGTCCTGATCGCCGGCATCGCCGACTCTCTCCTCGGCTACGTGCTCGTGTTCGTCGCCGCCGCGTTCGCCGCGATGAACGTCGTGGGCGGCTACGTCGTCACCGACCGGATGCTCGGCATGTTCCGCGCGAAGCCGAAGCCCGCCGCTGCCGCCGCTCCTGAAGGGACCGACCGATGAGCACCCTCCCGTGGCTCGACACGCTCGTCCGCCTGGTCTACCTGGTCGCGGCCGTCGGCTTCGTGCTCGGCCTGCACCTCATGCGCTCGCCCGCGACGGCGCGCAAGGGCAACCTCCTCTCGGCCGCGGGCATGGCCGCCGCGATCGCCGCGACCGCGATCCTGCTCTACGCCGGGGACGCCGAGCACTCGGGCGACGTCGTCCTGTGGGCGACGCTCGCGCTCGTCCTGGGCACGGTCGTCGGCTCCGTGGGCGGCTTCGTCAGCGCCCGGCGCGTCCAGATGACGGCGATGCCGCAGCTGGTCTCGCTCTTCAACGCGGTCGGCGGCGGCGCCGCGGCCGTCGTGGCGTTCGTCGAGTTCCTCCGCGTCGGCGACGCCGTCACGGCGGGCTTCGCGATCCCCGTGGGCCTCGACGTCATCATCGGTTCGGTGACCTTCTCCGGCTCGCTCGTCGCCGCCGGCAAGCTCCAGGGCTGGGTCTCCGGTGCGCCGATCACCTTCGCCGGCTCGCGTGTCGCGACCGCGGTCTCGGCCGTGGTCGCCCTGGGCGGCGCCGCGTGGATCGTGGTGGACCCGAGCCTGTGGCTGCTGGTCGTGGTCACGGTCGCGTCGCTCGCGTTCGGCATCCTCATGGTGCTGCCCATCGGCGGTGCCGACATGCCCGTGGTCATCTCGCTGCTCAACGCGTTCACGGGGCTCGCGGTGGCGATGGCCGGGTTCGTCGTCGACAACCAGATCATGATCATCGCGGGTGCCCTCGTGGGGGCCAGCGGTGCCATCCTGACCCAGCAGATGGCCGAGGCCATGAACCGCTCGGTGCTCGCCATCATGGTGGGCGGGTTCGGCACGGGGGACGCCGCGGCGGGGGACGTCGTCGTCGGGGCTGCGACGGAGGTGCGCCGCACGGACGCCGACGACGTCGCGATCCAGCTCGCGTACGCCTCGAAGGTCATCATCGTGCCCGGGTACGGCCTCGCGGCCGCCCAGGCGCAGCGCGAGTGCGGCGAGCTGGGTCAGATCCTCACCGACCGGGGGATCACCGTGTACTACGCGGTGCACCCCGTCGCCGGCCGCATGCCCGGGCACATGAACGTCCTGCTCGCCGAGGCCGACGTCCCGTACACCCAGCTCAAGGAGATGGACGAGGTCAACCCGGAGTTCGACACCTGCGACGTGGCCCTCGTCGTCGGCGCGAACGACGTGACGAACCCCGCGGCGCGTCGCCCGGGCAACGCGATCTCCGGGATGCCGATCCTCGACGTCGACCGCGCCCGGTCGATCGTCGTGATCAAGCGGTCCCTGGGTCACGGGTACGCGGGCCTCGACAACGAGCTCTACGGTGCGCCCGCGACGTCGATGCTCTTCGCCGACGCCAAGAAGGGCCTCGGGCAGATCCTCGCGGCCGTCAAGACGTACGCGAGCTGACGGCGCGGCGGAGCCGCCCTCGCTGCAACCTCCGCCGCGCGTTTCAGCGGCCTTGCAACGAGGGCGTTGCCGCCTGACCGGCTCTGTGCCGCCATCCAAGTCGGGGTTGTGCTTCGGCGCCGGGCGGCCGCACCGATAATCTCACCCTGTGGTTGCAAGCCTTGCAGAACGCTTGCAGGAGCGTTACGTTCCGAATGCCCGCTTCCTGCGGGTGCCGCAACAATGCGGCACGAGGGGAACGTCGACCACACGGCCCGAGCACGAACGTCCGGGCGTGGGGGCGCGACGCGCCCACGTCGATGGAGGAGCTCGATGAAGAGATCCCTGCAGTCCCGGCGCTCGCGCGCCACCGCCTTGCTCGCGTCCGCCGCCGTCCTCGCCGGGCTCGCCGCGGCGCCGACGGCGACCGCCGCCGCGACCGCCGCCGCGCCCGCTGCGCTCGGGGTCACCGCGCCGGCAGCAGCGACCGTCGTTCCCACCGCCGGCGCGGCGTCGGCGAGCATCGCGCCGACGGCCGCGCCGGTCGTCCCGGGGCGCGGCAACACCGCCGCGAACCTGTTCCAGTGGACCTGGAACGCCGTCGCCGCCGAGTGCACCCGGACGCTCGGCCCGAACGGCTACGCCTACGTCCAGGTGTCGCCGCCGCAGGAGCACGTCCCGGGCGGCGCGTGGTGGACGTCCTACCAGCCGGTGAGCTACCGGCTCGAGTCCAAGCTCGGCACGCGCGCCGAGTTCGCGGCGATGGTCGACACCTGCGGCGACGCGGGCGTCAAGATCATCGCGGACACGGTGATCAACCACATGGCCGGCGCGGACAGCTCGGGCACCGGATCGGGGGGCTCCAGCTACGGCGTCGACTCCTTCCCCGGGCTCTACGGCCGCAACGACTTCAACGACTGCCGCACCGACATCACGAACTACGGCGACCGCTGGCAGGTGCAGAACTGCCGGCTGGTGAGCCTGCAGGACCTGCGCACAGGCTCCGACTACGTGCGCACCAAGATCGCGGACTACATGAACGACCTGATCGGGCTGGGGGTCGCCGGCTTCCGGATCGACGCCGCCAAGCACATCCCCGCGAGCGATCTCGAGGCGATCAAGGCCCGGCTCAGCGACCCGTCGGTCTTCTGGGTGCACGAGGTCATCGGGTCTGCCGGTGAGCCGATCCAGCCGTCCGAGTACCTCGGCAGCGGCGACTCGCACGAGTTCCAGTACGCCCGGAACCTGGCGGGCTACTTCGACGGGAACATCGCCGGGATCCGCGGGATCAGCAACGGGCTGCTCGGCTCCGACCGCGCCGGGGTGTTCGTCGACAACCACGACACCGAGCGCGACACCCACGGGACGATGAGCTACAAGTGGGGCGCCAAGTACGTCCTGGGCAACGTCTTCCTGCTCGGCTACGACTACGGCTGGCCGACCGTGTACTCGGGCTACAAGTTCACCGACCGCGACGCCGGCGCGCCCATGTCCGGCGGGCGAGTACAGGACGCGTCCTGCGCCAACGGAGCCGTGTGGACCTGCACGCACGACTGGACCGAGATCGCCGGGATGGTCGGCTTCCGCAACACGGTGGGCTCAGCCCCGGTGACGCGCTGGTGGGACAACGGCGCCAACGCGATCGCGTTCGGTCGCGGCGACCGTGGGTACGTCGTCGTCAACAACCAGGCGTCAGGACTGAACCAGACGTTCCAGACGTCGCTGCCCGCCGGGACGTACTGCGACGTGGTCGCCTCCCGCACCTGCGCGGAGACGATCACCGTCGACGACTCGGGCCGGTTCTCGGCGCAGATCCCGCAGTACGGTGCGCTGGCGATCCACGTCGGCGCGCGCGCGGGCGACGTGCCGACCGACCCGACCGACCCCACGGACCCCGCCGAGGCGACCACGGTCTTCTACTCGACGAGCCAGGGCTGGTCCGCGCACCGGATGCACTATCGGGTGGGCAGCGGGGCATGGACGACCGCGCCGGGCGAGGTGCTCGCCCCGGCGTGCGCGGGCTGGGTCTCGCGGACGGTGCCCACGGACGGCGCGGTGATCACGGCGGCGTTCACCAACGGCTCCGGGACCTGGGACAACAACGGAAGCGCGGACTACCGGCTCAGTGGTGCGGTCGCGGCGGTCAAGGACGGGCGCGTCACCGCGGCGAACCCGTGCGCGCAGGCGCCGTCGGACACGACCACGGTCTACTACGCGACCGACCGCGGCTGGTCGACGTACCGCGTGCACTACCGCGTGGGCTCGGGCGCATGGACGGCCCTCCCCGGTGAGGCGCTCGCCCCGGCGTGCGCGGGCTGGGTGTCCCGCACGGTCGCGTCCGCCGGCCAGCCGGTGACGGCGGCCTTCACGAGCGGCTCCGGCCAGTGGGACAACAACGGCAGCGCCGACTACCGCCTGACCGGTGCCCATGTCGCGGTCCGGGGAGGCCAGGTGACACCGGGCAGCCCCTGCGCCTGACCGCCCGGGACGAGGGCGGGCCGCGTCGGGGGAGTCATAGGACGAACTGCCCGGCGCGGCCCGCGGACCCCTCCACTAGTGTGGGGGAGTACACCCACCTGTCTTCTGAAGGAGTTTCTGTGGCCAGCATCGAAGCCGTAGGCGCACGCGAGATCCTCGACTCTCGCGGCAACCCCACCGTCGAGGTCGAGGTAGCGCTCGACGACGGCACGTTCGCGCGCGCGGGCGTCCCCTCCGGCGCCTCCACCGGAGCCTTCGAGGCCGTCGAGCGTCGTGACGGCGACAAGGGCCGCTACCTCGGCAAGGGCGTCCAGGGCGCCGTCGACGCCGTCAACGACATCATCTCGCCCGAGCTGCTCGGCTTCGAGGCTGAGGACCAGCGCGCGATCGACGCCGCGCTCATCGAGCTCGACGGCACCGACAACAAGGGCAAGCTCGGCGCCAACGCGATCCTCGGCGTCTCGCTCGCCGTCGCACGTGCCGCCGCCGAGTCGGCCGGCCTCGAGCTCTACCGCTACGTCGGCGGCCCGAACGCCCACGTCCTGCCCGTCCCGATGATGAACATCCTCAACGGTGGGTCGCACGCCGACTCCAACGTCGACATCCAGGAGTTCATGGTCGCCCCGATCGGCGCCACGACGTTCCGCGAGGCGCTGCGCACCGGCGCCGAGGTCTACCACTCGCTGAAGTCCGTGCTCAAGAGCGAGGGCCTGTCGACCGGCCTCGGTGACGAGGGTGGCTTCGCGCCGAACCTCTCGAGCAACCGCGCCGCGCTCGACCTCATCCTCGTCGCGATCGAGAAGGCCGGCTTCAAGCCGGGCGTGGACGTCGCGCTCGCGCTCGACGTCGCCGCCACCGAGTTCTTCAAGGACGGCGCCTACCAGTTCGAGGGCGCTGCCAAGACGCCGGAGGAGATGGTCGCGTACTACGGCCAGCTGGTCGCGGACTACCCGCTCGTGTCGATCGAGGACCCGCTGTCCGAGGACGAGTGGGGCACGTGGAGCGAGCTCGTCGCGAACGTGGGCGACAAGGTGCAGATCGTCGGTGACGACTTGTTCGTCACCAACCCGGTCCGCCTGGCCAAGGGCATCGAGCTCAAGGCCGCCAACTCGCTGCTGGTCAAGCTCAACCAGATCGGTACCCTGACCGAGACCCTCGAGGCCGTGCAGATGGCGCAGCGCGCCGGCTTCACCGCGATGGTCTCGCACCGCTCGGGCGAGACCGAGGACACGACGATCGCCGACCTCGCGGTCGCGGTCAACGGTGGCCAGATCAAGACCGGTGCTCCCGCCCGTGGCGAGCGCATCAACAAGTACAACCAGCTGCTGCGCATCGAGGAGGCCCTCGAGGACGCCGCGGTATACGCGGGCGCCTCGGCGTTCCCGCGCTGGAAGGCCTGAGCTCAGCTCTGAGCCGCGCCGCTGAACGGTGGCGCACACCGAGGGTCGGGACCGTCTGGTCCCGGCCCTCGGTCGTTCTCGGGTGGTCCCCCGGGGAGTCGGTGGCCCGCCCGCACCTCTCGGCGAGGCAAGATGGACCCATGTCTGCCCGCCGACCCCCGACCGCGCGAGGGCAGGGCCGTGAGCCCGTCCGCCGCCCGGCCGGCTCGGCGCGCCCCGGTGGGAGCCCGACGGGATCGGGACGCCCGACGGGTGCCGCCCGTCCGAGCGGGTCGGCCAGGCCCAGCGGGTCACCGCGCGCGGCCACCACGGGACGGGGCCGCACCACGCCGTCCGCCCCGCCCGTCGTCGCTCGCCCCGCGCGCGCCACGGTGTGGCCGCGGGTGCTCACGGCGCGCGCGATGGTGCTGTTCGTCGTCGCGCTCCTCGCCTTCGTGCTCGTGTTCCCCACGGCCCGCTCGTACTTCGGTCAGTCCGCCCAGTTGCAGGCTCTGCGCGCCGAGGTGTCCGCGGCACAGGAGCGCAACACCGAGCTCGAGTTCCAGGTCAGCCGGTGGCAGGACCAGGCCTACGTCGCCTCGCAGGCACGCGAACGCCTCGCGTACGTGTACCCGGGGGAGACCGCCTACCGGGTGCTCGACCCCGACGTCGCGGAGCCTGCCGTCAACCCGGACACGGGCAAGGCGGTCGCCGAGGGACCGGTGGACGTCGGTTTCGCGGACACGCCCTGGTACGGCACGATCTGGAACTCGCTCACCGTGGCCGGCGAGGTCACGGTCGACGACCAGCCCGCTGCGCCCACCGACCCCGCTGACCCCGCTGACCCGGCCGTGCCCCCCGCCGACGACGCGCCCACCGCCCCAGGAACGGACGACGAGTGACCACGACCGACGTGACCCCGCAGGACCTGCAGAGCCTTGCCGAGCAGCTCGGGCGCCCGGCGCGCGGCGTCGTCGGCATCGCGGCGCGCTGCCGCTGCGGCCGGCCGCTCGTCGTGCGGACGGCGCCGCGCCTCGACGACGGCACGCCCTTCCCGACGACGTACTACCTGACGCACCCCGCCCTCACGTCGGCCGCCAGCACCCTCGAGGCGAACGGCGTCATGAAGGAGATGACGGCGCGCCTGGCCGAGGACGAGGACCTCGCCGCCCGCTACCAGGCGGCCCACGAGCACTACCTCGCGCAGCGCGCCGAGCTCGGCGACGTCCCGGAGATCGCAGGGATCTCGGCCGGCGGGATGCCGACGCGCGTGAAGTGCCTGCACGTCCTGGTCGGGCACGCGCTCGCGGCCGGGCCCGGCGTGCAGCCCCTCGGCGACGAGGCCCTCGCGCTGATCGCCGAGGCCGGCTGGTGGGACCCGCAGCGCTGCCGCTGCTGAACGGCGCGCCCCTGCTGCTGACCGAGCCCGCCGGTGGTGCGAGGATGGTCCGCGTGACTCGAGTAGCTGCCATCGACTGCGGGACCAACTCCATCCGGCTCCTGATCGCCGACGTCGACCCCGCCACCGGCGTCCTGGAGGACCTCGTGCGGCGCATGGAGGTCGTGCGCCTCGGGCAGGGTGTCGACCGCACGGGCGAGCTGCACCCCGAGGCGCTCGCCCGCACGCTCGAGGCCACGGCGCGCTACGCCGAGGAGATCCGCGAGCTCGGTGCCGAGCGCGTGCGCTTCGTGGCGACGTCGGCCACCCGGGACGCGCGCAACCGGCAGGAGTTCGTCGACGGCGTCCGCGCGATCCTGGGCGTGGAGCCCGAGGTCGTCGCGGGCGACGAGGAGGCGCGGCTCTCGTTCGCCGGTGCCACGAGCATGCTGGGCGCCGACGGGGGGCCGTACGTCGTCGTCGACCTGGGCGGTGGTTCGACGGAGGTCGTCCTCGGCGAGGCCGAGCCGAGCGCGGCGCACTCGATGGACGTCGGGTGCGTGCGGATGACCGAGCGGCACCTGCACGACGACCCGCCCGCGCCCGCCCAGGTGCAGGCGGCACGCGCGGACGTGCGCGCGGCGCTCGACGCCGCCGTCGCCGTCGTCCCGGTCCGCCAGGCCGCGACGCTGGTCGGCCTGGCCGGCTCGGTGACGACCGTGACCGCCCACGCCCTCGGCCTCGACCGCTACGACCGGGACCGAATCAACGGCGCGGAGCTCGCAGTCGACGAGGTCCTCGCCGCCTGCGAGTCCCTGCTGGCCATGACGCGCGAGCAGCGGTCCGCGCTCGGATTCATGCACCCGGGTCGCGTGGACGTCATCGGCGCCGGCGCGCTCGTGTGGTCGGAGGTCGTGCGCCGCGTGCGCGACGAGGTCGCCGCCGGCGGCGGGACGCTCGACTCCGTCGTCACCAGCGAGCACGACATCCTCGACGGCATCGCGCTCAGCGCGGCGGGGCGCCTGTAACGCCCGTCACCGTGGATCGACCCGCCGCGTCGGGCGTCGCGTCGTTACGATGAAGCCATGCCTCAGAACGAAACCGCTCCGTCGTCGGCCGCGCAGACCACGACCGTGACCCCCAAGCCGCGCAAGGTCCCGCGCATCGTCGTGCTCGGCGGCGGGACGGTCGGGCTGTACGCCGCCAAGCGCCTGCGCAAGCGCCTCGGCAAGCGTGAGGCCGCGATCGTGATCGTGGACCCGCGCCCGTACATGACCTACGCGCCGTTCCTGCCCGAGGCCGCCGCCGGCTCGATCGACGGACGCCACGTCGTCGCGCCGCTGCGCCGCGCCGTGAAGAACGTCGACGTGCTGCAGGGCAACGTCGCGAAGATCGAGCACGCCGACCGCCGCGTCACAATCCAGCCGGAGGAGGGCGAGGCGTACAGCGTCACGTACGACCACCTCATCGTCGGCCTCGGCTCGGTCGCGCGCACGCTGCCCATTCCCGGTCTCGCGGAGCAGGGCATCGGCTTCAAGACCGTCGAGGAAGCGATCGCCCTGCGCAACCACGTGCTCAACCGGATCGACGTCGCGTCGTCCACCTGGGACCCCGAGCTGCGCAAGAAGATGCTCACGTTCGTCTTCGTCGGCGGCGGGTTCGCCGGGATCGAGGCGCTCGCCGAGGTCGAGGACATGGCGCGCGCCGCGGCCAAGTACTACCCGGAGCTCGACGCCAAGGAGTTGCGCTTCGTGCTCGTCGAGGGCTCGCCGCGCATCCTGCCCGAGGTCTCCGAGGAGCTGGGCGGCTACACGCTCGAGCAGCTGCGCAAGCGCAACATCGAGATCCACCTGTCGACCTTCCTGAACTCGTGCGTCGACGGGCACATCGTGCTGTCGAACAAGATGGAGTTCGACACCGAGACGGTGGTCTGGACCGCGGGCGTCAAGGCCAACCCGGTGCTCCAGGACTCGGACCTCCCCCTCGACAAGATGGGCCGCGTCATCTGCCTGCCCACCCTGCAGATCGCCGACGAGAACGGCGTCATCGTCCCGGACGCGTGGGCCGGCGGCGACTGCGCCGCGGTGCCGGACCTCACGACCCCCGGAGCGTTCTGCCCGCCCAACGCCCAGCACGCGCTGCGCCAGGCGAAGAAGATCGGCGAGAACCTCGCCAAGGTGCTGCGCTCTGCCGAGCCCGAGGAGTACAGCCACCGGAACGTCGGCGCGGTCGCCTCGCTCGGCATGTACAAGGGCGTGGCCCAGATGTTCGGCAAGATCAAGGTGCGCGGACCGCTCGCCTGGGTGCTGCACCGCACGTACCACGTGATGGCGATGCCCACGTGGAACCGCAAGATCCGCATCATGGCCGGCTGGACCAGCGCGCTGTTCCTGCGGCGCGAGGTCGTGTCGCTCGGCGCGATCCACGACCCGCGCGCGTCCTTCCGCTCGGCCTCGACGCCCAAGCCGGCGCCCGAGGAGAAGAAGGCCGTCGACCACGCCGACGCCAACAGCAAGGGCGCCAAGACCTGAGCAGGTCCTGAGCACCGCGCTCGTCGTGAGCGCACGTGAGGGAGTCGCCAGCACCGGCGGCTCCCTCACGTCGTTCGGTGCCGGTGGCGTCGCTATGCTCGCCCCGGAGCCCTCGGGCCCGCCCCCGTAGCCCAATCGGCAGAGGCAGTCGGCTTAAACCCGACCGAGTATGGGTTCGAGTCCCATCGGGGGCACCGGCTGTGACGAAGGACGGGCGTCAGCGCGCCTGTGCTTCCTTCTCGCGCCACGCGCGCAGCACCACCCACACGCCCCAGACGACGACGGCGGCGCCGGCTGCGACGAGGATCCAGTTGGGGACCTGCGCCTCGCCGGAGGAGATGACGGGCCACTGGTAGATGACGACCGCGGCGCCGAGCACGGCGCGGAACGTCCCGGTCCACCACCAGCGCTCGTGCACGCCGGGGCGGGCCGCCTCGGTGGGCTCGTCGGGCTCGGGCGCGGGCGTGGGGCGGTCGTCGCTCATCCGCACAGCCTGCCACGCCCGTGTGCCCTGCTCGCCCACGGGAACAAACCGGCAGGTGGACGCGTCCTATAGTCGGCACTGCTCTCCTCGGGGAGCGACGTCCAGGTCGGCAGCCCGCCGGTCCAGCCGCACTCGCCCTCGGGGGTCCGCACCGGTGTCTGTCCTCGCCAGGTTCTCGCTCGCCAACCGCGCGCTCATCGCCCTGATCACCGGGGCGATCGCCCTGCTGGGCGTCGTCAGCCTCGGTCAGCTCAAGCAGGAGCTCATCCCGTCGCTGCAGTTCCCCACCGCGATCGTCGTCGCGACCTACCCGGGAGCGGCTCCCGACGTCGTCGAGGACGCCGTGTCCGTGCCGCTCGAGGAGGCCGTGCGCGGCGTCGACGACGTCGAGTCCGTCTCGTCGCAGTCCTCGACGAACATGTCGCTCACCACCGTCCAGATGACGTATGGCACGGACATGGACGCGGCCAGCGCCCAGCTCCAGGCCGCCGTGAGCCGGATCTCGAGCCTGCTGCCCGAGGACGTCGACACCAACGTGTTCACCGGCTCGATCGACGACCTGCCGGTCATCCAGCTCGCGGTCTCGGGCGAGGGTGACGAGGCCGACCTCGCCGCCGCGATCGAGCAGACCGTGCTGCCGCGGCTCGAGAAGATCGACGGGATCCGCAGCTCCGCGGTCACCGGCGCCGCCGAGCAGCAGGTCCTGGTCCTGCCCGACCTGCAGGCGCTCGCCGCCCTCTCGCTGGCCCCCAGCGCCGTCGGCGACACGATCGAGGCCGCCGGCCTCGTCCTGCCCGCGGGCGAGGTCGACGACGCGGACCGCACCCTGTCCGTGACCGCAGGCAGCGCCCTGACGAGCGTCGCCGACATCGAAGGTCTGCCGATCGCCGCCGAGGGCGCCGACGGCGCGACCGTCGGGGACGTCGCCGAGGTCGTCTACGGGCCCGCGCCCCCGACGTCGTACTCCCGCCTGGACGGAGAGCCGGCGCTCGCCATCTCCGTGACCAAGACCCCCGCGGGCAACACCGTCGAGGTGTCGTCCGCGGTGACCGACGCGATCGCCGAGCTCGAGGAGGATCTCCCGGGTACCCGGATCGAGGTCGTGTTCGACCAGGCGCCGTTCATCACCGAGTCGATCGAGGGCCTGACCACCGAGGGCCTGCTCGGGCTCGTGTTCGCGATCGTCGTGATCCTGCTGTTCCTCGCGTCGCTGCGGTCCACGCTCGTCTCCGCGATCTCGATCCCGCTGTCGCTGCTCGTGACCTTCATCCTCATGAACGTCACCGGGTACACCCTCAACATCCTCACCCTCGGCGCGCTGACGATCTCGATCGGCCGCGTCGTGGACGACTCGATCGTCGTGATCGAGAACATCAAGCGCCACCTGTCCTACGGCGAGGCCAAGACCCACGCGATCCTCGGTGCCGTGCGCGAGGTCGGTGGCGCCATCACGTCGTCGACCATCGCGACGATCGCCGTGTTCGTGCCCATCGCCCTCGTGGGCGGGGCCGTGGGCGAGCTGTTCCGACCCTTCGCGGTCACCGTCGCGATCGCGATGCTCGCGTCGTTGTTCGTGGCCCTGACGATCGTCCCGGTGCTCGCGTACTGGTTCATCAGAGAGCCGCTGCACGCCGGGGACGAGGACGCGCAGGCCGAGGCCCGTGCGGCCGCCGAGGCCAAGGAGCGCCGCGGCCTGTGGCAGCGCGCGTACGTCCCGTCGCTGCGCGCGGCCCTCGCCCACCCCGTGATCACGATCGCCGTGTCGGTCGGCATCTTCGCCGGCACGCTCGCGCTCGTGCCGCGTCTCGAGACGAACTTCCTCGGCGACGCCGGTCAGAACACCCTGACCGTCACCACGAGCTTCGCGCCCGCGACGAGCCTGGAGACCCAGGACGCGGCGGCGACGCAGGTCGAGGAGGCGCTCGTCGACGTCGCCGAGATCGAGACGATGCAGACGACGGTCGGTTCCTCGGGCGGCATCGAGGCCGCCTTCATGGGCGGGGGCAGCGGGCCCAGCGCCTCGTTCGCGCTCACCCTGGCGGAGGACGCCGACACCGCGGCGGTCGAGGCCGAGGTCCGCCAGGCCCTGGACGGGCTCGAGGGTGTCGGCGACGTCTCCGTCGCCGGGTCCGACGCCGCGTTCGGCAGCTCGACCGTGGACCTCGTCATCCAGTCCGCGGACATCGAGGTGCTCGAGGACGCGGCCGCCCAGGTGGCCGCCGCGGCCGCCGAGGTCGACGGCGCCGCCGAGGTCGCGAACAACCTCGCCCAGGGCCAGCCCGCCGTGCAGGTGAACGTCGACCAGGAGGCGGCGGCCGCCGCGGGCCTCACCGAGACGCAGGTCGTGGGCATCGTGTCCGGTTCCATGTACGAGTCGAACCTCGGCACCGTGGACCTCGGCGACGGGCGCGTGGACGTCCTGCTGCGCGGCAACCCGATCCCGCAGACGCTCGCCGAGCTGCGCGAGCTGAGCCTGCCGACCGCCGCCGGCCTCGTGCCCCTGACCGACCTCGCGTCGGTCGAGGAGGTCGAGCTGCCGACGTCGATCAGCCGGATCGACGGCGCGCGCAGCGCGACCGTCGCGGTCACGCCTGCCGGGCAGGACCTCGGCTCGCTGACGAGCGCGCTGACGGCGATGGTCGACGACCTCGACCTGCCCGCGGGCGCGTCCGTCGAGATCGGCGGCGTCGCCTCGGACCAGGAGGAGGCCTTCGCGGACCTCGGCCTGGCGCTGGTGGCCGCGATCGCGATCGTGTTCATCGTCATGGTGGCGACGTTCAACTCCCTCGTGCAGCCGCTGATCTTGCTCGTCTCGGTGCCGTTCGCGGCGACGGGCGCGCTGATCCTGCTGCTGGTGTCCGGCACGCCGCTGGGCGTCGCCTCGCTGATCGGCATGCTCATGCTCGTGGGCATCGTGGTGTCGAACGCGATCGTGCTGATCGACCTCATCAACCAGTACCGGTCCCGCGGCCGGACGCTGCGCGAGGCGATCGACGAGGGCGCCCGCAAGCGCCTGCGGCCGATCGTCATGACGGCGCTCGCGACGATCTTCGCGCTCACCCCGATGGCGCTCGGCATCACCGGCGGTGGTGCGTTCATCTCCCAGCCCCTCGCGCTCGTCGTCATCGGCGGTCTGCTGACGTCGACCCTGCTCACGCTGCTCGTCGTCCCCGTGCTCTACCTGCTGATCGAACGGGGCAAGGAGAAGCGGGCGGACAAGCGGGAGGCGAAGCGCGAGGCCAAGCGTGCCGCGCTGACCGGTGCATGACCACCGCGGGAACACCAGACCGCGTACGCTCGTTCTCAGAGCAGGTGACCGCCTCGCGGTCACCGGCACGACCAACGGCCAGCGTCACCGCGACGCGATGACCAGGAGGAACCTGTGAGCAACCCCGTATTCAGCTCGAGCGGCGTCTTCACCGACTCGAGCAACCGTCGTGGCCGCGGCCCCGCCGCACCGATGGACGCGCCCACGCTCGAGCAGATGTACCAGGCGCCGACGGCGACGACGCGCGACACCGGGCGCCTGACGTACGACGACGTCATCATGAAGACCGGTGGCCTGCTCGCCCTGCTCGCCGTCGTGGCCGCCGGGACCTGGATGGTCTCGGACACCATGCCAAACCTCTACATCGTCGGCGCGATCGTGGGCTTCGTGCTCGCGATGGTCAACATCTTCAAGAAGCAGCCGAGCCCGGCCCTGATCACCGCGTACGCGATCGCCGAGGGCGTGTTCGTCGGTGGCCTCAGCGCGCTGCTGGACGGGATCTACCCGGGCGTCGCCATGCAGGCGCTGCTCGCCACGGCCGTGACCTTCGCCGTCACGCTGTTCGCGTTCAAGTCCGGCAAGGTGCGCGTCACGCCCAAGGCCAACAAGATCTTCATGATCGCGATGCTCAGCTACCTCGCGTTCTCGCTCGTCAACGTCGGCCTGATGATCTTCGGTGGCACGGACTCGGCCTGGGGTCTGCGCACGGAGGCGACGATCTTCGGCATCCCGCTGGGCGTCGTCATCGGTGCGGTCGCCGTGCTGCTCGGTGCGTACTCGCTCGTCGTCGACTTCGACGGCATCGAGCGCGGCGTGCGCCAGGGCGCCCCGGCGAAGTTCGCCTGGACCGCGGCCTTCGGCCTGATCGTCACGATCGTCTGGCTGTACGTCGAGTTCCTGCGGATCTTCGCGATCCTGCAGGGTCGCGACTGACCGACCTACGCTGGTCTACGAGCCCACACCCGTGCGGCTCGCCCCCGAACCGAGAGGCAGCACATGACTGCGCACCTTCCTGAGGCCACCGGTGGCTTCGGCGACAAGCCCGTCCTGACGTTCCCCGACGCCGCGGCTCCCGCGGAGCTCGAGGAGAAGGTCCTCGTGCAGGGCTCGGGCGACACGGTCGAGGCCGGCAACACGATCGTCGTGAACTACCTCGGCCAGCTCTGGGGTGGCGGGATCTTCGACAACTCCTACGACCGCGGGGCCCCGATCGACTTCCCGATCGGCGTCGGCGCCGTGATCGGCGGCTGGGACCAGGGCCTGGTCGGCAAGCAGGTCGGCTCGCGCGTCCTGCTGTCGATCCCCCCGCACCACGGCTACGGCTCGCGGGGCGTCCCGCAGGCGGGCATCGGCGGGGACGACACCCTGGTGTTCGTCGTCGACATCCTCGACGCCAAGTAGCACGCAGCTTTCTCGACAGGCCGGGTTCCGCACTGCGGGGCCCGGCCTTCGCTGTTCCCGGAGCGGTGCCCGCCGAGCGGTGCCCTAGGCTCGGGCCATGCGATTCGGCCTGGTGATCCTCCCGCAGCAGCGTTGGTCCGAGGCGGAGCCGATGTGGCGCCGCGCGGAGGCTCTCGACTTCGACCACGCCTGGACGTACGACCACCTGGCGTGGCGCACGCTCGTCGACGAGCCGTGGTTCGCGACCGTGCCGACCCTCGCCGCCGCAGCGCTCGTGACGTCGCGCATCCGCCTCGGGACCTTCGTGGCGTCCCCGAACTACCGCCACCCGGTGCCGTTCGCCAAGGAGGTCATGTCTCTCGACGACCTCAGTGCGGGGCGGTTCGTGCTCGGCTTCGGAGCCGGGGGCATCGGCGTGGACGCGACCGTGCTCGGCGAGCCCCTGCTGACCCCGGGGGAGCGGGTGCGGCGCCTCGACGAGTTCGTGGGCCTGCTCGACACCCTGCTCACGCAACCCGTCACCGATCACCAGGGCGAGCGCTACGCGGCCGTCGGGGCGCGCATGTACCCCGGGCCCTTCGGGACGAGCCGCCCGCCGTTCGTGCTCGCCGCCAACGGGCCGCGCGCGCTCGACGTCGCGGTCGCCCGCGGGGAGGGCTGGGTCACCACCGGGATGGAGGACATGCCGGACGTCGCCTCGTGGTGGCGCGGGGTGGCTGAGCTCGGCGAGCGCCTGGACGCGGCGCTCGAGCGTGCCGGGCGGACGGACGCCGTTGCGGACCACGAGCTGTTCCCGCGCTACCTGTCGCTCGACTCGAAGGAGTTTGCGCTCGACAACGTCGCGCGGTTCGAGGACATGGTGGGACGGGCCGCGGAGCTCGGCTTCACGGACGTGATCGTGCACCACCCGCGCCCCGACGGCATCTACGCAGGCGACCCGGCGATCCTCGACGACGTCGCCGCGCTCCTCCCGCGCCTGCGCTGAGACCTGCTGCTGGACCGCGCCTCAGCCCGGGGCTTTGGCTTCCGGCATCCCCACCCCTCCGCCGAGTCCGATAGTTCGGTCCCGGGTGCGATAGGAGGCCCCGTCGGCCCCGGGACCGAACTATCGGACTCGCGCGGTGCGTCCCGACTCTCCCGGGGCGTCTGCGGGGCGGGTGCGGGGCAGCTCAGCCGCGGGCGACCGAGCGGGCGACGGTGAACTTGGGGTTCTGCGCGGCCATCTGGGTGGGTCCGACGACGCGGTTCAGCTCTCCCTTGTAGCGCAGGTGGGAGTTGTACACCGACCACAGCTCGCCGCCGGGCCGCAGCATCCGGGCGGCCGCGGCGAACATGCCCGACGCCGCCCCGGTGTGCACGGCGGCGCCGACGTGGAACGGCGGGTTGCACAGCACGACGTCGACCGAGCCGTCCGGGATCTCACCGCCGACGTCGTCGCGGAGCACCACCACGCGGTCGGCCACGCCGTTCTCGGCCGCCGTCGCCGCCGCCGACGCGACGGCCGCCGCCGACTGGTCCGTCGCGATCACACGGGCGTGCGGGAGCTCGCGCGCGAGCCAGGTGGCGAGCACCCCGGTGCCGCAGCCGAGGTCGACGGCCTGCACGACGTCGTCGGGCAGCGGCGTGCGGGTGAGGGCCTCGAGCAGGAAGCGCGTCCCGATGTCGACGCGCGTGCTCGCGAACGCGGCGCCGTGCGCGAGCACGGTGAGGCCGACGTCGTCGTGGCGCTCGGAGCGCGGGTACGTCGTCGCGGTCTCCGGCTCCGGGCGGATGCCGCGGGCGACGAGGACGCGGGCCTTGCCGCGAGCGAGCGTCGCGTGGACGTCCGTGAGGTGCCGGGCGAGCACGTCGTTCATCGCCCGGGTCATGTGCTTGAGCCGGCCGCCCGCGTACACGACGACGTCGGGGTCTGCGTGCGCGGCGATGAGCTGCGCGAGCTCGTCGAGCGCGTCCAGGCCGCGGGGCAGGCGCAGCAGCACCACGCGGGCGCCGGTCAGGACCGCGGGGTCGAGGGCGGGGAAGGAGCGGAAGGTGCCCTCGAGCCCGACCTCGACGGCGTTGAGCGCGAGGGCGCGCTCGCCGGTGATCAGGTCGGTGTGTGCGCGGACGTCCCGCGCGCCGTGCAGGCCGACCGCGCCGAGGGTGAGCGCGCCGTACGCGTCGTCCAGGGTGACGACCGTGCCCGGGGGCGCCGCGGCGACGTCGGCGGCCGCCTCGTCCAGCAGCAGCCGGTCGGCCGCGTCCACCGCGACGAGCTCGGGTGCCTCCACGTCGGGGCGGCGGCGGAGAGCGTCGAGGAGGGTCATGGGCCCAGTCTGCCTGACGGCGTCGCCCCGCCCTGCCCTGTCTCCCCGCCCCGTCGCCCTGCCCTGTCGGCCCGGCCGGATACCGTGGGGGCATGAAGTTCGCCTCGCACATCTCGGAGCTCGTCGGCGGCACCCCGCTCGTGCGGCTCTCCTCCGTCACCGACGGCCTCGCCGCGACGATCCTCGCGAAGGTCGAGTACCTCAACCCAGGAGGCTCGGCCAAGGACCGGATCGCGCTCAAGATGATCGAGGCGGCGGAGGCCAGCGGCGAGCTGCGTCCCGGCGGCACGATCGTCGAGCCGACCAGCGGCAACACCGGCGTCGGGCTCGCCCTGGTGGCCCAGCGCAAGGGCTACCGCTGCGTGTTCGTGTGCCCGGACAAGGTGAGCGCCGACAAGCGCGACGTGCTGCGCGCGTACGGCGCCGAGGTCGTCGTGACGCCCACGTCGGTCGCACCCGACGACCCGGAGTCGTACTACTCGGTCTCGGACCGCCTGGTGCGGGAGATCCCGGGTGCCTGGAAGCCCAACCAGTACGCGAACCAGAACGGCCCTGCGAGCCACTACGAGAGCACGGGCCCGGAGATCTGGTCCGACACCGACGGCCTGGTCACGCACTTCGTCGCGGGAGTCGGCACGGGCGGCACCATCACGGGCACCGGGCGGTTCCTGCGGGAGGCCTCCGCGGGCCGGGCGGACCTGGGCGAGGTGCGGATCGTCGGGGCGGACCCCGAGGGCTCCGTCTACTCGGGCGGGACGGGGCGCCCCTACCTCGTCGAGGGGGTCGGCGAGGACTTCTGGCCGACGGCCTACGACCCGGCGGTGCCGCACGAGATCGTTGCGGTGTCCGACGCGGACTCGTTCGCGATGACCCGGCGCCTCGCCCGCGAGGAGGGTCTGCTGGTCGGGGGCTCGTGCGGCATGGCCGTCGTCGCGGCCCTCCGGCTCGCGCGCCGCTTGCAGGACGAGGACGCCGTGGCCGCCGCGCGCGCCGTGATCGTGGTGCTCCTGCCGGACTCGGGGCGCGGGTACATGTCCAAGATCTTCAACGACGCGTGGATGCGGTCCTACGGCTTCCTGGACGCGGGCGAGGGCGTCACCGCGGGGGAGATCCTGCGCGGGAAGTCCGGCGCGATGCCTGACCTCGTGCACACCCACCCGGCAGAGACGGTGCGGGACGCGATCGAGATCCTGCGGGAGTTCGGCGTCTCGCAGATGCCCGTGGTGCAGGCCGAGCCGCCCGTCGTGATCGGCGAGGTGGCCGGGTCGGTCAGCGAGCGCGACCTGCTCGACGCCGTGTTCTCCGGGGCGGCGCAGCTCAGCGACCCCGTCTCCGCGCACCTGGGGCGGCGCCTCCCGCAGATCGGCTCGGGCGAACCGCTCGAGCGGGTGCGCAAGGCGCTCCAGGACGACGACGCGCTCCTCGTCGTCGACGACGGCAAGCCGGTGGGAGTGCTCACCCGGCACGACCTGCTCGGCTACCTCGCGAGCTAGCGTGACGCGGGTCGGTATGGCGGTCAAGACGGAGACCGAGACGACGGTCGAGACCGCGCTCTCGGCACAGCTGCGCGAGGGCACGCGCGAGGACCACGCGCGCGCAGAGTCGACGCCGTTCGTCGCGGACCTCATGGCGGGGCGGCTCGACGTCGCGGCATACGCCGATCTCGCCGCCCAGCAGCACGCGGTGTACGTGGCCCTCGAGGCCGCGGGTGCGGCGCTGGGGGAGCGCGGCGCGTCGGTCGCGCTGCCCGCGCTGGCACGCGTCCCCGCGATCGAGTCCGACCTCGCGCGGCTGTGGGGCCCGGCGTGGCGCGATCGCGTCGACCTGCTGCCCGCCACGCGCCGCTACGCCGAGCGGCTGCGGGAGGTCGCCACCACGCTGCCCGGCTATGTGGCGCACGCCTACACCCGCTACCTCGGCGACCTGTCGGGCGGGCAGATCATCAAGCGGATGCTCGCCCGGCACTACGGCCTGGCCGACGACGTGCTCGCGTTCTACACGTTCGACGCGCTCGAGAGGATCAAGCCCTTCAAGGACGAGTACCGGGCGCGCATCGACGCACTCGAGCTGACCGGCGACGAGCGGCGGGCGGTCGTCGCCGAGGCGCGGGGGGCGTTCGACCTCAACCGGGCCGTGTTCGCGGAGCTCGGCGCGCGCCACGCGCCCGCGCCCTGAGACCTCGCTCGCTCGGCGCCCCGCTTGTCACCGCCGGCGGCTAGCCTGGACGGGTGACGAACAACGACACCCACGACTGGTCCACCGCAGGGTTCGCGACCCGCGCCATCCACGCCGGGCAGGATCCCGACGCCGCGACGGGCGCCGTCGTCCCCCCGATCTACCAGGTGTCGACGTACAAGCAGGACGGCGTCGGCAACCTGCGCGGGGGCTACGAGTACTCCCGCTCGGGCAACCCGACGCGCACGGCGCTCGAGGACGCGCTCGCCGCGGTCGAGGGCGGGGAGCGCGCCTTCGCGTTCTCGTCCGGCCTCGCGGCCGAGGACGTCCTGCTGCGCGCCGTCTGCACGCCCGGCTCGCACGTCGTCATGCCCGACGATGCCTACGGCGGCACCTACCGCCTGATCGCCCGCGTGCACGGGCCGTGGGGCGTCGAGCACACCCCGGCCGACATGTGCGACGCCGGCGCGGTCGCCGCCGCCGTGCGCCCGGGACAGACGCGCGTCGTCTGGGTCGAGACCCCGTCGAACCCGCTGCTGGGCGTCGCGGACATCGCCGCGCTCGCGAAGGTCGCGCACGACGCCGGGGCGATCCTCGTGGTCGACAACACCTTCGCCACGCCGGCCCTGCAGACTCCGCTCGCGCTCGGCGCGGACGTCGTCGTGCACTCGACGACCAAGTACATCGGCGGGCACTCCGACGTCGTCGGGGGAGCGGTCGTCGTGGGCGCCGGCATCGAGCTGCCCGCCGGGGCCGCCGGACCGACCGGCACCACGAGCGTCGCCGACGCCGTCGGCTTCTACCAGAACGCCGCCGGAGCGGTCGCCGGGCCGTTCGACGCCTGGCTCACCCTGCGCGGGCTGAAGACCCTCGACGTGCGCATGCAGCGCCACAGCCAGAACGCGATGGAGATCGCCCAGCTGCTCGCTGCGCACCCGAAGGTCACCCAGGTGATCTACCCCGGCCTGCCCGAGCACGAGCAGCACATCGTCGCCGCGAGCCAGATGCGCGCGTTCGGCGGCATGATCTCCTTCCGCACGGGATCGCTCGACAGCGCGCTCCAGGTGGTCGACCGCACCAAGGTCTTCACCCTGGCCGAGTCCCTCGGCGGGGTGGAGTCGCTGATCGAGCACCCCGGGAAGATGACCCACGCGTCGGTGGCTGGGTCCGCCCTCGAGGTCCCGGACGACCTCGTGCGGGTGTCGGTCGGGATCGAGGACGTCGCGGACCTGCGGGCCGACCTGGAGCAGGCGCTCGACGGGTGAGCGCCCGACGCCCGGTAGCGCGCGGGGTGGGGATAGTTAGCTCTTGCCCCGGGCGCGCTGGGCGCGGATCTTCTCGGCCTTGGCCTGCTGCGCGGCGATGCGGTCCTCCTCGGCGCGCACCTCGGCGTTGACGGCGCGCTCGCGCACGAGCCAGTCCGGCTGCTCCTCGCGGAGCTCGGCGATCTCCGAGGTCGTCAGCGGCTCCGTGTACCCGGCGCGGGCGAGGCCGGAGATCGACACGCCGAGGCGCGCGGCGACGACAGAGCGGGGGTGCGGGCCGTTCTGGCGGAGCTCGGCGAGCCACTGCGGGGGGTTGGTCTGCAGCTCGGTGAGCTCCTCGCGGCTCACGAGCCGGTCCTGGAACTCCTGGGGTGCGGCCGGCAGGTAGATGCCCAGCTTCTTGGCCGCGGTGGCGGCCTTCATGGTCTGGGAGCTGGGCTTCGAGGTCATCCGGCGATTCTAGCGGCACCGGGGCGCCGGTAGCCTGGACCGGTGACCGACACCACGCCGCCGCCCGCGCCCGCCTTCCGGCTGGGCTACGTCCCGGGCGTGACGGCGGCCAAGTGGGTCGCCGTGTGGCACGAGCGCCTCGACGTGCCGCTCGACCTCGTCACGCTCGACGCCGCCGACGCCGCCCGTGCGATCCGCGCCGGCGAGGTCGACGCGGCGTTCGTGCGTCAGCCTCTCGACCGCACGGACCTGTCGCTGATCCAGATGTACGTCGAACAGCCGGTCGTCGTCGTCGCCAAGGACCACGTCGTCACCGCCGCCGACGCGGTCACCTGCGCCGACCTCGACGACGAGGTCCTGCTCGATCCGCGCGACGTCGTGCTCACCTGGGAGGGTCCGCAGCCCGGCCGGCCCGCCCGCGAGCGTCCCGCCACGACAGCCGGGGCGATCGAGCTCGCGGCCGCCGGCATCGGCGTCGTCGTCGTGCCGCAGTCGCTCGCCCGCCTGCACCAGCGCAAGGACGTCACCTACCGGCCGCTCACGGATGCGCCGACCTCCCCCGTGGGGCTCGCGTGGCGCGAGGGGGACCCCAGCGACCTCGTGGAGGAGATGATCGGCATCGTGCGCGGGCGCACCGCCAACAGCTCCCGCGGGCGCCGCGCCGCGGAGGAGGCAGCCGAGGCCTCAGCGAAGGCCGTTGCGGCGGCGAAGGCAGCCAAGGCCGAGAAGGCCGCCCGCAAGCCCGGTCCGGACCCCCGCGCCGCCGCCTCCCGCAAGGGCGGCCCCCGCCGTCCGACCACGGCAAAGGCCGCCCACCGCCACCGCCGCGGCGGCCGCTGACCCGTCGGGCTGGCCCCCCGGCTGCCCGCCGCTGACCCGTCGGGCTGCCCCCCGGCTGCCCGCCGCGGACCTGCCCGGCTGGCCCACCCCCGCCGCCGGCCCGAAGAATGCGCGAAATCTGCTGCCCTGAGCGACATGGAGTGCGCATTCCTCGCGTTGGCCGGGGGCGGCTGCGAGTAGGCCCCTCGGACAGAGCGCCGGGTCGCGGGCCCCCGTGCGCGCCTCAGCGGGACGTCCAGCTCCACGCGGGCTGGTCGAGCCGGCCTTCCCGCCCGACGACGACCGTCTCCCCGAGGTCCTTGGTGAGCTCGACGTGCGTGGTCGGCACGGGCGCCTCGGCCCGGCCGGCGACCGCCCCGCCGCCATGGCCCCCGGCGTCGAGCAGCGCTTCCGCGAGTGCCTCGGCGTGCGTGACCACCACGAGCTGGGTGGTCGCCGCGGCGGCCCGCACCAGCCGGGCGAGCGGTGCCAGCATGCTCGGGTGCAGGTTCGCCTCGGGCTCGTTCAGCACCAGGAGCGACGGAGGCCGCGGGCTGAGCAGCGCCGCGACGACCATCAGGTAGCGCAGCGTCCCGTCTGACAGCTCCGCCGCGGCGAGCGGGCGCTCCAGGCCGGGCTGCTCGAGGGCCAGCCCGAACCGGCCGTCCACGGCGGACAGGCGCAAGCGGGCGCCGTCGAAGGCGTCCGCGACGGCACGCTCGAGCGGTTCAGGATCGCCCATCGCCTCGATCGTCGTCAGCGCGGCGGCGAGGTCGTCCCCCGTCGGGGCGAGCACGGGCGTGCGGGTGCCGGGACGCACCTCGCGAGCCGGCGCGCCGGGATCGGTGCGGAAGTGGTCGTAGAACCTCCAGCCCCGCAGCAGGCGGCGCACGGCGTGCAGCTCGGGCGTGGCCACGGGGTCCACGAGCTCGTCGATCATGGACTCGTACGGCGCGAGGCGGGACGCGCGGTCCTCCCACCGGCCGGCGTCGTCGCGCGTGCGCAGGTGGGGGCCGCGCCGCTCGGCCTGGACCGTGCCGGGGCGCAGCAGCGGGCCCGCCCAGACGGCCTCGGTCTTGATCTCCGGGTCGCGCTGGAACGGCGAGCCCTCGTCCTGGGGGAGGCCCAGGTCGAGCTGGTAGCCGACGTCGTCGGCGGCGAAGCCGAGCTGCAGCGCCACGCGGCCCGAGCCGCGCGGCCCCGCCCACAGGGACGACGCGAGGCCGCCCTCCTGGGCGAGCGCACCGATCACCTGCCCCTGGCCGCACGCCGCGAGCAGGCGCAGCGACCGGTACAGGTTCGACTTGCCGCTGCCGTTGGGCCCGGTGACGACCGTGAGCTGGTCGAGCTCGAGGACGAGCTGGCGCAGGGACCGGTAGCCGGCGACCGCCACGGTGCTCAGCACGGGCGTCAGCGCCCGAGGCGGCGGTCGCGCGTCGTGTAGGAGCGCAGCGCACGCAGGTAGTCGACGCGGCGGAAGCTCGGCCAGTAGGCCTCGCAGAAGTAGTACTCGGCGTGCGCGGACTGCCACAGCAGGAACCCGCCGAGCCGCTGCTCGCCCGACGTGCGGATGACGAGCTCCGGGTCTGGCTGGCCGCGCGTGTACAGGTGCTCGGCGATGTGCTCGACGTCGATGTGCTCGGCGATCTCCTCGACGCTCGCGCCCGAGGCGGCCTGCTCGCGCAGGTAGGCGCGCACGGCGTCGGCGATCTCGTGGCGGCCTCCGTAGCCGATGGCGACGTTGACCTCGAGGCCCGCGACGTCGGCCGTGGCGGCCTGGGCGGCGCGCGCCTTCGCGGCGGTCGACTCGGGCAGCAGGTCGAGGCTGCCCATGATGCGCAGGCGCCACCGTCGGCACTCGGCCAGGCCGGCGACGGCGTCCTCGATGATCGCGAGCAGCGCGTCGAGCTCGTCGGGAGAGCGCTTGAGGTTGTCGGTGGACAGCATCCACAGCGTGACGACCTGGATGCCCAGGTCCTCGCTCCAGCCCAGGAACTCGCTGATCTTGTCCGCCCCGCGCCGATGGCCGGTGGCCGCGGGCTCCCCGAAGGACCTCGCCCAGCGGCGGTTGCCGTCGAGGATGACGCCGACGTGGCGGGGCAGGGACTCGCGCGGTAGCGACGCGGCGAGCTGCCGCTCGTACAGTGAGTAGAGCTGCTTGGGAAGTCGCACTCTGGTCCTTGTCGCGTCGGTTCGCGTGCGCGGGCGTCCGCGTCGGACGCGAACGCGATCACGCTACCGGATCGTGGAGCGCCGACGGCGGACCACGGGGTCGCCTCCCAACCTACGGTTCCGTAACCTACGTTTGCGTAAGTTACGCTGATCGGGCTCGCAGCACGAGCGTCCACGACCACACCGAAGGACCAGCGATGCGCACCACCAGCACCCACGACGACCGCGAGCCGACGAGCGCGCTCGACGACGTCGTCGACGCCGCCCGCGAGGGCGCCGAGGCCGTCGTCGAAGCGGTCAAGCCGCGGCTGCGGGGGGCGATCCACGCCGTCACGTTCCCGCTCGCGGTGATCGGCGGCATCCTGCTCACCGTGTGGGCGCCACCCACGGCGCCCCGGGTCGCGGTCGCCGTGTTCGCCGTGACCGCGGCGCTGCTGTTCGGCACGAGCGCCGTCTACCACCTCGGGCGCTGGTCGCCCGCGGTCTCGGCACGCCTGCGCCGGGCCGACCACAGCAACATCTTCCTCATCATCGCGGGGACCTACACGCCGCTGTGCGTCCTGCTCCTCGAGGAGTCGCTCGCGCGCCTGCTGCTGATCCTCGTGTGGGGCGGCTCCCTCGTCGGCCTGGCCGCACGCATGATCTGGCTCAACGCCCCGCGCTGGGTCTACACGCCGGTCTACATCGCCCTGGGCTGGGTCGCCGTCGGCTACATGAAGGCCTTCTATGACGCCGGCGGCGCCGCGATCGTCGCGCTCATCGCGATCGGCGGGCTCGCCTACACCCTGGGGGCCGTGGTGTACGCCATGAAGCGGCCCAACCCCAGCCCGCGCTGGTTCGGCTTCCACGAGGTCTTCCACGTCGGCACGGTCATCGGCTTCTGGTGCCACTTCGCCGCAGTCGCCGTCGCGGTGTCGCAGATCCGGGGCTGAGACCTCACCCCACCACGCGCGGCTCACGGCCGGGCGGCTGCTGCGGTGTCGGGAGCAGCGGCGCGCGCGGTCGCACCGGCCGGACCGCAGGGGTGCCGGGGTCGACACGCACGCGCTCGCCGTCGAGGTCCAGCTCGACGGCGTCGCCGCCCAGCACGCTCACCTCGACGGCCTCGTGAGTGACCTCGACGCACAGCCGGCTCCCGCGCCACAGCATCCGGAACGCGAGCCGGTCGATCCCCGGGGGCAGCGCAGGGGCGAGGCGCAGCACGTCGGCGTGCGGCCAGACACCTCCGAGGCCCTCCACGAGGGCGACCCAGACGCTCCCGAGCGATGCCAGGTGCAGGCCGTGGCCGACGTTGTCCTGCAGGTCCCGCAGGTCGACCAGGGCCGCCTCGTGCAGGTACTGGTGGGCGAGCTCCATGTGGCCCGCCCGGGCGCAGACGACGGCCTGGGAGCCCGCGGAGAGGGACGAGTCGCGCACGGTGCGGCGCTCGTAGTAGTCCAGGTTGCGGGCCACCTGCGCGTCGTCGAAGCGTTCGGGCAGCCAGTGCATGGCGAGCACGAGGTCGGCCTGCTTGACCACCTGCTTGCGGTACAGCTCGAAGTACGGCGCGTGCAGCATCAGCGGGTACTTCTCGTCGGCGTCGAAGTCCCACTCGGCGAACCGGGTGAAGTCCTCGCACTGGGCGTGCACGCCCAGCTCGTCGTCGAACGGTACGTGCACGGTCTGCGCCGCGCGGGCCCAGGCGTCGCGCTCGTCCGCGCTGACGCCGAGGCCTGCGGCGAGCTCCGGGTGGCGGTCGCACGCCGCGCAGGTCGCCTCGAGCGCGCGGGCGGCCATGAGGTTCGTGAACACGTTGTCGTCGATCACCGCGGTGTACTCGTCGGGGCCCGTGACGCCGTCGACGTGCCAGCCGCCGTGCCGGTCGTGGTGGCCCACGGCCATCCACAGCCGCGCCGTCTCGACGAGCACCTCGAGGCCGCAGTCCCGCTCGAGCCCTTCGTCCCCGGTCACGTAGCGGTAGCGCTCGAAGGCGTACGCGATGTCCGCGTCGATGTGGAAGGCGGCCGTCCCCGCGGGCCAGTACGCCGACGTCTCGGACCCGTCGATCGTCCGCCACGGGAACGCGGCGCCCGCCAGGCGGAGGGTCTTCGCCCGCGCGCGGGCCTTGTCGAGCGTGGAGGCGCGCCAGCGCAGCGCGGCGGCCGCCGCCTCGGGGCGGGTCGCGGCGAGCACGGGGAGCACGAACCCCTCGATGTCCCAGAACGTGTGCCCGTTGTACCCGGACCCCGTCAGGCCCTTGGCGCCGATCGGGCGTCCTTGCGCGCGGGCGCCGGCCTGCAGCACCTGGAAGAGGCAGAAGCGCACGGCCTGCTGCAGCGGTGCGTCCCCGTCGATCTCCACGTCCGCGTCGCGCCAGAAGTCCGCCAGGTAGGCGCGCTGCTCCGCGACGAGCGTCTGCCAGCCGTCGGACCGCGCGCTCGTGAGCGACGCGGCGACCACGTCCCGCAGCGAGGCGGGGGAGGCGTCGTCGGACCATGCGTACGCCAGGTGCTTGATCAAGGTGAGCTGCTCGCCCGAGCCGAGGTGCGCGACGACCGTCGTGCGCGCGAGGTCCTGCTGGACCTCGGACTCGACCGCGTGGTCGCCCGGCGCCTCGACCTGGTGGTCCGCGCCGCACGCGACGACGAGCTCGCTCGAGCGCGTGCGGTGCACGAGCGTCGCCCCGTGACCGCGCTGCTCCTGGGTGACGGGCTCGAGCGGGCTCGACAGGGCCTCGGCGACGCGGGGATCGTCGGACTCGACGTCGGGCGGAGAGTCGTTCGCGACGAGCTCGGACTGCACGACGACGCGCACCGGGCCGTCCAGGGCGCACACCTCGTAGCGCACGGCCGCGCTCGTGCGGCGCGCGAACGAGACCAGGCGGGTGGCCGTGATGCCGACCCGGCGACCGCCGGGGGAGACCCAGACGACGTCGCGGGTGAGCGTCCCGGCGCGCAGGTCGAGGACGCGCTCGTGCCGCTCGAGCCGGCCCGTGCGGACGTCGAACGGCTCATCGTCGACCAGCAGACGCACGATCTTGCCGTCCGTGACGTCCACGAGCTGCTGCCCGGCCTCCGGGTAGCCGTATCCGCCCTCGGGATAGGGCAGGGGATGGTGCTCGAAGAAGCCGGCGAGGTAGGTGCCGGTGACGCCGCTGGGCTCACCCTCGTCCAGGTTGCCGCGCAGCCCGAGGAAGCCGTTCGACAGGGCGAACAGCGACTCGGTCTGGGCGAGGTACGCGAGGTCGAGCGTCGCCTCCCGCAGCACCCACGGCTCCGTGCCGAGGTCGGCCGTGTCCGGCGGCTCGTCCACGAGCGACTCGCTCACCGGGCAGCGTCCAGGAGCTCGGCGAGGTCCGTCACGACGACGTCGGCCCCCGCCTCGCGCAGCGCGTCGGCCTGGTCCAGGCGGTCCACGCCGACGACGTACCCGAAGCCCCCGGCGCGCCCTGCGGCGACACCCGCCTGGGCGTCCTCGAAGACGGCGCACTCTGCCGGCGTGACGCCGAGCTCCCGGGCGGCGGCCAGGAACGTGTCCGGGGCGGGCTTGCCCGGCAGCGCGCGCTCGCGGGCGACGACGCCGTCCACGCGCACCTCGAGCAGCTCGCCGAGCCCGGAGACGTCGAGGACGAGGACCGTGTTGGAGCTCGAGGACACGACGGCGCGGCGCAGGCCCGCCGCGGCGGCCTCGCGCAGGTAGCGCACCGAGCCCTCGAACACCTCGACGCCGTCGCGGGCGATCAGCTCGAGCACGAGCTCGTTCTTGCGATTCCCGATCCCGTGCACGGTCTCGGTCCCGGGCGCGTCGTCCGGGTTCCCCTCGGGCAGCACGATCCCGCGGCTGGCCAGGAAGTCCCGGACCCCGTCGGGGCGGCGCTTGCCGTCGACGTAGCGGGCGTAGTCCTCGACCGGGTCGAACGGGCGCAGGTCGGTGGGGTCGAGGCCCGCGAGCGCCAGGTCGGGGTCGAGGTCGAGCGCGGCGGCCGTGAGGTCCGCCTGCCCGCTCGCCGTCGGCGGGGTCCCGCGCAGCTCGGCGAGGTAGGTGTCGAACGTCTGTGTCCACGCGACGTTGTGCACGGTCGCCGTGCGCGTCAGCACGCCGTCCAGGTCGAACAGGCAGGCGCGCACCTGGGGCGGCAGCCCGAGCGGTCCTCGGTTCACGGTGTCTCCTCCCGGCGGGGTCGTGGCCACGAGTCTTGCTGGCCGTCGTGGTCTTCGCACCCGGAGGCCGCGGGGTCGGCGTGGCCGACCACGGGGCACAATGGGCCCGAACGTCTCTCTCCATCGCGAAGGACCCCCATGATCGAGATCCTCACCCCGGCCGAGGTCGAGCGCGGGCGGGCGACCGGCGCGCTCGTTGCCGACATCCTGCAGACCCTGCGCGAGCGGGCGGTTCCCGGCACGAACCTCCTGGACCTCGACCGCTGGGCACGCGAGATGATCGTCGCGGCCGGGGCGGTCTCCTGCTACGTCGACTACGCGCCGTCGTTCGGCCGCGGCCCGTTCGGGCACTACATCTGCACCTCGGTCAACGACGGCGTGCTGCACGGGCTGCCCCACGACTACGCGCTCGTCGACGGCGACCTGCTCTCCCTCGACCTCGCGGTCTCCCTCGACGGGATCGTCGCGGACTCGGCGATCAGCTTCCTCGTCGGCCAGGCGCGCCCGGCCGCCGACGTCGCGATGATCGACGCGACCCAGCGGGCGCTCGCGGCGGGCATCGCGGCGGCGCGTCCCGGCGCGCGCATCGGCGACCTCGCGCACGCCATGGGCACGGTCCTGATTGAGGCCGGCTTCCGCGTGAACACGGACTTCGGCGGCCATGGCGTCGGCTCCACCATGCACCAGGACCCGCACGTGCCGAACAGCGGCCGCCCGGGACGGGGCTACACGCTGCGCCCGGGCCTCCTGCTCGCGCTGGAGCCGTGGGTCATGGCCGACACCGACGAGCTCGTCACCGACGCCGACGGCTGGACGCTGCGCAGCGCGACCGGCTGCCGCACCGCCCACAGCGAGCACACGATCGCGATCACCGCCGACGGCGCGGAGATCCTCACGCTCCCGACGCGTCGCTGAGCTTGTCGGCGGGCCCGTCGTCGGTCGCGCCGTCGGAGGCGTCCGTGCTCGGCGCCGGCAGCGGCACGACGCCGTAGCGACGGTTCACGAGGGAGGGGTTGCGGTCGCGCACGCCGCGGATCGCGGCCGGGTCCAGGTCGATCACGAGCGTCCCGGCGCCCGTGCCGAGCTCTCCGAGCACGACGCCGTTCGCGTCGATGGCCATCGAGTGCCCGACGACGCCGCGCCCCGCCTGCCCGACGGCCAGCACCGCGGCGGTCGACTCGATCGCGCGGGCGCGCGCGAGCACGCGCCACTGCTCGAGCTTGCCGGGCCCGGCAGCCCACGCCGCGGGGACGACGAGGACGGTCGCGCCGGCGTCCACGAGCCGGCGCGAGACCTCGGGGAAGCGCAGGTCGTAGCAGGTCTGGATGCCCAGGCGGAGCCCGCCGACGTCCACGACGACGGGTGGCGCGGCCGGGTCGCCGGGCTCGAGCCGGTCGGACTCGCGATGCCCGAACGCGTCGTACAGGTGCACCTTCGTGTAGGTCGCGCGGTGCTCGCCGTCGGCCACCACGACCACGGCGTTGACGGCGCGCCCGGCCTTCCGGCCGGGAAACGCTGCGCCGGCGACCACGGTGAGGCCGCGGGAGGCGCTGAGCTCGCGCAGCGCCGTGACGAACGGGCCGTCCGGCGCCTCGGCGAGGTCCGCGCCGACGCCGCGCGGGTCGAAGGCGGCGGCGTACTCAGGCAGCACGACGACGCGGGCGCCCGCGTCTGCGGCGGCGGTGACCTCGCGCCGCGCGTGCGCGAGGTTCGCCTGCGGATCGGCGCCCGAGGCCAGCTGCACGAGCGCGACGCGCACCGGCGCGTCGGTCACGGGCGGGGCGGGCCGTCCGTCGGGTCTGCTGGGCCGTCGTCAGGCCGGTCGCTCGACTGGCCCGATGCGTCCCGGGCGGCGCGCTCCTCGTAGCCCAGGCGCCGGATCTTGCGGTTCATCGAGAACCAGACGCCGACGCCCGCGAGGGCGAGCAGGAACGTCACGACGAAGCCGATGGTCCCGGGCGTGACGTCGGTGGGGTCGAGGTCGGGCCGCAGCACGTCCGTCGGCGTGGGGGACGGGGTCGAGGTCTCGGTCCCCACCGCGGCGGGGGCCGCGGGCAGGGCGGTGTAGTCGGTCACGGGGTGTCCTCTGGGTGGATGCCCGCGAAGAGGTCGTCCTCGGGGGTGGTGGTAGGCACGAGCGACTCGGCGAGCTCGAACTCCTCGTAGGGCCAGACCGCGGCCTCGAGCTCGCGCGGCATCGCGAAGAAGAAGCCGTCCGGGTCGATCTGTGTCTCGTGCGCGCGCAGCGCCGCGTCGCGCGCGTCGAAGAAGTCCTCGGCGCGGATGCGCGTGGTCACGGGACGCTCGGGGATCTCACGGGCTGCCCGCGACTCGACCCAGTCGCCGAACGGGGACAGCAGGCCCTCGTCGATCAGGGCCTCGTGCATCGTGCGCACCCGGCGCATCGAGAAGTCGTGGTTGTAGTACAGCTTGAGCGGCCGCCAGGGCTCGCCGTGGCCCGCGTAGCGCTCCGGGTCCCCGGCGGCGTGGAACGCCTCGAAGGCGACGCGGTGGCACATGATGTGGTCCGGGTGCGGATACCCCCCGGACGGGTCGTACGTCGTCATCACGTGCGGGCGGAACTGCCGGACGAGCTCGACGAGCGGCGCGGCGGCCTCCTCGAGCGGCACCAGGGCGAAGCAGCCGTCGGGCAGCGGCGGCAGGGGGTCGCCCTCCGGGAGGCCCGAGTCCACGAAGCCCAGCCAGTGGTGCTGGACGCCGAGCGCCGCAGCGGCCCCGGCCATCTCGGTCCGGCGCCGCTCGGCGAGGTCCGCCATGTCGCGCGGCTCGAACGTGCAGGTCGGGTTGAGGATCGAGCCCCGCTCGCCACCGGTGCAGCTGACCACGAGGACCTCGACCCCGGCGGCCGCGTAGCGGGCCGCGGTGGCCGCTCCCTTGCTCGACTCGTCGTCGGGGTGGGCGTGGACGGCCATGAGGCGCAAGGGCGTGGGCATCGGGACTCTTCCTGCGGGGGCTTCGGTGAGACAATCCTGTCATGACCGTAACCCCAGACCTGGCCGACAGGTACGGCGTCCGCAGCCCTCGTCGTCGGGCACAGACGGTGGCGCTGTGGACCCTCGGCGCGCTCGGCACCGTCGCGGCCGGGTGGATCGGCTGGTCGATGGCGACCTCCGAGCCGTACGTCGTGAACGACTACGGGTTCGTCGTCGTGAGCCCGGAGCTCGTCGAGGTGACGTTCGACGTCACCAAGGACGCGGACGTCGCCCTCACGTGCCGCCTGACGGCTCTCAGCCCCAGCTATGCGCAGGTCGGGTTCGCCGAGGTGACCATCCCGGCGGGGTCGGACGAGCTGCAGCGGTTCACGGTCGACGTCCCGACGTCGGAGGAGGCCACCACGGGCCTGCTCGACGGTTGCGAGGCCCTGCCCGCTGGTTCCTGAGCTGCCGGCGACGGCTCGGGGCTGGCCTCCGGGCGGCGGGGATTCCGCGGTTCGCGGCAGGGAGGCTAGACTGATGGTTTCTACCGCCGTGGCCTCGTGCCCGGCCGCAAACCATGACGCACGGTGAGATCACCGTGCGTCTCTGTCTTGTTGGAAGGAGCGATCATGGCCGAGACGACCACTACGACGTGGCTGACGCAGGAGGCGTACGACCGGCTGAAGGCCGAGTACGACCACCTCACAGGGCCGGGTCGGGACGAAGTCGTCGACAGGATCGCCCGCGCCCGCGACGAGGGCGACCTCAAGGAGAACGCCGGCTACCACGCCGCGCGCGAGGAGCAGGCGAAGCAGGAGGCCCGCATCCGCGAGCTCAAGCAGAAGCTCGAGTCCGCCAAGGTCGGCCAGCCCGCCGACGACGGCAAGGTTGAGCCGGGCATGCTTGTCACCGCGGACATCGCCGGGGACGAGACCAAGTTCCTGCTGGGGTCCCGCGAGATCGCCGGGACCACGGACATCGACGTCTACTCCGACCAGTCGCCGCTCGGTGCCGCGATCAACGGTCGCTCGGCTGGTGACACCGTCACCTACCAGGCGCCCAACGGCAAGGAGATCACCGTCGTGATCAAGGCTGCGGAGCCCTTCCAGGGCTGAGCCTCCCGCGCCGCGGACGAAGGCCCCGACCCGACGGTCGGGGCCTTCGTCGCGCTCCGGCGTCGACCGCGCCCGGGGTTCGTCGCGCCCGGCGCTCAGGCCTGGTCGTCCAGGTGGTAGCCCCGCGTCGTGAGGTGCTCCACGAGCTCGGCGCAGTGCTCGGTGCCCTTGGTCTCGACCTGCACCACGACCTCGACCTCGTCGATCGCCAGGTGCGGGCCGGTGCGCACGTGCTCGACGTGCATGACGTTGCCGCCCACGGCCGCGATGTCGAGCATGAAGTTCGCCAGGGCGCCGGGGCGGTCGAGCAGCCGCACGCGCAGCTGGAGGTAGCGCCCCGCGGAGGACAGCCCGTGCCGTACCACCCGGAGCAGCACGATCGGGTCGATGTTCCCGCCGGACAGCACGCACACGACCGGGCCCGCGAGGCCGGAGGAGTCCGCGATGAGCGCGGCCACACCGGCGCTCCCGCCCGGCTCCACCAGCAGCTTCGAGCGCTCGGCCAGGGCGAGGAGCGCGCGCGAGAGGTGCTCCTCGGTCACCGTGCGGACCTCGAAGCGACCGTCCGCCGCGCCCCGGGCGAGCACCTCGAAGGGGACGTCCCCGGGCTGCGCGACGGCGATCCCGTCGGCCATCGTGGAGCGGGCGTGCACCTTGAGCGGTGCGCCGGCCGCGAGGGACGGCGGGTACGCCGCCGCGCGCTCGGCCTGCACGCCGACGACGCGCACGTGCGGCGCGAGGTGCTCGAACGCGGCGACGAGCCCGGCCGCGAGCCCGCCCCCGCCCAGCGGGGCGAGCACGGTGCGGACGCCCGGGACCTGCGCGAGGATCTCGAGAGCGATCGTGCCCTGGCCCGCGACGATGTCCGCGTGGTCGAACGGGTGGATGAGCACCGCCCCCGTGGCCCGCGCGTCCTGGTGCGCCGCCGTGAGGGCGTCGTCGACGCTGGACCCGACGAGGCGGACCTCCGCGCCGTAGTCTCGCGTCGCGGCCACCTTGGGCAGCGCCGCGTCCGACGGCATGTAGACCACCGCGTGGATGCCGAGCTCCCGGGCGGCGAGCGCCACGCCCTGCGCGTGGTTGCCGGCGCTCGCGGCCACGACGCCGCGCTCCCGCTCGGCCGGGCTCAGGCGGGCCATGCGGACGTACGCCCCGCGCACCTTGAACGAGCCGGTGCGCTGCAGGTTCTCGCACTTGAGCAGCACCGGGACCCCGGCGAGCTCGGAGAGCGCCCGCGTGGTGGCGACGGGGGTGCGCTGCGCGACGCCGTCGAGCAGGCGCGCCGCCTCCTGCAGGTCCGCCAGGTCCACGGTCACTCTCGCGATCCGGTGTCAGGCTCTCCGGCGGACCGCCACGCATGCTCCTCGAGTGCGTCGACGTGGGCGGCCGTCTCCGGCGTCGGCCCCGCGACGACGACGGTGCGGGGCGCCGCGTCGACCGACTCCGCCCGGGGGGTCCGCCGCGGCGACCGGAAGATCAGATGGTCCCCGATCCCGAGGTCGGGGAACTTGTCCTTGCCGTGGAAGTACTGGATCACGGTGTTGAGCACCGCCACCACGGGCACGGCGAACAGCGCTCCGACGATCCCCGCGAGCATCGCCCCGCCGGTGACGACCAGCAGGACGGCCACCGGGTGCAGGGACACGGCGTGGCCCATGAGGAACGGCTGCAGCACGTTGCCCTCGATCTGCTGCACCAGCAGCACGATCCCGAGCATGATCAACGCGTACACCCAGCCCTTGACCACGAGGGCCACGGCCACGGCGATCGCGCCCGTCGCGATGGCCCCGACGAACGGGATGAAGGACCCGACGAACACCAGGGTGGCGAGGGGGAACGCGAGCGGCAGGCCGAGCACGGCCGCGCCCACGCCGATGCCGACCGCGTCGACGAACGCCACCAGGATCTGGGTGCGGACGTACGACGCGAGCGTGACGATGCCGCGCCGGCCCGCCTGGTGCACGTCCTCGCGCACATGGCGGGGGAGCAGCCCGACGACCCAGGTCCAGATCCGGCGGCCGTCGAGCAGGAAGAAGAAGGCGCAGAAGAGCGCGATGATCGTACCGGCCAGGACCTGGCCGACGGTCGTCGTGACGGACAGTGCACCCGAGACGAGCGTGCCCATGTTCTCCTCGGCGGCGGTCACGAGGTCGCCGAGGTACTCGTCGAGCTTGGCCTGCTCGACGTGGAACGGCGAGCCGGCCAGCCAGTCGAGGGCCTGCTGGAAGCCCTCCTGGGCCTTGGTGCTGAGGTCGCTGATGCCGTCGACGATCGAGGCGCCGGCGAGGGTGATGAGGGCGGCCACGAATCCGATCAGCCCGAGGACGGCGATCCCGGAGGCGAGCGCGCGCGGGAACCGGAGGCCGACGTGCAGGAGCCGCACGAGCGGCGCGAGCAGGACCGTGAACAGCAGCGCGACGGCCACCGGGATCGTCAGCGTCTTGAAGGTCGCGAGCACCCAGAGCCCGGCGACGACGGCCGCGGCGATGACGATCAGGCGCCAGGACCACGCGGCGGCGGCCTGGACGGACGGTGGCACGATGATCGGTCGCACCGGGGTCCCGGTGGCGGGCGCGCCCTCGTCGGTCGCGTCGGGTGCTTCGGTCACGTGTGCGCTCCACTCCTGGTCCGGGGCCTGCCAGGCTAGGCTACGGCCCCGGCGCCCGGGCGCGGGAACAGGCGTGCGGGCGGCGGTGTTGCCCTCGTGCGCGGCCGCGCCCGACGCGGCACCCGTCCAGCTCTGCCGCTGGTCTCGACGTCTCATGGAGGTGGCTCGTGTTCGAGTCGATGTTCGGTTCGCTCAAGTCGACGATGGTGGCCCCCGAGCGCGCGCTCGCCGGCCGCTCGCAGCCGATCTTCACCGTCCCGCCGACCCACGCCGTGCTCGGCACCCCGCTGCAGGGTCCGTGGCCCGAGGGCACGGCCGTCCTGTACCTGGGCCTGGGCTGCTTCTGGGGCGCCGAGAAGGAGCTCTGGCAGCTGCCCGGCGTCGTGACGACGGCAGCGGGGTACATGGGCGGCTTCACGCCGTACCCGACCTACGAGGAGACCTGCACCGGGCAGACCGGGCACACGGAGACGGTGCTGGTCGCCTACGACCCGAGCGTCCTGACGCACACGGACCTGCTGCGGCACTTCTGGGAGTCGCACGACCCGACGCAGGGCTTCCGGCAGGGCAACGACGTCGGCACCCAGTACCGCTCGGCCGTGTTCACGACGACGCCCGAGCAGGCCGAGGTCGCCCGCGCGACCCTGGCCGCGTTCCAGTCCTCGCTGAGCGAGCGCGGCTTCGGGACGATCACGACCGAGGTGCGCACGGCCGAGGAGGCCGGGCCGTTCTACTACGCCGAGGAGTACCACCAGCAGTACCTGCTGAAGAACCCGAACGGCTACTGCCCGGTGCACTCGACCGGCGTCGCCTGCCCCACCCCGGCCTGAAGCCCGGGGGCGGGGTCGGTCAGGGGTATAGACCCCGGGCCGTGTGGGCCGCCGCGACGCGGCCGACGCCGATGACCAGCGCCGCGTCGCGCAGCGTCAGGCCGTCGCGACGCGCCCGGTCGGAGACCTTGGCGTAGGCGCTGCGCATCCGGCGCTCGAGCTTCTCCTCGACCTCGTCGTCGTTCCACCAGTACGCCTGGTTCGCTTGCACCCACTCGAAGTAGGAGACGACGACGCCGCCCGCGTTGGCGAGGATGTCCGGCACCACGGTCACGCCGCGGCTGTGCAGCACGGCGTCGCCCTCGAGCGTCGTCGGGCCGTTGGCGCCCTCGACAACGAGCGACGCGCGCACCGTCTGGGCCGTCTGCGCGTTCAGCACACCCTCGACGGCGGCGGGCACGAGCACGTCGACGTCGGCCGCGAGCAGCTCGTCGCCGGTGATCGGGTCCGCCTCGTCGAACCCGACCACGCTCCCGGTCGCCGCGACGTGCTCGACCAGCCGCGCGACGTCGAGCCCGGTGTCGTTGCGGATCGCCCCGTACTGGTCGCTGACCGCCACGACGACCGCGCCCTCAGCCGCGAAGATCGCCGCGGCGTGGCCGCCGACCTTGCCGAAGCCCTGGATCGCCACGCGCGTGCCGGCGAGGTGCTCGCCGCGCTCGTGCAGCGCCGCGCGCGTGGCGTGCACGACGCCGCGGGATGTGGCGGTGGGACGGCCCACGGACCCGCCGAGGTTGAGCGGCTTGCCGGTGACCACGGCGGGCACGGTGTGCCCGGACGCGACCGAGTAGGTGTCGAGCACCCACGCCATGGTCTGCTCGTCGGTGCCGACGTCGGGCGCCATGATGTCCCGGTCCGGGCCGATGATCGGCATGATCTCGGACGTGTAGCGCCGCGTCACGCGCTCGAGCTCGGACCGGGAGAACTCGCGCGGGTCGATCGACACCCCGCCCTTGGCCCCGCCGAACGGCAGCTCGACGATCGCGCACTTCCACGTCATGAGCATGGCCAGCGCTCGCACCTCGTCGGCGTCGACGCCCGGGGCGTAGCGCAGCCCGCCCTTGCCTGGGCCGCGCGTGAAGTTGTGCTGCACGCGGTAGCCGTGGAAGACGACCGTGTCGCCGTCGTCGCGCCGCAGCGGGACCGAAACGCTCATCTCTCGGCGCGGGGTGGCGAGGTTCGCCTGCAGCCCGTCCGGGAGCTCCAGGTGCTCCGCCGCGAGCTTCAGCTGGGCCAGGGCGGTCGCGAGCGCCGGGGTGTCCGCCGCCTCCGGTTCCGCCGTCGTCGTCGCGCCGGTGGGCGCCTCGTGCGTGGGGGCTGTGGAGCCCTGATGCGTCGCGGTCACGTTCTCTCCCCATCGATGAGCCAGACCTTGGGCCCACCTTAACCAGCGAGCGCGTAACCGGCCGCCGCAGCGGCGAGACCGAGGACGAGGTGCGCCGCGAGACGGGCGAGCAGCCGTCCCCGGGCGCCGGCGCGCGCGTCGTCGGCGAGCTCGACCGCGACGGTCGAGAAGGTCGTCAGGCCGCCGGCGAGTCCCGCGCCCCCCACCAGGAGCCAGGTCTGGTCCCACCCGTGCACGGCGACGAGGGCGGCGAGGACGCCGAGCAGCGCCGAGCCGGCGACGTTCACGACGAGCGTCGCGGCCCCCGGGTGCACGAACCACCGTGCGCCGTACCGCGCGTGCAGCCGCGCGAGCGCACGGTTCTGGGCAAGCTCAACCAGCGCCCGCAGCACGGCACCGACTCCGGCGGCGAGCGCGACGGCGCACGCGAGCCCCGCGCTCACACGAGCCCCGCGCTCACGCGGCGTTCCCGCGCGCGTCCGGTGCCGCGACGCGCCCGCCGACGACGAGCCCCGCGCACGCGGCGAGCACGCCGACGACGACGGTGGCGACGAGGTAGCCGGCCGCGAGGACGACGTCGCCGTCGGCGACCAGCCGGTCGACCGCGTGCGTGACGGCGGAGAAGGTGGTGAAGCCGCCCAGCAGCCCGGTGCCCAGCAGCGGGCGTGCCCACGCGGGGGAGCGTCCGGGCCGGACCCACGCCGCGAGCAGGAGGCCGAGCGTGAACGCGCCGACGACGTTGATCGCCCAGGTGAGCCAGGGCGCGCCGGGTCCCTCGTGCGTCACGAGCAGCGCGCGGGTCAGGCCCCCCGCCGCGCCGCCCGCGAGGACGAGCAGCAGGGTGCGCGCCGTCCTCACGTGCTGGCCCGGACGACCAGCTCGGGGGGGAAGACGACGGTGGGGACGTCGCGCTTGCCCGACAGCAGCGTCAGCAGCTGCTCGACGGCGCACGAGGCCATCTCCACCACGGGGTTGCGGACGGTGGTCAGGGGCGGGGTCATGCTCGCGGCGACACCCAGGTCGTCGAACCCGACGACGGAGACGTCCTCGGGCACGCGGCGGCCGTGCGCGCGCAGGGCCTCGAGCGCACCGAGCGCCATGGAGTCCGACGCCGCGAAGACCGCGTCCAGGTCCGGGTGCACCGCGAGGAGGTCGGTCATCGCGCGGTGCCCGGACGCGACCGTGAACTCGCCGGACGCGAACGCGTCGGCCGGCAGCCCTGCGTCGGTCAGCACGTCGGACCACCCGTCGCGGCGGTCGAGCCCGGCGGCCATGTCTGCCGGCCCCGCGATGTGCGCGATGCGCGTGCGGCCCGTGTCGACCAGGTGCTGGACCGCCTGCCGGGCGCCCGCCCGGTTGTCGACGTCGGTGTAGATCAGTCCCTCGGTCGCTGCGAAGGGACGCCCCACGAACACGGCGGGGACCGGGCTCGCGAGGACTGCCTCCTCGAGGCCGTCCTCGCGGTGGTGGGACGCGATCACGACGCCGTCGACGTGGCCGGCACGCAGGTACCGCGCCAGGCGTCGGGGCGACTCGCCCGGCCGGGCGATGATGAGCAGCAGCTGCAGGTCCGTCGCGGCGAGCGCAGCACCGACCCCGCGCAACGTGCCGCCGATGAACGGGTCGGACAGCACGCGCTCGTCAGGCTCGGGGACGACGAGGGCGATCGAGTCGGTCCGGCGGGTGACGAGCGAGCGCGCCGCCCGGTTCGGCACGTAGCCGAGCCGGGCGGCGGCGTCGTCGACGGCGGCCTGGGCCTGGGGGGAGACGCGGGCGCCCCCGTTGAGCGCGCGGGAGGCCGTGGAGCGGGAGACTCCCGCGGCGGCGGCGACCTCATCGAGGGTCGGCTGCGCGGTGGCAGAGATCGTGGTCACGTGGACATCTTTCCACCGCGCAGCGGCTTCCTCAGCGCCCGGAGGTCCCCCGGGCCGGGACGACGTTGGTGCGGGCGACCTCGGAGAACCACTTGCCGCTCGCCTTGACCGTGCGTTCCTGCGTCTCGAAGTCGACGCGCACGATGCCGAACCGCTGGTGGTAGCCCCACGCCCACTCGAAGTTGTCGAGCAGCGACCAGGCGAAGTACCCGCGCACGTCGGCACCGGCCTCCATCGCGTCCCGCACAGCACGCAGGTGCACGTCGTAGAACTCGAGGCGGTCCGTGTCCTCGACGTAGCCGTGGGCGTCGGGGACGTCGTCGTACGCGCAGCCGTTCTCGGTGATGTACAGCGCCGTGCCGGCCGGACCTGTGTACTCCTCCTGCAGGCGGAGCAGCAGTCGCGTCATGCCCTCGGGCTGCACCTCCCACTGCTGCGCCGTGTGCGGCAGGCCGCGGTTGCGGCCGTGGATGCCGTGCGCGGCGGCGTGCGGGGACTGCGTGGGGCGCTCGACGGGGGCGGACCCCTGCAACGGCTCGGGGTACGCCCGGTAGGAGACCTCCTCGCCGTGGTAGTAGTTCACGCCGAGCGCGTCGATCGGGCTCGAGATCGCCGCCATGTCGCCGTCCTGGATCTTCTCCTCGAAGCCGCTCCGCAGGCCCTCGGCCTCGAGGTCCTCGAGCAGGTCCAGCGGATAGGCACCGCGGAAGATCGGGTCGGCGAACAGACGGTTGAACTGCCCGTCGATCCGGCGAGCCGCGTCCACGTCCCGCGGGTCGGCCGGGTCGACCGGGTCTGCCACCGTGAAGTTCAGCGTGATGCCGAGCTCGGCCTGCGGCTGACGCTGACGCAGCTCCTGGACGACCAGCCCGTGCCCGAGCAGCTGGTGGTGCGCGGCCGCCAGTGCCTTGCCGTAGTCGCGGTCACCGGGAGCGTGCGTGCCGCCGCCGTAGCTGAGCATCGAGGAGCACCACGGCTCGTTGAGCGTGGTCCACACCGACACGCGGTCCTGGAGGGCCTCGTGCACCGCGAGGGAGTAGTCGACGAACTTGAGCGCGGTGTCCCGGTTGCCCCAGCCGCCGCTCGCCTCGAGGGACTGGGGGTGGTCCCAGTGGAACAGGGTGACCCAGGGCAGGATGTCCCGCTCGAGCAACGTGTCCACGAGCCGCGAGTAGTAGTCGAGGCCCTTCGGGTTGACGGGGCCGGCGTCGGGGCAGACGCGGGCCCACGAGATCGAGAAGCGGTACGCGCCGAGGTTCATCGAGCGCATGAGGTCCGCGTCCTCGACGTAACGGTGGTACTGGTCGCACGCGACCTCGCCGTCGTGGCCCGAGAGGACGGCCCCGGGCACGCGGGTGAAGGCGTCCCAGACGCTGTCGGTGCGTCCGTCCTCGTGCGCGGCGCCCTCGACCTGATAGCTCGAGGTGGCCGCGGCCCAGAGGAAGCCGTCGGGGAAGGGGACCGCGTCGGTGCTGGCGAGGTGCTTGCCCTGCGTGTACGCGGCCGGGTGGGGGTTGTGCGTCGCGCTCGGCTGCTGCTGCGTCGACTGTGCTGAGGGGGTCATCCCTTGACTGCTCCTGCCATGATTCCGGAGACGAGCTGCTTACCTGCGAAGACGAACACCACGAGCAGCGGGAGCGTGGAGAGCAGGACGCCGGCCATGATCAGCGAGTAGTCCTGGAAGTAGCTGGACTGGAGCTGGCGCACGACCATGGGCAGCGTGGGGTTCTGGTTGTTGAGGATGATCGACGGCCAGAAGTAGTTGGTCCAGCTGCCGATGAATGTGAACAGGGCGAGCATCGCGGCCGCAGGGCGCGCGGCAGGCATCGCGACGTGCCAGAAGGTGCGGATCATCGACGCGCCGTCCACGCGGGCGGCCTCGATGAGCTCGTAGGGCAAGGCGTTCTCGAGGAACTGGGTCATCCAGAACACGCCGAACGCCGTGACGATGCCGGGCACGATCACCGCGGCGAGGTGCCCGGACCAGCCGATGTCCCGCATCACGATGAAGAGCGGGACGACACCCAGTTGGGTCGGGATCGCCATGGTCGCCACGACGAACACGAGCAGCGGCTTGCGGCCACGGAAGCGCAGCTTGGCGAACGAGTAGCCAGCCAGCGTGGAGAACATCACGACGGCCGCAACCTGCACGAGCGCGACGATGAACGAGTTCACGACGCCCTTGACCAGGGGGATGTCCGAGTTCAGTACGCGCTGCACGTTGTCCATGAGCAGGCCGTCCGGGATCAGGTCCGGGATCGGGTGCTGCGAGATCGTCACCTGGTCGCTCGAGGCGAGCAGGAACGTGTAGTAGATCGGGTAGGCCGAGATCAGCAGCACGGTGCCGAGGATCAGGTAGGTCACCCAGCCGGGGCGGCGGTTGGTGCCGGCGGCCTTGACCTTGCGGCGGCGGGCCGCGACGCGTGCGGCGCCGGGTCCGGCCGTCTGTGCGATGACGGGCAGCGAGCTCATCGGATCCTCCTGAGGGCCGGCGTCGCGCGGCGGGCGGCGCGGGTGCCGGCGGACGAGATGCGGTTGGTGAGCCAGAAGTTCAGGAGTCCGATCACGATGATGATCGCGAACAGGATCAAGGCGACGGCGCTCGCGCGCCCGAAGCTCTTCTGGTTGCCCCAGCCGAGGTTGTAGAGGTAGAGGGTGACGGTCAGCCACTGGCCGCTCGCGCCTCCGCGGCCCTCGCTGTCGAACACGCGGACCTCGTCGAAGATCTGCAGGCCGCCGATCGTCGAGGTGATAACGACGAAGATGATGGTCGCGCGCAGCTGCGGGACGGTCACGGAGAAGAACTGGCGGACTCGGCCGGCGCCGTCGAGCGTCGCGGCCTCGTAGAGGTCGCGCGGGACGGCCTGCATCGCAGCGAGGAAGATCAGCGCGTTGTAGCCGGTCCAGCGGAAGTTGACCATGCTCGCGATCGCGAGGTGGCTCGGCAGGGTCTCGGAGTGCCACATGATCGGGTCCATGCCGATGGCGCCGAGGAGCTCGTTGATCGCGCCGTACTGGTCGCCGAACATGCGGGAGAAGATCAGGCCGACGGCGACGGGAGCGACGACGTACGGCAGCAGGACACCCATGCGCCAGAACGTCTTCGCACGGAGGTTCGCGTCGAGCATCGCGGCGATGATGATCGCGGCGAGCACCTGCGGCACGGACGACAGCAGGAAGATGGAGAAGGTGTTGCGCAGCGCGAGCCAGAAGGAGTCCTGACCGAGGACGTCGCGGAAGTTCTGCAGGCCGACGAACTCGCCCTGGCCGGTAAGCAGGTGCCAGTCGTGCAACGACACGTACACCGTGTACAGGAACGGGAACAGGCCCGTCAGGGCGAACAGCAGGAAGAACGGCGAGATGTACAGGTACGGCGAGAGCTTCAGGTCCCAGCGGCCGAGCTTCTGGCTGAACGCGATGCGTCGCGGGGGTCGGTCGGGGTCCGGCTGCGGCGTGGCCTGCAGCGGCTGTGGGGTCAGGACGGCCATGGGAGTTCCTTCGGATCGGGCTGGTGCCACGCGCCGCGTGGCGCCAGGGGGGAGAAACCCTGGCGCCACGCGACGGCGTCGGAGGTCAGGTCAGGCTCAGAAACCGAGCTCCTCGAAGGTGGAGATGGCGCCGTTCCAGGCGGTCTCCGGGTCCTCAGACTTGTCCACGTCCACGCGGGTGATGGCGTCTTGGACGGCCTGGTGGATGGCGAAGTAGTTCGCACCCTTGAACGGGAGCGAGTCCGCCGTCAGCGCCTGTGCCCGCGAGGAGAAGATCGTCCCCATCGGAGCGTCGTTGAAGAAGTCGTTCGTGGCGGCCGTGACCGACTCGGACTTCTGCGCCTCGAGCTGGCTCGGGAACGTGCCGGCGTTGTCGAACGCCTTGGCCTGCTGCTCCGGAGCGGTCAGCCAGTCGGCGAGCTTGATGGCCTCGTCGACGTTCTTGCCGTTCGCGGGGACGGTCAGGTACGAGCCGCCCCAGTTGCCGCCGCCGCCGGGGAAGACGTCAGCGATGTCCCAGCCCTCGATGCCGCCGGCGCGCTCCTCGATCGGACCGAGCATCCACGCGGGGCAGAGCATCGTCGCGAAGCCGTCGTTCTGGAACGCGGCGTCCCAGTCGCCGCTCCACTGGTTCATGCCACCCGACAGGTCCTTGGCGGCCGCGAGGACGTCGAGGTACAGGCCCTTGACCTCCTGGTTCGCGGCGAGGTCGGTGGGCTCGCCCGTGGCGGGGTCCTCGTACGCGGCGGCGACCTGGCCGATCATGCCCTGGAACGTCGCGTTGGCGGAGTCGAACCAGGCCGCGTCGGACTTGGCGACGAAGTCGCGCCCGGCGGAGAAGTAGTCCTCCCACGTGGCGTCGGCGCCGCCGAGGAGCTCGGCGACCTCGTCGCGGTCGGTGGGCAGGCCGGCCTCCTTGAACAGGTCGGAGCGGTAGCAGATGGCCTCGGGGCCGATGTCGGTGCCGTAGCCGATGAGCTTGCCGTCCGGCGTGCGGCCCTGGGCTTCCTTCCAGTCCAGCCAGCGGCCCTTGATGGAGTCCGTCTCGAGGTCGGCGAACGAGTCGGGGACCTGGGAGAGCTCGGGCATCCAGTCGATCTCGATGCCCTCGATGTCGGCGAGACCGTCGCCGCCCGAGGCGATGCGCGTGGTCAGGTTGGCGCGCGCGTCCTTCGACTCCGCAGCGCGGTTGTGCACGATCGTGACGTTCGGGTTCGCGTCCATGTACTCCTGGAGGAGCTCGTCCGTGTAGCCGAAGTCGTTGAAGGTCGCGACGGTGAGCGTGATCTTCTCGCCGCTGCCGCCCGCGGTGCTGCCGCCCGGCGTCGTCGTGCCGCTGCTGTCGTCCGAGCAGGCCGTGAGGGTCAGGGCGAGCGCCGCGACGCCCACCGCCGCCGTCCACGTCCTGGGAATGTTCCTGCGCACTGGTGACTCCTTCGTCCCCGACCGGCGTCGTCGCCGGATCGTCTGCGGGTGCGGTCTCGGTCGAGCCGCACGTGGCCTGGAAACGCTTCCATACCGATGGAGTGGAAGCGTTCCCACGCGCCTGGTGACCGATCGTGCCCGGGGTGTGGGAGCGCTGTCAAGGCCGCCATGGACCGATGCGGGGAAACCCCGCAGGATGCCGCCGAGCCGTCACCGTAACGTGATCGAAACGTGACCCAGGGCACGTTTCGGGGCGCCCCGACCGCGCTGCCGAAGGCGCGCCGCGCTCCAACGGCCACGCGCGACAGCCAGGCCGCAAAGGCGCGAGCCCGATAGCTGGGCCCCGAATCCGACACGAGGTGCTGTCGGAGTCGGGTGGCGACTATCGGACTCGGCGGTGCTTGGGCGGGCGCCCGGGGTGCCAAGCGCGCGGGTGCTCAGCCGGTCGGGTCAGGCATCGCCGAGGTTGTGGCGCTCGATCCACGCCGCCGTGGCGTCTTTCTCGAGCGTGATCGTGCGGACGATCTGCTCGGCGGCCGACTTCTCGATGGCCGCGCCGAACAGGGGGACCGACGCCTTGAGCTCGCCGTCGTACCGGAGCACCGCGCCGTCCGGGGATGCCTCGAGGAGCAGCGTGCCGGTGAGCCGCACGGGCGTGCCCGTGATCTCGAGGACCACGGTGCCGGTGCGTCGGTCACCGGACTGCGGCTCCCACGCCTCGACCTGCCGGATCTCGAGCCTGTCGCCGACGAATGCCCGCGCCTGCGCGGGGATCTGGTCCGACGGCACCGAGCGGCGGACCGTCACCGTGAAGCTGGAGTCCGGGCTGCCCGTGACGAGGGCGTCGTCCACGCGCGCCCCGGTGGCCGAGGCACGGTGCGCGACGAAGTCGGCGTCGGAGAGCAGGCGGCCCGCCGCGGTGACGTCGAGCGGCAGCGTCTGCTCGTGGTGCAGGTGCACGGTTCCTCCGGGGCGGTGCTGGCGGGTGCGGTCGATGTCGAGACTAGCGCTCCAGGAGTGTGCGCGCCCTCGTAGGCTGGGGCGGTGTCCGCGATGAGTGAGCTGATCTCCCGCCACGCCGAGCTCTCGGAGCCCGACGTCAACTGGCTGCAGCTGCTGGTCGGTGACTGGCAGGTGATCTCCGACCTCGCCTTCGCCGACCTGGTGCTGTGGCTCCCGGCTGCCGATGGGGAGTTCGTGGCGATCGCCCACTGCCGACCGAGCACCGGTGCGACCGTGCACTACGACGACATCGTCGGCTCGCTCGCGCAGGAGGGGCAGCGGTTGCAGCTGGCCCGGGCCCTGAGCGAGGTGCGCTCCCAGCGCGAGCGCGAGCCGCGCTGGCTCGGCACGTTCGCCGTGCGCGAGGACGCCATCCCGGTCGTGCACGACGGGCACCCGATCGCCGTCCTCGTGCGGCAGACCTACCTGGGGTCGGGGCGCACACCGAGCCGGCTGGAGCTCAACTACGTCGAGGCGGCCGAGGGCCTGCTGGGGATGATCTCGCGCGGCGAGTTCCCGCACCCGGACTCGTCGGCAGGGCCGCGCCGCGGCGCGCCCCGCGTCGGCGACGGCCTGGTGCGGCTGAACTCCGAGGGCGAGGTGCTCTACGCGAGCCCGAACGCGCTGTCGGGCTTCCACCGCCTCGGCGTGATCGGCCCGCTCGTGGGCGAGTCGCTGGTCGAGGTCACGGCTGCGCTGATCGAGCAGCGCGCCCCGGTCGACGAGTCGCTGCCCGTGGTGATGATGGGACGTGCGCCCTGGCGCACCGAGGTGGAGTCCGCCAAGGTCTCGCTCTCGGTGCGCTCGCTGCCGATCACCGAGGACGGGCGGCGCATGGGCGCGGTGCTGCTGTGCCGCGACGTCACCGAGGTGCGGCGGCGCGAGCGCGACCTCATCACCAAGGACGCGACGATCCGGGAGATCCACCACCGGGTGAAGAACAACCTGCAGACCGTCGCGGCGCTGCTCCGCCTGCAGGCGCGCCGCATGAACGTGCCCGAGGCCAAGGAGGCGCTCGAGGAGGCCATGCGCAGGGTCGCCACCATCGCGCTGGTGCACGAGAGCCTCTCGCAGACGCTCGACGAGGAGGTCGAGTTCGACGGGATGGTGGGCCGGGCGCTCCGGCTCGCGGCCGACGTCGCGTCCGCCGGGACCCAGGTGCGGACGGTGTCGACGGGATCGTTCGGGAAGGTCCCGGCCGAGGACGCGACCGCGCTAGCGCTGGTCCTGACCGAGCTGGTGACCAACGCCGTCGAGCACGGCTTCGAGGGGCGCGCTGTGGGGACCGTGCAGATTGATGCCGCCCGGGAGGGGGCGCACCTCGAGATCACGATCACCGACGACGGCGTGGGGCTGCCGGCCGAGCAAGGGCCCGGCTCTGGCCTGGGCTCGCAGATCGTGCGCACGCTCGTCACGAACGAGCTGCGGGGAAGCATCACGTGGGGCGAGAACCCGGGCGGCGGCACCGTGGTCGCGATCGGCGTCGACCTGCGCGACCCCAAGCGGGAGTAGGCCGCCAGCGTCGGACACCCGACGCCGGACGCACGAAGGGCCGGCACCGTGCGGTGCCGGCCCTTCGCGGGTGGTGTGTGTGCGGGACTCAGCTCGCGCGACGGGCGCGGGCGGTGCGGCGCTTGAGGGCGCGGCGCTCGTCCTCGGACAGGCCGCCCCAGACGCCCGCGTCCTGACCGGACTCGAGCGCCCACTTGAGGCAGGTGTCCACGACGTCGCAGCGACGGCAGACAGCCTTTGCGTCCTCGATCTGCAGCAGTGCCGGCCCGGTGTTCCCGATGGGGAAGAACAGCTCGGGGTCTTCGGTCAGGCAGGCTGCGCGGTGACGCCAATCCATGGGGGTCTCCTTGGGCACGGGTCAAGCCACGATGCGGGGGAGCAGGGCTTGGCCGAGGTGTTGACGAAAATGGGCCTCACCAAGGTTCACACCTGGCAGGTCGGAGCACAAGGGTCGCCCCGAGGATTTCTGTCGCCCTGACGTGAGGTATTTGTCACACGGAGTTTGCTTGACAGTCATCTTCTAGGGTATGGAGCGTGTCGCGTAGGGTGTGGGCGTGCCGACCCCCACCTCCCCGCGCCGACTCCCGCCCCTGCTGATCGTCGTCCTCGCCGGGCTCGCTCTGGAGGTCGTGGCGCTGGTCGTGGCGGGCGGCGCCGCCGTCGTCGACCTGGTCGCCGGGAACGGCCGCGTGGGGGTCGGCCTGTTCCTCGCGGCGTTCGCGTGGGGGCTGGCCGCGATCCTCGTCGCCTGCGCGCGGTCGCTCGTCGCGGGTCACCGCGGCGCGCGCTCACCCGTGATCACCTGGCAGCTGTTCCAGCTCGTGATCGCCGGGACCTGGCTCCAGGAGAGCGTGTCGGTCCCGCCGCTCCTGCTCGGAGGCGTCGCCGTCGTCGTCCTGGTCGGGATGCTCACCCCTGCGGTCGTGGAGGCGACCACCCGCTCGGCACGCCCCGCCGTCGACGACGACGCCGCCTGAGCACGCCCGACCACCAGACGGATCCCGACGCCCGAGGGCCGGTCGCGGTGGCCCCTGCGCACCACGACCGGCCCTGAGCGTGCCGTCGATGTCGATCAGTCGACGGCGAGCGCCTCCACGGGGGAGGTGCGGACCGCGCGCCGTGCCGGGAGCACCGAGGCGCCGAGCCCGGCCGCGAGGCCGACCAGGAGGACGAGCCCGAGGTCCCGCCACGGGACCGCGAGCCGGACGTCGCCGATCAGCCCGAGGGCCGCCGTCGTGCCGATCCAGCCGTACGCGAGGCCGAGCGCGATGCCGAGCACCGACCCGACGAGGGTGATCAGGAGGCCCTCGATGGCGAGGCTCGAACGGAGCTGCTTCTTGGTCAGCCCGATCGCGCGCAACGTCGCGCTCTCCCGCTGCCGCTCGATCACCGACAGGGACAGCGTGTTGGTGACGCCGATCAGCGCGATGACGACGGCCACGGCGAGCAGCCCGACGACGATCGCGAGCATCGTGTCGATCACGCGCTCGAGCGCGGCGCGCTCGACGGCCACGCCGGAGACATAGACGCCGGACTCGCTCACGGCCTCCTGGATCTCCTTGGTCGCCGTGCCCTCGTCGGCGTCCTCGGTGAGGCCCGCCCACGCACCGTCGATCGCGGTCGCCTGGGTCAGCCGGTCGAGGGTTGTCAGGGTGACGACGGGCCCGCGGTAGGCGACGTCCGACTCGTGCACCGTGAGCGTCACCTGTTCGGCACCCGCCTCGAGGTCCGCGGCCGCGGTCGGGACGGGCCCCGCCGGCAGCAGGGTGAACGACGTGGCGGCACCCTCGACGATGTTGGCCGCCTCCATGTCGCTCGCGACCATGAGCACGGTCGAGTCGTCGAGGTCGGCGAGGGCGTCGACGGCGTGGAACGCCGCACGGGCCTTCTCCGGGTCGACCCCCACGAGCTCGGTGATCGTGCCCCGCCGGTCGTCCCACGTCAGGCCGATCGAGAACGGCGCGACCGTGTCGACGCCCTCCACCGCGGCAACCTGCTCGACCAGCGTCGGCTCGAGGCTCGCGTCGATCACGCTCGCGTCCTCCCAGGAGACGGCGGCCCCGCCTTCGATCGAGACGTCCATCGGGTACTGCGAGTCCAGCTCGGCGGTCAGGGCGCTGCGCGCGCTCGCGGCACCGGTGGACATGGTGACCACGAGGGTCACGCCGATCAGCAGAGCCGTGCTGGTCGCCGCGGTGCGCCGGGGGTTGCGCAGGGTGTTCGCGGCCGCCAGGCGGGCCGTGGGGCCGCCGCGGGCGACGAGCCGTCCGACGGCCCCCGCGACCTTGGGCACCCAGAAGCCGGTGCTGACCAGGACGCCGACGACGGACAGCGCACCGCCTCCGAACGCGATGAGCAAGCCCATCTCCGCGCCGCCGATCCGGGTCGTGGCGATGCCGAGGCCCATGAAGCCGATGCCCGCGAGGATCAGGAGCGCCGAGATGACGATGCCGATGCGCCCGGACCTGCTGCGGACCGTCGGCGGGTCGAGCGGGCGCAGCGCAGCCAGCGGAGACGTGCGGCTCGCCGCTCGCGCGGGAGCGAGCGCAGCGATGGTCGTCACGAGCAGGCTGGCGAGCAGCGGTACCACCACGACGGTCGGTGTCACCTCGATCCAGGCAGGCAGCGGAACGTCGAGGTCCATCGATCCCAGGATGCTGAGGGACGCCTGGGCGACCCCGGCACCGACGAGCAGGCCGAGCACGCCGGCGGCGAGCCCGAGCAGGCTCGCCTCGAGCAGCACCGACAGCCGGAGCTGGCGCTTGTTCGCTCCGACGCAGCGCAGCAGCGCGAGGGTGCGGGCGCGCTGGGCGACCAGCACCTGGAAGGTGTTGGAGATGACGAGCCCGGCGACCAGCAACGACAGGGCTGCGAACCCGAGCACGACGGCGGTCATGACGTCCTCGCCGCCGGTGAACTCGGCCGCGAGGCCGCGCGCGTACTCGTCTCGCGTCAGCACCTGTGCCTGGGGCCCGAGCGCTGCGCCGAGCATCGTCTGGATCTCGCGCTGGACCTCCGTCGTGTCGGCCGAGTCGGAGACTGCGACGCTCGCGTGCCAGGCGGCGCTGACCATCGCGTCGTTCACGTTCCAGGAGAGCAGCTCCTCGGCGGTGGCGACGGCGGCGCCGCTCTGGGAGGCGTAGGCGTTGTAGGGGTCGTCGAGCAGGCCGACGATCTCGACCCGGCGAACCTCGGTGCGGTAGGCCTCGTCCTCCCAGATGTCGATGGTGACCGCGAGCTCGTCGCCGACGACGGCGCCCACCCGCTCGGCGAAGGACACGGGCAGGGCGATCTCGCCCGGTGCGGCCGGTGCGCGGCCCGCGCTCACGGTCTGCGCGTCGAGCGACGGGTCGCCCTTGGTCGCGACGGCGTAGAGGTAGGTGTTGGTCGCCCCGAAGGTGACCTCTTGGTACGTCTCGTGGTGCGCGCCGACGGCGGCGACGCCGTCGAGAGCGGCCACGGCCTCGAGGTCGCGCTCGGCCAGGCCCTCGGCGGTCATGTCCGCGTCGATGACGAGGTCAGCCTTGCCCCACGCGGCGCTCAGCGCGTCGTAGGTCCCGCGCTGGATGGCGTTCCCGGCCAGCAGGGTGGCGGCGACGAAGGCGGCGCCGAGGGCGATCGCGATGCCGGCGGCGGTGAGTCTGCCGACGGAGCGGCGCATCTGGGCCAGGGTGAGGCGGATCATCGGGTGGCCTCGGTGGGGGCCTCGACGGTGCGCAGGGCGTCGAGGCCGGCCAGGACGGCTTCGGGGGTGGGGTCGGAGATGTCGCCGGCGATGCGGCCGTCGGCGATGAGCACGACGCGGTCGGCGTAGGCGGCGGCGGCGGGGTCGTGGGTGACCATGATGATGGTGCGCCCGAGCTCGCGCACGGAGCGGCGCAGGAAGCTGAGGACCTCGGCGCCGGAGCGGGAGTCGAGGTTGCCGGTGGGTTCGTCGGCGAAGACGACCTCGGGCTGGGCGATCAGGGCGCGGGCGATGGCCACGCGTTGCTGCTGGCCGCCGGAGAGCTCGGAGGGGCGGTGGGTGAGGCGGTCGCGCAGGCCGAGGGTGTCGACGAGGGTGGCCAGCCACGCGCGGTCGACCTTGGCGTTGCCCAGGTCCAGGGGCAGGACGATGTTCTGCTCGGCGGTGAACATGGGCAGGAGGTTGAAGGACTGGAAGACGAAGCCGACGCGGGTGCGGCGCAGCTCGGTGACGGCGTTGTCGCCCAGGGCGGTGATCTCGGTCTCGCCGAGGAACGCTTGGCCGCTGGTGGCGGTGTCGAGGCCGGCGAGCAGGTGCATGAGGGTGGACTTGCCCGAGCCGGAGGGGCCCATGATGGCGGTGAAGCGTCCGGCCGCGAAGTCCACGTCGACGTTGTCCAGGGCGATGACGGCGGCTTCGCCGGTGCCGTAGACCTTGGTCAGGGCGCGGGCGCGCACGGCGGTCCCGGTCGCGGTGGGCTGGTAGACGGTGGTGTCCATGAGGGTCCTTCGATCGACGTCGTGCACGGTCCTGCGCACGTTCTCGACGCTACGGACCGAGGCCAGCTGCTCGCATCGGGCTCCGGGCGGGTCCTGCGCGCGCTGGTGTCATCCCGTGGTCGTACACCGCCCGGGCCGACCTCACACTCTGGCCTCCTGCCTCGTCATACGGGTGAGAAGGACACCCACGAGGAGGAACCATGACCGATCGTGCACGGCCGACCAGGGGCAACCCGGGCGGCTCGCAGACCGTGCTCGTGCTCGGCGCGGGGTACGCCGGGATCATGACGGCGAACGGCGTCAGAGCTGCCCTGCGTCCCGACGAGGCGGCGTCCGTGCGCGTCGTGCTCGTGGCGCCGGGGGCACAGTTCGTGGAGCGGGTCCGGCTGCACCAGCTGATCGCGGGGTCGGTGGGCGGGGTGACGCGGGCGCTCGATGACCTGCTCCATCCGGAGGTCGAGGTCGTCGACGGGTACGCGACGCGCATCGACCCAGACGCACGGGAGGTCGAGGTCGATCGCTCGACCGTGCTGGGCTACTCCGTCCTCGTCTACGCCGTCGGCAGCGGAGCCCGTCCCGCGGCCGTGGACCCCCACGCCCGCGTGGTCGCGTGCGCCGAGGATTCCGCCTTGGCCCGCCAGGACCTCGCCGGGCTCGCGCCGGGACGTGCTGTCGTCGTGGTCGGCGCGGGGATGACCGGGGTCGAGACGGCGAGCGAGGTGGCCCAGGCGCGCCCCGACCTGCAGGTGACCCTCGTCAGCGCCGGCGTCCTGCTCCCCGGCAGCCCGGCACGTGCCCGCGGGCGGGTGGAGCGCACCATCCGCGAGCTCGGCGTCGCGCTGCGGACGTCCGCCACGGTGGTGGCTGTCGGGCGGGACGCCGTCACCCTGGCCGACGGGACCGTCGTGCCGGCCCACCTCTGCCTGTGGGCCGGCCCGCTCACGACGCCCGAGCTCGCGGCGTCGAGCGGGCTCCCGGTCGACGGCCGCGGCCGGCTACTGGTCGACGGCGCGCTGCGGACGCTCGGGCATCCGGACATCGTGGGCGCCGGGGATGCCGTGTCGCTGCCGGACGTCGTCGGGGGGCACCTGCGCCCTTCGTGCGCGTCCGCTCTGGCGCTCGGCCGTCGGGCCCAGGACACGGTGCTGGCGCTCGTGCGCCACGAGCCGGTGGTCGCACGTCCGGTCGGCTATCTGGTGCAGTGCCTCAGCCTCGGTCGTGCGGGCGGGTACGTTCAGCTCGTGAAGCCTGACGACACGCCATTGCCGCTCGCCCTGCACGGGCGCCCTGCCGCGCTCGTGAAGGAGCAGATCACCCGCATGGCGGTGGCGGCGGTCGAGCGCGAGCGGCGACGCCCCGGGTCGTACGTCGTGCCGCCAGGGCCGCGTCCCCAGCGCGCGCGAGCCGGGGCATGACCGTCACCGACAACCTCGGCCCTGGTGGCGCGGTGCACCGCCACCTGATCGGGGTCGCGTACCGGCTCCTGGGTTCCGTCCACGACGCGGAGGACGCCGTCCAGGACGCTCTCGAGCGCTGGTCCGCCCTCCCGGAGCAGGGCGACGTGCGCGAACCGGTGGCATGGCTCACGACGGTCGTGAGCCGGCTGAGCGTCGACCGGCTCCGTTCGGCGCGCGCCCGGCGCGAGTCGTACGCGGGCATCTGGCTCCCCGAGCCGGTGCTCGGTGACGCGGTCGCCCCTCGAGGCGCGGGACGTGCGGCTGCTCCCGAGGATGTCGTCACCCTGGACGAGTCCGTGTCCTTCGCGCTCCTGACCGCGATGGAACAGCTCACCCCCGCGGAGCGCACGGCGCTGATCCTGCACGACGTCTTCGCGCTGACCTTCGTCGAGGTCGCGGCGATCCTGGACCGGACGCCCGAGGCATGCCGACAGCTCGCCACGTCGGCTCGGCGCCACCTGCGCGGCCGCCCGCGCTTCGCCGTCGACGGTCCGGAGCGGGACCGGGCGGTCCGGGCCTTCGCCGACGCGTGCCGGACGGGTGACGTGGACGCGCTCACCCGGGTGCTGGCGCCCGATGTCATCACCCGGTCGGACGGCGGAGGCCACGTGCACGCGGCTCGGCGAGCCGTCGTCGGTGCAGAGCAGGTGGCGCGGTTCCTCCTCGGGGTCCTCGGCGGGCAGGCACGGCACGGGAGGTCGCCCGAGGTCGCGTTCGAGCCGGTCAACGGCCGCCGCGGTCTAGTCCTGCGCGAGGACGGCGCGATCACGGCGGTCGTCGACGTCGCCGTCGCGGCCGGTCTGGTTGCGGAGATCGCGATCGTCCTCAACCCGGACAAGCTTCCCTCCGGCACCGCGGCGTCGAAGTCGGGGCCCCCCGCCCCCGGCGCGCTTCAGGATCCGGGACGGACCAGCCCGGACTCGTAGGCGGTCACCACCGCTTGCACCCGGTCGCGCGCGCCGAGCTTGGCGAGCACGCGGCCCACGTGGGTCTTGACGGTCGCCTCGGCGACGAACAGGTCCGTGCCGATCTCGGTGTTCGAGCGACCTCGGGCCATGAGCACGAGGACCTCGCGCTCGCGCTCGGTGAGGCTGCCGAGGCGGGCGTCGTCGGCCGGGTCGGCGGGGGCGTCGCCCGTGAGCGCGGTGGACATGTGCTCGAGCAGCCGGCGCGTGCTCGACGGCGCGATCACGGCGTCCCCGCGGTGCACCGTCCGGATCGCGCCCAGCATCTCCTCGGGCGGGGCATCCTTGAGCAGGAAGCCGCTCGCTCCCGCCCGGATGGCCTCGAGCACGTACTCGTCGAGGTCGAAGGTCGTCAGCACGATGATCCGTGACTGGGCGCCGGCGGCACTGGGGCGGGCCCACGCCTCCGCCAGGCGCGCGGTCGCCGTGAGCCCGTCGGTGCCGGGCATCCGCACGTCCATGAGCACGACGTCGGGGCGCAGCGGCGTCAGCAGCCGCACGGCCTCGTCGCCGTCCCCGGCCTCGGCCACCACGTGCAGGTCGGGCTGAGAGTCGATCACCATCCGGAAGCCGGCGCGCACGAGCTGCTGGTCGTCGACCAGGGCCACACGGATCTGGTCAGGTGCGGGGAGGTCGGTCATCGCTCGCTCCGGTCGGGGAGGGGAAGGGTGAGGCGCACGCGGAACCCGCCGCCGGGGCGCGGGCCGGAGACCAGGGTGCCACCGAACATGGCCGCGCGCTCCGACATCCCGAGCACGCCGTGCCCGGCCCCGTCCGAGGTCGCAGCGGCGCCGCGGCCGTCGTCGGCGACCTCGAGGACCACGCTCGCCGCGTTCCACTGCTGCAGCACGGTTACCGCCGGGTCAGGACCGGCGTGCTTGAGGACGTTGGTCAGGGACTCCTGGCACACGCGGTACAGCGCGAGCCCGACGCCGGGCGGCAGCGGGCGCGCGGTGCCCATGCGGACGAGGGAGACGCGCAGGCCGCTCTCACGCATCTGCTCGAGGAGCTGTTCGATGTCCCCGCTCGCGGGCTGCGGGGCACGCTCGGGGGACCTCGTCCCGCCCGTGGTCGACCCGCTCGCGCCGTCGGCGTCGTCATCGGTCTGGTCCGTGCGCAGGACGCCGAGGAGTCGCCGCATGTCGGCGAGGGCGTCACGCCCGGTCTCGGCGATCGTCCCGAGCGCGTGCGCTGCGGCGTCCGGGTTCGCGGCGGCCGCGTACCTGCCGCCGTCGGCCTGCGCGATCATCACCGACAGCGAGTGGGCGACGATGTCGTGCATCTCCCGTGCGATGCGGGTGCGCTCCGCCGCGGCGGCGAGGCGCGCGAGCTGCTCGTGCTCGGTCTCAAGCTGGCGGGCGCGGTCCTCGAGCGCCTGCACGGTGGTCAGCCGGGAGCGGCGCGCGAAGGCGAACGCCCATACGGTGAGCACGAGCATGGTGCCGAAGAAGGCGTAGCTCACCGCCTCGCCCAGCCCGCCGTTCGACTGACCCGTCACCTGGGCCGAGCCGATCCCGACGCCGAGGAGCGCGCCGAGGAGCGCGAGGCGCCGGGCCCAGCGCGGGCCGCGGACGGTGACCGAGTGCAGGGCCCAGCAGACGGCGACGATCGCGGGCGTGAGGATGATGTGCGCCATGGGCGTGAAGGCCGCGGCGATCGCGTAGACGGAGACGGCGGAGGCCACCGGGTTGGTGCGGCGGAAGGCCAGCGGCGCGAGGAGCGCGACCGATGCCACAGCGGCAGGCAGGGCGCCGAGGTAGATCCCCGCGGTGCTGGCCAGCATGAGCCCGACGAGCAGGGCAACCGTGCCGTCCACGGTCCGCGGGTGCTCGCGCAGCCATCGGCGCGTCCCTGTCGTCTCCTCCACGCCGTTCACCCTAGGTCGCCGCCCCGGGCCCGCGCGTCATCCCCCGGGACCATTGTGAGGAGGGCGACGTCAGCCTTGCGCGTCAAGGACGTGCCAAGAGGACGCCATGACCTACCATGGCGACATGACCCATGTGCTCTTGGCAGAAGACGACCCGGCGATCGCCGAACCGTTGGCGCGTGCGCTCACCCGCGAGGGCTACGACGTCGTGGTCCAGGGCACGGGACAGGGAGCGATCGACAACGTCGGCTCCGCGGACCTGGTCGTGCTCGACCTCGGTCTCCCGGACATGGACGGGCTGGACGTCGCCCGGGCGATCCGCAGCCAGGGTCTGACGACGCCGATCCTCGTGCTGACCGCACGGGCGGACGAGGTGGACCTCGTCGTCGGGCTCGACGCTGGCGCCGACGACTACGTCACCAAGCCGTTCCGGCTCGCTGAGCTCCTGGCCCGGGTGCGCGCGCTGCTGCGCCGCACGCACGGCGAGGTCGAGGTGGACGAGGAGCTGCGCGCCCAGGACGTGCGCGTCGACGTGGCCGCCCACCGCGCGTTCCAGGGTGAGCGCGAGCTGCACCTGACGACCAAGGAGTTCGAGCTGCTGCGCGTGCTCGTGGGCAGCGCCGGGAGCGTCGTCGTGCGCGACACGCTCATGCGCGAAGTGTGGGGCTCGGAGCTCGTGGGCTCGACCAAGACGCTCGACATGCACGTGTCGTGGCTGCGCCGCAAGCTCGGCGACGACGCAAACGCCCCGCGCTACATCTCGACCGTGCGCGGCCTCGGCTTCCGGTTCGAGACCGGCGTCGGCTGACCCTCGATGCGTCGCCGGGTGATCCTGGCGACCGTCTCGGCGGTCGCGGTCGCTGTCCTCCTGCTCGGCTTCCCGCTCGCGTTCCTCGGCGCGCAGCTCGTCAAGAACAACGAGCTGCGCGAGCTCCAGATCCGCGCGCAGAACATCTCTCGCACGATCGAGGGACGTCTCACCCGGGACGACCAGGTCACCGTGGAGTCGCTCGAGCCCCACGTCGGCGGGGAGGGGCGGCTGTCGGCGTACATCCAGGTCGTCACGCCCACGGGTGAGCGCATCACCGCGGGCGAGGAGATCACGGGGCAGACCCAGGAGGTCGCGAACCTGACGGACAGCAACGCGCTCGTCTACGTCCAGGTGTCGCAGTGGGACCTGTACCTGCGCAGCGCGCAGATCGTCGTGCTGGTGATCGTGGCGTCGGTCGTGGCCGTGGGCGCGGGCATCCTCGTGGCCATCTGGCAGGCGAACCGGCTGTCCGCGCCGCTGCTGTACCTCGCTGCCTCGGCGGAGCAGCTCGGCTCCGGCCAGGTCCGACCGCACGTCGAGGCGTCGGGCGTGGAGGAGATCGACCTCGTCGCCGCGGAGCTCGCGCGGTCCTCGGACCGGATGGCCTCGCGGCTGGCCGTCGAGCGGCAGTTCGCCTCGGACGCCTCGCACCAGCTGCGGACGCCGCTGACGGCCCTGACCATGCGGATCGAGGAGATGGCCCTGGCCGCGCCGGACAACCCGGAGGTCCAGGAGGAGGCGCGCATCTCGCTCGAGCAGATCGAACGGCTGGTCGTCGTCGTCGACGACCTCCTCAGCCGGTCGCGGCGCGCCCTCGGCGGCACCAACGAGGCGCTCGTCCTGCTCGACGTCGTCGCGCAGCAGGCCGAGGAGTGGGGGCCGACGTTCGAGCAGGCCGGCCGCCGGCTGGTGGTCGACATCGACGAGAGCACCCGGGTGCTCGCCTCGCCGGGCGGGCTCGCCCAGGTGCTCGCGACCCTCATCGAGAACTCGCTCAAGCACGGCGGCGGGACCACGACCGTGCGCTCGCGCGGGGGGACGAGCGGCGCCGTCGTCGTCGAGGTGGCCGACGAGGGCGACGGCGTGCCCGACGAGCTCGCCCCCCACATCTTCGAGCGCGAGGTCACGTCCGGCGCGGGGACCGGCCTCGGGCTGGCGCTCGCCCGCGACCTCGCCGCCGCCGACGGCGGGCGCCTCGAGCTCGCCCAGCGCCGCCCCGCGGTGTTCGCGCTGTTCCTCTCGGGCGTCCCGAAGAGCCTCGACCCGTCGGTCGTGCTGCCGGTGGGCAGCGTGGTGTCCAGCGGGTGGGGCCGACGACGGCGCCCGCCGGCCTGACAGATCCTGCTCAGCCGCGCGGTGCGGGAGCCTGCTCGGCGGGTGCCGTGAAGACCCAGTGGCGGTAGGCGAGGTACCGGAACACCATCCCGAGCACGAGGCCGACGCCGTTCGCGCTGATGTTGTCCGCGAGGGGCGAGCGCAGGTCCAGCACGTAGTGCGAGAACGCCAGGCAGGCCACGGCGATGCCCATCCCCCCGATGTTCACCACCGCGAAGCCCGCGAGCTCGCGCACGTGGTTGGCGGTGCGTCGCGCGGCGAAGGTCCAGTACCGGTTGCCGAGCCACGACACGAGGGTCGCGACCGCGACCGAGATCACCTTCGCCGTCAGCGGCTTGTGCTCGAGGAGGTCGCCCGGGCCGAACCGCAGCAGGTTGAACAGACCGAGGTCGACGACGAACGCGACGGCCCCCACCGACCCGAAGCGCGCGAGCTCGGCCAGGCGCGCCGCCAGGCGCACGGCCCGCCCGGACGTCGGTGTCGGCCGCTCGCCCTCGAGCGTCGGGGGTGCGCTGCTGGTCATGCACCGAGGGTAGCGCCGGGAAGCGTCTACCCTGGGTGCCCGTGGGAGAACTCGTGGTGGCAGTGGTCGGTGGCGGACAGCTCGCGCGCATGATGGCGCCAGCCGCAGCGGAGCTGGGCGTGACGCTCCGCGTGCTCGTCGAGGGCGCGGGGGCGTCCGCGGGGCAGGTGGTCGTCGACGCCCCGCACGGTGCGTCCGCCGACGCCGCGGCTGTGTCCGCCGTCGCGCTGGGCGACGCCGAGCGCCGGCCCGCGGACGTGCTCACGTTCGAGCACGAGCACGTCCCGCACGCGTTGCTGCACCAGGTCTCCGACGCCGGTGTGCCCGTGCGCCCCGGGCCGCACGCGCTCGAGGCGGCCCAGGACAAGATCGTCATGCGTCGCCGGCTCACCGAGCTCGGCGTGGCCTGCCCGGCGTGGGCGGCGCTGCCCCGCGACCCCGAGGCGGCGCGCGCGGCGCTGGACGCGTTCGTCGCCGCGCACGGCGGCGCGGCCGTCGTGAAGACCGCGCGGGGTGGCTACGACGGCAAGGGTGTGCGGGTGGTGCGGGGGAGCGCCGACGTGGGCGAGTGGATCGCCTCGGCCGCCCTCGACGGGCCGGCCCTGCTCGTCGAGGAGAAGGTGCCGTTCGTGCGCGAGCTCGCCGCGGTGGTCGCACGGCGGCCCTCCGGCGAGGTCGCCGCCTACCCGGTCGTGGAGTCCGTGCAGCGCGACGGCGTCTGCGCCGAGGTGCTCGCTCCCGCGCCCGGCCTGGACCCCGCGCTGGCCGCGCACGCCCAGGCGGTCGCCGAGCAGATCGCGACGGCGCTGGACCTCACCGGTGTGCTCGCCGTCGAGCTGTTCGAGGTCGACGGCGCCGTGCTCGTCAATGAGCTCGCCATGCGACCGCACAACTCGGGGCACTGGACCATCACCGGAGCGGTCACGAGCCAGTTCGCCCAGCACCTGCGTGCGGTGCTCGACCTGCCGCTCGGTTCGACCTCCCCGGTGGCACGGTGGACCGTCATGGTGAACGTCCTCGGGTCGCGGCTCACGGCGCTCACCGACGCCCTGCCCGACGTGCTGGCCGACCCCGCCGTCCAGGTCAACCTGTACGGCAAGGAGATCCGCCCGGGGCGCAAGCTCGGGCACGTCACCGTGAGCGGCAGCGACCTGGCCGAGGTCCGCGCCCGGGCCAACCGTGCCGCCGCGCTGCTGCGGGGCGAGGACGCCGACGACGGGGTAGCAGCACCGACGGCAGACGCCACGAGGAGGAACGCATGAGCGACACAGCGACGGGCGGGCGGCCGGTGGTCGGCATCGTCATGGGGTCGGACTCCGACTGGCGCGTCATGCACGCGGCTGCCGACGTGCTCGAGGAGCTCGGCGTCGCCGTCGAGGTCGACGTGGTCTCGGCGCACCGCATGCCCACCGAGATGATCGACTACGGCCGCACGGCCGCGGACCGTGGCCTGCGCGTCCTCGTCGCCGGTGCGGGCGGCGCCGCCCACCTGCCGGGCATGCTCGCCGCGGTGACCCCGCTGCCCGTGATCGGCGTCCCGGTGGCCCTCCAGCACCTCGACGGCATGGACTCGCTCCTGTCGATCGTGCAGATGCCGGCCGGCGTGCCGGTCGCGACGGTCTCGATCGACGGGGCCAAGAACGCCGGGCTGCTCGCGGCGCGAGTCCTCGGCGCTGGCGAGGGCGACGAGGCGGCGGCGCTGCGCGCGCGGATGAGCGCGTACCAGGACGGCCTGCGCGACCAGGCCGCGGCCAAGGGCCGCGCGCTGCGGGAGGCGCGGGAGCGGGGCTGACCTACTCCTCGCCGACCTTCCCCGCGGGCAGCGAGCCCGCCATGATGTCGGCGAAGAACCCGGGCGCCTCGTCGGGGTCGAGCAGGACGGTCGAGCCGACCCCGCCGGGGCGGTAGTCGAGGCTGGCGATCGGCGGGGCGCCCGTGATGCCCTCCGGGCCGCCCGCCGCGCGGAAGGCGAGGGCGAGCCGGCCCATGTCGATGATGCCGGTGTCGTCGTCGACCGCCACCGAGGACAGCCCGGCGTCGATCAGCGAGACCTGCTTCGCGGGGTTGACGAGGACGCCCGGGCTCGCGACCTGCTTGACCAGCTTGCTGACCAGCTGGCGCTGGCGCTCGGCGCGTCCGATGTCACCCTCGGGGTCCGCGTAGCGCATCCGGATGAAGGCGAGCGCCTTCTTGCCCTTCACGGTGTGGCAGCCCGACTTCCACTTCAAGCCGGATCGCTTGTCGTTGACGTCGTAGTCCAGGCAGAGCTCGACGCCGCCGACGGCGTTGACGACCCCCTGCACCCCGCCGAGACCGATCTCGACGTAGTGGTCGATCGTGAACCCGGTGAGGCCTTCGACGCTCGCGACGAGCAGCTCGGGACCGCCCCAGGCGTAGGCCGCGTTGAGCTTCGCGGGACCGTGACCCGGCACGTCGGTGTAGGCGTCGCGGGGGAGGCTGATCAGGGCGGTGGGGCCGCTCTCCGGCTCGTGCAGCAGCATGATCGTGTCGGTGCGCGCACCCTCGGTCCCGTCCTCGTTGATCGCGCCGTCGTCGCGGGAGTCCGAGCCGGCGAGGAGGTAGGTGGTCCCTGCGGTGTCGGCCGCTCCGGAGAGGGCCGTGACGTGCGTGATCTTGCCGTCGGCCCACAGCAGCAGGCCGATCGGCCACGCGAGGACGAGCAGGAGCACGAGGCTCAGGACCAGGGCGACGATGCGTCCCCGCCGGAGACGGAGGCGCCCCGGCCTCCCCGGGGTGCCGGGTCCGTGGGGTCCGGACCCGCCGGGAGGACGGGGGCCGCCGCTGGGCGGCGTGCCCGCGCCGGCGCGCACACCGGGGGCGGCGGGGGCCGCGGCCGGTCGGGCAGCGCCCGCGGTGCGGACCCGCGGGGTCCCGTGCGGCGGGGTCGCGGCCCGCGCTGCCGCGGGAGGCGCGGAGCCGACCCGGCGCGGAGCAGCAGCGGGGCGCGGCGTCCCCGGGGGCTGCGGGGTGCTCGGACGCGCGGAGCTGGTCCGTGGGGGGATCCGACCAGCGCCGGGGCTGCGGGGCGCGCCGCTGGGCTCCGCCGCCTGGCCGACCGGCACGGCACCTTCGGTCGTCCTCGGTCGCTGCGCGGGCGTGTGCTGCGGGGTGAAGCTCGGCGGCGTCGTCCGACGCGGTTCGTCTGCCATGCTCAGCCGCACTCCGCCGTGACGTCGGCGCCGGTGAAGGCCTCGCGACCTGCGCTCTTGGTCTCGGTGGGCTCGGGCTCGGTCGTCTCGGTCGGCTCGGTCGTGCTGTCGGTCGGCTCGTCCGACGGCTCGACCGTGTCCTCGGGCTCAGTGGGAGCCTCCGGATCGGTGGGAGCCTCGGGCTCGGTGGGAGCCTCGGGCTCGGGCACGAGCGGGTCGTCGGAGGCCATGTTCGCCCAGACCGCCATCGCCTCCTCGGTCCAGACCACCTCGTTGGTGTCCGCGGGGTTCGGGACCCAGGGGATGGTCATGAACGTGATGTCCTTCGCGCGCAGGCTCCGCATGCTGTAGGCGAGGCCCGCGAGGTTCGGCACGCTCGCGAGCTCGGGGTTGGTCGTCAGCGAGGACGTGCCGGCGTCGAGGAAGCTGTACAGCTTGGGCAGGTCGGTGACCAGGCTCTGGCTGAGGGCCTCGTTCACCATGGCGGACATCAGCTGCTGCTGCCGGCCGATGCGGTTGGTGTCGGACCCGTCGCCGACGCCGACGCCGGTGCGAGCGCGGGCGAAGCCGAGCGCGTCCTTGCCGTCGAGCGTCTGGAAGCCGGCGGTGAGCTTGAGGTCGGCCTTGGGCGCGTCGATGTCGTTCGGCACGCAGATCGGGACGCCGCCAAGGGCGTCGACCATGTTCTCGAAGCCGGCGAAGTCCACGACCGCGTAGTGGTCGATGTACACGCCCGTGAGCGCCTCGACCGTCTTGATGGTGCAGGCGGCCGCGGAGGCGACGTCGCCTCCCACGGACCAGCCCAGCGAGAACGCCGAGTTGAAGCGCCCGGCGGTCGCGGCGCTGGTGGCGCCTCCGGTGCCGGTGCACGAGGGGATCTGCACGAACGAGTCGCGCGGGATCGACACCAGCTCCGCGCGCGACCGGTCGGCCGACACGTGGAGCACGATCGTCGTGTCCGAGCGCATGCCTCCGACCCCGTCGTCCACCACGTCGCCGTCGCCGCGCGAGTCCGAGCCCATCAGCAGGATGTTCAGGTCCTTGCCGGCGTTGGGGTCGTCGGGGTCGGCCACCTTCTCGGGGCGGTCGCCGCCGAGCAGCTGCGTGACCTCACCGGTTCCGATGTTGCCCTGGAGCCGGGCGGTCGCGGAGGTGAGCCCGACGCCGACGAAGGTCAGGACGCCGACGACGGAGAGCGCGACGGCGCGGACGGCGCGGTGGTTGCGCGTGGTCCGGGCGTGGCGAGGCACGTCGGTGCGCATGGGTGAGGCAGTCACGAGGGTCAATAGTAGGGAGCGTCGTGCGCTCAGCGATGCAAGCCGCGGGGTGAGGCGGTGGAGGACTTGTGCAGGTGGCTCAGGCGCCGGGACCGGCGCGCCGCTCGTCCTCGAGGCGCGCCTCCGTGAGCGTCAGCTCGCGGGTGAGCGCGGTGATCTTCGCCGACAGCTGATTCATGCGTCGGTGGCTGGTCGAGATGTAGCTGAGGAACGCGATCACGAGCGCGTACAGCAGGAGGTCGGCCCCACGCCCGACGCCGAGCCGGTTCGCCACGGCCGACAGCCACTGCGGGACCATCACCGACACGGCGGCGGCCAGCACGAACCCGAGGAGCATCAGGCGCCGGATGGCCTGGTGGCGAGCGTCGGCCGTGGACCGGTTGAGGAGCAGCGCGACGACGCCGATGCCGACGAGCAGCACGACCTGGATCCACATGACGTCCACGGGAGCTCCTAGCGGAAGACGAGGTCGACGAGGATGTTGACCGAGTTGAGCAGCGACTGCCCCTTGCCGCGCGAGTAGTCGGTGTACAGCACGTGCACGGGGTGCTCCCGCCACGGCAGGTGCGTGCGCTGCAGGTGCAGGACGATCTCGCTGGCGTGCGCCATGCGGTCCTGGGTGAGGTGGACGCCGCGCGCGGCGTCGGACCGGATCACCCGGAGCCCGTTGTGGGCGTCGGTGAGCCGCAGCCCGGTGCTCTGGTTGGTGAACCACACGGCCAGCTTGAGCACGACGCGCTTGAGCAGACCGGCACGGGTGCGGTCGTCGAGGAAGCGCGACCCGAAGACGATCGCGACGTCCTCGGCTCGGGCGAGCTCGACCATCGCGACGGCGTCGGTCACCTGGTGCTGGCCGTCCGCGTCGAACGTCACGACGTACCGCGCACCGGCGCCGACGACGTACTCGATCCCGGTCTGCAGCGCGGCGCCCTGGCCGAGGTTGACCGGGTGGCGCAGCACGCGGGCACCAGCGGCCTGGGCGGCTGCGGCCGAGCCGTCCGTGCTGCCGTCGTCGACGCACACGACGTGCCGGAAGCGTTCCCGGGCGCCGCGCACGACGTCGCCGATGACCTCGGCCTCGTTGAAGAGGGGGACCACCAGCCACGCGTCGTCGATCAGGGGCAGGCCGGTCATGGCAGCCATTCTTGCACCGCCGCGACCCGGTCCGGTGGGGGCTCCGGGCGCGACCATCGTCCCGGCGGCGCTGTCGCGGGTGCGCGCTAGGCTTGCGCTGACCTGCCGCCGGACCCGAGCCGTCGGCCCACGGAAGGGGACCCGATGGCAGTGCGTGTGGCACCAGGGGCGGACGTCTCGCCCGAGGCGCAGCTCGGTGACGGCACCGCGATCTGGCACCTGGCACAGGTGCGGGAGGACGTGCGGATGGGCGCGGGGTGCGTCGTCGGTCGCGGCGCGTACATCGGCACCGGCGTCGTCATGGGCCAGCACTGCAAGGTGCAGAACTACGCCCTGGTGTACGAGCCCGCGCGGCTGGGGGACGGCGTGTTCGTCGGCCCTGCGGCAGTGCTCACCAACGACACCCACCCGCGCGCGGTCAACCCGGACGGCTCGCTCAAGGACGCGAGCGACTGGCACGCCGTCGGCGTCACCATCGGTGACGGCGCGGCGATCGGGGCTCGCGCCGTGTGCGTGGCCCCCGTGACGATCGGCGCCTGGGCCACCGTGGCCGCGGGCGCCGTGGTGACGCGGGACGTCCCGGCCCACGCCCTCGTCGTCGGCGTGCCGGCGCGGCAGGTGGGATGGGTCGGCAAGGCCGGCCAGAGGCTCGATGACCAGGGGGACGGCACCTTCCGGTGCCCCGTGACCGGCGCTCGCTACGAGCTCACCGGGACGACCATGACCGAGGTGGAGACCGCATGAACGAGTTCATCGCACCAGCCAGGCCGATCATCGGCGACGACGAGCGCGCCGCGGTGGACCGCGTGCTGCGCAGCGGGATGATCGCCCAGGGCCCGGAGGTCGCGGCGTTCGAGCAGGAGTTCTCCGCCGAGCTCGCGGGCGGCCGGACCTGCGTGGCCGTCAACAGCGGCACGTCCGGCCTGCACCTGGGGCTGCTCGCGGCGGGGATCGGCCCGGGCGACGAGGTCGTCGTCCCGTCCTTCACGTTCGCCGCGACGGCCAACTCGGTCGCGCTGACCGGCGCCACCCCGGTGTTCGCGGACATCGACCCGCAGACGTTCTGCCTGACACCGGACGCCGCGCGCGAGGTCCTGACGGAGCGGACCAAGGCGGTCATGCCCGTGCACCTGTACGGCCACCCGTTCGACGCCCCGGGCTTCGCCGCGCTCGCGGCCGAGCGGGACGTGATGATCTTCGAGGACGCCGCGCAGGCGCACGGGGCGAGCCTCGACGGACGCATGGTCGGCACCTTCGGGACCTTCGCGATGTTCAGCCTGTACCCGACCAAGAACATGACCTCGGGCGAGGGCGGCATGGTCGCGTGCGTCGACGACGACGTCGCGCGCGCCGTCCGCCTGCTGCGCAACCAGGGCATGGAGCGCCAGTACGCGAACGAGGTCGTGGGCTTCAACGCCCGGATGACCGACGTGCACGCGGCGATCGGCCGCGTCCAGCTGGGCAAGCTGCCGGCATGGACCGCGCAGCGTCAGGCCAACGCGGCCACGCTCGACGCCGGCCTCGCCGCGGCCGCCGGGGTCGTCACCCCCGCGGTGGCGCCGGGCGCCGTGCACGTCTACCACCAGTACACGATCCGCCTCGCGGGCTCGACGGGCGCGGAGCGCGACCGCTTCGTGGCCGCGCTCAAGGAGGAGCACGCGGTGGGCGCGGGCGTCTACTACCCGATCCCCAACCACCGGCTCGCCAGCCTCGAGCACTTCGCCCCGGGCCTCGACCTGCCCGAGACCGAGCGCGCCGCCGCGGAGGTCGTCTCCCTGCCGGTGCACCCGTCGCTGACGGAGGCCGACCTCACCAGGATCGTCGACGCCGTCGTCGCCGTGGCCGGGGCAGGCGCCTGATGGCCGCGCTGCGGGCGGGCCTGATCGGCCTCGGTGCCATGGGGCGCCACCACGCGCGCGTTCTGCGGGAGATGGACGGCGTCGACCTCGTCGCTGTCGCGGACCCGGGGGGAGACCCGTTCCGCGTCGCGGGCCCGCTCGAGGTGCTCCGCGACGTCGAGGCGCTGATCGCGGCGGGCATCGACATGGCCGTCGTCGCCGTGCCGACCGCCTTCCACGAGCCGGTGGCCGTCGCGCTCGCGGAGGCCGGCGTGCACACGCTCGTCGAGAAGCCCATCGCCCTGGACGTCCCGGCGGGGGAGCGCGTGCGCGACGCGTTCGGCCGCGCGGGCCTCGTGGGCTGCATCGGCCACATCGAGCGCTTCAACCCGGCCATCCAGGAGGTCCGCCGCCGCGTGGCCGCCGGTGAGCTCGGCGAGGTCTACCAGATCGTCACCCGGCGCCAGGGTCCGTTCCCGGCCCGGATCGCCGACGTGGGCGTGATCAAGGACCTCGCGACGCACGACATCGACTCGACCGCGTGGGTCGCGGGTGCCGCGTACGACTCGGTCTCCGCGCAGACCGCCTTCCGCTCCGGTCGGTCGCACGAGGACATGGTGCTCGCGACCGGACGCCTGGCCGACGGGGTGATCGTCAACCACGTGGTGAACTGGCTGTCCCCGATGAAGGAGCGCATCACGATCGTCACCGGGGAGCGTGGCGCGCTCACCGCGGACACCTCGAGCGGCGACGTGACGTTCTACGCCAACGGCACCGTCGCCACCGAGTGGGAGTCGGTGGCCTCGTTCCGCGGCGTGAGCGAGGGTGACGTGATCCGGTACGCGATCGCCAAGCGCGAGCCGCTGCGCAACGAGCTCGAGGCGTTCCGGGACGCCGTGCTCGGCGAGGAGAACCGGACCGTCACGATGGCCGAGGGCCTGACGACCCTGCGCGTCGCCGAGGCCATGCTGGCGAGCGCGGCCGACCGCGGGCGCACCGTCAGCCTGTGAGCCGCGCCCTGTGAGCCGGGTCGTCGTCGCGACGCGGCTGTTCGCCCCCGAGCCGGCAGCCGCGTCGTTCCGCCTCGCCGCGCTCGTCGACGCGCTCGTGGCGCAGGGCGACGACGTCACCGTGCTCACGACCCGGCCGCGGCCGGGCAGCGAGGCGGGGGCGGCGACGCCCGCGGATCCACCCGTGGCAGGCGGCGCGCGGGTCCGGCGCTGGCCCGTGCTGCGCGACGCGAGCGGGTACGTGCGCGGGTACCTGCCCTACCTCAGCTTCGACTTCCCGCTCGCGCTGCGGCTGCTGGTGACCCGCCGGCCGGACGTGGTCGTCGTCGAGCCGCCGCCTACCACGGGCATGGTCGTCCGCGCGGTGTGCGCGCTGCGCCGCGCGCCGTACGTCTACTACGCGGCCGACGTGTGGTCGGACGCGGTGGTCAGCGACGGCGGGTCGGCCCTCGTGCGCGGGGTGCTCGGGTGGCTCGAGTCGGGTGCGCTGCGCGGGGCCCGGGGCGTGCTGGCCGTGCTGCCGGCGGTCGCCGACCGCGTCCGCGCGCTCGCCGGACGGCCGGTCGACCTCGAGGTCGTGCCGCACGGGATCGACACGGCGGTGTTCACGCGCCAGCCGGTAGACACCGACACGGACGCTGACCGGCCCGACGAGGCGCCGCCCCGGTACCTCGTTTACACGGGCACGACGTCCTCCTGGCACGGCGCCGACGTGTTCGTCCGTGCCCTGGCCGCCGTGCGCGCGCACGTGGACGTCGACCTCGTGCTGCTCGGGCACGGCAGCCAGTGGGAGGAGATCGGCGCGCTCGCGGACGAGCTCGTACCCGGGCACGTGCACCGCCGGCCCATGGTCCCGCCCGCGGAGGCCGCGCGCTGGCTCCGGCACGCGGAGGCCGCCGTCGTGAGCCTGAAGCCGGGCCAGAACTACGACATGGCGTTCCCGACCAAGCTGCTCGCCGCCGTGGCGTGCGGCACGCCGGTGGTGTTCAGCGGCGTCGGGCCCGCACGCGACCTCATGGCCGCCCACGATCTCGGTCGCGCGGTCGCGTTCGACGCCGACGACGTCGCGGCGGCCCTGGTCGACCTGCTCGCCTCGGCGGAGGTCACCGATCCGACGACGCGCGCGACACGCCGCGACGCGCTCGCGGAGTGGGCGGCCGAGCACGTCTCGCTCCAGGGATCGGGAGCCCAGGCCGCACGCGCCGTGCGACGATGGGCGCTCCAGCGGCCCGGCGGGCCGACGGCCCAGGACAGCGAGGACCAGACCGCGTGAAGCTCATCTGGCGCACGATGGCGAACCTGCTCCCGCTGCTGCCGGGGCGGGCGCGGCGCTTCCTGAGCATCTACATGCTGGCGAGCTCGGCCCTCGCGCTGCTCGACATCGCCGCACTCGGCCTGCTCGCGCTCACCCTCGCGCCGATGGTCGCGGGCAACCCGGTCTCGCTCCCCGTGATCGGCCCGGTCGGGGAGGACTCCTACGTCTGGATCGTCGTCGCGGTCTCGACGCTGATCGTGGTCAAGGGGCTGCTCGCGGTGGCGCTGCACTGGGTGGTCACGCGGCGCTTCGCCGCGTACGAGCTCGAGATCGGCAACCGGCTGTTCGACGCCTACATCCGCGCGCCCTGGACGGACCGGCTCAGCCGGAACACGTCGCAGCTCGTGCGGCTCGCCGACGTCGGCATCGCGAACGCGACGGCAGGCTTCCTGCTTCCCGTCGCTGGCCTGCCCTCGCTGGGCGCCACGTTCCTCAGCGTGCTGGTGGTGCTCGTCATCGCCCAGCCGGTCACCGCCGCGCTCACGCTCGGGTACCTCGGTCTGATCGGCGCCCTGATGTACTTCTGGGTCTCGCGCAAGTCGATCGTCGCGGGCCGCGTGAACCGCGACTACTCCTTCAAGGTCGCGCGGCTCATGACGGAGATGGTCGGGGCGCTCAAGGAGATCACGCTGCGCGACAAGGCGGGCGAGGTCGCCGCCGTCGTGCAGGAGAACCGCCGCAGCACCACCCGGGCCCGGGCCAACCTGTCCTTCCTCGCGGCGGTCCCGCGGTACGTGATCGAGTCGGCGATCGTCGGGGGCTTCGTGCTCGTGGGCGGCGTCGCCTACGCCACCGGAGGGGCGGGGCCGGCGTTCAGCGCCGTCGCCCTGTTCGCCGTCGCGGGCTTCCGCATGGTCCCCGCGATCACGAGCTTCCAGTCGGTGATCGCCACGACGTCCGCCAACATCCCCAACGTCGAGGCCGTGATCACGGACATCCACGCGGCCGCGGGCTACCTCGCGCACGCCGAGACCGTGGGCCGCGAGCCGCTCGACGGCGAACCGCGCAACCTGACCCTGCGCGGCGTCGCGTTCACGTACCCGAGCGGCGGCGAGCCCGCCGTGCGGGACATCGACCTGGACCTGCCGTTCGGGACGACGCTCGCGCTGGTCGGGGTCTCGGGCGCGGGCAAGTCGACGCTCGTGGACATCCTGCTCGGCCTGCTCGTGCCCAGCGAGGGCACGATCGACATCGACGGCAAGCCGCTCGCCGACGTGCTCGCCGCCTGGCGTCGCCGGGTGGGCTACGTGCCGCAGGACGTCTCGCTGTTCGACGCGAGCGTCGCCCAGAACGTCGCCCTGACGTGGGGCGACGACATCGACCGGGACAAGGTCCGGGACTGCCTCGCCCGCGCCCAGCTGCTCGACGTCGTGGAGAACCGGGCCGGTGGGCTCGACGCCCGCATCGGCGACCGCGGCATGGCGCTGTCCGGCGGTCAGCGGCAGCGGCTCGGGATCGCTCGCGCGCTCTACTCGGACCCCCTCGTCCTCGTGCTCGACGAGGCGACCAGCGCGCTCGACACGCAGACGGAGGCCAGCGTCGCCGGGGCGATCGCGCAGCTGCGCGGCGAGGTCACGGTGATCTCGGTCGCGCACCGCCTGTCCACCATCCGCGCGAGCGACCAGGTGTGCTTCATGGCCGACGGGACGATCGCCGCTCGCGGGACGTTCGACGAGCTGGTCGCGGCCGTGCCGGACTTCGCGACGCAGGCCAGCCTGGCCGGCCTCGTCGCACGCGACACGGAGGAGGAACGATGACGGACAGCACGACGACGAGCGTGACGACCAGCGACCGCTCCCGCCGCGACGTGCTCCTCGACGTCGTGATCGCGGTGCACTCGCCCACGCGCCGGGTCGATCGCGCCGTCGCGTCGGTGCTCGCGTGCCCGCAAGCTCGTGCGATCGTCGTGTGCCACGGCGTCGGGATCGCGACCATCGCGGACCAGCTGCGGGCGGGCGACGTCGACCCGCACGACCCCCGCGTCCGCCTGCTCGGCTTCCAGGACGGCCAGCGCAGCCCGACCGGACCGTTCACCTACGGGCTCGAGGCCGCGACGTCGCGCTGGGTCGCGCTGCTGGGGTCGGACGACACCTTCGCCCGCCGCGCGCTCGACCGGATGCTCACGGTCGGGGAGACCCGGGGCAGCGACGCCGTCGTCGCCCCGCTGCGCCAGGGCGGGCGCCGGCTGAAGAACCCGCTCGTGCGACCCACGACCTCCTGGCGCACCCGCCCGCTCGACCCCGTCCGCGACCGGCTCGCCTCGCGGAGCGCGCCGCTCGGGATCCTGCGCCGGACGACCGTCGAGCGGCTCGGTCTGCGCCTGACCGAGGGCCTGCGCACGGGCGAGGACCTCGCGTTCAGCGCCCGACTGTGGTTCTCGGGCGCCCGGATCGACCACGTGCCGAGCGACCCGCCGTACGACATCGGCACGGACGCCCCCGACCGGGTGACGTCGGCCGAGCGCGCGCTTGCGGACGAGCTCGGCGGCGTCCGGGGGCTGGCTGCCCAGCCGTGGGTGGCCGACCTGCCCGCGCCCGCGCGCCGCGCGCTTGCCGTGACGATGCTGCGCGTGCACGTCCTCGGTGCGCTCGCCCGCCGCGTGGACGGCGCGCGCTGGGCCGATGACGAGCCCGCGCTGCTGGGGGACGTCGCGCGTGCGTGGGTCGCGCTCGCACCCGGTGCCCCCGCCCCGCTCTCCCGTGCCGATCGGGACGCGCTCGACGTCGTCCTCGCTGCGCCTGCGCCGACGGCTGCGGACCTGGTCGCGGCCGCCCGTCGGCGGGCCGCTGCCGGTCGGCTCGCGACGGTGCTGCCACGTTCGCTCGCGCGCGTGCTCGACCGCGAGGGCACGCTGCGGCGCTACGTCCGGTACCGACTGCCGTGAGCGGCGTCGTCGCCGGCCTGCGGCAGGGCTTGCTGCGGACGGTCGCCGGGGTCCGGCGGGCCGTGCCCGCACCCGTGAACCGCGCGCTCGACGCGCTCGTCCGTGCGCTGCCCGAGCCGCTCGTGCTCGCCCTGAACCCGGGCCAGCTTCGGTACTCCAGGGCAGACATCCCCGTGCCGCCGCCCGCGCCCTCCACGCCCATGCGGCTGTACGTCGCGCCTGCCAACTTTGCCGGGCAGGGGTTCCGGTGGGCGCGAGCCGCTGAGCGGCTGCCCGGCGTGGGCGCCGTGAGCATGGCGTTCCAGCGCCCCGAGGACTTCCGCTTCCCCGTGGACGACGCCGTCCCCGTCGCCGTGTACGCGACCTCGCCCTCCTGGCAGCGTCGGCAGCGGGCGTACGTCGATGGTTTCAGCCATGTGGTGATCGAGGCAGGGCGCCCGCTGTTCGGATCGCGCTCGGACGCCTTCGACGAGGCCCTCGCGCTGCGTGCGCGCGGGACTCGTGTCGCACTGCTCTTCCACGGGAGCGACATCCGGCTGCCGAGCCGGCACGTCGACGCGACGCCGTGGTCGCCGTTCGCGGACTGGGACCTCGCGCCGCGGCTCGAGGAAGGGGCGACCCGGAACGCGGCCGGCGTCGCCCGGGTACGGGCGCAGGCGCCGGAGGTCCCCGTCCTCGCCTCGACGCCCGACCTCCTGCTCGACGTGCCCGACGCGACCTGGCTGCCCGTCGTCGTCGTCCCTGAGGCGTGGCGGAGCGACGTGCCGCCGCTCGCGCGGGCTGTCCCCGTCGTCGTGCACGCGCCGAGCAACCCCGTGGTCAAGGGCTCGGACCTGATAGCCCCCGCGCTCGAGCGGCTGCACGCCGAGGGGGTGGTCGAGTACCGCCGGATCGCGGGCGTGCCGGCCGCCCAGATGCCCGCGCTCTACCGCGACGCGGACGTCGTCCTCGACCAGTTCCGGATCGGCAACTATGGCGTGGCTGCGTGCGAGGCCATGGCCGCGGGGCGGCTCGTCGTGTCGCACGTGACGGCGCAGGTGCGCGACCACGTCCGAGCTTCGAGCGGCAAGGACCTGCCCGTGGTGGAGGCGACGCCCGACACGATCGAGGCGGTGCTGCGCGACGTCGTGGCGCAGCGCGACCACTACGTGGGCGTCGCCCAGCAGGGCCCGGGATTCGTCGCGGACCTGCACGACGGCGCGACGTCCGCGCGCGTGCTCGCCCCGTTCCTCGGCGTCGAGCCGCACCTGGCAGGATGAACCCGTGGCTCCCCGACTGCTGATCCTGTCCTTCTCGTCGATCGCCGGCGACGCCCGCGTGCTCAAGCAGGTGCGCCTGTTCGCGGAGCGCTACGAGGTGACCACGTGCGGGTTCGGGCCCGCGCCCGAGGGCGTCGTCGAGCACCTCGAGCTTGCTCCGGAGAGTGCAGGCCTGATGCCCGACGGCCGCACCGTCACGCTGCGGCAGTACCGGCGGGCGTACGGATCGATCCCCGCGGTCGCCGCTGCGCGGGTCGCGCTGGCCGGGCGCCGCTTCGACGTCGTGCTGGCCAACGACGTCGAGGCCGTCGGTGTGGCCCTCGAGGTGGGCGCACCCGTGCACGCCGACCTGCACGAGTACTCCCCGCGCCTGCACGAGGAGAACCGCCTCTGGATGCTCCTGATCGCGCCGTTCTTCCGGTGGATGTGCCGGAAGCACGTGTCTCGTGCCGTGTCGGTGACGACGGTCGGGGAGGGGTTGGCGCGGGAGTACGCGCGCGAGTTCGGGTTCCAGGCCGGGGTCGTGACGAACGCGACGCCCTACGCCGACCTCGAGCCGGGCGATGTCGGGCGACCGCTGCGGCTCGTGCACTCGGGCGCGGGGCTGCGCAACCGTGACCTCATGCTCATGCTCGACGCGGTCGACCGGTGCGCGGCCGACGTCACCCTCGACCTGCTGATCACACCGAACCACCCGGCGTACATCGACGAGCTCCGCGAGCGTGCGGCGCAGATCCCCGGCGTGCGAGTCCTCGACCCCGTCCCGTACGCGGAGCTCATCGCGACGCTCAACGGCTACGACGTCGGCGTCTTCGTCCTGCCTCCGTCGACCTTCAGCTACGCGAACGCCCTGCCCAACAAGCTGTTCGACTACGTGCAGGCGCGGCTCGGGATCGTCGTCGGCCCGTCGTGGGAGACGGCCGGCTACGTCGAGCGCTACGGTCTCGGGCTCGTGACGCAGGACTTCACGTCCCAGGGGCTGGCGCGCACGCTCGACGAGCTCACGCCCGAGCGGGTCGCGCGGTGGAAGGCGGCGTCGCACGCGGCTGCTGAGGAGCTGTCCGCCGGTGAGCAGGTGCTCGGGTGGGCGCGGGCCGTGGACGCCCTGGTTGGCGGTTCCGCCCGCTAGGCGGGTCGGCGGGCTCCGCCCGCCAGGCGGGCCGCTGGACTGTGCCCGGTGTCCGATGCTCCCGGTGGTCCGGGCCTGCGCGAGCCGCGACTCCCAGGGTGCGGCGTGAGCGGGCCTACCCAGGGCCCGTGGACAGGTCCGGCCAGGCCGTTCGCCGCTCAAGCCGGGGGGAGGGCGTGCCGATGGCTCGGTGAGGGGACGGCCGTCGATCGCCGGACAGGAGCCGCCCCCGACGCCCTCCGCATGACGAGAGGAGTCCGACGATGAGCTTCATGGCGCTGCTGATGATCCTGCTCGCCTTCTTCGGCATCTCGCTCTGACGACGGGCTGAGCGGGCCTGCGCTGGTCTGGGTCGACCTGAGCCGACGTGAGCTCGGACGGGCGACTCGGTGTGTGGGGCTTGGGGCTTGGTGCTTCGTGCGGTAGTGCCTGATGCGTGGGGCTTTGTCCTGTGTGAGGACGGCTAGGCGTGTCAGGGGTCACGCCTAGCGTGAACTCATGGTCACGATCGGCGGTGAGAAGGCGCAGCGCGCAGTGCTCGTCCGGGCGCGCCTGTTGGCCGCCCGGGGCACGGGGAGCTGCACGGTCGTCGATCCGCCCTCACCGGAGGTGCTCGTAGCGCCGGACGCGCCCGACGTGCCGGAAGAGCCCTGGGACATGGACGGGACGTCGTGCTGGGAGCCCCCGGAGGAGTGGTTCGAGCAATCCTCCGCGCGGCTGCCAGACGCATCTGATCTGGCCGGGATGGATCGAGAGTTTGAGAAGTCCGGGTCGCCAGAGCTCCCTGGCGCGGCACGCCCGAGCGGTGTCCCGGAGCGTGCGTGGACGGGCGGCATGGACGGGCGTCCGGCAGCCGACCGCTCGTTTGACCTCGCCGCCGCCGAGCCCGGCGCCGCGCTGGTGTCCGCCCTGCTGGAAGCCGACCTCGACGGCCTCGACGACTATGACGTGGTCGAGGCGGTCGCGGCCTGGGACCGCGTCGTCTCCTGGGCGCAGGCGCAGCAACTGGAGGCCGTCGCGGTGCTCGCGGACCGAGAGTCCATGAACCCGCCGTGGCCGGCGACTGCGGGCCGTGTCGCGCGCCCGAACGTCACAGGCGAGGAGCTGGCCCTGCGGCTGGGCCGGACACGACGCGCGGCGAACGTCATGGTGGACATGGCCCGTGCGTTGGTCGGTCCGCTCGCGCCGACGGGCGAGCTCCTCGAGCGCGGCCGGCTCGACCTGGCACAGGTGCGCGCTATCCACGACGGTCTGGCCGGAGTTCCGGACGCCGGGTGCGCGGACGTCCAGGACCTCGTGCTGGATCGTGCGCCGGAGCGCTCGCCGGGGCAACTGGCCAAGGACGTCTCGCGTGCTTTGATCGCGCTGGACCCGGCGGGCGCGAGTGCGCGGGTGGAGCAGGCGTGCCGCGGCAGGCGCGTGGACCGGCCGCGGGCGCTCGCCCACGGCATGGCTGGCATGTGGGCCGTGCTCCCCGCGGACCGAGCGATCACGATCGACGCCGATCTTGACTCGCACGCGCGGGGCCTCCGTGCGGCGGGCGATGGGCGGACGTTGGACCAGCTGCGCGCGGACCTCTTCGTCGACGCGCTGACCGGTGCGGCGCACGGGGACACGCCCGCACCTGGTGGCACGGATATCGGCGCGCCGAGCGGCGGCGGGTCCCTCGTCAGCGGCCCCGTGAGAGGGCCTGCGGCCAGAGGCGCCAGCGGCGCGGCAGCGGCGCCCCCGCCGAGGAGTCCGCGACGACGGGACGGCTGGACCCCGCGCCGCGCCCAGGTGAACGTCACGGTGCCGTTGACGACTCTGCTCGGCCTCACCGAGGAGCCGGGGGAGCTCGCCGGGTACGGCCCGATCGACGCTGGCACGGCGCGACGACTGGCTGCAGACGGGACCTGGCGTCGGATCGTCACGGACCCGACGGCCGGCACGGTCCTCGACGTGGGCAGAACGACGTACCGGCCGCCCGCGGACCTCGACGCCCACGTGCGCCACCGCGACCAGTCGTGTGCGCGGCCGGGCTGTGGCGCCTCGGCGTTCGGCTGCGACCTCGACCACACGGTCGACTTTCACCGGGGCGGGGGTCGCGGCACGACCAGTCACGACAACCTCGGGCCGCTGTGTCCGCGCGACCACCAGATCAAGACGGACGGTGGCTTCTCTCTCGAGCAGCCGTCCGCCGGGACGTTCCGCTGGACGACGCCGACCGGCCACAGCTACGAGCACACGCCGGGGAGACCACCGCCGCTTCCTGCCCCGGAGGTGCGCCCGCGAGAGTCGGAGGCGGGAATGGGCGAGTCGGAGGTGCGCCCGCGAGAGTCGGAGGTGGGCCAGGGCGAGCCCCAAGCGGGTGAACCTCCCGATGGGTGAGGTATCGAAGCGCGCGCTGCGCGGCTTCGCGCATCGTGGCGACCTGCATCGTGGCGACCTGCGCGGACACGTCACGCCGCGAGGTGCGCTGGGACGTCACCCCTCGACGGAGTCCATGCCGGTGCGCCTGGCTGCCTTGCGCAGCACGTCGCCGAGCACGTCGAGTCCCAGGGTGAGGTCCTCCTCCGAGATCGTCAGCGGCGGGGCGAGCCGAATCGTGTCGCCGTGGGTGTCCTTCGCGAGGACCCCGCGCGCGGCCAGCTGCTCGCACAGGCCGCGCCCGCTGAGCCCGGGGACCGCGACGTCGAGGCCGGCCCACAGGCCCGTGGTGCGCACCGAGGACAGGAGACCCTCGGCGACGAGCGCGTCCAGGTGTGCCGTCATGACCACCCCGAGCGTCCGGGCCCGTTCCTGCAGCGTCCCAGGCTCGAGCAGGTCGACCACGGCGAGCCCGACGGCGCACGCGAGCGGGTTCCCGCCGAACGTCGAGCCGTGCGTCCCAGGGGTGAACACCCCGAGCACGTCGCGTCGGCCGACGACGGCCGAGACCGGGAGGATTCCGCCGCCGAGCGCCTTGCCGAGGGTCGTGAGGTCGCCCTGGACCCCGGAGAGCTCCTGGGCGAGAGTCGTGCCCGTGCGCCCGAGCCCGGACTGCACCTCGTCGAGGACGAGCAGCACGTCGGCATCGGTGCAGAGCGCGCGGAGCCGCGTCAGGTAGTCGGCGGGCGGGATGAGCACCCCGGATTCGCCCTGCACCGGCTCGACGAGCATAGCGACGGTCGTCGCGTCGATGGCGGCGGCGACGGCGTCGGCGTCCCCGTAGGGCACGATGCGGAACCCCGGTGTGAAGGGACCGAACCCGTCGCGCGCCTCCGGGTCGGTGCTCATGGAGACGATCGTCGTCGTGCGCCCGTGGAACGCGCCCTCGGCGACGATGATCGTCGCCTGCTCGGCGGGCACGCCCTTGACCTCGTAGCCCCACTTGCGCGCGGCCTTGATCGCGGTCTCGACGGCCTCGGCGCCGGTGTTCATCGGCAGCAGCATGTCGGTGCCCGTGAGACGGGTGACGCCGAGGGCGAAGGGGGCGAGCTGGTCGTGGTCGAACGCCCGCGACGTCAGCGTGATCCGCCCGAGCTGTCGCGTGGCCGCCTCGACGAGGGCCGGGTGGCGGTGCCCGAAGTTCAGCGCCGAGTAGCCAGCGAGGAAGTCCAGGTAGCGCCGGCCCTGGACGTCGGTCACCCAGCTGCCCTCGCCCTCGACCAGCACGACGTCCAGCGGGTGGTAGTTCTGCGCGAGCACCGCGCGCGTGTCTCGGTCGACGGTCATGGGAGCCTCCTTGCGGCGACACTACGTGGCGTGGAGGCTCCCGCGACAGGGGGCGCGGACAGCGAGTCTGGTGGCGAGCGCGGCCGCTGCGGGCTGCGGCGCGGACGCCGCCACGCCCGAGCAGGTCGACGGATGCCCAGCCACGTGCTGCGCGAGGCATGATGCGAGCGGGAACGAGCGAGAGGGAGTCGAGCCATGGCAGTCGTCGACGACGGCATCTACGTGGACGGGGTGCGTGCGCCGGGAAGGTCGGCGCTGGGCGTCGCGGAGCCCGACGCCGGTGCACCGGGCGTGGAGGATCTGGCGTGGATCGGCCTGCTCAGGCCGACGCACGGCGAGCTGGCCGCGGTGGCCCAGCGGTTCGACCTGCACCCCCTGGCGGTCGAGGACGCGCACAAGGGGCACCAGCGGGCCAAGCTCGAGCGGTACGGGCACACGCTGTTCGTGGTCCTGCGACCCGCCTGGTACCACGACGCCGAGGAGAGCGTGGAGTTCGGCGAGGTGCACCTGTTCGTCGGCCCCTCGTTCGTGGTGACCGTGCGTCACGCGGAGCTGCCCGACCTCACGGGTGTCCGCCGCCGGCTGGAAGCTCGCCCCGACCTCCTGGCGCGAGGGTCCGAGGCCGTGCTGGCGGCGGTGACGGACGAGATCGTCGACGCGTACGCCCCGGTCGTGACCGGGCTCCAGGGAGACATCGACGAGATCGAGGACGACCTGTTCGACGGGGTCGTCAACCCGGGTTCGTCCAAGCGGATCTACCAGCTGCTCGGCGAGGTGATCGCTTTCCAGCGCGCCATCGGGCCGCTCCCCGACATGCTCGACGCCCTCCTGCGCGGCGCGGCGAAGTACGGCACGGAGGACGAGGTCCAGCACGAGCTGCGCAACGTGCTCGACCACGCGATCCGTATCACCGAACGGGCGCACACCTTTCGCACGCTGCTGGAGAACGCCCTGACCCTGCACTCGACGCTCGTCACGCAGGAGCAGAACGACGCCATGCGCCGACTCGCGGCCGCCAGCCTCGCGCAAGGTGAGGAGAGCCGGCGACTCACGCAGGCCTCGATCGACCAGGCCGAGCAGATGAAGAAGATCTCCTCGTGGGCCGCGATCCTGTTCGCCCCGACGCTCGTGGCCTCGGTGTACGGCATGAACTTCGACCACATGCCGGAGCTGGCGTGGGCCTGGGGGTACCCGTTCTCGCTCGCCCTGATGGTGGCTCTGGGCGTGACGCTGTGGACGGTGTTCAAGCGCAAGCGCTGGTTGTGACCGGACCGGGCGCCGGTGCGGCTGGCGTCGGTGCGGCTGGCGACCGGTGCCGCCAGCCGCACGCGTGCGTACAGCCGCGTGAAGCCTCAGTCCTTCGCGGTGTGCTCACCGATCAGCCCGGCGTACCAGTGCGCGCTGGCCTTGGGCGTGCGCTCCTGGGTCTCGTAGTTGACGCGGACGATGCCGAAGCGCTTGGTGTAGCCGCGCGCCCACTCGAAGTTGTCGAGGAACGACCACACGTAGTAGCCGCGCACCGGCGCGCCTTCCCGCACGGCGTGGGCCACGGCCTCGATGTGGTCGCGCAGGTAGGAGATGCGGTCGTCGTCCTGCACCGAGCCGTCCGGCTGGACGTGGTCGGGGAACGCCGAGCCGTTCTCGGTGACGTAGAGGTCGAGCCCAGGGTGCTCGCGGTGCATGCGCAGCAGCAGCTCGGACATGCCGCGGGCGTCGATCGACCAGCCCATGTCCGTGTACGGACCGGGCTGGGCGGGGAACTCGATGTCCTCGCACGCCGGCCACGCGCTGACGGCCCCGTCACCGTGCCCGTCGGCTTCCTCGCGGAGACCCACACCGTCGTAGGCGCGCACGACGGTCGGGCTGTAGTAGTTCACCCCGACGAAGTCGAGCGGCTGGTGGATGGCCGCGAGGTCGCCGTCGTGCACGAACGACCAGTCGGTGACCGACGACGTCGCGTCGAGGATGTCCTGCGGGTACGTCCCGTCGAGCATCGGGTCGAGGAAGACGCGGTTCTGCAGCCCGTCGATGCGGTGCGCGGCAGCCACGTCGGCCGGGGAGTCGGCGTCGGCCGGGCGCACCCAGGCGAGGTTGAGCGTCACGCCGACCTGGGCGTCGGGCCGCTCGGCACGGATCGCCGTGGTGGCGAGGCCGTGCGCGAGGTTGAGGTGGTGCACGGCGGCGAGGGCGTCCGCGTGGTCCGTGCGCCCTGGGGCGTGCACACCGCTGCCGTACCCGAGGTAGGCGGAGCACCACGGCTCGTTGAGCGTGATGAAGCTGTCGATGCGGTCGCCGAGCCGCGCGGCGACCAGCCCGGCGTACTCGGCGAACCGCTCCGCGGTCGCGCGGGCGGGCCAGCCGCCCGCGTCCTCGAGCGCCTGGGGCAGGTCCCAGTGGTAGAGGGTCGCCGCCGGAGTGATGCCGGCGGCCAGGAGCTCGTCGAGGAGCCGGGAGTAGAAGTCGAGCCCTTCTTCGCTGACCGGGCCGAGGGAGTCGGCCGTGACGTGCGGGGTGATGCGCGGCCACGCGATCGAGAACCGGTAGGCCTGCAGCCCGAGGTCCTTCATCAGCGCGACGTCCTCGCGGTAGCGCAGGAAGTGGTCGTCGGCGACGTCGCCGTGGTCGCCGTCGTGCACCCGTCCGGGCGTGTGGCTGTAGGTGTCCCAGATCGACGGGGTTCGGCCACCCGCGGTCACCGACCCCTCGATCTGGTACGACGCCGTGGCCGTGCCCCAGACGAAGTCCGGCGGGAGCGAGCTGAGGGAGGCTGGCAGCGCATCGGGAGCGAGGCCGGGGGAAACGGCGTCGGGGGCGAGGGTCGCGGCGGGCTGGTCGAGGAAGGTGCTCATGGTGGTGGGGCGCGAGGCCCGGCTCCGTCTCTGGTCGAGGATGGGGGTCGAATGTGGTGCGGGGAATGAGGGGAAGGTGCGGCGGGACGCCGGGGAGGGGCAGCGCGAGTCGCTCAGCCCTTGACCGCCCCGGCGATGATCCCACCGACGATCTGCCGGCCGAAGAGCAGGAACACGATGATCACCGGCACGGTGCCCACGAGGGTGCCCGCCATGATGATCGCGGTGTCCGGGACGTAGCCGCTGCCGAGGTTGTTCAGCGCGACCTGCACGGTCGGGTTGGACGAGTTCAGCGTGATGACCGGCCAGAAGAAGTCGTTCCACGCCGTCATGAACGTCAGCATGCCGAGCACGGCCATCCCGGGCCGGGCGATCGGCAGGACGATCGACCAGAACGTGCGCAGGGACGTCGCGCCGTCGACGCGGGCGGCCTCGATGAGCTCGTCGGGCAGCGACTGGATGAGGTACTGCCGCATGAAGAACACGCCGAACGCCGTGACGAGCGTCGGCAGGATGACCGACAGCAGGTTGCCGGTCAGGTTGAACTCCGCCATCACCATGTACAGCGGGACGACGCCGAGCGTGGTCGGGATCATCATCGTGCCGAGTGTCAGCGTGAACAGGAACTTCTTGCCCTTGAACCGCAGCTTCGCGAACGCGAACCCCGCCAGCGTGCACAGCAGCAGCGTCGCGACGGTGACGACGCCGGAGACGAGGAACGAGTTCGCGATCGCCTTGGCGATGTTCTGCTGCTCGAGCGCCGTGGTGATGTTGTCCCACAGGTAGGGGCCCGGGGTCAGCGGCGGAGGTGACTGGACCATCTCGGACATCGGCCGGCTGGCCGCGACGATCATGTAGTAGAACGGCGCGATGAACAGCGCGGCGGTGACGAGGAGCATCACGTACGTGCCCCAGCCGGCGTCGTGGTTGCCGCGGCCGCGACGGCGGCGCCGGGCGGGCGCGGGGTAGAGGGCGCCGCGCGAGGCGGCGCTGCGGGCAGCCGCGTCGGGGACGACGACGCCGGTGGCGGCGACGGTGCTCATTCGGATCCTCCGTCGGACAGGCGCTCGCGGGTGCGCAGGCGCATGATCAGGGCGTTGATCAGGACGAGGACCACGATCAGCAGGAACGTCACCCATGCGACGGCCGCCGCACGGCCGAGCGACCCGAACTCCCAGCCCTGCTGGTACATGAACAGACCGAGCGTCTGGTACTGGTTCACGGCGCCGCCGTTGGGCGTACCGCCGCCGAACAGCAGCGGCTCGCCGAACAGCTGCGTGGCGCCGATGGTCGAGACGACGATCGTGAACAGGATCGTGGGGCGCAGGCCGGGCAGGGTGATGTGCACGAACTGCTGCCAGCGGTTGGCGCCGTCGATCTGCGCGGCCTCGTAGCGGTCCTGGGGGATCGACTGCATCCCCGCCAGGTAGATCAGGGCGTTGTAGCCGGTCCAGCGCCAGGTCACGATCACGGCGATCGCGATCTGTGCGCTGATGTCGCCGTTGCGCCAGTCGATCGCGTCGAGCCCGACGAGCGAGAGGGTCCAGTTGGCGAAGCCACCGTCACGGCCGAACAGCTGCGCGAACACGAGGGTGGAGGCGGCGACCGACGTCGCGTACGGCATGATCATCGACACCCGGAACAGGGTGCGTCCGCGCATGTTGTAGTTCAGCAGGTGCGCCAGCCCGAGGGCCAGCATGAGCTGGGGGACGGTCGAGAGGATGCCGATCGTGATCGTCTTGAACAGGGCGTTGTAGAACGCCTCGTTGGTGAAGAGCCAGACGAAGTTGTCGAGCCCGACCCATGTCATCTCCGAGTTGAGCCGGAACTCGAACAGGCTCACCCAGGCGGTGTACAGCAGGGGGAAGAGGCCGAAGGCCGCGAAGACGAGGAAGAACGGCGCGATGTAGACGTAGGGCGCCGACTTCGCCTCCCAGCGGAAGAGCAGGCCGCGCAGCCCGCGGTGGCGCGGCGGGGGAGCCGGCCGGCCGGGATCGGCTGAGGCGGCCGGCGGGTTGGGCGCCGAGACGGTGGCGGTCATGACGGGCCTCTCGATGAGGGGGTGGGCGGGGAGACGGGCCGGGGCCGGCGGCGGGGCCGCGGCGGCGGTGGGGGCGACAGCGGTGGGGACGGCCGGCGAGCGCCCGTCCCCACCGCGCCGGTCAGCCGAGCTGGTTGGTGATCTTCGAGATGCCGTTGGCCCAGGCATCCTCGGGGCTGACACCGTTGACCTCGACGGACAGCAGCGCCTGGGTGAGCGCGTTCTTGGCGACGCCGTCACCCACGCCCAGGATCTGGGTCGGGGCGGACTGGGCAGACGCGGAGAAGATCTCGCCGGTCGGGGCGTCGTTGAAGTACTCGTCGGTGGAGTCGGCGACGTCGTCGAACGCCTCGGTGTTGGACGGGAAGTTGCCGCCGACCTCGAACACCTTGGCCTGCTGCTCGGCGTCGGTCAGCCACGCGATGAGCTTGGCCGCCTCTTCCTTGTTCTTCGAGGCCTCGGGGATGCCGAGGTAGGCGCCGCCCCAGTTGCCGCCCTGGCCGCCCGGGAGCTCGGTGATGTTCCACTGGCCGGAGCCGGCGTCACCGGCCTTGCCCTTGATGTAGCCGATCATCCAGGACGGGCAGGCGATGGTCGCGAACGTGCCGGAGCCGAAGCCCGCGTCCCAGCTCGGGTCCTTGAACTGCTCGAGCTTCGCCGTGAGGCCCGACTGCCCGGCGGCCGCGGACTTCATGAACGCGTCCTTGACGGCGGCGTTGTTCTCGACGACGAGCTCGCCCGCGGCGTTGTAGTAGATCTCCGACTCGGTGGAGACGATGGCGTTGTAGAGCCCGCCCGCGGAGTCGAAGAACGCGCTGCCCTCGGGCGCGTTCGCCTTGTACTCCTCGGCGAGCGCGATCACGTCGTCCCAGGAGCCGAGGCGCTGCTTGAGCTCCTCGGGGTCGGAGGGCAGACCAGCGGCGTCGTACAGGTCGGTGCGGTAGCACAGGCCCATCGGGCCGATGTCGGTGCCCAGGCCGAGGACCTTGCCGTCGGTGGTCGTGGCGGCGTCCGCCTTCCAGTCGACGTAGTCGCCGACGCGGTCCGCGGCGACGGTCTGGGACAGGTCCGTCCAGAGGTCGGCCTGGTTCGTGACGACGTCGGCGATGCGCGCGACCTCGATGCCCTGGATGTCGGCGGTGCCGGATCCCGAGTTCAGCTTGGTCTGCAGCGCGGGCCAGTACTTGTCCTCACCCTGGGTGGACTCGTACTGGATCGTGATGCCCTCGTTCTCGGCCTCGTACTGGTCGAACAGGCCCGCCTCGTCGAGCCCGAAGGTGCCGAAGAGCGACACCGTCAGGACCGTCTCACCGTTCGCGCCCGTGGTCGGGTCGCTGGCCTCGGACGAACCCGAGCAGGCGGTCAACGTCAGGGCGCCCGCCATGATGACGGCGGTCGCTCCTGCGGATCTACGTGCTGTGAACATCGTTCCTCCTCGCGGCCCGGGGGCCGGCTGGCTCGCAGGATCGGTCGACATCGAGCGATCCCCACCGGTCCGCTCTGACCGGTGTGCCCCACCCGGCAGCCGGTGCTGGGTGGGTTGTCGACGCGGGGTCGACAGGTGATGAACGCTGAGAAAGCGCTTTCATTCCGTTCACGACTCTGCGTCATCTCGTCCGGCTCTGTCAAGAGGCGTCCGTTCTGCGGAGGAGGGGACAGCCGTCGCCGACGACGCGCACGGGCGTGAGCGGGTACCTCCAGCGCGGGCGCGCGCCATGCCTAGCGCCGGTGCCGCGCGGCTCCGGGCGCGCCCGGGAAGAGCCGGCCTGGCTCAGGCGGAGTCGCGCACCACGAGCTCGGTCGCGAGCGTCACCGACGTCACGGGCAGGCCGTCGAGGGCGTCCAGCAGCATCCGGGTCATCTGCCGCCCCATGGCCTCGAGCGGCTGCCGGACGGTGGTGAGCGGGGGGTGGGCCTGTGCCGCGAGCGGGACGTCGTCGAACCCGACGACCGCGACGTCGTCGGGCACGCTGCGGCCGGCCTCGCGCAGGGCGCGCAGGGCGCCGAGCGCCATCAGGTCGTTCGCGGCGAAGATGCCGTCGATGCCGGGGTCGCGAGCGAGCAGCCCGCGTGCGACCTCATAGCCGCTGTCGGGGGAGAAGTCCCCGGCGACCACGAGCTCGTCGGACAGGGGTAGGCCATGCTCGGCGAGCTCGGCGCGGAAGCCGAGCAGGCGGTCGCCGGAGGCCGTCATGTCCGGCGGGCCGGCGATCGTCGCGACGTGGCGGCAGCCGCGCTCGATCAGGACGTGCGCGGCCGAGCGTCCGCCTGCGACGTTGTCGGGGGACACGAACGGCAGCGCGGGACGTCGGCCCGGAGGTCGACCCGCGAGCACCACGGGGATCCCCAGCCGCTCGAGCCGGCCGGGCAGGTGCTCGTTCGCGTGCACCGACAGGAACATCGCGCCGCCGAGGTGCCCGCCCGCGGCGTACTCCTCGAACCGCGCGCGGTCGTCGTCGGTCGACACGATCGCGAACATCAGCTGGCGGCGGTGGTCGGAGGCGGCCGCCTGTGCGCCCCGCAGCACCCCGGCGAAGAACGGGTCGGCGAAGAACCGCTCCCGGGTCTCGGAGACCACGAACGCGATCGCGTCGCTGCGCCCGCCGGCGAGCTCACGGGCGGCCTGGCGGGCGACGTAGGAGAGCTCGGTCGCGGCGTCCCGCACGGCCTGCTGGGCGCGCTCGCTGACCTTGCTCGACCCCGCCAGGACCCGGCTCGCGGTGGCGCGGGACACCCCGGCGCGCGCGGCGACGTCGTCGAGCGTCGCGGCGTGCGTGCGTGCGGGGCGCACCATGTCTCGTCCCTTTCCCAGCGCCCGCCCGGACCGGGAGGGTTCGGCACACAGTATGCCCGCCCGGCCCGGCGGGGTGTCGGACGCGCCCGCCCGCCGTCGCGGCCCGGTGCCGAGCGTCAGCCGACGATCGGCGAGCCCTCCGGCAGCCGGATGAGTCGCTGCCGCTCGCGCAGCGCGAGCGCGGTGCCGAGCGTGACCGGCCCCAGCCGACCCGCCAGCATCAGCATGATGATGATGCCTTGGTGCCACGGCGCGAGCTCCGCGGTGATGCCGGTGGACAGACCGACGGTCGCGAACGCGGACACGACCTCGAACAGCACCTCGTCCGAGGTGAACGGCGACGTGCTGGTGATCGTGATCGCCGCCACCGCGATGGTCGCCATGCTCAGGAGCACCACTGCGAGGGCCTGGCGCTGCACGGCGGGGGCGAGCCGTCGGCCGAACAGCACCGAGTCCGGGTCGCCGCGGAGCTCGGCCCACATGACGACGAACAGGACCATGAAGGTGGTGACCTTGATGCCGCCCGCGGTGCTGCCGCTGCCGCCGCCGATGAACATCAGGACGTCCGTGCCGAGCCACGTGCCGTTGTTCATGGCGCCCGTGTCCACGGAGTTGAAGCCGGCGGTCCGCGGCATCACGCCCTGGAAGAACCCCGCCAGGATCTTGCCGCGCGCGTCGAGGGGGCCGAGCGTGGCGGGGTTGGTCCACTCGGCGATCGTCACGAAGGCGCCCCCGACGACGAGGAGGACGGCGCTCGCGGCGAGGGTGATCTTGGTGTGCAGGCTCCAGCTCTTCGGCCGGCGCCGCGAGCGGGTGAGCTCGAGGATGACGGGGAACCCGATCCCGCCGACCACGACGGCGACGGCGATCGGCACGCAGATCCACGGGTCGGTCGCGAAGCTCGAGAGGCTGTCGCTGAACAGCGCGAAGCCAGCGTTGTTGAAGGCGGACACCGCGTGGAACAGGCCGAGCCACAGTGCACGGAGCGGCTCTTCGCCGTAGGACACGACGTAGCGGCCGGCCAGGACGAGCGTCGTGGCCCCCTCGACCACCGCAGTCACGATCCCGATGCCGACGAGGGTCGTCCGGACGTCGCCAAGACCGACGCTGCGGGTCGCGGACGCGCTGACCATCCGGGTCTGGAGGTTCAGCCTCCGCGACAGGAGCAGGCCGAGCAGGGAGGCGAGGGTCATCACACCGAACCCGCCGACCTGGATCAGCGCCATGATCACGACCTGGCCGAACGTCGTCCACTGTGTCGCGGTGTCGAGGACCGTCAGGCCCGTCACGCACACGGCCGACGTCGCAGTGAACACAGCCTCGAGGATCGTGGGCCGGTGCGCGGTGGTGCTGGCCGCAGGAAGGAGCAGGAGGGTCGCCCCGAGGACGACGGCGACGACGAAGCCTGCGGCGACGATCTGCCCGGGCCTGCGGCGGGCTCCCGGCCGGTACGTCTGCCCGCGTCCGCCCGGTCGCGGTGGGGCGACGGGAGTGCGGGTGGACAGGAAGGGCGCGGTGCGCAGGCGCAGCAGCAGGGGTGACGCGGCGGACATCGGGGTGGCTCCAGGACGGGTCCCGGTCCCGGGGTCGGGGCGGGCAACGAGTCGCCACGCTAGGCGTCGCGGACTCGCCGTCGGGCCGAAAAGGTCCCCCGGGCGAAGACCTTGACGGTTCCTTAACGGTCGTCGAAGAGGTAGCCGCGCCCCGGCATCGTGATGAGGTGGCGAGGGGCCGCGGGGTCGTCCTCGAGCTTGCGGCGCAGCTGCGCGGCGTACACCCGCAGGTAGTTCGTCTCCGTCCGGTAGGCCGGGCCCCACACGTCGTGCAGGAGCTGCTCGCGGCCCACGAGGTGCCCGCGGTGCCGCACCAGGATCTCCAGCAGGGACCACTCCGTCGGCGTGAGCCGCACCTCGACCCCGTCGCGGTGCACACGCTTGCGCGCGAGGTCGATCGTGAGGGCGCCGGCGCGGACGGGCACGGCGTCCGTGCCGGGGGTCGCACGCCGGACCGCGGCCCGGAGCCGGGCCAGGAGCTCCTCGGACCCGAACGGCTTGGTGATGAAGTCGTCGGCGCCCGCGTCCAGCGCCGCGACCTTGTCGGGCTCGTGCCAGCGGGCGGACAGCACCACGACCGGGGTCGCGGCCAGCGCGCGCAGACGCGGGATGACGGTGAGCCCGTCGGCGTCCGGCAGCCCGAGGTCGAGCAGGATGACGTCGACCGGCGCGCGGGCGGCCTCGAGCGCCTCGGCGGCGGTCGTCGCGGTCCGCACGTCCCAGCCGTGGGTGCGCAGGTTGATCGTCACGGCCCCGAGGAGACTCGCGTCGTCGTCGACCACGAGGACGCTCGGCGCGACCACGGCGGACGCCTCCCGCCCGGCGGCGTCCGGTCCGCTGTGGTCCGCTCCGCCGGCACCCGCGCCGAGGTCGGCCCGGGCGCTCATCGTGCGTCCGCCCGGGGCACGCGCACGACGGCGGTCAGGCCGCCGCCCTCGGTGTCGCGCAGCGAGACCTCCGCGTCGATCGCCTCCGCGAGGCCGCGCACCACGGCGAGCCCCAGCCCCATGCCGGCCGGGTGGTCGGCGCCTGCCCCGAGCCGCTCGAACGCCTGAAAGACGCGCTCGCGGTCCGCGGGTGCGATGCCGGGTCCGTCGTCGACGACGGTGACGACGAGCGCGTCGTCGCCGGCGCGTGCCGCGACGAGGGGGCGCGCTCCGGGACCCGCGTGCCGCGCGGCGTTGCTCGCGAGGTTGGCCACGACGCGCTCGAGCAGCACGGCGTCGGTCCACGCGAGCGGCAGGGACTCGGGCAGGTCCAGCTGCACGCGGTCGGCGAGGCCGTCGAGCGCGAGCGGGAGGATCTCGTCGAGGCTCACCGGCACCAGCTGGGCGCGCACCGCGCCGGCCCGCAGGCGGGAGAGGTCGAGCAGGTTGCCCACGAGGCGCTCGAGGCGCCCGGTCGACACCTCGACGGTCCGGGTGAGGGCCACCCGGTCCTCGGGGGCGAGCAGGTGGTCGTGGCGCAGGCCGTCGACCGCGGCGCGGATCGCCGCTAGCGGGGTGCGCAGGTCGTGGGACGCGGTGGTGAGGATCGCCGTGCGGGTGGCGTCGGCCTGCTCGAGCTCGAGCGCGCGGGCCGCCCGCGCGCGCAGCCGGCGGCCCTCGAGGACGAGCGATGCCTGGGCCGTGAAGCGGTCGAGCAGCCGAGCGTCACCCAGCCCGGTGGGGCCGGTGACGCGGATGCGCAGCCGCCCGGCGACCGCCGACCACGTCGAGCCGTCGGCGGGGCCCGGGTGCTCGTGCACGGTCACCCAGGTGTCCGTCGCGACGTCGCGCTCCTCGACCCGGACGCCGTGCCCCGGTGCGTGCCGCGCGAGGACGGCCGCGACGTCGGCGGGTGCGTCGCCCCCGTCGAGGACGGCGCGCGACAGGTCGGCGAGCAGCTCGGCCTCCGCCCGGGCGCGCCGGGCCTGGCCCGAGCGTCGCTCGGCGACGTCGACGACCGAGGCCACCGCGACCGCGACGAGCACGAACACGACGAGCGCCAGCGCGTCCTCGCCGTCCGCGACGACGAGCTCGCGCGTGGGCTCGGTGAAGAAGTAGTTCAGCAGGGAGGAGGCGAGCAGCGCGGCGGCGAGCGAGGGCAGGAGGCCGCCGACGATCGCCGTGGCGACGACGAGCGTGAAGAAGAACATCAGGTCGCTCGCGAGCGAGAGGTTGTCGCGCTCGAGCAGCAGGACGCCGGTCAACGCCGGCGGACCGAGGACGGCCAGGGCCCACCCGCCGGCGGTGCGGGCACGGGACAGCCCGTGGTCGCGCCCATGGTCGGGTCGGGTCATGACGCTCCTCGTCGTGCACGGGCCGGGCACGACAGCCCTGGTGACGGTCGCGCGGCGGCCACCGCGCGACCAATCTACGCTGGGCGCGTGAAGATCCTCGTGGTGACGACGTGGTTCCCTGGCGCCCACGACCCGGCGACGGGAGCGTTCGTGGCCAAGGACGTGCTCGCGCTCGCGGCCGAGAACGACGTGCGGGTGCTCCACCTCGTCGCACCGCGGCTGCACGACGGCGGGCCCGAGCGCACGGAGCACGGCGGGGTGCCGGTCCGACGCCTCGTCATGCACCCGGGCCGGCCGGCGCACCTCGCGCGCGCCCACGCCGCCGTCGCGGCGGAGAGCGGCTGGGCCGACGTCGTGCACACGATGGCGTTCTCGACGCTGCTGCCGTTCCTGGGTCGCGCGCGGCCAGACCGCCCGTGGCTGCACACCGAGCACTGGCAGGGTGTGACGTCGCGGCGCCACCTGGCTCTCCCGCTGCGTCTCGCGATGCCGGTCCTGGAGCGCCTCCTGCTGCGTCCCGACGTCGTCACGGCCGTCTCCGAGTACGCGACGGCGCCCATCCGGGCTCTGCGCGGCTCCCGGCCGACCGCCGTCGTGCCGTGCATCGCCGCGACGCCCGCCGTGCCGCCCGCGCGCCGCGACCGCGACGGCGACCGCGACGCCACGCTGCGGCTGGTCGCGGTCGGGTTCCTCAACCCCATGAAGGATCCCTGCGTCGCCGTCCGCACGGTGGCCGAGCTCGCGGCGCGCGGCGTCGACGTCCACCTCACCTGGGTCGGCGACGGGCCGCTGCGCGCCGAGACCGAGGCCCTGGCGCGCGAGCTGGACGTGCACGAGCGGCTCACCATCACCGGCTCCGTCGCGCCCGCCGACGTCGGCGCCCACCTCGCAGCGGCCGACCTGTTCTTCCTGCCCACGCGCCGCGAGACCTTCGGCGTCGCGATCGCCGAGGCCATCGCGCACGGGCGACCCGTCGTGGTCGGCGCGACGGGGGCGCAGCGCGAGTACGTCGCCCCGCGCGTGGGTGCGCTCGTCGAAGTCCAGGACCCCGCCGCGTACGCCGACGCGATCCTCCGGGTGGACGCGGACACGCGCGACCTGACCGCCGCCGACGTCGCCGGGAGCATCGGCGGGGCCTTCGCCGCGGAACGCGTGGTCGCGGGCTACGAGCGCGCCTACCGCGAAGCCGTCGCGGGGCCCTCGCGCCCGGGGCGGTCATGAGCCGCCGCGGCGGCGAGCGGGACGAGGGTTCGTCGCCGTCGGGCGCGGGCCGCGCGCAGGAGGTGTCGCCGGCCGGCACCGAGCCCGTCGTCGACGTCGTCGTCGCCGTGCACACCACGGCGCGACCGATCGCCCGTGCCGTCGGCTCGGTGCTCGCCACGGCGGCACCGGTGCGCATCACCGTCGTGTGCCACCACGTCGCCCCGGCCGAGGTGGACGCGCTGCTGGACGACGTCCGGGCGCGGCTGCGCGACACCCCGCACCAGCTCCGGCTCCTCGCCCTCGACGACGGCACGCGCAGCCCGTCGGGCCCCTTCAATCTCGGGCTCGACCGGACGACCGCGCCGTTCGTCGCGATCATGGGCTCGGACGACGCCCTGGAGCCTGGCGCGGTGGACTCGTGGCTGGCCCGCCAGCGCGAGCACGACGCGGACGCCGTGGTGCCGCGCCTGCGGCACGGGCGGGTCGAGGGGGCGGCACTCGTGCGCACGGCCGCCGGCGCGCTGGCGCGGCTCGGACTGGTCGGCTCCGACGCGGTGCCCACGCCCCCGGCACGTCCGGGCCGACGCCGCGTGTCGGGCGTCCGCGACCGCCTCGCCTACCGCAGCGCCCCCCTCGGGCTCGTGCGCCGGGCGACCCTCGAGGCGCTCGAGCTGCGGATGGTGCCCGGGCTCGGCGTCGGCGAGGATGTGGCGTTCTCGACGCGGCTGTGGCTCGAGTCGCGGGTGGTGCTCGACCGCCACGGGCCCGCGTACCTGATCGGCCCCGACGCCGCGGACCGCGTGACGTTCGCGCACAAGCCCGCCGCGGCCGAGCTCGCGTGCGTCACGGACCTCGTCGCCCAGCCGTGGTTCGTCCGGCTGCCAGTGGTGGCACGGCGCGGGGTGGCGGTGAAGCTCGCGCGGATCCACGTGTGCGGGGCCGTGCACAACCGGCCCGACCCGGCGCGCTGGACGTCCGCCGACCTCGACGCGTTCGTCGCGACCGTGACGGCGCTCGACGCAGCCGCACCCGGGTACGCGGTCGTGCTGTCCCGCGCGGACCGGGACCTGCTCGACGCGCTCGCCCAGCATGGAGGGGCGGCGCGGGCGCCCGGCGCCGCGGCGACGGAGCTCCTCGCGCTGTCCCGGCGCCGCCGTCGCCACGGCACACCGGTCACCCTGCTCCCGCGTGACCCGCGGCAGGTGCTCGCCCGGGAGGCGCCGTTGCGCGTCATGGTGGCGTCGGTGCTGGCGCGTCTCGGCTGACGCGGCTCGCCGTGCTCGCGGGCTGGACCTCGGTCGCGCCCGTCGCCGGCAGCCCCTCGTGTCCGGCCCCCGGAGCGTTCGACCCCCTCGATATGCTGGCCCAGGCCCGCGGGACGCGGCGCCAGCCCCGAGCAAAGGACTCCTCGCATGCGCATCGCCGTCGTCGCCCTCGGCAAGATCGGCCTGCCGCTCGCGGTCCAGTTCGCCGACGCCGGGCACGAGGTCGTGGGGGTCGACGTCAACCCGGCGACCGTGGCCACCGTGAACGACGGCCGCGAGCCCTTCCCGGGCGAGGCGCACCTCGCCGAGAAGCTCGCCGCGCTCGTCCCCGCCGGCCGGCTGCGCGCGACGACGGACTACGCCGACGCGATCCCGGGTGCCGACGCCGTCGTGCTCGTCGTGCCGCTGTTCGTGGACGAGGAGACCGCGCAGCCCGACTTCGGGTGGATGGACGCCGCGACCCGCTCGCTGGCCGCGCACCTGACGCCGGGCACCCTGGTCTCGTACGAGACCACCCTGCCCGTGGGGACGACGCGCGAGCGCTGGAAGCCGCTGCTCGAGGAGGTCTCCGGCCTGCGCGAGGGGACCGACTTCGACCTCGTCTTCTCGCCCGAGCGCGTGCTCACCGGCCGCGTCTTCGCGGACCTGCGGCGCTACCCCAAGCTCGTCGGCGGGCTCAGTGCGCAGGGCGCGGCGCGTGCGGTCGACTTCTACGAGGCCGTCCTCACGTTCGACGAGCGACCCGACCTCCCGCGTCCCAACGGCGTGTGGGACCTGGGCTCGGCGGAGGCCGCGGAGATGGCCAAGCTCGCCGAGACCACGTACCGCGACGTCAACATCGGGCTGGCGAACCAGTTCGGGGCGTTCGCGGAGCGCGCGGGCATCGACATCTACGCCGTGATCGACGCGTGCAACTCCCAGCCCTACAGCCACATCCACCGCCCGGGCATCGCCGTCGGCGGGCACTGCATCCCCGTCTACCCGCGCCTGTACCTGTCCGTGGACCCCGACGCGTCGATCGTGCGCGAGGCCCGCGCCGTGAACGCGGCCATGCCCGAGCACGTCGTCGGTCGCGCGGCCGAGGTCCTCGGCGACCTCGCCGGACTGCGCGCCGTCGTGCTGGGCGCGGCCTACCGCGGCGGCGTGAAGGAGACGGCGTTCTCGGGCGTGTTCGCGACGGTCGCGGCGCTCGAGTCCCGCGGTGCGCGCGTCACCGTGCACGACCCGCTGTACGACGACGCCGAGCTCGCCGCGCTGGGGTGGACGGCACACCGGCGGGGCGACGAGGTCGACGTGGCGGTCGTGCAGACGGACCACGCGGAGTACCGGGAGCTCGCACCGGCCGACCTGCCGGGGATCCGGCTCCTGGTCGACGGTCGCCGGGTGACGGACCCGGCGCGCTGGACCGGCGTGCCACGGATCGTCGTCGGGCAGGGCTGAGCCCGACGTGACCTGGACGGCGATGCTCGGCCCCACGCTCCTCCTCGCGACGGCCGTGGTGCTCCCGGGGACGGTGGTGCTGCGCCTGCTCGGCGTGCGCGGCGTCCTCGCGCTCGGCGGTGGGCCCGCCGTGTCGGTCGCGGTCTACGCCGTGCTCGCGATCGTGGCGAACCTCGCCGGGATCGCGTGGGCGTGGCCCCCGGTGCTCGCGGGCTGGGTCCTCGTCGCCGTCGTGGCCGCCGTGCTCGGTCGCTGGGCGCGGGGGTGCCTCGGGGCCCTCGCGGAGCCGTCTCCGCGAGGCCGCACCGCAAGCCTGCTCGCGCTCACCTTCGTCGTGGCCGCGGCGCTGCTGGCCGTCCCGATCGCCGTCGGCATGGGCTCGCCGGGCGCGCTGCACCAGCACTGGGACTCCGTGTTCCACGCCAACGGGGTGCAGGCGATCCGGGACACCGGCAACGCCTCGACGCTGGGCGCCATGGCACCCCTGTTCGGCGACATCGGGCCGCGCTTCTACTATCCGGCGGCGTGGCACGGCCTCGTCGCGCTCGTGCCCGCGAGCGTGGCCGTCGCCGCCAACGCGTCCACGTTCGTCCTCGGTGTCCTCGCGTGGCTGCTGGGCATGGGAGCCCTGGGCCGCGTCGTCCTGAGGACCTGGACGGGCGCGGGCCTCACGCTCGTCGTGGCCGCCGGCTTCGGTGCCTTCCCGGCGGTGATCCTCGCGACCCTCGCGCAGTGGCCGTTCGGCGCGGCCATCGCTCTCGTCCCCGGTGCGCTCGCCCTGCTGATCGCCGGCACCCGCGGCGCGCACGGCCGCGGGCGCGTGGTCGCCGTGCTCGCCGTCGCCGTGGCCGTCGGGGGTGTGGTCCTCGCGCACGGCTCAGGGCTGTTCTCGTTCCTCCTGGTCGCCGGCCCCTATGTCGTCGTCGCGGCCGTGCGGTGGGGTCGCACCCAGTGGAGCGGCGGACGCCGGCGCGCCGTGCTCGCCCTCGCCGTCGGGAGCGGGCTGGTGCTGCTGGCCGCGCTCGTCGTCGTCCTGACCAGCCCCACGGTGCAGAACATGCTGCGGTTCGAGCGGAACGTCAACGCGTTCTACCCCGTCACGGCCTACCGCACGCTGACGGACCTGCCGTTGGCGGTGCCGTTCGTCGGCAACCTCCCGATCGCCGCACTGACGATCCTCGGCGTGCTCGCCGTCCTGCGCAGCCCCGCCCGGCGCGAGCAGCTGCGCTGGCTCGTCGTCGCGTGGGGGGTTGTCATCGCGATGGTGGCGCTCGCGGCCGGGCCGGAGAACCCGCTGCGCATGCTCGCCGGGTTCTGGTACACGCAGTCGGCACGGATCGCCGCCGTGTACCCGGTGGTCGCCGCGCCGCTCGGCGCGCTCGGGCTGCTCGCAGCAGCGGCGTGGCTGCGCGCGCGGTTGCGCGAGGGACGTCTCCCACGCCTCGCGCCCCTCGGGGCCCGGCCCCTCCCGACCGTCGCCGCCCTGCTCGCCGGGATCGTCGTCGTCGCCACCGCGGGTTGGTACGCCCCGGCCAAGGCGGGCCGCTTCGCCGAGGCCTACGAGCCCGGACGGATCGCCTGGGGCACCATGCTGTCCGAGGAGGAGATCGCCCTCGTCCGCCGCCTCGAGACGACGACGCCCCCGGACTCGGTGATCCTCGGCGACCCGCACAACGGCGCGCCCTTCGCGTACTCGGTCGCGCACCGCCGGGCCGCCCTGCCGCAGCTCGGCACGTCCGGGATGTCCGAGTCCCAGGCCGTGCTCGCTGACCGCTTCTTCGCCCTGGGCGAGGACCCGGCCGTGTGCGACGCGGTACGCGACCTGGGCGTGACCCACTTCTACCTCGACACCGCGACCGTCGCCGACGGCGCGAAGGTGAGCCCCTCGGCCCCCGGCCTGCAGCGGCTGCCCGCCACCGGCGTCGAGGAGGTCGACTCGGGCGGGACCGCGACCCTCTACCGCGTGACGGGCTGCGGGCAGGGCTGAGGGAGACGCCCGGTCACGAACGGCGCCGGTAGATCGCCATGGTGACGGGGGCGAGCAGCGCCGTGAGGCTTGCCGAGGCGATCAGGGCCCACGAGACCTGCGCGAGCGTCGCCGTGCCTGCCATCAGCCCGCGCACCGCGGTCGTCAGGTGGGACACGGGGTTGACGTCGACCCACGCACGCAGGAGGTCCGGCATGGTCGCGGGGTCCACGAAGATGTTCGACGCGAACGTCAACGGCATGAGGATGAGCATCGACACGCCCATGACGGCGTTGGGGCTGCGCATCACGAGCCCGAGGATCACGAACGCCCAGCTGATCGCGAACGCGAACACGAGCAGCAGGCCGACGGCGGCGAGCACGCCCGTGACGCCGCCCGCGGGGCGGAAGCCGAGCGCCAGGCCGAGCCCGATCGTGATGGCCGACGCGACCGAGTAGCGCACCGTGTCGCCCAGCAGCGCCCCCACGATCGGCGCGGGCCGCCACACGGGCAAGGACCGGAACCGGTCGAACACCCCCTTGGTGATGTCCGTGTTGAGCGTGAAGCCCGTGTACACGGTCACCACGAGGACCGTCTGGACGACGATGCCCGGGAGCAGGAACTGCAGGTAGGTGCCCGTGTCCCCGGCGATGGCCCCGCCGAACAGGTACGTGAACATGAGCGTGAAGATCACCGGGGTGAGCGTGACGTCGAACAGCTGCTCGGGGACGTGCTTGATCTTCAGCAGCGCCCGGTAGGCGAAGGTCATGGTGGCGCTCAGCGCGGAGGGTCGGGTCGGGCGCTCGGGCACCGCGACGGCGGCACGGAGCGCGTTGGTGCGTCGGGCGTCGAGGGTGGTCATCGTCGTTCCTCCGGGGCTGTGGCTCTGGCGGCGTCGGCCTCGTCCGTCGCTGCGGGCTCGCCCGTGAGCGCGAGGAACACCTCGTCGAGGGTCGGCTGACCGAGCGAGAGCTCGGGCACGTCGATGCCGGCGTCGAGCAGCGCGGGCAGCACGTGCGCCGCGGCCTCGGTGCGGTCGTCGGCCACCCGGGCCTCGAGCGCCGCGGCGTCCGGCAGCAGGGTCACGGGCGTCCCGAGCACCCGCTCCACGACGGCGGCGGCCTGCGCGCGACGGGTCGGGTCTGCCAGGCGCATCCGCACGGTGCCGGTGCCGACCGACGCCTTGAGCTGCGGCGCGGTGCCCTCCGCGATGACCCGCCCGTGATCGATCACGGCGATCCGGTCGGCGAGCTGGTCGGCCTCGTCCAGGTACTGGGTGGTCAGCAGCACGCTCGCGCCCTCGGAGACCAGGAGGCGCACGATGTCCCACACCTGGTTGCGGCTGCGGGGGTCGAGGCCCGTCGTCGGCTCGTCGAGGAACAGCACGGACGGGCTCATGACGAGGGAGGCGGCCAGGTCGATGCGGCGACGCATGCCGCCCGAGTACGCCTTGACCTGCTTGTCCCGGGCCTCGCCGAGCTCGAACGCCTCGAGCAGCGCGACGCCGCGCGCGCGAGCCTGCGGCGGCCGGAACCCGTACAGGCGGGCGATGACGACGAGGTTCTCGAGCCCCGTGAGGTCCTCGTCGACGGACGCGTATTGGCCCGTGAGCCCGACGACGGTGCGGACGTCGTGGGCGTCGGCGACGACGTCGTAGCCCAGGACGCGCGCGTGCCCGGCGTCCGGACGGAGCAGCGTGGCGAGCATCCGCACGACCGTGGTCTTGCCTGCGCCGTTCGGCCCCAGCAGCGCGTAGACGGACCCGGCGGGGATGGCGAGGTCGACGCCGTCGACCGCCGTGGTGTCACCGAAGTGCTTGACCAGTCCCGACGCCTCGACGGCGAGCGTGCCGGTCATGCCGGCTCCATGGCCATGTGCATGACCTCCCACACGAACCCGTCGGGGTCGGTGAACGAGCGGCTGTACATGGGGCCGTCGGCCAGGGGGTCGCCCCACGCGCCTCCGCCGAGGGCGAGCGCGCGGGCGGAGAGGTCGTCGACCTCGGTGGGGCTCTCGGCGGACAGGCAGTAGATCGCGCGGGTGCCGTGCGCCTGCTCCGCGACCGGGCCGACGACGAAGTCCGCGAAGCGCGCCGGGGTCAGCAGCATCAGGTAGATGGTGGGGGAGACCACCACGGCGACGCTGTCCGGTCCGGTGTAGGCCTCCTCGATGCCGAAGCCGAGGCCCTCCCAGAATGCCCGGGACCGAGCGAGGTCGGTGACCGGGAGGTTGACGAAGATCATGCGGTCCATGGCGGGCTCCTCAGCGGCGGGTCGTGGTCGAGACGTGGGCGCGGTCGTGCGCCGTCACGAGGTCTGACTCGGCGCGCGGGCGGAACTCATCGGGGTCGGGCGGTTCGTCCGGATCGTCGGGTCTTCACTCTCGCCGGGGTGAGGCGTAGCGTCGGGGCGTATGGGCGATCTCGAGAGCAACGAGGGGTTCGCGGCCCTCGTGGAGCCGCACCGGCGCGAGCTGCTCGCGCACTGCTACCGCATGCTCGGCTCCGTCCAGGACGCCGAGGACATGGTCCAGGAGACGTTCCTGCGCGCCTGGCGGGCCCAGGACGGGTTCGAGGGCCGCGCGTCGCTGCGGACGTGGCTCTACCGGATCGCGACCAACGTGTGCCTGACGGCGCTCGCGAGCAGCCCGCGCCGCCCGCTCCCGACGGGCCTGGGTCAGCCGCCCTCGGACCCGACCGGCCAGCTCGAGTCCCGGCCCGAGCTGCCGTGGCTCGAGCCGCTGCCGGACGAGCTGGTGTGGGGCAGACACGAGCCGGCGCCCGACGAGGAGGTCGTCAGCCGTGAGAGCGTGCGGCTCGCGTTCGTCGCGGCGCTGCAGCACCTCACCGCGCAGCAGCGCGCGGTGCTGATCCTGCGGGACGTGCTCGCGTGGTCCGCGGTCGAGGTCGCGGCGGCGCTCGACCTCTCGGTCGCGGCGGCGAACTCGAGCCTGCAGCGCGCGCGGGCGCACCTGGCGTCGGTGCGGGCCGGCCGGGCCGAGCGCGGCAGCGACCCGGTGGCGGGTGGCGGGCTGGTCGCCGAGTTCGCGCGCGCCTTCGAGAGCTACGACGTCGCGCGGATCGCCGAGCTCCTGACCGCCGACGCGGTGTGGGAGATGCCGCCGTTCACGGGCTGGTACTCGGGCTCGGCCGAGATCGCGCGGCTCATCGAGACGCAGTGCCCGGCGTCGGGCCCCGGCGACATACGGATGGTGCGGACTGCCGCGAACGGCCAGCCGGTCCTGGCGCTGTACATGCGCGGCGACGACGGGGTGCACCGCGCGTTCCAGCTGCAGCAGCTGACGGTGCGCGACGGGCGGGTCGCACACGTGGCCTGCTACTTCGACACCGCGCTGTTCGACGCGTTCGGGCTGCCGGCCGTCCTTCCGCCCGCAGGGTCAGCCGATCTGCTCCTGCGTCACGAGGCGGGCGCGGAGCGCGGGGTCCTCGCGCAGCCGGGCTGAGTGGTCGGCGCCGCTCAGCACGACCGACGCGTCCGCAGCCCAGGCGCCCAGGCACTCCTGCAGCGCCGTCGCGAGCGGCGCGGGTGTCGCCTGGTCGGCGGACGCGCCCGTCGTCACGAGCGTCCGGGCGCCGGCGACGTGCCCGGTGGCGGCGGCCCACGCGAGCAGCTCGCCGTAGGTGACGCGGCTCTCCGCTGCGTCGTCGCCGTCCGCGCCGCTGCCGACAGCCCGGAGCGCCTGCTCGTCGTCACTCACGGGCGGCAGGTACCCGATCTGGTCGCCGAACGACATCACGGCGGCGGCGGCGTCCACCACCCCCGCGGGCAGCGGCTCCGCGCCGTCCCACCGGCGGGCGAGCCCGGGCAGCGCGACGGCGGCCACGAGCGGGACGCGCCCGGCCCACGCCGCCGGACGGTGCGTGAGGACGACCTCGGGCGCGGGTACCGCGACCGTGTCGTCGGGGTCGCTACCGACGCTGACCTCTGCCCCTGCGCACCACGCGCCGAGCGCCCACACGGCCGCGCGCCAGTGCACGGGCAGGTCGAGGAGCACCCGGGTGCCGGGCTCGACGTCGAGCTCCTCGACGAGCATGTTGGTGCACTTGGTTATCCAGTTGAGGAGCACGGCCCCCGACAGCTCGATGCGCTCGCCGTCGGGCCCGTACCAGGTCAGACGAGGTCGACCGGGATCGAGGGACAGGGGAGCGAGGGCGGCGACGATCGGTGAGGAGGCCATGGGACGAGCCTACGAGAGGCGCACAGCGAGATTTCCTAACACATCCGGCTTGACTATCGCGGATGACACGCGTGTAATTCCCCTAACGGAATTCGTGATGCTCGTGATCATCGCTGCGGCGCACACCGACCTTCGCCACGGAACTACACGACACGACGCAGAAGCACCACGCCGACGCAGTCGCAACAGAGGGGCACAGCATGTGGAACCTGCTCGATGACGACGGGGCCTTCCCCTCGGACGTGAGCCGACCCGTGGATGGTGTCGCGGCCGTGCTGCCGCTGTTCGGCGAGGACGCCGAGACCGCGATGAGCTGGCAGGAGCGCGCGCTGTGCGCCCAGACCGACCCCGAGGCGTTCTTCCCCGAGAAGGGCGGCTCGACGCGCGAGGCGAAGAAGGTCTGCACGAGCTGCGACGTCCGCTCCGAGTGCCTCGAGTACGCGCTCGCCAACGACGAGCGGTTCGGCATCTGGGGCGGCCTGTCGGAGCGCGAGCGTCGCAAGCTGAAGCGCCAGGTCGTCTGACGCGTCGCCGGCCCTGGCCGTGCGAGCTCCATGACTGAGCCCACCCCGACCCTGTCCCCGCGCAGCGCCGCACCGGACGTCACGGTGATCGTCGTGACGCGAGGCATGACGCCGTTCCTCCCGCACACGGTCGACGCCCTGACCGCGCAGGACACGGCTCCCGCGCGCGTCGTCGTCGTCGACGTCTCCGCCCAGACCGCGGTGCGTGCCGATGACCTGCCTGCGCTCGGGCGGCTGCGCTCCGACGGCGTGCGGGTCGACCTCGTGCCGGCGCCGCGTTCGACCAGCTTCGGCGGCGCGATCGAGCACGCGCGCGCCGAGCTCGACCTCGACTCCACCTGGTTGTGGCTGCTGCACGACGACTCCGCCCCGGAGCCCGCCGCCCTGCGGGCGCTCGTCCGGGCGGTCGAGCACAAGCCCTCGGTCGCGCTCGCGGGCGCGAAGCAGCGCGACTGGTGGGAGCCGGCGCGCTTGCTCGAGGTGGGCGTCCGCACCACTCCCGCCGGACGCCGCATGACCGGCATCGAGCTCGGTGAGGTCGACCAGGGGCAGCACGACGCCCGCGAGGACGTCCTCGCCGTCGGCCTCGCGGGGGCTCTCGTCCGCACCGCCGCATGGACGGCTCTGGGGGGCACGGATCCCGCGGTGGGCCCGTTCGGCGACAGCCTCGAGCTCAGCCGGCGCGCCCGGCGCGCGGGCTACCGCGTAATCGTCGTCCCGGGCGCGGCGGTGCGCCACGCGCAGGCGGGCCTGCGCGGCCTCCGCGACGACGAGGTCGACGTCGAGGCGATGGACGCCCCGCGGGTGGACCCTGCGGAGGGGACCTACGGCGCACGCCGGGCAGCGACCTTGCACCTGCGCCTCGCCGGGACACACCCGCTGCTCGTGCCCCTGCACACGGTGGCGATGCTCGTGCTCGCCCCGCTCCGCGCGGGGTGGCACCTCCTGCTCAAGCGACCTCGCGGCGCGCGCGGCGAGGTTGGCGCTGCGGTCCGCGTCCTGCTGCGTCCTCGAGCCATGTGGCGGGCGCGCCGGCTCTCCCGGCGCACCGCGCAGCAGCCCCGCTCGAGCCTGCGACCGCTCGAGGCCGGCTGGCGCGACGTCTGGGCGGAGCAGCGGGACCTGCGCCTGGCGCGCGCCGAGGTCCGACGACACGCGGTCGCGACCGACCCGCTCGAACGTGCCGAGCGCGCGGCGGCTCGGCGCCGACGGTGGGCAGCCACGGGCGGTGTCGTGATCGCGCTGGTCGCGCTCTCGGTGTGGTGGTTCGGTGCGGTGCTCGGTGCCCTCGCAGACGGCGGTCGGCTCGTCTCGGGGGCGCTGGCCCCGAGCGGCGCAGGCGCGAGCGACCTCGCCCGCCTCGTGCTCGACGGAGCGGGTCCGACCGCGGACGGTCATGCGACCTTCGGGCATCCCCTGCTCCTGGTCCTCGTCCCGCTCGCCGCCTTGGCCGCCGGATCCCTCCAGACCGCGCTGCACGTCCTGCTGGTCGCCGCGCCCGTGCTCGCGGGCCTGGGCGCGTGGAACGCGACGGCGATGGTGACCCGGTCGCTCGCGCTGCGCGCCATGGGCGCGCTCGCCTGGGCGACGGCGCCCGTCCTGGCGGCCGCCGTCGCGGCCGGTCACCTGGGCGGGGTGCTGGTGCACGTCGCCCTGCCGTGGGCCGTGTGGGGCCTGGTCCGCTCGGTGCGCGCGCCCGCGCACGCGCTCCGCCCCGGCGGGTCGCTCGCCGCCGCGGGCCTGGCCGGGCTCATGCTCGCCGTCGTGGTGGCAGGCGCGCCGGTCCTGCTCCCCGCCGTGGTCGTGCTCGTCGTCCTGGTCGCGGTGCTGGTGCGCGGAGCGCGCTGGCGGCTGCTCGCGACCCTGGTCCCGACCGCCGTCGCGCTCGTCCCTGCGGTCCTGCACGTGGCCGACGCCGGATGGGCCGGCTGGGAGACGCTGCTGCGGGACCCGACGCGTCCGGCGACGACGCCGGCGCCCCCGTGGCAGCTCGCGCTCGGCTGGCCCGGACCCCAGCACACCGACCTCCTCGAGCAGGTCGGCGTGCTCGGGCTCGGGGTGGTCGTCGTCCTGGTCGGCGTCACCGGGCTGCTGCGCGGCGGCGCCCTCGGGCGGCTCGCCCGGGCGGCCTGGGTGCTGGTGACCTTCGGTGTCGCGTCCGCGGTGGCTGCGACGCTCGTCGCCGGCGCGGCGCCGGGCGCCAGCGTGTCGTTCGTGCTGCTCGCCGCGGGTGCGGCCGCCGTCGCGGCCCTCGACGGCAGCGCGACGCGTGCGGCCGCGCACGCGTTCGGGTGGCGCCAGGTGGGGCTCGTGGCCCTCGGCGGGCTCGGGACCGCGGCGATCGTGGTGTCGCTGGCGACCGTGGGCCCGCGCGAGTCGCTCGCGGCAGGGTCGGGCGACGGGCTGCACGTCCTCGCGCACGACGCCCTGCCCGCCGTCGGGCGCCAGCTCCAGGAATCCCCCCGTGAGGCGCGGGTACTCGTGCTCGAGCCGGGGGAGGTGCTCCGATACCAGCGCTGGCACGAGGCCGGCCCCGAGCTCGTCGACCGGCTGGCGCTCACTCCCGGTCCGAGCGTTCCCGACCCTGCGCTCGGTCCGCTCGTGGCAGCGCTCGCGGCCGGCGTGGACCAGGACCCTGCCGTCCTCGACGGGCTCGGGACCGGGGCGGTCGTGGTCACGGGACCGGACGACGCGACCCGACGGGAGCTCGTGGCGCGGCTCGACACGACCGGGGTGCTCGAGCGCGTGACCGACGGCGACTTCGGCGTCCTGTGGCGTGTCGCCGGCGCGCCGTCCTGGGCGACCCTCGTGGCCGGTGAGGCCCGCACCCCCGTCCCCGCCGCGGACCACGCCGTCGCCGTCCCGCTCGGGAGCCTCGACGTCGCGCCCGGCGGCACGCTCGTGCTCGCCGACGCCCCCGACCCGCGCTGGCGCGCGACGCTCGACGGTGAACGTCTCGCGCCGACGGAGGTGGCGGGAGCGCAAGCGTTCGTGGTGCCCGCCGCGACGGGCGACCTCCGGGTGTGGTTCGCGCCGGCGCCGACCTGGTGGCACGTCCTGGTCCTGGCGACGACGGCGGTCTACGCCCTGCTCGTGATCCCGGTACGACGACGTGGAGGTGGGTGGCGGTGATCGCACGCGTGCTCGCAGGGGCCGTCCTGGTCGGTCTCGCCGGGGGGACGGTGTGGGCGGGATCGACGCTCGACCGCGCCGAGCCCACCGACGCGCCGCCGCTGACCGTGACCACGGCGCCCGAGGAGGTCGCGGCCGTCTGCGCCGCACCCGTGCAGCTCGCCGACCCGGACGTCGCGGGCGACCCCGAGTTCGGCTCCTCCCCGGTGGGCACGACGTCGGGCGTCGTCGCCGACGCGGCACCCGGGGCGGCCGCGCTGCGGACCCTGGACGGTGAGCCCGTCACGACCCCGCCCGGAGACCTCGCCGCCGCCGTCCCCGGACCGACGGCACTGTGGTCGACGCCTGCGGATGGCGTCGTGGCCAGCGCCGGCACCGCGTGGTCGGTGACCACCGACGGCGACCTCCGGGGTCTGGCCGCGGCGCCGTGCCAGACGCCGACGACGGAGCAGTGGCTCGTCGGCGGCGGCACGGAGCTCGGGACCAGCACCCGACTGGTGCTCCAGAACCCGCACGGGACGCCCGCCACCGTCGAGATCGAGGTCTGGGGACCCACCGGCCGGCTGGAGCTTGCCGGCCCCGCGACGTTCTCCGTGCCGGCCGGCGGGCAGACCTCGACTCTGCTCGAAGGACTGGCCGCCGAGCAGCGGCGGCTGACCGTCCGAGTCACCAGCACGGGTGCCATGGTGGCGTCGTACCTGCAGGTGAACAGTCTCGACGGGCTCCGGCCGACCGGCGTCGAGCTGATCCCGGCGGCGTCCGCGCCCGCGACGCGGCAGGTCGTGACCGGTCTCGTCGTCGACGGCTCCGAGCCCGGCGCCGGCGGCGCTTCCGTCCGCGTGCACGTCCCCACGGACGGAGACCCCGCCACGGACGGTGACCCCGCCACGGACGGTGACCCCGCCACGGACGGTGACCCCGCCACGGTCGACGTGTTCCTGCTCGGCCCTCAGGGCAGGGTCGCGCTGCCCGGCGCCGAGACGGTCGACGTCGTGCCGGGGGAGGTGACGGACCTCTCGCTCGCCGGGCTGCCCGCGGGCACGTACACCGCGGTCCTCGAGTCGGCGGTCCCGTTCCTCGCCGCGGGCACCTATCCGCGGACCGACCCGGCGTCGGGTGCGGTCGACGTCGCCCACGTCGCGGCCGCGGCACCTGCCGGCTCCGGCCGGCTCGCGGTCCCGGCGAAGGCAGGGGTGAGCATCGCGCTCACCGCGGTGCCCGACGACGTGGCGGCGCTGCCCGCGACGGTCGTTGGCGTGGGCGGAGGTCCGCAGCCGACGCCGGACGGCTCGGCCGAGCCGGAAGACGCGGCCGAGCCGGAAGACGCGGCCGAGCCGGACGGCCTCCCCCCGACGCAGGTGACCCTGACGTTCCTGGGTGCGGGCGGTGCCACGCTCGAGACCCGCGCGGTCACCGCGTCCGCTGGCACGGTCGTGGTCGCGCCCGGACCCGCCGGGACGACCGCCGTACGGCTCGACTCGCAGCCACCCGCGGGGGTCCTGCTGACGTGGACGGGGAACCTGTCGACCGGGCCTGGCCTCGTCTCCGCGCTGCCCGGGACCGAGTCCGCGGACGTCACCGTCTCGGTGACCGTCGCTGCGCGTCCTGACCTGGGTCTGGGCGTCGACCGCTGAGGGCAGGCCGCCGCTCGGCCGCCGCTCAGCCACCGCTCAGCCGCCGTGGTAACCGGGATCGACCTCGTCGGGGTCGCGGCCCATCATGTGCGCGACCTGCTCGACGAGCACGGTGCGCAGGAGGTCCTGCAGGTCCTCGGCGTCGTGCGCCCGGCCCTCGACCGGGCGGCGGTACACGACGATCCGTGCGGGCATGCCGCTCTCCGCGGGGAAGTAACGCCCCATGGGCACGCCGCGCTCCTCCCACGGCGCGGGGTCCGACGGCGGCACGTCCTCCACCGCGAACTCGGTGCCCTTGAGCTGGCGGGCCCACCGACGCTCCAGGCGCTCCACGGTCGACACGACGAGGTCGTCGAACCTCTCGGCCCGGGTCATGGCCGCGGGCAGGTGCGCGGGGATGAGCGGACCGCGCAGCCCGCGGCCGCGGCGGTCACGCCGGCGTACGCCGGATCCCGGCTGGTCGGTCACGGGGCCATTGAACACCACGGCGGCGGCGTGTGCAGCGTCGGGGCTTGCGCGGGCCACGTAGCATCAGGGACTGTGAGAGCCGTCCGTCAGTGTTCCCGAACCGCATGCGTCCGCCCGTCCGTGGCCACGCTGACGTACGTGTACTCGGACTCGACGGCCGTGCTCGGCCCCCTGGCGACCGCCGCAGAGCCGCACAGCTACGACCTGTGCAGCGAGCACGCCGACCGCCTCACCGCGCCGCGCGGCTGGGAGGTCGTGCGGCTCTCGACCGAGTTCCTGCCCACCGGGCCCAGCGAGGACGACCTGCTCGCGCTCGCCGACGCCGTCCGCGAGGCCGGCCGGCCCGCCCAGCCGGGGGTCCGCGGTCGGCACCGGGCGGAGCCCGCGCCGGTGCAGGTGGGCGAGGTGGCGCGCAAGGGTCACCTGCGCGTGCTGCGCGGGGAGGGCTGAGGACCGTGGCCGAGCCGCAGCGTCGTCGTCGCGCGCCGAAGAAGCCCGACGAGCCGCTGGGCTCGTTGAGCCAGCCCGCGCCCGTCCCCGACCATGCCCGGGCGTGCGTGGCCTGCGCCTCGCGCGAGCTCACGCGGGTCTCCATGACGCTGGGCGACGGCACCCCGGTGATGTTCGTGTCCTGCCAGGGCTGCGAGCACCGCACGTGGGTGGCCGAGGACGGCGAGCACCTCGACGCCGCGGGCGTCCTGCGGCGCGCCGGCAAGCAGTGATCGCTCGCGCGGGAAGCACCCGGGCGTGGCTCGCGAGCCACTAGGCTGGCGCCGTGAGCACCGACATCGTTGACCTGTCCGGCATCATCAAGGCGTACGACGTCCGGGGAGTCGTCCCCGACACGTTCGACGCGACCATCGCCCGCGCCATCGGCGCCGCTTTCGCGACCGTCGTGGTGCTGCCCGAGGCCGCTCCGGGCTCGCGCCCGACCGCCGTCGTCGGGCACGACATGCGCGACACGGGCCCCGAGCTGGTCGCCGCGTTCGCCGCCGGCCTGACCGCGGCCGGCGTCGACGTCGTGTCGATCGGCCTGTGCTCGACCGACGGTCTCTACCACGCGTCCGGCGCCCACGACGTGCCCGGCGCCATGTTCACGGCGAGCCACAACCCGGCCGAGTACAACGGCATCAAGCTGTGCCGCAAGGGCGCCCGCCCCGTCGGGCAGGACTCGGGTCTCGCCGAGGTCCGGGACCTCGCCGGGGCCTACCTCGGCGGAGCGCAGCAGCCCGTCACGGCGACCGCGCCGGGGAGCCTGACCGAGCGGTCGACCCTCAGCGACTACGCCTCGTTCCTGCGCTCGTTGGTCGACCTGCGCGGCATCCGCCCGCTCAAGGTCGTCGTCGACGCCGGCAACGGAATGGGCGGCTACACCGTGCCCGCCGTGCTCGGCTCCGCCGCCGGTCTCGATGCCCTGCCGCTCGACGTCGTCCCCCTGTACTTCGAGCTCGACGGGACGTTCCCCAACCACGAGGCCAACCCGCTCGAGCCGGAGAACCTCCGGGACCTGCAGGCCGCCGTCGTCGAGCACGGTGCGGACCTGGGCCTGGCGTTCGACGGCGACGCGGACCGCTGCTTCGTCATCGACGAGCGCGGGGAGCCCGTGAGCCCGTCGGCCATCACGGCGCTCGTCGGGCTGCGCGAGGTCGCTCGTGAGCGCGCCCTCGACGACAGCCGGACGCCCGTCGTGATCCACAACCTCATCACCTCCCGCGTCGTGCCGGACCTGCTGGGGGCAGCCGGCGCGCGCACGGTGCGCACCCGCGTGGGGCACTCGTTCATCAAGGCGCAGATGGCCGAGCAGGACGCCGTGTTCGGCGGCGAGCACAGCGCGCACTACTACTTCCGCGACTTCTTCTTCGCGGACACCGGCATGCTCGCCGCGATGCACGTGCTGGCAGCCCTCGGGGAGCAGCCGCACCCGCTGTCAGCGCTGGCGGAGATGTACGAGCCGTACTTCGCCTCCGGGGAGATCAACTCGCGCACCGCCGACGTGCCGGCGGCGCGCGCTCGGGTCGTCGAGGCCTACGTGACGCAGCAGGGCGCGGGACCCGTCGTCGTGGACGAGCTCGACGGGCTCACCGTGTCGCACTGGGACGAGACCCCGCAGTGGTGGTTCAACCTGCGGGCCTCGAACACCGAGCCGCTGCTGCGCCTGAACGTCGAGGCCGCGGACGAGGACATCATGGTCAAGGTGCGCGACGACGTGCTCGCGCTGGTGCGAGCGGAGGACGAGGACGCATGAGCCTGCACGACCACCCCAGCCACCCCAGCCAGCTCTCTGTCGAGCCGTGGGTGCGCGACATCCTGCGCTGCCCGGTGACCGGCGCGACGCTGGTCGACGGCACGGGCCCGGACGGCACCCCCGAGCTCTGGTCCACGGACCCCGAGCGACCGCTCGCGTATCCGGTCCGGGACGGCATCCCGGTGCTGCTGGAGGCAGACGCCCGCGCGCTGAGCTGAGCGCGGCGCTGAGCTGAGCGCGCCTGCGGCCGGGTCGCGTCCTACACTGGGCGCTGCCCGGCGGCGGACGCCGGGGCGGACACGACGGCAGGAGTCTCATGGCCAGCAGCGGTGGCACCAAGGCGATCGTCGCGGCACTCGTCGCGAATCTCGGCATCGCGGTGACGAAGTTCGTCGCCTACCTCCTGACGCACTCGTCGTCGATGCTCGCGGAGTCGGTGCACTCGCTCGCCGACTCGGGCAACCAGGCGCTGCTGCTCGTCGGCGGCCGGCGTGCACGGCGCGAGGCGACGCCCGAGCACCCGTTCGGCTACGGCCGCTCCCGCTACATCTACGCGTTCATCGTGTCGATCGTGCTGTTCACGCTCGGCGGCCTGTTCGCCCTGTACGAGGCGTACCACAAATGGCAGGACCCGCACGGGATCGAGTCGTGGCACTGGGTGCCGATCGTCGTGCTGGTCGCCGCGATCGGGATGGAGACGTTCTCCTTCCGCACTGCGATCGTCGAGTCCAACCACGTGCGCGGCTCGCGCAGCTGGAAGGAGTTCGTGCGCACGGAGAAGTCGCCCGAGCTCCCGGTCGTGCTGCTCGAGGACCTCGGCGCGCTCGTCGGTCTGATCCTCGCGCTCGTCGGCGTGTCCCTGACGCTGCTCACGGGCAACGGCCTCTGGGACGCGGCAGGCACTGCCGCGATCGGCGTGCTGCTCGTCGTGATCGCGATCATCCTGGCCATCGAGATCCAGTCGCTGCTCATCGGTGAGGCCGCGCTCCCGGAGCACGTCGCGGCTGTCCAGCAGGCGATCGTCGGCGACGGGGTCGCCTCCCTCATCCACCTGCGCACCATGCACCTGGGGCCGGACGAGATCCTCGTCGCGGCGAAGATCGAGCTCGACGCCGCGACCTCGGCCGCGGACGTCGCGGCCGCCGTCAACGGCGCCGAGGAGCGCATCCGGGCGGCCGTGCCGGTCCGGACGACCATCTACCTCGAGCCGGACCTGCGGCAGTCGCCCGGGGTGCCGGCGCGCTAGCGGGGAGCGCGCGCCCGCGCCTCACCAGTCGATGCGGTAGTACTCCAGGACGTAGTGCTTGGAGCGCTCACGCACGAAGACTCCACGGGTGAGGCTGCCGGTACCGGACGTGGTGTTCCCGTCGAGGACCCGGAGCGTCTTCTTCCCCGCCTTGATGACCATCCCGACGTGGGAGGGCTGCCGGCTGCTGGTGAAGCTGAACAGGGCCAGGTCTCCGGGCCGGGGCTTGGAGACGCGACGAGCCTCCGCGCGCAGCGCCGGGACGAAGTCGGAGAAGCGCGTGCGGAAGGGGACTGCGCCCTCATGGCCCGAGGCCGAGGCCATCCAGCTCTGGAAGATCGCGCACCACGCGGTGGACGCACCCGCCCACGCGTTGAACTTGCTGCCGCGCACGCTCGGCTCTCGGTAGTTGCGCTGGGAGAGGCCGGCCGCGAGCGCCTCGGTGTACTCGCCCGTGCCATAGGCGACCGAGTACCCCGCCGACGGGCTGTAGTAGAGGGTGCCGCCGCGGAACCGCTGCACGCAGCCGTCCTCGAGGAGACCGCAGCGCTGGTCGTGCACGGGAACACCGAGGCGCCCGGTCGGGCCGCCGAGCTTGCGGTACTTCTTGAGGATCTTGCCCTCGACCAGCCATGTGCGGGTGCCCGCGCGCTTGTCGACGCGCACCAGCATGCCGCGCGCGTGGTCGCGGTAGACGGCATCGACGCCGCGGACGGAGCGGACGCCGGTCCGGGCGGCGCCGAGCTGGCCCGCCTGCCAGAGCATGCGCGTGCGCTCGTTCAGGTGGCGGTCGGCGACGCGGCGGCGCACCGTGATCCGCTCGGAGTACGACGCGGCGACGGCGTTCTTGGACGAGACCTTCAGGCGGTACGTGATCGACCGGGTCGGGCGGTCTCGTGCGGTGAACATGCCGTTGGCGTTCGTGGTGACCCGCTCGACCACGGACCAGGACGGGTCGTGGATGGTCTTCTTCATGAGGACGACCTCGACGCCGCGACCGGCGGGGGTGCGTGCCTCACCGAGGTAGACGCGGCCGCGGAAGTGCACGGTCTCGTTCGGGCGGACGACGTCGGTGCTGGGCCAGGCGCGCAGCGACGACGCCGTCGGGGTTGCCGCAGGCAGGACGACCGCGTTCCCGGGTGACGCCGCGGTGGGTGGGGCTCCCGACGCCGGGGCCGTCAGCCCCAGGAGCGCCAGGCTCAGTACTGAGACGATGCCGGTGCGCGTGAGCGCCCCGGCGCGGTGGATCCGGGTCATGCAGTTCCCCTCGTCCTCATCGGCCTGGGTGCTGGGACCTATGCCGTCGTGGTCCCGCGAGCCTAGTTCGACATATCGGATATTGCACGAGCGCAGGTCAGGGGGCTGCGCGCCGGTCCGGGGTTGCCCATCCGTGCGTCGGCGCGCATGCTCGCAACCATGGTTCTCCGGTTCGTCCCGATCGTCCAGGTGCTCGTCACCGCCACGAGCGCCCTGGCGCTCGTGCTCCCCGCTGCGCTGCCTGCCCCGGTCGGTGGCCTGGGCGCCGCACAGCACGCGAGCGCGACGGGCGTGCACGCGGGAGGTGCGCCACGCGGGGGTGCCGTCAGCGCGCGCGGGGACCTTGGCGGCGCGAGCCCGACCGCGTCCGCCCGGCCGCGGCTCTCGATCTCCGTGAGCAGGGCCGATGTCCGCAAGGGGGAGCGCATCTGGATCGCGGGCCGCCTGTCCGCGCCGGGCGCGGTCGCCGGTCGCACCGTCCACGTGGATCGGCGCAAGGTCGGGACGCCGACCTGGAAGCGGTACACCTCCGACCGCGCGAACGGCTCCGGCAAGTACGTGGTGACCGTGCGGCCCACCGCCGTCTACGAGTACCGGGCGCGGGTCACGGCGGCGTCGGGGTCTGCCGCGGCCACGAGCGCGTCCCGCACGGTCCGGTTCTCGACGGGCACGCGCACCCTGGCCGCGCGCGCGGCGCTGCTCGGGTCCAAGGTCGGCCGCGCGACCGGCCGCGCCACCTCTCTCAGCCGGGCCCAGGTGCGGCGCGCGGATCGCGCGGGTCTGCGTTCCGTGACGTCGCGCTCGTACGAGCGCGGCCTGCTGGTCAAGGTGCGGACCTCGAGCGCCACGCGCACGTGGCTCGTGAGCGGGGACATCCGACGGGCCTACGAGGCCGCCGGGGGCCCGGCGGGCCGGTACGGGGTGCCGCTGCACGACGCGAAGTGCGGGCTGCTCGAGAAGGGCTGCGTGCAGCGGTTCTCCCGCGGGACGCTGTACGAGAGCGCGGACCGGAGCCGGGCCACGGCGACGACCGTCACGGGCCGCCGAGGCGAGGTGATCGCAGCGGCACGGTCGCAGGTCGGCTATCGCTACCGGTACGCCGACGCCAGTGCGCAGCGCACGAAGTTCAACACGTGGATGGGCAACCGGAACGCGTGGTGCAGCTTCCTGCAGTCCTGGGCGTCGGCTGCCTCGGGCAACGGGGCGCTCATCCCCAAGGAGCCGCGGTTCAGCTCGTTCGTCTCGACCGTGCGGGCGCAGATGCGGACGGGGAGCCGGCCCAAGGTCGGGGCGCTGGTGTTCTTCAACACCTACGCGCCGGCCGGGCGCATCACCCACGTCGGCCTGGTGACGGCGGTCGGGCGCAGCACGATCACCGTGATCGACGGCAACACCACGGGCAACCTCCCGGCCAGCACGCGCGGCGTGCTGGAACGCGAGTGGCCTCGCTCGCGGGCGCTCCTGTACGCATACCCGGAGTACTGACGCGGGCGTCCGGCGCCGCACCGCGGGCCGCGCCGGACCTGGGCGCCGCCGCGGGACGGCTATCCTGCACGGGTGGCCAGCTCCCCTCGCATCGTCGCCGTCCTCGTCGCGTACAACCGCCGTGACCTCCTCCAGGACGCGTTGGACGCGCTCGCAGACCAGGACCTGCCGCTGGACGGCATCTGCGTCGTCGACAACGCCTCGACGGACGACTCCTCCGACGTCGCCCGCGCCCACCGGTCCGAGCCCGAGCTCGTGCGGCTCGAGCGCAACACCGGGGGAGCGGGCGGGTTCGCCGCGGGGATGGCCCACGCGGCCGAGGTCATGGACGCCGACCTGGTCTGGTTGATGGACGACGACACGATCCCGACGCCGTCCGCGCTCTCCGCGCTGGTCGAGGCCTGTGACCGCTACCCCGGCACGGTGGACGTCGCGGGCAGCAGGGTCGTGTGGGTCGACGGCCGCGACCACCCGATGAACACTCCCCGCCGACGCCCGGGAGCGACCGCGGCCGAGCGCGCGGCGGCGGCCACCGTGGGCGCCGTCCCCGTGCGGTCGTCGTCGTTCGTGTCGATGCTGGTGCGCGTCGACGCGGTGCGCGCCCACGGGTTGCCCGTCGCCGACTACTTCATCTGGAACGACGACTTCGAGTACTCGTGCCGCCTGCTCAAGCACGGTGTCGGTCTGCACGTGACCGCGAGCGTCGTCGAGCACCGCACCAAGGTCTTCGGCGCCACGGACGCCGACCCGGGCGAGCGCTTCTACTACGAGGTGCGCAACAAGCTGTGGATGCTGACCCGGTCGTCGGCGCTGACGTCACTCGAGCGCGTGCTGTACGCGGGCGCCTCGGTACGTCGGTGGGCGCGGACGTTCGCGCGCTCAAGCGCGCGCGGCGTGCTGCTGCGCGCCGGCGCCCGCGGCCTGCGCGACGGCGTCGTCTCCGCTCCCCGCCCGACGCGCCTCGTCCTCGACGACCTGCCGGTGAGCGAGGCCGTGCGCGGGCTCGAGCTGGGGTCGCGCACGTGACGACCGGGTTCTCCGTCCTGCTGCCGGTGTATGCGGGGGACAGCGCGCCGTTCCTGCGCCGTGCGTTCGCCTCGGCGACCGTCGAGCAGGAGCTCCGGCCGTCCGAGGTCGTGATCGTCCAGGACGGCCCCGTCCCGGCCGCGCTCAGCCGCGCCCTCGAGGAGCTGGCGGCCAGCGACGTCTGCGACGTGCGGGTCGTGCGGATCGAGCACAACGGTGGCCTGGCCCGTGCCCTCGACGTCGGTCTCGGTCAGTGCCGGCACGAGATCGTGGCCCGGGCCGACGCCGACGACATCTCGCTGCCGCGCCGCTTCGCCGTCCAGGTCCCCCTGGTCGCGGGGGGCCTCGACCTCGTCGGCTCGGCCCTCGTGGAGTTCGGGGACGACGAGGACGTCACCGGGGAGACCCGCGTGCTGCCGACGACGAGCGACGCGATAGCGCGGTACGCCAGGTTCGCCGACCCGTTCAACCACCCCACGGTCGTCTACCGGCGCAGCGCCGTCGAGCGCGCCGGGGGGTACGAGCCGCTGCACCTGATGGAGGACTATCTCTTGTTCGCGCGGATGATCGCCAGCGGTGCCGCCGTCGCCAACGTGGCCGAACCGCTCGTGAAGTATCGGACCGGTGCGGGGTCCTACAGCCGTCGCGGTGGGCTGACGCTGCTGCGCTCGGAGGTCGCCCTGCAGCGTCGGCTGCGGGCCGACGGCTTCACCACCCGCACGCAGCTCGCGCGCAACCTCGTCGTCCGTGGTGGGTATCGGTTGCTGCCCGTCGCCGTGCGCCGCTGGGGGTACCGGGCTCTGCTGCTCGCGCGCCTGCGGCGCCGCGCTGTCGGGAGCCCGGCGTGAGCGGCGACGTGGACCTCCTCGTCGTCGGCGCCGGCTTCTACGGTCTGACCGTGGCCGAGCGGGCAGCGAACGAGCTCGGCCTCCGGGTGCAGGTCATCGACCGGCGCCCGCACATCGGCGGCAACGCCTACTCGGAGCTCGAGCCGAGCACGGGCATCGAGGTGCACCGCTACGGGGCCCACCTGTTCCACACCTCGAACGAGCGGGTCTGGGAGTACGCGAACCGGTTCACCGCGTTCACGGGCTATGTGCACCACGTGTACACGACGTACCGGGGCGAGGTGTTCCCGATGCCCATCAACCTCGGCACGATCAACCAGTTCTTCCGCTCGGCTCACGGGCCCGCGGCGGCGCGTGCGCTCATCGCCGAGCAGGCGTCCGAGCTCGAGGGGCGGGAGCCCACCAACCTCGACGAGAAGGGCGTGTCCCTGATCGGACGGCCGCTCTACGAGGCGTTCATCCGCGGTTATACCGCCAAGCAGTGGCAGACCGACCCGCGCGAGCTGCCGGCGTCGGTGATCGCGCGCCTGCCGGTGCGCTACACGTACGACAACCGGTACTTCGCCGACACCCACGAGGGCCTGCCCGTCGATGGGTACACGGCGTGGCTGACGCGCATGGCCGACCACCCGCGCATCGACGTGCGGCTCGACACGGACTTCTTCGCCGACCACGACCTGGGGCGCGACCGCGTCGTGGGACAGCTGCCCGTCGTGTACACCGGCCCGGTGGACCGCTACTTCGACTACGCCGAGGGCCCGTTGTCGTGGCGCACGCTCGACTTCGAGGAGGAGGTGCTCGGCGTCGGGGACTTCCAGGGCACCAGCGTGATGAACTACGCCGACGACGACGTCCCCTACACGCGGATCCACGAGTTCCGCCACTTCCACCCCGAGCGGGACTACCCGCGCGACCGCACGGTGATCATGCGCGAGTTCTCCCGGTTCGCCGAGCCCGGTGACGAGCCCTACTACCCGATCGGTACCGCGACCGACCGGGCCCGGCTCCTGGCCTATCGCGACCGCGCGGCCCACGAGCCCGGGGTGCACTTCGGTGGTCGCCTCGGCACCTATCAGTACCTGGACATGCACATGGCGATCGGCTCGGCGCTCGCTGCCGTGGACAACCAGCTTCCCGACCTGCTGGCGGCCGGGCGATGAGCGGACGCACGATCCTCGGCTCGGCGCGCGTCCGCCAGCTGCAGCGGTGGGGGATCAACCGGCTGCGGCGCTCGCGGTTCTTCCCCGTGACCGTCCCGGACAAGCTGGGGGACGACGACCGGCTCGCGGGGACGACCCTCCGGCACTCGGTGCTGGTGTACTTCCCGGACACGCAGGAGAGCCTGTACCAGATCGAGCCCTGGCTGGCGGCGTTCGAGGCGCTCGACGCCCGGCTCCCGGTGGTCGTCGTGTGCCAGGACTCGCGGACCGCCGCGCGGCTGCGCGCGGCCTCGACGCTCGAGGTCCTCACCATCGCGCGGTACGGGCGCCTGGACGACCTCCTGGGGCGCAGCGACGTCAAGCTCGCCCTGTACGTGAGCCACAGCGCACGGAACTTCGAGTGCCTGCGCTTCACGTCGATGGTGCACGTGTACCTGGGGCACGGCGACAGCGACAAGGGCGTGTCGGCGTCCAACCAGGTCAAGGCGTACGACTACTGCTTCGTCGCGGGCCGCGCGGCCGTCGACCGGATCGCACGGAACGTCCACTCGTACGACGCCGCCGCGCGGTGCGTGACGATCGGGCAGCCGCAGCTGGACGTCAGCGGTGTGCTCGGCCTGCCGGCCCCGGGAGCCGCCGACCGTCCGACGATCCTGTACGCCCCGACCTGGGAGGGGGCGCAGCCCTCGGTCGCCTACAGCTCGGTGCTGAGCCACGGCGAGACCATGGTCCGTGCGCTCGTCAAGAGCGGACACTGGCGGGTGCTGTACCGCCCGCACCCGCTGACGGGGGTGACCTCGCCGGACTACGCCCGCGCCGACGAGCGGATCCGCGCGCTGGTGGAGGCGGACCCCGGTGGTGGCCACCGGGTCGACACGGGGACCCTCGCGGAGGCCTTCGCGGAGGCCTCGCTCCTGCTCAGCGACGTCTCGGGGGTCGTCCTCAACTGGCTGCCGACGGGGCGTCCGATCGTGCTGACGCAGCCGCACGGGGACCAGGCGCGGGTGGCCCGCACGCCCCTGACGCTTGTGCTGCCGTCGATCCCGGCCCAGGATGCTGCCGACATCGACGCCGTGGCGCGGGCAGCGCTCACGGACGAGGACGGCCGAGCGCAGCGCGCGGAGCTGATCGAGTACTACCTCACGGACGTGACGCCCGGGGCAGCCACCGCGCGGTTCGTGCGCGCCTGCGAGGACGCGGCTCGCGAGCGCGACGCCGCGATCGCGGCGCTCGACCGCGGTGACCGCCTGCCCTGAGGGCGCGATCCCTAGGAGCCGGCCGCTTCGCGCAGCTCTAGCCGGAGCAGCCCGTCCTGGGCCCGCAGCACGAGCGACCGGTCGCGCTCGTCGATCGTGCGGGGCAGGGACTCGAGCACGTCTGCGGGCACGGTTACCTCGGCCCCGGACGGAGTCACGACCCGCCGTCGGACGACCGAACCCGGATTCCACAGCTCAGCGGGAACGGTGAGCGCGACCTGCCCGTCGTCGGCGGCCGTCGCGGTGAGCCCCGCCCCCAGGTCGCCGCCCTTGCTGGCGGCCACGTGCCAGGGGCCGTCTGGCTCGCCGGGCCCGGTCCGCAGGATCAGCCGGAGAGCGCCGTCGAGCGCCTCGCCGGTAACGAGCTCGGCGCCCGTGCGGGCGAGGTCCACCTGCAGCACGCCGTCCGGTGTCGTCCACACCCGCGGGCCCGGGAGCGCCGCCAGGGCGTCCGGTCCCACGACGACCGGGAGGCACGGACCGTCAGGGTCGATCACGAGCTGCCAGGGCTCGCCGGGCCGCGCGGGGGACGGCAGGTCGAACCGTGCGGAGCGGGCCCCGACCGCGGGCGCGAGGCGCTCGGTGCCGCGCGCGAGGGCGAGCCTGCTCGGCGACCCCGCGGCGACCTCCACCTCGAGCCGTGACGCGTCGAGGCTGACCTGGCCGACCGCCACCGGCGCTGGTGCGGCCTCGACGACGATGCCGTCGGGCGTGGGCACGAGCGCCACCGTGGCCTCGGCACCGAGGGTGCGCGCGGTCCGGTGGCCCGCGGAACCTCCTGGGGACGCGAGCAGGGGTCCTTCGCGCACGAGTCCCCGGGCGCGGGCGACGACCGTGATCGCGCCGGAGCGGAGCGTGGTGGCGTCCGGGACCCGGACGCGGAACGCCAGGGGCGGGCGGACGCCGGTGGTCGCCGGAGCCGCCTCGAGCTCGGCGTGCACGGCGGAAACGCCGGGGAGCTGGACGAGCATGGTGGCGTCGGCCGCGGCGACGTCGATCCCGTGGAAGCGCACCACGCCGGCGATGGCGAGGGACCCGTCTGGTCCCCACGAGACGCGCTGGGCGCGGGCGGCCAGCCGGGACTCGTGCGCGCTGAGCTCGCGCAGGTCGGGGGGGACGAGGCCCGGGGCGCCGAGGATCGGGTCGAGCAGCTCGCCCGGCAGGAGCGCCCGACCGTCCTCGACCCGTCCGAGGAGGGTGCCCGGGACCCGTGCGGCCTGCTGCAGAGCGGCGAGCTCGTTCCAGCGACCCGCCACGACCAGGTGCGCGCTCGCCTTCTTGGCGGCGCGCACGTGGCGCAGGCCCGTGGGGCCGATGAGCGACAGGTAGGTCGCGTAGGCACCGCGCAGCGCCTCGCGGTAGGCGTCGTCGGCCCCCGGGGCGAGCTCGGCGAAGGGGGGGAGGTCGACGTCGAGCACGCGCCCGAGCCATGCCTGCTGCGTCTGCTCCGACGCCTCGGCGGCCAGGATCCGCCAGGCCTCGGCCTTTGCGCGGATCCGGTCGAGGAGGTTGCGCTGACGCCACTTCTGCTGGCCCGTGGAGGTCCCGTCCGGACGCTGGCGCCACCGGTACGTCGTCGTCGTCAGCACGTCGAAGCGAGCGCCGCCGAGGAACGAGCGGAGCATCGGGACGTGGTCCTCGTAGGCCATGCCCTCCGGGAAGCGGCCGACGCGCTCGTCCCAGGAGCTGCGGCGGTACATCCGGTTGCACGCGATGATGTCCTTGATCGCGGCCGGGAAGGCGTCGATCGTCGTGCCGCGGACGGGACGTGCGTGGACCTCGCGGGCCCAGGCGGGGACCCAGGACCGCTCCGCGTCGAAGCGCTCGACCGCGCCCAGGCAGAAGTCGGAGCCGGTCTCCTCGAGCGTGGCGACCATGGTCGCGTACGCGTGGCGGGGGAGCACGTCGTCGGCGTCGAGGAACGTGACGTAGCCGCCGCTCGCGCGTTCCAGCGCGAGGTTGCGGGCGGCGCCCTGGCCGGCGTGCTCCTGGGTCAGCACGTGGACCCGGGCGTCGCGCGCCGCGCGCCGCCGCGCGATCGCCAGGGACTCGTCCGTCGACCCGTCGTCCACCAGCCAGACCTCGAGATCGCGGTACGTCTGCGCGAGCAGGGAGTCGAGCGCCTCGTCGAGGTAGGCCGCGACGTCGAGGAACGGCACGATGACGCTGACGGTCGCCGCACCGGGGCTCGGGGCGGCGGGCCGCGGCGAGCGGACGGAGCGGACCAGGCGGGCGAGCCGCGAGGCGACCGTCAACGTCGTCCCGTCGCGCGCAGGACGCGCGCGGCGGCGGTCCGGAGCGTGGGCTCGACCGCCGAGCGCACCCGCCGCACCGCGCGGCTGGCGATGGTCGGCGCGAGCGTGGGCGCCCCCGGAGCGACGTGGTGCGGCACCGCATGGTGCGGTGTGAAGCGCGCGCGCCACGCGTCGGGCCCCGCGACGTCGCGGAGCAGCGCGACGCGCTCGATCGCCTCGAGGCGCGCCACCGGGTCGTTCGTCATGAGCGTCTCGACGGGTCGGGGGAACGGCGTCGCGGCGAGGCGTTCGTCGTACTCCGGGTTCGCCTTTCCGGGCTCGTGGATGTGCTCGATCCCGTTCTTGACCAGGAATGCCGAGAACCGGTCGACGTTGGCCCGCTGCGCGCGGTTGAAGCCGTCGAAGTCCGCCCACTCGTACAGGTCTGCCGCGTCGACGCTGGCGTCGAGCTCCGGCACCATGCGGTGAGGGATGTCGTGGTAGAGGGCGAGCTCGAGCGTGCGCGCGTCGTGCGCGAGCACGACCGCGGGGGTGCGGGCGCTCAGCGCGGCGATGTTGCCGTGGATACGCGTGCCGAACGAGAAGTCCTGCTGCGCGAGGTAGTCCATCCATGTCGTCGTGTCGACGAAGTAGCGCATGCGGTTGCTCTGGTACAGCGGGTGCTCGAGGTGGTTGGGCAGCGTCCCGCTCCGGCGGACGTTCTCCGGCTCCTTGCCCCACATCATCAGCTCGAGGGTGTCGTCGCCCTGCGGGATGTACACCATGTGCGGGTACTTCTCGGCGTGGCGGACGGAGAGCGGGCCCATCATCTTCACGTAGGGCGAGAGGTTCATCGTGAACCGGGACTCCGGGGTGATCGCCGCCGCGCGCTTGGTGATCTGCAGGTCCGCCCCGTCCCGGTACAGGGACGGGCACCCGACGACGTCGACGTGCTCGTCGCCGAACCCCAGGGTGGCCAGGTACTCGCGGGTGAACTCCCCGCGCACCCCGATCGTCGCGGAATGGTCGAGGACCGCGCGCACGAAGCGCTGCACGGTCGCGGTCTCGCGGTCGGTGAGCTGGGGCAGCGGGCGGTCGAGGCTCCCCACGCCCCCCGCGACGCCGACGCCGACCACGGTGACGGGGATCGACAGGCCCTCGATCACCTGCGTCAGACGGCGGAGGTTGCCCATGAAGGAGGTGCGGAACGCGTTCGCCAGGGGGATGACGAAGTGGTCGAACTCCTCGTCGACCCGCGCGACGTACTCGCGCGTGATGCCGGGACGCTCGCTGAGGAAGGAGTTCGAGACGACCTCGGCGCCGGGGACGCTGACGATCTTGTGCATCGCGTCGGTGAACACGAGGTTCCCGACGTTGCGTCCCCACAGGCCGCGCGGGTAGAGCTCGAGGGCGAGCTCGGGGGGGACGACCTCGAACGGGTCCTTGCCGGAGCGCAGAAGGATACGGCTCATGGTCTCTCTCGGTCGCGACGACGGGGTCGGCCCAGCCTATCCCGGTCCGGCTCGGGCGGGTCGGCGGGGACGACGACGGGCGGGCACCGATCTGGTGCCCGCCCGTCGTGGTTCCTCAGCGTGCAGGCAGGACGAGCGTCGCCATGAGGAAGTTGTGGTCGGACGGGATAGGCGTCTGGATCCGGCCGCCCTTGGTGTCGACGAGCACCTTGAAGTAGGTGGCCGCGACGTCGGCGGAGGTGTAGATGTGATCGACCTTGACGCCGTTCTTGAGCGGCGCCGTGCGCCACTTGTTGGTGCTCGCAATGTGGTCGTTGACCTGACGCGCGGCGAAGAGGTCGGCGCTCACGTAGCCGGCGGCCTCGAGCTTCGACATCGGCGTGACCGAGGTGCGGCCGTAGTAGGAGTTCAGGTCTCCGAGGATGACGACGGGGAGGTTGGCGGTGTTCCGGCGCTTGATCTCAGCGACGACCTGGCTCGCCTGGACGGCCCGGTCCTTGTTGCGGGCGCTCGACCCGCCGTTGGACAGGTGGGTGTTCACGACGAACAGTCGCTGGCCGGTGCTGCGCTCCTGCAGGGTCTGCCAGACCATCCAGCGGTCCTTGGGGTCGGTGGGCCCCGATAGCGTCGCGCGCCCGCCCCAGGAGGTCTTGGACGTGAAGCGGGAGGAGTTGTAGATGATGTGCACGGCGCCACGCAGGTTCATGGTCGTCTGGCCGCTGCGCGCGAGAGTGAACTTCTTGCCGCCGGTCGACAGCAGGTTGGCGAAGTCCTGGGGCTGCGTCGACGAACCGTGGGCGAAGGGTGAGGTGCTCGTGGTCGCCTCCTGGACGCCGACGATGTCGACGCCCGCGCGGGAGAGCTGGCTGGCTGCGGGCTTGCGGCGGACGGACCAGGACTCGCCGGCGCTGCTGACGTTGGCGAGGAAGAGGTTGGCGGTGGCCGCCTTGACGACGATGCCCGAGCGCTTCGTCGACGCGCGGGGAGCCTTCGACTTCGCGCTGAAGGACCCGGTGGTCGTGGCGTTCTTGCCGCGGACGCGCACCCAGTAGGTCGCACCGGGCGTCAGGGACGTCGCGGTGAACCGCTGGCCCGCGTCGACGGGCACGTTGTAGGTCTTGACCCCGGACGTGAAGCTGGCGTTCCGGGCGACCTGGACCTGGTACTTCTGCGCGCCCTTGGAGCGCGACCACTTGACTGACAGCCCCTTGGCGGAGGTGCCCGTCACCTTGACGGTCTTGACGGCCGTCGGGCGGATGTTCGCGCGCACGGGCTTGGAGGTCGTGGACTTGATCTTCTTGTTGTCGGCGGTGACGCGGACCCAGTAGTCCGCGGAGCGAGCCTTGACGCCCTTGACGACGACGGCCGTCCTCGTCGTGCGCTTCGACTTCGCGATGGCGGGGCCCCACTTGGAGGAGTGCACGCTGACCCGGTACGCGGTGGCGCGGGCCGCCTTCTTCCACGACACCCGGATCGAGGTGGACGTCTTCCCCTTGGCCTTGATGCCCGTGGGCGTCGCGGGCTTGATCTTCTTGGCGGCGAGCGGTGCGCTGGGCAGGGGCGCGGCGGCGAGGGTCGTCGACGCCGCAGCGGGTGCCGGGGCCGCGCTGGCGGCGGTGGCCGGGACGACGAGGCTCAGCGTGAGCGCGGCAGCGATGGTCAGGGCAGTCCGGCGCTGGGCAGGAGCGGTCGGGCGTGGTGCAGTGCGCACAGGGACGGGTCCTTTGCGTGAGGAGATGTCTGCCCTCTTATCGGCGAAGTGCGCAAGAACCTGAGCCGTTGCGCCAGCCGGGCTCTCGAGCTGCCAGCCTGGGCTGCGCGGTGAAGAGCGGGCGATCTCGACCAGTTTAGGCGCTCGGGGGGGTTCTGTCCGGCTCTGTCCCGGTCTCGGGGTGTGTTCTCAGCCACGCCACGCTCGGTTCCGTGAGGCGCCGCGTGAGCGCGGTCCAGGGGCCGGACCCGAGCAGCGCTGTGAGCAGCAGGCCGCCGAGGACGGCGACCGCGACCTCGGTCTGCCACGGACGCTCGGCAAGGAGGTCCGACTTGGTCAGCGGGTAGAGCAGGACCGCCTGCCATGCGTACACGTAGAGCGTGCGCGTCCCGACTCGTGTCCACGCCTGCGCCGTCGCCGGGACGACCGCGAGGACGGCCGCGGTGCCGAGCAGCCCGGCCACGAGGGCGAGGACGCGGACGACGGCGCCAGCGACGTCCGTCAGCGACTCGGCGCCGTAGGAGCCGTTCAGGTAGAAGACGGCGACGCTGCTGCGGGGGGCCAGCACCAGCGCGGCACCGAGCGCGAGTGCGAGGCAGGCGGCTCCTGCGGCTCGCGCGCCCGGTCGGCGCAGTGCGGTCAGGTGCTCGGGGCGCAGCTGGAGCCCGAGGACGTAGAAGGGGAGGAACCCGAGGATCCTGGCGGCGCTCAGCTGTTGGTCGAGCCCGGGGTCGAACGGGGTCAGCACCGAGATGGCGACGGCGACGGCCAAGGGGTAGCGCAGGGACCGGAGCAGCGGCGTGAGCAGGCGCCAGGCGGCCAGCGCCAGGAGGAACCACAGCGAGAAGGCGGGGGTCGTCAGGTGCGCGTTGAATGGGGCGTCGAACAGGATCGTCTGGAGGGCGGCGAGGAGCACCTGGAAGAAGACGTACGGCACGAGCAGACCGCGCACGATCGACCAGACCTGGTCCCCGGTGCCCGTGTAGCGCCGCGAGAGGTAGCCGCTCACGACGACGAAGGCGGGCATGTGGAACGAGTAGATCCAGGTGCTCAGCACGTCGGCAGCGCGAGAGTCGCCCTGCTGCGCGATGTGCCCCACGACCACGAGCGCGATCAGCACCGCACGCACGTTGTCGAGATGCGGGTCGCGAGTCCTGGGCATGGCGGTGCTCCGGTCGCTCAGAGGAAGGCGCGCGCCTCGTCGAGGAAGCGCTGCGCGTACGTCGCGGCCGGGATGTCCCCGAGGTAGTAGACCTTGCGCTCGCGTCGCGTGGTGGCCAGCGGGTCGCTCCCGAGCATCTGGTCGAGCACGTCACCGAAGCCCTGCAGGCGTCCCTTGTGCCCGTCCACGACGTACGCCGCCTCGGCGATCGGGAACTCCGCGGCGAACGTCGCGGCCGGGCGTGACACCGCGACCATCGCGAAGGGCTTCTCGGAGAACAGGTAGTCGGGCACGACGCTCGAGACGTCCGCGATCATCGCGTCGGAGGCGTTGAAGCAGTCCACCACGCTCATCTCGCGCTCCGCTCGGGTCCCGAAGAGGTGGTCGCGGCCCGTCGTCTCACGGTCGCGTGCGAGCAGCGCGATGATCTCGTCGCACGCCGCCGCGTAGCGGGCGTGCTTGCGCGCGTACGGGTGCGGACGGAACACCACGCGTGCGCCCCGGTCCAGCAACGTCTGCACCATCGCGACACCGGTGCCGAGCGAGCAGTAGTTGGAGTCTGCGTAGAAGCCGGCCCACGTCGGCGCGTACAGCACGGTGGGCGCGCCGACCGTGCTGATCGGTGCGGTCGCGACGGCGACGTGCTCGACCTGGGGGCGCCCGACGATCGCGAACATCTCCTGCGGCATCGACACGCCGTGCGTCGCGAACCGGTCGATCGCCGCCTGCCCGGCGACGAAGTTCTTGTCGTACATCCGGAACACGGGGTTGAAGCTGGGGGCCTTGTCGCTGTCGCCGTGGTTGAGCTGGATGTGCGTCATCTGGGTGTACCGGACGTAGTGGCAGTTCTTCGTCGCGGTGTTGACGTAGAAGGCGACCTTCATGGACGGCGTCACGACGCTGTCGAGGTCGGTCAGGCCCTTGCGAAGCACCACCGGTGCGTCCGTCAGCCGCACGACCTCGTCGAAGTTGGCGCTCGAGCGCACCAGGACGACGAACCGCTCGCCCAGGCGCTCGAGGTACGGCAGCCACATCGCGACCTGGTAGGCCGTGCCCGCGGGAGCGTCCCAGTGCAGCACGAAGCGGGGACCGTGCTCGCTCAGGGCGCGGTGCAGCCCTGCCTCCACCCGCTGACGGTCGCGCACCCGCAGCACGAGGGCGATGCCCGCGACGACCGTGACGGCCAGGGTGAGCGCGCCGGCTGCCAGGAGGACGGAGTCGGCGCGCCGCTCGGCGAGCGCCGCCGCAGCGGCGAGCGCGAGCACGAGCGTGTTCGCGACGAAACTCGTGCCCGGGCTGACCCAGGTCGGCCGGCGGTGCGCGAGTCCGGGCAGCCGGGACACGACCGGGAAGTCCGACGCCGACAGCGCCCGCAGGGGAGACTCGGCCAGGAGGGCGACGGCCAGCAGGATCAGCGCGAGCCGCGCCGTGGTGTCTTCCGGCGCGACCAGCGCGACACCCGCGAGGACGACGGCGCGCGCCAGCACGAACATGCCGGCCGGCTCTGCGGCAGCCCAGAAGCGCGTGACACCGGGATACGTGAACGCGACGAGCAGGAGCAGACCGACCGGCCAGGCGGCCATCGCGACGCCCGGGTGGCCGAACGCGAGGCCCAGCGTGCCGGACAGGGCCAGCACGTTGAGCACGTAGCTGTGCCCGCTGACGCCGCGGAACAACGTGGCGGCTCGTGCGAGTCGCGCACCGCTCATCGCAGGCGCTCCTGGACCGCGCGCACGACGCGCCGCGCGACCGGCTGGAGGCGGCGCGGCACCTTGGTCAGCGTGGTGCGGGCAGCGGCGGGCGCGGTCTGCAGCTTGTGCATCTCCTTGCGCAGCCGGGTGACCTCCTTCTCGAGGACCGCGATCTGCTTGACCAGGCCGGCACCCGTCGGCGAGGGCTTCTCGTCTAGGAACGGCCGCTCGAACGCGTACTCCGGCCGCATGCTGTCGCCCGCGTGACCCTGGCGGAGCCAGCGCAGACGTGACATGACCTGCTCGCGCCCGACCTCGCCGTCAGCCATGAGCGTGTGCACGGGGCCGGGGAACTTGGCCTTCGCCAGCGCGCGGTCGTACTCGGGGTTCTCGTTGCCGGGCTGGAAGACGTGGGGCAGGTCGTTCTCCTCGAGGAAGCTGACGAAGCGCGCGAACGTCTCCGGCTGGCGCTTGCCGAACTCGTCGAAGTCCGCCTCCTCGTAGAGCGTCGCGGCGTCGACGTCGGGCGGCAGGTCGGAGTACAGGCGCCACGGGATGCCGTGGTACTCGGACATCTCTGCGGTGCGCGAGTCGTGCGCGAGGACCACCGACGGGGTCCCGGCCAGGACTCCCGCGACGTTGCCGTGGATGCGGGTGCCGAAGCAGAAGTCCTGCTCGGCCATGAACTCGACCCAGGTGCGCTGGTCGACGAAGAACCGCATGCGGTCCTCGCGGTAGAGCGGGTGGTCCGTGTGGATCGGCATGTTCTTGTCCGGGACCCGCGCAGGGTTCTCGCCCCACAGCATGAGCGCGAGCCGCGAGTGCTGCTGGGGGACGACGACGCTGTTCGCGTACTTCCCGGTGTTGGCCATGACGAGCTTGGACACGCCCTTGACCTTCGGGGTGTAGTTGATCGCGAGGCGCGAGGACGCCTCCAGGCGGTCGACCTTCTTCACCAGCGGGCCGAGCTGGCCGTTGCCGAACATCGACGGGCAGCCGATGACGCGCACGTGCTCGTCGCCGAAGCCCATGTGGCGCAGCATCTTCGCGGTGTACTCCCCGCGCACGCCGATCGACGCCGAGCGGTCGAGCACGGCGCGCGTGAACCGGGTGACGACCCTGACGTACTCGTCGGGCAGGGTGTCGAAGTCCGTGCCGTAGGGCAGCTGGGCGCCGATCCCGATCACCGTGACCGGGATCTTGAGGTTCTCGATCACCCATGCCTGGCGCTCGAGGTGGGCGAGGAAGGTGTCCCGGTAGGAGTTGGCCATCGGCAGCACGAAGCCGTCGAACTCCTCGTTGATCCGTGCCACGTAGTCGCGGTTCACGGCGGGGCGCTCGGTGACGTACGAGTTGGGCACGAGCTCCGTGCCGGGCACGGAGAGCACCCGGTCCACCGCCGAGTAGAAGAGGATGTTGCCCGAGTTGGACCCGAACACGCCCAGCTGCGACGCGGCGAGGGACTGCTCGTGGGACAGGACGGTCAACGGGCTCTTGCCCGAGCGGATCAGAAGACGGGGCATAGCGGGCTCCGGGTTTCTCGCAGGGCGTGCACGGGACAGGAGGTCAGCGGGGCTGCGTCGCAGGGCTGTCGGGGTTGCCGTCGCCGGCGGCGCTCGGCGCGCTGTCGGACTCGCGACGTACGTCCACGACCAGCCCGGTGACGTCCGACGTGATCACGTCGATGGACGTCATCGCGACGGCTTCGGCAGAGAGCAGCGTACCGGGCGGTTCCTCGCCGAACGCCTGCGTGCGCATGGGCGTCGCGGTGCGCTCGGGGTTGACCACGTTGACCTTGATCCCCTGAGCGGCCCACTCCTCCGACAACGCCTGGGTCAGGTTCACCACGGCGGACTTGGTCGAGGAGTACAGCGCGTAGTTCTCCCGCCCTCGGGTGTACGACGACGACGTGAAGAACAGCAGGTGGCCGCCCGACTCCTTGAGGTGAGGGTAGGCAGCCTTCGCGACGTGCACGGGGGCGAGGTAGTTCACGGCGACGGTCTCGGCGATCTCCTCGGCTGAGGTGTCTGCCAGGCGCCCCATCCGCAGGACGCCCGCGGTCAGCACGACGGCGTCGATGTGCCCGTAGGTGTCCGCCGCGTCCTGCAGGGCGGCGGCGATCTGGTCCGGGTCCTGGACGTGCAGCCCGGTCGTGGAGCGACCGTGCGCGACGACGTTCGCGCCGGCGGCTCGGGCGATCTGCGCGATCTCGGCGCCGATCCCGTACGAGCCGCCGAGGACGATGATCGTCTGACCCGCGAGAGCAGCCAGCCGTTCGGCCTGGTTGGCGTGCGTCGGCGCGGTGCGCGAGGCCAGCTGGAACAGCTTGTCGGCGATGAAGAGGTCGACGGGGTGGGTGACCTTCATGTTCTGCTCGGACCCGGCGACGGTCTTGATGGGGACCTCGGGCAGGTACTTGAGCACCACGCCGCAGTCGTCCGTCGCGGCGAAGTACGGGTCGTCCAGCGCCTTGTCGTACGCGGCGCGCAGCACGCTCAGCCGGAACGCCTGCGGCGTCTGCCCGCGGCGGAGCAGCGAGCGGTCGGGGATCGAGGTGATGATCTCGTCCGGGCCGACCGCCACGATCGTGTCGGCCGAGGGGATCACCACGTCGACGGCACCGTAGCTGTCCAGCGCGCGCACGCAGTCCGCGATGATCCGGTGGTCCACGAGTGGGCGGACGGCGTCGTGCAGGACGATCTTGCAGTCGTCGGCGCCGAGCGCGTCCAGCACCTTGCGCGTGGTCTCGTTCCGGGTCGCCCCGCCCTCGAGGATGCGGGTGAGCTTGTCGTACCGGTTGCCGAGCAGGGTCGCGGTCTGCTCCGACCAGCCCGGCGTGATCATGACGATCAGCTCGTCGATGTCCGTGGCGTCGTTCATGGTCGCGACGGTGTGCTCGAGGATCGTCTTTCCGGCGATCTTCACCATCTGCTTGGGGACGCTGAGGCCGAGCCGAGCGCCCACACCCCCCGCGAGCACTACTCCAACGGTTCGCACCTACGACCATCCTCCTCGGGTTCCACGACGCGCGGCGTGAACGCACGATGCCATCGGACTATCCTACCTAGGTGATTGCGACCCAGGCACGGCCCCGCACCGCAGGCTTGTACGCTGGCGGTCCGCCTTCTTCCTCCCGCTGGCGGCGGCCAGGAGCCCACCGCGACAGGAGTCTCACCACGTGTCACTGACCCCAGCGCGGACGGGTGACGCGTTTGCGACCGACGCCGAGGTGCTCGCCGAGTCGGCGCGCGCGGCGCGCGAGCTCGGGCTGCACCAGATGGGCGTGCGGCCCACGCTGCGCACCTACATCGTGGAGACGTGGCGACGGCGGCAGTTCGTGCACTCGCTGGCGATCTCCAAGGCGTACGCCGAGAACCAGAACAACTACCTCGGCCAGCTCTGGGCGGTCCTGAACCCCGCGCTCAACGCGATCGTCTACGTCATCATCTTCGGGTTCATCCTGAAGGCGGACCGCGGCCTCGAGAACACGGTCGCGTTCATCGTCGTCGGGACCTTCATCTACCGATTTTTCTCCGACTCGGTGACGGCCGGGGCGAAGTCGATCACGGGCAACCTGAACCTGGTCCGCTCGCTGCACTTCCCGCGCGCCGTCCTGCCGCTGTCGGCGGTGCTCTCGCTGCTCGCGAGCCTGCTGCCGGCGCTCGCGGTGATGCTCGCCTTCATCGTGGCGAGCGGCTACTTCCCGAACTCCGAGCCCGTGCCCATCACCGCCCGATGGCTCCTCCTGGTGCCGGCGGTCGGAGTCACCTACGTGTTCAGCACGGGGATCGCCTTCATGACCGCGCGGGCCGTCGCGAACGTCCCGGACCTGATGAACACCATCCCGTTCATCACGCGGATGCTGATGTACGCCTCGGGCGTGCTCTTCCCGATCGGCCACTACGTCTCGAACCCCGTGCTCACGGGAATCCTCGACTACCAGCCGGTCGCGGTCGTCCTCAACCTCGCGCGGCAGGCGGTGACGGACGAGCCGAACATCCCGCTGGACCCGGTGATGTGGGCCGTCGGTGCGGGGTGGGCCATCCTGGCGCTCGTGATCGGGTTCGTGGTGTTCTGGCGGGCAGAGGCGAGGTACGGACGTGAGTGACACCGAGTTCAGCGCGGAGGAGATCGACTTCGAGGTCGACGCCGAGGACCTCCCGGACGCACCGGCCTCTCAGACGCCGCTCGGAGCACCGTCCGTCATCGTCGACGACCTGCACGTGTCGTACCGGGTCTTCGGTTCGCGCGGGCGGCCCGCGCGGGGCGCAGCCCAGCCCAGCCGCGTGCAGCGGCTCATCACCAAGGCGCGCGGGATGGACCCGACCGCCGGCGTGACCGAGGTCAAGGCTGTGCGCGGCGTCTCCTTCGTCGCCCGCCACGGCGAGTCGATCGGCATCGTCGGGACCAACGGGTCCGGCAAGTCGACCCTGCTGCGTGCGCTCGCCGGCCTGATCCCGCCCGCGGCGGGCACCGTCTACGTGTCCGGGACGCCGTCGCTGCTCGGGGTCAACGCGGTGCTGATGAAGCAGCTCACGGGCGAGCGCAACATCATGATCGGCGGCCTCGCGCTCGGCCTGTCCGTCAAGGAGGTGACGGAGCGCTTCGACGAGATCGTGGACTTCGCGGGGATCGGTGACTTCGTGTACCTGCCCATGAAGGCGTACTCGGCGGGCATGTCCGCGCGGCTGCGGTTCGCGATCTCGACCGCGGCGACGCCGGACATCCTGATGATCGACGAGGCGCTCGCGACGGGGGACGCCGCGTTCCGCCAGAAGAGCCGCGAGCGGATCGACGAGATCCGTCAGCAGGCGGGCACGATCTTCCTGGTCAGCCACTCGTTGGCGTCCGTGAAGGCGATGTGCAACCGCGTGATCTGGCTCGACAAGGGGCAGATCCGCATGGACGGCGACGTCGAGACCGTGGCGCGGGCCTACCGGCGCTTCACCCGCAGCGGCGGCGCCGACGACTGACCGGTTCGCCCGTCCGGCGGGGCCGGACGGGCGCGAGCCGCTCAGCGCACGGCAGTCACCGACGCGACCCAGGCCGCCGGCAGACCGAGCCGCGAGCGGAGCACGTCGGCCTTGGCGGTGACCGACGCCTTGACGCCGGTCCCCGACGTCGCCGTGAGCGTCTTCATCTGACCGCTCGAGTAGGTCGCGGTCACGGCGATCGAGACGACGGAGTCGAGACCGAAGATTTCCTTGGCCCGTGCCTGGGAGAGGCCGCGGGTCCAGGTCCGCATGGTGTTCCCCGGGGCCCGGAGGCTGTACCCGTCGTCGACGCTCTTGAGGTGCGTCTGGGCGCTCGCCCAGACGTCCTCGCTGTTGGCCGTGCGGCCGCCGCTCGACGAGTAGTAGTAGGTGGTCACAGGCTTGCCGTCGGCACCGACGAGCAGCTGGCCACGAGCGCTGGACGACTCCGTGGCGTCCACGGCGGCGCGCCAGATCTTGCCGTACTGCTCGTTCGTGCCCTCGCCCGCCTTGACCCAGCCGGTGTAGTTCTGGTCGCGGACGTCGTCGACGAGGTCGCAGTTGCAGGCGGCCTTCCGGTCGGCGCCGATCCGGTCGATCGCGTAGCTGCGTCCCGTGATCGCCTGCGCCTGGAGCGCGGCGGCACCGCCGTTGGAGCCCCAGGAGGAGGGCATCTCCGCGAGGCCGTAGAGGTAGTGCGTGAGGCTGAGCTCCTCGACCACGTTGAGCTTGCCGCCGATGTTGGTCGCGACGAGCTCGCCGTAGCGGTAGGAGGCGCCCATGCGGGAGGAGAGCGACGCCGTGCTGCCCTGGAAGGTGAGCCGGAATCCCGTGCCGCGGACGATCGGGTCCTCGTCCTTGCCGTCCCGCCGCACCGTGGCCTGGACCTTCGACCCCGTCTGCTTCAGCTGGACCGTGTCCTTGGCCGTCCCGGTGCGCAGGGCCTTGCCGTCGGCGTCGCGGAGCGTCCACGCGTCTGAGGCCGAGAACCGCGTCGCGCTCGCCGTGTCCGCGTAGCCGCCGAACTTGTAGGGCTCGGGTCCGAAGACCTGGACGGCGACGGTCGACGGAGTCGCGCGCTCCACGACGGACGTGCCGGAGTAGTAGTGCTGCAGGATCTGCGCCGCGCTCTTGCCCTCGCGCGCCATCTGGAACGCGCCGAACTGGCTCATGCCCACTCCGTGCCCGTAGCCGGAGCCGGTCACGGTGAACGAGGCCGGGATGGCGTTCGGGTCAGCCGTGACCCGCACGGTGATCGTCTTGGAGGCGACCTTGCCGTTCGTCGTGACCAGCCGGTACTGCGTCGTCGAGCTCGGCTTGAGGGAGACCTTGGCACGCCCGTCGACGATGCGCACGGTCTTGGCCGTCTTCCAGGTCTTGCCGCGGAGCTTCTGCAGGCGCAGGGCGCCCTTCGAAGGGAGCTTTCCCAGCTTCATGTACTTGACCGAGATGGGCGTGGCCCACCGACCCTTGACGACCGAACGCTCCGTCGAGCTCAGCTTGACGTAGTAGTTGTCGACCTTGACGGTCTTGGTTGCCGTGGCCGAGCCTCGCGCGATCCGGTACTTCGTGGCCGACGACGGCTTCACGCGGATCTTGACGACGCCGTTCACGACCCGCTCGCGGCGGATGGTCTTCCAGGTGCCGCGGACGAGCTTCTCGAACCGCACCGCGCCGGTCATCCGCTTGCCGTTCTGGAACCACTTGCCGGTGAGCGTCCCCCAGTAGCCCTTGAGCACGGTGGACGTGCCGCCGAGGCGGAGGTCGGTGCCACGCTTCGCGGCGACGAGGCCGCTCGCGGCGGGCGAGGCGGTCGGCTGAGCGGCCAGCACGGCGGTGGCGGTCGAGCCGGTCGGGGCGGCGCTCGCAGGCGCGGCGACCAGGCCTCCCAGGACGAGCGTGAGGACGGTGAACAGGCTGAGGAGGCGACGGTGACGCATGAGGACTAGTCTGCCTCCCCGATGCCCTGGGTGTAACCCCCCTCGGCGAAACGTCCCCCAGGTCACATGTGCCCCACCGAGGATGGTGCTGCGAGAGTGCCAGCGCTCAGCCGGTCAGCGGTCTGCGGGCCAGGGGACGGACGCTCCGTTGGCGTGTCAGGCACCCGCGCTAGCCTGGACGGGCCGTCGCTCGCGCCGGCCCCACCCGCACGTCGATGCCGCCGGAACCGGCGGTCACAGGAGCGCAGATGTCTACGTTCGACGAGGTCCCCGGCCGCTACAAGGTCCGTTCGCTCGCGCTGGCCGAGGCCGGCCGGCACCAGATCCGGCTGGCGGAGCACGAGATGCCGGGCCTCATGGCCCTGCGCGCGGAGTACGGTGCGAGCCAGCCCCTCGCTGGCGCGCGCATCGCTGGTTCCCTGCACATGACCGTGCAGACCGCCGTCCTGATCGAGACGCTCGTGGCGCTCGGTGCCGAGGTCCGCTGGGCGTCGTGCAACATCTTCTCCACCCAGGACGAGGCAGCCGCTGCCGTCGCGGTCGGCCCGCACGGCACGCCCGACGCGCCCGCCGGGGTGCCGGTGTTCGCCTGGAAGGGCGAGTCGCTCCCCGAGTACTGGGACTGCACCGAGCAGATCATGCTGTGGCCGGGTCACGACGGCCCCAACATGATCCTCGACGACGGCGGCGACGCCACGATGCTCGTCCACCTGGGCGTGGAGCACGAGGCCACGGGCGAGGTCCCGGCGGACACCGAGCACGGGGACCCGGACCATGCGGAGGAGATGAACGTGGTGCGCGGCGTGCTCCGGCGTGCGCTCGCGTCGGACCCGCAGCGCTGGACCCGGATGGCACCGGGCATCCTCGGCGTCACCGAGGAGACCACGACCGGCGTGCACCGCCTCTACCACCTGGCCGCCGCCGGCGAGCTGCTGTTCCCCGCGATCAACGTCAACGACTCGGTGACGAAGTCGAAGTTCGACAACAAGTACGGCATCCGCCACTCGCTGCCCGACGGCATCAACCGCGCCACCGACGTCCTCATCGGCGGCAAGGTCGCGTTCATCGCCGGGTACGGCGACGTGGGCAAGGGGGCGGCCGAGGCCATGCGCGGCCAGGGTGCCCGCGTCGTCGTCTCCGAGGTCGACCCGATCTGCGCGCTGCAGGCCGCGATGGACGGCTACCAGGTCGCCCGGATCGAGGACGTCCTGTCCGAGGCCGACTTCTTCATCACCACCACCGGCAACCTCGGAGTCATCACGGCCGAGCACATGGCGGGGATGAAGGACAAGGCGATCGTCGGGAACATCGGCCACTTCGACAACGAGATCGACATGGCCGGTCTCGCACGGATCCCCGGCATCACGCGCACGGAGATCAAGCCGCAGGTGCACGAGTGGACCTTCCCCGCGGTCGGCGACCAGCCGGAGCGCTCCATCATCGTGCTCTCCGAGGGTCGACTGCTCAACCTCGGCAACGCCACCGGCCACCCGTCGTTCGTCATGAGCAACTCGTTCGCCAACCAGGTGATCGGCCAGGTCGAGATCTTCACCAAGGTCGGGACCGCCCAGGCGTACGCCACCGACGTGCACCGACTGCCCAAGGTCCTCGACGAGAAGGTCGCGCGCCTGCACCTCGACGCCCTCGGGGTGCGGCTCACCCGCCTCAGCCCGACGCAGGCGGCGTACATCGACGTTCCGGTCGACGGCCCGTACAAGCCGGAGCACTACCGGTACTGAGCCTCGGCTGCCGAGCCTCGGCTGGTGGGCCTTAGCGCGGCGGGTCCTGGATCGCGTAGGGCAGGCGGTGCAGGGTCGCCGCGCGGGCGCGCTCGTCGGTGCGCTCGCGCTGCGTGCGGGCCCACTCCCGGTCCCGCCGGGCCGCCAGGACCGCCATGATGAAGCTCTCCGGCGGCGTGCCCGGGGGCGGCCCCGGGGCGACGTACTGCTCGATCCGGCCGGCGAGGTCGGTCCCGAGGCGGGCGCGCGAGCCCTGCTCGAGCTTCGCCGCCCGGGCCAGGAACTGCCGCGCGGCGAGAGCGAGCCCGTCGGGCAGCCGGCGCATGTCGGCGTGGGCGGCCCACCCGGCGAGCGGAGGCGGCATGACGATCGGCGCGGAGAAGACCGAGGCACCTCGGGTGCGGATCACGTAGGTGCCAGCGAGCATGTCGCCCAGGCGCTTGCCGCGGTCGTTGGCGAGCGAGGCGAACAGTGCCACGGCGCCACCGGTGAGCCACAGCTCGCCGACCCCGACCATGGAGCGGATGAACGCGTGCCGGAAGCGGACGGGACCGCCGTCGTCGCGCACCACCCGGATCCCGGCCGCCCACTTGCCCAGCGACTTGCCCCGCGTGAGCGTCTCGACGAAGGCGGGCCACGCGACCGTGACGGCCACGAGCGCGACGATCGTCACGACCGGCCGCTCGGTGAAGAGGGTGAGCTCCCAGCCCAGCCAGACGGCGGCGAGGCCGACGAGGAACAGCACGACGAGGTCGAGCGCGATCCCGAGCATCCGGGAGGCGAACGACGCCGGACGCAGGTCGAGCACCACGCCTTCACCCGTGACGATGCCGTCGCGCACGCGGGCCTCCTTCGTGGTCGTGCCAGGGTCTACCTGTGGCAGGGTAGCGCTCGTGGACCTCGACGTATTCACCGACACCCACGAGGCCGAGTGGGCACGGCTCGACGCCCTCGTGCGCCGGCGCTCGCTCAGCGGCGCCGAGGCCGACGAGCTGATCCGCCTCTACCAGGCCGTGGCCACGCACCTGTCGACCGTGCGGTCGGCGGCGCCCGACCCCGCGCTCGTCTCGCGGCTGTCCCTGCTCCTGACCCGTGCCCGCGCGCGCGCCACCGGCAGCCACGACCCTTCGTGGCGCGACGTGAAGCGGTTCGCGCTCGTCGTCGTCCCCGCGGCGCTGTACCGGGTGCGGTGGTGGACGCACGCCGTCACCGCCGCCTGCGTGCTCGTCGCCGCCGTGGTGGCCGTGAACTTGGTGCTCGACCCGGACCTCGTCGGCACCTTCTGGTCCCCGCTCGAGCAGGAGCAGTACGTCAACCGGGCGTTCGAGGAGTACTACGAGCCCGGGGTGGGCTTCGGGGTGCAGGTGTGGACCAACAACGCATGGATCGCCGCGCAGTGCGTGGCGTTCGGCATCACCGGCGCGTGGCCGGTCTACGTGCTGGTGCAGAACGCCGTCAACGTGGGGGCGGTGGCGGGCCTGATGGCCGTGCACGACCGACTCGACGTCTTCTTCGCGCTGATCCTGCCGCACGGGCTGCTCGAGCTCACGGCGATCTTCGTCGCCGGCGGCGCCGGTCTCAAGCTCTTCTGGACGGTGATCGACCCGGGCAACCGGCCGCGCATGCGCGCGGTGGCGGAGGAGGGGCGTGCCCTGATGTCGGTCGCGCTCGGCCTCGTCGCGGTGCTGGGCCTGTCGGGCCTGATCGAGGGGTTCATCACCGGGTCGGACCTGGCGTGGTGGCTCAAGATCGCGATCGGCGTCGTGGCGCTCGCGGCGTTCTGGACCTGGGTGACCGTGTTCGGGCGTCGCGCGGTCGCGGACGGCGAGACCGGCGACCTCACCGAGGACGACGCCGGGGCAGCGGTGCCGCTCGCGGTCTGAGGCGCCGCGGCGGGCCGGTCAGGTCAGGACGATCGCGAGCGCGGGGAGCACGAACGTCGCGACGAGGCTCAGAGCCACGATGATCGCCACCCGGCGGGTGTGTCGCTCACGGGCCTGGGGGTCTCCGACGTATCTGCGCATGGTCTCCAGTGTGCCAGCCGCGGAAGGACCACCACGCCAGGGTCGCAAGCGCGTCAGAGCCGTCCGGCGGCCTTGAGGGCGAGGTACGTGTCGGCGAGGCGCGGCGCGATCGCGTCGGGTGCCGCGTGCACGACCTCCATGCCCCGCTGGCGCAGCAGCGCGGCCACGGCCGTGCGCTCGAGCTCGGCGCGCTCGGCGGCGGCCGCGTCGAACAGTGCCCGCGAGTCCCCGCGATCGGTACGCAGCGTCTCGCTCACCGGGTCCGCGACGGACGCCAGCACGACCTGGTGCGTGCGCGTGAGCTGTGCGGCCACGGGCAGGAGGCCGGTCTCGACGACGCCCGGGTCGGACGTCGTGAGCAGCACCACGAGCGCGCGCTGGGAGAGGCGCTCGTGCACGGCGGCGACGACGCCGGGCCAGTCGGTCTCGACGAGCGCCGGGTCGAGGGGGGCCATCGCGTCGGCGAGGGCCGGCATGAGCCGTGGCCCGCCCGCGCCCGCCACGCGGGCCCGCACGGTGCGGTCGAACGCGATCATCTCGACGCGGTCGCCTGCCCGGGACGCGAGGGCGGCGAGCAGCAGGGCGGCGTCGATCGAGGCGTCGAGGCGGGGCTCGTCGCCGATCCGCGCCGCCGAGGTGCGCGAGGTGTCCAGGACGATCATCACGCGCCGGTCGCGCTCGGGGCGCCAGGTGCGGACGACGACGTCGGCCCGGCGCGCGGTGGCGCGCCAGTCGATCGAGCGCACGTCGTCGCCGATCACGTACTCGCGCAGCGAGTCGAACTCCGTGCCCTCGCCACGGATTTGCACGGCGGCCGCGCCGTCGATCTCCCGCAGCCGCGCGAGGCGCGAGGGCAGGTGGCGGCGGGACGCGAAGGCGGGCAGCACCCGCAGCCGTGCGGGGACGTCCAGGGTGGCCTGCCGGCCCGCGAGCCCCAGCGGGCCGAGGGTCCGGACGGTGATGCCCGCAGCGACCCGGTCACCGCGCCGGGCGGGACGCAGCGCGGTCGTCAGGCGCCGGGCCTCGCCGGGCGGGAGCTGGAGCGGGTGCACAGGCTCGACCGCACCGGCCGACGGCGGCCAGGCGTCGCGCAGCACCCCGCGCAGGCGGCGGCGCCCCAGGTTGGTCGCGGTCACGGTGCAGGACGTCGCCTCGCCCAGGCGCACCGAGTGCGGCACGTCGCGGCTGAGCCCGACCTGCCGGGGCGAGGCGGCCCGCAGCGCGTCGATCACGCACACCACGAGGACGAGTCCCAGCCAGGCGACGACCGTCCACGCGGACGGGCGCCAGAGCGCCGGGACCACGCCGAGCGCCGTGAGGCCCACAGCGCGCCCGGTGAGGATCATCGCGGCACCGGCACGCTCGCCAGCACCGTGGCGAGGACGGACTCCGTCGTGACGCCCTCGAGCTCGGCCTCGGCGCGCAGCTGCACGCGGTGGCGCAGGGTGGCGGGTGCGAGCGCCTTGACGTCGTCGGGGGTCACGAAGTCCCGGCCCGACAGCCACGCCCACGCCCGGGCGGTCGCGAGGAGGGCGGTCGCGCCGCGGGGGGAGACGCCGAGGGACAGTGACGGGGAGAACCGCGTGGCCCGGCACACGTCGACCACGTAGCCCAGGACCTCCGGGGCCACCTGGACGCGGGCGACCGCCTCGCGCGCAGCGTCGAGGACCTCCTGTCCGGCGACCGGCCGGACGCCGGCGGCCGCGAGGTCGCGCGGGCTGAAGCCGGTCGCGTGGCGGTGCAGGATCTCGACCTCCTGCGCGCGCTCGGGCAGCGGGAGCACGACCTTGAGCAGGAACCGGTCGAGCTGTGCCTCGGGCAGCGGATAGGTGCCCTCGTACTCGACGGGGTTCTGGGTCGCGATGACCATGAACGGCGTCGGCAGCGGGCGCGGGGTGCCGTCGACGCTGACCTGGCGCTCCTCCATGGCCTCGAGCAAGGAGGCCTGGGTCTTGGGCGGGGTGCGGTTGATCTCGTCGGCGAGCATCAGGTTGGTGAAGACCGGGCCGGGACGGAACGAGAACTCGGCGCTGCGGGCGTCGTAGACGAGCGAGCCGGTCACGTCGCCGGGCATGAGGTCCGGCGTGAACTGCACGCGGGTCGTCTCGAGCTCGAGCGCGGCGGCGAGCGTGCGCACCAGGAGCGTCTTCGCCACGCCGGGCACGCCCTCGAGCAGCACGTGGCCGCGGCACAGCAGGGCTATTAGGAGCGACGTGACGGCGGCGTCCTGCCCGACGACGGCCTTGGCGACCTCGGTCCGGACCGCCTCGAGTGCCTCGCGCACCGGGTCGGGGCCGGCTCCGGCGGCGGGGGCGGCGGGCGCGGGCGGTGCGCTCGGCACGGGGCCGGGCGCGGGCGGCGGGACGGGGGAGTACGGCTGGTCGGTCACGGGCGGTAAACCTCACTCTCGAGCTGGTCCAGCTGTGCGGTCAGGGTGAGCAGCTGCTGGTCGTCCTGGGGCGGTGGGCCGTAGAGCAGCCCGGAGACGTCGGGGGCCGGGCGACCGGTGGCGCGGGCGACCGCCTCCACGAGGGCGCCGGGCTGGGCGGCGCGGGTGACCCCGAGGCGACCGGCCATGCGTTCGGCGGCGCCGGCACGCAGGGCGGCGCCGGCGTGCCCGTGGGCGCGCCCGCGGCGGTACAGGCGCCCGCGTCCCCGCGTGGCCTCGGCGGCGGGCACGACGACCGGCAGGTCCTCGGCGACCACCGGGCCCAGGCGGCGCCCGCGCCACCACGCGGCCATCACCACGGTGAGCAGGGCGGCGAGCCCGACCGCGCCGGAGGCGGGTGGCAGCAGGCTCAGCACGCCGCCGCGTGGGGCGGGCTCGCCCGGGGTGGCGGTGACCTCGGGGACGGGCAGGTACCAGACGGCGTCCGGGTGCTTGCCCAGGGCGCGCAGCGCGAGGGCGGCGTTGCCGCCGGACGTGATGGCGCCGTTGGTGGTGAACGTCGCGTCGTCGACGATCACCACCCGGACCCCGTCGGCGCGCTCGTGCACGGCGTAGGCGCCTGCGGCCTGGTCGCCGGTGAACGGGAAGCAGACGTCCGGCGCGCGCAGGCCCTCGCCGGAGGAGGTCAGCGAGCCGGCGGCGGTGGCGTCCGGGTCGGTGCACACAGCGGCGCGCGCCACGCCCACGGTCGGCTCGAGGCCGGCGGGCTCGACGGCGCCGTCGGTCGCGCGCTCGAGGAGCGCGGCGTCCGGGGCGAGCAGGACGAGGTCCGCGCCGGTGCCGAGCACCGTGTCGACCGCGCCGGGCGTGAGCCCGTCCGAGGACGCGACCACGAGCGTGGTGCCAGGTCCGGCGTGGTCCGCGACCTCCGTGGCCGAGCGCACGTAGCGGATGTCGACTCCCTGGTCGCCGAGCACGTGTGCGAGCGCGCGCGTGCCGGAGGGGCCGGGGTTGTCGGGCGCGAGCGGCGTGGACGACGTGCGCCCCTGCAGCAGCGGGATGCCGACGGCGGTCAGCAGCACGACGAGCGCGATGAGCACGGGCAGGCGCGCCCCGGTCCAGCGTCGCGAGGCGCGGCTGCGCGCCGTGGTGCCGTCGCCGACGACCTGCGCGCTCACGCGAGCACCGCCGGGCGCTCGTCCGCGAGCGTCGCGTCGAGCGCCGCCATGCGCTCGTAGTCGCCGAGGCTGCCGGGGCGGTCGCCGTAGCAGACCTCGTCGAACACCCGTCCGGCGTCGTGCAGGGCCGGGGCGTGCGCGGGGAAGCGCGGCTCGGCCTCGTGCGCGGCCTCGGCTGCGGTGCGCCCCGGGCGCTCGTCGAGCAGCGCGCGCTCCTCGAGCGATCGGACCAGCGCACGGAACGCGTCGAGCACGGCGGTCGCGTGGTCCTGCGAGCGCGCGGCGGCGGCCGCACGCTCGCGCCACTCCTGGGCGGACAGGGTGGTCTCGCCCAGCACGGCCTCGGCCGTGCGGGCCCGCCGAGCGCGCCGGAGCGGCCCGGCGACGACGAGGGCGATCGCCACCACGACGGCGACGACGAGCGCCCCGATCAGCGTGAGCCAGCCGATGCCGAGGTCGACGCTTCCGCTGCCGCTGAAGAGCTCGGAGATCCATCGCAGGATCCGGGGGATCAGGCCCTCGGTCTCCTGGTAGGCGCTGTCGGCGAGCTCGTCGGTGAGCCAGCGCCGGGCGGTCTCGGCGTCGGGGTCGACCGGGATCTCGAGGCCCAGCACCGCGGCTAGCCCGCCGACGGCCGGGCTGCCGCAGCCGCGAGCTCGACGTCGAGCCCTTCGCGCCGCATCCGGACGTCGATGTAGATCAGGGCGAGGACGCTCCCGGAGAACGCCGCGGTGATCGTGTAGGAGATCACGAAGCCCACCATGACCAGGACGCTGGCGAGCACCTGGGTCTCCATCGCGACCCCGACGATGCCGCCGATGAACGCGAACGGGGTCACGAGGATCGACGCGACGATCTGGACGATGATCTGCATGACGACGTAGACGCCGAGGATCCGCCAGAAGGCGCCACGGGTGAGCCGCCACCCGCGGACGATGGCCTTGCCGAGGGTCAGGCGCTCGAGCACGAGGACCGGGGCGATCAGCAAGGTGCGGACGCTGAACCAGACGACCACGACGATGCCCACGCCCGAGGCGACGATGATCGCCCCCAGGACGTCGGCGAGACTGGTGCCCAACGCGATCGCGAGACCGACGGCAGCGGCGACGACGAGCACGATGAGCGCGGTGACGCCCGCCGACACGAGCACGGCGAGAGCGATCAGCCGGAGCAGTTGGTTCTTGACCTGATCCCAGACCTCGCGGACGCTCACCTTCTCGCCGAGCACGGCGCGGCTGACGGCGAAGATGAGCAGACCGCTCACGGCAGGGAGCGCCACCGACAGCAGGAGCGCGCCGACGGTGGGGCCGAGGTCGACCGTCGCCGAGCCGGTGGCCAGCAGGACCTCCTCCGCCTCGGTCCCCAGGAGCCAGTCGGTCATGGGCAGGGCACCCGAGATGACGACGGCGAGCACGGCGGCGATCGAGGTGATGACGGCCGTGAGGCCGAGCATGACGCGTGGATTCGCGCGCAGCGCGCCGAAAGCGCCGTCGAGGAACTCGCCCAGGCGCAGCGGCCGCAGCGGGATGATTCCTGGCTTGGTCGGTAGTCCCGCCCCGGGGCCACCCCACGGCGAGGGCGCGCCCTGCGGCGCGCCGTACTGCGGTTGGCCGTACTGAGCGCCGCCGTACTGCGGCTGGCCGTACTGGGTGCCGCCGTAGCCCTGGCCGTATGTCGGCTGGCCGTACGCGGGCTGGCCGGCCGGTGGCTGCGGAGCGCCGGGTGGCGGAACCGTGCCGTCGGGGGGCGGGACCGGCGCGTAGTGCCCGTAGCGGGGCGCGGGTGTGGTCGGGCCCCAGCCCTCGTTCTCCGGCGTGCTCATCAGTTCCTCCCCCGGGGGCCGGCGCTCGCCGGCGTGACGCGTCAGGCGACATCGTGCCACGGATGGGCTCGCCCTGGCCCGGCCGCTCCGCCCAGGTGGCAGACTTCAGGCATGAAGGAACGTGTGCTCGTCGTCGACGACGACATGGCCCTGGCCGAGATGATCGGGATCGTGCTGCGCGGAGAGGGCTTCGAGCCGTCGTTCTGCGCGGACGGGGACGGGGCGCTCGGTGCGTTCCGCGAGCACAAGCCCGACCTCGTGCTGCTCGACCTCATGCTCCCGGGCAAGGACGGCAACGAGGTGTGCCGCCAGATCCGCGGGGAGTCCGGGGTGCCGATCATCATGCTCACGGCCAAGTCCGACACGGTCGACGTCGTCGTCGGCCTCGAGTCGGGTGCGGACGACTACATCTCCAAGCCGTTCAAGCCCAAGGAGCTCGTGGCGCGCATCCGTGCACGCCTGCGCCGCACGACAGACCCCGCACCGGAGCGGCTCGCGATCGGCGACCTCGAGATCGACGTCACCGGCCACCGCGTCACCCGCGACGGTCAGCCGATCCTCCTCACGCCCCTCGAGTTCGACCTGCTCGTCGCGCTCGCGCGCAAGCCGTGGCAGGTGTTCAGCCGCGAGGTGCTGCTCGAGAAGGTCTGGGGCTACCGGCACGCCGCCGACACGCGCCTGGTGAACGTCCACGTGCAGCGGCTGCGTTCGAAGATCGAGCACGACCCCGAGCGACCGGAGATCGTCGTCACCGTCCGCGGTGTCGGGTACAAGGCTGGCGCCAGCGCCTCGTGAACGCACGCGCTCGACGCACGCTCGACCGCCTGCGCAGGTTCCCGCGCCGCACGCAGGTGCTCGTGGCACGCCTGGCGCGACGGTGGCGGTCGTCGATGCAGGCCCAGGTCATCACGACGACCCTGGTCGTGGGCACGATCACGATGATCGCGCTCGGCGGCTACCTCACCACCTCGATCCGCGACGGGCTGTTCCGCGAGCGTCTCGACCAGATCCTCCTGGAGAGCGCACGGTCGACCTCCGAGGCGCAGGGCAACTTCGACGCCGCGACCGCGAGCACGGCCACCCAGGTCCAGCAGCTGCTCAACGACATGCTGCCCAAGCTCAGCACCGGTGGCGCTGCGCAGCGCGAGGCGTTCCTGTGGCGGCCCGAGGACTCCACGTCGCCCGTCGCGGTGATCGACCTGAACACCGCACCGTCGCTCGCCGAGGTGATCACGCCGGAGATGCGCGCCCGGACCGTCGCCGCCCGGGACCAGCTGTGGCAGTCCGTCAGCGTCGACCAGGCGGACGGCACGGTCGTCCCGGGCATCGTCGTCGGATCGCTCGTCGAGGTGCCTCTGGCCGGTCCGTTCGAGCTCTACTACCTCTACACGCTCGAGCAGGAGCAGCGCACGCTCGCGTTCATCCAGCGGATCCTGCTCGGGGGGGCGTTCACGCTCGTCGGTCTGATCCTCGCGATCACCTGGCTCGTGACCCGGCAGGCCGTGCACCCCGTGCGCCAGGCCGCCGTGGTCGCCGCGCGGCTCGCGGACGGCCACCTCGACGAGCGCATGGTCGTGCGCGGCCAGGACGAGATGGCGACCCTCGCGGCGTCGTTCAACGAGATGGCCGCGAGCCTCCAGGACCAGATCGAGCAGATGGAGAGCCTGTCCACCCTGCAGCGGCGCTTCGTGTCGGACGTCTCGCACGAGCTGCGGACCCCGCTGACCACCATCCGCATGGCGGCGGAGGTGATCCACGCCTCGAGCGACGAGTTCGAGCCAGCGATCCGGCGCTCGGCGGAGCTGCTGGCGCTCCAGCTCGACCGGTTCGAGGACCTGCTGGCGGACCTGCTCGAGATCTCCCGCTTCGACGCCGGAGCCGCGACGCTCGAGGCGGAGCGGCGTGACATGCGGGACGTCGCGGACCGGGCGCTGGACCAGGCGATGGTGCTTGCGCAGACCAAGGGCGTGTGGATCACGGCGTCGTACCCCGAGGAGCCCGCGGTCGCCGACCTCGACCCGCGCCGGGTGGAGCGGATCCTGCGCAACCTGCTGGTCAACGCCGTCGAGCACGCCGAGGACGGACCGGTGGAGATCACCGTCGGGGCGAGCGCGCACTCGGTGGCCGTGACGGTCCGCGACTACGGGGTCGGGATGTCGCGCGAGGCCACGGCCCACGTGTTCGACCGGTTCTGGCGCGCCGACCCGGCGCGCGCGCGGACGTCCGGCGGCACGGGGCTCGGCCTCGCGATCTCGCTCGAGGACGCGCACCTGCACGGGGGTTGGCTCGAGGCCTGGGGGAGCCCCGGCACGGGTGCCTGCTTCCGCCTCACGGTGCCGCGCCGAGCGGGGATCGTGCTCGAGAGCTCGCCCCTCCCGCTCGAGCCGGAGCGCACGTACTCTGGCCCTGCGGTGAGCACCGGATCGATCCCCGTCGTCCGGGTCGCCGATCACGGTCCCGCCGCGGTCCCGACCATGGACGACGAGTCCCACTCGATCCTCGTCGCCCACGACCGTCCGCAGGAGGGAACCCGATGACCGTGCTCCCGCGTCGCGGCGCCTGCACCGCGCTGGCCGCCGTCCTGGTCCTCGGGGGCTGTGCCTCCATCCCCGTGCGCGGGCCGGTGACCGTCGGCGACGTCGAGGTGCAGGAGTCGAGCGAGCTCTTCCTCCAGGTGTACGGCCCCGGGGAGGACGCGACGCCCGAGCAGGTGGTCCGCGGCTTCCTGTCCGCGCAGGCCGCGGGCGTGAGCGAGGGCTTCGAGACGGCGCGCCTGTTCTTGGCCGAGCCGGCGCGTCAGACCTGGGACCCGACCACCCAGACGGTCGTGTACGCCGGGGACCTCCCGCTGACGCCCGGCGCTGACCCGGTGGACCCGGAGGACCCCGCGACCGACCCGTCGGACGTGCCGGCCGACGACGACGCCGGATCGGGCGACGCCACGTCCGGCGAGGATGGCACGGCCGAGTCCTCAGCCACCGCGACACCGCCCCCCGACGAGGGCGCGGACGGCACCGTCACGCTCGTCAGCACCGTGCAGGTGAGCGCGACGATCGACGACGGCGGCCGCTACACGGAGGCGGCGGCGGGCGCGACCCGGGACGTCACGTACTCGCTCGTCACGGACGGTGCGGGGCAGTGGCGCATCTCCGTCGTGCCGGACGGCGTCGTCGTCTCGCAGCCCAACTTCGCCTCCGTCTACCGCCCCACGCCGCTGTACTTCGTGACGCCCGACCGCGCGTACCTCGTCCCGGACCTGCGGTGGTTCCCGCGGCGCAACACCGCGACCTACGCGACCCAGGCGCTGCTCGAGGGGCCGTCGCCGTGGCTGCGGGACGCCGTCGTGACGGGCGTCCCCGTCGGGACGACCCTGACCGTCGGCGCCGTGTCGGTGGACACCAGCGGCTCCGCGGTCGTCGACCTCACGGCCGGGGCGCTCAGCGCGTCCGACGAGCAGCGAGCGCTCCTCGAGGCCCAGGTCGAGGCCACCCTGCTGCGGGTCCCGGGCGTCAGCGCGGTGGAGGTCCGGGTGTCCGGGAACCCGCTGAGCGTTGCGACGCCGGTGAACCCCGTGCGCGACCCCGGTCCCGTGGGACTGCCCCGAGCGGTCCGGGAGGGCTCGGTCGTGACCGTCGACGGCCGCGAGATCACCCCGGTGACGGGCCTCGCCCCGTTGACCGAGGAGCCGACGGCGCTCGCGGTCTCGCCCGTCGACGCGAGCGTGACCGTCCGGCTGGGCACCCAGGCGTTGGCGCTGCTGCCCACGAACGGCACCGGACCGGTCCCGTTCCTGCAGGGGCGCGACGTCCTGGCACCCTCCGTGGACGCGGACGGATGGGTGTGGTCCGGGTCCGCCGACGCCGGGCTGCGGCTCGCGCGCTACGACGGGACGGAGATTGCGCTCGCCGCCGACTGGCTCGCGGAGCAGGAGCTGGCCGCGGTCCGGGTCTCGCGCGACGGCGCCCGCGTCGCGCTCATCTCTCGGAACGCGGAGGGCGTCCAGATCGACGTCGCCGGGGTCGTGCGTGACGAGACCGGTGCCCCGCGGCAGCTGACCGAACCGATCGCCGTGGGCGCGCGCCTGGTCTCGGCGACGGACCTGGCGTGGGTGGACGAGTCGACGCTCGCCGTGCTGGGCAGCGCCGCGCAGGACACCGCCCTCGCGGTGCACACCGTCAGCGTCGGCGGGCAGTCCGAGGGCGTAGCGGCGGTCGAGGGCGTCGCGTCGATCGCCGCGGGCCGAGGGAGCCGCTCGATCTACGTCGTCACCGGTGCCGGAGAGCTCTTCACCCGGAGCGCGACCGGCACGAACTGGTCGTTGATCTCCACCGACGTGGACCTCTTCGCCTTCCCGGGCTGACGGGCCGGGGCGGGCGGGTCGTGCGGGCCGGGCTGGGCCCGTACCGCCCTCCCCAGGGCGGCGACGAGCGCCTCCGCGTCCCCAGCGCGGCCCGGGGCGAGCCCGGTCGGTGGCCGGCGGGAAGGCTGGCGCCGTGATCGGAGCACATGCGACTGCACGTCCGCCCGGACCGCTGCGCGCGGGGTTGGCGGAGCTGGGTCGGCTCGTGGTCCCGGTGCGCTGCGCGGGGTGCGACGAGCCCGACGTCGCCCTGTGCCCCGCGTGCCGCCGGGAGTTCGCCGCGCCGCGCCGCGTCGAGCACGACGCCCCGCGCCTGGACCGGATGGACGGACGGATCCTGCCCGTGTGGGCGTGTGCGGCGTACGACGGGCCGGTGCGCGACGTCGTCGTCGGCTGGAAGGACCGCGGCCGGGCGGATCTCAGCCCGTTCCTCGAGGGCGTCGCGCACCGAGCGGGGCGAGCAGTCGGGTCGGCGCTCGCCCACGCCCTGGGCGTCGGCGGACCCGTGCTCGTCGTGCCGGTCCCGTCGTCGGCCGCGACCGTGCGCGCCCGGGGTAGCGACCTGGTGCGCACGCTCGCGGGTGCGGTGACGGGCGGGCTCGGACGGCGCGGGCTCGAGCCGGTCCTCGCGCCCCTCCTGCGCCAGGGCGGCCGCGTGCGCGACCAGGTCGGGCTCGCCTCGCGGGCGCGCGCGGTCAACCGAGCCGGTGCCGTGCAGGTGCGGCAGGCCGCGGCGGGTCCGGTGCTGCTCGTCGACGACGTCGTGACGACCGGGGCGACGCTCGCCGCGGCTCAGGCTGCGCTCGAGCGCGCCGGAGCGCTGGTGCTCGGTGGGCTCGTGCTCGCCGCGACACCGGCGCCCGGTGCGCCTTGAGCGCCGCGCCAGGGACGTTCGGGCTGCCCTCCGGGACCAGAAGGGGGATAGTGTGACGACGAGCCAAGACATCGGCGTCGAGGGCAGGTCCTGTCGGACCAGCACGAGCAAGCCCTCGACGACCGGTCGTCCGAGAGGGAGGTGGTAGGTCTCCGAGGCCCCGCGCGGGCCCCACCCCCAGACAGCACCGGGCGGCGATCGTCGCCCCGACCCCCTTGTGGAGGCTCAAGATGGAGATTGCCATTGTCGGACGGAACACGGACGTTCCCGAGAGGTTCCGACGCCATGTCGAAGACAAGCTCGCCAAGGTCCCCCAGCTCGCGCCGACGGCGCAGCGGATCGACGTCGAGGTCGCGCACGAGCCGAACCCGCGCATGTCCGACGTGCGGGAGCGCGTCGAGCTGACCGTGCGGGACAAGGGCCCCGTGATCCGTGCCGAGGCCTCGGCCGACGACAGCTTCGCGGCCCTGGACCTGGCGACCACGAAGCTCCTCGAGCGTCTTCGCCGGGCACGCGACCGCCGCAAGGACCACCGCAACAACATCCCGATCCCCCCGGTCGACGTGCGCCCGTACGAGGCGCCCGCCGAGGAGCCTGCGGAGCCCACCGGCCCGCTCGCGCCCGGGGAGGTCTCCGAGACCACGCTGGGCGACTCGCCCGTCGTGATCCGGCAGAAGGTCCACGCGGCCACCCCCATGTCGATCGACGACGCGCTGTACGAGATGGAGATGGTCGGCCACGACTTCTTCCTCTTCATCAACGCCGAGACGTCTCGTCCGTCCGTCGTCTACCGCCGTCGCGGCTGGAGCTATGGCGTGATCGAGCTCGACGCCAACGGCACCTGACCGCGTCCGCACCGTCGACCCGTGGGCGCTCCGACCGGGGCGCCCACGGGCGTGTCAGGGCCAGGTGGTGGGATGGGCGCATGAGCCTGCGCACCGACACGCTGTCACTGGCCGAGGCGCGCCGGGTCGCCCTTGCGGCGCAGGGCCTGCACCGACCGTCCCCGGACGGGTCGGGCACGGCGCCGACCCTGCGCACCTTCGAGCGCGTCGTCGCGACCACGGGGCTGCTGCAGATCGACTCGGTGAACGTGCTGGCGCGTGCCCACCTCATGCCCGTGTACTCGCGGGTCGGGCCGTACGCGACGTCCCTGCTGGACCGGGCAGCCGGGAGCCCGCCGCGCCGGCTGGTCGAGGCCTGGGCGCACGAGGCCTCGTTCGTGCCGCCGTCCACCTACCCGCTGCTCGAGTGGCGCCGGCGGCGCTACCGCACGCAGGCGTGGGGACGGATCGCGAGCGCCGAGGCCACGCACCCGGGGGTCGTCGCCGAGGTCCGTCGCGTGATCACTGAGCGCGGCGAGACGACCGCGAGCCAGATGCACGAGATCCTGGCGCACCCTCGGGGCCCTCGCGACGCGTGGGGATGGAACTGGACGGCGGCGAAGCTCGCGCTCGAGTTCCTGTTCTTCACCGGTGAGATCAGCGCGGCGCGGCGCAACGCGGCCTTCGAGCGCTGCTACGACCTCACCGAGCGGGTGCTGCCGCCCGCGGTACGGGACGCTCCCGCCGTCGACGACGCCTCGGCGGTGCGTGCGCTGCTCGCGATCGGCGCACGGGCACACGGGGTGGGCACCGCGCGGTGCTTCGCGGACTACTTCCGGCTTCGGGGTCCCGCCGTCACCCAGGCGATGCGCGAGCTGGTCGACGCGGGTGAGGTGCGTCCGGTGCAGGTCGCCGGCTGGTCGCGGCCCACCTTCCTGCACCGGGACGCGGTGCTTCCGCGCGCGGCCCGTGCGGTGACGCTCCTGAGCCCGTTCGACCCGCTCGTGTTCGAGCGGCGACGCCTGGCCGAGCTCTTCGGCTTCCACTACCGCATCGAGATCTACACCCCCGCGGCGCGCCGGCTCCACGGCTACTACGTCCTGCCGCTGCTCGTCGGGGATCGGCTGGTGGCTCGCCTCGACCTGAAGGCCGACCGAACGCGGGGAGCGTTGCGCGTGCTGAACGCGTTCTCGGAGCCTTCGTCCGCGGACGCACCGACCACGGCCGCGCTGGGACCCGTCGTCGAGAGCGCCCGCGCGGAGCTGGCGCGCATGGCGGGCTGGCTCGGTCTAGGCGAGGTCGAGGTCGCCGACGACGGGCGAGGGGACCTCCTGAGCCGGCTCGGGGCGCACGCCGTGTCGTCGCCGAGGTGATCTGCCATACGATGACTTCGTATGTCCTCCGGACGGCTGGCGTCCGGTGCCCTTCGGTTCCTCGGAATCACCACGATTCGGGAGTAGTGCGTGCCTGCGATCCTCGATAGAGTCCTCCGCTTCGGCGAGGGACGCATCCTCAAGAAGCTGTCCGGAATTGCGAAGCAGGTCAATGCCCTGGAGGACAGCTTCCAGGAGTTCAGCGACGAGGAGCTGCGCGAGGAGACCGACCGCTTCCGGGCCCGGCTCGCCGCCGGCGAGACGCTCGACGACCTCCTCCCTGAGGCCTTCGCCGCCGTCCGTGAGGCCGCACGCCGCACCCTGGGGCAGCGGCACTTCGACGTCCAGCTCATGGGCGGTGCCGCGCTGCACCTGGGGAACATCGCGGAGATGAAGACCGGTGAGGGCAAGACGCTCGTCGCCACGCTCCCGGCGTACCTCAACGCCCTCGAGGGCAAGGGCGTGCACGTCGTCACGGTCAACGACTACCTGGCCCAGTACCAGAGCGACCTGATGGGTCGTGTGTTCCGCTTCCTCGGTCTGACCACGGGCTGCATCCTGTCGGCGATGACGCCCGCGGAGCGCCGTGAGCAGTACGCCGCGGACATCACCTACGGCACGAACAACGAGTTCGGGTTCGACTACCTGCGCGACAACATGGCGTGGTCGACCGACGACCTGGTGCAGCGCGGGCACAACTTCGCGGTCGTGGACGAGGTCGACTCGATCCTCATCGACGAGGCGCGCACGCCGCTGATCATCTCGGGTCCCTCGTCGGGCGACACCAACAAGTGGTACGGCGAGTTCGCGAAGGTCGTGCGGCGTCTCGACGCCGGCGTCGACTACGAGGTCGACGAGAAGAAGCGCACCATCGGCGTGCTCGAGCCCGGGATCGAGAAGGTCGAGGACTACCTCGGCATCGACAACCTGTACGAGTCGTTGAACACCCCGCTGATCGGTTTCCTGAACAACGCCATCAAGGCGAAGGAGCTCTTCAAGCGGGACAAGGACTACGTGGTCCTCAAGGGCGAGGTGCTGATCGTCGACGAGCACACCGGCCGCATCCTCGCGGGGCGTCGGTACAACGAGGGCATGCACCAGGCGATCGAGGCGAAGGAGGGCGTGGCGATCAAGGCGGAGAACCAGACGCTCGCCACGATCACGCTGCAGAACTACTTCCGGCTGTACTCGAAGCTCTCGGGCATGACCGGCACGGCCGACACCGAGGCCGCGGAGTTCCAGAGCACGTACAAGCTGGGTGTCGTGCCCATCCCGACCAACCGGGAGATGCAGCGCATCGACCAGCCGGACCTCGTCTACAAGAACGAGGACGCGAAGTTCGACGCCGTCGTCAAGGATATCGTCGAGCGGCACGCTGCGGGGCAGCCGGTCCTGGTCGGGACGACGAGCGTGGAGAAGTCCGAGCTCCTGTCCCAGAAGCTGAAGAAGCAGGGCGTGCCGCACGAGGTGCTCAACGCCAAGCAGCACGAGCGCGAGGCGCGCGTGGTCGCGCTCGCCGGGCGCAAGGGTGCCGTGACGGTCGCGACCAACATGGCTGGCCGTGGCACCGACATCATGCTCGGCGGCAACGCCGAGTTCCTCGCGGTCTCCGCCCTCGCGGACCAGGGCCTCGAGCCCGCCGAGTCGCCGGAGGAGTACGAGGCCGCGTGGCCCGCGGCGCTGGAGAACGCCACGGCCGCGGTCGCTGCCGAGCACGAGGAGGTCGTCGAGCTCGGCGGCCTGTACGTCCTGGGCACCGAGCGTCACGAGTCGCGGCGCATCGACAACCAGCTGCGCGGCCGGTCCGGCCGGCAGGGAGACCCGGGCGAGTCGCGGTTCTACCTGTCCATGCAGGACGACCTCATGCGCCTGTTCAACTCGGGGCTCGCCGAGTCCATGATGAACCGCGCGGGCTTCCCCGACGACATGCCGCTCGAGTCCAAGATCGTCTCGCGCGGCATCGCGAGCGCGCAGGGGCAGGTCGAGAGCCGCAACCTCGAGATCCGCAAGAACGTCCTGAAGTACGACGACGTCCTGTCGCGGCAGCGCGAGGTCATCTACGACGAGCGCCGCCGGGTGCTCGAGGGCGAGGACCTTGCGGACCAGATCCAGCACTTCGTGACTGACGTGCTCACCGGTTACGTCACGAGCGCGACGGCCGTCGGCGCGGGCGACGAGTGGGACCTCGAGACGCTGTGGGCTGCGCTCAAGGGCGTCTTCCCGATCTCGATCACGCCGGAGGAGGTCGCCGAGGAGGCAGGGGGCGTGCAGACCCTCACGCGCGCGATGCTGCTCGAGGAGGTCCTCGGTGACGCGCGGGTCGCGTACCAGGCTCGCGAGGAGCAGCTCGGCGCCGAGAACATGCGCCAGCTCGAGCGTCGCGTCGTGCTGTCGGTCCTGGACCGCAAGTGGCGCGAGCACCTGTATGAGATGGACTACCTCAAGGAGGGCATCGGCCTGCGCGCGATGGCTCAGCGCGACCCGCTGATCGAGTACCAGCGCGAGGGCTTCCAGCTCTTCCAGGCGATGACCGAGTCGATCAAGGAGGAGTCCGTCGGCTATCTGTTCAACCTCGAGGTGACCGTCTCGACCTCGGGCACGGACGACGGCGGGGACGAGCTGGACGCCGACGCGCTCGATGCTGTCGACGCTGCGCCCACGCTCCAGGCGAAGGGGCTCGACGGTCCCGACCGCGCGGTGCCGCTGCAGTACAGCGCGCCGAGCGAGACGGGTGACGGTTCGGCCGAGGTCCGCGCGGAGGACGGTGCCGTGACGGCGGCGACGAACCGCGAGGAGCGCCGCAAGGCCGCCAAGAAGAAGCGCAAGTAGCGCCGGGGCGCGCGCTGTCGTTTCAGCGCGCCGGCCAGGCACGACGACGGCGGGTCCTTCGGGGCCCGCCGTCGGTCGTTCCGGAGCCCCGGTGTCACCCGAGCTCGAGTGCGACGACCCGCCAGCTCCCTCGTCGGTGCTCGAGCCGGAGGGCGGCGGCGCGCACGCGGTCGACGTCGGCGACGACGACGGTCGCCTCGACGGCGCGGTCGTGCACGCGGGTGACGCGTGCGCGGCGGATGCGTGCGGGGCGGGTCGACCGGACCGCGTCGGTCCCGAGGGCGATCTCGCACCGCCGGACGAAGGGTTCGAACACGTCGGGCGTCAGCCAGCGGGCCAGCTGGGCGACCGGCCGGACACCGCGCAGCGCCTCGACCGCAGCCTGCACGATCGCGCAGCACAGGGCAGCAGGGTCGGACGGCGGCGTCGCGGCGCCCGGCCGGCGCAGCGGGATGACCTCGGCGTAGCGTACGGACTCGTGCCGGGCGAGCCCGGCGGGCAGGGCGACAGCGGGCAGGGCGACTGCGGGCTCGGACATGCTCATCCTCCGGTGGTGGGCTGGGCGGCGGGCGGTTCGAGCACCAGCCCGGGAGTGATGTGGTCGGGATCGTCGCCGACCGCAGACAGGTTCGCCTCGTACCACCGGGGCCAGGCTGCGGCGACGTCGCTGGCCGTGGCGTCGGGGCCGAGGTGCGTCGCAGCGATGCTCCACAGCGACTCGCCGCGCGTGACGACGTGCGGGCTCGGTGCCGGAGCGACCTCCGGGTCGCGTCCTGAGCTGCCGGAGGCGACCAGGTCGACGGCATGCGCGACTGGGGCTGGCGCCCGCGCCCCCCGAGCTCGTGCCTCGGCTCCCGCGTCACGCCCCGACGGGTCCTCCGTCGTCGCGACGGTGCGGGCGGCTGCGGCATCCCAGCCGAGGTCGGCGGGCCCGCCGTCGTTCGCGGCCATGGCCGGTACCCCGCCGGCCAGCAGGCTGAGCCCGAGAGCGCCCGTGAGGGCACGCCGGACGACTCGCGGCGTGCCGCGCCGCGCCACGAGGCGGTGCACCGGTGCGGCGGTGCCGCGTATCCCGGCCATGAGCAGCGCGCCGGCGGCGACGGCTGCCCACACGGCGAGCCAGACGGCCCCCGCGCCGCCGGCGGCGAGCACCGCGGCGCCGAGCACCTCGTCCACCGTCCGCACGCCGGGGGCGTGCCAGAGGGCGAGCGCGTTGCCCGCCAGGAGCGGGGCTGCCGCGGCGGCGACCGCTGCGCCGGCGGAGCCGAGCAGTCCGGTGCCGAACCAGCGAGCCGGCCCAGGTCCGCGCGGGGTGTGCAGGTCTGCGCGGCTCGCACCGCCTGGTGCGTCGTGATCGCTGCCCTCGGCTGGTGCCTGCGGGCCAGTGCCCGGCGGCAGCGGCCGTTGATGCCGTTTGATGCGATTTGACATGTCTTGATCAAACTAGACCTGGCCCGGCGTGTCTAGTGGCGTGCCAGGCTGTGGACCACGCCCCTAAGGTGTGGTCCATGAGGTGGCAGCGACTGTTCGCGGACCTGGAGGCGCAGGCGGAGGCCGAGGAGCGGCTCGACGGCGCCGCGCGCACCGCCGACCTGCAGCGTGCCGAGATGGCGGCGATCATGCAGGCCGACCGCCTGCGGGGGGCACGCGGCTCGGTGGTGGCGCTCGCGCTCCAGGACGGCACGCGCCTGGCAGGGGTGCTCGCCGAGGTCGCGGACGAGTGGCTGCTGCTCGACGTGGCGGGACGCGAGGTGGTCGTGCCGGGCGCCGCCGTCGACGCGGTCGACGGGCTGCCAGCCCGTGCGCGCCAGGACAGCGGCGTCGCAGCCCGGCTCGGCCTGGGTCATGTGCTGCGCGGTCTCGCGCGGGACCGCGCGGTGGTCGTCGTCCGGACGCGCGGTGGTGCGTTCAGCGGCCGCATCGCGCGCGTCGGACGCGACCACCTGGACGTGGAGGCGGCGGGGGTGGGCGACGCCCGCGCGCCCGCCGGCTCGAGCTCCGTCCGGTTCGCCGCGGTGCTCTCGGTGTCAGCAGCGACGTTCTGAGAGCGGGGGCCGACGCCGGGGCGGCCCGGGTCCGCGCCAGGCCGACGCCCCGGCGCGGGCTACGGCTGGCGCTGGCGCGCGGACTTCTCTTGGCGCGCGGCCGCGGCCTCCGCGTACTTGCGCTCGATGTAGCGCTCGAGCTCGGCCACCTCGACGCGCCACTGGCCGCGGCCACCGACCTGGATGGCGGGAAGCTCGCCCGAGCGGACCAGTGCGTAGGCCTGGTCCGCCTTGATGCTCAGCTCCTCCGCGACGTCGGCGAGGGTGATGAAACGCGGGCTCATAGGACCCAATCCTGCCACGGGCCTCGGGTCGGGCACGGTTGTCCACATGTGGGGCGGTTCTTGGCGACGTGACCTGTTTTGGGAAGGATGATGGCGGTCGGGCGCGCCGCGCCCCGCCGCCCGAGGAGAGGACACCCGATGGATGCCCCGCTGCCCATGACGCCTGCCCCGCGCCTGCGAAGGCCCGGGTGGCGCGATCCTCGGCTCGTGGTCGGCGTGGTGCTGGTCGCGTGCTCCGTGGCGCTCGGCACCTGGGCGGTCCAGGCGGGGCGCAGCACCGTGGGCGTGTACGCGACCACTCGCGCGATCACGCCCGGCGAGGCCCTCGCCGCGAGCGACCTGACCCTGGTCCAGGCGGCGCTCCCCGGGCACGATGGCGCTTACCTGCTCGAGACCGCGCCGCTGCCTCCCGATGCCGTCGTCGTCCGGGCGGTCGGCGCGGGGGAGCTCGTCCCCGTCTCGGCGCTCGGCGAGGGCGGCGAGCTCGGGGCGCGGCCGGTGGCGGTCCCGACCGGTGCGAGCCTCTCGAGCGACGTCGTCCCTGGCGCTCTCGTCGACCTGTGGTTCGTCCCGGCGGTGCAGAGCGGTCTGGGGGACCCACGGCTGCTCGCCGAGGCGCTCGTCGTGAGCGAGGTGTCGGACTCGGCCGGAGGGCTCGCGCCGGGGGCCTCGCGGGCGGTGCACGTCCTCGTCCCGCAGCCGGTGCTGCCCGACGTCCTCGCCGCCCTGGCGGCCGACGGCGTCACGAGCGTGGTGCCCGTCCCCGGGCTCGGCTCGTGAGCGACCCAGACCTGGACCTTCTCCTGGCGGTCCGGGGACCGGACGAGTCGCGCCTCGTCACAGCGCTCTCGGCCCCCGGCACGGGCGCGCGAGTCGTGCGCCGCTGTGCCGACGTCGAGGAGCTGGTCGCGGTCACGGGTGCGGGGCTCGGTGCTGCCGCGGTCGTGTCGGCGGACCATCCGGGCCTGACGCGCGACGCGGTCGCGGTCCTGCACGACGCAGGCATCCGCCTGCTCGCGCTGGTCGAGGTCGGTTCCGAGTGGCAGCGAGACCGGATGCTGGCGCTCGGTGTCGACGCTGTGCGTTCGCACGACGTGGCGGCGGACGAGCTCGTCCGCGCGCTCCGCGAGGGTGGAGCGGCGGTGCCGGACGAGCCGCTGGCCCCCTCGAGCGTCCCCGCCCGCCCCGGGCGTGCGGGGCGGATCGTGGCAGTCTGGGGGCCGCACGGCGCCCCGGGACGCACGACGGTCGCGGTCAACCTCGCGACGGAGCTGGCCGCGCGCAGCCCGCTGCCCGGCGCCCCCGCGCCCCCGGACGTCCTGCTGGTCGACGCGGACACGACCACGTCGAGCCTCGCGCAGCACCTCGCGCTGCTCGACGACTCCTCGGGCATCGCGCTCGCCGCCCGGGCCGCGGGGCTCGGGCGGCTGGACGGCCTGGCGCTGGCCGAGCTCGCACCGCTGCTCGACAACCACCTGCGCGTGCTGAGCGGGATCGGCCGCCCGTCGCGGTGGCCCGAGCTCACGCCCGCGGCGCTCGATGCCGTCTGGGCCGCGGCGCGGGACATCGTCGATCTCGTCGTCGTCGACTGCGCCGCCTCGATCGAGGAGGACGAGGCGCTCACCTACGACACCCGGGCACCGCAGCGCAACGGCGCGACGCTGGCAACCCTGCGCGCGGCGGACGTCGTGGTGGTGGTCGGCGGGGCGGACCCGGTGAGCCTCACGCGGCTCGTCCGTGCGCTGGGGGACCTGGACGCCGTCGGGACGAGGGGCCGGCGCATCGTCGTCGTCAACCGGTTGCGGGGGACGCGCGGCCGGGCGGCCGACGAGGTGCAGCAGGCGTTGGCGCGGCACGCCGGCCTCACCGACCCGGTGCTGCTGCCCGAAGACGCGGTCGTGGACCAGGCGCTGTTCGCCGGGCGCACCCTCGCCGAGGTCGCGCCGCACACGAGTGTGCGTCGGGCGCTCGCGGACCTCGCCGGCCAGGTACGGGTGCTCGCGACCCATGGGACGGGCTCGGACGCGACGTCTCGGGTGGTTCACTAGGACCATGCGCATCTACCTGCCCGCCACGCCGGCGGACCTGCCCCGCATCGAGACGTCGGCGGCGGGCGTCGTGGTCGCCCTGGAGAGCCGGCGCGCGCACGCCGTCACCGCGGCGCTGCGGGCCGCCCTTCCTGACGAGGACGACGAGGGTCTCGAGTACTCGGCGCACCTCGCAGCGGGTGACGACAGCCTGTCGTTGCTCGCCGAGGACGACGCCGTACCGCGTCAGCGCCTGGTCCTCACCCTCGAGGTGCCCGACGACGCCGTCGTGGAGGTCGCTGCGTCCGAGGCCGTCCTCGCGCCGTCAGCGGTGCAGCTCGCCGCCGGACCCGCGTCGGTGCACTGCCTGCACGTGGACGAGCCCGACGCGGTCGCCGACGTCACGGGCGCGCTGGCGGGCGACGACGCGGCGCTCGAGCGCCTGGTCGAGCGGGACCTGCTCTGGTACGACGCGCTCGAGGTCGCGGACGTGCCGATCGCCTGACCGGCGTGCGCCGCGGTCAGCCGAGGCGTCGGAGCACCTCGTCGTGCAGGTGGCCGTTGGACGCCACGGCGTCCCCGCCGTGCGGCCCGTCCACGCCGGCGAGCGACGTGAAGCGCCCGCCGGCCTCCGTGACGATCGGTACGAGGGCAGCCATGTCGTGCAGCGCGAGCTCGGGCTCGGCGGCGATGTCCACGGCGCCCTCGGCGACGAGCATGTACGACCAGAAGTCGCCGTAGGCGCGCGTGCGCCACACGTCGCGCGTGAGGTCGAGGAACGGGTCGAGCCGGTCCCGGTCCTGCCAGCCGCTCAGGCTCGAGTAGGACAGCGACGCGTCGGCGAGGTCCGTGACGCCCGAGACCTGGAGACGGTTCGCCTGCGACAGGGAGCGGCCCGACCATGCGCCGGTGCCCTGGGACGCCCACCAGCGACGCCCGAGCGCGGGCGCGCTCACCAGGCCGACGACCGGCACGCCCTCGTGCAGGAGGGCGATGAGGGTCGCCCAGACGGGCACGCCGCGCACGAAGTTCTTGGTGCCGTCGATCGGGTCCACGACCCACTGCCGGGGGCCGTGGCCGTGGCTGCCGGACTCCTCGCCCAGGAAGGCGTCGCGTCCGCGGGCACGCCCCAGGTGCTGGCGGATGGTGGCCTCGGCCGCGCGGTCCGCGTCGGTCACCGGGGTGTGGTCGGGCTTGGTCTCGACGTGGAGGTCGAGCGCCCGGAACCGGTCCATGGTGACGGAGTCGACCTGGTCGGCGATCGCGTGGGCCAGGCGGAGGTCGTCGTCGAATGCGGTCATGGCCCCAACGTACTGGCCTCGCAGGGACGCGTCGGGGACGCCGCGGCGGAGCGTCGGCCTAGCCGACGGCCGTGCGCGCCGTGATGAGCCGGCGCAGCGACTCCAGGCGTGCCGCGCGAGCGTCCTTGTCGTCCTCGGGCGCGTGGGCCACCCACGCGTCGAGGGCGCAGTCGGGCGCGGCCTCGGTGTGCACGCAGCCGCGCGGGCACTCGAGCGCGACCTCCGCGAGATCGTCGAACGCGGCCACGACATCGGAGACCTCGACGTGCGCGAGCCCGAACGAGCGGACGCCCGGGGTGTCGATCACCCACCCGGCGCGGCCGGGCAGGCGCAGCGCGACGGCCGACGTCGAGGTGTGCCGGCCACGGCCCGTGACATCGTTCACCACGCCGACCGCACGCAGGGCGTCCGGGACCAGGGCGTTGACGAGCGTCGACTTCCCGACGCCGGAGTGCCCCACCAGCACCGACACCCGACCGGACAGCAGCGCGAGCACCTCGTCCGTGCGCAGCCCGCCGTCGGGCTCCTGCTGGGTGACGACGATCTCCACCCCGAGCGGCCGGTAGAGATCGATCAGCTCGTCGGGCGAGGCGAGGTCCGCCTTGGTGAGGCACAGCAGGACGTCGAGCCCGGCGTCGTACGCCGCGACCACGCATCGGTCGATCATCCGGGTGCGGGGCTCGGGGTCGGCCAGGGCGGTGACGATGACGAGCTGGTCGGCGCCGGCGACGATGATGCGCTCGTAGGGGTCGGTGTCGTCGGCGGTGCGGCGCAGGACCGACCGGCGCTCCTGGATACGGACGATCCGCGCCAGGGAGCCGGGCTCGCCCGTCGCGTCCCCGACGATGTCGACGCGGTCACCGCACACGACACGCTGACGGGTGAGCTCGCGGGCCTTCATCGCGATCACCCGGCGCTCGGTGGGCAGGTCCTCGTCGACCAGGAGCGTGTACCGCCCGCGGTCCACGCCGGTGACGAACCCGGTGACGGCGTCGGCGTGCTCGGGCCGCGTCTTGGTCCGCGGCCGGGTGCCCTTCTTGCTCGGGCGCGAGCGGACGTCGAACTCGTCGCGGATGCGGGTCACCTCAGCGCTGCCCGCCGAGCATGGCGTCCCACATGCCGGTGAAGCCCGGCAGCGTCTTCGCAGTGGTGGCGACGTCCACGACCGCGACGCCGGGCACGCGCAGCCCGATCAGGGCGCCTGCGGTGGCCATGCGGTGGTCGTGGTACGTCTCCCACGTGCCTGCGTGCAGGGGCCGCGGGGTGATCACCAGGCCGTCCGACGTCTGCTCGCACCGTCCGCCGAGCCGGGTGATCTCGGTGGCGAGCGCGTGCAGCCGGTCCGTCTCGTGGCCCCGCAGGTGCGCGATGCCGCGCAGGCGGCTGGGGGAGTCGGCCAGGGCCGCGAGCGCGGCGATGGTCGGGGTGAGCTCGCCGGCCGCGTGGAGGTCGACGTCGATGCCGTGGATCTCGCCCGACCCGGTCACGCTCAGGACGTCGCCGGCGACCGACACGCTCGCGCCCATGCGCTCGAGCAGGCCGGGGACGAGCCGGCCAGGCTGCGTGGTCTGCTCGGGCCAGCCCGGCACGCGGACGGTCCCGCCACCGACGAGGGCTGCGCCCAGGAAGGGTGCTGCGTTGGAGAGGTCGGGCTCGACGCGCACGTCCCGGGCCCGGACGGGCCCGTGCTCGACGCGCCAGATGCCGGGGCGGGAGTCGTCGACGACGACGCCGGCCGCGCGGAGCACCTCGACGGTCATCTCGATGTGCGGCAGGCTCGGCAGGCTCGGGCCGACGTGGCGCAGGGTCAGGCCCTGGTCGAACCGTGCTGCTGCCAGCAGCAGGCCGGAGACGAACTGGCTCGACGCGCTCGCGTCGACGTCCACGGTGCCGCCCCGCACGCTCCCGTGGCCGGTCACGGTGAAGGGCAGCGAGGCGCCGTCGGAGACGCGGACGCCCAGGGCGCGCAGCGCCTCCAGGACGGGGGCCATCGGGCGCAACCGCGCGCCCGGGTCGCCGTCGAAGTGCACCGGGCCGTCGGCCAGGGCGGCGACCGCGGGCACGAACCGCATGACGGTGCCGGCCAGGCCGCACTCGACGCGCGCGGGTCCGCGGAACACCCCGGGTACGACCTCCCAGGTGCTCGGGCGGTCGCCCTCGGTAATCGTGGTGCCGAGCGCGCGCAGAGCGTCCGCCATGAGGTCGGTGTCGCGGCCCCGGAGGGCCCCCCGCAGGGTGCCGGGTGCCTCGGCGAGGGCGGCGAGCACCAGGAACCGGTTGGTGAGCGACTTGGAGCCAGGTACCTCGACCGTCGCGGCAAGAGGCGCAGCGGACGTGGGGGCGGGCCAGGGGGCCGAGTCAGTCATGACACCAGGCTAGGTGACGGCCGCGGTGGTCGGCCGTGGCGCCCACCGACCGGGAAAGGTCGGTGGTCAGGAGTGGGCTGCGCTGCGCTGGGACCGGGCGTGCGAGACGCGCCACCCGAGGCTGGGGCGGCCCTGGCGGTCCAGTGCGACGGTGAGCGCCGCGCCGACCGAGCCGACGAGCGACCAGAACCGCTTGTCGTCTCCGCCGTCGCCGGAGAAGGGCTGCTGGGCGAGCGCCGTCGGGAGCGTGAGGGCGGCGAGCACGAGGGCCGCACGACGCGGAGCCTTGCCCAGGATCAGGGCGATCCCGGCCAGGGCCGTCGCTGCGCCGTGCACGCGGACGACGACCGTGAGCTCGGAGTCCGACAGCGGGCGGGGGAGCCCGACGGAGGAGTCGACCAGGTCGACACCGCGGCGAGCAGCGTCCTCGTGGCTCTCGGGCTGGCGGACGGCCTCGATGCCGTCACGCACGAGCGGGGCGGCGATCATGACCCGGGCCAGACGTCGAACGAGCATCGTGTCTCCTCACTCCAGCAGCCTCGACCGCGGCGCGGTCCTCTCGCCACACGGTAGCGCCCGGGCGCGGGGCGGGCACTCGGAAGAGGTGGGAATGCCGTGGGGGGCGACGACGTTGCCACCAGCGTGACCTGTGCCACCGAACCCACCTGCCCCCCCGACGCCAGCGCGCTCACGGCACCCGCCGTCGCCGCTGCCGCCGCGTCGGCCGCGCAGCGCCGCGCTGCGGACCGGAGCGTGGCGGGACTAGGCTCGTTCGTGATGAGCGACGAGACCACGCGAGCACCCTCAGCCGAGTCGGACGCCGAGCGCCGGGACCGGTTCGAGCGTGATGCCCTCGGGTACCTCGACCCGCTGTACGCCGCCGCGCTCCGGATGACGCGCAACCCGACCGACGCCGAGGACCTGGTCCAGGAGACCTTCACCAAGGCGTTCGCGGCGTTCCACCAGTACCGCCCGGACACGAACCTCAAGGCCTGGCTGTACCGCATCCTCACGAACACCTTCATCAACACGTACCGCAAGAAGCAGCGGGAGCCGCAGAAGTCCGCCACCGAGGACATCGAGGACTGGCAGATCGCGCGCGCCGCGTCGCACACCTCGACGGGGCTGCGCTCGGCGGAGGTCGAGGCGCTGGACGCCCTTCCCGACTCCGACGTCAAGGACGCGCTCGCGGCGCTCCCGGAAGACCGCCGCATCGCCGTCTACCTCGCGGACGTCGAGGGGTTCCCGTACAAGGAGATCGCCGAGATCATGGGCACGCCGATCGGCACCGTGATGTCACGCCTGCACCGCGGCCGTGCGCAGCTGCGCACGCTCCTGAGCGAGTACGCCCAGGAGCGGGGCCTGCTCCCCGCCGGTGCCAAGGAGGGGTCATGAGGGACGAGGAGCGCACGACACCGCCGGTCGAGCAGCCCGACCCTGAGTCGGTCCGGCTCGGCAAGGAGGACTGCGAGCAGGTCATCGGCCACATCGAGAGCTTTCTGTCCTCCGAGCAGACGGCGGCGGACGCGGACGACCTGCGCGACAACGTCTCGGAGCACTCGACGGTGCTGGCGGCGATGAGCGTGGACGACATGATCCGGCTGATCATGCGGCGCTCGTGCTCCGAGCGCGCGCCCGAGACGCTCCGGGTGCGGATCACGACGCAGATCAAGGTCTGGCGCACCGAGAGCTGAGCGACGCCCCGACCTCGCCGGGACGGAGACGACGAAGGGCCCCGTCGCGTGCGACGGGGCCCTTGTCTCGTTGGCCTCAGGCGTTGGGGCGCTTGCCGTGGTTGGCGGCGCTTCCCTTACGGCTGCGACGCTTGCGTCCGCGCTTGCTCATGTGCGACTCCTGTCGATCGGGGCTCGGGGTGGCGCGAGCAGGAGGTGCGCACCCGGCCGTCGCGGTGCTGGACCGTCCCGACCTGGCGCGAGCACAGCCCACGCATCTCGTATGGTCCCACACCGGGGGCCTGCTGCGCGAAACCGGCACCGATCCCTCAAGGTCGGGGGTCGGCGAGCCGATCATCAGGCGTGACCAAACCCCAGTCCGTGATCCCGCTCCTGCACGCCGTCGTCAAGGCGAAGGCGTCCGACCTGCACTGCAAGGTCGGCTCTGCGCCCCGCGTGCGCGTGGACGGGCGGCTGCGCAAGCTGCAGGTCCCGGTGCTCGAGCCGCTCGACACGGACCACATCCTCAGCGAGGTGCTCCCGGACGACCTGGCGGCGGAGTTCGAGCGGACGCACGAGGCCGACTTCGCGTTCTCCCTCGCGGGCGTCGGGCGCTTCCGCGTCAACGCCTACCAGGCGCGCGGCGCGGTCGGGCTGGTCTTCCGCCGGGTGGAGCTGGAGACCCAGTCGTTCGACGACCTGGGCCTGCCGCCGGTGCTCGCCGACTTCGCGTCGCAGCAGCGCGGGCTGGTGCTCGTCACGGGACCGACGGGTGCGGGCAAGACGACGACGCTCGCGTCGATGGTCGACCTCGTGAACGACACCCGCGAGGTCAACATCGTCACGATCGAGGACCCCATCGAGGTCCTGCACGAGGACAAGAAGGCGATCGTCTCCCAGCGCGAGGTGCGCCACGACACCGCCGACTTCAGCACGGCGCTGCGCGCCGCGATGCGCCAGGACCCCGACGTGATCCTGGTCGGCGAGATGCGTGACTCCGAGACCGTCCGGGCGGCGCTCCAGGCTGCGGAGACCGGTCACCTGGTGCTCTCGACCCTGCACACGCTCGATGCTGAGGAGACCGTCAACCGCATCGTCGACTTCTTCCCTCCGCACGAGCAGCTGCAGGTTCGCACGGCGCTCTCGCAGGTGCTGCGCGGCATCGTGTCCCAGCGCCTGGTCCGCGCGCTCGACGGCGGCCGCCGAGCCGTGGTCGAGGTCCTGGTGAACACCGGGCGCACCGCCGAGGCGATCGTCGCGCCGCTCGACAACCCGCCGCTGACGGACCTGATCGCCGAGGGCGGTTTCTACAGCATGCGCACGTTCGACCAGCACCTGCTCACGCTCGTCGAGGAAGGCGTGATCGGCTACGAGGAAGCCATGGACGCGGCGAGCAAGCCGCAGGACCTGGCCCTCGCGCTGCGCGGGGTGGGCATCAAGGGCTGACCCGTTCGCGGCCCTCGGGGACCGCGACGCGGCTCAGGCCGGGGCGTCGACGCCCAGCCAGGCGTGCCACTCCGTGTGCAGCACGAGCCACGCCATCAGGCCGTAGCCTGCCTGGCCGGGGAGGTCGTCGCCCGTGGTCGCGAGGTCCGCGTGCCACTGCTCGTGCGTGACCAGAGGGGTGAACGTGTCCACGAAGGGAACCCTGCGACGGTGCGCGACGTCGGCGAACGCGCGGGAGAGCTCACCGATGCGCTCGTTGTCGGCCTCCAAGCCCGGGGGAGGTCCGACGACGAACACCGGCAGGTGCCGCGCCTGGGCGGTGTCCAGCATGTTGGCGAGGTTCAGGCGGCTGCGCGCCACCGAGAGACCCGCGCGCACGTCGTGGCGACCGAGGCCGATCACGAGGCGGGCGCTGCCCTCAGGGGCACCATGGAACCGACGCGTGGTCTCGCTCTCCCAGCGGTTGCTCAGCTCGGTCGTCGTCTCGCCGGGGACGGCCAGGACGTACGTGTGCGGGCGGTCGGGGGTGCGGGCCGCCACCCGGCCCGCCCAGCCGAGCGCCTTGGAGTCGCCGGCGCCTGCGGTCAGCTCGTCGCCCACCACGCAGATGCGAAGGTCCATGCTCACGTCGTCGTCCCGTCCGCCGGGCCACGGTGGACCGGCGGCCCCATTGTCCGTCGCCGGGCGGGCTGGCCTGGACCGCAACACGCCGGACGCTCGCCTAGGCTGGGGGGATGCAGACGACGACGTGGCGTGACGGACGACAGATCTCTCGGGTGGGCCTGGGGACGTGGCAGCTGGGAGCCGACTGGGGCGAGGTCAGCGAGGACGACGCCCGCGCCGTGCTCGACGCGGCCGTCGAGGCGGGCACCACCCTCCTCGACACCGCTGACGTGTACGGGGACGGGCGCTCGGAGCAGATCATCGGCGCCTACCTGGCCGACCGCCCGGGCCACGAGATCGTCGTGGCGACCAAGATGGGCCGCCGCGTCCCGCAGGAGCACGGGGCCTACACGCTGGACGCGTTCCGGGCGTGGACCGACCGCTCGCGCAAGAACCTGGGTGTCGACCGCCTGGACCTCGTCCAGCTGCACTGCCCGCCGTCGAGCGTGTTCGCGGACCAGCAGGTGTTCGACGCTCTCGAGACGCTCGTGGCCGAGGAGCGGATCGCCGCCTACGGCGTCAGCGTCGAGAAGCGGTCGGAGGCCCTCGCGGCGCTCGAGCAGCCCGGGCTGGCGAGCATCCAGATCATCCTCAACGCCTTCCGGCAGGCACCCTTCGACGACGTCGTCCCGGCCGCTGCGGACCGCGGCGTGGCGATCATCGCGCGCGTCCCGCTCGCGTCCGGGCTGCTGAGCGGTCGGTACCGCGAGGACACGACCTTCGCGCCGGATGACCACCGGACCTACAACCGTCACGGCGAGGCGTTCGACGTCGGCGAGACCTTCGCGGGTGTGGACTTCGCGCAGGGCGTGCGTGCGGCGCAGGAGTTCTCCGCGCTGGTGCCCGCGAACCTGACGCCGGCGCAGGCCGCGATCGCCTGGCTCGCCCAGCACGAGGGTGTCACCACGGTGATCCCGGGTGCGCGCTCGCCCGAGCAGGCGCGGGCCAACGCTGCCGCGGGGGACGCGGCACCGCTCGGCGCGGAGCTGGACGCTGCGGTGCGCGAGCTCTACGACCGCTACTTCCGCGCCGCGGTGCACGAGCGCTGGTGACCGCGCCGCTGGCGGCGCAATAGTCCGAGCACGGCGAAGGGCCGGCACCGGGAGTGCCGGCCCTTCGCCGTACGCTCAGCGGCTGAATGCCTCCGTCAGGAGCTTCTCCTGCTGCGCCGCGTGCTTCTTCGCCGTTCCGGCGGACGGGGACGCCGACGCCTTGCGCGACACCACCCGAACCTGGCGGCCGAGCACGTTCGGGATCTGCGCGGACATGAACGGCCACGGCCCCTGGTTCTCGGGCTCGTCCTGCACCCACACCAGCTCGGCGTCGCCGAACGGTGCGAGGGCCGACTCGAGCTGGTCCGCAGCGAAGGGGTACAGCTGCTCCATGCGGACGATCGCGGTGCGGTCGTCACCGTTCTTGGTCCGCCGGGCGAGCAGGTCGTAGTAGACGCGACCGGAGCACAGGAGCACCCGGTCGACCTGCTTGCCCGCGTGCTCGGCGTCGCCGATCACCGGCTCGAACTTCCCGTGCGTGAAGTCCTCGACGGGCGACGCCGCCGCCTTGAGCCGCAGGAGCTGCTTGGGTGTGAACACCACGAGCGGACGACGGGGACGTGCGTACGCCTGCTGGCGCAGCAGGTGGAAGTGCGACGCCGGCGTGCTCGGCTGCGCGATCGTCATGTTGTCCTCGGCGCCCATCTGCAGGAACCGCTCGATGCGCGCCGACGAGTGGTCCGGCCCCTGGCCCTCGTAGCCGTGGGGGAGCAGCATGACGAGCGACGAGCGCTGGCCCCACTTCTGCTCGGAGGAGGAGATGAACTCGTCGATGACCGTCTGCGCGCCGTTGACGAAGTCGCCGAACTGCGCCTCCCACAGCACGAGGGCGTCGGGACGCTCGACCGAGTAGCCGTACTCGAACGCGAGGGCGGCGTACTCGCTGAGCGACGAGTCGTACACCCAGAACTTCGCCTGGTCGCCCGACAGGTACAGCAGCGGGGTCCACTCTGCGCCGGTCTCGCGGTCGTGCAGCACCGCGTGGCGCTGCACGAAGGTCCCGCGCCGGGAGTCCTGACCAGCCAGGCGGACGGGAGTGCCCTCGATGAGCAGGGAGCCGAACGCGAGGATCTCGCCGAAGCCCCAGTCGATCCCGCCGTCGCGGGACATCTGCTCGCGCTTGGCGAGCATCTGGGCGAGCTTGGGGTGCACGGTGAAGCCGGCCGGGGCGCTCGTGTGCGCCTTGCCGATCCGCTCGAGCACGGAGGCGGGCACGGCGGTCTGCCAGCCGACCATCGTGCCGGCGTCCTCCCGCTGCGACTCGGGCCGCTCGAGGCCGCGCACGGCCTCCGCGTCGGCGGGCGGCAGGAAACCACCCTCCTTGGTCTCGGTGAAGACGCGCTCGAGCTGGTTCTGGTAGTCCTGCAGGACCTGCTCGGCCTCCTCGAGCGTGATGTCCCCGCGGGCCACCAGGTTCTCGGTGTAGAGCTTGCGGGTCGAGCGCTTGGCCTCGATCAGGTTGTACATCAGCGGCTGCGTCATCGAGGGGTCGTCGCCCTCGTTGTGCCCGCGCCGGCGGTAGCAGACCAGGTCGATGACGACGTCGCGGTCGAACTCCTCGCGGAACGCGAAGGCGAGCTCGGCCACCCGGACCACGGCCTCGGGGTCGTCGCCGTTGACGTGGAAGATCGGGACCTGCAGGCCCTTGGCGACGTCGGTCGCGTACAGGGTCGAGCGGGACGACGACGGGCCGGTCGTGAAGCCCACCTGGTTGTTGATGATCACGTGGATGGTGCCACCGGTGCGGTAGCCGCGCAGCTGGGCGAGGTTGAGCGTCTCGGTCACGACGCCCTGGCCCGCGAAGGCGGCGTCGCCGTGGATGAGGATCGGCAGCACGGAGAAGCCGTCGCCGCCCAGGTCGATCCGGTCCTGCTTGGCGCGCACGACGCCCTCGAGCACGCCGTCGACGGCCTCGAGGTGGGACGGGTTGGCGGCGAGGTAGACCTTGGTCTGCTCGCCCGTCTCGGCCGTGAACATGCCCTCGGTGCCGAGGTGGTACTTCACGTCGCCCGAGCCCTGCACGGACTTGGGGTCCATGTTGCCCTCGAACTCCGCGAAGATCTGCGCGTAGCTCTTCCCGGCGATGTTCGCGAGCACGTTGAGGCGCCCCCGGTGGGCCATGCCGATGCAGACCTCGTCGAGGCCGGCACGGGCGGACTGCGTGAGCACGGCGTCGAGCAGCGGGATGACGGACTCGCCACCCTCGAGGGAGAAGCGCTTCTGGCCCACGAACTTGGTCTGGAGGAACGTCTCGAAGGCCTCGGCAGCGTTGAGGCGGCGCAGGATCCGCAGCTGCTCCTCGCGCGGGGTGCGCTCGTAGCCGGCCTCGAGGCGCGCCTGGAGCCACTTGCGCTGGGTGCGGTCGGCCAGGTGCATGTACTCGGCACCGATCGTGCGGCAGTACGAGTCTCGGAGCAGTCCCAGCACGTTGCGCAGGGTGTCCTTCTGCTTCCCGCCGAAGCCTCCGGTCGGGAAGGTCCGGTCCAGGTCCCAGAGCGTGAGCTCGTGCGTCTGCACGTCGAGGTCGGGGTGACGCCGGACGCGGAACGCGAGCGGGTCCGTGTCGGCCATGAGGTGGCCGCGCGAGCGGAAGGAGTGGATGAGCTCGGCGATGCGCGCCGGCTTGTTGGCCTCGACGTCCTCGTTGACCGTGTTGTCCCGCACCCAGCGGACGGGCTCGTAGGGCACGCGCAGGGCCGCGAACACGCGGTCGTAGAAGCCGTCGAGACCGAGCAGCTTGTTGCCCATGATCCGCAGGAAGTCGCCGGAGTGGGCGCCCTGGATGATCCGGTGGTCGTAGGTCGAGGTGATCGTGAGCGTCTTGGAGATGCCCATCTTCGCCAGGCGCTCCTCGGAGGCGCCCTGGAACTCGGCCGGGTAGTCCATCGCGCCGACGCCGATGATCGCGCCCTGGCCCTGCATGAGGCGCGGGACCGAGTGCACGGTGCCGAGGGTGCCGGGGTTCGTCAGCGAGATCGTCGTGCCGGCGAAGTCCTCGACGGTGAGCTTCGCGCCCCGGGCGCGGCGCACGACGTCCTCGTAGGCGGCCCAGAACTGGGCGAAGTCGAGGGTCTGCGCCTTCTTGATGCTCGGCACCAGCAGCTGGCGGGTGCCGTCCGGCTTGGGCAGGTCGATCGCGAGGCCGAGGTTGACGTCGGCGGGGTGGTGGATGGCGGGCTTGCCGTCGAGCTGCGTGTAGCCGGCGTTCATCGCCGGCATCTCCGCGAGGGACTCGACGAGGGCGAAGCCGATCAGGTGGGTGAAGGAGATCTTTCCACCGCGACCGCGGGCGAGGTGGTTGTTGACCACGATCCGGTTGTCGACCATGAGCTTCGCGGGGACGGCGCGGACCGAGGTCGCGGTCGGGACCTGGAGGCTCGCCTCCATGTTCGTGACCACGCGTGCCGCGGGGCCGCGGAGCTTCTCGACGTTGTCCGCGACCTTCTCCGCGGCGGCCGCGGTGCGGGTCGCCGGGCGCTGGGCGTAGGGGGCCGTGGCGGGCTGCGCCGTGGCGACGGGCGGGGGCGCCGGGGCGTCCTGCGCGGCGGACGGCTCCTTGGTCGCCAGAGCCGGCTTGGCCGCCTTGCGCTCGGCGGCCGTCTGCTCCGCGGTGGCCTGCGTGGAGGTGCTCGACGTCGTCGTCGCCGCACGCTCCTGACCGGTGTCGGACGCCTGACCGGTGTCGGACGCGGGAGCGGGCGCGGCGGGCGCGGCGGGCGCGCCGGCGCGCTCCTCCTCCTGGGGCTGGGGCGAGGGCGCGCTGCTCGGGTCGGTCTCGCCGGGCTTGTAGTCCGCGAAGAAGTCCCACCAGGCCGGGTCGACGGCGTTCTTGTCCTTCAGGTACTGCTCGTACAGCTCGTCGACGAGCCATTCGTTGGCGCCAAAGGCGGCGCTGACGGCGCTGATCGGCTTTGATTCAGCATGTGCGGACACTCGGAGATCGCCTCTTCCACGATTCGCTGGGCCGCCTCCCGGGCGGCGTACTTGGGTACAACCCTACGGCCCGAGCGCACGTGTCGGGCTCCAGAACAGGCCTTTTGGCCCCTTGACTTCGCGGGATGCGACACCCGTCTCCAGGGTTGGCAAAATCTGGGCAAGGGTGGCATGAACAGGCCCCAAAGCGAGCGTGCGTTAGGCCATCGTTCGGTAGCGTCCGCGCGCCGACACAGCTCCGCACGAGGGGGGCGGCCCGGTCCGGACGACGGTCCGGGCAGACCGGTCAGGTCAGGTCGCGGCGCAGGGTCCTGAGCCGACCGACGAGGGCCAGGACGATCGCGTAGCCGGCGAGGACGAGCGCGCCCTGCCACCACGTGAGCAGCTCGGCCATGCCGAAGGCGGCGTACACGCTCGCGCCCGTCATGGCCTCCCCGGCGGCGCCGGGCAGGTATGACGCGACGCCGGCGAGCCGTCCGTCGAGGACGAGGCTGAGCGCGCCGCGGAGGATCGGCTCGACGAACTGGGTGAACGCCAGGATGACGACGAGCGCGGCGACCTGGTTGGTGAGCACGGTGCCGAGGCCTACTCCGACCATGGTCCACAGCGTCAGGGCGACCACGGACAGCCCGACGGCGCGCCAGACGGCGGGGGAGCCGAGCAGCGGGTCGACGTCGAGGACCGCGAAGGTCGCTGCGCCCGCACCCAGGCAGGCGAGGCTCCCGACGACGCCGAGCGCCAGCCCCACCGGCACCGCGCCGATCATCTTCGCCGCGACCAGCCTGCCGCGGCTCGGGTCCGCGAGCAGCGTCTGGGCGAGCGTGCGGTGCCGCACCTCGGACGTCACCGACAGCGTCCCGACGATGGCGGGGAACACGTAGCCCAGCGCGGTGGCCAGGGTGTAGACGCCGAGGGCCGTGCTCTCCGCATCCCCGATCGGTGCCTGGGCGCACCGCACCGAGGTGAACGCCATCAGGACGGCGAGGAAGACCATGTACCCGGCCATCACGAGCAGCAGCACCCACCACAGGCGCGTGGACGCGAGCTTGCGCGTCTCCATCGCGATCGCGGCCCTCATGCGGCACCTCCGAGCGGCTGAGCGGTGGCAGGGGTGGGGGTGACCAGTCGCAGGAAGACCTCTTCGAGGCCCGAGCGTTCCTCCGTCAGGCCGTGCAGCTCGACGCCGGCCGCGAACGCGGTGCCCCGACCTCCGCGGCGGCCACCTCGTGCACCACGAGGCTCGTGCCCTCGGTGCTGGCCTGCCAGCCGCGTGCGCGCGCGAGCGCGGCCAGCGCAGCGAGGTCGGGACCGGTCACGCGCGTGCGGCTGGACGTCAGACGGGCGAGGTCGGCGAGCGACGACGCGTGCGCGAGCCGACCCTGGGAGATGACGACGACGTCGTCCACGGACTGCTGGACCTCGGACAGCACGTGGCTCGAGACCATGACGGTCCGGCCCTCGCCGGCAAGGTGCCGCAGGAAGCCGCGCAGCCAGACGATCCCCTCGGGGTCCAGCCCGTTCGCGGGCTCGTCGAGCACGAGGACGCTTGGGTCCCCGAGCAGCGTCGTCGCGAGCGCGAGCCGCTGCCGCATCCCCAGCGAGAAGCCTCCCGCCCGCCGCCCGGCCACGTCCGCGAGGCCGACGACGTCGAGCAGCATCCGGCAGCGCGCCTCGGACGCGCCGGCGGCCGGGGCGTACACGCGCAGGTGGTCGAGCGCGGTGCGGCCCGGGTGGAAGCTCGCGTCGAGCGCGGCACCCACCGCCCGCAGCGGGTCGGGGATGTCCCGGTACGCGCGGCCGCCGATCGTCGCCGTGCCGGCGGTGGGACGCACCAGGCCCAGGAGCATGCGCATCGTCGTCGTCTTGCCGGCTCCGTTGGGACCGAGGAAGCCGGTCAGGCCCCGGGTCGCACCTCGAAGCTCAGGTCGTCGACGGCGTGCACGGCACCGAACCGCTTGGTCAGGCGAGCGACGCGGATGGTGGCGTCATCGGTCAGCATGGTCCTCCTCAGGGTTGGCCTCGTCCGGGGGCCCGGGCGCCCGCTCGAGGACGGGAGCGGGCAGCCGTAGGCGCATGGTCGCGCCGTGGTCGGAGTCAGCGACCTCGATCGTCCCACCGTGCAGCGAGACCGCCCAGCGGACGATCGCGAGCCCGATCCCCGTGCCGCCCGAGGCCCCCGCCGTCGGACTGCCCACGCTCGCGCCGCGGGCGAAGCGCTCGAACACGCGCTCGCGGTCGCTCGGCGCGATCCCCGGCCCGTCGTCCGCCACGTCGATCACGACGTGGTTGTCCGCACGCCGGGCCGTCAGGCGGATCGTCGACCCGAACGGGGAGTGCCGGATCGCGTTCTGCAGCAGGTTGGTGAGGATCTGGCGCAGGCGGTCGCGGTCCGCGGGGACCGTGAGGTCCGCCGGCTGGACGTCGACCTCGAACTCGAGCTGCTTGCCCGCCTCGACCATGGCCACCGATCCCGCAGCGTCAGCCAGGAAGCGCTCGAGCGGGACGTCCGAGACGCTCAGCGCCGAGGCGCCCGCCTCGAGTCGCGACAGGTCGAGGAGGTACGACACGAGCCGGGTCAGGCGCTCGGTCTGCGCGAGCGAGACCTGGAGGGTCGCAGGCGTGGGCTCGGTGACGCCGTCGACCAGGTTCTCGAGCTGGGCGTGCAGCGCGGCGACCGGGGTGCGCAGCTCGTGCGACACGTTCGCGATCAGGTCGCGACGCAGCTGCTCGCCCTGCTCCAGGTCGGTGCTCATCTGGTTGAACGCGTGCGCGAGCTGGCCGACCTCGTCGCGGCTCGTGGCCCGCACCCGGCGGGAGTAGTCGCCGTCGGCCATCGCCCTGGCCGCGGCGGTCATCTCCCGCAGGGGGGAAGTCATGCCGCGTGCCAGCAGGAGGGTCACCACGAGGGCGACGGCGATCGCGAGCGGCAGGGTCCGCGAGGGGCCGAGGTGGTTGCGCAGCCCGAGCCACGTGATCAGCACCGCCAGGGTGTTGGTCGCGATCGTGAGCACGCCGAGCTTCGTCTTGAGCGAGCGTGCGACGTCGAGCGGGCGCAGGTCGGGCAGGTGGGCGTGCCCCCGGACGTGCCGGGGCGTGCCGCGCATCCTCTCCGCCCTCAGCGCTCGTCGGACGTCGGCGGCTCGAACGCATAGCCCACGCCGTGCACCGTGCGGATCAGCTCGGCACCGAGCTTGCGCCGGACCGCCTTGATGTGGGAGTCGACCGTGCGGGTGCCGCTCGCGTCGGCCCAGTCCCAGACCTCCGCGAGCAGGCGCTCGCGGGTGAGCACGGTGCGCGGGCTCGAGGCCAGCATCACGAGGAGGTCGAACTCGGTCGGGGTCAGGTGCACCTCGGCGTCGCCGCGCGTGACCCGACGCTGGGCGCGGTCGATGACGACGTCGCCCGCGGTGATCGGGGGCTCGGCGACCTGGGAGGCGGCGACCTGCGCGGCCCGCTCCACCCGCCGGACCAGCGCCTTGAGCCGCGCGACGAGCTCACGCATGGAGAAGGGCTTGGTCATGTAGTCGTCGGCGCCGACCCCGAGCCCGACCAGCATGTCGGTCTCGTCGTCACGTGCCGTGAGCATGAGCACCGGGACGGGCTGCTCCGCCTGGAGACGACGGCAGACCTCGAGCCCGTCGATGCCCGGGAGCATGACGTCGAGCACCACGACGTCCGGGCGCAGGCGTGCGGCGGCGGTCAGCGCGCTGAGCCCGTCGCGGGCCACCTCGACGTTCCAGCCCTCGGCTGTGAGGCGTTGAGCGACCGCCGTGGCGATCGCCGGCTCGTCCTCGACGACGAGCACCGACACCGGAGCGGGGATCTCGACCATGTCGACAGCGTTCCACACGTACGTGCCCGAGGTCACGCAGCGGGGCCGCCCGAGGCCCAGCACGCACAGCTCGCCCGGTCAAGACCTTCAGGTCGGATGTGATCTTGCCGATGGGATGTTGGTCGGAGAGGCATCGTGTCGTTATGCTTCCGTAACCGAACCCGTCCGGTGGACCGCACCGCGCTCCTGTGCTGTGCGTGCGCCGCGTGTCAGGACGTCGGGTCGGTCCGACCAGAACTGCCCCGGGGTGGCCTCGTGCCGCCCCACGAACTCATCATCGGAGGTGCCGTGGAGACCAGCAACCTGTCGAGCGCACCCGCGCCCCAGGGGTCCCCGGCCTCCACCCTGCCGTCCCGCCGCGCCCTGCGCGAGGCCCAGGAGGGCCCGTCGCGCCAGACGCGCCGCAGCCGCCGCCCGGCTGCGAAGGCCTCGGAGAGCCACCGCTGGCTGGCGCGCTCCGGCGTGCTGGCCTCGCTGGCTGCGGCCACGATCGTCATCCCGATCACCGCGGGCAGCAGCAGCCCGGGGCTCGCGCCCCAGCCCGCCTCCGCCTACGCGCCCGCCGGGCTCAGCACGCTGGACGTGCTGACCTCGGAGCGCAGCGTGCAGACGGAAGCCGTGATCGTGGCCGACGCCGATCTCCTCGCCGCGCGCGACAGCGCCGCGGTCAGCCGCGCCGCCGCCCGCGAGGAGGCGCCCGCGTGCGACATCACGACGCCGGTGACCAGCTCCAACGGTCAGTTGCGCGACGCCGAGCTCTGCGCGTTGTGGCAGGACGGGCACCGGCTGCAGCCGGAGGCGGCGCTCTCGCTCACCGCCCTCAACGACGCGTTCCGCGCGAAGTTCGGCCGAGACATCTGCCTCACCGACTCCTACCGCACCTACGGCTCTCAGCAGCGCGTCGCGTGGACCAAGCCCGGTCTCGCCGCGGTGCCCGGCCGGTCCATGCACGGCTGGGGCCTCGCGATCGACCTGTGCGGCGGCAGCTACGGCTCGAGCGCCGTGTGGAACTGGCTCAAGGCGAACGGTCCGGTCTACGGCTGGGACAACCCCGCGTGGGCGCGGCCCGGCGGCTCCGGTGCCCTGGAGCCCTGGCACTGGGAGTACACGAGCGGCGTCGAGGACTTCTCCTGAGCCTGCGCGCCTGACAGCGCGGCTCGGTGTCGGCCCCGTGCGCGCCTGACGGCGCTCGGGGTCTGCGCACGCGCCACCGGCACAGCACGAGGCCCCGGTCGTCCGTCGACGACCGGGGCCTCGTCGTGCGCCCTCGGTGAGGCGCGGGCGCCCCACCGAGGGGGAGCGCTACTTGGCGGCCCGCTTGCGAGCCTTGGGAGCCGGGGCCTCAGCCTCGGCGCCGGTGGCGACCGCAGCCTGGCCGACCGCCGCGCGCCCGGCACGCACCTGGGCGAACGACGTGCCGTAGTACGCGGCTTCCATGAGCGTCTTCATGTCCTCGAGCATCGGCATGCGCGGGTTCGCGGGCGCGCACTGGTCCTCGTAGGCGCCCATCGCGAGCTCGTCGAGGCGGGCGATGAAGGCCTCCTCGGGGACGCCCTGCGCCTGGAACGACGCCGGGATGCCGACCTGCTCGCGCAGCTCCTCGACGGCGCGGGCGTAGGACTCCACGCCCTCGGCCGGCGTGCTGGCCGGCAGGCCCAGGTGCTTGGCGATCTCCTGGAAGCGCTCGGGGGCGACGTAGTGCTCGTACTTCGGCCAGCTCGTGAGCTTGGTCGGGACGGTGCCGTTGTAGCGGATCACGTGCGGCAGGTACGTCGCGTTCGTGCGCCCGTGCACCAGGTGGAACTTGGAGCCGGTCACGTGGGCCATCGCGTGCACGATCCCCAGGAACGCGTTGCCGAACGCCATGCCGGCGATCGTGGCGGCGTTGTGCATCTTCTCGCGCGCCTTGACCGCGTCGGCCTCCTGCGTGCTCGGCTTGGCCTTCACGGAGGTGGCGATGTTCTCGAAGATGAGCTTGATCGCGTGCAGGCAGAGCCCGTCGGTGAAGTCGTTCGCGTACACCGATACGAACGCCTCGGTCGCGTGCGTCAGGGCGTCGAACCCGGAGTCGGCGGCGAGGAACGACGGCATCTCGGAGGTGAGCACCGGGTCCACGATCGCGACCGTCGGGGTCAGGGCGTAGTCCGCGAGCGGGTACTTCTTGCCCGTCTCCGGGTCGGTGATGACCGCGAACGGCGTCATCTCGGAGCCGGTGCCCGACGTCGTCGGGATGCACACGAGGCTGGCCTTCTCGCCGAGGTCCGGGAACTTGAAGGCGCGCTTGCGGACGTCGAAGAACTTCTCCTTCATGTCCGCGAACTCGATCTCCGGGTGCTCGTAGAGGAGCCACATCACCTTCGCCGCGTCCATGGGCGAGCCGCCGCCGAGCGCGATGATCGTGTCGGGGTTGAAGCTGCGCATCATCTCGGCGCCGGTCTGCACGGACTCGACCGTGGGCTCGGGCTTGATGTCGTCGATGATCTGCAGGGCGACGCGCTCGCCACGGCGGTTGAGGACGTCGAGGATCTTGTCGACGAAGCCCAGGCGGGTCATGGTCGAGTCGGTGACGATCGTGACGCGCGAGACGCCGCGCATGTCCGCGAGGTACCGGATCGCGTTCGGCTCGAAGTACGTCTTGGCGGGAACCTTGAACCACTGCAAGTTGTTGTTCCTCCGACCGATGCGCTTGATGTTGACGAGGTTCACCGCGGACACGTTGTTCGACACGGAGTTGTGACCGTAGGAACCGCAGCCGAGCGTGAGCGAGGGGATGAACGCGTTGTAGATGTCGCCGATCCCGCCGAGCGAGCTGGGGGCGTTGGTGATGATGCGGACGGCCTTCACGCGGGAGCCGAACTCCTCGATGATCGCGGCGTCCTCGGAGTGGATCGAGCCCGAGTGGCCCAGGCCGTCGAACTCGACCATCTGCTCGGACAGGCTGATGCCCTCCTCGGCGCCGTCGGCGCGCAGCACGGCGAGCACGGGGCACAGCTTCTCGCGGGTGAGGGGCTCGTGCGGCCCGACTCCGGAGACCTCCGCGAGGAGGATCGACGTCTCCTCCGGGACGGTGAAGCCGGCCTGCGCGGCGATCCACACGGGGGACTGGCCGACGACGGACGCGTTGAGCTTGGCCTCGCCGCAGTTCTCGGAGCCGGCGTGCACCCCGAAGATGAAGTCCTCGAGCATGACCTTCTCGGCCGGGGTCACGCGGTAGGCGTGCAGGATGTCGAACTCGGCCATGGCCTCGTCGTAGATCGGCGCGTCGAGGATGACGGCCTGCTCGGAGGCGCAGATCATCCCGTTGTCGAAGGCCTTGGAGAGCACGACGTCGTTCACGGCGCGCTTGAGCTTGGCGGAGCGCTCGATGAAGGCGGGCACGTTGCCGGCGCCGACGCCGAGGGCGGGCTTGCCGCACGAGTACGCGGCGCGGACCATCGCGTTACCGCCGGTCGCGAGGATCAGCGCGACACCCGGGTGGTTCATCAGCGTGCTGGTGGCCTCGAGCGAGGGGTGCTCGACCCACTGGATGCAGTCGGCCGGGGCGCCGGCCGCGACGGCGGCGTCCTTGACGGCCTTCGCGGCGGCGACCGAGCAGCCCTGGGCGCTCGGGTGGAAGCCGAACACGATCGGGTTGCGGGTCTTGAGGGCGATGAGGGCCTTGAAGATCGCGGTCGACGTCGGGTTCGTCACGGGGGTGACCCCGCAGATGACGCCGACTGGCTCGGCGATCTCGGTGATGCCCGTGAGCTCGTCGCGGTTGATGATGCCGACGGTGCGCAGGTTCAGCATCGAGTTGGTCACGTGCTCGCACGCGAAGATGTTCTTCACGGCCTTGTCCTCGAACACGCCGCGGCCCGTCTCGCGGACGGCGTGCACGGCGAGCTCGCCGTGCTGGCTGAGGGCGGCGACGGACGCCTTCTTGACGATGTGGTCGACCTGCTCCTGGTCGAGCTCGAGGAACTGACGCAGCGCCCCCTGGGCGCGGGTGACGAGGGCATCGATCTGCTCGGTCACGCTCGTCGGCTCGGGGGCCGTGGTGGCCTGGGTGACGCTCATGAGTGGAACCCCTTCGTGTGCTGTCTGTGATCTCACACACAACGCTAGGAGTCCGAACATGCGGATGTTCGTGTCAAAGGTCCCATCTTTGGATGGGACCTTCGGCGGCAGAGCGGGCGGCCAGCGGCGGTGCTGGAGGCGGCTGGCGGGGGGGCGGACGGGTGCCGGCGGAAGCTGCCAGCGAGCCACGGGTGGTGCCCTCGATAGGATTCGAACCTACGACCTTCTGCTCCGGAGGCAGACGCTCTATCCCCTGAGCTACGAGGGCGGGGGTGCCATCTCGGCACGGTGCACGAGACTACCACTGCGCTCGACGGGAGCGAACTGGTGTCCCGATCAGGTGGGCAGCGTGGCGAGGTACTCCTCGAGGTAGCGCGAGATCTCGAGCGCGGCCCGGTCCTCGTCGCGGTCGGCGATCGCCTCGACCAGGTCGTCGTGCGTGTGGTCGGGGTGGTCCGTCTGCACGTTCGCGCGGATGGAGTCGCCGATCGCATCGACCAGGTTCTCGTAGAGGTCCAGCAGCAGCGGGTTGCGCGCTGCCGCGACGATCGCCCGGTGCAGCGCGAGGTCGGAGACGACCATCGCGTCGACCTTCCCGGCCGCGAACGAGGCCATGCGCCTGTCGTTCAGCGTGCGGAGCATCGTGACGTCCCGGTCCGTGCGGCGACGCGCGGCGAGCCGGGCCGCCTCGACCTCGAGGGAGCGGCGCACCTCGAGGATGTACTGCTGGTGCACGTCGGCCATCTGCCGGCCGAGCGCCACCGTGAGCTCCGACGACGACAGCACGTACGTGCCCGAGCCCTGCCGGCGCGCCAGGAGGCCGGAGTGCACCAGCGACTGCACGGCCTCGCGCACGGTGTTGCGTCCGACGCCGAGGAGCTGGGCGAGGTCGGCCTCGGTGGGGATGCGGCTGCCCACGGGCCACTCGCCGCTCACGATCGAGCCGCGCAGCGCGGTGACGGCCTGGTCGATCAGCCCGGTGCGTGAGGCCATGAGCGCTCCTGATGTCCTGAGGTGGGCCGGACCGCCGGGACGCAGCGCCGGGCGCTCGCGTGCACGGCATCGGCGCCGTGAGGGCAGGTCTCAAGTCCTAGGTCTTGGGGCCGATGGTAGTGGTGAACCCCACACCGGGCCGAACACGCGGCCCAGCATGGACCGGAGGACGCACGTGGCGACGGCGCAGCGGGAGCACGACGACACCCTCGCGGTGGCCGGCGTGCTCGCGGCGGTGCTGTGGCTCGGTCCGGTCGCGGTCGCGTGCGCGCTCCTGGCCTTGCGGGGCGCCGCGCGCGCCGGGCGGTCACGTCCGCGCTATGCCGCGCTCGCCCTCGTGCTGGGGCTCGTGGGCACGGTGGCCTGGGTCGGCTATCTGGTGGCACCGACGGCGCCGCTCGCCGTGCGCTCGGCCTCGGCCTCGGCGGACGTGGTCGCCTACGCCGCGCTCCCCGGCGTCGCGGAGCTGGCCCCCGCCGCCGCGCGCGACGCGGGCACCGCTCGCGGCGACGCCGAGCCCGAGGGGGCGCCGCTCGCGGACCAGTCGTCCGCGCTGCTCGGTGCCCTGCCGACGCAGGCCGGCGGCTATCTGAGCGTGGGGTTCGAGCCTACGCAGATCCCGGGTGCGCTCGAGGCCTACCGCGCGCGCTTCGTCGCGCCGAACGGGGACATCGTCGTCGTGACGGTCGCGCGCTGGGGGACGACGGACGAGGCAGGGGCGCACGTGGCGGTGGCCGGCCGCGAGGCCGCGGACCGCGCAGGCGCGCCGCTCCGTGGCACCCGGGTGGTGGCCGGCGCGAGCCGGGTCGTCGCCGACGGCGCGGCGACCTACCTGTGGGCCGACTTCACGACGACGGTCGAGGTCGTCGGGGACCGCCGAGGCGCGCGGGCGGTCGCGGCGGGCATCGCCCCCGAGCGGTCCTGAGCGCTCCCTCGGTCGCGGCGGCGGAGTCGCTAGGATGAGCCGGTGAATCCCACCCAGCTCTCCCTCGCCCTCAGCGCTGCGCTCGCGGCCGCCGTCACGGACGGCGAGCTCGCCCTCGACGCGGACCAGCTTCCCGACGCCGTCCACGTCGAGCGACCGCGCCAGCGCGAGCACGGGGACTGGGCCACGAACATCGCACTGCAGCTCGCCAAGAAGGCCGGGGTGCCGCCGCGGCAGCTGGCCGAGCTCCTGGCGGCGCGCCTGCGCTCGACCGAGGGCGTCGCGTCCGTCGACATCGCCGGCCCGGGCTTCCTCAACATCCGCCTCGAGGCCGGTGCCGCGGGCGAGCTCGCGCGCACGATCGTGGACGCGGGCGAGGCCTACGGCCGCGGCGACGCGGAGGCCGGCAAGAAGGTCAACCTCGAGTTCGTCTCGGCAAACCCCACCGGACCGATCCACATCGGTGGCGTGCGCTGGGCAGCGGTGGGGGACTCGCTCGCCCGCGTGCTCGAGGCCGCGGGGGCCGAGGTCACCCGCGAGTACTACTTCAACGACCACGGCGCGCAGATCGACCGCTTCGCGCGCTCGCTGCTCGCGCGTGCCAAGGGCGAGCCCGCCCCCGAGGACGGCTACGGCGGCCAGTACATCCAGGAGATCGCCGACGCCGTGCTCGCGGACGTCGCCGCGGCAGGCGACCCGGACCCGCGCACCCTGCCCGACGCCGAGGCCCAGGAGGTCTTTCGGGCGATCGGCGTCGACCGCATGTTCGGCGAGATCAAGGCCGCGCTGCACGGCTTCGGCGTGGACTTCGACGTCTTCTTCCACGAGGACGCCCTGCACGAGTCGGGTGCGGTCGACCGCGCCGTGGCGCGGCTGCGCGAGGCCGGCCACGTGTTCGAGTCCGACGGCGCGACGTGGCTGCGCACCACGGACTTCGGTGACGACAAGGACCGCGTGATCATCAAGTCCGACGGCGATGCCGCGTACATCGCCGGCGACATCGCGTACTACCTCGACAAGCGTGAGCGTGGCTTCGACGAGGTCATCATCATGCTCGGCGCGGACCACCACGGGTACGTGGGTCGCATGATGGCCGTGTGCGCCGCCTTCGGCGACGAGCCGGGCCGGAACCTGCAGATCCTCATCGGCCAGCTGGTCAACCTGCTGCGCGACGGCGAGCCGCTGCGCATGTCCAAGCGGGCCGGCACGGTCGTCACGCTCGAGGACCTCGTCGACGCCGTGGGCGTGGACGCGGCCCGCTACTCGCTCGCGCGCTCGTCCGCCGACTCGTCGATCGACATCGACCTCGACCTGCTCGCCCGGGCGACCAACGAGAACCCCGTGTTCTACGTCCAGTACGCGCACGCCCGGACGGTCAACGTCGGGGTGAACGCGGCCGCGCACGGCGTGGTCCGCGACGCGGCGACGTTCGACCCGTCGACCCTGGCGCACCCGACGGAGTCCGCCTTGCTGGGCGCGCTCACCGAGTTTCCCCGCGTGGTCGCCCAGGCGGCCGCGCTGCGCGAGCCGCACCGCGTCGCGCGCTACCTCGAGGCGCTCGCGGGCAGCTATCACAAGTGGTACGGCGAGTGCCGGGTGACCCCGCTGGGCGACGAGGACGTGGCGCCGGTCCACAGCGCGCGGCTGTGGCTCAACGACGCCACCCGCCAGGTGCTCGCCAACGGCCTGCGTCTGCTGGGTGTGAGCGCCCCGGAGCGGATGTGACGGGCCTCGACGTCGCCGTCTGGCCGTCGGGCGCGGGGCTCGACGACGACGGCGCGCTGCGCCTCGCGGGACATGGGGCCACCGACCTGGCCGCCGAGCACGACACCCCCGTCTTCGTGCTGGACGAAGCGATGTTCCACGAGCGCGCGCGGCTGTTCCGCGACGCGTTCACCGCCGCCTTCGAGGCGATCGGCTCGGGCGTCGACGTCTACTACGCGGGCAAGTCGTTCCTCAGCGTCGCCGTCGCACGCTGGGCCTACGCCGACGGCCTGCGGGTCGACACGTGCACCGGCGGCGAGCTCGCGGTCGCGCTGCGCGCGCAGGTGCCCGGCGAGGCCATCGGTCTGCACGGCAACAACAAGTCCGACTCCGAGATCGCCCGGGCGATCGACGCGCGCGTCGGGCGGATCGTGCTCGACTCGGTCGCGGAGGTCGGTCGCGTCGCCGCCGCGGCGCGTGCAGCCGGCCGTGGCCCGCACGACCGCGTGGGAGTCATGGTCCGCGTGACGACCGGCATCCACGCCGGGGGGCACGAGTTCATCGCGACGGCGCACGAGGACCAGAAGTTCGGCATCTCGGTCACCGGCGGCCAGGCGCTCGCCGCGCTGCGCGAGGTCCTCACGCACCCCGAGCTCGAGCTCCTCGGTGCCCACAGCCACATCGGCAGCCAGATCCAGGACGTCGCGGCCTTCGAGGCCAACGCCCGCGTGATGCTCGCCCTGCGCGCCGACCTCGAGCGCGCGACCGGTGTGCTCATGCCGGAGCTCGACCTCGGCGGCGGCTACGGCATCGCGTACGTCCCGGGCGAGGAGGCCATGGACGTGCCGGCGTTCGCCCGGTCGCTCGCGGCGACGGTCCAGCGCGTGTGCGCCGAGCTCGACACGACCGTGCCGCGCGTCTCGATCGAGCCGGGCCGCGCCGTCGTCGGTCCGACGACGGTCACGCTGTACCGCGTCGGCGTCGTCAAGCCCGTCACGCTCGACGACGGGAGCGTGCGCACGTACGTCGCGGTCGACGGCGGCATGAGCGACAACATCCGCCCGGCGCTGTACGGCGCGCGCTACACGGCGCGCCTCGCCAACCGTGCCGGCAGCCCCGAGACGGTGCGGGCGCGCGTGGTGGGCAAGCACTGCGAGAGCGGCGACATCGTCATCGACGAGGTGGCGCTCCCCGCAGACGTCGCCCCCGGCGACCTCCTGGCCGTCCCCGCGACGGGCGCCTACGGGCGCTCGATGGCGAGCACCTACAACCACGTGCCGCGGCCGCCGGTCGTCGCGGTGGCCGAGGGCACCTCTCGGGTGCTGGTGCGGCGCGAGACCGAGGACGACCTGCTCGCGCTCGACCTGGGCTGAGCGCGGACGCCCGTGGCGCGTGCGCGCGCCACCCGTATCCTGAGACGGCGATCCAGGGCGGTACCGTCGGCGCGAGGATCGGGTATCGCCGCGCACCCGGGTGCGGCGCGAGGAAGGTGGGATGTCGTGGGACCGGTCGCGCTGCGCGTGGCACTGCTGGGCTGTGGAGTCGTGGGCACCCAGGTGGTCCGGCTCCTGACGGACCAGGCCGACGACCTCGCGGCCCGCGTCGGCGCACCCCTCGAGCTCGTCGGGATCGCGGTGCGCGACACCGCCCGCGAGCGGCCGGGCATCGACCCCGCGCTGCTCACCGACGACGCCGCGGGTCTCGTGGCCCGCGCGGACATCGTCGTGGAGGTCATGGGCGGCCTGGAGCCGGCGCGCGAGCTCATCCTCGCGGCGATCGAGGCCGGCGCCAGCGTGGTCACGGCCAACAAGGCGCTGCTCGCCCAGCACGGCCCCACGCTCTACGAGGCGGCCGACCGCGCGGGCGTCGACGTCTACTTCGAGGCCGCCGTCGCGGGCGCCGTGCCGATCATCCGGCCCCTGCGCGAGTCGCTCGCGGGAGACAAGGTGCGCCGCGTCCTCGGGATCGTCAACGGCACCACCAACTACATCCTCGACGAGATGGCGTCCCGCGGGCTGTCGTTCGACGCCGCGCTCGCGCAGGCCCAGGAGCTCGGCTACGCGGAGGCGGACCCGACGGCGGACGTCGAGGGGCACGACGCCGCGGCGAAGGCCGCGATCCTCGCCTCCCTCGCGTTCCACACCCGGGTGGGCCTCGACGACGTCGCGTGCGAGGGCATCACGGGCGTCTCGGCCGACGACATGCGCTGGGCCGCCGAGACCGGCCACGTCATCAAGCTCCTCGCGATCGCGGAGGCGAGCGCCGACGGCGTGCTCGCCCGCGTGCACCCGGCGCTCGTGCCGCTCGACCACCCCCTCGCCGGGGTGCGCGGCGCGTTCAACGCCGTCTTCGTCGAGTCCGAGGCCGCCGGCGCGCTCATGTTCTACGGGCAGGGCGCCGGGGGAGCGCCGACGGCCTCCGCCGTGCTCGGCGACGTCGTCTCGGCCGCCCGGCACCGCGTGCTCGGGGGCAAGGGCCCGGTCGAGTCCTGGTACGCCGACCTCCCGCTCGCGCCCGCGGACTCGGCGGTCACCCGCTACCAGGTGCGCGTCGCGGTCGCGGACCGTCCGGGCGTGCTCGCCCAGGTCGCGCAGGCCGTCGCCGCGCACGGGGTGTCGATCGAGGCGGTGCGCCAGCCGGCGGCCGCCGACGGCGCGACCGAGCTGCTGATCACGACGCACCGAGCGGCCGAGTCCGCGCTCGCGGCCACGGTGCGGGCGATCGCCGACCTCGAGCCGGTCGAGCAAGTCATCTCCGTCCTGAGAGCTGAGGGAGCCTGATGGCCCACGTGTGGCAGGGAATCATCCGCGAGTACGCCGACCACCTCCCGGACCACGTGCGCACGCACGTCGTCACGCTGGGGGAGGGTGGGACGCCGCTCGTCCCCGCCCCCGCCCTGTCGCGGCTCACGGGCGCCGACGTCCTGGTCAAGGTCGAGGGGATGAACCCCACGGGGTCCTTCAAGGACCGGGGCATGACGACGGCGATCTCCGCCGCTGCGGCGCGCGGGGCCGAGGCCGTCGTCTGCGCCTCGACCGGCAACACCTCGGCGTCGGCCGCGGCGTACGCCACGGCCGCCGGGATGGTGTGCGCGGTGCTGGTGCCCGACGGCAAGATCGCGATGGGCAAGCTGAGCCAGGCGATCGCCCACGGCGCACGCCTGCTGCAGGTCGACGGCAACTTCGACGACTGCCTGATCGCGGCCCGCAAGCTCGCCGAGGTCTATCCGGTCGAGCTCGTGAACTCCGTGAACCCCGACCGCATCGAGGGACAGAAGACCGCCTCGTTCGAGGTCGTCGACGTCCTCGGGGACGCCCCGGACATCCATGCGCTGCCCGTCGGCAACGCCGGGAACATCACGGCGTACTGGAAGGGCTACCGGGAGTACGCGGCCGCGGGCCGGGCCACGCACCTGCCGCAGATGTGGGGCTTCCAGGCCGCGGGCGCCGCCCCGATCGTGCTCGGTCACCCGGTGACCGAGCCGGAGACCATCGCGACGGCCATCCGGATCGGCAACCCCGCCTCGTGGGAGCAGGCCGTCGAGGCCCGCGACTCCTCGGGGGGCGTCATCCAGTCCGTCACCGACGAGCAGATCCTCGCCGCGCACCGCCTGCTCTCCGCCGAGGTCGGCGTCTTCGTCGAGCCCGCGTCCGCGGCGGGCGTCGCGGGGCTGCTGCAGCGTGCCGAGCGCGGCGAGGTGCCCGCGGGAGCGCGCATCGTCGTCACCGTCACCGGTCACGGTCTCAAGGACCCGGGTTGGGCTCTGCGCACGGCGGACGGCGACGACGTCGTCCCGCAGCGGGTGAGCGCCGACGTCATGTCGATCGCCGCCGCCCTCGGGCTGGACTGAGCCGTGCGCCTCGGCACCGACCACGTGCGGGTCGCGGTCCCCGCGACGAGCGCGAACCTCGGTCCGGGGTTCGACGCGCTCGGCCTCGCGCTCGGGCGGTACGACACGATCGAGGTGCGCGCGCTGGGGTCTCCCGGGGCTCGCGTCGAGGTCGAGGGCGAGGGCGCCGGGGAGGTTCCCGACGGCGAGGAGCACCTCGTGGTGCGCGCGCTGCGCGCGGCGATCGACGTCGTCGGCGCACCGCAGACCGGGCTGCACCTGCTGTGCGACAACCGGATCCCGCACGGCCGTGGGCTGGGCTCGTCCGCCGGCGCGGTCGTGGCGGGCATCGCGGCCGCGCGCGCGCTGATCGCCGACCCCGAGGCCCTCGACGACGACCTCGTCCTCGCGCTGGCCACCGAGTTCGAGGGGCACCCGGACAACGCCGCACCCGCGGTGCTGGGCGGTGCGACCGTCTCCTGGCTCACGCCCGACGGCGTACGGGCCCGCCGCTTCGCGGTGCACGACGACGTCGAGCCGTGGGTGCTGGTCCCGCACGAGCGGCTCGCCACGTCGCGTGCGCGCGGCGTGCTGCCCAGCCAGGTGCCGCACGCCGACGCCGCCTTCAACGCCGGCCGCGCGGCGCTGCTCGTCGAGGCGCTCTCGCGCGCTCCGGAGCTGCTGTTCGACGCGACCGACGACCGGCTGCACCAGGGGTACCGGTCCGGCGTGATGGCGGCGACGGCCGAGCTCGTCGGCGAGCTGCGCGGTGCGGGCCTGCCGGCCGTGGTCTCGGGCGCCGGGCCCACCGTCCTGGTCCTGGCGCGTGCGAGCGACGGGGACGCCTCGCGGGTCGCGCTGGACGACGCGCTGCGGTCCCGGGGAGACGCCTGGCGCCTGTGGCGACCGGGGATCGACACCTCCGGGGTGCGCACCGAGCGGCTGGGTGTGCGGTGGTAGAGTGTGCGCTGACCTCCCCGCACCATCACGCGTGCAGGCGCTGACGCTTCCGTCGGCGGCCCGGGGAGCGCACCCAGGTCGATCTGGTCCACCCCACACCCCAGCCGTGCGTCGAGCGCGCGCGGCGTGGCGCGGCGACCGGCCTGGTCACGATCCGCTCCATCAGAGCGCGGACGTCAACGACCCGCGTGCGGCGTCACCATCGAGGCCGGGCGCGCACAGAAGAGGAAAGGTCCTCACGTGACTGACACCATCGACGCGTCGGCTGCCCACGGCGGCGCGATCTCCGCGATGCGGCTGCCCGAGCTCCAGCAGCTCGCCGGCTCGCTCGGGGTCAAGGGCACGTCCAAGATGCGCAAGGGGGACCTCGTCGAAGCCATCGCGGCCGCGCGGTCCGCCCAGCGCCCGCAGGGCAACGACGCCCCGGCGCAGGACAGCAGCCCGACCACCAAGCGTGCCCGCACCCGCCAGCGCGCCAGCGCCCAGCCGGAGACAGCGTCCGCCACGTCTGCTCCGGCCGAGCAGGCAGCGCCCGCCGCGCAGACGAACCAGCCCGCCGACGGGCAGGTGAGCAGCGGCGCCGAGGCGCCGGCTGCTCCCCAGGCGGCGCGCTCGGACGAGTCCGATGCGGAGCCCGCACGACGCTCGCAGCGTCGCGCCCAGGCGCCGGCCGGTCGGCCCGCACAGACTGCCGAGGCTGCCGAGCAGGCCGCGCGGGAGCGCGAGGAGGCCGCGCGCCAGCGCGCCGAGGCGCGGCTCGCCGCGCGGGGCGCCCGGACCGAGCGGAGCCAGCGGGACGCGGGCCAGGCGGAACCGGACGCCAGCGACGCCCGGGGCGGCGCCGACCGTCGCGCCGCCGTCGCCGCCGACCTCGCGTCGATCGAGCGCGGGCTCGACCGCAGCGAGCGCACCGACCGTGCCGAGCGCACCGACCGAGCCGAGCGCACCGAACGCACGGACCGCGCGGGTCGTCGGCGCCCGGTCAGCCAGGACGAGTCCCGCGCGCAGCGCGAGGACGGGGACGACGACCGCAGCGACAGCCGCCGCCAGCGCGACGAGCCCCGCCGCGGTGAGTCCAGCCGTGGCGATGAGCGGGACGACGCCGGTCGCGACGACGGCCCCGACACGGGTGACGACGACGAGCGCGGCGGTCGGCGACGTCGCGGCCGCGACCGCTACCGCGACCGCGGCACCAAGCGCGGGCGCGGCCGTTCCGCCGACGCCTACGACGACCTCGAGGTCACCGAGGACGACGTCCTGGTCCCCGTGGCGGGCATCCTCGACCTGCACGACAGCTACGCGTTCGTGCGGACCACGGGCTACCTGCCGGGCCCGAGCGACGTGTACGTCTCGATGAACCAGGTCAAGAAGTACCACCTGCGCCGCGGCGACGCCGTCGCCGGCGCAGTCAAGGCGCCGCGCGACGGGGAGCCGCAGGGTGGCCGGCCGCGCGACAAGTACAACGCGCTGGTGCGCCTCGACTCGATCAACGGCATGGAGCCGTCGGAGGCCGCGAGCCGGCCGGAGTTCTCGAAGCTGACGCCGCTGTACCCGCAGGACCGGCTGCGCCTGGAGAACCCCGCGGCCACCAAGCTCACGCCCCGCGTGATCGACATCGTCGCGCCCATCGGCAAGGGCCAGCGCGGCCTGATCGTCGCGCCCCCCAAGGCCGGCAAGACGATCATCATGCAGCAGATCGCCAACTCGATCGCCGTGAACAACCCCGAGGTGCACCTGATGGTCGTCCTCGTGGACGAGCGTCCCGAGGAGGTCACCGACATGGAGCGGACGGTGCAGGGCGAGGTCATCGCCTCGACCTTCGACCGCCCCGCGTCCGACCACACGATCGTCGCCGAGCTCGCGATCGAGCGCGCCAAGCGCCTGGTCGAGATGGGCCAGGACGTCGTCGTGCTCCTGGACTCCCTCACGCGGCTGTCGCGCGCCTACAACCTGGCCGCTCCGGCGTCGGGCCGCATCCTGTCCGGGGGCGTGGACGCCTCGGCGCTGTACCCGCCCAAGAAGTTCTTCGGAGCCGCGCGCAACATAGAGGACGGCGGTTCGCTGACGATCCTGGCCTCCGCGCTCGTGGAGACCGGGTCCAAGATGGACGAGGTCATCTTCGAGGAGTTCAAGGGCACGGGGAACATGGAGCTGCGGCTGTCGCGCTCCCTCGCGGACAAGCGGATCTTCCCGGCGGTGGACGTCAACGCCTCGGGCACCCGCCGCGAGGAGATCCTCATGGGCGGCGACGAGCTCAAGATCGTGTGGAAGCTGCGCCGCGTCCTGAGCGGGCTCGACCAGCACCAGGCGATCGAGCTGCTGCTCGGCAAGATCAAGGCGACCAAGTCGAACGTCGAGTTCCTGCTCCAGGTGCAGAAGACCACCCCGACGAACTCCCCCGAGGACGAGAGCGTCGGCAAGACGGTCTGAGCGTCGGCCGAGTCGCTCACGTCACAGCCGCAGCACGTGCCCGCGTGTTAAAGTTTCGGGCTGGCATGCGGTTCACGGGCGCCCGACCGCGCTCGACCCGGATGCAGAACCCCAAGGAGATCCCATGAAGAAGGACATCCACCCGGAGTACGTGACCACCACGGTCGTGTGCACCTGTGGCAACACGTTCGAGACCCGCTCCACCCAGACGTCCGGCGAGATCCGGGCCGACGTGTGCAGCGCGTGCCACCCGTTCTACACGGGCAAGCAGAAGATCCTCGACACCGGTGGCCGTGTGGCCCGCTTCGAGGCCCGCTACGGCAAGAAGGCCGCCAACTAGCGACCCCGCAGCGCCGGTGGTCCCACGACCGACAACCTCTCCAGGGGCAGTCGGCACCGGGGACCACCGGCGCTGTTGCTTTGTCCCGAGCACCTCTCCCGCGGGCCGTGCGCCCGCACCACCGACCGGAGACCCGATGAGCGACGCCTTCGCAGCCGTCGAGCCGATGCTCGCCGAGCACGCCGAGATCGAGGCCCAGCTGGCCGACCCCGGCATCCATGCCGACGCGGGCCGTGCCCGCACGCTGGGACGGCGGTATGCAGAGCTCGGGCAGGTCGTCGCGGCCTACCGTGCCTGGCGCACGGCGGCGGACGACGCGCAGGCCGCGGCCGAGATGGCTGCCGAGGACGCCGCCTTCGCCGCCGAGCTGCCGTCGCTGCAAGCGGCGGCGGACGCGGCTCACGAGAAGCTGCGCCGCGTCCTCGTGCCGCGTGACCCTGACGACGGCCGCGACGCGATCCTCGAGATCAAGGCCGGTGAGGGCGGTGCGGAGTCAGCCCTGTTCGCGGGCGACCTGCTGCGCATGTACCTGCGCTACGCCGAGCGTCAGGGCTGGCGGACCGAGATCATCGAGGCGACCGAGTCCGACCTCGGCGGCTACAAGGACGTGCAGGTGGCGGTCAAGGCCCGGGGCACCGTGGCACCCGAGGACGGTGTGTGGGCGCACCTCAAGTACGAGGGGGGCGTGCATCGCGTGCAGCGTGTGCCCGTCACCGAGTCCCAGGGCCGGATCCACACCTCCGCAGCCGGGGTGCTGGTGTTCCCCGAGGTCGAGGACCCGGGGGAGGTCGCGATCGAGGCCAACGACCTGCGCATCGACGTGTACCGGTCGTCGGGGCCGGGCGGGCAGTCCGTCAACACCACGGACTCAGCCGTGCGCATCACGCACCTGCCCACCGGCATCGTCGTGTCGATGCAGAACGAGAAGTCCCAGCTGCAGAACCGCGAGCAGGCCATGCGCGTGCTGCGGGCGCGGATACTCGCCCAGCAGGCCGAGCAGCAGGCGGCTGCGGCCAACGACCTGCGTCGTTCCCAGGTGCGCACCGTCGACCGTTCCGAGCGCATCCGCACCTACAACTTCCCCGAGAACCGGATCGCCGACCACCGCACCGGGTACAAGGCCTACAACCTCGACACCGTGCTGGACGGCGACCTCGGGCCGGTCGTCGCTTCGGCGATCGAGGCGGACGAGGCCGCCCGGCTCCTGGCCGCCGGCTCGTGAGCTCGGCCGCCACGCCCCGCACGTTCCGCACGCCCCAGCCGGGCGAGGACGTCCGCTCGGTCCTTCACGACGTCGCTGGGCACCTGCGCGCCGCCGGGGTGCCCAGCCCGCAGGTCGACGCGGAGCTCCTCGTCTGCCACGCCTACGGCGTCACCCGGGCCGAGCTCCTGCAGGCGTCGATCCTGCGCCGGCCGCTCGGCGCGCTGGGCGACGACGCGGGCCTCGCCTCGCTCGTGACCCGGCGTGCGGCCCGGGAGCCGCTGCAGCACCTGACCGGGCGCGCCCCCTTCCGCACGGTCGAGCTCGCCGTCGGCCCCGGGGTCTTCGTGCCTCGGCCCGAGACCGAGCAGGTCGCTCAGGTCGCGATCGACGAGGTGCTGGCGCGCGTGCGTGCGGCCGGGACCGCCCGCGTGGTGGACCTCTGCACGGGATCGGGAGCGATCGCGCTCGCCGTGGCGACGGAGGTCCCCGGCGCCGAGGTCTGGGCGGTCGAGCTCGACGGCGCGGCCCACGCGTGGGCGGAGCGCAACCTTGACGGCACCGGCGTCCACCTCGTGCGCGGGGACGCGCGGACCGCCCTGAGTGAGCTCGACGGCACCTGTGACGTCGTCGTCTCCAACCCGCCCTACGTCCCGCCGGGTGCGGTGCCCCGCGAGCCGGAGGTCGCGGACCACGATCCCGCGGTCGCCCTGTACGGCCTGGGCGCGGACGGTCTCGAGGTGCCGCGTGGCATCAGCGACGCCGCCGCACGCCTGCTCCGGCCCGGCGGGCTGCTCGTCCTCGAGCACGCCGAGGTCCAGTCGGCGGCGGCGCGCGCGATGGTGCTCGACACCGGGGTGCTCGTCGGGCCCCGGACCCTCCCGGACCTCGCGGGCCGCGACCGGATGGTCGTGGCGCGCCGGGACGCCCCGGTCGACGTGGCAGACTCGCCGTCGTGACCCAGATCCTCCACGACGTCACCGACCCGCTCACCTGGGGGCCCGCCCTCGACGAGGCCGTCTCGGCCGTCGGGCGCGGCGCCCTGGTCGTGCTGCCGACCGACACCGTGTACGGGATCGGTGCGGACGCCTTCGCGCCGGCCGCCGTGGCCGCGCTCCTCGCAGCGAAGGGGCGGGGGCGACAGATGCCTCCGCCGGTGCTCGTGCCGGACCTGCGCACGCTGGACGGCCTGGCCACGGACGTGCCGGACGGCGCGCGCCGGCTCGCCGAGGCCTTCTGGCCTGGTGGGCTGACCCTGATCTGCCGCGCGCAGCCGTCGCTGATGTGGGACCTCGGCGAGACGCGCGGCACCGTCGCGCTGCGGATGCCCGACCACCCCGCGGCGCTCGCGCTGCTGCGGCGCACCGGGCCCATGGCGGTCTCGAGCGCCAACAAGACCGGCAGGCCCGCCGCGACGACCGCGGCCGAGGCGAGCGACCAGCTCGGGGTCGCGGTGCAGGTGTACCTCGACGGCGGTGCGGCGCCCGGCGGCGTCGCCTCGACGATCGTCGACGCGACGGGGGACACGCTGCGCGTCGTCCGGGACGGTGCCGCGACGCTCGCGATGCTCCGCGAGGTCACCGACGTGCTCGGGCGGGAGGCCGACCCGACGTGAGGGTGTACCTCCTGGTCATGCTCGTCGCCGCCGTCGTCACCTACCTGACGACACCGCTGGCGCGCTGGGTCGCGATCCGCACCGGGGCCGTCACCGCCCTGCGGGCCAGGGACGTGCACGCGGTGCCCACGCCCCGCCTCGGCGGGCTCGCGATGCTTGCCGGCATCGCCGTGGCGCTGCTGTTCGCCTCCCGGATCCCGTTCCTGGCCGGGGTGTTCACGGCGTCGAACGAGGCGTGGGCGATCCTCACGGGGGCGACCCTGGTGTGCCTCCTCGGGATCGCGGACGACATCTGGGACCTGGACTGGATGACGAAGCTGGTGGGGCAGGTCCTCGCCGCCGGGCTCATGGCCTGGCAGGGCGTCCAGCTGATCACCGTCCCGATCGCCGGCGTCACCATCGGCTCGAGCCGGCTGTCGCTCGTGGCGACCGTCCTCGTCGTCGTCGTCGCGATGAACGCGGTCAACTTCGTCGACGGGCTCGACGGCCTGGCCGCCGGGCTCATCGCGATCGGTGGGGCCGCGTTCTTCGGCTACACCTACCTCCTGACGCAGGACGCGAGCCCGTCCGACTACTCCGACCTCGCGAGCCTCGTCACCGTGGTCCTGGTCGGGGCGTGCCTGGGCTTCCTGCCGCACAACTTCCACCCGTCGCGGATCTTCATGGGGGACTCGGGATCGATGCTGATCGGGCTCACCATCGCCGCGGCAGCGATCGTCGTCACGGGCAGGATCGACCCCGAGCGCGTGTCCGAGGGCCAGTCGATCCCCGCCTTCCTGCCGATCCTCATCCCGCTGGCCGTCCTCGTGCTCCCGCTGCTCGACATGATCCTGGCGGTCGTCCGCCGGCTGCTGGCCGGCAAGTCGCCGTTCCACCCCGACCGCATGCACCTGCACCACCGGCTGCTCGCGCTCGGCCACACCCATCGCCGCGCCGTGCTGATCATGTACCTGTGGACCGCGGTGTTCGCGTTCGGGTGCGCCGCGCTCATCCTCTTCACCCCGGCGCAGGTCGTGGCGGGCCTCGTCGTCGCCTTCCTGGCCGCCCTGGCGCTGACGCTGGGACCCCTGCGCGGCTCGGGTAAGGTCCCAGAGCATGAGCGCACCCACTGACCCGTCCGACGCCCGCCGCACCTACGGGGGAGTGCTCCGCGACGTCACCGTGTTCGTCGTCGTCCTCACCGTGCTCGGCGTAGCCGGAGGCGCCCTGGTGGGCGGCACGGCCGGAGTCTGGGGCGCCCTCGTCGGTGCCGGGATCGCTGCGGTCTTCTCGCTCTCGACCGCGTACATCATGTGGGCGACCGCGGCGAAGCCGATGCACGTGATGAACGCGTGGCTCGTCGGAGCCTGGCTGGGCAAGATGGCGCTGCTCCTCGTCGCCCTCGTCCTGCTGCGCGGCGCCGAGTTCTACCACCCGGGAGTCCTGTTCGTGGTGCTCACGCTCGCGATCCTCGGCTCGCTGGCCGTCGAGTACCGCGCGTTGGCGTCCGCGCGCATCCCGCATGTCGATCCGGAGTCTCGCGATACGTTAGGCTGACCTCCAGATCCGACAATGCCGTCCGACGACCCGCGCCCAGCGCCACGTTGGCCTACGACACGTTTGGGAGTCCGCCCTGTTCGCAGTATCTCTTGCTGGTGCCCTCGCGGCGGCCAGCGAATCTGAAGGCTTCCACGGGCCGTCGTTGACCGACTTCTACCCCCCGGCGATCTTCTTCGAGGGGACGATCTTCGAGTTCAACCGGATCACGCTGGTCCGGCTGATCGCCGCCGCCGTGCTGGTGACGCTCTTCGTCCTCGCGGCGCGGCGGGCCAAGCTCGTCCCGGGCCGTGGTCAGGGCGTCGCCGAGATGGCCCTGGACTTCGTCCGGGTGCAGATCGCGGAGGACATCCTCGGCAAGGAGAACGCGCGCCGGCACCTCACGCTGCTGACGATCATGTTCTTCACGATCTTCGCGATGAACATCACCGGCATCGTCCCGTTCCTGAACATCGCGGGGTCGTCGCTGATCGGCTTCCCCCTGGTGATGGCGATCGTCGCGTACGTGGCGTTCATCGCGGCCGGTGTGCGCAAGCACGGCGGGCTCGGCTACCTCAAGACGTCGCTCTTCCCGTCGGGCGTGCCGTGGCCGATCTACATCATCCTCACGCCGATCGAGCTGATCTCGACCTTCGTGCTGCGGCCCGCGACGCTGACGGTGCGTCTGCTCGTCAACATGGTCGCGGGGCACCTGCTCCTCGTGCTCTGCTTCGGTGCGACGCACTACCTCTTCCTCGAGGCCGCGCCGGCCTTCAAGGCCTTCGGCGCCATCACGTTCGCCGGCGGGTTCGCCTTTACGCTCTTCGAGATCTTCGTCGCGGCGCTTCAGGCGTACATCTTCACGCTGCTCACCGCTGTCTACATCAACCTGTCTGAGGAAGCCCACTAAGGGACTGCTCAGCTCGACCGGATCCCGGTCGACAGCCCCCCACGCGGCCGGGTACTCCTCGGTCCACCATGGAAGGAACATCTGCTGTGGAAATCACGAACCTCGCCGAGGTCACTGGCAACATCGCGACCGTCGGCTACGGCATCGCCGCGCTCGGCCCGGGCCTCGGCCTCGGCATCATGGTCGCCAAGACCCAGGAGGCCACCGCGCGCCAGCCTGAGGTCGCCGGCGCCCTGCGCACCAACATGTTCATCGGTCTTGCGGCCATCGAGGCGCTCGGCCTGATCGGCTTCGCGGCCGGGTTCGTCTTCGGGGCCTGAGTCCGTGAAGACGTCCATGATCCTGGCGGCGGAGGGGGAGCAGAACCTCCTCCTGCCCGCGGCGTACGACATCATCTGGTCGCTCGTCGTCCTCGCCATCATCGCGGTCGCGTTCCTCAAGGTTCTGCCGGTCTTCACCCGAATCCTCGACGAGCGCACCGCGCGGATCGAGGAGGGCCTCGCGGCCAGCGAGCGCGCCAAGGAGCTCGCGGCCACGTCGGCCGCCGAGCAGGAGCAGATCCTGCTCGAGGCACGCTCCGAGGCCGCCAAGCTCCGTGAGGACGCCCGCGGCGAGGCTGCGGCGATCGTCGCGGAGGCTCGCACCAAGGCCACGGCCGAGGCGGCGCGCATCGCGGAGACCGCCCAGCGACAGATCGAGTCCGAGCGCCAGGCGGCCGCCGTGTCGCTGCGTGCGGACGTCGGCTCTCTGGCCACGCAGCTCGCGTCGAAGATCGTCGGTGAGTCCCTCGAGGACGCCGCACGGCAGTCGCGCGTGGTCGACCGCTTCCTCGACGAGCTCGAGGCGCAGACGCTCGCCGGTTCGGGTTCGCCCGCCAAGGAGAAGTGATGCGCGGTACCAGTCAGCGTTCGCTCGACGCAGTCCTCGACCAGGTGCGCCCGGTCCTGGACGCGGCCGGGGCGGAGACGGTCGCGCTCGGCGAGCAGCTGTTCGCCGTGCTCGACGCCGTCGACGCGTCGTCGTCGCTGCGTCGTGGCCTCGCGGACCCGTCCCGGGACGCGGCCGACAAGGCCGGTCTCGTGCGGGGCCTGCTGGGCGAGCGGTTCGATGCCCGCGTGGTGGACGCCGTCGTGGCGCTCGTCACGCAGCGCTGGACGGCCGACGCCGACCTCGCGACCGCGGTCGAGGCGCTGGCGGTCGAGGCGACCCTGACCGACGCCGAGCGGCGCGAGCAGCTCGCGACGGTCGAGGACGAGCTGTTCACGATCACCCGGTCGTTGATCGGCTCGCGGGAGGCCCGGGCCGCGCTGACGGAGCCGGGCATCACCCCGGAGCGTCGCGTGGGGCTGCTGCGCGCGGTGCTCGACGGCCGCGGCGACGCGGTCACCCAGGCGCTCGCCGAGCGGGCGACGCTGCGACCGCGAGGTCGCCGCTTCGTCGCGACGCTCGACTGGTACGGCCAGATCGCCGCCACGATGCGCAGCCGCCTCATCGCGACCGTGCACTCGGGCACCTCGCTCGACGCGGCCCAGGTCGCACGGCTCGAGTCGCTGCTCGCCCAGGCGTACGGCCGCTCCATCCAGCTCAACCTGGTGCACGACCCCTCGCTGCTCGCAGGCCTGCGCATCCAGGTCGGCGACGAGGTCGTCGACGCGACCGTCCTGACCCGGCTCGCGGACGCGCGCCGACGTCTTGCCGGCTGACCGGCGCCCACCAGCACACCCCGCGGAGCCCCAGGCCCGCACCGGAAGACTTACGACCGCATCCCATGCAGTCATGACAGGAGAAGAGCAATGGCTGAGCTGACGATCCGCCCGGAGGAGATCAGGGCCGCGCTGGACAGCTTCGTGAAGTCCTACGAGCCCAAGCAGGCCGTGTCCGAGGAAGTCGGTCGCGTCACCCTCGCGGGCGACGGCATCGCCCAGGTCGAGGGCCTGCCCGGCGCGATGGCGAACGAGCTGCTGCGCTTCGAGGACGGCACCCTCGGTCTCGCCCTCAACCTGGACGTGCGGGAGATCGGCGTCGTCGTGCTCGGTGAGTTCACCGGCATCGAAGAGGGCCAGATCGTCCACCGCACGGGCGAGGTCCTGTCGGTCGCCGTCGGCGACGGCTACCTCGGTCGCGTGGTCGACCCCCTCGGGAACCCGATCGACGGCCTGGGCGACGTGGAGACCGACGCGCGCCGCGCCCTCGAGCTCCAGGCCCCCGGCGTCATGGCCCGCAAGTCGGTGCACGAGCCGCTGCAGACCGGGCTCAAGGCGATCGACGCGATGATCCCGATCGGCCGCGGCCAGCGTCAGCTGATCATCGGTGACCGCCAGACCGGCAAGACGGCGATCGCGATCGACACGATCATCAACCAGAAGGCGAACTGGGAGACCGGCGACCCGAGCAAGCAGGTCCGCTGCATCTACGTCGCGATCGGCCAGAAGGGCTCCACGATCGCCGCCGTGCGCGGCGCCCTCGAGGAGGCCGGTGCGCTCGAGTACACGACGATCGTCGCGGCTCCCGCCTCCGACCCCGCGGGCTTCAAGTACCTCGCGCCGTACACCGGCTCGGCCATCGGCCAGCACTGGATGTACCAGGGCAAGCACGTCCTGATCGTGTTCGACGACCTCTCGAAGCAGGCCGAGGCGTACCGCGCCGTGTCGCTGCTGCTGCGTCGTCCGCCGGGCCGCGAGGCCTACCCGGGTGACGTCTTCTACCTGCACTCCCGTCTGCTCGAGCGTTGTGCCAAGCTCTCGGACGAGCTCGGTGCCGGCTCGATGACCGGCCTACCGCTCATCGAGACCAAGGCGAACGACGTGTCGGCGTACATCCCGACCAACGTCATCTCGATCACCGACGGTCAGATCTTCCTGCAGTCGGACCTCTTCAACGCTGACCAGCGCCCCGCAGTCGACGTCGGCATCTCGGTGTCCCGCGTCGGTGGCTCGGCCCAGGTCAAGGCGATGAAGAAGGTCTCGGGCACGCTGAAGCTCGACCTCGCGCAGTTCCGGTCTCTCGAGGCCTTCGCGATGTTCGCCTCGGACCTCGACGCCGCGTCGAAGGCCCAGCTCACCCGCGGCGCGCGTCTGATGGAGCTGCTCAAGCAGCCCCAGTACACGCCGTACCCGGTCGAGGACCAGGTCGCGTCCATCTGGGCGGGCACCAAGGGCAAGCTCGACGACGTCCCGCTCGAGGACGTCCGCCGCTTCGAGACCGAGCTGCTCGACCACCTGCGCCGCAACACCGAGGTGCTCAGCACCATCGGTTCCACGGGCAAGCTCGAGAGCGACACCGAGCAGGCGCTCGAGTCGGCCATCGAGACGTTCCGTCAGGGCTTCCTCAAGGCTGACGGCACCCCCCTCGTGGGCGGCGCCGACGACGAGGCGGACGGCGTTCCTGTCGAGCAGGAGCAGATCGTCCGGCAGAAGAAGGCCTGACGCGTGGCGGGTCAGCAGCGCGTCTACCGGCAGCGGATCCGGTCGACCCAGTCGCTCAAGAAGATCTTCCGTGCGATGGAGCTCATCGCTGCGTCGCGCATCGGCAAGGCGCGCGCGAAGGTGACGGCGGCGACGCCGTACTCCCACGCGCTCACCCGGGCGGTCTCGGCGGCGGCGACGCACGGCCGGACCGACCACCCGCTCACCTCCGAGCGCAAGGACACCAACCGCGTCGCGGTGCTGCTCGTGACCTCGGACCGCGGTATGGCGGGTGCCTACTCGGCGAGCGTCATCCGTGAGGCCGAGCGGCTCATCGAGCGGCTGACGGACGAGGGCCACGAGATCGACCTCTACGTGACGGGGCGACGCGGGCTGTCGTACTTCGCGTTCCGGGGGCGCGAGGTCGTGCAGGAGTGGACGGGCGACTCGGACGCTCCGACCGTGGAGCTCGCCAACGAGATCGCGGACCGGCTGCTCGCGTCGTTCCTGGCTCCGGCCGACGACGGCGGGGTCAAGGCGCTGCACGTCGTCTACACGCAGTTCGTGAACATGGTGACCCAGCGTCCGCGCGTGATCCGGCTGCTGCCGCTCGAGGTCGTCGACGGCGTGAGCGAGCCGGGCGAGCACGACGCCCTGCCGCTCTACGAGTTCGAGCCCTCGGCCGAGGCCGTGCTCGACGCGCTGCTGCCGCGCTACGTGCGCAGCCGCGTGTACGCGTGCCTCCTGCAGTCCGCTGCCTCGGAGCTCGCGGCTCGCCAGAGCGCCATGCACACCGCGACGGACAACGCTCAGGACCTCATCCGCATGTACACGCGGCTCGCGAACTCCGCCCGTCAGGCGGAGATCACCCAGGAGATCAGCGAGATCGTCTCGGGTGCCGACGCACTGGCGGCGTCATGACGCCGCCCACCACACACGTAGCAAGCACCGTCCCCGCCGGATCACTCTCCGGCCCTGCGAAGCGAGGCCAGTCATGACCGCCACCACCACCGAGACCTCTACCAACGCGCACGCGCCGGCCGTCGGCCGCGTCGCGCGCGTCATCGGTCCCGTCGTCGACATCGAGTTCCCGGCGGACCAGCTGCCCGAGATGTACAACGCGCTGCAGGTCGACATCGACCTCTCGGCGCAGGGCGAGGGCGAGACGAGCTTCACGCTGAACCTCGAGGTCGCCCAGCACCTCGGTGACTCGATGGTGCGTGCGATCGCGCTCAAGCCGACCGACGGCCTGGTCCGCGGCGCGCAGGTGCGCGACACGGGCGCACCGATCTCGGTGCCCGTCGGTGACGTCACCAAGGGCCACGTCTTCGACGTGACCGGTGAGGTCCTCAACGCGAAGCCGGGCGAGCAGATCGAGGTCACCGAGCGGTGGCCCATCCACCGCAAGCCGCCGGCATTCGACCAGCTCGAGTCCAAGACGACGATGTTCGAGACGGGCATCAAGTCGATCGACCTGCTCACCCCGTACGTCCAGGGCGGGAAGATCGGGCTCTTCGGTGGTGCCGGCGTCGGCAAGACGGTCCTGATCCAGGAGATGATCTACCGCGTCGCGAACAACCACAACGGCGTGTCCGTGTTCGCCGGGGTGGGTGAGCGCACCCGTGAAGGCAACGACCTCATCGAGGAGATGACCGAGTCGGGCGTCATCAAGCAGACGGCGCTCGTGTTCGGCCAGATGGACGAGCCGCCGGGCACGCGTCTGCGCGTCGCGCTGTCCGCTCTGACGATGGCGGAGTACTTCCGTGACGTGCAGAAGCAGGACGTGCTGCTGTTCATCGACAACATCTTCCGCTTCACGCAGGCCGGCTCCGAGGTCTCCACGCTGCTCGGTCGCATGCCGTCCGCGGTCGGCTACCAGCCGAACCTCGCCGACGAGATGGGCCAGCTGCAGGAGCGCATCACCTCGACGCGCGGACACTCGATCACCTCGCTGCAGGCGATCTACGTCCCGGCCGACGACTACACCGACCCGGCGCCGGCGACCACGTTCGCGCACCTCGACGCGACCACGGAGCTCAGCCGCGAGATCGCCTCGCGCGGTCTGTACCCCGCGATCGACCCGCTCGCCTCGACCTCGCGCATCCTCGACCCGCGCTACGTGGGTCAGGAGCACTACGACGTCGCGACGCGCGTGAAGTCGATCCTGCAGCGCAACAAGGAGCTCCAGGACATCATCGCGATCCTCGGCGTCGACGAGCTCTCGGAGGAGGACAAGACGGTCGTCTCGCGCGCCCGCCGCATCCAGCAGTTCCTCTCGCAGAACACCTACATGGCGGAGCAGTTCACCGGTGTCGCCGGATCGACGGTCCCCATGACGGAGACCATCGAGGCGTTCAAGAAGATCGCCGACGGAGAGTTCGACCACATCTCCGAGCAGGCGTTCTTCAACATCGGTGGCCTCGAGGACCTCGAGCGCAACTGGGCCCGCATCCAGAAGGAGTACGGCGTCTGACCGACGTCGTCTCCCTTCATCGCGTCGATAGACAGGAGTCACCCGTGGCAGAGCTTGACGTCGAACTGGTCGCCGCCGACCGCAGCGTGTGGTCGGGCGCGGCCCGCGCGGTCAACGCGCCGGCGTCCGAGGGACAGGTGGGTATCCTCCCCGGGCACACGCCGCTCCTCGCGCTGCTCAAGGGCGGGGTCGTGCACGTGACCCCGACGTCGGGCGCGGCGCTCGACTTCACTGTCACGGGTGGCTTCCTGTCCGTCGACGCCGACCGCGTCACGATCGTCGCGGACTCGGTCGAGACCGGGCGCACGCCCGCCTGACGCCATGGACACGGTCGGGTGGGTGCTGCTGGGCGTGGTGCTCCTCGGGGTGCTGCTCGCAGCGCTCGCCACGTCCCGCACCCGAACGCTGACCGGCCGCGTGGGATCCTTCGACTGTGCTGTCAGGCACCCAGGTCGCACCAGCGGTGCGCTCACTCCGGGCGTCGCGCACTACGGTGTCGGGCGCCTGGACTGGTGGCGGGTGCGCTCGCTCAGCCCGCGCCCCGCGAGCACCTGGCAGCGCTCGGAGCTCCGGGTCGTGGACCGTGAGCCGGTCGGCCCGCACAGCGAGCACCTGCTCGTGCACTGCTGGTACTCGGGCGAGCCGCTCGAGCTGGAGATGTCCTCTGCCGCGTACGCCGGCCTGACGTCGTGGCTCGAGGCGGCACCGCCCCGCGAGCACGGCATCGTCGCGTGACGGACGAGGAGGACTTCGGATGAGACTCGTGGTCGCGCGCTGCTCTGCGCACTACACGGGCCGGCTCTCGGCCCACCTGCCGCTGGCGACGCGGCTGATCGTCGTCAAGGCCGACGGCAGCGTGCTGCTGCACTCCGACGGCGGCTCGTACAAGCCGCTGAACTGGATGAGCCCTCCGTGCGCCATGGCCGTCCGTGAGCCCGATGCGCAAGCCGCCGAGCGTGGCGTGAGCGCGGTCTGGACCGTGCAGCACGCCAAGTCCGACGACCGCCTCGAGATCGAGCTGCACGACGTGCTGCACGACTCGGCGCACGACCTCGGCGTCGACCCGGGTCTCATCAAGGACGGCGTCGAGGCGCACCTGCAGACCATGCTCGCCGCGCAGATCGAGCTCCTGGGTGCGGGCCACAGCCTGGTCCGCCGGGAGTTCCCGACGGCGATCGGGCCGGTCGACATCCTCGCGCGCGACGCCGCCGGCGGGACCGTCGCCGTCGAGATCAAGCGGCGCGGCGAGATCGACGGCGTCGAGCAGCTGACCCGCTACCTCGAGCTGCTCAACCGCGACCCGCACCTGGCGCCCGTACGCGGAGTCTTCGCGGCTCAGGAGATCAAGCCGCAGGCTCGGATCCTCGCAAAGGACCGCGGGATCGACTGCCTCGTGCTCGACTACGACGCGATGCGCGGCGTCGACGACGTGGACTCGCGGCTCTTCTAGGCGCGGTGCGGTCGCCCGCGTCGGTCTCCCGCGCGGGTGACCACGTGCGGGTAACGTCGTCGTCAACGGCTGAGACGAGAGCAGGGACGAGAGACGATGACGACGACGCGACGCACCTTCCCGCGTGACTTCACCTGGGGCTCGGCCACGGCCGCGTACCAGATCGAGGGCGGTGCGCGGGAGGGCGGCCGCGGTCCGTCCATCTGGGACACGTTCTCCCGGACGCCGGGCAAGGTGGACGGCGGCGACACCGGCGACGTGGCGTGCGACCACTACCACCGCTGGCAGGAGGACGTCGACCACATCAGCGAGCTCGGGCTCGGCGCCTACCGGCTGTCGATCTCCTGGCCGCGGGTGCAGCCGGGTGGCTCGGGCGAGCTCAACGCCGACGGCGTGGCGTTCTACCGCGAGCTCCTCGCCGAGCTGCACCGGGCCGGGGTGTCGCCCGTGGTCACGCTCTACCACTGGGACCTGCCGCAGGAGCTCGAGGACGCCGGTGGTTGGGCGAACCGCGAGACGGCGTTCCGGTTCGCGGAGTACGCCCGCCTCATGGCGCGCGAGCTCGGCGAGGCCGTGACGGTGTGGACCACGCTCAACGAGCCGTGGTGCTCGGCGTACCTCGGGTACGCCTCGGGCGTGCACGCGCCGGGACGAACCGAGCCTGCGGCCGCGCTCGCCGCCGTCCACCACCTGAACCTCGCGCACGGGCTCGCCGTCCAGGCGATCCGCGAGGAGCTGCCCGGCGCGAAGGTCTCGATCACGCTCAACCTGCACGTCGTGCGGCCCGAGGACCCGTCGTCGGAGGCCGACCTCGACGCGGTGCGCCAGGTGGACGCCGTCGGCAACCGCGTCTTCCTCGGCCCCCTCCTGGAGGGCCGGTACCCAGAAGACCTGCTGGCGGACACGGCCGCGATCACCGACTGGGCGTTCGTGCACGACGGCGACCTCGGCCACATCCAGCAGCCGCTCGACGTGCTGGGCGTGAACTACTACTCGACCACGCTCGTGCGGCGGTACGCGGGCACGGGCGAGCGGGTGCTCGCGGACAGCCACAAGAGCACGACGCACAGCCCCTGGGTGGGCTGCGAGGACGTCGAGTTCCTGCCGCTGCCCGGGCCGTACACGGCCATGGGGTGGAACATCGACCCCGACGGGCTGGTCGAGCTGCTGACCTCGCTCGGGACCACCTACCCCGACGTGCCGATGATGGTCACGGAGAACGGCGCGGCGTTCGACGACGTGGTCTCGGGCGACGGCCGCGTCCACGACGTGGAGCGGGTCGAGTACCTGCACGACCACGTCCACGCCGTGGCGCGGGCGCGCGAGCTCGGCGCCGACGTGCGCGGCTACTTCGCGTGGTCGCTGATGGACAACTTCGAGTGGTCCTACGGATACAGCAAGCGGTTCGGCATCATCCGGGTCAACTACGACACCCTGGAGCGGTGCTGGAAGGACTCGGCGTTCTGGTACCGCGCGGTGGTGCAGACCGGGCAGATCCCGGACGTCGACGACATCGAGTACGCGTTTGAGGCGTGAGCGTGTCGTGAGCCTCGGTCAGGGACGGTCGAGCAGACCGTCCCTGACCGCGACAGCCATCGCCGGAGCGAGCGGGAGCCGCGGCACGAGCACCGCGCCCATCGCGTGGTAGAGGTCGGGCTTGCCCGGCCACACGCCGGCGTCCGGGCGGCCGTGGTCGTCCACCTCGTGGTGCCACGAGCCGTGCGCGTGGTCGATCAGCACCGTCGCGGCGTGGTCCCACCAGCGGGCGTAGTCCTGGGCGTATGCGGGGTCACCGGTGGCGCGCAGGAGGGCGGCGGCGGCGCCGATCGCCTCCGCCGCGACCCAGTGCATGCGCGCACGGACGACCGGAGCGCCCTCCCAGTCGGTGGTGTAGACGAACCCGGGGGTCGGGGCGCCGGCGTCCCAGCCGTCGGCGACGGCCCGCGCGTACAGGTGGCGCGCCGCGTCCACCAGGTCGGCGCGCGCGCCGAGCGCGGCCGCGAGGTGGAGGGCGAGGCGAGCCCACTCGAGGCCGTGGCCCACCGTCGCCCCGAACGGCTTGAACGGGTCCTCGGGCGCGTCGACGTTGAGCATGAGCTGCGGTCGCCAGCCGGCGTCGAAGTGCTCGGGGATGCGCCAGTCGTGCGCGCTCGCCCAGGCCAGGACGCGCTCCGTGATGCCCAGGGCGCGTTCCCGCCAGCGCGCCTCGCCCGTGACGTCCGCGGCGGCGAGGAGCGCCTCGACGGCATGCATGTTGGCGTTGACGCCGCGGTACGGGTCGCAGCGTGTCCAGGCGACGTCCCACTCGTCGGTATGCATCCCGTGCTCGGGCTCGAAGAAGCGTGCGTCGAGGGTCGCGAGGGCCTCGTCCAGCAGCGCCCGAGCGCCGTCCAGCCCGGCGGCGCAGGCGCTGCTCGCGGCGAGGACGACGAACGCGTGCGCGTACGCGCTCTTGGTGCCGTCGACCTCGCCGTCGCCGGGGCCGACGCTCGTGTACCAGCCGCCGTGCTCGTCGTCGTGCAGGGCCCCCGCGAGCGCGTCGAGCGACGCCTGGGCGACCGGGCGTGCTCCTGGGACGCCGAGCATGGCGCCGAGGGCGTAGACGTGGGCGGTGCGGCACGTGATCCACGTCAGGACGGGACGTGCGGGGTCGGGCGCGCCGGTCTCGTCGAGCCACTGGGCTCCGCGCGGGCCCGGCGTGCGCCGGCCGAACTCCAGCAGACCCAGGGTGTGCTCGGTGAGCCAGGCCCGGTGGACGGGGGAGTCGATGGTCATCGGATCGCCTCCGCGACGGGCGCGGCAGCCGCCATGTTCTGGTGCAGCCACGGGAGCTGGCGGGCCAGCTGGTGGCCTCCGCCGCCCTCGTGGTTGTTGAACTCGTACACCTCGAGGGTCTTGTCCGGCGTCGTGCCGGCGCGGGTGCCGTAGTGCTTGAACGCCGCGTAGACGGTCGAGGGCGGGCAGATCGTGTCCATCAGCGCGACGGACGAGAGCAGCGGCGCGGTGGCGCGACGCCCGAGGTTCACGCCGTCGACGTAGGACAGGGTCCGGAACGTCTGCTCGGCGCGGTCGCGGTGCACCGCCAGGTACTTGGTGACCTCGGCGTAGGGCGTGGTGTCCGTGATCTCGACCGCGCGGGCGAAGTGGCACCCGAACGGGACGTCGGCCATGACGCCGACGAGGTCGGGGACGAGCCCGGCGACGGCGAGGGCGATGAGCCCGCCCTGGGAGGCTCCCGCGACCGCGACCCGCGCCGGGTCGACGAGATCGAGCGCGCGCACGGCCTCGACGGCGCGGACGGCGTCGGTGAAAACCCGGCGGTAGTAGTGGTCCTCGGGGCGCTCGAGGCCACGGGTGAGGAAGCCGGGGTGCGCCGGGCCCGAGCCGGCGAGGTCCGGCGTCCCGCCGCCGTCGCCCCACTGGCTGCCCTGCCCACGCGTGTCCATGAAGAGCGACGCGTAGCCAGCGGCGGCGAACGCCAGGTGGCCCTGGGGCAGGCCGCGTCCGCCCCCGTACCCGTTGTACTCGACGACGGCGGGCAGCGGCCCCGAACGGTGGGCGGGCACCGTGAGCCAGGCCTTGATGGGCTGGCCGCCGAACCCGGCGAAGCTGACGTCGAACACCTCCACCAGCCGCAGGCCGGTGTCGACCGGTTCGACGCGGAGCGCGAGGTCGTGGGTGCGCGCCTCCTGCAACGTCCGGGCCCAGAAGGCGTCGAGGTCGGCGGGCTCCGCCACGTCGGGCAGGTAGCGCTCAAGCTCGGCGCGGGGGAGGTCGAACAGGGCCATGCGGTGCTCCTCGGGGGATGGTGGCCGTCGCGGGACGGCGGACTGGCGGCGGCGGCGGCGCGAGCCTCCGCCCACCCTACTGAGCGGGCGCGGGCGGTCGCCCGGTGGCACGGCGGTGGGGCGAGGCGCGCCACGGCACGTGCCCGAGACGGCGCGCGACACGCGCGGACGCTGCGACGCGCGCACCTTCTCGCAGACATCCGTCCACCGGGTGTGGACAAGCGCAGGGGCCGTCCTCCACAGGAGGTTCGCGCCCCACCGGGCGGGGAGGCAGGGGCAGGAACGAGCCGTGTCAGAGGCTCGTGGCAGCCTGGATCGTGCAGGCCAGCAGCACGCCGGGGCGGTCGTCCACAGGCGGTCCGCAGCCGGGCGGCCGTTGTGCACAGGCGTGACCAGGTGACGCTGGTCGCACTACATCTAGGGCACGGAGGATCGCCGGGCACTAGGTGTAGTGTTGGAGGCCGTCGAGGGGGTACTCTCGTCACCAACGCTTCCGCGAAGCACACGGGTGTAGTTATCCCGGTGTCCTTCGCCATCACCACCACAGAACAAGGGGACTGGCCCGATGAGCATCACGGTCTACAGCAAGCCGGCGTGCGTGCAGTGCGACGCCACCTACCGCGCGCTCGACAAGCGCGGAATCGAGTACACCGTCGTGGACATCAGCCAGGACGCCGAGGCCCTCGAGATGGTCCGCGGCCTCGGCTACCTGCAGGCACCCGTCGTCGTCGCTGGCGACACCCACTGGTCGGGCTTCCGCCCGGACCAGATCGCGAGCCTCGCGCAGCAGGTCGCCACCGCCGTCGCCTGAGCGGCACCGCACGGTCGAGGAGGAGGACGGTCGATGACCTCGCTGGTCTACTTCTCGAGCACGTCCGAGAACACCCGTCGCTTCGTCGACAAGCTCGGAATCGCTGCGGCGCGCATCCCGCTGCGCCGCAGCGAGGACATGCTCCGGGTCACGGAGCCCTATGTCCTGATGGTCCCCACGTACGGCGGTGGCAACGAGGGCGGCGCCGTACCCCGCCAGGTCGTCAGGTTCCTGAACGATCCGGACAACCGGTCGTTGCTGCGCGGCGTCATCGCGGCCGGCAACACCAACTTCGGCACGGCGTACTGCATCGCCGGGCCCATCATCGCCGCCAAGTGCGACGTTCCCTACCTGTACGGGTTCGAGCTCCTTGGCACCACAGAGGACGTCACGCGCGTCCGTGAAGGATTGAGGCAGTTTTGGCAACGACAGTCACCGATCTCGGCATGACGGCGGCCCCCGCCGCTACGGAGCCGGAGCTCGACTACCACTCGCTGAACGCGATGCTCAACCTCTACGGCCCCAACGGCGAGATCCAGTTCGATAAGGATCGTGAGGCGGCGCGGCAGTTCTTCCTGCAGCACGTCAACCAGAACACCGTGTTCTTCCACGACCTGCGCGAGCGGCTCGACTACCTCGTGGAGCACGAGTACTACGAGAAGGCCGTCCTCGACCGCTACTCGTTCGAGTTCATCTCCGAGCTCAACACCTTCGCGTACTCCAAGAAGTTCCGCTTCGAGACGTTCCTCGGCGCCTTCAAGTACTACACGTCGTACACGCTCAAGACGTTCGACGGGAAGCGTTACCTCGAGCGCTTCGAGGACCGCGTCGTGATGACGGCCCTCGCGCTCGCCGACGGTGACGAGGCCACGGCGACGAACCTCGTCGACGAGATCCTCGCGGGCCGGTTCCAGCCGGCGACCCCGACGTTCCTCAACGCCGGCAAGGCCCAGCGTGGCGAGCTCGTCAGCTGCTTCCTGCTGCGCATCGAGGACAACATGGAGTCCATCGCGCGCGGCATCAACTCCGCCCTCCAGCTGTCCAAGCGCGGCGGGGGTGTCGCGCTGCTGCTCAGCAACATCCGCGAGTCGGGCGCCCCGATCAAGCAGATCCAGAACCAGTCGTCCGGCATCATCCCCGTGATGAAGCTGCTCGAGGACTCGTTCAGCTACGCGAACCAGCTCGGCGCCCGCCAGGGTGCCGGTGCGGTGTACCTGCACGCGCACCACCCGGACATCATGCGGTTCCTCGACACCAAGCGCGAGAACGCGGACGAGAAGATCCGCATCAAGACCCTCTCGCTCGGCGTCGTCATCCCGAACGTCACGTTCGAGCTGGCCCGCAAGAACGAGGACATGTACCTCTTCTCCCCGTACGACGTCGAGCGCGTCTACGGCGTGCCCTTCGGGGACATCTCGGTGTCCGAGAAGTACCACGAGATGGTCGAGGACAGCCGGATCCACAAGACCAAGATCAACGCCCGGGAGTTCTTCCAGACCCTCGCGGAGATCCAGTTCGAGTCCGGCTACCCGTACATCGTCTTCGAGGACACGGTCAACGACGCGAACCCGATCAAGGGCCGCATCAACATGTCCAACCTGTGCTCGGAGATCCTCCAGGTCAACACGCCGACGACGTACCACGAGGACCTCTCGTACGACCAGATCGGCAAGGACATCTCCTGCAACCTCGGGTCGCTGAACATCGCGCTCGCGATGGACTCGCCGGACTTCGCCCGCACGGTGGAGACCTCGATCCGTGCCCTGACCGCGGTCTCGGACCAGAGCCACATCGCCTCCGTGCGCTCGATCGAGGACGGGAACGACCAGTCGCACGCGATCGGCCTCGGCCAGATGAACCTGCACGGCTACCTCGCCCGCGAGCGCATCTTCTACGGTTCCGACGAGGGCATCGACTTCACCAACATGTACTTCTACGCGGTGGCGTTCTACGCGATCAAGGCGTCGAACCAGCTCGCGATCGAGCGCGGCACGAGCTTCGGCGGCTTCGCGGACTCCAAGTACGCGTCGGGGGAGTTCTTCGACAAGTACACCGACCAGGCCTGGGTCCCGGCCACCGACCGCGTGCGGGAGATCTTCGCGTCCTCGAGCGTCCACCTGCCGACGCAGGAGGACTGGCGCGCCCTCAAGGCGTCGGTGCAGGCGCACGGCATGTACAACCAGAACCTGCAGGCGGTGCCGCCCACCGGGTCGATCTCCTACATCAACAACTCGACGTCGTCGATCCACCCGGTGGCCTCGAAGATCGAGATCCGCAAGGAGGGCAAGATCGGGCGCGTGTACTACCCGGCGCCGTTCCTGACGAACGACAACCTAGAGTACTACCAGGACGCGTACGAGATCGGCTACGAGAAGATCATCGACACGTACGCGGCGGCCACCCAGCACGTGGACCAGGGCCTGTCGCTGACGCTCTTCTTCAAGGACACCGCCACCACGCGTGACCTGAACCGCGCGCAGATCTACGCGTGGCGCAAGGGCATCAAGACGATCTACTACATCCGCCTGCGCCAGCTGGCGCTCGAGGGCACCGAGGTCGAGGGCTGCGTCTCCTGCATGCTCTGACCGCCCCCGCCCTGCTCCACGCGGCTCCGCCGCACCCCGCGTTCCTCGTCAAGGAGATCGAATGTCCACCGGCAAGCTGAAGCTCATCGATCGCGTCAGCGCGATCAACTGGAACCGCATCCAGGACGACAAGGACCTCGAGGTCTGGGACCGCCTGGTCGGGAACTTCTGGCTGCCCGAGAAGGTCCCGCTGTCCAACGACATCCAGTCGTGGAACACGCTCACGGCAGACGAGAAGCAGCTCACCACGCGGGTCTTCACCGGCCTGACGCTGCTGGACACCATCCAGGGCACCGTGGGCGCCGTCAGCCTGATCCCCGACGCGCTCACCCCGCACGAGGAAGCCGTCTACACGAACATCGCGTTCATGGAGTCGGTGCACGCCAAGAGCTACTCGTCGATCTTCTCGACGCTCATCTCCACGCAGGAGATCGACGACGCCTTCCGCTGGTCGGAGGAGAACGTCAACCTGCAGCGCAAGGCCGAGATCGTGCTGTCGTACTACCACGGCGACTCGCCGCTCAAGCGCAAGGTCGCGTCGACCCTGCTCGAGTCGTTCCTGTTCTACTCCGGCTTCTACCTGCCGATGTACTGGTCGAGCCGCGCCAAGCTCACCAACACAGCCGACCTCATCCGCCTGATCATCCGCGACGAGGCCGTGCACGGGTACTACATCGGGTACAAGTTCCAGAAGGGCCTGGAGAAGCTCACCGCCGCCGAGCGCGACGAGATGAAGGCCTACACCTTCGAGCTCCTCTTCGAGCTGTACGAGAACGAGGTCCAGTACACCCAGGACCTCTACGACGGCGTCGGCCTGACCGAGGACGTCAAGAAGTTCCTGCGCTACAACGCGAACAAGGCGCTGATGAACCTCGGCTACGAGGGGCTCTTCCCCAAGGACGAGACGAACGTCAACCCGGCGATCCTCTCGGCCCTGAGCCCCAACGCGGACGAGAACCACGACTTCTTCTCCGGCTCGGGCTCCTCGTACGTGATCGGCAAGGCCGTGAACACCGAGGACGACGACTGGGAGTTCTAGGAAGCGCTGGATCGCAGCGACCCTGATGTGACGAAGCCCCCGCACCGACGAACGGTGCGGGGGCTTCGCCGTGCGGCGCGCCGGGGCGCGTGGCTCAGTACGCGTCGAGGATGTCGACCACGAAGACGAGCGTCGAGTTCGCAGGGATCGACTCCGAGGCCTGGTCGCCGTAGCCCTTGTCCGCGGGGATGACGAGCAGCACCTGGCTGCCGACCTTCTGACCGGCCAGACCCTCGGTCCAGCCGGGGATCACGCCGGAGAGCGGGAAGTCGGCGGGGGTGCCGCGGTCCCAGGACGAGTCGAAGACCGTGCCGTCGAGCAGCATCCCGGTGTAGTGCGCGGTGACGGACTGGTCCGCGGTCACCTCGGGGCCGTCGCCCTCGATGAGCGGCTGGACGACGAGCTCCGTCGGGGCCTCGTAACCCTCGGGGATGTCCACGGACGGCTTGCCCGTGTCGTCGAGCGTCACGGTGGGCAGGCCGGCCTCGGGCTCGACCGCGGTGCCCTCGGCGCGCGTGGGGACGGTGCGAGCGCCGGTGATCTCGAGGGCCATGACCTCGGTGGTCGTCGCGCCCTCGGCGCCCTCGACGGGGCTGAGGAAGACGATCCGGCTGCCGATCGTGGCACCCGTCAGCGCCTGGGTCAGCGCGGGGAACACGGTCGTGTCACCCAGGACGATCTCCTCCGGAGTGGCGCCGTACGTCGTCGACAGGACGCTCGCGTCCGCGCCGCTCGTGCGGACCAGCTGGATGGAGAGCTTCTGGCCGTCCTCGACGACCTCGCCGTCTCCCTCGCTGTACACCTTCGCCACGGGAGCCGTCACGCTGACCTCGGGCTCGAAGGTGACGGTGGGCTCGGCGCCCGCGGCCAGCTCGGCACCGTCGGGACCCTCGAGCGTGATAGACGCGAGGGCGGCGAGGTCCTCGGCCGTGGGCTCGGCGGGAGCCTCGGTGGTCGGGGAGGCTGTGGGCGTCCCGGTCGTCGTCGACGCGCTCGGCGTGGCCTCGTCGTCGGACGAGCACCCGGTCAGGGCGAGGGCCGCAGCCAGGCCGAGGACGACGGCGCGGCGCTTCATGGTCGTGTTCACTCAGGTTCCTTCGGGGTGCGTATGGGGCAGATACCTCGCGCCACGATACGGGGTCGGTCTGGGTATTCGCTGGGCGGCTGGCCCCGCAGGCACAATGGGGACGTGCCATCCTCCCGTCGATCACGCCGTCACCAGCCCTACCGGGAGCTGGACCTCGAGCGTGCGACCGGGGGCCGCACCACCCAGCGCCGCGGAAGCGAGGAGTGGACCGTGCAGCGCGTCCGGGGCGCCGAGAAGTCTTACGTGTGCCCCGGCTGTCACCAGGCGGTGGCGCCCGGGACCGGGCACGTGGTCGCCTGGGCGAACGACTCGATCTTCGGGCCCGAGGCAGCGCTGGCCGAGCGTCGTCACTGGCACACGGCCTGCTGGGAGCGCGCCCGGTGAGCACCGGTGGTCCCGCGTCGCGCGCCTGGCTAGGCTCGTGGCGATGAGCGACCACACGAGCGTCCCGACCCCCCGCACACCGCCGACCAGCGAGCACGAGATCCGCGCGACCAGCGTCCTGCCCGCGCGTCGCGAGGACATCGAGCTGCACACGGCGGACGGACTCACGCTCGTCGGCGAGCTTGCCCTGCCGCAGGACCGCCCGCCCGTGGCGACGCTCGTGACGCTGCACCCGCTGCCCACCCACGGCGGCTACATGGACTCGCACGTCCTGCGCAAGGCTTCGTGGCGGCTCCCGGCACTGGCCGACCTCGCGGTGCTGCGCTTCAACACGCGCGGGACCCGGTCGCCCCGGGGGACGAGCGAGGGTGCGTTCGACGGCGGCGCGGACGAGCGGCACGACGTCGCCGCAGCGATCGAGTACGCCGAGTTCCACGACCTGCCGCGCCGTTGGCTCGTCGGCTGGTCGTTCGGGACCGAGCTGGCGCTGATGCACGGCGCGGACCCGGCAGTCGAGGGCGCGATCCTGCTGTCGCCGCCGCTGCACCGCGCCACCGACGCGGACCTCGACACCTGGGCGGCGTCGGGCAAGCCGCTCGTCGTGCTCGTCCCCGAGCTCGACGACTACCTGCGTCCCGACGAGGCGCGCCAGCGCTTCGCGCGCGTGCCGCAGGCGACGGTGATCGGCGTTGACGGCGCCAAGCACCTGTGGGTGGGGGAGCCGTCGGTGCGCCGGGTGCTCGACGAGATCGTCGCGCACGTGCTGCCGGAGCACGGGCCGCTCCCCACGACCTGGTCCGGTGACGAGACCACCGGTGACGACGACGAGGACGCCGGCCCCGAGGGCCGGACCCTAGAAGGAGAGTACTGATGCTGCGCGACGGTCTGCTCGCTGTCCGAGAGCTGCGCCAGGGGCACGGGACGCCCCTCGTGCTCCTGCACGGCTTCCCCCTCGACTCCCGGATGTGGGCCGACGTCGTCGACCTCATGCCGGGTGAGCCCCACGTGCTCGGGATCGACTTCCCGGGCGCGGGCCGGTCCCCGGTCGGCGCCGACGTCGCCGAGCGGCTCGGCACGTCGGGCGACCCCTCGATCGAGCTGGCCGCCGACGCGGTCGCTGCGACCCTGCGGGCCCGGGGCATCGACCGTGCCGTCGTCGCGGGGCTGTCGATGGGCGGGTACGTCGCGCTCGCCCTCGTGGAGCGGCACCCCGAGCTGGTCGCCGGGCTCGGTCTGCTCGACACGAAGACGACCGCGGACCCGGACGACGCGCGCGCGAACCGCCTGCGGATCGCCGACCAGCTGGAGGCCGAGCACCGGGTGGACGCGGTCCTCGGGATGCGCACGAGCCTCCTCGGCGCCACGAGCCGCGGCGCGCGCCCGGACCTCGCCGCGCGGCTCGAGACGTGGATCCGCGACCAGGGGCCGCTCGGCGTGGCCTGGGCCCAGCGCGCGATGGCCGCCCGGCCGGACCGCAGCGCCGTGCTGCGCGGCTTCGCCGGTCCCGTCGTCGTCGTCGTCGGCGACGAGGACGAGCTATCGCCCCCTGCGGGGGCGCGAGAGATGGCCCAGCTGGCCGCCGACACCCAGCTGGTCGAGGTGCCCCGTGCCGGGCACATGACGGCGATCGAGAGCCCCGAGCCGGTGGCGAGCGCGCTCGCGACCCTGCTGCGCCGGGCCTAGCGCGGTTCCTCGGGCGCGACGCGGGCGAGCGCGTCGCGCAGGTCGATCGACTCGCCGTCGCGGCCGCCCGCCCCGAGCACGAGCGGCGGCTCCGACGGGCGCAGCCGTGCGCCTCTGAGCCGGGCGCGCAGGCCGCCGTCGACGACGAGCACGTAGAACTCGCCGTCCTCGCCCACCGCCGCCGACTGGTTGGTCCGGACGTACCAGCCGCGCCGGTCCGTCCGGAACGGCCCGCGCCCGCCGTAGTCGCGGGCCGTGAGCGGCTCGGGCTCGATCCCTTGGCTCTGGGCGCGCGCGACGAATGCCGCGATCAGCGCGCGCGCCTGGCGCGTCTGCTGCTCACGCTGGGCACGCAGCCGTTCCTCGTGCGCGAACGCAGCCTCGCGCCGCTCGGCAGCCCACTCGCTCACGCAGGCGCCTCAGCGCTTGCCGGGCTTGCGGTCGTCGGGCTCCACGTCCGGCACGTCGAACGCCTCGGCGTCGGTCGCGACGTCGGTCTCCTCGGCTGCGGTCTGCGCGTCGTCTGCCCCCTCCGCGCTGAGGACGTCCGGTGTCCCGGGCTCGGCCGGAAGATCGGCCTCCTCGAGCACCTCAGCGTCGACCGTACCTGCGTCGACGACCTCGGCAGGCGCCACGACGTCGTCGTCCAGGAGCGGCACCTGCATGGCCTGGAACGACTCCTCGGCCTGCGACGCCCGCTCGAGCGTCGCGCGGCTCGGGATCGGGTCCCCGCCGAGCAGGGCGCGCAGCTCGTCGAGGTAGGTCGTGATCGCCTCGCGCTGCTTGTTGAGGTCCTCGACCTGGCGCTGCGCGGTGGTGCGCTCGCGGTCGGCCTCGATCACGGCGTCGGACAGGGTCTTCTCGGCGTGCTCGCGGGCCTCGGCCAGCACGCGGTCGGCGTTGCGGCGCGCGCCGGCGAGCAGCTCCTTCGCGTGCTCGTCCGAGTCGCGGCGGATCTTCTCGGCCTGCTCGACCGCGCGGGCCACCCGGTTCTCGGCGTCGGCGGCGTGCGCCTCGGCGTCGCGGACCATCCGCTCGGTCTCCGCACGAGCGGCGTCGTGCCGCTCGCTGTCGGCGCGCTCGGCCGCCTCATGGCGCGAGGCGATCTCGAGGTCCGCGTCCGCGAGGGCCTGTCGTGCCTGCTCGAGCAGCGCCGCGGCCTCGGCACGGGCGGCACCCAGGACGTCGTCGGCCTCACGCTGGTTCTCGGTGCGGGTGCGCTCGACCTCGAGCCGCGTGGCCTCGCGCAGCTGCGCGGCCTCGCGCTCGCTCCTCTCACGCAGGTCCGCTGCGGCGCGCTCGGTGGCCTCGCGGAGCTCGGTGGTCTCCCGGGCGGCCCGCTCCCGCAGCGTGGCGGCCTCGAGCTCGGTGGTCGTCCGCAGCTCGGTGGTCTCCCGCTCGGCCGTCGCGCGAAGGTCGGCGGCGTAGCGCTCGGCGTCCGCGCGCTGCTCCTCGACCTCGCTCTGGGCGTCGGCGCGCAGCTGCGCGACCTCGTCGGCGACCCGGTCGCGCAGCTCCGTGGTCTCCCGCTCGGCGGTCGTCCGGGTGAGCGCTGCGTACTGGTCCGCCTCCTTCTTCAGGGCGCTGGTCTCGGCCGCGGTGCGCCGGCGCAGCTCGGTGGTCTCCTTCTCGGCCGTCGTGCGCAGCGTGTCCGCGTACTCCTGGGCGCTCGCGCGGACCTGGGCCGCGGCGCTCTCGGCCTCCTCGCGCAGCGTGGCGGCGTCCCTGGCGGTGCTCGTGCGCAGCGTCGTGGTCTCGGTCTCGACCTCGGCGCGCAGGGCCGCCACGTCCTGCTCGGTCTGGCGACGCAGCTGGCTGGTCTCGACGTCCGCCGTCTGGCGCAGGTCCTGCGCGTAGCGCTCGGCCTCCTCGCGCAGCGCGCTCGTCTCAGCCTCGGTGCGCGACCGGAGCTCGACGGCGTCGCGCTCCGTCGTGACGCGGAGCTCGGTGGTCTCGCGCTCAGCCGTGGCGCGCGCGGTGGCGATCTCGCGCTCGAGCGTGGCACGGCGCTCGCTCACCTCGGTCTGGGAGACGCCCTGGATCCGTGCGGCCTCGCGCTCGGCGGAGCTCACCATCTCCTCGGCGCGACGCTGCGCGGACGTCACCGTGCTCTCGGCCTCCGTGGCCGCCGCGGCGCGGGTCTCCTCGGCCTCCCGCCGGGCCGTGGCGACGATCTCCGCGACCTCGTTCTCGGCGCGCGCGCGGACCTGGCCGGCGGCGAGCTTCGCGCGAGCCAGGGTGTCGGACGCCTGGGCGTTGGCCTGCGCGACGACGTCGGAGGACTGCTCCTCGGCGGAGCGCATCAGCTGCTCGATGCGCGAGCCGAGCCCGGAGTAGGTAGGACGCTCGGCTTCGCGGAGCTGGCGCTGGGCCTCCGAGAGCTCACCACCGATCTGCATCGCGCGCTCGTCCAGCGCGGAGACCTGGGAGCGCGCGGTCTCGAGCTGTGCGGTGAGGCGGGCGAGCTCACCGTCGACCTGAGCGCGGTCGTAGCCGCGCATGACGACGGGGAAGAGAGGACGATCTTCAGACACTGCTCTGGCCTCTTCAATCGGTGGTCAGGGGTCACGGTCGACGCGATGGCTCTGCTGGTACACACTATCGGGCTGGACTCGTGCGCACGCGCGCGGCGACGGCGCAGGGGCGAGCGCCGTAGGCTGGTCGGACCGACAGGAAGGTTGTGACGGTGCTCAGACGCGTCGTAGGCGTGCTGCTCGTAGTGCTCGGACTGGCCGCGATCGCGGTGGCGACTGCCTCCGCGACCATCTGGCGACCCTCGGACGTCGTCACGGCCCGCGCCGCGGCGAGCGACGTGGCCATGATGACGACCGCACCCGGGGTCCTCGACCTCGTGGGCGACGAGGTCACGCTGACGGCACGCGCTCGGGACGGCGCCCCGGTCGCGCTCGTGCTGGGCGACGAGCGCGACGTCGCGGGCTGGGTCGGTGCCGACCCCGTCGTGGAGATCACCGGCCTCGAGTCGTGGACGACGCTCGCCACGCAGGCGGGTGACGCAGGCGACGGTGATCCGACGCCGGCAGAGGAAGGCCTCCCGGACCCGACGGCGTCGGACATGTGGATCGCCAGCGCCCGCGGCGAGGGCACCGCCTCCCTCACGTGGGACGCCCCGGCCGGTCGAGTGCAGGCGCTCGTCGTGGTGCCGGGCGCGGACGGTGTGAGCCCGGAGCTCGAGCTCTCCTGGCCTCGCGAGGTCTCGACCCCGCTGCTGGTTCCCGGTGTCGTGGCGGGAGCGATCCTGCTCCTCGTCGGCGCGGCGGTCCTGGTGCGAGAGTTGCTGCGCGCACGCCGGCGGCGGACCGCGGTCGAGCCGGATTCGGCCGCCGCAACGACACCGCCCGCGGGTGTACCGAGCCGGGACACCGCGCCCGCCGGGAGCCCGGCGCCGGGCATCGCGGTCCCGGGCGACGACAGCGCACTCGCGGCCGGGCCCGCAGCCGCCGGCACGGTCTCGGCTGCCGCCCGCAGCGCCATGACGCGCCGCGAGCTGCGCGAGCTCGCCGAGCGGGAGGCCGCCGAGCGCGAGGCCGCGGAGAAGGCCGCCCGCGCCGCGGAACGGCGCGCGCGGCCACGCACCGGCATGCTTCCCGCCGTACGGCGCGCCACGTCCACGGGTCCCACGCCTCAGGTGCCCGAGCCGCAGGAGACCCCGACGGCGCCGGAGACTGCTGCCCAGCCGAGCTCACCGGAAGCCACGCGGGCCGACGCGTGGCGTCAGGCTTGGGGCTTCGGAGAGACGAGCTGGGCGCCCTACCAGCCGGACCGCGACACCGAGTCCGCCGGCACCAGCAAGCCTGCTGCGGACGAAGCGCCCGCCGCGGACGAGACCGGCGGCACGACCGCCCCGCCGACGAGCACCGGAGGTGCCCGATGACCCGCTCCGCCCAGCGCACCCGGACGAGGACCGGCGCCGCCGCGCTGGTCCTGGCGCTCGGCCTCACGGCGTGCGCGCCGGAGATCCCGACCCCCGACCCCGAGGCGCCGCCCGTCGCCGCGCGTCCCGTCCTCGCCCCCGAGCAGGTGAAGGCGGTGCTGGCCGACGTCGGGACCGCGCTCGAGCAGGCCTCCACCGAGCTCGACCGCGACGCCGTCGACGCGCGCCTGACGGGACCCGCGCGCAAGATCCGTCGCACCGAGCTGTTGGTCGCCGAGGTGCTCGAGACCACGGAGTACGTGACTCAGCTCCCCACCGCGACCAAGAGCGTCATGGTCTCGACCGCCGAGACGTGGCCGCGGGTGGTCCTGGCCGTCTCGGAGCAGCCCGAGCTGCAGACCGAGCGCCTGCTCGTGCTCGAGCAGCCGTCCGCCCGAGCGCAGTACCAGCTCTGGGCGTGGGTGCGGCTCTTCCCGAACGTCGAGCTGCCGGCGTTCGCCGCCGCGGCCACCGGGTCCGCCCAGGCGGCGGCCGACGCCGAGGGCTACGTGATGACCCCGGACGCCGCCGTCGCCGCCTACGCCGACGTGCTGAGCAAGGGAAGCAAGTCCGAGCACGCGGAGCTCTTCGCGGACGACCCGTTCCGACAGCAGATCGCGCAGATCAAGAAGCTCCAGAACGAGGCGCTCGAGGCAGCGGACGGCAAGCAGACCCTGACCTTCTCGGCCGTGCCCGGCTCGGTTCGGGCCCTCGAGACGGTCGACGGCGGCGTCGTCGTGGTGGGGGAGATGACCGCGCTCGAGGACCGCGTCGCCGAGAAGGGCGCGACGATCGCTCCGGGGTCGCAGATCGAGAAGGCGCTCGCGCGCAAGCTCGACGTGGAGAACGAGATGTCGATCTCCTACACCTCGACCGTCGCCCTCTACCTGCCGGCGGAGGGAACCGACGAGGCGCCCGTGGTGCTGGGCGTCGAGCACGTCGCGACCGCCGCCGACATCCCGTCCTGACCGCACCCGACCCTGCCCGCCGAGGCCGCGCCTCGACGCGGCTCAGACCCAGGAGTGACTCATGACCCAGCCGATCCCCGACCCGCGCCTGGACGTCCGCGGCGCCGTCGACCTCGCGTCCTTCGGGCGTCCGTCCGCTCCGCCGCCCGGCGCCCCCGGAGGCGCGCCGGCCGCCGGCGGCGTCGTCGAGGACGTCACGACCCAGACCTTCCCAGCGCTCGTCGACCGGTCCCGCGAGGTCCCGGTCGTCGCCCTGCTGTGGATCGCGACAGACGAGGCCATCGCGCGCTTCGGCGCCCTGCTCGGGACGGTCGTCGAGTCCTACGGCGGGCGGCTGCTGCTCGCCAGGATCGACGTGCAGGAGCACCCGACCATCGGCCAGGCCTTCCAGGTCCAGGGTGTCCCGACGGTCGTCGCGATCCTCGGCGGCCAGCCGGTGCCGCTCTTCCAGGGCGCGGCCGACGAGGCCCAGGTCCGTGAGGTCCTCGACCAGGTCCTCACCGCGGCCGAGTCGAACGGCATCACGGGTCGGGTGGACGGGACGAGCGACCCCGAGCAGGCTGACGCCCCGGCCGCCGACCCGGAGCCCGAGCTCCCCCCGCTGCACGCGGCCGCCTACGAGGCCATCGAGGAGGGGGACCTGGACAGCGCGATCGCGGCGTACACCCAGGCCCTGAAGGAGGACCCGCGAGACGCGCAGGCGGCCGCGGGCCTGGCGAACGTGCAGCTGCTGGCGCGGACGGCGACGGCGAACCTGGCTGCGGTGCGCGAGGCCGCCGCACAGCAGCCCGACGACGTGGCTGCCCAGCTGGCCGCGGCCGACCTCGACCTGGTCGGTGGGCACGTCGAGGATGCGCTCGGGCGCCTGCTGGAGCTCGTCGCGCGCGTCGGCGGCGACGAGCGCGAGCCGCTGCGCGTGCGGCTCCTCGACTACTTCGCGATCCTCGGTCCGCAGGACCCCCGGGTGGCTCCGGCAAGGCGTCGGCTGGCGACCGCGCTGTACTGAGGCGCCGGCGCGGGCCGGCGCACTGCTGTTGAGCACGGAGGCGGCCGGGGTGACCCGGCCGCCTCCGCTGCGTCAGCCCTCGTGCACGAGGTACAAGGCGGCGAGCGGCGGCACCCGGACGCCTGCGGAGAAGGGCTGGCCCATGCGGGGGACCTCCTCGGCCTGGACGGCTCCCAGGTTGCCGACGCCGGAGCCTCCGTAGACCTCGGCGTCGGTGTTGAGCGCCTCGCGCCACACGCCGCCGGCGGGCAGCGGCAGGCGCCAGCCCTCGTGGGTGGTGTCCGCGAAGTTGATGACGACCGCCACCATCCGTCCGCCGACGCTCCGGCGGACGAAGGCGAGGATGTTCTCGTCGGCCGCCTGGGCGTCGAGCCACGCGAAGCCGTCGGGCGTGTGGTCGAGCTCCCACAGGGCGGGCTCGTCCCGGTAGAACCGGTTGAGGTCCCGGACGGTGCGCTGCACGCCGCGGTGCGGCTCGTGGTCCAGCAGGTACCAGTCCAGGCCGGCGTTCTCGTTCCACTCGGTGCCCTGCGCGAGCTCGATGCCCATGAACGTCAGCTGCTTGCCCGGGTGCGCCCACTGGTAGGCGAGGAGCGCGCGCGTGCCAGCGAGCTGCTGCCAGTCGCCGCCGGGCATCTTGCGGGGGATCGAGCCCTTGCCGTGCACGACCTCGTCGTGGCTGAGCGGGAGCACGAACTGCTCGGAGTAGGCATACACGAGCGAGAAGGTGATCTCGCTGTGGTGGTACCGCCGGTTGATGGGCTCCTCCGCCAGGTAGCGCAGGGTGTCGTTCATCCAGCCCATGTTCCACTTGAGGCCGAACCCGAGCCCGCCCGCGTCGGTCGGAGCCGTGACGCCCGGCCAGGCGGTGGACTCCTCGGCGATCATCATGATGCCGGGGCTGCGACGGTACGCGGTCGCGTTGGTTTCCTGGAGGAACGCGATCGCCTCGAGGTTCTCGCGGCCGCCGTGCGCGTTCGGACGCCACTGGCCCGCCGTGCGCGAGTAGTCGAGGTAGAGCATCGAGGCGACGGCGTCCACGCGCAGCGCGTCGATGTGGAACTCCTCGAGCCAGTAGGTCGCGTTCGCGACGAGGAAGTTGCGGACCTCGTTGCGGCCGAAGTCGAACACGTAGGTGCCCCAGTCGGGCTGCTCGCCGCGCAGGGGGTCGGCGTGCTCGTACAGCGCGGTGCCGTCGAAGCGCGCGAGCGCCCACTCGTCCTTGGGGAAGTGCGCCGGCACCCAGTCGAGGATCACGCCGATGCCGGCACGGTGCAGCGAGTCGACCAGGTGGCGGAAGTCGTCCGGACTGCCGAACCGCGACGTCGGGGCGTAGTAGGAGGTGACCTGGTATCCCCAGGAGCCACCGAACGGGTGTTCCGCGACGGGCATCAGCTCGACGTGGGTGAAGCCCATCTCGACGACGTAGTCGGTCAGCTGCTCGGCGAGCTCCCGGTAGCTCAGGCCCGGTCGCCACGAGCCCAGGTGCACCTCGTAGATGGACAGGGGAGCGCTGTGCGGGTCGGTCGCCGCGCGCTGGGCGAGCCAGGCCTCGTCCGACCAGGTGTGGTGGGCCTCGACGACGACGGACGCCGTCGCGGGCGGCACCTCGGTGCCCTTCGCCATGGGGTCGGCCTTCTGGCGCCACGACCCGTCCCGCGTGAGGATCTCGTACTTGTAGCGGGTGCCAGCACCGACGTCGGGCACGAACAGCTCCCACACGCCCGAGTCCCCGAGGGTCCGCATGGCGTGCGAGGCGCCCTGCCAGTGGTTGAAGTCGCCGACGACACGCACGGCCTGGGCGTTCGGGGCCCACACGGCGAACGCGGTGCCGCGGACAGCGCCCAGCTGCCCCGGGTAGGTCTTGAGGTTGGCACCGAGGACGGTCCACAGCTCCTCGTGCCGACCCTCGCGGATCAGGTGGCGGTCCATCTCCCCGAGGGAGGGCAGGAACCGGTACGGGTCGTCGAGAGTCGTGAGGGTGTCCCCGTAGCGGACCTCGACCCGGTAGTCGGGTACCTGCGCGGTGGGGAGCACGGCGACCCACACCCCGTCCTGCTCGTGCGCGGCCTCGTGCCGGCCGGTCGCCGTCGTGATCGTCACCGCGTCGGCGAGCGGTCGCAGGACGCGGACGGTCGTGGCGCCGTCGGCCACGTGCGGGCCGAGCACCGTGTGCGGGTCGTGGTGGCGGCCGGCGGCGATCGCGGCGAGGGTGTCCGGGTGGACCGGGGTGGCGTTCGGGAGGGGCGCGTTCATGGGGCTACCTTTCCACTACTGAGTCGTGAGCGGCGGTCGAACGGGCGGGGGTCCGGCGCTACCCGTGAGCCTGGGTGAGGATGCGGTCGACGGCCTGCAGGGGGATCCACAGCCAGTCGGGCCGGTTGTTGGCTTCGTAGACGACCTCGTAGAGGGCCTTGTCGAGCTCGAGGGCGAGCACGAGGTCCTGCTCGAGCGCTGCGAGCGCCTCCGCGTCGGGCTCGGGGAGGACGGCGCGATATCCGGCGAGGAAGGCCTCGCGGGCGTCGAGCGCCCACTGCGGGTCGTTCGCCTGGCCCACCGCTGCTGCGTAGTCGAACGAGCGCAGCATCCCGGCGACGTCGCGCACGGGGAGGTCCGGGCGGATGCGCTCGGCGACGGGACGCATCGGTTCGCCCTCGAAGTCGAGGATGCGCCACCCGGTGTCCTCGGCCCACAGCGCCTGCCCGAGGTGCAGGTCTCCGTGGACGTGCTGCAGCTCGAGCAGGTGGTCGGCGGCGTCCGGCAGCGCGGCGCCGAGCTGGGCGAGCAGCTGCTCGATCGCACGGGCGCGGGAGCCGAGCGCGTCGACGGCGTCGACCGCGCCGCGGGCGCGGCGGCGCAACTCGGTCCGCAGCCACTCGAGGCCCACGGTCTGACCGGCGCTCGGCATCGCGCGGGCGAGCGCGAGGTGCATCTCGGCGACGGTGCGGCCGAGGTCGCGCGCCTGGTCGGTGAAGCTGCGCTCGTCGGTCGCGAACGCGCAGGCGAGCTGGAACCCGTCGCTGGCCCCGTCGACGAACTCGCACAGCACGCCGAGGTCCATCAGGTCGATGCCGTGCTCGGACGACGCGAGCTCGAGCCACGCGTACGGCCGCGGCACCCCGGCCCAGCCCGCCTGCACGAGCGCGCGGGGGATGTCCACGTCCGGGTTGGCACCCACGGCGACCGTCCGGAACACCTTGCAGATCGCGCCGCCGGCGACCTTCGGGAACAGGATCGAGGTGTTGGACTGCTCGACCGCGAGCACGCGCGCGCCGGCGAGATCGGTGTCGACGCCGTCGCGGGAGTCGGCCTCGCCCCACTGCGCGAGGGCGAGCCACGACGCCCAGAACACGGGGTCGTAGCAGGCGTCGATCAGCACGGTGCCGTCGAGTTCAGCTATCCGCTCCGGCGCGTCGGTGGCCACGTCGGTCCGGCGGACGACGGGCACCTGCACGACCACGGGCTCGCCCTCGCCCTGCACGCGCAGGAGGTGGATCACCGGGTCGCTGCCGTCGCCGAACCGCACGCTCAGCCACGGCTCGATCCGGGCCGAGCCGTGCTTGACCGGGAACCAGCGCCGCCCGGGGAGCCAGGCCCGCAGGGCGTCGAGCTCTGTCTCGGTGGGGGTGTCAGCGAGGACGAACGGTCCGAGCTGCTCGGTGAGGTCGAGTCCGGTGCGGGTCATCGGGCTGCCTCCCTGCCGCCGGACACGGTCTGCTCCGTCCGCGCGGGTGCGGTGACGCTCACCCAGTAGAAGTCGCGCGAGCCGAGCGTCCAGCTGATCGTGCCGTCGTCGCCGACGACACCGAGGCCGGAGCCGCCGAACACGTCGACCAGCTCGAAGCCGGCGTGGTCCGGCAGGTGCAGCCGCGTGGCGCGCGCCGTGGCGGACAGGTTCGCGACGCAGAGGATGGTCTCGTCGTCCGTCACGCGCAGGTAGGAGAGCACCGCGTCGTTCTCGCTGACCACGGGCACGAACGCCCCGGTCCCGAAGGCCCGGTGCTTGCGGCGCACGGACAGCATGCCGTGGACCCAGTGCAGGAGTGACGACGGCTGGGCGAGCTGCGACTCGACGTTGGTGCCCTCGTAGTTGTGCACGAGCGACTGGATCAGCGGCAGGTACAGCTTGCCGGGGTCGGCCGTCGAGAAGCCGGCGTTGCGGTCCGGGGTCCACTGCATGGGCGTGCGGACCGCGTCGCGGTCCGGCAGCCAGATGTTGTCGCCCATCCCGATCTCGTCGCCGTAGTACAGGCACGGGCTGCCCGGCAGGGAGAGCAGCAGCGCGTGGCTCAGCTCGATCTCCTTGCGGGAGTTCTCCAGCAGCGGGGCGAGGCGGCGGCGGATCCCGACGTTGGCGCGCATGCGCGGGTCCGGGGCGTACCAGCCGTACATGCTGGCGCGCTCCTCGGTCGAGACCATCTCGAGCGTGAGCTCGTCGTGGTTGCGCAGGAACGTCGACCACTGGCCGCCGGCGGGGATCTCGGGGGTGTCCGCGAGGATGTCGAGGATCGAGCTCGCCCGCTGGTCCCGGATGGCGTAGTAGATGCGCGGCATGACGGGGAAGTGGAAGCACATGTGGCACTCCGGCTTCTCCTCCGTGCCGAAGTACGCCACCACGTCGTTGGGCCACTGGTTGGCCTCCGCGAGCAGGATGCGTCCGGGGAACTCCGCGTCGATCATCGAGCGCACCGTGTTGAGGAACTCGTGCGTGCGCGGGAGGTTCTCGCAGTTGGTGCCCTCCTCCTCGAAGAGGTAGGGCACGGCATCCAGGCGGAAGCCGTCGACGCCGACGCGGCACCAGAACCGCGTGACGTCGAGCATGGCCTCGACGACGTGCGGGTTCTCGAAGTTGAGGTCGGGCTGGTGGGAGAAGAAGCGGTGCCAGTAGTACTGGCGCCGGACCGGGTCGAACGACCAGTTCGAGGTCTCGGTGTCGACGAAGATGATGCGGGCGTCGCCGTACTTGGTGTTGTCGTCGCTCCACACGTAGAAGTCGCCGTACGGGCCCTCGGGGTCGGCGCGCGAGGCCTGGAACCACGGGTGCGCGTCGCTGGTGTGGTTCATCACGAGGTCGATCACGACGCGGATGCCGCGGGCGTGCGCCTGCGAGATCAGCTCCTGGAAGTCCTCGATGCTGCCGTACTGGTCGGCGATCGACGTGTAGTCGGCGACGTCGTACCCGCCGTCCCGCAGGGGCGAGGGGTAGAACGGCGGGAGCCACAGGCAGTCGATGCCGAGCCACTGCAGGTAGTCGAGCCGGTCGATCAGGCCGCGCAGGTCTCCGGTGCCGGCGCCCGTGGAGTCGGAGAACGCGCGGACGATCACCTCGTAGAAGACCGCGGTGCGATACCACTCGGGGTCGTCGGACAGCTCGCGGGGCACCATGGGCGCCACGGGCTGCCGCTTCGCGGGCAGCGCCTGGACGGGCAGCGGCGCAGTCAGGGGCGGTGGCTCCCGGCGCACGACGGGACCCTCGGCCGGGGCGGCAGGGGTCGTGGGCGGACCCGGCGCGACGGGCACGGGAACGGTGGGTGGGTTCTTCTGGTTCCACTCGGCGGGGCTCATGGGTGTCCTACCTCGATGATGTGGGCGACGTGCCGGTTCGGCTCCAGGCGCACGAAGACGCGGGCACCCCAGGCGAAGGTCTCGTCGGTGAGCAGGTCGTGCGCGTTGAAGGCCGGCTCCGTGCCGGGGGTCTCGTCGATGCCGAGGGCCGCGAGGTCCAGGTCGACCATGGCCTCCTGGGGGCTCCACGGGTCGAGGTTGACCACGCTGATCACGGTGTCGGGCCGGCCGTCCGCGGTGAATGCCCCGTCCAGGTGGCTCGAGAACGCGAGCACCTGGTCGTTGGTCGTGGGGTGCACCGTGAGGTTGCGCAGCTGGCGCAGGGCGGGGTGGTCCCGCCGGATCTCGTTGAGCCGGGTGAGGAACGTCGTCATCCCGGCGGCCTCGGGCGCGGCCCAGTCGCGGGGACGGAACTCGTACTTCTCGTTGTCGATCTGCTCCTCGACGCCCGGGCGCGGCACGCGCTCGGAGAACTCGTACCCGGAGTAGATGCCCCACGTGGGCGACGCGGTCGCGGCGAGGGCCGCGCGGATCGCGAAGGCCGGCTCCCCGCCGTGCTGCAGGTACGGGGGGAGGATGTCGTGCGTCGTCGGCCAGAAGCTCGGGCGCATCCACGAGCCCAGCTCGCCGCTGACCTCCGTGAAGTACTCGGCGAGCTCCTCCTGGGTGTTGCGCCAGGTGAAGTACGTGTACGACTGGTGGAACCCGATGCGCGCGAGCGCCTCCATCATCGCGGGCTTCGTGAAGGCCTCCGCGAGGAAGATTACGTCGGGGTGGTCCTTCGCGACATCCTCGATGAGCCACTGCCAGAACGGCAGGGGCTTGGTGTGCGGGTTGTCGACGCGGAACGCGGTGACGCCGTGGTCGATCCACACCTGGACGACGCGCCGCACCTCGGCATAGATCCCCGCGGGGTCGTTGTCGAAGTTCAGGGGGTAGATGTCCTGGTACTTCTTGGGCGGGTTCTCGGCGTAGGCGATCGAGCCGTCCACGCGCGTGGTGAACCACTCGGGGTGCTCGGTGACCCAGGGGTGGTCGGGGGAGCACTGCAGCGCGAGGTCGAGCGCGACCTCCATGCCGAGGTCCTGCGCCCGTGCCACGAAGTCGTCGAAGTCGTCGAACGTCCCTAGCTCGGGGTGGATGGCGTCGTGCCCGCCGTCGGGGGACCCGATCGCGTACGGCGAACCGGGGTCACCAGGCTCCGCGGTGAGGGAATTGTTGCGGCCCTTGCGGAAGGTCGTGCCGATGGGGTGCACCGGCGTCAGGTAGACGACGTCGAAGCCCATGGCGGCGATGCCGGGGAGCCGCTCGCTGGCCGTCGCGAAGGTGCCCGACGTCCACGACTGGGTCGCGGCGTCGTAGGTGGCGCCCTCGGACCGGGGGAAGAACTCGTACCAGGAGCCGGCCAGGGCGCGCTCGCGGTGGACCTGGAGCGGATAGGTGGCCGACGGCGAGACGAGGTCGCGCAGCGGGTGGTCCTCGACGAGGATCCGACGCACGTCAGGGCCCAGCGCCGCAGCGAGCCGGGTGGGCGGGGGCATCGTGGTGTCCTGGAGCGCGAGCACGACGTTCGCGAGCGCAGCGCGCGCGCTGCTGGGCAGGTTCCGGCGCGACGCGGCGCGCTCGAGGACGCGGATGCCCTCCGCGAGCATGAGCTCGACGTCGATGCCGGCCTCGATCTTGATGGCGGCGTCGTGGGCCCACGTCCCGTACGGGTCGGACCAGCCCTCGACGCGGAACGACCAGGCGCCCTCGGCGTCGGGCGCCACGCGCGCCTCGAACCAGTCGAGGCCGGGCGCCACGTCCACCATGCGGGCGGTCGAGTGCACGGTGCCGTCGGGGCGCAGCAGCACGGCGGTCGCGGCGACGGCGTCGTGGCCCTCGCGGAACACCCGTGCGCGGACGGGCACCGCTTCGCCGACGACGGCCTTGGCGGGCCACCGGCCTTGCTCGATCGTGGGGCTGACGTCCATCACGGGGATGCGTCCGATGAGGCCTGGGGGGGCGGGTTCGAGTGTCGTCACAAGTACGAACCTAGCGGCGGACCGGCCCACCGGCATGTAGTACGCGCGATCGGACCGCGCGCCGGGCTCAGCCCGCGGGCACCTCGACGGTGCCCAGGGCACGCAGATACGCCACCCGGGTGCGGGTGACGGTGGTGAGCTGGTCCTCGATCGCGGACATGAACGCCGCGCGGTAGACCGCGTCCGTGAGCATCGAGATCGCAAAGTAGAGGCCCGTGAAGGTCGCGATCGCGACCGCGACGCGCAGGGAGGTCTGGTTGACGACGAGGGCCGTGCCGTCGAGCTCGGCGGTCCACAGGACCTGGCCGCCGACGACACCCCAGGCCTCCTGGACGTCCGCCGTGACCGTGACGGTGCCGACGACGACGAAGAACACCCCGACCCCGATGCTGACCACGAGGACCTGCAGGAGCTGGCTGGTGAGCACCATGGCGGAGACGTTGGCGCGCTGGGCGCGGGTGAGGGGAGGCAGGTCGGCCGCCTCGGGCACGCGGTCCACCGCCTGGCGCAGGACGGCGGCGACCTCCTCGGGCAGGTGCAGGCCGAGCGCGAGCGCGATCAGCGCCGCGAACACGACGCCGAGCACGAGGGTCCCCGTGGGGGGCACGGCGTCGAACACCTGCCAGATCTCGGCGTTGAAGAACAGCACGAGCGAGAAGACGAGCAGGAGCGGCAGCAGGCGGACCAGCCGGCCGAGGCTCGCGGCGAGCTCGTCGACGACGCGCGCGGTGCCCCACCAGAGCGTCGAGACGAATCCGTAGCGGACGGTGAACCACACGAGCGCCAGCAGGGCCGTGTTCGCGGCCGCCGTCACCACGGCGGCCGTGAGCTGCCCGCCGAAGACCAGCGGCAGCAGCGCGGGGGCGAGCACGAAGAAGGCCAGCTCCGGGGTGTCCACGCTCTGCGGCAGCGTGTTCCACGCGCGGCCGCGGACGCGGTTGAGGACCGCGTACACGGTCCCGACGAGCAGGAGCCCGCCGAGGACGGCGAGAGTGTTGGCCGCCGCGCTCCAGGAGAGGTTCGCGGCCCCCGCGAGCTGGGTGAGCAGGACCAGGAGCAGGAAGGGTGCCGCGCGGCCGAACACGTCGCGCTCGGCCGAGTATCCCTCGATCAGGAGGGCCAGCCCGTTGCGGCGCAGCAGCCGCTCAGCGTCCGACACGACGGCGGTGGCCGCGGCGGCGGCGGGTCTCGGGCGTTCGCGTGCGCGCTCGGTCGTCTGCCCCCTGGTCATGGTGCGCCGAGCATAGCGGTGCTGGCGTCAGCCGGGCACGGAGGCGTACAGCCGCACGCTCAGCGGCTCCATGGTCGCGGGCGCGTCGTCGCCTGCGGCGAAGCGCTCGTCGGGGTGCTCCCAGGTGCTGTCCCAGAGCAGCTCCCAGCGCAGACCTGCCGCGGGGGTGACCTCGAGCGCGTCGAGGGCGCCGTTGACGGCGAGCAGGACGGCGGGGTCCTCGGGGCCGTCGGACCGACGCAGCATCTGGATCGCACGGTGCGAGGTGTCGTGCCAGTCCGCGTCGGAGAACGGCGTGCCCGCGATCGTGAACCATGCCAGGTCGAGCTCGTCCTCGGCGCCGCCCGGGTGCGGCCGGCCGTGGAAGAACCGTTCGGCGCGCAGCGCGGACAGGGCCCGGCGCTGCGTGAGCAGGTACGACGTCGTGGCGAGCAGGTTGCGTGCGTCGGCGTCGAGGTCCCAGTCGAGGTACGACAGGGCGTTGTCCTGGCAGTAGGCGTTGTTGTTGCCGTGCTGCGAGCGTCCCGTCTCGTCGCCGGCGGTGATCATGGGCGTCCCGGCGGACAGCAGCAGGGTCGCGAGCAGGTTGCGGTGCGAGCGGCGCCGCAGGGCGGCGATCTCCGAGCCGACGACCTCCGCGTCCGCGTGGCCCTCGTACCCGTGGTTCCACGACCGGTTGTCGTTGCTCCCGTCGCGCCCGTCCTCGCCGTTCGCCTCGTTGTGCTTGTGGTCGTAGGCGGTGAGGTCGGCCATGGTGAAGCCGTCGTGCGCGGTCACGAAGTTGATCGACGCCGCCGGCCCGCGCAGACCGGGCGGGTCGCCGTAGCCGAACAGGTCCGCGGAGCCCGACAGGCGGGTGGCGAGCTCCCGGACGCCGTGCGTGGCGCGCCCTCGGGAGGCCTCGGCGGCGTCGGTCAGCCAGAAGCTGCGCACCGCGTTGCGGAACCGGTCGTTCCACTCGGCGAACGGGGCCGGGAAGCGCCCGGTCTGCCACCCGCCGGGCCCGACGTCCCACGGCTCGGCGATCAGCTTGAGCTCGCTCAGCACGGGGTCCGTCTGCAGCGCGACGAGGAACGGGTGGTCGGCCGTGTAGCCGTCGTGGCCACGTCCGAGCGTCACGGCGAGGTCGAAGCGGAAACCGTCGACGCCGACCTCGGAGGCCCAGAAGCGCAGCGAGTCGAGCGCCATCCGGACGACCGGGGTACGGCGGAAGTCGAGGGTGTTCCCGCAGCCGGTGACGTCCGCGAACTGGGCGGGCGACCCGCCGTCGTGGCGGTAGTACACGGTGGGGTCGAGGCCGCGCCAGCTCACCTGCGGCCCACCCGTCCCGCCCTCGCACGTGTGGTTGTAGACGACGTCGAGCACGACCTCGATGCCCGCCTCGTGCAGCAGCTGGACCATGCCCTTGACCTCGTCCAGCACGGCGCCGGCACCGGCCGCACGCGAGGACGCCATCGCGTACCGGGGCTCGGGGGCGAAGAACCCGATGGTGTTGTATCCCCAGTAGTTCGTCAGGCCCTTGTCGACGAGGTGGTGCTCGTTCGTCGACGCGTGGACGGGCAACAGCTCGATCGTGGTGACGCCCAGCGCGCGCAGGTGCGCGATCGTCGCGGGGTGCGCGACGCCGGCGTAGGTGCCGCGCAGCTCCGCGGGCACATCGGGGAGGTTCATGGTGAGACCGCGCACGTGGGCCTCGTACAGCACCGTGTCGGACCACGGCACGCGGGGCCGGTCGGCCGTGCGGGGCGTGAACCCGGGCCCGACGACGACGCTGAGCGGGACGTGGCCGAGCGAGTCGTGCGGACTGCGGGGCCCGTAGGGGTCGCCCGCGCCCGTCGCGTCGGTGAGGTAGCCGAACGCCTCGGCTCCGTACTCGAGATCTCCCTCGATCCCGCGGGCGTACGGGTCCACCAGCAGCTTGGCGGGGTTGTAGCGCAGGCCGGCGCGGGGGTCCCAGGGACCGTCGACGCGGAAGCCGTAGCGCTGCCCGGGCTGGACGCCGGGGACGTGCGCGCGCCACACGCCGAGCACGGGGCCCTCGAGCGCCACCCGACGCTCGGCCCAGCCCGTCGGCGTGGGGTCGACCAGGCACAGCTCCACCTGGGTGGCGTGGGAGGCGAGGACCGCGACGGTGACGCCGTTGTCGGCCACGTGCACGCCGAGGCGAGCGGTCGGGACGGTGAGGAGCTCGTCACGCAGGCTGGTGGTCATAGTTCCTCTCTCATCGGTGCGTCAGCGCCGTTCTTGAGCCCCCAGGCGTGTGTCGCCAGTATGGCGCGCGCCCACCAGCCGGACGGGTCGCCTCGCGGGACAGGGCGCGTGCGGCGCATCACGGTAGCCTGCGAGCAGGAGATTCCCGCCGACGAAGGAGCCTGCACCGATGAGGATCGTGGTGTGCGTCAAGCACGTCCCGAACATCCATTCCGACCGTGCGTTCGCGGACGGTCGGGTGGTCCGCGGCTCGGCCGACGGGTCGCTCAACGAGCTCGACGAGCACCCGCTCGAGGAGGCCCTGCGCATCCTCGAGGCGCTCGACGACGACGCGCGCGCCGCGTCGGAGATCGTCGCGGTGACGATGGGACCGGCCGAGGCGGTCGACGCCCTGCGCCGCGCCTTCCAGCTCGGGGCGCACACGGGCGTGCACGTGAGCGACGACGCGCTCGCGGGCTCCGACTACTTCGCGACCGCCCGCACGCTGGCCGCCGCGGTGCGCCGGCTCGAGCAGGACGGACCGGTGGACCTCGTGCTCGCCGGGATGGCCGCGCTCGACGGCCTGGGCTCGGTCGTGCCGGCCCTGCTGGCGGCGGAGCTCGGGCTGCCGCAGCTCACGAACGCCACGTCGCTCACGCTGGCCGACGGCGCGGCGACCGTGCAGCGCGAGGTCGACGGCGTTACGGAGGAGCTGCGCGCGCCGCTGCCCGCCGTGGTGAGCGTCACCGACCACATCAACCGGCCCCGCTTCCCCAACATCAAGCTCATCATGGCGGCGCGCACGAAGCCCGTGACCACGTGGACCCTGGCGGACCTGGGGCTCGAGCCGGACCGCGTCGGCGTGGCGGCCGCGCGGGCGGTCGTGCGCTCGGCCGAGCCACGGCCCGAGCGGGAGCCCGCGACCGTCGTCACGGACGACGGCACGGGCGACACGGGCGGGCGCGCGCTCGCGGACTTCATCATCGACCGGGGGCTGATCTGACATGACCACCACTGCCGCCGTGCTCCTCGAGCACACCGACGCGCCGCTCACCGCGGCCGACCTCGAGCTCGTCACGATCGCTCGCGACGTCGGCGACGCCGTCGTCGTGACGTTCACCCCGCCCGTCGCCGCCGCGCTGGAGCAGCTCGCCGCGCACGGCGCCGCCCGCGTCGTGCACGTGAGCGGCACCTCGACACTCACGGCCGTGGCCGCCGCCGCGGTGCAGCAGGCCGTCGAGCAGGCGTTCGACGCCGCCCCGCGGCTCCTGCTCGCCAAGGCGACGTTCGCCAACAAGGAAATCCTGGCGCGCGCCGCGCACCTGCTCGGTGCTGGCCTCGTGATCGACGCCGCGCGCGTCGCCGTCGAGGACGCCGGGGTCGTGGGCGCCAAGCGCGTGTTCGCCGGGACGTGGGACGTCGAGTGCGTGGTGCCCGAGGGCACCGCTCTGCTCACGGTCCGGCCGAACGCGGTGCGGGCGACCCCGGTCGCCGTGCCCACCGAGGTCGAAGTGACGAGCCTGACGCTCGATGCGGCGCGCGCCGACGCTCGCGGGGTCGAGCTCGTGTCGCGCACCGTCCACCCGACCGAGGGGACGGGACCCGCGCTGGGCGAGGCCGCCGTCGTCGTCGCGGGGGGCCGCGGGACGGGCGGAGACTTCGCGCCGGTGCACGAGCTCGCCGAGGTCCTGGGCGGAGCGGTCGGCTCGACGCGCGACTGCGTCGACGAGGGCTGGATCGAGCACGACACCCAGGTGGGCCAGACGGGAGTGACCGTGACCCCTCGCCTGTACGTGGGCGCCGGGATCAGCGGTGCGCCGCACCACCGCGGGGGCATGCAGGCCTCCGAGGTGATTGTGGCCGTCAACGCCGACCCGGAGTGCCCGCTGTTCGAGATCAGCGACCTGGCGGTCGTCGGCGACCTCGCCCTCGTCCTGCCCCGGGCAGCCGCGCTGCTGCGCGAGCGGGCCGGCGACCCGTCCGTGGCAGGGACGGCCCCGGACGCTTCGTAGACTGGGACGATCATGACGTCCCTCGCGCCCGAGTCTGCGCACGTGTACCTCGACCATGCCGCGACGACCCCCCTGTCGCCCGCGGCCGCTGCCGCCTACGCCGAGCAGATGATGTGCGTGGGCAACGCGTCCTCGCTGCACGGCCCCGGCCGGGCCGCGCGCCGCGTCGTCGAGGAGTCTCGCGAGCAGGTGGCCGAGGCTCTGGGCGCGCGCCCGAGCGAGGTGATCTTCACCGCCGGCGGCACCGAGTCCGACAACCTGGCGATCAAGGGCCTGTTCTGGGCCCGCCGGACGGGCCACGCCGAGCGGATGCGCGTGCTGGTGTCCGCGATCGAGCACCACGCCGTGCTGGACCCCGCCTTCTGGCTCGCCGAGCACGCGGGAGCGGAGGTCGTCCAGCTTCCCGTCGACGCGTCCGGCGTGCTGGACCTCGAGGCGCTGCGGGCCGAGCTCGACCACGACGGCGAGCACACCTCCTTGCTGTCGCTGATGTGGGCCAACAACGAGATCGGATCGGTGCAGCCCGTCCGCGAGGCGGCGCAGCTGGCCCGCTCCCGTGGGGTGCCCGTCCACACGGACGCCGTGCAGGCGATTGGGCAGGTCCCCGTCGACTTCGCCGCGAGCGGCGTCGACGCCCTGACCGTGTCCGGCCACAAGATCGGGGGACCGCTCGGCGTGGGTGCCCTGCTCGCCGGGCGCGGGCTCGAACTCATGCCGGTCCTGCACGGGGGCGGCCAGGAGCGCGCCGTGCGCTCGGGCACGCTCGACGTGCCCGCCGTGCGTGCGTTCGCCGTGGCCCTCGCCGAGAGCGTCGCCGGCCGGGAGCGGGAGGCGGTGCGCCTGGCTGCGCTCCGCGACGAGCTCGTCCACGGCATCCTCGCGGCGGTGCCGGGCGCGAGCCTGCGCGGTGCGGGCCTGACGTCCGAGGCCGCCGGGGGCGGCCCCGGGCGGCTCCCGGGCAACGCCCACCTGACCTTCGCCGGCTGCGAGGGCGACTCCCTGCTCTACCTGCTGGACTCCGCCGGCGTGGCCGTCTCGACCGGGTCCGCGTGCCAGGCGGGCGTCCCGCAGCCGTCGCACGTGCTCCTGGCGCTCGGGCTCGACGAGGCCGACGCCCGCGGCGCGCTGCGCTTCTCGCTCGGGGCATCGACCACCGCGGCCGACGTCGCGCGGGTGCTCGAGGTGCTGCCCGGCGTCGTCGACCGGGCCCGCGCGGCGGGCCTCGCATCGAGCATGGGCGGGCGCTGACGTGCGGGTCCTGGCCGCGATGTCCGGCGGTGTCGACTCGGCGGTGGCCGCGGCGCTCGCGGTCGAGGCCGGGCACGACGTCGTCGGCGTACACATGGCCCTCTCCCGCAACCGGCAGCAGTTCCGCACGGGGTCGCGCGGCTGCTGCTCGATCGAGGACGCGGGCGACGCCCGCCGCGCCGCGGACGTCCTGGGCATCCCGTACTACGTCTGGGACCTGTCCGAGCGGTTCGAGGACACCGTGGTCGCGGACTTCCTGAGCGAGTACGAGGCTGGTCGTACGCCCAACCCCTGCGTGCGCTGCAACGAGCACATCAAGTTCGAGGCGCTCCTCGACAAGGCCACCGCACTCGGCTTTGACGCCGTCGCGACCGGGCACTACGCGCGGGTGGTCGAGACGCCCGGGGCGGACGGCGCCGTGCGCCGCGAGCTGCACCGGTCGCCGAACGACGCGAAGGACCAGTCCTACGTGCTGGCGGTGATGGGCCCCGAGCGCCTGGCGCGCTCGATCTTCCCCCTCGGCGACTTCGCCTCCAAGGACGAGGTGCGCGCCGAGGCCGAGCGGCGCGGGCTGAGCGTGTCGGCGAAGCCGGACTCGTACGACATCTGCTTCGTCGCCGACGGTGACACGCAGGGCTTCCTGCGGGAGCGGCTCGGTTCACGGCCCGGTGCCGTCGTGGACACCGACGGCACGGTCCTCGGCGAGCACGACGGCTCGTACGGCTACACGGTCGGTCAGCGCAAGGGTCTCGGTCTCGGGCGCCCGGCCGCCGACGGCCAGCCCCGCTACGTGCTCGAGGTGCAGCCGACGACGAACACCGTCGTCGTCGGCCCCGCCGAGCTGCTGTCGATCGACGAGATCCTCGGCCACAACGCGGTCTGGCTCGCCGACGACGTCGTGCGAGCCGGGGAGTGGGTCGAGGCCGAGGTGCAGGTGCGGGCGCACGGCGCACCGGTGCCCGCCCGGGTGCGCGCGGTCCCCGGCGCCGGGGGTCCCCGCGACGCGATGGAGGTCGAGCTCACCGGACGGCCGCTGCGCGGGGTCGCGGCGGGGCAGTCGGTCGTCGCGTACCGGGGCACGCGCGTCCTGGGCCAGGCCACGGTCGAGCGCGCCCGCCGCCGGGAGCGCTCGGCGTGACGGAGCGCCCGACCGCCGCACCGGACGGCTCCCGCGTGCCCGGGCTGCCCGGGCCCGCGGTGACGGTCACGGCGACGTGGCCGGCGAGCGAGCCGCTCGAGGCCGCACTGGCCGTGCTGGGCGACCTGACGGACGTGCCGGACGGGGTGACGGGCGTTCCCGGCGTGCCCGCGCGAGACGAGCGCGACGGGCTCGTCCGGACCTGCGCAGCGCTCGACCAGCTGCCCGTCGAGCTCGGGCCGCACGGCTGGAAGCTCGCGGACCGGCCGGGCCGGGACGCCGAGCGCATCGCCGCGCGGTGGCGCGACGACCTCGAGGCGTTTGCCATCGCGGCGTCGGGCTACACGGGCCCCGTGCTGCTCGCCGCGACAGGCCCGTGGACGCTGGCGTCCGAGCTCTACCTGGCACGCGGCGACCGCGTGCTGACCGACCACGGCGCGGTCCGCGAGATCGCGCAGGCCCTGGTCGCCGGGATGTGCGCGCGGGTTGCGGACGTGCGCCGGCTCGTGCCCGGTGCCGAGGTCCACGTACGCCTCGACGAGTCGCTGATCGGCCAGGTCAACGCCGGCGTGATCCCGACCTTCTCGGGCTACTCACGCATCCGCGCGGTGCCCGGGCCCGACCTCGTCGCGCGGCTCGAGCCCGTGGTCCGCGCGTTGCAGGCGGTGGGGGTGCGGGTGGCCGTGCACGTCGGCGACGCCTGGCTCGGCATCGCGCCGGTCGCGCTCGCCGGCGCGGACGGCGTGGGGCTGCGGCTCGGCCCGTGGAACGAGCGCGCCTGGGAGCACGTCGCGCGCGCGGTCGAGCGCGGCATGGACCTGTGGCCGGTGCTCGCGCCGCCGACGTCGTCGCAGTGCTCCGGTCCGGACGTCCGGGCGCTCGCCGACCAGCTGCTCGTGCCCTGGCGGCGCATCGGCCTCGAGGTGCGCGCCCTGGACCGCACTGTCCTGAGCCTCACCGGGCACGGCGCGCACGTGCAGGAGGCGCGCGGGCGCCTGCGCACCCTCGCGCAGGCGGGTCTGCTCGTCGCCGAGCGCGCCGCGGACTGACGCCGCGGCGCGCCCGACCAGGCCGCTCGAGGTCAGCGCGTGCCGGTGAGCACCCGCCAGCAGAACTCATAGGCGATGGTCGCCATGAACGCGGCCTGGTCGTTGTCGGCGGCGCCGGCGTGCCCACCCTCGAGGTTCTCGAAGTACGTCACGTCGTGCCCGGCGTCGCTGAGCAGCGCAGCCATCTTCCGGGCGTGCCCGGGGTGGACGCGGTCGTCGCGCGTCGACGTCGTCACGAGCACCGGGGGATAGGGGCGTGCGGCGTCGACCAGGTGGTACGGCGAGAACGTGCGGATGAACTCCCACTGCGCGGGGTCGTCGGGGTCGCCGTACTCGGCCATCCATGACGCACCGGCGAGGAGCACCGAGAAGCGCCGCATGTCGAGCAGCGGCACACCGATCACGACGGCGCCGAAGAGCTCGGGGTACTGCGTGAGCATGTTCCCGGTCAGGAGCCCACCGTTGGACCGGCCCTGGACAGCGAGCTGCGCCTGCGTCGTCACGCCCGTGTCCACGAGGTCCCGTGCGACGGCGGCGAGATCCTCGTACGCACGGTGGCGGTGCTGCTTGAGCGCAGCGCGGTGCCACGCGGGGCCGTACTCCCCGCCGCCGCGGATGTTCGCCACGACGTAGGCGCCACCCCGTTCGAGCCACCCGCGGCCCAGGGTCGCCGAGTATGCGGGGGTCAGCGCGATCTCGAAGCCGCCGTAGGCGCTGAGGTACGTCGGCACGGGCCCGGGCGCGTCGACGGGCCGCACGAGGAAGTACGGGACGCGCGTGCCGTCGAGCGAGGTGGCGAACCGCTGCGTGACCTCGTGCCCCGCCGCGTCGAACATCGCTGGCAGGGACTTGAGGGTGCGCGCCGCGGGCGCGTCGGGGGCCGCGGACGCCAGGAGGAGCGTCGTGGGGGTCAGGTAGCCGGTCGCGACCACCCAGAGATCATCGTTCGCGTCGGCGTCCACCGCGCGGACCTCGAGCGTCGCGTCCTGCGGCAGCCCGCGCACCGACGTCGTCCCCCAATCGCCCGGGGTGAGGACCTCCACGCGGTGGCGGACGTCGTCCAGGACGGTGAGCACCAGGTGGTGGCGGGTCCATGTCGCGTCGAGCAGGGACGTCGTCGCCGACGGTGTGAAGACCGGCCGCAGGTTGCGCTCGCCGGCCAGGAAGGCGTCGAGCTCGGTCACCAGGAGCGACCCGCTCGGATGGGTGTGCACGCCGACCGTCCAGTCGTCGCGCAGGCGCACGAGCAGCCATTCGCGGTGCACGGACGCCTCGGCCGACTCCGGGACGTCGATGAGGGTGAGGCTGCCGTCGGGCTCGAGCAGCGAGAGCTCGTCGGCGTAGAAGGCGATCGTGCGGGAGACGAAGTCCCGCTCGAACCCGGGGGTGGGGTCGTGGAAGGCGCTGATGTACATGTCCGTGTCCGAGCCCTCGTACACGAGCGGGGCGTCGGCGAGCGGGGTGCCCCGGTGCCAGCGGCGCACCGTCCGGGGATAGCCGGACGGCGTCATGGAGCCCGGGCCGAAGTCGGTGAAGGCGAACACGGTGTCGCGGTCGATCCACGCGAGCGCGCCCTTGGACTCGGCGCGCACGAACGCGTCGTCCGCCTCGCTCAGGAACTCCTTCGTGGTGAGGTCGAGCTCGCGGGTGACGTCGGCGTCGGCCCCGCCGCGCGACAGGCGAACCAGCGCGCGGTCGTGCCCTGGGCGCAGGATGTTCGCGCCGTGCCAGACCCAGTTCACGCCCTCGGCGGCGCCCAGGGCGTCGACGTCGAGCAGGATCTCCCAGACGGGCTCGTCGCGCTCGTACTGCTCCCACGTCGTCCGGCGCCACAGGCCCCGCGGGTGCTCCGCGTCCTGCCAGAGGTTGTACAGGAAGTCCCCGACCTGGCGGACGTGCGCGATCTTGTCCTGCGAGTCGAGGACATCGCGGACGGCCGTCTGCGTGCGGACGAAGGCGTCGTCGACCAGCGCGGCGCGAGCCTCGGCGTTGCGTGCCGTGACCCATTCGAGGGCGGCGGTGCCCTCGACCTCCTCGAGCCAGAGGAACGGGTCGGGGGCGTCGTCGCGCAAGGGGGTGGGGATCGTCATGGCCTCACCCTAGGTCGAGGAGCGCACCCTCCTCGAACCGCGTCGGGCCGGGTCCTTGGGTGACGCAGCGCGGGTCGCCGCGGTCGACCGCGGTGTCGACGGGCCGTGTCAGGGGCGGCTTGGCATGATGTCCCCGTGAACGAACCTTCGGGACCTGAGAGCCAGGCACGGCACCGCTGGACCGAGCTGGCCGAGCAGATCGACGCGCACCAGTTCGCCTACTACGTCCGAGACACCCCGACGGTGTCCGACGCGAAGTACGACGCCCTGCTCGCCGAGCTGACGGCCATCGAGGCGCAGTTCCCCGAGCTCCGCTCACCCGAGTCGCCCACGCAGCGCGTCGGCGGCACCTACTCGACCGACTTCGCCGCGGTCGACCACGTCGAGCGCATGCTCTCCCTCGACAACGCCTTCACGCACGAGGACATCGCGGCGTGGGCCGAGCGGGTGCACAAGGAGATCGGTGAGACGGACGTGCACTACCTGTGCGAGGTGAAGATCGACGGTCTCGCGATCGCCCTCGTCTACGAGCGCGGCAGGCTCGTGCGTGCGGTGACCCGGGGGGACGGGCGCACGGGGGAGGACGTCACCCTCAACGTCCGGACGATCGCCGGCGTCCCGGTCGCGCTCGCGGGCGACCCCGCGACGCACCCTGAGCTCATCGAGGTCCGCGGCGAGGTCTTCATGCTCGTGGACCAGTTCGCCGACCTCAACGCCGCCCAGGTGGCGGCCGGGAAGGCTCCGTTCGCCAACCCGCGCAACGCGGCAGCAGGGTCGCTGCGGCAGAAGGACCCGCGGGTCACGGCCTCGCGCCCCTTGCGAATGTATGCCCACGGGATCGGCGCCCTGGTGTGGGGCTCGGCGCCTGCGGAGCCGCTGACGCGGCAGTCTGCGGCGTACGACCTCCTCGCGGGATGGGGTGTCCCGGTCTCGGGGCACAGCCGGGTGGTGCAGGGGCTCGCGGGTGTGGAGGAGATGATCGCGCACTTCGGGGTGCACCGGCACGACATCGAGCACGAGCTGGACGGCATCGTGATCAAGGTCGACGAGTTCGCGCTCCAGCGTCGGCTGGGCTCGACGAGCCGCGCTCCCCGCTGGGCGGTCGCGTACAAGTACCCGCCCGAGGAGGTCAACACCCGGCTGCTCGACATCCGGGTGAACGTCGGGCGCACCGGCCGGGTCACGCCGTACGCCGTGATGGAGCCGGCGTTGGTCGCCGGATCCACCGTCGAGATGGCGACCCTGCACAACGCGAGCGAGGTCGAGCGCAAGGGCGTGCTCATCGGCGACACCGTCGTGCTGCGCAAGGCCGGTGACGTCATCCCCGAGATCGTCGGCCCCGTGGTGGCGCTGCGCGACGGCACCGAACGCGCGTTCGTCATGCCGACCGAGTGCCCGTCCTGCGGCACCACCCTCGCCCCAGCGAAAGAGGGCGACGTCGACATCCGCTGCCCCAACCAGCGCTCGTGCCCGTCGCAGCTGCGCGAGCGCGTGTTCCACGTCGCTTCCCGGGGAGCGTTCGACATCGAAGCGCTCGGCTGGGAGGCGGCGACGGCGCTCGTGGCGCCGGACCACGACCGCCCCGGCGGAGCGGAGGCGCCGCTGCAGACGCCCGTGCTCGAGAACGAGTCGGGGCTCTTCGCCCTCACCGCTGACGATCTCGCCGACGTCCGCGTCTGGCGGGAGGTTCGGTCCAAGGGCGCAGGGACGGGGCGGTGGGAGCAGGTGCCGTTCTTCTGGACGCGCCCCACCGCCAAGGTTCCTTCGAAGCCGACGGCGACGACCGTCAAGCTCTTCGAGGAGCTCGAGAAGGCGAAGCAGCAGCCGCTGTGGCGCGTGCTCGTCGCGCTGTCGATCAGGCACGTCGGTCCGACGGCCGCGCGCGCGCTCGCCACAGAGTTCGGCTCGCTGGACGCCATCATGGCGGCTTCCGCGGAACAGCTGGCCGCCGTCGAGGGAGTCGGCCCGACCATCGCCGCGGCGGTGGGCGAGTGGTTCTCCGTGGACTGGCACTGCGCGATCGTCGAGGCCTGGCGGGCGGCGGGCGTGCGGATGGCGGACGCGCGCGACGCGAGCATCGAACGCACCCTGGAGGGACTCACGGTCGTGGTGACCGGCTCGCTCGAGACACTGAGCCGGGACGGCGCCAAGGAGGCGATCCTCGCTCGCGGTGGCAAGGCCGCGGGATCGGTGTCGAAGAAGACCGACTTCGTCGTCGTGGGGGAGAACGCCGGCAGCAAGGAGGCCAAGGCCCGCGAGCTCGGGCTGACGATCCTCGACGAGGCGGCGTTCGTGGCGCTTCTGGAGTCCGGGCCAGCGGCCCTCGATGGGCGGCCGGGCGCCTGAGCGACCTCGAGCCGAGGTGTTCTTCTCCTGGCCACCTCCCGTCACCTGGCTGTTTGCATCCCCGGACCGCGCTGTGTAATGTTCTACGAGCCGGTTCAGCCGAGCAGCGGTCCTCACGGGGACGCTGCAGGGCAAGCCGCACAACCCCCCACAAGGATCCGACAACATCGGCGACCCTGGGGACGACGGGACTCGCTTCCCGACTCTGCGCTCTTGAAGCGCGGGGTTGGACAGGATGGGTTCGGTCGGGTAAGTTTGAACGGTTGCCTCCGAACGGCCCGCGAGGGTGGATCGGGGAGCGTCTGTTCCTTGAGAACTCAACAGTGTGCTTGATAGTCAATGCCAAATATCCCTCGTGGACTGCTGGTGTCTGCTGCTACATGGTGGCTGGCTCGGTGGTCTTGAGGATTCCTTTGGTTGATTGAACGAAAACGCAAGTTTTTGTTTTTGTAGCCAGTTTTTATGTGGG
>NZ_FONZ01000010.1 GCF_900113055.1 Flavimobilis marinus
CCCGTTCGTATCTCGGGAACCGCACAGTGGACGCGTAGCAAATATTGTTGTAGTCAAGTTGTCGGCCAATTAGTACCGGTCAGCTTCAGCAGTCTTTAGTCCTGCCTTCCACATCCGGCCTATCTACCCAGTGGTCTAGCTGGGGGCCTTCCACCCGAAGGTGTGGAAACCTCATCTTGAAGCAGGCTTCCCGCTTAGATGCTTTCAGCGGTTATCCCTTCCCAACGTAGCTAACCAGCCGTGCTCCTGGCGGAACAACTGGCACACCAGAGGTTAGTCCGTCCCGGTCCTCTCGTACTAGGGACAGGTCTTCTCAAGTTTCCTGCGCGCGCAGCGGATAGGGACCGAACTGTCTCACGACGTTCTAAACCCAGCTCGCGTACCGCTTTAATGGGCGAACAGCCCAACCCTTGGGACCTACTCCAGCCCCAGGATGCGACGAGCCGACATCGAGGTGCCAAACCATGCCGTCGATATGGACTCTTGGGCAAGATCAGCCTGTTATCCCCGGGGTACCTTTTATCCGTTGAGCGACGGCGCTTCCACAAGCCACCGCCGGATCACTAGTTCCGACTTTCGTCCCTGCTCGACCTGTCAGTCTCACAGTCAAGCTCCCTTGTGCACTTGCACTCGACACCTGATTGCCAACCAGGCTGAGGGAACCTTTGAGCGCCTCCGTTACATTTTAGGAGGCAACCGCCCCAGTTAAACTACCCACCAGGCACTGTCCCTGATCCGGATTACGGACCGAGGTTAGGTATCCAGAGCGACCAGAGTGGTATTTCAACGTTGACTCCACCGACACTGGCGTGCCGGCTTCACAGTCTCCCACCTATCCTACACAAGCCGCACCGAACACCAATACCAAGCTATAGTAAAGGTCCCGGGGTCTTTCCGTCCTGCTGCGCGTAACGAGCATCTTTACTCGTACTGCAATTTCGCCGAGTTCGCGGTTGAGACAGCGGGGAAGTCGTTACGCCATTCGTGCAGGTCGGAACTTACCCGACAAGGAATTTCGCTACCTTAGGATGGTTATAGTTACCACCGCCGTTTACTGGGGCTTAAATTCTCAGCTTCGCTCCGAAGAGCTAACCGGTCCTCTTAACCTTCCAGCACCGGGCAGGCGTCAGTCCGTATACATCGTCTTGCGACTTCGCACGGACCTGTGTTTTTAGTAAACAGTCGCTTCCCCCTGGTCTCTGCGGCCCTGCAACGCTCCCCGAGCAAGTCGGTTCACGCCTTGGGCCCCCCTTCTCCCGAAGTTACGGGGGCATTTTGCCGAGTTCCTTAACCACGATTATCTCGATCGCCTTAGTATTCTCTACCTGACCACCTGAGTCGGTTTAGGGTACGGGCGGTTTGAACCTCGCGCCGAGGCTTTTCTAGGCAGCATAGGATCACCGATTTCCCTCATAAGAGGTCACTGTCAGCTCTCAGGCTTAATGAACAGCGGATTTGCCTACTGTTCGCCCTACGACCTTGGACGTGGACTACCATCGCCACGCTCGGCTACCTTCCTGCGTCACCCCTGTTAATACGCTCACCTACTACCGGTTCGGGTCGCGGCCTTGCATGTCCCGGTAGCCCCGAAGGGCTGGTGGAACACGCTCGGGCGCTTAGCATCACCGGGTTCGGCGTGGGCGGTTCTTCGCCGGTACGGGAATATCAACCCGTTGTCCATCGACTACGCCTGTCGGCCTCGCCTTAGGTCCCGACTTACCCAGGGCGGATTAGCCTGGCCCTGGAACCCTTGGTCATTCGGCGGACGGGTTTCTCACCCGTCTTTCGCTACTCATGCCTGCATTCTCACTCGTGTGGGCTCCACACGCTGGGTTACCCCGCGGCTTCACTGCCCACACGACGCTCCCCTACCCATCCACACGCCTGGACCCACAAGGGATCAAGCAAATATGTGAATGCCACAGCTTCGGCGGTGTACTTGAGCCCCGCTACATTGTCGGCGCGGAATCACTTGACCAGTGAGCTATTACGCACTCTTTCAAGGGTGGCTGCTTCTAAGCCAACCTCCTGGTTGTCTGTGCAACTCCACATCCTTTCCCACTTAGCACACGCTTAGGGGCCTTAGCTGGTGGTCTGGGCTGTTTCCCTCTCGACTACGGAGCTTATCCCCCGCAGTCTCACTGCCACGCTCTGACTTACCGGCATTCGGAGTTTGGCTGACGTCAGTAACCTTGTAGGGCCCATCGGCCATCCAGTAGCTCTACCTCCGGCAAGAAACACGTGACGCTGCACCTAAATGCATTTCGGGGAGAACCAGCTATCACGGAGTTTGATTGGCCTTTCACCCCTACCCACAGCTCATCCCCTCAGTTTTCAACCTAAGTGGGTTCGGTCCTCCACGCGGTCTTACCCGCGCTTCAACCTGGCCATGGGTAGATCACTCCGCTTCGGGTCTAGACCCAGCGACTATGATCGCCCTATTCGGACTCGCTTTCGCTACGGCTTCCCCACACGGGTTAACCTCGCCACTGAGCACTAACTCGCAGGCTCATTCTTCAAAAGGCACGCTGTCACCCCTGCTAGGGAGGCTCCAACGGTTTGTAGGCACACGGTTTCAGGTACTATTTCACTCCCCTCCCGGGGTACTTTTCACCTTTCCCTCACGGTACTTGTCCGCTATCGGTCACTAGGTAGTATTTAGGCTTAGCAAGTGGTCTTGCCAGATTCACACGGGATTTCTCGGGCCCCGTGCTACTTGGGATGACGACCGGGAGGCCGCGCCATTTCGTCTACGGGGGTTCCACCCTCTACGCCGGGCCTTTCAAGACCCTTCGACTATGACACGGCTTTCTGACTCCCTGACAGTGCGGCAGCACCACCTGGTCGGTCCCACAACCCCGCACACGCAACCCCTGCCGGGTATCACACGCATACGGTTTGGCCTCTTCCGCTTTCGCTCGCCACTACTCACGGAATATCTCTTCCTGTCGGTACTGAGATGTTTCACTTCCCGACGTTCCCTCCACACACCCTATATATTCAGATGCGGGTAACTGGATTTAAAGGTCCAGCTGGGTTTCCCCATTCGGAAATCCTCGGATCACGGTTCGTTTGCCAACTCCCCGAGGCTTATCGCAGGCTACAACGTCCTTCATCGGCTCCTAGTGCCAAGGCATCCACCCTGTGCCCTTAAAAACTTGACAACAAAATATGCAGAAACCAAAGATTCATAGAATCTTTGATATACAAAGATGCTCGCGTCCACTGTACAGTTCTCAA
>NZ_FONZ01000011.1 GCF_900113055.1 Flavimobilis marinus
CTCCCGAAGAAGCGAACCGAACGTACTAGCAGCGACCAACCCACCGGGTTCGCGCTAAGTCAATGTTCCACCCATGAGCGTCCCACCTCAGACACGTACGGCCTGAGCGTGGCACTTGCCGGCCAACCCGCCCCCGCCCCACCAGCTCCCGAAGGACACTGACAAGCACGAAAAAGCGTTTGATGGTTGAACCGGTGTGGCTCCTTAGAAAGGAGGTGATCCAGCCGCACCTTCCGGTACGGCTACCTTGTTACGACTTAGTCCCAATCGCCAATCCCACCTTCGACGGCTCCGTCCCACAAGGGGTTAGGCCACCGGCTTCGGGTGTTACCGACTTTCGTGACTTGACGGGCGGTGTGTACAAGGCCCGGGAACGTATTCACCGCAGCGTTGCTGATCTGCGATTACTAGCGACTCCGACTTCATGGGGTCGAGTTGCAGACCCCAATCCGAACTGAGACCGGCTTTTTGGGATTCGCTCCACCTCGCGGTATCGCAGCCCTTTGTACCGGCCATTGTAGCATGCGTGAAGCCCAAGACATAAGGGGCATGATGATTTGACGTCATCCCCACCTTCCTCCGAGTTGACCCCGGCAGTCTCCTATGAGTCCCCACCATAACGTGCTGGCAACATAGGACGAGGGTTGCGCTCGTTGCGGGACTTAACCCAACATCTCACGACACGAGCTGACGACAACCATGCACCACCTGTGCACCAGTCCGAAGACCTACCCATCTCTGAGCAGTTCCGGTGCATGTCAAGCCTTGGTAAGGTTCTTCGCGTTGCATCGAATTAATCCGCATGCTCCGCCGCTTGTGCGGGCCCCCGTCAATTCCTTTGAGTTTTAGCCTTGCGGCCGTACTCCCCAGGCGGGGCACTTAATGCGTTAGCTGCGGCACGGAACTCGTGGAATGAGCCCCACACCTAGTGCCCAACGTTTACGGCATGGACTACCAGGGTATCTAATCCTGTTCGCTCCCCATGCTTTCGCTCCTCAGCGTCAGTTGCGGCCCAGTGACCTGCCTTCGCCATCGGTGTTCCTCCTGATATCTGCGCATTCCACCGCTACACCAGGAATTCCAGTCACCCCTACCGCACTCTAGTCTGCCCGTACCCGATGCAAGCTCAAGGTTGAGCCTTGAGTTTTCA
>NZ_FONZ01000001.1 GCF_900113055.1 Flavimobilis marinus
TTGCGTGACTTCACGCGGATCGCGCGCCGGTTCGCGGTGGTGGCTGACCCTGAGTCGGACGAGCGGGGCTACCGGCTCGCGTCCGAGCGTGAGCATCTGGACCTGTCGCCGACGATCGGCGGGTACCACGTGCAGGGTTTCTTGGCCGAGGAGCACGGTCAGCTGGTGCGCACCGCGCTCGGGGCCGTGATGGGCACGGCCGAGCCGGGCTGCACGCAGAGCCCGGCCAAGCGGCGCGCGGTCGCCCTGGCAGGGCTGGCCCGCCAAGCGCTGGACGAGGGGCGGTTCAGGTCCACCAATGAGCAGGGCCCGGCGGGCGATCGCCTCGCCGAAGGTGCCCGTGCCGTGGGCGAGGACTCGTGGGGTGCGCGGGATGGTTCTGCTCGCGATGGTTCCCCGGCCGTCAGGCCGCATCTGACCGTGACGGTGTCCTGGACCGAGCTCACGCACCTCCTGGGCGCGAATACCGCCGCGAGGGCTGACGCCATCCCCGCCACCAGCGCCACCGAAGACCTTCACGCCATGAACGCACAAGAATGGCAGCACCTGCTCGAATCTCCACCAGCGACCTGGAGCGACGGCCGCGGACCAGTACCACCCGAAGTCCTCAAAAGAATAGCCGCCGATTGCGCCCTGACCCGCGTGATATTCGGACCCGAGTCACAAATACTCGACGTCGGCCGCGCCCAACGCACATTCACCGGACCGCGGCGGAAAGCGATCATCGCCCGGGACCAGCATTGCGTGTGGCCCGGCTGCCACGAACCACCCGAGCATGCCCAGATCCACCACGCCCGCGTGCACTGGGCCGACGGCGGGCGCACCTCCACCGACAACGCAGCCCTGCTGTGCTGGTACCACCACGACCACGTCGACACCCGACGCATCGCCATGACCTTCACCAACGGACGCTGGCACTTCGACACCCCTGGCAGCTACGGCGAGCGTGCGCGCCAAGCCTCCTAGGACATGGGGACTTCGGAGGAGATGGTCCCTACGCACCAGTGCTCCCCGTGCCACCATGCGTGGATCTGGGAGCCGTTCACATGTCGCCGCTGTTCAGCGCAGCCACACGTAGGCGGCAAGCAAGGTCATGATGACGAGCGCTCCGCCCATGACGGTGTAGGCGATGGTCGCTCGTGGACGACGAGTCGACGGCGTCGTCCGTGCGGGCTTCTGAGTTCGCCAGTCCTTGGCGTACTCGGAGGTCGGTTTCTGCCAATCGCGGGGTGCTCCCATGGTGCCGCTATCGACGCCCGACATCGATCGCTTGAGGGCTCGCGGGCTACCAGCCCCCGAGCACCTTCCGGATCCGCTTCTCGCTCACGGGACCGTTCGTCCCCAGCTGCTGCGCGAACAGCGACACCCGGAACTCCTCGAGCATCCACCGCACCTCCGCCAGCTCGGCCAGGCGATCCGGGTTCGGCTTGCCCGCCGCATAGGCCGCACGCGCCCGCTCGTACCCGGCCTCGACGTCATGCACGCGCCACGCCAGCTCGGCGTCGCGGTTCGGGTTCGACTGCGCCTTGTCCAACCGGTACGACGCCGCACGCAGGTACCTCGTCAGGTGCGGCAGCCGCTCCGGACCCATCACGCTGATGAACCCGTCGAACACCAGCGCCGCCGCGTGGTCACGCAGGTCCGTCAACGTGTTCAGGAGCGCGAGGCTCGTGGTCGCCCGGATCTCGCCCTCGAGCGTGCGGTACGCCGTCAGGGCCGCGACGACATGACCGATGATCCGGTACACCTCCTCCTCGAGCCGCTCCCGCACCACCGACCGCGCCGCAGCGTAGGTCGCGGCGTCGCGGATCGCCGCGGCCGCCGGGATCCCGCGCTCAGCACCGCTCGTCAGCGCCGTCACCGCGGCGGCCTGCGCATCGGTCACGAGGTCGTCGGTCGTCCGGTACGGGCTGGCCGCCAGCGTCAGCGCCTGCTGCCCTGTCCACCGCGTCGTCACCCGCGCCACGGGAAGCGCGACCTCGGAGAGCAGCAACCGCCCCACCCCCCGGGCGTGCTCCGCGTCCTGCCGGTCGGCGTCCGCGAGCACACGCAATGCGACCGTCTCAGCGCCCCGCGCCTTGCCGCGCGGCGGCCCCGGCTCGACGACGAGCGCCGGGTACCCCCGCACCGTCACCGATCCCGCGCCCGTCCCGACGACCGTGGACACCGCCCGCGGAATCTCCCCGCCGGCGACGGAGGCCCCGGTGAGGTCGACGACGTCGGGCCACGTGGTCAGCCCGGACTGCTCCGCGATCGCGCCATGGTCCGTGCTGGACGCTGCTGCTGCTTCGCCCGAACGGGGAGTGTCGGTCGCTGAGGAAGTCGCTGAGGAACCTGGCGACTCGGGCAGCGCATGCTCCGGGGCCACAACCTGCGGACCCGACGCTCGTCCGCGACCAGACCCGGCCTCTCGCTCCTGCGCCTCGCGCATGGCGGTCCCCACCGCGCTCCGCACAGCCGAGCTCACCGCCGTCTGCGCCCGCCCCGCGTGCTTCCGCTGCAGCGCCACGAGATCCGCGCCCTCGTCGATCACGACCCCGCGCTCGTCGGACACCCGGAACGTCATCCGCAGGTGCGACGGCAGCTTCGACGCGTCGAACGCCTCGGCCGGGATCACCACGTCCCGCAGCGCCCGCGCCGCCCGCGCGAACACCTCCGGGAACGACGGCGCCATGTCACCGGCCAGCGTCACGTCAGCCCACGCGGGCTCGTGCGCGACGATCCACCCGGCGATCTCCCGTGCGACGTCGGGCGCCGGCACGAGCTGCACGCGCACGGGCTTGGGCAGCGCGCGGATCCACGCCGTCGTCAGCTCGGCGAGCATCCCCGGGACCATCCAGTCGAACCCGTCGGGCTGCAGACGCGACAGCACCGTGATCGGTACGTGCACCGTCACGCCGTCGGCGTCCGAGCCGGGCGTCAGCTGATACGTGAGCGGCAGGGCGAGGTCCCCCTGGTGCCACGTGTCCGGATAGCCGGCCTCGTCGACGTCGGCGCCGGTCGGCATGAGGACGTCGTCGGTCAGGGTGAGCAGCTCGGGTGTGGTGCGCCGCGCCGTCTTCCACCAGGTGTCGAAGTGCCGCGCGGACACGACCTCGGCCGGAACCCGCGCGTCGTAGAACGCGAAGATCGCCTCGTCGTCGGCGAGCAGACCGCGCTGGCGGGTGCGCGCCTCCAAGGCCTCGACGTCGGCGATCTTCTGCTGGTTCGCCCGGAAGAACTCGTGGTGCGTGGTCCACTCGCCCTGAACGAGGGCGTGCCGGATGAACAGCTCGCGCGCGCCCTCGGGGTCGACCTTGCCGAACAGCACCTTGCGCTGCGCGACGATTGGCAGCCCGTACAGCAGCACCTTCTCGTACGCCTGCGCGGCGCCCTGCTTGGTCGACCAGTGCGGCTCCGAGTACACGTGCCGCGTCAGGTGCGCGCCCAGCTCCTCAGCCCACTCCGGCTGCACGCGCGCGACGTCCCGTGCCCACAGCCGCGACGTCTCGACGAGCTCGGCGGCCATGATCCACGCCGGCGGCTTCTTCACGACGCCGGAGCCCGGGAAGATCGCGAACCTCGCCCCTCGGGCGCCCAGGTAGTCGTTGCGCGCCATCTTCGCGGCGCGTCGGTCGTTGGCGGTGGGCTTGCCGGGCGCGATGCGGATCTCGGTGACCTGCTGCATCCCCAGGTGCGAGAGCATCCCGGCGAGCAGCGCGCGGTGGATCGAGTCTCCGTCCCAGGCCAGGCGACGGTGGGTCGTCTCCGGGTCCACGCCGCCGGCGCGTGCGTCGCGAGTGTCCGACGCCGCCGACGGGTCACGCATCTCCCCGACGAGGGCCTTGTTGGTCGCGGGCTTGATCTCGAGGCCGAGCGACGTCGCCATGTCCTTGAGCTGGCCGACCAGGTCCTGCCACTCGCGCACCCGCAGGAAGTTGATGTGCTCCGCCTTGCACAGGCGCCGGAACGCGCTCGACGACAACTCGCGCCGCGCGGCCTTCAGGTACTCCCACAGGTTCAGGTAGGTGAGGAAGTCCGACGACGGGTCCGCGAACCGCGCGTGCAGCTGGTCGGCGCGCGCGCGCTGCTCGAGGGGCCGCTCGCGCACGTCCTGGATGGTCAGCGCCGCGGTCACGATGACGACCTCGCGCCCGACGCCGGAGCGCGCGCCCTCGACGATCATCCGGGCCAGGCGCGGGTCCATGGGCAGCTGGGCGAGCATGCGCCCGACGTCGGTCAGCGGCCCGGCGGGCGCGGCGTCGTCGGCCCGCTCCGTACCGTCGGCGGGCGCGGTGGGGGTGGGCGCGGTGCGCAGCGCCCCAAGCTCCGTCAGGAGCTGCACGCCGTCGCGGATCGAGCGCACGTCGGGGGCCTCGACGAAGGGGAACTTGGCGACGTCGTCGGGGCCGGTGGCGACGCCCGCGGAGACCATCTGCAGGATGACGCTCGCGAGCGAGGTGCGCAGGATCTCCGGCTCGGTGAACTCGGGCCGCGACTCGAAGTCGGCCTCGGAGTACAGCCGGATCGCGACGCCGTCGGCCACACGCCCGCAGCGGCCCGAGCGCTGGTTCGCGCTCGCCTGCGAGATCGCCTCGATGGGCAGCCGCTGCACCTTGGTCGCCTTGGAGAACCGCGAGATGCGGGCCGTTCCGGGGTCGACGACGTAGCGGATGCCCGGCACGGTCAGCGACGTCTCCGCGACGTTGGTCGCGAGCACCACGCGCCGGCCTCCGTGGGACTGGAACACGCGGTGCTGCTCGGCCGCGCTCAGGCGGGAGTACAGGGGCACGACCTCGACCGACGTCGGCGTGCCGCGCCCGTCCACGCGCTCACCCAGGTGGCCGCGCAGGGCGTCCTCGGCGTCGCGAATCTCGCGCTCACCCGACAGGAACACGAGCACGTCCCCGGGCCCGACCGCGAACAGCTCGTCCACGGCCTCGCAGATCGCGGACATCAGGTCGCGCTCGGGCTCGGCCTTGGGCGGCTTGGGCCCCTTGGCGCCCTTGCCCTTCGGCTTGCCGGCACTGCCCGACGACGGACCGCCCGACGACGGGCCCGCTCCAGCACCGTCGTCGTCGTCCCCGATCCCCATCGCGTCCGGCACGAGGGGGCGGTAACGGATCTCGACCGGGAAGGTCCGGCCCGTCACCTCGATGACCGGCGCCGGCGTGCGCTCGCCGGTCCGGGCGTCCACGCTCGCGAAGTGGTCGGCGAACCGCGCGGAGTCGATCGTCGCCGACGTGATGACGACCTTCAGGTCCGGGCGCTGCGGCAGGAGCTGCGTGAGGTAGCCGAGCAGGAAGTCGATGTTGAGCGAGCGCTCGTGGGCCTCGTCGATGATGAGCGTGTCGTAGCCACGCAGCAGCGGATCGCGCTGGATCTGCGCGAGCAGGATGCCGTCCGTCATAACCTTCACCAGCGTCGACGCGGACGACTCGTCCGTGAACCGCACCTGGTAGCCGACGATCCCGCCGAGCTTGCCGCGCTGCACGGTCCCGTCGGGCAGGGTGTGCTCGGCGTCGAGCTCCTCCGCGATGCGCTCCGCGACCGTGCGAGCCGCGATCCGGCGGGGCTGCGTGTGACCGATCTGGCCCTCGCGCCCGCGCCCGAGCTCGAGCGCGATCTTCGGGATCTGGGTGGTCTTCCCCGAGCCGGTCGCGCCCGCGACGATCACGACCTGGTGGTCGCGGATCGCCGCGGCGATCTCCTCGCGGCTCCCGGACACGGGCAGCGCGGGGGGGTAGTGGATCGGGGGGACGACGACGGCGCGGCGGGCCTCGGCGCTGCGGCGCGCCCGGGCGAGGGCTCGGGCGTCGAGCGCCGCGCGGTCCGGGGCGCCGCGGTCCGTCCGGCTGCGTCCGGGGGCGCCCGCCTGCGGGCGCGGCTTGCGGGGACCCCGACGGCGACGGCCGCGGCCAGCCTGCGCACGGGACTCCTCGGAAGCGCTCACAACGAGCCATTCTCGCAAACGCTGCCCGATCGCTCGACCGTATATCTGCGCAGCCGTACCCGGGCCGACCTACGCTCGACGCATGCGGCTGTTCGCAGCGATCTACCCGCCCGCCGACGTCCTCGACCACCTCGAGTCCGCGCTCGAGATGCTGGGCCCACCGCCGGCCCCGGTCCCCCGCACCGACCGGCGGCAGGGTGGGCGAGCGCGACGCGCAGCCCTGCGCCCTGCCTGGACCCCGCGCTCGGCGTGGCACCTCACGGTCGCGTTCTTCGGGCAGGTCCCCGCAGGCGCGCTCCCCGACCTCGAGGCGGCTCTCGAGGACGCCGCCTCGGAGCTCGAGCCGCTCACCCTGCACCTGACCGGCGCAGGCAGCTTCCGCGGCACGGTGCCGTGGGTCGGCGTCGGCGGGGACACCGACGGGCTCTCCCGGACCATGCGCCGCATCGCCGAGGTGCGCGACGACGTCCTGCCCACTGCGCGGCCCGATGAGAGGGTCCGCAACCGCGCGCACCTGACGATCTCCCGGGGCGGCGTCGACCCGGCGCGCGTGGCGCACGCGCTCGCGGTCTACCGGGGCCCGGAGTGGACCGCCGACGCGATCGACCTCGTCGAGTCCGAGCTCGGCCAGGGAGAGGCGGGGCGTCCCCGGCACGCGACGCTGCGGCGCCTGCCGTTCCACAGGACCGACGGCCCATGTGCGAACGAACTGTGACGGATCGGGCACCCCGCGTGCCGCCCATGACGTGCGCCACAGAAGTTTCGCCCGCATGCCATGGGTGGTTCGACCTAGACGGGACGTTGCCTCACCTAGGATCGCGACATGATGGCCATGCACGCCGCTGACCCGGCGAACACGCGCAGCCGCCGCCGCGCCGAGCTGCTCCGCACCGATGCACGACGCACCGGACCCGGGGCGGTTGCCGCCTGGGCCCTGTGGGACTGGGGGTCGGCGGCGTTCAACGCCGTGATCACGACCTTCGTCTTCACCCGGTGGCTGACGTCGGAGTCGTTCGTCGACCCGCTGCTCGTCGCGACCGCCGAGGCCGAGATCCCCGAGGGCGCCGCTACGGCACTGCTCGACGGCGTCATCGCCGACCACTCCGCGTGGCTCGGCTGGGGCCTGGCCGCCGCCGGGTTGCTGATCGCCGTGCTGGCACCGGTCACCGGGGCCCGGTCCGACGACCACGGCCGCCGTCGTCGTTGGCTCGCCATCCACACGTTCATCACCGTCGCGATCTGCGCGGCCATGTTCTTCGTGACGCCGGACCCCGACAACCTGACGCAGAACCTGCTGCTCGGCATCTTCCTGCTGGCGGTCGGCAACGTCTTCTTCGAGCTCGCGAGCGTCAACTACAACGCGACGCTCGCCCAGGTGTCGACGCCCGCGACCGTCGGGCGCATCAGCGGCATCGGCTGGGGTGCCGGCTACATCGGCGGGATCGTCCTCCTGCTGATCCTCTCCGTCGGGTTCATCAACCCCGACGTCGGCTGGTTCGGGGTGACGGGCGAGAACGGCATGGACATCCGCATCGCGGTCCTCCTGTCGGCGGTCTGGATGGGCGTCTTCTCCATCCCCGTCCTCATCGCCGTCCCCGAGGTGCCCTCGAGCTCGACCCGCGCCCGCCTCGGCTTCCTCGCCTCCTACCGCCAGCTCTTCCGCGACGTGGCGCTGCTGTGGCGCGAGCGCCGCCAGGTGGTGCTTTTCCTGCTCGCGAGCGCCGTGTTCCGCGACGGTCTCGCGGGGGTGTTCACCTTCGGTGCCATCATCGCCTCGGGCACGTTCGGCTTCTCCGCGAGCGAGGTCGTCATGTTCGCGATCGCTGCGAACGTGATCGCAGGGATTGCGACGTTCCTCGGCGGCTGGCTCGACGACGTCGTCGGTCCGCGAGCGATCATCGTGACGTCCCTCGTGGGGCTCCTCGTGTCCGGGCTCATCGTGTTCTTCCAGCACGACAAGGGACAGCTCACTTTCTGGATCTTCGGCCTCGCGCTGTGCGTGTTCGTCGGCCCGGCGCAGTCGGCCAGCCGGTCGCTCCTCGCGCGGCTCATCCCGCCGGGACGTGAGAGCGAGATCTTCGGGCTGTACGCGACGACCGGTCGGGCGGCGAGCTTCCTCGCGCCTGCAGCGTTCTCGACGTTCGTCGCGATCTCCGGCTCGCAGCACTGGGGTGTCCTGGGCATCATGCTCGTCGTGCTCGCGGGGCTGCTGCTGCTCCTGCCCATCAAGGGCATGGGCAGGGACCAGCTGCACGCGACTGCGGCCGCCGCCGAGGTGGCACCCGCGCAGTGATCCGCTGGGAGCCCGACATCCTCGAAGGGTTCGAGCAGACGACGATCGAGCTCGGGCCCGACGACGCCGCGCCCGCAGGAGCCGGCCCGGACGCTGCCGACGCCGCCCCGCTCGTCGCGACGCTCGTGCGGTACGTGCCCGACGACGTCGTGCAGGCGAGCGACGGCGTCGGGAAGCGCGAGCGGCGCCCGGCCGTGCTGTACGTGCACGGCTACAACGACTACTTCTTCCACCGGCACGTCGCCCGCGAGTGGCACGCCCGCGGCTACGACTTCTTCGCGCTCGACCTGCGGCGGTGCGGGCGGTCCTGGCGCCACGGGCAGACGCCGCACTTCGTCGGCGACCTGCGCGACTACCGGGCGGAGCTCACGATCGCGACGCGGATCATCCGCGCCGACCACGACGGCCTCGTCGTCACGGGGCACTCCACCGGTGGCCTGACGGTGAGCCTGTGGTTGCACAGCGTCGAGCGCGGCGTCGTCGACGCCCTGGTGCTGAACAGCCCGTGGTTCGACTTCCACTCGAGCTGGTTCGAGCGCACGCTCGGCACGCGGATCGTCGACGTGCTCGGCTCGCTCAACCCGCTGCGCGTGCTGCGCGACGGGCCGTCGCGGTACGCCGAGGCGCTGCACGTCGAGGCCGGCGGCGAGTGGGACTACGACCGCGAGCTCAAGACCGGCCGGGGCGTGCCGGTGCGTGCGGGCTGGTTCCGGGCGGTGCGGCGCGGTCAGGCGAGGCTGACCCGTGGGCTCACGCTGCCGATGCCCGTGCTCGTGTGCACCTCAGCGGTGAGCGGACCCGACGGCGACGACGTGCTCGACGTCGAGCAGATCGTCGCGCGGGCGCCCGGCCTCGGTCGCGACGTGACGATCGCGCGGATCGAGGGCGGGCTGCACGACCTCGCCCTGTCCCCCGAGCCGGCGCGCGCAGAGTATTTCCGGGTCGTGTTCGACTGGCTGGAGCGCCAGGTGGCCAGCGGGCCCGGCGGGCGCGGCGGGCGCGACGCGGGCTAGCTGCCACCCGCTAGCTAGCACCCGCCGCCGCGGCCGCGGCGATCGACGCGACCATCGCTGCGTTCACGGCCTCCACGGCCTTGTGCACCGCGGTGTTGCCGAGGTGACCGGTGGCGATGGTCTTCGCCCGACGGCGCAGCTCGCGCGCCGGCACCCCGACCTCGCCGAGCGTCTTGGGCACCCGGTCGATGCCCTGCAGCAGCGACACCAGGCTCGCCTCCGTGAGCGTCGGCGCCCTGCCGTCCACGAGCACCTCGCGCAGGGCAGCGCGGACCATCGCCTCGTGCTGCGAGTCGACCGCCGGCCACGACCGCGTCGGGAACAGCCCGAGGATCTTGCCCTCCTCCTCGCGCACGATCCCCCGGGAGGCGAGCTGCCCGTAGACCGCACGGCGCAGGTCCTTGCGCAGCACCGGCAGCAGCGCCTCCGGCTTGCGCGGCTTGCCGGTGGCGATCCGACGCAGGCCCTCGTCGAGGATCCCGTCACCGGTGGGTGACCCATCGACGACGACGACACGCCCCGCCTTCACCGGTCCGCCGGGCTGCGCGATCGCGACGCGCTCGCGCGTGACCAGCTCGACGAGCACCGCGCCCGCCAGCGCAAGATCGACGCGCGTGACGTCGAGCGACGCCTTGCCGGACTGGTCGTCGGTGAGGAGCAGCAGGAGGTCCTCGGCTAGGAGCATGAGGTCACGGTAGCGGGGGGCGGTGGGGCCAGGTGGGCGCGGGCAGCGTCGAGGACGGCGTGCCGCAGGTGGGTGGGGACCGTTGCCATGACGTGCGCGGCAAGCGCCTCTGCGTGCTCGGCGACGCTTGCGTCCGGAGCGACCCTTGGGCCGGGTGCGGACGTCAGGCGTGGGGCCGGATGCCGGCGGGCAGGCGTCGTCGTCGGTGGTCCCGGGACGACGATGTAGCCCCGCTCGATGTCCCCGAGCGTCTCCATGCGCGGATCCTGCTGGCCCCACAGCCACGCGAGGTAGGCGCAGAAGATGGCGTCGACCTCGTCCTCGATCGCGCCGAGCTGCGACTTCCTCGTCGCGGCGTGGGCGACGGCACGGATCTCGTGCCAACGCTCCAGCTCGGTGAGGCGGAGGGTCGCGCCTGCGACGCGCTCGAGATGGTCGAGGAGGGTGACGAAGGCCCCGCGCAGCTGGACGACGTCGCGGCCGGGCTTCGCCTTGTACGGGATCACTGTCCCGAGCTCGAAGAGCGTGATCATCGCGGGGTGCGGGTAGACCTCGATGGCGACGGACCGCCCCCGGCCGGGGAGGATCGAAGGGTCGATGTCCCACCCGAGAGCCCTCGAGAGCTCGGCACCTCTCGGCGGGTTGAAGTACGGCTTGGACCGGTTGGTGGGATGGGCCCCCGCGTGGAAGGCGCCGAAGACCCGACCGAGCTCCGCCTCGCAGTCCCGCCGTCCCGTCTCGTTCGGCACCACCAGCGGCGCGTCGATCGCGACGACCACCTCACCAGGGACGTGCTCTGTGACGAAGGCGGTGATCTCGTCGTCCGTCACGACCGTCGAGGACGCGATGATCCGTCCGGACGCGTCCAGCACGGCCAGTCCGGTGCGGGCGCGCTGCGCCCACGCGAGGTCGATACCCAGGTAGGACGTCATCCGCCGATCCTGGCAGGGATCGGTTCCGCGAGGTACCGCGGCACGTTGCGGGACGCGGCGGAGCGGGTCAGGGTGGCTCCATGGCCTCGGACCGACGCACCACCATCGCCATCGTCGTCAGCACACTCGTCGCTCTGGCGACGAATATCGCGCTCGATCTGACGACGTCGCTCCCGATGCTCGGCCGGTGGGCGATCGCCGTGGCCGCCGGGGTCGCGGTGACGGCGGTTCTCGTGCGCCCGCGCACGCCTGATCGGTCGGAGTAGGCGAGTCCGGCTCACCGGGCGGAGCGACAGACAACGCCGGCGGTCCTTGCCAGCCGGCCGGCGACCTGGTGAGCTCAGCGCATGGACTCAGCCGTCGAGCGCACCCTCCGCGAGTCCGTCATGGCGTGGGTGCGCCAGCGCGCCGACGAGAACGGCGGCTTCCTGCACCGCCAAGAGCTGCTCGAGTATCGGCACCTGGGGCAGAGCCTGCCGCTCATCGACTACTCGCGGGGCATCCGCAACCCTGCCGCGCTGACGTCGACGCTCTCGATCGTGGCCTCGGCGGACGGCCCGTACGACGACGTCGAGTCCGACGACGGCATGCTGCACTACGCCTACCGCAAGGGCGACCCGTTCAGCGGCGACAACCGCAAGCTCCGTGCCGCCTACGAGACGGGCATCCCGCTGATCCTGTTCCGCAAGGAGACACCGAACTACTACACGCCCGTCATGCCCGTGTACGTCGTCGACGACGCCCCTGACGAGAACGCCTTCATCATCGCGCTCGACGAGGCCTTCCGGTACATGGGCGACGTCCGCCACCTCGCCCCGCCGCAGCGCGAGTACGCGCGCCGCCTCGCCAAGCAGCGGCTGCACCAACCCGCCTTCCGCACTCGCGTGCTCATCGCCTACGAGACGCGCTGCGCCGTCTGCTCGCTGCGGCATGGTTCCCTGCTCGACGCGGCGCACATCGTGCCGGACTCCGAGGAGCACGGGCTGCCGGTCACGACCAACGGCCTGGCCCTGTGCAAGATCCATCACGGTGCGTACGACCATCACATGATCGGCATCCGGCCCGACTACAAGATCGCCGTCAACGCCGACGTCCTCCAGGAGATCGACGGCCCGATGCTCAAGCACGGCATTCAGGAGATGCACGGTCGCTCGATCGAGCTGCCCGCTCACCGCAAGGACCACCCGGACCGCGATGCCCTCGCGTGGCGATGGGAGCGGTTCGCCAGCTAGGCCGCCGCCCGCGTCAGGCCCCCAGCGCCGCCCGCAGCTCCCCCGGCACGTTCGTCGTCAGCTCGTGCGCGCCTGCGGCGAGGCACACCCGGGCGTCGTCGGGCTCGTCCACGGTCCACACCCGGACCAGGCGGCCCGCGTCGGCCCACGCGCGCACCTGCTCGGGGTGCTCCTTGACGTACTGGAGCGACGGCCCGACGCCGCCCATGACGCCGTCGGCCACCATCTGCAGACCCTGGGCGACCAGCGCCCGGAGCATGTCGGTGAAGTCGAAGCCGCCGTCCGCGACCGGCTCGGTGCCCTCGGACAGCTTCGCCTCGTCGAGAACGTCGACCAGGAACATCAGGCGCTCCGCCGGGACGGTCTTCGCCAGGTGCTGCTGCGAGGCGGGGAAGAAGCTCATGAACCACACGGGAGCCCCGGCGACCGTGCCGTCCTCGGGCGTCCAGCCGCGCGCGGTGAGCACCTCGAGGACGCGGTCCTCGAGCTCCATGCCGAACGGGCTCGGGTGCTTGATCTCGATCACCAGGTCGAGCGGTCGGCCGGCGTCGGCGACGAGGTCGATCAGCTCGTCGAGCGTCAGCACCTGGTCGGCCGCCGTGCCGTGGGTGGCCGGCAGGTCCGCGTTGCGCCAGGAGAACACGTCGAGCCCGCGCAGCTGCGCGAGGGTCACGTCGTGCAGGTCGCCGGTGCCGTCGCTCGTGCGCTCGAGGGTTGCGTCGTGCCAGAGCACCACCTGCCCGTCTGCGGTCAGCTGCACGTCGCACTCGAGGCCGTCGGCGCCCTCCGCGATCGCCTGCACGTACGCGGCGCGCGTGTGCTCGGCGTACTGGCGGCTCGCGCCCCGGTGCGCCATGAACCGGACGCCGCCCGTGGGACCGCTCATCCCTTCGTGGTGAGGTCGTTGCCGAGCTCGCCCAGCAGGTCGCGCAGCTTCTCGAGCTCGGCGCGCGCCTTCTCTGCGTCGACGCCGGTCGCACCCTCGACCTCCTTGAGGCCCTGCTCGACCTGAGCCTTGGCCTCGGCGACCTTCGCGCCGGCGTCGTCCAGGGCGCCCGCGGCGCCGTCCTGGGCCGCCGCGGCCTCCTCGAGGGCGCCGCGCGCCTGGCCGGTCGCCTCCTTCGTCTGGGCGATCGCGTCCTCGATCTTGGTGCGCGCGTCGGCCGGGAGCCCACCGAGGGTGCTGGCGAGGTCGCCGATCTCAGCGCCGATCTCGTCAGCCCGGCTACGAGCGTCGTCGACGTACCCCTGCAGCTCCTCACCGGTGGGCAGGGAGAAGCCGTCCTCGGAGCATGCCGCGAGCGGCAGGACGAGGGCGGCGGCGAGGGCGAGCGCGGACGCGCGGCGGGTCAGAGCGTGCAAGTCTCCTCCAGGAGAGTCGTCGATGTCCTCAGGCTAACCGGCGTCGGCCCGGGTGCCGCTAGGGTTCCGCCATGAGCGAGCACGACGTCGTCCCCGCGCCCGAGCCCACCGCGGCGCCGGCGCCCGACGGCACGCCCGCCGGTCGGCGCCGTTGGGGCTGGCGGCGCCGCGTGCTCGCGACCACGAGCCTCGTGGCCCTCGTCGTCGTCGGCGGTGTCGGCTGGGTGCAAGCCTCCGGGCAGGCGCGCACCAGGAGCGCCGACGACGTCGAGCCCACTCCCGTCGTCCTCGTCCTGGGCGCCGGGCTGCGCCCGGACGGGACACCCTCGACGTTCCTCGCGCGGCGCCTCGACATGGCGCGTGAGCTGTTCGAGGCGGGCAAGGTCGAGGTGGTCCTCGTCAGCGGTGACGCGTCGCGCAAGGACTACGACGAGCCGACGGCGATGCGCGACTGGCTCATCGAGCACGGCGTCCCCGCCCGGCGCGTGGTGCGTGACTTCGCGGGTCTCGACACCCACGACTCGTGCTTCCGGGCGCGGAACGTCTTCGGCGTCGACCAGGCAATCGTCGTCACGCAGGACTACCACCTGCGCCGCGCCCTGTTCTCGTGCGCCGCGGCGGGCCTGGACGCCGTCGGCGTCGGTGTGTCCGCCGCGAGCGTCGAGCCCGCCAAGGCCGCCTGGTACCGCGTGCGGGAGATGCCGGCCTCCGCGAAGGCCGCGTGGGACGGTCTGACCCGCCGCGACCCGAAGTTCCTGGGCGACCAGGAGACCGGAGTCCAGGACGCGCTCGCGAGCCCGCGACAGTAGGGCGGCGCCTCAGAACAGCGTCGTCCCCGGCGCCGGTGGCGTCTCGCGGTCGAGCAGGGACCGCTTGATCGCCGTGCCGTAGCGGAACCCGCGCAGCCCGCCGTCGGCACCCAGCACCCGGTGGCACGGGACGAACAGGGCGGCGGCGTTCATCGCGCACGCCGCGGCGGCGGCGCGCACCGCAGCCGGGCGGCCGGCGCGGGCCGCGTACTCGGTGTAGGTCACGCGCTCGCCGGGGCCGACCTCGCGCAGCACGTCCCAGGCGTGCACCCGGAACTCGCCCGACGTCTGGCGCACCGGCACCCGCGCGGGCGCGGCGAGGTCGCCCGCGTAGTAGGCGGTGACGGCTTCGACGGCCGAGCCCAGGACGCCGGCCTCGCCGACTCGCGCCGCAGCAACCTCCGCGGGACGCAGCAGCGGGTGCACCAGCGCGAGCAGCCCGGCGACGTCGCCGGTCCAGCCCGAGGCGAGGACAGCGTCGGCGCCCGCGAGCACCGTGAACGGGCCGTCGGGCGTGGGCAGGGTGGCGAACCGGGCCGTGGTCGGGCCGGCGGCCGTGCTCGGGGTGGTCGTCGTGGGTCCAGCGCTCATCGCGCACCTCCTGAGGTCGAGTCTGCGGCCTGCCACAGGTGCATGGCGGCATAGGAACGCCACGGCGCCCAGGCCTCGGCGCGCGAGGTGAGCCGGGCGTGGGCGGCGGGCTTGGGATCGTCGACGGGCACGGCGCCGACGGCGCGCGCCCCCGCGAGCAGCGCGACGTCGCCCGGCAGCCACGCGTCCGGGTCGCCCAGCACGCGCATCGCGACATAGGCCGCCGTCCACGGCCCGATCCGCGGCCGTGCCTCGAGGGCGGCGCGCAGCCCGTCCGGGTCCGCCCCGACGTCGACGACGAGCTCCCCAGAGGCCAGTGCCCGGGCGGCGTCGAGCACCGCGGCTGTCGCGCGGCGGGGGAGCCGCAGCACGCGGTCGGGGTCCAGCGGCTCGTCCGCCGACTCCTCCGGCACGGCCGCGATCTGCGCGGCTGTCGGGAAGACCCGGCGCAGCCCGTCGATCCCGGAGCCGTACGGCGAACCCAGCCGATCGGCCAGGCGTGTCAGGTGCGCCCGGGCGGCGGCCACGGAGATCTGCTGACCGACGATCGCCCGGACGACGAGCTCGTGCCCGTCCGCCGTGCCCGGCACGCGGATGCCCGGCGTGCGCGCCACGAGCGGCGCGAGGGCGGGGTCTGCCGCGAGCGCTGCATCCACGGCGCCGGGGTCCGCGTCGAGATCGAACAGCCGGCGCACGCGCGCGACGGCGGGCGCGACGTCGGCCAGGCCCGTGAGCTCGAGGCGGGCGTGCAGCCGCCAGCCGCCGGTCCGCGGGCGGGTTGCCGTCACCTCGACGGCGCCGGGGCCCGAGGGGAGCGTGAGCGTGCGGGCGTAGCGCAGCCGGTCGGGCGCGAGGTCGGCGGCCTCGACGCCCGGTACCGCGCGCGCCGCCAGGAAGGCGAAGGCGCCCGGGGCGTCGAACGGCTCCCGGACGGGGAGGTCCACGTCGAGCCCGACCTGGTCGAGGTGCACGCCGTCGCCCACCGGCGCAGCACCTGAGTGTGGCCGGACCCGGGCGCGCAGCTCCTGGGGCGCCGTCGCGAAGACCTGGGACACCGTGTCGTTGAACTGGCGCACCGAGCCGAATCCCGCCGCGAACGCCACCTGCGCCATCGGCAGGTCGGTCCCGACGAGCAACGTGCGGGCCGACTGGGCGCGGCGCGCACGGGCCAGCGCCAACGGTCCCGCGCCGAGCTCGGCCACCAGGACGCGGTGCACGTGCCGCACGCTGTAGCCGAGCCGCGCGGCCAGCCCGGCGATCCCCTCCCGGTCCACCACGCCGTCGGCGATCAGCCGCATCGCCCGGCCGGCGACGTCGCGGCGCAGGTCCCACGCGGGCGTGCCCGGCGTGGCCTCCGGCAGGCAGCGCTTGCACGCCCGGAAGCCTGCCTCGTGGGCCGCGGCGGACGTGAGGTAGAAGGTCACGTGCTCCGGCTTGGGCGTCCGGGCGGGGCACGACGGCCGGCAGTAGATGCCGGTCGAGGACACGGCGGTGAAGAACTGACCGTCGAACCGCGTGTCCCGGGCGTCGATCGCGCGGTATCGCTGCGGGAAGCCGGGGTCGCCGAGGGCGTACCGGGCGGCGTCGGCTGCGGTCGTGGTCATGTCCCTAGTAGACCCCCTCCACGCGGGCGCGTCTGGCGGGAATCGGACACCACCGTGCGCATACTGCTCGCAGCACGGGTCGCCGCCCGCGCACCGAGCCCAGCAGGAGTGCGCCCATGTCCCCCAAGACCATCGTCCTGACCGGCGCGAGCGACGGGATCGGCGCAGCCGCCGCCCGCCGACTGGTGGCGGACGGCCACACCGTCGCTGTCGTCGGACGCTCGCCCCAGAAGACGGCGGCGCTCGCGCGCGAGCTCGGGGCCGAGTGCTTCGTCGCCGACTTCGCCAGGCTCACGGACGTGCGAAGCCTCGCGGACGCTCTCCAGAGCGCCTACCCCCGGATCGACGTGCTCGTGAACAACGCGGGTGGCATCTTCGGGGACCAGACCCGCACGGTCGACGGGTTCGAGAAGACGCTGCAGGTGAACCACCTGGCGCCGTTCCTGCTCACCCACCTGCTGCTCGACGTCCTGATCGCCAGCCGCGCGTCGATCGTCAACACCGCCAGCGTCGCGGCGCGCCTCTTCGGGAACATCGACCTCGCGGACCTCAACAACGAGACGAAGTACTCCGCCAACAAGGCCTACGGCGACGCCAAGCTGGCGAACATCCTGTTCGCGAAGGAGCTCGACCGGCGCTTCGGCGACCGTGGGATCACTGCGGTGGCGTTCCACCCCGGTGTCGTGCGCACGAGCTTCGCCTCCGACACCACCAGCCTCATGCGGTTCCTCTACCGCACGCCCCTGGCCCGCCTGGCGGGCTTCCTCACCCCGGAGCAGGGCGCCGAGCCGCTCGTCTGGCTCGCCGAGGGCACGCCGGGGCGCGACTGGGTGTCGGGCGAGTACTACGAGAAGAAGAAGGTCGCCGCGACGAATCCTCAGGCCGCAGACGCCCAGCTCGCCGCCGACCTGTGGGTCAGGAGCGCGGAGATGGTCGGCCTCCCGGGTGCCGGCCGGTAGTGCCGCGGCCGTCGCGTGCTCACGCCAGCAGCGCCTCGGCGTACGCGTCGACGGCCTCGATCGGCGCCCAAGCGCCGTCCTCGGAGTTGGCCACCACCGCGATCGTGAGGTCCGCGGCAGGGTAGTGCCGCACGATCGCGCTGCACCCGGCGTTGATGCCGTCCTTGGAGATCGATCGCACGACGGTCTCGCCCTCGGCGAAGGCGCTCTCGATCTCGAGGCCGAACGCGTAGTCGAGCCGTCCGTCCTCGCCGGCGTGGTGCAGCACCTGGGGGGAGAAGAACGCCTCCGTGAGTGCCGGGGAGAGCAGCGTTCTTGAGCGCACCGCCGTGAGGAACCGCACCAGGTCGCGCGAGGTCGCGTGCGCGCCGCCGTCGGGCGAGCCGATCGGCGGGTAGCTGAAGATGTTCAGCCGCCAGCGCGCGTCGTCTCCCTCGCCCACGAGGTCCCAGCCCTCAGCGACGTCGGACTCGGCGTGCCGCATGTCGAAGAAGCCAGCGGTCAGGCCCAGGGGCGCGAACACGTGCTCGACGACGTAGTCGCGGAAGGTCTGGCCGGTGACCTTCTCCAGGACCAGCCCGGCGAGGATGTAGCCGACGTTGCAGTAGCGGCAGTCCTCACCCGGCGCGACGCGCGGCGGCTTGTGCGCGAACTGCGGCAGGAAGTCCGTCGTCGTCGTCACCGAGTAGCTCGGGCGGTCCTCCCACAGGGCCTCGTAGGACTCGCCGGCCTCCTCGTCGGCGTCGTCGGCGATCCCCGAGGTGTGGGTCAGCAGGTGGCGCACGGTGATGTCCGGGGACAGCGTGGTGCCCGCGAGGTCCAGCAGGTCGCCGATCCGGGAGTCCAACGTCAGCAGCCCCGCGTCCACCTGCTGCAGCACGGCGACCGACGTGAAGAGCTTCGTCACCGACGCGACGTCGACGCGGGTGGTCGTCGTCATGGGCGTCATCCACCGGCGGGACGCGAACCCGTAGGCCTCGTCGAGCACGACGTCATCGCCGCGCTGGAGGAAGACGTTGCCGGAGAACGCGTCGGGTGCGTCGTCGGTGCCCGTGGCGGCGAGGTCGGCGAGGGTCGCGCGCAAGGCGGCGACGGGGTCGGGCGTGGGAGCGTCAGGCATGCCCGGGACGCTACCCAGCAGGCGCCGTCGGCCGCCTCCGCTTTTTGCCGGACTCAGCCCAGGAGCGGGTGAGATCGCGACCGACGTGGCACGACTCACTCATGCTCGACCGCACCCGGTCGATGAGTAGGACCTAGGTCCCTCCGGCGCTGCGGGTTCCCGTGGCGTCGACACCAACCCCGAGCGAGCCACCCATGACTTCCCGCCTGAACTCCACCTCGATCATGCAGCGCCTCGTCGCAATCGTCGTCCTGTCCGCGCTCGGCATGGGTGTCCTCGCTCTCGTCGCCTCCGTGCTCGTGCGCGACCGCATCATGACCGAGCGCCAGGACGCGACCCGCAACGTTGTCGAGTCGGCGAGCGGGATCGTCGCGTACTTCGGCGCGCAGGAGACGGCGGGGGCCCTGAGCCAGGAAGAGGCGCAGGCCGCCGCGATCGCCGCCGTCCGCGACCTGCGGTACTCCGGCGAGGAGTACTTCTGGATCAACGACATGGCCCCGACCATGGTCATGCACCCCATCAAGCCGGAGATGGACGGCACCGACCTGTCCGCCAACGCTGACCCCGACGGCAAGCTGCTCTTCGTCGAGATGGTCGACGTCGTGCGGGCCGACGGCGCGGGCTTCGTCGAGTACCAGTGGCCCAAGCCGGGCTTCGACGCCCCGCAGCCCAAGGTCTCCTACGTCACGGGCTACGAGCCCTGGGGCTGGGTCATCGGCTCGGGCGTGTACGTCGACGACGTCCAGGGCACCGCGCTCGCGGACGCCGGCAAGCTGCTCCTGACCGCCGCCGGGCTGCTCGTCGTCACGAGCGCCGTGTGCGTGCTGATCGCCCGCTCGATCGTCCGGCCCATCCGCCGCGCCGCCGACGTGCTCGCGACCGGCGACCTGTCCGTCCGCCTCGAGGAGGGCGCCGGGCGCACCGAGCTCGAGCACCTCGCCGTCGCGCTCAACGCGATGCTCGACCGGTCCTCGTCGGTTGCCCAGGAGGTGAGCCGCGTGGCCGCGCAGCTGGACGGTGCGGCGCAGCGCCTCATCGCGACAGGCGACGACATCGCCGAGACGAGTGCGCTCGCGACAGGCCGCACGGTCGACGTTGCGGGATCGGCCGCCGAGGTCAGCTCCGGGATCGACACCGTCGCGGCGGGCGCGCACCAGATGGGGGCGTCCATCGCGGAGATCGCGCAGAACGCCAACGCCGCCGCGCGCATCGCCTCGCAGGCTGTCGCCGCCGCTGACGCGACCAACCGGACCGTCATGGCGCTCGGGGAGTCCTCTGCGGAGATCAGCAGCGTCGTCAAGGTCATCACGTCGATCGCCGAGCAGACCAACCTGCTCGCCCTCAATGCCACGATCGAGGCCGCGCGCGCCGGGGACGCCGGCAAGGGCTTCGCCGTCGTCGCGTCCGAGGTCAAGGACCTCGCGCAGGAGACCGCGACCGCGACGGGCGGTATCTCCGACCGCGTCGCGGCGATCCAGGCGGCCGTCGAGCAGGCCGCGGCGGAGATCGCGCAGATCTCCTCGGTCATCGGGCAGATCAACGACTTCCAGCTGACGATCGCCGGGGCCGTTGAGGAGCAGACAGCGACGACCAACGCGATGGCGCAGACGATGGTGCAGGTCGCCGATGGCGGACGCACGATCGCGACCACCCTGCGCGACGTCGAGGACGCGTCTCGCGCGACGGGCACGGAGATCGACACGGTCCGCGCGGCGGCACGAGAGCTGGCGGAGACGTCCCGCTCCCTCCAGACGGTGGTCGCAGCCTTCACCAGCTGACCAAACCGACCCCACCCCCACCCCCACCCCCACACACGGCGCTGAGTGCATACTTTTGGCGGTGCTTTTCGCCAAGAACACCGCTAAAAGTACGCACTCACCCGATGGGTGGCAGGGTGGGAAGCATGAGTGGACTGGGTGTGCTCGGACGGTATGTCGCCCTGCCCGCGGGGGTGGCGCTCGGCGGCGTGACCGCCGCGATGGCCCTCGCGCGCCGGTCCCGGCCGCTGCACCCGCGTGGCGTCGTCGTCCCCGTACGCGTCGTGGTGCCCGACGACGTCCCTGAGCTCGGCAGCGTCGGCCGCGCGGGGACGCGGGAGGCGGTGGCCCGGGTCTCGCGCGCCGTCGGGCTCCCGGACCGGCTCCCCGACATCCAGGGCCTCGCCGTGCGCTGGTACGACGACGACGGCGTCCCCGCCGACCTGCTGCTGTCCTCCACGGGGACGAGCCTGCCCACGCGGTTCTGCTTGACGTGGCGGCGCCGCCCGCTCGCCGGACCGATGACCACCCTGCTGCCGTACACCGGCCGGACGGGACCGGTGCTGCTCGGCGCGTGGCCGTCGTCGGCGCCGCGGCCCGGGGGGACCGCGACGCTCGACCTCGCGTGGGCCCGTCCGCTAGGACCGTGGCAGGTCTTCGGAAGGCTCGACGTGCTGCGCCCGCTCGAGGCCTCCGGCGAGTCGCCCATCCGCTTCGAGCCCGCCGGGAACGCCCCGAGGGGACTGCCCCTCGAACCGTGGGTCGCGTCCCTGCGGCACTACGCCTACCGCTGGGCGCGGGCGGCGTACCGCACCTGACCGGTCTGGCCGTCCGCGCGGCCGCGACGGGCGAGCGCCGCGCAGCAGGCGCATCGCGTTGGCGATGACGACCAGCACGGACGCCTCGTGCACCAGCATGCCGAGGCTCATGGTCACGCCCCCGAGCAGCACACCCGCCAGCAGCGCACCCACCGTGACCAGGGCGATCGCGATGTTCTGGCGCATGACGCGGACCGTGCGGCGGGCGAGGTCCAGGGCCGCGGGCAGGGCGAGGAGGTCGTCGCGCATCAGGGCGATGTCGGCGGTCTCGACGGCGACCGCGGTGCCGGCCGCGCCCATCGCCACGCCGATGTCCGCGACCGCCAACGCGGGGGCGTCGTTCACGCCGTCGCCGACCATCGCGACGACGTGCCCCTGTGCCTGCAGGCGCTGCACCGCGGCGAGCTTGTCCTCGGGCAGCAGGTGCGCCTCGACCTGGTCGACGCCCGTCGCGTCCGCGACCGTCCGGGCGACACGCTCCGCGTCACCGGTGAGCATCACGACCGTGCGGATCCCCGACGCGTGCAGCCGGGTGACCATCTCCGCGGCGTCCGGGCGGATCGTGTCCGCCAGCCCGAGCACCCCGAGCACGACGCCGTCGAGCGCGACCACCACGGTGGTCCGGCCCGCGGCGGAGACCTCGGCCTCGTCCGCGAGCGCCGCGCCACCGTCGATGCCTTCGGCCACGAGCAGCGCCGCGTTCCCGACGACGACCCGCCGTCCCTGCACCGTGGCGACGATCCCGTGCCCGGGGACGGGAGCGACGTCGTCGGCCACCCCGTGCGGGGCGACCCCGGCGTCCGTGGCCGCAGCGATGACCGCCGCCGCGAGGGGGTGCTCCGAGCCGGACTCGGCGGCCGAAGCCCAGCGCAGCAGCTCGGCGTCGGTCACCCCGGCGGCCGGGCGCACGTCCGTGACGGCCGGCGTCCCGTGCGTGAGCGTGCCGGTCTTGTCGAGCGCGACCGCGGTGACGCGCGCCGTCGTCTCGAGGAACTCGCCGCCCTTGATGAGCATGCCCTCGCGCGCGCCACGTCCGATCCCGGCGACGATCGCCACGGGGATCGAGATCACCAGGGCGCCGGGGCAGCCGATCACGAGCAGCGTGAGCGCCAGCTCGACGTCGCCGCTGGCGATTCCCGCGACGACCGCGCCGACCATGATGGCCGGGGTGTAGCGCGCCGAGAACCGCTCCATGAACGTCTGCGTGCGACCGCGGGCGTCCTGCGCGTCCTCGACGCGGCGGATGATCCGCGCGAGCGTCGTGTCGCGTCCGACGGCGTCGGCCCGGACCTGCAGGAAGCCGCCCCGTGACACCGTGCCGGCGAACACGCGGTCGCCCGGAACCTTCTCGACGGGCATGGATTCCCCGGTGATCGACGCCTCGTCGAGCGCGCCCGAGCCGACGAGGACCTCGCCGTCGACCGGTACCTGGGCGCCGTTCTTCACCAGCACCGTCTCGCCGGGCGCGACCTCGCGGACGGGCACGGTCACCTGCGCGCCGTCCCGCAGCACGACGGCGGTCTGCGGCGCGACGGCGACGAGCTCGGCGAGCGCCGACCGTGTGCGGTTCATCGTCGCGGCCTCGAGGGCGTGCCCGACGGCGAAGAGGAACGTCACCGCCGCGGCCTCCCACAGGTCGCCGATCAGCACCGCTCCGACCGCCGCGACCGAGACGAGCAGGTCGATGCCGATCACCCGGTACCGGAGGCCGACGACGGCCTTGCGAAGGACCGGGGCGCCCGCGACGACCGCAGCCGCGAGCATGGCGGCGTCGGCGACGTTGGTGGCATCGGTGATGCGGGCGGTCGCGAGCGAGACGACGATCAGGGTCCCGGCCGCAGCGGGGACAGCCCACGGGCGCAGGCGCCGGGGCAGGGAGCTGGACATGGTGGGGTTCTCCTCAAAAGACGGGTGCCCGACGACGTTGCTGGGCGCGCGCCGTCGGGCTCGGGTGGGTGGGGGTCGCGTCAGGCGACGACGGCGGGGTAGCCGGCCGCGGTCACGGCGTCGGCGAGAGCGTCGGCGGTCACGACGGACGGGTCGTGGGTGACCTCGACGCGAGCGGACGCGAAGTGCACGGTCGCCGCCTCGACGCCCGGGAGGGCGTGCAGCCGCTTCTCGATCTTCGCGACGCACGACGGGCAGCTGAAGCCCTCGGCGCGCAGCGTGGTCTGGACGGTGGTGGCGGTGATGCTGGAGGCGGTGTCGGTGGTGCGCATGGGAGTGGTCCTTCCGGTTCGGCGGGGCGGTGGTGCCCCGGTGCTCATGACGTTACGAACGCGGCGGGAGCCCGACCATGACGGGCGTCAATCAACGGCAGGCCCGGTTCGTCGGGCGAGCGTGCGAGGATCGAGGGAAACGACCAGGAGGTGGGCGGTGACCGCGGAACAGGCGCCTGCGCCGGGCGCGCGACGTCGGGTCCCGCTCCGCGCGACCTGCGCGCAGCCGCACGAGTGCTCGCCCGAGGTGCGCTTCCGCGTGCTGCGGCAGGTGCCGTTCTTCGCCGACCTCGACGACGCCGAGCTCGCGCGCGTCGACCAGCGCACCTCGTCCCTGTCGTGGGGCGAGGGTGACCCCGTCTACGCGGCCGGTGAGCCGGCGTCGGCGCTCTACGTGCTCGCGGCCGGACGGGTTGCGCTCGTGCACGGCGCGCCTGACGGCGGGGAGGTCATCACGGACGTGCTGGTGCCGGGCGACCTGTTCGGGTCGGTGGGGGCGCTGGGCGACGTCGAGCACACCGAGACCGCGCGGGCGATGCAGACGGTGTGCGCGCTGCGCATCGACGCCGGCGTATTTCGGGGGATCCTCGTCGAGTTTCCAGCAGTCACGCTGCGGGTGCTCGACGTCGTCGCCGAGCGGCTCGCGCGCACGCGCGGGCAGGCGGCAGCGCGGTCGGGGTCGGTCGAGTCACGGGTGGCGGCAGCGCTGCTGCGCCTCGACGCGCAGCTGGGTCAGGAGCGTGCCCGCGGCGGCTCGCTGCTGCAGCTGCCGCTGAGCCGCGCGGACCTCGCGCGCCTGGCAGGGTCGACACCGGAGTCGGTGTCACGGGTGATGAGCAGGCTGAAGCGGGAGGGCGTCGTCGACACCGGTCGCCGGTGGACGGCGATCCTCGACCACGACCGCCTCCAGGCACTCACGAACGCCTGACGCCGCGACCGATCCGCGGGTTCCGGATGCGCTCGGCGCCGAGGGGGCGTGTCATGGAGTCAGGCGGCTGCGCACACCCTCGCGCGGTCGCGTCCCTGCGACAAGGAGGCACCCATGACTGAGAACATCTCCGGCAAGACGATCGCGTTCCTCGCCACGGACGGCGTCGAGCAGGCCGAGCTGACCCAGCCCTGGCAGGCCGTGAAGGACGCGGGCGGCACCCCGGTGCTGGTCTCGCCGAAGGACGACAAGATCACCGCGATGCAGAGCGACTGGGACCACGGGGACTCGTTCCCGGTGGACGTCCCGCTGTCGTCGGCCAAGGCGGAGGACTACGACGGGCTCGTCCTCCCGGGCGGCACGGTTAACGCCGACACCATGCGCATCAACACGGAGGCGCAGGCGTTCGCGCGCGCGTTCTTCGAGGCGCACAAGCCCGTCGCGGCGATCTGCCACGCGCCGTGGCTCCTGATCGAGGCCGGCGTGGTCGAGGGGCGCGAGATGACGTCCTACACGTCCCTCAGAACGGACCTCGTCAACGCCGGCGCGCGCTGGCAGGACGCCGAGGTCATCGTCGACAACGGTCTCACCACGAGCCGGAACCCGGGCGACCTCGACGCGTTCTGCGCCAAGATGATCGAGGAGATCGCCGAGGGCAAGCACGAGAACCAGACGGCCTGAGCGCCGTCTCCCTCGCCCCGCTCACCCTCCCCCCTCCGCTGAGTGCGTGATTTTGGCGGTCAAAACTGTCCGGAACACCGCCAAAATCATGCACTCACGGGGCTGGGGTGGGTTGGAGGTGGGGTGGGGGAAGGGTGGGTCAGGGGCGTTCCCAGGACTCGATCTCGCCCGGGACCTCGGTGAAGAGCGGGTGCAGGGCGACGTCGTCGGGCGTGGGATAGGCGCGCAGGAGCATCGCGTGCTGGTCGGGGGACCTGAGCGCGAGCTTCGTCATGAGGTGCGTCCACTCGTAGCGGACCTGGCCCTGCGTCACGGGGATCCGCGGCACCACGACGCCCGGCTCGGGACGCTGGATCACCTTGGTCGCGTCGAACTTGTAGCCGCGCTCGGTCGCCTGCTCCGCGACGGCGTCGAGGTAGACGCCGACGGCGAGCAACGGGTCCGGGTGCGCGCGGAACCGCACGAGCTGGCTGTGGTTGAGATACCCCTTGGTGCGGCCGGCCAGCACGGCCTGCGCGAGGAGCGTCTCGCGCCAGCACGCCGTGAGGCCCTGGCGGTCGAGATAGCGGGGGTGGAGGGACCAGACGCGCACTAGGCGGTGGCTTCCCGGCCAGCCTCGGGCTCGGCGCTGCCCTGCGGCGCCACCCCGGCGTCCTCGCGCCCGCCCGCGACCAGGGAGTCGGGCAGGCTCGTCACCGTCGTCAGCAGGAACACGGAGTCCTGGTCCGCAGCGACCGCGTGCCGGTGATGGGTCAGGACGGCGAGCTCGCCGGCGCCCACCTCGCTCTGCTCGTTGCCCGTGATGCGGACGTGGCCGACGAGCACCTGGATGCTCGCGGCGTCGGGGGAGTTGTGCTCCCCGAGGCTCGATCCCGCGGTGATCGCGATGATCGACTGCCTCAGGACCCCGTCGTGCAGGAGGAGCTCGGCGCTGCGCCCGTGGGGGGACGCGTGGGCGGCGTCGAGGTGATAGCGGGCGAGGTCGGTCAGGTGCGACATGTCTGCTCCTTTGCTCCGGTCGTGCGGCGCGACGCTGCGTGCGCGGCGGGTGGTCTTGACGCTACCGCGCCGCGTCAGGCTCGGGGACGCCGTGCTCGGGTGCCCCGTGCTCCACGTGGGTCGCCCGCATGGAGATGGCCGCGACGAGGCCGAGGAGCAGCACGCCGACGGCGACGAGCAGCGTCTCGGTGACGGCGCTCGCGAACCCGCCAGCCATCGCGGCCAGCTGGTCCGCGGGGATCTCCCCGCCCGCCCCGACGCCGGCCGCGGCCTCGCCGCCCAGGTGATGGCCGAGCCTCGAGGTGAGCACCGCGACGATCACAGCGGAGCCGATCACGCCGCCCATCTGCCGGGTCGTGTTGAACGCGCCCGCCCCGGCGCCCGCGGTGCGCTGGTCGAGGCCCGACGTCGCGAGGTTGGCCAGCGGGGAGAACACGAACCCGGTCCCGACGCCGAACAGCAGCACGGCCGGCAGGAACGTCCAGCGCGTGGCCTCGGGGTCGATCGCGAACGCCATCCAGGCGATCGAGGTCGACAGCGTCGCGAACCCGATGGTCGCGACCCACTTGCCGGGGATGCGGTCCGACAAGCGTCCGGCGAACGGCGCGAGGATGCCCGAGAGCAGCGACCCGGGCAGGTTCACCAGGGCGGCCTCGAGCGCGCTCATGCCGAGCACGGTCTGCAGGAAGATTGTGAACGGGAAGAAGATGCCGATCATCGCGAAGGACACGCTCGCGCCGGCGATGTTCGCGAGCGAGAAGTTGCGGAACGTGAACAGCGACAGCGGCAGCAGCGCGTTCGGCCCGAGCCTGCGCTGCCACACGAGGAACGCCGCGAGCAGCGCGATGCCGAGGCCGATCATGAGTGGGACGCTGATCGGTCCGGCGATCGTGCCCCAGTCGAACGTCGGCCCCTCCTGCACCCCGAAGACGAACGCGCCCAGGCCGAGGATCGACAGGACGACGCCGACGATGTCCAGGCGCCGCGACGTCGTCGGTAGCGACGGCAGGTGCCGGAGCGCCAGGTAGAGGGCGACGATGCCGACGGGGATGTTGACCCAGAAGATCCACTTCCAACCGGCCGAGGAGACGAGCACGCCACCCAGCACCGGCCCGGTGATCGTGGCGATGCCGGCGACCGAGCCCCACACCCCGAGTGCGGTCCCGCGCTGCCGGGCGGGGAAGACGCGCGTGATGATCGCCATCGTCTGCGGCGTCATGAGCGCCGCACCCACACCCTGGGCGGCGCGCGCGGCGACGAGCGACGGGATCGAGTCGGCCAGCCCGCACCACAGGGACGTCAGCGTGAAGACGACCAGACCGACGATGAACACGGCTCGGGCGCCGTAGCGGTCACCGAGTCGCCCGGTCAGCAGCAGCAACGACGCGTACGTCAGCAGGTAGGCGCTGTTCACCCAGCCCACGGCGACGTAGTCGGCCTGCAGCTCCTCGGCGAGCGTCGGCACCGCGATGTTCACGATCGTGGTGTCGACCATGATCATGAAGAAGCCGAGCGCGAGGGCAGGCATGACCACCCAGGGGCTCTTGCCGCCCAGGTCGACCAGGCCCCGTCCGGGAGGGCCGGCAGGGGTGCCAGCGGCAGGACCCGGGGCAGAACCGGCGGCGGGGGGACCGGCAGGCGGTCGTCGGGTGCTCACGAGGCATTCGACCACGCGCCGCCGACGCCCGCGCGGCGTCCGGCACGTGCCGTCCGTCACGTAAATGACGCGTCGTCACCACCCGCGGCCGCGTACCGTGGAGCCCATGTGGACCTGACGCGCCCCAGCCCCCTCCCCCTCGCGAACCGGCAGGTGACCCATGTCCGCACTCCTCAGCGCCACCGACGTCTCGAAGTCCTACGGCGACCGCACCGTCCTGACCGGACTCTCGCTCGCCGTCTCGCCCGGGCACCGGATCGGCGTCGTCGGCGAGAACGGCGTCGGCAAGTCCACATTCCTGCGTCTCCTCGCGGGGATCGAGGACGCCGACGCCGGCACGCTCGTGCGCCCGGACGACCTTGGCTACCTGCACCAGGAGCCGCCGTTCGCGCCCGAGGCGACCGTGGGCGACGCCCTCGAGGACGCGCTCGCGGGCGTCCGGGCGCTCGCGGCCGAGCTCGAGGCGGCCGCGGCGGGCCTCGGGGGTCCCGGCGACGCTCAGGATCCGGGGACAGCGCCCGACGACGCCGCGAGCCGCTATGCCCGGGCCCTCGCCCGGGCGGAGCTCGCCGAGGTGTGGCAGGCCGACGCCCGCGCCGCTCAGACGCTCGCAGGGCTCGGCCTGGCCGACGTCGCGCGGTCCCGCCTCGTCGCCGAGCTCTCGGGAGGCGAGCGGACACGCCTGGGCCTCGCGGCCCTGCTGATCCGCCAGCCGGGCGCGCTTGTCCTCGACGAGCCGACCAACCACCTCGACGACGACGCCGCCGACTTCCTCGCCGCCGCCCTGCAGCGGATCCCCGGGGCGGTCGTCCTCGCGAGCCACGACCGCGTGTTCCTCGAGCAGGTGGCCACGGCGATCTTCGACCTCGACCCGACGCCCGTGCACCTCGCCGCCGAGGTGGCCAGCGGCCCCGACGGCGCAGCGGCCGACGTAGCAGCACCGGGTTCGCGTGCCGCCCTCGCCCAGGAGGCCGAGGGCACGGGCCCGACGACGACCAGCGCCGCCGGCGGGACCCTCTACGGCGGGCGCTACTCCGACTATCTGAAGGCCAAGGCCAAGGAGCGTGCGCGCTGGCAGACCCAGTACGAGGCTGAGCAGGACGAGCTCGAGCAGCTGCGCGACGCCGTCGGCGGCACCGCCCGGAACATCAATCACGCCCGGGACCGCCGCGACAACAACAAGATGGGCTACGACAAGCGGGGCGACCGCGTCGAGCAGCAGGTCTCGCGCCGGGTGCGGAACGCGCGGCTGCGGCTCGAGCAGCTCGCGGCTCGCCAGGTCCCGGCCCCGCCCACGCCGCTCAGGTTTGCGCCGCCCGCGTCGGCCCGGGCTGCGGACGGTCGCGAGGGGCGCCTGGGTGAGCGCAAGCCCGACCGCAAGCGGGTGGTGCTGGCCGCCCGCGACGTCGTCGTCCCCGGGCGGCTCGACCTCGCGGCCGCGGGCGTGCGGGAGCTGCGGGTCACGGCTCGTGCGCGGCTCCTGATCACGGGGGCGAACGGCGCGGGCAAGTCGACGCTGCTGGGCGTGCTCGCGGGGGACCTCGAGCCGGCGTCGGGCACGGTGACGCGAGCGCCCGGGACCGACCTGGCGCTCCTCGAGCAGGACGTCTACCTGCCCGGGGAGCGGCGCACGCCGCGCCAGCTGCTCGCACTGATGGCGGGTCTGGACGCCGACTCCGACGCGGTCGACCCCGCGGGGCTCGTGCACGCGCGCGACCTCGACCGGCCCGTGGGGGAGCTGAGCGTCGGGCAGCGCCGGCGCGTCATCCTCGCGATGCTCGTGACGCACACCCCGGACGTGCTGCTGCTCGACGAGCCGACCAACCACATCTCGCTCACGCTCGCCGAGGAGCTCATGGCTGCGCTGCGGGACTGGCCGGGCGCCGTCGTCGTCGCGTCCCACGACCGGTGGCTGCGCAAGACCTGGACCGGGCAGACGGTGCACCTGGGGGAGCGGTCGTAGGCTGACCGGCAGACTGCTGAGCGCGCGCGAGCGGCCCTCGAGGCCTCCGGGATCGCCTTCACGATCACCGCCCACGGGCCGGTGCGCTCGCTCGAGGAGGCCGCCGCTGCCCGGGGCGTGACGCCGTCGGCGATCGTCAAGACCCTCGTGGTGCGCCGCGGTGACGACGACTACCTGCTCGTCCTGGTCCCCGGCGACCGGCAGATCTCCTGGCCCAAGCTGCGGGCGCTGCTCGGCGTCGCGCGCCTGTCGATGCCCGACGCCGCCGGGGCGCAGGCCGCGACCGGGTACGAGCGCGGCACGATCACGCCGTTCGGGTCGACGACGGCCTGGCCGGTGATCGCCGACGAGCGCGTCGCGGGCGTCGTCTCGATCGGCGCGGGCGCGCACGGCGTCGCCGCCACTCTGGACGCGGCTGACCTCGTCCGCGTGCTCGATGCGCGGGTCGCGGACGTCACCGAGGACCGCTGAGCCGACCCGCGTCTCACCCCAGCGCGCTGCGGTCGCACGGTCGCCGACGCGCGTGCATAGTCGTCGCATCCGGAGCGAGGAGCGGTGATGTCGAAGAACCCCCGCAGCATCATGCGGCGCAAGAGCGTCGAGCAGGCGCTGGCGACGAGCGAGGAGCAGGGCCGCAACCTGCGTCGCGAGCTGACGGCGTGGGACCTCGCGGTCCTCGGCGTCGCGGTGGCGATCGGCGCGGGCATCTTCTCCGTGGGGGCGACGGCCGCCGCGAACCACGCGGGACCCGGCGTGATCGTCTCGTTCCTCATCGCCTCGCTCGTGTGCGGCCTCGCCATCATGTGCTACGCCGAGTTCGCCTCGACGCTGCCGATCGCGGGCTCCGCCTACACCTTCTCTTACGCGACGATGGGCGAGTTCGTCGCGTGGATCATCGGCTGGGACCTCATCCTCGAGATGCTCCTCGCGGCCGCGGTGATCGCCAAGTTCTGGGGCGTGTACCTGTCCGACGCGTTCGGGCTGTTCGGCGTGGAGCTGCCGACGACGATCGCGCTCGGGCCGGTCGACCTCGACTGGGGTCCCGTGCTGATCGTCGCGGTCTTCACGGTCCTGCTGGTGCTGGGCACCAAGCTGAGCACCCGCGTGAACTCGGTTTTCACGCTCATCAAGGTCGGCATCACGCTGTTCGTGATCGTCGCCGGGTTCTTCTACGTCAAGGCCGAGAACTACAGCCCGTTCATCCCGCCCGCCGAGCCCGCGGAGAGCGCGTCCGGCCTGCACCAGCCGCTGTTCGCGTTCCTCACCGGCATGGAGCCGACCATGTACGGCGTCGTCGGGGTGCTCTCCGGCGCCGCCCTGGTGTTCTTTGCGTTCATCGGCTTCGACGTCGTGGCGACGACGGCCGAGGAGACGCGCGACCCGCAGCGCGCCATCCCCCGCGGGGTGCTGGGCGGCCTCGCGCTCGTGACCGTCCTGTACGTCCTGGTGACCGTGGTGGTGACGGGCATGGTGTCCTACACCGCGCTCGCCGCGTCCGACAGCCCGTCGCTGACCACCGCGTTCGTGCTGGTCGGGGCGGACTGGGCGGGGAAGGTCATCTCGCTCGGCATCCTGCTCGGCCTGACCAGCGTCATCATGGTCCTGCTGCTGGGGCTCACCCGGATCGTGTTCGCGATGGCCCGCGACGGCCTGCTGCCGCGCGCGCTGTCGAAGACCTCCCCGAAGTACGGCACGCCCGTGCGCCTGCAGATCGGTGCCGGCGTCGTCGTGGCGCTCATCGCCGGGTTCTCCAAGGTGGAGCTGCTCGAGGAGATGATCAACATCGGGACGCTGTCGGCGTTCGTGCTGGTCAGCTTCGGAATCCCGCTGCTGCGGCGCTCGCGCCCGGACCTCAAGCGCGGGTTCCGCGTGCCGTGGTCGCCGGCGCTGCCGATCATCTCGGGCGTCGCCTGCCTGTGGCTGATGACGAACCTCACCACGCTCACGTGGCTGCGGTTCGCCGCGTGGCTGGCGGCGGGCACCGTGATCTACGCCGTGTACTCCTACCGGCACAGCCGGTTGTCGCCGGGGGCGCGCTCCTAGCCCGATCGGGACGCGGCCGGAGGTCGGCGGTCCGAGGTCCGCTCAGCGTCGGCTCAGCGTCGGCTCAGCGGAAGACGCGCTTCTGGGTCTTCTCTGGTGCCGGCGGCGCGACGGGCTCGACGTTGCGGACGTCGATGTGCCTGCCACCCGCCCCTCCCTCGTTCACGAACTCGTCGACCTCGAAGTGCTTGGGGTGGGCCTTGATGAGGTCGCTGAGCTTCTTGAACCCGTAGAGCCGCGCGTCGAAGTCGGGGCGGAGCTTGGTGATGTTCTGGCCCACGGCACCCAGGCCGGTCCAGCCGTCGTCGTCGCCGATGTCGTCGATGATCTTCGCGATGAACTCGAGCGGGACCTCGGGACGCTGCGGGGGAGCAGGTGGCGCGGCCGCCTTGGCGGGCTTCTTGGCGGCGGCCGGGGCGCTCGTGCCGGGCGCGACGTCGTCGGAGGTCTCGATCGGTGCGGCCTCGACGACCGCGGCGGCTTTGGGCTCGCGGTGGGCGTCGTTGCGCAGGATCTCGGTGTAGATGAACTTGTCGCACGCGGAGACGAACGGCTTGGGCGTCTTGTGCTCGCCGAACCCGTAGACCGTCAGGCCCTCCTCGCGCAGGCGGACGGCGAGGCGCGTGAAGTCGCTGTCGCTCGACACGAGGCAGAACCCGTCGAAGCGACCCGTGTACAGCAGGTCCATCGCGTCGATGATCAGCGAGCTGTCCGTGGCGTTCTTGCCCTTGGTGTACGCGAACTGCTGCATCGGCTGGATCGAGTGGTCCAGCAGGACCTTCTTCCAGCCGCCGAGGTTGGACTGCGTCCAGTCGCCGTAGATGCGCTTGACGCTCGCGACGCCGTAGCGCGCGATCTCCTCGAACAGGCCCTCGACGATCGCCGCGGGCGCGTTGTCGGCGTCGATCAGCACCGCGAGCGTGGTCTGCTGCGTGCTGGACTGCGTGGACGGGCTGGGGCGCTTCGCTGCCATGGGTGGTGCCTCCGGTCGGGTCATGGCGACCCTATCGCTCACGTCCGACGACGACGCGCCGGTGTGCACAGATCGTCGCCCTGGCCAGGGAGGACGGCCGACGGCGTCGCCCTCCGGGCGGGGGTGCGCCGGAGTGTCAGTGCCGCGGGATAGCGTCGCGCCATGCGCATCCTGCACACCTCGGACTGGCACCTGGGCCGCACTCTGCACCAGGTGGACCTGATCGAGCACCAGGCTGCCTTCCTGGACCACCTGGTGGAGGTCGTGCGCGAGGAGCAGGTCGGCGCCGTTGTGGTCGCGGGCGACGTGTATGACCGCGCGATCCCGCCCGTCGAGGCCGTCCGGCTGCTCGGGGACGCGCTCGCGCGGCTGAGCGAGCTGACGCAGGTGGTGCTGACGCCCGGCAACCACGACTCCGCGACGCGCCTCGGCTTCGGCGCCGAGCTCATGCGGGACACGCTGCATGTGCGGGCGCGGGTGGCCGACGTCGGGCGGCCGGTCGAGCTGCACGGCGAGGACGGCGCGCTGCTCGTGTACGCGCTGCCCTACCTGGACCCCGATGACGCACGGCACCACCTCGCGGAGGACCCGGCGGAGCCGCTCGCCCGGTCGCACGAGGCCGTGCTGTCGGCGGCGATGCGGAGGATCTCGGCGGACCTCGCCCAGCGGCGTGCGGGCGGAGGGCCGCGGGTGCCCGCGGTCGTCGCCGCCCACGCGTTCGTCACGGGCGGGGAGGTCAGCGAGTCCGAGCGAGACATCCGCGTCGGCGGCGTCGACTCCGTGCCCTCCGGGGTGTTCCGTGGCGTCGACTACGTCGCGCTCGGGCACCTGCACGGGGCGCAGTCGGTGCCGATCGCCACGCTCGACGGAGCCGAGGGCTCGGGCGTGGGCCGAACCGTCGCCCGCTACTCGGGCTCCCCGCTCGCCTACTCGTTCTCGGAGATGAACCACACCAAGTCGACGGTGCTGCTCGACGTCGGGCCCGACGGCGTGCGCGGGGAGCCGCAGCTGATCCCGGCCCCGGTGCCGCGGCGCATGGGCGACGTCACGGGCACGCTCGAGGAGATCCTCGGTGCCGCAGGCGAGAAGCACGTGGACCGGTGGGTGCGGGTCACTGTCACGGATCCCGTGCGGCCCGCCGATCTGCACGCCCGGGTGCGCGCGCGGCTGCCGCACGCCCTGTCCATCACCTACGCTCCGCCGGCCCGCGAGGGCAGCGAGCGAGCAGGAGTCGTGACCGCGGCAGCGGACCCGCTCGAGGTGTGCGCGAGCTTCGTGGACCACGTGCGTGGCTCGGCGCCCTCGGCGGCGGAGCAGCGGGTGCTGCGCGACGTGCTCGAGCACGTCAACGCGGCGGAGCGGAGCGCCTGATGCAGCTGCACCACCTGACCCTCCACGGCATCGGGCCGTTCGCCGAGCAGTTCGACGTCGACTTCGGCGCGCTCGCCTCCGGCGGGCTGTTCCTGCTCGAGGGACCGACGGGCGCGGGCAAGTCCACCATCATCGACGCGATCGTGTTCGCCCTGTACGGCAAGGTCGCCTCCGCGGAGACCAGCGAGGACCGGCTCCGCTCCACGCACGTGGGTCCGGAGGTCGACTCGTTCGTCGACCTGGTGCTCGAGACCACGCACGGGGTGTTCCGGGTGCGGCGCTCGCCGGCGTACGACCGGCCCAAGCAGCGCGGCGCGGGCACCACGCGCCAGCAGACCAAGGTGCAGCTGTGGCGGCTCGCGTCGCCCCACGCCGTGAGCACCGGAGAGCTCATGTCGACCCGTGCGGACGAGGTCGGCGCCGAGATCACGCGCCTCGTCGGCCTGTCCCGCGAGCAGTTCGTGCAGACGATCGTGCTGCCCCAGGGCGAGTTCGCGAGCTTCCTGCGCGCTAAGCCCGAGGACCGCCGCGGGCTGCTGCAGAAGGTGTTCGGCACCGAGATCTACCAGCAGATCGAGACCGAGCTCGCGGCCCGGCGCGCCGAGGCGCGGCGCGCGGTCGAGGCCGCCCAGACCGCGATCGCGAGCGCGGTCGCAGGGTTCATCGGGGCCGCTGGGGTCGGGGAGGACGAGGACGGGCCGGACGATGCAGCGCCGGGCGAGGTCGAACCGGACGAGGCGGAGTCTGACGAGTCCGCCGTCGACGACGCCGACGAGGCGCCCGACGCGCCTGCGGACGCAGAGCCGCGCGTGGACGAGGCCGAGCGCCTCCGTGCCCTCGTCTCAGGCGACAGCTCCGAGCTGCTTGCGGCGGTCGACGCTCGGGTCGCCCAGCTCGAGCGGACCGTCGAGCTCGCACGCGCCGACGCCGACGCCGCGGCGGCCGCCCGCGCCGCGGCTCGCACCGCCTGCGAGGCTGCGCAGACCCTGCGGCAGTGCCTTGAGCGCCGTGATGCGCTGCGGGAGCGCGAGGCCAGCCTCGCCTCGGCATCCGAGGTGCACGCCGAGGCCGTGCGACGCCTCGATGCGGCACGCCGAGCCGCCGCGGTCACTCCCCGGCTCGTCGCGCTCGACCGCGCCGTGGAGAGCGCCGCGGATGCGGAGGAAGAGCTCCTCGATGCCGTCGGTGCACTGCGCGAGCGGGACGCCGAGCTGTCGGAGCTCGTGCTCGGCGGCGGCGCCGCACCCGACGATGCCGCTGCGACCGGCACGGAGGCGGCCAGCGACGAGGCACTCGCCGTGGCTCCGACTGCCGTCGCTACCGCCTCCCTCGCCGTCGACGTCCGCGTGCTCGCCCAGCACACGGCCACCCGCCGTGACTCGGCAGCCGATCTCCGTGCCCTCGCGGCCGTCGAGGCGACGCTCGGTCCACGCCATCAAGCGATCACCACGGCAGAGCAGACGATCACCGCGCGTGACACCGAGCGCGCTTCCCGCGCGGCCGCCCTCGCCGAGCGCCCCGCCGCACGCGCGGCGCTCGAGGCCCAGCACCGCGCGGCAGCCGACCTCGGGGCGACCGTCGAGAGCTGCGCCGAGAAGGTCACCACCGCCACCGCGGTCCTGACCGCCGCGCGCGAGGTCGCCGGAGCGCAGGAAGCACTCGTGGGTGCCGCGCGCAGCCGGGACCAGGCGCGCGCCGCCGCCAAGGCCGCCGTCGACCGCGAGCAGCGGCTGCGGCAGGCGCGCATCGACGGCATCGCCGGCGAGCTCGCCGCTCAGCTCACCGACGGCGCACCCTGCCCGGTGTGCGGAGGTACCGAGCACCCCGCCCCCGCAGCGGTCGACGAGGACCACACCAGCCCGGAGGCCGTGCAGCAGGCCGAGGCCGCGCGCGAGGCCGCCGAGCGGGCGCTCGAGGTCGCCGTCGGCGCTCATCACCGCGCGGAGACCGCCCTCGAGAAGGCGCGTCAGGCCTCCGGCGGCCTCTCGGTCGACGAAGCCCAGGACGTGCTCGCCGCAGCCGAGGCCGGCCACGCGGCGGCGACCGCCGCCCGCGCCGAGGCTCAGCAGCTCCTCGCCGCCCTTGCCGACCACGACCGCGCCACCGCAGCCCTCAGCGAGCAGGTCGCCGCCGACGACGCCTGGCTCGCCGCCGAGCGCGCGCGCCTCGCCGAGCAGCGCGAGACCCTCGATGCCGACGCAGCCCGCGTCCACGCCGGCCGCGGCGACCACCCGTCCGTGGCCGACATGCTCCGCGAGCTCGAAGGTGACCTGACCGCGCTCGAGGCCCTCGACGCCGCATGGCACGAGCACCGCCGCGCGGCCGTGGCGGTCGCGACCGCCACGGCCGACGTCCAGGAAGCCCTCACCGCCGAGGGCTTCCACACCGCCGACGACGCCAGCGCCGCCGCGCTGCCCAAGCAGACGCTCACCCAGCTCGACCGCCTGATCCTCGACCACGAGAGCGAGCGCGCCGCCGTGCGCGCCGGGCTCGCCGACCCCCGCGTCGCGCAGCTCGACGAGACGCTCACCCTCGCCGCCGCCAGCGACGGCTGCGACGAGGCGCGTCGCGCCCAGAGCGACGCCGACGCCCGCGCCGACGTCGCCCACGGCCGCTCCGCCGGAGCAGCAGACCGACTCGCAGCCGCGCAGCGTGCCGCCGCCCAGGTGCACACAGCGGTCCAGGCGTCCGCGCGCCGCCGTGACGAGCTGCTCCCCGTCATCCGGATGGCCGACCTCGCGACCGCCACCCAGGACAACTCGCTCGCGCTCACGCTCGGCACCTACGTCCTCACTCGGCGCTTCGAAGAGGTCGTCGCGGCCGCGAACGACCGGCTGCAGACCATGTCGATGGGCCGCTACGAGCTCGTCCGCAGCACCGAGAAGGAAGGCAAGGGCGGCCGCAAGCTCGGGCTCGCCCTGCGCGTCCTCGACCACCGCGTCGGCACCGAGCGCGACCCCAAGACCCTGTCCGGCGGCGAGACCTTCTACGCGTCGCTGTGCCTCGCGCTGGGCCTCGCCGACGTCGTCACCGCCGAGGCCGGCGGCGTCGACCTGGGGACCCTCTTCGTCGACGAGGGCTTCGGCTCGCTCGACCCGGAGACGCTCGAGCTCGTCCTCGCCGAGCTCAGCAAGCTCCGCGCCGGCGGTCGCACCGTCGGCGTCGTCTCCCACGTCGAGAGCATGAAGTCGGCCATCAGCGACCGCATCTCCGTGCGCCGCAAGGCCGACGGCACCAGCACGCTCACCGTTCTCGCCGGCGTTGGCTGAGTCGGGACCTCACCCGACCCGGCACCCGTCGAGCTCCCGCTCGAGCGCCCGGCGCTCCTCGCCAGTGACGGACAGCCCGTACTCCGCCTTCACCGTCACCTGGATCACGGCGTACTGGCAGCGGAACTCCCGCGCCGGCGGCAGCCACTCGGCCGCGGTGGCCGCGCCCTTGTCCTGGTTCGCCGCCCCGTCCACCGCTAGCAGGTTGCGCGCGTCGTTCGCGAACTCCTGCCGGCGCGTCAGGTCCCACGCATGCGCGCCCGAGCGCCACGCGTCCGCCAGCGCGACCACGTGATCCACCTGCACGCGGCCGCTGGTGTCCGCACCCCGCACGAACTCGATCGTCTCCCCCGTGTACCGGTCCACGAGCACCCCCGACAGCACGACGCAGTCCCGCGTCCCCGGCTTGAACGCGACCGCCGTCAGGTCCAGGGCGAGCACGTCGTTCCGGGTGTCGCACCCGTTCCGGTCCACGTCGGCCCAGGCCTGCCCGAACTCGTCGCGGTCGTAGTCCGGCACCGCCGGCTCGTCCACGACGGCTAGGGAAGCGACAGCGTCCCGTGCCTCCGCGAGGACCTCGGCCGTCACCGGATACGTGCGCCCGGACCCGCGCCAGGGCTCGCTCGCCCACCAGGCGAACACCAGGAGCATGACGGCGCCCACCAGCACCGCCACCCGTCGCCACCGCACCGCACCACCATGCCCCCTCCAGCGGACGCCGCCTGCACCATCCACAACCCGCCCCCTCCACACCCCGCCCCCTCCCGTGAGTGCACGCTCTTGGCGGTGTTCCGGACTCAAAACACCGCCAAAACTCCGCACTCAGCGAGGGGGGTGGGGGAGGGGGTGAGGGGCTACGCCGAGTCGCGCCAGACCAGGGGGGTGTCGAGGAGGATGCCGTCCCGGGCGCACCCCGGGCACCGGCAGGGCCCGGCGCAGCGCCGTGCGGTGCAGCGGTCGACGTGACCACCCCACCGCCGCCGGGTTCAGCGTGCCGTCCGGACGGCACAGGTCCACGGGCTCGGTGAGCTCTCGCTCGGTGGGGCGGGACGCCGTCGTCATGGGTGCTCCTGCGTCACTGCGCCGAGGTCGGGCGGGGATAATGGCCAGCATGCCCGACGCTCTGCCCTCGTCCTTGCCCACGCGCCGTCAGCGCCGACGCTGGCGGCGCTACCTCGCCGACGAGCACGCCGAGGCTGCCGTCTACCGCGACCTGGCCACGCGCCGCACGGGGGAGGAGCGGGAGATCCTGCTCGCCCTCGCCGACGCCGAGGGCCGTCACGCCGCCCACTGGGAGACCCTGCTGGGTCCGGACGCGCGCCCTGCCCGCCGCGACCCGCGCACGAGCGTCCTGGGCTGGTTCGCCCGCAGGTTCGGCTCGGTGTTCACGCTCGCGCTGATCCAGCGCGCCGAGTCCCGCAGCGACTACGAGGCCGACGCCGACGCCACGCGGGCCATGGCCGCCGACGAGCGCATCCACGAGGAGGTCGTCCGCTCCTTGGCCTCCCGCGGGCGGCAGCAGATCTCGGGGAACTTCCGGGCCGCCGTCTTCGGGGCCAACGACGGGCTCGTGTCCAACCTCGCGCTCATCCTCGGCGTCGGCGCGACCGGGGTGTCGTCTGCGGTCGTGCTCGTCACCGGGATCGCCGGCCTGCTGGCTGGGGCGCTGTCGATGGGCGCGGGCGAGTACGTCTCGGTGCGGTCCCAGCGCGAGCTCGCCGACGCCTCGACGCCGTCGCCGCACGCCCGCGCCGCCCTGCCGCACCTCGACGTCGACGCCAACGAGCTGTCGCTGGTCTACCGGGCCCGCGGCATGGACCCGGAGGCCGCGCAGGCCAAGGCGCGGGCCGCGCTCGCGGACGTCGCCGACGGCGAGCACGCGCACCTCACGGAGGCACCGGCCGGGGACGGCCACGACCTCCTGGGCACCGCGTGGGGCGCGGCGGGCGCCAGCTTCTGCTTCTTCGCCACGGGCGCGTTCATCCCGATCCTGCCGTACCTGCTCGGCCTGTCGAGCGGCGTGGCGTTCGTGCTCGCCGTGGCGCTCGTGGGGATCGCGCTGCTCGCGACCGGCGCGACCGTGGGCATCCTGTCCGGGGCCTCGCCGCTGCGCCGGGCGCTGCGCCAGGTCGCGATCGGGTACGGCGCCGCGGGCGTCACCTACCTCGTGGGGCTGCTGTTCGGCACGAGCGTCGCGTGACCTGACCCGACCGCCCCCGGACGGTCTCGCGGCACCTCGTCCTGCGCCGTCGTCGTCCCCGCCCTACGCTGGGGCAAAACCCCCATCTTCGAGGAGACGGCCATGAAGACCAAGGCAGCATTCCTGATCGGCGCGGGTGTCGGCTACGTGTTCGGGACGGCCGCAGGCCGCCAGAAGTTCGAGCAGATCAAGGGCCAGGCGAACACGCTGTGGCACAACGAGTCGGTGCAGCACACGGTGAGCGACCTCCAGGAGAAGGCGACGGACCTCGCCAAGAACCAGGGCGGCGCGCTCGCGGAGAAGGTGACGAGCACCGTCAAGAGCAAGCTCAAGCACGACGACGACGCGAGCGGCGGCGACTCCGCGACCGCCAACGCGTTCGGGACCGGCTCTTCGACGAGCGCCGGCGTCGCGGACGGCCCCACCACGGGCTCGACCGCGCCCAGCCCTGACGTGTCGGACTGGAAGAACCCGAGCTGACGCAGCGTCTGCAGCGCCCCGCACGCACGGCCCTGTCTCCTCCGGGAGGCGGGGCCGTCTGCTGTCCCTGGGACCTATGTCCTGACTTCCGGCCAAGTCATTGACGGTGTGTCAATAGCGCCTCTACGGTGAGCCCATGGGCACCACGACGAAGCCGACCGCCCGCCGCACGGTCAAGGACCCGACCGAGCGGCGCGACGAGATCGTCACCGCCGCGCGCACGCTGTTCCGCGAGCGCGGCATCAGCGCGACGTCGTTCACGGACGTCGCCCGCCACGTCGGCGTCGCCCGCGGCCTGATCTACCACTACTTCCCGGACAAGGACGCCCTGGTCGACGTCGTGCTCGAGCAGTACGTCGCGGAGTTCGTGGCTTCCGTCAGCGCGTGGGACGCGGCGCGCGAGCCCGGCAACATCGACCGGGCCCTGATCGACTGCATCGCCGTCTTCCGCCACCACCTGCGCACCACGAGCGACCCGCTGCGCGAGGACCTGCAGCGCATCGAGAACGCGGGGATCTACAACCGCTTCCTCGACCGGGCCGTGCGCGCCGTCGTCGACTGCTTCCAGGCCACCACCGTCCAGGCCTACGCCCGCCTGCACGAGATCGAGCTCGTGCACGTCTACGAGACGTTCTACGTGCTGGTCTACGGGCTCGTCGGGCTCGTGCGGAACAACCCGCAGACCTCCGACGACGTCCTGGTGACGATCGTCCGGCAGGCCCTGTACCTGCCGCCCAGGAGCACACCTCCGGGCGCCTGAGCAAGCGACGGGTTCCTCCGGTGCCGGGACCCGCACGTCGCGAGGGGAGGCACGCTCTCACCGGTCCTGCGCACGACGCGCCGGACCACGGACATCCAAGGAGATGGACGTCGTGTTCCTGTTCGATTCGATTCCCTGGTACGCGGCCCTCATGTGGGTCGTCGTGCTCGCCGCGCTGATCGGCTTCAACGAGCTCACCCGCCGCTACCGCTGGGCGGGCATCGCGATCTTCATCGCGCTGCCCATCATCCTGACCATCTTCGTGTGGCCGACGACGGCCGGCGAGGGATCGAGCACCGGGTCCTGGTTCCACTGGGTCAAGGTCTACTCGGCGCTGGCCGGTGCCCTCGGGTTCATGGCGCTGCGCTACTACCCCAAGCTGGCGCGCAACAAGTTCGCCCTGTGGTTCCCGCCCGCGATCCTCGGCCTGAACATCCTCGAAGCCGTCATCCGCGACTTCGAGGTCTACGGCCTCGAGGGCATGGTCGACGGCGTGTTCATGAACGGCGGCCCGTGGAACATCATGAACGGCGTCGCGGGCATCTTGAACCTCGTCACGATCTGCGGCTGGGCCGGCATCTACATCAGCCGGGACAAGACCAAGGACATGATCTGGCCGGACATGCTGTGGTTCTGGATCATCGCGTACGACCTGTGGAACTTTGCCTACGTGTACAACGCCGTCGGTGACCACGCCTTCTACGCCGGCGCTGCGCTGCTGATCTCGTGCACCATCCCGGCGTTCTTCATCAAGCGCGGGGCCTGGCTGCAGCACCGTGCCAGCACCCTCGCCCTGTGGATGATGTTCACGATGGCGTTCCCCGCGTTCGCCTCGACGTCGATGTTCGCGGTCGAGACGAGCCGCTCCGAGACCGCGCTGTTCACGGTCTCCCTGGTGTCGCTGCTCGCCAACATCGCCGTGGTCGTCTACCAGGTGCACGTGATCGTCACGCGGCGGCGCAACCCGCTCAAGGACGAGCTGTTCACGCACCTCGAGGCGTACAAGAAGGTCGCCGCCGGGCGCGACCTGCCGATGCCCGACGCCGGCACGTCCCGCCGGGAGCCGGCGCTCGTCTGACCCACGGCGCGCTCCACGCTCCGGCCCCCGTCCTCGCCGTCCGCGGTGAGGGCGGGGGCCGTCGCCGTCCGCACGCCCGGCGTAGCATCCCTGGGTGCGTCGCTTCCTCGCTGACACGACCCCGCTGCGGGAGTCGCCCGCCTTCGCCCGCCTGTGGTGGGGCCTGGGTGTGTCCAACCTCGGCGCGCAGCTGACCGTCGTCGCCGTCGGCCTCGAGGTGTACGCGATGACGTCCTCGACCTTCGCCGTCGGGATCCTGGGCCTGTGCGCGCTCGTGCCCCTGGTGATCCTGGGCCTCTACGGCGGCGCGCTCGTGGACGCCTACGACCGGCGCAAGGTCGCGATCGTCGCCTCGAGCGCGCTGTGGCTCGTCACCGTCGCGCTCGTCGTCCAGGCGAGGGCGGGGGTCGACGAGGTGTGGGTGCTCTACCTCCTGGTCGCCCTCCAGTCCGCCGCCTTCGCGATCAACAACCCCGCGCGGTCGGCGATCATCCCGCGCCTCGTGCCGATCGCCCAGCTGCCCGCCGCCAACGCGCTGATGGGCCTGCTCGGCAACACGGCGATGACGCTCGGGCCGCTGCTGGGCGCGTTGCTCGTCGCGCGCTGGGGCTATGCGACCGCCTACGCGGTCGACGCCGTGCTCTTCACGGCCGCCCTGTGGGCGCTCGTGCGCCTGCCGGACCTTCCGCCCACCGAGGGCTCCGAGCGCGTCGACGCCGCCCGACGTCGTCGCGTCGGACTCGGGTCGGTGCTCGAGGGTCTGCGGTACCTGGCGACGCAGCCGAACGTGCGCATGACGTTCCTCGTCGACCTCGCCGCGATGATCTTCGCGATGCCGCGCGTGCTGTTCCCCGCGATCGGCGTGGTGATCATCGGCGGCGGCGAGGGCACCACCGGCATCCTCACGGCGGGGCTCGCGATCGGCGGCGTGCTGGCCGGGCTGTTCTCCGGCGGGCTCACCCGGATCCACCGGCAGGGCCTGGTCATCGTGTGGTCGATCGTCGGCTGGGGCCTGTCGGTCACGGCGTTCGGCCTCGTGCTGGTCGCAGCCGGCCGCACGGAGCCGACGACGGTGCTCACCTGGGCCCTCGTCCTCGGCTTCGCGGCGCTCGTGCTGTGCGGCATCACCGACGGGGTCAGCGCGGTGTTCCGCACGACCATCCTGCAGGCCGCCGCGCCGGACGAGATGCGGGGCCGGCTGCAGGGGGTGTTCATCGTGGTCGTCGCTGGTGGCCCGCGGCTCGCGGACGTCCTCGTGGGGGCGGAGGCGACCTGGTGGGGCGAGGGCATGGCGGCCGTCGTCGGGGGGCTGACGTGCATCGTGGTACTCGGGCTGCTGGTGTGGCGCCAGCCGCGGTTCCTCGCGTACGACGCGCGCCACCCCGAGCCGTGAGGCGCTGCTAGGCGGGGTCCTCGAACGCTCGGAGCCAGGTGCCGAGCAGCGTCTCGAGCGCCGCGGCCTCGCGCGGGGCGAGGGACGCGATCAGCCGGTGCTCGTTCTCGATGTGCTCGGTGAAGGCCGCGTCGATCACCTCGCGTCCGCGGGCCGTGAGGGCGACGACCCTGCCGCGGCCGTCCGCGTCGTCAGGGCGGCGCTGCACGAGGCCGGCCTCCTCGAGCCGGTCGAGGCGCTTGGTGATCGCGCCGGTCGTCACCATGGTGTGACGGGCGAGGTCCTTGGGTGCGCGCTCGAACGGCGCCCCCGCCCGGCGCAGGGCGGCGAGGACGTCGAAGTCGCCCTCGCCGAGGCCGTGGCGGCGGTACACGACGAGGAGCTCCTCGGTCAGGAAGGCGGCGAGGCGGTGCAGGCGGCCGATCACGTTGGCGGGGGAGACGTCGAGGTCCGGCCGCTCCCGGGCCCACTCGCGCTGGATCTGGGCGACGCGGTCGAGACTGTCGTTCACGGGGTTGACAATATCTTCCGCGGAAGCGAAAGTTGCTTCCATGGAAGCAAACGCGCGCTGGGCGTTGATCGCTGCGGTCGCGCCTGTGACGTGGGGCAGCACCTACCTGGTCACCGCCGAGTACCTGCCCGCCGACTCGCCACTCTACGGCGCCGCGCTGCGCGCGCTGCCTGCGGGGCTGCTCCTGCTCGCGCTGCGGCGTCGGCTCCCGCAGGGCGCCTGGTGGTGGCGGTCGCTCGTGCTCGGCACCCTCAACATGGGTGCCTTCTTCGCCCTCGTGTACGTCGCGGCGCAGCTGCTGCCGGCCAGCATCGCCTCGACCATCATGGCGACCTCGCCCGTGGCCATGATGCTCATCGCCTGGTCGGTGATCGCGGAGCGGCCCAGGGCGCTCGGGATGCTCGGGGCCGTGCTCGGCGTCGGCGGGGTGGCCGTGATGCTGCTCGGCGGGTCCGTCGAGGTTCGATGGGCGGGCGTCGCCGCGTCGGTCACCGCGATGGCGATGTCGTCGTTCGGGTACATCCTCGCCAAGAAGTGGGGGGACCTCGGCGGCGCCGACGTCCTGTCGCAGACGGCGTGGCAGCTGGTGGCGGGCGGCGCGATGCTGGTTCCCGTCGCGGTGCTCGTCGAGGGCGCGCCACCCGCCCTGGACGCGCCCGCGCTCGTCGGGTTCGCATACCTGTCGTTCGTGGGCACCGCGCTCGCGTACGTCTGCTGGTTCGGAGCGCTGCGCCGCCTGGGTGCGGGGACGGTCGGCCTGGTCGGCCTGCTGAACCCCGTCACCGGCGTGCTGCTCGGCACGCTCGTCGCGGGCGAGACCCTCACGCTGCGTCAGGGCGGCGGGCTGGTGCTCGTGCTCGCGGGGATCCTGCTGGGGCAGCCGATGGTCGCCGCCCGACTGCAGGCGATCGGACAGCGCGCCCGCACGGGCCGCGACACCGTTGGTGTGGATGCCGCCGAGCCACCCCCCGCAGGCGCGCCCCCCTCGCTCGGCACCGGCGTCTAGAAGCGGGGAGCACTCGTGCACGGATCTCCCGTGCAGAAGTGCTCCCAAGAGGAGGGGCTGGTCAGGCGAAGGTGAGGATGACTCCCGCGTCCGTGCGGGTCACCGAGGTCGCGACCCACCGCGTGCCGTCGGGGCCCTCGACCATGAGGACGTCGTCGTTCTCACCGAAGGACGTGGCCGGGGGGAGGCTCAGCTCACGAGCCACCGCCGAGCGGGCCATCGCCGTCGGCGCCTCGACGGGGACCGGCGCCTCGGGCGCCTCGGACGAGGCGAACGCCTCGGGTGCGTACGGCGCCTCTGCCTCCGGCGTCTCTTGCCCCGGCGCCTCTGCGTTCGGCGCCTCTGCGAACGGGGCGTCGAGCGCGCCCGCGGTCTCCTCGACCTGCGCTTCAGGGGCGGAGGTGGGCTCCGTGAGTGCGACCTGGCGTGCGTACGCCAGCTCGGTGAACGACTCCTCGGGTGCGTACGGCGCTTCAACGTAAGGCGCTTCGCCGTACCCCGTCTCCGCGTACGGCGCCTCGTACGAGGCGGTGACCGCGGAGAGCAGCGCGCCGTCGTCGAGAGGCGCCGCGCTGGCGCTCGCCGTGGCCGCAGCCGTGGCCGCCGCCCACGCTGCCGCCTCGACCGACGCGGCCGTCGTCGCGACCTCCTCGTGCTGGCGCAGCGCCTCCAGACCAAGGTCGAGCAGGTCGTCGACCTCGACGACGTCGTATCCCCCGCCCTGGCGAGTCGTGAACTGGGCCGCCTCGAGCTCGGTGACCGTGACGGTCGCGCGCTCGGGCTCGCGCTGCTCGTGGGCCGTGAGCGTGGACGCGAGGCGCTCGAGGAGCTCGTCGACCTCGCCGATGTCGTATCCCTCGTGGAATCGCGTCACGTGGAATCTCGTGGCGCGCAGGGCGGTGGCCGTGATCATGGCGTCTCCTCGGCGTCGGGTCCACGGGCGGGACCGGCTCGCGAGCCGAGCGTAGCGATCCGGGAGGCGTCCGTGGGCCGTCTCGCTGGTTTTCGAGCGGGCGAAATCTGCCGGCGTGCTGCCGGACCGGTCAGCCCACCGTGAGGACGATCCCCGCATCGGTGCGACTCACGGAGGACGCGGTCCATCGGGTGCCGTCAGGGCCCACGACCATGAGGACGTCGCGGTTCTCGCCGTAGGAGGTGGCCTGGGCCAGGCTGAGCTCGCGCGCGACCGCGGAGCACGCCATCGCGGCCGGGGCCCCAGGCGCGGACGGTGCCGCCGGAGCGGCGCCGGCGCTCGAGGTGACAGCCGCAGGCGCTGGCGCCCACACAACTGCCTCCACAGACTCCGCCTCGGTCGCGACGCCCGCGTGCTGGCGCAACGCCTCCAGGCCCATGTCGAGGAGGTCGTCCACCTCGACGACGTCGTACCCCGCGCTCATGCGCGCCGAGGCGAACCGGACATGAAGAAGCTCGTCCGTGGTGACCGGTGCCCGCTCAGATCTGCCGGTCTCGAGCGCATCGAGGGTGGCCGCCAGGCGTCCGAGGAACGCGTCGACCTCGCTGATGTCGTAACCCTCGCGGAACCGGGTCACGTGGAACCTCGTGGCGCGCAGGGCGGCGGACGTGATGATCATGAGTCTCCTCGGCCTCGGGCGCTTCCGTACGGGCTCGCGAGCCGAGCGTAGCGATCGGCGGAGCGTACGGGGACTGTCCGACCGGTTTCCTGTGGACAAAGACTCGGCGAACACCTGGCTACGTGCCCTGAACGCCCGATTCGTCGACGTGCGGGGTCGGCAGACTCACGCTGTGCTGAACTCCCTGAACCCCGAGCTCGGACGGCGCCGCCGCGAGCACCCCGCCCCTCCCGTGTCCGACGTCCGCGTCCCGGTGGGCCAGATGGCTGAACCGATCGAGGTCGTCGGCGCCGAGATGGCGTGCAGCGCCCTCGACGCGCTGTTCCGCCCCGAGGCCGTGAGCAGCGTGGCCGTGTGCGACCTCAGCGACCCCCGCCGGATGGGCCTCATCACCCGTGACCGCCACCTCGCGGTCAGCGCCGGGTCCCTCGGGTACGGCCGGGCGCTGCTCACCCGACGGGAGGTCGGCGAGGTTGCTGACTGGTCCCCGCTGGTCGTCGACCCCCGCGACGCGCTCCTCGACGTGGTCGCGCGGGCGATGCGTCGCCCGGCGCGGCAGCGGTTCGACGACGTCCTGGTCAACGACGTCGTGTGGAGCGTGGTCAGCACCTCGCAGATGGTCCGGGGGCTTGTGGACGTCCTCACCCGCTGACCCGCCCCCTGACCGGTGGCGGCGGCCGACCTACGCGCTGAGGCCCGGGAACGGTGCCGCGTCAGGTCCCGACGGCTCGGCCGGTGCTCCCGTGCCGAGCGGGGTGGCGCTCGAGCGGCGCAGGGTGCGGATGCTCGCGAGCCCGAGCAGCGCCGACACCCCGGCGGCCGCGACGACGACGACGAACCCTGCGTGCGCGCCCGAGCGGTCGATCAGCACCCCGGCCACCGACGCCCCGAACGACACCCCGACGCCCATCGCCGCGCCGACGTACGTGAGCCCTTCGGTCAGCTGCTGCGGCGTGACGACGCGCTGCACGAGGCCGTTGCCGCCGATGATCGTCGGCGCGATCATGAACCCGGTCAGGAACATGACGACCGCCAGGGCGTGCAGCGACGTCACGACGATGAAGAGACTGACGCCGACGGTCAGCCCGAGGAGCGTGACGACGAACCGCAGCCAGAGCGCGGAGACCCAGGTACGCGCCCCGTAGCCGAGGCCCGCGATGAGCGAACCCATGGCGAAAGCGGCCAGCACGAGCCCGGCCGCCCCCTTGTTGCCCTGCTCCTCCGCGAACGCGATGGTGGCGACGTCGCTCGCACCGAAGACGACTCCTACGGCGACGAAGATCAGGACGAGCGCCACCATGGAGCCCGATCGCAGCACGCTCGGCAGGCGCTCGCCCTTGACCCGGGGGGTCGGCACAGGCTCGGTGGAACGCTGCGAGAGGAACCAGTAGCCGCCGACCAGCATCGCGACGACGGGGAACACGAGCCCGGCGGCGGGCGCGACGCTCGTCGCGAGGAACGTCGCGAGGACGGGGCCGATCACGAACACGACCTCGTCCAGTGCGCCCTCGAGCGAGTACGCCGTGTGCAGGTCGTGCGGGGAGTCGAGCACGGTGGCCCAGCGGGCGCGCACGAGCGTGCCCATCGAGCCGATCGTCGAACCGGCGAGGCCGGCGACGACGTAGAGCACCCAGGCGTCGGCGTGCAGCACCGCGGCGGTCATGAGACCCGTGAGGTTCACGGCAGAGATCGCCAGGAGCGGGCGCATGACGCGCGCCTGCCCGAGCCGGTCGATGAGGCGCGCGATCTGCGGTCCGAAGATCGCCTGCGCGATCACGTAGACGGCGGACACCTGCCCCGCCAGGGCGTACTCGCCGTACAGCTCCTGGATCATCAGGACGATGCCGATGCCCACCATGGCCATCGGGAACCGCGAGAGCAGCCCGGCGATGGAGAACGCCTTCGCGCCGGGGCGCGCGAGGACCGCCCCGTAGGGCCCGAGAAGTGCCATGTCTCGATTCTCGCACCGGTGGCGGGGTCGTTGGAGCGCTGCCACAGTGGCGAGCATGACCACCTCACACTCAGTCCCCGCTCCGCTCCGCGCGACGCGTGCGCTCGAGCAGGAGGCCTCGCTCGACGTCGGCGTGGACGCGCTGCAGCCCGTCGCCGACGCGATCGCCGCAAGCCCGTTCGCGCCCTGGCTGCGTGGCGAGCGGATGGGCCACGCCGTGCACCCGGTGATGACGGACCTGCCGATCGGCTTCTTCGTGTCCAGCACCGCGCTCGACCTCCTCGGCGGGAAGGCGACGCGCACCGGAGCGGACCGCCTCCTCGGCCTCGGGCTGCTCTCGACCATCCCCACCGTCGTCACCGGGCTCGCGGACTGGGCGACGGCGTCGCGCGAGACCAAGCGCGTCGGCGTCGTGCACGCGCTGGCCAACGAGGTCGCCGCGACCGCGTACGGCATCTCGTGGGTCGCGCGCCGCAGCGGCAGGCGCGGCCTCGGCGTCGCACTGAGCCTCGTGGGCGGCGCTGCGCTCGGCGTCGGCGGATACCTCGGGGGGGCACCTGGCCCTCGAGCGCAAGCACGCCCCGAGCCCGGACGGGGCTGAGGAGCCGACGACGGCGCCCGGGTCGCCCGACCGCGCACGTCACCTGGCGGAGGGCGACAGCGATGAGTGAGGCCCCTGCAGGCGCCGCTCGCGGCGCGAGGTCGGCCGGCGCGGGGACGACCGGCGCGCCGAAGCCCCTCAGGCGCGCCGTCAGCGGGCGCCTGCTCTACGTCTTCATCCTCGGCGACGTCTTGGGCGCGGGCGTGTACGCGCTCGTCGGTGAGATGGCGGGGGAGGTGGGCGGCGCCGTCTGGCTGCCGCTGCTGGTCGCCCTCGGTCTGGCGCTCCTGACGGCCGGCTCCTACGCGGAGCTCGTCACCAAGTACCCGCGGGCCGGAGGTGCGGCCGTGTTCGCGGAGCGCGCGTTCCAGCGTCCTGTGGTGTCGTTCCTCGTGGGATTCAGCATGCTGGCGGCGGGCGTGACGAGCGCGGCCGGGCTCTCGCTCGCCTTTGCGGGCGACTACTTCACGACGTTCATCGACCTGCCGACGACGCTCGTCGCGATCGTCTTCCTCGCGCTCGTCGCGGCGCTCAACGCGCGCGGCATCCGCGAGTCGCTGCGCGCCAACGTGATCATGACGGTGGTCGAGGTGTCCGGGCTGGTGCTGATCGTGGTGCTGGCCGGCATCATCCTCGGCCGCGGCGACGGTGACCTGGGGCGCACGGTGGAGTTCGCCGGAGACAACCCCGCGATCGCCGTCCTGGCAGCGTCGCTGCTCGCCTTCTACTCGTTCGTGGGTTTCGAGACCTCGGCCAACCTGGCCGAGCACGTCAAGGACGTGCGCCGCACCTACCCGCGGGCGCTGTTCGCGTCGCTCGTCACCGCGGGTGTCGTCTACGTCGCCGTCGGGCTCGCGTCGACCGCCGCGGTGGACCCGGGCCGGCTCGCCGACTCGACCGGGCCGCTGCTCGAGGTCGTCAACGAGGCCGACGTCGTACCCGAGCGCGTGTTCGCCGTCATCGCCCTGATCGCGGTCGCCAACGGTGCGCTCCTGACGATGATCATGGCGTCGCGCCTCACCTACGGGATGGCCAAGCAGCGGCTGCTGCCCCCGGTGCTCGCGCGGGTCCTGCCCGGGCGCCAGACGCCGTGGGTGGCGATCATCGTCACGACCCTGGTCGCGATGGGTCTGATCTTCACCGGGGACCTGGGCGACCTCGCCGAGACCGTGGTGCTCCTGCTCCTCGTCGTGTTCATCTCGACCAACCTCGCGGTGCTCGTGCTGCGGCGCGACGACGTCGAGGCGCCGCACTTCCGGGTCGCGACCGTGGTCCCCGTCCTCGGCGTGCTCAGCTGCGTCCTCCTGCTCACCCAGCAGGAGGCCAGCACGTGGCTCCGCGCGGGCATCCTGCTCGGCGCAGGCGCCGTGCTGCACCTGGTCACCCGTCGCTCCAGCCAGGCCGGCCCGGAGCTGGCCGACGTGGTCGAGGACGGCGAGGGCGGCGACTCCCCGCGCGTGCCGGGGATGATCGACCGATGATGGACGGCATGGACATCAGCGTGCAGGACAACAAGGACCGGTTCGAGGCCCGACGGGGCGACGGGGATGGTGACGGCGAGCTGGTCGGCTACGTCGAGTACCGCCGCGACGGCGACGTGTGGGACCTCCACCACACGCAGGTGCTCCCGGAGTTTGAGGGGCAGGGCGTCGCGGGGACCCTCGTCGCCGAGGCCCTCGACCAGATCCGTGCCGCCGGCGGCACGGTGATCGCGTCGTGCTCCTACGTCGACGCCTTCCTCGAGCGCAGGCAGGAGTACGCCGACCTCCGCGCGCGCTGAGACAGCGACCGAGCGACCTGAACGAGCGCCGCCCGCCGATTCTGCGGACATCGACACGTGAGCTGTCGATATCCGCAGAACCGGCGGGCGTTTGCGCGGCAGCGTCCGTGCGCCTCCGCGGCCCGGTCAGCCGAGCGCGCTCGCCACGACCTGCTTCGCCTCTTCCTGGACGCGCGCGAGGTGCTCGGCGGAGACGAACGACTCGGCGTAGATCTTGTAGACGTCCTCGGTGCCGGACGGGCGCGCGGCGAACCACGCGTTCTCGGTCGTGACCTTGAGGCCGCCGATCGCCGCCCCGTTCCCGGGTGCGGTCGTGAGCTTGTCGGTGATCGCCTCGCCCGCGAGCTCGGTCGACTGCACCTGCGCGGGGTCGAGCGCGCCGAGCGTGGCCTTCTCCTCGCGGGTCGCCGCAGCGTCCACCCGGGCGTACCAGGACTGGCCGTGCTCCTCGACGAGCTTCGCGTGCCGCTGCGACGGGGACTCGCCGGTCGTCGCCTGGATCTCCGACGCGAGCAGTGCCAGGAGCAGCCCGTCCTTGTCGGTGGTCCACACGCCGCCGGTGCGCCGCAGGAACGAGGCGCCAGCGGACTCCTCGCCCCCGAAGCCCACGGAGCCGTCGAGCAGCCCCGGCACGAACCACTTGAAGCCCACCGGGACCTCGACGAGGCGCCGGCCCAGGCCGCCCGCGACCCGGTCGATCAGCGCGGAGGACACGAGGGTCTTGCCGATCGCGGCGTCTGCCGGCCACTCGGGACGGGCGCCCGAGAACAGGTAGTCGATCGCGACCGCGAGGAAGTGGTTCGGGTTCATCAGCCCGGCGTCGGGCGTGACGATCCCGTGGCGGTCCGCGTCCGCATCGTTGCCCGTCGCGATGTCGTACGGCGCCGCGCCGGACTCCGAGCGCATCGCCTGGACGAGCGAGGCCATCGCGTGCGGCGACGAGCAGTCCATGCGGATCTTGCCGTCCCAGTCCAGCGTCATGAAGGACCAGCGTGGGTCGACGTCGGGGTTCACCACGGTCAGGTCGAGGCTGTAGCGCTCACCGATGGCGCCCCAGTACTCGACGGCCGCGCCGCCGAGAGGGTCGGCGCCGATCCGCACGCCCGCGTCGCGGATGGCGTCGAAGTCGATGACCGACGCGAGGTCGTCGGTGTACGCCGACAGGTAGTCGTGGCGTCCGGTCGTGGGCGCGGCGAGCGCCTGCTCGAGGCCCACGCGCCGCACCTGCCCGACGCCGGAGCGCAGGATCTCGTTCGCGCGGTCCGCGATCCAGCCGGTCGCGTCGGAGCCCGCAGGACCGCCGTGCGGGGGGTTGTACTTGAAGCCGCCGTCCCGCGGCGGGTTGTGCGAGGGCGTCACGACGATGCCGTCGGCCAGGCCAGGACCGTGCGTGCGCACGCCCGCCGTGCTCGCGGCGCCGTTGTGGATGAGGATCGCGTGCGACACCGCGGGGGTCGGCGTGAAGGAGTCGCGCGCGTCGATCCGCACCTCGACGTCGTTTGCTGCCAGGACCTCGAGCGCCGTCTGCCACGCCGGCAGGGAGAGCGCATGGGTGTCCCGACCGATGAAGAGGGGACCGTCGGTGCCCTGGCTGCGGCGGTACTCGACGATCGCCTGCGTGGTCGCGACGATGTGCGCCTCGTTGAACGCCCCGTCGAGGCTCGAGCCGCGGTGGCCCGAGGTGCCGAACACGACCCGCTGACCAGGGTCGTCCAGATCGGGCGTGCGGTCGTAGTACGCGCCGAGGAGCGCGTCGGTGTCGATGAGGTCTTCCGGGAGGGCCTGGGTGCCTGCGCGTTCGTGCATGCCCTGATCCTGCCACCGGACGGCCCGCTTGGGGACCCGGGAGGTCCCAGATGCTGCTCCGGCGCGCGCGATCGTCGGTACGCTCGTCCCCATGGCTTCCCACACTGCCCCGGAGTTCGTGCTGCGCCCGTTCGAAGGTCTGCCCGGTGAGGCGGACTGGGTCGCGCTGCGCGAGGTCGTGCCCGCCGCGACCGCGACGGCGCGCACCACCGCCGAGCACGGCGCCCGCGACGTCCTGATCACGACCAACCTGCCCGGCGGTTGGCCGGCGCTGCACCGCGGGGACGGCGTCGTCCTCCTCGCGCTGCAGAACCAGGCCTCGACCGGCGACGCGAGCCGCGAGCTCGCGGCAAACCTGCTCGCTGCCTTCGAGCTCGAGCCCGGCACGTCGCTGACGACGGTCGGCCTGCCGGGCTCCGGCCCGCGGCTGCAGGACATCCTCGATCTCACCGTGCCGTTCGAGGTCACCGTGCACGAGGGCTTCGACTACTGGCTCGAGGCCGACCAGGAGGTGAGCGACGAGCTGCGCGCTTCGCTCGACGACGCCGCCGCCGGAGTCATCCCGACGGTCAAGCTCGCGTCCGTCGACGCCGCGTACCTCGCCACGTTCGGCTCGCGGCGTTACGTCCGCTGGTCCTGGGCGGTCGACGAGGAGAAGCTGATCGACGCGATCGCGCGCCTGCACGCCCGCCGCGAGGCGCGCCTGGGTGACGCGCGATTCCTCGGGGCGTTCCGCTCGTCGGGCATCGTCGTGCCCGTCTGGGACATCGAGTCCAAGACGACCGTCGAGGAGATCGAGACGGCCGCGGTCGCGCTCGAGAAGCTGCTCACGGCCGCGCTCGCCGAGGACGCCCCGCTCGACGCCAACGAGCGGCGCGCGCGCGCCGGCATCGTGGCGCGGCAGCTCACCCTGCGCTGACTCCGGGTCGCCCGGGCCGGGACTGCCCGGCTCGGGCGATTTTGCGTTTTCTTGGGGTTGCGATAGCGATTCTGCAGATGCTCGTGGCCTCCACTAGGCTGAGACTCGTGACGGCGCAGCAAGACCCTGACCCGCCCGCGGGCAACGGCGAACCCATGTCAGAGGCTGACGCCGCCCTGCCCGTCGCCAAGACGCCCCGGCCCACCGGCACCGGTTCCGGCCGCACCCGCCAGCGCGTCGCGGTGGTGATCCCGGCCAAGGACGAGTCCCGCAGGATCGCTGCGACGGTTCGCGCCGCCCGCGCGATCCCGTACGTCGACATGGTCCTCGTGGTCGATGACGGCAGCGTCGACGACACCCAGCACGTCGCCCGCGAGGCAGGCGCCGTCGTCGTGCGGCACGCGCACAACCGGGGCAAGGCCTCGGCCATGGAGACGGGCGCGTCCGTGGTGGCGATGCGCGACTCCGCGGACCGGCCGCCGCGCCTGTTGCTGTTCATCGACGGAGACCTGGGCGAGACCGCGGTGAACACCGCCCCGCTCGTCCCACCGGTGCTCGAGGGGCTCGCCGACATGTCGATCGCCCTGCTGCCGCCGCAGCCGGGGGCGGGTGGGCGCGGCGTCGTCGTGAAGGCCGCCCGCCGGGCGATCGCCAAGCTCACCGGGTGGACCCCCACCCAGCCCCTGTCGGGTCAGCGCTGCCTGACGCGCCAGGCCTTCGAGGCGGCGACCCCGCTCGCCCGGGGCTGGGGCGTCGAGGTGGGGCTCACCATCGACCTCGTGCAGCAGGGCTACGTCGCGATCGAGGTTCCGTGCGAGCTGCGCCACCGCGTCTCCACGGGTGACCTGCGCGGCCAGATGCACCGGGCCGCCCAGTACCGCGATGTCCTGATGGCCGTCAACGCCCGGCGCATGCGCGGCCTGGCGTCCGGGTTCGCGCGCCGAGACTGAGCAGGTGCCTGCGGGCGTCAGGCAGCGGCGGACTCGGCCGTCGGCAGATCTCGCAGCCAGCCCGCGTACGTCGCGAGCAGGAGCGGGACGGCGACGGCGATGCCGATCGCCGGGATGACGATGCCCGAGTCGTTGAGCAGGAAGGCGATGCCGTGCGCGACGGCGAGCGCGATCAGTCCTGGGCGGAGCATCGGCACGGCGTGCACGATCGCCCCGAGGGGCGTGCCCGCGGACAGCCACCGGAGCGAGCCCCCGTCCGCGGATCGGGCCGCGTGGCGCAGCGGGCGCCCGAGGGCGACGAAGACGGCGGCCAGGCCGGCGACCGCGAGCACCGTGAACCAGGACCCGACGAGGTTGGCGAGGTTCTGCTCGGCCTTGCGGGCGATCACGGGCAGGACCTCACCGTCGAGGACGGTCTGCACGAACGCTCCCAGGTGGGTGCGCGCGGCGGGCGGGCGGGTCCAGTCCACGACCGCGAAGCCGCCGACGACGACGACGGCGGCCGCTCCGACGGCCAGCAGGCGTCGCCACGTGAGCCGGATCCCCGCGGTCATCAGGGCCAGGACGGCGAAGGCGGGAACCAGCGCGGGCGGCCCGCCGAAGTCCGCGCCGATCGACGGCAGGCCGTCGAGCGCGACGGCCACCACGCCGACGAGTGCCACGAGCATGGCGGCGAGCCGCCGGCGCCCGCGCGCGACCAGGGGGCTGGCCACCGCGACCGCGAGCAGGATCGTCACGGTGGCGAACAGCGCGAACGCGGTGTTGTTGAAGCCGTAGAACCGGCCCGCGACGAGCGGCTGGGTCCCCATGAGCGAGGCCAGTTGCAGCCGCGCACCGGTGGCCACGTCGACCGCGAGGAGCAGCGCGGTGGCGCCGGCCACGACGCCGAGGGGCGCGAGCAGGCCCCAGCGCCGGGCAGCGAGCAGGCTCGCGCCGGTGACCGCAGCGGTGAGCGCGGCGACAAGCAGCGCGACGACGACGCCGGGCGCCGACGCCCGCCACCACGGGACGAGGTTCACCAGGTAGGACGCTGCCGGCAGGGCGGATACCGCGACCGCCGCGGTCCGCACGGCGGTGAGGGCGGGGCGCGCCTCGCGCCCCTGCCAGCGGGTGAGCCCGAAGCTCACGACGCCGTACAGCACCAGGTTCACGAGCATGAACACGACGTAGTAGACGGGCACGAGGTCGCGCACGACGTCGGACTTGCGCGCGTCGTCCTGGAGCGCGGCGAACCGCTCGGCGGGCGTGGCCGAGGCGTCCTCCGCAACCCGGAGCGGCGAGCCGGTGACGGCCTCGTCGACGCCCGTGGCCGCGAGGACCGTCGCCGTCACGTCGTACGCGAGCACGTAGCCGGGCTGCCGGGTGGACGCCGACTCGAGCAGCGCGCCCGGCGCGTACCCGGGGCCGAGCAGGGCCGCGACCTGCAGGTGCGGGCGCGCCCCGGCGTCGGCGAGGGAGACGACGACGACGTCGGCCGTCGGCGCCCCTGCGAGCGCCGCGGCCAGGCGGGCGTCGATCTCCTGGACCTGGGTCGCGCGGTCGGTCTCGCCGTCGGTCCGGACCGACCCGAGGTCCACCGCGACGACGTCGGACTCGTCGGCTGCGGTGGCGACCTGGCTGGTGATGTCCGGCCCGAGCGCGGCGTAGCCGCCCGCGACGGTGCCGTCCGGGAGGGCGAGCGCGACGGCGGCTCCCGGGCCGATCGCGCGGGACGTCACGCCAGCGGCGGCCAGGGCGTCCCCGAGCTTGCCCGGCTGCGCACCGAAGTTCGCGGCGTCGGCGGCCTGGACGAGATCGCCCCAGAACGGGACGGTGCCGTCGTCGGCTGCTGTGAGCGGGCGGCAGTCTGTGCCGGCCCACGCGGTGTCGGCCGCGCGGGTCCCGGCGGAGACGGCGAGCCAGCCGTCGACGGGGCACGCGGCCGGGCGCAGGCTGCGCACCACGGCGGAGCCGACCGCGCCGCGCTCAGCGAGGGAAGCGAGCGCGGGCGTGGTGGCCGGGTCGACGTCGGTCCAGCGGACGCCGGTCATGCCGAGCACGACCACGGGCCGGTCCGGCGCGGGGGACAGGGCGGGGACGGCAGCGAGCGCGGGCGTCACCTGGCTCGCGCCCAGGCCGAGCAGCAGGGCCAGGGCGGTGACCGCATGCCGCCAGCGGACCGCGCGCGGAGTCCGGCCGCTCCCAGGAGCGGGTACCGTCATTGCTCCGCGGGCGCGAGATTGAGGGAGATCTTCGCCGACGCGCGCACGATCAGCGCGGATGGCTCGATCCACGCCTCGACCTTCTTGGCGCGCCCGATGACCTCGCCGTCGACCTGCGCCTGCTCGCCGTCGGGGATGTCCACCACCGCGCGCTTGCACTGGGTGTGCTCGATCTTGCCGATCTTGCCCGCGAGGTCGTTGCGCAGTCCCCAGCCCTGCATGACGACCTCTCCGAACAGCTGCGCCCAGCCGGCCACCCCGCCGCGGGTGTCGATCGCCGCGACGTCCATGACGCCGTCGTCGATGACGGCGTCCGGGAGCAGCGTGATGCCGCCGGGCAGGCGACCGCAGTTGCCGAACAGGATGGTGCGGACCTTCGCGCTGAGGGCGCTGCCGTCGTCGAGCCGCACGGTCATGTCGAGTCGCTTGCCGTGCAGGTGCCGCAGCGCGGCGACGAAGTAGGCGATCCACCCCACGCGGGCCTTGAGGTGGGAGTCGGTGTCGGCGACCATCGCGGCGTCGAACCCGACGCCGGCGATCACGAGGAACAGGTGCTGGGATCCCGACGGCGCGGGCTCGATCTGGCCGACGACGGTGTCGACCTTCTCGGGGTGGTCGTCGGCCTCGAGGACCTTGAGCCAGCCGATGTCGATCTTGCGGTCGCGGCCCTCGAGGGCGATGAGCAGCGCCTCGTCGAGGTCAGTGACGGGGATGTCCAGGTTCCGAGCGAGCAGGTTGCCCGTGCCGGACGGGAGCAGCCCCATGGGCTTGCCCGTGTTGAGCATGCCCTCGGCGACGGCGCGCACGGTGCCGTCGCCCCCAATCGCGACGACGACGTCGGCGCCCTGGGCGAGCGCCTCGCGCGCCTGACCCGTGCCCGGGTCCTCCTTGGTGGTCTCGAGCCACAGCGGGGCCTCGAGGCCGAGGCGCTGGCAGGCATGCTCGATGGCCGGACGCAGGGCGACGACGTCGGGCTTAGAGGGGTTGGCGACGAACGCGACCTTCTGCGCCGCGGGGACCTGCACCGCCTGCGCGCCACCACCGGGCATCCGGGTCGCGACCCCCGCAGCGGGGCGGGCGCGCCACGCGGAGATCGAGAAGCCGAGTGCGGCCAGCGCCATCACGAGGGCGGCCAGGACGGCGTAGATCTCCCAGTCGTTCATAAAGGCGAGCGTAGAGCAGGGGCGCAAAAGATAGGCTGGGCCCGTGATCGATCTCAAGCTCCTGCGCGACCAGCCCGACGTCGTCCGCGCCAGCCAGGCGGCACGCGGGGCCGACCCCACCCTGGTGGACGCCGCGATCGACGCCGACGCGCGCCGCCGCGCCGCCCTCGGCGACTTCGAGTCGCTGCGCGCCGAACAGAAGGCGCAGGGCAAGCTCGTCGCGCAGGCGTCCTCGCCCGAGGAGCGGACAGCCGCGCTCGCGCGCACCAAGGAGCTGTCGGAGCAGGTCAAGGCCCTGCAGGCCGACGCCGACGCCGCCGCGACCGCGCTCGACGACCTGCTCTTCCAGATCCCGAACGTCGTCCTCGACGGTGTGCCCCCGGGTGGCGAGGCCGACTACGTCGTCCTGCGCACCGAGGGTGCCCAGCGCGACCTCACGGCCGAGTACGGCCCTGACTTCCGGGTCCGGGACCACCTCGAGCTCGGGGAGATGCTGCGCGCGATCGACACCGAGCGCGGCGCCAAGGTCTCGGGTGCGCGCTTCTACTACCTCACCGGGATCGGCGCGCGCCTCGAGCTCGCGCTGCTGAACATGGCCGTCGACACCGCGCTCGCCGCCGGCTTCACGCCCGTGATCACCCCGACGCTCGTCAAGCCCGAGGTCATGGCCGGAACGGGCTTCCTCGGCGCGCACGCGGACGAGATCTACCGGCTCGAGGCCGACGACCTCTACCTGGTCGGCACGAGCGAGGTGGCGCTCGCGGGCTACCACTCCGGCGAGATCCTCGACCTGAGCGACGGCCCGCGGCGCTACGCCGGCTGGAGCGCCTGCTACCGCCGCGAGGCGGGCTCGTACGGCAAGGACACCCGCGGGATCATCCGCGTGCACCAGTTCCACAAGGTCGAGATGTTCTCGTACGTCCGCGTCGAGGACGCCGAGGCCGAGCACCAGGCGCTGCTGGCCCTCGAGGAGGACATGCTGCGCAAGGTGGAGCTGCCGTATCGAGTGATCGACACGGCCGCCGGCGACCTGGGCTCGAGCGCCGCCCGGAAGTTCGACTGCGAGGCGTGGTTGCCCACCCAGCAGAGGTACCTTGAGCTCACGTCGACGTCGAACTGCACGACGTTCCAGGCCCGTCGGCTCGGCGTGCGTGAGCGCGTCGAGGTCGGGGAGGGCAAGACGGAGACCCGCGCGGTCGCCACGCTCAACGGCACCCTCGCCACGACCCGCTGGATCGTCGCGATCCTCGAGAACCACCAGCAGGCCGACGGCTCGGTCCGCGTGCCGGAGGCGCTGCGCCCGTACCTGGGTGGCCTCGAGGTCCTGACCCCGGTGACCGCTTGAGCGCCGTCCCCGAAGGGGCGCGCACGGTCGACGAGCTCGCGCCTGCGCCCGGGTCCCGGATGATCGCGCTCGACGTCGACGGCACGCTCATGACGCCGGACGGCTTCATCTCGTCGGAGACCCGTGCGCTGGTGGCGGCGCTGCGCGACGCCGGGACACGGGTCGTGCTCGCGACCGGGCGGCCGCTGGTCGCTGCACTGCCCGTCGCCTACGACCTCGGGCTCGAGGGCGGCTGGGTGGTCGCCTCGAACGGCTCCGTCACCGCGCGCGCCGAGGGCCCCGAGGGCTTCACGCTCGACGAGACGATCACCTTCCGCGCGGGTGGCGCGCTCGAGGTGATCCTGCGGCACATGCCGGACATCACCGTGGCGATCGAGGAGGTGGGCGTCGGGTACTGGGTGAACGCACAGTTCCCCGACCGCACGATCATGGGACGCCAGACGGTGCACGACCTCGAGCTCCTCTCCGACCTCGACACGACGCGTCTCGTCGCCGTGGACACGGCGCGCCCCGCGCCCGAGTTCACGGCCGACGTCGCGAGCCTGGGCCTGGCCCTGACGCACTTCTCGATCGAGGAGACCAGCTGGATGGACGTCGCCCCGCGCGGCGTCAGCAAGGCGTCGGCGCTCGACCGGCTGCGCGAGAGGTTCGGCGTGGCGCCGGAGGCCACCACGGCGGTCGGTGACGGCGGCAACGACCTCGAGATGCTGCGCTGGGCCGGCCGGGGCGTGGCGATGGGGCACGCGAGCGCGGAGGTCGTGGCCGCGGCGGACGACATCACCGGATCGATCCTCGACGACGGCGTCGCGACGGTCCTGCGTGACCTCCTCGACGAGGTCACGGCCGCCGGACCGGCCTGACTCGCTCGCGTGGTGCGGCGGGGTGACTCGCACATCTCGGCTGGTGGGAGGACAATCAGCGGCGTGCATGGCATCGACGACGTTGCCCGAGCCGCAGGGGTCTCCACTGCGACGGTCTCGCGCGCCCTGCGAGGGCTGCCGAACGTCTCGAGCGCGACGCGCGAGCGGGTGCGGCGCGCGGCCGAGGAGCTCGGCTACGTCCCCTCGCCGTCGGCCGCTGCGCTCGCGTCGGGCCGGACGCGCACGATCGGCCTGATGACGCCGTGGGTGAACCGCTGGTTCTTCTCCAACGTGATCGAGGGCGCCGAGCGCGCGCTGCGCAAGGTCGGGTTCGACGCGCTGCTGTACTCGTTCGCGATCTCTGAGCACGGCCGCGAGCCCGAGGTCGACCCCGACGTGCTGCGCCGGCGGGTGGACGGGATCCTCGTCGTCGGGCTGCCGCTCGACGAGCGTGAGGTGGCCGCGCTCGAGGAGCTGCGCAAGCCCATCGTCTTCGTCGGGGCGGGCGCCCCCGGGCACGCGCTCGTCGGGGTCGACGACGAGGCCCTCGCGCGGGAGGCGACCGAGCACCTAGTGGAGCTCGGCCACACCCGGATCGGTCACATCACCGGCACGCCCGACGACCTGCGGCCGTGGACCCCGCCGGTCGCCCGCCGTCGGGGCTGGTACGAGGCGCTGAGCGCCGCGGGTGTCGTGCCGCAGAACACCTGGGAGGAGTTCGGCTACTTCGACCGCGCCGGCGCGCGTGTCTCGACGCACCGGCTGCTCGACCGCTGCCCGGACCTCACAGCGCTGTTCGTGGCGTCGGACGAGATGGCCATGGGCGTGCTCACCGCCGCACGCGAGCGTGGGCTGCGCGTACCCGAGGACCTGTCGGTCATCGGCGTGGACGGGCACGAGCTCGGCGACGTGATCGGCCTGACGACGATGGCGCAGCCGGTCGTGGAGCAGGGCGCGCTCGCCGCGGCGATGGTGCTCGAGCTGATCGCGGACAACGCGGTCGCGCGGAGCGTCACCTTCCCCGCGCGACTGGTCATCCGCACGACGACGGGGCCTCCGGGTGGCAGACCATGACGAGGGCGAGCCGTGACGCAATTGTTACGCGGGTCACTTGCATGAACGGGATGTAAACGCTTGCATGGGGTCTGACGGGGACGGGACGGACTCGCTCCAGCCCCCGAAAGTGCACCATCACACAACGTCGTGGAGGAACTCGAAGATGAGTATCAAGAAGAGCCGCGCTGCTGCGGCATCGGTCGCCGCGGTGAGCCTCGCGCTCACCCTCGGGGCCTGCATGCCGAGCGATGACGACGACACGCCCACCACCGGCGCCACCGGCACGGCGACCGGTGAGGTCAAGGAGGGCTGCGAGGACTACGCCTCCTACGGCGACCTCTCGGGCAAGGAGGTCTCGGTCTACACCTCGATCGTCGAGGTCGAGCAGGTGGACCAGGAGGAGTCGTACGACAAGTTCGAGGAGTGCACGGGCGCGACCATCAACTACGAGGGCTCGCGCGAGTTCGAGGCGCAGCTCCTGGTCCGCGTGCAGTCGGGCAACGCCCCTGACATCGCGTACCTGCCGCAGCCCGGCCTGCTGAAGACGATCGTCGAGCAGTACCCCGACAACATCGTCCCCGCGTCTCCCGAGACCGAGGCCAACGTCGACGAGTTCTTCGCTGAGTCCTGGAAGGAGTACGGCACGGTCGGAGACACCTTCTACGCCGCTCCGCTGGGTGCCAACATGAAGTCCTTCGTCTGGTACTCGCCCTCGAAGTTCACCGAGGCCGGCTACGAGGTCCCCGAGACCTGGGCCGACATGATCGAGATCTCCGACCAGATCGTCGCCGACGGCGGCACGCCGTGGTGCGCGGGCATCGAGTCCGGCGACGCGACCGGCTGGCCGGCCACCGACTGGATCGAGGACGTCGTCCTGCGCTCCGCCGGCCCGGACGTCTACGACCAGTGGGTCAGCCACGAGATCCCCTTCAACGACCCGGCGATCGTCGAGGCGCTCGGTGTCGCGGGTGACATCCTGAAGAACCCGGACTACGTCAACGGTGGCATCGGCGACGTGAAGTCGATCGCGTCGACGGCGTGGACCGACGCTGGCCTGCCGATCCTCGACGGCGAGTGCTGGATGCACCGCGCGGCGAACTTCTACCAGAACAACTGGCCCGAGGGCACGACGGTCGCCGAGGACGGCGACGTGTTCGCGTTCTACCTCCCGGCCATCGAGGGCGACGAGAAGCCCGTCCTCGGCGGTGGCGAGTTCGTGGCCGCGTTCGACGACCGTCCCGAGGTCGCCGCGTTCCAGGCGTTCCTCGCCAGCGACACCTGGGCCAACGAGAAGGCTCGCGTCACCGAGGGTGGTGGCTGGGTGACGGCCAACAACGGCGTCGACATCGAGAACCTGGCGACCGAGTTCGACCAGCTCGCCAGCTCCGTGCTCGGCGACCCGGCGTCGGTCATCCGGTTCGACGCCTCCGACCTCATGCCTGGCGAGGTCGGCACGGGCACCTTCTGGTCCGAGATGGTCAACTGGATCGCGCTCGACAAGAGCGACAAGGAAGTTCTCGACGCGATCGAGGCGTCCTGGCCTGCCAGCTGACGCACGACTGATGTAGACCGGTGAGGGTCCGTCGCCACCGAGCGGCGGACCCTCACCGTGGTCCCGCACCGAGCGGGAGGCGCCCAGCGCCCGGCCGTCCCGGCCGCCGGTTCAGAACCGATCGAGCAGCAGCGCACCGGCGCCGCCACGGAGGGTCGAAGTGGACTACATCTCGAAGTACTTCAGCTGGTTGTTCGGGGAGTACTTCCCCTGGCTGTGGGGGGAGGTGCGCAACTTCCTCCTGAACCCGGACGGCCCCGCGGACAAGTTCGTGATCATGATCATCGCGATCCTGTTCTTCATCGTGGTCATGGGCCTGATCCTGTTCCTCGTCGACCGGCCCAAGAACGCACCCCGGTGGCTCGTCGTGCTCGGGTTCGTCGGGCCGGCGGTCCTCGCGATCGGCTTCGGCCTGGTGTACCCGGCCCTGGCCACCATGTGGTCCTCGCTGTTCAACAAGAACGGCGCAGAGTTCATCGGTCTGGACAACTACGTGACGGCGGTGACCGAGCCAGCGTTCCAGACCGTCCTGCGCAACACGATCCTCTGGGTCGTCCTCGTCCCGCTGCTGTCGACGTTCCTCGGCCTCGTGTACGCGGTCCTCGTGGACCGCACGCGCATCGAGCGCTGGGCGAAGACGCTGATGTTCCTGCCCATGGCGATCTCGATGGTCGGAGCGTCGATCATCTGGAAGTTCGTGTACGCGGTCCGGGGCGCGGACTACGACCAGATCGGCCTCCTCAACCAGCTGCTCGTCTGGCTCGGGCAGGAACCCAGGTCGTTCCTCATCGACTCGCCCTGGAACAACCTCTTCCTCATCGCCGTCATGGTGTGGATCCAGACCGGTTTCGCCATGACGATCCTCAGCGCCGCGATCAAGGCGATCCCCGACGACATCGTCGAGGCAGCCCGTCTTGACGGCCTCGCCGGCCTGCAGATGTTCCGGTACATCACGGTGCCGAGCATCCGCCCCGCCCTCGTCGTCGTGCTCACGACGATCGCGATGGCGACGCTCAAGGTCTTCGACATCGTCCGCACCATGACCAACGGCAACTACGCCACCTCGGTCATCGCGAACGAGTTCTACGACCAGAGCTTCCGCAAGGCGAATGCCGGGCTCGGCGCCGCGCTCGCGGTGATCCTGTTCATCTTCGTCATCCCCCTCGTCATCTACAACGTCCGGCAGATGCGACTCTCGGAGGAGATCCGATGACTACCACCCCGGTTCCCCCCCAGGGCGTCAGCCTCGCGCAGGACGGCGAAGCCGGAGACGACATCGTCGCGGCGCCGCCGGAAGGCCCGATCAAGCGTCGGTCACGTATCGCGGCGAACAGGCTCCGGTCACCATGGGCGTCCTTCGCCGCGATCATCATCGCGTTTCTGTGGACCACGCCGACCGTCGGCCTGCTGATCACCTCGTTCCGACCCGTCGGGGAGATCAACGAGACCGGCTGGTGGAACATCTTCATCGACCCGTCGTTCACGCTCGACAACTACAGCGACGCCATGTTCGGCAACCAGACGAATCTCGGCGGGTTCTTCGTCAACTCGATCGTCATCACGCTCCCCGCGGTGATCATCCCGATCAGTATCGCGCTGCTCGCCGCGTACGCGTTCGCGTGGATCGAGTTCAAGGGCCGCTCGATCCTCTTCGTCGCCGTGTTCGCGCTCCAGGTCGTGCCCATCCAGATCACCCTGATCCCGCTGCTGCGCAAGTACGTGGACTGGGAGATCAACGGCTCCTTCTGGACGGTGTGGCTCTCGCACTCGATGTTCGCGCTGCCGCTGGCGATCTTCCTGCTGCACAACTTCATGAAGGACATCCCCGCGTCCCTCATCGAGGCTGCGCGCGTGGACGGCGCGGGGCACGTGAAGATCTTCTTCAAGGTGCTCCTGCCGCTGCTCACCCCGGCGATTGCCTCGTTCGCGATCTTCCAGTTCCTCTGGGTCTGGAACGACCTGCTCGTCGCGCTCACGTTCGCCGGCGGCCAGCCCGACGTCGCGCCGCTGACGGTCGCGATCGCGGAGCTCGCGGGCAGCCGCGGCTCGGACTGGCACCTGTTGTCCGCCGGCGCCTTCATCTCGATGATCGTCCCGGTCGTCGTGTTCCTGTCGCTGCAGCGCTACTTCGTCCGCGGCCTGCTCGCGGGCTCCGTCAAGGGGTAGCGCAGGAGGCTTAGCCTGAGCGGGTGACGAACCCGCCCGACGGGCACCCGACCGGACTCGGTCGGGTGCCCGTCCCGTTCCTGTTCCTGACGTCGGGCGCGGCCCAGTACTACGGGGCGGCGCTGGCCGTCGGGCTGTTCGCCGTCGTCGGGGCGCCCGAGGTCGCCTGGCTGCGGATCGCGGCGTCGGCCGTGCTGCTCCTCGCGTGGCGCCGACCGTTCGGCCGCGCCCGCCGGGGCATGTGGACGCGTCGCTCGCTGGGGGCCGCAGCGCTGTTCGGCATCGTGCTGGCTGGGATGAACATCTCCTTCTACGTCGCGCTCGACCACCTGGCGCTCGGCACGGCGGTCGCCATCGAGTTCCTCGGTCCGGTCGCGGTCGCGGCCGTGACCGGGCGCACCGTGCGCGAGCGCGCCGCGATCGCGGTCGCGGGGCTCGGCGTCGTGCTGCTCGCCGGTGCGACTCTCGGGGGCACCGTGGACGGGGGAGAACCCGTCGTCGGGCTGGTAGCGATCGGCGTAGCCGCCGCGTGCTGGGCGGGGTACATCCTGCTCGGCCGACGCCTCGCCGTCCGGGGTGACGGCGTCACCATGCTCGCGGTCGCCATGAGCGCCGGCGCCCTCGCCTTCGCGCCGGTGCTCGGCCCGCGGGCGATCACCGCGGTGCCCGACCTCTCTCTGGCGGCCGTCGTCGTCGGGATCGCCGTGCTGTCCTCGGTCGTCCCGTACGCGCTCGAGCAGGTGATCCTGCCGCGCCTGTCCGCGGCGGCGTTCGCCACGATGCTCGCGCTGCTGCCCGCGACCGCCGCGCTCGTCGGCGCGCTGGCGCTCGCCCAGCTGCCGAGCGCGGTCGAGGTCGTCGGCCTGGTCTGCGTGTGCGGGGCGATCATCATGACCGCACCTCGTCGCCGCTGAGACCAGTCCCGGCTCAGTCTCGCGAGCCGCCGGCGACGTCGAGCACGATCTTGCCGAAGACTCCGCCGTCGCCGAGCATGGCGTGCGCGCGGCCGGCTTCACCGAGCGGAACCGTCGCGTGCACCACCGCGCGCACCACGCCGTCGTCGACGAGCGGCCACGCGTGGGCGCGCACGGCGGCGACGATCGCCGCCTTCTCTACTGCCGGCCGCGACCGCAAGGTCGTGCCGTGCACCGAGGCGCGCTTGGTGAGCAGCGCTCCCAGGTCCACCTCTGCACGGCGTCCCTTCTGCAGCCCGATCACCACGAGGCGCCCGCCGGTCGCGAGCGCGTCGACGTTGCGGTCCAGGTAGGCCGCGCCGACGACGTCCAGCACCACGTCGGCTCCGGCTCCTCCCGTCGCGTCGCGGACGCGCGCCACGAAGTCCTCGCTGCGGTGGTCGACGACGACGAGGTCCCCGGAGGCGGCCGCGTCCGGTGCGAGGGCGGCGACCTGGGCGCAGCGGTCCGCGCCGCCCGCGGTCGTCACCACGCGAGCGCCAAGCGCCAGCGCGAGCTGGAGCGCGACGTGTCCCACGCCCCCGGACCCGCCGTGGACGAGCACGGTCTGTCCGGGAGCCAGCCGGCCGACGTCCACCAGGTTCGACCACGCGGTGCACAGGGCCTCGGGCAGTGCGGCGGCAGCGAGCAGCTCGACCCCCCGAGGCGCGGGGAGCAGCTGTCCGGCCGGCACGACGACCTGCTCGGCGTAGCCGCCGCCCGCGAGGAGGGCCACGACCGGGTCCCCGGGCGCCCAGCCGTCGACGCCTGCTCCGACGGCCCGCACGCGGCCGGAGACCTCGAGGCCGGGCCACGCCGGCGCCCCCGGAGGCGGCGGGTACAGACCCCGGACCTGAAGCAGGTCCGCCGGGTTCACGCCCGCGCCGACGACGTCGACCAGAACTTCACCCTCGGCCGCCGAAGGCCGCGGTTCCGTGGCCCAGCCCAGGACCGGCGCGTTCACGGGACCGGCCGAGCCGTCCACAACGGGTGAAGCAGACACGATGCGCATGTCTTATAGCCTACGATCGGCCCGGGAGCGCGGCGTGGCGACTGGACACGCGTCAGAACAAATCACTCCTGCACCTAATGCTCGGCGCATCAGCGGCCGATGACGTAACTACGACGCGATGTGGCTCAGTCACGGAGCGCCGGCAGCCTGGGATGTCCGGGCTCGTCGGGTCACGACCGAAAGAGGTACCGATGCTCCGCCGACTCGGAGTTCGCCGGAAGATCCTGGCGACGCTGGCCGTGCCAGTCCTCGTGCTGCTCCTCGGCGCCACCTTCCTCTCGCTCGACGCCCTCGAGCGCAGCCGGGTCTCCGGCCTGCAGCGTGACTTCTCCCTCGCGACCCGCGCCCAGGACGCGACGGTCGAGGCGCTCCAGACGGAACGCGAGCTCTCCCTCCGGATGGTGCACGGCGACGACGACCTCAGCGCAGAGCTCGCATCGGCGCGGGCCCGCACGGACACGACCATCGCCGGCCTCAACCAGGCCTTCAAGGACGTCGACCCCGAGAACGTCGAGCCCGCCGTCGTCGCCTCGATCCAGGACGCCGGCCGCTTCCGCAGCGCCGAGAACATGCGCGCGCTGCGCGGCATCGTCGACCGCGACAACGCCGACCTCGAGGCCTCGGTCCAGACGGGCTTCAACGACGTCATCAACGGACAGCTGAACGTCGCGACCTCGCTCGCCGCGTACGCCGACGACCGCAACCTCGCGCGGTACGTCGACAACTACGCGCGGGCGTCCATCGCCCTCGACCAGCTGCGGCTCGAGGCCGTCGTGGGCGAGCTCCTCATCCAGGACTACCTCGTCAGCGCGCACTCGCAGAACCAGCTGCGCGCCGCGGCCGTCCTCTTCGCCGAGGGTGACTCGGTCACGCGACGCACGAAGGACGCGATCACGCGCCTCGGGCTCGTCGAGTACCCGACCGTCACGGCGCGCTACACCAGCGTCCGCGAGTCAATCCTCGTGTCCAACCCGCGCGAGGCCAACCTCGAGGCGCGCCTCGCGTGGGCCGAGATGGTCGGCGTCGAGGTCGCGGAGCTCGCCGAGACCCGGGACGCCGTCCGTGAGGCGACGATCACCGAGGCCAGCCGCATCGACAGCGCCGTCACGCGCCAGACGATCCTGACGATCCTCGCCGCCATCGCCGCCGTCGTGCTCTCCATCGCCGTCGCGCTGCTCATCGCGCGCCAGATCACCGACCCGCTGAAGCGTCTGACTGAGGCGGCCAAGAAGGTCCGTGCGGACCTTCCGGCGCTCGTCGAGCAGGTGGCGGTCCCCGGCCAGGGCCCCGAGATGGTCTTCGAGTCGATCGCCGTCGAGACCGACGACGAGATCGGTGAGCTCGCGAACGCGTTCAACGAGGTCAACACGACCACCCTCGAGGTCGCCCGGCAACAGGCGCTGCTGCGTGGGTCGATCGCCGAGATGTTCATCAACGTGGCTCGTCGCGACCAGGTGCTGCTCAACCGCCAGCTGTCGTTCCTGGATGACCTGGAGCGGGCCGAGGAAGACCCCACGACGCTCGCCAACCTCTTCCGGCTCGACCACCTCGCCACGCGGATGCGACGCAACGCCGAGTCGCTCCTCGTGCTCGCCGGCATCGAGTCCGGTCGGCGCGTGCGCCAGCCGATGCCGCTGTCCGACGTCGTCCGTACGGCAGCCTCCGAGATCGACCAGTACGACCGCATCGACCTCGAGATCACCACCGACCCGCTGATGCTCGGTCACAACGCTCTCGCGGCCGCGCACATGCTGGCCGAGCTGCTCGAGAACGCCACGGTGTTCTCCGAGCCCGGCACCCCGGTGACTGTCCAGACCGCCGAGGACGCGCGCTGGGTCACCATCACCGTGATCGACGAAGGCCTCGGCATGAACGAGGACGAGCTCGACGAGGCCAACGAGAAGGCCGCCACCTACGCGGCTGGCGAGATCGTCGGCGCCTCGCGCCTCGGCCTCTACGTCGTCGGCCGACTCGCCCACAAGCTCGGCGCCTCGGTGCGCCTCTCGAAGGTCGAGGACGGCGCTGGCACCATGGCACGCGTCATGCTGCCGCGCGCACTGTTCGCGGAGGCGGCGCCCCTCGAGGCCCCGACCGACCCGCTCGCGCCAGAGACCCGCGCGGCCACCGAAGCCTGGGTGGCTCCCGAGATCGAGCCGGCCGAGACGCCGCTGCCGTCGCGCCTCAGCGAGCCTGAGCCGCCCGTCGGTGTGCCCGTCGACCTCGACGCGCTGACCAACGGCGCGACGGGGACCGGCATGCCCCGCCGTCGCACCCGCGCTGCCGACCCGGCGGCGCAGGCGCCGAGCGCCGCGCTGTCGCAGCAGGACGAGCGTGACATCGTGCTGCCGCCGCTGCAGGCTGCCGAGCTCCCGCAGGAGTTCGCCGCCAGCGCGGAGGAGTGGCGCCCGATCGCCTCGCCGACCATGGGTCCTGTCGGCCTCCCCAGCCGTGCACCGCGTGCCGAGGTCGCCCCCGTGGCCGAGGTCCCGGCCCCGGCGGTCGACACCCCGGCGCCGCAGCGCGCCGGGATGTTCTCGAACTTCCGCGCACGCAAGGAGTTCGAGATGCTCGAGGAGGCCCGGCGTACCAAGGCCGCCGGGGCCACCGTCCCCGCGGACGCACCGGTCGCTGACCCGAGCGCGCCCGAGGACGTCGACCGCGAGGGTCCGGCGATCACGCTGGCTGCGTCACGAGTCGCAGGCTGGGTCGGGACCGAGCAGCAGGGTGAGCCGCTGGCACGCCGACGCGACGGCGACGCCCACGCGGCCGACGGCCACGAGGTTGCTCCTGAGCCGGAGCCGGTCGAGGACGCCCCCGCTGACGAGATGGTCATCCCTGACCTCGTGCCCGACGACGACGAGCCCGAGCTGAGCGAGCCTGTCTGGACGCCTGTCATGGCGTCCGTGACCGAGGCCCCGCTCGCGACGCGCGAGACGCCGGTCGTCGACGTCGACGCCGACGACGCGCCCTTCGTGCCGCAGTTCGAGCTCGGGGCGCCTCTCAGCCAGGCATCGGCGCCGCAGAACCGACACGCCGAGGCCGACCAGAGCGTGGCGCCCGTCCAGGCCGCCGAGCCTGCTGCTTCGGGGCACGAGGACCCGTTCGGCCTGAGCGCCATGGCGGACGAGTCCGAGGCATGGTCGCCTGAGGTGGCCGCCGGCGGGTTGCAGAACCTCGAGAGCGCCGGGTGGGAGCCGCAGGCGGTCACCGAAGAGCCGAAGCCCTTCGGTGCGCACGTGGGATCCGTCGCCTCCGCCGAGGAGATCGAGGACGGCGCACTCACGACGCGCCGCGCCCGCCGTGCCCGCCACGCGGACACCAGCGGACTCACCGCGCCGTCCGTGCCGACGCCGAGCGGGGTGGGTTTCGACTTCCTGCCGCAGGCCGAGGATGGCTCCGTCATCCAGCCGTCCGGGTACTCGGCTCCGAGCGCCGGCTCCGGGTACAGCGCGCCGACGGCGTACTCGGCTCACGAGGCCGTCAGCTACCCGCCGTCGCCCGCTGCGGCGCCGGTGGCCGACGCCGCGCCCGGCTACAGCTTCGAGGCAGCGCCCGTCGAGCACGCCCCTGTCGCCCAGGGACCTTCTGCGCCGGTCGCGCCGTCCGCTGAGCCCGCACCGTGGGACGTCCCGGCGGCGGTCTCCGTGCCTGCCCCTGCGCCGCTCTCGTTCGACGAGGCGATCTCGAGTCGTTCGGAGCGCCACGAGCGCAAGCCCAAGCGTGGCCTGTTCAAGCGCAAGCCGAAGACCCCGGCCGAGGCGCCCCAGTCAGCAGCCCCGACGGCACCCTCCGTCCCGAGCGCGCTCGCGTCGTCGGCCGTGTTCGAGCCGCTGTCGCAGCCCGCTCCGGCGCCCGTCGAGGTCGCCCAGGTGGCGGAGCAGTGGGCAGCGCCCGCGCGGCTCGAGGCCCCGCAGGGGTACGAGGCGAGCCCGGTGGAGGCGTACGCGCCGCCGCGGTACGTCCCGCCGACGAGCGCGCCGAGCCAGGCGTCGGCCCCGAGCGCGTTCGAGCCCGAGCCCGCCGCGTACCAGCCGGTCGTCGCGTTCGAGCCCTTGCGCCCGGTCGCCGACGCCGCCCCCGACCTCGGCGGCGACGGATTCTCGTACAGCCCGAGCGGCTGGACTCCGCCCGCCGAGCCTGCGCCGATGGCCATGCGCTCGCCGTCCTCACCCGTCGCAGAGCCCGCTCCCGTCGCCGCACCAGCCGCTCCTGCGGCCGGGGCCTCGTGGACGAGCGGGCGCTCGATCGATGCCGAGCTGTCCGCGCGACTCGCGCTGCAGGCCGGCATTCAGGAGCAGGCTCTCGCCGAGCTCAGCCAGCTGTCGTCCTACCGCCCGAACCAGCAGGTGGCGGACACCACGAGCGCGCTCACCAAGCGGGTGCGTTCCGAGGTTCCGTCCACCACGGTGGAGGACGACGTGTCCAAGAAGATCAGCCGCGACGCGGCTGAGCTTCGTACGCGCCTCTCGGCGTTCATGAGCGCGACCAGCCGTGCCCGCGACGGGTCCCCCACGGGGTCCGACGCCGGAGACGGCACCGCGTTCACCCCCGACCCCGCCCCACAGTCGCGTTGACTCTGGAAGAAGGAGAGATAGTGTCCATCAGTACTGAGGCAACCAACTTCGGGTGGTTGCTCGACAACTTCGTTCGCACAGTTGCCGGCACCCGTCACACGCTCGTCGTCTCTGCCGATGGCCTGCTCATGGCGATGTCGGAGAACCTCGACCGGACGTCCGGCGACCAGCTCGCCGCGATCGTGTCCGGCATGTCGAGCCTGACGCGAGGAGTCTCGCGCCAGCTCAACGCGGGCAGCGTGCGCCAGTCCATCATCGAGATGGACGACGCGTTCCTGTTCCTCATGAACGTCTCGAACGGATCGGTGCTCGGCGTCGTCGCGGAAGCGACGTGCGACGTCGGCCTGATCGGATACGAGATGGCACTGCTGGTCTCCCGCACCGAGGCTACGCTGACCCCCCAGCTGATTTCCGAGATGCGCGGGAACCTTCCCGTTGATGGTGCAACGCGTCCGGCGAACGGATGAGGTGAATACAGATGTCCAAATCCACTGACGGCGTCGAGTTCGAGAGCTCGACCGTCCGTCCCTACACCGTGACTCGCGGCCGTGTGCGCTCCGCGACCTCGGACCTCCCCCTGGAGGCCTTGGTCGAGGTGATGCCTGGTGCGGTCTCAGGTACGGGGCTGACGCCGGAGAAGCGTTCGATCATCAAGCACGCCGCGCACAACTACGTGTCGGTGGCCGAGCTCTCCGCCCTGCTTCGCATGCCCATCGGGGTTGTTCGCATCGTGATCGCTGACCTCGCAGACGAGGGCTTCATCAAGGTGCACGCGACGGTCCCCGTCAACGTCCATACCGGACACGGCCAGCCGGGCTTCCAGAACCCTGCCCTGTCCCTGAGCGTGTTGGAGAGTGTTCTCAATGGCATTTCCTCCCTCTGAGTCCGCGCAGGCCCCGGCCCACGCGCCGGCGCCGACGGTCGTCAAGATCGTCGTCGCTGGAGGGTTCGCCGTCGGCAAGACGACCTTCATCGGCTCGATCTCTGACATCGAGCCGCTGAACACCGAGGCCGCGATGACCGAGCACTCGGTCGGCGTCGACGACGCCGGCGGCGTGACGGACCGCAAGACCACCACCACGGTGGCCATGGACTTCGGTCGTATCGAGCTCTCCAAGTCGCTGTGGCTCTACCTGTTCGGTACCCCCGGCCAGGACCGCTTCCTGTTCATGTGGGACGACCTGGTTCGCGGAGCGATCGGCGCGGTCGTCCTCGTGGACACCGACCGCCTCGAGCAGTGCTTCCCCGCGGTGGACTATTTCGAGTCGCGCAACATCCCGTTCGTCGTGGGCGTGAACTGCTTCGACGGGATCGCGAAGCACCGCCTCGAGGACGTGCGCGAGGCGCTGCAGATCCCGGCCCACGTGCCGATGCTCTACACGGACGCACGCTCGCGCGCGGCCACGAAGCAGGCGCTGATCGCGCTCGTGCAGCTCGCGATGGCGCAGCTGCGCGCAGCCTGAGCGGCACTGCGGGACGTACTCCCCGAAGGGCCCGGACGACGAAGCCGTCGTCCGGGCCCTTCGCGCGTCCGTGCGCGGTAGGTTGTCGCTGACGAACGACCCGCCGGGAGGGCCAGAGTGATCTACGGGGACGGCTCAGCGCTGCGCCTGACCGTGATGGACGTGAGCCACCCGTATCTCACGCAGGAGGACGGGGCCGTGGGTCCGGAGTCGATCGCGTGGCGTGCCTGGATGCGTGAGCACGAGCGTGACCTGGCCGTCACGGAGATCAGCCTCACCACCCTCCGGCGAGCCGCGGACCCGTTGGGCGCCGCCGCCCGGGAGTCGGTGCGTCAGATCGCCGCCCGGCTCACGGTCTTGCGTGTGCCGGACCGTGCGCTGGACACCGCGACGCTGGCCCAGGCGGCGCTGCCGCCCCTCGCCGCGATCGAGCTGGGCGTGGCGGTGGCGCACCCCGACGTCGCGACGGTGGCCACGTATGACCGTCGCATGGCCCGGGTGGCCCGGCTGCACGGCCTCCAGGTGGTCACGCCCGGCCGGTCGGACCGCTGGTGGGAGTGAGGGGACGGGCGGCGGCGATGTGCCAGAATGGTCCCGCGGCGGCCTCGGTGGTCGCGCGGAGGGCTGACCGAGCGGCCTAAGGTGACAGTCTTGAAAACTGTTGTGGGGCAACCCACCGGGGGTTCGAATCCCTCGCCCTCCACCACGTGCGGGCCCCGGTCGTCATGATCGGGGTCCGCTTCCGTTCCCGGGCGCAATGTCCCGGCTCAAGGCCCTTCCGAGCAGGCATGATGGGGCCCATGAAGAACAACGGGGCCGAGGATGCGCTGGAGCCGGTCGACCTGATCCGGCGCTCCGGGACCATCCTGCGGATCGGCAAGCTGAGCCTGTCCGCCGGGACGGGCAGCTACCGCGTCAAGGCGACCATGGCGCGCGTCGCCCATGCGCTAGGCCTTGACCGGCACGCAGCGCACGTCACGCTCACGGAGATCACCGCGACCTCGCACCGGGGACCGATCTTCCGCACGGAGGTCACCGAGGTCCGATCGGTGGGCATCAACGCGGACCGGCTCATGGAGATCGAGCGGACCGTGTCGCGGCTGACGCCGGGCGCCACGGTGACGGCTGTCGAGGCCGAGCTGGACCGCATCGAGACGAAGCCCTTGCTCTACGGCCCTGCCCTGAATGCGCTGTGGGCGGCGATCGCGTGCGCGGCGTTCGCGTTCCTGAACAACGGGGGGGTCATCGAGTGCCTCGGCGTGCTCGTGGCGGCGGGCGCTGGTCAGTGGCTGCGGCGCAACCTCATGCACCGCCGCCTCAACCAGTTCGGCGTGACGATGCTGGCGGCGACCACGGCCTGCATGGTCTACCTCGGTCTGATGCTCGGCCTCGACGCCATCGCGAGCACGGGGCAGGGGCACGAGGCCGGCTACGTCTCGGCGGTGCTGTTCCTGGTTCCCGGTTTCGCCCTGGTGACGGGGGCCCTGGACCTGGCGAAGCTGGACTACTCCGCGGGCGTCGCCCGGCTCACCTACGCGGTGATGATCCTGATGTCGGCGGCGTTGGCCGTCTGGGGCGTCTCCGCCCTCGTGGGGGTCACGCCGGACGCCGCGGCCCCCCTGGACCTCGATCCGGTTCTCGTGCTGTTCCTGCGCGCTCTGGCGTCCTTCCTGGGCGTCCTGGGCTTCGCGCTGATGTTCAACAGTCCGGGTCGGATGGCCCTCGGCGCCGCGACCATCGGGATGGTGGCGAACGTCGTGCGGATCGAGCTCGTGGAGCGAGGGATGGTCGTGCAGGCGGCGGCTGCCATCGCCGCGGTGATCGTGGGACTCGCGACGGCCTACGTCGCGCCGCGCCTCGATGTCCCGCGTATCACGATCTCGGTGCCGGCCGTCGTCATCATGGTGCCCGGCGTCGTCGCCTACCGGGCGGTCTACTTCCTCAACAGCGGCGACACGACCCAGGCGATGGCGCAGGCCGTCCAAGCCGGGCTTGTGGTGATCGCGCTGGCGATCGGGTTGGCGATCTCACGGATGCTCACGGACGAGGTCTGGATGTACGAGCGGTGACGCTCTCGGACGGTTTTGCAGGTGGGGTCCCGGGCCAGGTACCCTGACACGGCTTGGAGACGTCGCATAGCCAGGTCTAGTGCGCCACCCTGCTAAGGTGGTAACGGAGCAATCCGTTCGAGGGTTCGAATCCCTCCGTCTCCGCTCCGCAAGGGCTCCCGATCCGTTCGGGGGTCTTTCGCATGTATGACCCGGTCATGACCCTGAGAATCCGCAGGATCTCGCCGGTTTGGGGAACTGGCCTCGTGCGAGGTAGAGTTTCCGACGGCCCTCGGGCCACGCGCCCGTAGCTCAACGGATAGAGCATCTGACTACGGATCAGAAGGTTGGGGGTTCGAATCCCTCCGGGCGCACCGCAGAGCAACGGCACCCCCCGGGGTGCCGTTGCTGTTTCCGGGCTATGCCACACCGGCATCCCTCGCCCGCGTGACCGCGGCAATGGCCTCGGTGTGAACCAACGGTGCCACCTGGGGCTCGAGACGCAGGCTCGGCCCTCCCCCGCGCTACGACGGCCCTGGCCGGCCCGCGCGGCGACGCTGGACACCGCTCCGGCGCCTGGGGGCGGCCCGGTAACATCGCTGGTGCGCGGGGCTTGCCTGCGCGCTGCGAGGGGGAGAGGCGCGGATGGCGAGGGAGAGACGGCTGACGCTGCCGAACGTCATCACGCTCGTCCGGCTCATCGTCCTGATCCCGCTCTTCGTGCTCCTCTCGGTGACGGAGCGCACGACCGGCGCGATCGTCGTCCTGTTCCTCATCGGGATCTCCGACTGGGCAGACGGCTGGATCGCCCGCCGCTTCGACCTCTCGAGCGACCTCGGACGCACGCTCGACCCGCTCGCTGACCGCCTCGCGATGGCGGCCGTCGTGATCACCCTGGTCGTGCAGGGATACGCGGACCTGTGGATGGTGGCTCTCATCGTGCTGCCCGACGCCATCCTCGGCGGCGCGGCGATCGTGCTCAGCGCCCAGCGCCGCTTCCCCGCGCCCCAGCTGGAGGTCACGCTCCTGGGCAAGGCGCGCACGGCCCTGCTCATGACCGGCCTCCCCCTGCTGCTCCTGGCCTCCTACACGACCGGCAAGGGCACGGTGCTGTGGGGCATCGCCTACGCGATCACGGCGGCCGGATGCCTCGGTCACGCGCTGGCGGCCGTGCACTACGGCGTGCTGGGCCGGCGAGCGTTGCGGGCCCTGGAGGCACAGGAGGACGCCGACGCCGCGGCGCGCCTCGGTCAGTCCGGCCGACCGGCGTAGCGCCGCACGAAGTTCGCCAGGATCGTCGGCGGGTGCGGCGTCGTCGTCCCGCGGACCGCGGCGATGACCTCGGGCGCGGTGCCCGGCGGGAAGTACCCGTTGTCCCGGTACAGCTCGATGCGCTGCACCAAGCCGGCCTGGTCGAGCTCGGGGTGGAACTGCGTGGCGTACAGGTTCTGCTTGACCCGGAACATCTGGACGGGGCACGACGGCGCAGTCGCGAGCAGGACGGCGTGCTCAGGCAGGCGGCTGCAGGCCTCCTTGTGACCGACGTACGCGGCGAACGAGTCCGGGACGCCGGAGAGCACCGGGTCGTCGCGTCCGGCGGCGGTCAGCGTGACCGTCACGGCGCCGACGGCCTCGCCGTACTGGCTGTCCACGACGGCACCCTGGTGCACGCCGAGCGTCCCGACGCCGTAGCAGGCACCCAGGTAGGGGAAGTCCCGCGCGACGACCTCGTCGAGGAGTTCGCTGAGCTCCTGCTCGACCCGGTGCTGGACGTCAGACTTGGTCTCCGGGGCGTCCGACGACGTGAACGGGCTCCCGCCGACGATGACCCCGGCGTAGTGGTCGAGGTTGATCGCCGGGAGGGCGCGCTGCTCGAGGCGCACCCGGTGCAGCTGGTCCGGTGCGAGGCCGCCGAAACGCAGGAAGGCGGCGTACTCGGCGTCGGCGGCCTCGTCCTCGGCGCGGGTGGCGAGGAGGAGGAACGGCCGGGTCGCAGGCACAGAGGTCACGGCTGAATCCTGCCCCTCTCGCGCCCGGTGCGCTCCTCGGCGTCGCCCTTCGAGATGCCGACGCCGGATCGCGGTCGGATGATCGGAGGATGAAGCACAACCGAGACGACTCCCAGCCCGAGGTCCACGATGTCGGTGAGGCGTCTGCGCACGATCCCGGTGCGCGGGGCAGCACCGCACGCGAGCGCGCGGCGCACGAGCGCGCCGCGGGCGAAGGGCAGGGGCCTGGCGAGAGCGAGACTGCGGCGGCCGGACACGGCATCGACGGCTCGGCGCGGGCGGCCGGGGAGCGCGAGACGCGCGGAGACCAGGCTCCGCACCCGGACGACGACGGGAAGCCGGACAGCCCGACGGATCTGCGCGGCGGCACGCTGAAGTACGGGCTGATCCGCGCGGTGCGGGAGTTCGTGCGGGACCAGTGCACCGACCTGGCCGCTGCGCTGACCTATCGCGGCGTCCTGGCGATCGCCCCCGCCATCCTGGCGCTCGTCTCGATCCTCGGTGTCGTCGGCAACGGTCCCCAGATCGTTGAGAACCTGCTCGGCGTCGTGGAGGACGTGGCGTCCGAGGACGCGGTCGAGGGAGTGAAGCCGATCCTCGAGCAGGTCACCGAGTCGCAGTCTGCGGGGCTCGCGCTCATCGTCGGTGTGCTCATCGCGCTGTGGTCGGCCTCCGGGTACGTCACGGCGTTCAGCCGCGCGATGAACCGGATCTACGAGATCGAGGAGGGCCGGCCGATCTGGAAGCTCCGCCCGATCATGTACGCGCTGACGGTCTTCCTGCTGATCCTGCTCGCTCTGGCCGCCGTGATGCTGGTGGCCTCGGGCGAGGTCGCCCGGAGCATCGGCTCGGCCATCGGCCTGAGCGACACGGCCGTGACGGTGTGGAACATCGCCAAGTGGCCGGTGGTGCTGCTCGTCGTGATCGTCGCCGTCGCGGTGCTCTACCACCTCACGCCGAACATCAAGCAGCCGAAGTTCCGCTGGGTCAGCCCCGGCGCCGCCCTCGCGATCATCGTGTGGATCCTCGCGTCCGTCGGGTTCGGCTTCTACGTCTCGAACTTCGGCAACTACGGCGCGACGTACGGCACCCTCGCGGGCGTGATCGTGTTCCTGCTGTGGATGTGGATCTCGAACCTTGCGCTGCTGCTCGGTGCTGAGATCGACGCCGAGCTTGAGCGCAGCCGCCAGCTTCAAGCCGGGCTGCCCGCTGAGGAGGAGATCCAGCTGCCCCCCCGCGACACCCGCGGGATCGACAAGCGCGCCAAGGTGGAGCGCAAGGAGATCGCGCAGGGACGCGAGATCCGGGAGCGTTCGGCCGAGTGACGACATGACGCTGGCCGGGCCCCGCAGGGAGCCCGGCCAGCGTCATCGCCTCAGCGGTCAGCGTGCCTTGACGGTTGTGACCTTGGACGTCGACCCGGTGATGGTGCTGGTCGACTGGTAGGCGGCCTTGACCTTGATGGTGGTGCGGTAGCGCTTGGGCAGGGTGAGGGTGATCTTGCCCTTGTGCTTGGTGGTGAGCTTGATGGTCTTGATGACCTTCTTGCCGACGTAGATCTTGACCTTGCCGGTGGCGTAGGTGCCGTTGGTGAGCTTGCCGAGGGTGAGGGTGATCTTGGGCTTGGCGTTCTTCTTGAACGTCTTGCCGGTGACCTTGGCCTTCTTGGCGAGCTTGGTCTTGGCGACCGTGAAGGTCTTGGCCTTCGGGGAGGTCGCTGCCGTCGTCGTGCTCGTGCCGCTGTAGGTGGCGGTGACAGCCTTGTAGCTGCCGGGCTTGACGCCCTTGCTCAGCTTGAGGCTTGCCTTGCCGCCGGCGATCTTGGCCGTGCCCAGGGTGGTCGAACCGTTGCGGAAGGTGACCGTGCCGGTGCTGGCTCCCTTGACGGTGGTCGTGAGGGTGGCGACCAGCTTGTGCCCGTAGACCTGGGTGGTCTTGGAGAAGGTCGGGGTCGAGAGCGTGACCTTCACCTTCGCCGGGGGAGTCACGACCGGCGGGGTGACGACCGGCGGGGTCACGACCGGGGGAGTCACGACCGGCGGGGTGACCACGGGGGGTGTGACCTCCTTGGCCTTGACCGTCAAGGTGACCCCGGGCGAGGTGGACCCCGTGTGGTTCACGTCGCCGGTGTAGCTGGCCTTGACGGTGTGAGTGCCGGCCGTCGCGGGGGTGAAGGTGGCTGTCGCCTTGCCGTTGATGATGGGGCCGGTGCCCACCTTCGTGGTGCCGTCGAAGAAGTCGACGGAGCCGGGTGCGCCCGGTGTCACGGTCGCGGTCGCAGTGACCTTGTCACCGAGCGTGACCGAGTCCGGGGACAGCGCGAGCGTCGTGGACGTCGCGCGCTGCGCGACGCTCACCGCCACGCTGTTGTCCCACCAGTCGTTGTTGGCGACCTCGCCGATGAACGAAGCCTCGATGCGGTGCGTCCCCGGAGCCAGGTCGGTGACAGTCGTCACCGCGCCGCCGTCCACCACCTCGACGACGCTATGGGTCACGCCGTCGACGTAGAACTCGATCGAGCCCGGGTATGGCTTGTGCAGGGCGGCGGTGACCTTGACGGCGTCACCCGCCACGATCGAGCTTGCTCCTAGTGTGAGGTCGACCCGCGCGAGCTCCGGGAAGACCGTGACCTCGGCGTTCTGGGACTGAGAGGGTGCGAAGCCCTCTGCTCCGTTGAACGCCGCCGTGATCTGCAGGTCGCCGTCGTTGGACGTGTCCACGTCCAACGTGGCGATTCCGTTCGAGAGCGGCACCGTTGCAGCCGCGCGGCCGTTCACCCAGAAGGTGACCGTCCCCGTGGGTGCTTCGCTGACCGTCCCCGCGGGGGCTCCGCTGACTGTGGCGGTGGCGCGGACCGGGTCCCCGGCAGCGACGCGGTAGGCCGAGACGGAGAGCTCGGTCGTGGTGACGACGTCGGGCTTCGCGACCACGAGGCCGCTCACCCCGAGCTCGAAGGTCGTGGCGTCGGGTGCTGCGTCCACCGCCACGTAGTAGGTCTGGCCGGCTGACAGGGACGCGGACAGCGCGACAGCCTCGTACTCGGACCGCGAAGCGATGCGCGTCAGCCCGTCGACCCGGTCGCCGGTGTACAGAGCCAGGTTGACCCGGTTCCAACCATGGATGTCCTCCAGGTCGATGCGGACCGTGGACGTGACCTCGGGGGTGATCGTGTACCAGAGGGTGCGATGAGCCCCGGCGCGCTCCCCAGGCTCGACGGTTGCGCCACCGTTGCTCAGCTGGATCGTGCCGTTGCGCAGCGGGAGAGCATCCGCGAAGTCGTCGTTCGCAGGCGCGGGGGCGCGGCCCAGAGGGACGGTTCCGAGGTCGGCACGGGGCCGGTCGACGCTCAGCGTCGCGGTCGTGCGCACCTCCGCGAAGTCCAGATCTCCCGAGATGACGACGCCGACCGTTCCCAGCTCGATACCCGTCACGGAAAAGCGCCCGTCCTGGTCGGTCGTGTCTTCCTCCCAACCGGCCGAGACCTGGACGCCCTCGACGGGGCTTCCCACGCCGTCGACGACCGTCCCGACCACGGATCCCGCGGCCGTGAGTGCGACGTGGTGCGTGGTCTCGTCGTCGACGGTGAGGGTGGTCGTCGTCGGCGTATATCGCTGCTGGCGGTCGGTCAGGACCACCGAGTGCGTGCCGCGTGGGAGCCGAAGCATGACGAGCCCATCAGCACCCGTCGTGCCCGACGCGACGGTCATGCCGAGGTCGTTCGTCACGACGACGCGGATGCCAGCGACGCTGTCGTCACCTGACTGAGCGCGGATGACAGACGGGACTCCGGGGTCGACCTGCCAGTTCGTGACCTCTATCGAGTCGTGCGCTGCGAGGTCGAAGATGTGCTTCGTGCCACCGGTCGAGAGGAACTGGCCGGGGTGGTCCACGGTCGGCTCGGCCCACAGGAGGTAGGCGCCGGCGTCCAGCTGGCTGAAGGTGAACGGGTTGGGGCCGTAGTGCTCCTCGAGGGGATAGCCGTCAGCCCGGAGTGAATACAACGCGACATCGCCGGTCGCCCCGATGGCCGTGCCGGAGATCTTGGCGCCGGTCTCGAGCGTGACCGAGACGTTGCTCGACTCGCCTGCGGCAAGCGTGACGGTCGGAGATGTGGGATCACCCGCACGGATGGAGCGCAGATCGCCGACGGAGTCCGAGACGTCGAACGAGTACGTGCCGGCCGGCACGTTCTTGAACGAGAAGTCACCCGCGGCGTCCGTCTGGATCTCGTCGATCCACTCCCACCAGTCCTCGTCGTCGGACCACTGCCGAAGGACGACCGAGGCGTCCTCCACGGCAGAACCCGACGCATCAGAGACGCGGCCCGAGATGGAGCCGGCACCATGAGATGTCAGGACCACGTTGGTCTGTGCGTCGCTGGGGACGATCGCCGCGTCGTGACGCTCGTAACCGGGCGCCGTGACCGTGAGGTCGGAATCGACAGGGGGCAGATTTGCGAGTGAGTACCCGCCGCCAGCGAGAGTCTCGGTCCTTGCGGACCAGTACGTGGCGTCGTCGCCGCTGCGTACGCTCAGCTCAGCCCCTTCGACGGGGGTGCCATCGGTCGAGGTGACGGTGCCTGCGAGCGTGACGCCGGCTGCGGGTCGCCAGGTCACGGAGTGCGTCTGGCCTGCCTCCAGCGTCAGGACCTGAGCCGACTCGGGTGTCCACGCAGCGGCGCTCGCCGAGTAGTACTGCGGGGCGAAGGTGCCGCGGTTGAGGAAGAAGGTGTAGTCACCGGGGGCGACGGTAAAGCGGAGCTGCCCGTCCCATGCCCACTCTTCGGTCGCGGTGTCACCGCGCAGAAGCGTGCCGTAGTCGTCCCAGTCCGCACCGCTCGCCGACAGGTCGATCACGAGCGTGGCGTAGGCGGCGAGCTGCGCGTCGGCGGTCGTCGCCTTGGCCGTCTCGACCGTGACGACCGAGGAGTCCTCGAGGTCGGCAGCCCCGCCGAGGTGGGTCGTGGGGAACCCAGCGTCGGCTCCGTCGAACTCGAGCGCGTACGTGCCGGACAGAAGTCCACCGACCGTGTAGCTGCCGTCCTCCGACGTGACCGCAGAACCAGCCCTAGTCAGACCGGGAACGCGGTACGCCGTGACGACGACTCCCTCAACAGCCTTACCGGTGGCCTTCGCCGTCACGGTCCCGGAGACCCGGCCGGCGGGGACCATGGTCGCGTCAGCGCCGACGGTGTCGGCGTCGCGCGGGACGGCGGTCGCGTTGCGCCCGGACCGCACGTTGCCCAGCAGGACGGTCGCGCGCTCGACGTGCGAGAACTGCACGGTGTAGTCGCCGCTGTCCGGCATCACGCCGGTGATCGCGTAGTGACCGTCGGCGTCGGTGATGGCCGAGAGGTCCGTCGGCTCGACGTCGTAGCCGTCGATGAGGGCCAGGCGCGCCGTAGCGCCCTCGATGGGGGCTCCCTGAGCGTCACGGACGGTGCCGCTCACGGAGTGACCGTCGAACAACGTCCACGAGACGGTCCGGGGCGTGCTGGCGGAGAGTGCGATCGGGGTCGCCGACTGCCGGTCCGCGCGGTTCTCGTAGTACTGCAAGGGGACGGCGCCCGACTCGCTGAAGATGCTGACGACGTAGGAGCCAGCGGCAAGCTTGCTGAACGTCGGCGTGGGGCCAGTGGTCTCAGCCACGTGCTTGCCACGATCGGTGTACAGCGCGTACACCGCGTCGTCGGGAGCGTTCGCCACCTCGAGGCGCAGCGAAGCCCCCGCGGCCATGGTCACGTCGACGTCGAGGGTGTCGGCCTCGATCGCGACGGTCTTCGCCCCTGCCTTGGTCGTCGCGCCGCCCAGGTATGTGGTCAGGTGGTCGGACTGTGCGACCTTGACCGAGTAGGAACCGGGGAAGAGGCCCTCGAAGCGGTAGCGGCCATGGGCGTCGGTCTTGACGCTCTCGCGCTCGGCGAGGTAGCCGTCCGAGTCGCGGAGGAGTCGCACCGAGGCCCCGGCGAGGGGCGTGCCGTCGGGGGACGTGACCGCACCCGCGAGGACGTGTCCGGTCAGCCGCTCCCAGTGGATCCTGGTCGTCTGGTTCGGCACCACGGTGACGGGCGTGGCCTCGTCCTCGGTCTCGCTGTGCAGGTAGTACTCGTTGCCGTAGCGGAGCGTGTAGCTGCCGGCGGGCAGTGCGCGCGTGCTGAACGAGCCGTCTTCGGCGACGTTTGCGTCATCCCAGCCCTGCTGGCCGATTACATCGACCCTGCCCAAACGGCCGAGTGGGCTGATAGTGCCCGTGATGATGCCGCCGGCCCGAAGGGTGACGTCGATGTGCGCGCTGCTCGCGAGGACAGGAACGGCCTTGTTGTAGTCATCGCTGCCGTAGTAGCCAGAGAGCAGCAGGTCTTGGCCCTCGACCGAGACGCGGTGCTGGACTCCTGGGACCAGGCCCGAGATCTTGTAGGTGCCTTCATCCCCTGTGGTTGCGTAGCCACCACTATCAGAAAGGCTGTTGTACGAATGAGCGGAGACCGTCGTACCAACGACTGGCTCGCCCTTCTCGTCGGTGACGCGGCCGCTGATCGTGGCAGCCGTCGCTAGTTCGGCGTCGATGCCGGTGGATCCTGCCGGGACCGGCGTCGCGTCTGCGAGGTTGCGGACGTCGTCGTAGTACTCGTTCACGAGGGTCCCGCTGTAGTCCTGGAACTCGACGGTGTACTCGGTGTCGGGGGTGAGTCCGGCGACGACGTAGTCGCCGCTCGCGTCGGTCGGGGCGCTCCCGACCCACTGTCCGTCGGGGGCGTAGGCGTAGACCCAGCTGCCTGCCACTGGGTCTCCACCTTCGGTCGTGACACGACCGGAGATGGTCGTCCCCTCGGGCTCGGCCGCGGCCGCCGCCGGAACCGTCAGCGCGCCGAATGTGAGCGCTGAGACGATGAGCAGGGCGAAGGCTGCAAAGGACCTTCGGAGTGAGCTGAGCACGAGACCTCCAGGTCCCCCGACCTCCTGCTCGCACGGGGACCTGCGCGCAAGAGCCGGGAGCGGACCATCGTCGCTCGGCCTCTCATCGGCTCGTCCCGCGAAGAACTTGATGGGACTGGAGCCCTCTTCACCCGCTGGGCGTGCGCGGACGCATCGCTCCAGGTCACCGCACCCTGAGCACCTTGATCTTCGACGTGGCCCCGGCCGTGGTCTTGGTGCTCACCAGCGCGGCCTTGACCTTGATGGTGGTGCGGTAGCGCTTGGGCAGGGTGAGGGTGATCTTGCCCTTGTGCTTGGTGGTGAGCTTGATGGTCTTGATGACCTTCTTGCCGACGTAGATCTTGACCTTGCCGGTGGCGTAGGTGCCGTTGGTGAGCTTGCCGAGGGTGAGGGTGATCTTGGGCTTGGCGTTCTTCTTGAACGTCTTGCCGGTGACCTTGGCCTTCTTGGCGAGCTTGGTCTTGGCGACCGTGAAGGTCTTGGCCTTCGGGGAGGTCGCCGCCGTCGTCGTCCTGGTGCCGCTGTACTTGGCGACCACACCCCGGTAGGTGCCCGGCTTGAGCTTCTTCGGGAGCGCGATCGTTGCTCTGCCGCGCGCGATCTTGGCTGTGCCGAGCTTGGTCGACCCGCGATAGAAGACGACCGTGCCGGAAGCGGCGCCCCTGACGGTGGTGGTGACCTTCGCGACCTTCTTGTGGCCATAGATCTGCGTGCTCTTCGAGAACGCGGGCGTGGAGAGGCTGACCTTCGCCTTCGCGGGCGGTGTGACGACTGGAGGGGCCACTACGGGGGGCACCACTACGGGGGGCGCGACGACGGGCGGGGTCTCCACGGGGGGATTCACCACGGGCGGCGTGACCGGAGGCGCGACCACGGGCGGCTCGACGATGAGCGTGACGCCGTCGGACGGCCGCCCCTCGTGGGAGGCGTCGCCGGAATAGGTGGCCGTGATGGTGCGGGCGCCAGGCGCCTTCGGGGTAAAGGTTAGCGCGGCCTTGTCGTCGGTGATGGTGGCGGTGCCGAGGGAGGTGGCGCCGTCGAGGTACTCGACAGTGCCGGTGGCCCCTGCGGTCACCGTCGCGGTCACGGTGACGTCCTGACCGAGCGTGATGGTCGCGGAGGAAAGAGACAGTGCCGGGGTGGTGGGCCTCTTGCCCACGGTGATCATGGTGAGCTCCGACTCCCACTCGTCGTGCATCGCGTCGCCGTCGTAGCGCGCCCGGACCTCGTGGGTGCCCAGAGCCAACCCAGCCAGCGTGAACCGTGTGATCCCGTCGACGACCTGCTCCTCCGGGGTCGGCGCCTCGTCGACGTAGAGCAGGACGGATCCCGACCGCGCGGCCGGCGTCCGGACGATGACCTCGACGTCGTCCCCGAGGGCCGGGCTCGCGGAGCTGACCTCGACCGCCCCTTCGACCACGCGCTTGCGCACCTCGAGATCGACAGCGGTTGACTCCCACGGTTGGAAGAACTCGTCACCGACGCGTTCGGCCGTGACGGTGTACGCGCCTGCTGCGAGACCGGTGAACGCGTGCGTCGCGCGACCGTCGCTCAGCTCGCTCTCGCCGTAGAACTCTCCGTCGAGGTGGAAGACGACCGTCCCGGCGACGTCCCGGTCGAGGCTCACCGTGGCGGTGACGTCCTCTCCTACGGTGAGCACGGGGGGCTCGAGGGTCAGCTCTCCGGCGAGGGCGCGTGCTGGGCCGACGGACAGCGTGACCGTCTCGTCCCAGGGCTCGGACGGCCCGTCGTAGACAGCCATGAGGTCGTAGTCGCCCTCCGGAGGGGCCGCGAAGACCACCGCTGCGTGGCCGGCCGCAAGCTCCGCCGTCTCGATCGCCGACCCGTCGAGCGTGAAGTCGACGGCACCGGTCACGTCGTCGTCGAGCTGAACCGTAGCCGTCACTTGGTCTCCCGGGGACACCAGATCCGGGGCATAGGTGAGACCGATGCCCGGTGCCTCGCCCGGCTGCTCGTCGGCCGCCGAAGCGGGTGCCGCGAGGCCTCCGGCGACGAGTGCCGTCACCAGGGCGGCGACGAGGGCGGACGCGCGGCGCTGATACCGGTGCGACATGAAGACCTCCAGGGCCGGACCGCCACCCTCACGAGAGGCCGTCTGCATGAGCAGGAGCGGGCGTGGATGCGCACGCGTCGCGCCTCACGATCCTTCGCGGTCCCGGCGCGCACAAGACCCACCATGCCGATCTCACCCCGGATGGACCCACGATCACCCCACGTGCGACGAGCGCCTGGTGGGTGGCGCAGGCCTGTCATCGCAGCGCTCGAGAAACTTCCTCGTGCACATCGCTCGCTTTCCGCCGTTCGGTGTGCGTACTATGTGGAGGTAGTTGCAGTGCCTCGCTCGTCTTACCCGCATGGTCCAACAACCTTGCGATTCTTGATCTTCAAGAGTGGACGCCGAACACCGCGACGGGACGGCTCCGATGGTCGGAGCTGTGTCCGAGCACTCTGAGGAGTACAGAATGACTGTTGGTACCGTGAAGTGGTTCAACGCCGAGAAGGGCTTCGGCTTCATCGCCCCCGAGGATGGCAGCGCTGACGTGTTCGCCCACTACTCGGCGATCCAGACGAACGGCTACCGTTCGCTCGACGAGAACCAGAAGGTCGAGTTCGACGTCACGCAGGGCCCGAAGGGCCCGCAGGCGGAGAACATCCGCCCCGTCTGATTTCCAACCTCGTGAGAGGTTGACGATCTCTTCGAACGCCCCGGTCCTCACGGACCGGGGCGTTCGTCGTCTCCGTTCGAGATGCGAGGTTCGCAGGTCGGGAGCACGGTAGAGCCATGACTGAGAACACCACGAACCCGTCCGAGCAGCCCTACGACCCGTCCAAGGACCCTGACTCCGACCCGGAGCAGCTCGCCTCGGCGCCCGACCCGCAGCAGCCCGACCAGGCTGAGGGCGAGGACGACCCGACCGAGACCGGCGGGGCCTGAGCCGTGCGCGCGCTGACCTGGCAGGGTCGCGAGGACGTCCGCGTCGAGACGGTCCCCGACCCGCAGCTCCGCGAGGCCACCGACGCGATCATCAAGGTCACGTCCACCGCGATCTGCGGCTCTGACCTGCACCTGTACACGGTCCTGGGCGCGTTCATCGACCCGGGCGACATCCTCGGTCACGAGCCCATGGGCATCGTCGAGGAGGTCGGCCCGGAGGTCACGCACATCAAGCCGGGCGACCGCGTCGTCGTGCCCTTCAACGTGTCCTGCGGCCGCTGTTGGATGTGCTCCCGCGGGCTCCAGTCCCAGTGCGAGGTCACCCAGGTCCACGAGCACGACAAGGGTGCCTCGCTGCTCGGCTACACGAAGCTCTACGGGCAGGTCGCCGGCGGGCAGGCCGAGTATCTCCGCGTCCCGCAGGCGCACTACGGACCGATCGTCGTGCCCGACGACGGAGCGCCCGACGAGAAGTACCTGTACCTCTCCGACGTCGTCCCCACGGCGTGGCAGGCCGTCCAGTACGCCGACATACCCGCTGATGGCACCGTCGTCGTCCTCGGCCTCGGCCCGATCGGCCAGATGTCCGCCCGGATCGCCCGTCACCAGGGCGCCCGCGTGATCGCCGTCGACCTCGTGCCCGAGCGCCTCGCCATGGCGGCCAGGCACGGCATCGAGACCCTCGACATGAGCGCGACCGACGACCTCGTCGCTGCGGTGCGCGAGATGACCGAGGGGCGGGGCCCCGACTCGGTGATCGACGCCGTCGGCATGGAAGCGCACGGCTCACCTGCGCTCAAGGGCATCCAGATGGGCGCGACCTTCCTCCCCGATGCCATCGCCCGTCCCATGATCAAGAAGATGGGCATCGACCGGCTCGCGGCGCTGCACGCGGCCATCGCGCTCGTCCGCCGCGGTGGGACGATCTCGCTCTCCGGCGTCTACGGTGGCATGGTCGACCCCATGCCGATGATGGAGCTGTTCGACAAGCAGGTCACCATGCGGATGGGGCAGGCCAACGTCCGGCGCTGGGTCGACGACATCATGCCGCTCGTCCAGGACTCCTCCGACCCGCTCGGCGTCCTCGACCTCCGGACCCACCGCGTCGCCCTCGAGGACGCACCCACGTACTACGAGAAGTTCCAGAAGAAGACGGACGGCGCCATCAAGGTGGTGCTCGACCCCGCGATGACCGCAGGCTCCGCACCCCTCCTGGGCAGCGGGGGGCAGGCGTGAGGGTCGCGGTCGTCGGCGGCTCGGGGAACGTCGGCACGGCGCTGATGCGCGCGCTGCTCGTCGCCCCGGAAGTCACGTCCGTGCTCGGCATCTCGCGGCGCGTCCCGACTGGCGAGCCCTACGCGAGCGCCGACTGGGCGTCGTTCGACATCAGTCGACCGGCGGCCAGCGATGCTGACGAGCAGGGTCTGATCGAGGAGCTGGCGCAGCACCTCGAGGGGGTCGACGCCGTCGTCCACCTGGCCTGGCTCATCCAGCCCAACCGTGATCGCGACCTCCTACGACGGACGAACGTGGACGGCACGGACCGCGTCGTGCGGGCGAGCGCGCTCGCGGGTGTGCGCCAGATCGTGGTCGCGAGCTCGGTGGGTGCGTACTCACCGGTGCACGACGACGCCCCGCGCCGCGAGGACCACGCCACCGGCGGCGTGCCGACCTCGCACTACAGCGTCGACAAGGCTGCGCAGGAGCGCGTCCTCGACCTGTTCGAGGCAGAGCACCCGGAGATCCGGGTCGCTCGCATGCGGCCCGGGCTGATCTTCCAGTCGGATGCCGGCGCGGAGATCCACCGCTACTTCCTCGGGCCGCTCGTCCCGAGGGCGCTGCTCAAGCCGGGTCTGCTCCCCGTCATGCCCTGGCCGCGCGGCTTCCGTCTGCAGGCGGTGCACGCCGACGACATGGCGCAGGCCTACCTCCTTGCCGTGCTCAAGCGAGCGTCCGGGGCGTTCAACATCGCCGCCGACGACGTGCTGTGGGGCGAGGACGTCGCGAAGGTCGCTGCTGGCGGAGGGCCGCTGGTGCAGATGCCGCCCGGTCTCGTCCGGACGCTGCTGGCGCTCGCCTACTCCGCTCACCTGGTTCCCGTCGACCCCGGTTGGCTCGACATGGGGGCAGGGGCGCCGCTGATGGACACCTCGCGCGCCAAGGAAGTCCTCGGGTGGCGGCCCACGCACACCGCGGCCGGGTCGATGGCGTCACTGATGGCCGGTATCGCGGGGGGCAAGGGCACCGCGAGCGCGCCCATGCGTCCCGCCTGAGGCGCTTCGCCCAGCCCGGCGGCGCGGGACTGGCACTCGAGAGTCGAGAGTGCTAAAACAGTGCTGTAGCCGCCGTGCTGGGGCCACCCGGCACGGGCTCGGCGCCCGGGAGGGCCGGGCGCCACGTCATGGTGGAGGTGAGGCAGCATGGCTACCGCAGCAACATGGGACCCGTTCCACGAGATGGATCGGCTGGTCGGCTCGATGCTCGGAGCCCAGCGTGAGAGCGCAGGGATGCCGATGGACCTGTTCCGCACGGGCGATCACTACGTCCTCAACGTCGACCTGCCCGGGGTGGACCCCGGCACGATCGACGTCTCCGTCGAGGACCGCACGCTGACGATCCGCGCGGAGCGTTCTGCACGCACGGAGTCGGACGCCCAGTGGCTCCTCCGGGAGCGGCCGAGCGGCACCTACGCCCGTCAGCTGACGGTGGGCCGCGGGCTCGCGCTGGACAAGATCGCCGCGACCTACCGCGACGGCGTGCTCGCGCTCACCATCCCGGTGGCGGAGGAGGCGAAGCCGCGCCGGATCGAGGTCGCGCACGAGGCCGAGTCGCCGCGGATCGAGCAGGCCGCGACGAGCTGAGATGCCACGCGTGCCGAGGGCCCCGTCGCTGCTGCGACGGGGCCCTCGGTCTTAGTGCGTCCAGATGCGGATCAGTAGCGCCAGGCCCACGTGAGGTTCGGCTTCTGGTACTTGGTGCCGTAGGACTTCCACATGCCCTTGGCGTTCTTGAGTCGCTTGCCGGAGCAGCTCTTGGTGTAGACCATCTGGCTCTTGTCCCGGGTCTTCGCGTACGCCATGCAGTCGGCCTGCTGCTCGTGCGGCTCGGCGGCACCCTTGCGGAAGATCTTGTCGGTGCGGGCCTCGGACTTCTCGTAGGTCGTGATCCCCTTGACGATCGGCCGGGCCTGGACGATGTGTGCGCACTCGTGGATCGCGATGTGCTTCAGGGAGGCGCCCGTCAGGCCGCTGCGCAGCTCGATGGTCTGCTTCCAGCTGGCCTTCGAGCCCGTGAACGACCAGCGCGTCCAGGCCATGCCGGCCGCCCACTCGCCAGCGCGGACGTTCGGGGTGTCGACGAAGATCGGGGTGTCGGGGCACCAGCGCTTCATGTGCGCGCGAGCCTTGGCGATGTAGCGCTTGTGCTTGGCGTAGTCCGACTGGAAGACGCGAACCTTCTTGCTCACGATCCGCTTGTTCGCGCTCGACTTCGACATCACCACGCGGTACTTGAAGCTGCCGGCCTTCTTGGGGACGCGGATCTTGACGGTCTTCGCACCCACGGCACGCGGGGCGCGCGTCTTGGTCACCGTGCGCCACTTGCCCTTGGAGTAGCGCTGCAACGAGAGGCGCTGTCCCTTGCCGTTCGTCACGCGGACCTTGACGTAGGTCCTCTTGTGCGTGGAGGCCAGCTTCTCGTAGCTGGTGAGCTTCATCGAGGAACGAGCTCGCGCCGTCGCGAGCGGAGCGGCCTGGACGTCCGACGCCGCGGTCGTGAGGCTCGCCGGGGCCGCCTTGGCGGGAGCGACCAGAGCCCGCGAGGGGACGGTCGGGGCGGCGCTGGCCGGTGCGGCCAGGGGCAGCGCGAGCGCTGCGCAGACGAGCGCGACGAGAGTCGCGCGCCGACGTCGGGTGGTAATCATGATGCTCCTTGCGCCCACTGGCGCGGTCCTGTGATGCGCCCGGCGCGCGTCCCCTGTGCGCGATCCTAGGCGTCACCCACCATTTGTGCACAGGATGCCCAGAACGGATAGTTGACGATTCAACTAGTGGTGCGGCATGCTGGTCGTGGGGCCACGAGGCGCCACGAGAGAAGGAGCACCATGAGTCGGGACATGATCGCTGCCGGAGACGCCCGTACCGGGCAGGCGCCCTCGGCAGCAACCGAGGCGATCGCGCCGCAGACGACGATGGACGCCGTGACGCTCTACGTCCGTGACATCGACGCCATGGTGCGCTTCTACACGCAGGTCATCGCACTCGACGTGCTGAGCAGGGACGCGCAGGACGGTCGCCCGGCGCTCGTCGTGCTCGGCCGTGGTGCGACGCCGCTGGTGGCACTCCGCGAGGCCCGCGACCTGCCGCCTCGGCAGCCGCGCAGCGCAGGGCTCTTCCACACGGCCCTGCTGTTCGAGGACCGCGCCGCACTCGCGCGCGTCGTCGCCCGCGTCGCGGCCTACGCGCCTGAGCTCTACACGGGCTCCGCCGACCACCTCGTGTCCGAGGCCTTCTACCTCGACGACCCCGAGGGCAACGGCATCGAGCTCTACGTCGACCGGCCGCGCGACCAGTGGACGTGGCGCGACGGGCGGGTGCAGATGGACAGCCTCGCCCTCGACCCCAACGCCTTCCTGACCGCCCATCTGGACGATCCCGAGCAGGCGAGCGCCGCACCGGCGACGGTCGGGCACGTCCACCTGCAGGTCGGCGACATCGCGCAGGCCCGGTCCTTCTATGCCGGCACGCTCGGGTTCGACGTCACCGCCGACCTCGGCTCAGCGCTCTTCGTGTCCGCTGGCGGCTACCACCACCACCTCGCCATGAACACGTGGCGTTCGATGGGTGCCGGCCCGCGCCCGGTGCAGCTCGGCCTCGGCGAGGTCTCGATCGTGGTGCCTGCCCGCGACGACGTCGTCGCGCTCACGGATCGCCTCGCCCACCGAGGTGTCCCGACGGCCGACGACGGCGCGACCCTCACCTTCGCGGACCCGTGGCGCAACGAGATCCGGGTCGCCGTCGCGTGACGGCAGCGTGCCGTGCCCTCGCGCGGACGGAGGGCACGGCACCGCGCGGGTCAGGCGCCGGGCGGTGAGAGGTCCGGGGCCTTGCCCACGAACTTCTTGGCCCCGCGCGCGGCGAGGATCCGGCTGAGCGCGGCGGTCGCGCCACCGACCGCTGCGAAAGCGACGACCGCGGCGACCGACGAGTCGTTGTTCACGGGGTCCTTGGGTGCCTCGTGGCCCGTGACCTTCTTCCACAGGGCGGTCAGGATCCGCTGCGCCAGCCACGCGGACGCGGCAGAGGTCACGAGGAGGGCGATCTTCATCGCCTTGGTGTCGTCGTTGTCGTCAGCCATGGTCAGGCGCTCCTTCGTCGGGGTCTGCCGCCCACGCTAGCGGCCGGTCCCGACGGACGCACGTCGCGGTGTAGGCTCCGCGTGAACGACAGGGGAGCGCCGCTGAACGGGGCGCTGAGAGTGCGGACCATCCGCAGACCCTCGAACCTGATCCGGCTCGTACCGGTGTAGGGAGTCGGGCATCTCGCCCACGGTGCGCCCGCGCGCCTGGGAACCCCTCCTGATCCTGAGGAGGACGCAGTGCATGCATGGAACCGGCGGCGCACGCTCGCCGTCACGCTCGGCCTGACCGGAGCGCTCGCGCTCACCGCCTGCGGCGCGGACGGTCCGGCGTCGTCGCCCACCGCGACGGGCTCCGCCCCGGCGGACCCCGTGGTCGTCACGCTCGTCTCGCACGACTCGTTCTCGCTCTCTGAGGCCGACACGGCCGCGCTCGCCGAGCAGGGGATCGAGGTCGAGCACGTCAAGATCGGCGACGGCGGCACGCTCGTCAACCAGCTCGTGCTCACCAAGGACGCGCCGCTCGGGGATGTCGTCTACGGCATCGACAACACGTTTGCCTCGAGGGCCGTCGACGCGGGCGTCTTCGAGCCGTACACCTCGCCGTCCCTGCCCGAGGGCGCCCAGGGCGCCCTGATCGGTGACGCTCTGACACCTGTCGACCAGGGCGACGTGTGCATCAACGTGGACGACGCTTGGTTCGCGGAGCAGGGCCTCGAGGCGCCGACGACGCTCGACCAGCTCGCCGACGAGGACTACCGCGATCTCCTGGTCGTCACGAACCCGGCCACCTCGACCCCCGGCCTCGGCTTCCTGCTCGCGACGATCGGCGCGTACGGCGAGGACGGCTACCTCGCGTACTGGCAGAGCCTCGTGGACAACGGTCTCAAGGTGGTCGACAGCTGGGAGGACGCCTACTACACCGACTTCACGCAGGGCGAGGGCACCCGTCCGCTCGTGCTGTCCTACGGCTCATCCCCGGCCTACACCCTGGCCGACGACGGCTCGTCGACCACGAGCGCCATGCTCGGCACGTGCTTCCGCCAGGTCGAGTACGCCGGCATCCTCCAGGGGCAGGACGCCGGCGAGGCTGCGCAGCTCGTCATCGAGCACCTGCTGAGCGACGAGTTCCAGCGCGCGCTCCCGGAGAACGTCTACATGTACCCGGTGGCCGACGTGCCGCTGCCGGAGCCGTTCGAGCAGCACGCCGCGCTCGCACCGGACCCCATCACGCTCGACCCGGCGACCATCACAGCCAACCGTGACGACTGGATCCAGGCGTGGTCGGACGCGGTCCTCGGCTGAGACTGTGACCTCGCGAGCAGCCCGGTGGGGCACGGTGGCCGCAGCCGCCGTGCCCCTGGGCTTCCTCGCGCTCTTCTTCGTGTGGCCGGTGGCGTCGCTGGTCGTGCGCGGGTTCGTGCCCGACGGCGCCCACGCGTGGAATCCCGCCGCCTGGGACTTCAGCGGGTTCAGCGAGGTTCTCGCCCGGTCGCGCACGTGGCGGATCGTCGGCCTGACGATCGCGCAGGCGACGGTCGGAACGCTGCTGTCCGTGCTGCTGGGACTGCCGGGCGCGTACGTGCTCTACCGGTGTCGCTTCCCGCTGCGCGGACTGGTCCGCGGCCTGGTGACTGTTCCCTTCGTGCTGCCCACGGTCGTCGTCGGGGTCGCCTTCCGGTCGCTGCTCGCGGAGGGTGGGCCGCTCGGCGGCCTCGGCCTCGACGGCACGTTCGCCGCGATCGTCGCGGCGCTCGTGTTCTTCAACTACGCCGTCGTCGTGCGCACGGTCGGGGGCTTCTGGGCGCAGCTCGACCCCCGAGCCGAGGAGGCCGCCGCTGCCCTCGGCGCCTCGCCGTGGCGAGTGCTGCGAACCGTGACCCTGCCAGCACTCGCCCCCGCGATCGCCTCGGCCGCATCGCTCGTGTTCCTCTTCTGCGCGACGGCTTTCGGCACCGTGCTGATCCTCGGCGGCAACCGGTTCGGCACCATCGAGACGGAGATCTACCTGCGCACCACGCAGTTCCTCGACCTGCGCTCCGCCGCCGTGCTGTCCGTGCTGCAGCTGGTCCTCGTGGCCGTGGTCCTGTGGGTGTCCAGCCGCGCCCGCACCTCGCGGGAACGCGCGCTGGCGCTGGCTGCACCGCGACGCGGCGAGCGGACCGTGCGGCTCACCCGGCCGGCGGACCTCGCCGCCACGGTGGTGACAGGGCTCGTGGTCGTCGGGCTCCTGGGATGGCCGATGGCCCATCTCCTGGTGCGGTCCCTGCAGACCGCCGGCGGCGCCTGGACCTGGCAGAACTACGTCAACCTCGGGGCGCCGGGGCCACGGTCCGGCCTCACCGTGACCGTGTGGGAAGCTGCCGCGACGTCGCTGCGCACCGCCCTCGTCGCCGCCGCGCTCGCGGTCCTCGTCGGCGGGATGATCGCGTTCGTCGTCTCCCGTCGGCCGCGCTCGGGCTCTGGCCGACACGCGCTGCGCGTGCTCGACGCCGTGTTCATGCTCCCCCTCGGCGTCTCGGCCGTCACCGTGGGCTTCGGCTTCCTCATCACCATGGACCGCCCGCTGGGGCTCGACCTCGACCTCCGCACCTCGGGGCTGCTCGTCCCCGTGGCCCAGGCGGTGGTCGCGATACCGATCGTCGTCCGCACGGTGCTGCCGGTGCTGCGCGCCGTCGACCCGCGCATGCGTGAGGCCGCAGCCGCGCTGGGCGGCTCCCCGTGGCGGGTGCTCCGCACGGTCGACGGGCCGTTGATGGCCCGCGCGCTGGGTCTGGCCGTCGGGTTCGCGTTCGCCGTGTCGCTCGGGGAGTTCGGCGCGACGTCGTTCCTGGCTCGGCCCGACACCGCGACGCTTCCCGTCGTGGTGTTCCGGCTGATCGGCCGGCCCGGCGCGGAGAACTACGGCACCGCGCTCGCGGCCGCCGTCGTGCTCGCCGTGCTGACCGCGTCGGTCATGCTGATGGCGGAACGACTACGAGGGGATCGACATGGCGACGTCTGAGGAGACGCCCGACGACGCTCGGACGGGTGGGCTCGAGGTGCGCGACCTTGTCGTGCGCTACGAGCCGGCCCGGCGCGGCGACGATGCCGTCGTCGCCGTCGACGGCGTGAGCCTCGAGGTCCGCCCCGGCGAGGTGGTGGCGCTGCTCGGCCCGTCCGGCTGCGGGAAGTCGAGCCTCTTGCGAGCGGTCGCAGGGCTCGAGCCCGTCGCTGCCGGGGACGTGCGCTGGGCGGGCCGGTCGATCGTCCGCCTCCCCGTGCACCGGCGCGGGTTCGGGCTCATGTTCCAGGACGGACAGCTGTTCCCCCACCGTGACGTCGCCCGCAACGTGGCCTACGGCCTCGAGGGGCGCATGCCCCGGGCCGAGCGAGCCGCGCGCGTCACCGAGCTGCTCGACGTCGTCGGGCTCCACGGGTACGCGACGCGTCCGGTGGCGACTCTCAGCGGCGGGGAGCAGCAGCGTGTCGCGCTCGCCCGCGCCCTGGCACCCCGCCCCGCGCTGCTGCTCCTCGACGAGCCGCTCTCCGCGCTCGACCGCGGCCTGCGGGAACGGCTGGCGGTCGACCTGCGCGAGGTCCTCGCCACGACCGGGACGACGGCGCTCTTCGTCACCCATGATCACGACGAGGCCTTCACCGTGGCGGACCGGGTCGGCGTCATGGGTTCGGGTCGGCTGCTGCAGGTCGGTACGCCTGACGACCTGTGGCACCACCCGGCAACGCCGGAGGTGGCCCGGTTCCTCGGCTATGAGGCTTTCCTCGGCGGGCACGGCAGCACGGTCGTGGCGCTGGCGCCGGGCGCGTTCCGGCTTGCTGACCTCCAGCAGGGCGCGGCCGACTCGGACGACCATCGTGCCGCCGTGGTCCGGGGCGCCTCGTTCCGCAAGGGGCACACGGAGGTCAGCCTCGAGGTCGAGGGTGTCGGTGTCGTCACCGCGTTCGTCCCCTGGGACCGCGTCCCGGACCCGGGGACCGCGGTGCGCGTGGCACTCGACCCGCGCCAGACCGCTCAGATCCACGGGCCCAGATAGTGATCTGAGCCACTCTCTTGGTGTATCGGTGCAGCGTACAGACGTTTTCGGTCATTGCGGAGGAAAACGGGCGCCGAATCCCTTGATCGCTTCCGCAGTGACGCCGATAGGACAGTCAGCCCCACTTCCGACTGTTCTGGAGCTTCACTGTGATGTCCCCGCGCCGCGTCCTCGTGGCTGCCCTGACCGTCCTCGGCCTCGTCGCCATTCCCGCGTTGCCCGCCTCGGCCTCACCCGCCGCCGCCTCCGCCTCCCCAGTCGCACAGGCCCCCCTCGCCGCTGCTGGCCCGCTCGCGGCCGCCTCCTCGAGCTGGCCCCGCGTCAAGCAGAAGAAGACCGCCGGCAACGGCGCAGGGTTCGTGCTGAAGGCCAAGAAGACGCGCACCGTCAAGATCAAGCGGCACGCGAGCGTGCCGGCACGCGCCTCCCACCTCCTGGTGAAGATCAAGGTCACCCGGTCCAAGGGGTCGGGCTACGTCAAGGTCTGGGCCAACGGCACGACGAAGGGCGGGCTGAAGAAGGTCCGCTACGGCAAGGGCACCACGGTCAAGACCGTCAAGATCAAGACGAGTGGGACGGGCCGGGTCAAGTTCAAGTCGACCCGTGGCGTTCGTGTGAAGGTCTACACGATCGGGTACGAGCGCACCGCGACGAGGTCGGCGACGCCGTCTCGCGTCGGGGCCGCCTCGATCAACGGCAAGACGACCGGCGTGCCCGCGGGTACCCGGCTCAAGGTGCACAAGGGCGACCTGACGATCACGAAGAACGGCACGGTGATCGACGGTCTGGACATCCGTGGGTTCGTGCGCATCAAGGCGTCTGACGTGACGATCAAGAACTCGGTGATCCGCGGCCGCGCCTACAACAAGGACATGCACCTGGTGCAGGCCTCCACCGGTGGCAAGCGCATCACGATCACCGACACGGAGATGTACTCGGCGAATCCCTCGCCGTACATCAAGGGGATCGTGGGTGCGGACTTCACGCTCAAGCGTGTGAACATCCATGACGTGGTGGACCAGGTCTCGATCATCGGTGACAACGTCACGATCGAGGACTCCTGGCTGCACCGGAACCTCTACTACCTCAAGGACCCGAACTACAACGGGACGCCCACGCACGACGACAACATCCAGATCTCGATCGGCAAGAACCTCCGGTTCGTCAACAACCGGATGGAGTCGACGCACAACGCGGCCGTGATGATCACGCAGGACCGTGGCCACGTGCGTGACGTCACCTTCGCGCGGAACTGGGTCAACGGTGGTGCGTGCTCGGTGAACATCGCCGAGAAGAAGTACGGACCCCTGTCCGGGCTGAAGTTCACCGACAACACGTTCGGCACCAGCACCCGCCTTGCGCGCTGCGCGATCCTCAAGCCGACGTCCACCCCGATGACGCAGTCGGGCAACACGTTCACTGACGGGCACCCGTTCAAGGTCTCTCGCGGCTGAATCTTTCCCCGCACGTCGAGCCGGTCACCCTGTGGTGACCGGCTCGACCTGTCTGTGCCATCTCGTGGTGCTTCCAGCCTCCAGGACCGGCTGGTGACGCCGATAGGACTGGTATGTCCCGCCCCACCGAACGGAGAACGTCCGTGCCCGCCCCCGTACGACTCGTCGCTGCCCTCCTCGGTGCGGTGCTGGCCTTCAGTGCGACCGCCACGTCGGCCGCCTCTGCGTCACCGAGTGCGGGGAGCCCCGCGCTGGTGCGCGCGGCGACCGCAGGCGCGGCGCTTCCTGCCGGCTCGGGGCGCGCTACGTTCGCGTGGGCCCGGGTCGCGGCCGAGCGGTCGTTCGGGGGTCGCGCCGGGACGGTCGTTCCGGCCGGCCGGAACCTGAGCAAGAAGATCGCGCGCCACAGCAAGGTGCCGTCCGCCACGCGCAAGCTGCTCGTCTCCGTGCGGATCACGAAGGCCAAGAAGGCGGGCCGGCTCATCATCTGGAAGAACGGCACGAAGAGCGCCGGCAAGGTGGTCGTGCGCTACGGCAAGGGCACGACGACGGCGACGGTGCGCATCACCGCCAGCAGCAGCCGGCGCGTCAAGATGCGGTCGTCCTCCAAGGTCCGCGTGCGCGTCTCCACCGTCGGCCATCGCCGTGCGGTCCGAGCCACCCCGGCGCCACCGACCCCTGCGCCGGCCCCTGCACCCCAGCCGCCCCAGGTCCCGAGCCCGGCTCCGGTCCCGACGCCTGCTCCGCTCCCGGTGCCGATCCCCACGCCGAGCCCGGCGCCGAGCCCCACGCCGACCTCGACCCCGGCTCCGACCCCGGCGCCGACCCCGACCCCGACGCCGACTCCGACCCCGACGCCGACGCCGACGCCCACCCCGGCGCCTGTTCCTGCTCCGGGGCCGGTGAAGCCGGGTGCGACGACGACGGGTGTGCCTGCGGGCACGAAGCTGCGGGTGCACGAGGGTGACCTGACGATCACGACGCCGGGCACGGTGATCGACGGTCTGGAGATTCGCGGGTTCGTGCGGATCAAGGCCTCGGACGTGACGATCAAGAACTCGGTGATCCGGGGGCGGGTGTTCAACCAGGACATGCACCTGGTGCAGGCTTCGACCGGTGGCAAGCGCATCGTGATCCAGGACACGGAGATGTACTCGGCGAATCCCTCGCCGTACATCAAGGGGATCGTGGGTGCGGACTTCACGCTCAAGCGTGTGAACATCCATGACGTGGTGGACCAGGTCTCGATCATCGGTGACAACGTCACGATCGAGGACTCCTGGCTGCACTCGAACCTGTACTACCTCCAGGACCCGAACTACAACGGGACGCCGACCCACGACGACAACATCCAGATCTCGATCGGCAAGAACCTGCGGTTCGTGAACAACGTCATGGACTCCACGCACAACGCTGCGGTCATGATCACCCAGGACCGTGGGAGCGTGTCGGACCTGACGTTCTCCAAGAACTGGGTTGACGGTGGTGCGTGCTCGGTGAACATCGCCGAGAAGAAGTACGGACCCCTGTCGGGGCTGAAGTTCACCGACAACATCTTCGGCACCAACACCCGCCTCGACCACTGCGCCATCCTGCGGCCGCTCACGACAACCGTGGTGTCGTCCGGGAACGTGTTCACGGACGGTCACCCGTTCCGGCTGTCGCGGGGCTGACGGTCAGTCGCGCAGCTTCTTCTGCCACGCCCCGACGACCCCGGCGGGCCGGAAGCCGAGCGCGACGTTGATGTCGAGCATGTAGGAGTTCTCCTCCGCGTTCCAGGTGTGGATGCGCGCGGTCGCGGGCCGCGCCTCGAGCAGCTGGCGCAGGTTCTCGGTCTTGACGAGCATCCCGAGGCGGTGGCCGCGGTGCTCGCGCATGACGAGGGTGTCCTCCTGGAAGGCGAAACCGTCGCGGTCGCGCGGGTACTGCAGCTGCGTGAAGGCGACGAGCGTCCCGGTGGGGACGTGCTCGGCCGCCGTGAGCACGTAGCCGCGGTTCGCTGCGGCGATCGACTCGTCGACGTAGCGCACGCGGTCGGCGTCCCACGCCGCCTCCTCCATCTCGAGGTCGCCGTGCGGGACGTCCGTGCTCATGCGCTGCTCGAGTGCGGCGAACTGCTCGAGGCGCTCCTCGGGCGTGCGGTCGCGCCACGTCACCAGGCGGTAGTCCGCGCCCGCGCGGTCCTGCGCCGCGGACTGGTGCTCGTCGAGGAGCTCCGTGGCGACCGGCAGCCGCAGCACGCTGTACCGCTCGGCCTGCTCCAGGACATAGGCGCTGGTCCGCAGCGCGGCGACCATCGGGTTGCGGCCGTCGATCCGCCCTGAGCCGGTGGGGGCCTCAAGGGCTGCGGGGTCGCCTGCCGGCAGCTCGCCCGGGGTCTCGCTCCACAGCATCACCGTGGTGCGGCCGCGCTCCCGGGCGACCTGCTCGCCCGCAGCGATGAGCGCCGTGGTCAGAGCGGCGACGTCGCGCGCCGGGTCGACGATCACCTCGAGGTAGGCGAGGTGCGTGTTGTCCTTGAGGGGCAGGACGACGTCGGCGAACGCGACGACGGCTTCGGGCTCGCCCGTGACGCCGTCGGCGACCGCGAGGAACGTCAGCCGGTCGGAGTACTCGCGCCGGTGCATGAGGGCGAGGGCGACCGCGGGTGGCTCGACGAAGTCGTCGTACCCCCACGTGGCCTCCTCGTAGGCGCGCTGGACGCGGAGCATGCCGAGGACGCCCCACATCTGGTCGGTCGCCGCGGTATCCGTGCCCGCGGGCGGCACGACGAGCGGGACGATCGTGGGGGCGACGGACGTCGTCGAGGTCGTGGTCATGCCTCCAGCGTCGTGACCTGAGGAGCGCGGGTCAACGGATTTGTGCGGGGCGTGCGCGCGCGCGGGGCGCATGCCAAGATTGGCCGTCGCCGGACGCTCGCGGAAACAGGCCACGGAGGTACGCGCAACGATGGTGCAACCAGGCACGAGCTGTGCTGCCTGCGCTGCCGCTCTTCCGGCTGGCGCCGACGTCTGCGCGCGATGTGGCTCGCGGGTCGAACCGCACGACCGGGGCGGTCTGCCCGCCGTGCTCGCGGGCTGCGTGCCTGCGGGGCGTTCCGCCCGCGCCGCCGCCGTCGTCACGGATGCCGTGGTGCTGCTCCTGCTGGGCGCCGCCACCTGCGCGGTCGTCCTGCTCGCGGACGTGTCGACCGGGCCCGCGCTGGCGGTGGGTGCCGGCGTCGTCGTGGTCGGTGCGGCGCTCGGGGTCGTCCTCGTCGTCCGTATCGGTCAGACGCCAGGGCTCCGCGCGAGCGGGCTCCGCAGCGTCGGCCTCTTCACCGGGCTCCCCACCAGGGCTCGTGACCGCGTCGTGCTGGACGTTCGCGCAGGCCGCGACCCCGTGCGCGGCCTGGCCCCCGTCACGATGGCGGCCCTCCTGGGGGCACCGGTGGAGGCCGCGCCGGTGGACGCCGCGCCCGCCGCACCGCCCGCCGCACCACTCGCCGCGCCGCCGGCTGCTCCGTCCGCGGCCCCGCCCGCGGTGCAGGCGGCGTCGACGGTCGTGGTCGCGCTCGACGACGGGCAGCGGTTCGAGATCAGCGGCCATGCGCTGATCGGCCGCAGTCCGACACCGGCACGAGACGAGCACGTCGACGTCCTGGTGCCGGTGAACGACCTGTCCCGGTCGGTGTCGAAGACGCACGCCTCGCTGCGGTGGGACGGCCGTCACCTGTGGGTCGCCGACCGCGGCTCGACCAACGGGACGATCGTCCTCACGGCCCAGGGGGAACGGTCCGCGGCGAGCGCCGACGGCGTCGCGGTCGAGCCGGGCAGCCGGCTCGAGCTGGGCGACCGCTGGGTCGCGATCGAGAATCCCGAGCCTGGAGGAGCGGCATGAACGCCAAGCACCCGATGCTCGACCAGAGCGACGGCGTCATCCTCATGACCGAGACGCGCGCGCGGATCGCGTACCTCAGCGAAGCGCGCGCCGACCTCCTGATCGCAGCCGCCGAGGCCGAGCGACCCCTGGTGCTCGTCAGCGACGAGGTCACCCGCCTGACGTACCCCATGCGTGAGGCGCTGCGCGACGTGCACGGCCGGTGGGTCGTGCGGGAGGTCGGCGGCACCCTGCGCGACGGCCTCTCCGGCGCGCGGCTCACGTCGATCGCGGACGCCGTCCGTACCGGTCCGCCGTCCCACCCTGAGGACGTCTCGGTGCGGTTCCTGCGGCCCGTGCCCGCGCAGTCCGTGCAGCTCGTGATCACGCAGTCGGTCCGGCACAAGGCGGCGGCCACGACGATCCTCGGCGGCGCGGCCGAGCTGTTCGCCCGTGAGCTCACGGGTGCCGCGCCTACCGGGTGGGGCGCCCATGAGCCCGCGGTCGTCGCCTGGGACCGGGCCCGGCTGACCGAGCTGTCGCGCACCCGGATGCCCCGGGAGACGACCGTGATGGTGGCGGGGTCTCCCGACCGGCCGATGATCGGCACGATCCGCGCGAGCCGCGTGGACAGCGGCCTCGAAGAGACGACGCAGCTCATGCTCGGCGTCGGCGCGCCCGGGAGCGACGCCGCGCGCGACGCGATCGGCCGGATCCCGGTCGTCATGGCGGACCTCACCACGCACCAGATGCCGCTGTTCGGGCTCGTGCTGGCGCGCACCGGGCAGGCCGACCTCTCCTTCCCCTCGGTGCTCGAGGCCCCGCCCAACCCGATCGGCATGCTGCTCGGCCCCCCGGGCGTGCGGGAGCTCGGGCTCGATGTCAGCCGCATGGCTGCCGAGCTCGACGCCCGTGTCGTCGGTCGGGCTCGGATCCCGGGCCTCTACCTTCCCCTCGGCAGTTTCCACGAGCCCGGATGGGCGAAGTTCGACGCGGTGCTCGACGCCCTCGGTCCGGACCGGGTGCGCCAGGTGCTGGGATCCGCCGGTATGCCGATCGAGGAGGCGCTGCGTGCCCCGCGATCATGACGCGATCCTGCTCGAGTCGACCCGTGTCCACCGCGAGCGTCTGACGGCGGCGTTCCTGCACGGGGAGATGGCGACGCGCCGCACGACCAAGGACAACGTGCGCAGGTTCCTGGGCAGCACGGTGATCGCGGCGGTCATGTGCGCGGGCTGCGCCGGCTTCTCGTTCTTCCAGGCGAACGCGGACTCCCTGCGCGGCGGTGGGGCGCGCGCAGTGCCGTCGACCCCTGTCAGCGCACCAGCTGCGGTCACGCCCGCGCCCGAACCCCAGGAGGGGACGCCTTGAGCCGCTTCACTCGACTGACCCTCGTCGGCTCGGCGCGCCGCGCCGAGGTCGTCGTGCCCTCGGACGAGGCCTTCGCGGCGATGCTCCCGCAGATCCTCGAGCTGCTCGACGAACCCGCCGGGCTGCACCCGGCCGCTGTCGCCCTGGTGCGCGTGACGGGCGACCAGGTGGACCTCGCGCTGGACGCCGCCGGGCAGGGGGTCGACGACGGCGAGGTCGTCCGGGTGGTGCGCGCCTCCGAGGCGCCGCCGCCGCCCGACGTCGCCGACGTGACCGACGCCGCCGCGGCCGAGATCACCGATCACCCGTCCCGTTGGACGACCGACACCCGTCAGGCGATGGCGGTCGTCGTCGTCGGGTTGGGGGTCGCCGCACTGAGCGTGCTCCGCCCGCTCGACGTCGTGGCGGGCGAGTGGACGGCGCCGCTGAGCCTCGCGGCGGGCGCGCTCGGGGCTGCGGGGCTGGCCGCAGCGCTGGGCCGCGGTGGTCTGGGCTACGTCGCGCGCGTTCTGACCGCGGTCGCGGTCGGGCTTGTGCCGGCAGCGGCAGCGAGCCTTGCCGCGGCAGGCGCATGGCCGACGTCGGACGCGTTCTGGGCGGGCGGCCTGCTGCTCGCGACCACGCTCGGTCTTGGGCTGGGGCTCGGCCGACCGGACCGCGGGGTGCTCGCGGGCGCCGGTCTCGGGGCAACCCTCGCGGGGGCTGCCCTCGTGCTCGAGCGCCTGGGCGGTGACTCGGTGCGCGCAGCCGGGGTGGTCGCGACCGTCGCCGTGCTCGCGCTGGGCCTTCTGCCCTGGTACGCGATGGCGTCCTCGGGCCTGACCGGTCTGGACGACCAGGTCCTCGAGGGCGCGACGCCGCAGCGCACCCGGGTGCGCGCCACGCTGCTCGACGCGTACCGGGCGCTGACGGCCTCCGCGGTCGCTGTCAGCGGCGCGCTCGGTGTCGCGCTCGCCGTGCTGGTGAGCCACGACGACGCCGGGGCTCTGGCCCTCGGGCTCGTCGCCGTCACGATCACCGCGCTGCGCACCCGGAGCCTGCCGCTGCGCGGTCAGGTTCTCGCGCTCTGGACGGTCGTGGTCGTGGTCGTCGCGGCGCTCCTCGTCGCGCGCCTGGCCGCGGGGGACTCGTGGACGTCGGTGCTGACGCTCGGCGGGCTCCTGCTGCTGGGCCTCGTGCTCGGCGCGGGTGCACGTCCCTCCCCGCAGATCCGCGCCCGGCTGCGCCGCAGCGGGGACGTGCTCGAGCTGCTGTGCGTGCTCGCGCTGCTGCCGCTCGTGCTGGCGGTGTTCGGCATCTTCGGCGACCTGCTGGAGACGTTCTCGTGACCGTGAGACGCGTGCTCGAGACGCTCGCGCTCGCGGCGGGAACGACCGCGCGGGCGCGGGAGCTGCGTGAGATCGACGCTGCGCTGCGGCACCCGGTCGCGACCAGCCGACGGATCGCCGTCGTGCAGTCGGGTGGTGGGGCCGGGGCCACGACCCTCGTCGCGCGCACCGCCCGTGCGCTCGCGCGACGACGCGGTGGCGGCGTGCTCGCGGTCGACGCCGCCGCGGGGGACGCAGCGCTCGCGCGCGCGCTCGGTGGTGCGGTCGACGCGCGCGGGCTCGAGGAGCTCGTCGCGGCGGCGACCGGCGTCACGCGGTCGCGTCAGGCGCGCGCGCTGCTGCCCGACGCCGGGGCCGGCCTCGTGCTCGCAGGCCGGGGTGGCACCCGGGTCCCGGACGACGAGGTCGTCCAGGCTCTCGGGAACCTTGTCGGCCGGTTCTTCGACGTCGTCGTCACCGACTGGGGCCACCGGACGGCCGACGAGGCGACGCGCATCGCCCGCCGCAGCCACGCGGTGGCCGTCGTGGCGCGCGCGGACCGGGCCGACGCCGAGCGCGGGCTCGTGCTCGCCGCGCGGCTGGCCACCGAGGTTCCGACGACGCTCGTCCTCGCGGACGTGGGTGCCACCGCGGGCCCGACGTCTTCGCTCCTGCGCGAGGCAGCGCGCACGCTCGAGGTCCCGGTGCGGGTGCTCGCGCACGGGCATGAGGGCGCGCTCCGGGACCCGGCTGCGCGGCTGCCCCGCCGCGCGCGGACCGCCTACGCCCGGACCGCCGGGCTGCTGCTCGCCTCGAGCCAGACGCCCGTGCGGGTGGGCGCATGACCGTCCGCCTCGTGCACCGACCCGCGCGCGTGGTCCGGCCGCTCGTGCAGCCGCCGCCGGTCGACGTCGCGCCTCCGCCGCAGCTCGCCGACGCCACCGGCGGCCCCGGCCTGCAGACGATGTTCCCGATCGTCGGCGCCGTCGGCTCGATGACCATGATGATGGTGCTGCGCGGCAACCCGCTGTTCGTGATGATCGGGGCCCTGATCCTCGTGATCGCGATCGTCGGGGGCGTCGGCATGGCCCTCAGTCAGCGCGGCACGGCGGCGCGCGGGCGGCGCACGCAGCGTGAGCGCTACCTCGACTACCTCGAGAGCCTGCGCGCCGACCTGGCGCACGCCGAGGGTGAGGCCCGCACGGCCGCGCGCGTGGTCCACCCGGAGCCGACGGCGCTCGTCGACGTCGTGCGCAGCCCGGCGCGCCGGTGGGAGCGCCGCCGCACGGACGCAGACTTCCTCGACCTGCGCGTCGGGACGGGGGACCGGCCGTGGCTGCGCCTCGTCGTGCCCGCGGACCCCAACCCGACGCAGCCCTTCGACCCGGCGATGCTCGGTGAGGCGAGCGCCGTCGTGCGCCGGCACGAGCACGTCCGGCAGATGCCCCTCACGCTGCCCCTGGACCGCGCGGGTGACGTCTCGGTCATCGGCAGCCGGGAGCAGTGCCTCGCGCTGGCCCGCGCGCTCGTGGCGCAGGCCGCGGCGTTCCACGCCCCGGAGGACCTGGCGCTCGCGGTGGCGTTCCCCGCCGAGCGCGTCGGGGAGTGGGGCTGGCTGGGCGCGCTCCCGCACCTGGTCGACGACGAGCAGTTCGACGGTCCGGCCCCCGCGCGCCGGATCGGCCCGGACCTGCCGAGCCTGATGCGGGTGGTGGGCCCCGAGCTGGCGTCGCGCGCCCAGGCTGCCGCGCGGTCGCAGCGCGGGATGAGCGCCGGGGTCGCGGGCCTCGGTGCGCGGATGCTCGTGCTCGCCGACGAGCACGGCGACGTCGCCCGTGCCCTGCCCGGCCCGGACGCGGCGCTGGGCCTGCCGGAGCTCGGCGTGACCGTCGTGCACCTCCTGGCGGACCGGCTCCACGAGCCCTCGGAGGTCGCCCTGCGCGTGACGTTCGACGACGACGCCGGGCTGCTCGTCGAGGACCTGCGCCGTGAGCACGCAGCGGCCGACGCCGCCGTGCGGGGCGAGCTCGACGACGTCCCCGCGCCGCTCGTCGTCGGGCTCGCGCGGGCGCTCGCGCCGGTGCGGCTGACGGCGGCCTCCGTGGCAGAGTCGGCGCAGACGGCGGCCGTCGGCATCAACGAGCTGCTCGGCGTGCACGACGTGACGACCATCGACGTCGGGCGCACCTGGTCGCCGCGCTCCACCCGCGACTTCCTCCGGGTGCCGATCGGGGTGGACGACGCCGGCAATCCCGTGCTGCTCGACCTCAAGGAGTCGGCGCAGCTCGGCATGGGTCCGCACGGCCTGTGCGTGGGGGCCACCGGCTCCGGCAAGAGCGAGATGCTGCGGACGCTCGTGGCGGCGCTCGCCATCTCGCACCCGCCCGAGGACCTGTCCATGATCCTCGTGGACTACAAGGGCGGCGCGGCCTTCGCGCCGTTCGCCGACCTGCCGCACGTCGCGGGGATCATCGACAACCTCGCGGAGGACGCCGGCCTGACCGAGCGTGCGCGCGCGAGCATCGCCGGTGAGGTGGTGCGACGTCAGCAGGTGCTCCGCGACGCCGGCAGCTCGCCGTCGATCACGCACTACCGCGAGCTGCGCGCCGAGCGCCCCGAGCTGCCGCCGCTGCCGCACCTGCTGCTCGTGATCGACGAGTTCGGCGAGCTGCTGACGGCGGACCCGGACTTCGTCGACCTGCTGCTGACCATCGGGCGGATCGGCCGGTCGATCGGCATGCACCTGCTGCTGTCCAGCCAGCGGATCGAGTCCGGCAAGCTGCGCGGTCTCGAGACGTACCTGTCCTACCGCCTGGGCCTGCGCACGTTCTCCGAGGCGGAGAGCTCGGTCGTCCTCGACACCCCGGACGCCTTCCACCTCCCGGCCGTGCCCGGGTACGGCTACCTCAAGGTCGACACGACCGTGTACCAGCGGTTCCGCGCCGGCTACGTGTCCGGCCCGGTCCAGGCGGCGGCCATGCCCGAGCCGGAGCCCGACGACGCCCTCCGTCGCCCGCTCGTCCTCCCGGTGCACCACGGCGTCGCGGCGGCGAACGGCATCGACCTGGGCACCGGCGCGACGGGCGAGCCCGAGCTCGTCCGCCCGTCGACCGGCCGCTCGATGGTGGACGTGATCGTCGAGCAGCTGGGCGTGGCAGGGGAGCTGACGCGACCGGTGTGGCTCCTCCCGCTGCCCGCACGGCTCCCGCTCGGTGACGTCGTCGGCGGCTGGGAGGAGGTGCCGGGTCGGGGGCTCCAGGCGCACACCGGGGCGCACGGGGACCTGCGCGTCCCGCTCGGGCGGCAGGACGACCCCGGCAGGCAGCACCAGGGGCCGTGGCGGCTCGACCTCACGCGCGCGGGCGGTCACGTCGCGGTGATCGGCGCCCCGCAGTCCGGGCGCACGACCCTCCTGTGGACGATCGCCGCGGGCCTCGCGCTCACGCACACCCCGCGCGAGGTCGCGGTCTACGGCATGGACCTGAGCGGCGGCGGGCTGGCCCGGATCGAGGGCTTCCCGCACGTCGGCGGCGTGGCGACGCGCGCCAGCCGGGACCGGCTGCGTCGTCTGCTCGAGGAGCTGCACGGCATGCTCGCCCACCGCGAGCGCGTCTTCACGACGCACGGCATCGACTCGCTGGCGATGCTCCGCGAACGCCACCGGGAGGGCCTCGTGCCGGAGCTCGCGGCGGCCGACGTCGTGCTCCTGGTCGACGGGGTGGGCGCGGTGCGCTCGGACTTCGAGGAGCTCGACGACCCGTTCGTGGAGCTGCTCCAGCGCGGGGGCGGGTTCGGCATCCACGTCGTCGTGGCGATGACGCGGTGGAACGAGCTGCGGATGAACACCCAGCCGCTCATCGGTACGCGGGTCGAGCTGCGCCTGAACGACCCCTCGGACTCGTCGATCGCTCGCAAGCTGTCGGCCACCCTGCGGGCCGACCAGCCCGGGCGTGTCCTGACGGACGCGAGCCTGTTCGCGCAGGTCGCGCTCCCGCTCCCCGCGGACGGCGCGGAGGTTGCCGTGGGGGCCGGGCTCGAGGAGCTGGCGGCGCGCTCGCGCGAGGCGTGGGCGGGCCCGCAGGCGCCCCCGATCCGGCTGCTGCCGGAGGTGCTCGACCCGGTGGAGCTGCCCGACGCGCTCGACGAGCCCGAGCTGGTGCCGCTGGGCCTGCGCCAGGACACCATGGCGCCGGCGATGCTCGACCTCGCGCGGGACCAGCACCTGCTCGTGCTCGGGGACACGCGGACCGGGAAGACGACCCTGCTGCGCGGGATCATCGACGGTCTCGTCCAGCGTTCTGGGCCCGAGGAGCTCGTCGTGGCGCTCTACGACGTGCGCGGGGGCCTGGCCGAGGCCTGCCCCGAGGACTACCTGGGCGGGCGGGCCACCAACGCGACCCTCGCCGTCGGCCTCTCGACGGCGATCGCCACGGAGCTCGAGAAGAGGTCCGACGCCACGGGGCAGGGGGCGTCCGCCGTGGGGCCGCGCGTGCTAGTCGTCGTCGACGACTACGACATCCTGGCCTCCGGGGGGACGGACCCGCTGCGTCCCCTCCTGCCGTACCTGCCGGCGGCCCGCGACATGCGCCTGCACGTCGTGCTGACCCGGCCCGTCGCGGGCGCCTCCCGCGCGCTGTACGACCCGGTGCTGCAGGCTCTGCGGGACACCGGGGGGTCGGGCTTCCTGATGGCCGGCGAGCGCTCTGAGGGTCAGGTGTTCCCGGGCCTGTACGCCGAGCAGCTGCCGCCCGGCCGCGGCCGGTGGGTCCGCCGCGGCGAGCGTCCCCGCCTCGTCCAGATCGCCAACTTCGTGGAAGGAGTGCCCGATGCCCCGTGAGATCGTGATCCTCTGCTCCGAGCCCCCCACGGGCGCGGCGCTGATCGAGGCGGGTGCCGCGGTCGACCCGGACCTCGGCCTGCGCACGCTGCGCGGCGGGGCGGTGCACGAGATCTGCCGCACGACTCCCGAGGCCGACCTCGCGGTGCTCAGCGTCAACCAGCCCCTCCAGGTCGACGCCGCGAGCGAGGTGGTCCGCCTGCTGCCCGAGGTCGCTGGCGCGGCGACCGCGCGGTGGTGGCTCGAGGCGAGCGCGCCGTGGGGCGCGCTCGGGGAGACCGGCGTGGCGATCGCCTACGAGCTCGCAGCGCGCCTGGGGGGCACGTGCCTCGTCCAGGACGGGCAGTGAGGGCGCGATGAGCGGCCAGCTGGTCGTGGTGGCGCCGGAAGCCGCGCGGTGGCTCGGCGTCGAGGTCCCGGCGAGCGCGACGGTGGTGGTCGGGGGAGTCGCCGGAGGAGTCGGCACCTCCACGGTGGCGCGCCTGCTGGGGGACGTGCTCGTGGGTCTGCGTGGCGCGCTCGTGTCCCCGCAGGTGGTCGACGCCGGGACGGTCGCGCGTGCCTGGGCGGTCGGTGACGAACCCGTCCCTGCGGGCGTCGTGCTGGTGGTGTGCGGCGCGCACCCGGAGGCGGTCGCGGCGGGGTGCGCGGTGGTCCGCGACCTGCGAGCCCGGCCGGATGCGGCCGCGCGAACGGTGCTGCTCGTCCCGGTCGCGACCGCAGGAACGACCGCCGCTCCCTCTGCCCTGCTGGCGGCCGCCGCGGACCTCGGCGTGCCGACCGGGGTGCTGCCGGTGCCGCGCTCGCGCGCCCTGGCAGCCGGGGGCACGCTCGCCGAGCTCGAGCGTCGCCGGGTGTCCGCACTCTGGGATGTCGGCGTCGCGCTCGCGGTCGAGGTCCTGCGCGCGTCGCGGCTGCATGCGGTCGGTGCCGCGGGGGTGAGCGGCATCGGCCGCTGAGCCGAGGCAGCGTTCCGGTTGTCGCCTTCGCGGATCCGGGGCAACATACGCGTGAAAGCCACCGCTCTGTCCTGCGAGGGGGACCGCATGAAGTTCGCCATGGGGTCAGACGTCCTGACGACGCTGACCAAGAAGACATCGACGTCCGGGGAAGACCTGGGGACGCTCGTCAAGGCCCTGGCCGAGGCCGCCGAGCCCCTGCAGGGCAAGTTCAACGGCGCCGGCCGCGCGGCCTTCGACAAGTTCAAGGGCGAGACCGACTCGATCGCGATCGAGCTCAACGCGGCCCTGAACGCCGTCCTGACCGGTATCACCGGGATGGACCGGTCGTTCCAGGAAGGTGACCAGCAGATGGCAGACGAGACGCGCTCGACCGAGGGTGCCACGGCGTTCGACGCTGCGCGCTTCGGTTCGGTCAAGGCCTGAGGGGGGTCGGGGAATGTCGGGGAACAACGTCGAGCGTCGCGACTACAACATCGCGGCGTCGCAGTCGGTGCAGGACAACTTCAACACGGTCGCGTCCCAGCTCGAGACGCTGATCGACCAGCGCGACAGCGACGTCAAGGCCGCCATGGCGGACTACCAGGCCGACGGCGTGAGCGACGACTACGTCGGCAAGGAGCAGCGCTGGAACCGGGTCGCCGGTGAGGTGCGCACGATCATCCGCACGCTGCGGAGCTCGCTCGAGAAGAACGACGGCACCGCGCAGGACACCCTGTCGAAGGCCAAGGCCGCGGTCGACGCGATCGGCTGACCTCATGACGAGCTGGCGAATCTCGCCCGCCGGCGTGGACGACGTCCTCAAGGCGGTGGGCAACGCGGCGGCGGTCCTGTCGGGAGCGGTCGACGGGCTGCCCGCCCACGCGGAAGCGGCGGTGGCGGGCACGGACAACTGCCCGATCATCGCTGACGCCCTGGTCGGGTTCTTCGAGCACCACTCGCCGAGCCTGACGTCGATGGGCAACCGGATCGCGAACTCCGTCGGCGGGGCGGCATCGGCGACGAGCTGGTACCTGACGGGTGACGAGCAGATGGCCGCGGCCCAGCAGGCGGGCGCGGCGGAGATCGCCGGGACGGGCACGTGGGTGCCCGAGCTCCCGGAGGGGATGGGCTGAGTGGACCAGTGCTACGCCGACGGGGGCATCAACCCGAGCGCGATCCCGGGGGCGAACCTCGACCCTGACGCGGTCGTGCAGGCCGCGTCCGACCTGCGGACCGGTGGCGGCTCGGTGCGGGACGAGGGTGCCGCCACGGTCGCGGAGTGGCGCAAGATCGGGCCGTCGTACGAGGCGCCGGAGGCGTCCACGCTGCTGACCGTGATGGACCCGGTCGAGACGACCGCGCGAGACTTCGGTGACGCCGTCGAGCGTGTTGCTGACGCGTTGGACACCTACGCCGAGACCACCCGTGCCATCAAGGCGGCGCTCGACTCGGTGCGGACGGACGCGTACGCGTTCCGGCGCAAGATCGCGGGCGACCCCGAGTGGCAGTACGACCAGGACCTGGTCGACGAGAACACCGCGCTCGTGCGCCGCGTCAACACCCAGCAGACGGCGTTGTGGGAGGCGGAGCGCACCTGCGCTAACGCGATCCGCGCCCTCTACTGCGCGGCACCCTGGGTGGTCGACGACGGCTCCGGCTCGCCCATGGCGTACGGCGCCGCCGAGATCCCGACCGACGCAGAGACCCCCTGGGGAGGGGAGGTCTCGCGCAAGGACCACTGCCCCAAGTCCGCGGCCGTGGGCGTGAAGCGGTTCGTGTGGGACGGCTTCGTCGTGGACGGGCTCTGGGGAACGGTGCAGGGCCTCGGCATGCTCGTCGGCATCGACGGCAACGGGTGGAGCTGGGAGACCATGCGCACCTCGTGGGTGGGCATGGGCTCGCTCATCGGGTACGCCGACGGCGAGTGGTCCTGGGGCAACGCCGGCGAGGCGTGGAAGGGGCTCGGCAAGGGGCTCATCGCGTACGACACCTGGTCGGAGGACCCGGCCCGCGCGGCGGGTGGGGTGGGCTTCAACCTGCTGACCATCGTCGTGCCCGCGGGTGCGGCGGTGTCCGGGACCAAGGGTGCGGCGACGGCGGCCGGCACGTCCGGGCGCGTGGCCAACGCGTTCGCCAAGGGTGCCAAGGTCGCGGACATGGTCGACCCGGTCGCGCTGGGGATCAACGGTGCCCGGGCGGCGCTGCCGAAGCTCGGCGACATGGCCACCGGGCTGCGCCTGAGCGTGGACGGGATGATCGACGAGATCCGCACCCCGGAGATCGCCCGCCCGAGCCTCGAGGTGCCGACCACGGACCTGGACGTCCCGACCACGCGGGTGATCGACGGTGTCGACACCCCGCCGGTGCGCAACCCGGACACGCTGCCGGACAACCTGGGCGTCGGGGGCCGACCGGACTCGGTGACCGTCGAGGTGCCGGTGCGCGAGCCCGAGCTCGTGACGGTGGGCGACGGACCGGGCGCGCCGCAGGGACCCGAGGCGCCCCAGGCGCCTGGCGGGCTGGGACAGGGCGCAGACGACCTGCTGGGGTCACCGCGTGGGCCCGAGACCGCGACGCCGCAGCAGACCACGCCCACCGGTGGCGGCGCGACCGAGGTGCCCGGGGGGCGGGGTGACGGAGGCGACGCGCCGGCCCACAGCGGTGCACCGAGCCCCGGCGACGTTGGTGCGCCGCCGCGCACCGGCCCTGGGGGGTCGGACGGCGCCGGTGATGGGCCGGGCGCAGCGGCGGACGGCGACGCTGCTCCCGGAGCGGACGTCCCCACCGGAGGCTCCGAGCCTGGCGATCAGCCCCCGGGCGGCGCTACCGACCCGCACCAGCCGGGAGAAGAGCCCGGCCGCGTGGTGATCGACGACACCGGCAGCCCGCACGTGATCACTACCCGTGACGACTTGCTGCTCGACGTGTCGTTCGACGATGTCATCGATCGCGTTCTCGACGGCCGCGGCCTCGACCGTGCGCGGTTTGAGGATCTGGTGACGACGCCCCTTGAGCGACTCTCGCGTGACGAGGTCACGACGCTGCTCGAGGTGCGCCGGGCTCTGCCGGCGGTCACTGTCGACACAGTGCTGCAGAAGATCATCACTCCGGGGCAGGCGTTCGAGACCCTTGGCCCTGATGTAGCTGCACGCTTGATGGAGCCCGAGCAGCTGCGGCGAGCAGCGTCGGAGGATGCTGATGTGCTCGAGTCGGTCGGTGGCTTCGTCGCTCGCGCGGCAGACGTCGCCGGCCTCTCGCCGGCGGAGCTCTACAAGAAGTTGGGGCTGAACTACGACACGGTGACCTTCCGACCGGACGGGGAGTCCATGTTCGCCGTGCGGTATCGCAGCGGGGGCGACGTCCCTTTGACAGGAACGTTTGACGAGCCAGTCATTCCACGGCAGACCCATGACGCTCCCCCCGTTCCGGTGGGGCCACTAGAAGCTATGGCAGACATGCCTGACAGCATCTACGCGATCGCCGACGACGGTGCCCGGCGGGTCGCGATCAAGCAGTGGATCGATGGTCATCATCCGGACGCTGCGTTCGCTGGAAGCCGGGCGTTGGATCTCGGGCCGGAGGGACGACCCGCTACTGTCGGTCCGCGGAACCCGTTCCGCGGCAACGGCTTCGGCGGGACCGGTGCTGACTTCGCGCCGGAACTGACCTACGGAATCAAGACGATCGAGATTCCCCAAGGGGCGGAGATGTGGCGTATCCGACCAGACGGTCGCCAGGAGTTGGCGGCGGTGTTCCAGGGTGATCGCTGGCACCCCATACGCGAACAGACGGGCCCCGTGCGGTGAGAGCTGGTAATTACGCGGTTTGGCGGGGACGCGAGTACGGCTGCGTGAGTGTATATAAGCCGTTCGTGCGCCTTCTGTGGCGTGGCGAAGAGCCGGATGAGGGCGGATTTGAGCGCGATCATCGCGGTGTGTGGTCTCGGCTGGTAGATCGCAGCGAGGTGTCGCGGTTGCAGTCGGTCGAGACGTGGGCGGTTTGGCAAGGACGCCGTGTGCAGGTGGTCAAAGTCGCCGGGGGTCGAGCGTCGGTTCAGCAGTGGCAGTGGCCGGTGCCGGATCATCCTGCTGCGCGTGCGATCGAGAATGGGCTCTGGGGTGCGAAGGTGCCGGTTGAGGAGCTGACGGAGGTCGTGGAGACGGTGACCGAGGTGCCGATCGCTCTCTGAGGCAACGTTTGCTGGCGTATGGGCGTCACGGTGTGAGAATCCCGGAGGGAGCGGAGATGTGGCGGATGCGTCCAGACGGTGGGCAGGAGATCGCGGCGGTATTCCGTGATGGTGAGTGGCATGTGGTCGTCGAACCGCCGGGCGGCGTCCGATGAGGGCCGGTGACTATGCCTTCTATCAAGGAGAGTTTTATAGCGCCAGTTTTGCCGGAGATACTTCGGTTGTGCTGCTATACGCCCCTGATGGGACGTCGCCGGAGGGGTTCTTGCCTGACCTTTCTGGTCGATTGCGCAAAAAGGTTCAACGCCAAGAGGTGACGCGGCTGCAGTCGGTCGAGACGTGGGCGGTTTGGCAAGGACGCCGTGTGGAGGTGGTCAAAGTCGCCGGGGGTCGAGCGTCGGTTCAGCAGTGGCAGTGGCCGGTGCCGGATCATCCTGCTGCGCGTGCGATCGAGAATGGGCTCTGGGGTGCGAAGGTACCGATCGAGGAACTGACGGAGGTCGTGGAGACGGTGACCGAGGTGCCGATCGCTCTCTGAGGCAACGTTTGCTGGCGTATGGGCGTCACGGTGTGAGAATCCCGGAGGGAGCGGAGATGTGGCGTATCCGACCAGGCGGTGGGCAGGAGCTTGCGGCGGTATTTCGTGGTCGGAAGTGGCATGTGGTCGTCGAACCGCCGGGCGGCGTCCGATGAGGGCCGGTAAGTATGCCTTCTATCAAGGAGAGATTTATAGCGCCAGTTTCGCCGGAGATACTTCGGTTGTGCTGCTAGACGCCCCTGATGGGACGTCGCCGGAGGGGTTCTTGCCTGACCTTTCTGGTCGATTGTGCAAAGAGGTTCAACGCCAAGAGGTGACGCGGCTGCAGTCGGTGGAGACGTGGGCGGTTTGGCAAGGACGTCGGGTGGAGGTGGTCGAACTCGACGGGGGCCAAGCGTGGATTCAGCAGTGGCAGTGGCCCGCGCCCGACCATCCGGCTGCGTATGCGATCGAGAATGGGCTCTGGGGTGCGAAGGTACCGATCGAGGAGCTGACGGAGGTCGTGGAGACGGTGACTGAGGTGCCGTCCGCTCTGTGAAGCCGCGCGTGGCGGTGGCTTCTGGCATCCTCGACCAGGGCTAATGATTGAAGGAGATGCACGTCATGACGTTGATGCAGAAGGCCGTGTTGCCTGCCCAGTCCGTGGCATATGTGGAGGGCGGGTACGACCGTGTGGCGGGGTTCGTGGTGCCTGCAGAGGCGGTGTCCGCGGCTCGGACGCCCGCTGAGCTGTTCGTGGCGCACGGTCTTGGTTTTCCTGGCTCGCCGGTGAGCCCCGCGGACCCGTTCCTGGACGTGCTGCGTTTCGAGCCGACTCCCCAGCTGCGCTTCGAGAACGCGACGGGCGGCACCACCGAGGCGGAGCGGCAGCTGACTGGGGGAGCGTTCGTCGATCGCCCGCCATTCACCGGTACTGGCTTTGTCGCGGCGGAGGGGATGGTGATTCCGCTCTACTGGCTGGTGCACTCGCGCATCCCGGCCGGAGCGGAGCTCGTCCGGTATCACGCGGACGGGCGCGAAGAGCTGGTGGCGCGCTATGTCGACGTCGTGCACGGGTGGAGGTCCGGTGGGACTGAGAAGCCGGCGGCGTCCTTGCCGCAGGTCTCGCGGTTCGTGGGTCCCATGGCGCGCTGGAACGACACCTACTTCAGCGCCGATCTCGTGGGGGACGAGGTGGTGCTGGTTGCGGAGTTCGAGTCCGCTGATGAGCTCGGGTTCGAGCGTGCGTCGACCGGGCGGTGGTTCCGGCGAGTGGCGCGTGCCGAGGTGACGGAGCTGTTCGAGATGTATGTGACCGCCAAGGTCGCGGGCGTCGAGGTGCGTGTTGTTGATCAGTGGACCCAGCCGGACGGCGTCGCGGCTGCCAGGGTGACGTACCTCGGGCACAACGCCGACATCGCGGAAGGGCTGCAGCTGACCAAGGTGGATGCGGGTGTCTATGAGGCGTCCGTGGCCGTCGCTCAGCTGCAGGACGTGGTGACGTCGCAACTGGTCCCGGCGGCCTGGCAGGCATGAGCAGCGCCGGCTGCGTGCTGAGGTGCTGTCGATCACTTGGGTCGCGGACACGCGGTGTTATTCGAAAAGAGCGGGTGGGTGGGCGTGCAGAGATGACGGCGCCAAGCGATGCCCTAAACCTCCCGGCGTCTGATCAATTTGCCGTCTATCGAGGGCAAGAGTTTCCCTATGCCGTCTCGAGCAGGGATGCGGTTATGGCTTGAAATGGACCGGGCGGACTTCGATCGGTTCCCGCCGGCCGATGCTCTCAAGTGGGGAGATCCTCAGTCGCGCGGCTTGGGGGTGCGGGTGCCTGTGTCGGCCATCTCACGCTTCTTCTCGAGAGGTATGAGTGCGTGGTGGTTCGGAGAGCCGTTTGGTTTTTCCGTGGTCGATACCGAGACGGTGGAGATCCACTACGATCGCGATCCTCGGTTGGCGGAGCTGATGGGGTTGAAGGGCAATCAGTACGACGGCTTCCGGGCGCACGTGCCGTTCGTCGAGCTGCAGGACATCGAGGTCATCGTCACCCCTCACCCGGTCTATGACTGGTGGGGTGCGGACTTCGCGGACGGGCCGCCTGAGGTAGCTGGCTAGGTTTCGCGCGTGGGAAGCGCGCCGGGCTACGGTTGAGGCGGGACGCCGCGGCGCGGGGAGGCTGGTCCCGTGACCGCGAAGGAGAGTGAGTTCATGCAGGTGACCGTGCTTCAGAAGGCTCTGCTCCCGTGGCAGGCGCGTGACGTCCTGGTGCAGGGAGCGTCCGCCCTCGGCGGGGTGGTGACGCTCGCAGGCGAGGCCGCTCGGCTGCGCACGGCCCCCGAGCTCGCCGCCGCATACCGCTGGGGACCCGAGCGCGTGGCGGACGCCGTCGAGCACGTCGACGTGGTGCGGTTCGTGATGGACCCCATGATGTCCTTGACGGCGCCCCGTGACGTCGGCCCGGTCCCGTGGCCGCACTACTCGACCGGCTTCCTCGCGAGCGAGCACCTCGTGCGCGCCTGGATGCTGGACCGCACCCGCTACCCCGAGGGCGCCGAGTGCTGGCGCGTCCACGCCGACGGACGACAGGAGCTGGTGAGCGTCTACGACGGCAGTGCCCGCGGATGGCGCGGCGCCCAGGCGTACGCACCGCCGAACCACCTGGTCGGCCCGCGCGCCCGTTGGAACGGGACAGAGTACGCGGCCGACGTCCTGGAGTCGGGCGCGATCGAGCTGATCGCCGTCGGACCCGACGCGCCCGACGGCTTCACCTCGGCGCGGCCCATGATCTGGACGCGGCAGGTCCCCGCCGCCGAGTGTGACGTGGTGCAGAGCCCGGTGCTCCAGGGCACCTGGCGCGGCACGCCCGTCCGAGTAATCGACAAGGCCGGCGAGCAGGTGCGACTCCTCCTCCAGGAACCCACCGCAGCCGACGTCGAGCGCACGGGAGCGGCCGAGGTCGAGCCAGGCATCTTCGAGGTCGAGGCCCCCGTCAGCGAGCTCGCCGATCTCAACGCCTACGTGCGTCAGCTCGCCTGACGCACGCGTCCCCTCACGAGGGGACCAGGGGCGCGCCGCGGGAGAGTGCGACCCGCGGCGTCAGGCCCGGGCGCGGCGAACGAGCAACCCGAGGGCATGCTGCACCGTCTGCGCGAGGACCTCGGGCGGGCCACCGGGGAAGTGCTTCTCCTCGGTCTCGGTGAGTGCGTCCTTCGTGACGGCGAACCACACGGTGCCCGGCGGTCGGCCGTCCTGACCCTCCGGCCCGCCCGCGCCGGTCACGGCGACCACGAGATCAGCCTCGAGCAGCTCGGCGGTCGACTCGGCCATCGCCCTGGCGGAGGTCTCGCTCACCACCGGGCCCTCGGGGACGCGCAGCAGCCCGTGCTTGACCTCACGCCCGTACGCGACCACGCCGCCGCGGAACCAGTCCGCGCTGCCCTCCGCCGCGCCGAGACGCGAGGCCAGGGCCCCCGCGGTGAGCGACTCCGCGCACGCGACCGACAGCCCGCGCTCAGCAGCCAGCGCCGCGAGCTCGCTGCTCAGCTGCTGTGAACGCTCGGATCCCTGCGTGACGTCGTCGGCCATACGGTTCTCCTCCCGGTGCGGTGACGGCGACGTTATCGCGGCCGCACGCCACCGGCACCTGGAAGGAGCAGCGCCTCAGCGCCCCTGGAGCGCGTCGAGCGCGACCGTCATCGCGGCGGCGACCCGACCGTCGACGCGGCCACCGGGCAGCGTGACGAGGTAGCGGTCGCGCAGGGAGAACTTGCGCTCGACCGACATCACGAGGTTGCCCTGAGGATCGTGGTAGTCGAAGTGGAAAGCGATCGGCACGTCGACGAACCGGCGCACGAGGGCGAGCGCCTGGTTGCGCTCCTGCCCCACCGCGCTGATCCCCGCGGCGTCCAGGTGCCACGTCGAGCGCAGCAGCGACTTGGCGAAGTCCTTGCGGAACGCGCCGATCGGCGTGCCCGCGGCGTCGGTGACGTCGTACGTCGCGCCGAGGTCCATCATCTGCCGCGCGCGGAACCCGAACACGGGCGTGCTGCGGGCGTCGTCGGAGTAGAACGTCACCTGCTCCTTGAACGCCATACGCTTCTGCTGCGCGACGGCGAGCAGCGCACCCTCCTGCCCGTCGGGCCCGACGGCGTGGATGGCGTAGCGGTTCACCATCATGGTGATCTTCTGGTGCACCGCGAACTGCTGGATCCCTGCGAGCGCGTTCATCTGTTTCCTTCTCTGACGACGACGGTGGTCATGATCTTGTCGGCAAAAGTCTGGCGCTGGGTGTCCCACAGCGGCCAGAGGTAGCCGAGGTACAACGGGGCGTCCGCCACGTGCGCGATCTCGCGCAGGAAGACCGTTCCGCGGCCCACCGGCTGACCGGTCGTCTGGCTGACGAGCCGGATGCCCAGGACCTTCTTGCCGACGCTCTGGCCGGTCGTGCCCTGGCGGTGGATGCGGTTCCAGAACCACAGGGCGACGTACAGCACGCCGCCGACGACCAGGGCGACGTACCCCGGACCGGACGGCTCCGACGTCGGCTCGCGGAAAGCATGCTCGGTGACCTCAGAGGTGACGATCGCGAAGATGAAGAACAGCCACGGCACGAACGCCACGACGGCGGAGTCGATGAGCGTCGCGAGCACGCGCTGGCCCCAGCTGGCGTAGGCGGGGCCCTGCGGTGCGGGGTAGGGCTGGCTGTAGGGCGAGGCGGGCTGGCCGTAGGGGTGCTGCGAGTCGGACGACATCCGGAGACCTCTCTCGTCGGTGGGTTTTGTCCCGCCCGAGCATAGGGCCCACCGGTCAGCGCGCACGGTGGGAGAAGATGGAGGTCGTCACCGAAGGAGCGTCCGTGCGCAGCATCGCCCAGATCCTCACGACCACCCGCGTGCTGTGGCCGTACTACGCGGGCATCGTCGTGTGCTCGCTGCTGACGGCCGCGACCGCGCTCGTCACCCCGTTCATCCTCAAGGAGGCGACCGACGCCGTCGTCGCCGTCGCCTCGGGCGGCCCGGCCGACGGCGTCGTGCGGACGGTCGTGTGGCTCGCCGTCGCGCTGCTGGTGGCCGACGTCGTGAACTCGACCGTGCAGAACGTCGGCGGGTACCTCGGGGACGTGATGGCCGCGCGCATGCGCCAGATGCTCTCCACGCGGTACTTCGCCAAGCTGCTCGGCCTGCCGCAGCGGTACTTCGACAACCAGGTCACGGGCGCGATCATCAGCCGTCTGTCCCGGTCCATCACCGAGACCACGAGCTTCCTGGGGAACTTCGCCAACAACTTCTTCCCGATGCTGCTCACGGTCGTCGCGGTCCTCGTGATCAGTGCGGGGTACTCGTGGCCGCTCGCGCTGCTGCTCGCGCTCATCTTCCCCGTGTACATGGGGCTCACAGCGATGACGAGCAAGCGCTGGCAGGTCCTCGAGGGAGAGAAGAACGAGCAGGTCGACCTCGCGGGCGGGCGGTTCGCCGAGGTGATCGGGCAGATCAACGTCGTCAAGAGCTTCGTCGCCGAGCGGCGCGAGCTGAGCCTCTTCGGCCGTCGCTACGCCCGGACGGTCGCGACCACGCGCGTGCAGTCGCGCTACTGGCACGTCATGGACGCGATCCGGCGGGCGTTCCTCAACGTCGTGTTCTTCGGGATCTACGTGATCCTGTTCGTCCGTACCGCGCAAGGCGTGTTCTCGGTCGGCGACATGGTCCTGCTCATCACGCTCGTGGGCATGGCGAAGACGCCCGTGCAGATGATGAGCTACCTGATCGACACCGCGCAGCGCGCGATCGCCGGCAGCCGCGACTACTTCGACGTCATGGCCGAGCCCGCGGACCGCGATGAGCCGCTTCTGCTGGCCGCCGATGGCGAAGCAGACCTGGGCGGGGCAGAGCGGGAGACGCCGGGGGCGACGAGCGACGTCGTCGGCCCTCCGGTCGCCCTGCCCGACGGCGTTCCGGTCCTCGAGCTCGACGGCGTCACGTTCGCGTACGAGGAGGGCCACGACGTCCTGCGGGACGTGTCCTTCCGGGTGCGCCGCGGCGAGCGCGTGGCGCTCGTCAGCGAGAGCGGCGGGGGTAAGACCACGCTGGTGAGCCTGTTGCTCGGGTTCTACCGGCCGACGGGCGGGCGGCTTCTCCTCGGGGGCCAAGACATCGCGGACCTGCCGCTGGCCGAGGTCCGGCGCCGCGTCGCCGTCGTCTTCCAGGACGCGTCCCTGTTCTCCGGGACCATCCGCGAGAACATCGCCTACGGGCGCGAGGACGCAAGCGAGGCCGACGTCGTGCGCGCGGCCGAGCGGGCCCACGCGGCGCCGTTCATCGCGGGGTTCGCGGACGGCTATGACGCGACCATCGGGGAGCGCGGGCTCAAGCTGTCGGGCGGGCAGAAGCAGCGGATCGCCGTGGCCCGAGCCATGCTCAAGGACGCGCCCGTGCTGGTGCTGGACGAGGCGACATCGGCCCTCGACACGAAGTCCGAGCGCCTGGTCCAGCTCGGGCTCGACGAGCTCATGGCGGACCGCACGACGCTGATCATCGCGCACCGGCTCTCGACGATCTCCGCGGTGGACACAATCGTGACCCTGCGCGACGGGCGGGTGGACGAGGTCGGCAGCCCCGACGAGCTGGCCGTCACCGGCGGCATCTACTCGGAGCTGCTCGCGCTGCAGGCGTCGGCGTCGCGCAAGGACCGCAAGCGCCTCCGGGACTTCGGGATTCTCGGCTAGCGCTACTGGCGCTGCTGGCGTGGGCGGGCGTCGACGGGCACCGCGATCAGACCGCACAGGCCGTCCGCGTAGCGCAGCCGGCGCGGGTGCCACAGCGGCCGCAGGCCGAGGGTGAGGGCGTCGAGCGTCTCGCACTCGAGGTAGCGGAACGCGCCGCTCGCGCCGGGGGCGGTACGGGTCGCCTCGTCGACGAGGGCGAAGCGCGCGACCGTGCACCCGAGGGTCTGTCCGCTCGCGCCGAGCGCGCCGACATGGTTGAGGAGCGCCGCGGTGAGGCCAGCAGCGTAGGCGGCGGCGACGGCGAGAATCACGGACGTGTCGACGACGGGGCCGTCGCTCAGCAGCGTGGGGAGGGAGAAGACGAGCAAGGCGAGGCCGGCCGATCCGAGGGTCAGGACGGCGTCCACGACATCGGCGACCGAGCGTCGCCACCAGCGGACCTCGCTGACCGGACCGTGCGCGTCCGAGGGAGCAGCGTCGTCTGCGGGGTCGGTCAGGGCGTAGAACGCGGCGTAGGCGTCGTCGGGCATGGGACTGCTCTCCACGGGGCTGGCCACCACGGGGCGGATCTCCCAAGGTGAGGACGCCTATCGTGGCGGGTCGGGGAGCGAGGCGTCAACGCTCCGGTGCCGCGTCGGCGTGCGCGTCCTCGGGCGGCTCCCAGCGCAGGAGGTCCCCGGGCTGGCAGTCGAGCGCGACGCACAGCGCGTCGAGCGTGCTGAACCGGACGGCCTTGGCGCGGCCGTTCTTGAGGACCGCGAGGTTGGCGGGGGTGATCCCGACGCGCTCGGCCAGCTCGCCCACGGACATCTTGCGGCGCGCGAGCATGACGTCGATGTCGACGACGATCGGCATCAGATCACCTCGTCGAGCTCGGCCTGCAGGGTGGTCGCCGTCGCGTCGAGCGCGACCGCCTTGGCGAGCAGCGCGCGCATGACGAGCATGAGCAGCGCGATGCCAGCCGTCCCCACGCCGCCGACGACGACGAGCAGCACCACGCCGGGCGGCACCTCCTCGCCGGGCGCGAGGATGAACGACAGCACGACGGCGAGCAGGGTCGCGCCGATCGCGGCACCGATGATCACATCGACGTACCGGAAGGCCGCGGGGCTGAACACCGTCTCCCGGCGCACCATGGTGAGCAGCCGCCAGATGCACACGAGGGCGACCTCGACCAGCAGGAGGCCGAGGAACCCGATGATCGCGACCGGCACCTGGACCGGCGAGGAGGAGAGGTCCTCGCGGGTGTCGAAGGCGATGGCGGGCAGGACGACGACCTGGATCGCGACGAGGCCCAGGAACATCAGGACGATGACCCCGCGCAGCGCGAGGATGGCAAGGCGATTCATGGCGGGCTCCCGGTTCGATCTATCGAATATCGATAGTAGCGGACGCGTGGCCGATCGACGAGCCCCAAGGAATGTGCGAAATCTGTCGCCGCGGGCAGCAGGGAGTGCGCATTCCTCCGAAGGGCGGGGCGGGCTAGGGTCGCGGCATGAGCCAGCGCCCCCTGATCGGTGTCATGCTGCCCCGCGACCTGCGCGGCGACCTCGCCCGCGACTTCGCCCGGACCGCGGAGCGGCTCGGGTTCGACGAGCTGTGGATCGTGGAGGATCTCGGTTTTCGCGGCGGGGTGGCGCAGGCGGCCGCCGTGCTCGGGTGGACCGAGCGGATCCGCGTCGGGATCGGGATCCTGCCCGTCGCCGCGCGCAACACGGCCTTCGCGGCGATGGAGGTCGCGACGCTCGCCGACCTCTTCCCGGGACGGCTCGACGTCGGGCTCGGCCACGGCATCGAGGGCTGGATGCGCGAGGCCGGTTGCTGGCCGGAGCGGCCGCTGACGTTCCTCAAGGAGCACGCCACCGCCCTGCGCGCCCTCGTCGCAGGCGAGCGCGGCGCCGGCACGCGGCTCGACCCGAGCGTCGTGCCGAGCGAGGTCCCCCCGATCCTCTTCGGCGTGCGGGGGCCGAAGTCCCTCGCCGCGTCGGGTCGCCTCGCGGACGGCACGATCCTCGCGGAGCCGGCCACCCCCGAGTACGTCCGCACCTCGCTCGGCCTCATCGACCCCGCCGGCCCGCACCGCGTCATCGCCTACAACGTGGGGGCGGTCTCCGACGACGCCGCGGAAGCCCTGCGTCTCGCTCGCCCCGCGCTCGAGTGGATCGGCGAGCCCGACTGGGCCGTGCACGTCGCCGACCTGCCCTTCCGTGAGGAGTTCGAGGCGCTGCGTGCCCACAGTGCCACCCGCGCCGAGTTTGCCGCAGCACTGCCCGACGCGTGGGTCGAGGAGCTGGCGCTCGCGGGCACGCCGGCGCAGGTGCGGGCGCGGATCGAGGCGCTCGGCGAGGCCGGCGTGACGTCGAGCATCTTCATCCCGGCAGGCGCGGACCCGCTCGCGGCGCTGGAGAGCCTCGCGCGGGTGCTGTGACGGGGCGCGGGGGAGGTGGGGAATACGCACCCCCGCGTAAAGGTTGAGCCAGTCAGACTCAAGTTTGAGCCCGCCGGCTTGCATCACCAGGACGGCCGACGCAGACTTGAGTGACACAGACTCAACCGCACGTCCTGATGGAGGCATCAACTCATGGCACGAGCCGTCGGTATCGACCTGGGCACCACCAACTCCGTGGTGTCCGTCCTCGAGGGTGGCGAGCCCACCGTCATCGCGAACGCCGAGGGCGCCCGCACGACCCCCTCGGTCGTCGCGTTCTCGAAGGCCGGCGAGGTTCTCGTCGGCGAGATCGCCAAGCGTCAGGCGGTCACCAACGTCGACCGCACCATCAGCTCGGTCAAGCGCCACATGGGCACCGACTGGTCGCAGGAGATCGACGACAAGAAGTACTCCGCGCAGGAGATCAGCGCCCGCGTGCTCGGCAAGCTGAAGCGCGACGCCGAGGAGTACCTGGGCGAGCCCGTCACGGACGCGGTCATCACCGTTCCCGCCTACTTCAACGACGCCGAGCGTCAGGCGACCAAGGACGCCGGCCAGATCGCCGGCCTGAACGTCCTGCGCATCGTCAACGAGCCCACCGCGGCCGCGCTCGCGTACGGCCTGGAGAAGGGCAAGGAGGACGAGCTCATCCTGGTCTTCGACCTGGGCGGCGGCACGTTCGACGTCTCGCTCCTCGAGGTCGGCAAGGATGAGGACGACTTCTCCACCATCCAGGTGCGCGCCACCTCGGGTGACAACCGCCTCGGTGGCGACGACTGGGACAACCGGATCGTCGAGCACCTCATCAAGGAGGTCAAGAACTCCTCCGGCGTCGACCTGTCCAAGGACAAGATCGCGCTGCAGCGTCTGCGGGAGGCGGCGGAGCAGGCCAAGAAGGAGCTCTCCTCGGCCAACAGCACCAACATCTCGATGCAGTACCTGTCGATGAGCGAGAACGGCCCCATCCACCTGGACAGCAAGCTCACGCGCGCGCAGTTCCAGCAGATGACGCAGGACCTCATCGACCGGACCAAGACGCCGTTCCACGCGGTCATCCGCGACGCCGGCATCTCCGTCAACGACATCGACCACGTGGTCCTCGTCGGTGGCTCGACCCGCATGCCCGCCGTCGCGGACGTCGTGCGCGAGCTCACCGGTGGCAAGGAGCCCAACAAGTCCGTGAACCCGGACGAGGTCGTCGCCGTCGGCGCCGCGCTGCAGGCCGGTGTCATCAAGGGTGAGCGCAAGGACGTGCTGCTCATCGACGTCACCCCCCTGAGCCTCGGGATCGAGACCAAGGGCGGCGTCATGACCAAGCTGATCGAGCGCAACACCGCGATCCCGACCAAGCGCAGCGAGGTGTTCTCCACCGCCGAGGACAACCAGCCGTCGGTGCTGATCCAGGTGTTCCAGGGTGAGCGCGAGTTCGCCCGCGACAACAAGCCGCTCGGCACCTTCGAGCTCACGGGCATCGCCCCGGCGCCCCGCGGCATGCCGCAGATCGAGGTCACCTTCGACATCGACGCCAACGGCATCGTGCACGTGTCCGCCAAGGACCGCGGCACCGGCAAGGAGCAGTCGATGACCATCACCGGTGGCTCCGCGCTGCCGAAGGAGGACATCGACCGCATGGTCCGCGAGGCCGAGGAGCACGCGGCCGAGGACAAGGCGCGTCGCGAGGAGGCCGAGGTCCGCAACCAGGCCGAGGCGTTCGCCTACTCGACCGAGAAGCTGCTCAAGGACAACGACGAGAAGCTGTCCGACGACGTCAAGACCGAGGTCTCCGCTGCGGTGGCCGAGCTCAAGACGGCGCTCGAGGGCGACGACATCGCCGAGGTCAAGGCGAAGAACGAGCACCTGTCCACGGTGGCCCAGAAGATCGGCGAGGCGCTCTACGCGCAGCAGGCTGAGGCCCCCGAGGGCGAGGCGCCCGGCGCCGAGCAGCCGGCCGCGTCGTCCGACGAGGACGTCGTGGACGCCGAGATCGTGGACGACGAGGAGAACAAGTGACGCCCCCCGAGAACCCCGAGGAGCGCGACGGCCCCGCCTTCGAGTTCCACGACAACCGACGCATCGACCCGACCACCGGTCAGCCGCGCGAGGCGGCGGACTCCTCCGAGGCGCCCGAGGGCACCCCGGAGGACCCGCTCGCCGCGCTCGACTTCGAGCCCGAGGGCGTCAGCCCCGAGCTCGACGAGGCCCAGCGCCTCGCCGCCGAGCGCCTCGAGGACCTGCAGCGGGAGCGGGCGAGCTTCACCAACTACCGCAACCGCTCGATCCGCGACCAGGAGGCCGCACGTGCCCGGGGCGTCGAGGACGTCCTGAACGCGCTGCTCCCCGTGCTGGACGACGTCGACCGGGCGCGTCAGGCCGGAGAGCTCGCGGGCCCGTTCGCCGCGATCGCCGAGAAGCTCGACGGCGCACTCGCGCGCTTCGGTGTCGAGCGGTTCGGCGTGGTCGGCGAGGAGTTCGACCCGACCTTCCACGAAGCCCTCATGCACGAGGAGTCCGCGGAGGTCGAGACGGCGACGATCAAGCACGTGATCGAGCCGGGCTACCGGATCGGGGAGCGCGTCGTGCGCGCGGCGCGTGTCGCCGTCGTCGGCCCCGCGTCCTAGCCTGACCACACCCGCGCGCTGTCGTGCGCCCCTCGTGAGGGGCGCACGACAGCGTCGGTGCGAGACCATCAGTACCCCGCATCATCCGTCCGGGTAGCCGGACCACCGAAGGAGCCGCAGTTGACCGGCCAGGACTGGCTCGAGAAGGACTTCTACGCGGCGCTCGGCGTGCCCAAGGACGCCGACCAGACCGCGATCAAGAAGGCCTACCGCAAGCTCGCGCGGCAGCACCACCCCGATCACAACGCGGGTGACGACAAGGCTGAGACGCGCTTCAAGGAGATCGGCGAGGCTTATGCCGTGCTCTCCGACCCGGAGCAGCGCGGTCAGTACGACGCGATCCGCGCCATGGCGGGCGGGGGACCGCGCTTCGCAGCCGGGCGCGGCGGTCCGAGCGCCGGCGGCGCGGGCGGGTTCGAGGACCTGTTCGGTGGCATGTTCGGCGGGGGCGCGCCCACGGGCCGCACCAGCTACCCGGGAGGCAGCGGCGCAGGCACGGGTGGTGGCGGCTTCGAGGACATCCTCGGCGGCTTGTTCGGCGGCGGCGGCCGCGGCGCCGGTTTCCGTCCCAACCCCCGAGCGGCCCGAGGAGCGGACATCAACGCGACGACCACGCTCGCCTTCCGCTCGGCCGTCGAGGGCTCGACCGTGAGCCTCGACGTCGAGGGCCGCAAGGTCACGACCCGCATCCCCGCGGGAGTGCGGGACGGTCAGAAGATCCGCCTGCGCGGCAAGGGGCGGCCCGGCTCCGCCGGTGGTGAGGCAGGCGACCTCAACATCACCGTCCGCGTGCAGCCCCACCCCGTCTTCACGCTCGACGGCAAGGACCTGCGGATCACGGCACCGGTCACCTTCGACGAGGCCGCGCTCGGTGCCGAGATCGAGGTGCCGACGCTCGACGGGCAGCGCGTCCGGCTGAAGGTGCCCGCCGGCACGCCGTCGGGGCGCGTCATGCGCGTCAAGGGCCGCGGAGTTCAGGCGACCTCCGGGGCGGGCGACCTGCTCGTCAGCGTCCAGGTGGTCGTGCCGCAGAAGCTCGACGGCAAGGCGCGCAAGGCGGTCGAGGCCTTTGCCGCGGCCACGCGGGACGCCGACGTCCGAGCCGACCTGATCGCCCGCGCCCAGGAGTGAGACCACCGAGGAGGTCCCCGCGATGAGGCAGCAGCCCGCCGACCCGGCGGACCAGCCGATCTACCCCATCTCCCAGGCCGCAGCGCTCGCGGGGATGCACCCTCAGACGCTGCGCCAGTACGACCGCCTCGGGCTGGTCGTGCCCAGCCGCACCGCCGGGCGCGGGCGCCGGTACACACCGCGCGACGTCGCCCGCCTGCGCGCGGTGCAGCACCTCAGCCAGGTCGAGGGCATCAACCTCGCGGGCATCCGGCGCATCCTGGACCTCGACGACGAGGTCCTCGAGCTGCGTGGCCGGCTCGAGCGGCTCGAAGCGGCCCTGACCCCCGGGCACCGCGTGTTCGCGGCCGACGCGACGGGTGACATCGTGGCCCTGCCGCGCGGCAAGCGGCACGTCCGCACCCGGAGCGCCGGCGCGCTCGTCCTGTGGCGTCCGCGCGGCTGAGCCGGGAAAGCCGTCCGCGCGGATCAGCCGCGCAGCGAGCTCAGGAGGTCGGGGACGTCCATGACCGCGCCCGGCAGCTGCTCGATCCACACGCGGGCCGGGTTGCGCATGACCCGTGCCTGCCGGGACTCGCTCGTGAACGGCACCACGCGGCGTCGGACCTCGTCGATCCGGTCACCGAGCTGCTCGTCGCGCCGTACCAGGACCACGAAGAGCCCGTCGTCTACGTTCGCCATCGGGTGCCCTGCGCCGAAGACGGCCGTCAGGGAGTCGCCGACCGCCGCCGCGCGCTCGAAGCGCTCCGGAGCCCGCAGGCCGGTCAGCCCGACGTCGACGACCAGCAGCGCCCACGGCTCGGGCTGGAGGTAGGTCTCGCGCACCCGGGCGCGCAGGTACTCGAGGGTGAACAGGCCCGAGAGCGGGTCGACGAGGACTGGCTGCACCGCCGCGGTCTCGAGCACCTCGACCCATCCCTCGGCTGCCGCGCGCGTGACGTCCGGCGGCGGGGTCGTGCCGAGCACCGCGTAGGCGTGCGCGAGGTCCTCGAGCGTCTCGCCGATGCCGACCCCCTGCACGGCGCGCGCCGATCCCAGCCGGGCAGCGCGAGGCAGCGGGTCGCACCCGGTGACGAGCGCCTCCGCGAACGCCTCGGCCGCAGGGTGGGGCCAGTCGCCCGCGTTGCGCCAGCTCGTCCCGACGCTGAGGTCGTGCCAGGTCTGGAGCAGGACGAGCGCCTCGGCGACGTCCGTGCCCGCGGGGCCGGCGTGCGGGCAGGCGTCTCGGCGCGGGCACCGGGCGCAGCCGGTCGCTGCCCCGCCCGCGTCCGCCCGTGGGCGGCCGCCCGACGCCGAGATGTTCATGTGGGAGGAGAGTACCCGCGGGGGACTTTATGACGCCGGTGTCCTGAACTTCGCCCGGTCGTGCTTTGACGGGCACCACGCGGACACCGATGATTGCGGGACAGCACACGGCCGCCCCACGGGTGGCTGCGACCGGGGGAGGCTCTGTGAGCGTGGACGCCGACGACGGCGACGGCTTCGCGAGCGATCCCGTGCTCATCACCTCGGCGCGCCGGGGGGACGCCGCAGCCTTCGGCGCACTGTTCGCCCGGCACGCCGACGCCGCACGTCGCGTCGCCCGGCAGTACGTTCCCGTGGACGACGTCGAGGACGTCGTCGCGGAGGCGTTCGCCAACGTCCTGTCGGTGCTGCGCGGAGGGGGCGGCCCCGACGCTGCCTTCCGGGCCTACCTGTTCACCGTCGTGCGGCACGTCGCCTACCGCAGCACCGCTGGCGCGGGAAGGGTGCGTCCCTCCGAGGACGAGCACGTCTTCGAGTCCGCGATCGGGCCGCTCGCCTCGGTCGAGGACCCCGCGCTCAAGGCGTTCGAGAGCACGACGGTCGCCAAGGCCTACCTGTCCCTCCCCGAGCGCTGGAGATCCGTCCTCTGGTACACGGACGTCGAGGGTGCCAAGCCAGCGTCCCTCACCGAGGTCTTCGGGCTCACCGCGAACGGGGTCGCGGCGCTCGCCTACCGTGCGCGCGAGGGCCTGCGCCAGGCCTACCTGCGGGAGCACCGCGGCAGCATCGTGGATCCGGAGTGCCGGCAGACCACCGAGCTGCTCGGCGGCTACGTACGCGGCGCGCTGTCCCGGCGGGAGCGGACCGTCGTCTCCGAGCACCTGACCGGCTGCACGCACTGCCGGGGCGTCGTCGAGGAGCTCTCGGACGTCGCGCAGGGCATGCGGACGGTCATCGCCCCGCTCGTCCTGGGCGTCGCGGGGACGGCGGCCCTCGGTCTCGGTTGGCCGGTCTTCGGCGCCGTGGACGAGGCGGCACCCGAGTCGCAGCCGTCGCCGACGGCGCCCACCGCGTCGCGTCGGCCGGCGTTCCTGAGCCAGGGCGTGCTCGCGCTCGTCGCCGGTGCCCTCGCCACGGTCGTGATCGGTGGCGGGGTGCTGGCGCTCGCGGTGCACCGCGGCGACGTCGCGCTGCCGTGGGCGTCCTCGACGACCCGCGCGTCGTCGAACCACGTGGGCGACGAGCACGGCAACCCACCTGAGCCGCTGGTCAGCGCGAGCGGAGCCGACCTGTCGGTGCGGTTCGAGGCGCGCGGGAACCTCGAGATCGCCGAGGCAGGCGCGCCGCTGATGCTGTGCGACGGCGACGGAGGCTCCGACGCTGCCGGGTCGGACTGCGCCAAGGCACTCGCGGGCGAGCTCGACAACCACCGCGTGGCCATGGTGGGAGTCAACGACGACCCGCGCTCAGCAGGAGGAGTGTCGTCCTCGACCACCGTCGACGTGCCCGAGGGCGCGACCGTCCGGTTCGCTGGGCTGTACTGGTCCGCCCCGTACGAGGGTGCTGCCTCCAACGCTCTGGGCGTCGCGCACCTGCGCGCACCAGGCGACGACTACCACCAGGTGATCGCTGAGCAGGTGGTGGCGGTCACCGGGGGCCGGAGCCTGCGGTACGGGGCGTTCGCGGACGTCACCCAGCAGGTCGCCACGGGCGGGGGCGGGACGTGGTCGCTGGCCGACGCCGTCGTCGCGGACCTGGACTCGTCGCCCAGCAACGCCTACGCCGGCTGGGCGCTCGTCGTCGTGTACGAGCAGCAGACGCTGCCCGACGCGGGCGTGATCGTGTGGGACGGGATGGCGCCGCTCATCCCCGGGGGTCGCGACACGGTGGCGCTGACTGCGGCCAGCCGGCCCGGGGCGGACGGCAGGCTCGGCGTCGTCGCCTTCGAGGGCGACCGGGGGCTCGCCGGTGAGGCGATGGTCTTCAACGGCGCCGACGTCGGCGGCCCGAACGTGTTCGACTCGACCGCCCGCGGCTGGTCCGGGTCGACGCTGGGGACCGACGTGAAGGCCTTCCCGGTGGGCCCGGTGCTCGCCGAGAACGCGATCGAGCTGGTCACGACGTCCGACGGCTTCGTCGTCGCGGCGATCACGCTCCGCACCCGGTAGCCACGCGGCGGACCGGGACCGCGACCTCCATGACAGGACCGACGTCGTCGTGCCCCCACGCAGGCAGGTAGACCTCCCGGTCGTCACCGCAGGGCTCTCCCGCCTCGAGGGCGCCCGCGCGCAGGTAGTCGTGGACGGACACGACGAACGGCTGTGCAACGGCCTCGGCCTGGGTGAGCGCGACGAAGACCTCGTCGTGGGCAGGCTCCACGGCGAGGGTGGTGGACACGGGCGGCCGCAGCGGAGCGGCGACGGGGACGTGAACCGACACTCGTCCCGGTCCCGACTCCGTCGCGCGCTCGTGGTAGGCCACGAACGGACTGCCCGCGAGGTCGCTGCTCTGCTCGTGCAGCACGCCGAACAGCATGGTCGTGGCGTCGCGGATCGTTGCGGGGAGGTCGCCCAGGGTGGCCACGCCGGTCCAGCGCAGCGTCAGCTGCTCCTGGACCTGGCGTGACTGGATCCCGACGTCCAGCGTGGGGCAGCCGGCGAGCACCGAGCGCGCGTAGGTTCCCGCAGCGAGCGTCTCGGCGAGCCTCTGCCTGCGGCCTGCCCAGACAGCGTCGAACGCGGAGACAGGATCGTCCGCGCCGAGCACCTCGCCGATCTGAGCGAGCGAGAGGTCGAGGGTGCGCAGGAGCGCGATCTGGCGTGCGGTGTCGACGGCGCCCGGCCGGAACTCCCGGTGCCCGGTGGCGGGGGCCCGCGTCATCGCGATCAGACCGCGGTCGGCATACAGCCGCACGGCCTTGGCGCTGAGACGGGCGGCCTGCGCTACCTGAAGCGTGGTCAGCGTGCTCATGACCATGACGTTAGGGGCTGCCCCAGGGGCAGGGGCAAGCAGGTGACGTCGACGTCCAGGCGTCTCAGACGCTGCCGTACAGCCGGTCGCCCGCGTCGCCCAGGCCCGGGACGATGTAGGCGTTCTCGTCGAGGCGCTCGTCGACGGCGGCCACGACGACCTTGACGTCGGCGCGCTCGCCGATGGCCTCCTCGAGGACCTTGAGGCCCTCGGGGGCGGCCAGCAGGCACACGGCGGTGACGTCGCGGGCGCCGCGCTCGAGCAGGTAGTTGATCGACGCGACCAGGGTGCCGCCGGTAGCGAGCATCGGGTCGAGCAGGAAGCACTGACGGCCGCTGAGGTCGTCCGGAAGACGGTTGGCGTAGGTGATCGCCTCGAGGGTCTCCTCGTCGCGCTGCATCCCGAGGAAGCCGACCTCTGCCGTGGGCAGCAGGCGCGTCATGCCGTCGAGCATGCCGAGGCCGGCGCGCAGGATCGGGACGACGAGCGGCTGCGGGTCGGCGATCCGGGTCCCCACCGTGTCCGTGACGGGCGTGGTGATCGGGTGCGGCTCGGTGCGCACCTCCCGCGTGGCCTCGTAGGCCAGGAGGGTCACGAGCTCGTCGACGAGGAGGCGGAACGTCGGGGACGCCGTCCGCTCGTTCCGCAGGACGGTGAGCTTGTGGGCGACGAGCGGGTGATCGGCAACGTGCAGGCGCATGCCCCCACGCTACCGCCCCGGCGCTCCCCCCTGTGCCCTGCCCCCACCCGTCCCCCTTCGCTGAGTGCACGCTGTTGGCGGTGTCGAGACGCGAAAACACCGCCAATCGTGTGCACTCACGGGAGGGGGGCGGGGGAGAATGGGCGCCATGCACGACGACGGGCGGTGGGATCACGCGATGGGGCTCGCGCTCGACGAGGCGCGGGCCGCCCTGCTGACCGGTGACGTGCCGGTGGGTGCGGTCGTCGTCGGGCCGGACGGGGTTGTGCTCGGTCGCGGGCACAACGCGCGGGAGGCGACCGGGGACCCCACCGCGCACGCCGAGGTGCTCGCGCTGCGCGAGGCCGCGGCCGCCGTCGGCGAGTGGCGCCTGGCCGGCACGACGCTCGTCGTGACGCTCGAACCGTGCGCGATGTGCGCCGGTGCGATCCTGCTCGCGCGCGTCCCGCGCCTCGTCCTCGGGGCCTGGGAGCCGAAGTCCGGGGCGACCGGGTCCGCCTGGGACCTGGTGCGTGACCGCCGGATGAACCACGTCGTCGAGGTCCGCGGCGGGGTCCGCGAGGCCGAGTGCGCCGCGCTGCTCACGGACTTCTTCGCCGGGCACCGCGGCACCGACCGTTAGTCGAGCGGCGCGGGCATGTGCGCCCGCTCCCCGTCGCGGTCGAAGATGGTGAGGATCTCGGCCGGGCCGCCGACCGCGCCGATCGAGTGCGGGATCATCGTCGAGAACTCGGCGGCGTCGCCGGCCTCGACGAGCATCTCGCGGTCGCCCAGGTAGACGCGCATGGTCCCGGACAGCACGGTGAACCACTCGCGCCCGGGGTGCACGCCCTGGTGCTCGGGGCCGTACGCGTGGTCGGGGGAGAACCGCATCTTGGCGATCGTCACGCCACGCACGGTGGTCTCCCGCGACATCAGCCAGGTGGTGATGCCCGCGCGGTGCTGGGGCTCAGGGCGGATCACGACGTCCTCGTCGTCGACCGCCTCGAGCAGGTGGTCGATGGTCGTGTCGAGGGCGCGGGCGATGGGAACCAGCTGGTCGAGTGCGATGCGCCGGTGGCCGGTCTCGATGCGGCTGAGCGTCGACGGGCTGAGGTAGCAGCGGGCGGCGAGCGCGTCGAGCGACCAGCCCCGCGCGACGCGCAAGCCGCGGATGCGCTGGCGGATGACGGCGTCGAGGTCCGGCCGGGCAGGTTCTTGCTTCATGCGCAAGAGTCTATGCCTGTGAGGCAAAGGGCGTCTACCGTGGTGGACATGAGCCACGCACACCCCGCCCACGCTGCGCACGCTGCCCACGTCCACGCCGCACACGCTGCCGCCGACCTGCCCGCGCTGCTCGACCTCGACGCCGAGGTCCTCGGCGCCTACCTGCCCGCCGTCACGGCCTGGACCGCCGAGCACGTCGCAGACGTCAGGACCGTGGTGGACCTGGGCGCCGGCACGGGCGTCGGGGCGCGAGCGCTCGCGGAGCAGTTCCCCGAGGCAACCGTGTTGGCGCTCGAGCGCGCACCGGCGATGCTCGCGCGACTCGAGGCGATCCTCGCCGGCGCTCTGGCCGGGCGCCTCGAGGTGGTCGACGCCGACCTCGACGCCGCCTGGCCCGCTCTCGGGCCCGTCGACCTCGTCTGGGCAGCCAGCTCCCTGCACGAGGTCACCGATCCAGCCCGCGTCCTCGCCCAGGCCCGCGACCTGCTCCATCCCGGCGGGGCGGTCGTCGTCGTCGAGATGGACAGCCTCCCGTGGTTCCTGCCCGACGACGTCGGTGCTGGTCGTCCCGGCCTCGAGGCCCGGTGCCACGCCGCTCTGGCCGCGGCAGGCTGGAACGCCGTCCCCGACTGGGCGCCGGTCCTCACCGGTGCCGGTCTAGAGGTCGTGGCGCGGCGGCAGTTCCCCGTGCAGGTCGGACCGGGAGCCGCCCATGCCGAGGAGTACGCGCGCGCGACCTTGCAGCACCAGCGTCGGGCGCTCGACGGCGTGCTCGCAGCCGCCGACCTTGCTGCCCTCGACGACCTGCTGGCCGATCACGGTCCGGACGCCGTCCTGGCGGGAGAGCGCCTGACCGTCCACGGAAGCCGCGTCGCCTGGCTCGCCCGCCGTCCCTGATCCTCGCCTCACCCTCGTCTCGAAGGAGCCCCCCCATGACCCCGACCACTCACCACACCGCCACCGACCCGACCTTGCACGACGTGGTCGTCGTCGGCGGGGGAGCCGCAGGCCTCAGTGCAGCGGTGACCCTCGCGCGCTCCTTGCGCGACGTCGTCGTCGTCGATGCCGGTGAGCCCCGCAACGCGCCCGCCGCCGGGGCACACAACCTTCTGGGACGCGAGGGCGTCTCCCCGCTCGCGCTGCTCGAGGCCGGACGCGCCGAGGCGAGGGCCTACGGCGCCCAGGTGCGGGACGGGCGGGTGGCTTCGGTGGCCCGAACCGACGACGGCTTCACCCTCACGCTCACCGACGGCGGGGTGCTGACCGCCCGCCGCCTGGTGCTGGCGACCGGGCTCGTCGACGAGCTTCCCGACGTGCCGGGTGTGCGCGAGCTCTGGGGTACCCACGTGCTGCACTGCCCGTACTGCCACGGGTACGAGGTCCGCGGTCGATGGATCGGCGTGCTGGGCACCAGCCCGAACGCGCTGCACCAGACGTTGCTGCTGCGCCAGCTCAGCGACGACGTCACCCTGTTCCTGCACGAGTCCCCCGAGCCCGACGACGAGGGCTGGGAGCAGCTCGCCGCGCTCGGCGTGCGTGTCGTCACCGGTCGGGTGCGCGAGGTGGCGCGCGACGGCGAGTGCCTGCGCGCCGTCGTGCTCGAGGACGGACACGTCTTCCCCGTCAACGCTGTCGCCGTGCAGCCGCGGTTCGTCGCCCGCACCGAGCTGTACGAGCAGCTGGGCGGGGAGGTGACCGAGCATCCCTTCGGCAGCTTCATCACGCGAGACCCCGCGGGAGCGACCACGGTGCCGGGTGTCTGGGCCGCGGGGAACGCGGGTGACCTCACCGCCATGGTCGGGGCCGCGGCCGCGCAGGGCGTCATGGCGGGCGCGGCGATCAATGCCGACCTGGTCCAGGAGGACGTGCGGTCCGCGGTTGCTGCGCGGCGGAGGTCGCTCACGTCGACGGGTGCGGCCAGCTGAGACACCGTGCTGCCCCCTCATGCCGGGGCCGACCTCGTCGATAAGACACACATGGAGGCGCTGGGAGCCTCGCCGCCGAGCGGCTCCCGGCGCCTTCCCCCATGTCTGGAGCGGGTCCGTCGCGGGACCCCGCCGCCGTTCACGCGCTCAGACGAGCGCGTCGATCAGTCCCTGCAGGATCTCCGAGGTTCCGACCTCGACCTTGACCGTGGCCCGGTCGTCGGCCCGGGTGGCCCCACGGTTGACGATCACGAGGGGCTTGCCGGCCTTCGCCACGTGCCGCGCGAAGCGCAGGCCGCTGTGCACCGTGAGCGACGAGCCGGCGACGAGCAGCGCGTCGGCGTCGTCAACCATCGCGAAGGCCGCCGCGACGCGCTCGCGCGGGACCTGCTCGCCGAAGTACACGATGTCGGGCTTGAGGATCCCGCCGCAGATCTCGCAGTCGGCGACGCGAAACCCGGCGGTCTGCTGGATCACCGCGTCGGCGTCGGGAGCGATCTCGATGTCCTCGACGGCGCCCTGCTCCTCCCGGAACCCGGGGTTCAGGGCGGCGAGGCGGACGTCCAAGGATTCACGTGAAACAACGTTGCCGCAGGTCAGGCAGACCACCCGGTCGTAGGAGCCGTGCAGGTCGATCACGCGCCTGCTGCCCGCGACGACGTGCAGCGTGTCGACGTTCTGCGTGACGATGCCGGTGACCGCGCCGGCCTGCTCGAGCGCGACGAGCGCCCGGTGACCCGCGTTCGGCTCGGTGCGGCCCACGTGCTGCCAGCCGACGTGGTTGCGGGCCCAGTAGGTCCGGCGGAACGTCTCGCTGCCGAGGAACTGCTGGTAGGTCATGGGAGTTCGCGGCGGCGACCCAGGCCCGCGGTAGTCGGGGATCCCCGAGTCCGTGGAGACGCCCGCGCCGGTCAGCACGGCCGTCCGCCGCCCGCGCAGCACGCGCACGACGGCGTCGAGCGCGTCGGTCGTCTCCGTGCGGGTGTGGGCGGTATCCGGCATCGTTTCACCGTACGACGGCGGTGCTCACCCCCGCCCGTCCGAGCCCCGGCGATGTGGCGAGCACCACGCGTGAGACCGCCCACGTGCGGGACTTCTGGCCGCGCCGCAGGGTCTGCATAGTCCTACCGTGGTGCGCATGACTGTGCACGCTCCTGAGCAGGACCGCCGGTTCTTCGGTCATCCGCTCGGTCTCATGACGCTGTTCGGCACCGAGCTGTGGGAGCGGTTCAGCTACTACGGGATGCGCGCCATCCTGCTCTACTACCTGACGGACACGATCGCCAACGGCGGTCTGGGCTTCGACGAGAACACCGGCCTCGCGGTCACGTCGATCTACGGCGCGTCCGTGTACCTGCTGTCCGTCGTCGGCGGCTGGCTGGCCGACCGCATGATCGGCGCCCGCCGGGCGACCCTCTACGGCGGGATCGTCATCGCGCTCGGGCACGTGCTCCTCGCCGTGCCGGGGGGCCCGGCGTTCTCGTTCGCCGGCATCGTGGGCGTCGCGATCGGCACCGGTCTGCTCAAGCCGAACGTGTCGTCCATGGTCGGTGAGCTCTACACGCGCGGCGACGACCGCCGCGACGCGGGCTTCTCCATCTTCTACATGGGCATCAACATCGGGTCCCTCGCGGCGCCCTTCCTCGTCGGGATCGCCCGCGAGGTCGGCGGGTACCACGCCGGGTTCCTCGTCGCCGCCGTCGGGATGGCGCTCGCGCTCACGGCCTTCGTGCTCGGCCGTCGTCAGCTCGCGGGCGCGGGCGAGGACGTCGAGAACCCCATCACGCCCGAGGACCACCCGGCGCTCGTGCGCGGCGGCCTCGCGATCCTCGCCCTCATCGCCCTCATGGGCCTGATCTCCCTCGCCGTCACCTCCACCCAGGCGGGCGGCCTGTCCTTCGGGGCCGACGGCGTCGTCAACATGATCAGCTACCTAGCCTTCGCGGCGCCCGTCCTCTACTTCACGGTCATGCTGCGCTCGCCCAAGGTGACCCGGCCCGAGCGCTCGCGGGTGGTCGCGTACATCCCGTTGTTCGTCGCCGCGATGCTGTTCTGGATGATCTTCGAGCAGGCCGCGTCGTCCCTGTCCGCGTTCGCGAAGTCCCGGACCGAGCTCGAGGCGTTCGGCACCACGATCTCGCCTGAGTTCTTCCAGTCCGTGAACCCCGCCTCGATCATCATCCTCGCGCCCGTGTTCGCGTACGCGTGGGTGCGGTTCGGGGAGCGCGGGCCGTCCACCGCGGTGAAGTTCGGGACGGGGCTCGCGCTCGCGGCGTCGTCGTTCCTGTTCCTGTCGTTCATGACGGCGCAGGCCGGGGAGGACCTGGTGCCCGCCTGGGTGCTGGTCGTGACGTACGTGATCCAGACGCTGGGCGAGCTGTTCCTCTCGCCCGTCGGTCTCGCGGCCACCACGCTGCTCGCGCCGCGGGCGTTCCGCTCGCAGGCCATGGCGCTGTGGTTCCTCGCGCCGTCCGCCGGCCAGGCCATCACCGCGCAGATCGTGTCCGCGACCGAGGACCTGTCGAACAACTTCGCCGCGTACTTCGGCTGGATCGGCGGGATCACGCTCCTCATCGCGGGGGCGTTCTTCCTCCTCGCGCCGTGGATCACCCGCAAGATCCGCGAAGGCGAAGAGGTCGAGGAAGCGGTCGAGCCGGGCGCTGGGGAGCCGTCGATTTAGCCGATCGGGCCCCCGCCAGGTACTCTTCTGGGCGAGGTAGCGTGTCCGAGCGGCCTAAGGAGCACGCCTCGAAAGCGTGTGTGGGTGAAAGTCCACCGTGAGTTCGAATCTCACCGCTACCGCCACCCGGGTGCTGACTCAGCTCAGGACCCGTGCACCGCCAAGACCCCCGTCAGGGGCCCGTGAGGGTTCCGAGCGGGGGTCTTGTCGTGAGGCTGGGCGCGGCGTACGCGCCCGATCACGCCATCGACATCCTTCGCCGTGTGGCACTCGCAGCCGGCGACCGGGCAGGATGGCGGCGTGCCTCCCCCTGCTGCGCCGGTGATCCGCCGCGCCGACCTCCTCGGCACTGACGCGGCCGGCGTGGGCCGGCTCGTCCGTGACTACCTCGGGCAGACCGAGCGCGAGAAGGCCGAGCACCAGGCGCTGGCCCCGGGCACCTTTCGGGCGGGCGGCGATACGTCACCGCTCCCCGAGCGCTACCGCCCCGAGGTCGAGCACCCGCGCCGCGCCTACCGCAACGCCGTCGTGCACGTGGCGGAGCTCGCCGGGAGGCTCGTGGGTGTCGTCGTCGGGCAGCGCGCAGGCGACGCCTGGGAGATCAAGCGTCTCTGGGTCGATCCTGAGGCTCGAGGGCTGGGAGCGGGGGTCGCGCTGCTGGACGCTGCGGTGCGGGGGCAGGACCGGCCCGTGCGCCTGACGGTGTGGGAGTGGCGCACGGGCGCGCTGGCGCTCTACCGGAGCCGCGGATTCTCCGTCATCCCGTCCTGGGACGGCAGGACCGGTCTGGTGTGCCTGGAGCGGCCGCCCGCTACTTCGTCAGCGTCAGCAGCATCTCCACGGTCCCCGCGTCCTCGACCTTGACGAACCCCAGGTCCGGGGCGCTGACGTCGTAGTCGGAGAACGTCACGGGGATGGCCCCCGACACCTCGACGCCGGCTGCCGTCGTCTGAGCGTCGAGGTCGACCACGACCTCCTGAGTGACGCCCGCGACCGTGAGGTCGCCCGTGGCCTGGACCGACGCGACGCCGTCGGCGACCGCGGCGATGTCGACCGGCTCGGTGAGGGCGAAGGTGGCCGTCGGGTGCTCGTCGGTCTTGAGGATGTCGAGGAACTGACCGTCCCGGCTGCCGCTGTCGGTCGTGATCGTAGTCATGGAGACGGTGACGTCGGCCGCCGTGAGGTCGGTGCCGGCGATCGTGACGGACCCCTCGACGTCAGAGGTGCGGCCCACGACGGTGACGTCCTGACCGTTGAGCACCTCGTCGACGCGGTACCCGGCCTGCGAGGCGTCCGCGACCGTCCAGGTGCCGGCGAGGTCCTCGACCGCGGGCGCCTCTTGAGGGGCGGCGTCGGCGCTCGGCGTCGAGAGGCTCAGTGCCTCGGGCGCGCGGTCGTTGCGGACCTTGGCGTAGATGGCGGTGCCACCCCAGACGATCCCGGCGAGCACGACCAAGGCGGTCAGGGCGATGACGAGCTTGCGCTTCATGGTGGTTCCCGTCGTGAGCAAGGGCGGCCTTGTCGATCATGCAACATCTTCCTGTGGCGCCGCTGGGGGGCGTCGGTCCCTCTAGCGTCGTGTCACCGCCCCGTGGTGTCATCGTCGTGACTCCCCGCGCCGACCGGGCGCGGGGCCGCTGGCGAAGGGGCAGACCATGGCGCGCATCCTCTCCACCCTGTTCGTCTCGCTCGACGGGGTCGCCGAGATCGACCCGGACTGGCACTTCCCGTACTTCGACGACGAGATGGGCGCCGCCGTCGGCGAGGACTACGACGCGGCCGACGCGCTTCTCCTCGGCCGAGTCACCTACGACAGCTTCGCGGGCGCGTGGCCCGAGCGCGAGGCCGCGGGCGGCGACGACGCCGCGTTCGCCGCCCAGCTCGGAGACACCCTCAAGATCGTGGCCACGCACAGCGAGCGCGCGCTCGGCTGGCGCAACGTGGAGTCCGTCGACGACGTCGTCGCGGCCGCCCGCTCGCTGCGCGAGGACGAGAGCGTCGGCACGGTCGTCGTCCCCGGGTCGATCTCCGTGGTCCGCCAGCTGCTCGCGGCCGGGCTGCTCGACGAGCTCCGGCTGTTCGTCCACCCCGTCGCTGCGCGGCACGGGAAGCGGCTGTTCGACGAGGGCGAGGGCCTCTACCGCATGCGGCTCGTGCGCACGCAGGCCTTCCCCAAGGGCGTCGTGAAGCTCAGCTACACGCTCGGCGAGGCCGAGTGACGGACGAGCGCGCCGACGTCGTCCCGGTCGCGGCACGGACGCGTGACGGACGCGCGACCTGGGGCGAGATCCGCACCACGACCGGCATCCTCCGGAGCATGGAGAGCTGGCTCGCGGCGCTCGTTCTCGGGTTGGCGGGGCTCGGGCTCCTCGTGTCCGGCGTGAACGAGGGTTCGTGGCCGGCCCTGGTGTCGGGCGGGCTGTTCGTGGTGGCCGCGGTCCTCGCCCGGCGGGGAGCCAGGGCCTTCCAGCGCCGGTCGGCCACGATCGTCGACGTCGACCGTCCGTCGTTCCTCGTCAACCGGCCACGCGACTACCTCCCGGAGATCGCGGCGCTCGCCGGAGCCCTCGCCGCGGTGGCCGCGGCGGTCGTGCTCATGGCGCTGACGTCGTAGCCGCCGCTCGACTCAGGCGACCTGGAGCGTCGTCAGGCAGGTGGGGCTGTCCTCGCGGGTGGAGATCTGCTGCTCGCCGACGAGCTGGCCGTCCGAGAGCGTGACGCGCAGGGTGGCGTCGATGTCGCGCGGCAGCCACACGCCGACGAAGCCGTTCTTCTCCGTCGCGCGGGTCTCGTCGACGAGGGTCTCGCCCGTGGCGTCGTCGACGATCTGCACGGTGACGGGCTGCTCGATGATCTCGCCCTGGCAGGTCGTCAGGGAGTGGAAGAAGCAGTCGTGGGTCTGGGAGACGTACGGCGCGAACGACAGGTAGAACTTGTCGTCGGGCAGGGGCAGTGACGTCTCACCCGAGGCGTCCGAGAGCAGCAGCTCGGTGGGCCGGATCGACGCCATGAGCGCCTCCGGGCGGTCGGTCCCTCCGAGAGTCTCGAGGTGCTCGATCACCGCCGTGGCGTCCATGCCCTCGAGGTCGTAGGCCGAGAGCAGCGTGTCGGGCGCCGGGGCCGACGACGCCGTAGCCGGCGCGCTCGGGCCCGTCACGGTCGCGGGGCCGTCGGGGTCGGTGGACGAGGTGCACCCGGCGAGCCCGAGGGTGAGCGCGACGGCTCCGGCCAGGGCGGCGGTGCGGCGGCGGGTGCGGGTGAGCGGGAACAGCATGGCGGATCTCCTGAAGCGTCGTGGCAGTCCATCGTCTCCCGGAGACGCCCGAAGTCCCAAGGACCAAGGTCGCTGCCGCCTCCGGACCGGCTGGGGCAGGCAAGCGCTACGGCGCAGGCTTGGTCCAGGTGACCGCGTAGCGCCACAGGGGCAGGCGGGTCCAGCGGCTTCCGGGGAGCGCGGCGCGGGCAGCTCGGCGCACCTCGGCGAACGTGTGCGGCGGCGGCCAGACGGTCGGCGCCGTGTGCTCCCAGTACTCCCGCCGCCGCACCAGGAGCCGGTGCTGCACCGCGCCGATGCCGCTGTATGCGGCGTCGAGCAGGCTCGCCGAGCGCGCGAGTCCGACGACGACGAGCACCCCACCCGGTGCGGTGAGCGCGGCGAGCCGGCGGAGCGCCGCGTCGAGGTCGGGCAGGTGGTGCAGGGTCGCGACCGAGGCGACGACGTCGAACGCGCCGGGCGTGAACGGGTGGGTCAGGACGTCGCCGTGCACCCAGGTGACGTCGGCCCCGGTGCGGCGTGCCGACGTCAGCACCTCGGCGTCGCTGTCGAGCCCGGTCACGTCCGGCACCACGCTGCGGAGGTCACGGGCGAGCAGGCCGTCCCCGGTCCCGACGTCGAGCGCCGTCCGCGCTCCGGCAGGGACGGCGTCGAGCACGAGCCGGTGGTAGTGGAGGTTGTGGTTCCAGCGCGCGTCGGTGCTCACCCGGACACCGTCTCGCTCACGACTGGCCAGGGCAAGCAGGCGCGCGAGGCGTCAGGCGGGGGTGGGCATGGGCTTCAGCACGACGACCGGGATCTGGCGGTCCGTCTTGGTCTGGTACTGCGCGTAGTCCGGCCACACGGCGACCGCGCGCTCCCACCACACCTCGCGCTCCGCGCCCTCGGCGACGTGCGCGCGGTAGTCCCGGCGGACGGCGCCGTCCTGCAGCTCGACGTGGGGGTGCGCAACGAGGTTGTGGTACCAGACGGGGTGTGTCGGCGCGCCGCCCTGCGAGGCGACCACCGCGTACTGGCCGTCATGCTCGACGCGCATGAGTGGCGTCTTGCGGAGCTTTCCGCTCTTCGCGCCGACGGACGTCAACAGGATGATCGGGACCCCGCGCATCGTGTTCGCCTCGGCGCCGCCGGACGCCTCGAAACGCTCGGCCTGCTCGCGGGCGTAGTCGTTGGGGCTGGGGGCGTACTCACCGGAGAGAGGCATGGGGAGGGAACGCGTGCGGCGCGCGTCACATTCCCGGCGGTATGGCCGGTGAGTTTCGCGGGCCGGGCAAGTCTGTACTGCTGACGGTGCCCCGCTCCGGGGTGCTGCAGCGAGAGGAGCACCACCATGCCTGACATCGCCGTGTGCCTGTGGTTCGACGGCCAGGCCGAGGAGGCCGCCGAGCTGTACACCTCGATCTTCCCGAACTCACGGATCCTCAGCACCATCCCGTATCCCGAAGGTGCGCCGGGGCCGGCCGGGAGCGCCATGCTCGTGACCTTCGAGATCGACGGCCTCAAGGTCGAGGCTCTCAACGGTGGGCCGGAGTTCACGTTCTCCGAGGCCGTCTCGCTCGAGGTCACGGTCGACACCCAGGAGGAGATCGACCGGTACTGGGACGCCCTCCTGGCCGACGGCGGGCAGCCGAGCCAGTGCGGCTGGCTCAAGGACAAGTTCGGCATGTCCTGGCAGATCACGCCGCGCGGCCTCGAGCAGATGGCCCAGGATCCGGAGCGCTATCAGCGGGCGATGGCCGCGCTGATGGGGATGGTGAAGATCGACATCGCAGCGCTCGAGGCGGCTGCCGACGGCGCCCCGCAGCCGGCCTGAGCGCACGCCGTCACGTGAGCGTGACGGTCGCAGCGAGGCCCACGCCGGCGCAGAGGGTCGCGGACGCGGCGCCCAGGACGAGGGCGCGGCGCCCCGTCCGCACGAGCCGCACGACGTCGACGCTCGTGCCCAGGGCGAACATCGCCGAGGCGAGCAGCACGTCGCGCAGCACACCGACGGCATCCAGGACGACGTCCGGGAGGAGGCCGGTCGAGCGCACGGCCACGGCGAGCAGGAAGCCGAGGACGAAGCCGGGCACGAGCGGTGGGCGAGCAGCGGGCACGCGCTCGGGGGCCGGAGCGGCTGCGGCCCGCCGGTCGCCCGTGAGCGAGACCAGAGTGAGCAGCGGAGCGAGCAGGACGACCCGGGCGAGCTTCGCGACCGTGGCGGCGGCGAGCGCCGCACCTGAGAGGGCGCCGGCCGCCGCGACCACCTGCGCGACCTCCTGGACGCTCGCGCCGATCCACAGCCCCGCCTGCTCCGCGGACAGTCCGAGCAGGCTCGCCACGGCCGGAAAGGCGACGACGGCGACCGACCCGTAGACGGTCACGAGGGCGAGCGCGGTGCCGAGCGCCTCGTGCGCCTGGACGGAGTCCTCCTCGCGTGCGCCCCGGCCGGGTCCGGGGGCGACCCCGCGCATCGCGGCGATCGCCACCGCCCCGCAGATGGCGAAGCCGGTCGCCACGTACAGGCTGGTCAGCGCCGGGACGCGCAGCGCCCGGCCCAGCGCGGACGTCCCGACGAACGTGCAGGTGACGGTGATCGCGATCACCGTCAGCCCGCGCCACCCGAGCCCGACGAGCTGGTGCACCGAGAGTTGGAGACCGAGCAGCACGACGCCGGTGCGCAGGATCGTCCGCGAGGTCAGCGCGAGCCCCGGGAGCACACGGCGCGACACGGTGCGGGAGCGGAGGATCCCCGCAGAGCCGACGACGGCGCCGAGGAACATGGCGACCACGAGCGGCGACACCGACCCGGCCGGGAGCAGCGCGCCGGCAGCGATGCTCGCCAGGGCGGCGCAGGTCGCCAGCGCGACGCCCGGGAGCAGCGCGCGGGCGGTGGGGGAGAGGGGCACCTGCCTAACGTGCACCGTGCGGGGCCTGCGGAACATCACCCGCTCCGCTGGCGGGGTATAGCCTGAGCCTATGCCTGAGGAGAGCGGGTCGACCGAGGGGCCGCGGCGTCGGGCCCCCCTCGCGGCGCTCGAGGTCCTCGTCGCCACGGACGCCCACGGATCGATCAGCGGCGCTGCTCGTGTGCTCGGGGTGTCCCAGCCGAGCGCGTCAGCGAGCCTCGGGCGGCTCGAGCGCCTGCTCGGGCTCGAGCTCCTCGCGCGCGGCACGCGCGGCACCCAGCTCACCGACGCCGGACGAGCCGCCGCGACCTGGGCGCGCGACGTCCTGCTGTCCTCCGACAGCTTCGAACGCGGCGTCGCGGCGCTGCGCGAGGCTCCCTCGCCACGGATCAGGCTCGCCGCGAGCATGACGGTCGCCGAGTACCTCGCGCCGCGCTGGCTCGCGCAGCTCACGCACGAGCACGCCCACCTCGACGTCGAGCTCGTCGTCCGCAACTCGCACGACGTGATGGACCTCGTGCTCGCGGCCGACGCCGAGCTGGGCTTCGTCGAGGGCCCCTCGGTCCGCCGAGGGCTGCGCAGCCGGATGCTGGTCCGCGACCAGCTGGCCGTCGTCGTCGGGCCGGAGCATCCCTGGGCGCAGCGCCGCCGCCGCCAGGCCAGCATCGAGGAGCTGGTCACGGCGCCGCTCGTGGTGCGCGAGGCGGGCTCCGGCACGCGCGAGGTCCTCGAGCGCGCACTGCGGCGACACGGCGCGGAGCTGCCGTCGCGCCTGCCCCACCTGGGCTCCACGTCGGCGCTCAAGACCACCGTGCAGTACTCCGACGCGGTGACCGTGCTCTCGCTGCTCGCGGTCGAGGACGACCTGGCCCGCGGGGCGCTGGTTCAGATCGAGGTGCCCGAGCTCGAGCTCGGCCGGACGCTGCGGATCGTCTGGAAGGACGGCGCGGAGATGTCGGCCCCGGTGCGGGCCATCGCGGCCCTGGTCACGCGCCGTCGCTGACCCGGCCCACGCCCCGACGCACAAGAATGGGCACTCTCTGTCGCTGGGAGCAACAGAGAGTGCCCATTCTTGGCCGGCGGCGCGGCGGCGCGGCCGGAGGGGGCTCGTCAGACTCGGGTCTGGGTGGCCAGGGGACAGGCCCAGACGTCGATGCCGCCGCGGCCGACGCGGTTGATGTAGCCGGTGACCGCCTTGTAGGACTGCACCATGGTGGTCTCGGTGTACCGGACCCCGAGCTGGTCGCAGTACTCCTTGACCATCGGTGCGACGCGGCGCAGGTTGGGGCGCGCCATCGACGGGAACAGGTGGTGCTCGACCTGGAAGTTGAGCCCGCCCATGAAGGTGTCGACCCAGCGGCGGCCCGTGACGTTGCGGCTCATCAGGACCTGACGGCGCAGGAAGTCGATCTTCTGGTTCGCGGGCACGATCGGCATGCCGATGTGGTTCGGCGCGAACGACAGGCCCATGTAGAGGCCGAACACCGCGAGCTGGACACCGATGAAGGCGAACGCGATCCCGGGGGAGAGCACCCAGAACACGAACACGAAGAAGCTGATGAGGCGCAGCAGGATGAACGTGAGCTCGACCCAGCGGCGTTTGACGGCCTCGCTGGGCGTGAGGACCCGCTTGATCCCCTGGATGTGCAGGTTGATGCCCTCGAGCAGCAGCAGCGGGTAGAAGAAGTAGCCCTGCTTCGTGGCGAGCCACCGCGTGAGCGGCGTCTTGCGGGACTCGACGGCCTCGGTCGTGAAGGCGAGGACGCCCGGGTCGATGTCGGGGTCGATGCCGATCTTGTTGGGGGCGTTGTGGTGCTTGTTGTGCTTCTTCTGCCACCACCCCAGACCCATGCCGGCGTACAGGTTGACGACGATCAGCGAGACCCACTCGTTCCAGGACCCGGAGACGAAGATCTGGCGGTGCGCGGCGTCGTGACCGAGGAAGGCGATCTGCGTCATGAGGAGCGCGAGGGCGACGGCCGTGACCATCTGCCACCAGCTGTCCCCGATGACGACGAAGACGATGGCCAGGGCGAGACCGGCGGCGGTGAGTCCGATCAGCTTGGACCAGTAGTAGCCGTACGCGCGGCGCATGAGACCGGCGGCCTTGACGCGTGCGGTGAGCGCGGTGAAGTCGCTCAGGTTGCGGGCCTGCGCGGTGCCGCGCGCGGGACGCGTCGGTGCGTCCTCGGCTGCTGCGGCGGGTGCGTCGGAGGGGGCGGTCGATGGCGGGCGGACTGTGGTCATGCCGCCTCCTGATTCTTCGCAAGGAGTGCGTCCCGGATGGAACTTTGTCCAGTCTTGCACGCTTGTCCAGCGTCGTCGCTGGCTCGTCCACGTGTCGAGGCGCCCTCAGGCGGGGCGTTCGGCGCGCGCCTTGATGCCTCGCAGCATCGCCTGGCTCATGAGGAAGCTCACGAACGACACCGGTTCCACGAGCAGCCCGACGCTCCGGTGGGGATAGCCGTAGCGCTCGCGCACCACGAGGCGCGTGCTGCCGTCAGGCGCCGGGCGCAGCACGAACGCCCAGCTGAACGCGAGCCCCCCGGGCGTGGGAGCCCCGCGGAGGACGAGCGCCCGGTCCGGGTCGATCTCGCTCACCACGAGCGGGTCGGCATTCGGGTGCAGGCGGACCTCGTCCCCCACGGCCAGGTCCTGCCAGCGCGCCTCGATCCGGTTGGCCGAGTGCACGTCACAACCGACCAGGTTCTCCAGGACGTCGTAGCTGTAGAAGCCGCCGCGCCCCTGCCCGAGCTGGACGAGCCACGGCCACACGCGGTCGGCGGGAGCGTTGATCGAGACGGCCCGGGTGCTCACGTGCCCGGCCGCAGGGACGACGTCGTCGCCCGGGAGCGTCGCGTCGAGCTCCGCCTCGGTCGCCCCCCACTGCAGCGCCCACGTGCGCAGCACGGGGACGACGGCGAGCGCGCCGGCCGCGAACGTCACCAGCACCTCGCTCGGACGGGGTAGCGGGACGGTGAGCGAACGACGCGGTCGGGCCATGGGCCCACTCGATCACGCACGACGCCCCTCGGCAAGGGACGTCCGGACCGCGGCCGAGGCGCGCGGGGGTCCGTTAGCCTGCGGACATGCTCGTCCCGTCCGCAGCCGCCCTGCTGCCGCACGCTGTGCCGTTCGTCGATCCCGAGGACTACCGGGCAGTCCCGATCGAGGCACCTGCGTGGCATGGCGCCCTGGTCTGGCTCGCGGTCGTCGTGGCCCTCGTGGTCGTCGGGGTGGTCGCCGGGTGGGCGGTGCGGCGCCGGAGCCTCGCGCTCACGCTCCCCGCGCCCGACCTGCGCCGCGGCCTCGTGCTGCTGCTCAGCGCGGCGGTCGTGGTCGGGGGCCTCTCCGCGGCCTCGACGATCCTGGGGGACGAGGCGTACCGCGAGTCGCACGGGGACGGCTACGAGCGGGAGCACATCGCCGAGCAGGCTGCTCTGGTCGCCCTCCAGGAGCACTACGGGGTCAACCTCGTGCACCCCGACGGCGGCGACGCCTGGCTGCCGTCGTACCCGGACGATCCCGAACCGGTTCGCTACGTCACGGCCGACGGCGAGCTGAGGGGCGGCTGCGAGATCGCCGTCCGCGGGGCGGAGTACACGCTCCTCTGCGGCGGACAGGAGTTCTCCCCTCAGGTGCTCCTCGCCGGAGTCCCGCAGACCTTCACCCTGATGGACCGCGGCTCGCTGCTACCGACGCACCTCCTGACGGTGGCGAAGAACGTCGGGACAGCGCTCGCGATCGTCATGACGATCCTTTTCGCCTGGGGATCACTCGGCGTGCGACCGCGGGACATCGAGAGCGAGCCGGACATGGTCGCGCTCGCGGAGAAGATCGAGGCGCAGTGGGCCGAGGCCGGCGACGCCACGCCCAGCGCCGCGAGCCTCGAGGGGCTGGTGGCCGAGTACGAAGCGCGGGTGCGGGCCGCCCAGCGCCCCTACCGGCGGGCTGCCATCGGCATCCTGGCCGGCTTCGTCGCGAGCGTCGCGGCGTTCTGCGCCGCGGTGTGGGCCTCCGACGAGTACGGCACGGACCCGCCGTGGGCCTACGACGTCGGCGTGGCCGAGAACGGACTCGTCGCCGAGGTCGCCGACTACTACGGCCGTGCACCGCTCGACGGGTTCAGCCCGGAGCTGGTCACCTCAGAGGCGGTGACCGGGAGCATCTGGAAGCACCCCGCGGGCACCCACGACGGCGCCGAGTGCTTCTTCGTGCGACGCTCGGCCTTCGTCCTGGTCGAGTGCGAGACCTCCCCGCACCCGACGCTCGTCCGGGCCGCACCGAACTGATCGGCGCGGCCCGGACGGACGGTCGAGGTCACGGCAGTCGGCGGTCCCCGGGGTGCGCGACGCGCAGCCAGCGGTAGCCGTAGCCCTCGAGCTGGACCTCGGCCGTGCCGTCGTCGGCGATCTGCAGGTCGGTGGAGCCCAGCAGGTCGATGAGCGGCAGGCCGCCGATCCGTTCCGCGGTGTCCTCGTCCGTAGTCAGGTCGAGGTGCACCGTCGCGGGCTCAGCGCTGAAGTTGTGCAGCGCGACGATCGAGGCGCTCGCCTCGGAGCCGTTCGCCCGCCCCTCGTTGCCCTGCCCGGACCACGAGCACCGGTGCGCGAGCACGGCATGGTTCGGCTGACGCAGGACCGTGAACGAGCCCCAGCCCAGCTCCGGGCACTCGCGGTACCGCTGGATGAGCTTGGCCATGAACGCCCACAGGGAGTCCGGGTCGCGCTTGGCGTCCGCCGCGTTGACGTGCTCCGGACCGAACCCGCCGTCGACGACGCGCGCGACGAGCTGGTCGCTCGGGGCGTGGGAGAAGCCGGCGTTCTCCCCGCCCGTCCACTGCATGGGCGTGCGCACCGCCATGCGGCCGTCAGCGTCGAGGTTCTCGCCCATGCCGATCTCCTCGCCGTAGAACAGCACGGGCGTCCCCGGCATGGAGAACAGCAGCGAGTACGCCATCCGGACCCGGCGCGGGTCTCCCGCGAGCATGGGGGGCAACCGCCGCTTGAGGCCGCGCCCGAACAGCTGCATGCGCTCCTCGGGACCGAACGCGTCGAACACCTCCTGGCGCTCGTCGTCGGTCAGCTTGTCGAGGGTGAGCTCGTCGTGGTTGCGCAGGAACGTCGCCCACTGGTTGTCGGGGTTGATCGTGGGGCGGGAGCGCAGCGCCTTGGCGAGCGGGCGGGCGTCGCCCCGCGCGAGCGAGAGGTACGTCTGCTGCATCGCGTTGAAGTCGAACATCATGGTGAGCTCGTCGCCGCGGGTGCCCCCGAAGAACGTCTTCTGCTCCGGGTAGGGCAGGTTCACCTCGCCGAGCAGCACGGCGTCACCGCGGCGACGCTGCACGAACCGCCGCAGGTCCCGCAGGAACTCGTGCGGGTCCGTCGGGTCCTCGTTCCCCTCGACGCTGCGGCCGACCGTGTTGAGCATGTACGGCACAGCATCCACCCGGAAGCCGTCCACCCCGAGCTCCAGCCAGAACCCCATGGCCTTCGCGATCCCGTCCCGGACCTTCGGGTTGGCGCCGTTGAGGTCGGGCTGGTGCTTGTAGAAGCTGTGCTGGTACCACTCGCCCGTGGGCTCGTCCTTGGTCCAGATCGAGTTCTCCTGGTCGGGGAACACCACCTGGTCGGACGTGTCGGGCGGCGGGTCGGAGCGCCAGACGTAGAAGTCACGGAACGGGTTGTCCTTGGACTTCCGGGCCTCGAGGAACCACGGGTGCTGGTCGGAGGTGTGGTTGACCAGGAAGTCGACGATGACGCGCATGCCGCGGTCCCGCGCCGCGCGCAGGAACTCGACCACGTCGCCGTGGTCGCCCAGGCGGTCGTCGACGCCGTAGAAGTCCATGACGTCGTAGCCGTCGTCGCGGTCCGGGGTCGGGTAGAACGGCATGAGCCACAGGCACGTGACCCCGAGCTCGGCGAGGTAGTCCACGCGTTCGGTCAGGCCCAGGAAGTCGCCCACGCCGTCGTCATTGCCGTCCATGAACGTCTCGACGTCCAGGCAGTACACGACGGCGTTCTTCCACCACAGGTCAGAGGTCTCGGCGGTGCGCACAGGTCAGCCTTCCGTCAGCAGGGGCAGGACGTCGCGGCCGAACACGTCGAGGTAGGTCGACTGGTCCTGGCCCACGTAGTGCAGGTAGATCTCGTCGAAGCCGAGCGCGGCGTACTCGCGCAGCCACAGCAGGTGCTGGTCCGTGGACGCGGAGACGCGCACGGCCGCCCGCACGGCGTCGGGTCCGACGTCGCGCGAGGCCTCGTCGAACTCGTCCGCGGTCGCGAGGTCCCAGCACAGGGGCGGGGCGAACGTGTTGGTGCGCCACTGGTCCATGGCGATCGCGAGCGCCTCGTCCTCGGTCGGCGCCCAGGACAGGTGGACCTGCAGCACGAGCGGACCGCGGCCGCCCGCGTCCCGGTAGGCCGCGATCATCTTGCGGAGCTTGTCGTGCGGCTGGTTGATCGTCACCAGGCCGTCCGCCCAGGCGGCCGACCGGCGCGCGGTCTCGACGCTCACCGCGGGCGCGATGAGCGGGACTGGCTCGGCGGGGCGGTCCCAGATCCGTGCCCGGTCCACCCGGATGAACCCGTCGTGCGTGACGGTCTCGCCCGCGTGCAGCCGCCGGATGATGTCGACCGACTCCTCCAGTCGCCGCTGCCGGCTCTCCTTGTCCGGCCAGATGTCGTTCGTGACGTGCTCGTTCATGTTCTCGCCGCTGCCCAGCGCGGCCCAGAAGCGACCCGGGAACATCTGCCCCAGGGTCGCCGTGGCGTGCGCGATCACGGCCGGGTGGTACCGCTGGCCGGGGGCGTTCACGACACCGAACCGCAGCGACGTCGTCGCGAGGGCCGCGCCGAGCCACGTCCAGGCGTGCCCCGAGTGGCCCTGGCGCTCGGACCACGGCTCGATGTGGTCCGAGCACATGGCTGCCTGGAACCCGACACGTTCCGCGTGCTGCACGTCGAGGAGGAGCTGGCGGGGGGAGATCTGCTCGTGGGAGGCGTGGAACCCGTAGACCGTCATGCCTGGCATCGTCCCCCGGGCGGGCCGCGCCCGCACGAGGAGCGGACGACCCTCGGGGTGGTGCATCCGCTGCGGTAGCCTGCGCAGGACCGGCACCCGGTCGCCCTCGACGACGTGGATGGGACCCCCTCATGCCCCTGTGGACAGTGCACGGTGACGGCTCGACCGTCCAGCCCGGAGCCGCCGTCGCTCCGCTCGAACGCCTCAGCTGGCCGCGCACGATCGGCCTCGGCCTGCAGCACGTCGTCGCCATGGCCGGCGCCACGCTGATCGTCCCGGCGATCACCGACCTGCCCGCGACGACCACGCTCTTCTTCTCCGCGATCGGGACGTTCCTGTTCCTCGCGATCAACCGGAACCGGCTGCCCAGCTACCTCGGGTCGAGCTTCGCGTTCCTCGCGCCGTTCGCCGCCGCCTCGACCGTGACCGACGCGCTCGGCGGCGTGATCTTCGCCGGCGCGCTGCTGCTGGTGATCGGCATCGTGGTGCACCTCGCCGGGGTGCGCTGGATCGACGCGATCATGCCCCCGGTCGTCACCGGCGCGATCGTCGCGCTGATCGGTCTGAACCTCGCGCCCGTCGCGTGGGGCTCGTGCAACGCGGAGGTCGTCGACGGCGCGATCGTCGAGTCCTGCACCAGCGGGCTGCGGGCGGCGCCCGTGACCGGCCTGGTCACGATCCTCGCGATCTGCTTGTCCGCCGTCGCGTTCCGCGGCATCCTCGGCCGGCTGTCGATCCTCGTCGGCGTCGTCGTCGGGTACCTGACCGCGACCCTGCTGGGCGAGGTCGACTACTCGGGCGTGGGCGACGTCGCGTGGTTCGGTCTTCCGACGTTCACCGCACCGACCTTCGACCCCTCGATCCTGGTCATGTTCGTCCCCGTCGTCCTCGTCCTCGTCGCGGAGAACGTCGGCCACGTGAAGTCCGTCGCCGCCATGACGGGCACGGACCTCGACGCGAACGTCGGCAAGGCGCTCGCGGCCGACGGACTGGCGACGATGCTGGCCGGCTCGGGCGGCGGCTCAGGGACGACGACGTACGCCGAGAACATCGGCGTCATGGCGGCGACCCGCGTCTACTCGACCGCCGTCTACTGGGTCGCCGGCGCGACCGCGCTGCTGCTGAGCTTCTCGCCGAAGGTCGGCGAGGTGATCCAGGCGATGCCCGCGGGCGTCATCGGCGGGGCGGGCACCGTGCTCTACGGGATGATCGGCCTGCTCGGCGCGCGGATCTGGGTGCAGAACCGCGTCGACTTCTCCGCGCCCGTGAACCTGATCCCTGCCGCGGTGGCGTTGATCGTGGGTATCGCTGACTTCACGTTCACGTTCGGTGACGTCACGCTGGGCGGCATCGCGGTCGGGACGGTCGCGGCGATCGGCCTGTACCACCTGATGCGCGCGATCTCGTTGTGGCGAGGCACGCACGTCGAGCCCGCCAGCCCGAGCTCGGTCCCGGACACGCGGGTCGAGCACTAGCGCCGGGTCAGGCGTCCTCGCCGGCCTCGTCGTCGGTCGCCTCGTCCTCGGTGCCGTCGCCCTCGGCGGGCGCCTCGGTCGCGAGCCGTGCGGGCGCGGGCAGGGGGGTGACCGTCGCGACGTCGGCGCACCCGGTCAGGGGCGTGAGCGGCGATGCGGGATCGAGCTCGACCTCCTCGAGGGGGGCGAGGGCCGCGAAGCTGGACGCGACCGTGAGGTCGATGCTCGTGCCCTGCCGGGCGTCGAGGACGAGCTGGGCGTCGGGGACGTGGGCCCGCAGCGTGTACGCCTGGGCGATCCCCTCGGCTCCGAAGGAGATCAGGCTCACGACGGGGTTGCGCGGGTCGTTGCCGGTGTTCTCGATGAGGAACCCGCGGTCGGTCAGGAGCTCGCCGACGCTGCCCGCCAGGCCTGCGCGGTCGGAGCCGTTGAGGACGGTCACCGCGATCTCTCCGGCAGCGACCGGGAGCGTGTCCGGCGGGACGCACACCTGGGGCTGGTCGATCCTGGTGCCCTTCTCCTCGACCGCGACGAACTTCGGCTGGCCGGGGAGGCTGACGGCGCCGCTGTACACGGCGAGCGCACCGAGCACGACGACGGCGAGCGCGGCGATGATCATCCCGAACAGGACGGCCTGGCGCTCGTGCTTGTGTCGGCGCCGCAGCGCCCGTGCCTCGGCCGGAGTGTGTCGGGTGTTCACAGCGAGCAATCTAGTCGACGGTGCCCGACGCGGAGGAAGCGGTCCGCACGGTGCTGTCCGCGATCGCGCCGTCGGGAGCCAGCGAGAGCACGCGGGCGTGGAGGATGGGGCGCTGGTGCAGGGCCGCCCGCACCGCGCGGTGCAACCCGTCCTCGAGGTACATGACGCCGCGGTAGAGCACGACGTGCGCGAACAGGTCGCCGTAGAACGTCGAGTCGTCGGACAGCAGGCTGTCGAGGTTCAGCTCGCGCTTCGTGGTGACCAGCTCGTCGAGGCGCACCTGGCGGGGGGGCACGGTCGACCAGTCCTTGGGCGTGACGAGCCCGTGGTCCGGGTATGGCCGGCCGTCGCCGACGCCTTTGAAGATCACGCGGTCAGTGTAGGTGGGGCCTGGGCGGCCTGCGCGGCGGCGTAGACATCGACCACCTGCCGACCGACCGTCCCGACGTCGAAGCTCAGGGCCTGGGGGAGCTGCCGCTCCGCGGCTGCGAGCCGGAGGTCGCGGTCGGTGACGGCGCGGCCGAGGACGCGCGCGAACGTCGGCGTGTCGGTGGCGTCGACGAGCTGGTCCTCGAGCCCGGCCATGACGGTCCGGTACCCCGGGTTGTCGCCGGCGAGCACGATGCCTGGGCAGGCAGCGAGGGCCTCGACGACGCTGATGCCGAAGCTCTCGCCGCCGGTCGAGGGCAGCGCGACGACGTCGGCGCTCGCGAGCAGGGCGGCCTTGTCCTCCTCCGCGACGTACCCGGGGAACGAGACCTCGTCCGCCAGGCCGTGCTCCGTGACGTAGGTCCGCAGGGTCTGCTCGAGCGGGCCGGTCCCCGCGACGACGACGTCGAGGCGGGTGTCCGCGAGCGAGGCCGGGTCGTGCGCCGGGAGCGTGCGGGCGTGCGCGAGCGCACGGAGGAGCTCGCCGGCGCCCTTGCGCTCGACGAGGCGCCCGAGGAACACCACGCGGACCGGGCCGCTGCGCGCGGCGACATCCTCCGGCGCCGGGCGTGCGGCGGCGAACCGTCCGACGTCGACCGGGTTCCCGATCACGACGGGATCGACGCCGAGCGCGCTCGCCGCGAACGCGCGTGCCGGCTCGGAGACCGCGATCACACGGCCGAACCGGCGGAGCTGGCGGCGCTGCAGGAGGCCGAGCAGGCGCGTGCCGATCCGGGTGAGGGCGGACCACGGAAGGATGTGGAACGTGCCCACGACCGCGGTGGACGCCGGGGCCGCAGCGATGACGCGGCCGGCGAGGAACGGCGAGTAGGGCATGTTCACGTGCAGGACGTCGAAGCCGACGGCGGCGTGCAGCGCGCGGACCTCGGCGCGCCGGGCTGGCAGCGGGGTACCGAGCCGGTTGCCGTTGAAGCGCAGCCGGAGGTTGCGCCCCAGGGAGTGCAGCCGGGGCAGGTCGGTGCGCGCCGTCGTGCTGGTGAGGTAGTGGACCTCGTGGCCCTGTTCGGTCAGCCACGCGCCGAGCGTCAGCACGTGCTGCTGCACGCCGTCGGGGCGGTCGAGCGAGTCGTCGATCAGCAGGCCGACCTTCACGCGCGGGTGTCCTCGTCAGGCGCTGCCGGCCCCGCCTGATCGTCCGGCGTGGCGGCGACGTCCTCGGAGTGCCGGACCTCGCGCGTGCGTGCAGCGAACTGGCGCTGCTTGCCGATCATCAGCGCGAGCAGCGCACCGAGGGCCACGAGGATGCCCAGGGTCGCGAGGACCGCCTGGGGCGCCCGGGGCTCGTCGGGATCGGCGGGGGCCGCGGTCTCCGCCGTGGTGTCGCTCGGGTCGGCGGCGGGCTCCGTCGTCGCCTCGGGCGTCGTCTCGGTCGGCGTCTCCTCGGTGGTCGGGCTCGGCGCGGCGATGCCTTCCTCCGCGGTGAACGCGAACGTGCCGTCGATGGGGTGGCCGTCGCCGGAGGTCACGCGCCAGGTCACGGTGTAGTCCCCGGCCGTGAGGTCGCCGGCGAGGGCCTGGGTGACCGTGTTGTCATCCACGGCAGGCTCGCCCGCGCTGACCACGTCGCCCGCGGGGTTGGCGACCTCGACGACGCTGCCGAGCGCGAGCACCTCGCCGTCGAAGGTCAGCGTGACCGACTCGGGGACGGTGGCGACGGTGGATCCGTCTGCAGGATCGGTGGTCCGCAGCGCGTTGTGGGCGGAGGCCGGGGTGGCGAGGGCGACGAGGGCGAGGGCGGTGACCGCGAGCGACGCGACCACCCGGAGCAGCGACTGACGGAACATGCCCCCATGATGGCAGCCGCCACCGACGGGCTGGGACGCGCGCAGGTGCGACGAAGGCCCCGGCTCTGACGAGCGCGGGGCCTTCCATCTGCGGAGGATGGGGGATTCGAACCCCCGAGGGCGTTAACCCAACCGCCTTTCCAAGACGGCGCCATAGGCCACTAGGCGAATCCTCCAGTGAACCAGCGTCACCGAGGATACCCGACCCGGGGCGATCGCCCGAATCGCCTACCGGTGCGGACGGTCAGGTCCCCAGGATGCCGCGGACGATGCTGTCGCCCGAGTGTGTCGGGTCGCCGTCGAGCGGCTCCGCCGAGACGTCGACGACCGCGTAGTCGTCGAGGTCGACGGAGGCGGGGATCGGCAGGCGTCCCTCCGTGCCCTCGAGCACGCCGAGGCTCACCAGGCGGGTCACGTCGCGGTCGATCAGCCACACCTCCTGGAAGCCGTCGTCCGGGGTCTCGCCCGACAGGCTCACTACGAGCGTGCGCGCGCCGGTCTCGTCCGTCTCGACGCGGGCGCTGCCCGACGCCTGCCAGTCCGGCAGGGGGTCGAGCCCGACCTCGGCGACGACGGTGGGCGGCGTCTCGGAGCTGCCGCCGAGCTCGTTCACCAGCAGGCCACCGCCCACACCGCCGATGACGATCCCGGCCGCGGCGGCGAGGATCCACGTCGGGCGACGACGACCGCCGGGTCGGTCGCTGCGGCGCAGCGGGACCACGGTGGTGTCGGCCGGGGCCGGGGCCGGGGCCGGGGCCGGGGCCGGGGCCCGGAGCTCCGGGCCCAGCTCGGCCTGGATGTTCTCCCAGACGTGTGCGGGCGGGGCGACGGGGGTGTCGAGCGGCGTGACGCTCCGGCCCACCGCGACGACGGCGCCGAACGCTGCGACCTCGTCGCGGCAGGCCTCGCACCGCTCGAGGTGGGCGACGGCGTCGTCGGGCAAGGTCTCGCCCAGCGCGGCCAGCGCCAGCAGGTCGTCCTCAACGTGCTCCATCGTTCACCTCCAGTCGTGTGCGCAGCCGGGTCAGGCTCCGTCGGATGTGGCTCTTGACCGTCCCGAGCGGCAGGTCGAGCCGCAGGGCGATCTGGTCGTGGGTCAGGTCCTCGTAGAAGGCCAGCCCCAGGATGGTCCGCTGGGGCTCGCCGAGGCGGTCCATCTCGTCTGCGACGGTCACGCGTTCCACGACCCGTGCCGCCTCATGGTGCACGGCCGGCGCTGCGCCGGCCTCGTGGGCGACGGCGAGCGCGTCCCGGCGGTCGCGGGCGCGGCGGTCGAGCATGTCCGCGATGACGTTGCGGGTGATGCCGGTGAGCCACCCACCGAGGGGGCGGCCTGCGGTGTAGGAGGCCCGGCCTCGCCAGGCGTTGACGAAGACCTGCTGGGTGACGTCGTCGGCCTCGGAAGCCCCGCCGAGCGCCCGGGCAGCGAGGGTGTGGACGAGGGCCGACCACCGGCGGTACATCTCCGCGAGGGCAGCATCGTCACCGGCGACGAACGCGGAGGCGAGCCGGGGCTCGTCCCACGAGTTGGGAGCGAGGACGTCGCTGGTGTGCAGGGCGCCCCTCCTGGTGTCGCTGCTCGGTCGGTCATGGTCGTCGGGCTCCTGGCACCGTCATGGCGACGGGACCGCGGTGACCAGCACGTTGTCGGAGTAGTGCTCGGCAGCGGAGTCCCAGCTGCCACCGCAGGTGATCAGCACGAGCCGCGGGTCTCCCTCGCGCGTGAAGACATCGTGCCAGGTGATGTCGGACTTGGCGACCATCTCGACGGACACGACGTTGAACGTGGTCGTGCGCGCGTCGGCGTCGGTCGTGGTGACCTGGTCGCCGCGCTCGAGGTCCGCCAGTCGCGAGAAGGGTCCGAGGCCGCCCGAGGCGATCGAGTCGACGTGCGCGGCGATCACCGAGGTGCCGGACTCCGAGCCCGGGGGCGGCCCGAACTCGTACCAGCCGGCGACGTTCGCGTCCGCCGGGATGACCATCTGGCCGTCGTCGGCCACGCCCACCGGCTCGACGGCGATCGTGACGTCGAGGTCGTCGACGTCCACGCGGGTCGGGGCTGCGACGGCGGCCGGTGGTTCGGCGACGGCGGGGCGGACAGGGACGTCGGCTGCGCGGCTCGGGCGCTCGGGCCGGGTCGGCGTCGGCTCAGGTGCGGTCGGCGTCGTGGTGACGGTCGGGGCTGGCGGGCCAGTCTCCGGGGTCGAGCCCTGGCAGGCGGTGAGCGCGAGGGCGAGCGCCAGCAGGAGGCCGGCGGTGCTGGCCGGGAGTCGGGGGGGCATCTCGGCTCCTCTCAGGGCGTCGGGTTCGTGAGCGTGGACCGGGAACGGCCCCGGACGGCCGCCGTCGTGGCTGGCCGTCCGGGTGTGGTGCAGGTCGTGCGGCGGGTGGAGGGGTGGGTGCCAACCAGGGGCTGCTGACACCCACCCCGGTAAGGGGGTCAGCGCGTCGCGGTGGCCTTGCGACGGGTGACGGCGAGGGCACCCAGGCCGGCGGCGGCGACGCCACCGATCAGCAGCAGGGCGTTCGGGCCGGACTCGGCCGCGAGGCCGAGCTCACCGGAGGGCACGCCCTCGGGGGCGGAGTGCAGGCCCTCGATGGTCTGGACGGCGAGGGCGAGGTTGTCGTCCTCGAGGCTGCCCCAGGCGTAGACGATCGTGTTGACGCCCTCGGCGACGTTCACGTCGGTCGGGCCGACGACGGGCTCGGTGGTCCCGGCCGCGGCGACCGCCGCGGGCACGGTCCCGGCGGGCAGGTCGAGCACTTCCTCGTCGGGGTTCTCGAGGCCCTCGATCACGGCGTCGCCACCGGCGAGGATGTCGACCGCAGGAGCGGCGGCCGCATGACGGACCGTCAGACGGCCTTCGCCGGCGGCGGTGTTCGAGATGTCGTTGGTGAACAGCGACGCGGTCGGCGTGCCCTCGGCGTCGAGGTGCGCGGCCGCGGTGTAGTTCATGCCGTCCTCGAGCGTGAGGTCGATGGGGCCGATGGCCGGCTCGGAGTCGTCCATGGCGTCCGAGGCGGTGATCGCGACGGTGTAGGTGCCGCCCGGGAGCTCGAGCGGGCCGGCCAGGTCGCCGGGCTCGAAGTCGTCGAGCGTGAGGTCACCGTTGACGTAGACGTCGACGGTCAGGCCGGGGACGCCGTGCAGGACAGAGAGCTGAGCGTCGCCGTCGGCGGCGTGAGCGGGAACGGCTCCGGCGACGAGCATGACACCGGCGGCGGTTCCGACGAGAAGACGAGTGCGCATGATGCTTCCTCCTTCTTGAGCCCCTGGAAGGGCGCTGAACTGCTTGACACCCCTACTACTCCGCGGGGTGGCCGTTCAGATGCACTCGGATTCAACTTTCTTCCGCGGCCCCGTTTTCCGCGGTCCGCGGGGTCTGGGCTAGGGTTGGGTCAGACCCCTCGTGCGGCGTCATCTCGCTGAACTCCCCCAGGGCCGGAAGGCAGCAAGGGTAGGTGAGCTCTGGCGGGTGTGCGGGGGGTCCTTTTTTGTACCCGCCCGTCCCGCGCCGGCCGCTTCCCAGCACACTCCTGCTCGGCCTGGCCGAGCCAGACTGTGCTCCGACGCTGGGGCCGTCCGCCGCGTGTCGACCACCAGTTGGACAGCGTCCCGAGGAGTGAGACTGGTTCGCGCTGGGCGGGGAAGTGGACGCAGCATTGGTCCCATGTTCGCCCCCTGCCGCACGGCCACCATCGACGCGATGTGCTCGCGTCCGATGATGTGTTGCCGAATGCCGCAGCGGGCCGCCGTGCAGGCCTGACGCCGCTCTGACGAGCCGCGTCGACCACGGCACGCGACACGACGGTGTCGCTGACGCCCGCCTCGCCCCCGCTGCCGCCGCGCCGTCGGGCCCGGCCCCCGCACCCCTCCCGGGAGATCGACCGGCCACCTCCGCGTCGTGTCCCGACCCCCTTCGCCTGAAACGGATCACGTCATGAAGCGCACCACCCTCTCCGTCCTCGCCCTCACGTCTCTCGCGCTCGGCCTCACCGCCTGCGCCTCCGAGGACGAGACGCCCGCCGCGTCCGGCTCGGGCACCTCGAGTGCCGCCGAAGCGCCGGTGCGGATCGGCGTCGTGAACTCCTCGGACGAGCAGTGGCCGATCTTCGTCGAGAAGGCCACCGAGGCCGGCATCGAGGTCGAGCTCGTGAACTTCACCGAGTACACGCAGCCCAACCCGGCGCTCAGCCAGGACCAGCTCGACCTCAACCAGTTCCAGCACCTGCAGTACCTCGCTGACTACAACGTCGCCGCGGGCGACACCCTCACGCCGATCGGGTCGACCGCGATCTACCCCCTCGCCCTGTACTCCGCGAAGCACGACTCGGTGGAGGCCATCCCCGAGGGTGGCGAGATCGCGGTCCCCAACGACCCGACCAATCTCAACCGTGCGCTGTTCGTCCTGCAGAGCGCCGGCCTGGTCGAGCTCGAGGGCGGCGGCACGCTGCAGTCCACCGAGATCGACGTCCTGCCGAGCTCCAAGGTCACGGTCACCCCGGTCGACGCGGCCCAGGCGGCGGTCGCGCTCCAGTCCGTCGACGGCGCGATCATCAACAACGACTTCCTCGAGGACGCTGGCCTCGCGGCGGACGACGCCCTCGCCCAGGACGACCCGGCGTCGGTCGGCGCGCGCCCGTACATCAACATCTGGGTTGCGCGTGAGGAGGACAAGGACAACGAGACCTACCTCGAGCTCGTCGAGATCTCGCACGACGCCGAGGTCGAGGCGGCCCTTCAGCAGGCCTCCGGTGGCACCGCGGTGATCGTGGACGAGGATGGAGCGACCCTCGCGGGCTACCTGGCGGACATCCAGGCCGCGATCGCCCAGGGCTGACCCGCCCCACCGGGAGGAGAGCGATGTCGATGGCCAGCAGCGCAGCGCCGATGATCAGCTTCCGCGACGCCACCAAGGTGTTCGGGGGCGGGCGCTCGGGCGAGGTGCGCGCCGTCGACGGCGTCACGCTCGACGTCGCTGCCGGCGAGGTCTTCGGGGTGATCGGGTACTCCGGGGCGGGCAAGTCCACCCTGGTCCGCCTGATCAACGCCCTCGAGCCGCTCACGAGCGGGCAGGTCGTCGTCGACGGGCAGGACGTGGGCGCCCTCGGCGAGGGTGAGCTGCGTGAGGTCCGCTCGCACATCGGCATGATCTTCCAGCAGTTCAATCTGCTCTCCTCCCGCACGGTCGCCGGGAACGTGGCCTACCCGCTCGAGGTCGCGGGCTGGTCACGGGCCCGGCGGGCCGCGCGCGTCGCCGAGCTCCTCGAGTTCGTCGGCCTGTCCGACAAGGCCAAGCAGTACCCCTCGAAGCTCTCGGGCGGCCAGAAGCAGCGCGTCGGCATCGCCCGCGCGCTCGCGACCAACCCCAAGGTCCTGCTCGCCGACGAGTCCACGAGCGCGCTCGACCCCGACACCACCCGCGACGTGCTCAACCTGCTGCGGCGCGTGAACGCGGAGCTCGGCGTCACCATCGTCGTCATCACCCACGAGATGGACGTCGTGAAGTACATCTGCGACCGCGTCGCGGTGATGGAGCACGGCAAGGTCGTCGAGCACGGCGACGTCTACTCCCTGTTCGCGCGACCGCAGCACCCGGCCACGCGACGGTTCGTCGGCAGCTCGCTGCGCGACCGTCCCACCGCCGCAGCCCTCGAGCGGCTGCGGCGCCGGCACCCGGGCCGCATCGTCACGATCGGGATCCGCGAGGACGGTGCGTCGTCGAACGACCTCACCCGCGCCCTGCGCGAGCACCCGGTCGACGGCACGATCGTCTACGGCGGGATCACCGAGATCGCCGAGCGGCCGTACGGCTCGCTCACGCTCGCCCTCGAGGGAGCCGACGACGCCGTGGCCGCCTTCCTCGCCGACCTCGCCACCACGACGAGCGTCCTCGACCTCGGTACCGCCGCAGCGCCGCTCGCTGATCCCGACGCGGTGCCCGAGCGCAGCGACGAGGACGGGGACGGGGGAGCCGTGCGCGGGAGCCTCGACGTGGGCGCGGCCGGCCTTGCCCAGCACGGCGGGCCCGAGGCCGCGCCCACGTTCAAACTGTTCGCCCCGTTCCGGAGGTGGAAGTCATGATCACGACCGTGGACACCGACTGGGAGCGGCTCCAGCCCGTCCTGATCGAGGCGCTGGGCGAGACCCTCTACATGGTGGGCGTCACGCTGCTCGTCGGCGGCTTCTTCGGGCTGCTCATGGGGCTCGCGCTCTATGCCACGCGTGCCGGCAACCTGCTGGCGAACCGCCCGGTCTTCGCGGTGCTCAACGTGCTCGTGAACCTCGTGCGCCCCATCCCGTTCATCATCTTCATCACCGCGATCGGGCCGATCACCCTGCAGGTGGTCGGCAAGACCATCGGCACCGAGGCCGTGATCTTCCCCATGACGATCATGGCGGCGTTCGCGTTCGCGCGGATCGTCGAGCAGAACCTCGTGGCGCTCGACCCTGGCGTTGTCGAGGCGGCCCGGGCGATGGGCGCGTCCCGGTTCCGCGTCGTGTGGTCCGTGCTGATCCCCGAGGCGCTCGCGCCGCTGATCCTGGGCTACACGTTCCTGTTCGTGGGCGTGATCGACATGTCCGCCATGGCTGGCCTGATCGGCGGCGGCGGGCTCGGGGACTTCGCCATCCGGTACGGCTACCAGCGGTTCAACTGGGAGGTCACGCTCGTCACGGTCGGCATCATCGTGGTGATCGTGCAGGTAATCCAGCTGGGCGGCAACGCGCTCGCGCGGCGCATGCTGCGGCGTTAGCCGTGGTGCTCCCCGGACCGTTCGCGCGCGGGTGGGGACGGGGCGTCGGAGGGTCGGTGGCAGCGTCTAAGGTGGCCACGTGAGCACAGCCCTGTATCGCCGTTACCGCCCGGACAGCTTCGCTGACGTCATCGGGCAGGAGCACGTCACGGGTCCGCTCATGCAGGCGCTCCGGTCCAGCCGCGTCAACCACGCCTACCTGTTCTCGGGGCCGCGCGGGTGCGGCAAGACGACGTCCGCGCGCATCCTCGCGCGCATCCTCAACTGCGCCCGGAACACCCCGGAGAACCCGAGCGACACCCCCTGCGGGGAGTGCGACTCGTGCGTCGACCTGGCCACGGGCGGCTCGGGCAGCCTCGATGTCGTCGAGATCGACGCGGCGAGCCACGGTGGTGTCGACGACGCCCGCGAGCTCCGGGAGCGCGCGACGTTCTCCCCGTCGCGGGACCGCTACAAGATCTTCATCCTCGACGAGGCGCACATGGTGACGCCGCAGGGCTTCAACGCGCTGCTCAAGATCGTCGAGGAGCCGCCGGAGTACCTGAAGTTCATCTTCGCGACGACGGAGCCGGACAAGGTCATCGGGACCATCCGCTCGCGCACGCACCACTACCCGTTCCGGCTCGTCCCGCCGGACGTCCTGCAGCCCTACCTCGACCAGCTGTGCCGCAGCGAGGGCGTGACCGTCGGGTCGGGCGTCCTCCCGCTCGTGGTCCGCGCCGGCGGTGGGTCCGTCCGTGACTCGCTGTCCGTGATGGACCAGCTGATCGCCGGGTCGCACGACGGCACGGTCGACTACGAGCTCGCCGTCAACCTGCTCGGCTACACCCACGCGACGCTGCTCGACGACGCCGTCGAGGCGATGGCCGCGCGCGACGGCGGCAGCCTCTTCCGGGTCGTCGAGCGCGTCATCACCTCGGGTCACGAGCCCCGCCGGTTCGTCGAGGACCTCCTCGAGCGACTGCGCGACCTCATCGTCATCACCGTCTCGGGCGAGAGCGCGAACGCGGTGCTGCGCGACGTCCCCGCGGACCAGCTGGCGCGCATGCAGGCGCAGGCGGGCAACCTCGGCACCGCCGAGCTGTCGCGCGCGGCGGACCTCGTGAACGACGCCCTGACGGAGATGACCGGGGCCACGTCGCCGCGGCTGCACCTCGAGCTGCTGTGCGCGCGCCTGCTGCTGCCCGCGGCCGACGACGGCGCCCGCGGCCTGGCCGCGCGGCTCGACCGCCTCGAGCGTGGGGCTGCCGGAACCCCCAACCTGGCGGCACCGCCGCGGTACGAGGCCGCGGTGCCGGCCGCGCCCGCCGCGCCCGCTGCGCCACGACCGGCCGCCGCCGCAGTCCCCACGCCGGAGCCCGAGCGCCCCACCCCGGTCGCGGTCGTCGAGGGGCCCGTGGTCCCCGCCGGGCCGGCCCCGCGACTGACGCCTGAGCCCGTCGTGCCGCCGGCGGCCGAGGCCGCGACCACGCCCGCCGCTGCGTCCGAGCCGGTCGCCCCGCCGGTGTCCTCCGCCCCGCGCGAGCCGGCCGCTGCCCGCGAGCCGGCCGCTGCGAGCGAGTCCGCGACGCAGAAGAACCCCGCGGCCCAGGAGGCGCCCGAGGATGCGGCGTTGACCGAGCCCCGGCGCGAGACCTCGCCTGCGCCTGCCGCCGAGCCGGTGGCACCGCCCGTGGCCGGGCCCGCCCCCGCCGCAGAGCTCGCGGCTCTGGCGGCGGCGTCTGGGTCCTCCGGCACGCCGGACACCGAGATGCTGCGTCGGCGCTGGCCCGAGGTCCTAGACACCCTGTCGCGCGTGAAGCGCACCACGTGGGCTCTCGTCGGGCCCAACTCGCAGGTCGTGGAGCTCACCGACAGCGCGCTGCGCTTGTCGTTCAGCTCGCCCGGCCTCGCTACGGCGTTCCGCGGCGGCCCGCACGCGCAGATGGTCCAGCAGGCCGTCCGCGAGACGCTCGGCTTCGACGTCCGGGTCGAGGGTTCGGTGGACGAGCGTCGTGGGGGAGGCGCGGGGCAGTCGGGTCCGGCAGGCCCGTCAGGTCCGACGTCCGCCGCCCCTGCACCCGCGGCGGTGTCCGCACCCGTGCGCGTCAGCGCCCAGTCCGCGGTCCCCGCGCGGACGCCAGCGTCCCAGCCCGCGCCCTCGTTCCCCGCGCCCCAGCCCGTCTCGCCCGCAGGCGCGCCGGCTCGTGCGGAGTCCACGGCGCGTGACCAGCGGTCCGTGACCTCACCCCCGTGGGACGTCGACGAGCCGGAGGAGGACCCGGGCCCCGCCGACCACGCGTGGTCGGACGAGCCCGCAGGTCCCGAGGCGCCGCGCCCGGACGCTGCTCCCGCGCGTCAGTCGTCGCGGCCGGAGACGGCGCCCGGGCAGGCGCCAGCAGCAGGGCAGGCGGCGGCAGCAAGGCAGGCGCCGGCCGCGGCCGTCGTGGAGCCCGTGGTCGCGCCCGAGGACGTCACGTGGGAGGTCGCGCCCCTCGGCACGGCCCACCAGCCCAGCGCCGCCGCCCCGGCTGACACGCACGGGTCCGCGGGCGGAGCAGCGCCGGTGAGCCCGAGCTCCACCGGCGCGAGCACCGGGGCCCCGGCCGGGGTCGCCGCCGCACGGCTCGCCGCGACACGCGCGTCCGCGCCGTCGGCGCCGAGCGCGCCCCACGTGGCGGGGCGAGGCGCCGCCGCCCCCCAGCGCGCCTCCGACGTCGAGCCGCCGTACGACCCGGAGGAAGAGCCGCCCTACGACGAGGACAGCGTCCCGTTCGTCGAGCACACCCTCCAGGGGGTTCCGCTCGTGGCACAGCTCCTCGGGGGCACCGTCATCGACGAGATCATCGACCCCGGCGCCTGACGCCACGCCACCGGCGGCGCTCGTGCGCCTGCCGACCGCGCCAGCCGCCGGGCTGCCACGGGATCACGTCGGTCGGCGGGCACACCGGCAGGACGTAGGCTGACGGTGTGTATGAAGGCGCGGTCCAGGACCTGATCGACGAGCTCGGGCGACTCCCCGGGGTCGGCCCCAAGAGCGCCCAGCGCATCGCGTTCCACCTCCTCGCGGCCGACCCCGTCGACGTGCGCCGCCTCGCGGACGCCCTGACCGAGGTCAAGGCACGCGTGCGGTTCTGCGACGTGTGCGGCAACGTCACCGAGGAGGAGACGTGCCGCGTGTGCCGCGACCCGCGTCGCTCGCCCGCAGTGATCTGCGTCGTCGAGGAGCCCAAGGACGTCGTCGCGATCGAGCGCACCCGCGAGTTTCGCGGCAAGTACCACGTGCTCGGCGGCGCCATCAACCCCATCGAGAACGTCGGGCCGGACGACCTGCGGATCGCCGAGCTCATGACGCGCCTCGCGGACGGCACCGTCCAGGAGGTCATCCTCGCGATGGACCCGAACGTCGAGGGCGAGGCCACCGCCACGTACCTCTCGCGCATGCTCGGCCCCATGGGGCTGCGGGTGACGCGCCTGGCTTCCGGCCTGCCGGTCGGAGGCGACTTGGAGTACGCCGACGAGGTCACGCTCGGTCGCGCGTTCGAGGGACGGAGGCTCGTCAGTGGCTGAGCGCGAGGACGACCTGCACGAGATCGCCCAGACCTTCGCCGGTCAGGCGACCACCTTCCTGCGCGCCACGACGCAGATCGCCTCGGGCGGTGCCCCCGCCGCAGCCATCCCGCTGCTGCTGCTCGCGACGTCGGAGATCCTGGCCGCCGGCGCGCGCCTCGGGGCGATCGTCGACGTCGTCCCGTCCGAGCGGTTCGAGCCCGACTCCGGGCCGGACACGGACCTCGACCCCCTGCGCACCGGCCTCGCCCGCGCCCTCGACGGGCTCGACGACTACGTCGAGATCATCGACCCGATCCTCGGCCCCGACGCCGGGCCCGCGACCCTGTCAGCCGACATCGCCGACATCGCGAGCGCCCTGACGCAAGGGCTCGCACACTTCGACGCCGGGCACGAGCTCGAGGCTCTGTGGTGGTGGCAGTTCTCGTTCCTGTCGCTGTGGGGGGAGCGCGCCGCAGGCGCGGCCCGGGTGCTGCACGTGATCCTCGCGCACCTGCGTCTCGACGTGGAGGACGACGTCGCCGCCGAGGCCGAGTACGACGCGCTGCAGCAGCACCTCTGACAGCGCCCGCCCGTGGACGTCGAGGTCTCGACCCTGCTCCTGCTCCTCCTGGCGGCACTGACCGCGGGATGGATCGACGCCGTCGTCGGGGGCGGTGGCCTGGTGCAGCTGCCCGCGCTGCTGCTGGTGCCCGGCATCAGCCCGGTGCAGGCGCTCGCGACCAACAAGCTCGCGAGCATCATGGGGACGTCCGTGAGCGCCGCGACGTTCTACCGCCGGGTGCACCCTGACCTGCGCACCGCGGGGCCGATGGCCCTGACCGCGTTCGTCGGCGCTATCGGCGGGGCCGCGATCGCCTCGCGGATACCGAGCGAGCTGTTCACCCCGATCATCCTCGGCGTGCTCGTGCTGGTGGCGGTCTTCACGATCGCCCGGCCCTCGGTCGGCGCGACCACCCAGCTGCGGTGGTCCGGGAACGGCCACCTCGGTGCAGCCGCGGGGATCGGGCTCGTCATCGGCGCCTATGACGGCCTGCTCGGCCCCGGCACGGGCACCTTCCTGGTGATCTCCCTGGTGAGTGTCCTGGGGTACGCGTTCCTGCCGGCGTCGGCCATCGCCAAGATCGCCAACTTCGCGACGAACGCGGGCGCCCTGATCTTCTTCGTCCCGCACGGTGCCGTGATCTGGGGGCTCGGCCTCGCGATGGGCGCAGCCAACCTCACCGGCGGGTACATCGGCGCGCGCATGGCGGTCGCGAAGGGCAGCGGGTTCGTGCGCGGGGTGTTCGTCGTCGTCGTCTCCGCGCTGATCCTGCGCCTGGGCTGGCAGGTCTTCGCCGGCTGACGCCAGCGTGCCGCCGCATGACGGCCGTGCAAGCACACTCTGGCTCGGCTGACCCGAGCGGGAGTGTGCTGGCGTCGCGGTGGCACCCGGCGCTACGATCGGGGCTTCGTACCTATCTGGTGGACGTTTAGATCGACGGGACCAGGAACGGAGCTTGAACGATGGCACTTGTCGTGCAGAAATATGGCGGCTCCTCGGTCGCCGATGCCGAGAGCATCAAGCGGGTCGCCAAGCGGATCGCCGAGTCCAAGCGGGCGGGGAACGACGTCGTCGTCGTGGTCTCCGCGATGGGCGACACCACGGACGAGCTGATCGACCTCGCCCAGCAGATCAGTCCCGTGCCCCCGCAGCGGGAGATGGACATCCTCCTCACGGCCGGGGAGCGCATCTCGATGTCGCTGCTCGCGATGGCGATCAACAACCTCGGCGTGAAGGCCAAGTCCTTCACGGGCCAGCAGGCCGGCGTCATCACCGACGCCGTGCACGGGCGGGCCCGGATCGTCGACGTCGTCCCCGCGCGCATCCGCGAGACCGTCGAGAAGGGCTCGGTCGCGATCGTCGCTGGGTTCCAGGGCGTCACGCAGGGCACCAACGACGTGACGACGCTCGGCCGCGGCGGCTCCGACACCACGGCGGTCGCGCTCGCGGCCGGCCTCGGCGCGGACGTCTGCGAGATCTACTCCGACGTCGACGGCGTGTTCACCGCGGACCCGCGGATCGTCCCCACCGCGCGCAAGATCGACCAGATCACGTACGAGGAGATGCTCGAGATGGCGGCCAGCGGGGCCAAGGTCCTCGTCCTGCGCTGCGTCGAGTACGCCCGCCGCTACGGCGTCCCGATCCACGTGCGCTCGTCCTTCACCAACAAGGACGGCACCATCGTCAGCAGCTCCCTGTCCCGCACGCGCGCGGACGGATCCGAGGAGGAACCCATGGAAGCCCCCATCATCTCCGGCGTCGCGCACGACCGCAGCGAAGCCAAGATCACCGTCGTCGGCGTGCCCGACGTCCCTGGCACCGCGGCCCGCCTCTTCGAGGTCGTCGCGCAGGCTGACGCGAACATCGACATGATCGTGCAGAACGTCTCCGTCGCCGCGACCGGCCTGACGGACATCTCGTTCACCCTCCCCGAGCAGGACGGTCCGACGACGATGGCCGCGCTCACCGCGGTGCAGGGAGAGATCGGCTTCGACTCGCTGCAGTACGACGACCAGGTGGGCAAGCTCTCGCTCGTCGGCGCCGGCATGAAGTCCCACCCCGGCGTGTCTGCGAAGCTCTTCGGGGCGCTGCGGGACGCCGGTATCAACATCGAGATGATCTCGACCTCGGAGATCCGCATCTCTGTGGTCACCCGCGCGGACAGCCTGGACGACGCCGTGCGCGCCGTGCACGCCGCGTTCGACCTGGACGGCGAGTCCGAGGCCGTCGTGTACGCCGGGACCGGACGATGAGCGCCGGGGTGCGCGTCGCCGTCGTCGGCGCGACCGGTCAGGTCGGTGCCGTCATGCGGCGCCTGCTCGACGAGCGCGACTTCCCGGTCGCGTCGATCCGCTACTTTGCCTCGGCCCGCTCCGCAGGCCGCACCCTGCCGTGGCGCGGGAGCGACGTCGTCGTCGAAGACGTGGCGACCGCGGACCTCGCCGGTATCGACATCGCGCTGTTCTCTGCCGGCGGTTCGACGTCGAAGGAGCACGCGCCGCGGTTCGCCGCGGCGGGCGCCATCGTGATCGACAACTCCTCGGCCTGGCGCCTCGACCCCGAGGTCCCGCTCGTCGTCAGCGAGGTGAACCCGGAGGCGGTGCGCAACGCGCCCAAGGGGATCATCGCGAACCCGAACTGCACCACGATGGCCGCGATGCCCGTGCTCAAGCCGCTCGCCGACGAGGCCGGGCTGGAACGCCTGATCGTCGCGACCTACCAGGCGGTCTCCGGCTCGGGGCTCGCCGGGGCGAGCGAGCTCGCCGACCAGGTGCGCGCGGCCGTCGAGGGGGAGACCGACCTCGAGGCGCTCGTGCACGACGGCTCCGCCGTCCAGCTGCCCGCGCCGCAGAAGTACCTGCGGAACATCGCCTTCAACGTCGTGCCCGTCGCGGGCTCCGTGGTCGACGACGGCTCGCTCGAGACCGACGAGGAGCAGAAGCTCCGCAACGAGTCGCGCAAGATCCTCGGCCTGCCCGAGCTCGCGGTCTCCGGCACGTGCGTGCGCGTCCCGGTGTTCACGGGCCACTCGCTCGCGATCCACGCGGAGTTCGCGCGGCCGATCAGCCCTGAGCGGGCGACCGAGCTGCTCGGCGCGGCTCCGGGCGTCGCGCTGGCCGACGTGCCGAACCCCCTCGAGGCCGCGGGGGCCGACCCCTCGCTCGTCGGTCGCATCCGGACCGACCAGTCGGTCCCGGGTGGGCGCGGGCTCGTGCTGTTCGTCAGCAACGACAACCTGCGCAAGGGCGCGGCGCTCAACGCCGTGCAGGTCGCGGAGGTCGTGGCCAAGGACCTGCAGGAAGCGTGATCGGGCGCGCTACAGTTCGCGCGTGAACGAAGTATCGGCGACCACCCTCCCGCCCGACGTCGCGGCCGAGCTGGAGGCCGCCCACCAGGGCGTCGCCGAGCGCCGGTCCCTCGAGCGGCGCCTGGTCGTGCTGACCGAGGAGGTCGCCCGCGCCGAGCGGGCGGCCGCCCAGGCGCACGCCGTGCTGCGCGACGAGGAGGCCGACGTCGCGAGGCTCGAGAGCTGGTCGCCCACGCGGATCCTCGCGGGGCTGCGCGGCAACCGGGACGCCGATCTCACGCGCGAGCAGGCCGAGGCGGACCTCGCCCGGATGCGGGCGGCCAGCGCCGACGCCGCCCTCGAGCGCGCCCGGCAGCAGGAGCACGAGGTCCGCACCCGCCTGGTCACCTGCGGCGACGCGGAGCGCCGCCTGTCCGCGGCGCTCTGGGTCAAGGAGCAGTGGCTCGTGCAGTCCGGCGACGCCCGCGGCGACCGGCTAGCGGAGATCCTCGCCGAGCACGGCACCGCACGGGACCGCCTGCGTGAGATCACCGAGGCGCAGTCCGCGGCGACCGCCGCCCACGCCGCGCTGCGGGACGTCGCCTCGCTCCTCGGCGACGCGCACGGCCTGGCCACGTTCGACACGTTCTTCTCGGGTGGCCTCGTGACCGACATGATGAAGTACGGGCGCCTCGACCGTGCCCAGGCGGGCCTGCGGGCCGCCGACGGCGCCCTGGCCCACCTGGCGGCCGAGCTCGCCGACGTCGGCCTCGACGGGCCGGGCAGCATCCAGATCGACCAGCTGACCCAGTTCTTCGACGTGTTCTTCGACAACATTTTCTCGGACTGGGCTGTGCGCGGCCGGGTCCGTGACGCCCTGGACCAGGTGCAGCGGATGCTGGCCAGGCTCGACGACGTGGCCTCGGCGCTGGCGCGCCAGGCAGCGCAGACCCAGGAGCTGCTGAGCGACCTCGGTGCCGAGCGGCACCGTCTGCTGGGCTGATCCCGGCGCGCTGGCGGGACGCGAGCCGGCCCTACAAGGAGGACGTCAGGCTGCGGACGCTCGCGTGCACCTCGTCGAGCGTGCGGTCGGGCTGGAACACGAGCCACTCCAGGCCTGCGACGAGCGTCGCGCCGAACACGGCCGCGGCGACCAGCGAGACGTCCTCGCCGGGCCGCCGGGCGCGGATCTCGAGCGCGAACATCGAGATCGTCTCCGCGCGCAGCTGCGCGATCGACTGCTGCCACTCGCGTTCCGCGCGGAACACCTCGGCCGCCAGCAGCTTGGCGAGGTCGGGGTAGGAGTGCACGGCGACGAGCAGCGCGCGGACCATGGCATCGACGCGTCCGGCGTCGGGCGCCGCGTCTCGCGCCTCACTGAGGGCAGCGCGAAGGCGGGCGGTGCCCTCGTCCAGGGCGGCCTCGAGGATGTCGGACTTCGAGGTGAAGTTGTAGTAGACGCTTCCCTTCGCGACGCCGGCCTCGGCCGCGATGTCGTCGACCGACGTCGCGGAGAACCCGCGGCTCGCCACCAGGCGCACGGCCGCGTCGATGACCAGGGCGCGGGTGCCGCGGCGGCGGGCGGTGTTCCCGTCCTGGCGCGGGGTCGACGTCGTCATGAGGCCCATCCTTTCAGCACCGGGCGGCCCGGCGGCACCTCCTGGGCAGGTGGTGCCACCGGGCTGTCGGCGTCCGGCCCGCGGCTCAGAGCGCGATCGCGGGGTGCAGCCGGTCGACGGTCCACGTGCGCATGCGTCCTGACCGCCACGCGGTCACCCCGAGCGAGACCAGCAGCGTGCCTGCGAGGACCAGGACGGCCGTGACCAGGCGCCCGTCCGCCCCACCCGTGATGAGCTGCCGGAGCCCGGTCACGGCGTAGCTCATGGGCATCCACGGGTGCACCGCCTGGAAGAAGCCCGCAGTCACGGGCACCGGGTAGGTGCCTCCGGACGCGGCGAGCTGGAGCATGAGGACGGCCAGGATCACGACCTTGCCGGCTGCGGGGCCCGCGACGGCGATGATGGCCTGCTGCAGTGCGACGAAGGTTGCTGAGACCAGCAGCGTGAAGGCCACGACGCCGGCGAGGTTGACGGTGTCCAGCTTCAGCCCGAGCTTGACGACCGTGAGCATGACGACGACCTGCCCGATGCCGATGAGGAACGCAGGCCCGTACCCGGCGAGCGCGATCCGGATGCCGGACACCGGCGCGGCGAGCGCCCGCGGCGGGACCGGTCGCAGCAGCAACCAGGTGATGAGGGCCCCGACGAAGAGCGCGAGCGACAGGAAGAAGGGCGCGAAGCCCTCGCCGAACCCCTCGGCCTGCGCGAGGTCGGTGTCCACGACGCCCACGGGTGCGGCGATCACCTCGGCCCGCTGCGTGCGCAGCGCAGCGGAGTCGTCGGGCAGCTGTGCCGCGCCGTCGACGAGCCTGTCCGCGAGCGTCCCGGCGCCGTCGGCGAGCGGAGCCGTGCCGGACGCGAGCCGGTCGCCTCCCGCAGCGAGGCTCGCCGTCCCGTCGGCGAGCGTGGCCGCCCCGGTCTCGGCCGACCGCGCTCCGTCGAGGAGTCCTTGCGCGCCCGCGGTGAGAGCCGCCGTGCCGTCAGCGACGGTGTCCGCTCCCTGGCTGAGCGATCCGGCTCCCGTCGCGAGGCTGTCCGCGCCTGCGGCGGCGCGCTCGCTGCCCGTGCGCAGCCGAGCGGCTCCCGATGCGATGTCCTTGGTGCCGCTGGCGAGCCGCCCGGCGCCGTCGGTGAGCGTGGCGAGCCCGTCCTCGAGGCTGGACGCCCCCGCGGCGAGGGCGTCGATGCCGCCCCTGACCGTGCCGGTGGTGCCGGCACGGAGCTGGGCGGCCAGCGTCGTCGCGCCGGTCGAGGCGTCGGTGACGCCGGCGGACAGTCGCTCCGCGCCCGCGGCGACCTGGCGTGCGCCCTGGACGGCCTCGTCGACCTGCGTGCCGAGGGCGGACCCGTCGATCGTGCTCAGGCGCTCGAGGGCCGCGGTATTTTTCGCCACGAGAGCGGCGACATCGGGATCGTCACCGTCCAGCCGGGTGAGCGCCTCGGTGCTCGCGGCGAGCAGCTGCCCGGCGGTGTCGAGCGTGGTGGGCAGGGCGGCGAGCGACGGAGCCGCGGCGTCCAGCCCTTGAGCGAGCGCTGCTGACCCTGCGGCGAGCTGGTCAGCGCCGGCGACCATGCCGTCGGGCTGCGTGAACCCGCTGGCGAGCGCCTCGGCCCCGGAGGACAGCCGCGCGGCGCCCGAGACGAGCGTGCCCGCGCCGTCCGCCAGCGTCTGTGCGCCCGTGTGCGCCTGTGCGACGCCGTCGGACAACGAACGTGCCCCGGACCTGAGGGTGGACGTCCCGGCCGCGAGGTCCTGCGCGCCGTCGGCGAGCGTGGCGGTGCCGGCGGAGAGGTCGACGGCGCCGCTGTGCAGCGTGGCTGCTCCGTCGGCGAGGGAGCCCGTGCCGGCGCCGAGCCGGGTCGCCCCGTCGAGGGCGTCCGCCGTCCCGGCGCGCAGGCGCGTCAGACCCGAGGCGAGCTCGTGCGCCCCGGACGACGCCGAGGTGGCGCCCTCGGCGAGCTGCTGAGCGCCGTCGTCGACCTGGCCTGCTGCGGTCGTGAGCCGGAGTGCGCCGTCGGAGGCGGTCGCGAAGCCGTCGCGCGCGGAGCCGAGGCCGACGAGCACCTTGTCGACCGCCTCGGTGCCGACCTGCTCGCGCACGGCGGTCTGGACCTGCTCCATGGCGGACCTGCCGAGCGTCGTCGCGAGGAACGAGTTGGCGTCGTTGTACGTCACCGCCAGCGTGGCCGACGTGGGGTCGTCGCCGCCCGCTCCCGCGATCGTCGCGGAGAAGTCGGCGGGAATCGTCACCGCGAAGTAGTAGTCGCCGTCGCGGACGCCGGCTGCGGCGGTCGCGGCGTCGGTGCGCTGCCAGAGCAGGTCGCCCGAGTCGGTCAGGCGGTCGGCGATCTGTGCCCCGGCGTCGAGCGGCTCGCCGTCGACGGTCGCGCCGACGTCCTCGACCACGAGCGCGACCGGAAGGTTGTCCATCCGCCCCGTCGGGTCCCAGAACGCCCAGAGGTAGAGGGCGCCGTAGAGCAGGGGGATGAGCAGCAGCGCCCCGAGCGCGAGCCGGGGCAGGGTGCCGCGCCGGAACCGGCGCAGCTCGGTGCCGGTGGAGGTCAGGGCGATCATGCGTGCTCCTCGCAGAGGTGGTCGGCGGGGCGTCCCGCGTCGGTCGGTGTGGTCTCGAGCTGGGGTCCGGTCGCGAGCCGGACGACGCGTGGTTCGCGGACCCACGTCATCGCGTCGACCTCGCCCGCGGAGGCCACCGAGGCGACGACCGTGAGGCCGGCGGCGGCGAGGGCGGCGAGTCGGTCCCACACGATCTGGCGGCGCGCGGTGTCGTGGACCTGGTCGAGGTCGTCCACCACGAGGAGCTCGGGCTCCGCGAGCAGGGCGACGGCGATGCGCAGGAGCATGCCGTCGACCTCGTCGAGGTCGTGCACGAGGGTGCGCGGCGTGGGCACGGGGCGGTGCCCGAAGACCGGCGCTGCGACCTGGTCGAGGTAGTCGACGGTGATGCTCGGGGTGCGGCGGTGCCAGGGGGTGAGCCAGGCGAGCCGTTCACGGACGGCGTCGGCGACGGTGACGTCGGGCTCGAGGTCGTCGATGCCCGCGAAGCCGGCGATCGCGGCGCGTCGCTGCACGTGGTTGCGCCGAGCGGGGAGCGCTTGGCCGCCCACGGTGAGCTGGACGGTCGATGCGGACGGTCGCATCCTGCCGGCCAGGGTCAGCAGCAGGCTCGTGCGGCCCGATCCCTGCGGCCCTTGGAGCACGACCAGGTCTCCGGTCTCGACGTACATGTCGAGCGGTCCGTAGACGGGGCCGTGAGGTCCGTCGAGCTGCAGGTGCTTCGCGACGATCGCGGCAGGTGGGGTCGTTGTCATGGTCGGCTCTCCGGGCGGAAACGTCCGCCTCACGCGTTTGTACTGACTGGTCAGTCTAAAAAATAGGCTCGTTGCGTCGCGACCGCAAGGGCCGGCACTGTCTGTCCGCTCACACGCCACGAGATGAGACGCGCTTCTCGCGACGCGGAATCGCCTGCTAACGTCGCCCTCGTGACCGGATCTCGTTGGTATTGGCGCTTTACGCTGGCTCCTGGTGGAGCCGAGCGGGCGCACGCCTGACCAACCCCACCGGAGCCAGCACAGGGCTGAGACGCGCGGCGTCTCGGCCCTTCGTCATTCCAGACGGACCGGCTCTCGCGCGGTGAGCGGTCAGCACGGCTCCGTCCCACCACCACTGATGAGGGAGCCCCGCATGACCCCCGCCCAGCTCGACGCCCACAGCACGAGCGACCTGCGCATCCGCGCCCTGGACCCGCTGCCCGCGCCGGCCGGGATGCTCGCCGAGCTCCCGCTGGCCGACGAGGCCGTCGAGCTCGTCGAGCGCAGCCGCCGCGAGGTCCGCGACGTCATGGCGGGGGAGGACGACCGTCTCCTCGTCGTCGTCGGCCCGTGCTCCATCCACGACCCTGAGGCCGCGCTCGAGTACGCACGCCGGCTGGCCGGGCTGGTGCCCGAGCTGTCCGAGGACCTGTGCGTGGTCATGCGCGTCTACTTCGAGAAGCCGCGCACCACGGTCGGGTGGAAGGGGCTCATCAACGACCCCGACCTCGACGGCTCCCACGACATCCAGCGCGGGCTCCGGCTGGCCCGGACGGTCCTGCTGGGCGTCCTCGCCGAGGGCGTGCCTGCTGCGTGCGAGTTCCTCGAGCCCACCAGCCCGCAGTACATCGCCGACGCCGTGACCTGGGGCGCGATCGGCGCGCGCAACGCCGAGTCGCAGGTGCACCGCCAGCTCGCGTCGGGCCTGTCGATGCCCGTGGGCTTCAAGAACGCCACCGACGGCGACGTGCAGATCGCCGTCGACGGGTGCGTCACCGCGGCAGCGGAGCACACGTTCTTCGGGGTGGACTCCGCCGGTCGCGCGGCGGCCGTGGCGACGTCGGGCAACCCCGACTGCCACGTGATCCTCCGCGGCGGCCGCACGGGGCCAAACTACGACGACGCCTCGGTCGAGGCCGCGCTCGACGTCGTGCGCGGCGCCGGGCACGTCCCGCACCTCATGATCGACGCGAGCCACGGCAACTCCGGCAAGTCCCACGTGCGCCAGGGCGAGGTCGTGCAGGAGATCGCCGCGTCCGTCGCCGCCGGGAACACCGGCATCGCCGGGGTGATGATGGAGAGCTTCCTCGTGGCCGGCGCCCAGAAGCCCGCGCCGAGCGGCCTGACCTACGGTCAGAGCGTCACCGACGCGTGCCTGGACTGGGACACGACGGCGGAGCTCCTGCGCGAGCTTGCGTCGGCGGTGCGGGCGCGGCGCAGGGCCTAGTCACCAGCGCGCGGTGGACGTAGCTTTGGTTGTGCTGCTGTCACTCGACAGTCGCACAGCCAAGGGGGCTCTCGTGGTTCGTCGTCTTACCGCTGCGCTGATCAGCGCGATTCTCGTCCTGACCGGCATGACCGTGGTGGGTACGTCGGCGCAGGCCGCGCCGCCGGCCACGGCGTCGGTGGCGGTTCGCGTCCTCACGCAGCGCGACCAGGTCGTGACGCAGTCCCTCATCCGGCTCGAGCACCCGAACGGCGCGTTCGCCGGCATCGAGCTCGTCGACGACGACGGTTGGACGCGCTTCACGGACCTCGCGCCCGGGCGCTATCGAGCGAAGCTCGACGTTCCGCTGGGCAAGGCCTCCGAGCGGTCCGTCGAGCTCGACCTGGCCGCCGGTGAGGCGGCCACGCAGACGATCCGCATCACCGCGGACCAGACGCTGAGCGGACAGATCACCGTAGCGGGAGCGCCGTGGGCCGGCGCCGACGTCGTGGCCTACAAGTTCTCCGGCTCGACGGCCAAGGCGCCGCGAAACCTGACCGCGCGCGCCGACCAGGACGGCCGCTACACCCTCGTGCTGCCGGAGGGCGTGTTCACGGTCGTGGCGGGCACCCGGTCGTGGGACGGTCCGGCGCTCGGGACCTTCGCGGGGGGCGTGGTGCGTGTCCAGGACGCCGAGCGGACCACCCTCACGGCAGGGTCGCATGCGACGCTGGACGTCGCTGCCATCCCCGGTGTCACGATCACCGGACGCCTCGTCGATGCGCAGGGCCGCCCCCAGTCAGGCGTGTTCGTCCAGGCGACGCCGCTGGGTCGCGCGGGGGACGCTCGTGCTTGGAGCCAGACGGACGGATCATTCGTCCTCACCGGAGCGACCGCAGGACGCCACCTCCTTTCGTTCAGCTCAGCCTCCGGTGGCGACTACGTGACGACCGTGACGACCGCCTCAGTCGCTGCCGGGCGCACGGTGAAGCTCGGGAAGGTGACGCTGAAGCGACCCGCCGGGTGGGGCACGTCGAGCCTCGTCGTGCGGCTCACCGGTGCCGTGCGTGAGGCGCCCGGCACCGTGGTCTACCTGAAGAACTCGCGCGGTCGCATCGTCGGCCAGCAGGAGTTCGGGGACCTCGAGGACGGACCGCCGCACGAGGTCGCGTTCCGGAACATCGCCCCGGGCCGGTACCGCGCCGTCGTCGCGCAGACCGGGCAGTCGACGGCGGTCTCGGTGGCACGAGGAAAGGCCGCCACAGCGCGCATCCGCGTCAAGGCCCCCAAGAAGACCGGCAGTGCCCTGATCCGGGTGGTGCGCCCGTCGTCGGGCAAGCCCGTCGAGGGCGCCAGCGTCGAGCTGTGCGCCAAGGTCTGCTACCGCGCGGCGTGGACCGACTCCCGTGGCCGGGCGCGGGTCGCGAAGGTCCCGGTCGGCAAGTACAAGGTGAAGGTCGCAGGTGTCTCGACCAGCACGACGACGTCGCAGGCCTCGACAGCGCCGGTGAAGATCACCGTCAAGCGAGGCAAGACGACGACCAAGACTCTGCGCCTGCCCCTGGACGGGAAGGTCAAGGGCAAGGTCGTCGGCCGCGAGGACGTCCGCGTCCGGCTCGTGCCCGTCGGCTCCGGGCCAGTTCTCGAGTGGCAGTGGGTCAAGAAGGGGTCCTTCGTCGTCCGGAACGTCCCTGCCGGGCGCTATCGGATGGTCGTCAGGGACGCGACGACTGGCGGCGCTCTGGACCTGTACTACAAGGGCTCGACTCTCAAGTCCTCGAAGATCATCAAGGTGAAGCCGGGGCGCACGCTGGACCTGGGGAAGTTCGTCTTCCGCGGCTGAACCGCTCGAGAGCGCGACGCGCGTCAGGGGCCCTCGGTACGTTGGGTTCATGCCGACCCACGCACCCCTCCTGACCGACGACCTCCTCGACCGCATCCGTGGCCGCGCCGCGCAGACGGACCGGGAGAACGGATTCTTCGACGAGGACCTCGCCGAGCTCACCGCGGCCGGCTACCTCAAGGCGATGGTCCCGGAGGAGTTCGGCGGCCTGGGCCTCACGCTCGAGCAGATGACGCACGAGCAGATGCGCCTCGCGGGCGCAGCGCCCGCGACGGCCCTCGCCATCAACATGCACCAGGTGTGGGTGGGCGTCGCGCGGGTGGTGCACCGTACCGGCGACGAGTCGATGGACTTCGTGTTCCGCGACGCGGTCGCGGGGGAGATCTTCGGTTTCGGCATCTCCGAGGCCGGCAACGACCTCGTCCTGTTCGGCTCACGCACCGAGGCGCGGCCCGACGGCGACGGCGGCTACTCCTTCCACGGCACGAAGATCTTCACCTCGCTCGCGCCGGCCTGGACCCGGCTCGGGACGTTCGGCACCGACTCGAGCGGCGACGACGGCCCGATGTCCGTGTTCGCGTTCGTCACCCGCGACGGCGGTGGGTTCGAGATCAAGGACGACTGGGACACCCTTGGCATGCGGGCATCACAGTCCCGGACGACGGTGCTCGACGGGGCGCACGCGCCTGCGGACCGGGTGGTGCGTCGCATCCCGCCCGGCCCGACCGCAGACCCTCTGGTGTTCGGCATCTTCGCGAACTTCGAGATCCTGCTGGCCTCGGTCTACACCGGGATCGCGCAGCGCGCCCTCGACCTCGCGGTCGCGACGGTCAAGACGCGCACGTCGATGAAGAACGGCGGCGCGCCCTACGCCCATGACCCCGACATCCGCTGGCGTCTCGCAGATGCCGCCCTCGAGCTCGATGGCGTGTACCCGCAGATCGCGGCCGTGGCGCACGATGTGGACAACGGCGTGGACCGCGGCAAGATCTGGATGCCGCAGCTGTCCGCCGTGAAGTCGCGGGCCACCGAGATGGCCCTGTCCGTCGTGACGAAGGCGATCCGGGTCTCGGGTGGGTCGTCGTACTTCACCAAGAACGAGCTGTCGCGGATCTACCGCGACGTGCTCGCGGGACTGTTCCACCCGAGCGACGACGAGTCCGTCCACGGGGCGTGGGCCAACGTCCTGCTGGGGCCCGTCGTGCCGTGACGGTCAGCGCTCCCGCCCTTGACGTGTGAGTATCTACTCACCTAACGTCGAGGCGTGGACGAGGTCTTCAAGGCGCTGGCTGATCCGACTCGACGGGCGATCCTCGACGAGCTTCGTCAGCGGCCGGGCCTGTCCCTGGCTGAGATCTGCGCGCTGCGACCCGCGATGACGCGGTTCGGAGTCAGTGCGCACCTCGCGGTCCTGGAGACTGCGGGGCTGGTAGCGACGGTGCGGGACGGCCGCCGCAAGCTGCACTACCTCGATGCCGTCCCGCTCCAACAGGTCCACGACCGCTGGCTGACGGCCTTCGCCTCGTCGACCGCATCCTCTCTGCTCACCTTCCGCACCCTCCTGGAGACCGCGATGAAACCTCAGCACGTCCTGACCATCGACATCGGCGTTCCCGTCGCCACCGTGTGGGCGGCGCTCACCGACACGGGGGCGGCCCGCCCGTGGCTCTACGGCACCGTCACGACCTCGTCCTGGCAGCCGGGTGAGGCGTACACCCAGCGCACCCCCGACGGGACCCTGATGATCGACGGTGAGGTACTCGAGGTTGCCGAACCCCACCGGCTCGTCCTCGGCTTCCGGTGCCACTGGGACGACGCCGTGGCGTCGGAGCGTGACGGGCGCCTGACGTACGAGCTGGAGGAGCGCGACGGTGGAACCCGCCTGACCGTCAGCCTCGCTGGGCTCGGCCCGGCCACGCTCGCGTCCGCCCAGGAGTCCACCCGAGAGATCTACGAGGGCCTCCGGGTGTCGCTCGAGGAATAGACCCGACGACGAAGGCCCCGGTCAGCGTCTCCGCTGGCCGGGGCCTTCGTGGTTGCTCCTGGTCGGGGTGACAGGATTTGAACCTGCGACCTCTTCGTCCCGAACGAAGCGCGCTACCAAGCTGCGCCACACCCCGTGAAGCCTGCTCAGAATAGCCGACCGGAGGCCCAGAAACGAAACCGGCCCCCGTGCAGGCCTCCGACCGGTTCAGACAGCCGGGCGAGCCGTCAGTGTCAGCAGGCTCGCCTCCGGGCGGCACGCGAACCGGACCGGCGCATAGGGCGACGTGCCGAGCCCCGCACACACGTGCAGCCACGTGGACCCGGCGCCGCCCACGGCGTCGGGACGGGGGCCCGGCCAGCCGTGCAGGCCCTTCGCGCGCCCTCGGTCCAGGTCGCAGTTGGTGACCAGCGCCCCGAAGCCCGGGACGCAGAGCTGACCGCCGTGGGTGTGGCCCGCGAGGATCAGGTCCGAGCGGTCGGCACGCATCTGGTCGAGCACGCGGACGTACGGAGCGTGGGTGACGCCCAGGCGCAGCGTGGGGCGGCCGTCGTCGCCCCCGGGTGCGGCAGGGGAGGGGAACTCGTCCCGATCGAGGTGGGGGTCGTCGACGCCGACGAGCTCGATGCGCAGGCCGCCGACGTCGAGGTGGTCGCGCCGGTTCGTCAGGTCCTTCCACCCCGTGCCCGTCAGGGCCGTGGCGAGCTCCCCCGCGGGCAGGCTGTCGGGGTCGTTGCGTCGCCGCAGCGACCGGGCATCGGGAAGCAGGTAGCGGGCCGGGTTCTTCGGCAGCGGGGCGTAGTAGTCGTTCGACCCCATGACGAAGGCGCCGGGCGTGCTCCGCAACGGCTCGAGCGCGTGCAGCAGCGGCGCCAGCGCGTGGCGGTGTGCCATGTTGTCGCCCGTGTCGATCACGACGTCGGGGCGCAGGTCAGCGAGCGAACGCACCCACGCGATCTTCGCGTCCTGCGACGGCGTCAGGTGAAGATCTGACAGGTGCAGCACCGTGACGTCGCGCGTCCCCGGTGGGAGCACCGGGACCGTGAAGCGCCGGAGCGTGAAGAGCCCGGTCTCGTGGTGCGCCCACGCGAGGCAGCCCGCCCCGAGCGCGGCCCCGGCGACGACGAGGCAGCCGGCGGCGTTCAGTCGTCGCTCCCGCGGTTCTTCTTCTTCTTCTTGTCCTTCTTGTCGTCCTTGTTGTCGTCGCTGTCGCCGTCCGACGGGGCGGTCGGGGGCTGGCCGTTCGAGACGTAGATCGTGATCTGCGAGCCGCGCGGGGCGGTGCCCGCAGGGTAGGTGTACGCCACGCGCCCGGCAGGGGAGTTGGCGTTGACCGCACCCGAGCGGACGGTCGGGCGGAAGCCCGCCTCCTCGAGGATCTCCTCGGCCTCCGCGACGGACACGCCCCAGAGCGCGGGCACCGTGACCTTCTCACCTTCGAGGACGTCCTTGGCGACGTCCGGGAACTTCTCGTTCGGCTCGTCGGCGAGCGCGTAGTCCATGAACCGCTTCCACATGGGGGCGGCGAGCGTGGACCCGTAGACGATCGGGCGGTAGGTGCCGTTGATCGTGATGCGCTGCATCGAGACGTTGCGGTCGGGGTGGCCGATCCACGTCGCCGTCGACAGCTGCGGGGTGTATCCGATGAACCAGGTGTGCTGGTTCAGCTGGGACGTTCCCGTCTTGCCCGCGGCCACCCGTCCGCCCGCGAGCTTCGAGCCGGACGCGCCGCCCTTGGTGAGCACTCCCTCAAGGGCGTGGTTCACGCCAGAGGCGACATCCGACTCGAGCACCGTGCGGCAGTTCGCGCTCGGCACGCCCAGGTCGGCACCGTTGGCGTCGGTGACGCGCGTGATCGCCACCGGGTCGCAGTAGGTGCCACCGCTCGCGAACGTCGCGTATGCGGCGGCCATCGCCAACGGCGAGGTGTTCTGCACGCCGAGGACCATGGAGGGCTCGATGGTGACCTTGCCCTCGTCAGCGATGCGCGAGGGGCGGAAGCCGATCTCCTCGGCCGTCTCCCCGACCTTGCACAGGTCCAGCTGGCTCAGCATCGAGATGTAAGCCGTGTTGATCGAGCTTGCCGTGGCCTGCAGGACCGTCTTCTGCCCGGTGCCGAAGCCGTCGGAGTTCCCGGGCTCCCAGTCGCCGCGACCCTGCGAGAAGTTCTCGATGCAGGACGCCGTCCACTCGTCCCAGTCGTCACCCTGCCACTTGCGCTTGTTCGCGCTGACCGACTCGGTCAGGCTGCGGCCGCTCTTGATCCACTCCGCGAGCACGAACGGCTTGAAGGTTGAGCCCGCCGGGAAACCCTGCGAGCCGCCGTGCACCTGGTCGGTGCTGAAGTTGATCGACGTCTTGCCCTTGCCCTGCTCGTCGGCGCGCGCGACGTACTTGCGGTTCTGCGCCATCACGCGGATCTCCCCGGTGCCGGGGACGACGGAGACGATCGCGTCCGCGATGCCGGTCGGGTCCTTGAGCGGGACCGTGTCGCGGGCCTGGATGTACGCCTCGCGCTGCAGCTTGGAGTCCAGCGTCGTGTAGATGTCCAGACCGCCGCGGTACAGGAGGTCCTTTCGCTCGGCCTCCGTCTCGCCGAAGATCGGGTCGGAGATGATCACCTTGGTGACGTAGTCGCAGAAGTACGCCGAGTAGCTCGCAGCCGCGCAGCTGTTCTCGGTCGGGGTGATCTGGAGCGTGTCCTCGATCGGCGTCGTGCGGGCGGCGTCGTGCTCCTCCTTGCTGATGTACCCCTCCTCGTACATCAGCTTGAGCACGATGTTCCGGCGCGCGGTGGTGTTCTCCGGGTACGTCGTCGGGTCGTACTTGCCCGGGGCCTTCGTGATGCCAGCGATGGTCGCGGCCTCGACGATGCTCAGGTCCTTGGCGGACTTGTTGAAGTAGTAGCGCGAGGCCGACTCGGCGCCGTAGACCTGTGTGCCGAACTGCGCGATGTTGAGGTAGCGCTCGAGGATCTCGAGCTTCGACATCTTCTTCTCGAGCGCGATCGCGAGCTTCGCCTCCCGGAGCTTGCGCTCCATGGTGTCCTCGGACGCCTCGAGCTGACCGAGCGGGTCGCCGTCACGCACCGCCTGCTCGATCAGCACGTTCTTGACGTACTGCTGGGTCAGGGTCGAGGCGCCCTGTGTCTTCTTGGTCGCCATGTTGATGAGCGCGGCGCGCGCCATGCCCTCCATGTCGACGCCGCCGTGCGCGTAGAACCGCTTGTCCTCGGTGGCGACGACCGCATTTTGCAGGTTCATCGAGATCTCGTCGAGCCCGACGACGATCCGGTTCTCCGCGTAGAAGGTTGCGAGGAGCTTGTTGTCGCGGTCGTAGATGCGCGACTGCTGCGACAGGGGCCCGGGCTCGAGCTCGTCCGGCAGGTCCTCGAAGATCTGGGTGGTGCCGGAGGTCATCGCGCTGACGCCCGCGGCTGCGGGCAGCACGAGGCCCGCGGTCAGCAGACCGCCGACGACGGCGAGGAGGACGAAGGTGAGGAGCATCGCCACTGCCTGGACAGCGTTGACCTGCCTCCCGGAGGCGCGCGCAGTTCTAGCCATGGTCCTCAGGGTAGTTGCTGAGCCTGTGCGAGTCGCCGGGAGGGATGGCTGATCGTGTGCGGATCGTGTGAGGACGCCCGAGGGCGCGCCCGGCTAGGCTGCCGTCATGGCTACCACGTGGGAGTACGCAACCGTTCCTCTGATCATCCACGCGACCAAGGCGATCCTCGACCAGTGGGGCTCTGACGGATGGGAGCTCGTGCAGGTCGTGCCCGGCCCCGACGGCCAGGGCAACCTCGTCGCCTACCTGAAGCGCCCGACGGGCGAGAAGTGAGCCAGACCGGCCAGATCGCGGCACGTCTGGCGGAGCTCGGCCTCGAGCTTCCGCCGGTGGCCGCCCCGCTCGCGTCGTACGTCCCGGCAGTACGCAGCGGCGACCACGTCTACACCTCGGGTCAGCTGCCGTTCGTCGACGGCGCTCTGCCCGCCACCGGCAAGGTCGGCGACGGGCCGACGCTCGTGGACCCCGCTGCGGCCGCGACGCTGGCGCGCACCGCGGTGCTCAACGCCCTCGCCGCCGTGCGCGACGTCGTCGGGAACCTCGACGACGTGGTGCGGGTGGTCAAGGTCGTCGGCTTCGTCGCCAGCGACCCTGCGTTCACGGGCCAGCCCGCCGTCGTCAACGGTGCCAGCGAGCTGCTGGGCCAGGTCTTCGGGGCCGCTGGGGTGCACGCGCGCAGCGCCGTCGGTGTCGCGGTGCTCCCGCTCGACTCGCCCGTCGAGGTCGAGCTGATCGTCGAGGTCCGCTGAGCCCCGGTCCCCCTGCGGACGAAGAATGGGCGGTATCGGTCGTGGATGACGACCGATACCGCCCATTCTTCTCTGTGGCGCGCCTCAGCGGGCGCGGCGCTCCAGGCGGTCGAGGTCCAGGAGGACGACCGCACGGCCCTCGCGGCGGACCCAGCCGCGAGCGGCGAAGTCGGCCAGCGCCTTGTTGACGGTCTCGCGCGATGCGCCCACGAGCTGCGCCAGCTCCTCCTGCGTCAGGTCGTGCGCGACGCGGATGCCCTCGTCGAGCGGCTGGCCGAACCGCGTCGACAGGTCCAGCAGCGCCTTGGCCACGCGGCCCGGGACGTCGGAGAAGACGAGGTCGGCGAGGTTCTCGTTGGTGCGGCGCAGGCGACGCGCCAACGCTCCCAGCAGGTACTTGCTCATGCCCGGGTGGGTCTGGAGCCAACGGATGAGCTCGTCGTGCGACAGCTCGTACAGCGTCGCGTCGGACACCGCCGAGGCGGTCAGGGTGCGGGGGCCCGGGTCGAACAGCGAGAGCTCGCCGAACATCTCGCCAGGGCCGAGCACCGCGAGGAGGTTCTCGCGCCCGTCGGTGGACCGGCGGCCGAGCTTGATCTTGCCGTCCCCGATCACGTAGAGCCGGTCGCCGGGCTCGCCCTCGGTGAACAGAACCTCCCCACGACCCAGCCGGACGGTCGACATGGCCTCCAGCAGCGGCTGCGTCTCATGCGGGTCCAGGCCCGCGAACAACGGGGCGGCGAGCACTACGGCTTCATCCACGAGATCAGTCCTTCGTCCGTCGGCGGGGTCGCTACCTGCTCCATTCTGCCCCAGCCACGCTCAAGAGGCAGGTGCGAGGTCGGGCGAGTCGGCCTGGTGCTCGGCCGCGAGGCGGTTGACGATCAGGTTCGTCGTCAGCTCGAGGTGGGTGCGGACGACGTTCGCGTAGTCCCGCAGGCGCTCCTCGAGGTCGCGCAGCTCGCCCAGGTCGAACACGCCGGCAGCGACCGCCGTGCCGCGCACGACCTGCGCGAGGTGGCGGTGGTCCGGCAGGTAGGCGGTGTCGGCGGGCGTCAGCGGCGCCGCGATGTCGACGCCCAGGCGCTCCGGCAGGAGCGCGCCGGCGACGGCGAGGTCGATCCGGGCGCGGACCAGGCGCTGCCAGTGCATGACGCGCGTCGACTCGGCGCGCAGCAGCCGACGCTTCGCGCGCAGCTCCTCCAGCGTCGCCTCGGGGCTGTCCATGCTCGCTGCACCTCCTGCCCGCTCGACTGCCGTACGGTGCCCTGGCACCACCTGAGAGCATCGGCGCGCGAGGCCCAGAACTTGAGAGGTACGGGCGGCCTAGGCTGGTCGCGTGACTCCTGCTGTGGCGCTCGTGCGACGAGCGCGCCGTACCAACCGGCTGCTTGCCGAGGTCCATCCGGACGCGCGCTGCGAGCTCGACTTCCGCACACCCCTGGAGCTGCTCGTCGCCACGGTGCTCTCGGCGCAGACGACGGACGTCCGGGTCAACCAGGTCACGCCCGCGCTGTTCGCCCGGTTCCCGGACGCCGCGGCGTACGCCGGAGCCGACGTCGAGGAGGTCGAGGCGATCATCCGCCCCACGGGTTTCCACCGGGCCAAGGCCAAGGCCCTCGTCGGCATCGGCGCCGCACTGTGCGAACGGTTCGGCGGCGCGGTGCCGAACCGGCAGGCCGACCTGGTCAGCCTGCCCGGCGTCGGACGAAAGACCCCGAACGTCGTCCTGGGTGACGCCTTCGGGGTGCCCGGGCTGACGATCGACACCCACGTCGGGCGTCTCGCGCGGCGCCTGGGCTGGACCACGAACGAGGACCCGGTCAAGGTCGAGACCGACCTCGCGGCGCTGATCGAGCGGCGCGAGTGGACGCTGGTGTCGCACCGCCTGATCTTCCACGGCCGCCGCGTGTGCCACGCTCGTCGCCCGGCGTGCGGGGACTGCGCGATCGCGCACCTGTGCCCGTCAGCCGGGCTGGTGGCTCAGGCTCCGGTGACGCGAGCGAGGAACGCGAGCAGGTGAGACGTGACCTCGTCCGGCGCTTCCTCCGGCAGGAAGTGGCCGACGTCGGGCAGCACCTCGAAGCGATAGTCCTGGCAGAGCGCAGCGCCGTCGAGGTCGACGCCGGCGACGGGAGCGACCGGGTCGGCGCCACCGTGCAGCTGCAGGACCGGCACCGTCACCGGACGCCGGACGCCGGACAGGAAGCGCCGCCCGTCGAGCCGTGCCCGGGAGCGCAGCACCCAGCGCAGCGCCTCGGCGAAGCCGCGGGAGGCGAAGGGCACGGTCATGGCGGTCTCGTACGTGTCCAGGACGTCAGGGGCGAACGGACGCCGTGACCAGTCCATGAGGACTCGCGCCACGAGGCCGCGGCCGGCCAGGGCGCGTTCGGGCAGTGCCGGGAGCTGGAACAGCGCGAGACGAGCCCACGCTGAGCGCGTGTAGCGCTCTCGGGACGGGTGGTGCAGGTGCGCCGGGTGGGGCGCGCTGAGGGCGACGACGCCGCGCGTCACGTGGGGCTGCAGCGTCGGCATCGCCCACGCGACGGTCGCCCCGAGCCCGTGCCCGACGACGACGGCGGTGTCGGCACCGAGGGCCCGGATGACGCCGGCCGCGTCCCGGGTGCGCGTCGGCACGTCATAGCCGAGCGGGGGCTTGTCGGACGCCCCCACGCCGCGCAGGTCCATCGCGGCGACGCGGTAGCCCGCCGCAGCGAGCGCGGGGATCTGGTCGCGCCAGGCCCACCACATCTGGGGGAAGCCGTGCATGAGCAGCACGAGCGGCGCGTCGGGGTCGTCCGGCCCCGCGACGGCGACGTGGAAGCGCGCGCCGTTGGCGGCCACGAAGGTGTGCGTCCAGGGGCCGTCCAGCAGGACGGAGGTGTAGTCAGTGGCCACCGGGGGTGCTCTCGTGCAGGGCGGGCGGGGGCGTCGCGTCGACGGTCGCCGACGGCGATGCGTCGTCGGCGTCAGTTCGTCCGGCGGCGGCGCGCCGGCTCGCGGGCGGGTCGAACCGGTACCCGACGTTGCGCACCGTGCCGATCAGCTGCTCGTGCTCGGGGCCGAGCTTCGCGCGCAGGCGTCGGACGTGCACGTCGACGGTCCGGGTGCCCCCGTAGTAGTCGTATCCCCACACCTCCTGCAGCAGCTGCGCTCGCGTGAAGACGCGCCCCGGGTGCTGACCCAGGTACTTGAGCAGTTCGAACTCCTTGTACGTGAGGTCGATCGGGACGCCCCGGACGCGCACCGTGTAGCCGGTGGCGTCGATGACGAGGTCGCCGGAGGAGATCTCCTGCGGTGTGTCCGCCTCGCTGAGCCCGCGGGCGCGCTCGACGGCGATGCGCAGCCGGGCCTCGACCTCGGCCGGGGACGCCGTCGTCAGCAGCAGGTCGACCGCTCCCCACTCTGCGGTCACGACGGTCAGGCCGCCCTCGGTGAGGATCAGCACGAGGGGGACCGTCAACCCCGTGGCCTGCAGGACGCGGCACGTGGTGCGGGCGCCAGCGAGGTCGGTGCGCGCGTCGAGCAGGATCACGTCGGAGTCCGGTGCGTCCACCAGCGCGGAAGGTTCCATCGGAAGCACCCGGACGCGGTGCGCGAGCAGTCCGAGCGCAGGCAGGACCTGCGCCGACGCACCAGTCGCCGGGGTCAGGAGCAAGAGCTCGGCCACGCGTCACCTCCGCTTGATCGCCTCCACGGTACCGTCACAGGACTCGCTTGCCCGGCAGCGTCTCAGCAGGACCGACGTGGAGCCCGCCCGCGATCTAGGGAACAATCCACTCCGTGCTCCCTCCCCGACCCCGGACCTCACCATGACGAACTCGACCCGCGCGGTCCTCACCTCGCTGCTCGCCGCCGCCTTCGCGGTGGCCGCGACGCTGGGAGCGGCTCCGCTCACGCTCCTCACGCTCGCCGTGGTGGGCCTGTTCGCCTACGGGTGGCCCGTCCTGCTCGACCTCCCGTGGCGCGCCGGTGCGACCACCGTCCTCGCCCTCGCCGGAGCAGGCGCGGTCGCGGCCGTCCGCCTCGCGCCCCAGGCCGGGCTGCGCGACCTGCCGCTCGTGGTGGCGATCGGCCTGATCCTCGCGTTCGTGCGCGAGGTGCTGCGTCGCGACGGCCGGGTCCGGCTCGTCGAGTCCCTGTCGGCGATGGTCGGCGGGGTCGTCATCGTGGTCGCCGGGGCAGGCTGGCTCGCAGCCGCTCAGGACGCGGGCGGCGAGTCGCTGGTGGTGACGAGCGCGGCCTGCCTGGCGGTCGCCGCCGCCGTCAGCGCCGCGCTGCCCTGGCGCGGCTGGCTCAACGTGGTGCTGACCACGGGTGCGGCGCTCCTCGCCGGCGCGGGTGTCGCCGCGGCGCTGCCGGCCCTCGGCGCGGGCCAGGGGGCGTGGGGCGGGATGGTCGCCGGTGTCCTGGTGGCGTCGCTGCACGTCCTGCTCGAGCACCTGCCCGAGGCTCGTCGCCGTGACGGCGCGCTCGGCGCAGTGACGCTCCCCATCCTGGTCGGCGGCATGCTGATCTACATCGTGGGCACGATCGTCGTCGTCCAGGCCTGACGCCGCCGGGAGGTCGACGGCGGGGGCGCCGGACGGCCGGGCGCCGGCTCAGTACACGAGCGCCTGCACGCCCTGGCCCAGGATCTCCTCGACGAAGGTCGCGGCGCCCGCGATCCGCACACCCGGCACGACGTCGTCGGCCCCGATCTCGCGCCGCAGCGCGCACTGGGTGCACAGCGTGACGGTCCCGGCGGCCAGCACCGCCTCGAGCAGGTCGTCGAGCGGCGCCGCGTGCGCGAGCTCGAGCTGCGCCGCGCGGCCGGGCAGGGCCAGCCACGAGGCCTCGCCCGTCAGCCAGAGGCTGACCTCGACGCCCGCGGCCACCGCGGTCGCGGCGACGGTGAACGCCTGGTTGCACGCCTCGGCGCGCTCCGGGCCGGCGGTGACCTTGATGACGAGGGGGCGCGAGCTCATGCCGCCACCCTAGGGTGCGTCCCGACCGGCAGGTAGGATCGGGCGCATGGAAGCACTCGAAGCAGTCTTCATCGGTCTCCTGGTCGCTGCGGTCATCACGATCACGTGGTTCGCCGGCTTCGTCGTCTACCGCCTGTACAAGGGTCAGAGCTGACGCACCGATGACGTTCTCGATCCCGGACGACCTCGCGCCTGAGGTCTACCCCCTCGCGTGGCTCGTCGGTACCTGGCGCGGCGAGGGTGTGATCGCCTACCCGACCGTCCCCGAGGCCCGGTTCGTGCAAGAGGTCGTGTTCGACCACGACGGTGGCCCGTACCTGCGCTACACGTCCACGTTGCGCCTGCCGGCCGAGGCCGGCGACGAGCACGGTGCTGACCTGGTCTGGTCGACGGAGACCGGCTACTGGCGCGTGCCGCCGGAGCGCCCCGAGGACCTGCCAGGGGACAAGACCCCGCTCGAGGTCCTGCTCTGTGATCCCTCGGGCCGGGCGTCGGTCTACGTGGGCGCCGTCGGCAACGGACGCGTGGACCTCGTCAGCGACCTGATCGCGCGCACGGCCACCGCTGCGGAGGTCACGGCGTCCAAGCGTCTGTTCGGCCTCGTCGAGGGAGACCTCATGTGGGTGTGGGAGCTCGCCGCGTTCGGCCAGCCGCTGCAGTCCTACGCCTCGGCGCAGCTCGTCCGGCAGGACCAGTGACCGTGCGCAGCCCCCTGCTTGACCGCCGCGGCGCCGTCGCCGCCGCCGGTGCGGACGAGGGCGTGGCCTGGCACTACGGCGACCCGACCGCGGAGCAGCGCGCCCTCGCGCGCGGGGCGGCCGTGGTCGACCAGTCCCACCTCGGTGTCGTCACGGTGACCGGCCCGGACCGGCTCTCGTGGCTGCACTCGATCACGTCGCAGCACCTCACCGGGCTCGAGCCCCGAACGTCGACGGAGACGCTGGTCCTGGACCCGCACGGTCACGTCGAGCACGCGGCGGGCGTCGTGGACGACGGCGTCACCACCTGGCTGGTCACCGAGCGTCCCGCGGAGTTGGCGGGATGGCTGGACAAGATGCGCTTCATGATGCGCGTCGAGGTCGCCGACGTGACGGCGGACTGGGCGGCGCTCGGCGAGCCCGTGCGCGCCGAGTCCGCCGAGGGCGAGCCGCTGGCGTGGTCCGACCCCTGGCCGACCACCGCGCCGGGCAGCACGCGCTACGGGCCGGCGGACGCCGAGCACCCGGGCGCGCAGCGACCGTGGCGGCTGGTGCTCGTGCCGCGCGCCGGGCTCGCGGACGCCGTCCGGCAGCGGGAGGCGTCCGGGTGGGTCGTCGCCGGGACCTGGGCGGCGGAGGCGCTGCGCGTCGAGGCGCTGCGCCCGCGTGCCAGCCACGAGGTCGACGACCGCACGATCCCGCACGAGGTCGACTGGCTGCGGACGGCGGTGCACCTGACGAAGGGCTGCTATCGCGGACAGGAGACGGTCGCCCGCGTCCACAACCTCGGTCGTCCCCCGCGGAGGCTCACCCTCGCTCACCTGGACGGGTCGGGCCACCTGCTCCCCGAGGTCGGGGCGGCGGTGCGGCTCGGCGAGCGGTCCGTGGGCGTCGTGACGTCGGTGGCACGCCACCACGAGCTCGGACCGGTTGCGCTTGCGGTCCTCAAGCGCTCGACGGACCCCGGGGCCGAGCTCACGGTGGACTGTGACGGCGGAGCGGTGGCCGCGACGCAGGAGGTCGTGGTGGACCCCGAGGGCGTCTCCACGGACAGGCCCGCCGCCCGCGGTCCGGTCGCACGCGGGCTGCGTCCGCGCTGACGGCACCGGAGGCGTCACGCTGCTCGGAGGCTGTCGCGCCCAGGCCGGGGTGAGTCCCGGCCGCCCGGGCGACCAGCAGGGGTGATTTCCGTGGGTGCTACGGCCTCAATAGCCCCGAACCTGTCACTCTCGGACAGCAGAGCCCGCCGGGCGGATCGTACACTCCGAAGGTGTTCTCCGACCTGCAGGCCCTCATCGTGCTCGTTCTCGCCGTCGCGATCTTCGCCGCGCAGGTCTACTGCCTCGTGGACCTCGCCACCCGGCCCGCCCGAGCCTTCCCGGCCGAGGGCAAGCGCACCAAGAAGTTCTGGGCGATCGTGCTCGTCGTGGCCGCGCTGTTCGGCTTCCTCGCGCTGCCGTACCCGCTCGGGGGCGGCGGGCTGAGCTTCATCGGTCTGCTGTCGGCCGTCGCGGCGATCGTCTACCTGGTCGACGTCAAGCCCGCGGTCGCGCCGTATGGTCGTGGTTCCGGGGGCAGCGGGCGCGGACGCGGGGGCTGGTGACGTGCGCGTCGTGGTCCAGCGTGCCTCGCAGGCGAGCGTGAGCGTCGCCGGTGACGTCCTGGCGCGGTTCGACGAGCCGTGCCTGGTCGCGCTCGTCGGGGCGACCCACGACGACACGCTCGACGACGCGCGGGCGGTCGCGCGCAAGATCGCGCACCTGCGGATCCTGCGGGACGAGCGCTCGGTGGTGGACGTGGACGCTCCCGTGCTCGTGATCAGCCAGTTCACCCTCTACGGCGATGTGCGCAAGGGACGACGACCCACATGGAACGCGGCGGCAAAAGGTCATGTCGCCCAGCCGCTGGTCGATGAGGTGATCACGGCGCTCCAGGGTGAGGGCGTCCGGGTGGGCGCCGGCAGGTTCGGCGCCGACATGGCGGTGGCGCTGGTCAACGACGGACCGGTGACGGTGCTGCACGACACCCGCCCAGGGGCTGACGGGTGAGGGGTACCAGAGGGGTCCGGGGGAACGACGACACAGCAATGAGGACAAGATGGCTCCGCTGAGGGGGCTCGCGCGCGATCCGGAGACTCGGGCGCGTGAAGCGCACGTGGTGCGTCAGACCGAGGTCGAGCACGCCTGCGCGGTCGTGCTCGGCGGCGGTGGGGTCATCGTGTGGGTGGGTGACGTCGGGTCGGGCAAGACGACCCTCCTGACGAACGCGCTCGCGATGGCCGTGCAGCGCGCGATCGAGCGCGACTCCCGCCACACGGTCCACCAGCTGCGGGTCAACGCCGCGGCCGGACCGTACGGGGCGATCCACCCCGGCGAGTACGCGCGGCTCTTCGTCGACCAGCTCGCGCAGTCGTCCGGGAACCAGGTGCCTGAGGCGCTGCGCGAGATGCTCGACCGCTGGTGTGCCGGCGACGCGGAGTCCCCGGACCTCGTCGCGACCCTGCTCGGCCAGTGGCTCGAGGTCGCGCTCGCGGGGGACCTGCTGGTGCTCGCTGTGGACGACCTCGACCAGATCGACGAGCTCAGCCGCTACATCATCGTCTCCATGGTCGCCCAGCGGTGGGCGTCGCTGACCCTCCTGGCCACGGCTCGGTCCGCCAGCGAGCTCGTGCACCTGCCGCAGCCCTACGAGCTGCGCGACCTGCGCCCCATCGAAGCGCCAGAAGCGCTGCGCCTCATCGCGGGGGAGCGCCACGGCGCGATCTCGCCCTACGTCGCGGGTCAGCTGACCCGTGCGCTCAGCGGCAACGTCGGCGCGATCGCCGAGGTCGCGCGCGTGCTCACGGAGCAGCAGCTCGCCGGCCACAGCGCGCTGCCGGAGCCGCTTCCTGCGGTACCCGCCTTGCTGCGCTGCTGCGAGCCGGTCCTGGAGTCGATCTCCGCGGAGCACGAGGACGCGCTGCGGATCGCGGCGCTGTCGGTCCGCAACCGTGTGGACGGCCTCCTCCTGGCGACGGGACTGTCGATCGAGGACCTCGTCGACGGGCCGCTGGCGCCGTGCCTCCGGGTGCACTCGGGCCGGGTGGGCTTCGCGGACGAGCGCCTGCGGCAACTGGTCCTCGTGCGCTCGAGCGTGGTGCAGGCCGCACGGGCGCACGCTGCGCTCGCTCGCGCCGCCGGCAAGTTCGACGACGACGACGCCCAGACCTGGCACCTCTCCCAGGCCTCGCTCGACGGGGACGCGACCCTGGTGCCGCGCCTGGTCGAGGTAGCAGAGACGCTGCTCCAGCGCGGGGACGCGGCGTGGGCGTACCGCGTGGCGCGCGAGGCCTCCGGCCTGGCCGAGGGCGCGCAGCAGGCGAGCGCTGCAGCGCTCGCCGGACGCGCCGCCGCCGCCTCCGGGCTCGTGTGGGACGCCCTCGCGCGCCTCGGGTTCGCGAACCAGGCGGGCGACCTCGCGGTGCAGGCCGCGACCGTCGCCAGCCTCATCGAGGTGGTCTCCGCGGTGAACCCCCAGGTTCCCGGCGACCTCCTGGACCAGCACCTCGAACGGTGCCGCACGACTCCGGAGGAGGACCTGCCGCCCGGGTACGTCACGCAGATCCTGATCGCCGCGATCGCGGTCGCCAACCTGCACGCCGCGCGCGGGGAGGGCACCGCGGCGCGCCGCATGCTGCAGACGGCCTCGGCCCTCGGCGGCGATCTGCGGCGCGAGCGTGTGATCCGGCTCGGCCGGATCTGGCTCGGCCTCTTCGGGGTCTCCGGGTTCGAGCCCGAGCTCGTCGCACCGACCCTCGAGGACAGCCCGCGCTACACGTCGTTCGCCGGCACGATCAACGCTCTCGTGCACGCCCGCGACGGAAAGTACGACGCCGCGCTCCGTCTCGTGACGAGCGAGCTGGCGCGGAGCATCGACCTCGAGCAGGGGCACGGCTGGTCCTCGGCAGGGCTCAACGCCCGGACACCGAGCGAGGTGGCCGAGCTCCAGGTCGTCTACGCGCTGGTCCAGTCCTGGGCGGGCGACCTCGGCTCGGCGCGCTCCGGGCTGCAGGCCGCGGCCTTCGAGGCGCCCGTGTCCGTCCAGCTCTCCGGCCTCGGCGCGCGCCTCGCGCGCCGGCTCGACGTCCTGTGCGTGGGCGAGATCGGCGCGGTCGCCGCGGCCATCGCCTCGACAAGCGGGCAGGCCCCGCTGCTCGCACGTGCCTCGGCGAGCATCGACCGGGCTGCGGAGATGGCGCTGCACGGTCACCCGGCTGAGGCAGGGACGCTCATGGTCCTGGCGCTCGAGCGGGCCCGGCCCGACGACGCGTGGGTGTTCCCCATCCCGATGCCCGACGTCATCAACACGCTCGTCCGCGCCGGCCGGCCGGACGAGGCGCGGCACGCGGAGGAGCTTCTCGCGGAGCACCGCCGCTACCTGCCGGAGCCGTGGCGCGCGGCGCAGGCGGCCCGCAACGCCGTGCTGCTCGCCCCTCCGCACGAGCTCGAGCGCGCCCTCGACCGGCTCGCCGAGGTGGGCCGGGGCCTGGTGTCCACCTTCGAGCTCGGCCGCAACTCGCTCGCGGCCGGGTGGGCGCTGCGCGAGAAGGACCCCACCCGCGCGCGCCACCACCTCGTCGGTGCGATCGACCTGCTCGACCAGGCTGGTGCGCAGACGGTCGCGCGGGTCGCCCGCGCGGACCTCGCCGCGCTCTCGCGGCAGACGCCGTCGACCGGCTCGACGCAGCCGGTGGACACCGCCGCCTCGGCCCGGGGGACCGCTGCGCCCGTGAGCTGGACCGATCGCCCTGCGGAGGCGGCCGCACCACAGCCGACGCCTGAGGTCCTGCGTGGACGCCTGTCGAGCGGTCGCGACGCCCGGACGCCCCCGACCCCGGTCCGTCCCGCCGTCACCGCCGTCCCCGGCTGGGCCACCGCCCTGACGGAGCGGGAGCTCGAGGTCGCGCTCGCCGTCGTCGCCGGCGCGTCCAACCGGCAGATCGCCGACTCCCTCGCGCTCTCGGTGCGGACCGTCGAGGTGCACGTGAGCAAGATCTTCAAGAAGCTCGGGGTGCGGTCGCGTCGCGAGCTCGGTGAGATCGCATTCGCGGAGGCCCACGGCGCCGCCCCGGCGGGTCCGCCTGCCACCTGACAGCACGACCGATCACGCCGCTGGCGAACACAGGCATCGCGTGGGGGGCTGCGCCGTTAGAGTCGATGCGGTCAGACCTGTGCACTACCGGGGTGCGGGTGTTCGCCGCTCGTGAGGAGCAGCAGATGTTCGAGAGATTCACCGACCGAGCCCGTCGGGTGGTCGTCCTTGCCCAGGAAGAGGCACGGATGCTCAACCACAACTACATCGGGACCGAGCACATCCTGCTCGGACTGATCCACGAGGGAGAAGGAGTCGCCGCCAAGGCGCTCGAGTCCCTGGGGATCTCCCTGGACGCCGTGCGCTCGCAGGTCACCGAGATCATCGGGGAGGGCCAGCAGGCGCCGTCGGGGCACATCCCGTTCACCCCCCGCGCCAAGAAGGTGCTCGAGCTGTCCCTGCGCGAGGCGCTGCAGCTCGGCCACAACTACATCGGGACCGAGCACATCCTGCTCGGCCTGATCCGCGAGGGCGAGGGCGTCGCCGCACAGGTGCTGACGAAGCTCGGCGCTGACCTCAACCGCGTGCGTCAGCAGGTCATCCAGCTGCTGTCCGGCTACCAGGGCAAGGAGCCGGTCGCCTCGGGCGCGCCGGCCGAGGGCCAGCCCGCCGGCTCGGCCGTGCTCGACCAGTTCGGCCGCAACCTCACGCAGGCGGCCCGCGAGGGCAAGCTCGACCCCGTGATCGGTCGCGCCAAGGAGATCGAGCGCGTCATGCAGGTGCTGTCGCGCCGCACCAAGAACAACCCCGTCCTGATCGGCGAGCCCGGCGTCGGCAAGACCGCCGTCGTCGAGGGCCTCGCGCAGGACATCGTGCGCGGCGACGTCCCCGAGACGCTCAAGGACAAGCAGCTCTACACGCTCGATCTCGGCGCGCTCGTGGCCGGGTCCCGCTACCGCGGTGACTTCGAGGAGCGCCTGAAGAAGGTCCTCAAGGAGATCCGCACGCGCGGCGACATCATCCTGTTCATCGACGAGATCCACACGCTCGTCGGCGCTGGCGCGGCCGAGGGCGCGATCGACGCGGCGAGCATCCTCAAGCCGATGCTCGCGCGCGGCGAGCTCCAGACCATCGGGGCGACCACGCTCGAGGAGTACCGCAAGCACATCGAGAAGGACGCCGCGCTCGAGCGTCGCTTCCAGCCGATCCAGGTCGCCGAGCCCACGCTCGAGCACGCGATCGAGATCCTCAAGGGACTGCGTGACCGCTACGAGGCGCACCACCGCGTCTCGATCACGGACGGCGCGCTCGTCGCGGCGGCCACGCTCGCGGACCGCTACGTCAACGACCGCTTCCTGCCGGACAAGGCGATCGACCTGGTCGACGAGGCCGGCGCTCGCCTGCGCATCCGCCGCATGACGGCGCCGCCGGAGCTGCGCGAGCTGGACGAGGAGATCGCGGCCGCGCGCCGCGACAAGGAGTCCGCGATCGACGAGCAGGACTTCGAGAAGGCCGCGGGCCTGCGCGACACCGAGAAGCAGCTCACCGCCAAGCGGGCCGAGCGCGAGAAGGCGTGGAAGGCCGGTGACCTGGACACGGTCGCCGAGGTCGACGACGACCTGATCGCGGAGGTCCTCGCCCTGGCGACCGGCATCCCGGTGTTCAAGCTCACCGAGGCGGAGTCGAGCCGGCTGCTGCACATGGAGGACGAGCTGCACAAGCGGGTCGTCGGCCAGGAGGCAGCCATCAAGGCGCTCTCCCAGGCGATCCGACGCACGCGCGCCGGGCTCAAGGACCCGAAGCGTCCCGGCGGGTCGTTCATCTTCGCCGGCCCCACGGGTGTCGGCAAGACCGAGCTCGCCAAGGCGCTCGCCGAGTTCCTCTTCGGCGACGAGGACGCGCTCATCCAGCTCGACATGTCGGAGTTCTCGGAGAAGCACACGGTCTCACGGCTGTTCGGCTCGCCCCCCGGCTACGTCGGCTACGACGAGGGTGGCCAGCTGACGGAGAAGGTCCGCCGCAAGCCGTTCTCGGTCGTGCTGTTCGACGAGGTCGAAAAGGCCCACGCGGACATCTTCAACTCGCTGCTGCAGATCCTCGAGGACGGTCGACTGACCGACTCCCAGGGCCGTGTGGTCGACTTCAAGAACACCGTCATCATCATGACGACCAACCTCGGCACGCGGGACATCGCCAAGGGCCTGAGCACGGGCTTCAGCGCCGGTGGCGCGCTCTCGACCGACTACGAGCGCATGAAGGCCAAGGTCAACGACGAACTCAAGCAGCACTTCCGCCCCGAGTTCCTCAACCGCGTCGACGACACTGTCGTGTTCCCGCAGCTCACGCAGGACGAGATCATCAAGATCGTCGACCTGATGCTCGCGAAGCTCGACAAGCGTCTGCGCGCCAAGGACATGAGCATCGACGTGACGAAGGCGGCCAAGGTGCTGCTCTCCGAGCGTGGGTACGACCCGGTGCTGGGCGCGCGTCCGCTGCGCCGCGCGATCCAGCGCGACATCGAGGACGTGCTCTCCGAGAAGATCCTGTTCGGGGACATCAAGGAGGGCCAGGTCATCGTGGTGGACGCCGAGGGTGAGGGTCCGCTGGGCGAGTTCACGTTCCGCGGCGTCGCTCGCTCGGAGCACAAGCCCGAGCCCGAGCTTCCGGAGATCGATCCGCTCACGGTGCCGGCGGCCTCGACCGCAGGTGGCGTGCCGTCGGACACCTCCGGTCCGGACGCGGCCGCCCGCGCCTGACCGGACGCACGAGCCGACGGCGCCCGCTCTCTGAACGAGGGCGGGCGCCGTCGTCGTCGGTGGGCGCAGGTGGTGGGATCTGTCCGTCGCCACGACCGCCCCGATCCGGCTAGGGTTCGACACGGCGTGACCGGGCGCCGTCGACGAGGATGGACGACGTGAGCGAGCACTACTACGGCGTGGCGCAGGCCGGCGCGGGGCGGCTCGGCCACCTGTGGTGGGCCGCCTACGGGTCGCCCGAGAACCGGCCGGTCGTCCTGCTGCACGGGCTCGCCGACTCGGGGGCGTGCTGGCCGGGGACCGTTGAGCACCTGGCCGAGCGCTACCTCGTGATCGTCCCGGACGCGCGCGGCCACGGTGACTCGCAGCTGTTGCCTGGGCCCTTCCGGATCCGCGACCTCGCCGACGACGTCGCGACGATCGTCCGGAAGGTCGCCCAGCGCCCGGCGGCGCTCGTCGGGCACTCGATGGGCGGCGTCGTCGCGCAGGACTTCGCGCTGCGCGCGCCCGCCCTCGTGTCCGCGCTCGTGCTCGAGGACCCCGCGTGGACGGCGATGTCGGACGGCGAGGGCCGGCTCCCGGCGGACCTGACCGGTTGGCTGCGCGACCTCGACGCGGCGCCGTTCGTGCAGCTGCTGTCGCAGGTGCGCGACGAGAACCCGGGCTGGGCGGACGACGAGATGGCGCCGTGGGCGCACGCCAAGAAAGCCGTGGACCCGCAGCTGGTGGAGCCTCCGCACGTGTGGCGCGAGCGCGACTGGGTGGAGTCGCTGGCTGACCTCGCCCCCGACGGAGAGTTCCGCACGACCGTCCTGGCGGGCGACCCGGGCCGGGGCAGCGTCGTGACGATGGCCGACGGCGCTCGGGCCGCCCAGCTGCTGGGCGACGCGGGCCACGTGCACCGGCTCGACGCGGGCCACAGCGTCCGCCGCGACCAGCGCGAGGCGTTCCTGGCGATCCTCGACCAGGCCCTGGCGGAGATCAAGGACCCCCCGATCCCCACCTGACCCGCCCCGCCCCCGCCATCTCCCGCTGAGTGCGTGTTTTTGGCGGTGTGAACGCGCGAGACGACCGCCAAAATCACGCACTCAGCGAGCGGGGGGAGGAGTGCGGGTTTACGCGTGCGGGTGAGGGTGGGTGGCTTCTTCGAGGAGGGCCAGGGTGGCGCGGGCGACCTCGAGGCGGGTGGCGACGTCGGCGTCGGCCGGCTGGGTCGTGATCTTGGCGCCGACGAACGCGAGCGGTGCGTCCCCGGCGGCCGCGAGCGTCGCCCGCATCTGCGCGAGCCCGAGCAAGGACGCCGACGACGCCGCGAGGGCCCGGTCGTCGCCGTGCGGGGCGATGTGTCCGTCGTCCCACGGCTCGCCCCACGCAGAGTGCTGGTCCGTCGCGCCCGAGAAGACGATCCCCCGGAGCACACCGGCCTCCGCCGCCGCGCGCGTGTGGGCGAGCGGCGTGCTCGCGGACCGGCCCTCGATCGCGGAGCGCCCCCAGTTCACGGACACGCCGACGACCGGGTGCGCGCCCCCGGCCGGACCGCCCCCCACGGCGCGCGCGACGGCGATCTCGTCGGCCAGCGGGAAGAAGCCCTTGGCCGGCTCCTGCTCGGCGACGAGCGCGTCGTTGTGCTCGATCACGATCTCCGCCCCGGCGAGGTCCCAGGTGGCGATCTCGGCAAGGGAGCGCGCGAACGCACCGGCGGACCCGACGACGCCGCGGGCAGAGCCGTGCGTCGGTGCGGGGGCGCTGTGCACCTCGACGGCGAGGACGCGGGGACGGCCAGCCTCGTCGGCCAGCCGGAGCGTGAGGTCCCGCACGTCGGCGAGGTCCGCGAGCGCCGCGAGACGGCCGTCCTCGTCGCTCGACGCGAGGCCGTAGCCGGGTGCGTGGCTCAGGCGCACCATGGTGCGCGGGATGGCGGTCACCACGAGCTGCCAGTCGTGCAGGTGCCGACGCTGCCACGCGGCCTTGAGGCTCGGGTGACCCGTGGCCATCAGGGGGTGCTCGATGACGTCGATCTCGAGGGCGCGCAGACCGTCGTAGAACTCCCCGACCGCGCGGGCGTCGTCGATGGTGGGCTCGAGCGCATAGGCACCCAGCGTGCGTGCGGGGCGGGGGGTGGTCACGGCGCGCCTCCTTCGGTACGCAGACATCTGACCTTATCCCTCGTGGGGGCGCCCGCGTCGGGTGGTGCGGGCTAGCGTGGGGCCATGAGCGCTCCCACCCTAGGATCTGACGGCCACGTCTCCTTCGACCTGACGGGGCGCCGCGCGCTCGTCACGGGGGCGGGGGTCGGGATCGGCCGGACGGTCGCCCTCGCACTGGCTCGCGCCGGCGCCGATGTCGTGGTCACCTACCGCTCGCACGACGGCGACGAGGTGGCGGCGGAGATCCGGACGCTGGGGCGGCGGTCGGCCGCGCTGGCGCTGGACGCGACAGACGAGGTGCAGGTGCGCGACGTCGTCGGACGGGCGGCCGACGCTCTCGGCGGGCCGGTCGACATCCTGGTGAACAACGCCGGGGGCCTGGTCGGCCGGGTGGCGATCGCCGACATGGACCTGGACCACTGGCGCGCCGTCATGGACGTCAACGTGACCTCGGCCTTCCTGGTGACCAGAGAGGTGCTGCGCTCGCTGCCCGACGGCGGGCGCATCGTCATGGTGGGCTCGATCGCCGGGGAGACGGGCGGGTCGGCCGGGTCGGCGGCGTACGCCGCGTCGAAGACGGCCCTCGAGGGCCTGGTCCGGGGGCTCGCCAAGGAGGTCGCGCCGCGTCGCGCGACCGTCAACCTCGTCTCCCCGGGCTACATCACCGACACCCCGTTCCACGAGACCTTCTCGACGCCCGAGAAGCGCGCCGCGACCGTCCGCGGGATCCCGCTCGAGCGTGCGGGGTACCCCGACGACGTCGCCGCGGCCGTGTGCTTCCTCGCCTCCCCGGCGGCGTCGTTCGTCACCGGGACGGTCACCGACGTGAACGGGGGCGCCTACTTCAGGTGACGCGCGGGGGCTACTACTCCGACCCCGGCGTGTTCCGGCGGCTACTCGCCGTCGGGGAAGCCCGCCTGGCGCCACGCCTCGTAGATCGCGATGGATGCCGAGCTGGTCAGGTTGAGCGACCGGCGCTGCGGGAGCATCGGGATGCGCACCTGCGCCGTGATGCCAGGGTGGGCGAGGACGTCGTCGGGCAACCCGGTGGGCTCGGGGCCGAACAGCAGGACGTCGTCAGGCTGGTAGGTGATGTCGGAGTATCGCTCGGTGGCCTGCGTCGTGAACGCGAACACCCGCGCCGCCGGGCCCCACGCGGTGAGCGCGGCCTCGAGGTCGGCGTGCAGCGTGACGTTCGCGAGGTCGTGGTAGTCGAGGCCGGCGCGCTTGAGCTTGGGCTCGGACAGGTCGAAGCCGAGCGGCTCGATCAGGTGCAGCGGGGCACCGGTGACGGCAGACAACCGGATCGCGTTGCCGGTGTTCTGCGGGATGCGGGGCTCGAAGAAGGCGATGACGGGCACGCCCCATGATCCCACCCGCCGGGCCGGGCGCTCTCCGCAGCACCTGCCCGCGACTTCGTCACTTTGCTCGCGACTTCGTCAGTTGTAACTCACGAAGTGGCGCCCGAACTCACGAAGTCGCGGGTGGACAGTGCGGGGGTGGACAGCGCGCGGGTGGCGGGGCCAGCGGGCGCTGGGCGTGCAGGACCACGTTGGGTGTTGGATTTTGTTGAGTTGTGCTGGATACTGAGTGCATGCTTGCGAAGCAGCGGCACGACCGCATCCGCGCCCGGGTCCGCGCGCAGGGCGCCGTGCGCGTCTCCGACCTCGTCGCGGAGCTCGGTGTCTCCGACATGACGGTTCGCCGCGACATCTCCGAGCTCGCCGCCAAGGGCGTCCTGCGCAAGGTGCACGGCGGAGCTGTCGACGCGGCAGCGACCGCCCACGAGCCCGCCTTCGAGTCCAAGCGCGCGCTCGCCCTCGACGAGAAGCGCGCGATCGCCCGGGAGGCGCTCGCGTCGGTTCAGCCGGGCAGCTCGGTCGCGCTCTCTGCCGGCACGACGACGCAGCTGCTCGCCGAGGCCATCGCCGCCCGCGCCGACCTGCGCCCCCTGACGGTCGTGACGAACTCCCTGCCCGCCGCCGACACGCTGTTCCGCGCCGGGCACGGCATCGAGGTCGTGCTGACCGGCGGGAGCCGCACGCCGTCGGACGCGCTCGTCGGCCCCCTCGCCGTCACCGCGCTCGAGAACCTGCGCGTCGACGTCCTCTTCCTCGGCGCGCACGGCCTCGACGCCGACGGCCTCACCACGCCCAACCTGCTCGAGGCCGAGACCAACCGCGCCCTGGCCCGTGCCGCGAGCCGCGTCGTCGTCGTCGCGGACTCCAGCAAGTGGGGCACGGTCGGCCTCAGCCGGATCCTGCCCCTGGCCGAGGTCGACGTCCTCGTCACCGACGACGCCCTCGAACCCGAGGCCCGGACCGCGCTCGCGGACGCCGGGACCTCGCTCCACCTCGTCCCCACCCACCCCCTCCAGGACGGAGCAACGTGATGGCCGTGCGCCGCACGCACACCCACATGGCCGATGGCCGTGACCTGTTCTACTTCGACGACTCCGAGCCGTACGTCTCGGGTGCCGCCACCCGACGGCTCGACGACCCGCGCCCCCTCACGCCGAGGTTCGGGCCGGACTCGCCGCTCGCGCGCGGTCCGCAGATGCGCCGCGATCCGCTCACCGGCGAGTGGGTCCCCATGGCGACCCACCGCATGGACCGCACGCACCTGCCGCCGGCCGACGCCAACCCGCTCGCCCCGGCCAAGCCGGGCGCGGAGTACAGCGACGGCGAGATCCCGGACACCGACTACGACGTCGTCGTGTTCGAGAACCGGTTCCCCTCACTGCTGCGTGTCCCGGGCGAGCCCGACGACGCCACCGCCCTCGACGGCGAGGAGATCTGGGAGGTGCGCCCCGCCGTCGGCCGCTGCGAGGTCATCTGCTTCTCCCCGGACGCCACGAAGTCGCTCGCGGACGTCAGCGAGACGCGCATGCGCACGATCATCGAGGCATGGGCGGACCGCACCGCCGAGCTCAGCCGGCTCGACGGCATCGCGCAGGTGTTCGCGTTCGAGAACCGCGGCGAGGCGATCGGCGTGACGCTGCACCACCCGCACGGCCAGATCTACGCCTACCCCTACCTCACGCCGCGCACGACGACGATGCTCGGCCAGGCGCGCGCGCACCGGGAGCGCACGGGCGGCAACCTGATCGCGGACGTCATGGCCGCCGAGCTGCGGTCCGGCCGGCGCGTGATCGCGGAGTCCGAGCACTGGGTCGCGTACGTCCCGGCCGCCGCGAAGTGGCCGGTCGAGATCCACCTCGCGCCCAAGGACACGAGCCGCCCGATCCCGGACCTCGCCGCACTCACCGAGGCGGAGCGCGCCGACCTCGCGCCGATGTACCTCGAGCTGCTCGCGCGCTGCGATCGGTTCTTCGCCCACCCCGACGGCACCCCGCTGCGCCTGCCGTACATCGCGGGCTGGCACCAGGCGCCCGTCGGCGAGGGACGCGACGACCTGCGCCTGCACCTGCAGCTGTTCTCGATCCAGCGCGCGCCCGGCAAGCTGAAGTACCTCGCGGGCTCGGAGTCCGGCATGGGTGCCTGGATCAGCGACACCGTCCCGGAGAAGATCGCCGACCGCCTGCGCGAGGTCGCGACAGCGGAGCGCGCCGGGATCACGACACCGAGGAGCGAGCCGTGACCGACTGGACCCCCGCCTGGACGCGTGCGGAGGGCGCCCGGCGCGTGCGCGAGCTCTTCGCGGCGCACGTGGGCGGGGAGCCCGACGGCGTGTGGTCGGCTCCCGGCCGCGCCAACCTGATCGGCGAGCACACGGACTACAGCGGCGGCCTGAGCGTGCCGTTCGCGCTCCCGCACCGCACGTACCTCGCGCTGCGGCGCAGGGACGACGACGTCGTCCGCCTGGTCTCCGCGCAGGAGCCCGGGACGGTCTGGGAGGCGCGCCTCGCGGACCTGCGCTCTGTCGCGGACGGACCGGTCGAGGGCGCCCCCACCGGGTGGGGCACGTACGTCGCGGGCGTCGCGTGGGCGCTCGCGCAGGACGGTCACGAGGTGACGGGCTTCGAGGCCGTGGTCGACTCGTGCGTGCCGTACGGCGCGGGCCTGTCGAGCTCGGCGGCGCTCGAGTCCGCGACGGCGGTCGCGCTCGACGACGTCCTCGGCCTCGGCCTGGGCGGCACCGACGAGGGGCGCAAGGCGCTCGCGGCGGCGTGCGTGCGCGCGGAGAACGAGATCGCGGGCGCGGCGACCGGAGGCATGGACCAGGCGGCGTCGTTGCGCTGCCAGGAGGACCACGCGATCCTCCTGGACTCCGCGGACCACTCGGTGCGCCAGGTCCCCATGGACCTGGGCGACCACGCGTTGCTCGTGATCGACACCCGCGCCCCGCACTCGCTCGTCGACGGGCAGTACGCGGCGCGGCGCGCGATGTGCGAGGAGGCCGCGGTCGCGCTCGGCATCGACTACCTGGGCCTGCTCGGCCCCGACGACCTCGACGACGCCCTCGCTCGCGTGGCCACCGCGCCGACGCTCGGCGACCCGGAGCGGCGCGAGGTCGTGGCCCGCCGGGTGCGGCACGTCGTGACGGAGAACGCACGGGTGCGCCAGACGACGTCGCTGCTCGCCGACGGCCGGGTGCCCGAGGTGGGCGCCGTGCTGAGCGCCGCGCACGCATCGCTGCGTGACGACTTCGAGGTCAGCTGCCGTGAGCTCGACGTCGCCGTCGACGCGGCCGTCGCGGCTGGGGCGCTCGGGGGCCGGATGGTCGGCGGGGGCTTCGGCGGTTCGGCCCTGGCCCTCGTGCGCACGCCCGACGCCGAGCGCATCGCCGACGACGTCGCCCGGGCCTTCGCCGACGCCGACCTGACGGCTCCGGGCTTCCTGCTCGCGACGGCGTCGGCGCCTGCGGGGCGCGACGCCTGAGTAGGCTCTGAGCATGTCGCCGACGACGTACCTCGCCGCCCCTGACCGCTACGAGCACGCCCGGTTCCGCCGGGCCGGGCGCAGCGGGCTCGACCTGCCTGCCCTGTCGCTCGGGCTGTGGCACAACTTCGGGCACACCACCCCCCTCGAGACGCAGCGCGACGTCCTGCGCCGGGCGTTCGACCTGGGCATCACGCACTTTGACCTGGCCAACAACTACGGCCCGCCGTACGGGTCCGCGGAGGAGAACTTCGGCCGCCATCTGGCCGCGGACTTCCGCCCGTACCGGGACGAGATGGTCATCTCGTCGAAGGCCGGGTACGACATGTGGCCCGGTCCGTACGGCGACGGCGGCTCGCGCAAGTACCTGCTGTCCTCGCTCGACCAGTCCCTGGCGCGCATGGGCTTGGAATACGTCGACATCTTCTACTCCCACCGCCCCGACCCCTCGGTGCCGATCGAGGAGACGATGGGCGCCCTGCACACCGCCGTCACGAGCGGCCGGGCCCTGTACGCAGGCATCTCGAACTACTCCCCGGCTCAGACCCGGGCGGCCGCCCAGGCGCTCGCGGACCTCGGCACGCCCCTGCTCATTCACCAGCCCAGCTACTCGATGTTCAACCGGCACGTCGAGCTGCCCGACGCCGGGCAGGCGGACCCGACCGACGCCACGGGGCAGTCGCTGCTGGACACGGTCGAGGACCTCGGCATCGGGATGATCGTGTTCTCGCCGCTGAGCCAGGGGCTGCTCACGGGCCGCTACCTCGGGGGCGACATCCCCGCGGGCTCGCGCGCCGCCGTCGGGCACTTCTTGCGGCCCGACCGCGTGACGGACGAGTACCTCGCGGCCGCGCGGGCGTTGAACGAGATCGCCGCTGGGCGCGGGCAGAGCCTCGCCCAGCTGGCGCTCGCCTGGGTGCTGCGCGACGCGCGCGTGACCTCGGCCCTGATCGGGGCGAGCAGCGTGGCCCAGCTCGAGGACAACGTCGCGGCGCTCGAGGCGCCGCCGCTGACTGCCGACGAGCTCGCGGCGATCGAGCCGCTCGTGGTGCACGGGCGATTCTGAGGCCTCCCGAGCCATCCGGCCTGGGCCTTTCGTCCGTTTCGCCGTGCCTCGGCGCGCGCCTAGCGTGAGAGGTGTCGCGACGACGTGACACCTGCGTCGTCGAGTCACCCGGAGTGTGCACTCAACGAGGAGGGCAGTGCCATGGCACGTCTGGACGGCAAGGTAGCGATCATCACCGGCGCGGCGAGCGGGATGGGACTCGCCGCAGCCCAGCTCTTCGCCCGCGAGGGCGCCAAGGTCGTCGCGACGGACGTGAGCGACGCGCTCGAGGGCGAGGTCGAGTCGATCCGCACGTCGGGTCACGAGATCCTCGCAATGCACCACGACGTCGCCTCCGCGGAGTCGTGGGCCGACGTCGTGGGCGCAACCATCGAGGAGTTCGGCACGGTCGACATCCTCGTCAACAACGCGGGCGTGCACGTCGCCAAGGGCATCCTCGAGACCGACGAGGAAACCTGGGACCGCGTGCTCGACATCAACGCCAAGGGCGTGTTCCTCGGCATGAAGGCCGTGATCCCGACCATGGCCGCCGGCGGCGGAGGCTCGATCGTCAACTGCTCGTCGATCGCCGGGATCGTCGGCGGCGACGGGGACGGCAACGGCGCCGCGTACAGCGCGTCCAAGGGCGCGGTGCGCTCGATCACCAAGCACGCCGCGCAGTGGCACGCGAAGGACCGCATCCGCGTGAACTCCGTGCACCCCGGAGCGGTGCTCACCGGGATGTCCGGCGACCTCGCGAGCGTCGAGGAGCTGGGCAAGATGGTCGGCGTCGACAAGACCCCGCTCCCCCCGCACGCGGGCGAGGCCATCGACATCGCCTACGGATACCTGTACCTGGCGTGCGACGAGTCCCGGTTCGTCACGGGCGAGGAGCTCGTGATCGACGGTGGGTGGATCACACACTGACGCCGCAGGGCATCATGGGCGCATGCAGATCGCCGGACTCGCCCAGCTCGTCGTCGGGCTCCTGCTCGTGGTCGCCGGGCTGGTGACCACGCTCGTGGCCCGAGGCAGCCGTGACCGGGTGGCGCGCGTGGTCGTGCCGGGGATCGTCGTCGGGCACCGCGGCTTCGCGCGCCCGCCGGCCGTCGTCGTGCGCTACCCGCTCCCGGACGGTCGGCCCCACGAGGTCACGGCACGCCTGCGGGTGACGCGGCTCAGCCTCAACGCGACGGGAACCGAGCTGCCCGTGTACGTCGACCCACGCAACCCCTACGACGCGATCCTCGTCCCGGGCGGCTCCACCCAGCACCAGGCGGCCTTCGTCGGCGGGGTGCTGATGGCGATCGGTGCCGTCTTCGCGGTGCTCGGCGGGGCGCTCGTTGCGGTCGCGCTGGCGCTGCCGCCGGGGTGAGGCGGCGTCAGTCCTTGGCGTCCGCGTAGGAGTCGACGATCGCGACCGTGACCGGGAACTCGACGCCGGCCTCTCCGGGCGGGCCGAACAGCAGCCGGCCCGCGTCGGCGGCGCTCGCGCGCAGGAGCTCGGCGACCTCGTCCGCCAGGTGCGCCGGCGTGTGCACCATGACCTCGTCGTGCAGGAAGAACGCCAGGTGCGGTCCGGTGCGGAGGTCGGGGCCGGCCGCCGTGCCGGCAGCCGCTGCGGGTGCGGCCGCAGCGCCTGCTTCGCGGGTCATTACGTAGAGCCGCTGGCGCAGGATCGCCATCCAGCTCAGCGCCCACTCGGCCGCCGTGCCCTGCACGATGAAGTTCCGCGTGAACCGGCCCCAGCTGCGCGCACGGGCGAGATCCGCGGGGGTGCCCGTGTTCTCGGACCACTCGCCGCGCGGACCGTCCTCCTCGGTCGCCCCGGGGCGCGGGGAGGTGCGGCCCAGCCAGGTGGAGACGACGTCGCCGCGCTCGCCCGTGCGTGCGGCCTGCTCGACGAGCCCGATGGCCCGGGGGAACGCCCGCGTCAGCTGCGGCAGCACCTGACCGGAGACGCCCTGGGTGCCGCCGTACATGGCGCCGAGCATGCCGTACTTGGCGTGGGTGCGGGTCTCGACCGCGCCCGCGGCGACGATGCCCTCGTACATGTCCGTGGCGCGCCCGGCCGTCGCCATGGCCGCGTCGCCCGACATCGCCGCGAGGATGCGCGGCTCCAGCTGGGCGGCGTCGGCCACCACGAGCTTCCAGCCGTCGTCGGCGCGCACGGCGTCCCGGACCTGGTGGGGGAGCTGGAGCGCGCCGCCACCGTCGGACGCCCAGCGCCCGGTGACCACGCCGCCCGGGACGTAGGTGGGGCGGAACCGCCCGCCGGCGACCCACGTGTCCAGCCAGTGCCAGCCGTTCGCTGACAGCAGGCGGGACATCTTCTTGTACGCGAGCAGCGGGGCGATGACCGGGTGGTCGACGTCCTTGAGCTCCCAGGACCGGGTGCTGGAGACGCCGAGCCCGGCGTGCCGCAGCGCCTTGAGGAGCTCGGGACCGGAGTCCGGGTTGAGGTCGGGGGCGTCCAGGAGCGCGCGGACCTCGCGCGCCCGCTCCTCGAGCAGCCGGGGGCGGTAGCCCGGCGCGGGCCGTGGGCCCAGGAGGTCGGCGAGCAGGGCGTCGTGCACGTCGGCGCGCCACGGGACGCCGGCGGCCGTGAGCTCGGCCGCGACGAGAGCGCCCGCGGACTCGGCGGCGAGCAGGAGGTTCAGCCGGTTTGCCTCCGCACCCGCGTGCCGGACGGCGTCGAGCTGGGCGCGCAGCTCCACGAGCGGGTCCAGGCCCGCGTCCGCCGCGGGCACGAGGTCGAAGAGCCCGTCCTGCGTGGCTGCCACCGGGGGACGTGAGCGTGGGGCGTCCCACGCGGACGGTGGTGACTGGGCGAGCGCGCTGGCCGCCGTGAGCGCGCTGGCGCGCAGGATCGCGTGGCACAGCCGCAGGTCGACGCACCGCTCGACCCGCACCCCAGCGGCGAGCAGCGGGGGATAGGTGGCTGCGGTGTCGGCCCACACCCAACGGGGCCGGTCCGCCTCGCGCTCGCGGACGCAGCGCGCCAGGGCGTCGGGCGGCAGGGTGACGCGCCTGGTCTCGGTGCCGGACGCGTCGACGTCGACCAGGACGAGAGCGGCCTCGGCTCCCGGGATGACGACGACGTACATGGCGTCAGTGTGTCAGGCGGCGGTGACGCTCCCGGCCTCCCGGCCTCCCGGCCTCCCGGTCGCACCGCGTCACGGGCCGGGGGCGGTCCCGTGCGCGACGCCGGCGTCGACCGTCGTCGGGCCGTCGTCGTCCTCGAGGTCCGCTCCGGCGAGGTCGAGCTCGGGCAGCTCCGCGTCGGCGAGGAACGCGGGGGCGTGCAGGAGCGTGATCGTGGCCCACCCGCGCACGAGCATCCCGGCGTCGCTGTCCGGTTCCTGCGCGGCGTCCGTGCCGGCGAACGAGAGCGACAGGTGCTCGTCGTCGAGAGGATCGATGTGTGCCTGCACCATGCCGAAGCTCGCGAGCGGGGCCTTGCGCAGGCCGCGCACCCGGTCGAGCGGGCGGTCGGGCACGTTCAGGTTGACCACGCGCCCAGGGTCGGGATTCGCCAACATCCACGTCAGGACGTGGTCGACGAGGTGCCTGCTGGTGTCCCAGTGCTGCGGGTCGGTCGCGTTGGTCGACACGGCGAGCGCCGGGATCTGGTGCGTGCTGGCCGTGAACGCGGCGCCCGCGGTGCCCGAGTGCAGGATCGCGTGCCCGGTGTTGGCGCCGCGGTTGATGCCGGACAGCACGAGGTCCGGCTTGGGCCCGAACCCGTTGAAGGCCGCGAGCAGGGTGATCAGACCCGGGGTGGCGCGCACGCCGTACGACTCGGCGGCGTCCGGCAGGCCCGGCGGGCGCTCGCGGTTGATGACGAGGCGGCCGTCGGCCTCGGCGCCCATGAGCGACGCGCTCGCACCGGAGGACTCCCGCGCCGGCGCGGCGACCACCACCTCGTAGCCCTGGGCGAGTGCAGCCTCGGCGAGCACGGTGAGCCCGGGGGAGTCGATGCCGTCGTCGTTCGTGATCAGTGCGCGCACGATGTCTCCTGTCGGTCGGCTGTCGGCGGTCGTCGCCGTCGCGGGCGTGGTCTAGAGCGGGGTGACCTCGACCTCGGCGGTGAATCTCTCGATCTGGTCGCCCCGTCCCGTCCCGAGGCCGCGGCGCGTGACGTTGAGCGCGCCGGCCGCGGCGCCGAGGCGCGCGGCCTCGGCGAGGGTCAGGCCCCGGGCCAGGCCGACGGCGATGCCCGCGGTCATCGAGTCGCCCGCCCCGCGATGGTCGGCGGTGCTCACCTCGGGGGTCGTGATGGCGGACGCGCCGTCGGCGTCGACGGCGAGGGACGCTCCGCTGGCCCGGGAGACGACGACGCCACCGAGGCCACCGTCCACGAGCGCCCGCGCGGCCGCGAGCAGCGAGTCCTGCTCGTCGTCGTCGGCGAACCCGCCCTCGACGAGCTCGTCGTCGCTCATCTTCAGGACGCAGCCCTCGACCTCGAGCAGTGCTCGCGCCTGGTCGCCCGAGAGATCGGCGACGACGGTGTGGCCCGCGGCGCGCAGGTCGGACGCGAGTCGCTCGAAGAAGTCGGCGGGAACGCCCTTGGGCTCCTCGGTCCCGGTGAGGATGCAGACGCCGGCGTCGAGCGCGGTCACGAGCGCGGTGCCGTAGAGGTCGTCGAGGGCGTGCCGATCGAGCACCGGGCCGGGCATGCGGGCGATCTCGGTGCGCTCGCCGTCGCGACGGTCGTGGACGTAGGCGCCGTTGGCCGGGCCCGGGGTGGGCCGGACGTCCAGCCCTTCCTCGCGGGCGAGGTGGGCGGTGACCGAGCCGGTCTCGCCGCCGAACGGTCCGCACACGGTGACCTCGGCGCCGAGCGACTCCGCCATGCGCGCGAGCCAGATGCCCTGGCCGCCCGGGTGCACGTGCACCTCCGGGACGTCCTTGTCCGGCCCGCCGCCCTCGATCGTGACGGTCAGCAGCGGCTCGGGCGCGAACACGAAGACCTGCACCGGCGTCGTCGTCTTTCCCATACGTCCCGAGCGTAGGTGGGGTCGGCCCAGCGCGCGCCCCGAGAGCCGGAGGGTCAGTCCGGCATCAGGCGGGAGCGGATCAGGAACCGCTTGCCCTCGGGTGCCTCGACGCTGAACCCGGCGCCGCGGCCGTCGACGACGTCCACGGTCAGGTGGGTGTGGCGCCAGTACACGAACTGCTCGGCCGACATCCAGAAGTCGATCTGCTGCGGCTCACCCGCGTCCGCGGGCGCGATGTCGAAGCGCGCCAGCAGGACGTCCGCGTCCGAGGTCAGGAAGTCGCCCGCCGGATAGCACATGGGTGACGAGCCGTCGCAGCAGCCCCCGGACTGGTGGAACATCAGCGGGCCGTGCTTTTCCCACAGGGTGCGCAGGAGCGCGACTGCCTCGTCCGTCATCGCGACGCGTGAGTCCGTCTCGCCGTCCACCACGACGTCTCCGTCGATCATGAGCGTGCCTTCCGTCGTCGTCGTCCCTCTCCCACCCGGGATTGCGCAGAATCTGTTGCTGATCGCAGCAGATTCTGCACAATCCCGGAGGCGGGGTTGAGGGGGTGAGGGAGGGGATCGGGCCGGGTCCGGGCCTAGAAGAACCCGAGGGCGCTCTCCGAGTAGCTGACCAGGAGGTTCTTGGTCTGCTGGTAGTGGGACAGGGCGTGCTTGGAGTTCTCGCGCCCGATGCCGGACGACTTGTAGCCGCCGAACGCCGCACCCGCGGGGTACGCGTGGTAGTTGTTCACCCACACGCGCCCGGCCTGGATGTCGCGGCCCGCGCGGTAGGCGATGTTGCCGTTGCGGGACCACACGCCTGCGCCGAGCCCGTACAGGGTCTCGTTGGCGAGCGCGATGCCGTCGGCGTAGTCCGTGAAGCGCGTGACGGCCACGACGGGGCCGAAGATCTCCTCCTGGAACACCCGCATCGAGTTCTGCCCCTCGAAGACGGTGGGCGCGACGTAGAACCCGTCGGTGAGGTCGCCGCCGAGGTCGACGCGCTCCCCGCCGATCGCGATGCTCGCGCCCTCCTGCTTGCCGATGTCGATGTAGCTGAGGATCTTCTCGAGCTGGTCGTTGGACGCCTGGGCGCCGACCTGGGTGTTCGTGTCGAGCGGGTTGCCCTGGATGATCTTGCCCGTGCGGTCGAGGGCGTCGCTCAGGAACGAGTCGTAGATGGACTCCTGGATGAGCGAGCGGCTCGGGCAGGTGCACACCTCGCCCTGGTTGAACGCGAAGAGCACGAAGCCTTCCTGCGCCTTGTCGTAGTAGGCGTCCTTGGCGTCCGCGACGTCCGCGAAGAAGAGGTTGGGGCTCTTGCCGCCGAGCTCGACCGTGGAGGGGATGAGGTTGGCGCTCGCGTACTGCAGGATCAGGCGGCCCGTGGTGGTCTCGCCGGTGAAGGCGATCTTGCGGATCCGCTTGGACGACGCGAGCGGCTTGCCCGCCTCCAGCCCGAACCCGTTGACGACGTTCACGACGCCGGGCGGCAGCACGCCCGCGAGCAGCTCCATCAGCACGAGGATCGACACCGGCGTCTGCTCCGCGGGCTTGAGCACGATCGCGTTGCCGGCCGCGAGCGCGGGCGCCAGCTTCCAGGTCGCCATGAGCAGCGGGAAGTTCCAGGGGATGATCTGCCCGACGACGCCCAGCGGCTCGGCGTAGTGGTAGGCCACCGTGTCCCCGTCGAGCTCGGTGAACTCGCCCTCCTGGGAGCGGATGACCGAGGCGAAGTACCGGAAGTGGTCGGCGGCCAGCGGCAGGTCGGCGTTGAGGGGCTCGCGGATGGCCTTGCCGTTGTCCCAGGTCTCGGCGACGGCGAGCATCTCGCGGTTCGCGTCGATCACGTCGGCCACCTTGTTGAGCACGGCGGCGCGCTCGGTGGTGCTGGTCTTGCCCCAGGCGGGGGCGGCCTTGTGCGCGGCGTCGAGCGCGGCCTCGATGTCCTCGGCGGTGCCGCGGGCGACCTCGGCGAACGGCCTGCCGGTGACCGGCGAGATGTCCTCGAAGTACTGGCCCTGCACGGGCTTGACCCACTCGCCGCCGATCCAGTGCTCGTAGCGCGGCTTGAAGGTGACCAGGGAGTCCGGGGTCCCCGGAGGTGCGTAGACGGTCATGTCGCTCCTTTGACGTCGTTGTCAGGTGAGCGCCTCGAGTGCTCGAGGGGCGTGCCATCGACGGTAGGTCGCACGAGGTTGCGTCCGGTTGCATCGCGGGACGAAGGTCCCTTGCCTGCCTCAGGCGAGCTCGGACTCGATGCTCTGGAGGTGCGCGACGACGGCGGCGCGCTTGGGAGAACGGGCCGGGAGGAGCCGCAGGCACAGCCGCCAGAGCTCGACGTCGTACCGGCCCTCGTCGGTGCGGGCGTAGGTCAGGACCGTGTCGACGCCCGCGTCCGTGAGCACGGTCTCGCGCAGGCACGCGCTCACCTCGGCACGGAGCGCCTGGATGCCCGGCGCGGTCGACCCGGGCAGCACCGGGCCCGGGTAGCTGCCGAGCGCGACGCGGTGCGCGCCGCGCTCGCAGAACGTCAGCACCCGGTGGGCGTCGAGGTCGATCGGCGCCGCCAGCCGGTAGGGCCGCGACGCCGGCGCCAGCCCGGGCGCGACGGCGTCGAGCACGCGCCGCAGCCGGACGATCTCGGCACGCAGGGTCATGACGGCGTCGTCGCGTCCGTACACGGCGTGGGCGAGCGCGTCGGCGGAGAGCCCGCCGCGGTGGTGCGCCAGCAGCGCGAGGATCTCCGCGTGCCGGGTGCTGAGCTCGACGGCGCGCTCTCCGCAGCGCAGGAGCCCGCGCTCGCGGCCGAGCACAGCCAGGGAGACCTCGGCGGTGGGTTTGTCCGCCGGCCGGCGGACAGCGCTGTCGCGCCGGGAGACCGTGGGGCGCGCCAGGGCGCGCAGCGCGAGCTCGGCCTCGACGGCGGCGACGGTCGCCTCGAGGAGGGGGAGGGTGACGGGGCCGACGGCGTCGGGCCCGCCGGTGATGTCGATGACGCCGACGACGCTCCCGCTCGCCCGGTCGCGGACCGGGACCGCGCTGCAGCTCCACGGGTGCACGACGCGGGCGTAGTGCTCCTCGCGATGGATCTGCACGCTGCGTCCCAGCACGAGCGCCGTCCCGGGAGCGCTCGTGCCTGCGGCGGCCTCGGACCAGTCGGCGCCGGCGACGAAGGCCATGCGCTCGGCCTTGCGACGCAGGCTCCGGTCGCCGTCGACCCACAGCAGCCTGCCGGTCTGGTCCCCGATGGCGACGACGAGCCCGGCGTCGAGCGTGTGCCGCACGAGGAGATCGTGGATCACGGGGAGGACACCGGCCAGCGGGTGCTCGGCGCGGTGCAGCTCCAGGTCGCCCTCGGACAGGACGCGGTCGGGGACGGCGTCCGGGTCGAGACGGTAGGCCGACGAGCGCAGCCACGACTCCGCCACGAGAGGGCGCAGGCTCCGCTGCTCGGCGGGGCTCGGCACGGCCGGGACAGGCACCACGGCGGAACCCCCGATCATCGTTGGTCGGCAGACCCGGCCAGGCTATCCGAGCCCGAGGTCCGTGCCCACCCACGCGCCCGGCTGCCCCGCCCGCCCGCCCGCCCGCCCCCGCCCACCCCGCGTCTCTTCTCTGCGCGAGCCCCGCCCGCTCTGAGAGCACACTCCTGACCGGCTCAACCGGACAGGAGTGTGCTCTGTTGCGGAGTGCGGAGCGGACGGGCGCGGAGCGTCAGGCCTGGAGACGGGAGCGGAGCGCGCGCAGCTCGTCACGCATCGCACCGGGGAGCCGGGCGCCGAACGTGTCGAAGAACTGCTCCGTGAGGTCGGCCTCGGCGAGCCAGGACTCCTCGTCCACCGCGAAGAGCTCGTCGAGCGCGCCGTCGGGCAGGTCGAGGTCGTCCGTGCGCAGCGCACCGGGGGCGGGCACGATCCCGACGGGAGTCTCGACGCCGGCGACCCCCTCGTCGTCGTCGCCCGCCCGTGCGAGCGTGCGCCGGGCGATCCACTCGATCACCCGGGAGTTCTCGCCGAAGCCCGGCCACAGGAAGCCGCCGTCGGAGCCCTTGCGGAACCAGTTGACCTGGAAGACCAGCGGGCGCTTGTCGGCCGAGATCCCGGCGCCGACCTCGAGCCAGTGCGCCCAGTGGTCCGCCATGTTGTAGCCGCAGAACGGCAGCATCGCGAAGGGGTCGCGCCGCAGCGCGCCCACGGTGCCCTCCGCCGCGGCCGTCTGCTCGGAGGAGATCGTGGCGCCCATGAAGACGCCGTGCTCCCACGACAGCGCCTGCGCCACGAGCGGCACGTTGGTGGCGCGCCGGCCGCCGAAGATGATCGCGTCGATCGGCACGCCGGCCGGGTCGTCCCAGACGTCCGCGATCGACGGGCACTGCGCGGCGGCCACCGTGAACCGAGAGTTAGGGTGCGCGGCGGGCGTTCCGGCGTCGGGCGTCCAGTCCTGCCCGAGCCAGTCCGTCAGGTGCGCCGGCGGGGTGTCGGTGAGGCCCTCCCACCACACGTCGCCGTCGTCCGTGAGGGCAACGTTCGTGAAGATCGTGTCGTGCGTGAGCGTCGCGATCGCCGTCGGGTTGGTCGTGTGCCCCGTGCCGGGCGCGACGCCGAAGAACCCCGCCTCCGGGTTGATGGCGCGCAGCGTGCCGTCCGGGCCGCGACGCAGCCACGCGATGTCGTCGCCGACGGTCTCGACCGTCCAGCCCGGGATCGTCGGGCGCAGCATCGCGAGGTTGGTCTTGCCGCACGCCGACGGGAAAGCCGCCGCGAGGTGGAACGCGCGCCCCTCGGGCGAGGTCGCGCGGATGATCAGCATGTGCTCGGCCAGCCAGCCCTCGTCCCGGGCGATCGCCGAGGCGATCCGGAGCGCGAAGCACTTCTTGCCCAGCAGCGCGTTGCCGCCGTACCCCGAGCCGTAGGACCAGATCTCGCGCGTCTCGGGGAACTGGACGATGTACTTCGTCGGGCTGCACGGCCACGGGACGTCCACCGCCCCGTCGGCCAGGGGAGCGCCCACGCTGTGCACGGCCGGGACGAACGGGGCGCCCGCGTCGATGAGCTCGAGGACCTCGTCGCTGACCCGCGTCATGAGGTGCATGCTCACGACGACGTACGGGGAGTCGGTGATCTCGATCCCGACCTGGGACAGCGGGCCGCCGACGGGGCCCATGGAGAACGGGATGACGTACATGGTGCGGCCCCGCATCGCGCCGTCGAACACCCCGCGCAGCTCGGAGCGCATCTCGGCCGGCGCGCGCCAGTTGTTCGTCGGGCCGGCGTCGGCCTCGGTGCGCGAGCAGATGAACGTGCGGGACTCGACGCGCGCGACGTCGTCGGGATCCGACCGTGCCAGGAAGCTGCCGTGGCGGAGGTCCGGGTTGAGGGGGATCAGTGTGCCCTGGTCGACCATGAGGCGCTCGAGCTCGCGGCGCTCCTCGGGCGACCCGTCGCACCACACGACCTCGTCCGGGCGGGTCAGCGCCGCGACGGCGTCGACCCACGCGCGGGCGGACCCTCCAGGCAGGGGCGCGGCGGGCAGGGAGGGGGACTCGAGCAGCGACGTCATCATCGGTTCCGATCTTCTCGGGGTTCGGCTTGTCTTCACTCTGGCCCCGGTGGTAGACCGTCTTCTAGCGCAACGATGCGTCAAGAACGGACGATCTTTCCAGGAGATGAAGCCGTGGACCTGATGACCCTCGGACGACGGGTCCGGCACTTCCGCACGGCGCGCGGCCTGACCCTCGACGACCTGTCCGCCGCGACCGGCACCGCCCCCAGCCAGCTGTCGCTGATCGAGAACGGCAAGCGCGAGCCGCGCATCTCGCTGCTCGGCGCGATCGCGACCGCGCTCGACGTCGCCGTCAACGACCTGCTGTCCGAGGAGCCGCCATCGCGACGCGCCGCCCTGGAGATCGAGCTCGACCGAGCCCAGCGCTCCGCCCACTTCACCAAGCTCGGCCTCCCGCAGGTCAAGGCCAGCCAGAAGCTGCCGCAGCCCGTGCTCGAGAACCTCGTCGGGCTGCACCGTGAGCTCGCCCGGCGCGCCCGGGAGGCCATCGCCACGCCCGAGGAGGCGCGGCGCGCCAACACCCAGCTCCGGCTAGCCATGCAGGCCCGCAACAACTACCTGCCCGAGATCGAGGCGCTCGGCGAGGAGATGGCGCGCAAGGCCGGCTACACCGTCGGCGCGCTGACCCACCACACGGTCGCGCGGATGGCCGAGCAGCTCGGCTTCACGCTCCTGCACGTCGACGACCTCCCGCACTCGACCCGGACCGTCACCGACCTCGCCCACGGCCGGATCTATCTCCCGCCCGCCTCGATCCCCGGCGGGCACGGCCTGCGGTCCCTCGCGCTGCAGGCGATCGGGCACCGCGTCCTCGAGCACACCCGCCCGACGTCGTACGCTGACTTCCTGCGCCAGCGCCTCGAGATCAACTACTTCGCCGCGGCGTGCCTGATCCCGCGCAGCGCGGCCGTCGGCTGGCTCGAGGCCCGCAAGAAGGAGAAGGACCTCGCGGTCGAGGACTTCCGGGACGCGTTCGGCGTGACCCACGAGGCCGCCGCCCAGCGGTTCACCAACCTGGCCACCGAGCACCTCGGCATCCGGGTGCACTTCATGCGCGTGGGCGACGACGGCGCGCTGTACCGCGGGTACGAGAACGACGGGCTGACCTTCCCCGCGGACATCACCGGCGCGATCGAAGGCCAGTCCGTGTGCCGGCGGTGGGCGGCGCGCACCGCCTTCCTGCGTCGGGACCGGGCCACCGAGTTCTACCAGTACACCGACAACCCGGCCGGGACCTACTGGTGCTCGACGCAGACCGGTACGACGGCGTCGGGCGACTTCTCGATCAGCGTCGGGGTGCCGTTCGCCGACGTCAAGTGGTTCCGCGGGCGGGAGACCGACCGGCGCTTGACGTCGACCTGCCCCGACGAGGCATGCTGCCACCGGCCGCCCAGCACGCTCGCCGAGCGGTGGGTCGGCGCCTCGTGGCCGAGCGCGCTGATGCACCAGCACGTGCTCTCCGCCCTGCCGGCCGGCAGGTTCCCCGGTGTGGACGACACCGAGGTCTACGAGTTCCTGGAGAAGCACGCGCCGCGCGCATGAGTCCGGGCCGCCGGGCCGCGGGGCCGGGCGGACCGAGCGGCGCCTCGCCCGGTCCGTCCCGAGCGCCCCGATATGGCCTGGCCCGGCGACGTCGTCGGCCACTAGCATGTGGCTCGTGCGCCGCCTGGCGCGCATCGGCAGGGGTGCAGGGGGAAGCGGGATGCTGCGCGCACAGACTCGGGCTGCGCGGACGGCCATGGTCGCCGTCACGGTGCTGGGCTCGCTCGCGCTCGGTGCCTGCCAGTCGGAGTCCGGCTGCGCGGGCCGGACGACGCCGGAGGAGACCCTCGCCGGGTTCCTGCGCGCCGCCGTCGGCAACGACGCCCCCCGAGCGCGCGGCTACGCCGACGTCACGTACGTCCTCGAGGACGAGACCGTGAGCGGGCTGTCCCAGGCGCTGTCCCAGGCGCTGTCCGGCGTCTCGGTGGACGCGCTCGAGCTCACCGCGGAGCAGCACGGCGAGCTCTTCTACTTCGCGGTCGCCGACGGTGAGGGCACCCCGGTGGGGACGTTCTCCGTCCGGCGCAGCGACCGCTGCCACGGCGTCCTGTGGGCGGACGTCTCGTCCCGCACGACCACGGTGACCCGCCCCCGCTAGCCGCCCGCCGCGCCCAGCCCCAAGTTGGGAGCACTTCTGCACGCCACCACCGTGCAGAAGTGCTTCGAAGTTCGGTCTGGTGCGTACATCCACAGGGGATGGTCGTGGAAGGGGGCCTCCGGCAGGGTGGGGGGGGTGCGAGGGCCCGAGGATCCGCAGTGGCTACCTCCGCCTGCTCGGTCCCAGGTTCGCGTGTTCACCGTGCGACAGGCACTCGACGCCGGCGCCTCGCGGGGCCAGGTCGCTCGCCGGCTCGCGGACGGGACCTGGCGGCGGACCGTCGGGCGCGGGATCCGCCTGGCGGGCGACGAGCCTGACCCGCTCGTGCTCGTCGAGAGCGCCATGCTCACGTGGCCGGATGCGGTCGTGATCGGCCAGGCGGCGGCCGCGTTCCATCGAGCGCCGGTGCTGCTGCCGTCGGTCGTCGATGTCTGGCGTCCGCACGGCGGGGCTCGGACGATGCGGGGTTTGGTGCCGCACCGGTTCCAGCTCCCCGACGGCGCTCGTCGACCGACAAGTCTTTGGTCCGTGGCCCAGCCGGGCTTCGCGTTCGTGGACGCGCTGCGGCGGATGCCGATCGACGATGCGCGAGACCTGTTCGCCTGGCTGGTCACCCACCGGCATCTGAGTCGGGACGACCTTGCTCGCTGGATTCACGAGCTACGTGGTCAGCACGGGGCCTGTCAGCTCCGGCAGCTGTTGGCAGAGTCGGCCTCTGGGGCGCTGAGCGTTGCGGAGCGGCGCGAGCACCAGATGCTGCGGGCTGCGCGGATCCGGGGCTGGCGGGCCAATGTGGCTGTGCGCGACGAGCGGGGGATCATCGGCGTCGTCGACGTCCTCTTCGAGGCAGAGCGTGTGGTGATCGAGGTTGACGGTCGTCGTGCCCACGCCGACAGGTTCCAGGAGGACCGGACCCGGCAGAACCGCCTCGTCGTCGCGGGTTATCTGGTCCTACGGCACACCTGGACCGACCTGACACGGCGTGCTCCCACGCTCCTCGACGATCTGCGCCGAGTGCTCGCCGCGCGCCGCCCCCGCAGATAGAAGTTGGGAGCACTTCTGCACGGAGATCGCGTGCAAAAGTGCTCCCAACCTGGACCCCGGCCCCCCGGGGGGGTGGGGGGGGCGGGTCAGCTCACGTCGTCGTCGACCCAGTCGAGGGTCTTCGTGACGGCCTTCTTCCACAGGCGGTACTGGCGCTCGCGCTCGTCGGACTCCATCGACGGGCTCCACCGCTTGCCCTCCCGCCAGTTCGCGGTGACGTCCGCCTCGCCGTCCCAGAAGCCGACGGCGATGCCGGCCGCGTAGGCCGCGCCGAGCGCCGTGGTCTCGGCGACCTCCGGGCGGATGACGTCGACGTCGAGGATGTCCGCCTGGAACTGCATGAGCAGCTCGTTGGCGACCATCCCGCCGTCGACGCGCAGCTCGGTGAGGTCCACGCCCGAGTCCGCGTTCATCGCGTCCAGGACCTCGCGGGTCTGGAACGCCGTGGCCTCGAGCGCCGCGCGCGCGATGTGGTTCTTGTTGACGAACCGCGTGAGCCCGACGAGCGCGCCGCGGGCGTCGGAACGCCAGTGCGGGGCGAACAGCCCGGAGAACGCGGGCACGAAGTACGCGCCGCCGTTGTCCTCGACCTTGTTGGCGTAGTACTCGATGTCCGGGGCCTCCTCGAACAGCCCGAGGTTGTCGCGGAGCCACTGCACGAGCGAGCCCGTCACGGCGATCGAGCCCTCGAGCGCGTACACCTGTGGTGCGTCGCCGATCTTGTAGCAGACCGTCGTCAGCAGGCCGTTCTTGCTCGCGACCGGCTCGGTGCCGGTGTTCAGGAGCATGAAGTTGCCCGTGCCGTAGGTGTTCTTGGCCGAACCCTTCTCGAAGCACGCCTGGCCGAACGTCGCCGCCTGCTGGTCGCCGAGGATGCCAGCGATCGGCACGTCGGGGACCATGCCGCGCTTGCGGCCGTGCCCGTAGACCTCGGACGACGAGCGGATCTCCGGGAGCATCGACATCGGGATGCGCATGTCTGCGGCGATGTCCTCGTTCCAGGTGAGCGTGTCGATGTTCATCAGCATGGTGCGGGAGGCGTTGGTGACGTCGGTGATGTGCACGCCGCCGTCGGTGCCGCCCGTCATGTTCCACAGCACCCAGGTGTCGGTGTTGCCGAACAGCAGGTCGCCGCGCTCGGCGGCCTCACGGGCGCCCTCGACGTTGTCGAGGATCCACGTCACCTTGGGGCCGGAGAAGTAGGTCGCGAGCGGCAGGCCGACGCGGGACTTGTACTTCTCGAGGCCCTCGTCGCCCGCGAGCTCGTCGACGATCTTCTGGGTGCGGGTGTCCTGCCAGACGATCGCGTTGTAGACGGGCTTGCCGGTGGTCTTGTCCCACACGACGGCCGTCTCGCGCTGGTTGGTGATGCCGACGGCGGCAAGGTCGGCGTGCGTGAGGTTGCCGCGGGTGAGCGCGAGGCCGACAGCCTCGCGGACGTTGTTCCAGATCTGCTCCGGGTTGTGCTCGACCCACCCGGCGCGCGGGAAGATCTGGTCGTGCTCGAGCTGGCCCACCGAGTGGATGGTGCCCTCGTGCGTGAACACGATGGCGCGCGAGCTCGTGGTGCCCTGGTCGATCGCGAGGACGTACTTGGTGCTCATGTCAGTTCCTTGTCGTTGGTCTGGTCAACGGGGGCGGGCGTCAGGCGAGGGCGAGCGCCAGGAGGCCGGCGAGCGCGCCTCCGACGAGGGGGCCGACGACGGGCACCCACGCGTAACTCCAGTCGCTCGAGCCCTTGCCCTTGATGGGCAGCAGCGCGTGCACGATGCGCGGACCGAGGTCACGCGCCGGGTTGATGGCGTAACCGGTGGGCCCACCGAGGCTCAGGCCGATGCCGACGACGACGAGAGCCACCGCGAGCGGGCCGAGCTGGGTCGGGGTGTTGGCGAAGTTGAGGATGACGAAGACGAGCACGAACGTGCCGAGCACCTCGGTGAGCACGTTCCACAGCGGGGACCGGACCTCGGGCGCCGTGGCGAAGACGGCGAGCTTGGTGCCGGGGTCGGCGTCGAGGTCGAAGTGCTTCTTGTAGGCGAGGTACGCGAGGAGAGCGCCGAGCATGGCGCCGATCATCTCGCCGGCGAAGTAGACGAGCGTGTTGACGAGATTCACGTCGACGCCCTCGACGTACTGATCCTGCCCGTTGGCGATGATGCCGACCGTCACGGCCGGGTTGAGGTGGGCGCCCGACCTCCAGGCGGCCCACACACCGGCGAAGACGGCGAGGCCCCACCCGAAGGTGATGACGATCCAGCCGCCGTTGAATCCCTTGGTCTTCGGCAGGATGACGTTGGCGACCACGCCGGCGCCGAGGAGGATCAGGAGCGCTGTCCCGACGACCTCCGAGATGAATACCTGCCCGATGGTGACGTCCATTGGTTCCCCTCATTTCGCGTGCGGACGACGTCGTCCGCTCCTCCCCGGGGCACCCTTGCCCCGGGGTCCAGCTGGTTGATCCCCTGATCGCGCCGTCAGGTCCCGACGGGACCCGCAGCCCCCTTCGTGTCCTTCGGCGATCCAGGCTTGTGCCCGCCGTCGGCCGAGGAGCCGAGCGGGACGAGTGGTGCGACGTCGTCGGCGGCGAGGCGTGCGACCTCGGCGGCGGCGTCGTCGGGTGCGGACTCCGCGGCGACCTCGGCGGCGGCGCGGGCCTCGTACGCGGCGACCTCGCGGGTGCGGGTCTCCTCGTCCCAGCCGAGGCCGTCGGCCACCAGGCGCGAGATCTCTTCGAGCGCGGCGAGCCCGCGGTCCGCGACCTCGTAGTTGAGGCGCGTGCGGTGCAGCATGACGTCCTCGAGGTGCAGCACGCCCTCGTGGCTGACGGCGTAGGCGACCTCGGCCCGCAGGTACGCCGAGGCGTGCTCGAGCGGGCGTGCGAGGGACTCGTCTGCCTCGCACAGCGCGACGATGTCGGTGATGAGCGACCCGTAGCGGTGCAGCAGGTGGTCGACCATCGCGGGCGACCAGCCGTACCGCGTCGCGTAGGTGCGGCTCCAGTTGCGCTGCACCTCGAGGTTGGTGGCACCGACGAGCGGCACCTTCGAGGTGATCGACGGGCGGCGCTTGGCGGCGTCGCCGAGCGCGAAGTCGACGGCGTCCTCGGCCATCACTCGGTACGTGGTCAGCTTGCCGCCCGCGATCACGGTGAGACCCGGCGTCGGGGAGGCGGTCGTGTGCTCGCGCGAGACCTTCGCGGAGCTCGTGCCCTCCTTGGTGCCCGGCTGCAGCAGCGGGCGCAGGCCGGCCCACGTGCCGATGATGTCGTCCTTGGTGAGCGGGTCTGCCAGCACCGCGTTGGCGTGGTCGAGCACGTACTCGATGTCGGCCGCCGTGGCGACGGGGTGCTGGAGCTGGTGCTCCCACGGGGTGTCGGTGGTGCCGATCACCCAGTAGCGGGACCAGGGGATCACGAACAGCACGGACTTCTCGGTCTGCAGGATCAGGCCGACCTCGCCGCGGATGCGCTCGCGGGGGACGACGATGTGCACGCCCTTGGAGGCGAGCACCCGCAGGCCGCCCTCGTCGTCGGCGAGCGCCTCGGTCTCCTCGGTCCACACGCCCGTGGCGTTGATGACGTGGCGGGCGCGCACGCGCAGCTCCTCGCCGGACTCGAGGTCGCGGAGCACGGCACCGTCGACCCGGCCGCTCGCGTCCTTGGTGAGGTCCACGACCTGCGTGCGGCTCGCGGCGTGGGCGCCGTGCGAGGCCGCCGTGCGGATCAGGGTGGAGACGAGGCGCGCGTCGTCGACGCTCGCGTCCCAGTAGCGGACCGCGCCGATCGCGGCGTCGTGGCGGAGGTCGGGGAACAGGCGCTCCATGCCGCTGCGCGTCACGTGCCTGTGCAGCGGGAGGGCGCGCTTGCCCGGCGCGATCGTCGCGAGCGTGTCGTACAGCGCGACGCCGGCGCCGACGTACCCGCGCTCCCACACCCGGTGCTCGAGGGGGTACAGGAAGGACACCGGACGCACGAGGTGGGGGGCGAGCTTCGTGATCAGGAGGTCGCGCTCGGTGAGGGCCTCGTGCACCAGGCGGAAGTCCAGCATCTGCAGGTAGCGCAGCCCGCCGTGCACGAGCTTGCTCGAGCGGCTCGAGGTCCCGGCTGCCCAGTCCTGGGCCTCGACGACGGCCGTCGTGAGCCCGCGGGTGACCGCGTCGAGCGCGATCCCGGCTCCGGTGACGCCGCCGCCGATCACGAGGACGTCGAGCGGGTCGCCCGTGGCGGACGCTCGCATCGCCTCCAGCGCATCGGTACGAGCCTGGGGGGTGAGGCGAGAGGTAGGGGCAGACATCGGTGGCGTCCTTCCTGGGCGGTGCTGACGTTGTGTAACGTCACACGTGCAGCACAGTCGCGCAACCGCAGTGCACATACGTGCACGGGAATGTCCTGACGGGTGGTGCGCGACCGCCCGTCACCGCGAGCCCCGGGAGCCACGATGCCCACACGTGACCAGGACGTGCTGCGCGCTGCGTCCATGTACTACCTGCAGGACATGAAGATGGAGACGATCGCCCGGCACCTGGAGACGTCGCGCTCGACGGTCTCGCGCATGATCAAGGAGGCGCGCGAGACCGGCCTGGTCGAGATCTCGCTGCGCCCGGCGCACACTCGTGCACCCGGTCTCGGCCAGCGGATCCGGGACACGTACGGCGTCGAGGCGTTCGTCGTCGCGGTCCCCGACTCCCACTCGCAGCTGGACCGCCTGCACCAGGTGGCGCGCACCACGGCCCGCCTGGTGGGCACGTGGTTCGGGTCCGAGATGGTGCTCGCCGTCGCCTGGGGCACCACGCTGGCGACGATCGTGCCGTACCTGACGACCAAGGAGACCCGCGGCAGCGCCGTGGTCCAGCTCAACGGCGCCGCCAACACGCGCACGAGCGGCGTCGACTACGCGGGCGACCTGATGGCCGGGATCGGGCACGCGTTCGGCGCGCACGTGCACTACTTCCCGGTCCCGGCGTTCTTCGACTACGCGGGCACCAAGGAGGCCATGTGGCGAGAGCGGTCCGTGCAGCGCGTGGTCGAGCTGCAGCAGCGGGCGGACATCGCGCTGTTCTCCGTGGGAGCGCTGCGCGGCGAGCTCCCCAGCCACGTGTACTCGGCCGGCTACCTCGAGCCCGACGACGTCACGCGCCTGGACCGGGAGGGCGTCGTCGGCGACGTGTGCACGGTCTTCCTGCGGGAGGACGGCACCTACCGCGACATCGAAATCAACCAGCGGGCGACGGGGCCGTCCCCGGACCAGCTCCGGGCGATCCCGCGCCGGGTGTGCGCCGTGGCGGGCGACAACAAGGTGCTGCCCCTGCGTGCGGCGCTGCGGGCGGGCGCGATGACCCACCTGATCGTCGACGAGCTGACGGCCGCGCGGCTGCTCGAGCAGTGACCGCAGCGCCGACCTGAGGGCCCGGCATTGTGCGTCCCCGAGGCGGTTCGCGCGCCGCGACACGCCGGTGAGATCCGCAGGAACTCGTCCGCTGGGCGGAAGGCGCCGCGCGCCGGACGGGGCGTTCGCGTAGATTTTTGGGGTGCCCCCGGCTTCAGTACTGACCCGAAACCTGCCCGACGGCGTCTCCGTGCGCCCCGCTCGACCCGCCGACGTCCGACGTATCCGCGACCTCGTCGAGCCCTACGCGAACGAACGAATCCTCGTCGCGAAGGAGCAGGTCGCCTACTACGAGGCGGTCCAGGAGTTCCTCGTCGCCGCCGTCGTCGAGTCCTCCGAGGACGACGCCCTCGTGGACCTGCCCGACGACGCCCAGCCCGGCGACGTCGTCGGCTGCGGTGCCCTGCACGTCATGTGGGACGACCTCGCCGAGGTCCGCACGCTCGCCGTCGACCCGTCGTGGGTGGGCCGCGGCGTCGGTCATGCGATCCTCGAGACGCTGCTGGAGCGCGCCCGCGCGCTCGGGCTGACCCGCCTGTTCTGCCTGACGTTCGAGGTCGACTTCTTCGCGTCGCACGGCTTCGAGGTCATCCAGGGGACGCCGGTCGAGCCGGACGTCTACGCGCAGCTCCTGCGCTCGCACGACGACGGCATCGCCGAGTTCCTGGACCTCGCCCGGGTGAAGCCCAACACCCTGGGCAACACCCGGATGCTGCTCAACCTCTGAGCGGCGTCGTCAGTCCTGCACGGCCTTCGCGATCGTCACGGCGCGCGTGACCCACTCCTGCGCTGCGGGTCCGAGCGTGCGCTCGCGGCGGCGCTCCGATGCCTCGATGGTCCACAGCGCCTGCACCATCTCGCGCACGACGACCCAGTCCCGCGCGCGGTCGGGGTCGAGCCCGGCCACGTCGACGACAGTCCACAGGCGGTAACGGACCCGCCCGCGGACGTCCCCCGAGCCGACGACCTCGGGCCAGCGGTTCCACAGCAGCGGGGCGACCTCGAACGCGGGGTCCCCCGACAGGGGCTTCGGGTCGATCGCGAGCCAGGGCGCACGGTCGGCCGCGAGGACGTTCGCGTCGTGCAGGTCGGTGTGGACGAGGGTGCCGTCGGCGCCCGGCGCGAGGTCGCGCGCGAGCGACGCCGCCTGCTCGACGAGCCGGCGCGGCGCGGGCGCGTCCCGCGGCAGTGCGATGAGCCGGTCGGCCCAGTCCCGGGCGGCGTCCGAGAGGCGGTCGAGCTGCGGTGGGGCCGGCACGTGCAGCCGCTCGTACAGACCGCCGACGACGGCGCACGCGGCGACGTCGTCCAGCGTCGTCAGGGCCGTGGTGCGGGCGCGCTCGAGCAGCATCGCGAACCGGCGGGGGTCGGCGCGCAGCAGCGCGACCGCGCCGTTCCCGTGCCAGTGCTGCAGCGCGAGGTGCTCGTGCCGCGCCTCGGCGTGCGGCCAGGTGACCTTGAGCGCGGCCGGCACCCCGGCGTCGGTGCGGACGGGGAGGACGAGTGCGCACTGCCCGTGCGCCGCCGGGCCGTCCAGCGTGAGGTCCCACTCGCGCAGCAACGCGTCGACCTGGGCCGGGAGACCGCGCAGCCACGGCTCCCAGGTCTCGTCCCGGTCGCCCAGGTCGCTCATCGCGGCGGGGACCTCGATCCGCGCCGCGGTCATGCCGGCAGTCCCAGGTGGTCCGGGCCGGCGGCCACGGCGAGGCCGTCTGTGACGAGCCCGGCGAGCACGGCGTCGACCCGGACGGGATCGAAGTCCCCGATCAGCGCCGTGAGCCTTGCCTCGATGTCCGTGCGGGCCACGGGCGCGTGCGCCTCGCGGAGCAGCCGCATCGTCGCGCCACGGAGCTGGCGGTCCGTGCCCGCCCATCCCTGGACGCGGCGCCGGGCGGCGTGCGCGTCCGCGGGGTAGCCGGCGGCACGCCAGGCGCACAGGTCCGCGACCGGGCAGGCGTCGCACCGCGGGCTGCGGGCGGTGCACACGAGAGCCCCGAGCTCCATCGACGCCGCGGCCCAGCGCGCCGCCTCGGCGTCGTCGGCGGGCGCGACGGCATCGGCGGCCCGGGTCTCCGCCACCGTCAGGTGCGGCGAGGGAAGGGCCTCGGCGCGCAGCGTGCGGCCCAGCACCCGGCGGACGTTGGTGTCGAGCACGACGGAGCGGCGCCCGTGGGCGAACGCGGTCACGGCCGCCGCCGTGTACGCGCCGATGCCGGGCAGGGCTCGCAGGGCCTCCTCGCCGCGCGGGAGCACGCCGTCGTGCTCGGCGACGACGGCCCGTGCGCACTCCTGGAGCCTCAGGGCGCGACGGGGGTACCCCAGCCCGCCCCAGGCGCGCAGGACCTCGCCCGTCGGAGCCTCGGCGAGCGCGGCCGGGGTCGGCCAGCGCGTCAGCCAGTCCCGCCAGCGCGGCTCCACCCGGACGACCGGCGTCTGCTGCAGCATCACCTCGCTGACGAGCACGCCCCACGGGGTGCACGCCGGCTCGCGCCACGGGAGGGCCCGGGCGTGGAGGTCGAACCACGCCGTGGTGCGCGCGACGAGGGCTGCAGAGGTCATCGCGCCGATTATCACCCCGCACGCTCACCCTCGGCGTCGCGGCGCGTCTGCGCGCTGCCCGCGGTCCGCGCGCCGTAGCCTGGGCGGCACAGGGGCGGTGACGGCACACGGAGGGCCCCGGCGGCCCGTGACGGAGGTAGGCCATGGGTACCGTGACGCGACCGGTCGGGCCGCTGCCCCCGCGCGTCTACTGGGTGCGACGGCTCGTGGCGCTGGTTGTCGTGGTCGTCGTCCTCGTGGTCGCGTTCGCCGTCGTTCGAGCACTGACCGCCGGCGACGCCGCCCAGGGCAGCGACACCGGTGGCGAGGTGAGCGCCGCCCCGGACGGGTCCGGCTCTTCGGGCGGAGCGGACGACGACGGGGACGCCGGCGCGGCTGACGGCGGTGCAGACGGCGCGGCTGACGGCGGTGCCGAGAAGGGTGAGGGCGACACGGACGCCGGCGCGGACGGTGAGGCTCCCGCCGACGAGGAGCCCGCTGCGGGCGACGCCCCCGATGGCGCAGCGACGCCCGAGTGCGCCAAGGCGGACGTCGCCGTCGCGCTGCGCTCCGACGCGTCGACCTACGCCGCGAAGGCGGACCCCGTGTTCACCATGGACGTGACCAACGTCGGTGACGCGCCCTGCCTCGTCGACGTCACGGACGACACCCGCGAGCTGCTGATCGTCTCCGGACCCGCCCGGGTGTGGTCGAGCGCGGACTGCAACGACCCCGATGCGCGCCTCCTGCTCCTCAGCCCCGGCCAGGTCGACTCGCAGGAGCTCACGTGGTCGCGGGTGCGTTCGGACGAGAAGTGCGCTGCCTCGGACGTCGTGGCGGCACCCGGGACGTACCGCGCCACGCTGAGCCTCCTCGGGCGCGCCACCGACGAGCTGGTCTTCGTCCTCGGCTAGGGCGCTCAGACGGTCGGGTCGGACTGCTTCTCTGCTAGCAGGCTGAGCCGGAGCAGCGTCTCGATGTTGCGCTTGCGGATCGCTGCCTGCCGGACCGCCTTCGGGGCCCATGAGGCGGGGCCGGACACGATGTCCTCGCGCATCTCGATGCGGGTGCCCGTCCCGCTCGGGGTCAGCGTGATCTCCACCTTCGCGCGACCGACCGGTCGCATGGCCGCGTCGAGCACGAGCGTGCGGCCCGGCGCGCTCATGAGGACCGTGGTGCGGTCGTCGACGAGGATCGGCCACGCGCCCACGGAGTGGTGGACGCGGGCGCCCTCGCCCGGGAACGCGGCCTCGACCGCGCGGACGCGGGAGGCGCCGACCACCCAGCTGGGGTACTTCCAGCCGTCGGCCAGGATGCTCCACACCTGATCGGGCGAGGCTGGGGTCTCACGGGCCACGGTCACGAGCTTCACGGCGCACCTCCGGGTTCGATGCGCTCAGGCTAGATCGGGTGCCGCGGCGTCGCGCGGCGAACGCTGCTAGACGTACCGCTCCAAGATGCTCGACTCGGCCAGCCGGGAGAGCCCCTCGCGAACGGCTCGGGCGCGCTGCTCGCCGACGCCCTCCACGCTCATGAGCTCCTCGATCGTCGCCGCGAGCATGCGCTGCAGCCCGCCGAAGTGGTTGACCAGGCGCTCGATGATGGTCGCGGGCAGACGCGGCACCTTCGACAGCAGGCGGTAGCCGTGCGGCGCGACGGCGGCGTCGAGCGCGTCGCCCCCGCCGGGCAGGCCGAGCACCCGACCGATCTGGCTGAGGTCGAGCAGCTGGGTGGAGTCGAGCTCCGCCAGCGCGCCGAGGACGTCGGCGATGGTGCGGTCCTTGCCGCGCAGCTCGACGTAGTCGCGGATCACGGAGTCGCGGTCGGAGCCCAGCCCGCCGATGAGCTCGTCCAGCTGCAGGGCGAGGAGCCGTCCGTCAGTGCCGAGCTCGATGACGTAGCCCGCGATCTCCTCGGAGATCCGGCCGACCATCTCGAGGCGCTGCACCACGGCGCACACGTCGCGCACCGTGACGAGGTCCTCGATCTCCAGGGCCGAGAGCGTGCCGGAGACCTCGTCGAGACGTGCCTTGTAGCGCTCGAGCGTGGCGAGCGCCTGGTTGGCGCGCGAGAGGATCGTGTCCGTGTCCTCGAGCGCGTGCCGGTGCCCGCCGGTGTAGACGGCGACGATGCGCATCGACTGGCTCACGGAGATCACGGGGAAGCCGGTCTGCTTGGCGACGCGCTCGGCCGTGCGGTGACGCGTCCCGGACTCCGAGGTCTCGATGGTCGGGTCCGGCAGCAGCTGCACGGCTGCGCGCAGGACGCGGGAGGCGTGCCGGTCGAGGACGATCGCGCCGTCCATCTTGGCCAGCTCGCGCAGCCGGGTGGCGGAGAAGTCGACGTCGAGTTCGAAGCCGCCGGAGCAGATCGAGTCGACCACGGGGTCCATGCCCATGACGATGAGGGCTCCCGTGCGTCCGCGCAGGATCCGCTCGAGGCCGTCACGGAGCTCGGTGCCGGGGGCGACCGCCGCGAGGGTGTCGCGCAGCAGGTCGTCGAGGTGTGCGGGGATCGGGGCCACGGGGTGAATCCTATAGGCCAGAGCGCTCACGAACAGGGGCGACGCGAGCAAGCTCCATCGCTTGAGCGAGTCCGCTGGCGGGCAGCAGCTCCATGCCGGGCGGGGCGACCTCCGCGCTGCCCGCCGGCACGATCGCACGGGTGAACCCGAGCCGGGCCGCCTCCGCGAGGCGGCGGCCCAGGGTCGCGACCGGGCGCAGCTCGCCGGAGAGGCCGACCTCCCCGATCGCGACGGTGCCACGGGCTGCCGGGACCTGCGTCGCGGCGCTCATGGCGGCGAGGGCGATCGCGAGGTCGGCGGCGGGCTCGACCACCCGTGCGCCGCCGATCGTGGAGACGTAAACGTCCTGGCTGTCGAGCCGCAGGCCGGCGTGCCGGTGCATGACGGCGAGGATCATCGCGAGGCGGCTCGAGTCGACGCCGCTCGTGGTGCGCCGCGGGTTGGCCAGGGTGGACGGCACGGCGAGGGCCTGGATCTCGAGGGGCAGCGGGCGCCGGCCCTCGAGGGAGATCGTCACGCACGTCCCCGGCACGTCGGCGAGGGCGTGCGACATGAACAGCCCGCTCGGGTCGGAGACGCCCGCGATCCCGGTCTCGGTCAGCTCGAAGCACCCGACCTCGTCCGTCGGGCCGTAGCGGTTCTTGACCGCGCGGACCATGCGCAGGCTCGCGTGCCGGTCGCCCTCGAACTGGCAGACGACGTCGACGAGGTGCTCGAGGGTGCGGGGGCCTGCGACGGTGCCGTCCTTGGTCACGTGCCCGACGAGGACGACGGGCATGTCCCGCGACTTCGCGGCGGTGATGATCGCTGCCGCGACCTCCCGCACCTGGGACACGCCGCCCGGAGCGCCGTCGACCTCGGCGGACGCGATCGTCTGCACGGAGTCCAGGACGAGGAGGTCGGGTCGCTCGGCCTCGATGTGGCCGAGCACCGTGCCGAGGTCGGTCTCGGAGGCGAGGAGCAGCCCCGCCTGCAGCGCGCCGATCCGCTCGGCGCGCAGCCGCACCTGCCCGGCGGACTCCTCGCCGCTGACGTACAGGACGCGGCGGCCCGTCCCGGCCGCGATCCCCGCGACGTCGAGCAGCAGGGTCGACTTGCCCACGCCCGGCTCGCCCGCGAGGAGCACGACGGCGCCCGGCACGAGCCCGCCGCCCAGGACCCGGTCGAACTCGGCGACGCCGGTGGGCACCGCCCGCGCACCCTCGACCGGGATGTCGGCGATCGGCCGGGCCGGCGTGTGGGCCGGGGACGTCGCGACCGTGCGCGGGCCCGTCGGGGCCGCACCCTGCTCCGCGACGGTCCCCCACTCCTGGCACTCGCCGCACCGCCCGACCCACTTGGCCGTGGTCCAGCCGCACTCGGAGCAGCGGAATCCGCGGGGCTGGGCGGCGGTGCGGCGCGAGGAGGAGCTCATGGGCGTCACGGTAGCCGGGGGCGGTGACACGCGTCGGCCTGCCGGTGTCGGGCGCCCGCCGTAGGCTCGGTGCGGACGAGAGGTGGAGGATGAGCGACGAGACGCCGCAGCACGGACAGCCGCAGCACGGACGACGCACCGACGGGCCGGACGGGGACGCCGCGCGCCCCGCGGGGACGAGCGAGCGCCCTGGGCGGCGCTCGTGGTGGATCGCGGGAGGGCTCCTGCTGCTGCTCGTGGTTGCCGCCGCAGTCGTGTGGGCCGCGACGCGAGGCAGTGAGGAGCCGGCAGCCGAGCCGACGACCCCGCCAGCCGTGACGATCACCAACCCGCTGCCCACGCCCGAGGTCTCCCCGGTTGCCAAGGAGCCCGGGACACCCCTGTACGACCTGCTGCCGAGCACGGTGCTGCAGTTCGCGCTCAGTGCAGCGAGCGCCGAGGACCCGGGCCTGGCCCCGTGGACCGCGGGTGCGCTCGAGGTCCACCGGCTCACGTACGTGGCTGCCGACGGGACCGAGCTGATCGTCGTCGCGACGCAGTGGGAGACGCCCGAGGATGCGGAGGCGGCCCGTGCGGCCGTCGACGCCGCCGTCGCGACCGAACTGCCCGATGCGGTCGCGACGAACGATCCCGTCCAGGTCGGCGAGGCGCAGACCGGCACCGCGACGACGCGTGCAGGCGATCCCACCGGAGTGGTGACCTGGTCGAACGGCACTGCGGTCCTGCGCGCCGAAGGGCCGGCCGACACGGTGCGCGACGTGTTCCTGGCGTTCCCGATCTGACCGCGCTGCGGTAGTTTTCGCTCGGGAGCGTCGTCGACGCGCTCCGGGAAAGGCCAGACCATGCCGCACCGCCCCGCTCGGCCACCGGCCATGAGCGACGTCGCCGTCGCCGCGGGGGTGTCTCACCAGACCGTCTCGCGCGTCCTCAACGACCATCCGAACGTCAGCGAGGCGACACGCTCGCGGGTGCTCGCCGCGATCGAGACGCTCGGGTACCGCCGCAACAGCGCGGCGCGAGCCCTGGCGACCCGGCGCTCGTCGACGATCGGCGTCGTGTCGACCGGCTCGCCGCTGTTCGGGCCGGCGTCGACGCTCCTGGCGACGGAGGCAGCGGCGCGCGAGGCCGGGTACTTCGTGTCCCTCGCGACGATCACGCGCCACGACCGCGACGCGATGCGGGAGGCGTTCGACCACTTCCTGAGCCAGGGCGTCGACGGGATCATCGTCGTCGCGCCGCACGACGAGGTCGCCGATGCCGTGGTCAGCCTGGCCGCTCCGGTCGCGGCCGTCCTCATCTCCTCGACGCAGGTGCGAGACGCCGGGACGGGCGCGGGCCTCGTGCGCTCCGTGGGTGTCGACCAGCGGGCGGGCGCGCGTCTGGCCACCCAGCACCTGCTCGACCTGGGGCACGACGACGTCGTGCACCTCGCGGGCCCCTCCGACTGGTTCGACGCTCGGGAGCGCGTGGCCGGCTGGCGCGCGACGCTGGACGCGGCAGGGGTGGCCTGGCGCGAGCCGCTCGCGGGCGACTGGAGCGCGGAGCGCGGGTACGACGTCGGGCGGCGGCTCGTCGACGAAGGTCTACCGAGCGCGATCTTCGCGGGGAACGACCAGCTAGCCCTCGGTCTGCTGCACGCCTTCTGGGACGCCGGTGTCCGCGTACCGGACGACGTCTCGGTCGTCGGGTTCGACGACGTCGCCGGTTCCGACCACTTCATCCCGCCGCTCACCACCGTGCGCCAGCACTTCGGTCGCCTCGGCCGCCGGGCGATCGACGTGCTGACCGGCCTGCTCGCCGGCGAGGAGCGCGATCAGGCGCCGCTGCTGCCCGACCTGCGGGTTCGTGCCTCGACGGCCCCGCCGCGTTCCGCGACGGCGTAACGGGTGGGTGCGCGCGCCGAGCCGAGCGGGCCCGGCGCTTGACGATCGGCGCGTTGTTAGCGCTAACATTGCAGGGTGGCGCCGACGGTCGCGCGCCCCTTCTCGAGGCAATGGAGCCGAGCATGAACGTCGACCCCCACAACGCCCTCGTCGTCGGCGTGGACTACGGGACCCTGTCCGGCCGCGCCGTCGTGGTGCGCGTGCGCGACGGCGCTGAGCTGGGCTCAGCCGTCCACCCCTACGCCCACGCCGTGATGGAGACCGAGCTCACCGCCGGTCCGTCGCGCCAGCGGCTCGCTCCGGACTGGGCCCTGCAGGTCCCCGCCGACTACGTCGAGGTGCTCGCCACGGCGGTCCCGGCGGCGCTCGCCGCAGCCGAGGCGGCGCACGGGATCGACCGCGCCGACGTCATCGGGATCGGCACCGACTTCACGGCGTGCACGATGGTGCCTGTCACCGCCGACGGCACGCCGCTCAACGAGCTGGAAGCCTTCGCCGACCGCCCGCACGCGTACGTCAAGCTGTGGAAGCACCACGCTGCGCAGGGGCAGGCCGACCGCATCAACGAGCTGGCGCACGCGCGCGGCGAGTCGTGGATCAAGCGCTACGGCGGCCTGATCTCGTCCGAGTGGGAGTTCGCCAAGGGGCTGCAGATCCTCGAGGAGGACCGGGAGGTCTACGACGCGATCGAGCACTGGGTCGAGGCTGCCGACTGGATCGTGTGGCAGCTGTGCGGCCAGTACGTCCGCAACGCCTGCACCGCGGGCTACAAGGGCATCCTGCAGGACGGCGAGTACCCGTCGCGCGACTTCCTCGCGGCCCTCAACCCGGACTTCGCCGACTTCGTGACCGCCAAGGTCGAGCACCCGATCGGCCAGCTCGGGCAGAGCGCCGGAACCCTGACGGCCGACGCCGCGCGGATCACGGGTCTCCCCGAGGGCATCGCCGTCGCCGTCGGCAACGTCGACGCGCACGTGACCGCTCCCGCGGCCGCAGCCGTCGAGCCCGGCCAGATGGTCGCGATCATGGGCACCTCGACGTGCCACGTCATGAACAGCGACACGCTCGCCGAGGTCCCGGGCATGTGCGGGGTCGTCGAGGGCGGGATCGTCGAGGGCCTGTGGGGCTACGAGGCCGGCCAGTCCGGCGTCGGCGACATCTTCGGCTGGTTCGTCTCCTCCGCCGTCCCGCCGACGTACGTCGAGGCTGCCGCAGCCCGGGGGCTCGGTGTGCACGAGTACCTCACCGAGCTCGCGGCCGAGCAGGAGATCGGCGAGCACGGCCTCGTCGCGCTCGACTGGCACTCCGGCAACCGGTCGGTCCTCGTCGACCACGAGCTCTCCGGGCTCGTCGTCGGGCAGACGCTCACCACGCGGCCTGAGGACACCTACCGCGCGCTGCTGGAGGCCACCGCCTTCGGCACCCGCACGATCGTCGAGACCTTCGCGGCCGCGGGCGTCCCGGTCACCGAGCTGGTGGTCGCGGGCGGGCTGCTCAAGAACCGCCTGCTCATGCAGATCTATGCGGACGTCACGCGCCTGCCGCTGTCCACGATCACCTCGGAGCAGGGCCCCGCGCTTGGGTCCGCCATCCACGCTGCGGTCGCGGCCGGGGCGTACGACGACGTCCGGGCGGCCGCGCAGGTCATGGGTCGTCGCGAGGTGGCCGCGTACACGCCCGACGAGGACCGCGCCCAGCGCTACGACGCGCTGTTCGCCGAGTACACCGCGCTGCACGACCACTTCGGCCGCGGCGGGAACGACGTCATGCACCGGCTCAAGGCGATCCGGCGCGACGCCGTCGGGCGACGGCTCGCTACCGGCACCGCCGGTGTCGACGCTGACGACCCGGCCGGCGACGCTGCCGCCGCGAGCGTCCCGCAGGAGGTGACGGCATGAGCCTCGACCACCTCTCCGCGGAGGTGCGCGCCGAGGTCGAGCGCACCCGCGCCGTCGTCGCCGCGCTGCACGCCGAGCTCCCGCGCTGGGGGCTGGTCGTGTGGACGGCGGGCAACGTCTCCCAGCGTGTCCGTGTGCCGAGTGGTGACGACCTCCTCGTGATCAAGCCGTCGGGGGTGACCTACGACGAGCTCACGCCGGAGGCCATGGTCGTGTGCGACCTCGAGGGCAACCTGCTCGAGGGGACCCGCGCGCCGTCGTCGGACACCGCCGCCCACGCCTACGTCTACGCGCACATGCCCGAGGTCGGGGGAGTCGTGCACACGCACTCCACCTACGCGACCGCCTGGGCCGCGCGCGCCGAGCCCGTGCCGTGCGTGCTGACGATGATGGCGGACGAGTTCGGCGGGGACATCCCGATCGGACCATTCGCGCTGATCGGCGACGACTCGATCGGCCGCGGCATCGTCGAGACGCTGCGCGAGTCGCGCTCGCCGGCGGTGCTCATGCGCAACCACGGTCCGTTCACGATCGGCACGGACGCCAAGGCCGCCGTCAAGGCTGCCGTCATGGTCGAGGAGGTGGCCCGCACGGTGCACATCTCGCGCCAGCTGGGCGAGCCCCTGCCCATCGAGGCGCACCACGTCGACTCCCTGTACGACCGCTACCAGAACGTCTACGGACAGGGCTCGGCGCCCACGTCCGGCATCACCCCCGCGCCGACGACGACGTCGGCTACCGACAAGGAGCAGCAGCGATGACCAAGCCCTACGCCGACCGTGAGGTCTGGTTCTTCACCGGCAGCCAGGACCTCTATGGCGAGGACACGCTGCGCCAGGTCGCCGAGCAGTCGCAGGAGATCGCGCGCACGCTCGACGCGGCCTCCGACGTGCCCGTCAAGATCGTCTGGAAGCCGACCCTCAAGGACTCGGCGTCGATCCGCCGCGCGGCGCTCGACGCCAACAGCGACGACCGCGTGATCGGGATCATCGCGTGGATGCACACGTTCTCGCCGGCCAAGATGTGGATCGCCGGCCTCGACGCGCTGCGCAAGCCGCTGCTGCACCTGCACACGCAGGCCAACGTCGACCTGCCGTGGGCGTCGATCGACATGGACTTCATGAACCTCAACCAGGCCGCGCACGGCGACCGGGAGTTCGGGTACATCCAGTCGCGCCTCGGCGTCGCGCGCAAGACCGTCGTCGGGCACGTCACGCACCCGGCCGTGACCGCCTCGATCGCGACCTGGGCGCGGGCCGCCGCCGGCTGGGCCGCCGCGCACGAGCTGCGCCTCGCGCGGTTCGGCGACAACATGCGCAACGTCGCTGTCACCGAGGGCGACAAGACCGAGGCCGAGCTGCGGTTCGGCGTCTCCGTGAACACGTGGGGCGTCAACGACCTCGTGGCGGTCGTGGACGAGGTTGCGGACACCGACGTCGACACGCTCGTCGCCGAGTACGAGGAGCTGTACGACGTCGTGCCCGAGCTCCGGCGCGGGGGCGACCGGCACGACGCCCTGCGCTACGGCGCCCGGCAGGAGATCGCCCTGGAGACGTTCCTGACCGGCGTCGGCGCGAAGGCGTTCACCACGAACTTCGAGGACCTCGGCGGGCTGCGCCAGCTGCCCGGGCTCGCGGTGCAGCGCCTGATGTCGAAGGGCTACGGGTTCGGTGCCGAGGGTGACTGGAAGACTGCCCTCCTCGTGCGCGCCGCCAAGGTGATGGGCGAGGGCCTGCCCGGCGGTGCGTCGCTCATGGAGGACTACACGTACGACCTCGCGCAGGGCCAGGAGAAGATCCTCGGGGCGCACATGCTCGAGATCTGCCCGTCGCTGACGACGTCCCGCCCGAAGCTCGAGATCCACCCGCTGGGCATCGGCGGCAAGGAGGACCCGGTGCGCCTGGTGTTCGACACGGACCCCGGCGTGGGCGTCGTCGTCGCGCTGTCGGACATGCGGGACCGCTTCCGCCTGACGGCCAACGTGGTCGACCTGGTCGAGCACCCGGAGCTGCCGAACCTGCCCGTCGCGCGCGCCGTCTGGCAGCCGCGGCCGAGCTTCGCGGTGTCGGCGGAGGCGTGGCTCACGGCTGGCGCGGCGCACCACACGGTGCTGTCGACGGCCGCGGGGATCGAGGCCTTCGAGGACTTCGCCGACATGGCGCGCACCGAGCTCCTCGTGATCGACGAGTCCACGACGCGGCGCGACTTCCGCGACCGGGTCCGCTGGAACGCGGCGTACTACCGCCTGGCGCAGACCATCTGACGCTTCTGCTCCGCCCGTAGAGCACACTCCTGACCGGCTCAGCCGGACGGGAGTGTGCTCTCGGCGTTTGTGCCGGGGTCTTGGCGGGGATGAGGTTCTGGGGTAGCGTTCTCTACAACGATGTAGATCAACGATGTAGAAGGCGGCGAGCAGGCATGACGCTCATCGACAGCGGGCGTACCGACGCGATGCGTGCGCGGCCGGGAACCGACGAGGTCCCGGGATCTGACGACGCCCTGGCGGCGTACCTGTTCGTGTACTTCGCGGGCGAGGACACCGACGACGGCGAGTCCATCCACCTCGCGGTCAGCCGCGGCAACGACGCGCTGCGCTGGGACGACCTCAACGGGGGGCGCCCGGTGCTCACCTCGGTCCACGGCACGCGCGGCCTGCGGGACCCGTTCATCCTGCGGTCGGCCGAGGGCGACCGGTTCTTCCTCATCGCGACCGACCTCAAGGTCTATCCGAGCGGATCGTTCGCCGCCCCCCAGGAGACGGGCTCGCGGCACCTCGAGATCTGGGAGTCGACCGACCTCGTCACCTGGTCGGACCAGCGCCACGTCGAGGTCTCGGGGCCGGAGGCCGGGAACACCTGGGCGCCCGAGGCGCACTACGACGCCGCGCGCGGCGAGTACCTCGTGTACTGGGCCTCGAACCTGTACGACGCCGGCGTCCCGGCAGCGGAGCGCGTGGCCACGGACTCGTACAACCGCATGCTCTGCGCGACGACGCGCGACTTCCGCACCTTCTCCACGCCTCAGGTCTGGGTCGACGTCCGGCGGGGCCCGGGCCTCGGCATGATCGACTCGACCGTGATCGAGCACGAGGGCGTCTACTACCGGGCGACGAAGGACGAGGCCACGATGCTGCCGCGGCTCGAGCGGAGCGTGGACCTGCGGGCGCAGGTCCACGGCGAGCTCCCCGACGCTGACGCCGCCACCGGCTGGGCGCTCGTCGCGCGCGACCTCGGGCTCGGCCAGGCCAACGGCGTGGGCGGGGCGTTCACGGCGGGCGAGGGGCCGACGATCTTCCGCGCGAACGACGGCGACGTCTCGACCGGCGGGCGCCCGGCCTGGTACCTGTTCGTCGACCAGCCGAGCTATCACGGAGGACGCGGGTACGTGCCGTTCGTGACCGACGACCTCGACTCGGGCGTCTGGACGAGCGTCGCGGACCGCGCGCAGCTCCCGGCCAGCCCGCGCCACGGCACGGTCCTGCCGATCACGGCAGGCGAGGCCGCGCGGGTGCGGGCTGCCCTCGGAGCGGAGGTGCCTGCGCGCAGCGCCGTCGACTGAGCGGTGCCGAGCGGATCCCGGCGTCCGCTTCTCGCCGTTACCAAACAGTTACCGCCGACGCTTCCTTCCTGTCCGTTGTTAGCGCTAACATCGGACCAGAGCGAGATCGACGAGGACCTCGCGCCGAGCCGCACCGGCGGCATCTCAAGGAGGAGACATGGCACGCAAGGCTTTCTCTCGCATGGCTGTCAGCACGCTCGCAGCGCTCTCGCTGGTGACGCTGGCCGCGTGTGGGAGCGACAGTGACCCCGCGAGCACGAGCGGCGGCGGAGGCGGGGGCGACGACCTCATCAAGGTCGGCTTCTCCCAGCTCGGCGCCGAGAGCGGATGGCGCACGGCGAACACCGAGTCCGTCAAGGCGAGCCTGACGAAGGAGAACGGCATCGACCTGACGTTCGTCGACGCCCAGCAGAAGCAGGAGAACCAGATCAAGGCCCTGCGCGACTTCGTCGACCAGGGCGTCGACGTCATCGCGTTCTCCCCGGTCATCGAGACCGGCTGGGACGAGGTCCTCCAGGACATCAAGGACGCCGAGATCCCCGTGGTGCTGGTCGACCGCACGGTCGAGACCACGGTCGAGGACCCGTTCGTCACCTGGATCGGCGCCGACTTCAAGCAGGAAGGCACCACGGCGGGCGAGTGGGTCAAGGAGAACCACCCCGACGCCAAGATCTTCGAGCTCCAGGGCACCATGGGCTCCGGCGCGCAGACCGACCGTCAGGAAGGCTTCCGCGAGGTCGTCGGCGCGAACGTGATAGGTGAGGCGTCGGGCAACTTCACCCGCGCCGAGGGCAAGACGGCCACGGAGGCCGCCCTGGCCGCCTACCCGGACATGGACCTGATCTTCGCGCACAACGACGACATGGGTCTGGGCGCGATCGAGGCCATCGAGGCCGCGGGCAAGAAGCCCGGCGAGGACATCAAGATCGTCACCGTCGACGGCGTGCGTGACGGCCTGCAGGCGCTGGTCGACAAGAAGTTCAACTTCGTCGTCGAGTGCAACCCCGTCTTCGGGGACCAGATCGTCGACCTCATCAAGAAGGTCGACGCCGGCGAGACCGTCGAGAAGGAGACCATCGTCGTCGACGAGGCCTTCGACCAGACCATCACGCAGGAGTTCGTGGACGCGCGTTCGTTCTGACGCCCTCCCGGCCCGGGCCCTCGCGGCCCGGGCCGGGTGCACGATCCACTCGGTCGCGCCCCCTCGTTGTCGGGGACGCTGACGACTCGTCCGCAGGAAGAAGGCAGCTATGGCCCCGACGACGGAGCCGACCGGTACGCCGGTCGTGCAGATGACGGGCATCACGATCCAGTTCCCGGGCGTCAAGGCGCTCGACGACGTCGACTTCCGGCTCTTCCCGGGCGAGGTCCACGCGCTCATGGGTGAGAACGGCGCCGGCAAGTCCACCCTCATCAAGGCACTGACCGGCGTCTACGCGATCGATGCCGGAGAGATCCGCGTCGCCGACCGCACGCACCGGTTCTCCGGGCCGGACGAGGCCCAGGCGGCTGGCATCTCGACCGTCTACCAAGAGGTCAACCTGTGCGCAAACCTCAGCGTCGCGGAGAACGTCATGCTCGGCCACGAGCCGCGCACCGGCCCGTTCATCAGCTGGCGCAAGATGCGCGCCCAGGCCGCCGAGTACCTCGCACGTCTGCACCTCGACATCGACCCGGCCAGCCTGCTGTCGGCCCACTCGATCGCGGTGCAGCAGCTGTGCGCCATCGCCCGCTCGACCGTCGTCGAGGCCAAGGTGCTCATCCTCGATGAGCCCACCTCGAGCCTGCAGAAGGCCGAGGTCGACGAGCTCTTCGAGGTGATCCGCGAGCTGCGGGAGCGCGGCGTCGCGATCCTCTTCGTGTCCCACTTCCTCGAGCAGGTCTACGAGATCTCCGACCGCATGACGATCCTGCGCAACGGACGCCTCGTGGCCGAGCACCGGACCGCAGACCTGCCCCGGCGCGAGCTCATCTCGCTCATGGTCGGGCGCGAGGGCGCCGAGCTCGACGCGATCGAGGACGGCGTGCAGTCCGCGCACCGCGAGCGCCCGGCCGACGTCGTGCCGGCGCTCGCCGCCGTCGGGCTCGGTCGTGACGGCTCCGTCGAGGCGTTCGACCTCGACGTCTACCCCGGAGAGATCGTCGGGCTCGCGGGACTCCTCGGCTCTGGCCGCACCGAGACCGTGCGCCTCCTGTGCGGCGCCGACCGCCCCGAGCGCGGGGAGCTGCGCCTCGCCGGCGAGACGGTAAAGATCTCCGACCCCCTCGACGCGCTGCACAAGCGCATCGCGTTCTCTTCCGAGGACCGCAAGAAGGAGGGCATCGTCGGTGACCTCACGGTCCGGGAGAACATCGCCCTCGCCATGCAGACCATGCGGGGCGTCTGGAAGCCGCTGCCGCGCAAGGAGCTCGACGAGGTCGTCGCGAAGTACATGACCGCGCTGAAGATCTCGCCCGCGGACCCCGGGATGCTCGTGAAGAACCTCTCTGGTGGCAACCAGCAGAAGGTCCTCCTGGCCCGGTGGCTCGCCACCGCGCCGCGGATCCTGATCCTCGACGAGCCCACGCGTGGCATCGACATCGGCGCCAAGGCCGACATCCAGAAGCTCGTCACCGACCTCGCCGCCGACGGCATGTCGGTGCTGTTCATCTCGTCGGAGTTCGACGAGGTCCTGCGCGTGAGCCAGCGCATCGACATCCTGCGCGACCGCCGTCTGGTGCGCACCATCGCCAACGGCCCCGAGGTCACGCAGGACACCCTGCTGGCCGCGATCGCCGCGAAGGGAGAGGTCGCATGAGCGACGTCCGCCGCGCCCCTGCCGTCCCGGCCTGGCGCAAGGTCACCCAGCACCGTCTGTTCTGGCCGGTCGTCGCGCTCGTCGTGCTGATCGTTGCCTGCGGTATCAAGAACCCCACGTTCCTGTCCGTCGAGATCCGCGACGGGCACCTGTTCGGCCAGCTGATCGACATCGCGCGCTTCAGCGCGACACCCCTCCTGCTCGCCCTCGGCATGGCGCTCGTGATCGCCACGGGAGGCATCGACCTGTCGGTCGGCGCGGTCATGGCGATCTCGCTCGCCGTGTCGTTGACCTACCTGGACGGCAACCCGAACGCCGACAGCGCGGGGACCGTGGTCGTCGCGGTGCTCCTCGGCATCGTCGTCGCTCTCGTGGCGGGTGCCTTCAACGGCTTCCTGGTGTCCGTGCTCGGCGTCCAACCGTTCATCGCGACCATGATCCTCATGGTCGCGGGCCGCGGCGTCGCCATGCTGATCACCCAGGGCCAGATCACCACCGTCACGAGCGCACCGTTCAAGTACCTCGGCTCCGGGTTCGTGCTGGGCATCCCCACCCCCGTCGTGATCGCCGCGGTGATGTTCGTCGCCGTCGCGATCCTCGTGCGACGCACCGCCCTCGGCATGCTGCTCGAGAGCATCGGCATCAACCGCGAGGCCAGCCGCCTCGCGGGCGTGCAGTCGCGCAACATCACCTGGTTCGTCTACGTCCTCGCCGGCATGCTCGCCGGGATCGCAGGAATCGTCTACGGCGCTCCGACCATGGCGGCCGACGCCAACAACATCGGCCTGATGAAGGAGATGGACGCCATCATGTGCGTCGTCCTCGGCGGGACGGCCCTCGCAGGTGGCAAGTTCTACCTGGGCGGCACCGTCGTCGGCGCCCTCATCCTGTCGACCATCGAGCGTGCCGTCGTGATCTTCCACATCCCCTCGCAGATCACGCCGCTGTTCAAGGCGGTCGTCATCATCGCGGTGTGCATCGCCCAGTCGCCGCGGCTGCGCGAGTACCTCAAGCCGCGACGACCACAACGTCCCCGCAGCATCGTCCCCGCGGCGCTCGCCGTGAAGGAGGCCGTCTGATGTCCGCGACCCTCACCGCGCCCCAGACCCCGCGGTCCGACGACGGGCGGCGTCGTCCGACGGCAGGCACGGCCCGCCGCACGCTCGCCCGGTTCCTGCGGCCCGAGCTGCTCCCGATCGCCGGCACGCTGCTGACCCTCGTGATCATGCTCGTGCTCGGCGAGTCCCGCTACGGCGGGGAGCGTGGCTTCGTCTCCGTGAAGCTGTTCTCCAACCTGCTGCAGGACAACGCCTACCTGCTCGTGCTCGCGATCGGCATGACCTTCGTGATCATCACGGGCGGGATCGACCTGTCGGTCGGTGCCGTCGTCGCCCTCGTGGGGCTCGTGATTGCCACGCTCCTGCCGGCCGGTGTGCCCCTTCCGCTGGTGCTGGTCATCAGCGTCCTGATCGGGTCGACCTTCGGTCTCCTCATCGGCGTGCTCGTGCAGTACTTCGCGATCCAACCGTTCATCGCGTCGCTCGCGGCGATGTTCCTGGCCCGCGGCCTCGCGAACGTCGTCAGCGTGCAGTCGCTCGCGATCACCGACGAGGGCTTCTCGTCCATGGCGTCGTGGAGCCTCAAGTTCGGCGAGGGGCGTGACATCTCCAAGATCAACCTGTCGATGATCATCGCGGTCGCCGTGCTCGCCCTCGCGTTCTACCTGCTGCACTACACCCGGTTCGGCCGCACGGTGTACGGGCTCGGTGTCGGGGACGACGGCAACGCGGTCGAGCTGATGGGTCTGCGCGCAGGCCGCACGCGACTGTGGGTCTACGTCATCTCCGGGACGTGCGCGGGTATCGCCGGCATCCTGTTCGCCTTCTACACGAAGTCCGGCTACAACCTCACGGGCATCGGGATGGAGCTCGACGCGATCGCCGCCGTCGTGATCGGCGGGACCATCCTCACCGGCGGTGCCGGCTACGTGCTGGGGACCGGGGTCGGGGTCGTCGTGTACGGCCTCATCCAGGTCCTGATCGCCCGCGAGGGCCTCGACTCCTGGTGGACGAAGGTGTTCATCGGCGTCGTGCTGCTCGCGTTCGTGATCCTCCAGCGCGCCATCGCGGCACGCAAGAAGAAGTAGGTCGTCCGCGGACCGCCCTCCGGGGCGGTCCGCCTCGGCGCAGGATCCACCCTGCCGCCCGTCCCCGCGGTCCCACCGCCCCTCCCGTCGACCGCACCTCCGCTCGACCGAACCTCCGCTCGACCGCGTGACCTGGACACGGACGTCCGGGCCCCCTGCACGCGGGTCTTCGCCGCTCCTGGCCCGAGCGCGCCTTCGCGCTGCCCGGGCACCCGACGATGAGGAGACCGACCGTGACTTCCCGGACCAGATCCGCGCTCGCGACCACCACGGTCGCGGCGCTCGTGGCCAGCCTGATGGCAGCCACCTCCGCGACCGCCGCGCCACCCACCAGCGTCCTGCCTGGCGAGCCTGTGCCCGCAGCCGCGCCCGTCGGGGTCATCCCCGACGGCGCGTGGGTGGACGACTTCGACGGCACCGGCCTGGACGCCGCGTGGCGCACCGTGAACCCTGCGGGCGACTCCGTCACCGTGGCCGACGGCGCGCTGCGCATCGCCTCCCAGGCGGGGGACACGTGGCAGACGTCGAACACCGCCAAGAACCTGCTCATGCTCGACGTCCCCGACGCCGACTTCACGGCCGTCGCCGCCGTCGACGCTCCCGCGACCCTGGACTTCCAGGGCGCGGGACTCATCGCGTGGCAGGACATGGACAACTACGTGCGCACCGGGCTCTCGCACGTCGGCTTCACGACCGCCGAGCCGCACGGCTTCGACGACCCGATCGTCGTCGAGAACGGCGTGGAGACGGCGGGGGCGTTCGCCTCGACGTTCACCTCCCGGCCGGGCTCGACGTCGGAGATCCTGCAGCTGCAGCGCACCGGCGACGTCCTCACCAGCAGCTACTGGCGCGACGGCGCGTGGGAGCAGGCAGCCCAGGTCACGCTCGCGTTCCCGGTGACGCAGGTCGGCGTGTACGCGCTCGCGTCCCAGGACGGCACCAGCCACACGGCGTCCTTCGACTACGTCGCGCTCGCGGCCGACGACGGCGCTGACGTCGTCCCGGAGGGCACCTTCACCCTGCGGGGCGAGGGCGACGCCCGCTACCTCACCGCGAGCGAGGACGGGCACCTCGGCCTGGCCGCCGAGCGGCCCAGCGGAACCCTGACCCTCGAGGCACGGGCGCTCGGCGACGGGGCGCTCGCCCTGTGGTCCGGCGAGCACCCGGTGGTCGTGGCCGACGGTGTCCTGGCCTTCGGTGCGGCAGACGCTGCCCCGGTGCCGCTGCGGCTCACCGACGCCGGGGGCGGCACGCTCGTGCTGCGCACGGCCGACGGCGGGGCTCACGTCGGCCTGGTCGACGGGGTCCTGACCCTCGGGGCGCAGGACGACGCCGTCCGTCTCACGGTCGAGCAGGTCACCGTCCGCGACGGCTCGAAGATCGAGATCGACGGGGACGCGACGAGCATCGAGACCTCGGACGAGCTGTACGGGATCTTCTACGAGGACATCAACTACGCGGCCGACGGCGGCCTGTACGCCGAGCTCGTCCGCAACCGGTCCTTCGAGTTCGCTCCGGCGGACAACGCCTCGTTCACGGGCCTGACCGCCTGGCAGGTGCTCGCGCGCGGCGACGGCGCGGGCAGCACCGGTGTGGTCGTCGACGACGACGACCGGCTCAACGAGATGAACCGCAACTACCTGCGTCTCGACGCGACCGGTGCGGGCGGCGGACTCCGCAACGCCGGGTACAACGCGGGCGTCGCGCTCGCCGACGGCGAGAAGTACGACTTCACCGTGTGGGCGCGCACGACGACGGCCCAGACCCTCACCGTCGCGCTCGAGGACGCGGCTGGCGACCGCACGTTCGCGACCGGCACGGTCGAGGTCGACGGCTCGGACCAGTGGCAGCAGCACGCGGTCACGCTGACGGCCACCGGGTCGACCGACGCCGCGCGCCTCGTGGTGCTCGCCGGCGCAGCCAGCACGGTGCGCCTGGACATGGTGTCGCTGTTCCCCCAGGACACCTGGGTGGGACCGGTCAACGGCAAGTCCGTGCTCCGCAAGGACCTCGCGGAGAAGATCGTCGACCTGGAGCCGCGGTTCCTGCGCTTCCCGGGTGGCTGCGTGACGAACGTCGGCACCTTCGACACCTACGCCGAGTCCGGCTACACCGACCGGCAGCGGACGTACCAGTGGAAGGAGACCATCGGGCCGGTCGAGGAGCGACCGACCAACTGGAACTTCTGGGGCTACAACCAGTCCTACGGCATCGGCTACCTCGAGTACTTCCTGCTCGCCGAGGACCTCGGCGCGATCCCGCTCCCGGTGGTCTCCGTGGGTGCTAACGGTTGCGGCTCGACCATCCCCGAGCTCACCGACCCCGCGGGGATCGAGCGCTGGGTGCAGGACACGGTCGACCTCGTCGAGTTCGCGATCGGCGACACCAGCACCGAGTGGGGCGCCGTGCGCGCCGAGCTCGGCCACCCCGAGCCCTTCGACCTGCGCTACCTCGGCCTCGGCAACGAGGAGAACACGGCGACGTTCGAGGCGAACTTCCCGGCGTTCCGTGACGCGGTCGAGGCGCGGTTCCCGCAGATCGAGATCATCTCCAACTCCGGCCCCGACGACGCGGGCACCCGGTTCGACGAGCTCTGGGACTTCAACCGCGCGCAGGACGTGGACATGGTCGACGAGCACTACTACAACGATCCGTCGTGGTTCCTCGCGAACACCGAGCGCTACGACTCCTACGACCGCAGCGGTCCCGCGGTGTTCCTCGGCGAGTACGCCTCCCGCGGGAACACGCTGTGGAACGCGCTGTCCGAGGCCGCGTACATGACCGGCCTGGAGCGCAACTCCGACGTCGTGCGGCTCGCCTCGTACGCGCCGCTGCTCTCGAACGAGGACTATGTGCAGTGGTCCCCGGACGCGATCTGGTTCGACAACGACGAGTCGTGGGTGACCCCGAACTACCACGTGCAGCAGATGTTCGCGGCGAACCATGGCGACGAGGTGGTGCCGAGCACCTACGCCGGACCCGTGGTCACGCCCGACCCGCTCAAGGGTGGCGTCTTCCTGTCGACGTGGGCGACGAGTGCCGCCTACGACAACGTGCGCGTGACCGACAACGCGACCGGTGACGTGCTGTTCTCCGACGACTTCGCCGACGCGTCGCAGTGGGCGAGCCAGGCGGGCAGCTGGGCCGTGACCGACGGCGAGTACCGCCAGACGTCCACGTCCGTGACGGACGCCCGGAGCATCATCACGGACGCGTACGCCCGGGACTGGGAGAGCTACACGCTCGAGCTCGACGCCCGCAAGCTCGCCGGCTCCGAGGGCTTCCTCGTCGGGTTCGCCGCCGAGGGCGCCAACGACTACTTCTGGTGGAACCTCGGCGGCTGGAACAACTCCCGCACGGTGCTGCAGAAGGCCGACGGTGGTTCCGCGGGTGAGGTCAAGGCGGTCGAGGGTCACACGATCGAGACCGGTCAGACCTACCGCCTCAAGGTCGTCGTCGAGGGCCGCGACATCCAGCTCTTCATCGACGGTGAGCTGCAGATGGAGTACACCGACGCGGTGCCGACGCTCGACACCTACCAGGTGGTCACGCGCGACACCGACACCGGTGAGCTCGTCGTCAAGGTGGTCAACACCTCCGGCGAGACCCGCCGCACCCAGGTGACCGTGTCCGACGTCGGCGTCCTGCCGACCGGAACCGTGACCGAGCTCGCGGGCCGGCCCGGCGACGCGAACTCGAAGGGTGCACCGGACACGGTGGAGCCGGTCACGCGTGAGGTCGACGGCCTGTCCGAGGACTTCCTCTGGGACTTCGCGCCGTACTCGGTGACGTTCCTGCGGATGCAGACCGCGGACGCCGTGGCTCCGACGGTCGACGCGGTCGAGCTGAGCGGGACGCCCGTGCGCGGGTGGCGGGCTGGTCCCGTCACGGTCTCCGCGACGGCGTCGGACGACCGCGAGGTCGCCGCGCTGGAGACCCGGCTCGACGGCGGGGAGTGGGTCCGTGCGTCGGCGGCCTCCGCGCAGGTGACGGTGGACGGGCACGGCTCGCACACGGTCGAGGTCCGCGCCACGGACGCGGCCGGCAACGTCTCAGCGACCCGGCCGGTGACCTTCCTGATCGACGCGAAGGCGCCGGTCACGAACGCGGTGCTCTCCGACCGCACGGTGGCGCTGCGCGGCGCTGACGACGACGCCGGCATGGGCCACGTCGAGCACCGCGTCTCCGGTACCGCGGCATGGACGCGGTACGCGGGTCCGGTGGCGCTGGGACCCGACGCCGTCACGCTCGAGTTCCGCGGCGTCGACGCGGTCGGCAACGTCGAGACGGTCAACGCGCTCGAGGTGCCGGCGGCGGGTGTGGTGCTGCGGGGGTCGTCGACGGCGGCGGTGGTTGCGCCGTCGAGCGTGGTGTTCGGCAAGACGAAGGCGTCGGTGCGGGTGCGGGTGTCGGGTCGTGGCGGTGTGCCGTCGGGTTCGGTGCGTGTGCTGGACGGCTCGACGCTGCTGGCGACGGGCACCTTGCGGGCCGGGAGCGTGCAGGTCGCGTTGCCGCGCAAGGCGTTGGAGGTGGGTCGGCACCGGTTGTCGGTCGTGTACTCCGGTGATGCGGTGTTCTCCGGGTCGCAGGACGCGGTGAGCGTGAAGGTGACGAAGGCGCCGTCGAAGGTGAAGGCGAAGGTCTCACCCAAGAAGGTCACCACGCGCTCGAAGGCGCGGGTGTCGGTGGCGGTGTCCTCGCACGGTGCCAAGGCCGGGAAGGTGACGGTCAAGGTCACCAAGAAGGTGCGGGGCAAGACCAAGACCTACGTCACGAAGAAGGCTGTGGTCTCGGCCAACGGCAAGGCCACGGTGCGGTTGCCGCGGCTGAAGCAGGGCCGGTACACGGTGCGCGTGTCCTACGCGGGCAGCGAGTCCGCGGCCAAGGCCACCACCACCACACGGCTCACCGTCCGTCGGTAGCCGCTCTGGGGGCGGGCCTGCAGGCCCGCCCCCTCCCTCTCGCCCGTGCTTCAGCGCCAGGGCAGCTCGACTCACGAAGGAGTGACATGAGAGCACGACACAGCACGACCGGGCGGTCCTGGGCCGCCCGACTGACGGTGGCCGCGGTCGCCGTCGCCGGTCTGGGCCTGGCGCCCACGGCCCAGGCGGCCCCCGCCGCCGACGAGCCCGACGTCGACCTGATCGCCTGGTACAAGCTCGACGAGATCTCCGGCACGGTTGCGACCGACGCGTCCGGCAACGAGCGGCACGGCACCGTCGACGGCGCCGCGACCTGGAACGCCGGAGACGGCTTCCGCTTCAGCGGCGGAGCGACGGGCTCCGGCAACGCGATCGCGCTGCCGGACGACCTGCTCGCGGGCGCCGACGACGTCACGATCGACTTCGACGTCCGCGTGGACCCCGCGCTCAGCGGCAACTGGTTCATCTTCAACCTCGGCAACGACGCCGTGTACCCGGACGGCACGGGCTACCTGTTCGTCACCGGCACCGACTCGAGCTCGCGCCTGCGCGCCACGATCGCCGACGCCGGCTACGCGAGCGAGCAGAGCATCGCCCGTGCGGGCGGCCTCGACCGCAGCGTCTGGAAGCACGTCACGTACGTCGTCGACGGCGGCACCCCGGCCGAGCCCGGCTCGGCCCAGCTGTACGAGGACGGCGTCCTCGTCGCCTCGACCGACGCCCTGACGATCTCTCCCGCGGACCTCGGCGAGCCGGACGGCTCGACCACGAAGAACTTCCTGGGCCGCTCGGCGTACCCCGACAACTCGTTCCAGGGCGAGATCCGCGACTTCCGGATCTACGACGGCCTGCTCGACGCCGCCGACGCCGCAGACCGGGCGGAGCCCACCGTGGCACCGGCCGTCGCGGCGGACGCCGCGGCGCTCGACCTGGGCGACCTCTCCGCCGTCGCGACCGACCTGTCCCTGCCGGTGCGCGGGGAGAACGGTGCCCGCATCGCGTGGGCGTCGTCGGCCCCGGACGTCATCAGCGCCGCAGGGAAGGTGACGCTGGGCGCCGCCCCCGTCACCGTCGACCTGACGGCGACGCTCACCATGGGCGTGGCGACCGAGACCCGCAGGTTCACGGCGACCACGGTGCCCGGCGCGTCGGACGAGGACATGGTCGAAGCCGCGGCTGCTGCGCTGAACGTCCCGAACCTCGACGACGTGCGCGGCAACCTCACGCTCCCGGCGACGAGCCTCGGCGCGGACGTCGCATGGACGTCGTCGGCGCCAGGCGTCATCACCGCGACGGGCGAGGTCACCCGCCCGGGCGCCGGCGCCGACGCGGTCGACGTCGAGCTCGTCGCCACGGTCACCCGCGGCGCGGCGACGACGACGCGGACGTTCGCCGCGCGCGTCGTCCCGGCCCCGACGGCCGAGGCGACGACCGCCTACTTCTTCCCGTACTTCACCGGGGAGCAGGCCGGCGGCGAGAAGATCTTCTTCGGCGCCAGCCAGGGGAACGACGCCCTGCACTGGGACGAGCTCAACGACGGTCAGGCCGTCCTGACCTCCTCCTACGGTGAGAAGGGCCTGCGCGACCCGTTCATCATCCGCTCGCCCGAGGGTGACAAGTTCTTCCTGATCGCGACCGACCTGCAGATCGCGGCCGGCGGCAACTTCACCCAGGCGCAGCAGACCGGCAGCCTCCACCTCGAGATCTGGGAGTCCACCGACCTGGTGACCTGGTCCGACCAGCGGCACGTCAAGGTCTCCTCGGACTACGCCGGCAACACCTGGGCGCCCGAGGCGCACTGGGACGAGGCCTCCGGCAGCTACCTCGTGTACTGGGCGTCCAACCTCTACGACTCCACCGAGACGGCCGGTCGCAACGCGCTGACCAACTACAACCGCATGATGGTCGTCTCGACCCGCGACTTCGTGACCTTCACGGAGCCGCAGACGTGGATCGACGTCAAGCGCGCCAACGGGCGAGGGATGATCGACTCGACCGTGATCGAGGACGACGGCACGTACTACCGCCTCACCAAGGACGAGGCGTCCATGACGATCCGACAGGAGAGGTCGACCGACCTCACCGCACGCGTCTCCGGGTCCCTGCCGACGACGACGTCCGCACCGGGCTGGCAGCTCATCCGGGAGCGCGTCGGCGTGGGCGAGCCGAACGGCTGGGGCGGCACCTTCACCAACGGCGAGGGACCGACGGTCTTCAAGGCGAACGAAGGCGACGTGAACACCGGCGGTGCGGAGACCTGGTTCCTCTTCCAGGACCAGCCGAGCTACCACGGCGGTCAGGGCTACGTCCCGTTCTCCTCCAACGACCTCGACTCCGGCGTCTGGACGAGCGTGGCGGAGCAGGCTGACCTGCCGCTCAGCCCGCGCCACGGCACGGTGCTGCCGATCACGCAGCGCGAGTACGAGCGGCTCCTGGCGTCCTACCAGCCCGACCTGCTCGCGAAGTCCGTGGCCGACGCCGCGGTCTCCACCCGGCAGGGCGTCGCGCCCGAGCTGCCGGCGACCGTGGCAGTGACGTACGCGGACGGCTCCACGCGGGACGTCCCCGTGACGTGGCCGGCGGTGGACCCGGCCGACTACGCGGGTCCGGGCACCTTCACGGTCACCGCGCGGCCCGTCGCCGGCTCGCCCCTCGAGGCGACGGTCACGGTCACGGTCACCGACGCGGCGGACCCCGTCGTCGTGCTCACGACGACGACGTCCGCTCCGACGAGCGGGTGGTTCACCCGGACGCCCGTCACGGTCCGCGTAGCGGCGTCGGACGACTCAGGCGTGGCCTCGGTCGAGCTCTCGGTCGACGGCGGCCCCTGGCAGACCGCCGCGGCGGCCACGGCGACCGTCGACGTCGCCGGACAGGGCCCGCACGAGGTCCGCGCTCGCGCGACCGACGTGACCGGCAACCGGTCGGCCGTGGTGACGCTCGAGCTGCAGACCGACTCGGAGGCGCCGGTCACGCGCGCCGACGTCGCTGCGCGGACCGTCACGGTCCGTTCGGCCGACGAGTGGTCGGGTGTCGCGCGGGTCGAGGTCCGCCTGGGCTCCGGCTCGTGGGCGCGGTACGTGGGACCGGTGACGGTGCCGGCCGCCGAGACGGTGGTCCAGTACCGCGGAGTGGACGTCGCGGGGAACACCGAGGTCACCAACAGCGTGACGGTGCCGGCGGCGGGTGTGGTGCTGCGGGGGTCGTCGACGGCGGCGGTGGTTGCGCCGTCGAGCGTGGTGTTCGGTAAGACGAAGGCGTCGGTGCGGGTGCGGGTGTCGGGTCGTGGCGGTGTGCCGTCGGGTTCGGTGCGTGTGCTGGACGGCTCGACGCTGCTGGCGACGGGCACCTTGCGGGCCGGGAGCGTGCAGGTCGCGTTGCCGCGCCGCGCGTTGGAGGTGGGTCGGCACCGGTTGTCGGTCGTGTACTCCGGTGACGCGGTGTTCTCCGGGTCGCAGGACGCGGTGTCGGTGAAGGTGACGAAGGCGCCGTCGAAGGTGAAGGCGAAGGTCTCGCCCAAGAAGATCACCACCCGTTCGAAGGCGCGGGTGTCGGTGTCGGTGTCCTCGCACGGGGCCAAGGCCGGGAAGGTGACGGTCAAGGTCACCAAGAAGGTGCGCGGCAAGACCAAGACCTACGTCACAAAGAAGGCTGTGGTCTCGGCGAAGGGCAAGGCCTCGGTGCGGTTGCCGCGGTTGAAGCAGGGCACGTACACGGTGCGGGTGACCTACGCCGGGAGCGAGTCCGCGGCCAAGGCCACCACCACCACACGGCTCGTCGTGCGCCGCTAAGGACCGGCCGGCCCTCCGGGGTCGGCCCCGAGCTCGGGTGCGGGACGCCATGGATCGGCGGACCGCACCCGGAGCCGTCCGGGATCGAGGGGTTGCGGACGGTGATGACGGTGCGGGAGTGGAGACCCGCACCGAGACGGCCCTGGGTCCGGTGGCTGGCGAAGCGCCGGGCCCGGGGCCGTTCCCACTAGGGTCGGGCCATGCGTACCGCCCTGGCCGACTACCTGCGCTACCTCGTCGCGCTGCTGCTCGGCTTCGGGGTCGTGAACGCAGCGATCAACGGGGTGCTGCCCGGCGGCGCGATCGTCGACATCGTGATCGGATGGCTGCGGATCGTCGGGTGGTTCGCGCTCGCCGGGCTGCTCGGGCACCTGGTGCCGACCTGGCTGCGCGGCGTCAGCGTCACGCGGTCCTCGCTCCTGATGCTGCCCGCGATGGTCGTGGTACTCGCGCTCATGGACCTCTCTGCCGGCTGGGAGGCCGTCCAGGCCAACGTCATCCTGGGGATGCTGCTGCTCACCCCGGTGATCGTGATCGCGCACGTCCTGCGCCTCGTCGTGCCGCCGCTCCGCCCGCACGTCGACGGCAAGCCGGTCCGCTACGCGATGTCCGGCGCCGGCGAGCCCGGACGCTCCTGAGAGTCGGAGTCACGCAGACTACCCGCCCCGACGCGCCCATCCCGTCCTCACCCCTTGCCGAGATCGCTACATTGACTGCGAGCTCGGCACTTTGAAGTCGCGAACTCGCGTGAAAGTCGCGAAGTCGCGAACCTGCGGGCCGGCTTTTCGGCGCTATGGCCGCGACGCGAAGCGCTCCAGCAGCTCCGAGTGGCCGGAGACCACCAGCAGGTCGTTCGCGGAGATGCGCGTGGTCGGCGTCGCGTAGATGAAGTCCTCGCCCGGGGGCTTCACGCCGATCACGGTGACGCCGTAGCGCTCCCGGATCTTCGACTGCTCGATCGTGAAGCCCTGGGTCTCGCGCGGCGGGCGCATCTTGACCACGGTGAAGCCGTCCTCGACCTCGAAGTAGTCCATGAGACGCCCGGAGACGAGGTGCGCGACCCGGTTGCCGGCGTCGGCCTCGGGGAACACCACGTGGTGGGCGCCGATGCGCTGCAGGATGCGGCCGTGCTCGGCGGAGACCGCCTTGGCCCAGATCTGCGGGACGCCGAGGTCCACGAGGTTCCCCGTGACGAGCACGGAGGCCTCGAGGAAGGACCCGACGCCGACGACGACGACGGGGTAGTCACGGATACCGAGCTGCTCGAGCGCGTCGGGGTTCGTGGCGTCGGCCTCGACCACGGGCACGCGGCCGGCCCACTGCGCGACGAGGTCAGGCGACTTCTCCGCAGCGAGGACGTCGTGGCCCAGGCGGGCGAGCGTCATGGCGATCGAGGACCCGAACCGGCCCAGGCCGATCACGAGCACCCCGGCGTCGCCGGAGATCTCCTTCTTGTCAGCCAATGATCGGCCTCTCCTCGGCTTGCCGGATCACCCGGCGGCGGTCGCGCAGCGCGAGTGCTGCGGCAAAGGTCATCGTGCCTGTCCGGCCGATGAACATCAACGCGGACAGCAGGTACTTGCCGCTCTCTGGGAGGTCGGGGGTCACGCCGGTGGACAGTCCGACGGTGGCGAACGCGGAGATCGTCTCGAAGAGGACGACGTCGAGCGACCACCCGGTCAGCTCGAGCAGGATCAGGCAGGAGACCAGGACGGCGCTCGCGCCGACGAACGAGACGGCGACGGCGAGCCGGAGGGTGTCGCGGGGGATGCGCCGCCCGAACGCGTCCATGTCCCGGTCACCCCGGGCCTCGGCGACGATCGCCAGGAGCATGACGGCGAGGGTGGTGACCTTGATGCCGCCGGCGGTCGACGCCGAGCCACCACCGACGAACATCAGGGCGTCCATGATCAGCCAGCTGGACTCGTGCATGCCGCCCACGTCGACCGTGCTGAACCCGCCGGACCGTGGCATCACGCCGGCGAAGAGCGAGGCGAGGAGCTTGTCGGCCACGGGCAGGGCGCCGAGCGTGCGCTCGTTGCGCCACTCGATGAGCCCGTACAGCACGGAGCCGACGACGACGAGCGCCAGCGACGTGACGATCGTGAGCTTGGCGTGCAGGCTCCACCGACGGGGCGTGCGGTAGCGCCGCGCGACGTTGAGGATCACGGGGAAGCCGAGGGAGCCGACGAACACGCCGAGGACGATCGGCATGGTGAGCAGCCAGTCGCCCACGTGCGGGGCGAGGCCTTCGGGCGTCGGGATGAAGCCGGCGTTGTTGAACGCGGAGATCGCATAGAACACGGCGTGCCACGCGGCCTCCCCGACGGTCTCGTTGAGCACGAGGAACCGCGGGAAAAGCATGAGGACGATCGCGGCCTCGAGGATGATCGACGTCAGGACGACGACGCGGACGAGCGAGCCAACCTCGCCCAACTTGGTGGTCTTGGTCTCGGAGGCCGTCAGGAGCTTCTGGGTGAGCCCGATCCGGCGGGAGACGGCGAGCCCGAGGATCGAGGCGAGCGTCATGACGCCGAACCCGCCCACCTGGATGCCGACAAGGATCACGACCTGTCCGAACCCGGACCAGTAGCTGCCCGTCGGCACCGTGGTCAGGCCGGTGACGCACACGGCGGACGTCGCGGTGAACAGCGCGTCGGCGAACGGGGCGCGCTGTCCCGAGGCGGTGGCCATCGGCGTGCTCAGCAGGCCGGAGAACACGGCGATCACGGCGGCGAAGGTGACCAGGGCGAGGCGCGCGGGGGAGTGGCGGGCGAGCCTGTCGATGAGCTCGCGCCCCGCCCAGAAGGGCGCCGTGAGCTTTCCGGCCACCGATGCTCCTCGCGCTGGGTGCTCACCCCGCACGCGCTGCGGGGCGTCGGCGCACGTCGCGCCGTGCCCACTCTGCCACGCAGCAGCCCTCGGGCGCGGGATAGCGTGGCCCCATGGCGGCACTCGCGCACGTGGTCTGGTCCCCGGCTCTGCTGGACTACGACTTCGGCGCGGGTCACCCCATGGCCCCGACCCGCCTGCAGCTGACGGTCCGGCTGGCGCGTGACCTGGGCCTGCTGAGCCTCCCGGGCGTCGAGGTGGTCGACGTGCTGCCGGCGCCCGACGACGTCCTGACGGCCGTGCACGAGGCCGCCTACGTCGCCGCGGTGCACGAGGCGTCCGACCACGGCCACGCGGACCGGCACCGTGGCCTCGGCACGGAGGACGACCCGGTCTTCGCCGGGATGCACGACGCCGCGGCGCGCATCGCCGCCGGGTCCCGGGACGCAGCGCTGGCGGTCTGGCGCGGTGAGGCCGCCCACGGCGTGAACATCGCCGGCGGGATGCACCACGCGATGCCGGGGGCGGCGGCAGGGTTCTGCATCTACAACGACGCCGCGGTCGCCATCCAGGCGCTGCTCGACGAGGGCGCCGAGCGGGTCGCCTACGTGGACCTAGACGCCCACCACGGCGACGGCGTCGAGCGTGCGTTCTGGGACGACCCGCGGGTGCTCACGGTGTCGGTCCACCAGAGCCCGGCCACGCTGTTCCCCGGCACCGGCTACCCGACGGACACGGGCGGCGCCCCGGGGTCCGCCGTGAACCTCGCGCTGCCGCCGCGGACGGGGAGCGCCGCGTGGCTGCGCGCGGTGGACGCCGTCGTGCCCGAGGCGCTGCGGGCGTTCGCCCCGCAGATCCTCGTGACGCAGCACGGGTGCGACGCGCACGGCACCGACCCGCTCTCGGACCTGCGCGTCGGGGTGGCCGCGCAGCGCGTCGCGGCCGGATGGCTGCACGACCTCGCGCACGAGCTGTGCGAGGGACGCTGGACCGCGCTCGGCGGCGGGGGCTACTCCGTCATCGACGTCGTGCCCCTGGTCTGGGCGAACCTGCTCGCGATCGCGGCCCACGCGGACCTGCCCCTCGACACCCCGGTGCCTGTCGCGTGGCGGGAGATGGTGGAGCGCGACTTCGCGATGCGGGCGCCGACGACGATGGACGGCGGGGACGACGCCGTCGCCTTCGTGCCGTGGACCGCGGGCTACGACCCGGCCGACGACGTGGACCGCGCCGTGCAGGCGACGCGCGCCGCAGCATTTCCCCACCTGGGCGTGCACATCGAGTGACAAGACGTGCTTCCCTCCGGATGCGCGCAGGCTCTAGAGTGTCCCCACACGCCCGCCCGGTCCGTCGGTGCGACGTGGGTGCTCGGCGCGCGAGTCTGGTGCGGCGAGCATCCCGTGCGGCGCTCGTGACAAGGAGTGGATGCATGGCCGACGACGCTGCGAGGCCCCGGTTCCTCACGGTTGCCGAGGTCGCCGACGAGATGCGCGTCTCGCGCATGACCGTCTACCGCCTCGTGCACGCCGGCGAGCTGCCCGCGATCCGCGTGGGCAAGTCCTTCCGCGTCCCCGACGAGGCGCTGCGGCAGTATCTCGAGGCGTCCGTCACCTCCACGGACCGTCTGACGTCCTGACGCCACGACGGCGGTCCTGACCCCGTTCGCTGCCGTGTCGCGGGCATGTGCTCGCAGCAGGTAGGCTAGTGAACGGACTTTCCCGAGCGCGGTTGCCTCCCGGCGTGCCGCGCAAGCTATCCGATCGACATTGCGAGGACCCGTGGGCTCCGTTATCAAGAAGCGCCGCAAGCGTATGGCGAAGAAGAAGCACCGCAAGCTGCTTCGTAAGACGCGCCACCAGCGTCGTAACAAGAAGTAAGGACGCCCCGGCGCCCTCATGCGCAGAGCCCTCGTTCCCTCGGGACGGGGGCTCTTGCTGCGCCCAGCCGCGGCGCCGCGCGTCGTCCGGCACCGGGTGGTCGACGCCCACGTCGACGACGTGTGGGCGCGCGTCGGGAACCTGCGCGAGCACGAGCGGCTGATCCCGCTCACCACGATGGCCGCGCCGGGCCGGCCCGTGCGTGCGGGGGACCGCGTCGTCGCGGTGTCCGCGCGGCTCGTGGTCGACCGCATGACGGTGCTGTCCGTGCGGGAAGGGCCCGGTGGCGCACGCTGGGCCGAGCTCGAGAAGACGGGGCCGCTGCTGGGCGGCCGGGCGCACGTCGTCGTGCGCCCCTGGGGGCCCGACCAGACGCTCGTGGTGTGGGGCGAGGACGTGACGTTCACGCCGACGTCGGGCACGGTGGTGGGGAGGCTGGTCGACGCGGTCCAGGACCGCGTCCTGGCGGCGATGTGCGACCTCGCGCTGGCCCGCCTGGCCCGCCTGGTGCGGGCGTGACCTGTGGCATGCTCTGACCTAGCTGGCGTTCCCGCGCCGGTCGCACGTCGTACGAGGTGGGGGACCTGAAGGTGTCTACAACGATGCAGGACGTCGCCAAGCGAGCCGGCGTCTCCATCAAGACTGTCTCGAACGTGGTCAACGGCTACCCGTACATCCGCGACACGACCCGGGAGCGCGTCCTCGCCGCGATCGAGGAGCTCGACTACCAGATGAACGTCGCGGCGCGGAACCTGCGCTCGGGACGGACCGGGATGATCGGCCTCGCCGTGCCCGAGCTGAGCCTGCCGTACTTCGCCGAGCTCGCCGACTCGGTGATCAGCGCCGCGGAGGCCGTCGGGCTTACGGTGCTCATCGAGCAGACCGGCGCGGACCGCGACCGCGAGCTCGAGGTGCTCGCGAACAAGCGCCGCCACCTCACGGACGGCCTGATCTTCTCCCCGCTCGCGCTCGGCCCGGAGGACCTGCCGGCGTTCGACGTCGACTACCCGATGGTGCTGCTGGGCGAGCGGATCTTCGGCTCCTCGGCCGACCACGTGACCATGGCGAACGTCGCCGCGGCGAAGGCGGCCACCGAGCACCTGCTGTCCCGGGGGCGCAGGCGGATCGCGCTCGTGGGCGCGCACGAGGGCGAGCAGGTCGGCTCCGCGCGGCTGCGCACCGAAGGCTACCTGGAGGCGCTGCGCGAGGCCGGGATCGAGCCGGACCCGGCCCTGATCGCCGAGGCCGGCCTGTGGCACCGCTCGACGGGCGCCGAGGCCATGGCGGCCCTGCTGGACTCGGGCACGCAGATCGACGCGGTGTTCGCGCTCAACGACGCCCTCGCGCTCGGCGCCCTGCACACCCTGCACGCGCGGCGGATCGACGTGCCGAGCCAGATCGCCGTGATCGGTTTCGACGACATCGACGAGGCGCGGTACGCCTTCCCGCCGCTGACCTCCGTGCACCCGGGGCGCGACGAGATCGCGGCCAGCGCCGTGCGGCTCCTGCAGGAGCGCATCGAGAACCGCGGTGCGGCCAAGCCGCCCGTGTCCGTCGTCGCCGACTTCGAGATCACGGAGCGCGACTCCACGCGGGTATGACCAGCCGCACCGAGGTCGCCGTCGCGCGAGGTCGGGCTCGCCGCCATGGTGGTTGGGTTCGTGCTCGCGGTTCGCAACGACCGCCGCGGCAAGAAGTAGGCCGCGATTCGCGTCAGTGTGTGTCGAGGGCCGGCTCGTCCGCAGGCTCCAGCGTCGCGTCGAGCCGCGGCCCGACCAGCGTGAGCGCGAGGAACAGCGGGCCGGAGAAGCCGAGCAGCGGCACGAGCCACGGGAGCTGCCACGTGCCGACGAGAAACGCCCCGAGCACCAGCACGACGCCGATGGTCGTGCCCAGCCACGCGAACGGCGCCACGAACACGAAGCGCCACGTCGCCCACACGCCCTCGCGCACCCGCGTCCCGAGCGCCGCGAGGTAGATCAGCGCCACCCCGGCGATCGTCACGACGACCACGAACGGCAGCAGCAGCGCGGAGCCGAACGCGTCACCGGCCTGGGCCGCCACGCGGAACACCTGGAGGTCGACGACGGCGAGCGCGCCCAGGACCCAGAACGGCACCCCGAGCAGGTTGCTGCGCCAGAAGTCCTCGCGGTAGTGCGCGACGAACGTCCGCACGAGGGTCTCGCTGGGCGTCCCCCGCCGCAGGGCGTCGAGCAGCGCGGCACCGGCACGCAGCGCGGGGAACAGCCCCAGCACGACACCACCGACGACGGTGCCGAGCACGATCAGCAGGTTGAGGCCGACGAGCTGCGCGGGGTAGCGCAGGATCGCCATGAGGCGGCTGGCCCAGCCCGTGTTCTCCGCGTCCATCAGACCTCCCGGTCGCCTCCGCGGAGCACGCCGCTCACGCCCGCACGATCGACGGTATAGCCCGTGAACGTGAGCACGTCGCGGCCGTCCGCGTCCCGCCCGGGCACGACGACGACGTCGCCGAACGCGCGCAGGTCGCCGTCGGCGCTGGTCCACGGCGCGGCGTGCCGGATCGGGCCGGTGGGCCCGGCGTCGGCGGCGAGCCGCAGGTCGAGCACGTCCCACGTGCCCGCGAGACGCGTGTCCGGGCCCGTGGGGCGCCCGGACACGAGGTCCTCGCCGCGGTAGGGGAGCGGGGCCACGGCCGGCCAGCCGGAGGCAGTCCACACCAGACGCCGGAGCTGCGCGTGGTGCTGGTGCGGGTCGTCGGCCTCGCGCACGTGGTGCACGAGGAGGTCGACGCCGTCGAGGTCGAGCGCGACGCCGTCGGGTCCTTCGCTGGCGGCCAGGCGCAGGACGGAGGCGTGCCCCGGGGCGATCAACGGGGGCTCGCCCGGGAGAGCGTGGCCCTCGAGGATCGACGTGCCGACCCGCTGGGGCGGGCTGTCGACGTCGGTCAGGTCGCGGCCGTCACGGTCCAGGTACGGCCCCGCCGGGTGCTCGGCCACGCCGACCCGCACGTGGTAGGCGTTGAACAGCGAGTCGTAGCTGAGGAACATCCAGTACTGCGGGCCGCTGGTGCTGCTGTCGCGGCGGACGACGTAGGCGCCCTCGACCGCGCCCTCCACGGAGCGGTTCCGGCGCGCGACGCACACGCCGAGGTCGCCGTCGTCGGCGGCCAGCCCCGTGGCCGGGTCGAGACGGAGCGCGTAGATGCCCGAGAAGAACGAGCCGTACACGAGCCACGGCGCGCCGTCAGGCTCGCGCACCACGGCAGCGTCGATCGCGTTCTGCGTCTGCTCGCCTGCGCGGGTGCGGACCACGAGCGGGCCCGCCGTCCACGGCCCGCGCGGGTCTGGGGCTGTGGCTAGCCCGATCGCCGAGGTGTTCGAGCCGAACGTCGACGCCGAGTAGTACATGTGCCAGGTGCGCTCGTCCCAGCGGACGACCTCCGGCGCCCAGAGGCCCGGCGCGCCGGACCACGCGTGTGCCTCGGCGGGGACGCCGTCGAGCGCGGTGCCGGCCCACACCCAGGTGACGAGGTCCCGCGAGGTCCGCAGGTGCGCGCCCGCCGGAGGCGTGCCCCCCGCGAAGGCGTCGGTCGAGAACATGACGTACGTGCCGTCGTCGGCCCGGACGACGGTCGGGTCGTGCGCGTGGTGCGCGCCCCACGTCGTCGGGTCCGCCGGGGCGGTGGGCTCGGGTGAGCCCACCGCCCCGGCCGCGTCGAGCGCCACGGTCAGCCCTTGGAGCCGGTGAGGGCGATCGACTCGATGATCTGGCGCTGGAAGATCAGGAAGATGATCAGCACCGGCAGTAGCGCCACGAACGACGCGGCCATGATCAGCGGGTAGTCGGTCTGCGTCGCGTAGGTCGCGTTGAAGCTCGCGATCACGAGCTGCAGGGTCTGCTTCTCGGGGGAGTTCAGGTAGATGATCGGCGCGAGGTAGTCGTTCCACACCGCCATGAACCACAGGATGAACTGCGCGGCGATCGCGGGCCGGATCAGCGGCAGGATCATCCGCCAAAAGATCGTCAGATAGCTCGCGCCGTCGATCTTCGCGGCCTCGATCATGGTGTCCGGAACCGAAGTCAGGTATTGCCGCAGGAAGAAGATCATCATGATGTTCCCGAACAGCCCGGGAACGATCAGGGGAAGCAGGGTGTCGACCCAGCCCCAGCCGGCGAACATCATGAACTGCGGGATCATCAGCGTCGGGAACGGGATCATCAGCCCGCCCAGCAGCGTGAGGAACAGCGCGTTCTTCATCGGCACGCGCATCTTGGCGAACGCGAACGCCGCGAGCGTCGAGAAGAGGGAGCCGACGATCGTCACCGTCAGCGCGACGATCAGGGAGTTCTTGATGCCCGACAGCAGGGGCCCCGCGGTCCAGATCCGCACGTAGGTGTCCCAGACGAACGGGTCCGGGATCCACTGCGGCGGCAGCGAGAACACGCCGGCCTTGGTCTTGAGCGACGTCGACAGCGTCCACAGCAGGGGCGCGATCATGATGATGGAGAACAGCGACAGCACGGCCAGGGTGGCGGCGTTGCCGATCTTGTACTGCGTCTTGGATCCCAGCTGGGAGAACTTGCTGGCGCCGCGGTTGCGGCGCCCCCCGCGGGGCAGACGCATGGGAGGCATGGCCGGGGTGGTCCCCAGCGAGCGGCCGTTGATCGTGTTCGTCATGGGTAGGTCCTCACTCGACCGAGAACGTGCTGCGGGCGTTGCGCCGGAACTGGATGGCGGTGACCACGAAGACGAGCAGGCCGAGCACGATCGACATCGCCGACGCGTAGCCCATGTCGCGGTAGTTGAACGCGGTGCGCCAGATGTGCCAGACGATCGTGGCTGAGCTGTACTCGGGACCGCCGGTCGGCGTCATGATGTTGATCTCGATGAACACCTGCGAGCCACCGATGATCGACGTGACCACCAGGAAGAAGGTCACGGGGCGCACCATGGGCAGCGTGATCGAGCGGAAGCGCTGGAAGGCGTTCGCGCCGTCGAGCGCAGCCGCCTCGTAGAGGGATGCCGGCACCGACTGGATCGCCGCCAGGTACAGGAGCATCGAGTATCCGAGCCCCTTCCACACGGTCATCATGATGATCGCTGGCTTGACCGTGTCCTTGTCGGCGAGCCAGTTGGGACCCTGGATGCCGACCAGGTCGAGCGCCTGGTTGATCAGACCGAAGTCACCGTTGAAGGCCCACTGCCACATGATCGCGATCGCGGCGAGCGAGGAGATCACCGGCACGTAGTAGACGGTCCGGAAGAACGTGGTCCCGCGCATCTTGCGGTTGAGCGCGAGCGCCAAGACGAGCGACAGGATCAGCCCGATCGGGATCCCCAGCATGAGGAAGACCGTGTTGAACATGGCCGTGTGGACGCGCTCGTCGCCCGCCATCTTCACGTAGTTGTCGAAGCCGGTGAAGCGCATCGGGCCGAGGCCGTTCCACTTCGTCATCGAGGCATAGAGCGAGAACAGCAGCGGGTAGAGCGTGAACGTCAGGAAGCCGATGATCGGCACGCCGACGAACAGCAGGCCGACCCGGCGCTCGCGGGCGTGCAGCTTGGACTTGCGCGGGCGCAGCGGCGGGCTGGGCTGCTCGACCGCGGTGGCGCCGGGGAACGGCGCGGCGATGGGGGCGGAGGCGGCGTCCGTGGGGGCGTCGTCGGCCACGGGTACGTGAGCCATCACGTCTCTCCCTTGTCTGGAGGTGGCGGAGGGAACGGTGGGCCCGTTGCCGGGCCCACCGCGACGATCGGGTCAGCTACCCGCGTTCTGCGAGGCGGCGATGGCCTCGTCCAGCAGCACCTGCATCTTGGGCTGCACCTCCTTGACGTACTCCGCGGCCGTCTGGTCGCCGTCGAGCACGGGCTGGATGTTGACGAAGAACTCGTCGTACCACTGCGCCGAGTAGGTGTTGTTGGCGGGCAGGGCGCGGCCGTAGTCGCGCGCGACGTCCAGGAACTCCTGCTTGTTGGCCGGCTTGGACTCGGTGTCGGCGACCCACTCGTCCGCCATGTCGATGAGGTTCGGGATCTGGACGCCGGCGTCGACGAGCGTCTGCTGCGCGTCCACGTTGGCGACCAGGTACTCGACGAGCTCGACGGCCTCGTCGGGGTGCTTGGTGGAGTTCGACGCCGCGATGCCGAGGGTGCCGATCCACGTGGCGGGGGTGCCCGCGTCGGACGGGTAGGGGATCAGGTCCCACTCGAAGTCGAGTTCGTTGTACGTCGAGACGTCCCACGGGCCGACCGGGAAGAAGCCGATCTCGCCCTGCATCCAACGCTGGTAGGTGTCGAGGGTCTGGGCCTGCTCGACCGACGGCGTCGTGCCGTGGACGTTCTGCAGGTCCGCGAACCACTGGAGGGCCTCGGCAAACTCCGGGGTGTCGACCGTGACGGTGTCCTGGGCCTCGTTGATCCAGTCGCCGCCGTTGCCCCACACGAAGGCCTGCAGGTTCCAGGTCACGTTGAGCCCGGTGCCCCACTGGTCCAGCTCGCCGTCACCGTCGGTGTCCTGCGTGAGCTCCTTGGCGACCTGGACGAACTCGTCGAGCGTGTACGGGGTGTCGACGTCGGGAAGCTCGATGCCGGCCTCCTCGAACATCGTCTTGTTGTAGCCGAACGAGAACGGGCCGATGTCCTTGGGCAGCGCGTAGATCGCGCCCTCGCCCTGGACGGAGCCGTCGAAGCGGTAGGAGTCGACGCCGTACTCCCAGATGTTGTCGAGGTCGATCACGTCAGAGCCCTCGACCTTCTCGGTGAGGTCCATGACGACGCCCGAGGTGGCGAGCGACTGCACCTGCCCGGGCTCGACGTAGAAGACGTCGGGGATCTGGCGGCCCGTGATCGCGGCCTGCAGCTTGGTGGCGTACTCGTCCGCGGTCGTGACGATCATGTTGACCTTGACGCCCTCGTTGGCGGCCTCGAACTGCTTGATCGCCTCGGTGTAGGCGGCCTTCTCGTCCTCCCCGCCGCGGAACATGAAGGTGAGCTGCTTGCTGCCGTCGGCGTTCGTGCCGTCGTCCGAGCCTGAACCTCCGCACGCGGTGAGCGCGAGGCTCAGCGTCAGTGCAGCGGCGGTCGCGGTGAGGGCGGACCTGGTTCGTGACTTCATCATCACGGTTCCTCTCATATCCCTGGGACAGGTGGAGGTCAGGGTGGGCCGGCTCACCGTACCTCGGCGCACGGGTGGATCTGTGCGCTGTTCGGACGGTGGAGCGAGCCTGCGGGTGCGGGCTCCCGGCTAACGAGGGTCCTCGTCGACCTCCCGATCTACATCGTTGAAGAAACGTTCGCACACGGCGTGCGCGTTGGTCAAGACGTGACGGCCACCACTTCTCCATCGATGCAGGAATGTGTCCTTATCGGCGGTGTCGGGTCTCCGCGCGCACCAGTCCGGCCATCCGCAGCACGCGATCCGTCGCACACAGCACACTCCCGCTCGGGCTGCCCGAGCAGGAGTGTGCTCCAGGCGAGGGGTCGGGGACTCGCCGCGCGGGCAGCGTCCCGGTCGACGGGGGCGGTGCCCGTGCGGCATGGTTCGTTCATCGATGTAGATGATCTCACCAGGAGGCCCCCGTGCGCGTGCCGCCCGCCCCGCTGTTCCTCGACCCCGAGCACCACGCGCCGACGGACCCGTGCGTCGTCCGCGGACCCGACGGACCCGGGGGAGCGCAGGTGTGGTGGATGTTCTACACCCAGCGCCGGGTGTACGACGACGGCCCTGGGGTTTCGTGGGTGCACGGCACCGACATCGGGGTGGCGACCTCCGACGACGGCGGGCTGAGCTGGCGCTACCGCGGCGTCGTCGAGAACCTCGACCCCGGCCCCGACGGTCAGCCCGGGCGCAACACCTTCTGGGCGCCCGAGGTCGTGCGGGCCGGCGGGATGTTCCACATGTTCGTGAGCCTCGTGCCCGGCGTGCCGGCGACGTGGGAGGGCCATCGGCGGCACGTCCTGCACCACGTGTCCGAGGATCTCGTCACCTGGGAGCTGCGCGGACGCGTGCCGCTGTCCTCGGATCGCGTGATCGACGCGTGCGTCGCCCGGCACCCCGGCGGCGGGTACCGGCTCTGGTACAAGGACGAGGCCGCCGGGTCACGGACCTACCGCATCGACTCGCTCGACCTCGAGCACTGGGGCGAGCCGCGGGAGGCGGTCGTCGGCCCGCCGCACGAGGGCGCGAACGTCTTTCGGCTCGGAGGCTGGTGGTGGCTGCTGGTCGACGAGTGGCGCGGGCAGGCCGCCTACCGGTCGCGCGACCTCGACGTCTGGGAGCGCGACCGCGTGCTCCTGGACGCGCCCGGAGGGCGCCCGTTCGACCAGGGCGTGGGCAACCACGCCGACGTCGTGGTCGGGCTCGATCCCGACGGGCGGGAGGTCGCGTGGATCTTCTACTTCGTGCACCGCATGTCGCCGTGGACGCAGGCCGGCCGGGACGACGAGGCGGCGTGCGAGCGGGGTGAGCGGGTCTCGCGGACCCGGTTCGCCGCGGTGCAGGTGGCGCAGGCGCGGGTGGTCGACGGGCACCTGGTCTGCGACCGCGACGAGCCGTTCGACCTCGACCTCCGCAGGGCGGTTGACGCTGACGACGGTGTGAGGCACGATACTTCTACAACGATGTAGAAGTTCCGCGCAGGCCCCCGCTGCGTGCGCCCACCGTCCCCAACGAGGAGGACCCCATGATCGACGCCACCCTGTCCCTCGACCCCGCGTTCGTCGTCGGCCCTGTGCGCCGACGCACGTTCGGCTCGTTCGTCGAGCACCTGGGCCGGTGCGTGTACACGGGCATCCACGACCCCGAGCACCCTGACGCCGACGAGGACGGCTTCCGTCCCGACGTCATGGAGCTCACGCGCCAGATGGGTGTGTCGACCGTGCGCTACCCGGGCGGCAACTTCGTCTCGGGGTACCGGTGGGAGGACGGCGTCGGCCCGCGCGACCAGCGGCCCGTCCGCCTGGACCTGGCGTGGCACTCCTCCGACCCGAACCTCGTGGGCGTGGACGAGTTCATGCGCTGGTGCGAGAAGACCGGCGTCGAGCCCATGATGGCGATCAACCTCGGCACCCGCGGCGTGCAGGAGGCGCTCGACCTCCTCGAGTACTGCAACGTCCCCGGCGGCACCCACTTCTCCGACCTGCGCCGCAAGAACGGGCGCGAAGAGCCCTACCGCATCAAGATGTGGTGCCTGGGCAACGAGATGGACGGCCCCTGGCAGATCGGGCACAAGACCGCCCACGAGTACGGCCGCCTCGCCGCCGAGACCGCCCGCGCCATGCGCATGATCGACCCGACCGTCGAGCTCGTCGTGTGCGGGTCCTCGAGCGCGGAGATGGACACGTTCGGCGCCTGGGAGCACACCGTCCTGACCGAGACGTACGAGTTCGTCGACCTGATCTCGGCGCACGCGTACTACTGGGACAAGGACGACGACCTCGGCTCGTTCCTCGCCTCGGCCACCAACATGGACCACTTCATCGAGTCCGTCGCGGCCACGGCCGACGCCGTGCGTGCGGCCGGCAAGCACACCAAGCGCATCAACATCTCGTTCGACGAGTGGAACGTCTGGTACATGGACCGCGCCGAGTCGGTCCCGCCCAAGGGCGACGACTGGCCCGTGGCACCCGTGCTGCTCGAGGACCACTACACGGTGGCCGACGCCGTCGTCGTCGGGAACCTGCTGATCTCGCTGCTGCGTCACACGGACCGGGTGCACTCCGCGAGCCTCGCGCAGCTGGTCAACGTGATCGCGCCGATCATGACCGAGCCGGGCGGCCGGGCGTACAAGCAGACGACGTACTACCCGTTCGAGCAGGCCGCGAAGTTCGCCGCTGGCGACGTCCTGCAGGTCGGCATCGACGCGCCGACGTACGAGACCAAGAAGTACGGCGACGTCTCCACGATCGACGCCGTCGCCACCCGCGACCCCGAGACCGGCGCCGTCACCGTGTTCGCCGTCAACCGCCACCAGGACGAGGCGGCCCAGCTGCGCATCGACCTGCGGACCCTCGGGGACCTCGACCTGGTCGAGGCCACGCAGCTCACGCACGACGACCTCACCTGGCGCACCACGGCCGACGACGACGCCCGCGTCGTCCCGGTCCCGAACGACACCGTGAAGATCGTCGACGGCGTCCTGACCGCGGAGCTGCCCCGCGTGTCCTGGAACGTCCTGCGCCTCGGCTGATGCGTACCCCTGCCGCGCTCGCGGCTCTTCTCGCGCTCGCGCTGTCGGCATGCACCGGCAGCGCGGGCGCGGGACCCGACGCCGACGCGCTCGGCGCCACCGTGATCGAGGCGACCGGGTCCGTGCGCACGCACGACCCGTCCCTCGTGATCGACGACGTCGGCACTCCCGAGACGGCCGACGACGTCTGGTACGTCTACTCGACCGGCAACGGGGCCGTCGGTCGCGGCGCCCCCGAGGTGCGACGATCCATCGACCAGGGGCGCACGTGGGAGTCGCTCGGCACCGCCTGGGGGCCGTCCGACGACCCGTCCTGGGTGCGGGAGATCGTCGTCGGGCTCGACAACTACTGGGCCCCCGAGGTCTACGAGCACGAGGGCACGTACTACCTGTACTGGTCGGGGTCGACCTTCGGCTCGAACACCTCGGTGATCGGGCTGTTCACGAGCCCCACGCTCGACCCCGACGATCCCGCGTACGGCTGGGTCGACCAGGGCGAGGTGTGGCGCTCCGAGGCGAGCTCGCCGTACAACGCGATCGACCCCGCGATCATCACGGACGCCGACGGCACCCCCTGGATGGCCTTCGGGTCGTTCTGGGACGGGCTGTTCGTGCTCGAGCTCGCGTGGCCCGACGGGAAGGTCGTCGGCTACGACCCGGCCGACCCCGCCGATCCCGGTCCGCGTTTCGACCCGGTGCCGATCGCCGACCGTGGCACCGACCCCAACGCGATCGAGGCGGCCTACGTCCTCGAACGTGAGGGCTGGTACTACCTGTTCCACTCGCGCGACGCGTGCTGCAAGGGCACGGGCAGCACCTACAACATCGCCGTGGGTCGCTCCCGCGACGTCGTCGGCCCCTACGTCGACGCCGAGGGCACTGCCCTGCTCGAGGGCGGTGGCACGTCGCTGCTGTTCGACGACCGCGCGATGATCGGCCCCGGCGGCCAGTCGGTCGCCACGACGCCCGACGGCGACGCCGTGCTCGCCTTCCACTTCTACGACGCCGAGCTCGACGGCGACTTCCGGCTCGGTCTGCGCGTCCTCGACTGGACCGACGACGGCTGGCCCGTCGCCCACACCGCCGAACGGCTCGCCGAGCTCGCCGGCTGACCCCTGACCTGGAGCTCCCGATGTCCGATGCATCCGCGCGGTGCGGTCTTGAGCGGATCCTCGGCCCCGTGGGAAACGGGGAGGGACCGTGCGGCGAGAACATCGATCAGTTCCTCGAACTCCGCACCGCTCCGCTCGTCGTCGATCGCGGCGCGGTACCGGCGCAGCTGATCCGGAGCCAGGAGCATAGCCCCGTACCCGGTGACGACGCCCTTGGCAGAGATTTCGAGGTAGTAGCCGATGCCGCCGACAGCCTGGGCTTCGCTGGTCGCACCAGTCCAGAGCTTGTAGGGCGACTTGTCCGTGGAGAACCGCATGTCGCGGTTCGGGCGGAACAAGCGCAGCGGCCCGAACTCGTCGGAGAGTTCGGCGAGCAGCGATCGCATCGGTGTGCGAACGTCGTGTTCGTGGCGGTCCTTGTTCGCCTGCCAGAACGCTTTCGAGTTGTCCGCCTGCAGCTCGGTGAAGAACTCGAAGAGACCCGGCGGAAGGCCCTGGAACGTACTCATTGATGCCCGCCGGTCACAGCCTGGTTGTAGTCCATCGCGATCCCGATCCAGGACGCCAGCTGTTCGTCGTCGCTGGCCGTGTCGGCTGCGACTTCGATCCATCCCGGTCCCATGTCGCGGTTCGGGCCCATCTCCGCCTGCACCGCCCCCGGTCTGCCGAGGAGTTCGTCGTGCTGGTCGGCGTCGACTCGGACGAGAAGGCCGCCGTCTTTCAGGGCGCTGACGATCATCTTCTCGTTCACCATCACGGATCTGCCGCCGAACATGGAGACCTCGCGCACCACTGGTTCGTCAGCGATCAGGGCACGGACGCGTTCGACGAGGACGGCCTGGTCGGGAGTCATGATCTGCCGCCGGTTCAGGCCTGCTCGGGCGGGCCGTAGGAGAGCCGGTCGAAGATGAGTACGCTCTCGGTGATCTTCGCGTCCTTGACGGTGAAGAACTCGGCCGCGGGAGTGGTGGAGGTCGTCGCGGTCTGCGGGTAGTAGAACAGTGCCACGCGGTCTCCGTCGACGAACTCGGCGATGTCGCCGATGCCGGTGAGCATCGGGGCGAAGCCGCCGATGAACCCGCAGTAGGCGTCCTTGCCGTCCAGGTCGACGCCGGGAGCTCGGCAGGTGATGTCGTCGGCGACGTAGCTCATGGCCGTGTCGATGTCGCCACTCGTCCATGCGCGGTGATACTTCTGCACGGTGTCGTACGCGGTTTCCTGGGTCATGGGATTCTCCTTGGTTAGTGCCGCGTTTGCGGCAGGGTTGGTCAGTCCGTGAGTGGCTGCCAGTCGTCGGGCCCGGCGTCTCCGCCGGCTCCGACGACGGCGAGACGGGGCAGGAAGTTCGCCCACCCGTCGGCGTGACCGCGCACCTCGGAGTCGGGCAGATCGGAATGGTGCAGATCGACTCGCGTGCCGCCGCCGATCGGGGTGAGCCGGAACTCGACCTTCGACGCACCCGCCGGCAGGTCCTCACTCCCTGCGAAACCCCAACTCATCACCACGCGGCTCGGGGGCTCGACGTGCAGGTACTCGCCCCGCACGGGGTGTCCAGCTATGTCGACGGCGAACTTGCCTCCGGGCGTCGGGTCGAGGTCGGCGTACTGCCCCATCCAGGCCGTCATGCCGTCGTTGGTGGTCAGATACTCGAACACCGTCTCCGGCGGAGCCTCGATGTCGATGGAGTCTTGGAACTCAGCCACGGGGGTCCCCCTGTCGCGACTCGATGGCGGTCTTGAGGTCGGCCAGTTTTCCCGGCCAGAAATCGTCCAAGTACGAGCGCACCGCCGCCAGCCCATCGGTGTCGACCGCGAACAAATGGCGGGTGCCTTCGCGGGTGCCGACCGTGAGCCCCGCCTTGCGGAGTACCCCGAGATGGTGCGAAGTCGTCTGCTGCGAGAGCCCCACTTCCTCCGCGATCATCCCCACCGGCTGCGGAGCGGAACGGATCACCCGCAGGATCGCACGCCGGTTGCCATCCGCCAGCGCACGTAAGGCCAGGTCAAGGTCAACTATGGCTTCAGCACTCATCGCTGCTCTCCTCGCTCGAACAACCCCACGTTATCACAAACAACCATTTGTACTCATAACTGTTGTTGGAGATGCAGATGACTTGGGGCCAACGTGCGTCACAACCCAGAGATGCGCTACTCCAACCCGCTGCACCTGCGCGCGGGCCACCGCGAGGAGGAGAACGCGCCGTCGCGCCGTACCCCCTGGTACCACTGCGCGTGCTGTCCGCCGAACATCGCGCGCCTGGTCGCGTCGCTGGACACGTACGTCGCCACGGCGAGCGCCGACGAGCTCGCCGTGCACCTGCTCGCAGCCGGGGAGATCGACGTCCCGGCTCACCTGGGCTCGGGCACGCTGTCGATCCAGACGGCGTACCCGGCCGAGGGCGCGCTCGCGCTCCGCCTCGCGGGCACGCTGCGCTCCGGCGCGACCGTCGCCGTCCGGGTCCCCGGCTGGGCCGAGGGCGTCGAGGCCGACGACGACGGCTTCCGCCGCTTCGACGACGCAGCGCTCGCGGGCGGCGTCACGATCACGCTGCCCCATGGACGTCGTCGCCCGCCACGCCCACCCGCGCGCCGACGCCGTCCGCGGCTGCGTCGCGCTCACCCGGGGCCCGCTGGTCTACTGCGTCGAGCAGGCCGACGTCGTCGGGCACTCGGTCGAGGACGTGCGGGTCGCGCCCGACGCGGCGTTCGAGGTCCTGCCCGGCCTGGCGCCGTCGGGCCTGCCTGCGGTGCGTACCCAGGCGAGCGCCGTCGTCGTCGACGTGGCCGAGCCTTACCCGGCGCAGGCCCCCGCGGAGCGGCGCGCGCCTGTGAAGCTCACCGCCGTGCCGTACGCCGACTGGGGCAACCGCGCGCCGGGGCCGATGCGGGTGTGGGTGCCGGTCGCCTGACGGGCGCGCGTCGTCGTGCTGGGGGGTGGCGCCGGTTCAGCGGCCGGAGATCGCGCGGCGCAGCGACCGGAACACCTGCGCGACCGCCCAGGCTGCCCCAGCGGCACCGGCCGTCTTGACGCCCTTCTTGGCGAACCGGCGCTTGCCGCGGAACTCGCGGATGGGCCAGCCCACGTCCTTGGCGTGCCGGCGCAGGCGCGCCTCGGGGTTGATCGCGCACGGGTGGCCAACCGTGCTGAGGATCGGGATGTCGTTCTCGGAGTCCCCGTACGCGTAGGAGTGCGCCAGGTCGAGGTCGAGGCGCTGGGCGAGCTCGAGGGCGCCGGCGGCCTTGCTCTCGCCGTGCATCATCTCGCCGACCATCCGGCCGGTGTAGACGCCGTCCTTGTGCTCCGCGATCGTGCCGAGCGAGCCGGTCGCGCCCAGGCGGCGGGCGATCAGGTCCCCGATCTCGATGGGCGTGGCGGTGATCAGCCACACCTGGTGCCCCGCGGAGAGGTGGGCGTCGAGGATCTTCTGGGTGCCGGGGAAGATCCGCAGCGACAGCACCTGGTCGTAGACCTCTTCGCCGATCGCGGTGACCTCCGCGACGGTGTGGCCCTTGATGATGTTGAGCGCACGCTGGCGGATCGAGTTGATCTGCTCCTTGTCCTCGCCGAACACGACGTAGCGCCACTGGTGCCAGGCGCCGATCACGAGGTCGCGGATGGAGAAGAAGCCGCGGTTGTAGAGCCCGCGCGCGAGGTGGAACGCGCTGGCGCCGCGGATGATCGTGTTGTCGACGTCGAAGAACGCGGCGATGCGCTCCGGCGGGATGCCCGCGTGCTCGACCGGGCTGGCCAGGATGTCGGACGGGTGGATCTTCTCCGGCTCGAGCGGCTGGGGCTCGGCGGCCTGGTCCTCGGGGGAGTGTTCCTCGGTACCGCTCTGCTCTGGCGCCATGGCGTCCACTCTAACGAGCCTGCCTAAGGTTGCCTCATGAACGAGGTGGTCGAGAGCTCTGGGGCGGCGGGTCCGGCCGACGCGCGGGTCGTGCTGCTCGTGCGGGCGGGTTGCCACCTGTGCGACGACGCCCGCGAGGTCGTCGCGACGGTCTGCGGGGAGCGAGGTGTGGCGTGGCGGGAGACGGACGTCGACGCCGACCCGGCCCTGCTCGCGCAGTTCTCGGAATACGTCCCGGTCCTCCTGGTCGACGGTGTCCAGCAGGCCTTCTGGCGCATCCCCCCGGCCCGCCTGGCGAAAGCCCTAGAACCACGTTGAGTGCATGATCTTGGCGGTGTCTCGAGCCTCCGAGACCGCCAAAACCATGCACTCAACGCTGGTGTGGGGTGGTGCGGGGTGGTGCGGTGTGGTCAGGCCTGCTTGATGGCCGAGATATCCAGCGAGATGGTGACCTTGTCGCCCACCAGGACGCCGCCGGCCTCGAGGGCCGCGTTCCAGGTGATGCCCCACTCCTTGCGGGAGATGGTCGTGGTGCCCTCGAAGGCCGCGCGCGGGTTGCCGAACGCGTCGACGGCGGAGCCCGTGTAGTCGACCGTGAGCTCGACCGGCTTGGTCACGCCCGCGATGGTCAGGTCGCCGGTGACGGCGAAGTCTTCGCCAGCCTTGACCGACGTCGTGGTGAAGGTCCAGGTCGGGTTGGTCTCGGTGGAGAAGAAGTCGGCGCTCTGGAGGTGACCGTCGCGGTTGGCGTCGCCCGTGGAGATACCGGTCGCGTCGAGCTCGGCGGTCACGGTGGAGGACTCGACGTCCTCGCCCACGACGATCGAGCCCGAGTTGATCGGGACGGTGCCGCGGACCTTGGAGATGCCGGCGTGGCGGACGGAGAACGAGGCCTGGCTGTGGCTCGGGTCGATCTCGTAGGTGGCGGGGACGAGGCCCTCGGGAAGTGCAGTCATGGTGTCTCCTTGGATCGTCGGTGCGTGAGTGTGCTGGTCTCTCGAGCGCCGCGGCGTCGAGAAGCGTTTAGTTGAATCTTGCACTAGATTAGGCACAGGGCGGTCCCGTTGGCAACACTTGTCAGGTGGTGGGACCTCCCACGGCGACGAGGAGGACCGATGACGAGCGACACGACGACCGAGCGGGCGACCCGCGACGGCGCCCCGACCCGGTGGCTGAGCGAGCGCGAGTACGGTGCGTGGCGGGCCTACATCGACGGTAGTGCGCGCGTCACAGAGGCGCTCGCGCGCCAGCTCGAGCAGCACACCGAGCTCACGCTCAGCGAGTACGAGGTGCTCGTCCGCCTGTCCGAGTCGGAGGACTGGACGCTGCGGATGTCCGAGATCGCCGACGAGCTCGCCCACTCCCGCAGCCGCGTCACCCACGCCGTCCGCCGCATGGAAGCACGCGGCCTCGTCCGCCGCGTCGCGTGCGCCAAGGACGGCCGCGGCGTCAACTGCGTGATGACCCAGCGCGGCTTCGACGAGCTCTCCCAGTCCGCTCCCGGGCACGTCGCCGCGGTGCGCAAGGTGCTGATCGACGTGCTCGACCCCGCCGAGCTCGACCAGCTCGGCGCAATGATGTCCCGCATCTCCGACGCCGCGCGGGCAGCGGCGGCCGGGTGCGCCGACGAGACGTGACGCGTCTGACGCCGTCGGCCGCCCGCGCAGGGTCCGGACACCCAGGGAAGTTTGGGACACTGGTCCCATGGCCATGACCACTGTTCACCTGATGCGGCACGGCGAGGTCCACAACCCGGACGGCGTCCTCTACGGACGGATCCCCGGCTACCACCTCTCCGAGCTCGGCCACACCATGGCCCAGCGGGTCGCGACGTTCTTCGCCGAGGGCGACCACGACATCGCCCGCGTGATCGCCTCGCCGCTGCAGCGTGCGCAGGAGACCGCCACCCCGATCGCCGGTGCGCTCGAGCTCGAGCTGGGCACCGACGAGCGCCTCATCGAGGCCTCCAACTACTTCGAGGGCAAGACGTTCGGCGTCGGCGACGGGTCGCTGCGCCGCCCGCAGCACTGGCCCCGCCTGATCAACCCGTGGCGCCCGTCCTGGGGCGAGCCGTACGTCGAGCAGGCCGCCCGCATGCGCGCGGCGATCGACGACGCCCGCCGGTCCGTCGAGGGCCGCGAGGTCGTGCTCGTCTCGCACCAGCTGCCCATCTGGATCACCCGGCTGTCCTACGAGAACCGCCGGTTCCTGCACGACCCGCGCAAGCGCGAGTGCTCGCTGGCGTCGGTGACGTCGCTGCGGTTCGACGGGGACCGCTTCGTCGGGCTGCACTACCAGGAGCCCGTCGCCGACCTCCTGCCCGGCGCGAACAAGGTTGCCGGAGCCTGACGTGAGCCCTGTGCCTGCTCGCCTGCGCCGCGGCGTCGCCGTCGTCGGTGCGCTCGTCCTGCTCGCCGGCTGCTCGTCGACCGCGCAGGAGGGGCCCGTTGACGTCGTCGACCAGGGCTACCAGTCCGGTGACGGCAGCGTGCGCACCTGGCCCGCCGACGACCGCGGCGAGGCCCTCGACCTCAGCGGCACGACGTACGACGACGCGGAGGTCGACCTCGCGGACTGGCGCGGCGACGTCGTCGTGCTCAACACGTGGTTCGCGGCGTGCCCGCCGTGCCGCGCGGAGGCACCCCTGCTGGTCGACATCGCGACGCAGGGGGAGGCCGACGGCGTGCACGTCCTCGGCATCAACCGCACCGACGACGCCGGAGCCGCCCTGGCCTTCGAGCGCACCTACGACGTGCCCTACCCCTCGATCGACGACCGCTCGGGCCAGGCCACGAGCGCCCTCGAGGGCGTCGTCCCGGTCCAGGCGACGCCGACGACGGTCGTGCTCGACAAGCAGGGCCGCGTCGCCGCGCGGGTGCTCGGGACGCTTGACGAGTCGACCATCACGACGATCATCGACGACGTCCGAGCCGAGCCTGCGGCGGGCAGCGGTGCCTGAGACCCTGGCGCTCGGTGCCGTCGTGCTCGCCGACGCGGGCACGACGGTCTTCAGCGGCTCCATGCTGCTGGCGATCCCGCTCGCGCTGCTCGCCGGCGTCGTGTCCTTCGCCTCCCCGTGCGTCCTGCCCCTCGTGCCCGGCTACGTCGGGTACGTCTCGGGCATGGCCGCGGGCTCGACGACGCTGGGCCGCGGCTCGATCGTCGGCGGCGGTGCCGGAGGCGGCGTCCGGACCGAGCCCCGCACCTTTGTGCCCCGCACCTCCGCCCAGCGCGCGCCCGGGCGCGGCCGCGTGCTCGCCGGGGTTGGTCTCTTCGTGGCCGGGTTCACGGTCGTCTTCGTCACCTACGGCGTGCTGTTCGGGACGGTCGGCGGGATGCTCCGCGACAGCCAGGAGACGATCACCCGCGTCCTCGGTGTCGTGGTGATCGCGATGGGGCTGGCGTTCCTCGGCCTGGTGGGCCCGCTGCAGCGCGAGAAGCGCATGCACATGGCTCCGCGCGCCGGGCTGTGGGGCGCTCCGCTGCTCGGCTTCGTGTTCGGCCTCGGGTGGACCCCCTGCATGGGACCCACGCTCGTCGCGATCAACGCCCTCGCCCTCGACCAGGGCACCGCAGCCCGCGGGGCCGTGCTCGCGGTCGTGTACTGCGTCGGTCTCGGGGTGCCGTTCCTGCTGATCGCCCTGGGCCTGGAGTCGTCGCGCACGATGCTCGCGTTCCTCAAGCGCCACCGCCTCGCCGTGATGCGCGTGGGCGGCGGCATGCTCGTCGTCGTCGGGCTCGCGCTCGTGACCGGCCTCTGGGCGAGCTGGACCCAGTCGCTCGCCGGGCTGATCGCCGGGTTCGAGCCGGTCCTGTGAGCGTCGACGGCCAGCGCGAGGCGCGCTCCTACCGACCCGAGGGCATCGACGACGCCTTCACCGGTGATTCTCAGCGGCCCGTCCTGCCGACCCTCGGCGCGCGCGGCTGGCTGCGCTGGACGTGGCGCCAGCTGACCTCGATGCGCGTCGCCCTGCTGCTGCTCATGCTGCTGGCCGTCGCGGCCGTCCCCGGCTCGACGTTCCCCCAGCTCGACCAGGACCCCGCCGCCGTCGCCCAGTACCTCGACGAGAACCCGACGTGGGGGCCGTGGCTCGACCGCCTTGGGCTCTTCACCGTGTACTCCTCGGTCTGGTTCTCCGCGATCTACCTCCTGCTGTTCGTCTCCCTGATCGGGTGCATCGTGCCGCGCCTGCAGGCGCACCTCGGTGCGCTGCGGGCGCGCCCGCCGCGGACCCCGCGCCGCTTCGCGCGCTTCCCCGCGCAGGCGAACCGCGCCTACGCCGCCGACGTCACCCCCGCCCAGGTGGTCGACGACGTCGCGGCCCACCTGCGTCGTCGGACGCTGGGGCTGCCCGCGTTCCGGGTGGTGCGCGACGTCGAGGACGGGGGTCGCGAGACGGTCGCCGGGGAGCGCGGGTACCTGCGCGAGACCGGCAACATCGTGTTCCACCTGTCCCTGGTCGGGCTGCTGGTCGCCGTCGGGATCGGCCAGGCGCTCGAGTACCGCGGGCAGGCGATCGTCACGCAGGGCCGCGGCTTCGCGAACTCGGTGAGCGGGTACGACACCTTCTCCTCGGGCACCCTCTTCGAGGCCGACTCGCTGCACCCGTTCACCATGGTGCTCGACCAGTTCGAGGCGCAGTTCAGCCTCGACGAGCAGGCCCGCGCCCAGGACTTCACGGCGTTCGTCACCATCACGGAGCCGGGGGAGCCGGCACGGCCCGAGACGATCAAGGTCAACCACCCGCTGCAGGTCGGCGGCGCCAAGGTCTACCTGCAGGGCAACGGGTACGCCCCCCAGGTAACGGTGCGGGACGCCGCGGGCGAGGTCGCCTTCGCCGGCACCGTGCCGTTCATCCCGGAGGACGGCGTCTACACCTCCCGCGGGGTCATCAAGGTGCCCGACGTCTCGACCGGCGAGCAGATCGGACTGGTCGGCTACCTGCTCCCGACGGCGCAGGCGGCGGAGGGCGGCGTGCGGTCGATCCACCCTGAGCCGTACAACCCGCTGCTCGTCCTGACCGTGTGGAGCGGGGACCTGGGGCTCGACGACGGCGTGCCCCAGAACGTGTACGAGCTCGACACCTCCGGCATGACGCAGAGCGTCGACGACGCCGGTCCCGTGACGCTGCTGATCGCCCCCGGGGAGACGGTCGAGCTCCCGGACGGTCTGGGCACGATCGAGCTCGCGGACCTGCCGCGGTTCGTCGCGCTCGACCTGCGCCACGACCCGGCACTGGCGTGGATCCTCGTGTTCTCCCTGACCGCGCTCGGTGGCCTCGCGCTGTCGCTCTTCACGCCGCGGCGCCGGGTGTGGGCGCGGGCCTGGACCGAGGACGGGCCGGCGGGCCGCCGTACAGTGGTCGAGGTGGCGGGTCTCGCGCGGCACGACGACGTCGGGCTGCAGGCGGAGGTCGACGCCGCGCTCGACGCGGCCCGGTACCCGGCTCTGACTGCGGACGCAGACGCGGACGGCATCGATGCGGACGACGCGGACGGCATGGACGCGGACCACACGACAGCACATGACGACGTAGACGGCGCCCCCCACGCGGGCCGCTCGGAAGAAGGACAGGTCGATGGAACTCGGTGACATCAGCGACATCCTCGTGTGGGCGGCAGCGACCTCCTACACGATCGCGATGATCGCGTTCGCGCTCGACATGGCCCGGCAGTCGGGCCGATCGCTCGAGCAGAAGGAGCGCGCGCTCGTCGGGGCAGGCGCGCCCGCGGAGGCGACGGTCGCCCCGGCCCTCGGGCACGTCGAGCCCCGCCGCAACGTCGTCGGCATCGCGCTGTCCACGTCGTGGCTCGGGCTCGCCCTCCACCTCGCGGCCGTGGTCGCGCGGGGAATCGCCGCCGGGCGTGCGCCGTGGGCCAACATGTACGAGTTCACGCTCGTGGGCGCGCTGATCGCGATGGGCGTGTTCCTCGTGGTGCAGCTGCGGCGGGACTTCCGGTTCGTCGGCGTCGTCGTCACGGGCCTGAGCGTCTCGGCGCTGATGGTCGCGCTGAACGCCTTCCACGTCGAGGCGGCCGGCGTCGAGCCGGCGCTGCAGAGCTACTGGCTGGTCATCCACGTCGGCGTCGCCGTCGGCGCGACGGGCGTGTTCGCGGTCGCGTTCGCCGTGAGCGTCGTGCAGCTGCTCAAGGACTCACGGGACTCTGGTTCACCGCTGCTCAACGGCCAGGCCACCGGACCGCTCGCGCGCGTCCTGGGCCGGCCGCGGCAGTGGGCGTGGCTCGACACCGTCCCGACGCCCAACGCCCTCGAGGCGCTGAGCTTCCGCATCAACGCGTTCGCCTTCGTGCTGTGGACCTTCACGCTGATCGGCGGCTCGATCTGGGCCGAGAACGCGTGGGGCCGGTACTGGGGCTGGGACCCCAAGGAGGTCTGGTCGTTCGTCGTCTGGGTCGTCTACGCGGCCTACCTGCACGCGCGCACCACTCGCGGCTGGGCCGGTCGCCGCGCCGCGTGGTTCGTGGTGGTGGGCTTCGCGTGCGTGCTGTTCAACTTCACGGGCGTCAATCTGCTGTTCAGCGGCAAGCACGCGTACTCGGGCATCTGACCGCCGTCAGACCGTCAGGCCTGAAGAATGGGCGCCATCCGTCGTGGAAGACGACGGACGGCGCCCATTCTTGCGTCTCGGCCTGAGAATGCGCAGTCCCTGCCGCGGAGAGCAGCATCGAGTGCACATTCCTGCGCGGCGAATGGACGCCCGGGTCACGGGTGGGAGCCGGTGCCCTTGCCGTTGTCGGTCGCGTCGTCCGTGGGGTCGTCGCTCGCACCCGCGGGCCCCGAAGCGTCACCCGTGGGCCCGGAGGCGCCACCGGTGGTCCCCGAGCTGCCGCCGGGGCCACCGGCGTGCGGCGTCGTGTCGTCCGGCTCGCGGGCAGCCGAGCCGGTCGCGCCCCCGGCCTGCCGCCGGCGACGCTCTTGCTCGAGGCGCCACAGGAAGTCAGGGTCGTCGTCGGGAGCGACGGGTGGGCGCGGGCTCCGGGCAGGGCGGGGACGGTTCTTGCGGCCGGAGTACCGCTGGATGAGCCAGGCGACGGCGCCGAACACCGGGAGCACGATGATGATCAGCATCCAGAGCGGCTTGGGCACGCCGCGTCGTTCGTCGTCGGTCGATCCTGCGCAGTCCGTGGCGGCGTAGACGATCAGCGCGATGACGGCGAGCGTGAGGAGGATGCGGAGCATGGCATCCACTCTAGGTCGAATACAGTGGACGGGTGCCGCTCGTGATCTACTCCCTCCTCCGCCTGGCGATCTTCATCGTCACCGTCGGCGTGCTCTACCTCGTCGGGATGGGCGGCTGGCTCGTCGTCCTGGTCGCGGCGATCATCGCGGCGGCCGTCTCCTACCTGGCGCTCGCGAAGCAGCGCGACGCCGCCGCGGTGTTCCTCGAGCATCGGGCCGCGCGGCGCACGCGGCGCCCCAGCACCGCGGATGCCGACGCCGCCGCCGAGGACGACGCGTCCTGAGCTGCCGGGCCGCAGCCCGGCCCGGACCAGCCGGGAACCTGCCGGGCCGCAGCCCAAACGGACCAGTGAGTCAGATCGCGAGCCCGAGGCCCAGCAGGATCCCGAACGCGAGCTCGAACATGCCCGTGCCGCCGAGCACGGGCACGAGCAGCCGGCCCCGCGCGCCCGCGAGGACCGCGAGCGACAGCAGTCCGGCCGGGACCGTGAGGACGAGCACGACAAGAGCCCAGGGGTTCGCGAGGGCGCAGGCGAGGCCGAGCACGACCGCCCCCCAGATCATGGCGACGTACCAGCGCCGTGCCCGCCGGTCGCCGAGGCGCACGGCGAGGGTGCGCTTGCCCGCAGTGAAGTCCGTCGGGATGTCCCGGATGTTGTTGACCATGAGGATCGCGCAGGCGATCAGCCCGATCGCCACCGCGCCAGCACCAGCGGCCCAGGAGACCGTGTGGGCCTGCGTGTAGGTGGTGCCGAGCACAGCGACGAGCCCGAAGAACACGAACACGAAGACCTCACCGAGCCCGCGGTAGCCGTACGGGTTCTTGCCCCCGGTGTAGAACCAGGCCGCGGCGATCGCGGCGGCGCCGACGGCGATCAGCCACCAGTGCCCGCTGCGCCAGACGAGCGCGAGCCCGAGCACGGCGCCGATGCCGAGGCTGAGCACCGCGGCGCGCTTGACCTGACCGGGCAGCGCGGCCCGCGACCCGGTCAGCCGCAAGGGACCGACGCGGGCGTCGTCCGTGCCGCGCACGCCGTCGGAGTAGTCGTTGGCGTAGTTGACCCCGACCTGCAGCGCGAGCGCGACGCCCAGGGCGAGGAGCGCAGCGAGGAGGTCGAAAGCGCCGAGCTCGGCCGCGGCGCCGGACCCGACGAGCACGGGGGCGGCAGCGGCGGGCAGGGTGCGGGGACGGGCGCCAGCGATCCACTGGGCGGTGGTGGCCATCAGTTCTCCGGTCTCGGGTCAGGGGCGGTGCGGGCGAGGTCGGCGGTCGCCCGCCGGTCCACCTTGCCAGGCCCCCGCAGGGGGAGCGCGTCGACGATCACGAGGCTACGCGGCGCTGACACAGCGCCGACGACGTCGCGCACCCGGGCGCGCACGGCGTCGAGCGTGGGCGCGTGCCCCGTGACGGTGGCGACCGCGACGACGCGCTGACCCCACGCGTCGTCGGGCACGCCGACGACGCAGACCTCGCCGAGGCCGCCCCAGCCGGCGAGCGCGGCCTCGACGGGCGCGACCGGGACGTTGACGCCTCCGGTGAGCACGACGTCGTCGGCCCGGCCCAGCACGTCGAGGTGCTGCGGTGGGCCCTCGTCGAGGACGCCGAGGTCCTGGGTGCGCAGGTGCCGCACCCCGGCCACGGTGAGAAAGGCGTCGGCGGTGGCGGCGGGGTCGTCGTACCCGTGGGCCAGGACGGGCCCGGCGATCAGGACGTGACCGGCGTCGTCGAGCGCGAGGCGCACCCCGTCGAGCGGGACGCCGTCGTACACGCAGCCGCCGCAGGTCTCCGACATGCCGTAGGTCGTCACGATCTTCAGCCCGGCGTCCGCGGCGCGCGCGGCGAGAGCGGGGCTGAGGGCCGCCCCGCCGACGAGGATCGCGTCGAACGAGAGCGCAGCGGCGAGCACGTCCCGGTCGGCGTCGTCGAGCAGGCGGTGCAGCTGGGTCGGCACGAGGGACGTGTACCGACGTCCGGCCGGCAGGGTGGCGGTCGCGGCGGCAAAGGCGCGGGGGCGGAACGGCCCCGGCGGGAGGACGACCGGCGCATGGCCGGCCACGGCGGCGCGGGCCAGCACCTGGAGGCCGGCGACGTGCGTGAGGGGCAGGGCGAGCAGCCAGCGGCCGGGCCCGCCGAGGCGCGCCGCCGTCGCGGTGATCGAGGCGAACAGGGCCTCCGAGCCGAGCCAGACTCGCCGAGGTATACCCGTGGACCCGGACGTCGTCACGACCGCAGCGACGTCGTCGGGGACGTCGTCCGGGATACGAGCGCCCGGGTCCTGCGCGAGCAGGGCAGGGCCGGTGCCGTCCAGCGCCTGGGCGACCACGCGGACGAGGTCGGCGTCCGCGAGCCGGGTGGCGGCGAGATCGAGCAACGAGCGGGGCACCGCACCAGCCTAGATCGGGCCGTACCCTGGTGCGGACGAAGACGACGATGAGGACGCGCGCCCGCGGCCTCACAACAGTGGGAGCAAGTGTGCAGAAGAAGACCGCCACCGCGAGGTCGCGCCAGGCCGCCGTCGCGATGATCCTCGCGAGCGTGCTGACCCTCACGGCGTGCACCGGGGACGAGGAGGTGACGCCGGCCCCGACGACGCCGACGGTCACCACGGACGCCACGGTCGAGCCCGACAAGACGGCCGTGCCGGAGCCCGTCCTGCCGACCACCTGGCCGCTGACCGGCGTCGAGGCCGAGGTCGCCGACCGGCCGGCCGTCGCCGTCAAGATCGAGAACACCTCCGCGGCCCGTCCGCAGTCAGGGCTCGAGGACGCCGACGTCGTCTGGGAGACCATCGTCGAGTTCGAGGTCTCGCGCTTCATCGCCGTCTTCCACTCGAAGACACCGGACGAGATCGGTCCCGTCCGCTCCGCGCGGCCCATGGACATCGCGATCGTCGAGCCGCTCGACGGCCTCTTCGCGTTCTCCGGTGCGCAGAGTCGCATGGTGACGCGCCTGGGGCGGTCCGAGCACCTGCAGCTGATCTCGAACGACGCTGGTGACGGCGGCATGTACCGGGTGCGCACCCGTGCGGCTCCCCACAACGTCTACGCGTCGGTCGACACCTTCCTCAAGGAGGCGAAGGACGGCCTCGGTGCTCCTGCCGAGCAGTTCGCGTTCGCGGGCTCTCTGGACGAGGCCACGGCGGTGACCGACGGCGCCGAGACCGGCTCGGTGTCGCTGCGGATGTCCGCCGCGGCCCGCCCGAGCTGGACGTGGAGCGCCGATCACGACGCGTGGCTCCGGTTCGAGAACGGCGCCAAGCACTCCTCGGCGGCGGGCAAGCAGCTCAAGGCGACGAACGTCGTGGTGATCGAGGCGAAGCAGGTCGACTCCGGGATGGACGCGCAGGGTGGCGCCATGGTGCCGGACTACAAGCTGGCCGGTGAGCGGGGCAAGGCTCTGGTCGCGACCGGCGGCAAGACGATCGAGGCGCGCTGGGCCAAGGGCGGCAGCGCCAAGCCGATGCGGCTCGAGACCGTCGACGGCGAGCCGCTCACGCTCGCCCCGGGCAACACCTGGGTCGAGCTTGTCCCGAGCCAGTCGGGCTCCTACTCGGTCGACTGACCCACTCTCGCCGGATCTCTTCGCTGGAGCACAGTCTGGCTCGGTCGACCCGAGCCAGACTGTGCTCTCACGGCTCCGGTGTCTCGGATCAGAAGTAGTAGGGGAACGCTGACCAGTCGGGGTCGCGGCGCTCGAGGAACGCGTCGCGGCCCTCGACGGCCTCGTCCGTCATGTAGGCCAGGCGCGTGGCCTCGCCGGCGAACACCTGCTGGCCGGCGAGCCCGTCGTCGGCGAGGTTGAAGGCGAACTTCAGCATCCGGATGGCCTGCGGCGACTTGGTCGCGATGATCTGCGCGTACTCGAGGGCGAGGTTCTCGACGTCGGCGTGGTCGGCGACCTCGTTCACGGCGCCCCACTCGTAGGCGTCCTGGGCGGAGTACTCGCGCGCGAGAAAGAAGACCTCGCGCGCCCGCTTCTGGCCCACCTGCCGGGCGAACAGCGCCGAGCCGTAGCCGGCGTCGAACGACCCGACGTTCGCGTCGGTCTGCTTGAAGCGCGCGTGCTCGCGGCTCGCGATCGACAGGTCCGCGACCACGTGCAGCGAGTGCCCGCCGCCCGCCGCCCAGCCGTTCACGACGGCGATGACGACCTTGGGCATGGTGCGCATGAGGCGCTGCACCTCGAGGATGTGCAGGCGCCCGGCCTGCGCGGGATCGATCGCGTCCGCCGTCACGGCATCGTTGTCGGTGACGTAGCGGTAGCCGTCACGGCCGCGGATGCGCTGGTCGCCGCCCGAGCAGAACGCCCAGCCGCCGTCCTTGGGGCTGGGGCCGTTGCCGGTGAGGATCACGGCGGCGACGTCGGAGCTCATGCGGGCGTGGTCCATGACCCGGTGCAGCTCGTCGACCGTGTGCGGCCGGAACGCGTTGCGCACCTCGGGGCGGTCGAAGGCGATGCGCACCACGGGGAGGTCGCGGGTGCCGTCGGCCGAGCGGTCCACACCCCGGTGGTAGGTGAGGTCCGTGAGGTCCTCGAACCCGGCGACGGTGCGCCACCGCTGCGGGTCGAACGTCTGCGAGACAGAGACAGGCAACGGCGGGAGCATCCGGTCGGTCATGGCTCACACCATAGTTGGACCGGGCGCTCCCGCCGGGCGCGGCGAGGTCAGCGCAGCGTCACAGGCCGCCGAGCACCTTCACGTCGAGCACGCCGAGGTCGACAGTCTTGCCCTTGACGGCCCGCACCTTCGTCGTGACGGGCTCGAGGTAGTACGGGTTCTTCCACGGCTCGTCCTGCTCCCACCGCGTGTCCGCGCCCTGCTCGGCCTCCCACAGGACCATCGTGTACGACTCCGACTCGAGTCCCGTGACCGCGGGGCGGTAGTTCTTCGCTCGGGCGGCGGACGTCTCGTGGGCGCAGGTCGCGCCCTGGCACGCCATGAAGATGTAGGTCGTGTGGACCGGCAGGCCCGACGACGCATACCGCGGGCTCGCGGTCACTGTCCCGCCGAGGCCGCCGTCCTTGAGGTTGAGGGTCCGGGACTTGGTCACCTTGACCTTGGAGTACACGCGGGGGGTGTAGCGGGACGGCCGGTTGTACTCGCCGAGCGAGTCGTCACGGGCCAGCACCTCGATGCGGAGGGTGGCGGGGATGACGTGCGTCGCGCGGTACCGCTTGCCTCGCAGCCGGTCGACCTCGATGCGGCCCTGCTGGGCGCTCGCCATGGTGGGCGCCCAGCGGTCCTGGTGCGTCCCCGCCAGGGTCACGGTCTTGCGCGTGACCTTCTTGGGCTTCAGGGCGCGGTGCTGCGAGGCCTTCACCGTGATGCGGGTCGTGTAGTACCGGTTGGCCTTCTCGTCGAGGTAGGTCAGGTGGTAGGTGCTCGGCACGACGTTGCGGAACACGTAGCGCCCCTTGCTCAGCGTGGTCGTGTGGACGACCTCGCGGCCACGGACCAGGGTGACCTCGCCGCGCGCCTGCTTGCCGGCGACCGTGAACCGGCCGCTGACCTTGCCGAGGTCCGTGCGGCGCTGCATCGTCAGGTCCGCCTTGGCATCCGCGCTGCCGACCACCACGGTGCGCACGTTGCCTCGGACCGCGGACTTGATGGTGGCGCTGACCTCGTAGGTCCCGGGAGCCATCTGCTCCAGGGTGAAGCGACCGGTCTTGTCCGTCCGCGTGTATCGCGGACGGGGGCCTCCCGCGTCGCGCCAGGACGTGGGCTTCCGGACGGCCTCGACGCTGCGGTTGGCCAACGGCTTGCCGTCGAGCGTGACCACACCCGAGAGCGTCGGGCTTGCCGATCGGTCCGAGAGCGTGAGCGAGACCTGGGCGAGGTCCCCGCTACGGAGCGCGACCTCGACGGGTGCAGCGACGCGGCCGTCGGACCTCGCCATGACGAGGTAGCGCCCCGGGATGAAGCCCTCCCGAAGGCTGGTCTCGTCCTTGTCGCCCTCCCAGACCCTCTCGCCATCGAGCCGCTGGACCTCGACGGACGCGTAGGCCGCCGCCGGCCCTCCGTGCACGGTCACGTCGAAGCCCGCCGCAGGGGCCAGCGTGTGGGTCCCGGTCGCGATGCTCGAGCCTGACCTGGCCTTGTACGGTGCCGGCGCCGTCCGCTGGTCCCACGCCTGAGCGCCACCTGAGCCGATCCAGATGGCTCGCGTGCTCGTGTCGTGCTGCGACCAGGCCACCACGTAGAACTGCGTGCCCGCGGCGGGCTGCGCCAGCGTGAACGTGCCGTCCTTGGCTGAAGTCGTGGACGACAAGGTGTCGCCGTTCGCGCCCGAGAGCTTGACGGTGAAGTCCGCGCGGGGCGATCCGTCGGGCGCGACGAGGGTCCCGGTGACGGTGAGGCCCGCGGCGCGCGCATCGGGGACGAGAGCTGGCGCCAGGAGGAGCGCGAGCGCCATCAGCGCGGCGATCGCTGCCTGCGCAGCGCGGGGGAGGGAAGGGGCCGGGACGGTCTGGGGCATCGTGCCAGTATGGAGGGCTTCTGGGTGCCTGACTAGGGGCCGGAGCGCCCTAGGGTGGGCTCGTGCACGTGTACTCCATCCCGCTGCGGACCCGCTTCCGCGGGATCGACGTGCGCGAGGGCCTGCTGGTGCAGGGCACCGCCGGGTGGGGCGAGTTCTCACCCTTCCGCGAGTACGACGACGCCGAGGCGGCCGCGTGGTGGCGTGCGGCTCGTGAGGCGGCGGAGGAGGGCTTCCCGGCGCCGGTCCGGGACGCGATCCCGGTCAACGTGACGGTCCCCGCGGTCGACGCCGAGCGCGCCCACGCGATCGTGCGCGCCTCGGGTGGCTGCACCACGGCCAAGGTGAAGGTCGCCGAGCCGGGTCAGAGCGAGGCGGACGAGATCGCCCGGCTGGAGGCTGTCCGGGACGCGCTGGGCCCGTCGGGCCGGATCCGCGTCGACGCGAACGGTGCGTGGGACGTCGAGACGGCGGTCGCGCGCCTGGCGGTCCTCGACCGGGCCGCGGGCGGTCTGGAGTACGCCGAGCAGCCGTGCGCGAGCGTCGCGGACCTGGCCGCGGTCCGACGCCGCGTGGCCGTGCCGGTCGCGGCCGACGAGTCGATCCGCCGTGCGAGCGACCCGTACGCGGTCGTGCGCGCCGAGGCCGCCGACGTGATCGTGCTGAAGGTCCAGCCGCTCGGCGGGGTCCGCGCGTGCCTGCGCCTCGCCGACGAGCTCGGGCTGCCGGTCGTGGTGTCCTCGGCCCTCGAGTCCTCGGTCGGGCTGGCCGCGGGGATCGCGCTCGCGGCTGCGCTGCCGGAGCTTCCCTATGCCTGCGGCCTCGCCACCGCGCACCTGTTCACCGACGACGTCACCGCCGAGCCGCTGCTGCCGCGGGACGGCATGATCGCCGTACGCCCCGTCGCCGCCGACGCCGCCGCGCTCGTCCGGACCGCCGCCTCCCCTGAGCAGGCGGGCTGGTGGCGCGACCGCCTCGCGCGCGTGCGCGTCCTCACCGAGCAGGAGCCCGCATGACGCCCCCGTCCGTCTCCGCAGCGCGCGAGCTCCTCGCGGCGCTCGCCGCACTGGGCCTGCGCGACCTCGTCCTCGCGCCGGGCTCGCGCTCCGCGCCGCTCGCGTACGCCGCCGCCGAGGCGGCCGACGCCGGGTGGTTGCGGCTGCACGTGCGGATCGACGAGCGCGCTGGAGGCTTCCTGGCGCTCGGCCTCGCCCGGGGTGCGGCTCTCGCGGGCGAGCCTCGCCCGGTGGCGGTCGTGACGACGTCGGGCACGGCCGTGGCCAACCTGCACCCCGCGGTGCTCGAGGCGCACCACGCCGGGGTGCCGCTCCTGCTGCTGACCGCGGACCGGCCGCACGAGCTCCGGGGGACCGGTGCCAACCAGACGACCGAGCAGGTCGGCATCTTCGCGGGCGCGGTGCGCTGGCAGGCGGACGTGCCCGCGCCGGACGGACGCGCGGGCGAGGCGCGAGACCTGCGGGCGCTGGCCGCGCGCGCGGTCGCGGCGGCGGTAGGGGCGCGCACCGGGTGGCCGGGGCCCGCGCACCTGAACCTGTCCTACCGCGACCCGCTCGCGCCCGAGGTGATCGTCGACGACGCCGCGCCGGTGGCGGAGGATCGTGGCCAGACGGGGCCGACGACGGCCAGCGAGCCCACCGTCGTCGTCGCGGCGGGGGAGCCTGCGGTCGACTGGCCGCTCGACGACCGCCCCACGGTTCTGGTCGCCGGCGACGGCGCGGGCCCGCGGGCGACGGCCCTCGCGGAGGCACGGGGCTGGCCGCTCCTCGCGGAGTCCGTCTCCGGCGCCGCCGGGGGACCCAACCTGGTTGCGGCGCACGCGCTCGTGCTCGCGGAGTCGGCGCTCGCGGACGACGTCGCGCGCGTGATCGTGCTGGGCCGGCCCACGCTGTCCCGACCGGTGCAGCGGCTGCTCGCGTCGGCGGGCGAGGTCGTCGTCGTCGCTCCCGGAGCGCAGCCGTGGCCGGACGCCGCGCGGCGGGCCGACGTGGTGCTGCCCGGGATCCCCGCCTCGTGGTGGGAGCCCTCGCCGTCCGACCACGCGTGGCTCGACCGATGGTGCGCCGCGGGCCAGCGCGCGGCTGACGCGGTGACCGCAGAGCTGGCCGCGCGCCCCACCCTCACGGGGCTCGCCGTGGCGCGTGCGGTCGCGGCAGACCTGGACGCGGGCGACGTGCTCGTCGTCGGCTCCTCGAACCCCGCGCGCGACCTCGACACGGCGGCCGTGTGGACGGAGCCGCCGTTCGTCGTCGCGAACCGAGGCCTGGCGGGCATCGACGGGCTGGTGTCCACAGCGACCGGCGTCGCGCTCGCGGCCCCCGCCGGGGCGCGGGTGCGCGCGTACGTCGGCGACCTCACGTTCCTGCACGACGTCGGCGGCCTGCTCGGGGCGCCAGGCGAGCCCGCGCCCGACCTCACGATCGTGGTCGCCAACGACCAGGGTGGGTCGATCTTCGCGGGCCTCGAGCACGGTGCGCTCGGGGCGACGACGCCCACGCGCGCGGCGACGTTCGAGCGCGTGTTCGGCACCCCCCACACGGTGGACCTGGCTGGCCTGTGCCGCGCCTACGGCGTCGGACACGTCGCGGTGCACGACGCCGCCGGGCTCGCTGAGGCTCTGGCGGCACCGAGCACGGGCGTCCGGGTCGTGGAGGCCCGCCTGACGCGCTCCGCCCGCCGCGACGACGACGCCGCCCTCCGCACCCGCCTCCGCGCGACCCCCCACCCACCCCGCTGACTGCACCCCGCCCCAGCCACAACGGTGAGTGCGTGATTTTGGCGGTGTTCTGCGCGGATCACACCGCCAAAATCACGCACTCAGCGGGGGAGGGGGGAGGGGGCGTGGGGGCGTTGAGCGGGGTGGATTCCCAGGAACTCCCCAGGTGAGGCCGAGGCTGCGCCCAGCACGGGCTGGTTGAGTAGGGGGCAACAAGGAGGACGACATGAACGAGAACGACGTGACGCCGACGACGCCCGGCCAGCCAGGTGCCGTGCACCCCGCCTCGAACCCGACGATGCCCATCCCGCGCCCGCCCGCGGGCCCGGTCCCGCCGCCCCCCGCCGCGGGCGCGCCGTACGGACTGGCTTTCGGTGCGACGCCCCCGAGCGGCCCCGGCACCGGCCCGGGCCCCGACGCCGGGCAGTCCCGCCCCGAGCGCGAGCGCCGCATGTGGCCCGCGATCGTCGGCACCGCGGCGCTCACCGCCGTCCTGGCGAGCGGCGGCAGCGTCCTGGCGATCAACGCGCTGGACGACGACGTCGCCCCCCAGTCCTCGACGTCGATCGCCGGCGGCTCGTCCAACATCTCGCTGACGACCGTCGGGGAGACCACGTGGGAGGAGATCGCCTCACAGGTCGCGCCGTCCGTCGTCGCGATCCAGGTCGCGACCTCGTCGGGCGAGGGCGAGGGCTCGGGCGTCATCATCGACGCGTCGGGCCGGATCGTCACGAACAACCACGTGGTTGCCGGCGCGAACAACGACACGGTGCAGGTGTCCCTGTCGGACGGTCGCATCTACGACGCGAAGATCGTCGGGCTCGACCCGTCGACCGACCTCGCGGTCGTCCAGCTGGTCGACCCGCCGCAGGACCTGCAGCCCGCCACCTTCGCGGACTCGGACAAGGTGCTGGTCGGCAACCCCGTGATGGCGGTCGGCAACCCCCTGGGGCTGGCGAACACGGTCACGACCGGGATCGTCTCGGCGCTGTCCCGCCCGGTCTCCACGATGGACGAGTCCTCGTACGTCGTGACGAACGCGATCCAGATCGACGCCGCGATCAACCCGGGCAACTCCGGGGGCCCGCTGTTCAACGCCGCGGGCGAGGTCATCGGCATCACCTCGTCGATCGCGACGCTCTCGAGCGGCTCCTCCCAGGCTGGCTCGATCGGCCTCGGCTTTGCCATCCCGTCGAACCTGGCGCGGTCCATCAGCGACCAGCTCATCGAGGACGGCGAGGCGGAGCACGCGTTCCTCGGCGTCTCGCTCTCGGACGCCACGGCGAGCGCCGACGGCGTCACGCGTCGCGGCGCGCGGGTCGAGGAGGTCACCGCCGGCTCACCGGCCGCCAACGCGGGGCTGCAGCGTGGCGACGTCATCGTGGCCCTCGACGGCACGTTCGTCACCGGCGCGGAGTCCCTGACCGCAGCCGTGCGGGAGCGGAGCTCCGGCAGCGAGGCGACGGTCACCTACGTGCGCGGCGAGCAGTCCGTCGACGTCGCGGTCACCTTCGCCACGCGTCCCGTCGAGGAGACCACCGACGAGAGCACCCAGGTGCCCGACGACGAGCCGTCCGGTGACACGTGGACGTGGCCCGGCTCGGACGAGTTCGACTGGTTCCCCGGCTCCGGGGACTGACCCACAGTTGTCCGGCGGCGGCCGTCCCCTCCGCCGCTGGATCCGGCTCCTTCCCCTGGGAGCCCAGAGAGGCCGGCGCGCGAGCGCCGGCCTCTCCTTGTTGTGCACGGGCGACGTCGTCAGCCCAGCGCGGACCGCATGGGCTCGAGCTTGGCCTCGGTCTCCGCAAGCTCGGCCTCCGGGTCCGAGGCTGCGACGATCCCGCAGCCCGCGAAGAGCCGCAGCTCGCACGGGTCCTCGGGGGAGAGCTCCGCGGACCGCAGCGCGATGCCCCACTCGCCGTCGCCGTCGGCCCCGAGCCAGCCGACCGGACCGGCGTACCGCGCCCGCTCGAGCCCCTCGATCTCGCGGATGAGGTCCCGGGCGACGAGCGTCGGCGTCCCGCACACGGCGGCCGACGGGTGCAGCGCGGCTGCGAGGGTCAGGCTGCTGACACCGGGGCGGTCGAGCACGCCCGTGACGTCGGTCGCCAGGTGCATGACGTTGGGCAGGTGCAGCACGAACGGCGCCTCGGGGACGTTCATCGACGTGCAGAACGGCTCGAGCTCGCGCGCCACCGAGGACACCGCGTACTCGTGCTCCTCGAGGTCCTTGGAGGACCGGGCGAGGTGGGCGGCGTGGACGAGGTCGGCGTCGTCGTCCCCGGTGCGCCGCACGGTGCCCGCCAGGACGCGGGAGATCGCGAGGCCCTTCTCGCTGCGCACGAGCAACTCGGGGGTGGCGCCGACCATGCCGTCGACGGAGAACGTCCAGCAGCCGGGGTAGGAGCCGGCGAGGCGCTGCAGGAGCCAGCGCGGGTCGACGGGGGCCGCCGTGCGGGCGACGACCTCGCGGGCCAGGACGACCTTGTCGAGCGCGCCGGAGCGGATGCGCGCGACCGCCTGCGTGACGATGTCGAGCCACTCCTCGGCGGTGCGCGAGCCGGCGGAGTAGGTGACGCGGCCGGGCCCGCGCACGGGCTCCGCGCCGACGCTGAGGAGCTCGGCGAGCGTGGGCTGGGCGGGGCCCGTCTCCGCGGTGTCGGGCGTGACCGTGGTGACCCACGCGGTCGAGCCGCGGCGTCCGACGACGACGGCGGGCACCACGAGGACGCCGCCCGCGCCCGACGACGGGTCGAACGAGAACGAGCCGAAGGCGACGGGTCCCGTCCCGGGTGCGCGCACGTCGTCGTGCACGGTCATGGTCTGCAGCAGGTGGCCCCACGCGGACTCCGCGCGGGAGAACTGGGCGTCGCCGGTGGTCTCGATGCGCGCGACCTCGCCCCAGGCGACCAGACCGTCGCCGCGGCGCACCCAGCTGAGCGAGGAGTCCGCGGGCAGGAAGTCCAGGAGCGCGGCGGGGTCGGCGTCGGCGCTGGGGAGGTCGAGCGGCGTCGTGCGCACGACCAGCCGCGCGGGCGCGGCAATCAGGTGCTCGGCCGACGCGAGCGAGCTGTCGATATTCATCGCCCCCATGGTAGATCCGCCCGCCAGCAGCTCTGTCCCCCCACCAGCAGCTCTCTCCCCCCGCTGAGTGCGTACTTTTGGCGGTGTTTCGCGCGTCAAACACCGCCAAAAGCACGCACTCACGGGAGGGGGGAGGGGGGTGGGGAGGGGGTCAGCGGACGGGCGGGCGTGGGAGGATCGGGGAATGTCGCGTGCCAGCCTGGAGAAGAAGCCCCACGAGGTCGCCTCGATGTTCGACGGCATCGCCCGTCGGTACGACCTCACCAACGACCTCATCTCGCTCGGCCAGGATCGCCGGTGGCGCCGCCTCACGGTCGACGCGATCGGCGCGATGCCCGGGGAGCGCGTGCTCGACCTCGCCGCGGGCACCGGTGCCTCGAGCGAGCCGCTGGCCGACGCGGGCGTGCGCGTCGTCCCCTGCGACTTCTCGATCGGCATGCTGCAGGTCGGCAAGCAGCGCCGCCCGGACCTCAGCTTCACCGCGGGCGATGCGACACACCTGCCGTTCGCGGACGAGAGCTTCGACGCCGTGACGATCTCGTTCGGCCTGCGCAACGTGGTGGACACCCCGGCGGCGCTCGCGGAGATGCTGCGCGTGACCCGGCCGGGCGGACGCATCGTCATCTGCGAGTTCTCCGACCCCACCTGGGCGCCCTTCCGGGTGGTCTACCAGAACTACCTGATGCGCGCGCTGCCCAAGGTCGCCGGGCTCGTGACCAAGGACGCGGGCTCCTACGAGTACCTCGCCGAGTCGATCCGCGCCTGGCCCGACCAGGTGGGCCTGGCGACCCTCATGAAGGACGCCGGCTGGAGAGACGTGGCGTACCGGAACGTGTCGGGCGGCATCGTCGCGCTGCACCGGGCGACTCGCCCGCGCTGAGCCGCAAGAGCCCAAAGTCCCGATCCGACGTCGTCTGGGCCCTTGGTCCCGGCGGCCCTCCGCGGGGTGAGGCTTACCTTGGCAGACAGGTCCGCAGCCCGAGACTAGGGTGACGGGAGCTTGTGACCTCGTTCACCCAGGTCCCGCTACCGATCCGCCCTGGCCGTGACCCGGCCTTCTGCTAGACGACGTGCAAGGATGCGCCAGATGCCCCAGTTACACGACGACGACGCCGACGTCATCGTCGTCGGAGCCGGGCCCGGGGGCGCGACCGCCGCCCATTACTGTGCGGCAGCGGGCCTCAAGGTCCTGGTCCTCGAGAAGGCCGAGTTCCCGCGCGACAAGATCTGCGGCGACGGCCTGACGCCGCGCGCCGTCAGCGAGCTCGTCAAGATGGGCGTGCCGATCGAGGAGAACGACGGCTGGATCCGCAACAAGGGGCTGCGTGTGATCGGCGGCGGTCATCGCCTCGAGCTCGAGTGGCCCGAGCTGTCCTCGTACCCGTCGTTCGGCCTGGCGAAGGCCCGCACGAGCTTCGACCAGCTGCTCGTCGAGCACGCCCGCAGCACCGGCGCCGAGATCCGCGAGCGCATGAACGTCACCGGCCCGGTCCTCGACGAGCGCACCGGTCGCGTCGTCGGCGTCACGGCCCGCCCCGTGGACGGCAACGGCCGACGTGCGGGCGAGGAGCAGACGTTCCGCGCGCCCGTGGTGATCGCGGCGGACGGCGTCTCCGCCCGCATGGCCACGGCCCTCGGCATCGCCAAGCGTGACGACCGCCCCATGGGCGTGGCCGTGCGCACCTACTTCACGACGCCGCGCCACACGGACCCGTGGATGGAGTCGCACCTCGAGCTGTGGGAGGGCAAGCCGCACGAGTCCGCGCTGCTGCCCGGCTACGGCTGGATCTTCGCGCTCGGTGACGGCAGCGTGAACGTCGGCCTCGGCTCGGTGAGCTCGCGCGCCCAGGCGACGAAGATCGACTACAAGGACCTGTTCGCGACGTGGATGAAGAACGCCCCCGCGGAGTGGGAGTTCACGCCGGACCACCAGCTCGGCCCGGTGCGCGGCGCCGCGCTGCCGATGGCCTTCAACCGCAAGCCCCTGTACACCCGCGGGCTGATCCTCGTGGGCGACGCGGGCGGCATGGTCTCGCCGTTCAACGGCGAGGGCATCGCCTACGCCATGCAGGCCGCCCGGGTGGCGGCCGACGTCGTTGCCCAGGCGCGCTCGCGGGGCACCGCCGCGGCACGCGAGAAGGCGCTCGAGCGCTACCCGGCGATCATGTCGCAGGATCTCGGCGGGTACTACAGGCTGGGCACCATGTTCGTGAAGATCATCGAGCACCCGCAGATCATGCGTCTGCTCACCAAGCACGGCCTGCCGCGTCCGTTGCTGATGCGCTTCACGATCAAGCTACTGTCTGACTGTTACGAGCCACATGGTGGTGACCTCGTCGACCGCGTGATCGCGGGTCTCACCAAGGTGGTGCCAGCGGCATGACCGCACGTCGAGCGTCTGGACGGACGAGGAGAGCAACGCGATGACCAACCCCTACGTGCCGCTGCTGTTCCTGATGGGCGTGGCCATGGTGCTCGCCCTGGGCGGGCTCGGCGCCAGCGCCGTGCTCGGGCCCAAGCGCTACAACCGCGCGAAGCTCGAGGCCTACGAGTGCGGCATCGACCCGACGCCCAACGCCATCGGTGGCGGACGGTTCCCGATCAAGTACTACCTGGTCGCGATGACGTTCATCATCTTCGACATCGAGGTCGTGTTCCTCTACCCGTGGGCCGTCGACTTCGGCACGCTGGCGATGTTCGGCCTCGTCGCCATGCTGGCCTTCCTCGCGCTGATCACCGTGCCGTTCGTGTACGAGTGGCGCCGCGGCGGCTTCGAGTGGGACTGACCGGACAAGGACGCGAGGAGACACACAGATGAGCGACCAGTCGTCAGGCTTCCTGCTGAGCACCGTCGAGGAGTTCGCGGGCTGGGCCCGCAAGGCCTCCATGTGGCCGGCCACCTTCGGCCTCGCGTGCTGCGCGATCGAGATGATGGCCGCGGGCACCTCGCGGTACGACCTCTCGCGCTTCGGCATGGAGGTCTTCCGCGCGTCCCCGCGCCAGGCGGACCTCATGATCGTCGCGGGGCGGGTGAGCCAGAAGATGGCGCCCGTCGTGCGCCAGGTCTACGACCAGATGCCCGAGCCCAAGTGGGTCATCGCGATGGGCGTGTGCGCGTCCTCGGGCGGCATGTTCAACAACTACGCGATCGTCCAGGGCGTCGACCACATCGTGCCTGTGGACGTGTACCTGCCGGGCTGCCCGCCGCGTCCGGAGATGCTGATCAACGCGATCCTCGCGCTGCACTCGCAGGTGCAGAACGGACCGATCCTGCCGGGCAGCCGCAAGGCGGTGGCGAAGGCCGTCGAGGCGGCGGCGCTCGAGGCCACCCCGACGCACCAGATGAAGGGCCTGCTGCGATGAGCGACGACCTCACCGAGCGCGACGTCACCCCGGGCGGCGACGTCGCCGTGCCCGGGCCCGAGGGCCACCGCCGCCTCGAGGTTGTCGAGGTCCGCGAGGGCATGTTCGGGACCCACGGCACGGGCGACACCTCCGGCTTTGGCGGCCTCGTGCGCCCGGTCGAGATGCCCTCCCCGAGCGAGCGCCCCTACGGGGGCTGGTTCGACGAGGTCGTCGACGTGCTGATCGAGGTGCTGGACGCCCAGGAGCCAGGCCTCGCGGCGCGCGCGATCGAGGCGGTCGTGGTCGACCGCGGCGAGCTGACGCTGCACGTGGTGCGCGAGCACGTGCGCGACGTCTGCCAGGCGCTGCGCGACGACCAGGACCTGCGGTTCGAGCTGAGCCTCGGGGTCTCCGGCGTGCACTTCCCCCACGCGGTGGACCGCGAGCTGCACGCCGTCTACCACCTGACGTCGATCACCCACGGGCGCTCCCTGCGCCTGGACGTCGCGGTCCCCGACGCCGACCCGCACATCCCGTCCACCGTCGCGGTCTACCCGACGAACGACTGGCACGAGCGCGAGACCTGGGACTTCTTCGGCATCATCTTCGACGGCCACCCGGCGCTCGCCCGCATCGAGATGCCCGACGACTGGCCCGGGCACCCGCAGCGCAAGGACTACCCGCTGGGCGGCATCGAGGTCGAGTACAAGGGCGCGACCATCCCGGCCCCCGACACCAGGAGGTCGTACTCGTGAGCACGAGCACGCAGCGTCCCTACGCGACGCCCCCCGCCAGCAGCCCGTACGCCGAGCAGGACACCCCCACGTTCGAGGCCTACGGCGGCGACTGGTCCGAGATCGCCGAGGAGGCCGCGCGCCTGGGCGAGGAGCGGATCGTCGTCAACATGGGTCCGCAGCACCCGTCGACGCACGGCGTGCTGCGCCTCATGCTCGAGATCGACGGCGAGACCGTCACCGAGGCCCGCGCGGGGATCGGCTACCTGCACACGGGCATCGAGAAGAACATGGAGTTCCGCACCTGGACGCAGGGCGTGACGTTCTGCACCCGCATGGACTACCTCGCGCCGTTCTTCCAGGAGGCCGCGTTCTGCCTCGGCGTCGAGAAGCTCCTCGACATCACCGACGACGTGCCCGAGCGCGCGTCGGTGATCCGGGTGCTCCTCATGGAGCTCAACCGCGTGTCCTCCCACCTCATCGCGCTCGGCACGGGCGGCAACGAGATGGGCGCCACCACGATCATGACGACGGCGTTCACCGCCCGCGAGGAGATCCTCAAGATCTTCGAGGCGATCACCGGCCTGCGCATGAACCACGGGTTCATCCGCCCCGGCGGCGTCCCGCAGGACACCCCGCCCGGGATCGTCGACGACGTCCGCAAGGCCCTGAAGCTGGTGCGCCACTACCTGGGCCAGCTCAGCGACCTGATGCTCGCGAACCCCATCTTCAAGGGCCGCCTCGTCGGCGTCGGGCACCTGAGCCTGGCCGCGTGCATGGGTCTGGGCATGACCGGCCCGGTGCTGCGCTCGGCGGGCCTGCCGTACGACGTGCGCAAGGCCAAGCCGTACTCCGGCTACGAGACGTACGACTTCGAGGTCCCCGTGCTCCAGGGCGCGGACTCCTACGACCGCGTCGTGCTCCGCATCGAGGAGTGCTACCAGTCGATGAAGATCGTCGAGCAGACCCTCGAGCGCCTCGAGGCGACCGCAGGCCAGCCCGTCATGGTCGCCGACAAGAAGATCGCCTGGCCCGCGCAGCTAGCGGTCGGCGCGGACGGTCAGGGCAACTCGTTCGAGCACATCCGCGAGATCATGGGCACCTCGATGGAGTCCCTGATCCACCACTTCAAGCTCGTCACCGAGGGCTTCCGCGTGCCGGCCGGCCAGGTGTGGCAGTCGGTCGAGGCGCCCCGCGGCGAGCTCGGGGTGCACCTCGTGTCCGACGGCGGTACGCGCCCCTACCGCGCGCACTTCCGCGACCCTTCGTTCAACAACCTGCAGGCCGTGTCGATGATGTGCGAGGGCGGCCAGCTGGCCGACGTCGTCGTCGCCGTGGCCTCGCTCGACCCCGTGCTGGGAGGAGTGGACCGATGAGCGGTTTCACCGCGGACGTCCGCACACGACTGGACGACGACGCCGCGCAGATCGTCGCCCGCTACCCCGAGGCGCGCTCGGCGCTCCTGCCGCTGCTGCACCTCGTGCAGTCGGAGGAGGGGTTCATCTCCCGCAACGGGATCGAGTTCTGCGCGCAGACGCTCGGCCTGTCCACGGCGGACGTGTCCGCCGTGGCGACGTTCTACTCGCAGTACAAGCGCCGCCCCAACGGTGAGTACACGGTCGGGGTCTGCACCAACACCCTGTGCGCGATCATGGGCGGCGACGAGATCTTCGCTACCCTCGCGGAGCGGCTGGGCGTCGGGCACGACGAGACCACGCCGGACGGCACGATCACCCTCGAGCGGATCGAGTGCAACGCGGCGTGCGACTACGCGCCCGTGATGATGATCAACTGGGAGTTCTTCGACAACCAGACGCCCGAGTCCGCGAGCGACGTCGTCGACCGGCTGCTGGCGGGGGAGAAGGTCGGCCCCAGCCGTGGCGCGAACGACGTCGCGAGCTTCAAGCAGGTCTCGCGGGTCCTCGCGGGCTTCGACGACGGACGGGCCGACGAGGGCGTGGCCGCAGGCGCCCCGAGCCTCGTCGGGCTCGAGATCGCGAAGGAGCACGGCTGGAAGGCCCCCTCCCTGGACGGCAGCGACGACGCTGCGGCCACGACGCCCGAGCCGGGCGGCACGCCGGGCGACCAGGCCGAGCCGGACACGGGCGAGGAGCAGTCCAGCGCGGACCGCCAGCCCACCACGCCGCAGGACACCGACCCGACGACCAAGACCAGCGCGGACAAGACCTCGGCGGAGACCAAGGACGACGCCGCCGGGGCGTCCGGCGAGGGCACGAAGGAGTCATGATGGCCCAGCTCACGCCCGTCCTGACCGCGAACTGGGGCGACGACAAGCCCTGGACGCTCGAGGGGTACACGGCCTCGGGCGGCTACGCCGCGCTGCGGCAGTCGCTCGGCATGGACGCCGGTGACCTCGTCAGCATGGTCAAGGCCTCCGGCCTGCGCGGCCGTGGCGGCGCCGGGTTCCCCACGGGCATGAAGTGGGGCTTCCTGCCCGCGCCCGACGGCGGCCCGCGCTACCTGGTCGTCAACGCCGACGAGTCCGAGCCCGGGACCTGCAAGGACATCCCGCTCATGCTCGCCAACCCGCACGTGCTCGTGGAGGGTGTGGCGATCACGTCCTACGCGATCGGCTGCCACCACGCGTTCATCTACGTGCGCGGCGAGGTCGTGCACGTGTACCGCCGCCTGCTCAAGGCCGTCGCGGACGCCTACGCGGCTGGCCACCTGGGCAAGAACATCCACGGGTCCGGCTTCGACCTCGACGTCACCGTGCACGCCGGCGCCGGCGCGTACATCTGCGGCGAGGAGACCGCGCTCCTCGACTCCCTCGAGGGTCGCCGCGGCCAGCCGCGCCTGAAGCCCCCGTTCCCGGCCGTCGCGGGCCTGTACGCGCGCCCGACGGTCGTCAACAACGTCGAGTCGATCGCGTCGGTCCCCGCGATCGTGACCGGCGGTGCGGACTGGTTCACGTCGATGGGCACCGAGAAGTCCGCGGGCCACGGCATCTTCTCCCTGTCGGGGCACGTCACCCGCCCGGGCCAGTACGAGGCGCCGCTCGGCATCACGCTGCGCGAGCTGCTCGAGATGGCCGGGGGCGTCCGCGAGGGCCACGAGCTGAAGTTCTGGACGCCGGGCGGGTCTTCGACGCCGATCTTCACCGCCGAGCACCTCGACGTCCCGCTGGACTACGAGTCCGTCGGTGCGGCCGGCTCGATGCTCGGCACGCGCGCGCTGCAGATCTTCGACGAGACCACCTCGGTGGTCCGCGCCGTGGCGCGGTGGACCGATTTCTACGCGCACGAGTCCTGCGGCAAGTGCACGCCGTGCCGCGAGGGTACCTACTGGCTGAAGCAGGTGCTGCACCGCCTCGAGGCGGGCGACGGCGAGGAGGGCGACATCGACACGCTCCTCGACGTGTGCGACAACATCCTCGGGCGTGCCTTCTGCGCGCTCGGCGACGGCGCGACGTCGCCCATCACCTCCGCGATCAAGTACTTCCGTGAGGAGTTCGAGGCAGGCATGCACACGCCCGCGAGCGAGCTGTTCCCGCCGAACCGCTCCGCGCTGTTCGACTACACGCCGCGCCGGACCGGCGCCGCAGCAGGGGTGGTGCCGGCATGACCGCGACGACCGACAAGCAGGCAGTCTCGACGGCCACGCAGGCGGCGGCGACGCCGAAGCCGGCCGACTCCGTCACGTTCATCATCGACGGCGTCGAGACGACCGTCCCCAAGGGGACGCTCGTGATCCGCGCCGCCGAGGACATCGGCATCCAGATCCCGCGGTTCTGCGACCACCCGCTGCTCAGGCCCGCCGGCGCGTGCCGCCAGTGCCTGGTGGACGTCGCTGCGCCGGACCGCGAGGGCAACGTCCGCCCGATGCCCAAGCCGCAGACGTCCTGCACGCTCGAGGCGACGCCGGGCATGGTCGTCAAGACCCAGCACACGTCCCAGTCCGCGGACAAGGCGCAGCAGGGCATCATGGAGATGCTGCTGATCAACCACCCGCTCGACTGCCCCACCTGCGACAAGGGCGGCGAGTGCCCCCTGCAGAACCAGGCGATGAGCAACGGCCGGCCGCGCACGCGCTTCATCGACATCAAGCGCACGTTCCCCAAGCCGATCCGGATCTCCACGCAGATCCTCCTGGACCGTGAGCGCTGCGTGCTGTGCCAGCGCTGCACGCGCTTCACCAAGGAGATCGCGGGCGACAACTTCATCGACCTGCAGAAGCGCGGCGCGATGCAGCAGATCGGTCGCTTCGACGAGGGCGTCCTGGGCTACGCGCTGCCCGACGGCGCCAACCAGCCCGTGGGCGCTGCGCTCGAGGACGAGAGCGGCCAGCCGTTCACGTCCTACTTCTCGGGCAACACCGTGCAGATCTGCCCGGTGGGCGCGCTCACGAGCGCGGCGTACCGCTTCCGGGCGCGGCCGTTCGACCTCGTGTCGACGCCGGCGATCGCCGAGCACGACGCGTCGGGCTCCGCGATCCGCGTGGACCACCGCCGCGGCGTCGTGGTGCGCCGCCTCGCGGGCGACGACCCTGCGGTGAACGAGGAGTGGATCACCGACAAGGACCGCTTCGCGTACACCTGGCAGACCGCGCCGGACCGCCTCACGCACCCGCTGGTGCGCGACCGGCTGGCGGACGGCTCGCGCGGCGAGCTCCGTGCCGCGAGCTGGGTCGAGGCGTTCGGCGTCGCCGCGCTGGGCCTTGCCGCGGCAAAGTCCGAGGGCGGCGTCGGCGTGCTGCCGGGCGGTCGCCTGACCATCGAGGACGCCTACACGTACGCGAAGTTCGCGCGCGTCGTCCTCGGCACCAACGACATCGACCACCGAGCACGCCCGCACTCCGACGAGGAGGAGGCGTTCCTCGGCCACGCGGTCGCGGCGAGCGGCCTGCGGGTCACGTTCGGCGACCTCGAGAACGCGCCGGCTGTGCTGCTCGCCGGCCTCGAGGCCGAGGAGGAGGCCGGTACGGTCTTCCTCCGCCTGCGCAAGGGTGTGCAGGCGCGCAAGGTCCGCGTGTTCTCCGTGGCGCCGTTCGCCTCGCGGGGTCTCGAGCGCCTCGACGGCACGCTGCTGCCCGCGGCCCCCGGGACCGAGGGCGAGGTGCTCGCGGCGATGGCCGGCGGGACCACCGACCCTGCCGTGAGCGCGGCCGTGGAGGCCCTGGGAGCCGACGGCGCGGTGATCGCCGTGGGCGAGCGCCTCGCCTCCGTCCCCGGCGCGCTGACCGCGGTGCTCGACCTCGCCCGGCGCACGGGCGCACGCGTGGCCTGGATCCCGCGCCGCGTCGGCGAGCGCGCGGGCGTCGAGCTCGGCACGCTGCCGAGCCTCCTGCCCTTCGGCCGGCCGGTCGCGGACGCGGCCGCGCGGGTCGACATGGCCGCGGCGTGGGACGCGCCCACGCTCCCCGAGACCCCGGGCCGCAACCTCGGGCAGATCCTCGAGGCGCTCGCCGCGGGCCAGCTCAAGGGCGTCGTCCTCGGCGGCCTCGAGCTCGCCGACCTTCCCGACCCCGCAGCGGCGCGCGCCGCGCTCGAGGCGGCCGACATCGTCGTCAGCCTCGAGGTGCGTGCGAGCGACGCCACGGCGCTGGCCGACGTCGTGCTGCCCGTCGCCCCGCCGGTGGAGCGGGCCGGGTCGTACTGGAACTGGGAGGGCCGCGTGCGGACCTTCGGCCAGGCGCTCGACTCCTCCGCGATGCCCGACCACCGCGCGCTCGACGGCCTGGCCGCCGAGATGGGCGTGGCGCTCGGCGCCGCGACCGGCACGCAGGTGCGCGCGGAGCTGGACCAGCTCGGCGTGTGGGAGGGGGAGCGTCTGGCCGCCCCGAGCACCACGCCGACGACGCCTGCGCCGGTCGGTGCCGGCGAGGCCGTGCTCGCGACGTGGCGCATGCTGCTCGACGCGGGCCGCGGTCAGGACGGCGAGCCGCACCTGGCCGGGACGGCGCGCAAGCCGGTCGCGCGGGTCTCCGCCGCGACGGCGTCCGCCGTGGGTGTCGCCGACGGCGCACCGCTGCGCGTGGTGACCGACCGGGGTGCGATCGAGCTGCCCGCCGTCGTCACCACGATGCCCGACCACGTGGTGTGGCTGCCGACGAACTCGCCCGGGTGCGCGGTGCGTGCGACCCTCGGGGTCGACGCCGGTGCACGCGTGCGGCTCGAGCAGGGCGCCGCACCTGCGGTGACGACCGACGCACGAGTCGAGGAGGAGGCGTGATGGGCGCGCACATGCTGGCCCTGCTGCCGTTCGAGACGCCGGGCGTGCCCGGCATCAAGGCGGACTTCAGCCAGGACAACGGCTGGGTCTACCTGATCAAGGCCGTGCTCATCCTGGTCTTCCTGCTCACCAGCGTGCTGTTCGCGCTGTGGTTCGAGCGCCGCCTGGTTGCTCGCATGCAGGTCCGTCCCGGCCCCAACGTGCACGGGCCGCTCGGCCTGTTCCAGGCGATCGCGGACGCGGTGAAGCTCCTGATCAAGGAGGACATCACCGTCAAGGCCGCGGACAAGGTCGTCTACATCATCGCGCCGATCATCTCGGTGTTCTGCTCGTTCCTGGTCTTCGCGGTCATCCCGTTCGGGCCGGAGGTCCGGATCCCGTTCACGGACTTCGTGACTCCCGCGCAGCTGACGGACTTCCCCGTCGCGGTGCTGTACATCCTGGCCTGCGCTGCGCTCGGCGTGTACGGGATCGTGCTCGGTGGCTGGTCCTCGGGCTCGACGTACCCGCTGCTCGGCGGGGTGCGGTCTACCGCCCAGGTGATCTCCTACGAGCTCGCCATGGGCCTCGCGCTCGTGTCCGTGTTCATCGTCGCCGGCTCGATGTCGACGTCCGAGATCGTCGAGTCGCAGACGGCTTTCTGGTGGTTCCTGCCGCTGTTCCCCGCGTTCATCCTCTACATCGTGTCGATGATCGGTGAGACCAACCGCCTGCCGTTCGACCTCCCGGAGGCCGAGGGCGAGCTGGTCTCGGGCTACATGACCGAGTACTCGTCGATGAAGTTCGCCTGGTTCTTCCTGGCGGAGTACATCAACATGATCAACGTCTCGGCCGTCGCCACCACCCTGTTCTTCGGGGGCTGGCGTGCGCCGTGGCCGCTCTCGGCGATCAACGACGGCATGTTCAACACCGGCTGGTGGCCGATCCTCTGGTTCGTCGCCAAGGTCTGGCTGTTCATGTTCGTCTTCGTGTGGGTGCGCGGCACGTTGCTGCGGTTCCGCTACGACCAGTTCATGAAGCTCGGCTGGAAGGTGATGATCCCGATCGCCCTCGCCTGGGCGGCGGCCGTCGCGATCTACCGTGGCCTCGACGAGTTCACCGACATCAGCGACCGGACGTTCATCTTCACCTTCCTCGGGATCGCGGCGGTGGCCCTCGCGGCGTCGTTCCTGATTCCCGAGAAGAAGCCCGAGCAGGCCGACGACGACGCACCGTTCGACGCGTTCGCCGACGGCTTCCCGGTGCCCCCGCTGCCCGGGCAGCAGCTGCCGCCGTCGCCGCGCGCCGGGCGGCGCGAGCCCGTGGCCGCCGCCCCGGCCGAGCTGACCGACCACAAGGAGGAGCCCGGTGTCTGAGATCCCGCAGAAGAGCGCGATCGGCGAGCTGTTCGCACCGCTCGCCGGGTTCGGCGTGACGTTCTCGAACCTGTTCCGGCCGACGGTGACCGAGCAGTACCCGTTCGAGAAGGTCCCGACCAAGCCGCGCTACCACGGCCGCCACCAGCTCAACCGCTACGCGGACGGGCTGGAGAAGTGCATCGGCTGCGAGCTGTGCGCCTGGGCGTGCCCCGCGGACGCGATCTACGTCGAGGGCGCGGACAACGCTGACCTTCCCGACGGCGCGCACGTCTCGCCGGGAGAGCGTTACGGCCGCGTGTACCAGATCAACTACCTGCGGTGCATCTTCTGCGGGCTGTGCATCGAGGCGTGCCCCACGCGCGCGCTCACGATGACCAACGAGTACGAGCTCTCGAGCCCCACCCGCAAGGACATGATCTTCGAGAAGCAGGACCTCCTGGCCCCGCTGCACGAGGGCATGCTCGCCGGGCCGCACCCCATGGTCGGCGGCGCCGAGGACGTGAACTACTACCGCGGCGAGGTCACCGGCCCCACCGCGGAGCAGGTCGACTGGGTGCGCGAGCAGCGCCCCGACGACCCCACCCTGGACAGCGCCAGCAAGGCCGCGCGCGGCGAGACCACGCTGAGCGACCCGGCACTCATGCGCGACGCAGCAGACGGAGGCGCCCGATGATGGCAAGCTCGGGGGAGGCAGCACTCTTCTGGGTGCTGGCCCCGCTCATGGTGCTGGCGGCCCTCGGGCTCGTCCTCGCCCGCAAGGCCGTGTACGCCGCCCTGTCGATGATCTTCGTGATGATCGCGCTGGCCGTCCTGTACGTCGCCCAGGAGGCACCGTTCCTCGGCATCGTCCAGGTCGTCGTGTACACCGGCGCCGTGATGATGCTCTTCGTCTTCGTCCTCATGCTCGTCGGAGTGGACGCGAGCCCGTCGCGGGTAGAGACCATCAAGGGGCAGCGGTTCGCCGGCATCCTGATGTCCGTCGGCCTCGGAGTGCTGCTCATCACCGTGGTCTCGCGCGCGACGTTCGCGCCGGCCGTCGGTCTCGAGGCCGCCAACGGTGCCACGAACCCGGTCGGGGTGGCGCGCGTGCTGATGAGCGACTTCGTGTTCGACATGGAGGTCGTCGCGGTGCTGCTCGTCACCGCCGCGCTGGCCGCCCTGGTGCTCACCCACCGCCGTCAGCTCGTGCGCAAGCCGGGCCAGAAGGAGCTCGCGGACCAGCGCGTGCGGTCCGGCAAGCACCTGGTCAACCTCCCGGCACCGGGCGTCTACGCCCGCCACAACGCGATGGACGTCCCCGCGCTCGACCCGTACGGCAACCCGATCGAGGCCTCGGTCTCGCGCGTGCTGCGCGTGCGCGGCCAGGAGCGCCACCTCGACGCCGAGGTCACGACGCTCCCCGCCCCCCGCTCGGTACCCGAGATCGCCACCCCGGCAAACGAGGGACCGGCGACGGACGCGACGACGTCGGCGCCCGCCAACACGGAGGCCGCGGACCGCGGCCAGGACGCCGAGCACACCACGCGACCCGACGCCGCGGAGGGGACCCGCTGATGGAGATCACCAACTACCTCGTGCTGGCGGCGATCCTCTTCGCCATCGGTTGCGCGACGGTCCTGCTGCGGCGCAGCGCGATCATCGTGTTCATGGGCATCGAGCTGATGCTCAACGCGACGAACCTCGCGTTCGTGACCTTCGCGCGGATGCACGGCGACCTCTCGGGGCAGGTGATCGCCTTCTTCGTGATGGTGGTCGCGGCCGCGGAGGTCGTGGTGGGCCTCGCGATCATCGTCGCGATCTTCCGCACCCGGAAGTCGGCCTCGGTCGACGACGTCAACCTGCTGAAGGGCTGAGCCGACGATGCTGAACCTGCTCCCCGTGCCCGTCGAGTCCACCGACTGGGTGCCCGGGTCCGTCGAGGCTGCCAGCGGCATGTTCCAGACGGGCGCCTGGCTCCTGGTCGCGCTGCCGCTCGTGAGCGCCGCCGTCCTGCTCGTCCTCGGACGCCGCGCCGACCGCTGGGGCCACTGGCTCGGCCTCGGCGCATCTGCGGGCACGTTCGTCGTCGGCGCCGGCCTGCTGATGTCCCTGCTGGGCTACCCGGCCGACTCCCGCGTGCGCAGCCTCGCGATGTTCGACTGGATCTCCACCTCGGAGCTCAGCGTCGCGGCCGGGCTGCGGCTCGACCCGCTCTCGCTGACGTTCGTGATGCTCGTCAGCCTCGTCGGCACCCTGATCCACGTGTACTCGGTCGCGTACATGGAGCACGACACCGACCGCCGGCGGTTCTTCGCGTACCTGAACCTCTTCGTCGCGGCGATGCTGCTGCTCGTGCTCGCGGACTCGTACCTGCTGATGTTCGTCGGCTGGGAGGGCGTGGGGCTCGCGTCGTACCTGCTGATCGGCTTCTGGAACCACGTGCCCGCCTATGCGACCGCCGCCAAGAAGGCGTTCATCATGAACCGCGTCGCCGACGTCGGCATGATTGTCGCGCTGATGCTCATGTTCTCGACCTTCGGCGGCCTCGACTTCGCGACGGTGTTCGCCGGTGCCCCGGAGGCGAGCGAGGGCAAGCTGACCGCGATCGGGCTGATGCTCCTGGTGGCCGCGACCGGGAAGTCCGCGCAGTTCCCGCTGCAGGCGTGGCTCGGGGACGCGATGGCCGGCCCCACGCCGGTCTCCGCGCTCATCCACGCCGCCACCATGGTCACGGCCGGCGTCTACCTGATCGTGCGCTCGGGCCCGGTGTTCAACCTGGCGCCGACCGCGCTGCTTGTCGTCGCGATCGTCGGTGCGATCACCCTGCTGTACGGGGCGATCGTCGGCTGCGCGAAGGACGACATCAAGAAGACCCTCGCGGCCTCGACGATGTCCCAGATCGGCTACATGATGCTCGCCGCGGGCCTCGGCCCGATCGGCTACGCGTTCGCGATCTTCCACCTCCTGACGCACGGCTTCTTCAAGGCCGGGATGTTTCTCGGGGCGGGCTCGGTCATGCACGGCATGAACGACCAGGTCGACATGCGCCGCTTCGGTGGCCTGAGCACCTACATGAAGATCACGTGGATCACGTTCGGCCTCGGCTGGCTCGCGATCCTCGGCGTCCCGCCGTTCTCCGGGTTCTGGTCCAAGGACAAGATCATCGAGTCGGCGTTCGTGGGCGAGGGCTGGCAGCCGTGGGTGTTCGGCACCGTCGCGCTGCTGGGCGCGGGGATCACCGCGTTCTACATGTCGCGCCTGTTCTTCATGACGTTCCACGGCAAGAAGCGCTGGACGTCCGAGAAGGACGGCACCGGCCCCGACCAGCACCCGCACGAGTCGCCCCTGTGGATGACCCTGCCGATGATCGTGCTGGCGTTCGGGTCGGTGGCCCTCGGTGGTCTGCTCATGATCGGCGGCGCCTTCACGACGTGGCTCGAGCCGGTCACCGGGCACGTCGAGCACCACGACCCCGTCCTCCCGATCCCCGTGATCATGGCGGCGACGATCGTCCTCGTGCTCCTCGGCGCGTTCCTGGCCTGGCGCCAGTACGCCGCGGCCGAGGTGCCGGTGGTCGCGCCGCGCGGGTCCGTCCTGACGCGTGCCGCGCGGCAGGACCTGTACCAGGACACCGTCAACGAGGCGGTCTTCATGGCTCCGGGCCAGTACCTGACGCGCTCGCTCGTGTACGGGGACCGGCAGATCGTGGACAACGCGTTCACCGGTGTCGGCCGCGCGTCGTCGGGCTCGGGGCGCCTCCTGCGCCTGCTCCAGAACGGCTTCGCACGGTCCTACGCCACGGTGATGGTCTTCGGTGTGCTCGTCGTGGCCGTCGTCGTGCTCGCCGTGCAGGCCTGAGGGAAAGGGACATCCACGAATGGATTCCGTTGTGAACATGGACGCCACCTTCCCGTGGCTCTCAGCGATGGTGCTCGTCGCCGTGCTCGGTGCCGTCGTCGTGTGGGCGCTGCCCGCGGGGCTGCGCCGGCACGTCCGGGTCGTCGCGCTGGGCGCCTCGCTCGTCAACGTCGGGCTGCTCGTCGGCGCGGTCGCGACCTTCGACACCGGTGCCGCCGGGACGCACCAGCACTACGAGCAGCTCTCCTGGATCCCGCAGATCGGTGCCAGCTACGCCCTGGGTGTCGACGGCCTGGGTCTCCTGCTCGTCGGGCTCGGCGTCATCCTGGTGCCCCTGGTGATCCTCGCCGCCTGGCGGGAGCAGCGTGACGACGTCGAGCGCCTGCGCCACTACCTCGGCCTGACGCTCCTGACCGCCGCCTTCATGGTGCTGATCTTCGCCGCGCGCGACGTCTTCCTCTTCTACGTCGTGTTCGAGGCGATGCTGATCCCGGTCTACTTCATGATCGGAGGGTTCGGCGGCTCGCAGCGGCGCGGCGCCGCGGTGAAGTTCCTGCTCTTCTCGCTCGCCGGCGGCCTCGTCATGCTCGTGGCGGTCATCGCGCTGTTCCTCAGCGGCCCGGGCGGCTCCGAGGGCTTCCTCACCGCCAACCTGACCGGCCTGCCGCTCTCGGAGACCACCGAGCGCCTGCTGTTCGCCGGGTTCTTCATCGCCTTCGCGATCAAGGCGCCGATGTTCCCCGTGCACACGTGGCTGCCTGACGCCGCGCAGCAGGCGCCTGCCGGGACGTCCACGCTGCTGGTCGGCGTCCTCGACAAGGTCGGCACGTTCGGCATGCTGACCCTGTGCCTGCCGCTGTTCCCGGCCGCGTCGCACTGGGCGGCGCCGTTCGTGATCATCCTGGCCGTCGTGTCGATCCTGTACGGGGCGCTCCTCGCGCTCGGCCAGGAAGACCTGATGCGGATGATCGCCTACACGTCGGTGTCCCACTTCGGGTTCATCGTGCTGGGGATCTTCGCGTTCTCGCAGACGTCCGTCGCGGGCGCCTCGTTCTACATGTTCAACCACGGGCTCTCGACCGGCCTGCTGTTCCTCGTGGCCGGCATGGTGATCGCGCGGCACCCGTCGCGGTCGCAGCGGATCGCCGACTACGGCGGCCTGCAGCGCGTGGTCCCCGTGATCGCGGGCGTGTTCCTGGTCGCGGGTCTGTCCGCCCTGTCGTTGCCGGGCCTGTCGACCTTCGTGTCGGAGATCATGGTGCTGATCGGGTCCTACGAGGCCATGCCTGCCGCGGCGATCGTCGCGGCGACCGGCGTGATCCTCGCGGCGCTGTACATCCTCATGACGTACCAGCGGATGTTCACCGGCCCCGTCCGCGGCGAGCTCACGACCGGGCCCGACATGGTGGCGCGGGAGAAGTGGGTCGTCGTCCCGCTGATCGTGCTGCTGCTCGTGCTCGGCTTCTACCCCCGTCCCGCCCTGGATCTCGTCGAGGCCCCGGCCTTCGCCGGCGTCCGCCTCGTTGAGGGGAGTGCCTCATGACCCCGGCCTTCATCGAACCTGTCGTCGACTGGTTCTACCTGGTCCCGCTGCTCGTCGTCCTGGGCGCCGGAGTCGTGGGCGTCCTGATCGAGGCGTTCGTGCCCGACAGGGTGCGCCGCGACGTCCAGCTCTGGCTCGCGCTCGCCGCGCTCGCCGGCGGCCTCGTCGCCGTCGTGCTGCAGTGGGACGACATCAACGGCGCGATCGCCGACCAGTCGGTCGTGCAGGTGCTCGGCGGTTCGCTGGTGCTGACGCCCGCCACGCTGCTCATCCAGGGCGCGCTGCTCGTCATCGCGACGCTCGCGCTGATCGTGATCGCCGACCGCAGCTCCGGCAACGACGCGTTCGCGCCGACCGCCGCGGCGATCCCGGGCAGCGACTACGAGGAGATCGCGCGTCGTCGTGGGCTCGTCCAGACCGAGGTCTTCCCGCTGTTCCTGTTCTCGGTGGGCGGCATGCTGCTGTTCCCCGCCGCGGGCGACCTGCTGACGATGTTCATCGCGCTCGAGGTCCTGTCCTTCCCCCTGTACGTGCTCTCCGGCATGGCGCGGCACCGCCGCCTGCTGAGCCAGGAGGCGTCGCTCAAGTACTTCCTGCTGGGCGCCTTCTCCTCCGCGCTGTTCCTGTTCGGCATGGCGCTCGTGTACGGCTTCGCCGGCACGCTCGAGCTCCGCTTCATCGCGAACGCCATCATCACCGGCACCGGCCTCGAAGGCATGGACATGGTCCTGGTCACCGGTCTGGTCCTGATGATCGCCGGCCTGCTCTTCAAGGTCGGTGCCGTGCCGTTCCACCAGTGGACGCCGGACGTGTACGCGGGTGCGCCGACGCCGATCACCGGCTTCATGGCGGCCTGCACCAAGATGGCGGCATTCGGTGCCGTGCTGCGCGTCGTCTACTGGACGGTCCCGTTCACGGGCAAGGAGATCTTCGACGCGTTCACGGCGGGCATGTGGACCATCGCGATCGCCACGATGGTGCTCGGCTCCGTGGTCGCCGTCGTCCAGCACGACATCAAGCGAGTGCTCGCGTACTCCTCGATCGCGCACGCGGGCTTCATCCTCGTGGGCGTCACCGCGCTGAGCTACGAGGCGATCCCGGCGACGATCTTCTACCTCGGGGCCTACGGCCTCGCGACGGTCGGCGCGTTCGCGATCGTGCACCTGGTCCGCGAGACCAGCACCGTGCACGGCGACGACGCCCTGATCCTGGGCGAGGCCACGCACCTGTCGCAGTGGGCTGGGCTCGCCCGCCGCAGCCCGTGGCTCGCGGGCGCGTTCACGCTGTTCCTCCTGTCGTTCGCGGGCATCCCGCTGACGGCCGGGTTCATCGGGAAGTTCACGGTGTTCAGCGCCGCGGTCGCCGCGGGGGACTGGCCGCTCGCGCTGGTCGGCGTGCTCGCGTCGGCCGTCGCCGTGTTCTTCTACGTGCGGATCGTGGTGCTGATGTACTTCGTGGCACCCGCCGACGAGGCCGCGGCGCGCACGACGACGGACACCCCTGCCGTCGACGCCACCGACGGCTCGGCCCCCGAGCACTGGGACACGCCGGAGGCCGGCGTCGGCCTGCGTCTGGCCACCGCGCCCGCCCGCGCGGCAGCCGGCGTGCAGGTGCTGCGGGGCGGTGCGGGCATCCGCGTCGTGGTCGCGCTGTGCGCGCTCGGCACGATCGCTCTCGGCGTCTTCCCGGGCCCGGTTCTCGATCTGGTGGCCGAGGCGACTAAGTTCATCCCGTGAGCCCTTCCAACCTCCCCGGCGCGAACCTGCCGGTCCCCGACCCTGCCCTGGCGGACCTCCTCACCGAGCGGCTGGCCATCGTCGAGGAGCGGCTGCGGGACGCGGTCACCCACACCGACGAGCTCGCGGACACGGCGTCCCGCCACCTGGTCAACGCCGGGGGCAAGCGTCTGCGCCCGCTGCTCACGCTGCTGTGCGCCCAGCTGGGCGACGGGGCGCGCCCGGAGGTCATCGACGCGGCCGTCGTGGTCGAGCTCACGCACCTGGCGACGCTCTACCACGACGACGTGATGGACTCGGCTCCGATGCGCCGTGGTGCGCCCGCCGCGCACGAGGTCTGGGGCAACTCGGTGGCCATCCTTACGGGGGACCTGCTGTTCGCCCGCGCGTCGGTGACCGTGGCGGGCCTCGGTCCGGACGCGGTGCGCGTCCAGGCGCAGACCTTCGAGCGGCTCTGCCTCGGCCAGCTGCACGAGACCGTGGGACCTGCCGCGGGGGAGGACGCCGTCGCGCACTACCTCCAGGTGCTCGCGGACAAGACGGCCTCGCTGCTCGCGACGTCCGCGCTCTTCGGCGCGCGGATGGCCGGCTGCCCCGAGCAGGTGGCCCGCGTCGTCGCGGCCTACGGGGAGAAGCTCGGGGTCGCGTTCCAGCTCGCCGACGACGTGATCGACCTGACGTCCGTCGGTGCCGTCACGGGCAAGACGCCGGGCACGGACCTGCGTGAGCAGGTGCCGACCATGCCGACGCTCCTGCTGCGGGCGCGCGTCGCCGAGGGCCGTGGCACGGCCGACGACGCCGCGCTGGTCGCGCTGCTCGACGCGGACCTCACCTCCGACGAGTCGTTGGCTCGTGCGGTCGCCGCGCTCGCTTCGCACGAGGTCGTCGACGAGACCCGCGCCCTGGCCGCCCGTCTGGCGACCGAGGCGGTCGACGAGATCGCGAGCCTCCCGCCGGGACCGGTCCGGGATGCCCTGACGTCCTTCGCGCAGTCGCTCGTGGAGCGCGCTGCCTGAGCACACCTCCGACGTCGGGCCGCCGGGGCGGTATCCTGCCCGTGGCCGTCGTCACAGGGAGCTGCGGTCGTGCGCGTAGTGCTGAGATGCGGGGGTCCGGCTCGATGGAGGGGAACATCATGATGGGCGTCGTCGCTCCCGGAGCGAATGGTCCGATCGCCGGCTACGGCAAGCGCGTCGCCGCGATGCTGGTGGACTGGCTGCTCGCGAGCCTGGTCTTCTCCGTGTTCGCCGTGCCCGCGGTCCTGGTGCAGGCGGGGGCGAGCGCGGACCTGCAGATATCGCCGGCCTACCTGGTGCTCATGGCCCTCGCCTCGCTGGCGTCGTTCGCGCTGGTCCTGACGCAGGTGTGGCTCGAGGGCTCGCGGGGCTCGACCATCGGCAAGCGCCTGCTGAAGATCCGCACGGTGGACGCCACGAGCGCGCGACCCGTCGGGTTCGGGCGGGCGTTCCTGCGTCAGCTGATCAAGGGCATTCTGTCGGCCGTGCTGCCGCTGCTCGCGCTGTCGCCGCTGTGGGACAAGACCGGGCGGCTTCGTGCCTGGCACGACAGCATCGCGGACACGGTCGTCCTGGACGGTCTCGCGGCAGGCGGCCAGCAGCGCCCGACCACCGCCTCGTTCGCCCCGCCGGCCCAGGACCGTCAGCCGCCGTTCGCCGTGCCCGGCGCACCGTCCCAGCCCGCCGCTGCCGTCGGCTACGGGGTGCAGCCGCCCGCGCCGGCGCCCGTGTCCGCGCCAGCCCCGGCGCCTGCTCCGTACGCGGCGCCCCGCCCCACCGCGGCGCCCCAGCTGCCCGACTACCTGCGCGACTCCGCGCCGCAGGGCGGGCGGCCACCGCACGCGAGCGAGCTCGGGGCCTACCGGGCGGCTCCCGAGCTTCCCGCGCACGGGGTGCCCGCGCCTCCGGTGTCGGCGCCCACGCCGGCCGCGGCTCCTCCCGTGCCCCCCGCACCCGCCCCTGCGCGGGCTGCCGTGCCCGCGCCTCCCGCGGCCGCGCTGCACCCGCCTGCACCGCGCCCGGCCGAGGCCGCCGCACCGGCCGAGCGCGCGGCGTCGGGCGTCATCACGGCGGTGCCGGGCTTCGGCCCCGCTCGCGCCGAGCAGCCGCACCAGAAGGCCCCGGTCGCGCCGCGTGCCCCCGAGCGTGCGCACGCGCCGATGCCGGAGCTCGAGGACGACCTCGACATGACCCGCCTCAAGCCGGTGCAGACGCAGGAGCCGGCCGCGCCGCCCGCGCCTGAGGAGGTCGAGGCGGAGATCCCCCCGTCGGCGCTGCTGCGGCTGTCCGACGGTCAGGAGATGACGGTCACCGAGACGGTCCTCATCGGGCGGAACCCGTCCACGAGCGACGGCGAGACGGTCGGCGAGCTGTTCCGCGTCCCGGACCCGGGGCGTTCGGTGTCCAAGACGCACCTGCTCGTGGGCGTCGACGACGAGGGCGTGTGGGTCGTGGACCGGGCGTCGACCAACGGCACCATCGTCACGCTGTCCGACGGGCAGCAGATCATCTGCGCCCCGCACCAGGTGGTCCGGCTGCCCGACGGCGCGGCGGTCGGGTTCGGCGACTACAGCGTCACGTTCGAGTACCGGAACAGCTGAGGGGCGCGGACGTGCGGACACTGTGGGGATCGGCGACGGATCGCGGCCGCGTGCGGTCGTTGAACGAGGACTCGCTGCTCGCCTACCCACCGGTGTTCCTCGTGGCCGACGGCATGGGCGGGCACGACGCCGGCGACGTCGCGAGCCGCCTCGTGGTGGAGGAGTTCTCGTTCCTCGTCGGCCACGACGGCGCGACCAGCGACGACGTGCACGCCTGCTTCGAGCGTGCGTCCGCGCGCATGCGGGACATCCTGGGGGACCGCACGGCAGGGACCACCGTCGCAGGTGTCGCGGTGACCGCGACCGACAACGGCGAGTACTGGCTCGTGTTCAACATCGGCGACTCGCGGGTCTACCGCGTGAGCGAGGGCGTGCTCGAGCAGATCTCCGTGGACCACTCCGTCGTGCAGGAGCTCGTCGACTCGGGCGACCTCGCCCTGGCGGACGCGCGCATCCACCCCGAGCGGCACGTGATCACCCGCGCCGTGGGCACGGGTGGCGTGCCGGACCCGGACTACTGGCTCATCCCCGCCTCCGCCGAGGACCGGCTGCTCGTGTGCTCCGACGGGCTCACGACCGAGCTGGACGACGCGACGCTCCTGCACGGCCTCACGGCGTTCGCCGACCCCCAGCAGTCCGCGGACTGGCTGGTGGGCGCCGCCGTGGACGCGGGCGGGCGGGACAACGTCACGGTGATCGTCGTGGACGTCGCCGCCGCGTGGGGCGAGCTGTCGGCGGAGGAGACCATCACGCGGGGGACCGCCACGGCAGCGCGCATACCGCGCAAGGGCCCCGACGGCGCCCCCTGGGACGAGGAGCTGCACGGCGAGACCGTCCCGCGCGAGGACCGGGCGGCACCGACCGCGCCGACGCCCGCTGCCCGCAGAGCCATGCCCCCGGTGCCCCCGCCGCCCGCGGAGGTGTCGTGATGATCGTCCCCCACTACAGCCCCGGGGCATGGTTCGCCGTCGTCACCGACGGCGTGATCGCCCTGCTGCCCCCGGACACCCTGCCCGCCGTCGTCGAGCTCGTCTGGGAGGCGGCTCGGGAGGACGCCGCCTTCGAGGACCAGCTGTCGCTGCTGACGTCGGGCCGCAGCACGGGCAAGGCCCCGTTCGCGCTCGTGTCGCTCGCGGGCGGCGACGTGCGCGCGGCGGTCCGCGGCGACCTGGAGGTTGTCCTCGAGGAGAGCATCGGTGCGCCCCCGCGCCGGGTCGTGGGCGACCAGATCCCGTGGACCAGCGTGGCCGCCTCGGCGACGGCCGTGAGCGTCGGCGTGGTCGGCGCGAGCTCTCGGGGCCCCGCGCTGCCCGTGCTGTCCGGCGTCGTGACCGCGTGCGAGGTCATCGTCACCCTGCGTGAGGCGGACGACGACGTCGCAGACGTCGCCACGCGCTCAGGCGCGGAGGTCGTGGAGTTCGACGAGGAGCTCGACGGCGTCACGATCCTCTCGCCCCGGCGCGCGGCAGCCGCCGAGGTCGTGGAGTTCGACGAGGAGCTCCACGGCGCCACCATCCTCACGCCGCGGCGCGCGGCAGCACCCGGCGCCCGGACGCCGGCCTCGCCCGCGACGGGCTCGACCGTCCCCACCGCGGCGACGCCGCTCGCTCCGCCGCCCTTGCCGACGCCGCCACCTGCGCCGCCAGCCCGGCCCGCGCCCGTGCAGGCGAGCGCGTTCATGCCGGCGCTCGACGACCACGACGGGCTGACGGTGATGAGCTCGGACCTCGTCGAGATCCGCCGCCAGCTGCCCACGTGGTCCACCAACGAGGTCCCCGGCCCGTTCACCATGCCGACCCTGGTCGCGCCGCCCAAGCTCGTCATGTCGTCGGGGGTCACCGTCACGCTCGACCGCACGGTGCTGATCGGGCGCGCTCCCGTCGTCTCGCGCGTGTCCAACCGGGACCTGCCGCGCCTGGTGACGGTCGAGAGCCCCAACCACGACATCTCGCGCACCCACGCGCAGGTGCGCGCCGAGGGCGACCGCGTCCTGCTCACCGACCTCGACTCGACCAACGGCGTCACGCTCAGCCTGCGCGGGCGGCCCGCCGAGCGGATCCGTCCCGGTGTCGCGGTGGACGTGCCCCCGGACGCGACGGTGGACCTCGGCGACGGCGTCATGTTCCGGGTGGTGCGGAGCTGATGCGCGCTCGTCGCGAGCCGTCCACGCCTCCCACGATCCCCGGCTTCCAGTACGTGCGTGTGCTCGGCCTGGGTGGGTTCGCCGACGTCTTCGAGTACCGCCAGGAGCTGCCGCAGCGGTCGGTCGCGGTCAAGGTGCTGCTCGCGAGCTCGCTCGACCCGGAGACGCGGGACAGGTTCTTCGCCGAGGCCAACCTGATGGCCCAGCTCTCGCACCACCCGTCGATCGTCACGATCTACCACGCCGACATCGCCACGGACGGTCGCCCGTTCCTGGTGATGGAGTACTGCTCCCGCCCTGGGCTCGGCGCGCGGTACCGCTCGGAGCGGATCACCGTCGCCGAGGCGCTGCGCACGGGCATCCGCCTGGCGTCGGCCGTCGAGGCCGCGCACCGCCTCGGGATCCTGCACCGCGACATCAAGCCGGCGAACATCCTCACCACGGACTACGGCTGGCCGGCCCTGACGGACTTCGGCATCGCGGCGACGACGGGCGGCGACGGCGCTGCCGGGACCGGCATGTCGATCCCGTGGTCCCCGCCCGAGCTCCTCGCCGAGCACCCCACGGGCGACCGGCGCGGCGACGTGTACTCGCTCGGCGCGACCATCTACTCCATGCTCGCGGGGCGCTCGCCGTTCGAGATCGCGGGCCAGTCGAACGGCCCGGCCGACCTCATCTCCCGGATCGAGCGGGTGCCGCTGCCGGCGATCGACCGCAGCGACGTCCCCGCCGGCCTGCAGGCGCTGCTCGCGCGCTGCATGACCAAGGAGCCGGCGCGCCGCTACGACTCCGCCCTCGCCGTCGCGCGGGCGCTCCAGCAGGTCGAGCGCTCGCTCGGTCTCACGGAGACGGGCATCGACCTGTCCGAGGACCTGGTCGAGCGGGTGACGCCACGCACGCCGAGCCCGGCTCCGAGCGGCGAGGGGGAGTCGACGCGGCTCCGGCCGATCGTGAGCATCGAGGCGCAACCGACGACTGTTCCCGCGTCCGCGGGCGCCGGCGCGACCCGGGTGCCGGCGCCGACGCCCGTGCGTGCGCCGGGGTACGTCGTGCCACCGCCGATGCCGACCTCCGCGCCCTCGAGCGCGCCGAGCGCGGACCCTGCGCCGTCGGTGCCGCGGCGCCGCGGCGGTACCCTCGCTGCCGTGCTGGCCAGCGTCGTCGTGATCGGCGCCCTCGTCCTGGTCGCCGCGCTCACCCTCGGCCGCGGGCCGGAGGACAACCCGACGCCCACGCCGACGGCGACGGCACCCGTGACGAGCACCCCCCAGCGGTCCGTCCCGGCGCCCACCAACCTGCTCGGCTCGCCGCAGGTGGGAGAGCTGGTGCGGTTCCAGTGGACGAACCCGGAACCGATGGAGGGCGACACGTACCGTTGGCAGATCATCGATGTGGGCGTCGAGACTGCACCGGAGTCGGTCGACGTACCCTATGTCGACGTCGCTGCCCCTCCTGAGGGCGAGAGGCTCTGCATCGAGGTATCGATCGTGCGCAGCGACAGGAGGCTGTCGAACCAACCCGCGGAGGTGTGCTACCCGTGACGTCCCGCAGGATGGCGCGCGACGCCCGGCAGATCGACCGAGCTGCCGGGGCGAACCGTCGTCGTACCTGGACGACGGTCGGGGCCGCCACGCTGGTGCCGGTCCTCCTCGCGGTGCTCGCGATCATCAACCCGGGCGTCAAGGTCTCGCAGGTGGACCTCAACGACGGCTCCGTGTGGCTGACGAACAAGGCGCAGCAGAAGCTCGGCCGGTTCAACTCCCAGATCGGTGAGCTCGACGGTGGGCTCGCGTCCGAGCCGGCCCTCGACGTGCTGCAGGCCGGCTCTGACGTGCTGCTGCTCGAGAACGGCAAGGTCACCGTGGTGGACCCGGCCTCGGTCTCCGCGACGACGCAGCTGTCGTTGCCGGCCGGTGCCAAGGTCGCGATGGCGGCCGGGACCGTCGCGGTGACGAGCGCCGACGGCGAGGTGTGGGTCAGCGCCTTCGACCAGCTCGACTCCCTGGCCCTCGAGCCGGAGACGGCGACGCTCACGGTCGGTGCGGGCGCCGTCTCGGCGATCACCACCGACGGCGCGGTGCTCACCTTCGATCCCACGACGGGGAAGGCGCACCGCACCGAGATCGCCACGGGGGCTCCGGTGACGACGGTCGGTGCGCAGGTTGCCCCGGCGGGCACGGCCGTCACGCAGGCCACGGCGGTCGGCGACGACCTCGTGGTCCTCGGCGTCGGGATGCTCTACGGCGAGGGCTGGCAGACGCGCGTGGGCAACCCCGCCGACGTGGTCATGCTCCAGCACAGCGGGGCCGCGAACGACGAGGTCCTGGTGTCGACGCCCGCCGCGCTCCTGGGCGTCTCGCTCGACGGGGGCTCGGTCGAGACCGTGCAGGACGGCTTCAGCGGCGTGCCGGCGGCCCCGGTGCGGGTGGGCTCGTGCGAGTTCGGCGCGTGGGCGACGTCCGGCCAGAACTACGTGCGCCGGTGCGGGCAGGAAGCCCCACAGGTGGCGACCGACCCCGACATCTCCGCCTCCGACGAGCTGGTCTTCAGGGTCAACCGTTCCGTCGTCGTGCTCAACGACGTCACCGACGGGCGCCTGTGGCTGCTGGCCGAGATCCCGCAGGTGTTCGAGCCCAACTGGACGGACATCAAGTCCCAGGAGGAGCTCGACGAGTCGGACGAGCCGTCGGACGAGGTCGAGACCACGCAGAACCTGCTCGAAGAGTGCTCGGAGGCCGCCTCCGCACCGACGGCGCAGGACGACGCGATCGGCGTGCGCCCGGGGCGGACCACCATCCTGTCGGTCCTCAACAACGACAACTCCGCCGAGTGCGGCATCATCGCGATCTCGCAGTTCGACGCGATCTCGCCCGACTTCGGCCGTGTGGAGTCGGTCTACGGCGGACGCGCGCTGCAGCTCACGACCGCGGCGGGTGCGAGCGGCGAGCAGTCCTTCACCTACACGATCACCGACGGCCGTGGCCTGGACGCGCCGTCGACCGCGACGGTGCGCCTGCGCGTGCGGGACGAGGCGCTCAACGACCCGCCCGAGCAGGTGCGCACGAGCGCCGTCGAGGTGGAGGTCGGTGCGTCGGTGACGTACAACGCTCTGGCCGACTTCGTGGACCCCGACGGCGACGACCTGATGCTCGTCGGAGCGCGCACGGACGGCGCGGGCACCGTCCGCACCCGCCCGGACGGCAAGCTGACCTTCCTCGCTGACGGCGAGCAGCTCGGTCGCCAGGCCGTGACGGTCCAGGTCTCGGACGGCCGGGAGACGGTCGAGGGCAGGCTCAACGTGGACGTGCGGCCGGCCGGGTCGCTCGCTCCCGTGATCGACCCGATCCACCAGGTCGCCTACGTGGGCCAGACGATCGACGTCAACGTCCTCGCCGGGGTGCGCAGCGCCTCGCGGGAGCCGGTGCGGCTCGCCGGCGTGGAGGCGGTCGACGGCACGACGGTCGAGCCGGACCTCGCGGCGGGCACCTTCAAGTTCACCGGGTCGCGGGTGGGCACCTACTACCTTCCGTTCCTCGTGACCGCGACGCCGCAGCAGGCGACCGGGCTCGCGCGGATCGACGTCGTCGAGCGCCCGTCGGAGGCGCTGCCGCCGGTCGCCGTGCGGGACATGGCCCTGCTGCCGCCCGGCGGCGAGGTCACGATCGACCCGCTGGCCAACGACACGGACCCCAACGGCGGGGTGCTGGTGCTCGTCTCGGCCCAGACCGAGGACGGCTCCCGGCTCCAGGTCGGTGTTCTGAACCACCGCCTGCTCCGCATCTCCTCGCAGCGCGCGCTCGAGGGCCCCGAGATCGTCACGTACGTGGTGTCGAACGGTGTGGCGGAGACCAGCGGCGAGGTCGTGGTGCAGCCGACGACGGTGAGCGAGACTCAGCGGCCGCCGGTCGTGCAGGACGTCGAGGTCTCGGTCCGGACCGGCGGTGTGGTGACGATCCCGGTGCTCGAGACCGCGTATGACCCCGACGGCGATACGATCACGCTCGAGCGCGAGCTCGTCGAGCCGGCCTCGGCCGGGCTGATGTTCGTCTCGGGCGACGTGCTGCGGTTCCAGGCGCCCGCGGAGGCGGGCACCGCGCGGGCGACCTTCGCGGTCAGCGACGAGTTCGGCAACGTCTCGTCGGCGCAGGTCACGGTCTCGGTGCACGAGTCCGACCCCACCACGAAGGAGCCGGCGCGCCCGGTCGACCTCACCGCCCGTGTGTTCTCCGGAGAGACGGTGCGCATCACGGTGCCGCTGATCGGGATCGACGACGACGGCGACGGTGTCTCTCTGCTCGGCCAGGCGACCGCGCCCACGAAGGGCCGGATCGTCGCGGTGGGCGCCGACTACCTGGAGTACGAGTCGTTCCCCGGGGAGACGGGAACCGACGAGTTCCAGTACGCGGTCGAGGACTGGGTGGGCCAGCGCTCGGTCGCGAACGTCCGCGTCGGGATCGCGGCGCGGCCCACGGAGCCGCAGCCGATCATCGCGCGCAACGACGAGGTCACCGTCCCGCCCGGCCAGCGCGTCGAGGTGCGGGTCCTGGCCAACGACATCGAGGCCTCGGGGGACGAGCTGTCGATCGTCGAGCCGCTCCAGGTCCCGCCGGGCCTGCAGGCCTCGGTCGAGGGCAGGCGGATCGTCGTCACGACCCCGAGCTCCGAGGGCGTGCTCCAGATTCCATACTCCGCGCAGAACGCGCGTGGCGCGCGGGCGTCCGCGGTCCTCACGGTCAACGTGGTGTCCGGCGCAGTCATCCAGCCGCCGATCGCCCGCGACGTCGTCGTGCCGCCCCTGGAGACGCTCAACAAGACGTCCGTCGACGTCGACGTGCTGGCGGTCGCGGAGAACCCCTCCGGCCCGCTCAGCGACCTCGAGGTTCGGGTGCCGTCGTCGCACGCGGGCGTCGCCGTGGTCGGCGCGAACCGTCGCGTCACCGTGACGCTGGGCGAGACCGCGCGGACGGTGCCGTTCGAGATCGTGAACACCCACCCCGACGCTGAGGGCGCCTCCGCGTTCGCGTTCATCACGGTCCCCGCGCTCGGAGACTTCCCGCCGGTGCTACGGCCGAACGCGCGCGAGCTGCGGGTCGCCTCCGGGGAAGAGCTGGTGATCTCGCTCGAGGAGTTCGTCCAGGTGGGTCCGGGCAAGACGGCGCGGGTGACGGACGCGGAGTACGTCTCGGCCACGCGGTCGGACGGCACCGAGCTCGTGGTCGACGAGACAACGCTGCGGTACGCGTCCGAGGCCCAGTACGCCGGGCCTGCCTCCATCACCTTCGAGGTGACCGACGGCATCTCTCGTGAGGACGCCAACGGTCGGCTCAAGACGCTCACGCTCCCGATCACGGTGTACGCGACCGAGGACTATCCGCCCACCTTCGCCCCGACCGTGGTCGAGGTGCCGCAGGGCGGCAGCCCCGTCGTCGTCGACCTGCTCGCGCTGACCCAGGGGCCCGAGGGCGCCGAGGCCGGCCCGGCGCAGTACGCCTACAGCCTCACCACGGCGGTGCCCAACGGGTTCTCGGTGGGGCTCGAGGGCACGCTGCTCTCGATCTCCGCAGCGGCGACGACGGCGCGCGGCACGGTCGGCTCGATCGGTCTGGCCATCGGCTACGGGGTGTCGGGCTCGCTGCCGGCGACCTTGGACTTCCGCGCGACCGCGAGCGACCGGCAGGTCGCTCAGGTGCGCGACTTCACCATCGCCGACGGCGTGAGCGGTGAGTCGCGGCCCGTCGAGGTGCTCGCGGGCTCGTTCAACCCGTTCCCGGAGACGCCGCTGCGGGTCCTCGGCGCGACGGTCGAGACCCCGAACTCGGGCACGGCGTCCGTGGAGGGCGCGCGCGTCGTCGTGCGGCCCGTCGAGAACTACGTCGGCACGATGGTGGTGCGGTACCTCGTCGTGGACGCCACCGGTGAGCCCGGCCGCGAGGTCGAGGGCCGGATCACCCTGACGGTGCGCGGCCTGCCGGGCACGCCGTCGACGCCCACGGAGCGAGGCATCCGGGACCGGACCGTCGTGCTCGCGTGGGACGCCCCTGCGGCGAACGGCGAGCCCATCGACTACTACGAGGTCGTCCGCTCCCCGGGCGGTGACGTCACCCGGTGCGCGAGCACCACCTGCACCATCGACGATCTCCAGAACGACGTCGAGTACTCCTTCACCGTGCGGGCGCACAACGCCGTCGGCTTCGGTGAGTCGAGCGCGCCGTCGCCCACCTACCGGCCCGACGCCGTGCCCGAGCGGCCGAGCGCGCCCACGCTGAAGTTCGGCGACCGCGAGATCGACGCGACGTGGCCGGTGCCGCCGAGCCCTGGCTCGCCGGTCAGCGAGTACACCGTCGAGATCAGCCCGGCTCCGTCGGCCGGCGCCGCCTCCGTCACGACGTCGTCCCCGCGGCACACCTTCCGCGGGCTGACCAACGGCACGGCGTACACGGTGCGCGTGCGGGCGCACAACCGCGCGCCGGACCCGAGCGAGTGGAGCCCGATGTCCGTGCCGGAGACCCCGGCGGCGGTGCCTGGAGCCCCCACGGTCGAGGCGAGCCGGGTCGACACCCCGTTGGGTGGCCAGATCCAGCTGACGTGGACCGCCGGCCCCGACAACGGGGCTGAGGTGAAGAAGTACTGGATGGCCGTGAGCGGGGGCGGGACCTCGTTCGAGCGGGAGATCGGCGGCGAGCGGACCTCGTGGTCGTTCACCGAGGCCAAGAACGGGGTGGACTACACGTTCTCGCTGCGTGCCGAGAACAAGGCCGGGCGGTCGCAGGCCGGGACGGCACGCTCGATGACCTGGGGGACGCCGGGGGAGATCCGGGACGCCAGCGCGAACGACGCGGCGGCGCCCGACACGGCGTTCGGCAAGGGCCGCGTGGAGTACACCTGGCGCGCGCCCGCTGACATGGGCGGCTTCCCCGTCGACAGGTACGAGATGGACGGCCAGGGCTCGATCGGGACCAGCCCCAGCTATACCCAGCGCGACCTGCCCGGGGGCGAGCCGGCACCGCGCCCCAAGGTCCGCGCGTGCAACGAGCACGTGTGCGGTCCGTGGACGACGCTCCCGTCGGCGACGCCGACGACGGTGCCGCAGGCGCCTGCGGTTACCGGCGGCCCGCTCTCGTGGCGCGAGTTCGAGTTCTCCTTCTCGGCTCGCAACACCGGAGGTTCGGCGATCAAGGGCTACCGCTACCGCGTTGATGCCGAGTATGGCGGTGGAACCGACGGTTGGGTCCCCGCCAAGGATCCGAAGTCGAACGAGAAGTACGAACTGCGGTTCGGCGGGCCGACCACGATCTCGGTGCAGGCGGAGAACGAGCGTGGGTGGAGCGCCGTAGCAACGACGTCGTTCGTCGTGCGGAGCCCCACCGCTCCCGACGCACCGCGTGTGGTGGCCGAGTCGCCGGACTGGAACAAGCTCCGCTGGCGCTGGGACGCGGTCACTGGTGAAGCCACGGGTGGAGCGACGATCACCAAGTACGAATACCGCGTGCAGCGCAACCGAGAGACGATTCTCGACTGGCGTGAGGGGAACCCGGACACCTGGTACACCGGTGCTGACGCCGGTGTGGACGTGCAGGGCGATGCCGAGTACCGGGTGGAGGTGCGTGCGACCAACGACGCACCCAACAGAGATGGGTCTCGAGGCAAGACGAGCGACGCTGGCCAGGCCACGGCTTCCGTTTTCCGGCCACCACTTCCAGGCCGGCCTACGGTGGACATCGACGCGCTTGCCGCCGACTCGGTGACCTTCACGTGGGCCAACGGCGACGACCACGGGTTCGAGACAACCTACGAGTATCGGATCAACGTCGGGCGCGACGAAGGCGACTGGACGAGCGTTACCGAACGCACGGTGACCCAGCGGATTGATGCCCGCGAGGACGATTGGGTGGTTGTCCAAGTGCGCGCCTCCAACACGCGGCGTCCGGGAGAGCACTCAGAGACGGGTAGTGCGGAGCAGCGGGTGCCCCGCGACGACTCCGAGGACCCCTGACCGCGTACGATTCGCCCGTCCCTCTGCATCGCCCCTGACGAGAGAGCACGCACACCATGACTCCTGAACAGACCGCGTGGTTCGCGGAGACCTTCGGCGCCCTCGTGGCCAACGTGGGCAAGGCGGTGCTCGGCAAGCCGCACACCATCCGCCTCGCGTTCACCGCGATGCTGGCCGAGGGGCACCTGCTGCTCGAGGACGCACCCGGGACCGGCAAGACGTCGCTCGCACGTGCGCTCGCCGCGACCGTCCAGGGCACGCACAACCGCATCCAGTTCACGCCGGACCTCCTGCCGTCGGACGTCACGGGCGTGACGATCTACGACCAGGGCAGCGGGCGCTTCGAGTTCCACAAGGGCCCGATCTTCGCGTCGATCGTCCTCGCGGACGAGATCAACCGTGCGTCGCCCAAGACGCAGTCGGCTCTCCTCGAGGTCATGGAGGAGTCCCACGTGACCGTCGACGGCGTCACCCACTCGGCGGGACGACCGTTCATGGTCATCGCGACGCAGAACCCCATCGAGCAGGCCGGCACCTACAAGCTGCCCGAGGCGCAGCTCGACCGCTTCCTCATCAAGACGTCGATCGGCTACCCCGACCACGCGTCGACCGTCGAGATCCTCGCCGGGTCGGCCGAGCGCGACCGCTCCTCGCACCTCACGCCGCTCATCACCACCGACGCGATCGGCGACATGGCGGACATGGCCGCCGGCGTGCACGTGGATGCCGCGGTGCTCGACTACGTCTCCCGGCTCGCCGAGGCCACGCGCTCCGACCCCCAGACCCGCCTCGGCGTCAGCGTCCGCGGCTGCATCGCGCTCGTGCGCTGCGCCAAGGTGTGGGCCGCCGCCCAGGGCCGCGCGTTCGTCATCCCCGACGACATCAAGGAGCTCGCCGAGCCCGTCCTCGCGCACCGCCTGATGCTCGACGTCGAGGCCGAGTTCGCCGGCGTCACCAACTCCGAGGTGCTCGAGAACGTCCTCAGCGTCACGGCCCCGCCGGTGGAGCGAGTCGCCTGACATGAGCACGGGGGCGAAGGCCGCAGGCGCGGCCGCGGTGGCGAGCGCGCGCGGGTTCGCGGGTGGGCTGTGGCGTGCGCTGCTGCCCCTGCGGCGCGCTGCCGCCCACGTGTCCCCGCTCGGCTGGCTGACCGTCGCCACGATGGTCGGCGCCCTCCTGGCGGGGCGCCGCTACGGCTGGGACGAGCTCGTGGTGCTGGGCTGCGCTCTCGCCGGCGTGCTCGTCTTCGCCGTGCTCCTGACGTTCGGCCGGTCCACCTACGCGGTCGACCTCGACCTCGCCGACCACCGCGTCGTCGTCGGCCAGCGGGCGCTCGGCCGGATCGCTGTGACCAACGTCGGGCGCGGCCGGCTCCTGCCGGCGCAGATCGAGCTGCCGGTCGGCGCCGGCTCCGCCAACTTCGACCTCCCGTCCATGGCCGCCGGGGCCGTGCACGAGGAAGTCTTCGCCGTGCCCACGGCCCGCCGCGCGATCGTCACCGTCGGTCCCGTCCTGTCCGTGCGGGGCGACGCCCTCGGGCTGGTGCGCCGCCAGGTGCGCTGGACGAACCCCGAACAGCTCTACATCCACCCCCTCACGGTCTCCCTCGCGTCAGCGCGCACCGGCGTCATGCGGGACCTCGAGGGCGAGGCCACCCGCGTGCTGTCGGAGAACGACATGTCGTTCCACGCCCTGCGCGAGTACGTGCCCGGCGACGACCGCCGCAACATCCACTGGCGCACCTCGGCGCGCATCGGCCAGCTCATGGTCCGCCAGTTCGAGGACACCCGCCGCACGCACACCGCCCTCGCCCTCGCCGACCGCGCGGAGGACTACCGCGACGAGGACGAGTTCGAGTTCGCGGTCAGCATCTACGCCTCCCTCGGCGTCCAGGTGATCCGCGACGGCCTCGAGGTCACCGCCATGTGCGGCCCGCGCGTGCTGCGCTCCCAGACGCCTCCGCGCCTGCTCGACGACTGCGCGGGCCTCGAGATCGCCGCGCCCGGCACCGGCGACGGCCAGACGCTTGCGCAGCACGTCGCTCGTCAGGTTCCGCACGCGTCGATGGCGCTCATCGTCACCGGGGGTGCCGCCGGACCCCAGGACCTGCGGGCGTCCGCGATCCACATCCCCGCGGGCGTGCGCACGATCTTCCTGGCCTGCTCGCCCGGAGCCGAGCTGGGCCTGCAGACCTCGGGCATGCTCTCGACCGCGACGATCGGCCGCGGGCAGGACCTGCCGCGCCTCGTGAGCCGGCTGGTGACCGGATGATCGACGAGCACACCTCAGGCGGCGGACGCCGCCGCATCCGCACCGTCACGTCCAACCAGCGCTCCGGCGGAGCGCTGCGCCGGCGGTTGTTCGACGTCGGCGTGCTCACCCTCGCCGTCGCGCTCGCCGTGGTCGCCGTCGTCCCCGCCTACGGGCCTGTCGCCGCCGTCCCGCTCGTCGCTGGAGCGCTCCTGGGCGCCGCCGTCGTGCTCGTCACGCGCGCGTGGTCGTGGTCGCCCCTGGTCGCCACCGCCCTGACGATCGCCGTCTACCTGCTCGTCGGGCCCGCCGTCGCGGTGCCCGACCTCGCCGCCGCACGCGTGCTGCCGAGCGTCGACGCGCTCGTCGCACTGCTGCAGGGCGTCGTCACCGCGTGGAAGGAGATGCTCACCCTCGAGCCTCCGCTCGGAGCGGTCGACAACCTGCTGGTCGTCCCGTTCGTCATGGCCCTCGGCGGCACCGTCGCCGCCGGGATGCTCGGCACCGACCGCGAGGCCGCCGCCGGGGCGCGCGCCTGGCACGCCCAGTCCGGCGCCGGCAACGGACCCGGGCGCCGGATCCAGCTGCGGACGTTCGCCGCCGCCGCCGTGCCGGCGGTCCTGCTCGTCGCGGCCATCCTCCTCGGCACGGTCGAGGCACCCCTCGCCACCGTCGTCGGCGTCGCCATGGCCGTGCTCCTGCTGCCGTGGCTGGCCTGGCGCTGGCGCACCTGGCACCCCCGCCGCGTCGTCACGCTCGCCCTCATGGCGGCGGTCGCGGCGTCCAGCGGGGTGTTCGCGGCGCCCGTGCTCGGCGGCGACGAGCCCCGCACGGTGCTGCGCCACGACATCGTGCCGCCGTTCGACCCGCGCGACCAGCCCAGCCCGCTGGCCGCCTTCCGCAAGTTCATCAAGGACGAGAAAGACACCGAGCTGTTCACGGTGCACGGGCTGCCGGAGAACACCCCGGTGCGGCTCGCCACGATGGACGCCTTCGACGGCGTGGTGTGGAACGTCGCGGACAGCGGCACGGCCGAAGGGTCGGGTGCGTTCCGCCGCGTCGGCGAGCGCATCCCCACGACCGTGAGCGGCACCCGTGCGGAGATCGAGATCGAGATCCAGGGCCTCGACGGCATCTGGCTGCCGACCGTCGGGCAGGCCACCGGGGTCGACTTCGCCGGCCGCGAGAGCCGGGCCCAGGAAGCGGCGTTCCGCTTCAACGACGCCACGGGCGCCGCCGTTCTGCCCGAGGGGCTGAGCGCGGGCGACCGGTACGTCCTCGACGCCGTGGTCCCCCCGGTCCCCGACGACGCCGCGCTCGGCAGCGCGCAGGTGGGGCGGATCGACCTCCCCGACCCCCTGCGGGTCCCGGACGCGGTGGGCACCAAGGCCGCGGACATCGCGAGCAGCGCCACGACGCCCGCCCTCGTCGCCCGGGCCCTCGAGGCCACGCTCGCCCAGACCGGCTGGTTCAGCCACGGCATCGCCGAGTCCAACGACTACCCGTCCCTGTCCGGCCACGGTGCCTGGCGCATTAACGAGCTGCTCACCGCGACGCCGATGGTCGGGGACAGCGAGCAGTACGCCTCGGCGATGGCGCTCATGGCACGCCACCTGGGCCTGCCGTCCCGCGTGGTGCTCGGGTTCGTCGCCGGCGAGGACACGCCCACCACGGGCGACGGTGGGCGCGTCTTCCGGGGCGACGACATCCAGGCATGGGTGGAGGTCGCGTACGTCGGCTACGGCTGGGTGCCGTACTTCCCGACGCCGCCCGAGACGAAGACGCCCAGCGAGGAGATGACCGAGGAGGAGTCCCAGCCGCAGCCGCAGGTCGTGCAGCCGCCGCCCGCGCCGGAGGACCCGGTCGAGCCGCCGGACGCCGACACCGAGGACCCGGACGTCGACGCAGACGAGGAGGACCCCGAGACCGGCGTCGACTACCTGCGCGTCGTGCTGCTCACCGCGGCGGTCGCGATCCCGATCCTGCTCCTCGTGCTCCCGCCGCTGCTGATCCTCGCGGCGAAGGCCCGGCGGCGTCGTCGTCGTCGCGCGGCACCGTCGCCGCTCGCCCGCGCGACGGGAGCGTGGGACGAGGTCGTCGACGTCGCACGCGACCACGAGCACGAGCTCTCGCCCCTGGCCACGCGCCGGGAGAACGCCCGCGCGCTGGCCGCGGCGTATCCCGCGGCGCCCGCGCTGGCGATCGCCGACCGGGCGGACGCCGCGGTGTTCGCACCCGGCCTGCCAGACGAAGCCGACGTGGAGGCGCTCTGGACCGAGGTCGACGTGGCCGTCGGAGCGATCCGGCACGGAGGTTCCCGCTGGGCACGGCTGCGCGGGCGCCTGTCCGTCGCCTCGTTGCGCGAGCGACGCGCCGAGCGCAAGGGCGGACGCAAGGGCCGGCGCAGGGGCGGGCGCCGGTGAAGGTTCGCGTCTCTCTCCAGCGGACGGACGGTCAGGTCGTGGACCTGACCGTCACCGCGGACGCGACCGGAACCGTGGCGGATCTCGTCGACACTCTCGCGCGGGCCGACCCCGCGCTGGTGCCAGCGAGCACGACGACGCCCACCCTGTGCGTGCTGACCTCGGACGGGCGCGCACCGCGCGTCCTCGACCGGGACGCGGGCCTGCACGACGCCGGCATCCACTCGGGCGCGCAGGTCGCTCTCGTGGCGCCCGACACCCAGGTGCCGGCCACCGCGACGGTGCGGATCCACGGTGGACCGGACGCCGGCCGCACGTTCGCCGTCCCGTACGGCGCGACGACGATCGGCCGCTCCCCGGACAACGACCTCGTCCTCACGGACCCCCTCGTGTCGAAGCGGCACGCCCGCCTCCTCGTCTCGGACGTCGCCGAGATCGTCGACCGCGGCTCGGCCAACGGGACCCTGGTCGGCGACGGACACGTGCAGCGTGCCGTCGTGGGCCCCGCGGACGTCGTCCGGCTGGGAGACACCACCCTGCAGGTCGAGCTTGCCGCCGGCCACGGCCCCGTCGTGCCGCTCGAGTTCAACCGGTCGCCGCTCGTGGCCCCGGTGTGGGCCGGACGGGAGCGCGAGGCGCCGGCACCCCCGGACCCGGCCAGGCCGTCCCGGTTGCCCGTCCTGGCCATGATCGCGCCAGCCGTGCTCGGCGCGGCGCTGTTCGGGTTCACGCGCAACCCCATGTCCCTGCTCTTCGTCGCACTCAGCCCGCTCCTGCTGCTCGGCTCGTACGTGGACTCGCGCTCGGGCGAGAAGCGGCGTGTGGCCCGGGAGACGACCGAGTACCGCGCCGCCCTCGACCGGCTCCGCGAGCAGGTCGTCCAGGACGCCGCCGAGGAGCAGGCCGCGCGGCGGCGCGAGGTTCCCGACACCCAGACCCTGATGGCTGCCGGGCTGACCCTCGGCCCGTTGCTCTGGAGCTGCAGACCTGAGCACGACGCGTTCCTGCGCCTCAACCTCGGTCGCGGCACCGCGCGCTCACGCAGCACGATCCGCCTGCCGCACCGGGGCAAGGCGCTCGCCGCGCACTGGGACCAGCTCGTCGCGCTCGCGGACGAGGCTCGGGACGTCGCGGACGTCCCCGTCGTCGCCGACCTGCGCGTCTGTGGTGCGCTCGGCGTGGCCGGGCCCCGCGCCGACGAGACCGCCCGGGCGCTCGTCGTCCAGCTCATCACCCTGCACTCCCCGGCCGAGGTCGTGCTCGCGGCCGTCGCGTCGTCGACGAGCGCCGCGGGGTGGGCCTGGCTGCGCTGGCTGCCCCACGTCGGTTCGGCGCACTCGCCCCTTCCCGGACCGCACCTCGCGTCGAGCCCGGCTGCAGGATCGAGCCTGGCGGCGCGCGTCGAAGGGCTGCTCGAGCGGCGCGAAGCGGTTGGCGCACGCGGTGCGCACCTGCCTGTCGTCGTCCTCCTCGTCGAGGACGACGCGCCCGTGGAGCGCGGCCGGCTGGTCGGGATCGCAGAGCGAGGGCCGGCCGTGGGGGTGCACGTGGTCTGGTGCGCGTCAGCGCCCGAGCGGCTGCCCGCCGTCTGCCGGACGTTCGTGACCACGCACGCGGCCGGCGGGGCCTCGGCCGGCTTCGTGCCCAACGGCGTCGTCGTCTCCCCGCTCGCGTGCGAACGCCTCGACGCGGACGCCGCCCTGGCCCTCGCCCGTCGGCTCGCTCCCGTGACGGACGCGGGTGCGCCCGCCCTCGACGAGTCAGACCTGCCGCGCTCCGTGCCGTACCTGAGCCTCGTCGGACCGGAGATCGCCACCGACCCGTCCGCGGTGCTCGAGCGCTGGCGCGAGAACGGCTCGCTGATCGACCGGACGCTTCCCCCCGTGCGGCGGTCCTCCGACGCGTCGCTCCGCGCCGTCGTCGGCCAGGGTGCCGAGCAGGAGCTCTCCCTCGACCTGCGCGCCCAGGGTCCGCACGCACTCGTGGGCGGCACCACCGGCGCGGGCAAGAGCGAGCTCCTGCAGACCTGGGTCCTCGGCATGGCAGCCGCGCACTCACCCGACCGTGTGACGTTCCTGCTCGTCGACTACAAGGGCGGCGCCGCGTTCGCCGACTGCGTCGAGCTCCCGCACACCGTGGGACTCGTCACCGACCTCTCGCCGCACCTCGTGCGCCGCGCGCTCACGTCGCTGCGCGCCGAGCTTCACCATCGCGAGCGCCTGCTCAACCGCAAGAAGGCCAAGGACCTCCTGGCGCTCGAGCGCCGGGGCGACCACGAGGCGCCGCCCGCGCTCGTGATCGTCGTGGACGAGTTCGCCGCCCTGGTGAACGAGGTCCCGGAGTTCGTCGACGGTGTCGTGGACGTCGCTCAGCGTGGTCGGTCGCTCGGGCTGCACCTGATCCTGGCGACCCAGCGCCCGGCGGGCGTCATTAAGGACAACCTGCGCGCGAACACGAACCTGCGCGTCGCGCTCCGCATGGCCGACGAGGCCGACTCGACGGACGTGCTCGGCGACCCGCTCGCGAGCGGCTTCGACCCGGGCGTCCCCGGGCGTGCGGCGCTGCGCACCGGTCCGGGACGGCTCGCGATGTTCCAGGCGGGCTATGCGGGCGGCCGGTCGAGCCAGGCGCTGGCGCGTCCTCGGGTCGAGATCGAGACCCTGATGTTCGGGCCGGGCCACGTCTGGGACGTCCCGGAGGCGATCGAGCCCGAGCCGCCCCAGGAGGGCCCCACCGACATCGCGCGGACCGTGCGGACGATCGCGGCAGCGGCTGAGGCTGCGGGCGTCCCCGTCCCGCGGCGGCCCTGGCTGCCGGAGCTCGCCCCGACCTACGACTTGCTCGCCCTCGCCGCCGTCGCACCGGGAGAGCTCGTCCTGGGCATGGTGGACGACCCCGCGAGGCAGGAGCAGCGGGCCGTCGCCTTCCGCCCGGACGTCGACGGCAACCTCGCGGTCGTCGGGGCGAGCGGCGCGGGCAAGTCGACGCTGCTGCGGGGCGTCGCGGTCGCCGCCGGCCTCGCACCGGAGCCGTCGCACGTCTACGGCGTCGACTTCGGGTCCGGTGGGCTGTCCATGCTGGCTGGTCTGCCCCACGTCGGCGCGGTGATCGACGGAGCGGACGACGAGCGCGTCGCACGCCTCGTGCGGCGGTTGGTGGCGCTGCTCGAGGACCGTGCCGGCCGCTACTCGGCGGCCCGGGCGGGGACTCTCGCGGAGTACCGGGAGCTCACCGGCGACGTCGCCGAGCCACGGGTGTTCCTGCTGGTCGACGGGCTCGGGGCGCTGCGCGAGGCCTACGAGGCGGCGGCGGCGAAGATGCCCGTGCTCGCGGGCCTGGCGCGGCTGCTCGCGGAGGGCCGCCCGCTGGGCCTGCACGTCGTCGTGGCCGCCGAGCGCCCGGGGGCGATCAGCACCGCCCTGGGGGCGTCGCTGCAGCGCAGGCTCGTGCTCCGTCAGGCCGACGATGTCGCGTACGCCACGCTCGACGTCCCCAAGGACGTCCTGGGGCCGGACGCGGTGCCCGGACGCGCGGTGCTCAGCGGACAGCGCGACGAGATCCAGGTCGCGGTGGTCGGCGGGCACACCAGGCCCAGCGACCAGGCGGACGCGCTCGTGGCGCTCGCGGAACGGCTGCGGGCCGGTGGCACGCCCGAGGCTCCTGGGGTCGCGCGCCTCCCGACCGTCGTGCCGTTCGCGTCGCTCCCGGACGAGGTGGACGGCAAGCCGGTGCTCGGCGTCGCCGACGAGACGTTGGCACCGGTGGGGTTCGAGCCCCGCGGGGTGTTCCTCGTGGCCGGGATGCCGGGGTCGGGTCGCACCAACGCGCTGGCCGCGATCGTGCTCGCGCTGCGGCGGTGGTCGCCTGAGGTGCGGATGTGCTTCGTCGGGCCAGCCCGGTCGACCGTGCGGGCCCTGGACGTGTGGGACGACGTCGCCACGTCGGCCGAGGAGGCCGCGGCCCTGGCGCACGAGCTGGTGCCGGTGCTGTCCCAGGCCTCCGGGCCCACCGCCGAGGTCGTGCTGGTCGTCGAAGGGCTCGCCGAGTTCCTCGGCGGTGCGGCCGAGCAGCCGCTCACCGAGGCGGTGAAGGCGGCACGGCGCAACGACCACGTCGTGATCGCCGAGGGCGAGACCACGAGCTGGGGCTCGTCGTGGCCCCTGGTCGCCGAGGTGCGCAACGCGCGCCGCGGCCTCGTGCTCCAGCCCGACCAGGTGGACGGCGAGACGATCTTCCGGACCCCGTTCCCGCGCATGGCCCGCGCGGACTTCCCGGTGGGCCGGTGCGAGGTCGTCGAGTCGGGCCGGCTCCGGCGGGTCCAGCTGCCGCTCGTCGCCCCGGAGCGCTCCGGGCTCGTCTGATCCCTGTGGACAACGGCTCGTGGGCCGATCGTCTGGCTAGCGTGAAGCGTGACAAGCCCGCCGGCCGCTCCGGCCCGCGGGCCACCACGAGATGGGGGATCCACATGGCGAACGTGAACGTTTCTTACGACGAGATGCGCTCGGCCGCTGACCGGCTGGTGGCCGGGCAGGGCGACATCACCGCAAAGCTGACCGAGCTCAAGGGCTACATCGGCACGCTGATCGGCTCCGGGTTCGTCACCGACCAGGCGTCGGTGGCGTTCGGTGAGACGTACGGGGAGTTCACGACGAACTCCACCCAGCTGATCAGCAACCTCACCGACCTCGGGGGCTACCTGCGCAAGGCTGCCCAGACGCTGCAGGAGACCGACGCCGCGCTCGCGGGAGGCCTGTGACGGTCGGGTGCGCACCGGAGCCCGGAGCGGTCGGGCCCCGCCGGGGCGAAACTCCGCCTAGAAAGGGGCAGCGGTCGGCACCTCGGCACTGCTAGCGTGCCGAGCATGGGGAAGTGGAACAGGCCCTCCCTCCTGGGGGCAGGGCTCTTCTGCGTTGCGGCGGGGCTCGCTCTGTCGCGTCGGGGCACGACGGTGGGCACGATGCTCATGGCGGTCGCGGTGGTGATCGCGTTGGGCATGCTCATCGCCTTCGTGCTGCACCGGCGCCTGTGCCGGGCGGTCGACAACGCCCGCGCGCGGCGCCCGGACGCCGTCGTGATCCCCGCCTACACGACGGGGGAGATGGTCGAGCTCGGCCACAGCGTCGGAGCGTCCGTGCAGGGCTGGATGAGCCAGGGCGGCAACCCCATCGCGATCGCCGTGCGAGCGGACCGGATCGAGGTGTGGTCCGGCCGTGAGCCCGAACCACGGTGGTCGGTGGCTCGCGCGGACATCGAGGAGATCGACCTGTTCACGTCGGTCTACGGCGCCCGGGGCGTCGACGTCCTCGGGGTCCGCGCGGCCGCCGGCGGCCTGCTGTTCGTCCCCGCCTACCGACCGTTGCGGAACATGGGCGGCTCGGACGCGGCGGGGCTGCAGCGAGCGCTCCAGGACCTCGGGGGCCCCGTCCGGGTGGGGTGACCGGTCTCAGGGCCTGAGACCGCGCCGGGGCCTCGGTGTCTCACGCTGCGTACACTTACCGGCGAGAATCCTCGAGCTGGAAGGCACCATTGTCGTGAGCACGAACCGCCCCCTGCGGGTTGCGATCGTCGGAGCAGGGCCCGCTGGGATCTACGCGTCGGACATCCTGTCCAAGGCGGGGATCGACGTCAGCATCGACCTCATCGAACGCCTCCCGGCTCCGTTCGGGCTCGTGCGCTACGGCGTCGCGCCGGACCACCCGCGCATCAAGATGATCATCCAGGCGCTGCACAAGGTGCTCGACCGCGGTGACATCCGCCTGCTCGCCAACGTGGAGTTCGGCACCGACGTCACCCTCGCCGAGATGCGCGAGCACTACGACGCCGTGATCTTCTCGACCGGCTGCATCGAGGACGCACCGCTGCCCATCCCGGGCGCCGAGCTCGACGGCTCCTACGGCGCGGCCGACTTCGTCTCCTGGTACGACGGGCACCCCGACGTCCCCCGCACGTGGCCGCTCGAGGCCGCGCAGGTCGCGGTGATCGGCGCGGGCAACGTCGCCCTCGACGTCGCCCGCATCCTGTCCAAGCACGCTGACGACCTGCTCCCTACGGAGATCCCGGACAACGTCTACAAGATCCTCAAGGAGTCGCCGGTCACGGACGTGCACGTGTTCGCGCGCCGTGGGCCCGCGCAGGCCAAGTTCTCGCCGCTCGAGCTCCGCGAGCTCGGGCACGTCCCCGACGTCGACGTCATCGTCTACCCCGAGGACTTCGAGTTCGACGACGGCTCCATGGCCGCGATCGAGTCCTCCAACCAGACCAAGCAGGTCGTCAAGACCCTCACCGACTGGGCGCTGGTCGACCCCAGCACCTTCTCCGCCTCGCGCCGCCTGCACCTGCACTTCCTGCACGCGCCGTCGGAGATCCTCGGCGACGGCAAGGTCGAGGCGCTGCGCACCGAGCGCACCAAGCTCAACGGTGACGGCACGGTGTCCGGGACGGGCGAGTTCCACGACTGGCCGGTGCAGGCTGTCTACCGCGCCGTGGGGTACTTCGGCTCCGCGCTCCCCGAGATCCCGTTCGACGCGCTCAAGGGCGTGATCCCGAACCGCGAGGGTCGGGTGATCGACGAGGCTGGGGACCAGATCCCCGGCATCTACGCCACGGGCTGGATCAAGCGCGGGCCGGTCGGGCTGATCGGGCACACGAAGTCCGACGCCTCGGAGACGATCCGTCACCTGGTCGAGGACCTCGAGGCGCTGCCGCGCGCGGAGCACGGCTCGCCGGACGACATCACCGCGTTCCTCGAGTCCAAGGGCGTCGGCTACATCCCGTGGGCGGGCTGGCAGCTGCTCGACGCCTACGAGCGGGCGCTCGGCGAGCCGCACGGCCGCGAGCGCATCAAGGTCGTCCCCCGCGAGGAGATGATCTCGGTCGCCCGGGGCGTGCCTGCGCACGGCTGACGCTCCGACCTGCGCGCGGCCGCGGACGCTGATAACTTCCTCGGCGTGCGCCGGTTCGCGGCGCTGCGGCGCTCGTGGGGGAGCCATGCCTGAACAGAAGTACGTCGCGCCAGACCGGCCGGGCCCGGGCGCGTGAGGCGCCCGGTGCTCACCGGTCCGTCGGGCGCGGGGTGGCACCTGTGGTCGCCGGGTGACGAACGGACCGAGGTCCCGCCGGTGCTGCGCGACGCCGCCGAGGCCTGGGCGGCGTCGTGCCGGCTCGACGGTGATCCGCCGCTCGCCCTCGGCCTCTGGGCCCCGGGCGGGCTCGTTCCCCAGGGCACCGCGCGGCTGCTCTCCGGCGTTCTCGACCCGGGCGTCGAGGCCGCTGAGCTCCGCGACGCGTGGGCCGGGTGCCCCGAGCTGGAGGGAGCTCGCGTCCTGGCCCACGGCACCTACCTGCTGTCCGACGTAGGCCACGTCGGCCCCCTGGGTGAGGGGGTCGTCGAGTCGCTGACCTCGGCCGACGAGAACGGCGGGCCGGTGGTGGTCTCCTGTCGCGTCGTGATTCCGCAGGACCGCGACCGGGCGCTCGTGTGCGAGTTCGACACCTTCGCGGCGACAGCAGCCGAGGAATTCGAGATCGCGGTGCTGGGCCTCGTGGCGAACCTCGCATGGCCCTGAGACTTTGCTGAGAGAACCCCGCGTGCGGGAACGGCCCCCTACGGTCGGACGTTGAAACGGGTACGGACGCCGGCCGAGCGGGCGCACCAGGCCCCACGGTCGTCCTGAAGGAGCAGCACCTCACCATGGGTCGTCGTCACCACCACAACGGCATCAAGACAGCGTTCCTGTTCGGTGCGCTGTGGGCCGTCCTGCTCGGGATCTGGGCCCTGTTCTTCCGCGGCAGCTCCGGCATGCTCGTGCTGTTCGCAGGGCTCGGCGTGGTCTCCACGTTCGTCAGCTACTGGAACTCGGACAAGATCGCGATCCGCTCGATGCGGGCCTACCCGGTCAGCGAGATCGAGCAGCCCGCGATGTACCGGATCGTTCGCGAGCTGTCGACCACCGCCAAGCAGCCGATGCCCCGCCTGTACGTCTCGCCGACCGCGGCGCCCAACGCGTTCGCCACGGGCCGGAACCCGCGCAACGCGGCCGTGTGCTGCACCGAGGGGATCCTGACCCTGCTCGACGAGCGGGAGCTGCGCGGCGTGCTCGGGCATGAGCTCATGCACGTGTACAACCGGGACATCCTCACGTCGTCCGTCGCGGCGGCGATCGCCGGGCTCGTGACGTCGCTCGGCCAGTTCCTGCTGTTCTTCGGCGGGGGAGACCGGCGTAACGCCAACCCGCTGGCCGGCCTCGCGCTCGCGATCCTCGCGCCCGTCGCGGCGAGCCTGATCCAGCTGTCGATCTCGCGGACCCGCGAGTACGACGCCGACGAGGACGGCGCCCGGCTCACGGGTGACCCGTTGGCGCTGGCCTCCGCGCTCGCCAAGCTGGGCGCGGGCACCAAGGCGGCCCCGCTGCCCCAGACCCAGGAGCTCGAGAACGTCTCGCACCTCATGATCGCCGACCCGTTCAAGGGCGGGGGCATGGCCGCCATGTTCGCGACGCACCCGCCGATGCAGGACCGCATCGAGCGGCTGCAGCGCATGGCCCTGCCGTACTGACGGCTGGGCCGGGGTGCGCACCTAGGATGGACGCATGATCGAGCTGCGCACCCCGGAAGAGATCGACGCCATGCGAGAGTCGGGGCGCGTGGTCGCCCGAGCTCTGGCCGCCGTGAAGGAGGCGGCGCAGGTGGGCACGTCGCTGCGCGAGCTCGACCAGGTCGCCCGCGACGTCATCTTCGGCGCGGGCGCGACGTCGCCGTTCCTCGACTACCACCCCGACTGGGCGCCGGTGCCCTTCCCGGGCGTGATCTGCGCGAGCGTGAACGACGCCGTCGTGCACGGCATCCCCACCGACCAGACGATCGCCGACGGCGACCTCGTCTCGATCGACTGCGGCGCCGTCCTGGACGGCTGGGCCTCGGACAGCGCGATCTCCTTCGTCGTCGGCACCCCCCGCCAGGAAGACCTCGACCTCATCGCGACGACGACGGCGGCCCTCGAGGCCGGGATCGCCGCCGCCCAGGTGGGTGGGCGCCTCGGGGACATCTCGAACGCGATCGGCCGGGTCGCCAACAAGGCGCGCCTGGGCAACCTCGAGGACCACGGCGGGCACGGCATCGGCCGCGTGATGCACGGCGAGCCGTTCGTGCCCAACGACGGGCGTCCACGTCGCGGCATGGAGCTCAAGGCGGGCCTCGTGCTCGCGCTCGAGCCCATGTTCATCCTGGGCGGCTCCGGTCGCTACCGCCACGGCGACGACGGTTGGACGCTCTACACGCGCGACGGGTCGCGCTCCGCCCACGTCGAGCACACGGTCGCGATCACGGCCGACGGCCCGCGGATCCTCTCGGCGGTCTGAGTCGACCCTCGCGGCTCAGCCGCGGTTCAGCCCCGCTCGGGGCGTGCGCGGCGCGCGAGGACGAACCCCGGCACGTCCCAGTCCGGGCGGAGCCCGAGCAGGGAGCCGCGTGGCGATCTCGTCCAACCGGGCGAGGGCCTCGGTACTCATCGTGCCCGCCGCTCGAGCTCGGCGGCGGCCGCGACGGACTCGCGCGGCGAGCCCAGGAGGTAGGTGTCGACCAGGAGCCGAGCCACGCGTCCGTCGACCGGCCCCCCGCGCTGGAGGACGCCAAGGTTGCCGTCGGCGTCGAGCGTCACGTCGTGCTGGAGCTCGAAGGTGTCGAGCGAGCCCACCTGGACGTAGGTCATCCAGGACTCGCCGTCGACGAGACCGAGCGAGCGGGCCACCACCGCGGACGGGCCCACCCGCGGCAGGGCATCGTCCGCGTGCCCGCGGTAGCGCGCCCAGGTGCCGAGGCCGCCGGCGGCGTGGGCGATGTCGGCGGCCGTCATCCCCGCGAGGCGCGCGCGGAGACGAACGCGCGCGGTGCTGCCCAGGCGATCGGTTGACCCCGTGGACAGGAGGTCGAGGGCTGCGTCCCGAGTCGCGGCGCCCCAGGGCCGTCCGCGCGTCGACGCGCGGATCCAGGCGTTCGCCGCGAGGTCGTCGACCGTGCAATGGTGGGTTGCCTCACCCGCGGGTCGCCACGCTCGCCACGGCGACGCTCGCCGTCGCCGCGAGCGCCCGGGCCGTGTTCCACCGCGTCCAGCGCCGCGCGTACGTGGGCCAGAACCTCGCGCCGTCCACATCCAGCCGGCGGTTCATCGGCACGTTCACGGCGACCGTGATCGCCGTGCTGGCGAGCGAAGCGCCGGCGACGGCGAGGTCGCTCGTGACCGGGCGTCCGACGGCGGTCGCTCCGAGGGTCGCCGCGGCGATCGCCGTGCCCCCGAACAGCACCAGGAAGGGTCCCCGCTCTGCGGCCCGGTTGATCGCGATCATCGCGGCCGCAGCCTCGGCGTCGGGCAGTCGTCGCAGCGCGGGGATCACCATGATCGAGAACGCCGCGTAGACGCCGCCGACCAGCCCGGTCCCGACGATCGTCGCGGCGACGATCACGACCAGGCCCCCGCGCGCGCCGCACGGCTCGCGTACGTCGACAACGGCGAGGGTTCGCGTCCGAGCAGCTGCGCGACGCCGCCGGCCAGGGTTGCGTTGCGTCCGTCGAGGATCTCGGTGAACAGGTGGGCGAGCGGCTCGGCCTCCTCGGCGGGGACGCCGTCGAGCGCCACGTCCGCGATGAACGTCGGCACGTCGACCGGCTCGAACGCCACGGGTCGTCCGGTCGCGCCGGTCAGCACCGCGGCGGCCTGGGTGAAGGTCAGGAGCTCGGGGCCCGACAGCTCGTAGGTCACGTCCTCCGGCTCGGGCCGGGTGAGGGCGACGACGGCGGCGTCGGCGACGTCCTCGAGGTCGACGAAAGCCTCGGGGATGTCCGGCGCGGGGAGCCGGAGGCGGCCTCGCCGGACCGGCCCGGCGAGGAAGTGCTCGGAGAAGTTCTGCTGGAACCACGAGCAGCGCAGCACCGTCGTAGGGACGCCGCCCTCGCGCAGTGCCGCCTCGCTCGTCCGGGCGCCCTCCTCGCCGCGGCCGGACAGCAGGACGAGGCGACGCAAGCCCGCGTCGTGCGCGAGCCGACCGAGCGCGGCCATCTTCTCAGGCACCCCCGGGAAGGCGAGGTCCGGCGTGAAGCAGACGTAGGCGGCCTCAGCGCCCTCGAGGGCAGGGCGCCACGTGTCGGTGTCCTCCCAGTCGAAGCCGGTGCGGCGGGAGGCGAGCCGGGCGGTGTGCCCGCGGGCGGTCAGGCGGTCGTGGATGCGGGAGCCGGTGCGGCCTGCGCCGCCGATGATGACGATGTCCATGCCTGTAGTCCAGCGCCGTTCGACTGGACGAAACATGGGTCAGGCGCGAGAGAACCTTCGTGATCGTCTACCGTGAGGGGATGGACCCGCTCGCGCACTTCCTCGGCGGCCCGCGTGCGACGCGCGCCTTCGCGATGATGATGGAGATGAGCGGCGCGTGGGCGGTCGACGTCCGCGACGGCGCCGCCCTCACCGTCGTCGCCGTGGTGACGGGCAGCGCCCGGATCGACGGTGAGTCCCTCGCCGCGGGCGACGTCGCCCTGGTGCGGGGCCCGGAGCCGTACGTCGTGTCCGACGCGTCCGGGAGCGCCCCGACGATCGAGGTCGCCCCCGGGCAGCGGTGCCGCACGCTCGACGGCCGCGACCTGCGCGAGGAGCTGGGCCGCGGGGTGCGCCGCTGGGGCAACGCCGCCCGGGGCGAGACCTCCGTGCTCGTCGGCACCTACGACCGGCCCGACGACGTCGGCGGGCTCGTCGTCCAGGCCCTGCCGCGCGTCGCGGTCGTGCGCCGGGACCAGGCCGACACCGCGGTCGTCGACCTGCTCGCCCGGGAGATCTCGCAGGAGGGCGCCGCCGGCCAGGTGGTCGTGGACCGCCTGCTCGACGTCCTCGTGGTGAGCACCGCGCGGCAGTGGTCGACCGACCCCGTGCGTGACGGCGTGCAGACCTGGCTCGCGTGCAGCGACCCGATCGTCGTGCGCGCGCTCGAGCACCTGCACGCCGAACCGGCCGCGCCGTGGACCGTCGAGAGCCTCGCGCGCCGGGTCAACGCGTCCCGGGCGAGCCTCGCGGCCAGGTTCCGCGCCGGCGTCGGGCAGGCCCCGATGGCCTACCTCGCGCGCTGGCGCCTCACGCTCGCCGGCGACCTGCTGCTCGCCCCGGACGTGACCGTCGCTGCGGTGGCCCGGAGCGTGGGCTACGAGAACCCCTACGCGTTCTCGACGGCGTTCAAGCGCCACGTGGGCACCACGCCGACCGAGTTCCGCCGGCGGCACCCGGTCCTGGCCGCCTGAGGGCTCAACGGAGCAGCGCGGCGACCAGCAGTGCCAGCCAGCCGAGGCCGAGCAGGGCGGGGAGCGACGGACGGCCCGGCAGCAGCGGTCCGTGCCCGGTCCGGCCGGCCACCCAGGCCTGCTCGATCGTGCGACGCGCGACCTCGTCGTCGGGCACGAAGCGGACGAGCGTCCAGGTCGCGACCGCGGGGCGGTCGAGGACCAGCGCCTCCTGCGCGCCCGTGCGCCGCAGGACGAGCGCGCCCTCGGCGCGCCCGATCCGCTCGATGTCGCGCCACGGGATCCAGCGGTCCCACACCCAGCCGCGCGACTCGAGGTACCGCGGGTGCACTCGCACCAGGGCGCGGGGGCGGTGAGACCTGGCGACCAGCCAGCCAATGGGAAAACTGAATCGCAGGATCTCGAACCAGCCCGCGGGCGGGTCGCTGATCAGCCACCACACCAGCGCGGCCGCGGCGAGGTGCACGGGCAGGAGCAGCAGGGCGTCGGACCGGCCGGTGAGGGCGTGCAGCCGCGCGCGCAGGCCCCGGGGCTCGGAGGGCTGCGTGGGCGCATCGTGGGCCCCGACGGACGCGCTCGCCCCGACGGGGAGGGCGTCGGGCCCGTCGCCGGTCGGTGCGCTGCCGGTCGGTGCGGTGCCGACGAGGGTCGCGGTGAGCCACACGTCGCCGACCCGGGCGAGCACGGGGCGGTCGATCGGTGCGTCGTCGAGCACCACCAGGGCTGCCGGCGCTGCGGCAGGCAGCATCGCCCGGAGGTCCACCGTCTCGTCCTCGAGCACGTCGGCGATCGCGTCGATGATGGCTCGTTCGCGCGCGACCACCTCCGCGTCGGACAGCTCGGCGACGTCGGCGTCCAGCAGCTCGTCGCCCAGCTCGGGCCCGTCGTGCGTCGCGTCCTCGGCGTCGTCGTCGTCGTCGGCGCCGGACGTGACGAGGAGGGCCACGTGGACGAGCGAACCGAGCGGCTGCCCGTCCACGTCGGTGACGCCGATCCCGTCGACCCGCGGGTGCGCGACGAGGCTGAGAGCGTCGAGCGTCGGCGCGGCGCCGGCGTGCACCAGCACGCAGACGTGACGCCGACGCCGCCACGCGAGCACCAGGGCCACCACGCCGAGACCCGACCAGACCAGGGCGCCGACCGGGTCGAAGTCGTCGCCCATGATCTCCGCGCGGCCCGTGAAGGGGGACCAGCGCACGGCTATCGGCGCCCCGACGACCGGCTCGCCGATGTTCACGGGAGCGACGACCGTCGCGCCGTCGACCTCGATGGTTGCGGAGAAGCCGTCGTCGTCGACGCTGACCACCCGGCCCACACCCTCGACGGCCTCGGCCCGGAACTCGGAGACCTCCCGGACGTCGTGCGCCGTCCAGAGGAGCCCGAGGACGACGAGCGCCACGCCGCCCAGGCTCAGCGCGAGCATGCGGGCGTCGCGCCACGCCGAGGTCGGCAGCGCTGCCGCCACGTCCGCAGGCGGGCCGGTCACCGCCCGGCGAGGCCAGGTCGCGAGGGCCCGGCGTACGACGCTGGCCCGCAGCTGCAGGCACAGCGCTCCCGCCGCGCCGATCACGACCCCCGGCAGGACCCACGACGGCAGGTCGTACGGCAGCAGGGCGAAGCCGGCGACGACAGCCAACCAGGCGGCGGCTACGGGCGCCTGGGGCGCAAGGAGGACCGCGCCGACCTGGACGGCCAGCAGGACCGCGAACAGGACCGAGGAGAAGGTCATGACGGCCGGCGCGGGCCCGGGGACCGGCGCGACGAGCGTGCTCATCATGCCGCCCATGACCACGGTGGCGCCGACGCCCACGGGGACCACCCACCCCACGGCGCGCGGCAGGTGGCGAGGGAGGGAGCGTGGGGGCATGGCGAGGAGCGTAGCGTCCTGGAACGCCCGCCCGCCGGGACGCGCGGGACGCGTTAGAGCAGCTGCTCGAGGTGGCGCGCCACGCCGTCGTCGACGTTCGACGCCGTGCGGGCGTCCGCGGCCGCGAGCGCCTCGGGGTGGGCGTTCGCGACGGCGACGCCGTGCCCGGCCCACCGGAGCATGGGGACGTCGTTGGGCATGTCCCCGAACGCCCACACCTCGTGGGGTGCGACGCCGTGGGTCGCGCACCAGCGTTCGAGCCCGGCGGCCTTGGTCACGCCGGGCGCGGAGAGCTCGGCCAGGCCGTGGGCGCCGGAGAACGCGAGCAGCGCCCGCTCGCCCACAGCCTCGGCCACGCGGGCGTACAGGTCGTCGTGGCCTGCGCCGTCGAGCAGGGCCAGGAGCTTCCCGACGACGGCGCCCACGTCCCCGGGACGCTCGGGCGCGAGGGCGGTGGCGACGTCGACGCGACGCAGGTCGGCGGGGACGGGGTGCTCGCTCGCGAACGACGGGTCGTACACGGGGCCGTCGATGCGTTCCAGGGCCAGGGCGATGCCCGGCACCGCGGCGCGGAGGTCGGTGATGATCGCGGCGAGCTCGTCCGGGTCGAACCCGTGCACCTCGCTCAGCGCGCCGGTCGCGAACTCGTACACCGCCGCGCCGTTGAGCACCACGGCCGTCCCGTGCTGCCCGGCGAGGTCGGCGAGCATCGGCAGCCACCGCGGCGGACGCGCGGTGACGAACACGACGCGGACGCCGTCGTCGTCGAGCCGGCGCAGGACGTCCCGGGTGCGTGCCGAGACAGAACCGTCCGGGCGCAGCAGGGTGCCGTCGAGGTCGGTCGCGACGACGCGCGGGGCGCCCGGAGCCGGCACGTCAGCGGTAGTTGGTGAACTGCACCGCGAAGTCGAGGTCGGCGCCCTTGAGGAGCGCCTGGACCGCCTGGAGGTCGTCGCGGGACTTGCTGGTGGCGCGGACCTCGTCGCCGGTAATCTGCGTCTTGACGGCCTTGGGGCCCTCGTCGCGGATCAGCTTGGTGACCTTCTTGGCGTTCTCGCCCGCGAGGCCCTCCTTGAGGACGCCCTCGAGCCGGTACTCCTTGCCGGACAGCTGCGGCTCCTTGTCCTCGGTGTCGAAGGACTTCAGCGAGACGCCGCGCTTGATCAGCTTGGTCTGGAAGACGTCGAGGATCGCCATCACGCGGTCCTCCGAGTTGGCGATCATGACGATCTTCTCGGTGCCGCTCCAGGCGATCGAGGCGCCGACGTTCTTGAAGTCGTAGCGCTGGTTGATCTCCTTGACGGCCTGGTTGAGGGCGTTGTCGACCTCCTGGCGGTCGACCTTGCTGACGATGTCCATCGAGGCGTCGGCCATGGTGCACACTCCTGCGTCGTCGGGGGTGGGTCTCGTCCCAGCCTAGGCCGTGACCGGCGCCCGCAGCAGCGCGCGGCGCCGCAGGTTGCGCACGGCATCGACGCTCAGCACGCCGATCGCGATCCACACGAGGACGAACCCGGCCCAGCGGGCGGGCGCCATGTGCTCGCCGAACACCAGCACCCCGACGAGGAACTGCATGAGCGGGGTGATGTACTGCATCAGCCCGACGACGCTCAGCGGCAGGCTGCGGGCGGCCGCGGAGAACAGCAGGAGCGGCAGGGCGGTGACGACGCCCGTGGACACCAGCAGCGCCGCGTAGCCCGGTCCCGAGCCGAGCATCGTGCCGTCCGGGCCCAGCCACACGAGGTAGGCGATGCCGACGGGCGTGAGCACCATGGTCTCGACGGCCAGGCCGGGCAGGGCGCCGACGGTCCGGCCGACGCGGTTCTTGACGAGGCCGTACAGCCCGAACGACCCGGCGAGCCCGAGTGCGAGCCACGGCACGCCCCCGGCGGCGACGGTCAGGACCCCGACGGCGGCGCCGGCGATGGCGACGGCCATCCACTGCCCGCGGCTGAGGCGCTCGCGCAGGACGAGCACGGCGATGACGACGGTGACGATCGGGTTGATGAAGTACCCGAGCGACGCCTCGACGACGTGCCCGTTGGTCACGCCCCACACGAACAGCACCCAGTTCACCGCGACGAGCATCGCCGACAGCGCGAGGGCCCCGACGGCGCGGCGGTTGCGGAGCACGGTGAGCAGGCTCGGCAGCTGGCGCAGGGCGACCAGCAGCAGGAGGCAGAACAGCAGGCTCCACACGGCGCGGTGCGCGACGACCTCGATGGGGCTGCTGCGCTCGAGGAGCTTGAAGAACAGGGGGAGGGTGCCCCACATCAGGTAGCCGGAGAGCCCGAGGCCGAGGCCGCGAGGGTCGAGCGCCGCCGGCGCTGTCGTGACGGTCGTGGCCGACGGCGGAGCCTCGGACGTGATGATCACCCTCTTCAGGCGGTGGTGGCGATGGTCGCGGCGCGGTGGCGGCACCCGGGCGGGGCGGCCGATTTCCCCCCGCTGGTGGGAACTAGTATTGTGGCACCGCTCCTCCACGAGCCCGTGCGTCTCATCCGAGGCTCGGGGTCTGGACGTGCGAAGCCTGGCAGCTTGCCCGAGTGGCCAAAGGGAGCTGACTGTAAATCAGCCGCGTCATGCTACGGGGGTTCGAATCCCTCAGCTGCCACCAGCGTCACCACGAAGCGGCCCCACCCGATCCGGGTGGGGCCGCTTCGTCGTCGGGTGCGGGCGTCGTGCCTGGCCTCGGAAAACAGAATGCGCCCCGTCCGCGGGGGCAGGACGGGGCGCTTCGCAAGGGAGCGGAGCCTAGGGCACCGACAAGCCCCCACAGGCGGCACGGCAGAGGTGCACCCGGGGGGTGTCGCGCCATCTGCCATAGGTGCCGCTGGGGCATTCCTACCCGAAGTCGAATCGATACGCCAGCCCCCGACCTGCGAGTTCCGCTCAGCGGGCGGTCATTCACCCGGGCGCGGGATGAGGGCCGCGTGGCACGGCCGTGAGACCTCTCTCACCCTCGCCCACCACGTGGCGGTGTGGTCCTAGCGTGTGGGGCGTCACCGATCTGAAGGAGATGACGATGCACTCGAACGCGAAGAAGGCGGGATTCCTGCTGACCGGCGCGCTCGTGGCCGGCGGCCTCGCCGTGCCCGCGGTCCAGGCTGCGCCGACGACCGACCCCGATGCCTATGACCAGCAGATGCTCGATCTGCTCAACGCGGAGCGCGCCGCCGCGGGCGTCGCCCCGCTCACGTTCTCTGCCGGCCTCCAGGCTGGCGCCCGCACGTGGTCGCAGTCGATGCACGACGCCGGTGAGCTCGCACACGCGTCCGTCGGGACCGTGCAGGCCGACGCGAACGCGGCCGGCTGCTCGCCCACGGTCGCCGAGAACATCTTCACGAGCACCAGGAGCGAGGCGGACCCCGAGGCCGCTGTTGCCGCCTACATGGCCTCGGCCGGGCACCGCGCGAACATCCTCAACCCGGACTACACCTTCGCCGCGACGGGCACGGTGATCATCGACGACGTCGTGTACAACACCCAGCGCTTCAACGCGGACTGCGAGGAGACGTCGGAGCCGGCGCCGGAGCCCACGCAGGAGCCGACGGCCGAGCCGACCGAGGGGCCGACGATTGAGCCCACCGAGGAGCCCACGGCCGAGCCGGAGCCCTCGCAGGAGCCGACCGAGGAGCCCGCGCCCGAGCCCGAGGAGCCGACCCTCGCCGAGTCCGTGATCCGCGGCTGGCGGACCGAGCAGAAGGTCAAGGTCGGCAAGGCGACCCAGGACGCCGTCGTCGTCGCGGGCGGCGGACGTGAGCTGACGCTGCAGCGCAACGTCGACGGGACGTGGACCGACGTCGCGAGCTACACCTCGCGCGACCTGCCGGGCAAGCGCCTGGGGTGGAACAAGAAGGACCGCGGGGCGGCGGCTGCGGCGAAGTCCCTCGCGTCCGGCGCCACCTATGGCGCGGTCAAGATCGCGCTCCCGGCCCACGACGAGGCGGGCACGGTGCAGTACCGGGTGACGGTCGCCGCGACCGACACCCACGCGGCCGTGACGTCCGAGGTCAAGACGCTCGAGGTCGTCGAGCGCAAGGGGCGGACGTCGCACGAGCGCCCCGAGGCTCGCGGCAAGGCGCGCGGGCACCAGGACGGTCACGGCAAGGACCGCCGCGAGGCACGGGACCGCAAAGAGCCGGGCCACGAGGCCGCCCTCGAGCAGGCGCGCAAGGACGTGTTGCTCGACCGCGGGCACAGGGACGAGCGCGGCTCCGAGCGCGGCCAGGACTCACGCGCCAAGCACGGCGGGCGCTGACCCCCGCGCACGGCGCCGGCCCGGGCACACCGGGTCGGCGCCGTGCGCATGGACTGCTACAACAGTCCGATGACTGACTCTCCGCGCGTCCTTGCCGTCGGCCTGGCGACCCTCGACGTCGTCCAGGTGGTCGAGCGGCTCCCCGGGCCGGACGAGAAGCTCGTCGCCCGGTCCGTCGACGTCGATGCGGGCGGTCCCGCGCTCAACGCCGCGCGCACGGCCGCCCTGCTCGGCTGCGACGTCACACTGGTGACAGTGGTGGGCGCGGGCGCGATCGGCGAGGCCGTGCGCGCCGGGCTCGGCGCAGTCCGGCTGGACGACCGCGCGACCGGGGCTGCGGGCGCCGCCGTGTCGACGGTCCTCGTCACCGCGGGCACGGGGGAGCGCGCCGTCGTGTCCACCAACGCCACCGGCGTCGTCGTCCAGGCGGAGGCGCCAGATCTCACCGGTGTGTGCGCCGTGCTCGTCGACGGGCATCACCTGGACCTCGCTCTCGCGACGGCGGCCGAGGCCCGGCGCCTCGGCATCCCGGTCCTGCTCGACGGCGGCTCGTGGAAACCGGGGCTCGAGGCACTGCTGGCGCACGTCGACGTCGCGCTGCTCTCCGCGGACTTCCGCCTGCCCGCCGACCTCGCGCTCCCGGCAGCAGGAGCGGCCCTCTCCAGCGGGTCCCTGCTGGCCGACGTCGCCCGGCTGGGCCCGACCGTCGTCGCGCAGTCCCATGGCGCTGGCGCCATCGAGGTGCTCGCGCACAGCCGCGCCGCGACGGTCCCGGTACCGCGCGCGGGGCGCGTCGTCGACACGCTCGGCGCCGGGGACGTGCTGCACGGAGCGCTGCTCGCGTGCCTCGCGGCGGGACCGCGCGCCCTGGGTGCGGTCGTCGTCGACGCCCTCGCGGTGGCCGCCGAGGTGGCGAGCGCCTCGGTCGCGGCGCCGGGGGCACTGGGCTGGGCGCGCGACGGAGCGAATGCCGGGCAGCTGCGGTGTGACGCGGCCCGGTTCCGTTCAAAGTGCGAGGTCCCGTGATCGCTGCCATCGTTCAGACGTAAGCAGACGTAGCCGCACACGTGGCGCAAGTCAAGGAGGAATCATGGGCGAGCTCATCGGTCTCATCATCTTCGGCGCCGTGATCGGCGCCCTGGCCCGGCTGTTCATGAAGGGCGACCAGAACATCGGTGTCCTGTGGACGATCATCCTGGGCGCGCTGGGCGCCCTCGCGGGCTACTACGTGGCCGACCTCTTCGGTGTGAAGGACACGGACGGGATCGACTGGCTCCGCTGGATCATCTCGATCGTCATGGCCGTCATCTTCATTTCCATCTACATGGCGGTCCGCGGCAAGAGCGCCACCAAGCGTTGAGCCGAGGCTGACCGCAGGGGCGATCCCGTGCATGCAGCAAGAACCCGAGGGCCCGTCGCGACCGCGGCGGGCCCTCGCGGCATGCCCGGTCTGCTGGCGGTCCGCCTGGCGGCGCCCGCCAGCGTCGTCCTTGCCGCTGTCTTCGCCGACGCGGTCGGCGTCGCGATCATGGCGCTCGTGTGCCTCGGCACCGTGCTCGCGTGGCGTGCGCCCCTGGGTGCACGTGCGGAGGTCGCGACGAACGGGGTCTTGCTGCTCGCCGCGTGGAGCTCCGTCTGGCGGCTCTACGAGCGCTGGGGCGTGTGGGACCTCGTCGTGCACCTCCTGGCGACCGCCGTCCTCGCGCACCTCGCCGGCGTGCTGCTGACCCGCCGGCCGACCGTCCGGCTCGGACGCTGGCCCTACGTCGTCGTCGTCACCGCGCTCGGGACGAGCCTCGCCGTCGTCTGGGAGTACCTCGAGCTCGTGGGCAACGCGCTCGTCGACCCCACCGTGAACGTCGGGTACACCGACACCGTGAGCGACATCGCCGCGGGCAACGTGGGTGCGCTCCTGGCTGGGCTGCTGGGAGCCTCGGCAGCGGTGGCCGATCCCGCGCGCGCTCGTAGGGTGGACACGGACGACCCGACGAGAGGACTGCGCGATGAGCTTCGCCAAGAACCTGTTCACGACGAGCGCGCTGACGGGCGCGGCAGCGGCGGCGGGGTCCGCGGCGTCGTCCGGGGTGCGCAGCCGCTGGTACCGGAGCATCGAGAAGCCTGACATCCAGCCTCCCGCGCAGGTGTTCCCGATCGTGTGGACGGCGCTGTACGCGGCGATCGCCGGCGCCTCCGCGGGCGTGCTGACCCGCCAGGACGAGCAGGTCGAGGCCGCGTCGGTCCGCGCGTTCGCGCTCGGCCAGGGCGCTCTGCCGACCGCGTCGCGGCCGGTCGTGCTCACCCCGGACCACGTGGTCGTCCCGACGCCCGCGGCCGACCGCGAGGCCGCGGCCCGCCAGGAGAAGGCCGCCCGCCGCGAGCGCTCGGGCTACCGTCGCGCACTGCGCCTGAACCTGCTGCTCAACGCCGCGTGGACCTGGACGTTCTTCCAGGGCAAGAACCCACCTCTGGCGACCGCGAACGCCGCGGCCCTCGCGCTCAGCAGCGCGGGGCTGGCCCGCCGGGCCGGCAGGCAGCGTCGCCGGTACGGCTTCGCGCTGGCGCTCTACGCAGCCTGGTGCACGTTCGCGACCGTGCTGTCCTGGCGGATCTGGAAGCTCAACGACTGACCCGCGGCGCACCGGGGTCACCCGGACCGTGAGACGCCAGCAGCCGCGCGGCACCGGAGGTGGCTAGGGTGAAGCGATGCCCGTCGAGCTAGGAATGCCACGACCGCGTGCGGAACCCGCACCAGCGCCGGCCCCTGCCCCCGCGGCGGGCGCGGTCGCGGACCGGCCCGCGACGCCCGCGCTCGTGGATCGCTATGGCCGCGTGGCGCGAGACCTGCGGGTCTCCCTGACCGACCGGTGCAACCTGCGGTGCGAGTACTGCATGCCCCCCGAGGGCTTCGAGTGGCTGCCGGGCGCCGACGCGCTGAGCGACGACGAGGTCATCCGGCTCGTGCGGGTCGCGGTCGAGCGCCTCGGTATCCGCGAGATCCGCTTCACCGGCGGGGAGCCCCTGCTGCGCAAGGGCCTCGAGCGCATCATCGCCGCGACGTCGGCGTTGCGCACCGCCGACGGCGCAGCACCCGAGACCTCGCTGACGACGAACGGGCTGGGGCTCGAGCGGCGCGTCGACGGACTCGTCGCGGCAGGGCTCACCCGCATCAACGTGTCCCTGGACTCGCTCGACCGCGAGACCTACGCCGCCATGGCCCGGCGCGACCGGCTCGCCGACGTCCTCGTGGCCCTCGACGCCGCGCACGCGGCCGGGCTGCGCCCCGTGAAGATCAACGCCGTCCTGATGCGCGGCCGCAACGAGCACGAGGCCCCCGACCTCCTGGACTTCGCGCTGCGCAAGGGCTTCGAGCTGCGCTTCATCGAGCAGATGCCGCTCGGCCCGCCGGACTCCTGGGCGCGGGGCGGCATGGTCACCGCCGCCGAGATCCTCGCGTCGCTCACCGCGCGCTTCACGCTCGCCGAGACCGACGCGCGCGAGCGCGGCTCGGCGCCGGCCCAGCGGTGGGACGTGGCCGCGGACGGCGACCGGCCCGGTGGCTCGGTCGGCGTGATCGCGTCCGTGACCCAGCCCTTCTGCGGCGCGTGCGACCGGACGCGCCTGACGGCCGACGGGCAGGTCCGCACCTGCCTGTTCTCCCGCACCGAGACGGACCTGCGCGGGATGCTCCGCTCCGGCGCCGACGACGCGGCGGTCGCCGAGGCGTGGCGCACGGCCATGTGGGGCAAGCTGCCCGGTCACGGCATCGACGACCCCGGCTTCCTGCAGCCCGAGCGCCCCATGAGCGCGATCGGAGGATGACATGACATCGAGCTCGACGACGGCGCCGACCATCGGGGTGCAGGTCCGGTTCTTCGCGGCGGCGGCCGAGGCCGCCGGGACCTCGCACGAGCAGGTCGCCCTGCCCGACGGAGGCACGGGCGCCGACCTCGTCGCCGCGCTCGGCGCAGCCCACGGCGAGGCCCTGGCGCGGGTGCTCGCGATCTCGAGCCTGCTGGTCGAGGGCGTGGTCGCCGAGGACCTCGCGGCCCCGCTCGCCGCGCCGGGCACGGCGTCCCTGCGCGTCGACGTGCTGCCCCCGTTCGCCGGAGGCTGACGTGCCCCTGCCGCCGCGCGTCCAGCCCGGCCCCCCGCTCACCGCCGCGCAGAAGCAGCGCTACTCGCGCCACCTCCTGCTCGACGGGCTGGGGGAGGAGGGGCAGCGCCGTCTGCTCGCGTCCCGGGTGCTCGTCGTCGGTGCGGGCGGGCTCGGTTCGCCGGCCCTGCTGTACCTCGCCGCCGCGGGCGTCGGCACGATCGGGATCGTGGACGACGACGTCGTGGACGTCTCCAACCTGCAGCGCCAGGTGGTCCACGCGACGGCCGACGTCGGGCGTCCCAAGGTGGACTCCGCGGCCGAGCGCGTCCAGGCGCTCAACCCCGACGTCGTCGTCGAGCGGCACCGGGTGCGCCTGACGCAGGACAACGCCCGCGAGCTGCTGCGCGGCTATGACGTCGTGCTCGACGGCACGGACAACTTCCCCACGCGCTACCTGGTCGACGACACGTGCGCCGTGCTCGGCATGCCGTTGGTCTGGGGGTCGATCCTGCGGTTCGACGCCCAGGTGGCGGTCTTCTGGTCACGCCCGCCCGGGACGGTGCCCGGCGTGACGCTGCGCGACCTGTTCCCTGCGCCTCCGCCCCCGGGGACGACGCCGTCGTGCGGCGAGGCCGGCGTGCTGGGGGCGATGTGCGGACAGGTCGGGTCACTGATGGCCGCCGAGGCCGTCAAGCTCCTGACCGGGATGGGCGAGACGCTGCTCGGCCGCGTCGCGGTGCTCGACGTGCTCGGTGCCCGGTGGAGCGAGATCCCGCTCGCGCCGCGGCCGGCCGCGCGCGCCGCCGCCGCGGGGACCGGAGCCGCTGCGGTGCCCGCCCCGCAGCGGGACGTCAGCCCGGCCCCGGCGGCGCTGATCACCGCGGCCGGTCTCGCGCGGCGGCTCGCCGACCGGGAGGGGGGCCGGGACACGCTGGTCGTGCTCGACGTCCGGGAGGCTGCGGAACGGACGATCGTCACGATCCCCGGGACCGCGCACATCCCGCTCGGCGAGGTGCTGGCCGATCCTGAGGCCGCGCTGCGACGCGTGCGCGCCGGGGACGAGGCGTGCGACGTCGTCGTGCACTGCCGCAGCGGCCAGCGCTCGGCGCAGGCGGCGCACGCCCTCGCCGCGACGGGGGCGTCCGTCCTCGACCTCGACGGCGGGGTGCTGGCGTGGGTGCGTGACGTCGACCCGTCCCTGCCGACGTACTGATCCTGCCTGACCCCCCCCGACGAACGGAGCAGCCCTGGTGATCACCGTCGAGCAGCACCTCGCGCACGTGCTCGGTGCCCTCGCGCCGCTGCCCGCCCGGACCGTGCCGCTGGCGGACGCGTACGGCTGCGTGCTCGCGGAGGACGTCGTCGCGCGGCTCGCCGTGCCCCCCTTCGACAACTCGGCCATGGACGGGTACGCCGTGAGGTCCGACGACGTCGCTGCCGCCTCCGCCGAGCAACCGGTGCGGCTGCGCGTCGTCGGCGACGTGCCCGCCGGGTCGACCGCTCGACCGGTCGTCGAGCCGGGCGCCGCGGTGCGGATCATGACCGGCGCGCCGGTCCCGCCCGGGGCCGACGCCGTCGTCCCCGTCGAGGACACGGACCAGCCGCCCGGTCCGGGGGCCGGCAAGGCGCTGCCCGCCGTGGTGCTGATCGCGCGCGGCCCCGCTGCGGGGCGTCACGTCCGGCACGCCCAGGAGGACGTCGCCCCGGGTGACCTCGTGCTGGCCGGGGGCACGGTGCTCGGGGCGCGGCACCTGTCGGCGGCCGCGTCCGTGGGCTACGGCTCCCTGCGGGTACGCCCGCGCCCGCGCGTCGGCGTGCTCGCCACGGGCGCCGAGCTCGTGGCGCCGGGGGAGCCGCTGCGGCACGGGCAGATCCCCGACTCGAACTCGACGCTCATGCACGGCCTGGTGCAGGAGTCAGGGGTCGAGGCCGTGGACCTCGGCGCCGTGGACGACACCCCTGACGCGCTCCGCCGGGTCCTCGACCAGGCGCTCGGACGCGTGGACGCGATCGTGACGAGCGGCGGCGTGAGCGCGGGTGCCTACGACGTCATCAAGGAGGTGCTCGAGCCGCTCGGTGCCGTCCGGTTCGTCAAGGTCGCGATGCAGCCCGGCAAGCCGCAGGGCTTCGGGCTGCTCGAGGCGCCCGGTGCGGCGCCTGCCGTCCCGCTGTTCGCGCTGCCGGGCAACCCGGTGTCGGTGTTCGTCAGCTTCCACGTCCTCGTGCGCCCGGCGCTCGCGAAGATCCGTGGGGGCGGCTCGGCCGTCCCGCTGCGCGACGCCGTCGCCGCCGTCGGGTGGACCTCGCCCCCGGGCCGCCAGCAGTACGTGCCCGTGGTCCTCGACGCGGAGCCGGACGCGTCCGGGCGCGTTCGCGTCCGGCCCGCCACCTCCGGCGGCTCCGGCTCCCACCTGGTCGCTTCGCTCGCGCTCGCGGACGCGCTCGCGGTCGTGGAGCCGCAGACCGACCGGGTCGACGCGGGGGACGCCGTACGCGTCATGATGATCTCGTGAGCAACTCTGAGCCGTCCTTCACCCACCTCGACGCCGCAGGCCACGCCCGCATGGTCGACGTCACCGCCAAGACGCCCACCGTGCGCGAGGCCGTCGCCACCGGCGAGGTGCGCTGCAGCGCCGAGGTCCTGACGGCGCTGCGCGACGGCACCGTCCCCAAGGGCGACGTCCTGGCCGTCGCGCGCATCGCCGGCATCGCCGCGGCCAAGAAGACCCCCGACCTGCTGCCGCTCGCGCACGTGATCGGTGTGCACGGCGTCGTGCTCGACCTCGAGCTGCGCGAGGATCACGTGGCTATCCGCGCCGCCGTGCGCACGGCCGACCGGACGGGCGTCGAGATGGAGGCGCTCACCGCGGTGTCGGTGGCCGCGCTCGCCGTCGTCGACATGGTCAAGGGCGTCGACCGCTCGGCGGAGATCACGGCGGTGCGGGTGGTGGCGAAGTCCGGCGGGCGCTCGGGCGACTGGCACCGACCGGAGGCGGCCGGACCGCGGTGAGCGCGCCGACCTTCGACGCCGTCGTCCTGGCGGGAGGCACGGGGCGCCGCCTCGGTGGTGCCTCCAAGCCGGACGTCCAGCTCGAGGGTCGACGCCTGCTCGACCACGCGCTCGACGCGACCCGCGGAGCTGCGGCGGTCGTCGTCGTCGCGCCCGAGACCGTGGCGGTGCCGCCGGAGGTCCGGCGCACGCTCGAGTCTCCGCCCCTCGGCGGGCCGGCTGCCGGGATCGCCGCCGGCCTCGCGGCGCTGGGGGTGGCCCGCGAGCCAGCGCCCCTCGTCCTCGTCCTGGCCTGCGACGTGCCGCGCGCGGCGTCGGCGGTCCCGGCGCTGGTGACCGCGACGGTCGGCAGCATGGCGGACGGCGCCTGCCTCGTGGACCCCGCGGGGCGGCGCCAGTGGCTCGTCGGTGTCTACCGCCGTGCGGCGCTCGAGCGACGGTTCGCCGCCGCCCCCGACGGCGCGGGCGGCCTCGGCGTCGGGCGTCTTCTCGAGGGCCTGACCCTGCTCGCCGTCCCGGCCGTCGGCACGCAGGCGCTCGACGTCGACACGTGGGGCGACCTCGCGCGCCTCGGGGGCGAGGGGGCCGGCTCCGGTATCGACCCGGTGTCCTGACCTGTGGAGATGACACCTCTTGGTTGATCTGTCATCGACCGCCGCATTCGCTGGCCTTGCCCGGCGGACCCCGTTACGGTGACGTGAGACACGTTCCTCGGGACGTGGGTTCCCGATGACGGAGGTCAGACCGTGACGGACGCAGCATCGACGCAGCGACCAACGACCGCCCCGCCCGAGCGAGCCCCCGACGCGCCCGCAGGGCCGGCCACCTTGATGCTCGTCCTCGCGACCCTCGGCTTTCTCGTGAACTTCTGGGCGTGGGCCCTGATCGGCCCCCTGGGCAGCACGTACCGCGACGCCCTGGACCTCACCGCCTTCCAGGTCTCGCTCGCGGTCGCCGTGCCGGTCGTCGTCGGCTCGCTCGGACGCATCCCGGTCGGCGCGATGACCGACCGCTACGGAGCCCGGACCATGTTCCCGGCGGTGAGCATCCTGACCATCGTGCCGACGCTCTTCGTCGGGCTCCTGGCCGACAGCTTCGTGCTGCTGCTGATCGGCGGCTTCTTCCTCGGGCTCGGCGGCACGGCCTTCGCGATCGGTGTCCCGTTCGTCAACAGCTGGTACCCCCCCGAGCGGCGCGGTACCGCCCTCGGGCTCTTCGGCCTGGGCATGGGCGGCACGGCCATCGCGGCGTTCACGACCGTCGCGATCGCGGACCGGTTCGGCCGGCCCGCGCCGTTCATCCTCGTGAGCGTCGTCCTCGCCGTCTACGCCGTCGCGTCCCGGCTCCTGCTGCGCGACCCCGGCGCACGGCCGGTGCAGCAGGGCTCGGTGCTCGCCCGGACCTGGGCCACGTTCCAGCTGCGCGCCACGCGCCAGCTCTCGCTCATCTACGCCATCGGGTTCGGGGGGTTCGTGGCGTTCAGCGTCTACCTGCCGACGTACCTCGTGAACGCGTACGGCCTGACGACGTCCGACGCCGCGCTGCGCACCGCGGGCTTCGTGGTGCTCGCCGTGGTCGCCCGGCCCGTCGGCGGGATCCTCTCCGACCGCTGGCATGCCGTCCCCGTCCTGGTCGCCTGCTTCGTCGTGGCTGCCGCGATGGCGGCGCTCGCCGCCACGAAGGTCGAGCTCTTGCCTGCCGGCACCGTCGCCTTCCTCGGGCTCGCCGCCACGCTCGGGGCGGCATCGGGCGCATGCTTCGCGCTCGTGGCCGAGCTTGCCCCCGCAGGGACCGTCGGTGCGGTGACCGGCATCGTCGGCGCGGCCGGAGGTCTCGGTGGGTTCTTCCCGCCCCTGGTGATGGGCGCCGTCTACGGAGCGACCGAGGAGTACACGTGGGGCCTGGTGCTCCTCGCGCTGGCCGCGATCGGCGTCGCCGCGTTCACGTGGGGCCCGGTCCGCCGCGCGTCGCGAGGTGGCGGCTGAGGAGATCTCGTACGAGCGTCCGCACGACCCGCGTCCAGCGAAGGGACACCCGCATGACCGCCGACCCGGCCCAGAAGAAGCGACCGACCTCCGAGCGCCCGGAGGCGCCGTCGAGCACGGACGGGCCGGTGATCGACGCGCTCCTGCGCACCCGGCGCTTCCTCAAGCCGACTGAGGTCTCCGCAGACCTGCGCACGCTCTACCAGATCGGCAAGCGCGACGCGGACACCTTCTACCGTGACCGCTGGAGCCACGACAAGGTGGTGCGGTCGACGCACGGCGTCAACTGCACCGGCTCCTGCTCGTGGAAGGTGTACGTCAAGGACGGCATCATCACCTGGGAGTCCCAGCAGACCGACTACCCGAGCGTGGGCCCCGACCGCCCGGAGTACGAGCCGCGCGGCTGCCCGCGCGGGGCTGCCTTCTCCTGGTACACCTACTCGCCGACGCGCGTGCGCTACCCGTACGTCCGCGGCGTCCTGCTCGAGATGTACCGCGAGGCCAAGGCGCGCCTCGGTGACCCGGTGCTGGCGTGGGCGGACATCGTCTCCGACCCCGAGCGCTCCCGCCGTTACAAGGCGAACCGCGGCAAGGGCGGCCTGGTGCGCGCGACGTGGGACGAGGCGACCGAGATGGTCGCGGCGGCGCACGTGCACACGATCAAGGCGTACGGCCCCGACCGCGTCGCGGGGTTCTCGCCGATCCCGGCGATGTCGATGGTCTCCCACGCCGCCGGCTCGCGGTTCTACTCGCTGATCGGCGCCCCGATGCTGTCGTTCTACGACTGGTACGCGGACCTCCCGGTCGCCTCGCCCCAGGTGTTCGGCGACCAGACGGACGTCCCCGAGTCCGGCGACTGGTGGGACGCGGGCTACCTGATCATGTGGGGCTCCAACGTCCCGGTGACCCGCACCCCGGACGCGCACTGGATGGTCGAGGCCCGGTATCGCGGCCAGAAGGTCGTGGCGGTCTCGCCCGACTACGCGGACAACGTGAAGTTCGCGGACGAGTGGCTGGCCGCCCACCCCGGCACGGACGGCGCGCTGGCGATGGCCATGGGGCACGTGACGCTCAAGGAGTTCTTCGTCGACCGCCAGGTCCCGTACTTCGACGACTACGTCAAGAAGTTCACGGACCTGCCGTTCCTCATCCGCCTCGAGGAGTCCGGCGACGGCTACGTGCCCGGCAAGTTCCTCACCGCCGCGGACCTCGGTGAGGACAGCGAGCACGCCGAGTTCAAGACCGTCCTGGTGGACGCCGCGACGCAGGAGGCCGTCGTGCCGCCCGGCTCGCTGGGCTTCCGGTTCGGCAAGGAGGGCGAGGGCCGCTGGAACCTCGACCTCGGCGACACCGACCCCCAGCTCAGCCTCTACGGGACGCCGGGCGCGGAGCCCGTCGCGCTCGAGCTGCCCCGCTTCGACGCCCCCGACGGGCATGCCGAGGCCGCGCCGCGTGGCGTCCCCGCCCGGCGCGTCGGCGGGTACCTCGTCACCACGGTGTTCGACCTCCTCCTCGCGCAGTACAGCGTCGGACGCCCGGGCCTGCCCGGCCAGTGGCCCACGGGGTACGACGACGCGAGCCAGCCCGGCACGCCGGCGTGGCAGGAGACCATCACCGGCGTGCCCGCAGCCAAGGCCGAGCGGATCGGGCGCGAGTTCGCCGCGAACGCCGAGGAGTCCCGCGGGCGGTCGATGATCCTCATGGGCGCGGGCACCAACCACTGGTTCCACTCCGACACGATCTACCGGACGTTCCTCACGCTCACCACGCTCACGGGCTGCCAGGGCGTCAACGGCGGTGGGTGGGCGCACTACGTCGGGCAGGAGAAGGTCCGCCCGATCACCGGCTACAACCAGGTCGCGAACGCGCTCGACTGGTCCCGCCCGCCGCGCCACATGACGCAGACCGCGTACTGGTACCTGCACACCAACCAGTTCCGCTACGACGCGTTCGGGGCCGACGCGCTGTCCTCGGCCCAGAGCGCGGGCCGGTTCGCCGGGATGAGCACCGCCGACGTCCTGGCCCAGGCCTCCCGGATGGGCTGGACGCCGTCGTACCCGACCTTCGACCGCAACCCGCTCGACCTCGCGGACGAGGCGGAAGCCTCGGGGCAGAGCATCGGCGAGTACATCCCGGCACAGCTGAAGGCCGGGACGCTCGGGTTCGCCGGTGAGGACCCGGACGCCCCGGAGAACTTCCCGCGCGTGCTGACCGTCTGGCGTGCCAACCTCCTGGGCAGCTCCGGCAAGGGCAACGAGTACTTCCTCAAGCACCTGCTCGGCACCGACGCCTCGGTGCGGGCCACCGAGGCGCCCCCGGAAGCCCGACCGAAGGACGTCGTCTGGCGCGACGAGGCCCCGACGGGCAAGCTCGACCTGCTCCTCTCGCTGGACTTCCGCATGACGAGCACGACGATCTTCTCCGACGTCGTCCTCCCCGCAGCCACCTGGTACGAGAAGCACGACCTCAACACCACGGACATGCACCCGTTCGTGAACTCGTTCTCCCCGGCCATCTCCCCGCCGTGGCAGACGCGCACGGACTTCGACGCGTTCGCGACGATCGCGAAGAAGTTCAGCCAGCTCGCGGAGCAGCACCTCGGCACGCGACGCGACGTCGTGGCCTCGCCGCTCGCGCACGACACGCCCGACGAGATGGCGAACCCGAGCGGCCGGGTGCTGGACTGGAAGCGCGGGGAGTGCGAGCCGATCCCCGGCAAGACCATGCCCAAGCTGACCGTCGTCGAACGCGACTACGGCGCCGTCGCCGCGAAGATGGGCGCGCTCGGCCCGCTCGTCGACACCCTCGGCCTGACCACCAAGGGCGTGACCTTCGAGGTCGCGCGGGAGGTCAAGTACCTGGGTGACAAGAACGGCCGGGTGCGCGGCGGCGTCGGCGACGGACGCCCGTCGCTCGCGCGGGACGTCGACGTGTGCGAGACGATCCTCGCGCTGTCCGGCACGACCAACGGGCACCTGGCCACCCAGGGTTTCCGGACGCTCGAGAAGCGCACGGGAGTCAAGCTCGCGGACATGGCGGCCGAGCACGAGGGCAAGCAGGTCACCTTCAAGGACACCCAGGCGGCGCCGACGACGGTGATCACCTCGCCCGAGTGGTCCGGCTCGGAGTCCGGCGGGCGGCGCTACTCCCCGTTCACCATCAACGTCGAGCGGCTCAAGCCGTGGCACACGCTGACCGGCCGGCAGAGCTTCTACCTCGACCACGACTGGATGGTCGAGATCGGGGAGTCGCTGCCCGTGTTCCGGCCGCCGTTGAACATGCCCGCGCTGTTCAACGAGCCGGAGATCGGCAGCACGGGCGAGCTTGGGATCACGGTGCGCTACCTGACGCCGCACAACAAGTGGTCGATCCACTCCGAGTACCAGGACAACCTCCTGATGCTCAGCCTGTCCCGCGGTGGTCCGACGATCTGGATGAGCCAGGAGGACGCCGCGAAGGTCGGCATCAAGGACAACGAGTGGATCGAGGCGGTGAACCGCAACGGCGTCGTCGTCGCGCGTGCGATCGTCTCGCACCGCATGCCCGAGGGGACGGCGTACATGTACCACGCCCAAGATCGATTGATCGACGTGCCGCGGTCCGAGACCTCGGGGAAGCGCGGCGGCATCCACAACTCGCTTACCCGGCTCCTGATGAAACCGAGCCACCTGATCGGCGGGTACGCACAGCTGTCGTACGCGTTCAACTACATCGGCCCGACCGGTAACCAGCGCGACGAGGTCACCATGATCCGTCGCCGCTCGCAGGAGGTGCAGTACTGATGAGAGTCATGGCTCAGATGTCCATGGTGATGAACCTGGACAAGTGCATCGGCTGCCACACCTGCTCGGTCACGTGCAAGCAGGCCTGGACGAACCGCACCGGCGTCGAGTACGTCTGGTTCAACAACGTCGAGACCCGTCCCGGGCAGGGGTACCCCCGCACGTACGAGGACCAGGACAAGTGGCAGGGCGGCTGGGTCGTCAACAAGCGGGGCAAGCTCAAGCTCAAGCAGGGCGGGCGCCTGAAGAACCTCGCGACGATCTTCTCGAGCCCCAAGCTGCCGGCGCTCGACGAGTACTACGAGCCCTGGACGTACGACTACGAGAACCTGACGAACGCTCCCGTGCAGGAGCACACGCCGGTCGCCCGGCCGCGCTCGCTCATCACGGGTGAGGACACGAAGATCCGGTGGAGCGCGAACTGGGACGACGACCTCGCCGGGAGCCCGGAGCTCGTGCCCGAGGACCCGATCGTCAAGAAGATCTCCGACAAGGTCAAGCTGCAGCTCGAAGAGACCTTCATGTTCTACCTGCCGCGGATCTGCGAGCACTGCCTCAACCCCTCGTGCGCGGCGTCGTGCCCCTCGGGCGCGATCTACAAGCGCGAGGAGGACGGGATCGTCCTCGTGGACCAGGACGCGTGCCGGGGCTGGCGCAAGTGCGTGACGGGGTGCCCGTACAAGAAGATCTACTTCAACCACCGGACCGGCAAGGCCGAGAAGTGCACGTTCTGCTTCCCGCGCATCGAGGTCGGGCTGCCGACGATCTGCTCGGAGACCTGCGTCGGGCGGCTGCGCTACATCGGGCTCGTCCTCTACGACGCGGACCGGGTGCTGGAGGCCGCGAGCATCACCGACGAGCACGAGCTGCTCGCCGCCCAGCGCAGCGTGTTCCTCGACCCGCACGACCCGGTCGTGATGGCCGAGGCCGAGCGTGCGGGCATCCCGCGCGACTGGGTGGACGCTGCGCAGCGCTCACCGATCTGGCGGCTCATCAACGACTACGAGGTCGCGCTGCCGCTGCACCCGGAATACCGCACGATGCCGATGGTCTGGTACATCCCGCCGCTGTCGCCCGTGGTCGACGTCGTCGCGGAGACGGGGGAGGACGCGGAGGACAAGCACAACCTGTTCGCCGCGATCGACACCCTGCGCATCCCCGTGGAGTACCTGGCCGAGCTCTTCACGGCGGGGGACACCAAGCCCGTGACCGCGGTCCTGAAGCGTCTCGCGGCCATGCGCTCGTACATGCGGGACATCAATATGGGGCGCGACGGCGATCCGGCGATCGCGGAGGCCGTCGGCATGGACGGCGACTCCATGTACGAGATGTACCGGCTGCTCGCGATCGCCAAGTACGAGGAGCGGTACGTCATCCCGCCCGCGCACGCCGAGCAGGCGCACGGGCTGGAGGAGCTCGCGACCGAGTGCAGCCTCAACTACGAGGGCGGCCCCGGCATGGGCGGTTCCGGGCCGTTCGGCGAGGGCTCGGGAAGCAACTCTCCCCTGGCGGTGGAGAACTTCCAGATGCTCCGGGAACGCCAGACGACGGAGTTCCCCACGGACCCCGCGGACAAGGCCAGCCGCGTGAACCTGCTGAGCTGGGACGGCAAGGGGTCTCCGGTGCCGCCCAAGGCCTCAGAACCGGAGCCGAAGCCGTGAACCGCGTCGAGCGGGGGAGGGCGGCCAAGCGCCTCGCCACGGACGAGCACGCCGCGGTGCACCGAGTCGCGGCCCTGCTGCTCGACTACCCGGACGAGGAGCTCGTCGCGCAGCTCCCCGCGATCCACGAGGTCGTGAGCGGGATGTCGGCGCGGTTCCGAGACCCGCTGACGCGCCTCGTCAGCCACCTCGCGCGCGTCGACGTGCGCGAGGCCGCTGCGCACTACGTCGCGACGTTCGACCACCGCAAGCGCTGCTGCCTGTTCCTCACGTACTACGCGCACGGGGACACCCGGAACCGCGGCGTCGCGCTCGTGACGTTCAAGCAGGCGTACCGGGCTGCCGGCGTCGAGCTCGCGCAGGACGAGCTCCCCGACCACCTCTGCGTGGTGCTCGAGTTCGCCGCCACCACCGATCGCGTCGAGGGCATCCGCCTGCTGCTCGCGCACCGGGCCGGGCTCGAGCTCCTGCGCATCGCGCTGCTCGAGGCGAGATCGCCCTACGCCGACGCGCTCGTCGCGGTCTGCGGGACGCTGCCGCCCCTCGAGGGCGACGAGCTCGAGGCCGTGGCGCGCCTCGCTGCCGACGGCCCCCCGGAGGAAGAGGTTGGCCTCGACCCGTACTCGATCCCGCAGCACCAAGGAGCCTGACCGTGACGACGTCCGACTACATCCTCTGGCTGGTCATCCCGTACGTGACGCTCGCCTTCTTCATCCTGGGGCACATCTGGCGGTACCGGTACGACAAGTTCGGCTGGACCACGCGGTCGTCCCAGCTGTACGAGAGCCGGCTGCTGCGCTGGGCGAGCCCGCTGTTCCACTTCGGGATCCTCGCCGTCTTCCTCGGGCACGTCATGGGTCTCGTGATCCCCAAGAGCTGGACCGACGCCGTCGGGCTCTCGGAGGAGGCCTACCACGTGCTGGCCGTCGGCATCGGCGGGATCGCCGGCTTTGGCACGCTCGTGGGGGCGGCGCTGCTGATCTACCGCCGGCGGACCGTGGGTCCGGTGTTCCGAGCGACCACCAAGATGGACAAGGCCATGTGGTTCATGCTCGGCCTCGTGATCCTGCTGGGCCTGTGGAACACCGTGGCCGGCTCCGTGCTGAACCTCGGTGGGCACTACAACTACCGGACCGGCGTGTCCGAGTGGTGGCGCAGCGTCTTCTACTTCAACCCGAAGCCCGAGCTCATGGCCGAGGCGCCGCTGGGCTTCCAGCTGCACGCGCTCGCGGCCATGGCCCTGTTCGCTATGTGGCCGTTCACCCGACTCGTGCACGTCTTCAGCGCGCCGCTGTGGTACCTGTGGCGCCCGTACGTCGTCTACCGGCGCCGTACGGATCGGCTCGGTGCGCGCGCCACCCGCCCTGGCTGGGAGCGCAGCGGAGCGGGCCGCCGCTAGCCGCTGGACCGCGCGACCGCGGGACCGTGACTTCGTGACTCTGGCGCGACTTCGTGAGTTCTAGGTCGCGAAGTGGCGGTCGAAGTCACGAAGTCGCGAGGGTTGGCGGCGCGGGCCGCGTCGGACGCAGGAGGCGGGCGAGCAGCAGGCCGAGGACGACGGCGGCGGCGAGGTTCCACACCGCTCCCACCACCCCGACCCCGAGTGCGACCGCCCACGCGCGCCACCCGCGCAGGTCGCGCAGCAGCAGCACGTGCATCACCCCGGCGACCGCCAGCAGCGCGGCGGCGACGGCCACCGGGAACGCGGGCAGGACGCCGGCGAGCCCAGCCCCGGCGCCGACGGCCAGCACCAGCAGCGTCAGTCCCATGAGGAACGGCGCCCGCCACGTCCGCGCGCCGAACGCGTGGTGGGCGCTCATGCCCCCTGCGCCGTGGCACACCGGCATCCCGGAGACGGCGCCCGCCACGAGGTTGGCCGCGCCCAGGGACCGTGCCAGCCGCGCTGGCGTCACCCGACGCCCAGCGTCGCCGAAGTAGGTCCGCGCGGCGTCGGCCGGAGCCAGGCAGGAGTTCGCGAAGGTCAGCGGCAGTTGCGGCAGGACGAGGGCGACGGCGGCGGTGGTGAACGAGCTCCACGTCAGCGCAGGGAACGTCATTGGTGACGGGCCGAGCGTCAGCGCGTCCCCGCCCAGCACGACGGCCGTCGCGATCGCGCCGACGACGACGAGGAGGATGGCGCGCCCGCGCAAGACCAGCAGCACCAGGAGCAGGACAGCCGCCGCGACCTGGGTCGCGCCCCGGTCCGCCTGGTGCGTGAAGGTGGGCGGTGGAGCGGTGACCAGGCCCCAGGCGATCTTGGCGAACAGGAGACCGACCGAGAGCTGGATCCCGCGGATCACCGGGACGGGGAACACGCGTGCGACGCGGTTCAGCAGGTCGCCGCGCCCGAGCACCAGGAACGTCGCGCCCATGAGCAGGGCGCCGGCGGCGATCACGTCGGGGCCGAGGCCGGCGGCGATCGCGATGGCCCCGAACGCCTTGAGCGGCTGCACGGCGACCGGGAGCCGGTAGAGCGGCGCCACCGCCAGGTACAGCAGCGCGGCGGGCAGGAGGACGGCCGTCGGGCTGAGGCCGTTGGCCACGATCAGCGCCACCGCGATGGGGACGAGGACGCCCAGGTCAGCGACAGCGCCGGACGCCTCGCGCCACCACAGTCGCCCGGGAGCGAGAACGCTCTGCCCGGAGGTCATGGGCTACGCCGAGCCCGTCCACTCGTGGGTGCCGTCGGGGAAGACCTGCCGCTTCCACACGGGCAGCCGCCGCTTGACCTCCTCGACGAGCTCGCTCAGCGCCGCGAACGCTTCCGCGCGGTGGGACGCGGAGACTGCGGCGACGAGCGCCGCGTCGCCGACGACGAGGTCCCCGACCCGGTGCACCACCGCCACCGCATGGACGGCGTGCCGGGCCGCGACGTCGGCGGCCACCTCGGCGACGACGTCGGACGCGCTGGGGTGAGCGACGTACTCGATACCGGTCACCGCGCGGCCACCGTCGTGGTTGCGCACGACGCCCGCGAACGTCACGACCGCGCCAGCGGCCGCGTCGTCGACAGCGTCCTGCACGAGCGCGACGTCGAGCGGAGCATTGCTCACGCCCGCGAGCGGGACCCGCGTCATGCCGGGGCGCTCGACGCCGGCCACTCGCGCGCGAGGCGGGAGAGCGTCTCGATGCGGGCGCCGACGGCGGCGGCCTGGTCCTCGACGGATCGGGCTCCGTCGCGCGCGCTGGCGAGCCCGAGCAGGAACGCGGTGAGCGGCGCGGCGGGGCGGCTCGGACCGTGTGCGACGTCGCGGATGAGGGCGAGCAGCGGCCCGGTGGTCTGCGTCATGAGCTCGCGGTCGACGCCCAGCTCGGCGCAGACCTCGTCGAGCCACGCGTTCATCGCGGCCATCTTCTCGCGCTCGCCAGTCATGCGACCGACCCTAGCCGCCGACACTCATGCGTGCCGATGGTCGCCACCGTCGAGCTGGTCGAGGACGTGCCCGGCGAGCGGGAGCAGGACGTCGAGGCCTTCGTCGACCGCCCGCACCGACCCGGGCAGGTTGACGACGAGCGTGGACGCGCCCGCGATGCCGCAGACGCCCCGGCTGAGCACCGCCGTCGGAAGATTCCGGGCGCCGTGGGCGCGCAGCGCCTCGGCGATGCCCGGCAGCTCCTTGGCCAGCAGCGGGCGGGTGCCCTCGGGGGTCACGTCGCGCGGTCCGACGCCGGTCCCGCCCGTCGTGACCACCAGTCTGGCCCGCGCGTCGATCGCCTCAGTGAGGGCACTGCGGACGTGCTCCGCGCCGTCGGGCACGACGACGGGGGCGCCGACGCGGTAGCCGGCCGCGCGCAGGCGTTCGACCGCGCGCGGCCCCGACGCGTCCGCGCGCGTGCCGGCGGCGCTGCGGTCGGACACGGTGACGACGACGGCGAGCACAGCCTCGTCGTCGGCTGCCGGTGGTGGGGCTAGGTTCACGGCGTGCTCCCGTCGTCGTCGAGCCCTCCGTGCCGAAGGGCTGCGCCCATCATGCGCGACGGTGCGCCGGGTGCGCGAGGACGCGGGTTACGTTGGTGGTCTGAGACGCGCGCTCTCGTGTGCGCCACGAGCCGGAGGATTGCGTGACCGACCACATCCCGACCGACGTGCAGACCGACGCCCCCGCCGCGCGTCACGGCGCAGCGACGTCCGTCGACGCTGGCGCAGCGGACTGGAACGCGCGCGGCCGCACCGTGCGCCGCGACCCGTTGGCCGCGTATGACGAGATGCGTGGGCGCTGCCCGGTCGCGCGCGGCACGGACGGTTCCTGGACCGTGTTCACCCACGCCGACGTCATGGCCGTCGCGCTCGACCACCACACGTTCGCGAACGGCGTCTCCGCGCACCTCCAGGTGCCCAACGGGCTGGACGGCGCCGAGCACTCCGCCTTCCGGGCCGTGATCGACCGCTACTTCACGCGCGAGCGCGTGCGGGCGCTCGAGCCGCAGGTCCGCCAGGTGGCGGAGGACCTCGTCGCGAGCCTCGACGTGCCCGGTGCGGTGGACGCCGTGGCGCTCGGCTCCCGGTTCGCCGTCCGCGCGCAGAGTGCCTGGCTCGGCTGGCCGGCTGAGATCGAGGACGAGCTGCTGCAGTGGGTCCGGGACAACCACGACGCCACGCGCTCGGGTGACCGCGCGCGGACGGCCGAGGTGGCCGAGCGGTTCGACGCGATCATCCGCGCGCTCACCGCGGTGCGGCGCGAGCCGGACGCGCCCGACGACGTCACCACCGCGCTCGTGCGCGACCAGGTGGACGGGCGTCCGCTCACGGACGACGAGATCGTCTCGATCCTGCGCAACTGGACGGGCGGGGACCTGGGCTCGATGGCCTTGTGCGCCGGCGTCGTGCTGACGTACCTGGCCGACCACCCTGACTTGCAGGCCCGGCTCCGCGCGGGCGTCAGCGACCGCGAGCTCGACGCCATCTGCGACGAGATCCTGCGGATCGACGACCCGTTCGTCAGCAACCGGCGCGTGGCCACCGAGCCGGTGACGCTGGGCGGCCGGGAGATCGCCGCGGGGGACCGCGTGGTGCTGAGCTGGACCGCGGCGAACCGCGACCCGCGGATGTTCGGGGACGACCCCGAGGCTTTCGACCCCGCCGGCAACGCCCCGTACAACCTGGTGTGGGGAATCGGGAAGCACGTGTGCCCGGGGCGCCCGCTCGCGACGCTCGAGCTACGTGTCCTGGTCCGGGCGGTCGTCGCGGCGACGGAAGCGATCGACCCGGATCCAGACGGTGCCCGACGTCGGAGCCTCCCCCCGCTCGGCGGCTACGCCGAGGCACCGGTAATCCTCCGGTAGCTGGCCCCGGCGAACGCACGGGCGGGCCCCAGCCCTCCGCGAACCCGATAGTTCGGCCCCCGCTCCGATAGGAGGTGCTATCGGTCTCGGGACCGAACTATCGGACTCGGCGGAGTTGAGCGGTCTGAGCCGTTTGAGGGGGCGGGGGGGCTAGGGGGTTGCGCCTAGGTTGCCGGCCAGACGCTCGTGGCGGGCGGCGCTGTCGGGGTTCATGCCGACGATCCGCACGGTCTTGCCGCGCGCGCGGTACTTGGTCTCGATGGCGTCGAGCGTCGCCACGGTGGACGCGTCCCAGATGTGCGCCCGAGACATGTCGATGACGATGCTGCGCGGGTCGCCGGAGTAGTCGAACTGGTACACGAGGTCGTTCGAGGACGCGAAGAACAGCTCGCCCTCGACCGCGTACACGCGCTCGTCGTCGTCGTCCGAGGCATCGAGCCGGGTGACCGTGGTCAGGTGCGCGACGCGGCGGACGAACATCAGGGCCGCGACCACCACGCCGGTGAGCACCCCGTACGCCAGGTTGTGCGTGAACACGGTGACGAGCACGGTCGCGAGCATGACGGTGGTCTCCGACCACGGCATCCGACGCAGCGTCGCCGGGTGGATCGAGTGCCAGTCGAACGTGCCGACGGACACCATGATCATCACGGCCACCAGCGCGGCCATCGGGATGGCGCCGACGACGTCTCCCAGCCCGACGACGAGGATCAGCAGGAACACTCCGGCGAGGAACGTCGAGATGCGGGTGCGGGCGCCGGACGCCTTCACGTTGATCATCGTCTGGCCGATCATGGCGCACCCGCCCATGCCACCGAAGAACCCGGTGACGATGTTCGCGACGCCCTGCCCCCAGGCCTCGCGGGTCTTGTTCGAGTGCGTGTTGGTGACGTCGTCGACGAGCTTGGCGGTGAGCAGCGACTCGAGCAGGCCGACGAGCGCCATGGTGATCGCGTACGGCGCGACGATCTGCAGCGTCTCGAGGCTGAGCGGCACGCTCGGGATCAGCAGCTCCGGGAGCGACTCGGGCAGCTGGCCCTCGTCCTTGACGGTCGGCAGGGTCAGCGAGGCGGTGACGGTCACGAGGGTCAGCAGCACGATCGCGACCAGCGGCGCGGGCACCACCGTCATGACGCGCGGCAGGAACACCATGATCGCGATGCCGACGGCGACCATCGGGTAGACGAGCCACGGCACGTCCTGCAGGTGGGGCAGCTGGGCCATGAAGATGAGGATCGCGAGGGCGTTGACGAACCCGACCATCACCGACCGGGGGATGAACCGCATCATCTTCGCGACGCCGAGGAGGCCGAACGCGATCTGCACGAGCCCCCCGAGGATCACGGCGGCGATGAGGTAGTCGAGGCCGTGGTCGCGCACGAGCGGCGCGATCACGAGCGCGATCGCGCCCGTCGCGGCGGAGATCATGGCCGGGCGGCCGCCCACGAACGCGATGGTCACGGCCATGGTGAACGACGCGAAGAGCCCGACGCGCGGGTCGACGCCCGCGATGATCGAGAAGCTGATCGCCTCGGGGATCAGTGCGAGCGCGACGACCAGGCCCGCGAGGACCTCGGTGCGTAGGCGCCGCGGGGAGCGCAGCGCGGCACGCACCGAGTGCGCCTCGTCCGCCTCGGGCGCGGCGACGACCGGGACCGGGGCGGGCGCGGGGTCGGTCATCGCGAGGGCGTCGTCGTGCGCAGGCATAGGTGTCTCCGAGAAAGGTGGGGGGTGCCACGATGCTACGTGCCGGCTCTCCCGGAGCCGGGCGGGGCCGAGGCGCGGGCATAGTGTGGCGCCATGACTGAATCTCTGACCGGCAAGGTCGCCATCATCACCGGAGCGAGCAAGGGCATCGGTGCCAGCCTCGCTCGCCAGCTCCACGCGCAGGGCGTCAAGCTCGCGCTCGCGTCCCGCAGCGGGGACGACCTCGGGCTCGACGGCGTCGTCGCCCGGGCCGTGGACGTGCAGGACGCCGCGGCCGTCGCCGCGCTCGCGGACGAGGCCCGCGCGGAGCTCGGCCCGATCGACATCGCGGTCGCCAACGCGGGCGTGGGCCACTATGCGGACTTCCTCGACACCCCCGTGGACCGCATCGAGGAGATGCTCTCCACGAACGTCACCGGCACCATCAACCTCTACCGCGCGGTGCTCGGCCCGATGATCGAGGCGGGCCAGGGCGGCGACCTCATCACGGTCGCGAGCGAGGCGGGCCGCCGCGGCTTCCCCGGCGAGGCCGTGTACTGCGCGACCAAGTTCGCCCAGGTGGGCCTGACGCGCGCGCTCGACGGCGAGCTGCGTGAGCACGGGATCCGCGCGACGAACATCTGCCCCGGCGGCGTGCACACGGAGTTCGCGATCGACGGCGACCGCGGCCGCACCCACGAGGACCCGAACGTGCAGGCCATGATGGACCCCGAGGACGTCGCGGACCTGATTGTCTACACGCTCACGCGCCCGCGGAACATGCGCCTGCTCGAGGTCGCGCTGCGCCCGATGTCCGAGGCCTCCTGGGGCTGAGCCGCCCTAGAACGCCATCGAGGTGAGGTGGTCGGCGAACGAGCGCACGACGACGTCGCCGACCACCTGCACCTCGGCGGCCGTGAAGTTGGCCGACTGGGCTGTCGCCTCGAGCTCGTCGTTCCACAGCCACTCCCCGGTGACGGCGTCCTGGGCCGCGACGTTGCCGGTGCCGATGTTCATCTGGTCGACCCACAGGAGCACTCCGTCCACGGCCAGCGTGGGCGCGAGGGCGGAGCTCGCCAGGTCGACCCGCCACAGCTCGTCACCGGACTCCGGGCCGACGCCCACGGCCGAGATGTCGTACAGCCACGTGTCCAGACTGGTGGTGAAGGTCAGGCGGACGGCGACCTCCGGGCTCAGGTAGGTCTCGACGAGAGCGTCTGCTCCGGCTGTCGGGTCCCAGGTCCAGAGCTCACGCCCGGTGGCGTCGAAGGCCGTGTCGCCTACCCCGACCACCGGTGAGCGTTCCGTGCCGTCCAGCTGGGTCCACGGGCTTCCCTCCAGCTCGGTGCCGCCCGGCAGGGTCGTGACGGTGTTGTTGAACCCCACGCGGGTGGCGTGCGGCGCCAGCGGCGAGGTCGTGACCGGGCCGTCCGACGGGTGGAGATAGCCGCTCGCGTTCGGTGCGACGCCGCTGAAGCCGGTGAGCGCCGTGGTGGTCGACAGCACGACCGGTGGGGCCCAGAAGAGGACCGTGTCCTCGCGCACCGTGAGCTCGTGCTCGTAGACGCGGTAGCTGTCGAGCGGGTCCTTGCCGTCCTCGGGGGAGTAGGTGAGGCCCACCTCGGGGCCGGCAGCCCCGATGCCGCCGCGCGCCAAGCACGGGCTGTCGTCCGCGGTCCGTCCGGCGACGACCAGCTCCGCCGGGGTCCCCGACGCTCGTAGCGGGAGGCAGTCCAGCCCGGCCCAGCGGCCGAGCTCCTCGCCTGCGGTGACCGTGAGCACCACGGCGGTGTCGGGAGCCGGCGTCCCCAGGCCGCAGAACACGGCATGGCCACCGGAGATGTACTGGCACGCGCGGGCACCGGGCTCGGGCAGCCGCCACCGGACGTCACCCGTGCGGGCGTCGACGCCGACGACCATGGCGCGGTCGGTCGCGGCGCCGACGAGTGCGACGACGGTCGCCCCCGCGCTGGACGTGCCGTCGGCGGGCTGGAGGGCGAGGTCGACGCTGCCGGCGTACGGCTGGCCCTGCGCCGCGCTGGGCGCCCGGCCCACCTGGTCGGTGAGGTCGGCCGCGTCGAGGCTCCATCCCGGGCTCGGTTCGGTGCGGAGTGCGTCCGGCGGCAGAACCACCTCGTCGACGTCGAGCTCTGCGGGCGGCTGCTCGGTCTCGCCGGGTGCATCGTCGTCGGGTGGGTCCTCGGCGGGTGTCGTCGGCGCGGCCGGAGCGCTCGGTGCTGCGGGAGACGCGGTGGGCGTGGCAAGGGCGGTCGGTGGTGCCGGCGCGTCGTCGTCGTCCCCGAGCGCGTTGGCGACGATGCCACCCACGAGGAGCAGCCCGACCGCTCCGCCGGCGAACCACCAGCGGCGCGACGGGTGCCTCCCGGCGGCGCGATCCTCGCCCCCGTCAGCCCGGGGCGGTCCCTGGCCAGCGCCCAGGTCGATCTCGTAGGTCTGTGCGTCGTCGTCGGCGGTTCCCCCGTGTCCCGTCATGCTCAGGCATCCTGCCACGGCCAGCCGACACTGCCCAGGTCCCGCCTGTGGACAGCTCCGCGCTGCACGCCGCCTCTCGGGAGCGCCGCCTACAGTGGACGCGTGCCGACCGACCCCGCCGACCCGTACGCCGGGCTGCTCCCGCTCGCCGCCGACGACGAGCCCCCGTACGACCCGTACGACGAGCCGCCGCCGGGCGATGACGCGTGGGCACCCGCCCCAGGACCCGCGGCCGCACCGGCGCCGACCACCCGTGCGCTGCCCGACGACGCCCCGCGGCCTGAGCCGCTCGACGTGCTGCGCACGGTGTTCGGGTACGAGTCGTTCCGCGGCGAGCAGGCCGAGGTCATCCAGACCCTCGTCGACGGCGACGACGCCCTCGTCCTGATGCCCACCGGCGCGGGAAAGTCCCTGTGCTACCAGGTGCCTGCCCTCGTGCGGCCCGGGACCGGCGTCGTCGTGTCCCCGTTGATCGCCCTGATGCAGGACCAGGTCGACGCGCTGTCCGCCGCCGGGGTGCGCGCCGGCTTCCTCAACTCCACCCAGGCGCCGCACGAGCGTCGCGAGGTCGAGCGCGCGCTGCTCGCCGGCGAGCTGGACCTGCTCTACCTCGCGCCCGAGCGGCTGCGCGTCCCCGACACCCTCGCCCTGCTGGGCCGCGCGCGCCTCGCGCTGTTCGCGATCGACGAGGCCCACTGCGTGTCCCAGTGGGGGCACGACTTCAGGCCCGACTACCTCCAGCTCACGGTGCTGCACGAGCGCTGGCCGGACGTCCCGCGCATCGCGCTGACCGCGACGGCGACCGCCGCGACGCGCGAGGAGATCGCCGAACGCCTCGAGCTGACCGACGCGCGGCACTTCGTCGCGAGCTTCGACCGGCCCAACATCCAGTACCGCATCACGGACAAGGCGAGCCCGCGCCAGCAGCTCGTCGACTTCCTTCGGGCCGAGCACGACGGCGACGCCGGGATCGTCTACTGCCTCTCGCGCGCGTCGGTCGAGCAGACCGCCGAGCACCTGAGCGCCCACGGGATCCCCGCGCTGCCGTACCACGCGGGTCTCGACGCCCAGGTGCGGGCGCGGAACCAGGCGCGGTTCCTGCGCGAGGAGGGCCTCGTGATGGTCGCGACCATCGCGTTCGGCATGGGCATCGACAAGCCCGACGTGCGGTTCGTCGCCCACCTCGACCTGCCGAAGTCCGTCGAGGGCTACTACCAGGAGACCGGCCGCGCCGGCCGCGACGGACTGCCCGCGACGGCGTGGCTCACGTACGGGCTCCAGGACGTCGTGCAGCAGCGCCGCATGATCGAGAGCTCGGAGGGCGACGCCGCGCACCGGCGCCGGCTCGGCACGCACCTCGACGCGATGCTCGCCCTGTGCGAGACGGCGTCGTGCCGCCGCGTGCAGCTGCTCGCGTACTTCGGCCAGGCCAGCCAGCCGTGCGGCAACTGCGACACCTGCCTGGCGCCGCCCGAGACCTGGGACGGGACCGTCGCGGCGCAGAAGCTCCTGTCGACCATCGTGCGGGTCGAGCGGCACGGCCAGGACGCCGGACGCGGCCCGCGCCGGTTCGGCGCCGGGCACCTGGTCGACATCCTCCGGGGCAAGGCGACCCCGCGGGTGTCCGACCTCGGCCACGACGCGCTGACGACCTTCGGCGTCGGGGAGGACCTCAGCGAGGCGCAGTGGCGCGGGGTCGTGCGCCAGCTGCTCGCCCAGGGCCTCCTCGGCGTCGACGGTGACGGCTACGGAACGCTCGTGCTCACTCCGGCGAGCGCCGAGGTCCTCACGGGTGGGCGGAAGGTGCCGCTGCGGCGCGAGCGCGAGCGGCCCGTCCGCACGAGCGCCCGCGGGAGCCGCTCGCGGGCCGCGGCCCCGGAGGCGACGCTCGGGCCGGACGCCACGCGGCGGTTCGAGGCGCTCCGCGCCTGGCGCGCAGCTACGGCCAAGGAGGCCGGCGTGCCCGCGTACGTCGTCTTCCACGACGCGACGCTCCGGGAGATCGCCGAGCGCGTGCCCTCCTCGCTCGCCGAGCTCGGCACGGTCGGCGGCGTGGGCGCCACCAAGCTGGAGAGGTTCGGCGCGGGCGTGCTCGAGGCGCTCGCGGACGCAGGCTGAGGGGCGCCGGGTAGAGTCGCGACAACTCTGCCGGAAGGGCACCCCTGAGACATGAGCATGCTGAACGACCAGCCGGACGCCGCCGTCGCGGACGTGATCCCCTGCGAGGACGAGCCCATCCGCATCCCGGGCTCGGTGCAGCCCCACGGCGTCCTGCTGGCCGTCCGCGGCCACGACCTCACGATCCAGGCCGCGTCGGCGAGCGCGGCGCCGCACCTGGGCTGGACCCCGGAGGAGCTCCTCGGGCGACGTCTCGGTGACGTCCTCGGCGCGGCGGCCGTCGGTGACCTGCGCTGCAGCGACGAGGCCACGGACCCGCGGCGCATCGAGCCGACGCTCGCGGACAGCACGGCCGGGGCGTTCGACCTCCTCAGCCACCGCGTCGGCGACGTGACGATCGTCGAGCTCGAGGCCGCGCTGCCAGCGCCGGGGGAGGCGCCGTCCCGCATGCGAACCTCCCTGCGCGCGCTCCAGGCCGCCGGCACCATCGAGACCCTCACGGCGGTGCTCGCCACCGAGGTGCGCCGGGTCACCGGGTTCGACCGCGTCATGGTCTACCGCTTCGACGCGGACTGGAACGGCGAGGTCGTCGCGGAGGACGCGCGCGCCGACCTGGACCCGTTCCTCGGCCTGCACTACCCGGCGTCCGACATCCCCGCGCAGGCGCGGGCGCTGTACATGAGCCAGTGGATGCGGTCGATCCCCGACGCCCGGTACACGCCGAGCCCGCTCGTCCCGCCGGTGCTCGACGGCCAGCCGCTGGACCTGTCGGGCTCCGCGCTGCGCAGCGTCTCGCCGGTGCACCTGCAGTACCTGGACAACATGGGCGTCCGCGCCTCGATGTCGGTGTCGATCGTGGTCAACGGCCAGCTCTGGGGCCTCATCGCCTGCCACCACTACGCCGGTCCGCACTTCCCGAGCGCCACGGCGCGTGGCGTGGCCGAGTTCCTCGGTCGCACCGCGTCCGTCCTGGTCCAGGGCAAGCTCGAGGAGGCCCGGCACCTGGAGACGCTCGCGATCACCGCCGCGTCCGCGCAGATCACCCGCGCGCTCGCGGCCCAGACCCGTCAGCCCCTCGAGACCCTCACGCACGACGACGCGATGCTCGAGCTCTTCGGGGGCGTGACCGGTGGAGCCGTGCGCATCCACGGCGAGCTGCGGCTGCTGGGCGCGACGCCGACCATGGCGGACGTCACCGAGCTCTACCGCGTGGTCAGCGAACCGGGGCTCGGACCGTTCTCGTCGTCGTCCCTCGTCCGGGATCTCGCGGGCGCAGGCGACGACGTGATCGCGCTCGCCAAGCGGATCACGCCCACCGCGAGCGGCGTGCTGCTGGTGCCGCTCGGTCGGGGCGAGGACTTCCTCGCGTGGTTCCGCCCCGAGGTCCTGCGCGAGGTGCACTGGGCCGGAGACCCGGAGGCCAAGGGCCTCGAGGAGACCGACGCCGGCCTGCGGCTGACGCCGCGCGCGTCGTTCAGCGACTGGGTGGAGCGGGTGCGCGGAACCGCGCAGGCCTGGCAGCCGGCGGAGGTCGCCGCGGGACAGCGGCTCGCGCAGGACCTCGCGGGCGTGATCTCCCGTCGTGCGGCGGAGGGCAGCCGCATCGCCGCGGCCCTCCAGCGCATCGTGCTCACGGAGCACCCGCAGATCCCGGCGGGCTACACCCTGGCCAGCCGGTACCTGCCGAGCGGGCGGGACTACGTGGGCGGCGACTGGTACGACGTCACCGTCCTCGAGGACGGTCGCGTGGTCTTCATGGTCGGCGACGTCGCGGGGCACGGCATGAGCGTCGCGGCCATCACGGCGCAGCTGCGCCACGCCCTGCGGGCGCTGCTCGTGCGGGAGGACAGCGCCGCGGCGGCCCTGCGGCAGCTCGGTGCGCTGAGCGCGACGCTGATGCCGGGTGAGTTCGCGACCGTGAGCGCCGCCGAGCTCGATCCCGCGACCGGCCACGTCCGGGTCAGCAGCGCGGGCCACCTGCCGGCCCTGCGGGTGCGCGCCGACGGCACGGCGGCGTACCTGGACCGCGACCAGGGGCCGGCGCTGGGCCTCGGGATGACGGCCGAGTACGGCGAGGTGGCGCTCGAGCTCGAGCCGGGTGACGCTGTCGTGCTGTTCAGCGACGGGCTCGTGGAGGAGCGCGGCACCGCGATCATGGACTCCCTCGCGCAGCTGTGCGCACGCGCCGCAGAGATCGGCCCGGACCCGGAGGCCCTGTGCGAGGGCCTGATCGCCGCCGGTCCGGTGACCCCCGACGACGTCACGGTCCTGGCCTTCCGGCGCGACTAGCGGCGCCGGGTCAGGCGAGCGCGGCCGCGGCGGCGCGCGCGGTGAAGAGGCAGCCCGCGAGGAACGTGCCCTCGAGGGCCCGCTCGCCGTGGATCCCGCCGCCCCCGAAGCCCGCCGCCTCACCGACCGCGTAGAGGCCGGGGAGCACCGAGCCGTCGGGCCTCAGCACGCGGGCGTCGGTGTCCGTGTGGAGCCCGCCGAGGGTCTTGCGGGTCAGCACCCGCAGCCGCACGGCGAGCAGAGGTCCGTCGTCGGGCGTCGTCATCGGGCGGGGCGGGCTTACCCGGATGGCCCGGTCGACGAGGTACTCCCGCGCTCGCGCGGTCGCGACGACCTGAGGGTCCTTGCCCAGACCGCTGCTCACCTGGGCGTCGCGCAGCGCGACGAGCCGTTCCAGCGCGTCGGCGTCCACCCGGTCCTCGCCCGTGAGCGCGTTCATCCCGGCGGCGAGCGCGCGTGGAGTCGGGGCCCACACGAAGTCCGGGGACGTCTCGGCGAACCGGGCCACGGGCCCGACCGCCCGCGGCAGCACCCGGGACAGCAGGAGCCGGACGTCCTTGCCGGTGAGGTCGGGGTTCTGGTCGGAGCCGGACAGGGCGAACTCGGCCTCCATGATCGCGCGGTTGAGCACGAACCAGGAGTAGGAGTCGCCGCGACCGGTGATGTGCCGCAGCGCGCCGAGGGAGTCGAACCCGGGGAACAGCGGCGCGGGGAGGCGGCCGCCGTCGGCGTCGAGCCACAGGGAGCTCGGCCCCGGCAGGATGCGCACCCCGTGGTGCGACCACACCGGGTCGGCCATCGCGATGCCCTCGGGGTAGTGCCACATGCGGTCGCTGTGCACGAGGTCCGCGCCGGCCGCGACGGCCCGGGCGAGCAGCTCGCCGTCGGTCGAGTCGGGGACGCCGGACAGCATCGCGTCCGGAAGCTGCCCGGCGGTCGCGGGCCAGCACGCGCGGACCAGGTCGTGGTTCGCGCCGATCCCCCCGGAGGCGATGACGACGGCGTCGGCGGCCAGCTCGACCTCGCGCACGACGGCGCGGGACGACGGCGTCCCGCGCGGGGCGTCGTCGGGCGTGAGCACCTCGACGCGCACGCCCGTGACGGCGCCGTCGGTCGTGACGAGCCCGACGACGCGGTGGCGGAACAGCACCCGGAGCGTCCCGGCGCGGTTCGCCTCGTGCGCGGCGGCGACGAACGGCGTGAGGATCGCGGGCCCGGTGCCCCAGGTGATGTGGAATCGCGGCACGCTGTTCCCGTGGCCGCCGGCGAGGTGCCCGCCGCGCTCGGCCCACTGGACGAGCGGGAACCAGCGCACGCCCATGCCGTGCAGCCAGTCGCGCAGCGGCCCGGAGGCGAACTCGACGAACCGCTCCGCCCAGGCGTAGCCGTGCCGGTCGGGTCCTTCGCCGCGCTCGGCGCCCGGCGCGAACTGCGCGGAGCCGAGCCAGTCGGTGAGGGCGAGGTTGGCGTCGTCGTGCACGCCGAGGCGGCGCTGCTCGGGCGAGCCGACGAGGAACAGTCCGCCGAACGACCACCAGGCCTGCCCGCCGAGCGAAGCCTCGGGCTCGGTGTCGAGCAGGGTGACGCGACGCCCGCGGCGGGCGAGCTCGGTCGCGGTGGCGAGGCCGGACAGGCCTGCGCCGATGACGATGACGTCGGTGTCGGCCATGGTCGGACCCTAGCGGCGCTCCTGCTCAACATCTATTGTGCACAATCAAGTTGCACGCTACGGTGATGGAGATGGAAGCCCCGACCGACCCCCTCGCGCTGGACTCCCAGCTCTGCTTCGCCCTGTACAGCTCGCAGAAGACCCTCACCGCGGCCTACCGCGACCTGCTGGCCCCGCTCGGGCTGACCTACCCCCAGTACCTCGTCATGCTCGCGCTGTGGGAGCACGACGGCGTCACGGTCTCCCGCCTGGGCGAGCGTCTGGGGCTGGACAGCGGCACCCTCTCGCCGCTGCTCAAGCGCCTCGAGGCCGCCGGGCGCGTGGAGCGCCGGCGGGCGTCCGACGACGAGCGCCTCGTCCACGTGCACCTCACCGAGGCGGGGCGTGCGCTGCGCGCCGGCGCGCTCGGCATCCCCGCGTCGCTCGATGCGCGCATGGGGCTCGACCGCGACGAGGGCGCGACGCTGCACCGCCTGCTCACCAAGATCTGCTCGACCAACCCGGCCCGCCCGTCCGGGCAGCCTCGTCCCGAAGGAGAAACGCCATGAACCCGATCTACACCGCCGAGGCGCTCGCGACCGGAGGCGGCCGCAACGGCCACGTCACGACCACCGACGGTCGCGTCGACCTCGAGCTGGCGATCCCCAAGCCCATGGGCGGGTCCGGTGAGGGCTCCAACCCTGAGCAGCTCTTCGCCGCCGGCTACGCGGCCTGCTTCCACAGCGCGCTGCAGGCTGCGGCCCGTGAGCAGAAGGTGACGATCGAAGGCTCGAGCGTGGGCGCCCAGGTCCACATCGGCACGCTCGACGGCGGCGCGTTCGGCCTCGCGGTCACGCTCGAGGTCGTCCTGCCGGACGTCCCCGAGGACACCGCACGGACCCTCGCGGACCGCGCCCACCAGATCTGCCCCTACTCGAACGCGACCCGCGGCAACATCGAGGTCCAGGTCAACGTCGTCGAGGACTGACCGCCCCTCTCCTCCGCCCGCCCTTCCTGGTTGGATGGGGGGATGGGACGGACCAGGGTCGGGCGCGTCGAGGTGATCAGCGGGCCGATGTTCGCGGGCAAGACCGAAGAGCTGCTGCGCCGCGTGCGCCGCGCCCAGGTGGGGGGCCGCGAGGTCGAGGTGCTCAGTCACGTCCTCGACACCCGTCGGGGCACCGGCACCGTCAGCACCCACTCCGGGCTCAGCATCCCGTCGCGGACCGTCGCCGACGCCGAGGAGATCGAGCGAGTCGTCGCCGCGCGCCCCACCCTCGACCTCCTCGCGGTCGACGAGGGCCACTTCTACGGCCCTGACCTCCTCGGGACCGTCATGCGCGTGGCGGACCGCGGCCTCCTGGTCGTCGTCGCCGGCCTCGACGTCACGTTCGACGCCCGTCCGTTCGAGCCCATGGCGTCGATCGCGGCGCTCGCGGACTCCGCCGACCGCCTGACCGCAGTGTGCTCGCAGTGCGGCGCCGACGCCCCCTTCCACGAGCGCCTCTCCCGTCCCGCAGCGGACCCGCGTGTCACGACGGGCGAGCACGTCGGCGGCGCCGAGGCCTACCGCGCCGTGTGCCGCGACCACCTCACAGCCCCGTGGTGGCGCGCGACGGGGGCGGCCGCGTGAGCGCAGAGACCGCCTGGCCCCGCCCGGCCCAGGTCATCGTCGGGGTCGACGTCGGTACAACCGCCGCGAAGGTGGTCGGCTTCGGCGTCGGCTCCCCGTGGCGGCACGTGGCCGTGCGCGAGTACCCGCTGCTCGAGCCCGTGCCCGGCCACCGCGTCCAGGACCCGGAGACCGTCTGGGCCGCGACGGCGAGCGCGCTGTCCGACGTCGTCGCGGCAGCCTCGGGGGCCGACGTCCTCGCGCTGTCGGTGAGCACCGCGATGCACGGCCTGATCGGGCTCGACGCGACGATGCACCCCGTGACGCCGCTGGTGACCTGGGCCGACGCTCGCGCCACGGAGGTCTCGCGGCGGCTGCGGGCCGACGGCCTCGGCCCCGAGCTGCACCAGCGCAGCGGCACTCCCGTGCACCCGATGTCGCCGTTGACCAAGCTCGTGTGGTTCCGCGAGCACGAGCCCGACGTCTGGGCGCGCGCCCGCTGGTGGGTCGGGCTCAAGGACTACGTGCTGCTCCGCCTCACCGGGACCCTCGTCACGGAGCTGTCCTCGGCGTCGGGCACCGGACTGCTCGACATGCCCCGGCGCGAGTGGAGCGAGCCGTCGCTCGCCGTCGCCGGCGTCAGCCCGGACCAGCTCCCGGACATCCTGCCGACGACCGCGACCCTCGGCCTGTCCCGCGCCACGGCGTCGCGAGTCGGGCTGCCGGTGAACACCCCCGTTGTCGTCGGCGCTGCGGACGGCCCCCTCGGGAACCTCGGCACCGACGCGATGGCCCCCGGCGTCGTCGGCCTGTCGCTCGGCACGTCCGGGGCCGCGCGCATGATCGTCGACGCGCCCCCGGCCGTGCTCGACCCGTCGCTGTTCTGCTACGCGCTCACCGACACCGCGTGGGCGGTCGGCGGTGCCGTGAGCAACGGTGGGATCGTCGTGCGCTGGGCTGGCCAGGCGCTCGCGCCCGACCTGCGCTCCCTCCCGGACGGGCCGACGGCGGACGAGCGGCTCCTCGAGCTGGCCGCCACCGTGCCGCCGGGCGCCGACGGCCTGGTGATGCTGCCCTACCTGCTGTCCGAACGTGCGCCGCTGTGGGACCCGGACCTCACCGGCGCGTTCCTCGGGCTGCGGCGCAGCCACACCCGCGGGCACCTCGTGCGTGCCGCGGTCGAGGGCGTCGCGCTGCAGCTGACCGCGATCGTCGAGCACATCGACCAGATCCAGCCCGTCACGTCCGTCCGCGCGACGGGCGGCGCCTTCCGGGCCCCGCTGTGGCGGGAGATCATGGCGGCGACCACGGGCCGGCCGTTCCACGCCGTCGGTGCCGCGGAGGGGTCGGCCCTCGGGGCGGCCGCCCTCGGGCTGCACGCGCTCGGCCGGGCCCCGGTGCTCGCCGACGCGCCGGCCCTGCTGCGGGCACCCGGCGCTCCCGACGCGGAGGAGGTCGCCGTGACCCCGGAGCTCGTGGCCGCCTACGCCGCGAGTCGCCGGCTCCTGCCCGAGCGCATCGCGGCCCTCCAGGTGGTGGCGGGCCTGTTCGCTTGACGCGGAGCGCCCTGCTCGCGGTGCGGTGGCGTAGGTTCGCACGAGAGTGCGATTCTGTCCTGGCGCAACAGCGTCGAGGCGGCGCAGCGGAACGGAGGTCGGTCATGTCGGTCGCGGGATACTTGCACGAGTTCGCGGTCCGGTCCGTCGCCGTGTTGGGCGGGAACGTCGAGACCAGCATCCTGCTGCGCTACCGCGGGGTCAGCATGCGCGCGGCGAGCAGCAACGCGGCGGCGGCGCGGTGCGACCAGGTGGAGGCGCGCTCCGGGGAAGGGCTGTGCGTCGACGCGATGGACTCCGGAGACCTCCTGATCGTGCGTGACCTCGCGTCCGAGGTGCGGTGGCGGGACTGGCGCGAGGCTGCGGCGAAGGAGGGGTTCGTCACCGCAGCCGCCGTCCCCGCGGAGATCCTCGAGGGGATGAGCCTCGCGCTCAACGTCTACTCGCGAAGCCCCATCGACTGGACCGAGGAGGTCCAGCAGGTGATCGGTGCCTATGCGGAGCTGGCTGCGGCAGCGGTCCGGCTGCACCTCGAGCGGGAGCCCGCAGAGCTGGAGAGCGAATTGGCGAGCGAACCGAGCGGTGCCGATGACCCCGGCGTCGTGGAGCGAGCCGTCGGCGCGATCATGCACGCCAACGGCTGCCGGGCCGAGGAGGCCCGGGAGCTGATCGCGACGTCGGCGCAGAACGCGGAACTGAGCCAGCGCGCCGTCGCGCTGACGATCCTGCGCGCGCTCGTCCCGGGCGAGGGCGACCGCACGACGGTCTGATCGCGGTCGGCACCGGGCCGACGGGCCCGGTCGGCACCGGGCGTGAATCAGTTCGCCTGGAACGCCTGCGTGGCCCCACACTCGTCTGCGTGGGACACATCGAGATCAACGACGTCAGCTACACCCTCCCCGACGGGCGCCCGCTGCTCGGCGGCGTGACCCTCCGCGTGGCTGAGGGCGCGCGGGTGGCGCTCGTGGGACCCAACGGCGCGGGCAAGACGACGCTGTTCCGCATCGTCGCGGGCGACCTGGACGCGCACGGCGGGGCCGTCACGCGGACAGGGGGGCTCGGCGTCATGCCGCAGATGATCGGTCGGATCGATGACGACCGCACGCTCCGCGACGTGCTCGTGGACCTCGCACCGAAGGCGGTGCGCGACGCTGGTCGCGAGGTCGCGGCCGCCGAGCTCGCCATGATGACCGCGGACGACGAGCCCACGCAGATGCGCTACGCGCAGGCGCTCGCGGACTGGGCCGACGCCCGCGGGTACGAGGCCGAGAACGACTGGGACCGGGTGACCGACGAGGTCCTGTCGATCCCGTTCGAGCAGGCGCAGTGGCGCGAGATGCGCACCCTGTCGGGCGGGGAGCAGAAGCGCCTGGTCCTGGCGGCCCTGCTGCGCGGTCCGGAGGAGGTGCTCCTGCTCGACGAGCCGGACAACTACCTCGACGTGCCGACCAAGCGGTGGCTCGAGGGCGCGCTGGTCGACTCTCCCAAGACGGTCCTGTTCATCAGCCACGACCGCGAGCTGCTCGCGCGGACCGCGACGCACGTCGCGACCCTGGAGCCGGGCGCCGCCGGAGCGACCGCCTGGGTGCACGGCGGCGGCTTCGGGACGTACGCCGAGGCCCGGGCGGACCGCGTGGGCCGGCTCGAGGAGCGGCGTCGGCGCTGGGACGAGGAGCACGTCAAGCTGAAGGAGCTCGTGCGCTCGATGAAGGACAGGTCGGCGTTCAACGACGGCCTCGCCAGCCGGTACCAGGCGGCCCAGACCCGACTGCGCAAGTTCGAGGAGGTCGGCCCGCCCGAGGTCGTCGCGGCGGACCAGAACGTGCGGGTGCGTCTGACCGGTGGGCGCACCGCCAAGCGTGCGGTGGTCGCGGAGGACCTCGAGCTGACCGGGCTCATGAGGCCGTTCAGCACCGAGCTGTGGTTCGGGGACCGCGTCGCGGTGCTCGGGTCGAACGGCTCTGGCAAGTCGCACTTCATGCGGCTGCTCGCGGCGGGCGGGTCCGACGGCGGCGCGGAGCACGCGCTCGTGGGGGACGACGTCGTCATCGCGCCCGTCGCGCACACCGGCGTCGCCCGCCTGGGCTCGCGAGTACGCCCCGGGTGGTTCGCGCAGAACCACGCGCACCCGGAGCTCGACGGCCGCACGCTTCTGGAGATCCTGCACCGCGGGGACGGCACCCGGCAGGGTCTGGGGCGAGAGCCCGCGAGCAAGGTCCTCGACCGCTACGGGCTGGCCCGGGAGGTCGAGCAGCGGTTCGAGACGTTGTCCGGTGGGCAGCAGACGCGGTTCCAGATCCTGCTGCTCGAGCTGGCCGGGGCGACGCTGCTGCTGCTCGACGAGCCGACCGACAACCTGGACCTGCACTCGGCGGAGGCGCTCGAGGAAGGGCTCGCGGGCTTCGAGGGCACGGTCGTGGCCGTGACCCACGACCGCTGGTTCGCGCGCGGCTTCGACCGGTTCCTGGTGTTCGGCTCGGACGGCCAGGTCCGCGAGAGCGACACCCCGGTGTGGGAGGAAGGCCGGGTAGCCCGCCCCCGCTGACGATCAGCCGTCCCCACTGGCGCGCCCGCCCGCTGGCACGGCCCGCGAGATCGTGACTTTGCCCGCGAGATCGCTACTTCCACGTCACGAAGTGGCGGCAAAGTCACGAAGTCGCGCGCTGCGGTGGGGGATGGGGCATCAGCCCGGCGCGCCGCCCAGGGCCTCGTGGGCCAGCTCCAGGGCCCGGCCCGGCGAGAGGCCGAGCGCGCGCGTCCGGGCCGCGTACTCGCGGGCGGCGACGGCGCCCTCGCGCTCGGCGTCGGCGCCCCGCACGGCGATGAACGTGCCCGCGCGCCCCCGGGTCTCGATCACCCCGGACTGCTCGAGCTCGCGGTAAGCCCGGGCGACGGTGTTGACCGCGAGGCCGAGGTCCCCGGCCAGCCGCCGCACGGTCGGCAGCCGGTGCCCGGGCGGCAGGGCACCGGACGCCGCGAGCGCCGCCACCTGGGCGCGAACCTGCTCGAACGGCGGGACGTGCGAGGTGGGGTCGAGGGAGAGGATCACGGCTGCGGCTCCGCGTCCGGCTGTGCGCCGGCCACGGCGGGGGCGGCCTGCGGGGCGGTCGGCCAGAGCCGGCGGCGGAAGTGCCGCTCGGGCCGCCGGGCGAGCGCGAGGAGGGTGAGGAGCACGAGCACCAGGATGTAGGTGCCGAAGACCCCGGACACGACGCCGACCGCGGGGTTCGCGGGCCAGCCGCCCTCGAGGCCCGCGTCCACGACGCCGAGGTAGAACAGCGGCGCGTAGAGCGTCACGATCAGCGGGGCGGTGATGGAGTCGCGCAGGGTGCGAGCGCGCAGGGCGTCGTCCCACGCGAGCTCGTGCGGGGTGGCGGCGACCTGGGGCCGGGCGAGGACGAGGCGGGCGCCCAGGGCCTCGGCCACGTTCGCGACGACGGGGCAGACGACGGCGACGACGGCGGCGCCCACGGGGAACGGCCCGAAGGCGATCGCGTCGCTGAGGGCGTCCACGAGTGCGAGCCCGCCGATCAGGAGGGGGGCGAGGAAGGCTCCGATCCGGAGCCCGAGGCGTTCGACCGGGTCGATGTAGTCGGCGTGCGTCGGGGTGGTCGCGCGAGCGATGCGCGGGCCGGCGGGCACCGGACGCGTGGACTCGTACCAGCCGTAGAGCGCACTGCCGGCTGCGTAGCCGAGGAAGAAGGCCAGGGCCACGACGATCCCGCCGACGGTCTCGGCTGGTTCCGTCAGCGCGGCCCAGAGCCCGCCGAACGCGACCGCGACCAGGGCTCCCACGCCGCTGGCGCGATCGCGCGCAGCGAGGCGGTCCACCACGCGCGGTGCCACGTCGTCGGTGAGGGCCAGGTCGACGCGGCGGGCGAAGGCGTGCGCGGCGGTCCGCGCGGCGGCGGGCCCGGTCACGCGGGCGACGGCCGCGATGGCGACGCCGCCCAGGATCGCCGCGAGCAAGGTGGGGGACATGCGGAAGCTCCTCAGTTTTGTGCCACGTTTGTACCAATGTAGCACTACACATCGAGGTCGGGGGAGCGGGAGGCGCCACTCGCCTCGAGCGCCTCCCGGACCAGCCGCCAGCGGCCGCGCGCGTGGGGTGGGAGCCCGTCGATCGCCGCGAGGAGCCGACGGGCATCGTGGGCGGCGCGCACCTCGTCGTCGAGCAGCAGGCCCTCGTACCGCTCGTCCGCCGCATACCGGGGCGTGCTCGCGTGCAGCGCGACGCGGTCGAGGAAGAGGGCCAGGTCGCGCGCCTGGGCCGCCCGGCCCGTGTGCCCGGGCGACGGCACGTGCGTCGCGACGAACTCGAAGCGGCCCTGCCACAACCGGCGGCTGCCCGGGTTATCCGCGAGCGCGACCACGGTGCCCATCGGCCGCCGCTCGCGGGAGCGAGCGGTGTGCGTCTCCCGGAAGGACGCGACGTCGTGGGCGAGCCGCAGGAAGTTGTCGTCCGTCAGCGAGGCGCCGACGATCAGCAGGTGCCGGGTCAGCAGCAGCGACTGCACCATCGCCCCCACCGGCCCCGAGCCGGAGTCGAACCCGACGACGTCGCTGCGGGACAGCACGGGCCGCGAGCCCTCGCGCAGGTCGCCGTGCATCTTGAGCACCCAGGGCTCACCCGCCTGCGCGTCGTCGAACGGCAGCGTGGCCGGGCCGGCGCCGACGGCGTCGCCCAGGGCCTGTTCGTACAGCGTGTCGTAGTTCGTGGTGACGACCGGGTCGCACCCGAGCGACGCCAGCAGAGCGTGCGCCAGGGCATACCGGCGCACGCACCCGAGGATGTCGCGCAGGTGCCGGCGCAGGTCCTCGCCCAGCTCCTGCTGCAGCAGCTGGGCCTGGTCGAGCGGGCTCGACAGCGCCGCGAGGTCGGCCACCAGGTCCGGTGACCCGGCGCGCTCGGCGAGCGCCGCGAGGAGGTCGCGCCAGCCCTGGAGGCCGGCGCCCATGCTGACGCCTCCGCCGACGAACAGGGCCAGCTCGCCGCGCCGAGCCCGGTGGGCGAGGTCACGTGCCTGCGACTCGAGGTCGTCGGGCAGCGGGCTGTCGTCGAGCGCCTGCCGGGCGTCCTGGAACGCCGAGAAGTCGGAGGCGTGCCGGGCGACGATCACCACGTCGATCGCGTGTCGCCCCGTGAAGGCGGTGCAGGCCGCGACGAGCCGAGCGACGACGTCACCCCGGGCCCCGCCGAGGCTGCCCTTGCCGACCCCGAGGACCGGGAGCGCGACGAGCGGCAGCAGGCGCCCGGTCCGCGCGGCCAGCGCGTCGTCCGCCGCGACCGCCTCGAGCAGACGCAGGACTCGGTCGGCGAGCTCCGCCGCACCGTCGGTCCCGCCCGTCGCGCGCGTGGGCACGACGTCGATGAACCACACCCGCCGCCGCTCGTCGTCGTCCCCGTCCGCGACGTCCCCGTCCGCCGCGGTGAAGGCCTCGCCCGGCGCCGGCCCGTACCCGTCGGCCGGCCACTCCACAGGCCGCAGGCGAGCGGCGTCGTCGGCGCTCGGGTCGTCCCCGAGCCCGAGGGTCTCGTACCAGTACGGCTCGAGGTGGAAGCCGCGGTCGGTCGGCACGACGACGGCGTCGCTCGACAGGTGCGCGAGGTCGCCCGGCGCGACGAACACGTGACCGTGCGGCATGCGTCCTCCTCGGGTCGGTGCGGGCGTGACCTCTCCATGGTTGCCTCGGAATGACCCGGCCGCCACGGCGTTGCACCGCAACCTGCGGCGCGCCCTCCCGCCGCTCCTACATCATCCCTACTTACTGTCCAACGGTGACATGTAGTAGTTGTCGCTGACGGGCCCGAAGGTCACACCGACCTTGCGACTTGGCTTGGAGAAGTCCGTCTGCGCCGCCCAACCACTGGTCTTCCACGTCTCCGGCACGGCGGCAGGGCTGGTCTTGGCTGCTGGCGCCGCGCGCTTCGTGCTGTCGCTTCGCGGCGCGGGCGGAGTCCGCTTGAGGAAGATCCAGTTGGCGCCTGACCGTCGCGCGCCGATCAGACGGTCACCGGAACGGAGCCACGGGTACTCCTCTTGGAACTCGCGGTAGGAGTCGTTCGAGACGACCGTTGCCCCAACCTTGTCAGCGAGCTTGAGCAGCAAAGCGTCGCCGGCGCCTTGGGTCCCCGCCGGCGGCTGGATCAGCTTGTTGGTGCGCAGGGCCTCGTCCACAGCCGGACGTTCGTCGTCGCTCACGAGGTGACGGAAGTTGGCGTCGACGACGACTTTGATGTCGGCGGCCGGGAAGTCTTCCAAGAGCTCGTCCAGTGCGACGAACAGCGTCTGCACGCTGGGACGTGGTTCAGCTCCCCCTTGGTTCCCTTCCCACGCCAGGTTGGAACCGTCGACGACAAGGACGACTTGCGATGTTCGGGCAGCCGGCTTTCGCAGCGGAGAGATCAGGGTTCGGCTTGCACTTGGGCCGGGCTTGGGAGCGACGGGTGCCCGCGCGGGGCGAGGCGGCACCTCCGCGACGTCGTGCGGGAGCTCGACGAACTCTTGCGACTCGTCGTCTTCGAAGATGTCGATCGGTCCGTCGAACACGACACGATCAGAGCGTATGAGGATGACCTTGAGCGAAACGGTGCCCTCGTTGGAGTACGTGAACTCCATCGAGAAGACGGCCTCCTCAGCGGGCAGCCGCTCGCCAAGGGGGATCTCGAGCTGCTTCAACCGCTGATTGAAGGGATCCGACAGCGTACGGTCAGGATCGCCCTCCCACACGTCAACGCGAATCTTCGACATGAACTCGTGCTTGGGCTTGTAGAGCCGCGTGCCTCGAAAGGGGAGCGGTGAGTTGCGCGGGATGATCTCCGAGAAGGTCGCGCCGTGTTCGCCTTGGACGCGAGTGCCCAGTGCGTTCGCAGTGACGAATGAGGGTAGGTCGTCGGTCTGGTTGCGCAGTGCGGCTGCCGCGAAGGCTGCCCCTTCGGCGACGGCAGTAAGTGGGTTGATGAGGAGCGCGTCGACGGGCTCCTGCTCGCAGGCCTCGGCGAGAAGGCGCCGGGCAAGGGGGATTCTGCTGCTGCCCCCGACCATGATGACTGCGTCGAGACCCAGTGGGTCGAGCCCGAGGTCCTCGAGCACCTCTCGAACTGGCTCGAGGGTCTGGGCGACGAGAGGACGTACAAGGTCCTCGAATTCCGCGCGGTCCAGGGTCGCGGTCGAGTCGCCCCGTGGACTCATGAGAAGTACTTGCTCGTCGACCGACAGGGAGATTTTGGCGCGCTCGACATCGAGGGCGAAGGCGCGCCGCTCATGGGGTGCCCAATCCGAGGAGCCTCGGAGCCGGGAAGCGAGGCGCGCGCGTAGGATCTCGTCGATGTCGATGCCGCCCAGCGCTGCGCGCCCGCTCGCCGCGCGCTCTTCCAGGACGCCGTCGCGGTACTCCAGCACGGTGGCGTCGATCGTCCCGCCACCCCAGTCATAGACGAGGTATGTGCCCTCGGTGCGCACACGATCGACGTAGGCCATGGCTGCCGCCGTGGGCTCGTTGATGAGCGAGAGCGCCTTGATGCCAGCCCGATGGGCAGCTTCGCGAGTGCGGTACCGCGCTTGCCCGGTGGACTTGGCAGGGACGGTGACAACGGCTTCGGCCACATCGAGGCCAGCGGTACCCATGCCGGACTTGATCGCGCGGAACAGGAGGGTGGCGACGTGCGACGCCGGGTATGAGCGGGGGCCGATCTGCACTGTCTGGTGGCCGGCGAGGAGTCGCTTGACGGCCTCGACCTGGTGAACGGAGCGGAGCTTGGCATTCCATCCAAACATCGCTTGCTGGGACGTCGCATCGGTGCCGTACACGGACGGGAAGACAAGCTCGCTGCCGAAGCCGTACCAGTCGGCATCGACGTTTGCACTGTCGAACGGGATGACGCGCGTCGTATCGTCCTCCCAGAGCGCGACCGCGCAATTGGATGTGCCGAAGTCGATGCCAAAGTTCACGGTGGGGTCCTATTCCTTCGAGTCCGACGGCACGATGTCGGCAGTGAGTTCTGGGTCGGTGGTGGTCGTGGTGGGGCGTTCGACGGCTACGCCCGCTTGGATGAGACGACTGGTGGCGAGGTCGACGTACGCGGGAGCCATGACGTCATAGGAGGTGGGGTCGTCGACACCGGGAAACCACAGCGGGTCCTCGATGGTCTCGACGCGCCGGACTCTGACCTCCCTCAGCGCTTGATCGGTCATGGCGCGCACGACATCGACCGACGTGGCTCGCTGAGCCATCTGTGAGAGGCGAACTACCAGGGCTTGCTGCTGATGGACCATGGCAGCGATCGCGAGCTCGCGATCAAGCTCCTGGGTGGTCGGGCCTTCCTCGCTGTCGCGCGACGCCGTGAGCGACTCGACGGCGGCCGTGAGGGGGGTGATGGTCGCCTTCAGCGCAGCTAGCTCCTCAGCGAGAGCGCGCAGTTCGCGAGGGGGTTCCGTCGGCGCGGCAGGCGCCTGTGTCCGGGGTTTGCCGGTCGCGCCCCGCGTCGCCGATCCAGCGGCCGGTGCTGCGCTTCGCTCTGTTGCCGGACCATCGGTGGCGCTGTCCGTAGCCTTGTCCTCGACCGCCGCCCCACGGGACTGGTGCCTCGTCGGTGCTGTCGGCTTTCGGCTCTTGGGGCCAGCCGTGCGCCTCGGAGACTTCTTCGGTTCCTCGGTTGCAGCAGGCTCTCCCCGAGGAGCGGCCTGGCGCGGCTGACCAGAGTTCTTCTCTCTCGAGGCGCGGGGACTCGGTGCAGCGCTCTTGGCCGCTCGGGCCGTCTGTCCCGCGTCGGGCGCCTTCTTCGTGCCGGGGTCAGACATATGTATTCACTTTCGTGAGCAGGGCTGTGGGCCGTGCACTGGCGAGCGCAGCAGTGCTGAGGGCGGCGTTGGCTTGGGCGCGCCACGTCGCAACGTCTCGTGGCGTCAGACCTCGCGTCTCCCGCCGGTAGGGAACGGAGGACGGCATGAGCTTGCCCCGCAGCGGAGGGCGGTAGATCCCCGCGTGCAAGGGCAGCACGAAGTGGGTCGATCCGCGTTCGATGCGCTGCTTGGCCCAGTTGAGCTCTGCGGAGCGCTCTTCATCGGCGCGATGCTCAAGACGCAGTGCCTTCCACCGTGCCTTCCAGTGCGGGGCGGCATCGTCGACACCGAGGACGACGAACGGACTCTTGACGGCTTCGCGCGCGATCGGTGCCCCGCTGTCCTTCAGCCGGCGACAGGCTTCAGTGAGCAGCTCAGCATTGTGCGCGGCTCGCGGGTCGGTGATCTTGCGGACTCGCGAGAGCGCTGCGCGCCACGCGCTCGCCTCATTGCTGGTCATGACCTCGATGTACGCGGCAATCATCTCCACCTCGCCCTGGACTATCAGGCCCCCACCGACTGAGCGAGCGTGTCCGAGCAGCGCGCGCCCAGCGTGCGGCCCACGGGAGTGGAGCGCGCGCCTCAGCCGATGGAGCGCTTGCCATCGAATGAACTCTGTCGAAGCGCCAACGATCCCGCCTTCGACTCGGGCGTCGAGCAGGCGCCAGAACGACGGGTCGCTCGAGTAGTTGTGCAGCGCATCCTCCGGGGTAGCAAGGAACTGCTCGAGGACCGCCATGTGGCTGTCACGCTGCGTGATCGCTTCGGAGGCGGCTGTGAGGTCGCCGTTGAGCGCACGGTAGAGCCGGTCCATCTCGTCCGGTGCTGCGGTCGGGTCTACCCCCGTCGCGCGGGCCGGGTCGCTTCCCGCGAGGAGGGCGCGCCGCCGGGCTTCGTGGGTCCATCCGAGGAGCGAGACTTCGTCGTCCGACAGCTGACGAGGTTCAGATCGCGCGCGAAGGTAGGCGCGCTCCCGTGAGTTCCACGTGCTTGGGTCGAGGGTGCGGCTCGCCGTGGGGTGCCGGAGGAGCGCTTCCTCGGCGAGGACGGTGTCGCCTGAACCGACCATCGCAGCGGCGTCGGACCGCAGCAGCGCTTCCCCGCTCGCGACGCTCTCGAGGCCCCGCGCGATCTGCGCGGCGGGGGCCAGTTCGCCCGTGGACATCCGCAAGGGTAGGGAGAGGGCAACGACGTACGCGTCGTCGTCGGCGACATCGATGAACCGCGCTGCATCGAGTGCGCACAAGATCTCGCTAGCGACCTCGGGCGGTAACGCCTCAAGCGCGCTTTGCGTTCGCGGCCACGCTTGGCTGCGCCATGCCGCGATGCCCGACGCCGTCGGTGCGACCCGGGCGATCGTGTCGTCGACCAGGCGCGCGCTCCTTCGAAGGTCATCCTGGAGTTGGCGTCTGGCGGACAGGCGTCGCATCAGGTGCACCAGTTGTCGACGGAGCCTCGCCTGCTGACGGAGCTCTGCCTCTCCAAGCAGAGCGCTGGTCGCAGCGCGGTGCCGAGCGGCCCGGCGCGCCTCGAGAACTGCTCGACGCTCGAGCTCTCGCTGGACGAGGTGCTGGCGCTCGATCTGCGCGGGCGAGAGATCCGCGGCAGGTGAGGAGTGCGTCCGAGACATCGCGTCTCCTCTCAGGGGTGTGTGCTCCAGCGCTGCTGGTCGCTGTATCGGCACGGATCGCGCTCCCCATGAGTTCGGGGAGCGCGCCCGGCCGGTCTGAAGAGACCGTCGTCGGCCCTCGACGACCTAACTTCCCGCGACGAAGAACACCGGATCCGACCACCCGGCCGTGAGCGTCCACAGCCCCTCGGCGCCCTCCGGGACGACGACGCAGGTGTTGCCCTTCGCGACGCCGCCCTCGTACAGCTCACCGACGTCGTCCAGGTCGTCGGGGATCATACCGCAGCGGTCCTCGTAGGTGACGCCGTCGGCACCGACGAACTTCACGCGGAGGTCGAGCCAGGCGAACCCGGACTCGTCCCCGATGTAGGTCGCGGTGACGGGCACGAGGTAGAACTCGAAGCCGTCGGCGGGTGGGTCGTTGAACTGGTTCTCGGCCTTGACGCGTTTCCATGCCTCGGTGGGCTCGCCGAGCGTGACGGACCAGTCTTCGTTCCCGACGGTTTCGCCGATCGTGAAGGGGGCGCTCCGGCTGCCTTCGGCGGCAGCATCCGGGGTGGGCGTCGGCTCGTCGTCTGCGGGTTCGGTGGTCGGCTCGACCGCGGACGGGCTGGGAGTCGCCGGGTCCTCCGTCGTGGACGCAGTCGTGCTGGCTGCGGACGGGAGGGTCACGGCTGGCGTGTCGTCAGACTGGGTGCCCACGGAGCCAAGGATCAGACCCAGCACGAGCCCGCCCGCGCCCCACGAGGCGGCGATGAGCTTGGTGCGCGGCTTCCTCCGGGTGGGAGGCGGCGGGGGCGGGGTGAGTGGGTCGTAGGCAGGGCCAGGAGTTGGGGCGGCCGGGGGCGGTGTCATCTCGATCTCCTTTGCGTCGGTCGTGGTGGTGCCACTCTGTCTGCGGCCGGCCGATTTGCCCTAGCAATGCGCGCGATAATGGGGGTTATCAAGCAACAGGCTGTTGTGGGTCACGCCGCCGGTCTAGATTGACCACACGACATCAACGGACCCACCAGGGAGGTGCGGCATGACGATCACTTCGGCACCCGCACCACTCATGACCCTCGCGGACGTTGCCGCGCTCGCTCAGGTCCAGCGTCCGGTGGTCTCGATGTGGCGCCGGCGCAAGGCGGAGAGCGCTCAGCCGTTTCCGGCTCCCGCGGTGCTCGAAGAGGGCCGCGAGTACTTCGACCAGGCCTCCGTGGTCGAGTGGCTGCTCGCGACGGCGCTCGGTAACAACCCGGCTGTGGCGGAGGACGCCGCGATGTTCGTCGCACTGGACGCGCTTGGGTCCGCTGAGCGTCCGACGGCGCTGGCCGGGCTCACGTCCCTCCTCGCGGTCAAGGCGCTCACCGGTGAGGAGCTGTCCGCCCGCTCGGCCGCGGAGCTCCTTGAGCTGGCCGACGACGTCGATCCCGCCGACGCCTTCGTCTACAGCGAGATCGACGCGCTGGGGGAGAGCGCACCCGACTGGGCGGCACGCGCGGACGCCATGGCTGCGGCTGCCTATACGCCGTCGGCGGCGCTCGCGGCTCTCGACGCGATGCGCGTGCGCCTCGGGATGCACGTCGCGGGCGCGACAGCGCTCGACGCGCGGGCGGCCGACTTCGTCGCTCGAATCGTCGCGACGGTGCTCGGTGTCGAGGGGCCCGCGGCCATCGTCGCCGCCACGGGGGCGACCTCGACCCTGGGGCGTGCGCGCGCCCGGTTCCTGGAGGGTGCCGAACCCGAGGTCCTGCTCCCGCTCGCGCGCAGCGCCGCCGGACGGCATGCCCACCGACTGCTGGCTGGGGCGGGCTGGTCGACCCGCGTGGTCGGGGGTGACCTGCTGGAGCAGGTGCCGACGGGCAGCGTGCTCTACGCGCAGTTCCCGAGCCCGGAGCTCGTCGACGCGTCTGACGCGCAGGTGCTGGAAGCGGTCGAGGAGCTTGCGCTGTCGATGCGGGACGAGGATCGCGCCGTGGTCGTCGCCCCGGCGAGCGGGCTGGTGCAGGCGACGACGCCGGCGCTCGCGCAGGCGCGCGCTGCGGTGCTGCGCACGGGTCGGGTGCGCGCGGTCCTGCTCCTGCCCGCGGGGTGCTGGCCGGCCCACCCGCGACAGCGCCTGGCGATTTGGGTGCTCGGCTCCGCGCACCCGGGTGTTCCAGTCGAGCGGCGGTGGGTCACGGTCGCGGAGCCGGACAGTGCCGCCCTTGATGAGCCGAGAGTGGAGGACGTCGTCACGGATGTCCTCGCGGCCCTCGGCGATGAGCGAGCGGTCCGTGCTCACGCCTTCCGCTACGCGCGCGTCGTCGGCACGAGCGACCTCGTGGCCACGCGCGGCGACCTCGTCGGACCGCCCGACGTGACCCGGGCGCGCGCACAGATCGACTCGGTAGCTGCCGCGCTGCGCGTGGAGGAGGCCGCGGCCCGAGTCTCCGTTCCGGTCGTGCCGTTCGGCGTCGAGGTCGAGCATCACGAGCCCGGCCCGAGGCCGACGACGACGCTCGGAGCACTTGTCCGCGACAAGGCCGTGCGCCGCGTGGCGGGGAGCCGGATCGCCGCCGAGGACATCGAGGACGGGGGCAGTGGCGCGGTCGTCCTCGGGGTTGCCGAACTTATGGGCGACAGCCCGCGAGGGGCCAGGACAGTCGACCGCCTGACCCTCGCGGGCAGCTATCCGTCCTCGCGCTACACCCAGCCGGGGGACGTCGTGTTCTGCACGTCCCCGACGCCGCGTGCCTTTGTGGACACCGACGGAGTGTGCGTCGTCGCATCGCCCGCACGTGTCCTCCGCCTGACGGAATCCGCGCCGGCCGGCCTCCTCCCGGAGGTCCTCGCGCAGGCGATCCGCGCCGCCCCGCCGGGCGAGCCGTGGCGATCGTGGCGCGTGCCCCTGGTCCCCGACGCTCAGGCGCCGGTGCTGCAGGACGCGCTCGAGCGGTCGGCCCAGGTGCGGGCCGATCTGCAGGCCCGTCTCGCCGCCCTCGACGACGCCACCACCACCCTGACTGACGCCGTTGCGTGCGGCGCCCTCGCCCTCACGTCTGCGCGTGCCGACGTATCCACTGAGAAGGAAGGCTGACCATGCCCCCCAGGAAGCGTTCTGCGGATCCGTCCGCGCCCATGACGATGAAGGAGCTCAAGGACACGCTGTGGAAGGCAGCGGACAAGCTGCGCGGCTCGATGGATGCCTCGCAGTACAAGGACGTGATCCTCGGGCTCGTGTTCCTCAAGTACGTGTCGGACGCGTTCGACGAGCGCCGCCAGCAGATCAACGACGACCTCCTGGCGGAGGGCTACCGCGAGGATCAGGTGGCCGGGCTGCTGGACGACATCGACGAGTACACCGGTGCCGGCGTCTTCTGGGTGCCGACGACGGCGCGCTGGCGCTACCTCGCGGAGCACGCGAAGGGCCTGCCGGCGGCGATGGGCGAGCCCGCGCGGACGGTCGGCGAGCTGGTCGATGACGCGATGGCGCTCATCATGGGCGCGAACCCCTCGCTCGTGGGGACGCTGCCGCGCATCTTCAACCAGGACAACGTCGAGCAGCGCCGCCTGGGCGAGCTGATCGACCTGCTGAACGACACCCGGTTCACCGGTGGTGGCGCGAGCAAGGCGCGCGACCTGCTGGGGGAGGTGTACGAGTACTTCCTGGGCAAGTTCGCCGCCGCCGAGGGCAAGCGGGGTGGGGAGTTCTACACGCCCCCGGGTGTGGTGCGGGTGCTCGTCGAGGTGCTCGAGCCCTACCAGGGCCGGGTGTACGACCCGTGCTGCGGGTCGGGCGGCATGTTCGTGCAGACAGAGAAGTTCCTCGAGCGGCACGACGCCGACACTCAGGCCATCTCGATCTTCGGCCAGGAGCTCAATGAGCGCACGTGGCGCATGGCGAAGATGAACCTCGCGGTGCACGGCCTGAATGCGAACCTGGGCAGCAAGTGGCAGGACACGTTCGCGCGCGACATCCACCCGGACGTGGCGATGGATTATGTCCTGGCGAACCCGCCGTTCAACATCAAGGACTGGGCGCGTTCGGAGAGCGACCCGCGGTGGAAGTACGGCGTGCCGCCCGCGGGGAACGCGAACTACGCGTGGGTGCAGCACATCCTGTCGAAGCTCGCCCCGGGCGGGTCCGCGGGCGTCGTGATGGCGAACGGTTCCATGTCGACCAACTCCGGGGGAGAGGGCGACATCCGGGCGCGAATCGTCGAGGCGGACCTGGTGTCCTGCATGGTGGCGCTGCCCACTCAGCTGTTCCGGTCGACGGGCATCCCGGTGTGCGTGTGGTTCTTCGCCAAGGACAAGACGGCGGGCGACGGCGGGGCGGTCGACCGCACCGGCCAGGTGCTCTTCATCGATGCCCGCAACCTCGGACACATGGTCGACCGCGCGGAGCGCGCGCTGTCCGACGCCGACATCGCGCGCATCGCCAGCACGTTCCACGCCTGGCGCGGGACGCCGTCGGCGATCGAGGCCGGGCAGACGTACGACGACGTCGCGGGGTTCTGCAAGTCAGCGACTCTCGCCGAGATCAAGGCGGCGGACTACGCGCTCACGCCCGGGCGGTATGTCGGTGCGGCCGAGGTCGAGGAGGACGCCGAGCCGCTCGACGAGAAGATCGAGCGGTTGACGGGCGAGCTGTTCGCGCAGTTCGAAGAGTCCGCCCGGCTCGAGCAGGTCGTCCGCGAGCAGCTGGGGAGGATCCGTGGCTGACTTCTATCTCAGCGACGTCTGCGATCAAATCGTCGACTGTGAGCATAAGTCGGCGCCGATCGATTTGACCGGTGAGTGCTTTGCGGTCGGAACGCCTGCGATGCGCGGAAACATCATCAACTTCGATGAGGCTCGACGGATCTCACGCGAGACATACGATCTGTGGACGAAGCGGCTGTGCCCGCAGGAGGGGGACCTCTTGCTGGCGCGTGAAGCTCCAGTCGGGCCTGTCGTGCGCATTCCTCGAGGCGTTCGTGTCGCTCCGGGCCAGCGCACCGTTCTTTTGCGTCCTGCTCGAGATCGAGCGGATAGCCGATTCCTGTACTATTTGCTTACATCTCCAAAAAATCTGGCGCTGCTACAAGTCAAGGCCGCCGGCTCGACCGTCCCGCACTTGAACGTTGCGGACGTCCGGACGTTTCCGCTAACCGGTTTCCCCGCCCTCGACAAGCAGCGAGCGATCGCGGAGGTGCTGGGCGCGCTCGACGACAAGATCGCCGCCAACACGAAGATGATCGCGATCGGGGAAGGGCTCATAGACGCTCACTTTGAGCGCTCCATTGCCGGCGATTCGGAGACTGCGACCTTGGCGACAGTTGCCGAGTTTCACAATCGTCTCCGCGTTCCACTGTCGTCGCGGGAGCGTGAATCGCGGCCAGGGCCGATCCCTTACTATGGAGCCAGTGGTGTCTTTGGGTGGGTGGACGAAGCCCTCTTTGACGATCGCCTGGTTCTCGTCGGCGAGGATGGTTCTGTGATCACAGAACAGCGCCGGCCGGTGACGCAGTATATCTGGGGTCCTGCGTGGGTGAACAACCATGCACACGTGCTTTCAGGCCGCGGCGTCTCCACGGAAGTGCTCTATGTCGCGATTCGCCGTGCAGATGTCTCAACACTAGTCACAGGTGCCGTACAACCGAAGATCAGTATGGGCAATCTCAAGCGGCTGGAGATTCGCCTTCCGGTGGCGGACGCGCGGCAGGACCTCGAGCGGAGCGCCGCCGCCTGGTTCGCAACTCGTCGGAATCTCTACGCGGAGAACGCCACTCTCGCGGCCACCCGCGACGCCCTGCTCCCCGCTCTCATGTCGGGCACGCTCCGCGTGCGCGACGCCATCGACCTCGTTGAGGAGACCGCATCATGACTGACCAGTTCGCACCGCCGCCCGACCACCAGCCCCAGGTCACGACGCCACCCAACCCGCCGGTCCCTCCCAGCCCAGCGCCGTCGTCGTCGGCCGAGTGGCCCCCGCCTGCCCGGCGTCCGCGCCCGGCGTGGGTGCTCCCGGTGGCGACGGGAGTCGTGGGCCTGCTGCTCGGCGCGGGCGGCGTCGGCGTCGTCGTCGCGGTCATGAACAAGTCAGCGCAGGCGGCGACGCTCGAGGTGCTCTCGGACGCCGTCGACGCCTGTGACCTCGCCGGCGCCTCCGGAATCACGGTCGCCGACGAGGGCGCCTCCCTCATCTTCGACACCAAGGGTGAGGAGGACTTCATGGGCGCCGACTACCTCGACACGGCCTGCCTGTTCGCCGAGCTGGACATGCCGACGCACATCACCTCCCACATCAGCCAGACGACCTCGATGGACGGCCGGCAGACCGAGGAGTGGGACGACCTCTCAGTCTCCTGGTCGTACCACCCGGATCGCGGCCTCGATGGGGTCCTGACCGTGGGTGCCGACTGACGTTGGGGCCACGCCCCGCCACTCTTAAGACGACTCTCAAGGGACTTACAAGGTGAAGTCGCAGGTTAAGAGCAGAAGTCCGATGCCACGTCTTCGTGCGCACGCTTTGGCCGCCATGCCCGACTCCTGGGTGAGCCAAGAACGCCGCGACCACTGGACCAGACCCGCGTCGAAGGAGACATCATGAGTGCAGCTCTGAACGAGGACGCCTGGGAGCAGCTCGCCCTCGAGGTGCTGGCCGAGCCACTGATGTGGGAGCCCGTGCCCGGCGCTGCGATTGCCCCGGGGACCGGGGAGCGGGAGACGTGGGACGAGCTCGTCATCCCGTCCCGCCTGCGGGCAGCCATGCGCGCGCTCAATCCGGCCGTCCCGCGCGACTACCTCGACCAGGCCCTCGCCATGGTCCTCGCCCCGGCGTCGCAGGACGCCATCGCAGAGAACCAGCGGCTGCACGGCTTCCTCACCGAGGGTTTCCGTGGCCTGAGCTACATCGACGACGCCGGCCAGCAGCAGACCCCGACCATCCGGCTGGTCAGCGCGGAACCCAGCGAGAATTCCTGGCTCGCCGTCAACCAGGTCACCGTGATCCGCGGCGACTACGAGCGGCGCTTCGACGTCGTCCTCTACCTCAACGGGCTGCCCGTGGCGATCATCGAGCTCAAGCGCGCCGGCGCCGCGCGCGCCGACGTCACCGCCGCTCACGCCCAGCTGCAGACCTACGTGCGCGAGTTCCCCCTCGCGTTCCGGTTCGCCGTGCTCGTCCTCGCCTCCGACGGCATCTCCGCCAAGTACGGCACGCCCTTCACGCCGCTGCACCACTTCGCGCCGTGGAACGTGACCGACGAGGGCGAGGTCGCGACGTCGGCCACGATGGCCGAGGGCGAGACCGCCCTGGACCTCGCCCTGCACGGCCTGTTCAACCAGGAGCGGTTCCTGCAGATCCTGCGCGGCTTCGTGGCCTTCGACGAGGGCGAGGCCGGGCTCGCCAAGCGCATCGCCAAGCCCCACCAGTACTTCGCCGTCACCAAGGCCGTCGGCACCACGGTCCAGGCGGTCGAGACCAACGGCAAGGCCGGCGTCGTCTGGCACACCCAGGGCTCGGGCAAGTCCATGGAGATGGAGCTGTACGCCGCCCACGTCATGCGCCACCCCAAGCTCAAGAACCCGACCATCGTGGTCGTCACCGACCGCAACGAGCTCGACGGCCAGCTCTTCGAGACGTTCAGCCAGAGCCTGCTCATCCCCGAGGCCCCCCAGCGTGTGCGCCGCCGCGAGGAGCTGCGCAGCGAGCTCAGCGGCCGCGCGTCCGGTGGCCTGTACTTCACCACCCTGCAGAAGTTCGGGCGCAGCCAGGCCGAGCGGGAAGCCGGCGCCGACCACCCGCTGCTGTCGGAGCGGTCCAACATCATCGTGATCGTCGACGAGGCCCACCGCAGCCACTACGACGACCTCGACGGCTACGCGCGGCACCTGCGTGACGCCCTTCCGCACGCCACCCTGATCGCGTTCACCGGCACGCCCATCTCCTTCGCGGACCGCAACACGCGCGACGTGTTCGGGGACTACATCGACATCTACGACCTCACCCGCGCCGTCGAGGACGGGGCCACCGTTCCCGTCTACTTTGAGAGCCGGCTCGTCAAGGTGCAGATGGCCGCGGGCGTCAGCGAGGACGTCATCGACGCCGCTGCCGACGAGGTCACCGCCGGGCTCGACGACGTCGAGCGCGAACGCCTCGAGCAGTCCGTCGCGGTCATCAACGCCGTCTACGGCGCCCCGGAGCGCATCGCCATGCTCGCCGCGGACGTCGTCGAGCACTGGGAGTCCCGGCGGAGCGACATGGCGCGCGTGCTGGGCACCACCGAGCGACCGTCCGTGCCGGGAAAGGCGATGATCGTCGGCGCCACGCGAGAGATCTGCGCGCGGCTCTACGACGCGATCATCTCCCTGCGCCCCGACTGGCACTCCGACGAGCTGTCGGAGGGGCGCATCAAGGTCGTCTACTCCGGGACGGCCTCCGACGTGCCCCCGGTCTCCGCGCATGTGCGGCGCGACTCGGCCAACGCCACCGTCAAGGCCCGGCTCAAGGACCCCGACGACGAGCTCGAGATCGTGATCGTCAAGGACATGATGCTCACCGGGTTCGACGCGCCGCCCCTGCACACGATCTACCTGGACCGCCCTCTCAAGGGCGCGCTCCTCATGCAGACCCTCGCCCGGGTCAACCGCACGTTCCGCGGCAAGCAGGACGGCCTGCTCGTCGCCTATGCGCCGCTCGCCGACAACCTCGCGAACGCGCTCGCGGAGTACACCGCGACCGATCAGGAGACCAAGCCCATCGGGCGGTCCGTGGACGACGCGGTCGCGCTGACCGAGGAGCTCCTCGGGCGGGTGCGCGAGGTCCTGGCCGGGCACGACTGGCGGGCCCGGGCCGCGCGACCCGGCCCGCGCGCCTTCATCTCGGCCGTGAACTCGACGGTCAACTACCTGCGCGACCCCGCGACGCCGGGCAACAAGGTCACGGGCGACGACGAGACGCTCGGCGCTCAGTTCCGCCGTCTCGCGGGCCAGCTCGCGCGCGCCTGGGCCATTGCCGGGCGCGCAGACGAGCTCGCGCCGCTGCGCCCCGAGGTGCAGTTCTACGAAGAGGTGCGCGTGTGGATGGGCAAGTGGGACGCCGAGGACCGCCAGGCCCGCGGCGAACCCATCCCCGACGAGGTGCAGCGGCTGCTGAACCAGCTCGTCGCAGGTGCCGTCGTCTCGAGCGAGGTGCTCGACATCTACGGCGCGGCAGGGATGCCCCGGCCGTCCCTCAGCGAGCTCACGCCCGACTTCCTGGCGCGCACCCAGAGCGCCGAGCACCCACACCTAGCGATCGAGGCGCTGCGCAAGCTCGTCATGGAGGAGTCCCGGTCCGTCACGCGGCACAACCTGGTGCGCCAGCGTGCGTTCTCCGACCGGCTGGTCGAGCTGATGACCCGGTACACGAACCAGCAGCTGACCTCCGCAGAAGTCATCGCCGCCATGATCGAGCTCGCCAAGGAGATCGCCCACGAGGCCGACCGCGGCAAGACATTCGACCCACCGCTCGACGAGGACCAGCTCGCCTTCTACGACGCGGTCGCGGCCAACGAGTCCGCGGTCGACGTGCAGGGCACGGACGTGCTCGCGCAGATCGCCCGTGAGCTCGTCGCCGTGATGCGCCGCGACGTCAAGACGGACTGGACGGTCCGCGACGATGTCAAGGCCAAGCTCCGGTCGTCGATCAAGCGCCTGCTCGTGAAGTACGACTACCCGCCGGACAAGCAGCCCGGGGCGATCAAGCTGGTCATGGAGCAGATGGAGACGATGGCGCACCGGATGGTGGCGTGATGAATCAACGGGCGGACGCGGTTGTCGGCCCGCAACTGATCGATGGCCTCGGACGTCGAACGTAACGTCGGCTGAAGGCTCCGAACTTGGAGGAAGACCGTGCAGAACGAATACGTGGTGCCCCGCCTGTACCCTTTCGACCCGGCCCTCGACAGGCTCGACCGCCAAGCGCTCATCTCTCTCGCTGTGACGACCGGGGTGGGCTACGCCCAAGAAGAGCTTCGGGAGTTGACGCGCAACGAGATCATCGACGCCATCATCGGCGCGCGTGTCACAGCCGAAGAAGAGGCCGAAGACGATCCGCAGGCCTACGAGCCGCGACTCGTGGCCTCGCCGACGCTTCCTTCCGGTTTCGAGATGGCCCCAGGGCGTTCGCTCCACGTCGTCTGGCACGACGACTGGCCTCACGCGGCACTGGCTCTCGCTCTGGACGACCCTGACGACAGCCTTGGCGCTGCGGAGCGCGAACGGGACGGTGACGTGGTGATGCGCATACTGGCCTCGAACCCGCCGGTTGTGGCTGCGCTGGAAGCAGGCGATGAGCGCCTCCCACTCGTGCGTCCGCTGTCGTGGCGGCAACTCTGCGAGCGGGCAGACGTGGACCTGCCAGACGGCTCACAGCGCGTCCCGGTGCGCGCGGCGAGAGCACTCCTTGCCGCCCTTGCAGACGAGATTGAGCGGCCCGGCGGGTTCTTTCTCGTTGCCGGGGACTGTCGAGCAGCCGAGCCCGCGACCGCCGTCGATGTTGCGGTGGTGCTGCAGCGCGCAACGCCCGAAGAGGCGCTCACCTGCGCCATGTGTGATGTCGAGTTGGATTCTTGGGAACTGCACTACTTCCGAGGTGAGCTTCGCGACATACAGCTCGATATCCAAGACCAGGTCGACGATGCCGCTGCACTCTGCGTTCGCTGCCACCGGTTGTCGCACAGCACCTCGCTCGAGGACTTCAGGAGAGCGCTGCTGTGGCCGCGGTGCCCGCAGTGCGGATCGGACGACGTGCGCGGCATCCAATACGGACTTCTCACCGTCCCGCCCGACCCAGAACGGTGGGTCATGGGTGGATGCGTCATGGGAGTGGTGAACCCGCGATGGCACTGTGACGGTTGCGAAACCAGGTTCGGGATCTTCGTCGCAGGACCGCTCGGGCCGCAGGACCCGAGGCGGTACTGAGCGGCGTCAGCAGACGCGCACGGTGCGGCGATCGCTCGACCCTGGGCAAATAGTCCGAGCGCTGCCATGCTGGGCCAATGACGTCACTTCGCCCCACGGGCTATCGCAATTACACCGCTGACGGCACCTACTGGACGGTGCGTAAGTCTGGAGACACGTTCTGGGTGCTGCGCATCGACCCCAGCGGCGGCGAATACACGACGGTGGAGGTGTGGGGCGGTTACCACCGAGCCGGAGCCGCCGGCGGCGCTGCAGCACAACTGGCCTACGGGCAGGCGATGCACGACGCGGGTGAGCGGTTTCGCTCGCTGCTTCACGACTCCCTCGAAGATGCAGGGCTCGGGGTGCCTGCCCCGTCGAAGCCGGCAGTTCCCCCCTCGCAGGCTCCCAAGACCGTCCACAGCGACGAAGAGCTCTCCGACGACGACCTGACGGGCGAGACTCCGAACTGACGGACACCCGCGGTGCCCGCGACTTCGTCAGCTGGTGCGCGACTTCGTCGGCTCCAACCGACGAAGTCGCGACCGAACTGACGAAGTCGCGGCCCGGACGCGGCCGGACGCGGCCCGCCCAGCTGGGGTGCTGGGCGGGAGGTCCTCGTCGCGTGACTACGTCACCGTGAAGTCGGCGCGCAGCAGCACCTCGTCTCGGGACGACGGCCGACGAGCAGCTAGAACGCGCCCGGCTCGACGATTCGTCGGCCGGCGGCGTCGACGATCGTGCACGCCGACGCCGGGATCTCGAGCTCGACGTGTACCGACTCGCCCGGAGCGACCGACACCTGGCGGTAGCCCTTGAGCTCCTTGTCCGCCCACCTCACCGACGTGACGACGTCGGACACATATACCTAGATCGTCTCGAGCGCGGGTCGCTCCCCGGTGTTCGTCACCCGCGCACGCCCGTCGTCGGTAGCAGTCACGACCGGTGTCTCGACGACGAGGTCGGAGTACTCGACCGTCGTGTGGGAGCGGCCCTCGCCGAACAGTGCTCCCATTCAACGGTGCCGCGTGGGCGGCCGCTACCGCCGATGCGTACAACGCCGTGAAGCATGCGAACAGGACGCTCCCTGACCCGGTGGATCTAGCGAATCGGTGGCGCGAGAGCGTCCTCGTCTTCCGGATCTGGCTCGCCCTCGAACTGGGCGTCGAGCCGGACGCTCTGAAGGCCAGGGTCGAGCGTGATCGCCAGATCCACCCGTACGTCGCTGGCTAAGCGTCAGCCTTCGAGTTCGCGCCTGATTTGCTCAGCGGCTCCGCGCAGCTGCTCGAGCGGCTCCCCGACAGTGGCCCAGACGATGTCGGCGTCCAGCTTGTAGTGAAGGTGACCGATGAGATCCCTCATGCGCGCGATATTTCGCCACGGGACGTCGTCGTGCACGGCCGTGAGGCCATCCGACAGCGCCTTCACAGCGGCACTGCTTCGGTGAGAGCCCGTGCCGCCACGTGCAGGGCCAGCGCGCTACGCGGGGCGACGTCGACCTTCTCCCGGAGCAGCGTCTCCAGCTCGTCCTGCAGCTCGAGGATCGGCATCAGGCCGCGCGTACGTACGTCGATGTCGACGAGCAGATCGATGTCTGACGTCGGGCCGTCGGTCCCCGCGGCCACCGATCCGAAGACCGCGAGGTTCGCAGCACCGTGCCGGTGCGCTGCGGCGAGAATCGCCCGCCGGTGGCGACGCAGCTTGGCCATGCGTTCGCTCCGTACGTCGAGTGATCTGGCCTGCGGGCGAACTGTCAGTTCGAGGCCGAAGCCCATCGCGGCGAACAGTCGGTCCAGTGTCTCGACGGACGGTGAGGCGACACCTGCTTCGTAGCGAGAGATCGCGGGCTGCGATGTACCTGCGCGACGGGCGAGCGTGCCCTGGCTCATGCCTGCCCGCGATCGGGCGTCCCGAATCAGTGCTGCGGTGTCCATGACACGATCATACTGGTACAGGTATGACGGTGGAATAGGTGTCGTCGCGCAGCGTTGCACCCACCATGAACCCCCGTATCAAGGTCGACGTGTGGTCCGACATCGCCTGCCCGTGGTGCTACATCGGCAAGCGCCGCCTGGAGAAGGCGATCACGCTCACGGAGGCAGACATCGACGTCGAGTACCACTCGTTCGAGCTCGCCCCGGACACCCCGCACGACTTCGAGGGCCCGATCGCCCAGTTCTTCTCGGAGCGCAAGGGGGTCTCTCCGGCGCAGGCCGAGCAGATGTTCGCCCAGGTCACGCAGATCGCCGCGGGCGAGGACCTCGCGTTCGACTACCCGGCGGTCCGGCACACCAAGACCCTCAAGGCTCACGAGCTGCTGCACCACGCCAAGGTCAAGGGGCTGCAGTACGAGATGAAGGAGCGCCTGCTCAAGGCGTACTTCACCGAGGGCGTTCCCGTGGGGCGCCTCGACGAGCTCGTCCGGCTCGCTGAGGAGGTCGGCCTGGACGGCGCCGAGGTCCGCACGGCCCTCGAGGCCGGCGACCACGCCGACGACGTCGCCGCCGACATGGCCCAGGCCCGCGCCTACGGGATCAACGGCGTGCCGTTCTTCGTGATCGACGGCCGCTACGGCGTCTCCGGCGCGCAGGAGCCAAGCGTCCTCGCGTCGGTGTTCGCCCAGGCGCTCGCGGAGCGCGGCTCGCTCGTCACGCCGGAGGCGACCTCGGGCGCTGGGCACGACCACGCGGACCACGCGGAACATGACCACAGCCACGACGTCGACGACGACCTCTGCGCGGACGGCACCTGCGCCGTCCCGTCCCGCTGAGCCCAGCGCCGGGGGCGCCGCACGCACAGCCCGCGCGGGCGGCGTCAGCCGCGGATGCTTGAATGGTCGCCGTGCTCACTCCCGACGACGTCTCCCGCCTCGTCGGACGAGTGACGTTCGAGCGCGGGCTCGAGTACGCGACGCGGGGGAACGTGGCCTCGGTTGCGCACAACGCCGAGGGCTCGACGATCGTCGGCCAGGTGCGCGGCTCGGGCGGCAAGCACTACGTAAGCGTCGTGCACATGACCGGCCCGGGTTCGGACGCCGTACCGCGGTTCGGCCAGTGCTCGTGCCCGGTGCAGCTCGACTGCAAGCACGTCGCGGCGACCCTGCTGTCCTACATCGACCGGCAGACCGCCCGCGCGGGCGGGAACCGGCCCGCGGAGTCGGAGTGGGAGACCGAGCTCTCGGCGCTCCTCGCCCCGGCCGAGGCAGCGCCGGCCCCGACGTCGGACCTCCCGCGGCCCTTCGGGCGCGCCCGCGAGCTCCAGACGACGCCCGTCGCGCTCCAGCTCGAGGTCCTCGCCGCCGCCGAGCCTGGCCGGTACGGGCGGGGCACCCGCGTGGCCGAGGGCCCGCGCCTGGGCATGCGTCCCGTCACGCTCGGCTCCAAGGGCCGCTGGGTGCGCACCGGCATGGGCTGGGACCGCGTGGCCAACCGCTACCACTACGCCGACCGCTTCCCCGAGGCCCACGTCGACCTGCTGCGCACCATCCGCGCGCTCGCCCGCTCGGAGACCGCCTACAGCCAGCCGCGCTACCTGTACGCGGACGACATGCCCGGCACCGCGCTGTTCGGCGTCCTCGACGAGGCCCAGCGCGCCGGCCTGCCGATCGTCGGCTCCGACAAGGACCAGCGCGAGGTGACGTACGTGACCGAGCCGGCCCGGACGCGGCTGGACCTCACGCGCTCGGGCGACGGACTCGCGCTCACGGCGACCGTCGACGTCGGCGGCGGTCTCGCCCTGCGTGACGTGCGCGGGGACGGAATCCTCACGCGCGAGCACCTCTCCCTCCTCGGACCGGCACCCGCGGGCGCGTTCGTCTGGTCGGGCGACGTCGGCCGCGCCGTCGAGAGCCCGATCACCCTCGTGCGGTTCGCCACGCCCCCCGACGCGACGGTCGAGGCGCTGCTGCGGCGCGACGGCCCGCTCGTCGTCCCCGCGCCTGACGAGCAGCGCTTCCTCGTGCGTGCCCTGCCGGCCCTGCGCGGACGCGTCGACGAGCTCCGCATCGACCCGTCGATCGACGCGCCGGCGCCCCCGCGTCCGGTGCTCTGGCTCGCCGTCGCTCGCGAGGCCGGCCACCGTACGCACCTGGCCTGGCAGTGGCGCTACGTCGCAGCCGAGGGCGATGAGCCCCTGCTCACCGTCCCCCTCGGCAGCCCGACCGACGACCTCCTGCGCGACACCGCCGCAGAGCGAGCGCTGCTGGCGCGCGTGTCCGACGACGTGCCGCGCCTGCGCGACGCGCTCACCTCGGGTCGGGCACGACTGACGCTCGAAGGGCTCGACACCGCGGCGTTTTTCACCGACGAGCTCCCCGCGCTGCAGGCCCTCGCCGACGCCGGCCCGGACCTCGGCGTCACTGTGACGGTCGCCGACGACGCCCCGGACGACGTCGAGTACCGCCTCGTCGAGGACATCGAGGTCAGCGTCTCCACCCTCGCGCGCGAGGGTGACCGCGACTGGTTCGACCTCGCCGTCACCGTGCGCTCGGGCGAGCAGACCATCCCGTTCGGCGAGATCTTCCGCGCCCTCGCGCGCGGCGAGACGTACCTGCTGCTGGTCGACGGGCGCCACTTCTCCCTCGAGGACGAGCGCTTCACGCGCCTGCGCGAGCTCATCGAGGAGGCTCGCGCCCTGCAGGACACGATGGGCGGCACGCTGCGCGTCAACCGGTTCCAGGCGGGCCTGTTCGACGAGCTCGAGGGCCTGGGCCTCGTCGGGTCGCAGGCCGACGACTGGCGGTCCGCGGTCGGTGCGCTCGCGGGCGGCGGGACGGTCGCCTCCGTGCCGCAGCCACCGAGCCTGCGCGCCGAGCTGCGCCCCTACCAGCAGACCGGCTTCGACTGGCTCGCGTTCCTGCACGCCCACCGACTCGGCGGGGTCCTCGCGGACGACATGGGCCTGGGCAAGACCCTGCAGGGCCTCGCGCTGATCCAGCACACCCGCGACCAGGCGCTCGCGGAGGGACGCGTGGCCGCGCCGGTGCTCGTCGTCGCGCCGACGAGCGTCGTCGGGAACTGGGTCGCCGAGGCCAAGGTCTTCACCCCGGACCTGGCCGCGACAGCGATCGCCGAGACCCGGGCGCGCCGCCGGACCCCGCTCGCCGACGCCGTGCGGGGCGCCGACGTCGTCGTCACGTCGTATGCGCTGTTCAGGCTCGAGTTCGACGCCTACGCAGAGCTCGAGTGGTCCACGCTGATCCTCGACGAGGCGCAGTTCGTGAAGAACCACCAGTCGGTCGCGTACCAGTGCGCGCGCCGCCTGGACGCGCCGGTGAAGATCGCGATGACCGGCACGCCGCTCGAGAACAACCTGATGGAGCTGTGGTCGATCCTCTCGATCACCAGTCCCGGCCTGTTCCCGAGCCCGCGACGGTTCGCGGACTACTACGCCAAGCCGATCGAGAAGGAGCACGACGACGCCCGGCTCGACCAGCTCCGTCGTCGGATCGCGCCGTTCATGGTGCGCCGGACCAAGGAGGAGGTCGCCACCGACCTCCCGGTCAAGCAGGAGCAGGTCACCGAGGTCACGCTGAACTCGCGGCACCGCAAGATCTACGACCAGTACCTGCAGCGCGAGCGGACCAAGGTGCTCGGCATCATGGACGAGTTCGCGGACCGCCGGTTCGAGGTGTTCCGGTCGCTGTCGGTGCTGCGGCAGGCGAGCCTCGACGTGAGTCTGGTCGACGAGGCCCACGCGGGGGTGCCGTCGTCGAAGATCGACGTGCTGTTCGAGATGCTCGAGGACATCCTCGCCGAGGGCCACAGCGTGCTGATCTTCTCCCAGTTCACGCAGTTCCTGAAGCGCGTGCGGGACCGGCTGGACGCCGACGCCGTCGGGTACGCCTACCTGGACGGGCGCACCCGCAAGCGCGCCGAGGCGATCGCGCGCTTCACGTCGGGCGAGGCCAACGTGTTCCTCATCAGCCTCAAGGCCGGCGGGTTCGGGCTCAACCTCACCGCGGCGGACTACTGCATCCTGCTGGACCCGTGGTGGAACCCGGCTGCCGAGGCGCAGGCGGTCGACCGCGCCCACCGGATCGGCCAGAAGCGCAACGTCATGGTCTACCGCATGGTCGCGACGCAGACGATCGAGGAGAAGGTCATGGCGCTCAAGGCCTCCAAGTCGGCCCTCTTCTCGAGCGTGCTCGACGGCGGCGCGGCGGGCGGCGCAGGCCTCACGGCAGAAGACGTCACCCAGCTCCTGACCTGACCCCCGCACACCCCGCTGAGTGCGTGATTTTGGCGGTGTCTCGGGCCGAAAACACCGCCAGAGTCACGCACTCACCGGGGGGGCGAGGTGCGCGGCGGCGATCAGGCCGGGCGGCGCCCGGAGGAGAGCGCCGTCTGCCACCGCTCCCACGGGGGCGAGACCGCCCAACCGAGCCGCAGCGTCCGGAACGCGCGCCGGAACCGCCTCCGGGTCTGGGCCCACCCGCGCAAGCACCGCCCCGAGGCGCCGACGGCGAGGCTCCGGTCGAGCACCGTGCGTCGCCGCGGGCCCAGGGCGAAGGACAGGGCGAGGTCGTCGTGCACCTCGGGGTCCTCGCGGTGGACCTGGTCGCGAACCTGCGCCCAGACCTCCCTGCGGACAGCCATCGCCGAGCCCCACAGCGCCGGGTGCCCCAGCGCGGCATGGCAGAGCACGAAGTAGGAGCCGAGGTAGAGCGCGGCCAGGGGACGCCCCAGCCCGCGCGGCAGGTCGTAGAAGTGCCCGACGCCGGTCACGGCGTCCACGGTCGGGTCCGCCATCGCGCGGCTCACCTTCGCGACCCAGTCGGGAGGGACGAGCGAGTCGGCGTCGAGGCGCGCGATCACGTCACCGCGGGCCGCGTCGTACCCGGTCGACGCGGCCGCCGGGATGCCCACCTGGTCCTCGCGGACCACCCGTGCCCCGTGGCGCAGCGCGACGGCGGCCGTGTCGTCGGTCGAGGCGTTGTCGACGACGACCACCTCGAACGGAGGCTGCGTCTGCGCCGCCAGCGCCCGCAGGCACGCGTCGAGCGCGGGGGCGTCGTCGCGCGCCGGGATGACCACCGAGACGGTGGGCGCTGGGGTCGGGATCACGGCCTCCTCCTTCGTCCTGCGCGACGCTACCGGTCCCACCGGGCGCCGGCTCGCAGGGTGGAAGATGGACCCATGACGCAGACCGAGCAGCAGCCCTGGGTGAAGAACTACCAGCCGGGAGTCCCGGCCGAGATCGAGCTCCCGACCGAGTCCCTCGTCGCGATGTTCGAGCACGCCGTGGCCGAGGGTGGCAGCCATCCCGCGACGGAGTTCTTCGGGCGTCGCACCACGTACACGGATCTCGGCGACCAGGTGGCTCGCGCGGCCGAGGGGCTGCGGCGGCTCGGCGTGCGCGCGGGGGACCGCGTGGCGCTGATCCTGCCCAACTGCCCGCAGCACGTGGTGGCCTTCTACGCGGTGCTGCGCCTGGGCGCCGTCGTCGTCGAGCACAACCCGCTGTACACCTCCCGCGAGCTGCGGCACCAGTTCGAGGACCACCAGGCCCGCGTCGTCATAACCTGGGACAAGGCGGCGGCCGCGGTGCAGGCCTTCCCCGCGGACGTCAAGCTGGACCACGTCGTCTCGGTGAACCTGCTCAAGGCGTTCCCCGCCGCCAAGCGGATCGCGCTCGGCCTGCCGATCAAGAAGCTGCGCGAGACCCGGGCGTCCCTGACGTCGAGCGCACCCGGCACGGTCCCGTGGGAGACGCTGCTCGACCACGCTCCGCTGCCGACGAGCCACCCGCGGCCGGGCGTCGACGACCTCGCGGTCATCCAGTACACCTCGGGCACCACGGGCCGCCCCAAGGGCGCCATGCTCACGCACTACAACCTCTACGCGAACGCCCTGCAGGGCGAGGCGTGGATGCACGGCGCGGAGTACCGCAAGGAGATCTTCTACGCGATCCTGCCGATGTTCCACGCCTTCGGCATGACGCTCTACCTCACGTACGGCATCCACAAGCAGGGCCTGCTCGTGCTGTTCCCCAAGTTCGAGCCCGGCATGATCCTCGACGCGATGAAGAAGTCCCCGGCCACCGTGTACTGCGCCGTGCCGCCCATCTACGAGCGCACCGCGCTCGCGGCCAAGGAGCGGGGCGTGTCGTTGAAGTCCTGCCGGTTCTGCATCTCCGGCGCGATGAACCTGCCCGACCACGTCGTCGAGCTGTGGGAGTCGATGTCCGGCGGCCTGCTCGTCGAGGGGTACGGCATGACCGAGTCCTCGCCGGTCGCGCTCGGCAACCCGTTCCACCCCACGCGTCGCAACGGCACGATCGGCGTCCCCTTCCCCTCGACGCTGATGAAGGTCGTCGACGTCGACGACCCGACCCGCGAGGTGGCCCCGGGCGAGCCCGGCGAGCTGCTGCTGCACGGGCCGCAGGTGTTCCAGGGCTACTGGAAGAACCCCGAGGAGACCGCCAAGACCTTGCTGCCCGACGGCTGGCTGCGCACGGGCGACATCGTCACCGTCGACGCCCACGGCTTCACCACGATCGTGGACCGCGCCAAGGAGCTCATCATCACCGGCGGCTTCAACGTCTCCCCGTCGGAGGTCGAGTCGGTGCTGCGGCAGCACCCCGACGTCGTCGACGCGGCCGTCGTGGGCAAGCCGCTCGAGCGCGGCGGCGAGATGGTGGTCGCCGCGGTCGAGCTGGAGCCCGGCACGACGCTCGACGAGGACGCCGTCCGTGAGCACTGCCGGGCGCTCCTGGCGGCGTACAAGGTGCCGCGCCGGGTGGTCGTGATCGACGACATGCCGCGGTCGCTGCTCGGCAAGATCCTGCGGAAGCAGGTCCGCGACGAGGTGCTGCCGCGGCTGTGACGGACCCCTCGCGGGCGGCGGCGATTCTGCCCGCCCGCGTTCGGGTGCGTACGCTCGAGGCGTGAAGATCGCAACGCACGACGGCAAGTTCCACGCCGACGACGTCTTCGGCGTCGCCCTGACCCGGCACCTGTTCCCGGACGCGGAGGTCGTGCGCACGCGCGACCCGGGGGTGCTCGCGGAGGCTGACCTCGTGCTCGACGTCGGGGGCGTCTACGACGTCGCGGCGCTCCGGTTCGACCACCACCAGCTCTCGTCCGGGGCGCGCCCCAACGGCATCCTGTTCTCGGCCTTCGGCCTGCTCTGGCAGCACTACGGCCTCGAGTACTGCGACGGCGACAAGGACGTGTGGACCAAGATCGACGCGCGCCTCGTCTCGGCGATCGACGCGGTCGACAACGGCCAGTCCCTCGCGCAGACGACCGACTTCCGGGTCGCCCCCATCGACATCTCGCAGGTCCTCGGGCTCCTCAACCCGATCGGCGACGGCGAGGACTTCGACGAGCAGTTCTTCCACGCGGTGGACCTCGCGACGATCCTGCTCGCGCGGTACAAGGCGCGGTACGCGGCCGAGATCGCTGCGGAGAAGGAGTTCGTCCGCCTCTACGGCGAGAGCCCGGACAAGCGCAGCGTGGTGCTCGACAAGTTCCTGCCGCACGGCGGAGCCGCGACGGCCCAGCCGGAGCTGCTGTTCACGGTGTTCCCCGGCGCGACGGGCAACTGGAACCTGCAGACGGTCCGGCCGTCTGGCTCCGAGTTCGGCTCGCGCAAGCTCCTGCCCGAGGCCTGGCGCGGGCGGACGGGCGCCGAGCTCGCGGAGCTCACGGGCGTCGCCGACGCGGTCTTCTGCCACAAGGGTGGGTTCATCGCCGCCGCGCAGTCGCGCGAGGGTGCCCAGGAGCTGCTCCGGCAGGCGCTCGAGGCCTGACCGGGCGGCGTCGCTGACGCCGCCAAGGGCCCGGGAGCCGCACCAGGGTGCCGATTTCGTAACTCCGGCACTCAGCAGGTAAAGTTCTCGGCGCTGCCCCCGTAGCTCAGTGGTAGAGCGCAGTCTTGGTAAGACTGAGGTCATGGGTCCGATTCCCATCGGGGGCTCTGTTGGTGCGCGACGCCGGGTCGTGCGAGGATACTTCTCGCGCGTCTCGACGCGACATCGATGCGATGCCGTCAGGCATCGAACGCGGCGGGGTAGCTCAGCTGGTCAGAGCGCACGACTCATAATCGTGAGGTCGCGGGTTCGAGCCCCGCCTCCGCTACCAAGAACGACATTCGTCACGCACGTCGGCCGGCGGCGTGCTCACACAGTAGGCAATGCGCCCCCGGCGGGCGCGAGAGGTGGCAAGACCGTGGCTAGCAAGTCGCAGGACGTCCGTCCGAAGATCACGCTCGCATGCGTGGACTGCAAGGAGCGGAACTACATCACCAAGAAGAACCGCCGCAACGACCCGGACCGTCTCGAGCTCGCGAAGTTCTGCCCGCGCTGCGGCAAGCAGACCTCGCACCGCGAGACCCGCTGATCCAGCTCCGCACTCGCTGATCGTGCCGCTGAACGCCGCCTACGCGGGCCGTCAGTATGCTCCGGACGCCCCGTACGTCGTGGGGCGCGAGAAGATCCGCGAGTTCGCCGATGCCGTCGGCTCCACCCACCCCGCGCACCACGATGTGGCCCATGCGCGGGGTTTGGGCTATCCGGACGTCGTCGCACCCCCGACCTTCGCTGTCGTGATCGCGCAGCGCACCGAGGCGCAGCTCATCACGGACCCGGACGCCGGGATCGACTTCTCGCGGGTCGTCCACGCCGACGAGCGCTTCACGCACCACCGGCCGCTGGTCGCCGGCGACCGGATCACCACGGTGCTGCACGTGGACCGCGTGATCGAGCGCTCGGGTCTGGCCATGGTCACCACCCGCTGCGAGCTCTACGCGCTCCCTGCGGAGCTGCCCGACGACGTCGCGCCCGTGGACGTGACGTCGCTCACCGACCACGTCGCCACGGTCACCTCGACGCTGGCGATCCGGGGGGCCGACGCATGAGCCGCCCCGAGCTCGCCGACCTCGTCGTCGGCCAGCAGATCGGTACGCACGAGGTCCGTCTCGACCGCGCGCGCCTGGTCCGGTACGCCGGGGCGAGCGGCGACCTCAACCCCATCCACTGGGACGAGGCGTTCGCCACCCGCGTCGGGCTGCCCGGCGTCATCGCCCACGGGATGCTCACGATGGGCGCCGTCGTCACGAGCGTCGTCGACTGGGTGGGGGACCCGGGCGCTGTGCTGGACTACCAGACCCGCTTCTCCGCGCCGGTGCCCGTTCCCGCTGCCGGGGACGTCACGGTCGCCGTGACGGCGACGGTCGGCGCGCTCGAGCCGGCGGACGACGAGGCCGCACACGGCGTCGCCCGCATCGACCTGCTCGCGACGTGCGACGGGCAGCGCGTGCTGACCAAGGCGCAGGTGCGCGTCCGCCTCTAGGCCTCCGCGACGCCGGGTGCGATCAGGGTGCCGGTGGCGCCGTGGTGGTCCCGAGCACGAGCTCCACCGGCAGCACGACGCTCTCGGGTGTCTCCCCGGCGAGCAGCGCCTGCACGGCGCGCGCGATGGCCGCGCCCTTCTCGGCGAGCGGCTGGCGGACCGTGGTGAGCCGGTCGCTGCCCAGCCAGGGCAGGTCGAGCCCGTCGAAGCCGGCGACGGAGAGGTCCTCGGGCACGCGCACGCCGCGTTCCCGCGCGGCGAGGATCGCGCCCGCGGCCAGGAGGTCGGACTGGGCGACGACGGCGGTGGGGCGGGTCGCGGGGTCCGGGAAACGCTCGAGGAGGGCGAGCATCGCGGCGTGGCCGTTCTCGACGAGCGACGCCTCCGTCTCGTAGGTCGCGACGACGTCGACGCCCGCGTCCTCGAGCCCCTCGAGGCGATGCTTGGTCGGCGTCCAGTCCGCCATCGCGCGGCGCTCGGTGTCGACCCAGCCGGAGCACCGGTGCGAGCTCAGCGGCAGCGTGATGGTGGCGAAGCGTCGGTGCCCGAGGTTCGCGAGGTGCCGGGCGAGCTCGGCGACGCCGGCACGGTCGTCGATGCCGACCACGGGAGCGTCGTCGAGCTGGATCCCCTCGCCGACGACGAACGGCGTGCCGCGCCGGCGCAGGGTGGCCACGCGGGGGTCGTCGCGGTGGGTGCCCCAGATGAGCACCGCGACGTCCATCACGGCGGTCTCGAGCAGGGGGTCGACGATCTGCGAGCCGGCGCTCGGCACGAGCAGGACGCCGAGCGAGGCGGCGCCGAGCGTCGAGACCAGCCCGTCGAGCACCTGCACGGAGACGGGGTCGCGGAAGCTGCGCTTGAGGTGATCGCCGACGACGACGCCGATGATGCCGGAGCGCCCGGACCTCAGCTGCCGGCCCAGCGGGTTGGGCCCGGCATAGCCGAGCTCGGCGGCGGCGGTGTGGACCCGCGCGCGCGTGGCCTCGGCGATCGGCCCGGCGCCCGAGAAGGCGAGGGACGCCGTCGATACGGAGACACCAGCGTGGCGCGCGACGTCGGACAACGTGGGCCGGGTCATATCGCCTCCCTGGGATTGACTGCCGGGCCAGCCTACCGGCAGACTTGGCACGCTCGGTCGAATCGATTCGAGAACCCCCCGCACCTTCTCCTGGAGCCGCTATGTCCCTGGACACGCACCGCCGGTCGACGGACCCGCACGGCGCCGTCGACGCCGCGACCCTCGCCCGGGCGCGCTGGACGCTGATGGGGCTGTTCGGGCTGCTGGGGATCGTCGTCTCGAGCTGGCTGTCCCGGCTGCCTTCCGTGCGCGAGCAGCTGGGCCTCGACACGGGCGAGCTCGGCGTGGTCCTGCTCGTCGGCGCGTGCGGGTCGCTCGTGACCGTCACGCTCGCGGGGCCCGCCCTCGCGCGGTTCGGCGGGCTGCGCACGCTGCACGCCGCGACCGTCGGCTTCGTCGCCGCCTTCGCGCTGCTGAGCGTCGGCGTGGCCCTGGGTTCGCTCCCGCTCGTGGCCGCGGGGATCTTTCTCAACGGCGCGTCGTTCGCGCTGAACAACGTCCCGCTGAACGTCGAGTCCGCGGGCATCGAGCGGCGCATGGGCCGGACCGTCATCCCGCAGTTCCACGCCTGCTTCAGCATCGGGGCCCTCGCCGGCACGCTGGTCGGCGCGGCGTGCTCCTGGGGCGGCGTCTCGGCGGCCGCCCAGTACGCGGCGAGCATCGTCGTCATCCTCGTGTGGCGGCTCGTCGCCGTGCCCCACGTCGTGCTCGACACGCGCCTGAGCCCGGCAGGCCCCACCGACGTCGTCGAGCGCGTGAGCGCGCGACTGCGGCTGCGCTCGGCACTCAGCGCATGGCGGGAGCGGCGCACCCTCATGCTCGGTCTCGTCGTCATGTCCGCCGCCCTGTCCGAGGGGGCGGCGAACGACTGGCTCGCGATCGCGGTCGTCGACGGGTTCGGCCGCACCGAGGCGGTCGGTGCCCTCGTCTTCGGGGTGTTCGTCGGCTCGATGACCGTCTTCCGGATCGCGGGAACCGGCCTCATCGACAAGCACGGGCGCGTCCGCGTGCTGCGCTGGTCGGGCCTCGTCTCGATCCTCGGGCTGGCGCTGTTCGGCCTCGCCCCGCGTCTCGAGCTTGCCGCCGTCGGCGTCGCCCTGTGGGGCTTCGGCGCCGCCCTCGCGATCCCGATCGGCATCGCGGCGGCCTCGGACGACCCCCTCCGCGCCGCGGGACGCGTCTCGGTCGTCTCGGCGTTCTCGTCGATGGCGTCCCTCGCGGCGCCGCCCCTGCTCGGCCTCGTCGCGGAGGTCGTCGGAGCCCGTACCGCCCTGACGCTGATCATCGCCGGCCTCGTCGTGAGCGTCGCCGTCGCCGGGCAGGCCGAGCGAGAGCCGGTCGTCCGCACGGGACGGGCACGCAGCGACGACGACGGCGGTCACGACGTGCCCGCGCAGCGACACCTCGAAGGAGCCCCCGCATGACGAGCACGGCCGCTCTCCCGCACGCCCGGATCCAGACCGCGGCCTGGGCCGTGTTCGCGATCTTCGTCCTTAACGGGTTCAACTTCGCCTCGTGGGCGTCGCGGCTGCCCGCCCTGCGGGATGCGCTGCAGTTCTCGGAGTCCGCGATGGGCGTGCTGCTGCTCTCGCTCGCGGTCGGGTCCATGGTCGCGCTGCCGATGTCCGGCTGGATCATGCAGCGCCTCGGCGCGCGCCGCACGGTCCTCGTGTTCGCCGCCGTGAACGTGGTCGGTTACCTCGCCGCCGCGACGGCGATCGAGCAGGACTCCACGCTCGCGCTGCGGATCGCTCTGTTCCTCGCGGGCGCCGGTACCGGCGTGTGGGACGCGGCGATGAACCTCGAGGGCGCCGTCGTCGAGCAGCGGCTGGGCCGCTCGATCATGCCACGGCTGCACGCCGGGTTCTCGCTCGGCACGATCATCGGCGCCGGGGCCGGCGCGGCGATGGCGTGGCTCGAGGTCCCGCTCACGCTCCACCTCGCCGTGGCCGTCGTCGCGAGCTTCGTGGGCGTCGTCGTCTCCGTGCGCCGCTTTCTGCCCGAGGAGGTCGTGCTCCCGTCGGCGCAGCCCGGCGAGGACCGGGAGCGCACGAGCGTGTTCAGCGCGTGGCTCGAGCCCCGGACCTTGCTCATCGGCCTGGTGGTGCTCGCCGCAGCGCTCACCGAGGGCGCCGCCAACGACTGGATCTCGCTCGCGGTGGTCGACGGGCTCGACCAGGACAACGCCGTCGGCGCCGTCGGGCTGACGGTCTTCCTCGTGGCGATGACCGGAACCCGGCTCGTCGGCACCGCCGTGCTCGACCGCCTCGGCCGCGTCGCGGTGCTGCGACTGGCCGGCGGCCTCGCGTTCGTCGGGCTCGCCCTGTTCGCGCTCGTGCCGAACCTGCCGCTCGCGCTCGTGGGCGTCGTGCTCTGGGGCATGGGCGCGGCGCTCGGCTTCCCGGTCGGGATGTCCGCCGCCTCCGACGACCCCGTGCGCGCGGCCGGTCGTGTGAGCGTGGTCTCCACAGTCGGCTACACCGCGTTCTTCGTCGGTCCGCCCTTGATCGGGCTGCTGGCCGAGCACGTGGGCTACCGCCACGCCCTCCTCGTGATCCTCGTGCCCATCGCGCTCGGGCTGCTCGTCGCGGGCGCCGCCCGCGAGCAGGCGGGCCCGGCTACGGTGGACCGGTGACCGACACCGCCGCACCGCACGACACCGCCACCACGTTCGCCGACCTCACGACGCTGCGCGTCGGTGGCCCGGCGCGCCAGCTCGTCCGTGCCGCGACGGAGGCGGAGCTCGTCGACGCGGTGCGCACCGCGGACGCGGCCGGCGAGCCGGTGCTCGTCCTCGGAGGCGGCTCGAACCTGCTGGTCTCGGACGACGGCTTCGACGGCGTCGTGGTCCAGGACGCCCGCACGGGGGTGCGCGTCGAGGCGCAGGACTCGTGCGGCGGAGCGAGCCTCTCCGTCGTCGCCGGGCACTCCTGGGACGAGCTCGTCGCCGAGGCCGTCGAGAACGGTTGGGTCGGGCTCGAGGCGCTCTCGGGCATCCCCGGGACCGTCGGGGCGTCGCCGGTGCAGAACGTCGGCGCGTATGGCCAGGAGGTCTCGGGCGTCATCTCGTCCGTCCGGGTGTACGACCGTGCGGAGGGCCGTACCCGTCTCCTGGCCCTCACCGAGCTCGGGTTCGGCTACCGCACCTCGGTGCTCAAGCGCAGCACCCACGTCGCCGACGACGAGGGCCGCACCTGGCGCCCGACGCCCCGCTACGTGGTGCTCGAGGTCGCGTTCCAGGCGCGGCTGGGCTCGCTCTCCGCGCCGGTCGGGTACGCCGAGCTCGCCCGGACCCTGGGCGTCGACCTGGGTGCGCGTGCCCCCATGTCGCAGGTGCGCGAGGCCGTCCTCGCGCTGCGCGGCAGCAAGGGCATGGTGCTCGACGCCGACGACCTCGACACCTGGAGCGCGGGCTCGTTCTTCACCAACCCGGTCGTCCCCGCAGCCACCGTGCTGCCCGACGGCGCGCCCCGGTACCCGGTGCGCGGCGTGCGCCCGGAGACGACGACCGGCCCCAGCCTGGGCGCGGTGGACGAGTCTGTGGTGAAGACGAGCGCCGCCTGGCTGATCGAGCAGGCCGGCTTCACGCGGGGCTATGCGGTCGACGCCGCCGCACGGGCCGCGCTCTCGTCCAAGCACACCCTCGCCCTCACCAACCGCGGGGGAGCGCGCGCGTCCGACCTCGTCGCGCTGGCGCGAACGGTGCGGGACGGCGTGCGGGACAGGTTCGGCGTGACCCTGGTGCCGGAGCCCGTGCTCGTCGGCGTCGAGCTGTAGGCGCGGAAGATCGCCCGCGCCGGTGCTGGTGAGAAGGGCTGCGCCCGGTGTCTACTGAGCGGGTGGAGATGACGGGGGAGCGCCAGCGCGACCGGCGGGAGGTCGCGCGCGCCCAGCAGGAGAGCGCGGACATCGCGTGGTTGTCGGGGCCGGAGGCTCACGACGCGCTCGACGCTGCCCTGCGCACCAGCAGCGCGCGGCTCGCCGCGGCCGACGTGCACGAGGTGCACCACCGGCCCGGTGCCGGCGTCACGATCGGCTACGACGCCCGGGTGCGGGGCCCCGGCGGCGAGGAGCAGGCCGAGTACCTCCTGGCGACGACGGCGCACGTCGCCCCGGAGCTGCTGCGGGAGGGAGTGGTCCGCCTCGAGCGCGGCGACCGGGTGCTGCACGTGTGGCGCCACCCGGAGGACCCCGTGCTCCCCGGCCTCGCGCTCGCGTCCGACGTCGACGTGGCGACGGCCCGGACCGGACTCGACGCGGACCCCGGTGACGTCGTGCTCGAGCTCATCGGGTACCGGCCGATGCGTCGCGCGGTGCTCTCGGTGTCCAGCGGGCAGCGCCGCCTCTACCTGAAGGTCGTGCGGCCCGACCAGTTGGAAGGGCTGCGCGCGCGGAACCGTTTCGCCGAGCCCGCCGGCGCCCCGCCTGTGCTGGACGTCTGGCCGGAGTCGGTCCTCGTCTTCCCGCAGGCCGAGGGCGAGCCGCTGCCGGAGCTGCTCGCACGCGACGGCGCAGCGGAGATCGATCCGCGTGATCTGCTGCGCACGCTCGACGCGATCGAGCCCGGAGCGCTCGAGCTGCCGCTGCGGCGGCCGTGGGCAGAGAGGTCACGTCACTACGCCGACGCGGCGTGCAACGTGCTGCCGGGGGAGGTCCCGCGCATCAGGGCGCTGCAGCGCGACGTCGAGCGGGCTGTGAACGGCCTGGCGGCGGGGCCGATGGTCCCGACCCACGGGGACTTTCACGCGGCGAACGTCCTGACGGCGAACGGCACCGTCTCGGCGCTCCTGGACGTGGACACGATCGGTCCGGGTCGCCGCGTGGACGACCTCGCGTGCCTCATCGGCCACCTCACGGTCCTGCCGTGCCTCGCGCCCGAGGTCTACCCTCGCGTCCCTGCGACGATCACGGCCTGGCTCGCGGTTTTCGACAAGGTCGTGCCGCCCCGGGCGCTGCGCGCGCGCGCCGCGGGGGTGGTGCTCTCGCTGCTGGCGAGCATGCCGATCCCGGACGGTGAGCGTGGCATGAAGGACGCCCTCGGGCGCCTGGCGGTGGCCGAGGCGCTCATGGCGGACGCCACCCGGTGACGAGGATCACCGGCCCTCGCGGCCACGTGAGAGGACTCTCATCCAGGTTGGCTCGCACAGGTCCCGTCAGCCGATAAGAATAGAGACAGTCGCCGGCCACGGTCGGTACAGAGACTGCCCCCGGTTCCCCTGGCCGTGCGGGCATCAAGGGCCCGCAGCTTCCCCCGAGCAGCGGGCCCTTGGACTGTCCCGGCCCTTCTCGTGCCCGGCGCGAGCGGCCCGAAGCTCAGACCTCGTCGGGTGCCGCGAGCCGGTAGCCCATGCCGCGGACCGTGACGAAGTGCTCAGCGCCGAGCTTCTGGCGCAGGTAGCGCACGTAGACGTCGACGACGTTCGAGCCCGGGTCGAAGTCGTAGCCCCACACCCGCGACAGCAGCTGCTCGCGGCTCAGCACCTGGTCGGGGTTGCGGAGGAACGTCTCGGCGAGCGCGAACTCGCGGGCCGAGAGGTCGACCTCCTTGGTTCCGTTACCGGCACGCCGTGTGCGCAGGTCCAGGGTGAGCCGCCCGTGCGCGAGGACCGTGGACGGGCCCGCGGGCTCGGACCGCAGCCGCAGCCGGATCCGGGCGAGCAGCTCGTCGAAGCCGAACGGCTTGGCCATGTAGTCGTCCGCGCCGCCCTCGAGCCCGGCCACCGTGTCCTGCGCAGAGCTGCGTGCCGTCAGGATGATGACGGGCATCACGGAACCGGACGCGCGCAGGTCGGTCAGGACGGAGAAGCCGTCGGCGTCCGGCAGGCCGAGGTCGAGGACCATGAGGTCGAACTCGCCGCTCGTCGCGTGCTCGAGCCCTTCGCGCGCCGTGCCCACGGCGAGGCTCGCGAAGCCCGCGGCCGCGAGCCCTTTGGTGATGAAGGACGCGATCCGTGCCTCGTCCTCCACGATCAGGATCTGGGCCACTGCTCGTTCCTCTCCTCGCCGGCGTCGTGCTCGGTCCCACTATGCTCGCCGTCCGCGGGCCCCGCCTGGGGGAGCGGCGCGGGGCGCGTCGCGGCGGGCAGGTCGATCGTGAACGTCGAGCCCACGCCCTGCACCGACTCCACCCAGGCTCGACCTCCGTGCGCCTGGGCGATCGCCGTCACGATCGCGAGGCCGAGGCCCGCGCCGTCGTGGGTGCCGCGGCCACGGTCGCCTCGCACGAACCGCTCGAACACGCGCGGCACCTCGTCGGACGCGATGCCGACACCCTCGTCGCGCACCCAGAACCGGAGCCGACCGTCCTGGACAGCGCTGCCGACGGCGATGGTCGAGCCCTCGGCCGAGTACCGGACCGCGTTCGCCGCAAGCTGGACGAGTGCCTGGGTGATCCGCTGGGCATCGACGAGCAGCGTGCTCGTGGCGCGCGCGTCCACCACCCAGCGTCGTGGCGCGAGCGGCCGAAGCACGTCGAGGACGTCGTCCGTGAGCCGCCCGACGTCGGTGGGGGTGGGGCGCACGAAGTCGGGATGGGCGACCGTCGCGAGCGTCATGAGGTCGTCGACGAGCCGCTGCATCCGGAGCAGCTCGCCCATCGCGATGTCTCGCGTGGTGCGCGCGTCGTCCGGGTCGTCCGGGTCCATGAGCTCCAGGTGGCCGCGCACGATCGTCACGGGCGTGCGCAGCTCGTGGCCGACGTCGTCGAGAAGCTGACGCTGGGAGACGAACGCGTCCTCGAGGCGGTCGAGCATGGCGTTAACGGTCCGGGCGAGCTCGGACAGGTCGTCGTTGCCCGTCACGGCGATGCGTCGCGACAGGTCGCTCTCGGTGATGACCTGCGCGGTCTCCCGTAGCGCGGTGATCGGGCGCAGCGCGCGGCTCGAGATCCAGGCGCCGGCGAGCGCGACAACGGCGATCGCGCCCAGGGCGACGTAGGCGTAGACGCGGAAGACCTGGTTGAAGCGGGCATGCTCGGCGTCCTGGTCGAACCCAGTCACGAGAGCGCCGTCGGCTCCGCCGCGCTCGACGTGCACCGGGATCACCGCGAACCGGTAGGTGCGCTGGGCCGTGGTGAGCGTGCGCAGCACGATCCGCTCGCCCTGGCTGGCCCCGGCGAGCGCGGCGACGAGCTCGGGGTCGTCCTCGAGGCGCAGCTGGACGGCGGGCGGGGCGGTGAGCGCGATGCGGTCACCGATGATCCCGATCATGCCCTCGTTGGTCGTCGGGATGGAGAGCTGCATCGTCGCGTAGATGAGGGTGCGGGCGTCCGTGAAGCTGGTGCCCGTCTCGGGGTCGGTGCCCTCCGCGGCCAGCTGCTGAAACTCGCTGACCGTCTGGTTGAGCGCCTGGTCGATCTGCGCGTCGACGGCACGACTCTGGGCGACGAACGCGAGCAGCCCGGCGAGCAGCAGCCCGAGCGCCGACAGCGAGACGACGACGAGCAGCACCCGTGCGCGCACGCCGAGCCGGCTGCCGGACCCGACCGGCCGGCTGCGGTCCCGGGCGGCGGGGGTCGTCACGTCTTCTCCGGGGTGGCGTTCTCCGGGGCGGCGAGCCACGCGTCGACCTCGGCGAGCACGCGCGCGCGGGTGGACTCGCTGGCGCGACTGGCGCGGACGGAGCCGCGCGCCAGCTCGGCGAGCTCGGTGTCGGAGAAGCCGAGCACCTCGCGGGCGGTGCGGTACTGGTCCACGAGCCGGCTGCCGAACAGCAGGGGGTCGTCCGCGCTGAGCGCGACCGTCGCGCCCGCGTCGACCAGGGTCCGGAGGGGGACCTCGTGCTCGTCGCTGTAGACGCCCAGGCTGACGTTGGACCCGGGGCACACCTCGAACGCGGTCCCGCGGTCCACGAGCTGCCCGAGCAGGCGAGGGTCCTCGCTGGCGCGCACCCCGTGGCCGAGCCGGTCGGGGTGCAGGTGCGCGACGACGTCGTGCACGTGCGTGGGACCGAGGAGCTCGCCGCCGTGCGGCACGGCGGCGAGGCCGGCGCGGCGGGCGATCGCGAAGGCGGGAGCAAACTCAACCGTGTCCCCGCGCCGCTCGTCGTTGCTGAGCCCGAACCCGACGACCTCTCCGGGGCCCTCGCCGGCGTAGCGCGCCGCGAGCCGCGCCAGCGTGCGCGCCTCGAACGGGTGGCGCATGCGCGAGGAGGCGACGACGACGGCGACCTCGACACCGGTGCGCGCCGACGCCGCGCGTGCCTCGTCGAGGACGATCTCCAGGGCGGGCGTGATGCCGCCGACGAAGGGCGCGTAGGACGTGGGGTCGACCTGGATCTCCAGGCGGCGCGACCCCTCGGCCGCGTCGTCGAGCGCGGCCTCGGCGACGATGCGTCGCATGTCCGCCTCGGAGCGCACGCACGCGCGTGCGGCGTCGTACAGCCGCTGGAACCGGAACCAACCGCGTGCGGTGGCCGGGAGGCGCAGCGGGTCGTGGTCCTGGAGCGCGCCGGGCAGCCGCGCCCCGACGGACCGGGCGAGCTCCTCAAGCGTCTGGGGGCGCAGGGAGCCCGTGAAGTGCAGGTGGAGGTGCGCCTTGGGCAGCGTGCTCAGATCCCGCATCGGGCCAGTCTGCCTCAGCGGGCCGCCCAGGACATCCCGCCGCGCGCGGGCCCGTCGGTGCGGGCCAGGCGGGTACGGCCGTTAGGACTTCCCTGGGCGATTGGGTACAGTGTCCTGTCGGTGCTTGATGTCCGCCCGGATCACCCGGTGGTCGAGCCTGCCCTTGCGAGGACTCGCGAGGACGGGTGGTGGCGGTCGCAGTTGCCGAAGGGTAGTGGCGCAATTGGTAGCGCAGCGGTCTCCAAAACCGCAGGTTGCAGGTTCGAGTCCTGTCTACCCTGCGCAGCACGTCCCGGTCGGTCCAGGCCGGGGTGGTGTCGCAGGACAATCCGGTTGGTCCAGGCGAGTGGTGGCAAAGACACACCGCCGAGCAGACATAGGGACGTGGACGTGAGCGAATCCGCCTCAGAGGCGACGAACGCTGGTGCCGTGCGCCCTGAGGCGGGCAAGGTCGGGCCTGACGGCAAGAAGCGTTCCTTCTTCGCTCGGGTCGTGCTCTTCGTCCGTCAGGTGATCGCCGAGCTCAAGAAGGTCGTTACCCCGACGCGCTCGGAGCTCATGACGTACACGCTCGTCGTCATCGCGTTCGTGGCCGTGGTCATGGTGTTCATCACCATCGTCGACTTCGGGATCGGCAAGGTCGTCCTGTGGATGTTCGGCTGACCTGAGTCGCCGCCCGCCCCGCACCGCAGCCCCCGCCACCGCAGCAGAAAGCAGGTCCGCACGTGTCCCAGGAATCGCTGGAGCCGACGGAAGAGATCGCCGAGGCCGACGTCCAGGCCGCCGAGAGCGCCGACGCTGAGACCGCGGTGCCCGTCGAGGGCGCCGACGCCGACCTGTCGGCCGAGACCCCGGACGGGTACGACGACGTCGACCCGGTCGAGGCCTTCCGCAAGGAGCTGCGCTCGCAGCCCGGTGACTGGTACGTCATCCACTCTTACGCGGGCTACGAGAACCGCGTGAAGGCGAACCTCGAGAACCGCACCCAGAGCCTCAACATGGAGGACTACATCTTCCAGGTCGAGGTGCCCATGGAGGAGGTGACCGAGATCAAGAACACGCAGAAGAAGATCGTCCGACGCGTGCGCATCCCCGGTTACGTCCTGGTGCGCATGGACCTCACGGACGAGTCCTGGGGCGCCGTGCGGCACACTCCGGGCGTCACGGGCTTCGTGGGCCACACCCACCAGCCCGTCCCGCTGACGTTCGACGAGGTCTACTCCATGCTCGCCCCGTCGATGGCTCCCAAGCCCGAGGCCGCCAAGTCGGCCTCGCCCAGCCGCGAGCTCCTCGTGGACTTCGAGGTCGGCGAGTCGGTCACGGTCACGGACGGCCCGTTCGAGACCCTGCCTGCCACCATCTCCGAGATCAACGTCGAGTCGCAGAAGCTCAAGGTCCTGGTCTCCATCTTCGGCCGGGAGACCCCGGTCGAGCTCGCGTTCAACCAGGTCGCCAAGATCTGACCCTGCGCACGAGCGCTGCAACCGGGTCATCGCCCACGGCGTCGGCCCACTCAACAAGAAGGAAGTACCCGCATGCCCCCGAAGAAGAAGGTCTCTGGCCTCATCAAGCTCCAGATCAACGCTGGCGCGGCCAACCCCGCGCCGCCGATCGGCCCCGCGCTCGGTCAGCACGGCGTGAACATCATGGAGTTCTGCAAGGCGTACAACGCGGCCACCGAGTCGCAGCGCGGCAACGTGATCCCCGTCGAGATCACCGTCTACGAGGACCGCTCGTTCACGTTCATCCTCAAGACGCCGCCGGCCGCCGAGCTGATCAAGAAGGCCGCTGGGGTCGACAAGGGCTCCGCGACGCCGCACACGGTCAAGGTCGCCAAGATCACCGCCGACCAGGTCCGTGAGATCGCCCAGACCAAGATGGACGACCTCAACGCCAACGACATCGAGGCTGCCGCCAAGATCGTCGCCGGCACCGCCCGCTCCATGGGCATCACCGTCGAGGGCTGACGCCCTCCGGCCCGTCCGGGCCAATCCGTACCACGAGTGGCAGGGTCCGCGCGGACCCACCGACCACGACTGCTCGATCGAAGGAGAAGCAGATGGCAACGCGCAGCAAGGCGTACCGTAACGCCGCAGAGAAGATCGACCGCGAGAACCTGTACCACCCCCTCGAGGCCGTGCGCCTCGCCAAGGAGACCGCTGTCGCCAAGTTCGACTCGACCGTCGAGGTCGCGTTCCGGCTCGGCGTCGACCCGCGCAAGGCGGACCAGATGGTCCGTGGCACGGTCAACCTCCCGCACGGCACCGGCAAGACCGCCCGCGTCATCGTGTTCGCGAACGGTGAGAAGGCCGACGCGGCCCGTGCCGCCGGCGCGGACGAGGTCGGCGGTGACGACCTCATCGAGAAGGTCGCCGCTGGCTACACGGACTTCGACGCCGCGGTCGCGACGCCGGACCTCATGGGCAAGGTCGGTCGACTCGGCAAGGTCCTCGGTCCGCGTGGGCTGATGCCGAACCCGAAGACGGGCACCGTGACCATGGACGTCGCGAAGGCCGTCGAGGACATCAAGGGCGGAAAGATCGAGTTCCGCGTCGACAAGCACGCGAACCTGCACTTCATCATCGGCAAGGTGTCCTTCTCGGAGACCCAGCTGGTGGAGAACTACGCCGCAGCGATTGACGAGGTCCTGCGTCTGAAGCCGTCCTCCTCCAAGGGGCGCTACATCACCAAGGCGACCATGTCGACGACGAACGGCCCGGGCATCCCGCTCGACCAGAGCAAGACCACCAAGCTGCTCGAGTCCGACGAGGCCTGAGCCAGCCGGGTCTTTACGCCCCGAAGATGCGTCATGGAGACGGTCGTCCCCCACGGGGGCGGCCGTCTTCGGCGTCCGGGTGGGCAACGCCACATCAGGTGCGGCCGAGGTCCCGGCCTGGCACCCGTAGGCGCCGGTAGAGTGGAACCGCGACCTGGTGCCCCGAGCCCCGTGATCGCGCACCGGCCCCAGGTCCGGATGCGCCCCGGTGAGCAGGCACCGCCATCGCTCCCGCCCACCGGCTCCACACGACGGCTCAGCGCCGTCCTCTCGACGTGCCCGGTGCGCCCGGTCCTCGGCGCGGGAGCCGTAGAGAGAGAAGCACTGTGAACAAGACTCACGCGACTGCGCTCGGAGCGCTCGTGCTCATCGCCACGGCCGTGTCAGGCTGCGCCAGCGAGGAGATTCCCGCACCAGCTGCGCCGACGGCCGCGCCGACCACGACAGAGCCCACGCACGAGACCGCGTTCGAGGACTTCCTGATCCTCGGCGACGCGCCGGAGTCCGGCTCCGCGCGCGCCCTGTGGGCGGGCAAGCTCGACTCGCTCGCCTACTACGTGCGCCCCTCGGAGGAGTTCAAGGACACGTTCTCGGGCGAGGACATGTTCGCGTTCAACCAGCTCGCGGGACAGTACTTCGTCGAGCAGGTCGTGGACTCCGAGGTGATCGACGTCAAGGACACCGACGCGATCCAGGAGCACGCCACGGGGCTCAGCGACCTGCTCACGGCCGAGCTGGCCGCCGAGCTCGCCGCAGCAGAGCCGACGTGGGACGACGTGCTGTTCCCGAGCGCCCTCGGGGCGCACGGGATGACGGCGGACCCTGACCGCGAGACGGTGTCGGGCACCCGGTTCGCTTCGGTGGACCTCACGCTCGCCGAGCTGGACGTCACCGAGGACGGCGAGCGTCCAGTCCTCGTCTACCAGGCCGACACCGTCCGTCCGGTCCTCGACGCGTCCGGAACGCCGCTCGACGAGCACCGCACGACCCGCGGCACCTTCGAGGTCGACGACGTCGACGGCCAGTGGCGCATCAGCAGCATCGACACCGAGCTCACGGTCGCCACGACGGAGCCCGGCGAGCCGTTGAGCTGAGCCAGCCCGCACGCACGAGCCCCGGTCTGACGGACCGGGGCTCGTGCGCGTCGGAGGGCGATTTGGCCGTCCGTGCCTGCGTGCCCTACAGTTGCGGAGTTACCAAAGACCGCTGGTCGTCGCGCGCTGCCCTGACGGGTGGCAACCGACCGAAGCTCCGTTCAGGCGGGGTCCAGCGCAGGTGAGAGATCATGACGGCCTCCGGGTCGACCACGAGCCTCGCGCCTGCGCGAGGCTCTTTTTCTTTGCGGAGGGACGGCCCGCCCCCCGGGGTGGACGACGGCGGGACCACCATCGGAAGGATTGCCATGGCGAGGCCGGACAAGGCAGCCGCAGTCGCAGAGCTCACGGACCTGTTCCGCGAGTCGAACGCTGCCGTGCTGACCGAGTACCGCGGGCTCACCGTCGCCCAGCTCAAGCAGCTGCGGCGGTCGCTCAGCGGCAACGCAACCTACGCCGTGGTGAAGAACACGCTGACCGCAATCGCGGCCAAGGAGGCCGGCGTCCAGCTCGACGACGCCGACCTCGCTGGACCGTCGGCAATCGCCTTCGTGACCGGGGACCCGGTCGAGGCTGCCAAGGGTCTGCGTGACTTCGCCAAGGCGAACCCCCAGCTGGTCATCAAGGCTGGTGTCCTCGACGGACGCCCGCTGACCGCTGAGGAGATCAACAAGCTCGCGGACCTGGAGTCGCGCGAGGTGCTGCTGGCGAAGGCTGCCGGCGCGTTCAAGGCGTCGCTCTTCGGTGCGGCGTACCTCTTCACGGCCCCCGCATCGAAGGCCGTGCGCACGATCGACGCCCTGCGCGAGAAGCAGGCTTCGCAGGAAAGCGCGGCCTGAGCCTCACCGCTCAGCACCACGCCACCACCCCACACTCTGCTTCACGCAGGACAACTAGGAAGGAACGCCGCTCATGGCGAAGCTCAGCACCGAAGAGCTCATCGAGGCTTTCAAGGAACTGACCCTCATCGAGCTCTCCGAGTTCGTGAAGGCATTTGAGGAGACCTTCGAGGTCACCGCTGCGGCTCCGGCCGCCGTTGCCGTCGCCGGCCCCGCCGGTGGCGCTGCCGCCGCTGAGGCCGAGGAGGAGAAGGACGAGTTCGACGTCGTCCTCGAGGCCGCTGGCGACAAGAAGATCCAGGTCATCAAGGAGGTGCGTGCCCTCACGAGCCTCGGCCTGAAGGAGGCCAAGGACCTCGTTGACGGCGCTCCCAAGAACGTCCTCGAGGGCGTCAACAAGGAGACCGCGGAGAAGGCCAAGGCGGCGCTCGAGGGCGCTGGCGCGACCATCACCCTCAAGTGATCGCTGCCCCTCGGGGCGCTTGATCGCTGACGAAGCCCGTACCCCTGGTGGGTGCGGGCTTCGTCGCGTCCGGGGAGGGTGCGGCCGACTGGCGCGACCCGGGGTAGCCTCGCCGCTGGAAAGCGACCGGACGACGGTCGGACACGGAGACCCATGGCAAGCAGTGGCGCACTGTCCTGGCGGGTGCAGTTCTCCTGGGGGCGCTCGGAGCGTGCTCCGAGCCCGCGACGGAGCCCACGGTCGACGACCGTTGGTGCGGAGGGCGAGGTGGTCGACCAGCTCGAGGTCACGTTCGGAGAGATCGGGATGAAGTGCCGCCAGGTGCTCCCAAGGTGGAGCACGTGGCTATGAGCCGATCCCGGACGGCGAGACGCAGACGTTCGCAGCGCCCCTGGGCGATGGGAGCTCGGCGAGCGCGGAGAACCGCAACCAAGCACCCGTGAGCGTCCTCGACGACGTGGTCGCGTGGGAGGTCGGGATGCTCCAGCCGACCTTCACCGAGATCTCGAGGGACTACTCCTTCTGACGCAGCGTCGCTAGATGCTGTCGAGGATCGTCGGGAGGGAGATCAGCGCGACGAACCCCAGCACGAAGATCGCGATCCACTTGAACACCAGCAGCGTGAACTTCACGCGGTCGATCGGGTACTCACCCTCGACCTGACCTGTCCGACCGTCGACGAGCACCATCCATGTCTTGCCGCCCGCGATGTAGGTGAGCACCCACAGTGGTGCGAGCAGCAGCGCGAAACGGACGTCGGAGTAAGTCGTCGTGGTCGACTCGATCCTGGTCTCGTCGCCGCCGATGTCGTCGCGGACGTCGTTGCGGACGCGCTTCTTCTCGACCTTGCGTCGCACCTCGTCGAAGGCGGCCGCGGGATCGACGTCGTACCGCGTGGCGGTGTGACCTGCGAGGTACTCCGGCTGGAACGGCACCGTGGCCGTGAGGTCGAGCTTGCGCACGATCCGGCTCTGACCGATCCCGAGGTCCCGGCCCTCGACCACGTGGCTGGCGACGGGAGTGTCGACGGAGCCGCTCACGTCGTGCCAGTCGGCGCGCAGCTCGACGCGCCCGTCGTCGAGCCGGACGGCCTTGCGGATGCCGCGCTGGCCCTCGTAGGCCGTGGTGGCCGTGGCAGAGAACGTCCACAGGGGCAGGTAGGTGCTGGTGAAGGACTCTGCGGCGTTGACGTTCTTGAGCTCGTCGACCCCGACGTCGCGGTCGTTGACCCACGCGACGAACGCGTCCGCTGCTTGGCGACGGTCGATCAGGAAGGGCAGCACGCCTGACGGGGGCACGACGCCGTCGGGCTGGGTGACGGGCACGAGGTGCCCCCGGCAGAACTGGCAGATGCTGGCGAGTGCTGCGCTCTCCGTGGTGGCGTGGCAGCCCTCGCACGTCATGACCACCCCGCCGAGGCTCGAGACCTGCCGGCCGTCGTTGTCGCGCTCCCACTCGTCGAACGGCTGCTCGACCAGAGCGGGACCGGTCCGCACCTCGATCGCGGTGGTGGTGCCGCAGCGGACACAGGTGAGGTGGGTGGTGCCTGGTGCGAAGCGGACCTGCGACGCGCACGTCGGGCACGCGAGCTCGAGCGTGCTCGGGGGCTCGGGTGAGTTGGCCGCAGGCATCACAGTGGTCCTCTGATCGTCGATCGTACGGGCGGGCGGGCGGGCGGGACTGTGGCTAGGCGCGCATCTTCATGAAGAGGAGCGTGGCGATGATGACGACGGCGAACATCGCTGCGACCGTGAGCACCATCTTGACGCGGTTGACGGGGAACTTTCCGTACACGGCGCCGGTTTGGCCGCTGATGACGATGGGCCACCGCTTGCCGGCGAACATGAAGGTCATCATCCACACGGGCACCAGGACGAGCCGGAACGTGATCGCGGAGTACGCGGTCTGCAGGTGCTCGATCTTCTGCCGGTCTCCGCCGATCGCCCGCGTGACGTCTCCCCGGATCTGCCCGGCTACCCTGCCCTGGGCGCTCTCGACGGCATCGGTGGGATCGATGTCGTAGCGGGCGGTGGAGAACCCCGCCAGGTACTCGGGCTGGTAGGCCACGAGATCGTCCGTCTTGAGCGTGGAGAACGCGACGGTGAGGTCGAGGTCCTGCTCCTTGCCCGGCACGAACGTGTCGTCGAACCTGCGGGTGAGAGTGCCGGACTGGTCGGACCAGTTGGTGGTCGTCTCTGTCCCGCCGTTCGGCCGGCGCTCCTCGTGGTCGACACCGCGCTTGCCCGCCCACTGGGTCTCGGTGTCGGTGCTGACGCTCCAGTAGGGCAGGTACGTCCCCACGAGGGACTCCTCGGCGTTCACCTTCTTGAGCGCCTTGACCCCGAAGAACTGGTGGCCGACCCAGCGCCGGAACTTCTCCTTCGCGGCGGCGGCGGTGACCGCGAACGGGAGCACGGCGTCGGGCATCACCATGCCGGGTGCGGCGGAGAGCGCGACGAGGTGCGACGCGCAGAACTGACACGTCGTTGCCACGGAGTCACTGTCGGTGAGAGCGCCGCAGCCCTCGCACTGCATGGTGACGGTGGCGGGCCTGGTCGCTGCGCCGGCAGCGTGCTCAGCCGCCCACGCGTTGTACGCCCGACCCGCGGCGATGTCGGCCTCCTCGAACACCAGGTTGGTCCCGCAACTGCCGCACTGCAGCGATGTCGTGCCCGGCACGTAGGCGAGCTGGGCGCTGCACGTCGGGCAGCGCGTCATCAGGTGGTCGGCTGACGGGTCGGGGGAGGCTGCGTCGGGGAGGGTCATGGTCCAACCTCCTTCGGATGGCGGGCAGATCGGTGGAGCAACCTCAGAGGTTGAGCTTGTCCAGTAGCCAGATGAATGCACAGAAACCGAGCACGAAGACGGCGATCCACTTGAACACCAGCAGGGTGAACTTCACGCGATCGACCGGGTACTCACCCTCGACCTGGCCGGTTTGCCCGTCGACGAGGACCATCCAGGTCTTGCCTGCCGCGACGTACGTGAGCACCCACAGCGGTGCGAGCAGCAGCGCGAAGCGGACGTGCGAGTAGGTGGTGGTGGTCGACCCGATCCGCGTCTCGTCGCCGCCGATGTCGTCGCGGACGTCGTTGCGGATGCGCTTCTTCTCGACCTTGCGACGTACTTCGTCGAACGCGGCTGCGGGATCGACGTCGTACCGCGTGGCGGTGTGCCCCGCGAGGTACTCCGGCTGGAACGGCACCGTGGCCGTGAGGTCGAGCTTGCGCACGATCCGGCTCTGGCCGATTCCCAGGTCCCGGCCCTCGACCACGTGGCTGGTGATCGGGGTGTCGACCGAGCCGCTCACGTCGTGCCAGTCGGCGCGCAGCTCGACGCGTCCGTCATCGAGACGGACGGCCTTGCGGATACCACGCTGGCCCTCGTAGGCCGTGGTGGCCGTCGCGGAGAAGGTCCACAGGGGCAGGTACGTGCTCGTGAAGGACTCAGCCGCATTGACGTTCTTGAGCTCGTCGAGACCGACCTCCTGGTCGGTCACCCACGCGACGAACGCGTCTGCTGCTCGGCGGCGGTCGATGAGGAAGGGCAGCACCCCCGAGGGGGGGACGACGCCGTCGGGTTGGGCGACGGGGACGAGGTGACCCCGGCAGAACTGGCAGATGCTGGCGAGGGCGGCGCTCTCGGTCGTGGCGTGGCACCCCTCGCACGTCATGACCACCCCGCCGAGGCTCGAGACCTGGCGGCCGGCGTTGTCGCGCTCCCACTCGTCGTACGGCTGCTCGACCAGAGCAGGACCGGTCCGAACCTCGATCGCGCTCGTCGTGCCACAGCGCACACACGTGAGGTGCGTCGTGCCTGGCGCGAAACGAAGCTGCGATGCGCACGTCGGGCAGCTGAGCTCGAGGATCGCGGGCTGCTCGGAGTTCTCGCCTGTGGTCATCTGTTCGCGCTCCTCGGTTGGACGATCTGGGGGCTGGAGAAGGTGTGGGTCAGAAGCCCACGCCGGAGAACATCGGGACGAGAACCATGAGCAGGATCCCTGCGAACATGAGCATCATCGGCGCGAGCAGCTTCGTGCCGGCCTTGTTGGACTGCCGCTGGACGATCTGCTTCTTGGCCTGCCACGCCTCGGAGCTCTGCTGGGTCAGCATGGCAGGCAGGTCCGCGCCACCTCGCTGGATGCTCTGGATCAGCAGCGCGGCCAGCTTCTTGACCTGGGGCAGCGTGCTGCGCGTGCCGAAGTCCTGGATCGCGACGACGTCGGACTCACCGTTCTCCATCTGCTCGACCGACCGGCGCATCTCCTCGTATATCGCCGAGTCACCGCCGCGGCTCGTCTGCAGCCAGGCCTCGCGCAGGATCATCCCGGCACTCGTCAGGAGCGCGAGCGTCGAGACTACCTCGCTAAAGTCGCGAACCATCTCGGCGTTACGCTCGCGCACCTGCGTCTTGAGCCGCTCGGAGAAGTAGTAGGCGGCAAGGAAGGCTGCGACCAGCATGAGCGCGAGGATCTGGACGTCGTTCGTGAGCCCATAGATGCCGATGGCGGCAATGGCACCCGTGAGGGCGGTGACGACTTGCTGCGCCCGGACGGTGCGGAGGTAGAACTCGCTGTACCGGGCACCGAAGATGATCTCCATGAGCTGGCGCAGCTGGACGTCGGCGCGGGTCCGGTAGCCATAGCCGACCCGCTCGAGCAGCTCGAAGCCGATCGGGTAGAGCTCCTTGAAGGGATAGGCCTTGGCGTCGAGATTCTCGAACAGGGCGGCGTGGCGTCGGCCTCGGACGAACAGGACGATCCACGCGCCGAGCAGCACGGTCCCCGTGCCCATGATGATGATCTGTGGGGCGGTCAGCATGGTCGCCTCAAATCTTGATGGTCATGATGCGGCGGGCGAGCGCGTACGCGCCGAGGAACATGGAGACCGCGACGAGCGTGCACAGCACCCCTACCGGCGAACGGAGGCCCTCGGCGAAGGTGCCGCCGCCGGTCTTGAGCAGCGCGACGAGGATCACCGGGATCACGACCATGATGAAGGACTCGTTCTTGCTGGCCACGAGGCCGGTCTCGATGTCTGCACTGATCTGCATCTTCTCGGTGAGGATCTGGTGGCAGTTCTTCACGGCGAGCTTCATGTCGGCACCGCGGAGGTAGGCGATCTTGAACACGTTGGCGAAGGACTCGATGTCGGCGCTCGCGCTGCGCTCGCCGAGGTCGTGCAGCATGTCCTCGATGCGGATGTTGTTGTGGAACCCTGCGATCAGGAGGTTGAGCTCCTGGACGATCGGCGCGTCGGGCGAGTGCTGGCGCTCGAGGTCGTCGCGAGCCAGCTGGAACCCCTGGATGACGGTGCCTCCGGCGCTCAGCGAGCCCACGAGGCTGTCGAGCATGTCGCGGAACTGGGTCTGCAGCACCTGTGCCCGTGCCTGCCGGATCTGCTCGCTGCGCAACCGGAGGAACGCCCGTGCTGCGACAAGGGCTGGCACGCCGACGACGATCGCGTCGAGCACGCGGGTCACCGTCGTCGGTTCGCCCTCGGGCGTCATGCCGAGACCACCGAAGAAGAGGTACCCGACGAATCCGCCCACGGCCATCGCCAGTGCGGCGTATCCGAGCCGTTCGGCGATGCTTAGGTGGTAGACGCCGTAGTCGTAGGCCGGGACGTTGATCAGGGAAGGCCGGTGCTGCGGTCGGCGCGGCTGTTTCGCGGTCATGGTCCTCGCCTCAGATCTCGACCTGGTAGCCCGCGAGCTGCAGCTTCGCGGCGCCCAGGAACGGGTTGTCGGTGCGTTCCAGGCGGCCCGAAACCCGGCGCTGGGTGCTGGCCGCGTCCTCCCGGAACTCGAACAGCGGGTTGAGCACGATCTTGCCGTCCTGATAGCCCACGACCTCGGAGATCGCCATGGTGCGGCGCGAGTGGTCGCGCAGCCGCGACAGGTGGATGATGATGTCGAGCGCGGAGGCGATCTGCTGACGGATGGCCTCCAGCGGCAGGGTCGCCGAGGCCTGCAGCACCATCGTCTCGAGTCGGCTCAGCATGTCCGAGGTCGAGTTGGCGTGGCCGGTCGACAGCGAGCCGTCGTGGCCCGTGTTCATCGCCTGGAGCATGTCGAGCGCCTCGGCACCACGGACCTCGCCCACCACGATGCGCTCGGGCCGCATGCGGAGCGACGAGCGGATGAGGTCGCGGATCGTGACCTCGCCGGTTCCCGCGACGTTTGCGTTGCGCGTCTCAAGGCGCACGAGGTTGGTCACGTTCTCGATTTGGAGCTCGGCCGAGTCCTCGATCGTGATGATGCGCTCGTCGGAGCCGATGAAGTTGCTGAGGGCGTTCAGGAACGTCGTCTTGCCGGAACCTGTGCCGCCGCTGATGAAGATGTTGTACTTCGCCTGGACCAGGAGCCGCAGGAACTCGGCGACGTCCTCGGTGAGCGAGCCGTAGCCGACCAGCCTCCGGATGGTCATCGGGTCCCGGGAGAACTTGCGGATGGTCACGGTGGGTCCGTCGAGCGCAACCGGAGGCAGCACCACGTTGACGCGAGACCCGTCGGCCAGCCGGGTGTCGACGATCGGGTTCGCCTGGTTGACCTCGCGGCCCGCCATGCCGACGATGCGCTGGATGATGTCCTCCAGACGGCGCTCGCTCTCGAACCCGCCGGGGACCTTCTGGATGCGCCCGGAGCGTTCGACGAAGACGTTGTCGGGGCCGTTGACCATGACCTCAGTGACGGTCTCGTCAGAGAGCAGGCTGTCGAGCAGGCCGAGCCCGCGGATGGACCCGTACACCTGCTGGACGATCTGCACCTTCTCGCTGATCGAGAGGTAGCGGTCGGCGGTGCGGCTCTCCAGGAGCTGGCGCACGTGGTCCTCGAGCTCGTCGTCGCCGAGCCGGACCAGGGCGGGATCGAGCAGGACGTGGGCGCGCAGCTCGTCAGCGATCGTGCGGAGCTCGTCGCTGTTCACGGTGACACCGCAGAGACCAGCGAACCGAGCGCGCCGGCGGCGTAGATGTGCTCGAGCACGTCGGCCTCCGTGGCGCCCTCGTAGCGAGCCACGACCGCGACGGACGGCAGCGGGCTCTCTGGGTCTACCTGTGACCGGGACGCGCTGGCGCGGTTGTAGACGACGGTCGACCTCGACGTCACGCTCGTCTCGTGAGTCTGGTCGAGGCGTTCGAGGATCCTCGAGGCACGCCGTACCTTGAGGTTGGGGGTCGGCCGGCCGTCGGTCACGAGCACGAGTCGCGCCGATCTCTCGACGTGGTTCCAGATCTCCTCGAGCCGGTCGAAGCCGACGTCGAGCACGACACAGTCGAAGACGTCCGACGGCAGGAGGGCATCGAGGAGCACCACGACGTCCTCGTCGTCCATGTCGAGCAGGTCGGCGGGGTCGACCGCGGTGGGGAAGTGGTGGACGCCGTAGGCGTCCGGCCGGGAGAGCGTGTCGAGCTGGAGCTGCAGGTTGCCTCGGCGCCGCTTGACGGCATAGACGACGTCGCTGAACGTCGGGCCGCCGTTCGCCACGACCCCGGTGATCTGGCTCGTGTCGGAACAGCGGTCGAGGTCGAGGTAGAGCACGCGACGGCGCTCTGCCTGCATGGCCAGCGTGCGAGCCAGGGTGAGGGCCACGGTGGACGTGCCGACCCCGCCTGCCGGGGACGAGACCGTCACCAGCCGTGTCGATCCGCCGCCGTGGTGACGGCGAAGCTCGACGGAGCCGCTGGTCGCGTCCATCAGCTGCACGATGTGTCGGAAGAGCTCGTCGAGCCGGCTGTACCGGGGCACCGCGAGCACGCCGTCCACGGCAGCGACGGCCGGCGAGTCGACGAGCCAGCCCATCGAGCAGCGGGCGGGAAGCTGGTCGGCCGTGATGCCGAACGAGGCGTCGGCGAGGAACACGTGGGCACGGACGTCCGGGGCGGCGCGGAGGGCCAGGTGCGCGTCGGTGAAGCCGTGGACGTCGATCCGTCCGGGATACGCGCTCATCAGCCGGGGAGCCAGCCGTTCGAGGTAGTCCTGGTCCGGATCGAGCACGATGAGCTGGATACGCATAAGTCCTGTCCCCGGGGATAACGTGAGCCGCGACACTTCGACCGCGCCAGTAGCGTAGCGGTCGAACGCGCACGTGCGAGCGAGAGGTCCGCATGGTGCCAAGCGATTGCAGGGCTGTGTCCTGACCGTTAGTGTTCGACCCGCCTGCCATAGCCGTGGCGGTGGTCGACCGAGAAGGGTGTGTCGAATGGTCAGCAGGACGACCAGTCCAGTGGTCCGGAGTCTCGTGACCGGCGCGGCGCTCGTGCTCATGCTCGGAGCGTGCAGCGACAGCGGTGAGTCTCCGGCTCCGACGGGATCGGCCTCCGTGCCGTCGGCGAGCTCCTCCGCGTCCCCTGAGTCCCCTGCTCCGGATCTGTGTCCGGACCAGGACACGATCACCGATGCCGGCGAGATCGCCACCTTCGCGGTCGTCGGCGAGGCCACCGCGGCGCAGGACGAGGCCGCGGAGTTCCACGGACAGACGTGGCGCAGATTCCTGCCGCTCACGGTGACGAACCCGTTGGACTTCACGTGCAAGATCAACGTCGTCGTGTCCGTGACGGGCAGTGACGACGGCTACGTCGACGGCGGCGGAACGGTCGTCCTCGGTCCGGGCGAGACCGCGGAGCTGCAGATCTTCGACCTCGACTCGACCTTCGAGTTCGAGGGCGACACCGAGGATGCTGCGCCCGCCGAGACCCTCACCCCGACCGTGCACCAGGTCAGCACCGGGCCGGTGTACGACTACTACGACGCCGAGTTCGAGTTTGGTGAGATCACGGGCGAGGGCGCCGAGGCCGTGCTCCCCGTGACCGTGACGAAGAACGCGATCCGGGACGGCGTTCCCGAGGCGGCCGGGCTCAAGTCGCGGGACGTGCTCTACATCGACGGGCTCGATGCCTCGGGTGCGGCTGTGGCGCGCTTCATGGTGACTGCCGAACCCGCGCCCGAGGTCGGCAGCTCGCAGACGTACGAGGTGCCGGCCACGATCGCTGGCAACTACGACAATGCCGGTCGCGCGTTCCAACCGCTCAGCGCGACCGAGAACATCGTCGAGTACCGCGTGTCGGCCTTCCAGCCGCTGCTGATCGAGAAGTAGGACCGACCGCACAGTGTTTCGCGTTGCTCGCACGAGCGCGCCTGGATCTGCCGGGCCCGTCTGGACCCGGACCAACTCACAAGGGGATCTCATGAAGACCATCGCCCACGCCTGGCACCTCTGGCTCTCGGACGTCCGGGAGAACATGCGTGACGACCGAGGCGAGGTCAACATCGTCGCTACGGTCCTGCTGATCGTCATCGCCGTGACGCTAGTCATCTTCTTCCGCGACGCCATCGAGGGGTGGATCAAGGACCTCGTCGATACGATCAGCGGGGGCGTGGACGCCAACAACAACACGAACATGGGGTAGCAGGCACCGGGAACGGCCTGGGAACGGTCGTGAACCAGACTGCTACCGGACCCCGCGGAGCCAAGGGCCTCGTCGTGGTCGAGGCCGTGTTCATCTATCCCGTGGTGTTCATGCTGCTCGTGTTCGTCATGTTTCTCGGCGACACGTTCTACCAGCGCGCCCGCGTCGAGGCGGCGGTCCTCGACGCGGCCGTGATGGGTGGCGCCGAGATCGGGTCGGCGAGCCTGCCGCACATCGACGTCACCGAGGACGGATCGGCGACCCTCGACCCCTCGGGGATCGACAACGACCCGTACCGGTTCCTGTTCAACGGCCCGGCGGGCACGGGCACCGAGGCAGTGACCTCGACGATCAAACAGAACGTCGACTCGATGCTCTCGGCGCAGGACGCCAGCATCTTCGGTCTCGCGCCACGCCTAGGGGAAGGCGGCGCACAGGTCGACTACAGCTCGCGGATCGTGCAGGGAGAGTTCTCCGTCTCGATGAGCTACGGCCTCTCCGTCCCGGTCAGCTCCTACCTGCTGCCCGACGGCAAGATCGACCTCGCCCTGGACGCGAGCGCGTCGACGACCGTGACGCCGATGGGTGAGTTCGTGCGGACGGTGGACATGATGGACGACCTGCACGAGGCGAACGGCGGGGCCGAGCTCGCGGACTCGGTGCGCACCATCGTGGACGCGATCTCTGGCTTCATCGGAATCATCAAGTCGATCTTCGGACAGGACGCATGATCTCGTGAGCACTAGACAGACGAAGAACCCGCGCGGAGACGGACCACGGGGCTCGGTGACGGTGGTCCTGGCGATGGTCCTGGTCCCGATCATGGTCGTGACCGGCCTGTTCGTAGACGGCAGCCGCGGTGTCCTCGCGCGTTCCGTGGTGCGCTCCGCCCAGCAGGTGGCGATGAACGACGTGCTGGCCAACCACGACGAGATGCTGCGCAAGACCTTCGGCCTGCTCGCAGTGATCGACAGCGAGAACCTTGACGTCGCCGCTCAGCAGGTGCTCGCGTCGTCCACGTCGGTCGAGGGCGGCGGGGACATCCTCCGACTCGAGTTCTCGAGCGCGGAGTTCGGTGACGTCGAGGTGGTCGCGAACGCGAACCTCGCCGAGCCCGACGTCCTGACCAACCAGATCGTCGAGTACATGAAGTACCGCGCGCCCGTCGAGTTCATGAGCTCGCTGGCGGAGTCCATCAACTGGCTCGTCAACCTCGAGAAGAAGATCACGCTCGTCAAGAAGCGCGTCGACGGCATCAACAAGCTGGCGAAGGTCGTGGACGAGGCCGAGAAGCTGATCGATGAGGTCGCGGCGATCAAGACTGACCTCATCGCGGCGTACGACGCGCTGAAGAAGGTCGAAGACCTCGTGGCGGAGAGCGGCGCAGACTCGATCGAGCAACGCTTCGCCGACCTCGCCAGCGCCTACTTCGCGCGCGAGCTCGACTCCACCGCGCAGACGCGCCAGGCGTACGACGATGCGCTCGACCGTGTGCTGGCGATCTGGACACTGATCCGGGACGCCGCCGACAAGTCGTCCGACGCCTCGACGAAGCTCCTCGCCGTGGATCCGACTGATCTCGTCACGGCCGCCAGCGACCTCATCACGTTCGTGGACGAGGAGCTGACGCCTGCCGCCGAGGCCGATGCCGCCGCCTCCCAGGGGGCCGACGACGACGCGGCCGACGCTCAGGAGGACGCCTCGTTCCTCAAGTCCACGGGCCAGAAGATCAAGAAGGCGATCACGGACGAGTTCTCCGCTGAGGACCGCAAGGAGATCACCGACGCTCTCGACCGGTTCGTCCGCGACTCGAAGACAATCCTGGCCAAGGAGTACACGAGGTCGAAGATCACGAGCATGATCTCGACTGCCGTCGGCGACGCGCGCACGGCGTACGAGGAGGCGAACGAGGACGAGGACGGCGAGGACCCTAGCGCCGCCGCCGTCACGTCGATCCTTGAGGATGCCCGGGACGCGATCATGAAGATCGTGGTCCAGGACCTCAACGGTCCGCTGCGCGAGCTGACCGACACCATGATGCTGTCGGGGCTCAAGTCGTTCGCCGAGACCAAGCTCCAGAAGGTCGCCAAGGCCTTGGATGAGGCCGTCAAGAAGGGTTTGGCCGAGGAGGCCACGGGCCAGGCGAAGTCGTCGGTCACGACGATGCTCAAGGCGATGAAGGACCGGGCGCTGTCGTACAAGGAACTGCTTGATGCGGTCAAGGATCAGCGCGCGACAACATACTCGGGCTCGGACGATCGCTGGGCGACCCGTCCCAGCGTCGGCGGGACGACAGACGGTGCTGAGGCCGCCCAAGAGCTCGCAGGGTTCTCGGACACCGACGAGGAGGATGTCGACGCCTTCTCGGACGACTCCGGTGGCTTGCTCGACGCCGTGCTCGGTCTGGTCGGTGGCCTCCTTGACGCCGCCGAGAACGTTCGAGACGGCATCTTCTTCACCGAGTACGTCACGGGCATGTTCACCTACTCGACGCTCGACAACGTCTCGGTGACGGCGTCGCAGAACGAGGACCAGAACTGCCTGTGGAGCTCCGCGTGCGCCGCGGGGAAGAAGGCCTCGGCCGACAAGAAGACGGCGGGCGACGCGAGCAAGCCGGACGCGCCTCCGGAGAGCGGGCCGGTGTCGGACAACGACCCGGGCAAGCGGCTGTCGCAGGAGGCGTATCCCGAGTGCTGGGAGGTGGGGTGCGCGAGCGAGGTCGAGTACGTCCTCACCGGCTTCGACCGACCCGCCGCCGTCTACGGCATGATCTCGTTGATGCGCTACGGCATCAATCTCGTCGTGGCGTTCTCGGACAAGCTGGTGACGGTGATCCGCTCGGTCGTCGCGACGATACCGTTCCTCGGCTGGCTCGCTGCGGCTGTGCCTTTCGTCGCGGCGTTGATGCAGACGTTCGACGACATGGCGCGCCTGCGCAACGGGGAACTCGTGACGTTCATCCCCACGGAGCTGACAGTGCTACGCGCCGGCTTCGACCTGTCGGACGAGGCTCGAAAGATCGGTGTAGTGGACGATGAGTGGGCGGCGACGCCCGAGTCCCGAGAGACCAGCGGCAAGCGGCGCGAGCTCGGCGAGGTCGAGCTCGGCTACATCCACTACCTGAAGATCTTCATGATCGTCCGCTGGATGGGGGACCGCGAGGGCATGGTGCGTCGTGCCGGGGACGTCGTCGACTTCAACATGGGCTACCTCGGCCAGGACGACTTCCGTCTGACCAAGGCGGGAACCGCGTTCACCGTGACGTCCGGATACGAGGTGCAACCGTTCATCAGCACGCTCTTCCGAGGGACGGGGCCGGCCGACTCGCTGTTCGAGGGAGACAGCGGCCGCTTCCACCTGACCACGGTGGGCGGCTTCTGATGGCGCGGCTCGTGCTGCGCGCGTCCGACTGCGCGCCCTCGAGCTCGGGGCGGCGGCCAGCGGGCGCGAGGGGCTACCTGATCGTCGAGGCCGCCATGGCGCTCCCGGTGTACCTGCTGTTCATGCTCCTCGTCATGAAGCTCTCCGCGGTCGCCGTCGCTCAGGCGAAGGTCACGGTCGCCGTGAACCAGGCAGCGATCGCGCTGTCCCAGGCCTCGTACGTGCGCAGCGCCGCGGTGACCTCGGATGCGGCCGACGTGATCGACCTCGTCGAGGACCTGGTCGGCAGGCTCGGGTCGAACGACGACGTGTTCGGTCTCAACGGATCCGACAACGCGCTCGCGCTGATGGTGAACGACCTCCCCGAGGCCGAGCTGGCGAGCCGTGCGGTCGCAGGCCAGCTCGAGTCGCAGGACGCGCTGTTGAAGGCGCTCGGCGTGGTGGAGGGGGCCGAGGGAGTGACCTTCGACCCGGCCACGGTCTCGGTCGTGACCGGGGACCGCGTCGTGCTCGACGCCCAGTACGACGTGCGGCTCTGGTTCTTCGGTGACCACTCGCTCGCCATGCGTGCGCACGCGGAGTCGACTCGGTGGGGCACGGTCGGGGCGGGGGACGAGTGACCGAGGTGCTCGTGGCCGGCGTCATCGTGATCCTCGTGTCGGCCGCCGTGACGTTGTTGGGCGTCCGCTACGTGGCGTCGTTCGCGCCCGGACGCCCAAGCGGTGGGACCCCGTCTCCACGCGACCTGCCGAGCGCGGACGCAGGCGGCGCGGCCGAGGGCGAGCAGGAGGACGGCGGGCAGGTCTCGGTCAAGATCGTCGAGCCCGACGCCGCCGCCCCGGCCGCTCGGGACGACGTGCTCGACCGTTCGCTCGTCGTCTACGCCCCGTGGGCGGTCCTGGCTGCGGTGGTCGCGCTCGCCGTCGGGTGGGGCGTCGCCGAGGTCCCGCTGTCCTATCAGCTGCGCGTCGCGCTCACCCTCGTGCTGCTGGTGCCGGTCGCCGCGCTGGACGTACGGTACGGCGTCGTCGCTGCCCCGGCGCTCGGCGCGCTCCTGCTGGTGCGCGCCGTGAGTCTCGCGATCGAGGTGACCGAGGGCGGCCCGAGCTGGTCCAGCGTCGGGCAGGAGGCCGCAGCGGCCGCCATGATCGGCGCCGTGTTCGGCCTCGTGCGGCTGACCAGCAGGGCCGGCCTCGGTGGCGGCGACGTCTTGCTGTTCCTGCTCTTCCCGCTGCTTCTGGGCACCCGGCTCGCGGTCACGGCGGTGTTCGTGTCGTTCATCGTCGCCTTCGCCTACTCGGCTTGGGCTCTCGCCGCTCACCGTGCGACGCGCAAGGACGCGTTCCCCCTCTGCCCCGCCGTTCTCGTCGGCACCGTTGCGACGGTGCTCTTCGTCTCTCTGTCTGGAGTCTGATGGCCAGCTGGTACCGCTACGTCGTCCTCAGCGTCCTCGTCGCGCTCGTCGGCGGCGGGTGGGTGAGCCTCGTGCGCGGGAACGCAGCGGACGAGGCCGCGTACGAGCAACATCTCACCGACGCGCGCGCCGCCGCGGAGCGCGGCGTGAACCACGAGGTGATCGCCTCGTACGAGGCCGCGCTCGCGCTCCGGCCCTCGCGGGCCGTGGCCTGGGAGGTCACCGAGTACCTGGCGGAGAACGGAACCGAGGCGCAGCGCGACGAGCACCTGTGGGCGATCGCGACCACGTACGACGACCCGCAGGCGTACGCGGACCTCATCGAGGCGGCCGTCGCGCAGGACGACTTCGAGACCGCGTTCGAGGTCGTGCGCGCCGCCGAGGCGGCCGAGGTGGCCAGCGACCGGCTGACCGCGGTGACCGACGCCATCGCGTACGAGTATGAGCTCGGCTCGAGCGGGTTCGCGAGCGTCACGCCGTTCCTCGGGGACGTCGCAGCCGTGGACACCGGAGACGGGTGGCGCGCCGTGGACGCGGAGGGGAAGGGCGTCGGAAAGACCTATGCGCAGGTCGGCCCCCACGTCGGTGGCAGGATCCCGGTGGTCGACGACGAGGGCACCCCGTTCTTCATCGACGGCGAGGGGGAACCGGTCCTCGTGGCGACCAAGGTCGACTACACGTCCTATGGTGCGCTCGGCGACGGCCTGATCCCCGCCCGCACCCGGGACGGCGGTGTCGTCTACGTCGACACGTCGTTCGTGCCAGCGCTGGGCGGCACGAGGTACGCGGACGGGACGGCGTTCTCCGGCGGGATCGCTGCGGTCTTTGACGGCACGACGTGGTCCGTGATCGACACCGCGGGCCGGGCCGTGGTGACCGGGCTCGCGTCGGTCGTCCGGGACGACCGCGGTGCCCTGGCGGCCCAGGGTCGGTTCTTCGCGACGGCGGACGGCAAGGTCCGCTTGTACACGACTGAGGGTTCTGTGGTGGGGGAGGAGACATTCCTCGCCGCCCGTGCGTTCGTCGACGGTGCCGCGGCGGTCCAGACCGCCGCAGGGTGGGGGTTCATCGCCACCGACGGGTCGTGGGTCGTCAAGCCGCAGTTCGCCGACGCGCGCTCGTACACCCACGGTCTCGCGCCGGTCAAGGTGGGAGACGCGTGGGGCTACGTCAACTCGGCGGGCCGCATCGTGGTCGAGCCCGTGTTCGGCGATGCCACGATGTTCGCCTCGACGGGGGCCGCGCTCGTGCGGCTCGCGGACGAGCCCGACCGGACCGAGCCTCGTTGGGTCCTGCTCCAGCTGCTGCGTTACAAGGAGAACTGACCGTGACCATGATCGAGCGAACTGTGGACGGTCGTCAGGTCGTCGTGACCCTCGGGCCCGACGACGTCTTCGACGCGATGGTCTGGGGGATGATCTCGCACAACGACGTCCCCCGGGTCGCCGCGGCCTCCCGCGCGACGATCGACGGCACCACCGTGGTGCGCTACGACGTCGAGGGGGCGGTCCCGCTCCTTGCGCTGGCTGACCGTGCGCTGCGCCGCGAGCAGGTCCTGACGCTCGTGGCCGGCGTGATCGACACCCTGCTCGAGGGCGACCGCTACATGATCGACCGCGAGCACTTCGTCGTGACGAGGGAGCACCTGTACGTCGACCCGGAGACGTGCGAGCCGGTCGTGCTGTGCCTGCCCGTGCGCGGGCGTGAGCCCGACGACGTCGCGACCGTCCTTCGGGAGAGCCTGCTCCAGCTCTGGTACGACCGCGAGCAGGACCGGGCCTACGTCGGTGAGCTCGTCGGCGCGTTGACCGCGACGAGCGCGGCGGATCTCGCCGGGCTGTCGCGGGCCATCAAGAATATCGATACACCCCGGCAGGGTGCTGGTGCGCCGTTCGCCCGCGAGGGCGCGCACGGGGGTCCGGTCCGCGCCGTGGATCCCACCGTGGGCGAGGTGCCGGTCACGTACGGCATCGTGCCGGAGGCGGCGGGTCCCGCGGGCCCCGCGGCGCCTCCGGTCGGCTACGGCTATGCCGTGCCCGGCAGCCCGGGAGCGCCTCAGCCCGTGGCGGCGGCACCGTCGGCGCAGGTCGCGCCAGCGGCCTCGACCGCTGACGCGGCCGGGGCACCGACCGGGGCACCGACCAGCGCCTCGACCGGAGCGCCGACCGGGGCGCCGGTAGCGCCACCGAACGGCGAGAAGCCGATGACCCTGCTGTACCTCCTGCAGCACTACTCGCAGGAGAACAAGGCGACCTACGACCGACAGCGCAAGGAGCGTGGCCGACCGGCGAAGGACGGCGCGACGGTCGTGGCCACCGCGCCCGCCGTGCTCCCCCCGGGGTTCCCGAGCGGCCGCGCCGCCGACGCGCCGTTCGACCAGACCTTCCAAGTCGGGTCGGAGGGTATCCGCGCGCACGTCGAGGGCCTCGCCGGGTCCTCTGCGGCGAGCCCGGAGCTCGTCCCCGCGGCGCTGCGTCGGCAGAGCACGGGGGAGGAGCTGCCACTGAACCAGACCGTCATGGTGATCGGACGGCGCCGCTCGCGCGTCGACATCGCGATCAGTGGTGAGACCGTCAGCAAGAATCACGCGACCGTCCTGGGCGACGCTGCCGGCTGGTCGATCACGGACAACGGATCGACCAATGGTGTCGACATCAACGGCTCCTCGATCACTCCCCTCGAGCCGGTGCGGCTGGAAGACGGCGACACGATCGAGATCGGCGACGAGCTCCTGACGTTCGTCGTGCGGCACCCGGCAGGATGGTAGCCAGCGAGCCTTGCCACGGGTCGCCGGGTCGGTTATGCTAGCGCTTTGCGCTGGCCTGTGCCTGCGACCCCGTATAACCCGCGGCACCCGACGTCGTCCCTAGAGCGATGGTCGGGCCTGCGAGGCCGGGGGGTCGCACTCGCCGGGTCGGCTGCAGCTCTCACGAACCGCAGGGAAGGACCCCCCTTGGCTGCCTCGCGCATCCCTACCGCTCCGTCCGCCGATGCGATCGCCAACCGCACCGCGTCCAGGCGTCTCTCCTTCGCCAAGATCCACGAGCCTCTCGAGGTCCCGGACCTCCTCGGTCTGCAGACCGAGAGCTTCGACTGGCTGCTCGGCAACGAGCGCTGGCAGGGCCGCGTCGCGGCCGCGAAGGAGACGGGGCGTCGCGACGTCCCCGAGGCCTCGGGTCTCGAGGAGATCTTCGAAGAGATCTCGCCCATCGAGGACTTCGGTTCCTCGATGTCGCTCTCGTTCTCCAACCACCGCTTCGAGCCGCCCAAGTACTCGGCCGACGAGTGCAAGGAGAAGGACTTCACCTTCGCCGCGCCGCTGTTCGTGACGGCGGAGTTCGTCAACTACAACACCGGTGAGATCAAGAGCCAGACGGTCTTCATGGGCGACTTCCCGCTCATGACGGAGCGCGGCACGTTCATCATCAACGGCACCGAGCGCGTCGTCGTCTCGCAGCTCGTGCGTTCCCCGGGCGTGTACTTCGAGCGGGTGCCGGACAAGACGAGCGACAAGGACATCTTCTCCGCGAAGATCATCCCCTCGCGCGGCGCCTGGCTCGAGTTCGAGATCGACAAGCGCGACGCCGTCGGCGTGCGTGTCGACCGCAAGCGCAAGCAGTCCGTGACCGTCCTGCTCAAGGCCCTCGGCCTGACGGAGTCAGAGATCCGCGAGGAGTTCAAGGACTTCCCCGCCGTGCTCGACACGCTCGAGAAGGACGTCCCGCAGACGCAGGACGAGGCGCTGGTCGACCTCTACCGCAAGATCCGTCCGGGCGAGCCGCCCACGGTCGAGGCCGGTCGCAACCTGCTCGACAACTTCTACTTCAACTCCAAGCGCTACGACCTCGCGAAGGTCGGCCGCTACAAGCTGAACAAGAAGCTCGGCCGCGACGCGGAGCTCTCCGACTCCGTGCTGGGTGTCAGCGACGTCGTCGCGACCATCAAGTACCTCGCCGCGCTGCACGCCGACGTCACGACCCTCCCGGGCACCGCAAACGGTGAGGCCGTCGACGTCCGCGTCGAGACCGACGACATCGACCACTTCGGCAACCGCCGCATCCGCGCCGTGGGCGAGCTCATCCAGAATCAGGTCCGCACGGGCCTGTCCCGGATGGAGCGCGTCGTGCGCGAGCGCATGACGACCCAGGACGTCGAGGCGATCACCCCGCAGACCCTGATCAACATCCGCCCCGTGGTGGCGTCGATCAAGGAGTTCTTCGGCACGTCGCAGCTCTCGCAGTTCATGGACCAGAACAACCCGCTCGCGGGCCTGACGCACAAGCGTCGCCTGTCCGCGCTCGGCCCGGGTGGTCTCTCCCGCGACCGCGCCGGCATGGAGGTCCGTGACGTCCACCCGTCGCACTACGGCCGCATGTGCCCGATCGAGACCCCGGAAGGCCCGAACATCGGCCTGATCGGCTCGCTCGCGTCGTTCGGGCGGATCAACCCGTTCGGCTTCATCGAGACGCCGTACCGCAAGGTCGTCGCCGGCAAGGTGACCGACGAGGTCGTCTACCTCACGGCCGACGACGAGGACCGCTACGTCATCGCCCAGGCGAACCAGTCGCTCAAGGCTGACGGCGGCTTCGCCGACGACCGCGTCCTGGTCCGCACCAAGGGCGGAGAGATCGACTACGTCACCGGCACCGCCGTCGACTACATGGACGTCTCCCCGCGCCAGATGGTCTCCGTGGCCACCGCGCTCATCCCGTTCCTCGAGCACGACGACGCGAACCGCGCCCTCATGGGCGCGAACATGCAGCGTCAGGCCGTCCCGCTGGTCCGCAGCGAGGCGCCGCTGGTCGGCACGGGCATGGAGTGGCGCGCCGCCGTCGACGCCGGTGACGTGGTCGTGGCCACCAAGCCGGGTGTCATCACGGACGTCTCGGCCGACCTCGTGGTCGTCGCCAACGACGACGCGACGACGACGAGCTACCGGATCGCCAAGTTCCGCCGCTCCAACCAGGGCACGAGCTACAACCAGCGCGTGGTGGTCGACGCCGGCCAGCGCGTCGAGGTCGGCTCGGTCCTGGCCGACGGCCCCGCGACGGACGAGGGCGAGCTCGCGCTCGGCCGGAACCTCCTCGTGGCGTTCATGTCCTGGGAGGGCCACAACTACGAGGACGCGATCATCCTGTCGCAGCGCCTCGTGCAGGACGACGTCCTGTCCTCGATCCACATCGAGGAGCACGAGGTCGACGCCCGCGACACGAAGCTCGGCCCTGAGGAGATCACCCGGGACATCCCGAACGTCTCCGAGGAGGTCCTCGCAGACCTGGACGAGCGCGGCATCATCCGCATCGGTGCCGAGGTCGGCGCCGGCGACGTGCTGGTCGGCAAGGTCACGCCCAAGGGTGAGACCGAGCTGACCCCGGAGGAGCGCCTGCTGCGCGCCATCTTCGGCGAGAAGGCCCGCGAGGTCCGCGACACGTCGCTCAAGGTCCCGCACGGCGAGTCCGGCACGGTCATCGGCGTCAAGGAGTTCCGTCGCGAGGACGGCGACGAGCTGCCCGCCGGCGTGAACGAGCTCGTGCGCGTCTACATCGCGCAGCGACGCAAGATCACCGCGGGCGACAAGCTCGCCGGTCGCCACGGCAACAAGGGCGTCATCTCGACGATCCTGCCCGTCGAGGACATGCCCTTCCTCCCGGACGGCACACCGGTGGACATCGTCCTCAACCCGATGGGTGTCCCGGGGCGCATGAACGTCGGTCAGGTGCTCGAGATCCACCTCGGGTGGATCGCGAAGCAGGGCTACGACGTCAAGCTCGCCGAGGGTGACCTCTCGTGGACGAAGTCGATCCCCGAGATCGCCCTCGCGTCCGAGCCCGGCCGCCCGCTGGCGACCCCGGTGTTCGACGGCGTCGAGGAGTCCGCGCTGAACGGCCTCATGGGCGCGACGGTGCCGAACCGTGACGGCGAGCGCATGGTTGGCATGGACGGCAAGGCGCGGCTGTTCGACGGGCGCTCCGGCGAGCCGTTCCCGGACCCCGTGTCGGTCGGCTACATGTACATCCTGAAGCTGCACCACCTGGTCGACGACAAGATCCACGCGCGCTCGACCGGCCCGTACTCGATGATCACCCAGCAGCCGCTCGGTGGTAAGGCGCAGTTCGGTGGTCAGCGGTTCGGTGAGATGGAGGTGTGGGCGCTCGAGGCTTATGGCGCGGCCTACACGCTGCAGGAGCTTCTCACCATCAAGTCGGACGACGTCCCGGGCCGCGTGAAGGTCTACGAGGCCATCGTCAAGGGGGAGAACATCCCCGACTCGGGCATCCCGGAGTCCTTCAAGGTGCTCCTCAAGGAGATGCAGTCGCTGTGCCTGAACGTCGAGGTGCTGTCCAGCGACGGCGTGTCCATCGAGATGCGTGAGTCCGACGACGAGGTGTACCGCGCCGCGGAGGAGCTCGGCATCGACCTGTCCCGCCGCCCCAACGCAGCATCCAGCATCGACGAGATCTGATCTCGGGCCGGCCGCCCACCACGCACCAGCGACGTGGGCGGCCCGGACTGACACCCAGGAGAACTCCACCGCGCCGGCAGGCGGGACCATGATCCCGACCGGCGAACGAAGGAAGTAGGACCACCTTGCTCGACGTCAACGTCTTCGATGAGCTGCGCATCGGCCTGGCCACCGCAGAAGACATCCGCTCTTGGTCACACGGTGAGGTCAAGAAGCCCGAGACCATCAACTACCGCACGCTCAAGCCCGAGAAGGACGGACTCTTCTGCGAGAAGATCTTCGGCCCCACCCGGGATTGGGAGTGCTACTGCGGCAAGTACAAGCGCGTGCGCTTCAAGGGGATCGTCTGCGAGCGTTGTGGCGTGGAGGTCACGCGCTCCAAGGTCCGTCGTGAGCGCATGGGCCACATCGAGCTCGCCGCGCCCGTCACGCACATCTGGTTCTTCAAGGGTGTGCCCTCGCGCCTCGGCTACCTGCTCGACCTCGCCCCGAAGGACCTCGAGAAGGTCATCTACTTCGCGGCGTACATGATCACGTCGGTCGACGAAGCGGGCCGCGCCGAGGACCTCCCCAACCTCCAGAACGAGATCGACCTGGAGAAGAAGGAGATCACCGACCGTCGCGACAACGAGATCGAGACGCGCGCGAAGAAGCTCGAGGAGGACCTCGCCCAGCTCGAGACCGAGGGCGCCCGCGCCGACGCTCGCCGCAAGGTGCGCGACTCCGCGGAGCGCGAGATGGCTCAGCTGCGCAAGCGTGCCGACGCCGAGCTCGACCGCCTCGAGAACGTCTGGGACCGCTTCAAGAACCTCAAGGTCGCTGACCTCGAGGGCGACGAGATGCTGTACCGACAGCTGCAGGACCGCTTCGGCAACTACTTCGAGGGCTCCATGGGTGCCGCTGCGATCCAGCGCCGGCTCCAGGACTTCGACCTCGTCCAGGAGTCCGCGGACCTGCGCGAGATCATCCGCTCGGGCAAGGGCCAGAAGAAGACCCGCGCGCTCAAGCGCCTCAAGGTCGTCAACGCGTTCCTCACCACGACGAACTCGCCGACCGGCATGGTGCTCGACGCCGTGCCCGTGATCCCGCCGGACCTGCGTCCGATGGTCCAGCTCGACGGTGGCCGCTTCGCCACCTCGGACCTGAACGACCTCTACCGCCGCGTGATCAACCGCAACAACCGCCTCAAGCGGCTGCTCGACCTGGGCGCACCCGAGATCATCGTCAACAACGAGAAGCGGATGCTCCAGGAGGCCGTGGACGCACTGTTCGACAACGGTCGTCGTGGACGTCCGGTCACGGGACCGGGCAACCGCCCGCTCAAGTCGATCTCCGACATGCTCAAGGGCAAGCAGGGGCGCTTCCGCCAGAACCTGCTCGGCAAGCGCGTCGACTACTCGGGCCGTTCGGTCATCGTGGTCGGCCCGCAGCTCAAGCTGCACCAGTGCGGTCTGCCCAAGCAGATGGCGCTCGAGCTGTTCAAGCCGTTCGTGATGAAGCGCCTCGTGGACCTGAACCACGCGCAGAACATCAAGAGCGCCAAGCGGATGGTCGAGCGCGCGCGCCCGGTCGTGTGGGACGTGCTCGAAGAGGTCATCACCGAGCACCCCGTGCTGCTCAACCGTGCACCCACGCTGCACCGTCTGGGCATCCAGGCGTTCGAGCCGCAGCTCGTCGAGGGCAAGGCCATCCACCTGCACCCGCTCGTCTGCGCGGCGTTCAACGCGGACTTCGACGGTGACCAGATGGCTGTGCACCTGCCGCTCTCGGCGGAGGCGCAGGCCGAGGCCCGCATCCTGATGCTCTCGAGCAACAACATCCTCAAGCCGTCGGACGGTCGTCCGGTGACCATGCCCTCGCAGGACATGATCATCGGTCTGTACCACCTGACGTCGGACCGCGAGGACGCGCTCGGCGAGGGCCGGAGCTTCTCGTCGGTGTCCGAGGCGATCATGGCGTTCGACCAGGGGTCGCTCGACCTCAACGCGAAGGTCAAGATCCGCATGGACTCCGACTGGGTCCCGCCGGTCGGCTTCGACGCGCCCGAGGGCTGGAGCGAGGGGAAGACCCTGAGCTTCGACACCACGCTCGGCCGTGCGCTGTTCAACGAGACGCTGCCGATCGACTTCCCGTACGAGAACGGCGTCGTCGACAAGAAGCGGCTCTCCGCGATCGTCAACGAGCTGGCGGAGAAGTACCCGAAGGTCGAGGTCGCCGAGTCGCTCGACGCACTCAAGTCCGCGGGCTTCCGCTGGGCGACGCGTTCGGGCGTGACCATCGCGATCTCGGACGTCAACACGCCCGTGGAGAAGGCCGCCATCCTCGAGGAGCACGAGGGTCGCGCTCTCAAGGTTCAGCAGCAGTACGACAAGGGTCTGATCACCGACGACGAGCGCCGTCAGGAGCTCATCGAGATCTGGACCCAGGCCACCGACAAGGTCGCCAAGGTCATGCGCGAGAACTTCGAGTCGCACGCCCGCAACACGGTCTACCGGATGGTCGGTTCGGGTGCCCGTGGTAACTGGATGCAGGTCCGTCAGATCGCCGGTATGCGCGGTCTCGTGGCGAACCCGAAGGGCGAGATCATCCCGCGCCCGATCAAGTCCAACTACCGCGAGGGCCTGTCCGTCCTCGAGTACTTCATCGCGACGCACGGCGCCCGCAAGGGACTGGCGGACACCGCGCTGCGGACCGCCGACTCCGGCTACCTGACCCGTCGTCTGGTGGACGTGTCGCAGGACGTCATCATCCGCGAGGAAGACTGCGGCACGGAGCGCGGTCTGCTCCTGCCCGTGGCCGAGTCCGCGTCGGACGGCAGCCTGTTCCGTCACGACAAGGTCGAGACGAGCATCTACTCGCGTTCCCTGGCCACCACGGTCGAGGTCGACGGTACGGTGCTCGGTCAGCCGGGCGAGGACGTCGGCGACGTCATGATCGACGCGCTCCTGGCCGCGGGCGTCACGGAGGTCAAGGTCCGCTCGGTCCTGACCTGCGAGTCCCGCGTGGGCACGTGCGCCAAGTGCTACGGACGGTCGCTCGCGACCGGCAAGCTCGTCGACATCGGTGAGGCGGTCGGCATCATCGCCGCCCAGTCCATCGGTGAGCCGGGCACGCAGCTGACCATGCGTACGTTCCACACCGGTGGTGTGGCCTCCGCGGACGACATCACGCAGGGTCTGCCCCGCGTGACGGAGCTCTTCGAGGCCCGCACCCCCAAGGGCGAGGCCCCGATCGCGGAGTTCTCCGGGAAGATCAAGATCGAGGACAGCGAGCGTTCGCGTCGCCTCATCCTCGAGCCGGACGACGGCTCGGAGGAGATCCCGTACCAGGTCACCAAGCGCGCGCGTCTGCTCGTCGCGGACGGCGAGCACGTCGAGGTGGGCACCCAGCTCGTCCAGGGCGCCGTGGACCCCAAGAAGGTCCTGCGCATCCTCGGGCGTCGGGAGACCCAGAAGCACCTCGTCGACCAGGTTCAGGAGACCTACAAGTCGCAGGGTGTGGACATCCACGACAAGCACATCGAGGTCATCGTGCGTCAGATGCTTCGCCGCATCACGGTGCTCGACTCGGGTGACACGGGTCTGCTGCCCGGCGAGCTCGCCGAGCAAGGCCGGTTCGAGGACGCCAACCGCCGTGCGGTCGCCGAGGGCGGTCAGCCGGCCTCGGGTCGTCCGGAGCTCATGGGCATCACGAAGGCGTCGCTCGCGACCGACTCGTGGCTGTCCGCGGCCTCCTTCCAGGAGACCACCCGCGTGCTCACGGAGGCTGCCATGAGCGGCCGTCGTGACCCGCTGCTGGGCCTGAAGGAGAACGTCATCCTCGGTAAGCTCATCCCCGCCGGAACCGGTATGCCGCGCTACCGCGACGTGCAGGTCGAGCCGACCGAGCAGGCCAAGGCGGAGCTCTTCCCGAGCTTCGGCTACGACGAGATCGACTTCCCGACCCTGGGCATGGGCTCGGGCGACGCGATCCGTCTGGACGACATCGACTTCGGCGACTACCGCTGACGTCGCGCCCGCGAGGCCCGCGTCCTGCTCCGGCAGGGCGCGGGCCTCGCGCGTTCGGGCGCGACGCACGTCACGTGCGCCGGTGCCCCAGCTCCTTTGACTCACCCCCGTACGGCGAGTAGCCTAGGAAACTGTGCCCGCGCCGTCGGACACTGCCGTGCTCGATATGTACGTCGTTCGTTCGACGCCACGCATCGCGCGGTGCACGTGCAGCCCTCCCCGGGCAGTCCGTGCGGACGACGGCCGGCGGGTATTCCAGCGAGATCGTCCCTGCCTCACCGCCGGGAGGACCGACCTGGACCATCGAGCCGGTGGTAGTTGGCGCTCTCGCACGCATCGTCGTGCGAGGTTCTCGCGCCGATGCTGGCGGCCCGAGACAGACCACACAACCGGGGGTCGAGCACGACAGGCCCCGACAGCTCGAGTAGACAACGGAGACGCAGTGCCCACGATCCAGCAGCTCGTCCGCAAGGGGCGGACGTCCAAGGTCGGGAAGTCCAAGACCCCGGCCCTCAAGGGCTCCCCGCAGCGACGCGGTGTGTGCACCCGCGTCTACACCACCACCCCCAAGAAGCCGAACTCGGCGCTGCGCAAGGTCGCCCGTGTGCGCCTGTCCAGCCAGATCGAGGTCACGGCGTACATCCCCGGCGTCGGCCACAACCTGCAGGAGCACTCGATCGTGCTCGTGCGCGGCGGTCGTGTGAAGGACCTCCCGGGTGTGCGCTACAAGATCGTCCGCGGCGCTCTCGACACCCAGGGTGTCAAGAACCGCAAGCAGGCTCGCAGCCGCTACGGTGCGAAGAAGGAGAAGCGCTAATGCCTCGCAAGGGTCCGGCCCCGAAGCGGCCGCTCATCGTCGACCCGGTCTACGGATCGCCCGTCGTCACGCAGCTCATCAACAAGGTCCTCCTCGACGGCAAGAAGTCGACGGCCGAGGCGATCGTCTACGGCGCCCTCGAGGGCGTCCGCGCCAAGGTCGACGGTGACCCCGTGGCCGTCCTGAAGCGCGCGCTGGACAACGTCCGCCCCGCGCTCGAGGTCCGTTCGCGCCGCGTCGGCGGTGCCACGTACCAGGTGCCCGTCGAGGTTCGCCCGACCCGCTCGCAGACCCTCGCGCTGCGCTGGCTCACCGACTTCTCGCGCGCCCGCCGCGAGAAGACGATGACCGAGCGCCTCATGAACGAGATCCTCGACGCCTCCAACGGCCTCGGTGCCGCGGTCAAGCGCCGTGAGGACATGCACAAGATGGCCGAGTCGAACAAGGCCTTCGCGCACTACCGCTGGTAGTACCGCTCCGGTGCCCCGCCTCACCGGCGGGGCACCGCCCGGGCGCGAGCCCGACTCTCTTGCTTCCCACCACCCAAAGGGGATAACCCGTGGCACTTGACGTGCTGACCGACCTGAACAAGGTCCGCAACATCGGCATCATGGCCCACATCGATGCCGGCAAGACGACGACCACCGAGCGGATCCTGTTCTACACCGGGGTCAACTACAAGATCGGTGAGACGCACGACGGCGCCTCCACGATGGACTGGATGGAGCAGGAGCAGGAGCGCGGCATCACCATCACGTCCGCCGCGACGACGTGCTACTGGCACGACAACCAGATCAACATCATCGACACCCCCGGCCACGTGGACTTCACGGTCGAGGTCGAGCGCTCGCTGCGCGTCCTCGACGGCGCCGTCGCCGTCTTCGACGGCAAGGAGGGCGTCGAGCCCCAGTCGGAGACCGTCTGGCGCCAGGCCGACAAGTACAACGTCCCCCGCATCTGCTTCGTCAACAAGATGGACAAGCTCGGCGCGGACTTCTACTTCACGGTCGACACGATCATCAACCGCCTCAAGGCCAAGCCGCTGGTCATCCAGCTCCCCATCGGCTCGGAGAGCGAGTTCACCGGTGTCGTGGACCTGCTCGAGCAGAAGGCCCTCGTCTGGCACGGCGAGACCAAGCTCGGCGAGGCCTATGACGTCGAGGAGATCCCGGCCGACCTGGTCGAGAAGGCCGCGCAGTACCGCGCCGAGCTGATCGAGGCCGTCTCCGAGGCCGACGACGAGCTGCTCGAGAAGTACCTTGCGGGCGAAGAGCTGACGATCGCCGAGATCAAGGCCGGCATCCGCAAGCTCGTCATCGCGGGCGAGGCGTTCCCGGTCCTGTGCGGCTCGGCGTTCAAGAACAAGGGCGTCCAGCCCATGCTCGACGCCGTCATCGACTACCTCCCGTCGCCGCTCGACGTCCCCTCGATCGAGGGCCTCGACGTCAAGGACGAGTCGATCACGATCGAGCGTCACCCCGACTCGACCGAGCCGTTCTCCGCGCTCGCGTTCAAGGTCGCGACGCACCCGTTCTTCGGCAAGCTGACGTACGTACGCGTGTACTCCGGCAAGGTCGCGCAGGGCGCGCAGGTGCTCAACTCGACCAAGGGCAAGAAGGAGCGCATCGGCAAGCTGTTCCAGATGCACTCCAACAAGGAGAACCCGGTCGACGACGCCACCGCCGGACACATCTACGCCTTCATCGGCCTCAAGGACGTCACCACGGGTGACACCCTGTGCGACCCGGCCAACCCGGTCGTCCTGGAGTCGATGACCTTCCCCGAGCCCGTCATCGACGTGGCCATCGAGCCCAAGACGAAGGCCGACCAGGAGAAGCTCTCGGTCGCCATCCAGAAGCTCGCTGAGGAAGACCCGACGTTCCGTGTCAAGCTCGACGAGGAGACCGGCCAGACCGTCATCGGCGGCATGGGCGAGCTCCACCTCGACATCCTCGTCGACCGCATGCGGCGCGAGTTCAAGGTCGAGGCGAACGTCGGCAAGCCGCAGGTGGCCTACCGCGAGACGATCCGCCGCGCTGCGGAGAAGATCGACTACACGCACAAGAAGCAGACCGGTGGTTCGGGTCAGTTCGCCAAGGTCCAGGTGACCTTCGAGCCGCTCGACACGTCCGAGGGCGAGCTCTACGAGTTCGTCAACGCCGTCACCGGTGGTCGTATCCCGCGTGAGTACATCCCCAGCGTCGACGCGGGCATCCAGTCCGCGATGCAGCTCGGTGTCGTCGCCGGCTTCCCCCTCGTGGGCGTCAAGGCGACGCTCATCGACGGCGCCTACCACGACGTCGACTCCTCGGAGATGGCGTTCAAGATTGCCGGCTCGATGGTCCTCAAGGAGGGCATCAAGCGGGCAGACCCGGTTATCCTCGAGCCGGTGATGGCGGTTGAGGTGCGTACGCCCGAGGAGTACATGGGCGACGTCATCGGCGACATCAACTCACGTCGTGGCATGATCCAGTCCATGGAGGACGCCACGGGTGTGAAGGTTGTTCGCGCTCAAGTACCGTTGTCCGAGATGTTCGGGTACATCGGCGACCTGCGGTCCAAGACCCAGGGCCGTGCTGTGTACTCGATGCAGTTCGACAGCTACTCCGAGGTCCCTCGGAACGTTGCCGAAGAGATCATCAAGAAGACCCGGGGCGAGTGAGTCCCCACAGGTCGACCCCCTAGTAACAACAATCAACCTGTAGCGACCCGCACGCCCGGCAGGTGCTCAGCCCACGCGGTGAGAGCATCCTGCATCGTTCGGCACAACTACCCAAGTCCCAGGAGGACCCCAGTGGCGAAGGCCAAGTTCGAGCGGAACAAGCCGCACGTCAACATCGGCACCATCGGTCACGTCGACCACGGCAAGACGACGCTGACGGCGGCGATCTCCAAGGTGCTGCACGACCGGTTCCCGGACGTGAACCCTGAGTTCAAGTTCGACGAGATCGACAAGGCGCCCGAAGAGAAGCAGCGCGGCATCACGATCAACATCGCGCACATCGAGTACGAGACCGACAAGCGCCACTACGCGCACGTCGACGCGCCCGGTCACGCCGACTACATCAAGAACATGATCACGGGTGCCGCCCAGATGGACGGTGCGATCCTCGTCGTCGCCGCCACCGACGGCCCCATGGCGCAGACGCGCGAGCACGTCCTCCTGGCCCGCCAGGTCGGCGTCCCCTACCTCCTCGTCGCCCTGAACAAGGCCGACATGGTGGAGGACGAGGAAATCCTCGAGCTCGTCGAGATGGAGGTGCGCGAGCTCCTCTCCGCACAGGGCTTCGACGGCGACAACGCGCCCGTCGTGCGCGTCTCGGGCCTCAAGGCGCTCGAGGGCGACGCCCAGTGGACGCAGTCCGTCGCGGACCTCATGGACGCTGTCGACGAGAACGTCCCGGACCCCGTCCGCGACCTCGACAAGCCGTTCCTGATGCCGATCGAGGACGTCTTCACGATCACCGGTCGTGGCACCGTCGTCACCGGCAAGGTCGACCGTGGAACCCTCACGGTCAACTCCGAGGTCGAGATCGTCGGCATCCGTGCCGCGCAGAAGACCACGGTCACGGGCATCGAGACGTTCCACAAGTCGATGGACGAGGCGCAGGCTGGCGACAACACCGGCCTCCTGCTCCGCGGCATCAAGCGCGAGGACGTCGAGCGTGGTCAGGTCGTCGTGAAGCCGGGTTCCATCACCCCGCACACGAACTTCGAGGCTCGCGTCTACATCCTGGCGAAGGACGAGGGTGGGCGTCACAACCCGTTCTACTCGAACTACCGCCCGCAGTTCTACTTCCGCACCACGGACGTCACCGGCGTCATCACGCTGCCCGAGGGCACCGAGATGGTCATGCCCGGCGACAACACGGAGATGTCGGTCGAGCTGATCCAGCCGATCGCCATGGAAGAGGGCCTCGGCTTCGCCATCCGCGAGGGTGGCCGTACGGTCGGATCGGGCCAGGTCACCAAGATCCTCAAGTGATCTGACCCGCAGGACTCGCTGAGCCGCTCCCCGGAGCGACCAGCACGAGGGGCTCGGCGCCCGTCCGGTGCCGAGCCCCTCACCATGCCGGCCGCAGCCGATTGCCATTTGGCTGTGCGCGTGGCAGACTACTGAGGTTGCCTGTTACGGGCGCGTTCATTCATGTGACGAACAGTGTGTTGATCCGCGAGCACTCGCGAGGCAGCTCTCTGTGCGTGACAGATCGAGCGCCTCGCGGAGCCCCGCTCCTCGCAGGCGAGCAGACGTTGTGATCGGACACACGGCGGGCCCCACGGGCTCGCGAGCGGTCCCTCACATATCCAACGGCCCAGCACCGTCATGGTGCATGCGCCGGAGCAGGTCGCACATTGCGACACGCCCGAGCGCGGGGGTCGGACAATTAGCGGTTCGAGAGAGAGAGTCAGACGACGCCATGGCGGGACAGAAGATCCGCATCCGGCTCAAGTCCTACGACCACGAGGTCATCGACAGTTCGGCGCGCCAGATCGTCGACAAGGTGACGAGCGCTGGTGCGACGGTCGTGGGCCCGGTGCCGCTGCCGACGGAGAAGAACGTCTTCGTCGTCATCAGGTCGCCTCACAAGTACAAGGACAGCCGCGAGCACTTCGAGATGCGCACGCACAAGCGCCTCATCGACATCATCGATCCCACGCCGAAGGCCGTCGACGCGCTCATGCGCCTCGACCTGCCTGCGGACGTGAACATCGAGATCAAGCTCTGAGCGGGGAGGAGAACACAGAATGTCTACCCCGAACCAGAACGACAGGCCCGTGACTGCGGCGCTCGGCACCAAGCTGGGCATGACGCAGGTCTGGGACGAGTCCGGTCGTGTCGTGCCGGTGACCGTGGTCGCCGTCGGCACCAACGTGATCACCCAGGTCCGCACGACTGACGTCGACGGCTACACGGCGGTCCAGCTGGCCTACGGCCAGATCGACCCCCGCAAGGTCACGCTGCCGCTCAAGGGCCACTTCGAGAAGGCCGGCGTCACGCCGCGTCGTCACGTCGCCGAGGTCCGCACGTCGAACGCCGCCGACTTCACGCTCGGCCAGGAGATCACCGCTGCGGTGTTCGAGGCCGGCGCGATGGTCGACGTCTCCGGGACGACCAAGGGCAAGGGCACCGCTGGTGTCATGAAGCGCCACGGTTTCCACGGCGTCGGCGCCTCGCACGGTGCGCACCGCAACCACCGCAAGCCCGGCTCGATCGGTGGGGCCTCGACCCCGTCGCGCGTGTTCAAGGGCATGAAGATGGCCGGCCGCATGGGTCACGACCGCAAGACCGTCCAGAACCTGACCGTTCACGCGGTCGACGCCGAGAAGGGCCTGCTGCTCGTCAAGGGCGCGGTTCCCGGTCCCAAGGGCGGCGTCGTCCTCGTGCGTAGCGCCGTGAAGGAGGCGTGAGCCAACCATGGCCGAGACGCTGACTGTTGACGTCATCGACACCACGGGGAAGAAGGCCGGCACTGCCGAGCTTCCCGCCGAGGTGTTCGACGTCCAGACGAACATTCCACTCATCCACCAGGTCGTCGTCGCGCAGCTCGCTGCCGCCCGCCAGGGCACCCACGACACCAAGAGCCGCGGCGAGGTCCGCGGTGGTGGACGCAAGCCCTGGAAGCAGAAGGGCACCGGTCGTGCCCGTCAGGGCTCCACGCGCGCTCCCCACTTCGCTGGTGGTGGCGTGGTGCACGGCCCGACCCCGCGCGACTACTCGCAGCGCACCCCCAAGAAGATGAAGGCGGCCGCCCTGCGCGGAGCCCTCTCCGACCGGGCGCGCGCTGGCCGCGTGCACGTGGTGACCGGCTTCGGTGTCGACGGCAAGCCGTCGACGAAGCAGGCCCTCACGTCGCTCGCGAACCTCGCACCGCGTCGCAAGGTCCTCGTCGTGCTCGAGCGTGGTGACGAGGTCACCGCCACGTCGCTGCGCAACGCCGCCGAGGTCCACCTGCTGGTCGCCGACCAGCTGAACACCTACGACGTGCTGATCTCCGACGACGTGGTCTTCACCCAGGGCGCCCTCGAGGCGTTCCTCGCCGGTCCCGCCAAGGGCGCGTCGGCGAAGGCTGTCGCCTCGTCCGCCGAGGTCACTGAGGAGGACGCGAAGTGAGCCAGCTGCAGAAGAACCCGCGCGACATCATCTTCGCGCCGGTCGTCTCCGAGAAGAGCTACGGCCTGCTCGACCAGGGAAAGTACACCTTCCTCGTCGACCCCCGGGCCAACAAGACCGAGATCAAGCTCGCGATCGAGAAGATCTTCGACGTGAAGGTCGACTCGGTCAACACGCTCAACCGCCCGGGCAAGTCCCGGCGCACGAAGTTCGGGATTGGTAAGCGCAAGGACACCAAGCGTGCGATCGTCTCCCTCCGCGAGGGTTCGATCGACGTCTTCGGCGGCCCGGTCGGCTGACGCCGGCGTTAAGCAGATTGAGGACAGATCCCCATGGGAATCCGTAAGTACAAGCCGACGACACCGGGTCGCCGCGGCGCCAGCGTCGCCGACTTCGTCGAGATCACGCGCTCGGTGCCGGAGAAGTCGCTGGTCCGCCCGCTGACGAAGACCGGCGGTCGTAACAACACCGGGCGCATCACCACCCGTCACAAGGGTGGTGGCCACAAGCGTGCCTACCGCGTCATCGACTTCCGTCGCCACGACAAGGACGGCGTGCCCGCCAAGGTCGCGCACATCGAGTACGACCCCAACCGCACGGCGCGCATCGCGCTCCTGCACTACGCGGACGGCGAGAAGCGCTACATCATCGCGCCGAACAAGCTGAAGCAGGGCGACCGCATCGAGGCAGGCGCCGGGGCTGACATCAAGCCCGGCAACAACCTGCCGCTGCGCAACATCCCCACCGGTACCGTCATCCACGCGATCGAGCTCCGCCCCGGCGGCGGCGCGAAGATCGCGCGCTCGGCCGGTGTGTCGGTGCAGCTCGTCGCCAAGGACGGTCCCTACGCCCAGCTGCGTATGCCGTCCGGCGAGATCCGCAACGTGGACGCCCGCTGCCGTGCCACGGTCGGCGAGGTCGGCAACGCCGAGCAGTCCAACATCAACTGGGGCAAGGCCGGCCGCATGCGCTGGAAGGGCAAGCGCCCGACCGTCCGTGGTGTGGTCATGAACCCGATCGACCACCCGCACGGTGGTGGTGAGGGCAAGACCTCCGGTGGACGTCACCCGGTGAGCCCGTGGGGCAAGCCCGAGGGCCGCACCCGCCGTCCCAACAAGCCGAGCGACCAGCTGATCGTCCGGCGCCGTCGTACTGGCAAGAAGCGCTGATAAGGAGCCTGACAGATGCCACGCAGCCTGAAGAAGGGCCCCTTCGTCGACGGACACCTCCAGAAGAAGGTGGACGTCCAGAACGAGAAGGGGACCAAGAACGTCATCAAGACCTGGTCCCGTCGGTCGGTCATCACCCCCGACTTCCTCGGTCACACTTTCGCCGTGCACGACGGCCGCAAGCACACTCCGGTGTTCGTCACCGAGTCGATGGTCGGCCACAAGCTCGGAGAATTTGCTCCTACGCGGACTTTCCGCGGGCACGTGAAGGACGACAAGAAGGGTAGAAGGCGATGAGCGAGACTGCTCAGAAGCGGCCGAACCCGCGGCGGGCTCACCTCCTCGGTGACGCCCCCGGAGACCTGGCCGTCGCGCGCTTCGTGCGCGCCACGCCGCAGAAGGTCCGCCGAGTGGTGGACCTGGTCCGTGGCAAGAGCGTCGACGAGGCTCTGCTGATCCTGAAGTTCGCCCCGCAGGCGGCCTCCGAGATCGTCTACAAGCTCATCGACTCTGCTGCCGCGAACGCGGTCACGAACGGGAACCTCGTCCGCGAGAAGCTCGTCGTGACCCAGCTGTTCGTCGACGAGGGTCCGACGCTCAAGCGGTTCCGCCCTCGTGCGCAGGGCCGGGCCAGCCAGATCCTCAAGCGGACGAGCCACATCACCGTCGTGGTCGAGCCGCGCGAAGACACGAAGGGAAGGGCCCGATAGTGGGACAGAAGGTTCACCCGCTTGGGTACCGCCTCGGCATCACCACCGACCACCGGTCGCGTTGGTTCGCCGACAGCACCAAGCCTGGTCAGCGCTACCGCGACTACGTGGGCGAGGACGTCAAGATCCGCAAGCTGATGTCGACGGGCCTCGAGCGCGCCGGCATCTCCAAGGTCGAGATCGAGCGCACCCGTGACCGCGTCCGCGTGGACATCCACACGGCGCGCCCGGGCATCGTCATCGGTCGCCGCGGCGCCGAGGCCGACCGCATCCGCGGCGAGCTCGAGAAGCTCACGGGCAAGCAGGTGCAGCTCAACATCCTCGAGGTCAAGAACGCTGAGATCGACGCTCAGCTCGTGGCCCAGGGGATCGCCGAGCAGCTCGCGAGCCGTGTCTCGTTCCGCCGCGCCATGCGCAAGGGCATGCAGTCCGCGCAGCGCGCCGGCGCCAAGGGCATCCGTGTCCAGTGCTCCGGTCGTCTGGGCGGTGCCGAGATGAGCCGTAGCGAGTTCTACCGCGAGGGTCGTGTGCCGCTGCACACGCTGCGCGCGAACATCGACTACGGGTTCTTCGAGGCCCGCACGACGTTCGGTCGCATCGGTGTCAAGGTCTGGATCTACAAGGGCGACATGACGGAGAAGGAGTTTGCTCGCGAGCAGGCCACCCAGGCTCCGCGTCGTGGCCCGCGCTCCGACCGCTCGGACCGTCCCGCCCGTGGCGGCGCCGGCGCTGGACGTCGTAACGACCGTCCGACCGAGTCGCCCGCCACGCCGGAGCAGTCCGCTCCTGCAGCGCCGGCCGCTCCCGCGGTCGCCGAGCCCGGAACGGAGGCCTGAGCAATGTTGATCCCGCGCAGGCTCAAGCACCGCAAGCAGCACCACCCCGGGCGCTCCGGCGCCGCCACGGGTGGCACCTCGATCGCGTTCGGTGAGTACGGCATCCAGGCTCTCGAGCCCGCCTACGTCACCAACCGTCAGATCGAGTCCGCGCGTATCGCGATGACGCGTCACATCAAGCGTGGTGGAAAGGTGTGGATCAACATCTACCCCGACCGCCCGCTGACCAAGAAGCCCGCCGAGACCCGCATGGGTTCCGGTAAGGGTTCCCCCGAGTGGTGGATCGCCAACGTCAAGCCCGGCCGGATCGTCTTCGAGCTGGCCGGTGTCGACGAGGCCCTGGCCCGTGAGGCCATGCGTCGTGCGATGCACAAGCTCCCGATGAAGTGCCGTTTCGTGGTGCGCGAGGGTGGTGCGAACTGATGGCTATCGGAACCAAGGACCTTGCCGTCACCGAGCTGGACGGTTACGACAACGACCGCCTGGCTGCTGAGCTGGACAAGGCCAAGCAGGAGCTCTTCAACCTGCGTTTCCAGGCGGCGACCGGCCAGCTCGAGAGCCACGGCCGTCTCAAGGCCGTGCGCCGCGACATCGCTCGGATCTACACGATCCTGCGTGAGCGCGAGCTCGGTATCCGTACTGCCCCGAGCGCGAGTGAGTGAGGCTTCCAATGAGCGAGAACGTGAGCGCGCAGGCAGCTGCCGCAGAGGCTGGGGACGTGCGTAACAACCGCAAGGTTCGTCGCGGATACGTCGTCAGTGACAAGATGGACAAGACCGTCGTGGTCGAGGTCGAGGACCGCGTCAAGCACCCGCTGTACGGCAAGGTCATCCGCCGCACCAGCAAGGTCAAGGCCCATGACGAGCAGAACAGCGCCGGCATCGGCGACCTGGTCGTCATCATGGAGACCCGCCCGCTGTCCGCTACCAAGCGGTGGCGTCTGGTGGAGATCGTGGAGAAGGCCAAGTAGTACCTCTTCGTAGGGGAGCGGGTCCGTCGGCCTCGCCCACGGGCCCGCAACCCCCCGAAGTTCCGTAGCTATCCGTTCGGCAAGGCTCGCGCGTGCGAGAACCGGCTCGACGACAGGAGTTCAGTAAATGATCCAGCAGGAGTCGCGACTTCGCGTCGCCGACAACACGGGCGCCAAGGAAATCTTGTGCATCCGCGTTCTCGGTGGCTCGGGCCGTCGCTACGCCGGAATCGGCGACACCATCGTCGCTACCGTCAAGGATGCGATCCCTGGCGGGAACGTCAAGAAGGGCGACGTCGTCAAGGCTGTCATCGTCCGTACCGTCAAGGAGCGGCGACGCCCGGACGGTTCCTACATCAAGTTCGACGAGAACGCGGCCGTGATCCTCAAGAACGACGGCGAGCCCCGTGGCACGCGCATCTTCGGCCCGGTGGGCCGAGAGCTGCGTGACAAGCGCTTCATGAAGATCATCTCGCTGGCTCCGGAGGTGATCTGACATGGCGAAGATCAAGAAGGGTGACCTGGTCATCCGTATCTCGGGTCCGCGCGACGAGCGCGGCAAGACGGGCCGCGTGCTCGAGGTCCTCAAGGACTCGAACCGCGTCATCGTCGAGGGCCTGAACCGGGTCACCAAGCACACCAAGGCCGGTCAGTCGGCTCGTGGCACGCGCACCGGTGGGGTCGAGGTCGTCGAGGCCCCGATCCACATCAGCAACGTGCAGCTGTACGACAAGGACGCGAAGCGCGGCAAGCGCATCGGCGCCCGCGTCGAGCAGGTCGAGCGTGACGGCCGCACCCGCAACGTGCGCGTGCGCGTGACGCGTGGCCACGGCGAGCCCGAGAAGGACATCTGATGAGCACCGAGACCGCTACCCAGCCCCGGCTCAAGAGCCGTTTCGCCGCCGAGATCCTCCCGGGCATGCTCGAGGAGTTCGGCTACGCGAACGTCAACGAGGCCCCGCGTCTGACCAAGATCGTGGTCAACATGGGTGTCGGCGACGCCGCGAAGGACTCGAAGCTGATCGAGGGCGCCATCCGCGACCTCACGGCGATCACCGGCCAGAAGCCGCAGGTCACCAAGGCCCGCAAGTCCATTGCGCAGTTCAAGCTGCGTGAGGGCATGCCGATCGGCGCTCACGTGACGCTGCGCGGCGACCGCATGTGGGAGTTCGCGGACCGTCTGCTGTCGGTCGCGCTGCCCCGCATCCGTGACTTCCGCGGCCTCTCGGCCAAGCAGTTCGACGGTCACGGCAACTACACCTTCGGTCTCAACGAGCAGTCGATGTTCTACGAGATCGACCCGGACAAGATCGACCGGGTGCGCGGTATGGACATCACCGTCGTGACGACCGCGAAGACCGACGACGAGGGCCGTTCGCTGCTGCGTCGCCTCGGCTTCCCCTTCAAGGAGAACTGACATGGCTAAGAAGGCCCTGATCAACAAGGCGGCCGCCAAGCCCAAGTTCGCGGTGCGCGCCTACACCCGGTGCCAGAAGTGCGGTCGCCCGCACTCGGTCTACCGCAAGTTCGGCCTCTGCCGCATCTGCGTCCGTGAGATGGCCCACCGTGGTGAGCTTCCCGGCGTCACCAAGAGCAGCTGGTAACAACTACGTCGCAGGTCCGTTCGTCCCCGCGACGGACGGATACCCCGGCGAGGAAGGGCTGAAGCCCAGATGACCATGACCGACCCCATTGCAGACATGCTTACGCGTCTGCGCAACGCGAACTCAGCGCACCACGACACGGTCTCCATGCCGTTCTCGAAGCTGAAGTCGCACATCGCTGAGATCCTGCAGGCCGAGGGCTACATCACCGGCTGGTCTGTCGAGGACGCGACGGTGGGCCAGACGCTCACCATCGAGCTCAAGTACGGCCAGAACCGCGAGCGTGCCCTTGCTGGCATCAAGCGCGTGTCGAAGCCCGGACTGCGCGTGTACGCGAAGTCCACCAACCTGCCCAAGGTCCTGGGCGGACTCGGCGTGGCGATCCTGTCCACGTCGTCGGGCCTCCTGACGTCTCAGGCGGCTGCAAAGAAGGGCGTGGGTGGGGAAGTCCTCGCCTACGTCTGGTAATCGGAAACGGAGAGGAGAACACAATGTCGCGTATTGGCAAGCTTCCCGTCCCGGTTCCCGCAGGCGTGGACGTCACCATCAGCGGTGCACTCGTGACCGTCAAGGGGCCCAAGGGCTCCCTCGAGCACACGGTGCCCGCCCCCATCCAGGTCGCTCGTGACGAGGACGGGGCCCTCGCGGTCACGCGCCCCGACGACGAGCGCGCCTCCCGTGCGCTGCACGGACTCACCCGCACGCTCCTCGCGAACATCGTCACCGGTGTGACCGAGGGCTACGAGAAGAAGCTCGAGATCGTCGGCACCGGTTACCGCGTCGCCGCGAAGGGCTCCGACCTGGAGTTCGCGCTCGGCTTCAGCCACCCCGTGGTCGTCACGCCGCCCGCCGGCATCTCGTTCGCCGTCGAGTCGCCCACCAAGTTCTCGGTGAGCGGCATCGACAAGCAGCAGGTCGGCGAGGTCGCCGCGAACATCCGCAAGATTCGCAAGCCCGAGCCGTACAAGGGCAAGGGCGTGCGCTACGCGGGCGAGAACGTCCGCCGCAAGGCCGGAAAGGCTGGTAAGTGACCATGGCTGTCAAGATTCTGGGCAAGGGCAAGGCAGTTGCCCGCCAGCGCCGTCACCTGCGTCTGCGCAAGAAGGTCACCGGCACCGCCGTGCGTCCCCGCCTCGTCGTGACCCGCTCCGCGCGGCACATGACGGCGCAGGTCGTGGACGACACCGTCGGCCGCACGCTGGTCTCGGCGTCGACCCTCGAGGCCGACCTCCGCGCGATGGACGGCGACAAGAGCACGAAGGCCCGCAAGGTCGGCGAGCTCGTCGCCGAGCGCGCCAAGGCTGCCGGCGTCGACACCGTCGTGTTCGACCGCGGCGGCAACAAGTACCACGGCCGGGTGGCAGCAGTCGCCGACGGGGCCCGCGAAGGCGGGTTGACCCTGTGACGATGCGAGCTACCTCCGCACGGAAGCAAAGGACGAACTGATGGCTGCAGGGCAGCGCAGCAGCACCGGCGCCCCCACGGGCGGCGCCACGAACGAGCAGAACGACCGTCAGGGCGGACGTCAGGGCGGCCGCGACGGTCGTCGCGACAACCGCCGGGACGCAGCCGAGAAGAGCGCGTTCCTGGAGCGCGTCGTCACGATCAACCGTGTGTCGAAGGTCGTCAAGGGCGGTCGGCGCTTCAGCTTCACCGCGCTCGTCGTCGTCGGCGACGGTGACGGCACGGTGGGCGTCGGCTACGGCAAGGCCAAGGAAGTTCCCGCGGCCATCGCCAAGGGTGTCGAGGAGGCCAAGAAGAACTTCTTCAAGGTTCCGCGCATCCAGGGCACCGTCCCGCACCCCATCCAGGGTGAGGCAGCAGCCGGCGTGGTCTTCCTGCGTCCCGCGGTTCCCGGTACCGGTGTCATCGCCGGTGGTCCGGTCCGCGCGGTCCTCGAGTGCGCCGGCATCCACGACGTCCTCTCGAAGTCGCTTGGGTCCTCCAACGCGATCAACATCGTGCACGCGACCGTGGCCGCGCTGCGCGGGCTGGAGCAGCCTGAGGCTGTCGCCGCCCGTCGTGGCCTGCCGCTCGAGCACGTCGCCCCGGCGGCGCTGCTGCGTGCACAGGCCGCCGGTAAGGCGCAGGCAGCTGAGGTAGGTGCGTGATGGCTCGTCTCAAGGTGACCCAGACCAAGTCCGCCATCGGCGGCAAGCAGAATCAGCGCGACACGCTGCGGACCCTGGGCCTCAAGCGGATCGGTGACACCGCCGTGAAGGAGGACCGTCCCGAGATCCGCGGCATGGTCGCAACGGTGGCGCACCTCGTCGCCGTCGAGGAGGTCGAGTGATCATGGCTGAGAAGAAGAACGTCGACGAGACCGTCGACGCACCCGCGAAGAAGGCGCCGGCCAAGAAGGCCGCCGCGAGCAAGGCGACCAGCACGGCCGCCGAGGCCAAGGCTCCGAAGAAGGCCGCTCCCAAGAAGAGCGCCGCCAAGGAGACCGCGACCGAGGCGTCCGCTACGAAGCCTGCCGCCAAGGCGACGACGTCGTCGGGCACGTCCCGCACGCCGTCGAGCAAGCCCGCGCAGCAGACCGAGGGTGCCGGCGGCATCCTCAAGGTGCACCACCTGCGTCCGGCTCCCGGCGCCAAGACCGCCAAGACCCGCGTGGGTCGTGGTGAGGCGTCGAAGGGCAAGACGGCAGGCCGCGGTACCAAGGGCACCAAGGCTCGCAACCAGGTCTCGGCCGGGTTCGAGGGTGGCCAGATGCCGCTGCACATGCGTCTGCCGAAGCTTCGCGGCTTCAAGAACCCGTTCCGCACCGAGTACCAGGTCGTCAACCTGGACAAGCTCTCGGCGCTCTACCCCGACGGTGGCACGGTCACGATCGACGACCTCGTCACCAAGGGCGCGGTCCGCAAGGGCCAGCTCGTCAAGGTCCTCGGGACCGGCGAGCTGAACGTCAAGCTCGACGTCACCGTCGACGCGATCTCCGGCTCGGCCAAGGACAAGATCCAGGCCGCTGGCGGGACCGTCTCCGACAGCTGACGCACACAGACGAGGCCGGGTGCATCACGCCCCGGCCTCGTCTGCGTATACCCACCCGCTGGGTCGCCCGACGACCGGACGCCAGCAGCCAGACAAAATCGCGCTAGAGTGCGCAGGGCGATCGCCTTGATCGCTCGCCGTACGGTCGCGCAGACGCGACGACGACACACCCGCCTCCGCGCGGGCAGGAGGAACAGGTGCTTGGCGCATTCGGACGGGCATTCCGCACACCTGACCTGCGGAAGAAGTTGCTCTTCACCATCGCCATCATGGTCATCTTCCGGATCGGGTCGTTCATCCCGGCTCCCGGGGTCGACTACCGGGCGATCCAGGACTACACGCTTCCCGACAACGACATCCTCGGGCTGATCAACCTCTTCAGCGGTGGAGCACTGCTCCAGCTGTCGATCTTCGCGCTCGGCATCATGCCGTACATCACGGCGAGCATCATCGTGCAGCTGCTGCGCGTGGTCATCCCGCGCTTCGAGGCCCTCCACAAGGAGGGCCAGTCCGGCACCGCGAAACTGACCCAGTACACCCGGTACCTGACCATCGGCCTGGGCCTGCTGCAGGCGACGACGATCGTGACGCTCGCGCGCACCGGACAGCTCCTGCCCGGGCTCGACCCGATCGTGAACGACTCGCCGTGGACCGCCTTCCTCATCATCCTCACGATGACCGCGGGTACCTCCGTGATCATGTGGCTGGGCGAGATGATCACCGAGCGCGGCGTCGGCAACGGCATGTCGCTCCTGATCTTCACCTCGATCGCGGCGTCGTTCCCGACCGCCCTCGGGTCGATCCTCGGCTCGAACGACGGGCTGCAGAAGTTCATCATCGTGATGCTGATGATCGTGGTCGTGATCGGGCTGATCGTGTTCGTCGAGCAGTCGCAGCGTCGGATCCCGGTCCAGTACGCCAAGCGGATGGTCGGTCGGAAGATGTACGGCGGCACGAGCACCTACATCCCGATCAAGATCAACATCGCGGGCGTGATCCCGGTGATCTTCGCGTCGTCGATCCTCGCGATCCCGACGATGGCCGCCGGCTTCGGCGAGGCCACCGACGGCTGGGTGCAGTGGGTCCAGCGGAACCTCGCCGACCCGGGCGCACCGCTGTACATCGTGTTCTTCCTCGTGATGATCATCTTCTTCGCGTTCTTCTACACCGCCATCACGTTCAACCCGGACGAGGTCGCGGACAACATGAAGAAGTACGGCGGGTTCGTGCCCGGCATCCGCGCGGGCCGGCCGACAGCCGAGTACCTCGACTACGTGATCACCCGCATCACGTCGGCGGGTGCGATCTACCTCGCCCTCGTGGCGCTGATCCCGACGCTGCTGTTCGTCGTGCTCGGGATCTCGACCAACATCCCGTTCGGCGGGACGTCGATCATCATCATCGTGGGCGTCGGCCTCGAGACCGTGAAGCAGATCGACTCCCAGCTCCAGCAGCGGCACTACGAAGGATTCCTCAAGTGAGCGCACGTCTCGTCCTCCTCGGTCCTCCCGGAGCAGGGAAGGGCACCCAGGCCGCTCGGCTCTCCGAAGCGCTCGGGGTGCCGGCGATCTCCACCGGTGACCTCTTCCGCGCGAACATCAAGGGCCGCACCGAGCTCGGTGTGCTCGTGCAGGAGTACACCGCCAAGGGCGAGCTCGTCCCCGACTCGGTGACGAACGCGATGGTGCGGGACCGGCTGGCGCAGGACGACGTCCGCGACGGCTTCCTGCTCGACGGCTACCCGCGGAACGTCGCGCAGGTGCTCGAGCTCGACACGATCCTCGCCGACCTCGGTCTCTCGCTCGACGGCGCCGTCGAGATCACGGCGGACTCCGAGGTCGTCGTCGAACGGCTCCTCGGCCGTGCTGCGCTCGAAGGGCGCGAGGACGACACCGAGGACGTCATCCGGCACCGCCTGGATGTCTACGCCGCCCAGACCGCGCCGGTGAGCGGCGTCTACGCCGAGCGCGGCGCGCTCGTGCAGGTGGACGGCATCGGTGAGGTCGACGCGGTGACCGAGCGCCTGACCGCGGCCATCGCCACGCTGCGGCGCTGAGCCGGGCAGACCGATGTTCCGCAGGGACAGGATCGAGCTCAAGTCGATCGAGGAGATGCTCCTCATGCGACGGGCGGGTCTCGTCGTCGCCGACGCGCTCGACGCGGTCCGCGCCGCGATGGTCCCCGGCATCTCGACCGTCGCGCTCGACGGGATCGCGGCCGAGGTGATCGCCCGCGCGGGCGCAGCGCCGTCGTTCCTCGGCTACCAGGGATATCCCGCGTCGATCTGCGTGAGCGTCAACGACGAGGTCGTGCACGGCATCCCCGGGGCCCGGACGGTCGCGGCCGGTGACGTCGTGTCGGTGGACTGCGGTGCGATCGTCGACGGCTGGCACGCGGACGCTGCGATGACGGTGGTGCTCCCCGACGCCGACCCCGCCGACGTCGCCCTCTGCGAGATCACCGAGTCGGCGATGTGGGACGGCATCGCGGCGCTCCAGAGCGCCGAGCGGCTCCACGCGGTCGGCGCAGCGATCGAGGCCAGCGTCGCGGAGTCCGGGACGCACCCCGAGGCCGAGCGCCCGTACGGGATCGTCCGCGAGTACGTGGGGCACGGCATCGGCTCGGCCATGCACCAGGCGCCGGACGTCCCGAACTACCGACCCCGCGACCGCGGCCCCCGGGTGCGCCCGGGCATGTGCGTCGCCATCGAGCCCATGATCACCCGCGGCGAGCCCTACACGCAGGTCTGCGAGGACGACTGGACGGTCGTCACGGACGACGGCGCCCGTGCGGCTCACTGGGAGCACACGGTCGCGATACACGAGGGTGGGCTCTGGGTGCTGACGGCACGTGACGGCGGTCACGATCGGCTCGCTGAGCGGGGCGTCAGCGTCGCGCCGCTCGCCGTCGACTAGTGCAGTCGGGTCCGGCACGGCACGCTGAACGGGGCGCTCCGACGCTCGCGCGACGACCCCATCGTCGTCCACAAGGGGAGATGGGGGTTTTCACCCCTTTCTCAGAAGCGTAGTGTGAAGAACAGACCATCGGGCTGCTCAGCGGGGGCACGGAGCCGACCCGATGGACATACGAACGTCTCGGGGGAGCGTTGCTAGATGAGTACACCACCGACGCCGCACGGCGGCCGTCAGACGGGCCGAGCCCGTGCGCGACATCCACGCGGCATGCCGCGATCCGCTGGCGATCGCCTGGGCGATTCGCGGCTGCTGCAGCGGTTGGCCCGGCCCCGGCCGCTGACCATCCTGCGCGCGCCGTCGGGGTTCGGTAAGTCCTCGATCGCCGCGCAGTGGCTGCGTGCGACGGTCGCGGACACCGCGGACGTCGTGTGGCTCGGGGCCGACGTCGGCGGGTGGGGTGCCGACGACCCGGCCGAGGTCTTCTGGGGCGCTCTCGCCTCGCGCCTCGACGAGCTCGAGCCGTCCGAGGGCGACGGCGGCTGGGGGAGCGCGCGGGAGGCGGTCGCGGACCTGCTCTCTCGTCGCACGAGCCCCGTGTTCGTGGTGCTCGACCGCTACTCGCAGATGGTCCCGGGGCGCTCCGAGGTCGACCGCGCCCTGACGGAGCTCCTGCACACGTGCGAGCACTTCTACCTCGTGGTGTGCACCCGGGAGGTGTCCTCCCTCGAGGTGGTCGGTGCGGCGATCGTCGACTCCCTCGTGCTGCGGCCGGCCGACCTCGCCCTGACGCCGGACGACGTCGTCGCCCTCGCCGCGCGGCACGACCTCGCGCTGACGGCCACCGAGGCACAGGCGATCTGTGCCCACACCGGGGGGTGGCCCGCGCTCGTGCGGGTCATCCTCGTCAGCTCGGCCGCGGAGCGCCAGGAGGGCGACCGCGCCACGATTCGCTTCGACGCGGGCACGTGGTTCCTGCGCACCGCCTGGCAGGAGTTCGAGATCGCCGGCCTGCAGGAGTTCGTCCTGGACACGTCGGTGTTCCCGTCGCTGACCGAGGCGCTCCTGGACGAGCTCATGCCCGACCGCGACTGCGCCGCGTACCTCGACGCGCTGCTCGCCGCCGGTCTCATGCAGATCGAGCACTCGGGCGGCGAGCAGGTCTACCGGCACCTGCCCGCGGTGCGCCTCGAAGCGGCCACGAGGCTGCGCGAGCAGGACCCTGACCGCTACCAGGAGCTCTGCCTCCTCGCCGCGCGGCGCCACGAGGCTGTCGGAGACCACGGCGGCGCGCTCGCGCAGCTCGTGACCGCCGGTCTGTGGCCCGAGGTGCTGGAGATCGTCGAGCGACGGTGGACCGCGCTCGTGACGCACGAGGCGCACACGCTCGAGCGCGTCCTGCCCGCGGTGCCCGACGTCGTCGTCGCGCAGAGCGCGTACCTCGTCGCTGCGCGCGACTACGTGCTCGACGCCGCGCAGGAGCCGGCGCGGCCCTGGCACCACGAGCATCCTCTCGGCGGGGTCCTGGGCCCGATGCTCGGCCTCATCACCGCGGGGACGGACGTCTCCGAGATCCAGGGGCGCCCGCGCGGCTACGACGCGTTCACCGAGACCGTGCGCCGCGCGCTGCCCGGGGTGCTGTGCGAGTGGGGGGTGTCCCGTGTCCTCGCGGTCGACCTCCCCGGCGCGCTGCGTTCCTTCCGGGACGCCCACCAGGTCGCCGAGCTCGCGCAGATGCCGGCGATGTCGCGGCGGGCCGCCCTCGGTGCGGCGATGGTCCTGTGCCTCGTGGGTGACGTGCGCGACGCCCACGCCTGGTTCGAGCGCTACGAGTCCGCGGCTGCCCGAGACCACGAGGTGGTGCCGCCCCTGCTCGTGGGGGTCGCCGATGCCGTCCGTGAGGTGCTGGGGCTCTCGCGGCTCGAGCCGTTCCAGGCGAACGTGATACTCGACCTGCCGCTCGACCGGTCGCTCGGTGGCCTCTGGGCGGTCGGCCTCCTGGCGAAGACGCAGGTCGCGCTCGTGACGGGTCGGGTGGCCGGGCTGCTGGACGAGCTCGACGCGGCAGCGCGCCACCTGGCGCACGACTCCGACAGCCAGCTTCTCGGCACGCTCGTGGCGTGCGCGCGAGTGGACCTCATGCTCTCGCTGGGGCAGCACCTGCGCGCACGCGCCGTCGTGGAGCGCCTGTCGCCCACGCTGCAGTCGGTCGAGGTTGCTCGCGCGCGCTCGGCATGGGCGACGGGCAACCACGCGGCCGCGATCGAGGTCTGCCAGCGGCTGCTGCGCGGCGACGTGCCGACCGCACGCGTGCGGATCTCGCTGCTGGCCGTCCAGGCTGCCTCCGAGCACGCCCGGGGCCGGCGCGCCGAGGCGGCGCGCGCCATGCAGATGATGATCCACGAGGTGGACGCCGCGGAGATGTACGCGAGCCTGCTCTATGTGCCGCGTGCCGTGCTGCTCGACCTCGAGGGAGACGTACCCGGGCTCGGTCCCGCGATCGCGCGGATCGCGCGGCTCAACCTCGAGCACGACATGTTCCCCGCGCCGTCGGCGCAGACGGAACTGAGCGAGCGCGAGCGGGAGGTGCTCGCGGCGCTCGCGCGGACGGGGTCCGTGAACGGGGTCGCCACGGCGCTCTTCGTGACGACGAACACGGTCAAGACGCACCTGCGGAGCATCTACCGCAAGCTCGGCACCCACTCCGCGCGGGAGACCGTGCAGCGTGCGGTCGAGTTCGGCCTGATCGACGAGGTCGTCTCGGCGCGCCTGTCGATGTGACCGGGGTCGCCGCACTGGCGTTTACGTGGGGAGCGTGCATGGCGTACAGTGGTGCGTTGGTATGTGTCAGCGCATGCCACTCTCGCCTCCAGGGACTCTTCTCCATCGCGCTCCGCAGCGGCTCCGGCCGATCGGCACGTCGTGGGCGTCCCCGGTGCGCGGTGCACGGTAGTCAACCAGGAGTTAGCGGAGGATATGGCGAAGAAGGACGGCGTCATCGAGATCGAGGGCAGTGTTGTCGAAGCGCTGCCCAACGCGATGTTTCGAGTCGAGCTGGCGAACGGGCACAAGGTGCTCGCTCACATCTCGGGGAAGATGCGTCAGCACTACATCCGGATCCTCCCTGAGGACCGGGTGGTCGTCGAGCTCAGCCCGTACGACCTGACGCGCGGCCGTATCGTCTACCGCTACAAGTAACCGACCCAACCAACTGCCGTCGTCACCTGTCCCGCGCCGCGGGACGGGTTCCGCACGGCGGCGAAGGAACCACGATGAAGGTCAAGCCGAGCGTCAAGAAGATCTGCGACAAGTGCAAGGTGATCCGCCGGCACGGACGTGTCCAGGTCATCTGCGAGAACCTGCGTCACAAGCAGCGCCAGGGCTGAGCCCCGACGCCTGCATGTAGGTCAGCAGATCCGGTCCGCCAGGGCCACCCAGCGCACCATCGCCCACGAGCCGAGGCTCGAGGGACACCCCCGGTTCGGAGGCCGGGGCTCGCACACCGCGAGACGATGATGCGGAAGACCTCCGAAGCATCACAGGAGCCACCAGACACATGGCACGTCTAGTCGGCGTCGACCTCCCCCGCGAAAAGCGGGTCGAGATCGCGCTCACCTACATCTTCGGCGTCGGTCGTACCCGCGCCAAGCAGGCTGTCGCCGCCACCGGCGTCAACCCCGACACCCGCGTGAAGGACCTCGGCGAGACCGAGCTCGTCGCGCTCCGTGACTTCCTCGAGGGCAACTTCAAGATCGAGGGTGACCTCCGCCGTGAGGTGGCCGCCGACATCCGTCGGAAGGTCGAGATCGGCGCTTATGAGGGCCTGCGTCACCGCCGCGGCCTCCCCGTGCGCGGTCAGCGCACGAAGACCAACGCGCGTACCCGCAAGGGCCCCAAGCGCACTGTGGCCGGCAAGAAGAAGGCCCGCTAACAAGCAGCAGTCCGTGCCGGTCCCCGACCGCTCGCACGGTCCGATCACCTCAGACCAGGAGAGACCACAGCTATGCCTCCCAAGACTCGCGCCGCCGCGCGCAAGCCTCGCCGCAAAGAGAAGAAGAACATTGCGGTGGGCCAGGCTCACATCAAGAGCACCTTCAACAACACCATCGTGTCGATCACGGACCCGACCGGCGCCGTGATCTCCTCGGCCTCCTCGGGCCAGGTCGGCTTCAAGGGCTCGCGCAAGTCGACGCCGTTCGCCGCGCAGCTCGCTGCCGAGGCCGCGGCCCGCCGCGCCCAGGAGCACGGCATGAAGAAGGTCGACGTCTTCGTCAAGGGTCCCGGCTCCGGCCGTGAGACCGCGATCCGCTCGCTCCAGGCCGCTGGCCTCGAGGTCGGCTCGATCCAGGACGTGACGCCTCAGGCTCACAACGGCTGCCGCCCCCCGAAGCGCCGCCGCGTCTGACCAGCACACCCGGCGGGCCAGCGATGGCCCGCCGGGTCCTGCTCGTCTCCGGACGAGACAGACCCTTTCATCATCGGACGCCGAGCGGAGATGCCAGATCCGCAGGCCCGCTTTTCACTGTGATGCGTCATATGGCGGACGCGCACCGAAAGGACACCACCAGTGCTGATCGCACAGCGCCCCACCCTGACCGAAGAGGTCATCTCGGAGAACCGTTCGCGGTTCACCATCGAGCCGCTCGAGCCCGGCTTCGGCTACACGCTCGGCAACTCGCTCCGCCGCACCCTGCTGTCCTCGATCCCGGGCGCAGCCGTCACGTCGATCCGGATCGACGGCGTCCTGCACGAGTTCACCACCGTGCCGGGTGTCAAGGAAGACGTCACCGAGATCATCCTGAACATCAAGAACCTCGTCGTCTCCTCGGAGAACGACGAGCCCGTCGTGATGTACCTGCGCAAGCAGGGCTCGGGTGTCGTGACGGCCGCGGACATCGTGCCGCCGGCTGGCGTCGAGGTGCACAACGCGGACCTCCACATCGCGACGCTGACGGAGAAGGGCAAGCTCGAGATCGAGCTCACCGTCGAGCGCGGTCGTGGCTACGTCTCGGCCAACCAGAACAAGTCGTACGACGCCGAGATCGGCCGCATCCCCGTCGACTCGATCTACTCGCCGGTCCTGAAGGTCACGTACAAGGTCGAGGCCACGCGTGTCGAGCAGCGCACCGACTTCGACAAGCTGATCGTCGACGTCGAGGCGAAGCCGGCGATCACGCCGCGCGACGCTCTCGCCTCGGCCGGCAAGACCCTCGTCGAGCTGTTCGGCCTGGCGCGCGAGCTCAACGTCGAGGCCGAGGGCATCGAGATCGGCCCGTCGCCGACCGACGCTGCGCTCGCCGCCGACCTCGCGCTCCCTATCGAGGACCTGCAGCTGACGATCCGGTCGTACAACTGCCTCAAGCGCGAGGGCATCCACTCGGTCGGCGAGCTCGTCGGCCGCAGCGAGGCCGACCTCCTGGACATCCGTAACTTCGGTTCGAAGTCCATCACCGAGGTGAAGGAGAAGCTGGTCGGTCTGGGCCTCTCGCTCAAGGACTCCCCGCTCGACTTCGACCCGAGCACGGTGGACTACACCGACGGTGACGACGCCGACTTCGTCGACTACGAGAACTGACTCTCGGGGGCGCCAGCCCCACCCCATCTTCTGAGGAGCAACAAGACATGCCTACCCCCACCAAGGGTCCCCGGCTCGGCGGCAGCCCGGCGCACGAGCGCCTGATCCTGGCCAACCTGGCTGCCAGCCTGTTCGAGCACGGGCGTATCACGACGACGGAGACCCGCGCCAAGCGCCTGCGTCCCTTCGCCGAGCGTCTGATCACCTTCGCGAAGCGTGGCGACCTCGCCGCGCGTCGTCGGGTCCTGCGCACGATCACCGACAAGGGCGTCGTGCACGTCCTGTTCACGGAGATCGCGCCGACCATGGCGGAGCGCAACGGTGGCTACACGCGGATCATCAAGGTCGCGAACCGCAAGGGCGACAACGCCCCCATGGCCGTGATCGAGCTCGTGACGGAGCCGGTCAGCCCCAAGCAGGCCGTCGTCCGCGAGGCTGAGAAGGCCGCCAAGAAGTCGGCTCCGGCGAAGGTCGAGTCGGCCGAGTCCGCCGAGTCGGCTGAGTCCGCCCCGTCGGCTGAGTCAGCCCCGTCCGCCGACTCCGCTCCGTCCGCGAAGTCCGCTCCGTCGGCGCCGTCGGCCGAGGAGACCGCTGAGGACACCAAGGCCTGAGCTTCGCTCTCGCCTGTCGAAGGCCCGCACACCCAGCGTGTGCGGGCCTTCTGCGCGCCCGGCGAGCCGATGGCCGGGCACGCGGCCGGGCCGGCACCGGGCCGGCGCTCACGCCAGCAGATGCCAGGCGCGCGCGCCACCGACCAGGGCTGCGGAGTTGGGTACGACGACCACCTCCTGCCCGAGGCGCTCGACGACCGGAGCCGTGAGGCGGCGTGCGTTTCCCCCGCCGAGGTAGAGCCGGTCCCAGCAGAACACGGGCGCGAGGCCTTCGACGGCGCGCAGCACCCGGCGGGACCACAAGCCGTCGCCGAGCCGCCGGCGCTCAGGCTCGCCCAGGTACTGGTCGTAGGTCGTGCCGCGCCGCACCGGGGCGTGCGACAGCTCGAGGTGAGGCGCCAACCGTCCCCCGTCGAAGTGGGCGGAGCCGAGACCGGTCCCGAGCGTCAGCACCAGCTCCAGGCCGGTGCCAGCGATCACGCCGGCGCCATGAAGCTCCGCGTCGTTGACGACCAGCACGGGCATGTCGAGCGCCCGCTGCAGCGCTGCGCGCAGGTCGAAGCCCGCCCAAGCCTGGGCGAGCGCGGGGTCCACGCGGGAGCGCGGGCCGCTCCGGGTGACGTAGTGGGGCGTGCGCACGACGACGCCGTGGCGCACCATCCCAGGCAGGCCGACACTCGCGCGCGTGGTCGCAGGGAGGTCGCGGGCGAGCTCGGTGATCGCCTCGATCAGCCGCTCGGGTGGGAGCGGGTACGGCGTGGGGACGCGCACCGGCGGCGCGTGCGAGGTACCCGCGGCGTCGAGCACCCCGGCCTTGATGCCGGTGCCGCCGCAGTCCACGCTCAAGGTGAGGTCGGTGCCCATCCCGCCACGGTAGTGCGCGATGATGGTGCGCGTGATCCGTGTGCGCCTCGACCTGTCCTACCGCGGGACCGAGTTCGCGGGCTGGGCGCGCCAGCCCGCGCTCCGCACCGTGCAGGGTGTGGTGGAGGATGCGATCGAGCGCGTGACCCGCGCGGGTCGGCTTCCCGTCACGGTCGCCGGGCGTACGGACGCCGGGGTCCACGCGCGCGGGCAGGTGGTGCACGTGGACCTGCCGCCCGAGGCCTGGCAGGCGCTGCCGGGCCGGTCGGCGCGTGCTCCCGAGGAGGCGCTCGTGTGGCGCCTGGCGGGCACCCTCCCGACCGACGTCGTCGTGCACCGGGCGCGGCTGGCGCCGCCCGGCTTCGATGCGCGGTTCAGCGCGCTGCGCCGCCGGTACACGTACCGGGTGGCTGACCATCCCGCGGCCCGCGACCCGCTCCGACGTGACGCGGTGCTGTGGACGCGCACGCGCCTCGACGTCGCCGCCATGAGCGCGGCCGTGGCACCGCTGCTCGGGTTGCGGGACTTCGCCGCGTTCTGCCGTCCCCGGGAGGGGGCGACGACCATCCGGGAGCTGCAGGAGCTCTCCTGGACGCGCCCGGACAGCGGGGCAGACGCAGGACTCGTCGTCGCGTCGGTGCAGGCCGACGCGTTCTGCCACAACATGGTGCGGGCACTAGTCGGGGCGTCGCTGGCCGTGGGGGAGGGGCGCCAGGACGTCCGGTGGCCCGAGCGGCTGCTCCTGGCACGGGTGCGCCAGCCGGGTGTCCACGTCGTCGCGGCGCACGGCCTCGTGCTGGAGGAGGTCGTCTACCCCGCGGACGACGAGCTCGCGGCCCGGGCCGAGGCTGTCCGGGCGCGTCGGATGGACGAGGAGGCTCACTGACCCGCTTGCGCGCTCGGCCCGCCTCCGTGGTCCCCGGACCGCGACAGGTCAGCGGTCGTCGTCGTCCTCGATCAGGTCCGCCTGCTGCTCGTCGGCGTCGCGGTCGGTGAGGCCCGGGACGTCGTCCTCGTCGACGATGTGCACCGCGGCCTCCTCGGCCGAGGCAGCGCCGCCGTCGATCCCCACGTCTCGGACGAAGATGTCGTTCTCACGCCCCTGCTCCGCACCGGCATCGCCCGTGAGCCGCCCCGCGCGGTCCAGCTCGCGGGCACCCTTCTCGGGAGCCTCCCAGATCTCGGGCTCCTCCTGGGCGAGGCGACGGTCGAAGGGCTCGCCGGCGCTCTGCTCCCAGTCCGTCTCGCCGTAGTGGTTGGGGCGGTCCCGCTCGGGCGGGGTGTATCCCTCGTCGAGGGTGTCGTCCACCCCGCGGTCGTCGAGGGTCTCCTGCGCCTCGAGCTGGTTGGAGTCGCCCTCGGCGAACGTCCCGGGGCCGGTCGGGTGCGGTGGGGTGATCTCGCTGCTCATGTCCCCACACTGGCACGAGCCTGCGGGCTCCGCCACGGGACGCTGCGCTCGTAGGATGGCACCATGGCGACGTACAAGATCGTGCTGTTCTACGGCCTGGCGCCGCTGCCCGACCCGGTCGCCGTCCAGCTCTGGCAGCGCAGCCTCGCGCAGCAGCACCAGCTCACCGGGCGCGTGATCGTCTCGCCCCAGGGCATCAACGCGACCCTCGGCGGGACGGTCGAGGCGCTCAAGCAGTACGTCAAGGTCACGCGCCAGCACCCAGCCTTCGCGGACATCGACGTGAAGTGGTCCCAGGGGACCGGGGCTGATTTCCCGCGGCTGAGCGTGAAGGTCCGCCCCGAGCTGGTCAGCTTCGGTGTGCCGGACGAGGTCGAGGTGACCGCCGAGGGCGTCGTGGGCGGGGGGCGTCGCCTGTCGCCGACGGACCTGCACGCCCTGGTCGCCGAGCGTGGAGACGACGTCGTTATGTTCGACGGGCGCAACGCGTTCGAGGCGGAGATCGGTCGGTTCCGCGGCGCGGTGGTCCCCGACGTGCGCACCACGCGCGAGTTCGTCGCGGAGCTGGACTCGGGGCGGTACGACCATCTGCGGGGGCGGCCCGTCGTCACCTACTGCACCGGCGGGATCCGCTGCGAGTTCCTGTCGGCGCTGATGACCCGCCGCGGCTTCGGGGAGGTCTACCAGCTCGACGGCGGGATCGTCCGCTACGGCGAGGAGTTCGGGTCCGCGGGTCTGTGGGAGGGCTCGCTCTACGTGTTCGACCAGCGCATGCACGTCGAGTTCGACGGCACCGCGACGTCCCTCGGCACGTGCGAGGAGTGCCGCCAGGCGACTGCCGAGTACCGCAACTGCGCCGACGCCGCGTGCACGACGCTGCGGCTGGTGTGCGGCGGCTGCGCCCCCACGGTCGCGGAGCAGCGCTGCTCCGCGTGCGTCGCGGCGCGTCCGGGAGCGTCCGATCGTCGCCGTCCCGTCGCGGTCCCAGCCGCCGACGCCGACCACGACAGCGGGGCCGTCCGGGCGGCCGGGCACTGATGTGACGTACGGCCTTTTGACCTCAGGGTGCCCGGGCGGCTATCGTTGGCAGTCGTTGTGCTTCCCCTCGTGACCGGTGCGCCCACTCGCTAGGTCTTAGTGAAGCCCTCACCGACCTCACCGGACGCGGACTCCCGTGTGCCGGAGATGACACACGAAACGAAACGAAGGCTACGACCGTGCGTACGTACACCCCGAAGCCCGGTGACCTCCAGCACACCTGGTACGTCATCGACGCGACTGACGTCGTCCTGGGCCGTCTGGCCACCCACGTGGCTACCCTGCTGCGTGGCAAGCACAAGGCGACCTTTGCGCCGCACGTTGACGGCGGCGACTTCGTCATCGTCATCAACGCCGAGAAGGTTGCGCTGACCGGGAACAAGCGCGAGCAGAAGATCGCCTACAACCACTCGGGCTTCCCGGGTGGTCTGCGCGCCGTCTCCTACTCCGACCTCCTGGAGAAGAACCCCGAGCGCGCCGTCGAGAAGGCCGTGCGGGGCATGCTCCCCAAGACGACCCTCGGCCGCAACCAGCTGGCCAAGCTGAAGATCTACCGTGGCGCGGAGCACCCGCACGCCGCCCAGCAGCCCCAGCCGTTCGAGATCACCCAGGTTGCGCAGTAGGCCCCGCCTGCTGACGCTCACATCGCCTTAACACAGGACGCGAGGACACCACCAGTGGCCGAGACCACCGTCGACACCGACACGCTGGACGAAGAGACCCCCAGCACCTACACCTCTGAGTCTGCTGCCCCCACGGGCCGCGGCCAGTCGATCACCGCCCCGGCTCAGGCCCTCGGGCGCCGCAAGGAGGCGATCGCCCGCGTGCGGCTCGTCCCCGGCACCGGACAGTGGAAGATCAACGGGCGCACGCTCGAGGAGTACTTCCCGAACAAGGTCCACCAGCAGGTCGCCAACTCCCCGCTGAAGCTCGTGGACGTCGAGGGTCGCTTCGACGTCGTCGCGCGCATCAACGGCGGCGGGATCTCCGGGCAGGCCGGCGCGCTGCGCCTCGGCATCGCTCGCGCCCTCAACGAGATCGACGCCGAGCACAACCGCCCGGCGCTCAAGAAGGCCGGCTTCCTGACCCGCGACGCCCGCGTCGTGGAACGCAAGAAGGCCGGGCTCAAGAAGGCCCGCAAGGCGCCCCAGTACTCCAAGCGCTGATCCAGCGCTGCACCGAAGGGCCCGACGGTTCGCCGTCGGGCCCTTCTGCGTTCCGGCCCGCGACGTGCGGGCGCACCGGCGAAGCGGCAGGGCGCGCAGTACGATGCTCCGGGCGCCGCCGCGGCGCCCCAGGAAGGAACACATGGGACGCCTCTTCGGCACCGACGGCGTGCGAGGGCTCGCCAACCGCGACGTCACGGCAGAGCTCGCGCTCGACCTCGGGGTCGCCGCCGCCCACGTGCTGGGATCCTCCGGCGAGTTCGAAGGACACCGCCCACGCGCCGTCGTCGGACGCGACCCGCGCGCCTCGGGTGAGTTCCTGTCCGCCGCCGTCGCCGCAGGCCTCGCCAGCGCCGGCGTGGACGTGGTGAACGTGGGCGTGCTGCCGACGCCCGGTATCGCCTACCTCACGGGGACGACCGGGGTCGACCTCGGCGTGGTCCTCTCCGCGTCCCACAACGCCATGCCAGACAACGGGATCAAGTTCTTCGCGCGCGGCGGCGTCAAGCTCGACGACCACGTCGAGGACGCCATCGAGGCCCGCCTCCGTGAGGACTGGGAACGTCCGGTCGGCGCCGCTGTCGGCCGCATCTCCACCGACAGCGGGCGCGCGGGTGAGCAGTACGTCGAGCACCTGGTCGCGAGCGTCGGCGGCACCGGCGACGCGACACCGCTCGCCGGCCTGCGGATCGCGGTGGACTGTGCCAACGGGGCGGCGAGCGAGGTCGGGCCCGCGGCGCTGCGCGCGGCGGGGGCCGACGTGGTGGTGATCAACGCGTCCCCCGACGGCCGGAACATCAACGAGAAGTGCGGCTCGACGCACCCCGAGCAGCTCCAGGCCGTCGTCGTCGCCTCGGAGTCCGACTTCGGCGTCGCGTTCGACGGAGACGCCGACCGCTGCCTGGCCGTCGACCACACGGGCACCCTCGTCGACGGCGACGCGATTATGGGCATCCTCGCCCTGACGCTGCGCGACCAGGGCCGCCTCGCGAGCGACACGCTCGTCGTCACGGTGATGAGCAACCTGGGTCTGATCCTCGCGATGCGCGAGTCCGGGATCGCGACCGTCCAGACGGGCGTCGGGGACCGCTACGTCCTCGAGGCGATGCGCGCCGAGGGGTACAGCCTCGGTGGCGAGCAGTCCGGCCACATCATCCTCTCGGAGTACGCGACCACGGGGGACGGCGTGCTCACGGCGCTCAAGCTGGCCGCGCGGGTCGCAGAGACGGGTCGACGTCTGGCAGACCTCGGCTCCGTGATCACGAGGCTGCCGCAGACGCTGCTGAACGTGCCGGGCGTCGACAAGGCGCGTGCCTCGACCGATCCCACGCTGCTCGAGGCGGTCGCGACCGCCGAGGCCGAGCTGGGGGAGACCGGGCGGGTGCTCCTGCGGTCGTCGGGCACGGAGCCGCTCGTGCGCGTGATGGTCGAGGCGGCGACGCAGGACCAGGCTGACCGCACCGCTGCGCGGCTCGCCGACGTCGTGCGGACCTCGCTCGCGCTGTGAGGCCGGACGCCTGGCACGGCCCCGTCGACGCTGACGCACGCGCGGCAGTCGCTCGGCTGCTCGCCGGCGCACAGCACGGCGTCGTCGCCATCGTCGAGGCCGGTCACCCGGTGCTCCGGCGCCCGGCTGAGCCCTACACGGGTCAGGTGGGCGACCTCCTCCCGGCGCTCCTGGACGTGATGCGGGCGACCATGCGCGCGGCTCCGGGCGTCGGTCTGGCTGCGCCCCAGATCGGCCTGCCGCTCGCGATCGCGGTGCTCGAGGACCCCGGCTTGCCCGCCGGGATGGAGGCCGCAGCGGACGAGCGCGAGCGGACGGTACTGCCGCCACGCGTGCTCGTGAACCCGTCGTACGAGCGGGTCGGGCACGAGGACCGGGCGTTCTACGAGGGCTGCCTCAGCGTGCCCGGCTACCAGGGAGTCGTGCGCCGGCCCCGCGCCGTCCGGCTCCGCGGCCAGGACGAGCAGGGGCGCGAGCTCGACGAGGTGCTGACCGGTTGGCCGGCGCGCATCGTGCAGCACGAGACCGACCACCTCGCTGGCGTCCTGTACGTCGACTCGGTCGAGACGCGGTCGCTCAGCACCAACGAGATGTACGCGCGAGCCTGGGCGGGCGAGGCCACGCCACGGGCAGCCGCCGGAGCGCTCGGCTTCCGGCTCGACAGCTGAACCGAGGTCGGCCAGGACTGTCCAGCCTCCGGCCCGGCCCGTAGGCTGGTGCAGGCGTGCCGCAGGGCCGGCGCGTCGATCCCGAGCAGACGAGGTGCCGTGGGCGAGCTCATCACTGACGTGAGCCAGAACATCGAGACGTGGATCCTGGCGCTGGCGGCGTCACCGTGGATCTACGTCGCCCTGCTGTGCCTGGCGACGATCGACGGCTTCTTCCCGCCGGTGCCCAGCGAGTCCGTCGTGATCACGCTCGCCGTCGCTGCCTCGACCACGGGCTCGCCGCACATGGCCGGCGTCTTCGTCGTGGCTGCGGTGGGCGCGTGGACGGGGGACCAGATCGCCTACGCCATCGGACGAGCGGTCGGCACCGACCGGGTACCGTTCCTGCGCGGACCGCGCGGCCAGCGAGCGGTGGCGTGGGCGCGGCAGGCGCTCTCGGCCCGGGGTGCGTCGTTCATCCTCGCGGCGCGGTACGTGCCGATCGGGCGGGTCGCGGTGAACTTCAGCGCGGGCGCGCTGGGCTACCGCCGTCATAGCTTCATGGCCATCAGTGGGGTCGCAGGTCTCACCTGGGCCGCGTACTCGGTGGCGATCGGTCTCGCGGCGGCGAGCTGGCTCGGCCACCGCCCGCTGCTGGCGATGGCCATCGGGATCGTGATCGGCATCGCCTCAGGCTTCGTCCTCGACCAGGTGCTGGGGCGGCTCGCGCTGCGGCGCGGCGGGCCGACCCGCACCGGCGAGCAGCCGGAGGTCGAGGGGATCCTCACGGACGACGCCGGGAGCGATCGCGAGCGCGTCGCCTAGAGCTTGCGCAGCCGCACGCGCTCGATCGCGTGGTTGGCGCCCTTGGCGAGAACGAGCGTGGCGCGCGAGCGCGTCGGGATGATGTTCTGGTCCAGGTTCGGGGCGTTGATCGAGTCCCAGATCTGCTCCGCCTTCGCGACGGCCTCCGCGTCGGTCAGCGTGGCGTACCGGCTGAAGTACGACGCCGGGCGCGAGAACGACGTCTCCCGCAGCGACAGGAACCGGTCGATGTACCACTGCTTGACGTCACGGGTGCGCGCGTCGACGTAGATGGAGAAGTCGAAGAAGTCGCTCACCGCCAGGCTCGAGTTGTCCATCGTGGGGCGGGCGGGCTGCAGGACGTTCAGGCCCTCGACGATCAGCACGTCGGGCTGGCGCACCACGACCTCCTGCCCGGGGACGATGTCGTAGGTGACGTGGGAGTAGACGGGCGCGCGAACCTCCGGACGACCGGCCTTGACCTTGGTGAGGAAGCGCACCAGGGCGCGCCGGTCGAACGACTCCGGAAAGCCTTTGCGGTCCATCAGACCGCGGCGCTCGAGCTCAGCGTTGGGGTACAGGAACCCGTCCGTCGTGACGAGGTCGACCTTGGGGGTCTCGGGCCAGCGGGCCATGAGCTCGCGCAGCACGCGCGCGGTCGTGGACTTGCCCACGGCGACGGACCCCGCCACGCCGATGACGTACGGCGTGCTGCCGGTGTCCTCGTGCAGGAACGTGGACGTCGCGGCGTGCAGACCGCGTGTCGCGCGGACGTAGAGGTTCAGCAGGCGCGAGATCGGATGGTAGATCGCCTCGACCTCGGCAAGGTCGATCGGGTCGCCCAGCCCGCGCAGGCGCTCGAGGTCGGTCGCGGTGAGGGGGAGCGGCGTCGACTCCGACAGCGCGCTCCAGGAGGTGCGGCCCATCTCGACATAGACCGAGGGCGGCACCGGCGCTGGGTGGCGGTTCACGAGGGTGATTGTCCACGACGCACGGCCCTGCGCGGAAACCACGGCCTTCCGGGCCGTGGGTAGACTCGCCCTCATGTGCGGAATCGTCGGTCATGTCACCTCAGCTGCTGCGTCCTCCCGAACCCTCGACGTGCTCATGGAGGGACTCGGCCGGCTCGAGTACCGCGGGTACGACTCGGCGGGCGTCGCGCTCGTCACACCGGGTGCGGCCACGGTCGCTGCGGCGAAGCGCGCCGGCAAGCTGACGAACCTGCGGCAGGCTCTCGTGGAGCATCCGATGCACGACGCAGTCGCCGGCATCGGCCACACGCGGTGGGCGACCCACGGCGCGCCCAACGACACCAACGCCCACCCCCACCTGGCAGCAGGCGGCCAGCTCGCGCTGATCCACAACGGGATCGTCGAGAACTTCGCGCCGCTCAAGGCGGAGCTCGTCGCGGCCGGCGTCACGTTCCTCTCGGAGACCGACACCGAGGTCGCCGCCCACCTCGTCGCGCGGGCCTACGCGACCTCCGGCGACCTCGCCGAGGCCATGCGCATGGTGTCGCGGCGGCTGCACGGCACCTTCACGCTGCTCGCGGTGCACGCGGACCAGCCCGACGTCGTCGTCGGTGCTCGCCACGACTCCCCGCTCGTCGTCGGCCTGGGTGAGGGCGAGAACTTCCTCGGCTCCGACGTCGCGGCTTTCATCGCGTTCACCAAGGAGGCGCTCGAGCTCGGGCAGGACCAGGTCGTGACGATCACGCCGGACTCGGTGACGGTGACGGACTTCGACGGCAACCCTGCCGAGGGGCGCCGGTACACGGTCGACTGGGACGCGGCAGCCGCGGAGAAGGGCGGCTTCGCGTCGTTCATGGACAAGGAGATCCACGACCAGCCGCAGGCGGTCGGGGACACGCTGCTGGCCCGCACCGACGAGCGCGGCCAGATCGTCCTGGACGACCTGCGCATCGACGAGTCCGTGCTGCGCAGCGTGGACAAGATCATCGTCGTCGCGTGCGGCACCGCCGCCTACGCGGGCCACGTCGCCAAGTACGCGATCGAGCACTGGTGCCGCATCCCCGTCGAGGTGGAGCTCGCGCACGAGTTCCGCTACCGCGACCCGATCATCGACGCCCAGACCCTCGTGGTCGCGATCTCGCAGTCGGGCGAGACGATGGACACGCTCATGGCGGTGCGGCACGCCCGGGAGCAGGGTGCGAAGGTCATCGCGATCGTGAACACCCATGGCTCGACCATCCCGCGCGAGTCCGACGCCGTGCTCTACACGCACGCCGGACCCGAGGTCGCCGTCGCCTCCACCAAGGCGTTCCTGTCCCAGATCACCGCCGCGTACATCCTCGGTCTCTACCTCGCCCAGCTCCGGGGCAACAAGTACCCGGACGAGGTCGCCGAGGTCTTCGACGAGTTGCGCCTGATGCCCGCGCGCATCCAGGAGATCCTCGACGGCGCCGAGCACGTGCGCGAGGTCGCACGCTCGATGTCCGAGGCCTCGTCGGTCCTGTTCCTGGGTCGGCACGTCGGCTTCCCGGTCGCGCTCGAGGGCGCGCTCAAGCTCAAGGAGCTCGCGTACATCCACGCGGAGGGGTTCGCCGCGGGTGAGCTCAAGCACGGCCCGATCGCGCTGATCGACGAGGGCCAGCCGGTCATCGTCATCGTGCCGTCGCCGCGCGGGCGTGACTCGCTGCACTCGAAGGTGGTCTCGAACATCCAGGAGATCCGGGCACGTGGGGCGCGCACGATCGTGGTGGCCGAGGCCGGGGACGACGACGTGCTGCCGTACGCGGACGAGGTCTTCTGGGTCCCGCAGTCGCCCGTGCTCCTCGCGCCGCTGCTGACGACCGTCCCGCTGCAGATCTTCGCCTGCGAGCTCGCGACCTCCAAGGGTCTCGACGTCGACCAGCCGCGCAACCTGGCCAAGTCCGTCACGGTCGAGTGACCCGGCCGGCGTGAGCATCGTCGGCATCGGGGTCGACGTCGTCGACGTCGCGCGCCTGGGACAGCGCCTGGCCCGCGTGCCGCGCCTGGCCGAGAAGCTCTTCACGCCGGCCGAGCGGCTCCTGCCGCTGCGCTCGCTCGCGGGCCGCTTCGCGGCGAAGGAGGCGGTGGGCAAGGCCCTCGGCAACCCGGGTGACCTGTCGTGGCACGACGTCGAGGTGACCCGCCGCGACGGTGCGGCACCGGTCCTGGTGGTCCGTGGCGCGGCCGCCGAGCGCGGCGCGGAGCTCGGCGTCCGCGCCTGGCACCTCAGCCTCTCCCACGACGCCGGTATCGCGACGGCGTTCGTGGTCCTCGAGACGAGCTGATCGCCCCCGCGCACGCCTCCCACGACCGAGCGCCCCGAAGCTGCCGGGCTCGGCCACTGAGATCGGAGAAGTCAGGGCGCTCGACCGCAGAGTCGGGGCACTCGACGAGGCGGGGTGGGGAGTGGGTCAGGCCGTAAGGTTCGGGACCACCTCGCGCTCGAACAGCTCGAGGGGCGAGCGGTCCCACGCGACGCCGGGGAAGTACGTGATGGCGTAGGTCATGCCCAGCCGCTCGAGCTCGGTGAGCTTCTCGACAATCTGCTCGGGCGTCCCGACCAGGGGCTGGTCCCGCAGGTCCGCCGCCATGGCGTCGGCGCGCTCGGGGAGCGCCGCCCGGTAGCGGTCGGCGAGCCAGGCGAGCTGGTCCTCGACGCCCTGCTCGGTCTCGGCGATCACGACGTTGTAGTTGGCCGAGCGCGTGATCTCGTCCATGTCGCGGCCGAGGTCGCGGCAGTGCTCCGCGAGGACCGCGGACTTGTGCGCGAAGCCCTCGGGCGAGCCGTCGAAGTTCGTGTAGTCGGCGTAGCGGGCAGCGATCCGGAGCGTCTTCTTCTCACCGCCGCCGGCGATCCACAGCGGGATGCCGCCGTCCTGCACGGGCTGCGGGTAGCAGAGCGCGCCGTCGACCTGGTAATGCTTGCCGTCGAGCGTCGCCGAGCCCTCTGACCACATCTGGCGCATGATCTGCACACCCTCGTCCAGCATCTCGATCCGCTCGCCCGCCCGCGGGAAGCCGTAGCCGTACGCGCGCCACTCGTGCTCGTACCAGCCGGCGCCGATGCCCATGAGGGCGCGGCCGCCGCTGATCACGTCGACCGTCGCGGCGACCTTCGCGAGGTACGCGGGGTTGCGGTAGGCCATGCACGTGCACATCTGCCCGAGGGCGACCCGTGACGTCGACGCCGCGAACGCGGCCATCAGCGCCCACGCCTCGTGCGTGGCCTCGGTCGTGGGCTCCGGCACGGTGTGGAAGTGGTCGTACACCCAGATCGACGAGAAGGTCGATCCGGCGTCGGCGTGCGTGGCGAGCGAGGACATGACGTCCCACTGCTCGGTGACCGGGATGCCGACGAGGTCGTGGCGCCAGCCCTGAGGGATGAAGAGTCCGAGTTCCATCTGACCAGCGTAGGACCTCGGGGGTGCTGGTGCCCCTGCCCGCGGACGGTGAGTGAGGCATCATGGCGTGCATGATCGAAGCCGTCGGTGTGCACCGCGTCCGGGCAGCCGAGGAGCCGCTGCTCGCGGCCGGCGTGCCCCTCATGGAACGCGCGGCGGCGGCGATCGCCGCCCGCGCCGCGCAGGTCCTGCGCGGCCGGCAGGGTGCCGTGCGCGGTGCTGTCGTCGTCGTCCTGGTGGGCCCCGGCAACAACGGTGGTGACGGTCTGCACGCCGCGGCGCGCCTCGCCCGCCGCGGCGCCCGCGTGACGGTCGTGCAGCTGGGGGACCGGGTGCACGAGGGTGGCTTGGCCGCGGCGGACGCGGCCGGTGTCGCGGTGCGGCGGGCCGGTGCCGGCCCGGAAGCGCTCGGCCTTCCCGGTGCGGCGCGCCTCGCGCTCGACGCCGACCTGCTCGTGGACGCGCTCCTCGGCATCGGTGCGACGGGCGCGCTGCGGGGCGACGCCGCGCGGCTCGTCCGCCAGCTGCTCGCCGCGGACCACCGGCCGTTCGTCCTCGCCGTCGACGTCCCGAGCGGGATCGGGGTCGGGGACGGGACCGTGCCCGGGCCGGTGCTCCCGGCCGACCTCACGCTGGCCTGCGGTGCGCTCGCGCCCGGGCTGCTGCTGCCGCCGGCCGCAGGGCACGCGCCGCACGTGGAGCTCGTCGACCTGGACCTCGACGTGCCTGCCGCGCAGCCGGGCGACGTGGGCGGGCCGGCGGAGGGTCTCGACGCCGTCCACCGGCTCCAGGACGCCGACGTGCCGGGTGCGTGGCCGGTCCCACGCCCGTCGGACGACAAGTACCGGCGGGGAGTCGTCGGCGTGGTCGCGGGGACGGCGACATACCCGGGGGCGGCCGTGCTGACCGTCGGGGCGGCGGTGCGCTCGGGGGCGGGGATGGTCCGGTACGTCGGGCCGGCCGAGCCTGCCGCGGCGGTGCTCGCCGCGCACCCGGAGGTCGTGCCCGGGAGCGGACGGGTACAGGCGTGGGTCCTGGGACCGGGCGTCGACCCCGAGGACGGCGAGCAGGCCCGTCACGTCCAGGAGGCCCTCGGGGAAGCAGGTCTGGGGTCGCGCGGCTACTTCGCGCCCACCGGAGTGTGGGGGCCGACGGCGGACGCCGGGATCCGCCCCGTGGTGGTGGATGCCGGCGCCCTCGCCGCGCTCCCGGAGCGCTGTGCGCCGTGGGTGGTGCTCACGCCGCACGCGGGCGAGCTGGCCCGGTTGCTCGGCGAGCGCGGCGAGACCCTCGTGCGCGAGGACATCGAGGCCGAGCCGTACCGCTGGGCACGGCGGGCCTGCGACCTGACGGGAGCGACGGTGCTGCTCAAGGGCGCGACGACGGTCGTCGTCGGCCCGGGCGGCACCTTCAGCCAGGCCGAGGCCCCAGCGTGGCTGGCGACCGCCGGCGCAGGCGACGTCCTCGCCGGGCTGCTGGGCACCCTGCTCGCCGCGCGCGCGGAGGAGGCCGTGCAGCACCCGGGGCTCGTCGTGCGGCTCGCGGCGCTCGCGGCGCTCGTGCACGGCCGGGCGGCCACGACGGCGAACCCCGGCGGGCCCGTGAGCGCCTCGATGCTCGTCGAGGCTCTGCCGCGTACGATCGCGAGACTGATCACGAGGGAGGAACGATGAGTGAGGTGCTCGTCGCGTGCTCGCACGGGACCGACGACGCGCGAGGGCGCTCCGCGGTGGCCACGATCGTGGCGGACGTGGCCCGGCTCGCGCCGGAGATCGACGTCCGCGAGGCGTTCGTCGACGTCCAGTCCCCGTCGCTGGTCGAGGTCGCCGCCGCGACGACGCCCGCCGAGGACGTGGTGATCGTCCCGCTGCTGCTGTCCGCCGGCTTCCACACCTACGTCGACATCGCCGAGGCCGCCGAGTCCTCCGGGGCCGCGGCCGCCGGCACGCTCGGCCCTGATCCGCGCCTCGTGGACATCGTCGTGGAGCGTCTGCACGAGGCCGGCGCGCGCCCCGACGACGTCATCGTGCTCGCGGCCGCGGGATCGAGCGACGCGCGCGCGATCACGGCTGTCGAGTCGATGCTCACGGCGGTGCGCGAGCGGTGGGGGACAGACGTGACGGTCGCCTACGGCGGGGTCGAGCCCCGGGTGCCCGACGTCGTCGCCCAGCTGCGTGCGGGAGCGCCGGACGGGGCGCGTGTCGTCCTCGCCTCCTACCTCCTGGCCCCGGGATTCTTCCTGGACCGGCTGCACGAGGCCGGAGCGGACGTCGTCACCGCACCGCTCGCGCCCGACCCGCGGCTCGCCGAGATCGTCCTCGACCGCTACCGGGCGGCCCGGGACGCCGCGGGTGCCCGCACGTCATGACCGCGCCGGGTGAGACAATCACCGGCGTGACGGATCCGTACTACCCGGCCCAGGCGGTCGTCGACCTCGCGGCGATCCGTAGCAACATCGCCCGGCTCGTCGACACGGCAGCCGGCGCGGCGGTGATGGCGGTCGTGAAGGCGGACGGCTACGGCCACGGCCTCGTCCCGAGCGCGCGAGCAGCGCTCGCGGGCGGAGCGACGTGGCTCGGGGTCGCCCAGCCGGCGGAGGCCCTCGCGCTGCGCGCCGCCGGCGTCGACGCGCGGCTCCTGACGTGGCTCACCGCGCCCGACGCCCCGCTGGCAGACCTGGTCGCGGCCGGGGTCGACGTGTCGGTCGCGTCCTTGCCGGTGCTCGACGCGGTCGTCCGGGCTGCTGGAGAGCGCGGACGCCCGGCGCGCGTGCACCTCGAGGTCGAGACCGGCCTCGGTCGCAACGGCATGTCCTACGACGAGCTCCCTTGGGCGCTCGCGCGGATCGCCGCGCAGGTGCGCGAGGGCGCGCTGGAGCTCGAAGGGCTGTGGTCGCACCTGGCCTGCGCGGACGACCCCGCCCATCCGTCGGTCCGCGCGCAGCGGGACGCGTTCGACGAGGCCGTCCGGCTCGCGGAGCGCGCGGGCTGCCCGCCGCGGCTGCGGCACCTGGCCAACTCTGCCGCCACGCTCACCGAGCCCCGACTGCACTACGACCTGGTGCGCCCTGGCCTGGCCGTGTTCGGGCTGTCGCCGGTCCCCGCGATCGCCTCGGCGGCGGAGCTCGGCCTGCGCCCGGCGATGCGGCTCGAGGCACGCCTCGCCACGGTCAAGACGCTGCCCGCGGGGCACGGCGTCTCCTACGGCCACGCGTACGCGACGGCGCAGCGCACGAAGGTCGGGATCGTCCCGCTCGGATACGCCGACGGCGTGCCGCGCCACGCCTCGGGCGGCGACGCGGGCCCGGGGGGCCCCGTCCGCGTCGGTGAGGGCGCGCGCGCACGGACCCTGCGGATCGCGGGCCGGGTGTGCATGGACCAGGTCGTCGTCGACCTCGGCCCCGACGCCCTCGAGCAGGCTGGGGACACCGTGGTGCTGTTCGGCGACGGGCACGACGGCGGGCCGACGGCGCAGGACTGGGCCGACGCAGCAGGAACCATCAGCTACGAGATCACGACGCGCCTGGGCAGCCGGGTACCGCGTCGCTACCTGGGGGAGGACGCATGAGCACGCCCGACGGCGCACGGACCTGGACGTTCGAGCTGGCGGACGCGGCGGCCACGCAGTCGTTCGGCCGCGCGCTCGCGGGTCTGCTGCGGGCAGGCGACCTCGTGGTCCTCACCGGCGACCTCGGTGCGGGCAAGACGACGCTCACGCAGGGCATCGGCACCGGGCTGCAGGTGCGCGGCCAGGTCGCGTCGCCGACGTTCGTGATCGCACGCGTGCATCCGTCGCTCGTCGGCGGTCCCGCGCTCGTGCACGTCGACGCCTACCGGCTCGGTTCGCTCGACGACGTGGACGCGCTCGACCTCGACACCTCACTCGACGAGTCGGTCACCGTGGTGGAGTGGGGCAGCGGTCTCGTGGAGTCCCTCGCCGAGGACCGGCTCGAGCTCGTGCTCGAGCGCCCGCGCGGTGAGGTGGCCGAGGACGAGGACGCTGCCGCGGGAGTGCGGCACGTGACGATCACCACGATCGGCCCCCGGTGGGCCCACGTGGATGTGGCGGCCCACGTAGGCTGACCCGTATGCCTGTTCTCGCACTCGACACCTCTGGTGCCGTCGCCGCCGCGATCGTCGCGGACGACGGTGCCGCGCTGGCGCAGGCCGCCGTCACGGAGCCCCGGCGTCAGGCCGAGGAGCTCGGCCCGATGATCGCGGACCTGCTCGCGCGCGCAGGCCTCGGCCCGCGCGACCTGTCGCGGGTCGTCGTGGGCACCGGGCCCGCCCCTTTCACCGGCCTGCGCGTCGGCCTGGTGACCGCGCGGACGTTCGCGCTCGCCGCGGGCCTCCCGGTCGCGGGTGTGTGCAGCCTCGACGTCCTGGCTCAGGAGGCCGCCGCTCCCACGGGCACGCGGGTCCTCGTCGCGACCGACGCACGGCGCAGGGAGATCTACTGGCGCAGCTACGTCGTCGACGCCGAGGGCCGTGCGATCCCCGACGGTGAGCCGTCGGTCGGTACCGCGGCGGCGGTCGCGGCGGAGCTCGACCTCGCCGGGACGGTCGTCGTCGGCGCCGGGGGCGTCCTCTACCGGGAGGAGCTGACGGCGGCGGGCGCTCTGGTCCGCGACGCTCCGGTGACGCCGGACCCGGTCGTGCTCGCCCGCCTCGCGGCGCGCGCGCTCGCGGACGGTGCCGAGCTCCCCGTCCAGCCGCTCTACCTCCGGCGCCCGGACGCGCAGGTGCCCAACGCCCGGAAGCGGGCGACCGCATGAGCGAGCTCGACCCGGACCTCGAGATGACGCTCGACCTGTCGCTGCACCGCCAGCTGGTCGCCGAGGACGCCCCGGCCACGGAGCCTGAGCCGCGGCCCGCGGTGCGGCTGCGGCCGCTCGCGTGGGCGGACGTCACCCGCGTCGCTGCGCTCGAGACCGCGCTGTTCGGACCGAGCGCCTGGACCATGGGGATGCTGACCGAGGAGCTGCGCGGCAACGGGCGCTGGTACGTCGCGGCCGAGCCTGCGGTCGAGGGCGCGCCCCAGCCGCTGGTGGGGTACGCGGGGCTGTGGTTCGACGGGGACAACGCCCACGTCATGACGATCGGGGTGGACCCGGCCGTACAGCGCCAGGGGGTCGGCGCGATCATGCTCCGTGCACTCGTGGAGCGCGCCCGGGAGATCGGTGCGCTGAGCATGGTGCTCGAGGTCGCCGTCGACAACGACGCCGCGATCGCGATGTACGAGCGCGCGGGATTCGTCCGGATCGGGCTGCGCAAGCGGTACTACCAGCCCGAGGACGTGGACGCGCACACGATGCAGCTCGTGCTGCAGCCGGGACCCGCTGAGGGCGCGACAGCCTGATCCGCAGTGACCCACGGGCGACGGAGCCCGCGACGAGAGGAGCCATCGGATGAGCCCCACCCGCAGCACGGTCCTGGTCAGCGCGAGCGAGCTGCAGGGCATGCTGGACTCCGGCAAGCCGGTGCACCTGCTGGACGTGCGCTGGGCGCTCGGACGCGACGACGGGCACGAGCGGTTCCTCGCGGCGCACCTGCCCGGCGCCGTGTACGTGGACCTCGACACGGAGCTGGCGTCCGCCCCGTCCGCGGAGCGCGGACGGCACCCCCTGCCGGACGTCGCGGCGCTCGAGCGTGACGCCCGCCGGTGGGGCGTGCGCGCCGGCAGCGAGGTCGTCGTCTACGACGACGCAGGTGGCCGGAGCGCTGCACGGGCCTGGTGGCTGCTGCGGTGGGCGGGCGTGGACGTGCGTCTGCTCGACGGGGGGCTCGACGCGTGGGCCGCCGGCGGCGGGCAGCTCGTAGGCGGGGAGACGGAAGTCCCGCCCGGGGACGTCAGCCTCGTCGGCGGCCAGCTCCCGGTGGTGGAGGCAGACGGCGTCGCCACGCTCGCCGGGCGCGACGACGCCGTCGTGCTCGACGCGCGTGCGCGCGAACGGTTCCGTGGAGAGATCGAGCCGGTCGACCCCCGTGCCGGCCACGTCCCCGGCGCCGTGAGCGCCCCCACCGACGAGAACCTGTCCGACGCCGGCCTGTTTCTCGCCGATGAGGCCCTGCGGCGCCGCTTCGAGGCCCTCGGCGTCGACGTCGAGTCGCACCAGCCCGGGGTGGCGGGTCCCGACCAGCCGGTCGCCGTCTACTGCGGGTCAGGGGTGACGGCGAGCCACGAGGTCCTGGCGCTGGCCGCGGTCGGTGTCACCGCGGCGCTCTACCCCGGGTCCTGGTCCCAGTGGTCCCACGACCCGGAGCGCCCGGCGGCGACCGGGGACTGACCGGCAGGCTTCAGAGCGTGCGCGAGACCTCGGTGGGGCTGAGGCGTGCGGCGCGGGGACGGGTGGCGCCCTCGGCGGCCGGCAGGCCGACGTTGAGCACGAGGAACGACCGCCAGCCGGTGCCCGCGAGCAGGTCGGCGTCGATCCCCGCGGCGTCCATGCCGCCCATGGGCCCCACGTGCAGCCCGGCGGAGCGAAGCCCGACGACGAGGTAGCCCGCCTGGAGGTGGGCGTTGTCCCGGGCCATCGCGACCCGGGTGGCCTCCTGCTCGGCCAGGGACGCGGCGACCGCGCTCGCGTGGGGCGCGAGCACGCCCATGGTCTCGTGGAACGCCGGGTCGGACGCGAGGACCACCGTGAGCGGCGCGGCCAGCACGCGCTCGCGGTTGCCCTCGGCCATGTGCGCGGCGAGGCGCTCGCGGCCAGCCCCGCGCCGGACGACGACGTAGCGCAGCGGGGAGGTGTTCATCGCGGTCGGGCCCCAGCGGGTGAGGTCGTACGCGGCGTGCACCAGCTCCTCGGGGACGTCGTCGGGCGCGAACGCGTTGACGGTGCGCGCCTCGCGGAACAGGAGGTCGGCGACGTCGGCGGTGACGGCGAGGGTCGGAGTCTCGGTGCTGGTGGTCATGGTCGGTGAACGCCCCGGCGGGTCGGGGGGATTCCGCGCGGCAGTGTGAGCCGCGTCATGCCCGGACGGCCGACTCACGGCGGGTGGTCCGCGCGCACTACCCTGGGCGGCATGAGCGAACCCCTGGTCCTGGGCATCGAGACGTCGTGCGACGAGACGGGCGTCGCGCTGGTCCGCGGCCGCGAGCTCCTGGTCGACCAGGTCGCTTCTTCGATGGAGGAGCACGCGCGGTTCGGCGGCATCATCCCCGAGGTCGCCTCGCGCGCCCACCTGGAGGCGATGGTCCCGACGATCCAGAGCGCGCTCGCACAGGCGGACGTCGACCTGAGCGAGGTCGACGCGATCGCGGTGACCGCCGGGCCCGGGCTCGTCGGCCCCCTGACGATCGGCGCCTCGGCCGCCAAGGCGCTCGCCGTCGGCCTCGGCAAGCCGCTGTACGGCGTCAACCACGTGATCGGTCACGCCGCCGTCGACGAGCTCGTGCACGGCGCCTTCCCCGAGCGCGCGCTCGCCCTCGTGGTCTCGGGCGGGCACTCCTCACTGCTTCTGGTCGACGACATCGCCTCGGACGTCACCGAGCTCGGCCAGACGCTCGACGACGCCGCGGGCGAGGCGTTCGACAAGGTCGGTCGGCTCCTCGGGCTGCCGTACCCCGGCGGCCCGCACATCGATCGGCTCGCCCGGGAGGGGGACCCGGAGGCCATCCGGTTCCCGCGCGCCCTGACGCTGCCCAAGGACCAGGCCGAGCACGCCTACGACTTTTCGTTCTCGGGGCTCAAGACGGCCGTCGCCCGGTGGGTCGAGGCGCGCCAGGACGCCGGCCAGGACATCCCGCTGCACGACGTCGCGGCCTCCTTCGCGGCGGCGGTCGCCGACGTCCTGACGGTCAAGACGATCCGGGCGTGCGAACGGCACGACGTCGACACCCTCGTCATCGGTGGCGGCTTCTCCGCCAACTCCCAGCTGCGGGAGATGGCTGCCGCCCGCTGCGCCGAGGCCGGCATCACGCTACGCATCCCGCCGATTCGCTACTGCACCGACAACGGCGCCATGATCGCCGCGCTGGGCTCGGCGGTCGTCCGGTCTGGTGCGCCAGCGTCGGACCTGCGGTTCGGGGTCGACTCATCCATGCCCCTCACGCTCGTGCACCTGTGACGCGGACCTGGCGGCTCGCGCTGCTCACGGTCGCGGCCGTCGCCCTGCTGGCGGTCGCCGCCGCGGTGGCGGTGACGGTCGTCGACCGGGCAGGCTCGGGCCCGACGGAGGTCGATGCCGCCACCGTGGCTCCGGTGCCGTTCGACCACCTCCCCGTGGTCGTCCGGCGCGCCGCAGGGGAGGCGGGGGGCTGCCCCGCGCACGCGTACCGGGCTCCGACCGAGCCCGAGGGAGGCGGCGAGAGCACGATGTTCCGGCTCGGCGACGAGTCCTTCCTGCTGGTGGTCTGCCTCGGGCCGGCAGATCAGCACCCGCCTCTGGCGCGGTGGGGCGAGGGGGCGGACGCGTCGGAGCTGACCGTGATCGACCTGGGCTACGAGCAGCGCGCGGGCCTGGGGCTCGTCGTGCGACAGGAGACCACGACGGGGAGCGGCGGGCGGTTGCTCACCGACTGGATCTTCGAGCGCGAAGGTTGGCTCTTCGCCGTCGGGCACCTGCGCGCTGACGCCGCGAGCGGCACGGACCTGGAAGCGCTCCTGTCGAGCTGGACGTGGGGCTGACGCCCGACCGGGTGGCCGGCTAGAGGGGTCGCCCAGCGCGCATCTCGGCGACGAGCGCAGCCACGACCGCGGGCAGGTCGCCAGCGTTGCGCCGCGCGACGGCCCGCTGGCGCTGATAACTCGCGCCTTTGTGCAGGATCGTCCGGACGCCGTCGAGCTCCGCGAGGCAGCCGAGCCGGGCCGCCGTCGGCTCGAGCTCGGTGAGCAGGCGGGCGATCGAGTCGCGCACGAGCTCCTCGTTGCCCTCGCGGTCGAGGATGATGATCGCGTCCATGCCGTACCGGGCCGAGCGCCACTTGTTCTCCTGCGCGAACCACGGCGGGATCGTCGGCAGCTCCTTGCCCTCGTCGAGCATGGTCGACAGGTGTTCCACCAGGCAGTGGTTGAGCGCGGCAAAGGCGAGCACCTCGGTGATGTTGGACGCGCCGTCGCAGATCCGCGTCTCGAGCGTCCCGAAGCGCGGGGAGGGACGCAGGTCCCAGCGCACCTCGTCGAACTGGTCGATCACGCCCGTGTGCATCATGTCCGCGACGTATCCCTCCAGCTGCTCCCAGGTCTCGAACTGGAAGCCCAGCCCCGCCGTCGGGAGCTGCTGGAACATCAGCGCGCGGTTCGACGCGTAACCGGTGTCTTTGCCGCCCCAGAACGGGCTCGACGCGGACAGCGCCTGCAGCTGGCCGTAGTAGCAGAGCAGGGCCCTCTGGATGGGCAGGACCTTCGCCACGTCCTCGATGCCGACGTGCACGTGCACGCCGTAGATCAGCATCTGCCGTCCCCACCACTGGGTCCGGTCGATCAGCGTCGCGTACCGCTCCTTGTCCGTCACCCGCTGGTTGCTCCACCGGCCGAACGGGTGGGTGCCCGCGCACATCAGCTCGGCGCGCAGCGGGTCGAGGATCTCCTGGATCTCCGCGATGCTGCGCTCGAGGTCGTCGCCGGCCTCCCGCACCGTGCGGGACACACCCGAGACGATCTCGACGGTGTTCAGCAGCAGCTCCTGGCGGATGTGCGGGTGCTGGCCTCCGTCCGCCGGCGCGACGGCGTCGATGACGGTCTGGGCGACTTGGCGCAGGTCGCCCGAGTCCTTGTCCACGATCGCGAGCTCCCACTCGATGCCGATCGTGGACCGCTCGGAGGCGGCGAAGGGAAGATGCATGTCACCCGTCCTGGTGGTCAGCGGCCAAGGGCTCGACGACGATCACCGACTGTGCGCCGGCAACCCTGGTGCACACGATGGTGCGTTCTGACGATCCCCGCAGGTCGAGCTGCTTGCGCAGCTGCTCGGGGACGATCGCGGTGCCCCGCTTCTTGATGGTCAGGCGTCCGACGTCGCGCTCGCGGAGGTAGGTGCGCAGGCGCTTGAGGCCGAACGGCATGACGTCGAGCACCCGGTAGCCGCGCGCGAGCGCATAGCCGGGGCGCGGGTGCGCGGTGGTCACGTACGCGATCGTGGGGTCCAGCAGGTGGCCGTCGAGCTCGCGCGCGACGGTGGCGACGCGCCCCGAGCGGATCACCGCGCCGTCGGGCTCGTACAGGTAGTCCTGCAGCGGACCGGCGTCGGCGAGGTCGGGCCCGGTGACCGGAGGGACGGCGTGACCGCGGACGCCCTCGGGCGTGGTGACCAGCACGAGCGCAGAACGCCCGGGGCCGTCCGGGGCGAGGGGGCCGAACCACAGGCCGGCCTCGACGACGTCTCCGTCGAGCGAGACCCACTGGGCCTCGGCGTCCGCGGGCAGCCCGTCGTGGGCGATGCCGGGGCCGACCTTGATGCCCAGGGCGGGCACGGCGTCGCGCAGCGCCCAGACGGCGTCCAGCGGCGGCTCGTACGCGCGGGGGTCGAACACACGCTTGCCGCTCGAGGTCCGTCGGGCGGGGTCCGCGTAGACGCCGTCGACGCCCTCGGCGGTCAGGTCGAGTGCCAGGCCGTCACCGAGCCGCACCTCAGCCTCCGGGAAGTGGCGGAGGTTCACGGTGGCGATCGCTGCGGTGAGCTCGTCGATCTCGGTGGCCAGGACGCGCAGGCCGGAGGCCGCGAAGGCCATGGAGTCGGCCCCGATCCCGCACGTGAGGTCGGCGATCTTCTGGGTGCCTGCGGCGCGGAAACGGCCGGCGTGCTGGGCGCCCACGGAGAGCCGGGTGGCCTGCTCGAGGCCCGCGGGCGTGAACAGCATCCCGTCGGCGAACTCGCCGAACTTCTCCCGGCCGCGCGTCCGCAGCCGGGACTGCGTCAGGACGGCGGCGACGAGGTCGGGGTCCACGCCCTTGTCGCGCAGGGAGCCGGACATCGCCATCGCCAGCTTCTCCTCGTAGGGCGGCATCGCGTTCAGCAGGCCCCAGCCCTCCGGCTGCAGGAGCTTGGTCAGCGCGGCGTCATCCATGCGCCGATCCTGCCACGGGCACAGGTAGCGTGCGCCCGGCGGGCCGTGGGGCGAGGCGTCCGCTCCCACCGCATTGGCACTCACCTTGACCGAGTGCTAACCACGTCCTAGATTTGGCCTCGGAACACCTCGCCAGAGGTGAGAGCGGACCAGGTCCCGGTCGGCACCCGCGACGACGCCCGGGGCGCCTGAGCCGCTCAGCCCATCCACCCGTAGGTTTCAACGCGAAGGGGGAGGTCCGCTGTGTCGGTCCCCATCAAGCCGCTCGAAGACCGGATCGTCGTCAAGACGCTCGACGCTGAGCTGACCACGCCTTCTGGCCTGGTCATCCCGGACACCGCCAAGGAGAAGCCGCAGGAGGGCGAGGTCCTCGCTGTCGGCCCCGGTCGCATCGACGACAACGGCAACCGTGTCCCGCTCGACGTCGCCGTGGGTGACAAGGTCATCTACAGCAAGTACGGCGGCACCGAGGTCAAGTACGCCGGCGAGGAGTACCTCGTGCTCTCGGCGCGCGACGTGCTGGCGGTCGTCGTCGGCTGACGACGTCCCGCAAGCCTGGACGGGCCCCGCACCCTCGTGGTGCGGGGCCCGTCTGCGTCTGCGCGCTCTTCGCGGCCGCGGCGCCGCTCGCTCGTTGGTCCCAGCCCGGGCGTGAAGAAGCCCCGCAACCCGAGGGCTGCGGGGCTTCTGGTACTCATCGCTCCGGCGGCGGCGATGCCGGTGATCACCTCACCGGGCTGACACGCCGACGCCGTGCGATGGGATCGGGGGTCAACTCACTGCGGCGACGCGCTGCTGGTCGGCGAGGATCGCTGCGCGCTCCTCCTCGCTCAGCCCGCCCCACACGCCGTAGGGCTCGCGCACCTTGAGCGACTGCTCGCGGCACTGCATCAGCACGGGGCACGAGGCGCAGATCGCCTTGGCGGCCTCGGCGCGCTTGCGGCGCGCGCTGCCGCGCTCCCCCTCCGGGTGGAAGAACAGGGTGTCGTCGTAGTCGCGGCAGGACCCCTGGTACTGCCACTCCCAGAGGTCCATGACGGGGCCGGGGAGACGGGAGAGCTCAGTCATGGTGACCTCCTGAAGAAGTGGTTCGCGATGTCGTCGTGCGGGAGGACCGAGGCCCTTCCGCTGCGCTGCCTGAACCGTACAACCGTTTCAGAAGTTGTTCAAGTCTCGATCTGAAGCGATTCAGCGCCGCCTCCGAATCGTTTCAGAAGTGGGTCGGCGGTCGGGGGGCTTCGCGCCAATCGCGCCAGGTCCCGACGTGCAGGGCGCCCTGGCGCGTTCTAGTGGCGTTCCGGTCAAGATGCTGGGCAGAATCGAGTCATGCCGACCTCGGAACCTGGACGCCCTGACGACAGCCCGACCGACAAGCCGGTCGAGCTCTCGGCGGCGCGGGCCAAGCCGGGGGTGGCCGTCGCGGTGGTCGCCCGTCGCCTCGGCGTCGCTCCTGCCACGCTGCGGACCTGGGACCGGCGCTACGGGCTGGGCCCCTCCGAGCGGTCCGCAGGCTCGCACCGCCGGTACACCCGCGACGACGTCCTGCGCCTGATGGTGATGCGCCGGCTCACGCTCGAGGGTGTCGCTCCGGGCGACGCCGCCCGTGCCGCGCTCGAGGCCGACCTCGACGTCGAGCGCGCTCGCCGCGCCAGCGCGGTCTCGGCCCAGCAGGAGGCCCAGTCCAAGGAGCAGGCTCGCCCCGTGATGCCGCCCGAGGATCCGTCGCGTCCGAAGGTCGTGCACTTCCAGCGCCCGGGCACCGGGTCGACGACCGCCACGGCGGTCTCCCCGTCCGACGTGGTGGACGCGGCGCTCAAGCACGACGGCGGCGCGACCGCCAGCCTGCTGCGCCTGGGCCCCGAGAGCGACGTCCTGCGCTGGTGGACGCACCTGGTGTCCCCGGCGCTCGACAAGCTGGGAGAGCGCACCGTCCTCGCCAAGCCCGGCGAGGCGCCGGCCATGGTGCTCACGAGCGCCGCCATGCGCGTCATCCGCGAGCACCAGGAGGCGCGCAGCGGTGGGACCGCGCACCCGAGCCAGATGCGCCGGATCGTGCTGATCTTCACGGCACCGGGCGAGCCCTACCCGCTCCCCGCGCACACGATGGCGGCGGCCCTGAACAGCCGTGGTGTCGTCGCGCGCATCGTCACCGGTCCGGCGAACGCGCACCGCGCGCAGGAGGTCGTCACGATGGTCCGGCCGGCGGCGGTCGTGCTCGTGACCGGCATCGCCCAGCCGGAGCTCGGGATCATCGGCTCGCTGCACGAGGCCAACCCCGACTTGCCGATCTTCGTCGGGCTCAGCAACGACGAGGCCGCCTCTGACCTGCCGCTGTCCGCGAACGTGCAGCGGGTGCGGAGCTTCTCGGGACTGTTCTACGAGGTGCACGCGATCGCGTCGCGCGAGGACTGAGACCGGCTCGGGACCGGTCGCGGGAGCGCCGTACGATGGGCAGGTGACTGAGACGACCCCCGCCCGCGATCCCTTCGGCTTCACCGGTCTGACCTACGACGACGTGCTGCTGCTCCCCAACGAGACGGACGTGATCCCGAGCGAGGTGGACACGACCGCGCAGCTCACCCGGGAGATCTCGGTCGCCGTGCCGCTGGTCTCCGCCGCGATGGACACCGTCACCGAGGCGCGGATGGCGATCGCCATGGCTCGCCAGGGCGGCATCGGCATCCTGCACCGCAACCTGTCGATCGAGGCCCAGGCCACGCAGGTCGACATGGTCAAGCGGTCCGAGTCCGGGATGATCACCGACCCCGTCACGGTCGCGCCGGACGTGACCCTCGCCGAGCTCGACGCGCTGTGCGGGCAGTACCGGGTGTCAGGGCTGCCGGTCACGGACCCGGACGGCATCCTCGTCGGCATCATCACCAACCGCGACCTGCGGTTCGTCGCGCCGAGCGACTTCGCCCGCCGGACCGTTCGCGAGGTCATGACGCCCATGCCGCTCGTCACGGGGCCCGTGGGCATCAGCAGGGAGGACGCCGCGGCCCTCCTGGGGAAGAACAAGATCGAGAAGCTCCCCCTGGTGGACGAGGCCGGGCGCTTGCGCGGCCTCATCACCGTCAAGGACTTCGTCAAGACCGAGCAGTACCCGGACGCGACCAAGGACGACGAGGGCCGCCTCCGCGTCGGTGCGGCGATCGGGTTCTTCGGGGACGCGATGGACCGAGCCGGAGCGCTCGCCGACGCCGGGGTGGACGTGCTCGTCGCGGACACCGCGAACGGGCACGCGCGGTTGCTGCTCGAGATGATCACGCGGCTGAAGAAGGACCCGTTCTTCGCGGGCGTGCAGATCATCGGCGGCAACGTCGCGACGCGCGCGGGCGCGCAGGCGCTCGTCGACGCGGGCGCGGACGGCGTCAAGGTCGGCGTCGGGCCGGGTTCCATCTGCACGACGCGCGTCGTCGCCGGGGTGGGCGTGCCCCAGGTGACGGCGATCTACGAGGCCTCCCTGGCGTGCCGTCCCGCCGGGGTCCCCGTGATCGGCGACGGCGGGCTGCAGTACTCCGGCGACATCGCCAAGGCGCTCGTCGCCGGAGCGAGCACCGTCATGCTCGGCTCGCTGCTCGCGGGCTGCGACGAGAGCCCGGGGGACCTGGTCTTCGTCAACGGCAAGCAGTACAAGCTGTACCGGGGCATGGGTTCGATCGGTGCGATGGCCTCGCGCGGCAAGAAGGCTTCCTACTCCAAGGACCGGTACTTCCAGGCGGACGTCACGAACGACGAGAAGATCGTCCCCGAGGGCATCGAGGGGCAGGTGCCCTACCGCGGCCCGCTCGGTGCGGTCGCCCACCAGCTGGTCGGTGGCCTGCACCAGTCGATGTTCTACGTCGGTGCGCACACGATCCCGCAGCTCCAGGAGCGCGGCCAGTTCGTGCGGATCACCCCGGCCGGTCTGAAGGAGTCGCACCCGCACGACATCCAGATGACCGTCGAGGCGCCCAACTACACCGGTCGCTGACCTCGCCCGTGGCCCGTCGCCGCCGTCCGGCTCCGCTGCCGGTGCGCGACGGGCTCAACCCGACGCGCCTGGCGCTCCCGCACGGGGTCGCCCATGCCACGCTCGTCGACCACCTGGTGGCGCGGTTCCCGGACGACGCCGCACGGCTGCGCCGGGTCGTGGCGGCGGGGGAGGTGGTGGACGAGCTCGGGCGCCCCTACACGTTGGCGTCGGCGTACCCGGCGGGCGGCCTCGCCTACCTGTACCGCGAGCCGCCCCGCGAGGAGCGGGTCCCGTTCGAGGTCACGGTGCTGCACCGGGACGACGACGTCGTCGTGGTCGACAAGCCGCACTTCCTCGCCTCGACGCCCCGAGGGGCGTGGGTGGCCGAGACCGTGCTGGTGCGGCTGCGCCGCGAGCTCGACCTGCCCGAGCTCTCGCCCGCGCACCGGTTGGACCGGCTGACGGCCGGGGTGCTGCTGCTCACGACCCGACGCGAGCTGCGCGGACCGTACCAGCGGCTGTTCGCGGAGCGGCGCGTGCGGAAGGTGTACGAGGCCGTGGCGCCGTACCGCCCCGACCTCACGCTGCCGGTGGACGTCGCGAACCGGCTCGAGAAGCGGCACGGCACCCTGCAGGCGCAGGTCGTCGCGGGGGAGGTGAACGCGGTGACGCACGTGGAGATGGTCGAGCGGCTGGATGAGTCGCGCGCGCGGTACCGGCTCGAGCCTCGCACGGGACGCACCCATCAGCTGCGGGTGCACATGGCCGGGCTCGGCGCGCCGATCGAGGGCGACGACCTCTATCCCGACGTGCGTGCCGTGGCCCCCGACGACTACTCACGGCCCCTGCGCCTGCTGGCGCGTGAGCTCGCGATCCCGGACCCGGTGACGGGGGTCGTGCGCACGTTCGTGTCCCGGCGATCCCTCACCGGCCCCGAGGCCTGATCGTCGCTGGTGCGGCTTGCCGCTCCGGAGTCAGGGGGCGACGAGGACGAGGAAGAGGAAGCACACGAAGGCAGTCCTCTCTCCGGAGACGATCCGCGGGGGCAGGAGCTCGGGCGGTGCGAGCGGCGACGGGGCCGGCTCGTCCATGGCCGCAATGGTGAACCCGGCGGCCGTGTACGCCCGCGTGATCGCCGTCAGCGGGCGGTGCCACATCGTCAGCGTCGTGGTCTCGCCGTCGAGCTCGACCTCCTCCTGGTAGCGCCGGGTGGCGAAGTAGTCCTCCTGGGGACAGTTGAGCGTGCGCGCCATGGGGTGGTTGACCGAGACGATGAGTCGGCCGTCGGGGCGCAGCACCCTCCGGATCTCCTTCAGCGGTCCGTCCCAGTCCTCGAGGTAGTGCAGCATGAGCGGTAGTCGTCCGAAGCCATGGGGCTCCTCTCGTCGGGTGCTGCCGGGGTCCGCAGGCCCGTCGAGCGTGGTGACGCGTGGCCGGACGGGGAGCTCAGTCGAGCGCGGGCTGCAGCCGGCGCTCGGCCGTGAAGGCGTCGCCGGGCGCGGGCACGAGGATCCGCTGGTCGACCAGCCACTCCTCGCTCGCCCCGGGCCCGGTGAAGCCGTTGCGCTCGCGCCAGTCGTTGAAGCTGCGCGCCCAGGTGCGGTGGGCGTCGAGCTGGTAGGTGTGGAGCTCGTCGAGCGAGAGCTCGCCCAGCCGCGGGTACCGGGCGGCGATGGCCGCGAGGACGTCGAGCGTCGCGATGACGTCGACGTCCGCGGTGTGCAGCTCGCCGGCGTCGGTGATGCCGTAGACGCCGCAGAGGTCGACGAGCTTGCGCTTGCCCCGCCGGAACCTGTCCTCGCTGCGGTCGAGGACGAGCGGGTCGATGATGCCGACCGGCTCGCAGCCGAGCCGCTCGCCCAGGGTGGCGAGCCCGTGGCGGCGGAGCTCGGCCTCGAGGATGCACAGGTCGAAGGTCGCGTTGTACGCGACCACCGGGGTCCCGGCGGCGATGGCAGCGGCGAGCTCGCTCGCGATCTCCTCCAGGGCCTGCGCCGGGGCGACGCCGTGCTCGCGGGCGTGCTCGGTCGAGATGCCGTGGATCGCGGCGGCCTCGGCCGGGATCTCGACGCCGGGATCGATCAGCCAGGTCCGGACGCGGGTGCCGTCGGGGTCTCGGTGTACGAGCGCCGCCGTGACGATGCGGTCGTGGCCGACCTGCACCCCCGTCGTCTCGGTGTCGAAGCCCAGCAGTGGTCCGCGCGTCCAGCTCATGGTGCCCTCTCCTCGTCGTCGTGACGAGCGTGCCACGAGCGGGTGACACGGCCCGGGAGGACGTCACGGGCGTGGCGCGTGCGACTCCAGGAACGCGTAGACCTCGGAGGTGTCGACACCCGGGAACGCACCGACGGGCAGCGCGGCGAGCGTGCTGGCGTGAGGCCTGGCGGCGGGCCACGCCTGGCCGGACCAGCGGTCGGCCAGCGCGCCCGACGGCTCGCGGCAGCAGTTCACCTCGGGGCAGCGCGACACCGATCGCTCGGTGGTCTCCCGCCCGCGGAACCAGCGGACCTCCCCGAACGGGACGCCCACGCTCACGGAGAACGCGCCGTCGGCGCTCTCCTGCGTCCGTGACGTGCACCAGAAGGTGCCCGAGGACGTGTCCGTGTACTGGTAGTAGGGGCTGAGCTTGTCCTCGATCGCGAACACCGTCCGGGCGGTCCAGTGCCGGCACACGGGCTGGCCCTCGATCGCGCCGAGCGCGTCGGCCGGGAACCGCACGCCGTCGTTCTCGTACGCCTTGTGGATGACGCCGGACTCGTGGACCTTCATGAAGTGCACGGGGATGTCGAGGTGCTGGGTGGCGAGGTTCGTGAACCGGTGTGCGGCGGTCTCGTAGGTCACGGCGAACGCGTCGCGCAGGTCTTCGACCGAGATGCGCCGTGCCACCTTGGCCTCGCGCAGGTGAGTGACGGCGTCGCCCTCGGGGAGCAGGAGCGCCGCGGACAGGTAGTTCGCCTCGACGCGCTGGCGCAGGAAGTCCGCGAAGCCGCGCGGCTCGGCGTGGCCCAGCACGTGGCTCGACAGCGCCTGCAGGAGGGTCGAGCGGGGGTCGCTCGAGCCCCGGCGTCCTCCCGGCAGGTAGATGCGCATGTGCCGCAGGTCCAGCACCGACCGGGTGGAGTGGGGCAGGTCCCGGACGTAGTGGAGCGTGAAGCCGAGGTGGCCGGCGAGGTCGGCCGCGAGCCGCTGCGAGAGCGGGCCGCCCGGGTGCCCGACGGCGTCGAGCAGGGCCTGTGCCTGGGCCTCGAGCTCGGGGAAGTGGTTGTCCTGTGCTCGCATGGTCGCCCGCAGCTCGGCGTTCGCGCGCCGCGCCTCCTCGGGGGTTGCGGCGCGCTCGGTGTGCAGCCGGGTGATCTCGCGGTGCAGCGCGACCAAGGTCTCGAGCGCGTCCGTCGGGAGGGTCGCGGCGAGGCGGACCGAGGGGATGCCGAGCGCCGCCAGGCTCGGGCCGCGCTGGACCCGCTCGAGCTCGATCTCGAGCGCAGCCCTGCGTGAGGGCGCGTCGGTCCGCAGCAGCTCCGACGTCGTCGTGCCCAGTGCCGTGGCGATCTGCTGCAGCTGGGAGAACTTGGGCTCGCGCTTGCCGTTCTCGATCACGGAGACCTGCGAGGGAGCACGGTCGATCGCCCGGGCGAGCTCGTCGATCGTCATCCCGCGGGTGCGCCGCAGGTGCCGCACCCGCCGCCCGATCGTGAGGGCGTCGGGCTGGGCAGCGACGTCGTCGACGACGTCCGGGGAGGCGGGGGCGGGGGGCGTGCTCGTGCGTCGTTGCACCGGGGTCGAGGCCATGCGTCACTGTGACACGCGCCACTTCTTGCGATCAACAGAAGATCGCAGAAATTTCTGCTCCGGATCCCGGGGTGCGGGGGTTGTGCAGGGCGCAACGTGGAGGTCAGGCAGCAACGACGCCGCTCGACACACACCCTGGAGGACACCGTGAGCACCATCACCGAGACGCCTGGCAGCACCACCGAGGACCGCGGGACCGCACGTCCCGGGGACCAGCGCCAGACGGCGGCCGAGCTCGCCCAGCAGTGGGCGAACGACCCCCGCTGGGAGGGCATCCGTCGCGACTACACCGCCGAGGACGTGGTCGCCCTGCGCGGCTCGGTCCGGGAGGACCCCACCCTGGCCCGTCGCGGCGCCGAGAAGCTCTGGGACCTCATCCACAGCGAGGAGTGGGTGCCCGCCCTCGGCGCCCTGACCGGCAACCAGGCCGTGCAGCAGGTGCGCGCCGGCCTCAAGGCCATCTACCTGTCCGGCTGGCAGGTCGCCGCCGACGCCAACCTCTCGGGCCAGACGTACCCCGATCAGTCGCTGTACCCCGCGAACTCGGTGCCCGCCGTCGTGCGTCGCATCAACAACGCGCTGCTGCGTGCGGACCAGATCGAGACCGCCGAGCACGGCCAGCCGCAGCGGGACTGGGTCGCCCCGATCGTCGCCGACGCCGAGGCCGGGTTCGGTGGCCCGCTCAACGCCTACGAGCTGATGATGTCGATGATCCAGTCCGGCGCCGCCGGGGTGCACTGGGAGGACCAGCTGGCCTCGGAGAAGAAGTGCGGCCACCTCGGCGGCAAGGTGCTCGTGCCGACCGCCCAGCACATCCGCACCCTCAACGCCGCGCGCCTCGCCGCGGACGTCTCGGGGGCCTCGACCCTGGTCATCGCCCGGACCGACTCGCTCGCCGCCGACCTCATCACCTCGGACGCCGACCCGCGCGACCACGAGTTCCTCACCGGGGACCGCACCGTCGAGGGCTTCTACCGGACCCGGCCCGGGGAGGAGGCCACGATCGCCCGCGGCCTCGCGTACGCCCCCTACGCGGACATGATCTGGGTCGAGAGCGGGGAGCCGGACCTCGGGCTCGCGCGCCGGTTCGCCGAGCGTATCCACGCCGAGCACCCGGGCAAGAAGCTCGCCTACAACTGCTCGCCGTCGTTCAACTGGAAGAAGCACCTCGACGACGCCCAGATCGCGACGTTCCAGCGGGAGCTCGCCAGCTACGGCTACGCCTTCCAGTTCATCACCCTCGCCGGGTTCCACTCGCTGAACCACTCGATGTACAACCTCGCCCGCGGCTACAGCGCGAGCGGCATGACCGCGTACGTCGAGCTGCAGGAGGCCGAGTTCGCCTCCGAGGCCGACGGCTACACCGCCACGCGCCACCAGCGCGAGGTCGGCACCGGCTACTTCGACCGGGTCGCCACCGCCCTCAACCCGACCAGCGCCACCCTCGCGCTCGCGGGTTCGACGGAGACCGCGCAGTTCCACTGAGCCTCGCCCCCAGCGCACCCACCGAACGGAGAGCACGATGACCACCTCAGCCCTCACCACGCCTCGCCCGTCGACCACGCGGCCCGCGCCCGGCACGATGCAGATCGTCGGACCCATGGGCGACCGCTACGCGGAGATCCTCACGCCCGCCGCGCTCGAGTTCCTCGGCCAGCTGCACGAGCGCTTCGTCGGCCGGCGGCACGAGATCCTCGTCGAGCGCCAGCGCTCGCGGCAGATGATCGAGGACGGGATCGATCCCGACTTCCTCGCCGAGACCGCGCACGTCCGCGAGGACGCGTCGTGGCGCGTGGCGGGGGCGGCCCCCGGGCTGTCCCGTCGGCACGTCGAGATCACCGGGCCCACGGACCCGAAGATGGCGATCAACGCGCTCAACTCGGGCGCCGACGTCTGGCTGGCCGACCAGGAGGACGCGACGAGCCCGACCTGGGAGAACGTCGTCGGCGGCCAGCTCGCGCTGCGCGACGCGATCCGCGGGCGGCTCGCGTTCACCTCGCCCGAGGGCAAGACCTACGCCCTCGCGCACACGGACCTTCGGGCCATGCCGACGATCGTCATGCGGCCGCGCGGCTGGCACCTGATCGAGAAGCACCTGCGCTTCGTCGACCGCGCCGGTCAGACTACGTCGGCGTCGGCGAGCCTGGTGGACTTCGGGCTGTACTTCTTCCACAACGCGGACGAGCTGATCACGCGCGGCCGCGGCCCGTACTTCTACCTGCCCAAGCTCGAGGGGCGGCGCGAGGCGCGCCTGTGGGACGACATCTTCACCTTTGCGCAGGAGCGGCTCGGCATCCCGCACGGCACCGTCCGCGCCACCGTGCTGATCGAGACGCTGCCCGCGGCGTTCGAGATGGAGGAGATCCTCTACGAGCTGCGCGACCACTGCGCGGGCTTGAACGCGGGCCGGTGGGACTACCTGTTCTCGATCATCAAGAGCTTCCGCTGCCGCGGCGAGTACTTCGTGCTCCCTGACCGCAGCCGCGTCTCGATGACCGTGCCGTTCATGCGGGCGTACACGGAGCTGCTCGTCGCGACGTGCCACAAGCGCGGGGCGCACGCGATCGGCGGGATGTCCGCGTTCATCCCGGACCGCCGCAACCCGGAGGTGACCGCGAAGGCCGAGGAGCAGGTGCGGGCGGACAAGCGGCGTGAGGCGACCGACGGGTTCGACGGCACCTGGGTCGCGCACCCCGACCTGATCCCGTTCGCCCGGGAGGAGTTCGAGGCGGTGCTGGGGGAGCGCGACAACCAGCTCGACCGCCTGCGCGACGACGTGCACGTCGAGGCCGCCGACCTCCTCGACATCCGCTCGGCGTCGGCGACGGGCGCCACGGTCTCCGCGGCTGGCCTGCGGACGAATGTGTCCGTCGGGGTGCGCTACCTCGAGTCCTGGCTCCGGGGCGTGGGCGCCGCCGCGATCGACCACCTGATGGAGGACGCGGCCACCGCCGAGATCTCCCGGTCGCAGGTGTGGCAGTGGATCCACAACGGCACCCGGACCGAGGGGGGCGTCCCCATCACGGCCGAGCGCGTGGAGGCGTTGCTCGCGCAGATCGTCGACGACTTCCCGCGGACGCCGGGCAACCGGATCGCCGACGCCGCCGACATCTTCCGCCAGGTCACGCTCGGCGAGGAGTTCCCGACGTTCCTGACCATCTCGGCGTACTCCCAGCACCTCGTGCGTGGCACGGCGCCGTCGGCCCCGACGCCGTCCTGAGGGCGAGCGGGCGTCACGCCCGCGACCCTGCCGACGCCCTCCGTCCCGCTCCGACCCCTGGAGCGGGGCGGGGGCGTTCTGGCATTGTCGCCGCAGCCCGATAGCCTAGGGCCGTGAGCAACGAGATCGAGATCGGCCGTGGCAAGCGCGGACGCCGCGCATACTCCTTCGACGACGTCGCGGTCGTCCCGTCCCGCCGCACGCGGGACCCCGAGGACGTGTCCGTGGGGTGGCAGATCGACGCGTACCACTTCGAGGTGCCGATCATGGCGGCCCCGATGGACTCGGTGATGAGCCCGGCCACCGCCGTCGCGCTCGGACGCCTCGGCGGGCTCGGAGTCCTCGACCTCGAGGGCCTCTGGACGCGCTACGAGGACCCGCAGCCGCTGCTCGACGAGATCGCCGGCCTCGACCCCGAGGCCGCGACCGCCCGCATGCAGGAGATCTACGCCGCTCCGATCAAGGCCGAGCTCATCCGGGCACGCCTCAAGGAGATCCGTGACGCCGGCGTCACGGTCGCGGGGTCGCTGAGCCCCCAGCGCACGCAGGAGTTCTCCGCCGACGTCGTCGCCGCGGGGGTCGACCTCTTCATCATCCGCGGCACCACGGTCTCTGCCGAGCACGTCTCGAGCAACGCCGAGCCGCTGAACCTCAAGCGCTTCATCTACGAGCTCGACGTCCCGGTGATCGTGGGCGGGGCGTCGACGTACACCGCGGCGCTGCACCTCATGCGGACCGGCGCGGCCGGGGTCCTGGTCGGGTTCGGCGGGGGCGCGGCGCACACGACGCGCACCTCGCTGGGTATCCACGCGCCGATGGCCACGGCCGTCGCGGACGTCGCGGCCGCGCGCCGGGACTACCTCGACGAGTCCGGCGGGCGCTACGTCCACGTGATCGCCGACGGCGGCGTCGGGCGTTCCGGCGACCTCGTCAAGGCGATCGCCGTGGGCGCCGACGCCGTCATGGTCGGTGCCGCGCTGGCCCGCGCCGAGGAGGCGCCGGGCCGCGGCTGGCACTGGGGCTCCGAGGCGCACCACCCGCAGCTGCCGCGCGGCGAGCGCGTGCGGGTCGGCTCTGCCGGCACCCTCGAGGAGATCCTCTTCGGCCCGGGGCGCCAGGCCGACGGCACGCTGAACCTCGTCGGTGCGCTGCGCCGCGCGATGGCGACCACCGGGTACTCCGACCTCAAGGAGTTCCAGCGCGTCGAGGTCGTCGTCTCGCCCTACCAGCCGTTCTGATCGGCGTGAGCGAGCGCGTCCCCGACGTCGAGATCGGGCCGGCGACCCAGGCTGACGGAACCGCCGTGGTCGCGCTCTGGCGGGCGGCCGGGCTGACCCGGCCGTGGAACGACCCCGACCGTGACTTCGCGGACGCGCTCGTGACCGCCACCTCCACGGTGCTCGTGGCACGTGGGCCGGGCGGCATCGACGGCACCGCCGCCGGGGACGACCCGGCCGTCGTCGGCTCCGTGATGGCGGGCTTCGACGGGCACCGGGGCTGGCTGTACTACCTGGCCGTGGCGCCCGAAGCGCGCGGGCAAGGGCTGGGGCGCGAGCTCGTCGTCGCCGCCGAGGCCTGGCTCGCCGGCCAGGGCGCACCCAAGGTGCAGCTCATGGTGCGCCGCGAGAACGCCGACGTGCAGGCCTTCTATGCCGCGCTCGGCTACGAAGACGCCGACTGCGTGGTGCTCGGCCGCCGGTTCTGAGACCCTGCCGTCGTCGAGGTGCCCGCCCGCGCGCTCGACGAGTCAGAGAGGCGGGTCCCCGCTCCGACAGCGCCTCCTGCCTGACTCGGGGCCGGGTTGTCGGAGTCGGCGTGCGTGGGAGGACGGGCGCCAGTTGTGGCCTCGTCGTGCTCTGCCTGTGTGTGGGTCTGGGTGGGGCGAGGTGGGACGCCGTGCTCGCCCTGGGTGTGCACAGCCCGCAGCCCGTGTCAGAGGTGGCGTCGTAGGGTCGGGGCATGGCCAACGACGACGACGCTCTCGAGATGCTCCTGAGCGACCCTGAGACCGACCCGCGCGCCACGTACGTGCTCGAGCCCGACGACGTCGCGCACCTCGTGGCGCGGGTCGTCGCCGCCACGGGTGCGCCGGGCCACACCGCGCACTCGCCGTTGACGGGCGCACCCCTCGCCGCGGTGCCCCGGTCCGCTGCGCAGGACGCGGCGCGCGCCGCCGGCCTCGCGCGCGCCGCGCAGCGCGACTGGGCCCGCGTGGCGCCGGCCCAGCGCGCTCGGGTCCTGCTGGCGCTACACGACCTCGTGCTGGCCGAGCAGTCGGACATCCTCGACCTCATCCAGCTCGAGTCCGGCAAGGCGCGCGCCTCGGCGTTCGAGGAGGTGGCCGACGTCGCCCAGGTCAGCCGGCACTACGGCCTGCGCGGCCCCGGGTACCTGCGCCAGCGGCGCGTGCCCGGGATGCTGCCGGTGCTCACCCAGGCCCGGGTCCACCACCGGCCCATCGGCGTCGTCGGCGTGATCGCGCCGTGGAACTACCCGCTCACCCTCGCGCTCGCCGACGTGCTGCCAGCGCTCCTCGCGGGCAACGGCGTCGTGCTCAAGCCCGACGAGCAGACGGCGCTGAGCGCGCTGTGGGCCGCGGACGCGCTCGAGCGCGCGGGGCTGCCTGCAGGGCTGCTCCAGGTCGTGGTCGGTGGCGCGGAGGTGGGTTCGGCCGTGGTGGACGCCGTCGACCACATCGTGTTCACCGGGTCGACCGCGACCGGGCGGATCATCGCGCGCCAGGCAGGGGAGCGGCTCATCGGCGCGACGCTCGAGCTCGGCGGCAAGAATTCCATGTACGTCGCGGCCGACGCCGACGTGGAGGCGGCCGCAGCCGGAGCCGTGCGGGCGTGCTTCTCCAACTCCGGTCAGCTGTGCATGTCGATCGAGCGGCTGGTCGTGCACGCCGACGTCGCCGACGCGTTCCTGCCGGCGTTCGTGGCGCGCGTGCGCGCGATGCGCCTCGGCGGGGACCTCGACTACTCGGCCGACATGGGCTCGCTCGTGTCCGCCGCCCAGCTCGAGCGCGTGGCCGCACACGTCGACGACGCGGTCGCGCGCGGGGCACGTGTGCTGACCGGCGGAGTGCACCGGTCGGACGTCGGTGAGCTGTTCTACGCACCGACCGTCCTCGCGGACGTCCCGGCGGACGCGGTCTGCGCCCGCGAGGAGACCTTCGGCCCGGTCGTGTCGGTCACCGTAGTCCCGGACGACGACGCCGCGATCGTCGCGATGAACGACACCGAGTACGGACTGAACGCCTCGGTGTGGAGCGGGTCCGCGGCCCATGGCCGTGCGCTCGCTGCTCGCGTCGAGGCCGGCACCGTGAACGTCAACGACGGCTACGCCGCAGCGTGGGGCTCGGTGGCCGCACCGCTCGGCGGCTGGAAGGCGTCGGGCCTCGGGCGTCGCCACGGCCGCGAAGGGCTGCTCGGGCTGACCGAGGCCCAGACCGTCGTCGTGCAGCGCGGTGGCCGACACGTCTCCCTCGACGCGCTCTTCACCCTGCCCGAGGGCAAGGGGCAGGCGCTACTGTCGACGGGTCTGCGTGCGCTCAAGGCACTCCGCCTCCCGTGAACGGCCCGAGGCCCGTCCCCTCGGGGACGGGCCTCGAGATGACGCGCCTCGAGCGGACGGGCCTCGACGCGCGCGTCAGACCTCGGCGGGGTCCTCGTCGACCAGCGCGATGCACTGACGAGCGATCGCCAGCTCCTCGTTGGTCGGGACCACCATGACGAGCGTCGAGGTCCAGTCGGGGGAGATGATCCTCGGCTCCTTCACCCGGCCCTCGTTGCGCACCGGGTCGACCGCGATGCCCAGGCTCTCGAGCCCGGCGGCCGTGAGCGCGCGCACGATGTCGTCGTTCTCCCCGACGCCCGCCGTGAACGTGATGACGTCGACGCGACCGAGGATCGCGTGGTACGCGCCGATGTACTTCTTCAGGCGGTGGATGTAGACGTCCAGGGCGAGCTTGGCGCCCTCGTCGCCCTGCTCGATCAGCTCGTGCAGCGCGCGGAAGTCGTTCTCCCCGCTCAGGCCCTTGAGGCCGGACTTCTTGTTCAGCAGGTCGTCGATCTCGTCGATGCTCATGCCCGCGTTGCGGTGCAGGTGGAACACGACCGCGGGGTCGATGTCACCGGTGCGGGTGCCCATGACCAGGCCCTCCAGGGGCGTCATGCCCATGGACGTCTCGATCGCCTTGCCGCCGCGCACGGCCGACGCCGACGCGCCGTTGCCGAGGTGCAGGATGATCTGGTTGAGGTCCTCCAGGCGGCGCCCGAGCACGCGCGAGACCTTGCCGGCGACGTACTGGTGGCTGGTGCCGTGGAAGCCGTAGCGCCGGACCCCGTGCTCGCGCGCCACCTCGGCGTTCAGCGCGTACGTGTACGCCGCCTCGGGGAGCGTCTGGAAGAACGCCGTGTCGAAGATCGCCACGTGCGGGACGTCGGGCAGCAGCGCGCGCCCGACCTCGATGCCCGCGACGTGACCCGGGTTGTGCAGGGGGGCGAGCGGGATCAGGTCGCGGATCTTGCCCAGGACGTCGTCGTCGATCAGCACGGGTCCCGAGAAGTACGACCCACCCTGCACGACGCGGTGGCCGACCGCGACGATGTTGGACTGCTCGAGGTCGGGGCCCTGCGTCTGGAACATGCCGAGCACCTCGCGGAGGGCAGCCCCGTGGTCCGGCACGACGGGGCGCGCGGTCGTCGTGTTGCCCGCGAACTTGTGCGTGACGATCCCTTCGCCCTCGCCGATGCGCTCGACCAGCCCAGAGGCGATCGCCTCACCACCGATGGGGTTCACCAGCTGGTACTTGACGGACGAGGAGCCCGAGTTGATGACCAGGACGCTGCCGTGCGCGCCGTTCGCGCTGTACGCGGAGAGACGGTCGCCGGGGGTGGGATTCATCATGCCTGGGGTGCTCCTTGCTCGGTGGTGGCTGCCGCGAGGAGCGCGGCATTCGCCTGTGCCTGGATGGCGGTGATCGCGACCGTGTTGACGATGTCCTGGACGAGTGCGCCGCGGGAGAGGTCGTTGACTGGCTTGCGCAGGCCCTGGAGGACGGGTCCGACCGCGATCGCTCCGGCCGAGCGCTGCACGGCCTTGTAGGTGTTGTTGCCGGTGTTGAGGTCCGGGAAGATGAACACGGTAGCCCGGCCCGCGACGGCGGAGTCGGGAAGCTTGGTCTTCGCGACCGACGCGTCGACCGCGGCGTCGTACTGGATGGGACCCTCGACCGAGAGGTCCGGGCGCCGCTCCCGCACGAGCTCGGTGGCCTGACGCACCTTCTCGACGTCCGGGCCGGAGCCCGACTCGCCGGTCGAGTACGACAGCATCGCGATGCGGGGCTCGATGCCGAACTGGGCCGCCGTCGCGGCCGAGGAGATCGCGATGTCCGCGAGCTGCTCGGCGCTCGGGTCCGGGTTCACCGCTGCGTCGCCGTAGACGAGCACGCGGTCCTCGAGGCACATGAGGAACACCGACGACACGACGGAGACGTCCGGGAGCGTCTTGATGATCTCGAACGACGGCTTGATGGTGTGCGCCGTGGTGTGCGCGGCGCCCGAGACCATGCCGTCCGCGAGCCCGAGCTGGACCATCATCGTGCCGAAGTAGGACACCGACCGGACGATCTCCCGCGCGCGCTCCACGGTCATGCCCTTGTGCGCGCGCATCTCGGTGTACTTCTCCGCGAACTGCTCGAGCATCTCGCCGGCCGTCGGATCGACGATCCGCGCCCCCGAGATGTCCAGACCGAGCTCGGTCGCCCGCCCGCGGATCTCGCGCTCGTCGCCGAGGATCGTGAGCTGGGCGACCTGCCGCTGCAGCAGCGTCGAGGCGGCGCGCAGGATGCGGTCGTCGCTGCCCTCGGGCAGCACGATGTGCTTGCGGTCCGCCCGCGCCCGGTCCAGCAGCTCGTACTCGAACATGAGCGGCGTGACGACCTCGGGCCGTGCGACCGCGAGGCGCGTGAGCAGGACCTCCGTGTCGACGTGCTGCTCGAAGAGCGCCAGCGCGGTATCGATCTTGCGCTGGGAGTCGGTCGAGACCCGGCCCCGGGCGCGCGAGGCCATGCTCGCGCTCCGGTACGTGCCCAGGTCCGTCTCGATGATTGGCAGGCTGGGGTCGAGACCCTCGACCAGGCGGGTCACCGAGTCCGGCGGAGAGAACCCGCCGTTGAGGATGATGCCGGCGAGCGACGGGAAGCCGTTCGCCGCATGGGCGGTGAGGAGCCCGAGCAGGATGTCGGCGCGGTCACCCGGGGTGATGACGACGGCGCCGTCGGTGAGCCGGTCCAGCAGGTGCTCGATCGACATGGCGCCGACGAGCACGTCGCGGACCTCGCGTCCCAGCAGGTCGTCGTCGCCGAGCATCAGGCGGCCCTCGACGGCCTCCATGAGCTGGCGCACGGTCGGGGCCATGAGGAACGGGTCCTCGGGCATGGCCCACGCGGGCACCTGCGTGCTGAGGGCCTCGCGGACCTCGTCGAGCCGGTCGGGGTCGCACCGGTTGGCGATCACGGCCATGATCTGGGCGTGGTTGGTGGTGAGCTCGCCCACCGAGACCTCGGAGATCTGCCGGATCTCCTCCGGGGAGCGGCCGTTGCCGGACACGACGAGCATCACGGGGGCGCCGAGGTTCGCGGCGATGCGGGCGTTGTACGCCAGCTCGGTGGGGCCGGCGACGTCGGTGTAGTCCGTGCCGACGATCACGACGACGTCGCAGAGCTTCTGCACCTCGTGGTAGCGCGTGACGATGGTCGAGAGCGCGGCCTCGGGGTCGGCGTGCACGGCGTCGTACGTGACCCCGACGCACTTGTCGTAGTCGAGGTCGACGCCGTCGTGCGCGAGCAGCAGCTCGAGGACGTAGTCAGGGGCCTCCGTCGACCGTGCGACCGGGCGGAAGACCCCGACGCGCTGGACCCGGCGGGTCAGCACGTCGACCAGGCCGAGCGCCACCGTCGACTTGCCCGTCTCGCCCTCGGGCGAGGTGATGTAGACGTTGCGCGCTTGCGTGGTACTCACTCGTTGTCGCCTCCTGTTGATGCGGCCGCGTTGGTCTGCGGCCCGCTGGCTTCCGTGCCGGTCTCGCCAGCGTCAGGCCACACCCAGTCGCGGATCTCGGGGAGGTCCTCCCCGTACGTCCGTGTGTATTCTCTCGCGCGCAACCGCTCGTCCTGCATCCGCTGGCGCAGGCTCGCGTACCGCGACCCCAGGCCCGGCACCCGGTCGATGACGTCCATCACCAGGTGGAACCGGTCCAGGTCGTTGAGCATCACCATGTCGAAGGGCGTCGTCGTCGTGCCCTCCTCCTTGTAGCCGCGCACGTGGATGTTCGAGTGCCCCGCACGGCGGTACGTCAGCCGGTGGATGAGCCACGGGTAGCCGTGGTAGGCGAACACGACCGGGCGCGTCGTCGTGAAGAGCGTGTCGAAGTCGCGGTCGGACAGGCCGTGCGGGTGCTCGGTCGAGTCCTGCAGGCGCATGAGGTCGACGACGTTGACGACGCGGACCTTGAGGTCGGGGATGTGCCGGCGTAGCAGGTCGGCCGCGGCGAGCGTCTCGATGGTCGGCACGTCGCCCGCGCAGCCCAGGACGACGTCGGGGTCCTCGCCGGGGACCTCGGTCCCCGCCCAGTCCCAGATGCCGACGCCGCGCTCGCAGTGGGCGACGGCCTCGTCCATGGTGAGGAGGTTCGGGTTGGGCTGCTTGCCGGCGACGACGACGTTGACGTAGTTCCGGCTGCGCAAGCAGTGGTCGTACGTCGACAGCAGGGTGTTCGCGTCGAACGGCAGGTAGACGCGCACCACCTCCGCCTTCTTGTTGACGACGTGGTCGATGAACCCGGGGTCCTGGTGGCTGAAGCCGTTGTGGTCCTGGCGCCACACGTGGCTCGAGAGCAGGTAGTTGAGCGACGCGATCGGACGGCGCCACGGCAGCTCACGGGTGACCTTGAGCCACTTGGCGTGCTGGTTCACCATCGAGTCGACGATGTGGATGAAGGCCTCGTAGCAGTTGAACATGCCGTGGCGGCCGGTCAGCAGGTAGCCCTCGAGCCAGCCCTGGCACTGGTGCTCGGAGAGCATCTCCATGACGCGTCCCGCGCGGGCGAGGTGGTCGTCGATGTCGGTGTCGAGGAAGTCCGCGTTCCAGACCTTGTCCGTGGCGTCGAAGACCGCCTGGAGCCGGTTCGACGCGGTCTCGTCCGGGCCGAAGATCCGGAAGTTCGTCGGGTTCCGTCGGATGACCTCGGTCAGGTACTCGCCGAGGACGCGTGTGGCCTCGTTCACGGTCGCGCCGGGCGCGGGCACGTCCACGGCGAAGTCGCGGAAGTCCGGCAGCCGCAGGTCCTTCATCAGCAGGCCGCCGTTGGCGTGCGGGTTGGCGCTCATCCGCAGCTCGCCCGCGGGTGCGAGCGCTGCGACGTCGTCGACCAGGCGCCCGGCGTCGTCGAAGAGCTCGTGGGCGCGGTAGGACTCGAGCCAGCCGCGCAGGATGTCGAGGTGCTCGGGCGTGTCCCGGGCGCTCGCGAGCGGCACCTGGTGCGCGCGCCAGGAGTCCTCGGTGCGCTTGCCGTCGATCTGCGGGGGACACGTCCAGCCCTTGGGGGTGCGCAGAACGATCATCGGCCACATCGGGCGGCTCTCGTCGCCGTCCGCCGCCCGTGCCTTGATCTCGGCGATCTCGTCGAGCACGACGTCGAGGAGCTCGGCGAACCGCCGGTGCGCCGCGGCGTGGTCCTCGCCGTCGAACCCTCCCGTGAAGAAGTGCGGCTTGTGGCCGTACCCGACCATGAGGGCGCGCAGCTCGTCGTCGCTGATGCGGGCCAGCACGGTGGGGTTGGCGATCTTGTAACCGTTGAGGTGCAGGATCGGCAGCACCACGCCGTCCTTGGCGGGGTTGACGAACTTGTTCGAGTGCCACGACGTGGCGAGCGGACCGGTCTCGGCCTCGCCGTCGCCGACGACGGCCGCGACCAGGAGGTCCGGGTTGTCGAAGGCGGCGCCGTAGGCGTGGGAGAGGGCGTAGCCGAGCTCGCCGCCCTCGTGGATCGAGCCGGGCGTCTCCGGAGCGACGTGCGAGGGGATACCGCCGGGGAAGGAGAACTGCCGGAACAGGCGGCGCATGCCCTCGTCGTCCTGCGACACGTCGGGGTACACCTCGGAGTAGCGGCCCTCGAGGTAGGAGTTGGCGACCAGCCCCGGGCCGCCGTGGCCGGGCCCGGTGATGTACATGGTCGAGAGCTGGCGCTCGATGATCGCCCGGTTGAGGTGGGCGTACACGAAGTTGAGCCCGGGCGTGGTGCCCCAGTGCCCGAGCAGGCGGGGCTTGACGTGGTCGCGCGCCAGCTCGGTCCGCAGCATCGGGTTGTCGAGCAGGTAGATCTGTCCGACCGACAGGTAGTTGGCCGCGCGCCACCACGCATCGATGCGGGCGATCGTCGCGTCGTCCAGCGGCGCTCCCGGGCCGGTGGGCCATGTGGTCGGGCTCGTGGTGACGGTCATCGCGCTTCTCCTCGGTGAGGTAGGTGGTCGAGTCGGGTCCAACGCTCTCCATCCAATCGCATGGGGGGCCGGCCTGCAGCGGGCCGACGGTCCCGGTCCGGACTTCCGCGGAGCGTGACGCTGGCCACGTCGCCTCGGGTGGCGGAAGGCCGGCGGTCCGGGCGCCGGTAGCGTAGAGGCATGCCAGACACGTCGCCGTCCGTGGTCGAACGACCCTCGGCAGGTGCCTTCGCACGGACCGCCGTGCAGCCGCGGATGCTCGCCCTGCTGCTGGTCTTCCTGGTCGCGGCAGCGGTCTGCGCCCGGCTCGGCGTCTGGCAGCTGGAGCGTGCGTACGAGCGCGGCGAGCAGGCGGCCCGGCACGCCGTCGCCGAGCAGGGCGCCCCCGTGCGGCCGCTGGGTGAGCTCCTGGCGCCGCAGGAGACGTTTCGCGGCGAGCTCGTCGGGGTGCGCGGCGCGGTGACCGGTCGGTTCGAGGACGGACAGCTGTTCGTCGAGCAGCGGGTGCACGACGGCCGCACCGGCTACCTGGTCCTCGCCCCGCTGCGGGTGTCCGACGACGGCACGGGTGGTGCGTCGTGGGCCGGCCTGTCGGGGCCGCCGGTCCTCCCCGTGGTGCGCGGGTGGGTGCCTGAGCCGGGCGACTACCCGCTGCCGACGGGCGAGGTCGACGTCACGGGCTACCTCCAGGCGTCCGAGGCCGTGGCGGCAGGCATCGTCGGCGACGGCGTGACCGACTCGATCAGCTCGCCGCTGCTGGTGGGGCAGTGGGGCGGGCCGGTGTACTCCGGCTACCTCGTCCTGGCCGGTTCCGAGCCGACGCCCGACGCAGCGATCGCGCTGCTGGACCGGCCGTCGCTCCCGGACGAGGGCGTGAACCTGCAGAACCTCTTCTATGCGCTGCAGTGGTGGATCTTCGGCCTGTTCGCCGTCGGCCTGTGGGCGCGCATGGTGCTCGACGAGGCGCGCGGCGGCGCCGCGGACGGGTTCGAGGGCTGGGAGGCCCTGCAGCCGCCCGCGGCGTGAGCGCGGACTACTCCGACTGCCAGGAGTGCCAGAGCGCGGCGTAGTCGCCCTCGGCCGCCACGAGGTCCGCGTGCGGGCCGATCTCCACGATCCTGCCCGCGTCTACGACCGCGACGCGGTCGGCGTCGTGCGCCGTGTGCAGCCGGTGAGCGATCGCGACCACCGTGCGACCGGTGAGCACCGCGTTGAGGGACCGCTCGAGGTGGCGTGCCGCGCGCGGGTCCAGGAGCGAGGTGGCCTCGTCGAGGATCAGCGTGTGCGGGTCCAGGAGCACGAGGCGCGCCAGCGCGACCTGCTGCGCCTGGGCGGGCGTGAGCACGTGCCCGCCCGAGCCGACGACGGTCGCCATGCCGTCGTCCAGCCGGTCCACCCACGCGGCGTCGACCGCGGCGAGCGCGGCGTGCAGCTCGTCGTCGGACGCCTGGGGTGCCGCGAGGCGAAGGTTCTCGGCGATGGTGCCGACGAACACGTGGTGCTCCTGGGTGACCAGGGCGACGTGCCGGCGCAGGTCCTCGAGCGGCAGGTCGACGAGCGGGACCCCGCCGACGGTGACCCGGCCCGCGGTGGGCGGGTGCACGCCCGCGAGCATGCGGCCGAGCGTGGACTTCCCGGCGCCGGACGGACCGACGACGGCGAGCCGCTCGCCCGGGGTGAGATCGAGGTCGATCGCGTGGAGCACGGGCTGGCCCTCGCGGTAGGCGTACTCGACCCCGGTCGCGACGACGTGCTCGTCGGCGGGGGCGGCGTCGCTCGCGGTCCGGTCCGGGGCGACGTCGCCGACGCCGAAGATCCGGGCGAGCGACGTGGTCGCGACCTGGATCTCGTCGAGCCAGAAGATCAGCTCCCAGATCGGGCCGATCAGCTGGCGGCCGTACAGCACGATCGTGGTCACCGCGCCGATGCTCGCCTGGCCCTGGGAGATCAGGAAGGCCCCCCAGATGAGCGTGACGATCGGCGCGGCGACGAAGACCGCGTCCATGCCCGGGATGAGCACGGAGCGCAGGTGCAGGGTGGCGCTCTCGGCCGCGAACGCCTCGCGGAGGTCGGCCCGGACCTTGGCGCGGCGGCGCTGGCCGAGGCCGAGCGCGTCGACGGTGCGCGCGCCCTCCACGGACTCCGTGATGGTGCCGTTGAGCGTCGCGTACGCCGCGGACTCCCGCTGGTACGCCGGGGTCGCGCGCGCGAGGTACCAGCGGGCGATCGGGATGATCACGGGCACCCCGACGAGGGTGATCACCGCGACCTGCCACGAGACGAGGAAGGACGCGCCGAGGGTGAGCACGATCGAGACGACGGCGACGAGGATCCGGGGGACCCCGAACCGCACGGCGTACTGCACCCGGTCCACGTCGTTGGTGGTGCGTCCCACGAGGTCGCCGGTCCCGGCGCGCTCCACCGTCGACAGGGGCAGCCGCGTGACGGTCGCGAGGAAGTCCTCGCGCAGCTCGGCGAACATCGTCTCGCCGAAGATCCGCGAGCCTCGCTGCGCGAAGCGCACCAGGACGGCCTGGGTGACGACGGCCGCGAGCAGGAGCAGGACGACGTCGTCGACGTGCTCGACCGTCGTGCCCTCGGCGACCTCGTCGACCAGACGGCCGAGGAGGACAGGCCCGAGGAGGCCGGCGACCGCCCCGAGGGTGTGCAGGACGGTGACCCCGGCGAGCGCGCGTCGGTGCGAGCGCAGCAGCTGCCACGTGCGGGTCCGCACGGTCGCCGGTGCGGCGACGGGCAGGGTGGTGGCGCTCATCGGGCTCCCTCCGAGGTCAGGCTCGGTGCGGTGTCGTCACGGGTGTCGGTTCCGGCGTCGGCGGCGGTGTCGGCAGCGTCGTCCAGCTGGCGGCCGACGACGCGTCGGTAGTGGCGGGCGTCGTCGTCCGTGCGGGCCAGCACCTCGCGATGCGTACCGCAGGGCGTGGCTCGGCCGTCGCGCAGGAGCACGACCTCGTCGACCTGCTCGAGCACGAGCGGGCTCGCGGTGACCAGGAGCGTGGTGCGTCCGGCGCGCGCACGCACCAGGCGCTCGGCGATCCGGGCCTCGGTGTGGGCGTCGACCGCGCTCGTGGGCTCGATCAGCACGAGGATCTCCGCCTCGGTGAGCAGCGCGCGGGCGAGCGCGACGCGCTGGCGCTGCCCGCCGGACAGCGCACGGCCCTTCTCCGGCACCTCGCCGTCGAGCGCCCCGGGCGTGGAGTCCAGGACGTCCTGGGCGTCGGCGACCGCCAGCGCGGCCAGGATCTGCTCGTCCTGCGCGGTCGCGCGCACGTCGAGCTCGCCCCGCAGCGTCCCCGAGAACAGGTGGATGCTGGCCTCGGAGACGACGATCCGGCTCCTGAGCTGGTCCTTGTCTAGCTCGGAGAGGAGCGTGCCGCCCCAGCGCACCGGCGTGGCGGCCTCGGCGGCGTCGTCGAACCTGCCGAGCCGTGTGGCGAGCGCCGCGGAGGCGTCGGGGTCCTCGCACACCAGTGCCACCACCCTGCCGGGCGCGAGCACCAGGCCGGTCGACTCGTCGACGAGCTCGGTGCCCGTGGGCGGCAGGGGAGCGGTCGCGGCGCCCGCTCCGGCGGCCGGCACGACCTCGAGGACCTTGATGATCTTGCGCGAGGCGATGAGCGCGCGGGTGACGAACTGTAGGGTCTCGGTGACGTTCTGCAGAGGCCAGGTGAGGAAGGCCGCGTAGCCGTAGAACGTCACGAGCTCGCCGGGCGTGATGGTGCCCGCCACGGCCTGGCGCGCGCCGAGCCAGAGGATCAGGGCGATCAGCAGACCGGGCAGCAGCACCGTCAGACCGTCCAGCCAGGACTGCGTCGTGGCGACGCGCACCCCGGCGTGGCGCACGCGCTGCGACTGCGCGCGGTAGCGGTCGGTGAAGGCGTCCTCACCGCCGATGCCGCGCAGGATCCGCAGGCCGGAGACGGTGTCCGCGCCCAGCGTCGTCAGGCGGCCCTGCGTCTCGCGCTGCTCGCGCTGACGGCTCTGCAAGGGTTTGACGAGGAGCGCGAGCACGCCAGCGACGGCTGGCAGGCCGAGCGCGACGACGAGCCCGAGCTGCAGGGACATCGACAGCATGATGACGGCGACCGCGACGTACGCGACGACGCTGCCGAAGAATCGCGACGCGCTCGCGAAGATCTCGCCCATGCGCAGGGCGTCGGTCGCCACGGTCGCGACGACCTCCCCGGTGGGGAGCTCCTCGCTGATCGCGTCGCCGGACGCGGTGATCTTGTTCCCGACGAGCTCCGACGTCGAGAACGCCGCGCGCAGCCAGTTCTCCACGTCCAGGCGGTGGCCGTAGAGCGCGGAGACGATCTGCACGGCCGCGGCTGCGCCCATGAGGCCGGCATAGCCGAGCAGGGTGCGGTCGACCCCGGACTCGAGCCCGGAGTCGAGCGCGGCGCCGAGGGCGTACGGCACGACCGCCTGAGCGGCAAAGGTCGCGATGCCGGCGAGCACGGCGAGGGTCAGCACGCCCCACTGCTGCCGGGCCTGCCACCAGATGAACCGGGCGGGGGACGTGAGCACAGGGGTGCCGAGGTGTTCGAGGGGGAGGGGGCGCACGGGACTAGCATGGTCGACGGCACCGACACGGGACCACCCAATAACGCTGTGCCGGTCGACACCTCTCCTGCTCGCCACCGATCCGAGCCCCGACCCACCCGCTGGAGCGCCGCGTGACCACCATGGACCTGTCCACCCGGATCGCCCGGACGCGCGCGTCGCTCGCGCGCTACCGCGCGCTGGCGTGGGTCACGGGGGTGTTCCTGCTGGTCCTGTGCGTGGAGCTGCTGCTCAAGTACGTCGTCCGGGTCTCCGACGACGTCATGGGCTACGTCGCCTGGATCCCGTACGCGCACGGCTGGATCTACGTCGTCTACCTGGTCACGGTCGTCGACCTGTGGGCCAAGATGCGGTGGCGGCTCGGACGGCTCGTGACCATGGTGCTCGCCGGCGTCGTGCCCGTGATGTCGTTCGTCGTCGAGAAGCGGGTGCACGCCCAGGCCGAGGCTCTGCTCGACGGCGCTGCCCAGGCCGTGGGCACCGCCGAGGTCGCCCCCTCCTGAGGCGACTATCCTGGGGCGGTGACGTCCTCACCCACCCCTGGTCCCGTCCTCGTCGTCGACTTCGGCGCGCAGTACGCGCAGCTGATCGCCCGCAGGGTTCGTGAAGCCCGCGTCTACTCGGAGATCGTCCCGCACACGTGGACGACCGAGCAGATGCTCGCCAAGCGGCCCTCCGCCATCATCCTGTCCGGCGGCCCCGCGTCGGTGTACGCCGCCGGTGCCCCGTTCGTCGACCCCGCCCTGTTCGAGGCCGGCGTCCCCGTGCTGGGCATCTGCTACGGCTTCCAGGCCATGGCCAAGGCCCTCGGCGGAGAGGTCGCCCAGACCGGCGCGCGCGAGTACGGGGGGACGCAGGTCGAGGTCTGCCGGGCCGGTGCGCTGCTGCACGGTTCGCCCGAGCACCAGACCACGTGGATGAGCCACGGCGACGCCGTGCACGCCGCACCCGAGGGCTTCGAGGTCCTCGCGACGTCGGCCGGCTCGCCCGTCGCGGCTTTCGAGCACACCGAGCGTCGCCTGTACGGCGTCCAGTGGCACCCAGAGGTCAAGCACTCGCCGCTCGGGCAGGACGCCCTCGAGAACTTCCTCTACTCCGGCGCGGGCCTCGCGCCGGACTGGACGGCGGACAACGTCATCGCCGACCAGGTCGCGGCCATCCGCGCGCAGGTCGGCGACGCCCGCGTCATCTGCGGCCTCTCCGGCGGCGTCGACTCGTCGGTCGCGGCCGCGCTCGTGCAGCGCGCCGTCGGCGAGCAGCTCACCTGCGTGTTCGTCGACCACGGGCTGCTGCGCGAGGGCGAGGCCGAGCAGGTCGAGCAGGACTTCGTCGCGGCCACCGGCGTGCAGCTCAAGGTCGTGGACGCCCGGGAGCAGTTCCTCGACGCGCTCGCGGGCGTGAGCGACCCCGAGACCAAGCGCAAGATCATCGGCCGCGAGTTCATCCGCGTGTTCGAGGCCGCCGCGCGCGAGGTCGTCGAGGAGGCCGGCGAGCACGGCGAGGAGGTCAAGTTCCTCGTCCAGGGCACGCTGTACCCCGACGTCGTGGAGTCGGGCGGCGGCGAGGGTGCCGCGAACATCAAGAGCCACCACAACGTCGGCGGGCTCCCGGACGACCTGCAGTTCCAGCTCGTCGAGCCCTTGCGCACCCTGTTCAAGGACGAGGTCCGCGCCGTCGGGCTCGAGCTCGGCGTCCCGGAGGAGATCGTCTGGCGGCAGCCGTTCCCGGGCCCCGGGCTGGGCATCCGGATCGTCGGCGACGTGACGGCCGAGCGCCTCGAGACGCTCCGCAAGGCCGACGCGATCGCGCGCGCCGAGCTCACCAAGGCTGGGCTCGACCGCGAGATCTGGCAGTGCCCCGTGGTGCTCTTGGCGGACGTGCGTTCGGTCGGCGTGCAGGGCGACGGGCGCACCTACGGGCACCCGATCGTGCTGCGCCCCGTGTCCTCGGAGGACGCGATGACGGCGGACTGGACGCGCCTGCCCTACGACGTGCTCTCGATCATCTCGACGCGCATCACCAACGAGGTGGCGGACGTCAACCGGGTCGTCCTCGACGTGACGAGCAAGCCGCCGGGCACGATCGAGTGGGAGTAGGTCCCCCGGAGGCCCCCGCGCGCGTGTGACTGCCGTCACGCGGGCGCGGGGGCCTCTGCGGTTGCATGTGAGTCAAAGGTCCCGCGAGGAGGCCCTGCGGCGTCAGTACGTTGGTGACATCGCAAGACACGCTGACCGGCGCAACCGCTCCGGCCGAAGAGGGGAATTAGAAATGTCGAACACCAAGAAGCCAGTCGCCATCATCGGGATCGTCTCCATGATCGCGGGTCTCGTGCTCATCATCGCCGGTGGCGCTGTGTGGGGCATGATCACCGGTCAGCTCAAGGACGAGAACATCACGATCTCCGCGGACGCGGACATGCTCGCCGGCAAGAAGGTTGGCGGCCCGTTCACGGCCTACGCCCAGGCTGGCGTCATCAACAAGCACGCGCTCGCCGGCTCCGGCGGCCTGACCTACGCCGAGCTCGGTGACAAGGCCAAGGAGCTTGAGAAGGCCGGCGCCACCGAGGAAGAGGTCGCCGAGGTCAAGGCCCAGCGCACCTCGGTCATGAACGGCTCGTTCCTCCGCGCCTCGCTCTTCACCTCGGTCGTCGCCTACGGCGTCTCCGCCCTGGTGATGGGCCTGGGCCTCATGTTCATCCTCATCGGCTACTCGCTCAAGGTCCTCGCGAGCGCCCCGGCTACTGCCGCACCGGCCGCCGCTCGGGAGACCGTGAACGCCTGATCAACGCTGATCAACGAAGGAGCCGCATCCCCTCGGGGGTGCGGCTCCTTCGTTGTGCCCTTGCGCGGTGCCCGGTGCCCGGTGCCCGCAGCCGGCACGCGCGCCCCGCTTGCGCGGACAGAGCACACTCCTGATCGGGCAAGCCGAGCAGGAGTGTGCTCTCTCGGGGTGTCGGGGCAAGGGCTGGGGCAGAGGGGCAGGGTCAGCCGGGGAGGTCCGAGGAGCGACGGCGGCGGCGGGCCGCCGTGGCCAGGGACCCGAGGAGCAGCAGCAGCCCGGCGACACTGAGCCCCACGATCAGGGCCAGCTCCGCGTCGATCCGGTATCCCTGGGCGACGGCGAGGACCCCGGCGGCGACGGCGACGAGGATCAGCCCCCAGACGATCGTCGCGACCCGTGGCTCCCGGCGCTGGTCGGCGTCCTTCGCACCCCCAGAGCTGTGCTCGGTGCTGCCCGTGGCGCTGGTCGGGCTCCCGGTGTGCGCCGGGACTCCCATGGGGCTCGTGGCCTCCGGGGAACCGGAGCCGCCGGTCGACCCGGCGTAGGCGCCCGTGGTGCCGATCGGCTGGGTGCGGGGCTCCGTGCGGTCGCTCGGGTCCGGGTCCGGGTGCGGGGTGGTGCTCATGACTCCTCCTCGATGATGCGGATCTCGCCGGCGCCGCCCTGGAGGTCCAGGACGACGGTGGGGGTGGCGCCGGCCTCGACGTCCGCGCTCGCGAACGTGAGTCCCGGGTGCAGGACGCCGTCCTGGGTCTTGCGGACCTCGCCGTCGCTGTCGTGCACGGAGACCTTCCCGGCGAGGAGCGCGACGTCGGCCTCCCACGCCGTGCCCTCCGGCACGATCACCTCGAGCTCGCCTGCGCCGAACGACGCCGGGATCTCGACCGCGCCCGACCAGGCCGCCGGCAGCTCCCGCAGGTCGATCGTCCAGTTGCCGGCGCCCATGACGTAGCCGTCCTCGGCGCTGGAGACGTTGGCCGGTGTGAAGGTCGCGTCCCCGACACCGACGCGGGTCGCGTCGCCCCAGTCGAGGTCCACCTGCTGCAGGCCGGCCGTCGGCAGCGCGAACAGGCAGGCGATGACCGCCCAGAACGACAGGGACCCGCTGGTGCGCCCACGCAGCCCGGCGACGACGATGCCCACGCCGCACAGGCCGATGAACGCGGCGATCGCGGGCAGGGCGACGGGGCCGTCGTAGGCGCCGGTGCGGCTGAGACCGAGGAGCACCGCGGCCGTGAGGGCCGTGACGCCGAACACGGCACCGACCGTCGTGGCACCGGGTCCGCTGCGCGCCGGCACGACCACGGGCGGCGGCACCCAGGCGGGGCCGGGCGCGGCGGCCCAGGTCGGCCTGGTGGCTGCCGGCGGCGCCGTGTCCGACGTGGTGGCGGACGGGGTCGGGTAGATCGGCGGCGTGGGGTGGGTCGACGTCGTCGGGTAGCCGGACGTCGCGGCCCAGGCTCCGGCGCCGTCGGCGGCTGAGCCTGCTGCGGGGGTCCACCCCGGTGCGCCGGCGTTCTTCGCCCGCTGGTGGTCGCGGACGGCGACCCAGACGAGCCCGATGATCGCGACGTTCACCGCGATCCACACGAGCGCGTTGAACCAGGCCCCCTCGTTCCAGCCGAGCCAGTCCTGGCCGCCCCAGGTGATGCCGAGGACGAAGGCCAGTCCGGCACCGAGCACGGCGCCGTCGAACCGGCCCTGGAGGGTCTCCTCGGCGTGGATGCGCCCGTCCTTCTCCTCCGGCAGGAGGACCCAGGCGAGGGCGTAGACGACGAAGCCCGCGCCGGAGACCAGGAGCGTGAGTGCCAGGAGGCCGCGCACGACCGTGACGTCGATGCCGAGGCGGCGGGCGATGCCACCCGCGACGCCACCGAACCATCGGTCCTCGGTGCGGACGATGCCCTGGCGACGGATCGTCGCGAAGAACTGCTGCAGCCCGGGCGTCGCTGCGCCCTGAGGGCCGGGTGCACCCTGCGGGCCGGCTGCGCCCTGCGGTCCAGGGGCGCCCTGAGGATACGGTGCGCCGGTCTGGCCGGTCGCGGAGTCGTTCTCGTTCATGGCTCCAGCCTGCGCTCCCGACCATGCCGCCGACCATCAGGCATCCCCCTGATCCGACCCTGATCTGCGTCGGTGGCGCCCGGCCCGGGACGGGGGAGCGACCCTGACCCGACCCTGGTCATGGCGTGCGAGGGTGGTCGACAGGCCTCGGGACAGAGGAAGATCGATCCATGGCCTCCCCGACGCTCGCCCCGCCCGACCGGCTGCCGCTGCGCCGGCCCGAGAGCGGTCGCTGGGTCGGTGGCGTCGGGGCCGGGCTGGCCGTCCACCTCGACGTACCCGTGGCCGCGGTGCGCGCGGTGCTCGCGCTCCTGGCGCTCTCCGGCCCGGTCGGCCTCGCGCTCTACGTGTTCTGGTGGGTGTCGATCCCGTCCGGGGACGCGGCCGACGTCGCGCGCGACACCGCGCCTGCGGCTCGCAAGAAGCTCAGCCGTGGCCTCGTGGTCGAGCGGGCCCGGGCGCTGCCGCTGACCGACGTCGCGGTCGCCGTGCTGCTGCTCGCTGGCGCCGTGCTGCTGGTCGCCTCGCGGAACGGGATGCGCGTCGACGTGCGGTGGGTGCTGCCGGTGCTCGTCGTCCTCGCGGGCGTCGGCCTGGCCTGGAGCCAGCTCGACAAGGTGGAGCGCGGGCGCCTGCTGTCGGGCGGGCGCACGCCGGGCGGCCTGGTGCGCCTCGTGGCCGGCGTCGTGCTCGTGCTGGTCGGGGTGCTCCTGCTGGTCGGGCGGGGGGAGCCGGTGGGTGCGCTCGTGACGTCCGGCGCGGCGGCGGTCGCGGTGCTCGGCGGCGTGGCGATCGTGCTCGCTCCGTGGTGGCTGCGGCTCGGCGCCCAGCTGCGCTTCGAGCGCGAGGCGCGGGCGCGCGAGTCCGAGCGGGCCGACATCGCGGCGCACCTGCACGACTCCGTGCTGCAGACGCTCGCGCTGATCCGGCGCGGCTCGGGCGACGCGGACCAGGTCGCCCGGCTCGCGCGCGCGCAGGAGCGGGAGCTGCGCGAGTGGCTGTACAGCGACCGGCCCGTCGCCGGGACGTCGGTGGCGGCGGACCTGCGCGCGGTGGTCGCCGAGGTCGAGGACGGGCGCGCCGGGCGCGGGGGACCCGCCGTCGCCGTGGACACGGTCGTCGTGGGCGACTGCGCGCCGTCGGCCACCACGACCGCCCTGCTGCAGGCGACGCGCGAGGCCCTCGTGAACGCCGTGGCGCACGGGGCGCCGCCCGTCTCGCTGTACCTCGAGGTCGGGCAGGACAGCATCGACGTCTTCGTCCGCGACCGCGGCGACGGCTTCGACGTCGACGCGATCCCGACCGACCGCTTCGGTGTGCGAGAGTCGGTGCTCGGCCGCGTCCGCCGCCGCGGGGGCGAGGCGACGATCACGAGCAGCCCGGACCGAGGCACCGAGGTGCACCTGCGCGTCCCGCACGAGCCGAGCACGGAGAACGGAAGAGGCGCATGACCGAGCCAGCCACACCGCGCACGCCCCGCACGCCCGACGACGCGGCCGTCCCTGACCTGCCCGTCGACGTCGTCCTCGTGGACGACCACCTGATGTTCCGCGCGGGCGTGCGCGCCTCGCTCGACGAGCGCGTGCGGGTCGTCGCGGAGGCCGCGACGGTCGACGAGGCGGTCGAGGTGATCGGCGCGCACGTGCCGCGCGTCGTGCTGCTGGACGTCCACCTGCCCGGCGGCGCGGGGGGCGGCGGGGCCGAGGTCCTGACGCGCCTCGCGCACCTGCGCGGATCGACGACGTTCCTCGCCCTTTCGGTCTCCGACGCCGCGCAGGACGTCGTCGCCGTCATCCGCGCTGGCGCCCGCGGCTACGTGACGAAGGCGATCTCGGGCCCGGACCTGAGCGACGCCGTCGTCCGGGTGGCCGGGGGGGACGCGGTGTTCTCGCCGCGCCTCGCCGGGTTCGTCCTCGACGCCTTCGGCACCGCGCCCGCGGACCTCGCCGTGCACGACGACGAGCTCGACCGCCTCTCGGCGCGCGAGCAGGAGGTCATGCGGCTGATCGCCCGCGGGTTCTCCTACCGCGAGGTCGCCAGCGAGCTGTTCATCTCCATCAAGACCGTCGAGACTCACGTCTCCGCGGTGCTGCGCAAGCTCCAGCTGTCGTCTCGGCACGAGCTCACGCGCTGGGCGGCGGCGCGGCGCCTGCTCTGAGAGATCCGGCCTACCATCGGGGCCATGGACATCGCCTACAAGATCATCCTCGTCCTCCACCTGCTCGGCTGGGCCATGCTGCTCGGCTCGGTGCTGGCCCACCTGCGCAAGCCGGTCGTGCCGAAGGGAGCGCTGCACGCCGCCCTCACCGCGCTCGTCACCGGGCTGCTGCTCGTCGGCATGGCGGAGATGGGCGACGGCGAGCTCAACCACGTCAAGATCGGCATCAAGCTGCTCGTGACGATCGTCGTGACGGTCCTCGTCGTGCTCGGGGTGAAGAAGGGCGACCGCGTGACCAAGGGCTATCTCGGGACGATCCTCGGCCTCGTCGTCGTCAACGTGGCGCTCGCGGTCGTGTGGGGGACCACGCACGGCGTGTGACCTGCCGCGCTGCCTAGAGTGAGCCCATGGACTCTGCTCTGCTCGAGGTGCTCGTCGGCCTCGCCATCACGTTCGGGCTCTTCGGCGTCGTCGTGCAGGTGCTGCCCGGGTCGCTGATCATCGTGGCCGCGATCGCCGTGTGGGCCGTCGTGACCGGAGGGACGGCCGCGTGGGTCGTGCTTGGGGTCGCCGTCGCGGCGATCGTGGCGTCGGCGATCGGCAAGTACGTCGTCGCCGGGGCTCATCTGCGCCGGGAGAAGGTGCCGGGCTCCGCGATCGTCTGGGGCGGCGTGGCCGCCATCGTGGGGTTCTTCGTGATCCCGGTCGTGGGGCTCTTCGTCGGCTTCGTCGGCGGCGTGTACCTCGCCGAGCGCATGCGCCTCGGGTCGCACCCGGACGCGTGGCGGGCGACGAAGGTCGCGCTCCGGGCGACCGGCCTCACGATCCTCATCGAGCTGGCCGGTGCGCTCGTCGCGACCGGCGCGTGGGTGGTCGGGCTCGTCGTCACCTGAGCCCGACCACCCACGCCCGCCGACTCAGGCGCCGCGCAGCGCGTCGCGCAGGGAGACCCGCGAGCCGGTCTTGAGCAGCGAGTTGGTGTAGATCTTGCTCGCGAGCGCGACGACGACGGCGGTGGTCGCGAGCAGGATGGTCAGGGAGATCAGCGGTTCCCACCACTGGGCCTCGTTGAAGAACATCCGTACCGGCATGCCGACCGGGGCGCTGAAGGGCACGTAGGAAAGCACCGTCATGACGGTCTCGTTGTCCGCGAAGAACACGACCCCGAAGTAGGGGAGCATGACGAGCATCATCGCCGGGGTCATGACCGTCCCGGTGTCCTCCTGACGCGACACGAGCGAAGCGCCGGCGGCGAAGATGCTGGCGATCAGCACGAAGCCGAACAGGAAGAACACCACGAACCAGATCAGCGGTGCACTGAGCGTGTCGAGCAGGTCCGTCTGACCCGTGAGGGCGAGACCGAGCGCGGCGGTCGCGGCGAGCGCAGCGGCCGATCCGACGCCGATCACCCAGTTGCCGAGGATCTTGCCGGCGAGCAGGGCACGCGCCGGGACTGCGGCGAGCAGGATCTCGACGATGCGCGACTGCTTCTCCTGGACCGTGTTCTGCACGATCATCGCGCCGGAACCGACGGCGGTCATCATGAACACGAGGCCGAACCCGAGGCCGATGATCGAGCGCATGCCCGACGACGTCTCGTTGGGCTCGAGCAGCTCCACCGGGGGCGCGACCGACAGCAGCTGCACGATCTCGGTGGGCGTGTCGTCGAGCGCGAGGACCGCATAGCCCAGGGGCGTGGAGCCGTCAGGGACGATCGCTGCGTCCACCTCGCCCGAGCGGACGAGGTCCTCCGCGGCGCCGCGGTCGGTCGCCGGGACCGCCTCGATCGTCTCGGCGTCGCCGAGCACCTCGGCGGTGGAGACGCCCGCGACGACGGCGACCGGCGTCGCGTCGTCGTCCCCGCCGCCCAGGACGCTCGAGAGCACGATGCCGCCGAGCAGGAGGAGCAGGGTGATGGCGTTGGAGATCAGAAAGGACTTCGAGCGCACCTGCGCGAGGATCTCGCGCTCGGCGACCAGGAGCGTCGCGCTCCACGGGGACAGGGCGCGCCGGGCGGGACGGGTGGGGGCCGGCTGGGTGGTGGCGAGCGTGCTCACGCTGCGTCCTCCTCGTTCGTGGTGGGGGAGTCGACGACGATCTCGCGGAAGATCTCGCCGAGGGTGGGCTGGAGGGGGCGGAAAGCGTTGACTCCGCCGTGGCCGACCGCGGTGCGCAGCACTCCCTCGGCGGTGGCCTTGTCCGACCGGAACACGACGGTCCCGGCGGCGAGCTCGTCGACGACGACGCCGGGAACGGCGCGCACCCAGCCGGCGTCGGTCGTGGTCTCGAGCTCGTACCGGTCGCCGTGGTGCGCGGCGCGGAGCTCCTCGCGGCTCCCGGCGGCGCGGATCTCGCCACCGGCGATGATGACGAGGTCGTCGCACAGCCGCTCGACGACGTCGAGCTGGTGGGAGGAGAACAGGACCGGGATGCCGCGCGCGGCGTGCTCCGCGATCACGGTGACGACCTCGTCGACGGCGAGCGGGTCGAGGCCGGAGAACGGCTCGTCCATGATGAGGACGTCGGGGTCGTGCACGAGGGCCGCGGCGACCTGCACGCGCTGCTGGTTGCCGAGGGAGAGCTCCTCGAGGCGCGACTTGCGTCGCTCGGCGAGCCCGAGGCGATCGAGCAGGTCGTCGGCGCGCTTGGTCGCGGCGGCCTTGTCGATGCCGTGCAGACGGGCGAGGTAGGCGAGCTGCTCGCTGATCTCCATCTTCGGGTAGAGGCCACGCTCCTCGGGCATGTACCCGAAGCTGCGCAGCGAGTCGCCCGTGACCGGGGCGCCGTCGAGGGTGACGTCGCCGCCGTCGGAGCTCAGCACGCCGAGGACGATCCGCATGGTGGTCGTCTTGCCTGCGCCGTTGCCGCCGACGAACCCGGTGAGGCGGCCGCGGGCGACGTCGAACGACACGTCGCGCAGGGCGCGATGGGCGCCGAAGCTCTTGTGGACACCTCTGAGGCTCAGCATGCGGGGCTCCTAGCTCGTGGACCTGGGGCGCAGGATCAGCGCCACGCCTCGAGGCTAGGAGAGCCGGGGTGGTCGGCACCTCCCCGCTGCGGCGGAACTTCGCGCTCCCCCATATGGGGGAGGTGCGTCAGGACGCGAGACCGTGCTGGTAGGCGAAGGCCACCGCCTGCACGCGGTCGCGCAGGGCGAGCTTGAGCAGGATGTTCGAGACGTGGGTCTTGATCGTCGCTCGGCCGACGAACAGCGCCTCGGCGATCTCCTCGTTGGACAGCCCCTGGGCGAGCAGCCGCAGCACCTCGCGCTCGCGCTCGGTGAGGCTCGAGGCCGCGGCGGGCGCGGTGACGGTCAGGGTGGGTCTCGCCGCCTCGGGCACCGTGGCGGGCCCGGCCACGGCCCGCTCGATCACGGCGCGCGTGACCTCGGGCGACAGCAGCGAGTCGCCCGAGGCGACGGTGCGGATACCAGCGGCGAGCGCCTCGGGCCGGGAGTTCTTCAGCAGGAACCCGCTCGCGCCCGCCGTGAGCGCCGCGAGGAGGTAGTCCTCGCGCTCGAACGTCGTGAGCATGAGCACGCAGGCGTGGATCTCGGGGTCGGCCACGAGCTGCCGCGTGGCTTCGAGGCCCCCCATGCCGGGCATCTCGACGTCCATGCACACGACGTCGGGCGCCGTGGCGCGCACCAGGTCGAGGGCTTCCTCGCCGGACCCGGCGAGCCCGACGACCTCGAGGTCGGGCTGGAGCGACAGGATGGTGGCGATGCCCTCGCGCATGAGGGCGTGGTCGTCGACGAGGACGACGCGGACCGGTGCGGTCATCGCGGGTCCGCCGCGAGCGCCGGCGCCGTGGGGAAGCCGGCGCGGACCACGAAGCCGGAGTCCGCACGCGGGCCGACGTGGATCTCGCCCGCGAGGCTCGCGACGCGCTCACGCATGCCGGCGATCCCGAGGCCGCCGCTCGGCGCGGGACCGGGGCGTCCGCGCCCGTCGTCGGACACCTCGACCTCGGCCCAGCTGTCGGTGTAGCGCAGGCGGACGTGGGTGCGGGTGCCCGGCCCGGCGTGCTTGACCACGTTGGTCATCGCCTCCTGGGTGATGCGGAACAGGTTGAGGGAGACGAGCGGGGGCAGCGGACGGGGGTCGCCCACGACCTGGAGGTCGGCGCGCAGGCCGGCGGCCCGGGCGTCGGCGACGAGCTGGGGCAGCTGGTCGACGCCGAGCGTGGCGGTCGGGGCATCCTCGGGCTCGGCGTCGCGCAGCGTGCCGAGCAGGCTGTAGAGCTCGGCGACGGCGTTGCGCGAGGACTCCTCGAGCGCCTCGATCTGCTGCTCGGCCTGCGCCGCGTCGACGGCGAGGAGGGCCCGCGCGGCGGCCGCCTGCACGCCCATGAGGGAGACGTGGTGGGCGACGGCGTCGTGCAGCTCCCGGGCGATGCGGAGCCGCTCGATCGTCACGGCCTGCCGGGCGGTACGTGCCCGCTCGGCCTCGAGCTCGTAGGTCCGGCGGTCCGTGACGGCCCGCTGCCGTGCGGCCGCCCAGGCGTGGTTGCCGAACCAGTAGGCGCCCGCGAAGTAGAGCACGTTGATGAGGACCTGGATGAGCATGTACGCCGCGAAGGGGGTGAGGGCACCGACGCCCGGCCCCTCGAGGTCGATCTCCTGGGTGCTGGCGCGGAAGAATGACGTGAGCAGCCACAGCCCCATCGCGGCGATCACGGCGCCGCGGACCCAGACCGCGCGGCGCCGGTCCGGCTCCCACGCGCCGACCGTGTACAGGGCCATGAACAGGGCGATGTTCGCGATCGTGGTCTCGGGCACGGCGAGCTCGCCGAGCGCCACGAACGCCGCAGCGATCACGAGTGCGACCGCGCTGGGTCGCCGGCGGCGCCAGGTGAGGGGTAGCACGATCAGCGCGAGCACCGCGATGGACAGCGGCATCCCGGCGGGCTCGGAGTACATCCCGGCTGCGCGGCCGAGCACGAGCGAGCCGACCGACGCCCCGAACAGCGCGACGGCGATCCCGACGTCCGCCTGGAGGCCCTGGGCGTCCGCCGCTGGGCGCCGCCAGTCGGGGGAGTCCGGGTCGGTAGGGACGTGGTCCGCCGGCGCGGCGGAGGGGTGGACTCGTGCGACGCTCACGCCCGTCACCGTAACGGTCGCGGACTGCCGGGCGCCTCCCCCACGAGGCGGAGGTGGTCGTCACAGTCCCGTCGCCGACGCGCGGTCCGCCGTGTCGGTGCGACGACCTACCCTGGAGGGGCTATGACATCGCTCTTCGACTCCCTGTCCCTGCCGGGCTTCGGCGACCTCGAGACCGCGCGCCTGCCGCGCGTCGCTCCCCGCTTCGTGGAGGAGGACGACGCGGCCGTGGGCGGCGTCGCGGCCGACGCGCTCGTCGAGGGGCTCAACCCCGAGCAGCGCGAGGCCGTGCTGCACGGTGGCTCACCCCTGCTCATCGTCGCCGGCGCAGGCTCGGGCAAGACGCGGGTGCTCACGCACCGCATCGCCCACCTCCTCGCCACGGGGCGCGCGTACCCGAGCCAGGTGCTAGCCATCACGTTCACCAACAAGGCTGCGGCCGAGATGCGCGAGCGTGTCGTCGCGCTCGTCGGCCCCCAGGCCGAGCGCATGTGGATCTCCACGTTCCACTCCGCGTGCGTGCGTATCCTGCGCCGCGAGGCCGAGCACCTGGGGCTCCGGTCGAGCTTCTCGATCTACGACGCCGCGGACTCGCAGCGGCTGATGACCCTCGTGTCTCGCGAGCTCGACCTCGACCCGAAGAAGTTCCCGCCCAAGGTGCTGCTCAACAAGGTCTCCGACCTCAAGAACGAACTCGTCACCCCCGAGGCCTTCGCGGCGCAGAACAGCGCCGACGACGGGTCGTTCGACGCGGTGCTCGCGAGCGCCTACTCGCGCTACCAGGCTCGCCTGCAGGCAGCGCACGCGCTCGACTTCGACGACATCATCATGGCCACCGTGCACCTGCTGCAGCAGTTCGACGGCGTCGCGGAGCACTACCGGCGCCGGTTCCGGCACATCATGGTCGACGAGTACCAGGACACCAACCACGCGCAGTACGTGCTGGTCCGCGAGCTCACCGGCGACGGGAGCGGCGCGCTTCCGCCCGCCGAGCTCACGGTCGTCGGCGACTCCGACCAGTCGATCTACGCCTTCCGCGGGGCCACCATCCGTAACATCCTCGAGTTCGAGGCCGACTACCCGCAGGCCCGCACCATCCTGCTCGAGCAGAACTACCGCTCCACCCAGACGATCCTCTCGGCCGCGAACGCGGTGATCGCCCGCAACCCCGAGCGTCGGCCCAAGCGGTTGTGGACCGACTCGGGCGATGGCGCCCAGATCGTCGGGTACGTCGCGGACAACGAGCACGCCGAGGCCCGGTTCGTCGCGGAGGAGATCGACCGGCTGCACGACTCTGACGGCGTGCGGCCCGGCGACGTCGCGGTGTTCTACCGCACCAACGCCCAGTCGCGTGCGCTCGAGGAGGTGCTGATCCGCGTCGGGCTGCCCTACAAGGTCGTCGGCGGCACACGCTTCTACGAGCGCCGCGAGATCAAGGACGCGATCGCGTACCTGCGCGCCGTCGCCAACCCGGACGACGACGTCAACCTGCGCCGGATCCTCAACGTCCCCAAGCGCGGGCTGGGCGACCGGGCCGAAGCCGCCGTGGCGGGGCTTGCTGCACGCGAGCGCGTGTCGTTCGGTGCCGCGCTCGACCGCGTCGACGAGATCGCGGGCCTCACCGCACGCTCGCTCAACCCGCTGCGCACGTTCGCCGCGCTGATGACGGACCTGCGGGCGCTCGCGGACTCCGGCGCGCGCCCGGCCGAGGTCCTCGCCGCCGTGCTCGACCGCACGGGCTACCTCGCGGAGCTGCGCGCGAGCGAGGACCCGCAGGACGCCTCGCGGGTGGAGAACCTCGCGGAGCTCCACGCGGTCGCGTCCGAGTTCACCCAGGCGGACCCCGAGGGCGACCTCGCGGACTTCCTCGAGCGGGTCTCGTTGGTCGCGGACTCGGACCAGATCCCGAGCGCCGACGACGCCGCGGGCGACGCCGACGGCAAGCCCGTGGTGGACCAGGGCATGGTGACCCTGATGACCCTGCACACCGCGAAGGGGCTCGAGTTCCCTGTCGTGTTCCTCACCGGCCTCGAGGACGGGACGTTCCCGCACATGCGCTCGCTGCACGACGAGGCCGAGCTCGCCGAGGAGCGGCGGCTCGCGTACGTCGGCATCACGCGGGCACGCGAGCGGCTGTACCTGTCGCGCTCCGCGGTCCGGTCGGCGTGGGGGATGGCCAACGAGTTCCCCGCGAGCCGGTTCCTCGACGAGATCCCGGAGAACCTGCTCGACTGGCGCCGCCGGGAGTCCTCCATGGCGACCCTGCGCGCCGGCGGCAGCGGGTATGGCGGTGGCTGGGGCAACCGCCGCCACGACGACGAGGGCACGGCGATCGGCAGCCGGTCCGGTCCGGTCACGCGCTCGAAGGTCCCGCCGTCGCCGTCGTTCGGCTCCGGGGCCGCGAAGGCCGACGAGGACATCCCGTCGCTGCAGGTCGGGGACCGCGTGACGCACGACACCTACGGCCTCGGCACGGTCGTCGTCGTCGAGGGTGCCGGGCGCAACGCCGTCGCGAAGATCGACTTCGGCGCCGACGGGGTCAAGCGACTGCTGCTGCGGTACTCGCCGGTCGAGAAGCTCTGACGCTTGCGCTCTGGTCTCACGATCCGCAGAACCGGACTACCCTAAAGAAGGTGTCTCGACGTCGAGACAGTTTTGCAGCCGGCCGATGGAAGGACACAGCAGGGTGGACCTGTTCGAATACCAGGCGCGCGACATCTTCGAGAAGCACGGCGTCCCCGTGCTGGGCGGCGTCATCGCGACGACCCCCGAAGAGGCTCGCAAGGGCGCCGAGGAACTGATCGGACGGGGCAACTCTCCCGTCGTCGTCGTCAAGGCCCAGGTCAAGACCGGAGGCCGCGGCAAGGCGGGCGGCGTCAAGCTCGCCAAGTCGGCCGACGAGGCCGCCGAGCGCGCCGAGGAGATCCTCGGCCTCGATATCAAGGGCCACGTCGTCCGTACCGTCATGATCGCCGAGGGCGCCAAGATCGCGCAGGAGTTCTACTTCTCCGTGCTCCTGGACCGCGCCAACCGCTCGTACCTGGCCATGTGCTCGGTCGAGGGCGGCATGGAGATCGAGCAGCTCGCCGTCGAGCGTCCCGACGCCCTCGCCAAGGTGCCCGTCGACCCGCGCGTGGGCATCGACCAGGCCAAGGCCGCCGAGATCGTGGCCGCCGCCGGGTTCGACGCCGAGATCGCCCCGAAGGTCGCGGACGTCATCCGCAAGCTCTGGGACGTCTACGCGGGCGAGGACGCGACGCTCGTCGAGGTCAACCCGCTCGTGCTCACCGAGGACGGCGAGATCATCGCCCTCGACGGCAAGGTCACGCTCGACGAGAACGCCGAGTTCCGCCACGCGGACCACGGCATGCTCGAGGACGCCGCCGCGACGGACCCGCTCGAGGCCAAGGCCAAGGAGTCGGGCCTCAACTACGTCAAGCTCGACGGCGAGGTCGGCATCATCGGCAACGGCGCGGGCCTCGTCATGAGCACCCTCGACGTCGTGGCCTACGCGGGCGAGAAGCACGGTGGCGTGCGCCCCGCGAACTTCCTCGACATCGGCGGCGGCGCGTCCGCCGAGGTCATGGCCAACGGCCTCGACGTGATCCTCGGCGACGAGCAGGTCAAGAGCGTGTTCGTGAACGTGTTCGGCGGTATCACGGCCTGCGACGCGGTCGCCAACGGCATCGTCAAGGCCCTCGAGATCCTCGGTGACGCGGCCACCAAGCCGCTCGTCGTGCGTCTCGACGGCAACAACGTCGAGGAGGGCCGCCGCATCCTCACGCAGGCCGCCCACCCGCTCGTCACTCTCGCGGACACCATGGACGGCGCGGCCGACAAGGCCGCCGAGCTGGCCAACGCCTGAGCCGGCCCGGACAAGAAAAGAGAAGCAGCGAAACATGGCCATCTTCATCACTGAGGCCTCCAAGGTCATCGTCCAGGGCATGACCGGCTCGGAGGGGCAGAAGCACACCACGCGCATGCTCGCCTCGGGCACGAACATCGTCGGCGGCGTCAACCCGCGCAAGGCGGGCACCTCGGTGTCCTTCCCGCAGGGCGACTCCCACGTCGAGGTGCCCGTGTTCGGCTCGGTCGCCGACGCCGTCGCCCAGACCGGCGCGGACGTCTCCGTCATCTTCGTGCCGCCCGCCTTCACCAAGGCCGCGGTCATCGAGGCGATCGACGCCCAGGTGCCGCTCGTCGTCATCATCACCGAGGGTGTGCCCGTCGCGGACACCGCCGAGTTCTTCGCGTACGCGCAGGCCAAGGGCGTGCGCCTGATCGGGCCGAACTGCCCCGGTCTGATCAGCCCGGGGCTGTCCAACGTCGGCATCATCCCGGCGAACATCAGCGGCGCCGGCAAGATCGGCCTCGTGTCGAAGTCCGGCACGCTGACGTACCAGATGATGTACGAGCTGCGGGACTTCGGGTTCTCGACCGCGATCGGCATCGGCGGCGACCCGATCATCGGGACCACCCACATCGACGCCCTCGAGGCGTTCGAGGCGGACCCCGAGACCGCGGCCATCGTCATGATCGGCGAGATCGGCGGCGACGCCGAGGAGCGCGCGGCGGCCTACATCGCCGAGCACGTCACCAAGCCGGTCGTCGGCTACGTCGCGGGCTTCACCGCCCCCGAGGGCAAGACGATGGGCCACGCCGGCGCGATCGTCTCCGGCTCGTCGGGCACCGCCCAGGCGAAGAAGGAGGCCCTCGAGGCCGCCGGCGTCAAGGTCGGCAAGACGCCGTCCGAGACGGCCGCGCTCATGCGGGAGATCCTCTCCGCCTGAGTCGCACCGCACGCACGACGACGCCCGCCCGGTCCACGCGACCTGGCGGGCGTCGTCGTCGATGTGGGTGCTGACATCGCGCAGCGCTGCGGAGTGCGAGGATCGCGACATGACCAGCGATCGTGCGCAGCGGCGCCACCCCGACTCGCCTGACTCGGACCTGCGGGTCGCCGTCGTCGGCCGTGCGCTGTTCCTCGGGACCATGACCGGGCTCGTCGCGGCGTTCCTCGGTGGCGTCGCCGCCGAGCCCGGGGCTGCCGCTGCCCTCAGCGTCGCAGCGATCGTGGGCATGGTCGGCGCCCTCGTCGGCTTCGCTGCTGGAGCACTGGTGGCGCCCGTGATGGTGCGTCTGGCCCGGCGCCGCCCGCACGCGGCCGAGCGTCCCGCCGTCGCCACGCTGGGCGTGCTCGTGGCGGGCGTGATGTGGCTCGTCGTCTCGAGCGGGGCCTGGGTGCTGCACGCGGGCACCGTCGTCTCCATGGTCGTGGCCGGGGCGATGTCCTGGTGGGCGTTGCCGTGGGTGCTGCGCCCCGTGCGCGGGGACCACCGCGCCATGCCCGGCACGGAGACCTACGACGATTCGCTGGCCTCGTAGGTCCTGTGGTCTGGCGCGCGGCAGCGCGCCTGGCACGATCACCGCATGAGCAGCAGGGGGAGTGCCGCGACCGTCGCCGTCGTGCGGAGATGCCTGGTCCTCGGCGCCGCGGGCGGGTTCGTCTGCGGGTTCGCCGGTGTCGTGGTGTGGGCCGCGGCCGGCCAGTCGTCGAGCTCGGGGTTGGCCGGCGGGTTGGTGGGGCTGGCAGTCGGTCTGATCCTCGGTGGGCTGCTTGCGCCGGTTCTCGTGCGCCTCGCGCCCTTGCCCGCGGGTCCGGTCGAGCGCCCCGCTGCGGCGATCGTCGCGGCCGTCGCGGCGGCAGGGCTATGGGCGCTCGTCTTCCGCAGCGGTATCGACGGCCCCGTGGCGCTGGGGACGGCGGTCTCGGTGGCGCTCGCCGGGACAGGCGCGTGGCTCTCCCTCGACTGGTGCGCGCGGCCGCTGCGCGGACAGGCCGGAGAAGCACCCGCGGCCTAGGATGCATCCATGCCCTCGCACCCCGGATCCGCGCCTGCCGGGGGACCGCAGCTACCCGTCTTGACCCGCGACCTCTGGCCGCCGGTGCTGGTGACCTGGCTCGCCACGATCGCCCTCGCGGTCGTCTACCTGGTGCTCGGCCGGGCGCTCGATGCGATCCGCGCGGGCCGTGACCTGGCTGCCGGTGAGATGGTGCTGGCCGTGGCCGCGGCGCTCGTCGCCGGCGTCGCGACCGCCTGGGTGGCCCGCGCAGCCGCAGGCCGCCAGGCGCAGGTGGAGCAGACGTTGCGCCACCGCGTGATGCGCGCGTTCCTCGCCGCCGGGCCGCCTGACGTCACCCGGGTCGCGACGGGTCGGCTCGTCTCCACCGCCACGGACGCGACCGAGCGCGTCGGGGCCTACCGCGGCGCGTTTCTCGGTCCCGCCGTCGCGTCGGTGACGGTCCCCGTCGTGGTGCTCGTCGTCGTCGGCGTCGCGATCGACCCGCTCACCGCCCTCGTGCTCGCGGTGGTCGTCCCCGTCGCGCCCGCGATCATCATCGGGTTCCAACGACTGTTCCGGGCGTCGTCGGCGGCGTACCGCGTGAGCTCCCGCCGCCTCGCCGGCGCGTTCCTCGACGCGATCCAGGGGCTGACGACGCTGCGGCTCCTGGGCGCAGGGGAGCAGCGCGCGCGCGAGCTGGCCGCGGCGTCCGAGGAGGTGCGCCAGGCGGTGATGCGGCTGCTGCGCGGCAACCAGGTGGTCATCCTCGTCGCGGACGCCGCGTTCTGGCTCGGCTTCGTGGCGCTGACGGGATGGCTCGCGATGACCCGCGTCGAGGCGGGCGCGATCACGCCCGGGGAGGGCGTCGCGCTCGTCCTGCTCGCGACGCTCCTCCTCGAGCCGCTCGACCGGGTCGGGCAGTTCTTCTACCTCGGGCTCGCGGGGCGGGCCTCGGAGCGCGAGGCCGAGAAGCTCGCCGCCCAGCGTCCGATCGTCGCGGAGCCGGCGCCGAGCCGCACCGCGCCGGAGCGGACCGCGGCGGGCATCGCCGTCGACCTCGACGCTGTGTGCTTCGCCTACCCCGACGGCACCGCCGTGGTCACGGACCTCGACCTGCACCTCGCACCGGGGGAGCGGGTCGCGCTCGTCGGGCGGTCCGGAGCGGGCAAGTCCACGCTCGCCGACCTCCTCCAGGCGGTGTGGCTCCCGCAGACCGGGACCGTGCGGCTCGGCGGGGTCGCGACCTCGGCCATGTCCTTCGCGCAGGCGCGCGCCCAGGTCGCGGTCGTCGCGCAGCGTACGTACCTGTTCACAGGAACGATCGCCGAGAACCTGCGGCTCGCCGCGCCCGATGCGAGCGACGAGGAGCTGTGGGAGGCGCTCGACGTCGCCGCGCTCGCCGACGACGTGCGCGCGCTCGACGCCGGGCTCGCCACCGCGGTGGGCGAGCGTGGCCTGTCGCTCTCCGGCGGCCAGGCCCAGCGGCTCGCGATCGCCCGCGCGGTGCTCCGGGACGCGCCCTTGCTGATCCTCGACGAGCCGACCGCCCAGGTGGACCTCGGCTCGGAGCGTGTGATCGTCGACGCGCTCGAGCGTGCGAGCCGGGGCCGCACGGTCCTGACCATCACGCATCGGGCCTCGGCCGCGGCCGGCGCAGACCGGGTGCTCGAGCTGCGCGACGGACGGCTCCTGGACGTGGCGCGCCCGACGACGGCAGGAGACGACCGATGAGCGCCGCCCCACGCCTGGCCGACCGCGCCCAGCGCCGCGCCGACGCCCGCCAGCTCCTGAGCCTCGCGCGGCCCACCCTGCCACCCCTCGCAGCATCCTTCGTGTTCCGGGTTCTGACGCAGCTGTGCGGCCTCGGCCTGCTGGGCGTCGCGGCCTGGGGCGTCGCCGGCGGCGTCGGTGGCAGCCCGGACGCCCCGAGCACCGGACGGGTCGTCGCGCTGCTGGTCGCCCTCGCCGTCGGCAAGGGAGTCACGCGCTACCTCGAGCAGCTCACCGGGCACACGGTGGCGTTCCGCGCGCTCGCGATCCTGCGCGTGTTCTTCTTCGAGCGGCTCGAGCCGCAGGCGCCCGCGGCGATCGAGGGGCGCCGCTCGGGCGACCTGCTGGCTCGCGTGACGCGCGACGTCGACCGGGTCGAGGTGTTCTTCGCGCACACGCTCGTGCCGGCGGTGACCGCGGTCGTGACGCCGCTGCTCGTCGCCGTGGGCATCGCGCTGTGGGCGCACCCGGTCCTCGCGCTGGTCGCGGGGGCCGCCTGGCTGGTCGCGGGCGCTGTGGTGCCCCGGTGGCGGGCGGTCCGGTCGGCCGCGCTGGCCCGGGACCTGCGCGCCGGGCGAGGCGACCTGGCCCAGCACGTGTCCGACACCGTGCAGGGCGCCCGGGAGATCCTCGCGTTCGACGCCGCGGCGCGCCGGCTGCGCGAGCTCGACGCCCGGGGCGACGCCACGGGGAGGGCCGTGCGCGGGGCCGCCGCCGCGGGGGGCGCACGCAGCGCCGCGAGCAGCGTGCTCGTCCCGGTCACGCTGCTCGCGCTCACCTGGGCGGGCGCCGGGCTCGTCGCCGACGGCGCCACGTCATGGACGGCGCTGGTCGTCACCCTTGCCGTGGTGCTCGGTGCGTTCCCCGCGGTGCTCGCGGTCGAGGGCCTCAGCAGCGACCTGGACCAGGCGTTCGCCTCCGCCCGGCGAGTCCTCGAGGTCGCGGACGCCGCCCCGGCCACCGCGGACCCGCCCGCGCCTCGCTCGTTGCCGGGGGAGGGGCCGTTCGGCGTCACGTTCGAGGGCGTCACCTTCACCTACCCCGGCAGCGCCACGCCGGCGCTCGCGGACGCGGACCTCACCATCCCCGCGGAGGCGACGACGGCGCTCGTCGGCGCCTCGGGGGCCGGGAAGTCGACGGTCACGTCGCTGCTCCTGCGCGCGTGGGACCCGGGCGCGGGCACCGTGCGCCTCGGCGGCGTCGACGTCCGTGACCTCACGCTCGCCGAGCTGCGCCGGTCCGTCGCCGTCGTGCCGCAACGGCCCTACCTGTTCAACGACACCCTCGAGGCCAACCTCCGCCTCGCCCGTCCCGACGCGACGCGGGCGGAGCTCGACGCCGCGTGCGCCCGCGCGCACCTGACCGACGTCGTCGCAGGCCTCCCCGACGGGTACGCCACGCGGATCGGTGAGCAGGGCGCGCGACTGTCCGGCGGGCAGCGCCAGCGCGTCGCGATCGCCCGGGCCTTCCTGCAGGACGCCCCGGTGATCGTGCTGGACGAGGCCACGAGCCAGCTCGACGCCACCACCCAGGGTCTCGTCCAGGCTGCCGTGACCGAGCTCGCGCGCGGTCGCACGGTCATCCAGGTGGCGCACCGGCTCGAGACGGTGCGGGACGCCGAGCAGATCGTCGTCCTCGACCAGGGGCGCGTCGTCGAGCGCGGCACCCACGCCGAGCTGGCCGCGGCGGGCGGTGCCTACGCCCGGCTCCTGGACCGCGAGCGCGACGTCGCGCCGTGACACCTCCCACGCGCGCGTGTCGGACTGCGCCAGCCGTGCGGACCCGGGTGACGATGGGACGGTGAGCGCCCCCACCGGTGCCCTCGCCGTCCTCGGACGGCGGCGGCGAGTGATCGACGACGCCACGACGCCGGAGCACGAGACCGCGTCGTGGGTCACCGGCGTGCTCGCTGCGCTGCAGGCGGCCGTGCTCTCGCTCGCGGTCGTCGTGCTGCCCGCGGTCGCGGTCTTCGTGGCGACGTCGGCCGACCCTGGCAACGAGTCGACCTCGTGGCCGGCGGCTGTCGTCACCGGCGCCGGGCTGTGGCTGCTGGCGCACGGCGTGCCGCTGGTGACCGCCGGGTCCGTGGTGTCCGTGATCCCGATCGGCCTCACGGCCCTCGCCGTGCTGGCCTGCTACGCGTCCGCGCGCCGGACCGCGCAGCGCACGTGGTCGGCGCTCGGGGCCGCGGTCGGGACGTACGTGCTCGTGACGGTGCTCGTCGTGCTGCTGGCCGGCTTCGCCGGGGCCGCCCAGCTCGGGTCTGCGGTCCTGGGCGGGCTCGGCGTAGCAGGGCTGGGCGCGGGGGCCGCGCTCCTGAGCACCGCGGACCGCCCGGACCTGCCGCAGTGGTGGGGAGCGCTCGAGCGCGTCCCCGCGTCGGCGCGGCTGGGAGCCCGCGCCGGGCTCGCTGCCGTGGCGATGGTCGTGGCCGTCGCGAGCCTGCTCGTGCTCGCGTGGGTCTTCATGGGCCGTTCCCGCTCGATGGACGTGGTCACGGCGCTCGACGTCACGGGCTTCGACGCGGCCGCGCTCGCGCTCGGTCAGTCGACCCTCGTGCCCAACGTCGTGCTTTGGGCTGTCTCCTGGGTCGCGGGGCCCGGCTTCGCCGTCGGTTCTGGCAGCCACTTCGCGCCGACCGACGTGGTGATGGGCCCGATGCCGGTCTTCCCGATCCTCGGCGCGATGCCGGCCGAGTCGCTGCCCGGTGCGTTCTGGCTGCTCGGGCCCGCGGCGGTGGCCGCCGCCGGTGCGCTGGCAGCGCTGCTGGTGCGCCGCGCGGCCGAGCGGTGGCGCGACGTCGGCCTGGCCGGCCTGACGATCGGGCTCACGGCGGGTGCCTCGACCGCCGTGCTGATGGACCTCGCCGGTGGCTCCGCGGGGCCGGGGCGCATGGCTGAGATCGGAGCGGACCCGCTCGTGGTGGGGCTCGTCGTCGGAGGCGAGGTCGCGGTCGGTGCGCTGCTCCTGCTGGTGCTCGCGCACCCCACCACGCGCCGCGGCGTGACCACCGGATGGCGACGCCTGCGTCGCGGGGACGCCAAGGAGGACGCGACGGACGCTCCCGGGGAGCCGACGGCGCGCACCGCCCTGACCCCGCGCACCGCCCGGACCGCGCGCACGTCGCGCACGGCGCCCTCGCCCGTGTCGGCCCCGTCCGTGCCGAGCCCGCCGTCAGCGCCGGCGATACCGGCCCCCCCGGTGCCGAGCCCGCCGGGCCCGGACGCCTCGCCCCCGGCGGTCCTCGGCGGTGGAGCCCGCGGCGGTGCGGCCGACGCCGCCGAGCCCGACGCCGACGAGCGGGACGGCACGGACGGCCCAGCCGCGTCCCGCTAGGGTCGGTCCCATGCCGACCCTCACGACGTCGCCGCGTGCCGACGGTCCTGCCCGCCTCGTCGTCCTGCTCTCGGGCGCGGGCTCCAACCTCGCCGCCCTGCTCGCCGCGCACGAGGATCCCGCGTACGGCGCGCGCGTCGTCGCCGTCGTCTCGGACCGCCCCGACGCCGGCGGCCTCGACCTGGCGCGCGCCGCGGGAGTCGCGACCGTCGTCGTGCGGCCGGCGGACTTCTCCGCGCGCCCGGAGTGGGACGGTGCGCTCGCGCAGGCGGTGCGCGTGTTCGCGCCTGACCTCGTCGTCTCGGCCGGCTTCATGCGGATCCTCGGCGCACCCTTCCTGGACGAGTTCGGCGGGCGGATCCTCAACACGCACCCCGCGCTCCTGCCGGCGTTCCCCGGCGCGCACGGCGTGCGGGACGCGCTGGCGTACGGTGTGCGGGTCACGGGCTGCACCGTGCACGTGGTGGACGCCGGTGTCGACACGGGCCCGATCCTCGCCCAGGCGGCGGTCGAGGTGCTCCACGACGACGACGAGGCGAGCCTGCACGAGCGCATCAAGGTCGCCGAGCGCGAGCTGCTGGTGACGTGGGTCGGGCGGGCGGCGCGCGAAGGCCTGCGGGTCGAGGGCCGACGCGCCCTCGTCGGCCACGGCTGACGGCCCTCAGCGTCGCACGGCCTCGCGGGCGCTCAGGGCGACCAGGGGCACGATGGCGAGCGCGAGGATGCCGCCGACGAGCGAGAGGACCGCGTAGCTCGTCGACGCGACGACGAACCCCGACGCCATCCCGCCGCTCGCGCCGGCGAGCGCGATGGTGAGGTCCACCGAGCCCTGGGTGCGGGCGCGGGCGGCGAGCGGGACGGCGTCGGCCAGCATCGCCGTGCCGGCGACCAGACCGAGGCTCCAGCCGAACCCGAGCAGCGCCAGGGCGAGCGCGAGGACACCGACGGACTCCACGGGCGCGAGCGCGGCCACGAGGCCCGCCGCGAGCAGCGTCACCCCCGCGCCTCCGGACACGGCGCGCGGCCCGAACCGGTCCACCAGCCACCCCGAGACCGGCGCGGGCAGGTACATCGCGCCGACGTGCACCGCGATGACGAGACCCGCGGCCCCGAGGCTGTGGCCGTGCGCGCGCATGTGCACCGGGGTCATGGTCATGATCGCGGCCATCACGAGCTGGGTGAGCACCATGACCATCCCCGCGTGCAGCACCGTGCGGGGGCGAGACTCGACGTCGGTGACCGCGGGCCCGCGCCCGGCGGCGGCCTCGGCTGCCGCGGTGACGGCGAGCTCGCGCGCGAGCAGGAGGGGGTCGGGCCGCAGCAGCACCCACAGGACGGCTCCCGCGGAGCCGTAGGCGAGCGCAGCGAGCAGGAACGGTCCGGCCAGCGCCGGGATGCCCCACGACTCGGCGAGCCGCCCCATCACGGTGACCAGGTTCGGTCCCGCGACGGCTCCGAGGGTCGTGGCGACGAGGACGGTGCTCACGGCGCGCCCGCGGTGGGCCGGCGCGGCGAGGTCGGCGCCCGCGTAGCGCGCCTGCAGGTTGGTCGCCGTGCCGGCGCCGTAGACGACGAGCGCCGCGAACAGCAGCGGCACGCTGTCCAGCACGGCGGCGACGACGACGGCGACGCTCCCGACGGCGCCGATCCCGTATCCGAGCGCGAGGCCGGCGCGTCGGCCCGCGCGCTGGGACACGCGCCCGACGAGGACCGCAGCGGCGGCCGAGCCGGCCGTGAAGAGTGCCGTCGGTAGGCCGGCGAGGCTCGTCGCCCCCAGCATCTCCTGGGCCAGCAGCGCGCCGACCGTGATGCCCGCGGCGAGGCCTGCTCCGGAGAGCACCTGCGCCGCGACCAGGACCCGGAGCGTGCGACGCTGGGCGTCGCTCGGCACCGGGGAGGACGGCGTCGTGCCGGGCTCGTCGGTCCTCGCCACGCGCGTTCCCTCTCGTCGGTGCAGCCGTGCGGGCCTGGCGCCCGGGCCGCTCACCGGTACAGTAGTGCCCGGCCGTGACTGGCGAAGGTGGACCTGACCACCGGGGAGCGGCCGAGGTCCCCGTACAGGGCGCCGCCCGCCTGGGCGCCTGGGTCATCCGTCACGCGACCTCGGGAGCATCCGTGAACCTGCCCAGCCAGCCGTCCTTCGCCACCGACCGTCGCGCCGTGCGCCGCGCGCTCGTGAGCGTCTACGACAAGACCGGCCTGCCGGCCCTCGCGACCGCCCTGCACGCGGCCGGGGTCGAGATCGTCTCGACCGGCTCGACGGCCGCGATGATCGCCGCCGCCGGGGTCCCGGTCACCGGTGTCGAGGAGCTCACCGGCTTCCCGGAGTGCCTCGAGGGCCGGGTCAAGACGCTGCACCCGCGCGTGCACGCCGGGGTCCTTGCCGATACCCGCAAGCCCGACCACCTCGCGCAGCTCGACGAGCTCGACATCGCGCCGTTCGAGCTGGTCGTGGTGAACCTCTACCCGTTCACCGAGACCGTCGCCTCCGGCGCGGACTTCGACGCCTGCGTCGAGCAGATCGACATCGGCGGGCCGTCCATGGTGCGGGCGGCGGCGAAGAACCACCCGAGCGTCGCCGTCGTCGTCGACCCCGCGGCGTACGACGTCGTGATCGAGTCCGTGCAGGATGGCGGCTTCTCGCTGGCCGAGCGCCGGGCGCTCGCGGCGCAGGCCTTCGCGCACACCGCGGCCTACGACGTCGCCGTCGCGCAGTGGTTCGCGGACCAGGACGCGACGGACGGCTTCGGCGACTTCGCGGGCGCCGCCTGGGAGCGGCAGGCCGTGCTGCGCTACGGCGAGAACCCGCACCAGGGCGCCGCGCTGTACCGGGAGCCGGGCGAGGCCGCAGGCCTCGCCGGCGCGGAGCAGCTGCACGGCAAGGAGATGAGCTACAACAACTACGTCGACGCCGACGCCGCCTGGCGGGCCGCCCACGACCACGACGCGCCGGCGGTGGCGATCATCAAGCACGCCAACCCGTGCGGCATCGCGGTCGGCTCCGACGTCGCCGACGCCCACGCCAAGGCGCACGCGTGCGACCCGGTGTCGGCGTTCGGCGGCGTGATCGCGACCAACACGGTGCTCACCCGCGCCGCGGCCGAGCAGATCGCGCCCGTGTTCACCGAGGTCGTCGTCGCGCCCGGCTTCGAGCCCGGCGCGCTCGAGGTCCTGACCCAGAAGAAGAACGTGCGCCTGCTGCAGGCGACCGCTCCCGTGCGAGGCGCAGTCACCGAGTGGCGGCCGATCAGCGGCGGCGTGCTCGTCCAGCAGCGCGATCAGGTCGACGCCGCCGGCGACGACCCGACGACGTGGACCCTCGCCGCCGGTCCCGCCGCGGACGACGCCGTCCTGGCCGACCTCGCCTTCGCGTGGCGGGCCGTGCGGGCCGTGAAGTCGAACGCGATCCTCCTGGCCTCGGGCGGCGCCTCGGTGGGCGTCGGCATGGGCCAGGTCAACCGCGTGGACTCGTGCCGGCTGGCCGTCGAGCGGGCGACGCCCGAGCGTGCACGTGGGGCCGTGGCGGCGTCGGACGCGTTCTTCCCGTTCGCCGACGGCCTCCAGGTGCTGCTCGACGCGGGCGTCCGCGCGGTCGTCCAGCCGGGCGGGTCGATCCGTGACGAGGAGGTCGTCGCGGCGGCCCAGGCCGCGGGCGTGACGATGTACTTCACGGGGACGCGCCACTTCGCGCACTGATGGCAGGGGGCGGGCCCGTCCGGGGATGAGCGACGGACTGGCCCGCCCGAGTTCGGCGCGCAGCCGAAGGATCAACCGCCGGGGGCGTTGCGCGCGAGCATGAGCGCGTACTCGGGCCACCACTGCCCGGCCGGAGGTCCGCCGTTGCACGGACCGTCCGACTTCCCCGGGTGCTTGATCCACAGGTAGGCATCGACCAGCGGGTGGTCGGTCTCCACGGTCGGCGTGCGACCCAGGCCACGCCCCGGAGGGTTGCACCACTCTCCGTCGTCCGACGGTCGACCGTTCCGGCTCGTGTCGACGACGAAGTGCGTCGACGTGCCCAGCGCCGCGGAGATCTCCGAGCCGTAGCGCACCTGGTCGTCCGTGCTGCGGAAGTTCGAGACGTTGAGGCTGAAGCCTGCGGCCTGCGCGACACCCGCGGCCTCTAGCCTGTCAGCCATCTCGGTCGCCCCGTGCCAGCCCGAGTGTCCGGCATCGACGTAGACCCACGAACCTTGCGCCGCGATCCGCTCGATGCCGTACCGGAGCAGCGTGATCCTCTCGGCCCGACGGTCGGGCGCGAGACAGTCGAGCTGTGCGAGGGCGTCCGGCTCGAGGACGACGACGGCCCGGTGCGTGCCGAGCCCGGCGACGAACGCGTCGATCCAGGCGCGATAGCCGGCGGCGTCGAGGTCCTGGGGCGAGGCGGAGTGGCTGCCGCAGTCGCGGCCCGGGACGTTGTAGGCCACGAGCGTCGCGGTGGCGCGTCGCGCGGTCGCCCCCTGGACCATCTCGTCCACGATCCGCTCGGCGGACTCCGGAGGCCCTGACACCCACAGGGCGGTGGGGCGCGTGCTGATCCGCCGCAGCAGGGCCCTGTCCTGCCTGCTCAGGGAGCTGGCGTCCTGCACGGCCCGGGCCGCCGCGGTGTCGGGGCTCACGTCAAGGCGCACGTCGAGTGGTGCGTCGAGCAGCGCTGTGCCGGGTGCGCGGCTGAACCACACCGCGCCGCCGACCAGAACGAGGGCCACGACCGTGGCGGTGGCCAGGAGCCAGGGGCGGAGCCTGCTCGGATCGCGACCGGTCATGCTGCCCCCGCTGTCCGCCGAATCGACCTGCCCTTCGCCGTCGACGCTAGCACCGCAATCCGCCACGGAAAGGACGAAACATGACGTTTACCGCGAAATCACAGCGAGGACACTTCCGGTGCCGCTCTGCGTGGTTGCCTGGGTGCACCGGCCAGACCGGTGAACGAAGTCCCTCGGGGCTCGACGACGCGTCCTGTTCACACCAGTGAACGGCTGAGCGCCGTTCCGTGCGTACACGGAGGTGAGCCCCATGCCCGCAGTCCAGATCCACCTCGATGGAGCTGTGCGAGCGAGACGCGAACAAGCGTCCGCGCCGTCTGAAGCGATCGAGATCGATCGCCCCGCCGTCGGCGGACCGGCGCCTCACGAGGAACCGGTCGCCGCCGTCGTCGCGCCGCCGGACGACGAAGAGCTCTACTGGTACCTCGGCCCGCAGCGGCGGTGGGTCCAGCTGCTGTCGATGGTCGCGTTCGCGCTCGCGGCGACGAGCCTCACGCGGTTCTCGCTGACGAGTCCCTGGCTCTACCCACTCCTTCTCCTGCTCGGCGTGAGCATCCTCGCCCTCGTGCTCTCCGCGATCTCCGGCCTGAACAGGCGACGGGACACGAGGGAGTCGCACGAGGTTCGCATCGCGACCTGGGACCGGACCACACCCGACGACGCGGTGCCGTCCGTCGACGTGTTCCTGCCGTCGTGCGGCGAGGACCTCGCCGTGCTCAGGAACACCTACACCTTCGTCGCGAAGATGCGGTGGCGCGGCAGGCTCGAGGTCTGGGTCCTCGACGACGCCGACCTGCCGGCGGTGCGAGACCTCGCCGCAGAGTTCGGCTTCCACTACCGCGTCCGACCCGACCGGGGACACCTCAAGAAGGCAGGCAATCTCCGCGCGGGCTTCGCACAGTCGGGCGGCGACTTCATCGTCATCCTCGACGCCGACTTCACCCCGCGCGCCGACTTCCTCCAGCACACGATCCCCTACATGGAGGACCCCGAGATCGGGATCGTGCAGACCCCGCAGTTCTTCGGCACCGCGACCGACATGAACTGGCTGGAGCGGACCGCCGGTGCGACCCAGGAGCTCTTCTACCGCTGGGTGCAGCCGTCGCGGGATCGCGCCGGCGCGCCCATCTGCGTCGGGACGTGCGCGGTGTATCGGCGGTCTGCGCTGGACCAGGCGAACGGCTTCGCCGAGATCGAGCACAGCGAGGACGTGCACACGGGGATCAAGCTCACGCATGCGGGCTACTCGGTGCGCTACGTCCCGATCCTCGTCTCGCGCGGCCTCTGCCCGGACGACCTTCAGGGATTCCTGAACCAGCAGTACCGGTGGTGCAACGGGTCGATGACGCTGCTCGCGAGCGGACAGGCGAACCACGGGGCGCTGACCCTCCGGCAGCGGATCGCGTTCTGGTCTGGCTTCTTGTACTACATCAGCACGGCGCTCAACGTCTTCGTGCTGCACCTGCCCGGCATGCTCATGGCGCTGTTCTTCGCCGACCAGGTGCGCGCCGACCACTACGTGCCGTTCCTCGCCGGCGTGTGGGTGTACTTCGTCCTCCTCCCGAGCGTCATGAAGTCGCACTGGCGGTTCGAGGTCCTCCGCGTCCAGATGGCCTACAGCTTCGCGCACGCGCTTGCGATCACGCACAAGCTCACGGGGCGCACCGCAGGGTGGGTCGCGACCGGGGCGGTGGGCAAGAAGAGCAGCCTGGCGACCACGATCGCGAAGGTCGGGATCGTCACGGTGTCGCTCACGCTCGCGATCTCGTGGGTCGCCCTCCTGTACGACATCCACGTCTACGGGTGGGCCGACTTCTGGATGATGGCTGCCTTCCTCCTCGGCTACACCTACCTCGCGGTCCCGCTGCTCGCGAGCTTTGTCGCCGTCGTGCGGCCAGCCGCCGCGCCGGCCCTGCCCCAGTCCCCACCTCGGGAGGCGCCAGCCGGCGTCCTTCCGTCCACGACGACGCACGAGAGCCGGTGACGACCATGGCTACACGCCACGACAGGACCCGTGAGAGCGGGAACGCGACAGCGATCGAGTCCATCGGCTTCAGCGCGTTCATCGCGCTCGTCGCCGCGATCGCCGCCGGATGGTTCGACGCGATGCTGCCCTGGCTATGAGCGGGACGACTGCCGCGCCCCAGGGGGGCACCGCGCTCGACGAACGATCGACGCGCCTCGCGCCGGTCGGTCGCGAGCACTTCCGCACGGACGTCGAGGGCCTGCGCGCCGTCGCCGTGCTGGCCGTCGTCGCGTTCCACGCTTCCGTCCCCGGCTTCACGGGCGGATTCGTCGGCGTCGACGTCTTCTTCGTCATCTCCGGATTCCTCATCACCGGGCTCCTGCTCCGCGAGGCGCAGGGGAGCGGGCGGATCGACTTCTTTCGGTTCTACGCGCGTCGGGCCCGGCGGATCATCCCGCCCGCCGCCCTCGTGCTCGTCGTCGTGTGCCTCGCCTCGTTCCTGCTCGAGCCGTTGCTGGGGGTGTACAACACGAGCCGAGCGGTCCTGGCCTCCGGCCTCTTCGCCGGCAACTGGCACTTCATCGGCGTCGGCACCGACTACTTCGCGTCGTCGGCCGCGGAGAGTCCCGTGCTGCACTACTGGTCGCTCGCCGTCGAGGAGCAGTTCTACCTGGTCTGGCCGCTGCTCGTCCTGGCCTCCTTCACCGTTGCCAAGCGGTTCCCGCTGCTGAACGCGAGACTCCTGACCCTCAGCGTCGTGCTCGTCACCGCCGTGTCGTTCGCCTACTCGGTCGTGACGACGAGCAGCGACCCGGTGCTCGCCTACATGGCGACCACTACCCGTGCCTGGGAGTTCGGGGTGGGCGGGATCGTCGCCACCGTGGCGCACTGGCTCCAGCTCCAGTCGAGGAGGGCCGCACCCCGTCGCACCGGGTACGCCCTGGGGTGGGCCGGCCTGGCAGCGGTCCTGTGGTCGGTCGTCGCGTTCGACGAGGCGACGCCGTTCCCGGGGTCGGCCGCCCTGGTCCCGACGCTCGGCACCGCCGCGATCATCGCCGGGGGCATCCTCGTCGCGAGCGAGCGCGGATCGATCGGAGCCTTCCTGTCGCGGCGACCGGTCCGCTACATCGGTCGCCTCTCCTTCGCGTGGTACCTGTGGCACTGGCCGGTGCTCGTGCTCGTCGAGAACCAGACCGGCCAGCTGCCGTGGCAGGAGCGGAGCGTGCTCATGCTCGGGGCGCTGCTGCTCGCCGTCGGCACTCTGCACCTCTTCGAGATCCCGCTCGGGCGGTGGCGGCAGATCGCTGTCCGCGCGACCGCGGCGACCGCAGTCGGCTTCCTCGGGGTCTCGGCGACCACCGCGGCCGCGCTGGTCACGGGGTCGTCGGCGGTCGAGTCGCTGTCGTCCACGGAGGCGTCCGTCCCGATCGACACCGCGACCTTCGAGCAGGTCTTCGGACCCGACCGCGGCACCGGCTCCGGCCCGGTGTCGCCGAACCCGCTCGACGCCCCCGGCGACGAACCGGTACCGGCGGACTGCCTCCACGACAAGGAAGTCGGGCTGGTCCTCTCGTGCACGCTCGGCCCACCGGGCGGGACACCCGTCGTCCTCTTCGGCGACAGTCACGCCCACCAGTGGCTCCCGGCGTTCGACGAGCTTGCTGCCACCCATGGGTGGGAGGTGTCCGTGTTCGCCAAGGCCGGCTGCCCCGTCCAGAACATCCGTCCGCGCGACGACGACTCACGGTTCTCCGACCCGGAGTGCGTCCGGTGGCGCGCCGCGTCCATCGAGGCGATCCACGACCTGAGGCCTGAGCTCGTCGTCGTCTCCTCGCTCCATACCTATCTGCCGGACAAGGCCGAGACCCTGGCGGCCTGGGAGGACTCCCTCGAGCGGCTGCGCGAGGCCGGTGCGCCGATCGCCTACCTCCGAGACACACCGAACCCGGAAGAGGACATCCCGACGTGCATCTCCTCGGCCTTCGACGACTGGTCGCGCTGCTCCTTCCCGCACGACGGCGTCGAGGAACCCGTCATCCAGGAGGCGATCACCGGCCGTCAGGCCGGCGTCACCGTGATCGACCTCCTGCCCCTGTTCTGCGACGGCGCGCAGTGCGCCGCTGTCCGCAACGGGCTGCTGCTCTACCGCGACGACTCGCACATCACGGCGACCGCCGCTCGCTCGCTCGCCCCCGCGCTGGAAGCAGCGCTGCGCGAGAACGAGATCGTTCCCTCCACCTGACGACACCCTTGAGGAGACCTCATGAGAATCTCTGTCTTCGGATGCGGCTACCTCGGAGCCGTCCACGCCGCCTGCATGGCCCACCTCGGGCACGACGTCGTCGGCATCGACGTCGACGAGTCCAAGGTGCGCGCTCTGTCGGCCGGCGTGGCGCCGTTCTTCGAACCGAACCTCGACACCATCGTCCGCTCGGGCCGGGAGTCCGGGCGGCTGACGTTCTCGGCCGACCCCGCGGCAGCCGCCGGTGCGCAGGTCCACTTCGTCGCGGTCGGCACGCCGCAGCGCCGGGGGGAGGACGCCGCGGACCTGACCTACGTCCACGCGGTGCTCGATGCGCTCCTCCCGCACCTGCGCCCGGGCGACCTCGTCGTCGGGAAGTCGACCGTGCCGGTCGGTACTGCCGCGCACCTCGCGCAGCGGATCATCGAGGCGGGAACGGGGGCCGTGCTCGCATGGAACCCGGAGTTCCTGCGAGAGGGGTATGCCGTCGAGGACACGCTCACGCCTGATCGACTCGTCTACGGTCTGCCGCCCGACGAGCAGGGCAAGGTCGACGGCACCCCCGCCCGCCAGCATGCGAGGGCGGTCCTCGACGACGTGTACCGGAGCGCCCTGGACGCCGGCACCCCGCTCGTCGCCACCGACTACGCCACGGCCGAGCTCGTCAAGGTCGCGGCCAACGCCTTCCTCGCGACGAAGATCTCCTTCATCAACGCGATGGCTGAGATAGCCGAGACGACGGGCGCCGACGTCACCTCGCTGGCGGACGCGATCGGCTACGACGCGCGCATCGGCCGGCGGTTCCTCAACGCGGGGATCGGCTTCGGCGGCGGATGCCTCCCGAAGGACATCCGTGCTTTCGCCGCCCGGGCCGAGGAGCTCGGCCGAGGGGACTCGGTGGGGTTCCTGCGCGAGGTGGACACGATCAACATGCGACGCCGCCAGCGGGTCGTCGACATGGTGGTCGACGAGCTCGGCGGCGACGTGCACGGCAAGAAGGTGGCGCTCCTCGGATTGGCGTTCAAGCCCGAGTCCGACGACATCCGGGACTCCCCGGCCCTCGACGTCGCCGTTCGCCTCAAGGGCCTCGGGGCCGACGTCGTGGCGACGGACCCGCACGCGATCCTCAACGCGATCCAGCAGCACCCGCAGCTGGGATTCGCGACCAACACGGTCGACGCGCTGTTCGCCGCCGACGTGCTCGTGCTCGTCACGGAGTGGGCGGAGTACCGCGAGCTCGACCCGTGGCGCGTGGCCGAGCTCGTGCACGGCAAGGTCGTCATCGACGCCCGCAACGCGCTCGACCCCGCCCGCTGGGCCGAGGCCGGATGGAGGTACCGAGGCATGGGACGCCCCGATGCCGAGCCGGCTGCGAGGCCTGTGGTCGAGCCACTCGAGGTCGCCGTGGTTGCCTGACCGGCTGAGCGGCCGCGCTGGTGGTCGGGCTACCGTCGCTCGACCATCGGCACGAGCCGTTCCGCGGGGTCCCGCACAGCCTCCGTGTCCACGCGAGGGAGCCGCTCGCCGGCGAAGAGCCGGCGGGCGGCCGCCGTGTCGCGCGGCCGGTCCACCGTGAGGATCGCCGAGGTGGTGCCGTCCACGGGCGAGACCCACAGCGCGGTCCAGCCGGTGCCGTCCTCTCGCAGCACGACCTCGGCGTCGGGGCTCGGGGCGCCGAAGAGAGCAAGGTCGTGACCGTGCTGGGTGGAGAACACGTACGGTGCCGGGTCCGGGGCGGTCGTCGGGTCGCCCGGGTGCTCCCCGGCGAGCTCGGCGACCAGGGACGCGGCGGCGGGCTCCGGACCCCGGAGGGCAGCGTCCCAGTGCCCCGGACGAACCCAGCCGTGCCGGCGCGACCGGCGCGTGGCGAGGTCGCCGACGACGCGGAGCCGCGGGAGCGCGACCTCGCCCGTCGCGAGCAGCGGCCGCATGAGCTCGTCCACGCGGACGGTGCCGTCGGGCAGGAGCGGCACCGGGCTGTCCGCGAGCCACGCCGTCGCCGGACGCACCCCGATCGCGGCGACGACGACGTCCGCGGGGATCTTCTCGCCGCCCTCGAGCAAGACGGCGCCCGCGACGACGTCCGCGACGGCGGAGTCCGTGCGGAGCGTTCCGGCCGGGTACCAGGCGGCTGTGCGCGCACCGACCTCCGCGCCGAGCGCCGCGTACAGGGGGGTCGGCGCAGCCTCGATGACCGTCACGTCGACGCCGGCGGCCGCGCAGACGCCCGCGAGCTCCGCGCCGATCCAACCGGCGCCCACGCAGGCCAGCCGGGTGCCCGGGGAGAGCGCCGCGCGCAGGCGGGCGGCGTCGTCGGCGGTGTGCAGCGTCCAAGCGTGCGGCCAGGGGTTGTGCGGCCGGGCGCCGGTCGCGAGCACGACGGCGTCGGCCCGGAGCGTCGCGCCGGAGCGGAGCCGTACCTCGTAGCCGTCGCCCTCGGCGGTCAGCGCGACGGCCGGGTCGCCCAGGCGCTCGTCGTCGATCGCCGGTGCGAGGCCGAGGTCCTCAGCCAGCCACACGGGCGTGGGCTGGTCGAACAGGTGCTTCGACAGCGGCGGACGGTCATAGGGCGCGAGACCCTCGTCGCCCACCAGGGTCAGGTGCCCGGCGAAGCCCGAGGTGCGCAGGCAGGCGGCGGTGCGGAGCCCGGCGAGGCCAGCTCCGACGACGACGACGGCAGGGGAGCGGCTCACGCCCTCACCGTAGTGGGCGTGGGCGCCAGGTCGCACAAGGAGAGGCCCCGCGCGGTCTGGGTCCGTCGATGCAGCACAATGGCCTCGGACGCTGCACCCGAGGAGGCCGACGCATGACCGAGACCCCGCTGCGGCCCGTCGCGCCCCGGCGCAACCAGTGGGTGTGGGGCAACGCCGCCGTGATCGCCCTCGCGGCGGTCGTCGCCGTGGTGGTCGGCCCCGCGGACGGGACGTGGGTGCTCGTCGCGCAGCTCGCCGTGTGCGGCGCTGTCCGCCTCACGGCCCGCAGCGGGCCCCCGGGCCTCGTGCTGCGCTCGCGGACCGTCGACGTCGCGACGATGTGGACCGTCGCCGCCGCCCTGGGACTGCTGGCGGCGACGGCCCCGACCATCTGAGCCGTCAGGCCCGGGCGCGGGCCTGCGTGCGCAGGAGCAGGTGCGCGGCGCCGACGACGGCGGCACCCACCAGCGGCGCGACCCAGAACACCCAGACCTGGGCGAGGGCGTCCGAGCCGCTGAACAGTGCGGCTGCCGTCGCGCGCGCCGGGTTCAGCGCACCGCTCGTCACAGGTGTGGTCGCGAGCAGCAGCGCGGTGTAGGCAGCGGCGACGGCGACGGCGCCCGTCACGTGTGCGCGGTGCAGGCCGCCAGGGACGTCGGCGTCGGCGTGGCTGCCGAACGACCGGGTGGCGGCGACGGCCACGGCCGCGAGGAGCAGCGTGCCCACCAGCTCGAGGAGCAGTACGGCCGGGAGGTCGAACTGCGCCTGCCCGTTGGTCATCGTGGCCAGCAGGGACGTCTCGCCGTACCCGTTCGCCACCCCGGCGAACACGTCAGCCGCGTTCCCGACGCCGAGGAGCTCGGGCAGCGCTGCCGGGACGGTCGCGAAGAGCACGCCCGCGGCGAGGACCGCCCCCACGAGCTGGGCGAGCCAGTACGGCAGGACGTCGCGCCACGACAGGTCACCGGCGATGGCGCGGGCCAGGGTGAGCGCGGGGTTGAACAGGCCGCCCGAGAGGTGCCCGAACGCGAGGAGCGCCGCGAGCGTCGTCGCGCCGAAGGTGAGGGCGAGCCCCAGCGAGCCCAGCGCCCAGGCGGTGGTGAGGTTCGAGTAGAGCGCCGCGCCGAGCCCGGCGAGCACGACGAGGAACGCGCCCGCGAGCTCGGCGCCGACGCGCACGACGAGCGGGGCGGCGAGCGCCGAGGACGGGGCGGCGTCGTCGAGCACGGCGTCGTCCTCCAGCAGGACGGTCTCCTCGAGCACGACGCCGTCCTGCGTCGCGATGTCGTCTGCTGCCGTGACGGGCGAGTCGTCGTGACCGTCGATGACGTCGGGCGGCGTCGGCGTCGTGGGCGTGCCGTCCTCGGACGGGGTGGACGCGGAGGTGGGAGTCATGAGCTTCCTGACGTGTGGAGGGCGCGCGGACGGCCGGTGGGCCGCCGCGGACAGTGTGCCGAGGGCACCTGTGCGCGCGCTGGACGGATGGTGAGAGCGTGTCCCGGAAGTATCTTGACGTCAAGAAGTCGGCTAGCCTGGAGAACAAAGCACCCAAGACTCAGGAGCGTTGCACGCATGGGCAAGATCAAGGTTGTCGGACCTGTCGTCGAGCTGGATGGCGACGAGATGACTCGCATCATCTGGCAGTTCATCAAGGACCGCCTCATCCACCCGTACCTCGACATCGACCTGCGCTACTACGACCTGTCGATCGAGAACCGCGACGCGACGGACGACCAGGTGACGATCGACGCCGCGAACGCGATCAAGGAGCACAACGTCGGCGTCAAGTGCGCCACGATCACGCCGGACGAGGCGCGCGTCGAGGAGTTCGGCCTGAAGAAGATGTGGGTCTCGCCCAACGGCACGATCCGCAACATCCTCGGTGGCGTCGTCTTCCGCGAGCCCATCATCATCTCGAACATCCCGCGTCTGGTGCCGGGCTGGAACAAGCCGATCATCATCGGGCGCCACGCCCACGGCGACCAGTACAAGTCGACCAACTTCAAGGTCCCCGGCCCCGGCAAGGTCACCATGACCTTCGAGCCCTCCGACGGCGGCGAGCCCATGCAGTTCGACGTCGTGACGATGCCTGAAGAGGGCGGCGTCGCGATGGGCATGTACAACTTCAACGAGTCCATCAAGGACTTCGCCCGCGCGTCCTTCGCTTACGGCCTGCAGCGGAACTACCCGGTGTACCTCTCCACCAAGAACACGATCCTCAAGGCCTACGACGGCCAGTTCAAGGACCTGTTCCAGGAGGTCTTCGACGCCGAGTTCGCCGACCAGTTCGCCGCCGCCGGCCTGACCTACGAGCACCGCCTGATCGACGACATGGTGGCCTCCGCCATGAAGTGGGAGGGCGGCTACGTCTGGGCCTGCAAGAACTACGACGGCGACGTGCAGTCGGACACGGTCGCGCAGGGCTTCGGCTCGCTCGGCCTCATGACCAGCGTGCTGATGACCCCGGACGGCAAGACCGTCGAGGCCGAGGCCGCGCACGGCACGGTCACGCGCCACTACCGCCAGCACCAGCAGGGCAAGCCGACGTCGACCAACCCGATCGCGTCGATCTTCGCCTGGACCCGGGGCCTCATGCACCGCGGCAAGCTGGACAACACCCCCGAGGTCGTCACGTTCGCCGAGACTCTCGAGGACGTCGTCATCACGACGGTCGAGTCCGGCAAGATGACCAAGGACCTCGCCCTGCTGATCAGCAAGGACACCCCGTTCCTGACGACGGAGGAGTTCCTCGCGGCGCTCGACGAGAACCTCGCGGCGCGCCTGGCCGCCTGAGCAGCACCCCGCACGACCCGTCGGCCTCCGCCGCACCGCGCCTGTGGCGCGGCGGAGGCCGACGGTGCACGATGAGCGCGTCGCCCTCGGTGTTCCGACAAAGGAGTTGTGACTGATGAGTGCCACCCCCGTGAACGTGACCGTGACCGGAGCCGCCGGGCAGATCGGCTACGCGCTGCTGTTCCGCATCGCGTCCGGGCAGATGCTCGGTGCGGACACCCCGGTCCGCCTGCGCCTGCTGGAGATCCCGCAGGGAGTCAAGGCGGCCGAGGGCACCGCGATGGAGCTCGACGACTGCGCGTTCCCGCTGCTGGCAGGCATCGACATCCACGACGAGCCCCGCGCGGCGTTCGACGGCGTGAACGTCGCGCTGCTCGTGGGCGCGCGCCCGCGCGGCCCGGGGATGGAGCGCGGCGACCTCCTCGCGGCCAACGGCGGCATCTTCAAGCCCCAGGGCGCGGCCATCAACGCCGGCGCGGCCTACGACGTCCGGGTGCTCGTCGTCGGGAACCCAGCGAACACGAACGCGCTCATCGCGCAGGCGCACGCCCCGGACGTGCCCGCGAGCCGGTTCACGGCGATGACGCGCCTCGACCACAACCGCGCGCTGACGCAGGTGGCCAAGAAGGCCGGTGTGCCGGTCGCCGACGTGCGACGCCTCACCATCTGGGGCAACCACTCAGCCACGCAGTACCCGGACCTGTTCCACGCCGACGTCGCAGGACGCCCGGGCGTCGAGCTCACCGAGGACCGTACGTGGCTCGAGGACGACTTCATCCCGACGGTCGCCAAGCGCGGGGCCGCGATCATCGATGCCAGGGGTGCCTCGTCGGCTGCGTCGGCGGCCAACGCGGCCATCGACCACGTGCACGACTGGGTGCACGGCACCCCCGAGGGCGACTGGACCAGCGCGGGCATCGTCTCGGACGGCTCGTACGGCGTGCCGGAGGGGCTGATCAGCTCGTTCCCCGTGACGTCGTCGGGCGGGGACTGGGAGATCGTCCAGGGGCTCGAGGTCGGCGAGCTTTCGCGCGTGAAGATCGACGCCTCGGTCGCCGAGCTCGTCCAGGAGCGGGACGCCGTCCGTGAGCTCGGCCTGCTCGGCGGCTGAGTCTGCAACTTATACCACCGAAACGCCCCTTCCGCCTTGTAACGGCGGAGGGGGCGCTTTGGCGTAGTTCCAGCGTTATTGGCACCTCTATTCATCCCATGTTGCAACGGGGCGGAGGGGTCTTGCTGCAACGTTTCATGCAGGTCTAGAGTCGGCCCCGTCACACACCAACGCACATCGCTGTGCGTGCCGACAAAGGGGTCGTACCGATGCTCAACCGTCGCCAGCCTGCCACCGAGCCGAGGCGCGGCGCAGGCCGCAAGGCCGCCGCAGCCCTGTCTCTGTTCTCGCTCACCGCGACCGGTCTCGTGGCCGTGCCGCTCGCCGCCCAGGCGGCGGACGAGCCAGCGAGCTATCGCCTCGTCGGCAGCCTGCAGAACGAGCTCGGCTGCGCTGCGGACTGGGAGCCGGCGTGCGAGGACGGTCTGCTGACCGCGGCCGAGGGCGGCATGTTCGCGTTGACGGCCCCCGTGCCAGCGGGCGACTACGAGTTCAAGGTGCTCGCTGGCGACAGCTGGGAGTCCCAGGCCTGGGGACGCGGCGGTGCGACCGGACCGGACGCCGCGAACATCCGGCTGACCACCGAGGGCGACGCGACGCTCCAGTTCGTGTTCGACCCCGAGACCGGTCGCACCACGGTGGTGCCGACCGACGACCCCGCCGACCCGACGGACGCCGACGCGCTCCCCCCGGTGCGCCAGGCGCAGTCCGACGAGCGGTTCTACTTCGTGCTGACGGACCGGTTCGCCAACGGCGACACGACCAACGACACGGGCGGGATCGACGGCGACCGCCTCGACCACGGGTTCGACCCGACGGACAAGGGCTTCTACCACGGTGGCGACCTCGCGGGGCTGCGCGAGAAGCTCGACTACATCGACGGGCTGGGCACCACAGCGATCTGGCTGACCCCGTCGTTCAAGAACATGCCCGTGCAGGGCACCGGTGACGACATCTCCGCCGGCTACCACGGCTACTGGATCACCGACTTCACGCAGATCGACCCCCACCTCGGCGAGAACGCCGAGCTCGAGGCGCTGATCGACGAGGCGCACGCCAAGGGCATCAAGGTCTACTTCGACATCATCACCAACCACACGGCGGACGTCATCCAGTACGCCGAGGGCGAGTACACCTACCGCGACACGAGCCAGGAGCCGTACACCCCGGTGATCCCGGAGGGCCTGGAGAACGTCAAGGTGCCGTCGTGGCTCAACGACCCGGCGCGTTACAACAATCGCGGCAACTCCACGTGGGAGGGCGAGTCCGCGGTCCTCGGCGACTTCGACGGCCTCGACGACCTCGACACGACCGACCCCGAGGTGGTCGACGGCTTCATCGACATCTACGAGGCCTGGGTCGACTTCGGGATCGACGGCTTCCGCATCGACACCGCCAAGCACGTCGACTTCTCCTTCTGGGAGCAGTGGACCGCCGCGATCGAGGAGCACGTGGCGAACGACGCCGTCGCCGCGAACGACGGCTTCTTCACCTTCGGTGAGGTCTACGACGCCGACCCGGTCAAGCTCTCGCCGTACCTGCGCGACACGGACATGGACGCCGTCCTCGACTTCACGTTCCAGGACCGCGTGGCCGGCTACGTCAAGGGCGGCACCGCGAAGGGGCTGGCGAACCTCTTCGCCGGCGACGACTACTACACGACCGCGGACAAGAGCGCGCACTCGCTGCCCACCTTCGTGGGCAACCACGACATGGGCCGTGTCGGCTTCTTCGTCAAGGACTCGACCAACCCGGAGGACCGCAGCGCGCTCGCACACTCCCTGATGTACCTCACGCGCGGCCAGCCGGTCGTCTACTACGGCGACGAGCAGGGCTTCGTCGGCGCCGGCGGGAACGACAAGTCCGCGCGCCAGTCGCTGTTCGCCTCCGAGGTCGCCGAGTACACCGAGCAGACGCTGCTCGACGGTACGGTCGCCGGGTCGCAGGACCGGTTCGACACCGACGCCTCGCTGTACCAGCACATCGCCGAGCTGGCCGCGCTGCGTGAGTCGCACGAGGCGCTCGCCACGGGCGCGCAGGTCGAGCAGTTCGTCGCCGACGGCGCGGGCGTGTACGCGTTCTCCCGTGTCGCCGGTGCGGACGGCGTCGAGTACCTCGTCGCGGCGAACAACGCGACCGAGGCCGCCTCGGCCACCTTCACGGCGCTGACGCCGTCTGCGACCTTCGCCGGGATCCATGGCACCGACAGCGCGGTCACCTCGACGAGCGACGGCACCGTGACCCTCGAGGTCCCGGCCCTGTCGACCGTCGTGCTCCGGGCGGAGACCGAGGTCGTCGCCGACGCGGCGATCGCACCGACCTTCACGACGCCAGCGATGGCCGCGGGAGTCAAGGGCCTGCAGCAGGTCGTCGTCGACCTCGAGACGGACCGGTATGCCGAGACAACCCTGTCCTACCGCGTGGCCGGAGCCACGGCCTGGACGACCCTCGGCGTCGACGACACGACGACGCCCCGCGTCTTCCACGACGTGGCCGACCTCAAGCCGGGCACGCTCCTGCAGTACCGGGCGGTCGTGCGCGACGCGGACGGCAATCTGACGCAGGCCACGACCTTCGCGAGCGTCGGTGACGACCACGGCGGCGGCACGCCCGTCGAGGCCGACCCGAGCACCAAGCTCACGATCCCCGGCGACCACGGCGTCGCCCTCGGGTGCAGCAACTGGGAGCCCGGGTGCGAGGCCAGCGCGCTGACGCAGCGCGCCAACGGCTCCTATGCGGGGACCTTCGACATCGCGGCAGGCACGTACCACCACAAGTACGCGTTCGGCAACGACTGGGCGGACAACTATGGGGCCGGGGGCGTGCACAACTCCGTCGAGGGCAACATCACCTACACCCACGCCGGTGGCCCGATCACGTTCTTCTTCGACCCGGACACGAAGCTCGGCGCCAACACCGCCGCGGGCCCGGTCTACACCGTGGCCGGGGACTTCCAGGACCAGCTCGGCTGCGTCTCGAACGACAACGCCGGCAACTGGTCCGACTCCTGCCTCGGCTCGCTCATGCAGCGCCAGGACGACGGGACGCTCACCCTCACGCTCGCCGACCTGACCCCGGGGTCGTACGAGGCCAAGGCGATCGAGAACCTCAGCTGGGACACGGCCTTCGGCGGCGAGGGCGGCGCGAACGTGTCGTTCACCGTCACGGCGGAGAACCCCGCGGTGACCTTCGCCTTCGACCCCACCACCCAGATCCTCACGGCGACCACGGGCGCGACGACGCCCGAGGAGCCCGAGGAGCCCGGTGAGCCGACAGGCCCGACGCCGATCCGCACGGACATCACGGTCAGCGTCCCCGGCAGCCTGAACAGCGAGATGGGCTGCGCGGCCGACTGGTCGCCCGACTGCACGCAGGCCCAGCTGACCGAGCAGGTGGGGTCGGTGCACTACGGCACGTTCGACCTCCCGGCCGGCTCGTACGAGTACAAGGCCGCGATCAACGGTTCGTGGGACGAGAACTACGGCGTCGACCGCACCGCGGGGAGCGGCAACGTCCCGCTCGTCCTCGCCGAGGACGCCGAGGTCACCTTCGTCTACGACGACGCCACGCACTTCGTGCAGGCGTTCTACCCGGGCGCCGAGACCGGGCGCCTCGCCGTCGTCGCGGGCAGCCTGCAGTCCCAGATGGGATGCTCGGCTGACTGGGACCCGGCGTGCCTGGGCTCCTGGCTGCAGAACCACGAGCGCGACGGCGGCGTGTACCAGCTCGTCACCGACCAGCTCACCGCGGGCTCGTACGAGGCCAAGGCGGCGTTCGGGCTCAGCTGGGACGAGGCCTACCCCGGCAGCAACGTCGGGTTCACCGTTCCGAAGGACTACGCGACGATGATCTTCCGGTTCGACTCTGCCACGGGCGAGTTCACCGCCCAGGCGGACGACTCCGTCCCCGGTGAAGGACAGCGGGCCTACTGGCTCGACGCGCGCACCCTCGCGGTGCCGTCCTCTGCCGGCACCGAAAGCGGATCGTGGACGCTGCACACGGCGCCCGAGGGCGGCCTCGGTGTCGCCTCCGGTGCGGTCACCACGCCGGACGGCACCGCCAGCTTCCCGCTGACCCAGCGCTCGACCGGGCTGCCCGACGACCTGCGGGCCACGTACCCGCACCTCGCCGCGTACGACGCGTTCGAGCTGGGCGCGGACGTGACCCGCGAGCAGGCCGAGGCGGCGCTCCAGGGGCAGCTGCTCGTGACGCAGGCAGGCACCGACGGCGTCACGTACGCCACCGGTGTGCAGATCGCCGGGGTCCTCGACGACGTGTTCGCCGCTGCCCTCGACCGCGACCTCGGCGTGACTTGGGACGGCGACAGCCCGACCCTCGCGCTGTGGGCCCCCACGGCCCGGAGCGTGACCACCCAGGTATGGCTGCAGGGCGCCGGCACCGCGACGGGCCCGGTCACCGAGCTCGAGGCCACCCGGAACGACGACGGCACCTGGGTCACCCCGGGCACGCCGTACTGGAAGAACATGGCCTACAAGTACGTCGTCGAGGTGTACGTGCCGTCGACCGGCAAGGTGGAGCGCAACGCGGTCACCGACCCGTACTCGGTGGCCCTCACGCTCAACTCGACGCACTCGGTGCTCGTCGACCTCGCCGACGCCGCCTACCAGCCGGACGTGTGGCGGACCACGCCAGCGCCCGCCATCGAGCGCGACGTCGACCGCAGCATCTACGAGCTGCACATCCGCGACTTCTCGATCACCGACGCGTCGGTGCCCGCCGACCAGCGTGGGACGTACCTCGCGTTCGCCGGCGAGGGAGACGGCGTCAAGCACCTGCGCGAGCTCGCTGCGGCGGGCCTGAACACCGTGCACCTGCTGCCGAGCTTCGACATCGCCACGATCGAGGAGGACCGCAGCAAGCAGCAGACCACCGGTGACCTGAGCGAGTTCGGGCCCGCGGGCACCGAGCAGCAGGCCGCCGTGGCCGCGATCGCGAACGAGGACGGCTTCAACTGGGGCTACGACCCGCTGCACTACACGGCTCCTGAGGGCTCCTACGCCTCCACCGGTCACCAGGACGGCGGTGCGCGGGTAGCCGAGTACCGCACGATGGTGGGCGCCCTGCACAAGAACGGCCTGCAGGTCGTGCAGGACGTCGTCTACAACCACACGGCGGCGGCCGGGCAGGCGGAGAAGTCCGTGCTCGACAAGGTCGTGCCCGGCTACTACCAGCGCCTGAGCGCGACCGGTGGCGTCGAGACCTCGACCTGCTGCTCCAACGTCGCGACCGAGAACGCGCTCGCGGAGAAGCTCATGGTCGACTCGGTGGTCACGTGGGCCACCCAGTACAAGATCGACGGCTTCCGGTTCGACCTCATGGGGCACCACTCCAAGGCGAACATGCTCGCGGTCCGTGCCGCGCTCGACGAGCTCACGGTCGCCGAGCACGGCGTCGACGGCTCGGCGATCTACCTCTACGGCGAGGGCTGGAACTTCGGCGAGGTGGCCGACAACGCGCGGTTCGAGCAGGCCACGCAGGGTCAGCTCGGCGGGACGGGCATCGGGACGTTCTCCGACCGCCTGCGCGACGCGGTGCACGGCGGCAGCCCGGTCGACGGGTCGTCCACGTTCACCCAGGGCTACGGCACCGGGCTCGGCACCGACCCGAACGGGCGTGAGGCGAGCACCGGCAATGCCGACAGCGTCAACGACGGCTCGCCCGACGAGCTCGCCGACCTGGCCCACCAGAGCGACCTGGTGCGCCTCGGGCTGGCAGGCAACCTGCGCGACTTCACCTTCGTGACGTCCGCGGGAGCCGAGCAGCGCGGGGACGAGATCGACTACCGCGGCGCGCCCGCGGGGTATGCCGACTCTCCGGAGGAGGTCATCACCTACGTCGACGCGCACGACAACGAGACGCTCTTCGACCTGCTCACGCTCAAGCTGCCCGTGGCGACGTCCATGGCCGACCGGGTGCGCATGAACACCCTGTCGCTCGCCACGACGGCGCTGTCGCAGACGCCGAGCTTCTGGCACGCGGGCACCGACCTGCTGCGCAGCAAGTCGCTCGACCGCGACAGCTACAACTCCGGCGACCACTTCAACGCGATCGACTGGACCGGTCAGGACAACAACTTCGGGGCCGGCCTCCCGATCGCGGAGAAGAACGAGGAGAAGTGGCCGCTGATGAAGCCGCTGCTGGAGAACCCCGCGCTCAAGCCGACGCCGGCGGACATCGCCACGGCCGAGGCTGCGGCGAAGGACCTGCTCAAGCTCCGCTACTCGACGCCGCTCCTGCGGCTCGGCAGCGCGGACCTGATCCAGCAGAAGGTCACGTTCCCCGGCTCGGGCGCCGAGGCGACCCCCGGCCTGATCCTCATGCACGTCGACGACCTCGTCGGCGCGGACGTGGACCCGGACCTCACGGGCGCGCTCGTCGTGTTCAACGCCTCCCCGGACACGATCACCGAGACGTCGGCGGAGCTCGCAGGACGCTCCTACGTCCTGTCGGACGTGCAGCGCACCGGGTCCGACCCGGTGGTCAAGCAGACGACGTGGGACGCCGCGAGCGGTGCGGTGACCATCCCGGCCCGCACGGTGGCGCTCCTGGTCGAGCACACCGTCGACCCGGGTGACCCGGGTGACCCCGGTGACCCGGGCGACCCCGACCCGGAGCCGGTCGACCCGGCGCCGTCGACCACGACGGTGACGCCCCGGTCGGTGACCGCCCGGGCGGGCGAGCCCGTCAGCTTCACCGTGCGCGTCGCCGCGGACGGCGCGGCGGCGACAGGCACCGTGCAGATCCGGCGGGGCACGAAGGTGTTCGGCTCGGGCACGCTGCGGGACGGGAAGGTGACCGTCACGCTGCGCGACGCGACGACGAGGGCCGGCTGGTCCAAGTACCGCGCGTACTACCTGGGATCGAAGACCGTGGCGCCGTCGTCGTCCGCGCTGCTGAAGGTGCGCACGCTCAAGGCGAAGGCCACGGTGAAGGTGACGCCGCTGCGTTCCACGATGGTGGTCGGGTCACGTGCCAAGCTGGACGTGCGGGTGCAGAGCACCGGAGACGCCGACGGCAAGATCCGCGTGCGGGAGCGCGGCCGGACGATCGCGATCGCGAAGGTCCGCGACGGCAAGGCCCGCGTCGTCCTGCCGCGGTCCTTCACGGCCAGGCCCGGCACGCACCGCCTCGAGGTGACGTACTACGGATCCTCGACCGTGGCCAAGGCGAAGGGCAAGGCAAAGGTGTCCGTCCGCAAGGCGACGCCGTCGCTCGCGGTCCGCGCCGTGCGCCCCAGCGTGTGGCCGTGGAGCCCGACGCTGCTCAAGGTGCACCTCGACGGTGACGGCGTGCGGCCGACCGGTCGGATCGCCGTCTCGGTCGACGGCAAGCGCCTGTTCTCGACGACGGTGCGGACCCGCAGCGACCGCGTCACCTACTACTTCCCGGTCGCCTTCGGCGCGCGCGGGGAGCGGGACGTGAAGGTCGTGTACTCAGGCAGCCGCACGCTGACCAAGGCGTCGGCGACCACCACGGTGCGGGTGCGGTAGCGCGGACGACCCGGCGGGACCTACGCGACGCAGGGCCGGTGCTCACCACGAGCACCGGCCCTGCGTGCGCTCGCTCCGGGGCGGCTCAGCGGAAGATGACCGTCCGGTGCCCGTTGAGGAGCACGCGGTGCTCGGCGTGCCAGCGCACAGCCCGGGCGAGCACGCGGCGCTCGACGTCCTGACCGAGCGCGACCATGGCGTCGGTGCTCCGGGAGTGGTCGACGCGCTCGACGTCCTGCTCGATGATCGGGCCCTCGTCGAGGTCGCCGGTCACGTAGTGCGACGTCGCGCCGATCAGCTTCACGCCGCGCGAGTGCGCCTGGTGGTAAGGCTTGGCGCCCTTGAAGCTGGGCAGGAACGAGTGGTGGATGTTGATGATGCGGCCCTCGAGCTTGCGGCACAGGTCGTCCGAGAGGATCTGCATGTACCGGGCCAGGACGACGAGCTCGACGTCGAGCTCCTCCACGAGCGCCAGCAGGCGCGCCTCCGCGTCGGCCTTGGTGTCCTTCGTGACCGGGATGTGGTGGAAGGTCTTGCCGTAGAACTCCGCGAGCGGCTCGAGGTCGCGGTGGTTGCCCGCGACGCCGACGACGTCGATCGGCAGGTCCTCCGACCGCTGCCGGAAGAGCAGGTCGTGCAGACAGTGCGCGGCCGTCGAGACCAGGACGAGCGTGCGCACGGGGCGCCCGACGACGTCGAGGTGCCAGGTCATGGAGAACTGGGCGGCCAACGCGGTGAGCGCCTCGGTGAGCTCCTCGCGCGCGACGGCGGCCTCGACCTGGACGCGCATGAAGAACAGGTGCGTCTCCGGGTCCCCGAACTGCTGCGACTCGGTGATGTTGCCCCCGTGCTCGGCGAGCAGGCCGGCGACGGCGTGCACGATGCCCGCGCGGTCGGGGCACGACAGCGTGAGCACCCAGTGCACAGGCTCGGCGGGCGCGGCAGGGGAGGAGGTCAGGTCGGTCACGAACCCCAGGCTAGTGGGCCGCTGGGCAGCAGCGACGGCGTGCTCAGGAGGCGGACCGGACGCGGTGTCCCGACACGTCTGCAGCGCCCGGTCCTGTGGGTGGACGGCCGGTGGTCCCGTGCGGGGTGACCTGACACGATGGGCGGCATGAGTGAGCTGCGGATCGACACGGTGGGTACCGACGACTCCGGCGAGCTGCTGACCCTGCGTCGGGCGGCGTTCGTCACGGAGGCCCAGGTCTACGAGGATCCCAACATCCCGCCCCTGACGCAGACGCTCGACGAGCTGCGCGAGGACCTCGTGCGCGACGACGTCATCACGCTCGGCGCGTGGGACGGCCACCGCCTCGTCGGGTCGGTCCGCGTCGAGCTCGAGCCCGGCAAAGCGACGCTCGGCCGGCTCGCCGTCGCGCCCGACCGTCAGGGGGAGGGGATCGGCACGCAGATGATGCTGTCCGTCCCGCCGCTGTTGCCCGACGACGTCGAGGAGATCTGGGTCTTCACGGGCCGCGACTCCAAGCAGAACCTCACGATGTACGCGAACCGCGGCTACGAGCACCAGTACGACCAGGCGGCGGGCGACCTCACCTACGCGTACCTGCGCAAGATCCTGGGCGAGCAGGGCTGAGCGCGGCCGAGCCGCCCGTTCGTGGAATGCCCTGGCCCGGCCCGCCGGTCCCTTGCTAGCATGAGCGCGCCGCGACTGGCGCATCAGGTGGGTCACCACCGGGGAGCGGCATCTTCATCCTCGACTACGGGTCGTCCGCCTGGGCCCGGGTCACCATCGCCTCCCGACGTGGCAGGCGTGTGACGACGAGTGATGAGGAGAACCATGAGCGACCAGCAGAACGCCTCACTTAACCTCGGCCTGGCCGAGGTGGACCCGGAGATCGCCGCCGTCCTCGACGGTGAGCTCGCGCGCCAGCGCGACACCCTCGAGATGATCGCGAGCGAGAACTTCGTGCCGCGCGCCGTCCTCGAGGCCCAGGGCTCGGTGCTGACGAACAAGTACGCCGAGGGCTACCCGGGCCGCCGCTACTACGGCGGCTGCGAGCAGGTCGACGTCGCGGAGACCCTCGCGATCCAGCGCGCCAAGGCGCTGTTCGGCGCCGAGCACGCCAACGTCCAGCCGCACTCGGGCGCGACCGCCAACGCCGCCGTCCTGCACGCCCTGATCAACAAGGGCGACAAGATCATGGGCCTCGAGCTCGCCCACGGCGGCCACCTCACGCACGGCATGAAGATCAACTTCTCCGGCAAGCTGTACGACGTCGCCGCGTACGGCGTGGACCCCGACACCTACCTCGTGGACATGGACAAGGTCCGCGAGACCGCGCTCGCCGAGCGTCCCGACGTGATCATCGGCGGCTGGTCCGCCTACCCGCGCCAGCTCGACTTCGCGGCGTTCCGCTCGATCGCGGACGAGGTCGGCGCGAAGCTCTGGGTCGACATGGCGCACTTCGCGGGGCTCGTCGCTGCCGGCCTGCACCCGAGCCCGGTCCCGCACGCCGACGTCGTCTCCTCGACCGTGCACAAGACGATCGGTGGACCGCGCTCCGGCTTCATCCTGTCCAAGGAGGAGTACGCGAAGAAGATCGACTCCGCCGTCTTCCCCGGACAGCAGGGCGGCCCGCTCATGCACGTGATCGCCGCCAAGGCCGTCTCGTTCAAGATCGCCGGCTCGGGCGAGTTCGCCGAGCGCCAGCAGCGCGTGCTCAGCGGTGCCAAGATCATCGCCGAGCGCCTGATGGCGAAGGACTGCGCCGAGGTCGGCGTCTCGGTCCTCACGGGCGGCACCGACGTGCACCTGGTGCTCGTGGACCTGCGCGCCTCCGAGCTCGACGGCCAGCAGGCAGAGGACCTCCTGCACGCCGTCGGCATCACCGTGAACCGCAACGCGGTCCCGTTCGACCCGCGCCCCCCGCGCGTCACCTCGGGCCTGCGCATCGGCACGCCGGCACTCGCCACCCGGGGCTTCGGCGACGCCGAGTTCACGGAGGTCGCGGACATCATCGCCACGGCCCTCGTGCAGGGCCTGTCCGCCGACGTCGCGGCTCTCAAGGCGCGCGTCGACGCGCTCACCGAGCAGTTCCCGCTCTACCCCGGGCTGCAGCAGTACTGAGCCCGTCCGCCCGCCCGGCGCGCGCCACCCGCGCGCGCCGGGCGCCGGCGACCGGCCGGCACCCGTGAAGCCCTGAAGCAGTGGAGCAGCGATGACCGCACAGACGTTGGACGGCAAGGCGACCGCAGCCGCGATCAAGGACGAGCTCACCGTGCGGGTGCGCGCGCTCGCCGAGCGCGGCGTGACCCCCGGGCTCGGGACCGTGCTCGTCGGGGACGACCCCGGAAGCCACGCGTACGTGGGCGGGAAGCACCGCGACTGCGCGCAGGTGGGGATCGCGTCGATCCGCGTGGACCTCCCCGGTGACGCGACGCAGGCCGACATCGAGGCCGCGATCGAGCGTCTCAACGCCGACCCCGCGTGCACGGGCTACATCGTCCAGCTGCCGCTCCCGCGCGGCATCGACACCAACGCCGTGCTCGAGAAGATCGACCCCGCCAAGGACGCCGACGGCCTCCACCCGACCAACCTCGGGCGCCTGGTGCTGCGCGTCGCCGAGGCCGTGGACTCGCCCCTGCCGTGCACCCCGGCGGGCATCCTCGAGCTGGTCCGCCGGCACGGGCTCGACCTCGCGGGCAAGGACGTCGTCGTCCTGGGCCGCGGGACCACCGTCGGGAGATCGATCGGCCTGCTGCTGACCCGCAAGGACGTCAACGCGACCGTGACCCTCACGCACACGGGCACCCGCGACGTCGCGCGGCACCTTCGGGAGGCCGACGTGATCGTCGCTGCCGCCGGCGTGCCGCGGTTCGTGACGACGGACATGGTCAAGCCCGGCGCGATCGTCCTCGACGTCGGCGTGAGCAGGATCGTCGACGGCGACCGCACCCGACTGGTGGGCGACGTCGATCCCGCGGTCGCCGAGGTCGCGGGCTGGCTGTCGCCGAACCCCGGGGGAGTGGGCCCTATGACCCGCGCGATGCTGCTCGCCAACGTGGTGGGGGCCGCGGAGCGCGCGGCTGGCATCCACGCCTCAGACTGACATCCCGAGGGCTGGACCCGGCGGATTCCGGCAAGTCGGGTATCGCGGGCGGTGGGGGGTGGTCGGGCTGCGCCCGCGTCCGCGCGGCCACCCCTCGTCGTCGTGCTCGTCGCAACGCTCTGACCTGCGGATATGTGTGGGCGGTGGTAGCGGGATGTTCACCTGCGCGACACCTGACGGAATCCTGACGGACCCCGCCAGCCCCTAGGTTCGGACCGGGCAGACCGGCACGAGGCTGGTCAGAGCGGGGCATCACAGGCCAGCATGTGACCCCTCATCAGCCCGCACTGGCGCAGGCTGCCTGCGCAGATTGGGGATTTCATGTCCGGAGGTCTGCTCACGCGCAGCATCGCTGCCGTGGCGGGAGGGTCGCTGATCGCGGTCTCCCTGGCGGTTCCCGCAGCACAGGCGGCGGTCGCACCCGACGCACCTGTTGTCATCAACGAGGTCTACGGCGGAGGCGGCAACAGCGGCGCGACCCTGCGCAGCGACTTCGTCGAGCTGTTCAACTCGTCGGACGCGGCCGTGAGCCTCGACGGCTGGTCCGTCCAGTACGCGAGCGCGACCGGCAACAGCTGGCAGGTGACCGAGCTCTCCGGCAGCATCCCCGCGGGCGAGCACTACCTCGTCAAGCAGGCGGACGGCACCGGAGGCACGGTCCCCCTGCCGACGCCGGACATCGCCGGCTCGATCGCCATGGGCGGGTCGAACGCCAAGGTCGCCCTCGTGTCCACGACGGTCGCGATGAGCTGCGGCAGCGGGTGCGCGGCGCTCCCCGACGTCGTCGACTACGTGGGTATCGGCACCGCGACGGACGCCGCGGGCACGGCGGCCCCGGCCATGTCGAGCACCACCTCGATCAGCCGCACGGGCGCGGCGAACACGATCGACAACGCGGCGGACTTCGCAGCCGGGGCCCCCACCCCGACCAACGCCGCAGGGCAGACTGCCGCTGAACCCGACCCGGACCCGGATCCCGATCCGGAGGACCCGACGACCCGGACGATCGCGGAGATCCAGGGCACCGGCGCGGCCTCCCCGTCCGTGGGCTCGACCGTGACGACGTCCGGCGTCGTGACAGCGGCCTACCCCTCGGGCGGCCTCAACGGACTCGTGATCCAGACCCCGGGGCCGGACACGACGCCCGGGGCCTCGGACGCGGTCTTCGTCTACCTCGGCTCCGGCGCGGCGGGCGCCCCCACCGCGACCATCGGCCAGCACGTGAGCGTGACCGGCACGATCGCCGAGTTCAACGGGCTCACCCAGATTGCCTCGACGAACGCCCAGGTGGTCGTCGACCCCGCGGGCGCAGGCACCGCGGAGGTCGTCGAAGGCCCGTGGCCGACGACGGACGCCGAGCGCGAGGCCCTCGAGTCGATGCTCTTCCTGCCCGTCGGCGACTTCACCGTGTCGAACACGTACTCGACGAACCAGTACGGCGAGGTGGGGCTGGCGGCCGGACAGCGTCCGCTGCAGCAGCCGACCGACGTGGCCCGCCCCGGCACCCCGCAGGCGGCCGCTGTCGAGCGGGACAACGCCGCGCGCGGCGTGATCCTCGACGATGGCGCCTCGACCAACTTCACCGGGGGATCAACCAACCAGGCACTCACCCCGCCGTACGTGTCGCTGACCGAGCCGGTGCGCGTCGGAGCGGCCGTCACGTTCGACGCGCCCCTCGTGGTCGACTACCGGAACAACGCCTGGAAGCTCAACCCCACGAGCCAGGCCGTCGCGGGGCAGGAGTCCGTGAGCTTCGAGAACACCCGGACGCAGGCGCCCGACGCCGAGCGCCTGGGCGACGGTGACCTGACCCTCGCGTCCTTCAACGTCCTGAACTACTTCACGACGCTCGGCTCAGACATCGAGGGCTGCACCGCGTACAACGACCGCGAGGGCGATGGCGTGACCACACGCAGCTGCCCCGACAACGGCCCGCGCGGAGCGTGGGACGCGGCGGACCTCGAGCGGCAGCAGGCGAAGATCGTGGCGGCCATCAACGCGCTCGACGCCGACGTCGTCGGCCTCATGGAGATCGAGAACTCGGTCGCGCTCGGGGAGGACGCCGACGAGGCGACCAAGACCCTCGTGGCCGCGCTCAACGCCGACGCCGGAGCCGACGTGTGGGCGGCCGTGCCGTCCTCGGCGGACCTTCCGCCCGTGACCGAGCAGGACGTGATCACGAACGCCGTCATCTACCGCGCGGGCGCCGTCGCCCCCGTGGGTGACGCGGTGGCGCTCGGCGACCAGAGCGGCCCCGGTGAGGCTTTCGTCAACGCCCGCGAGCCGATCGGGCAGATCTTCGAGCCGGCCGACGGCGGCGAACCGTTCCTCGTCGTCGTCAACCACTTCAAGTCCAAGGGCTCGGCCGGTCCGCTGCCCGGGGACGACGACGCCGGCGACGGCCAGGGCTCGTCGAACGCCTCGCGCATGGCGCAGGCGACCGCCCTGAGCGAGTGGGTGCCGCAGGTCCTCGCCGACGCCAAGACCGCCGGTCACCCGACCGACGCCGTCGCGCTCGTCGGTGACTTCAACTCCTACACCCAGGAGGACCCGCTCGGCATCCTCTACGACGCCGGCTACGCCAACGCCAACCTGACCCTGGCCCAGACGCCGGAGTACTCGTACAGCTTCAGTGGGCTGGCCGGATCGCTCGACCACGTCCTGCTGAACGACGCGATGCTCAGCCGGGCCACGGGCGCGGACATCTGGAACATCAACGCTCCGGAGTCCATCGCACTCGAGTACAGCCGCTACAACAGCCACGGCACGCTGTTCCACGAGGCGAGCCCGTTCCGGTCGAGCGACCACGACCCCGTCCTGGTGTCGTTCCGGTCCGCGGACGTCGCGCCGCCGGCAGACCCGGCACTGACGAGCACGAGCATCGCCGTCGTCGGTGAGGCCGTGGCAGGCACACCGCTCCGGCTGACCGCGAACGTCGAGCCCGAGGCCGCAGGCACGATCGAGTTCCGCTCGGGCGACACGGTCCTCGGGACGGTCAAGACCGCCACGGGCGACGCGACCTTGACGGTGACGGCGACCACCGGGACGCACGTCATGACGGCGCGGTTCGTCCCCGCGGACGAGTCCGCCTACCGTGCCTCGACGTCCGCGTCGGCCACCGTGACCGTCGTGGCCGCACCGGTGACGAAGTCCAAGGTCTCGGTGTCGGCGAAACTCTCCACCCCGAAGATCCGCTACGGGGGGAAGGCGACCGTCAAGGTGACGGTCAAGGGTCGCACCGCCGCGCCGTCGGGCACCGTCGAGCTCCGCGAGGGCAGCAAGGTCCTCGCGCGCGGCACGCTGAAGGTGAGCGCGACGACGGGCACCACCACGATCCGGGTGCCCCGGCTTGCCGTCGGCAAGCACCGGCTCACGGTCCACTACGTGGGGTCGGCGACGACGCTCCCGTACACGGCGAAGCCGCGGACGCTCACGGTCTACCGCGCACGGTCCGTCGTGACGGCCAAGGTGTCGAAGAGCGGGCGCACGGTGTGGGTGAAGGTGCGGGCCACCGGCTCCTCCACCGCGACCGGCAAGGTGACCGTCCGCGTCGACGGCCGCGTCGTCGGCAAGGCGCGGCTCAAGGACGGTGCCGCCACGCTGAAGGTGGCGAAGCCACGCCGCGGCACCCACGTGTACCGCGTCACCTACTCCGGTACGTCGCAGATCATCGGCGACACCGACGCGAAGCGGGTACGTATCCGCTAGCACCGAGGAACACCGGGGAGGCCGTGGTCATCCACGGCCTCCCCGGGGCACGACCCCAGCAACACCGGACGCGCGGTCCTGGCCGCGCAGCGAGAGGAAGCACACATGGACATCACCAAGGGGACACGGGTGCGGCTCGCCGCGGCCGTGGCCACCGGATCGCTCATCGGAGGAGGCCTGGTCGCCGTACCAGCCTCCGCCGCACCGGGCGACACCGTCGCGATCAACCTCCTGAACATCAACGACTTCCACGGGCGCATCGACGCCAAGACCGTCCAGGTGGCGGGCACGATCGAGAAGCTACGCGACGAGGCCGGAGAGGCCAGCACGCTGTTCCTGTCCAACGGCGACAACATCGGTGCGTCGCTGTTCGCCTCCGCGAGCCAGCGGGACGAGCCGACGATCGACGTGCTCAACGCGCTGGAGCTGGCCACGTCGTCCGTGGGCAACCACGAGTTCGACGGCGGATTCGCGGACCTCACGGGCCGCGTCGCCGACCGGGCCGACTTCACGTACCTCGGTGCGAACGTCTACAAGAAGGGCACCGCGACGCCTGCCCTGCCGGAGTACGACACGTTCGAGGTCAACGGCGTGACCGTCGGCGTCATCGGCACGGTCTCCGAGGAGACGCCGTCGCTCGTGACCCCCGCCGGCATCGCGGACCTCGCGTTCGGTGACCCGGTGGCCGCCGTGAACCGCGTCGCTGCCCAGCTCAGCGATGGGCGCGAGGCGAACGGCGAGGCGGACATCATCGTCGCCGAGTTCCACGAGGGCGCCGGCGCCGGCACCCCGGAGGGCGCGACGCTCGCGCAGGAGGTCGCCGCCGGCGGCGCCTTCGCGGACATCGTCACCAAGACCTCGGCGCTCGTCGACGTGATCTTCACCGGGCACACCCACAAGGAGTACGCGTGGGAGGCCCCAGTCCCGGGCGCGCCGGACGCGAAGCGACCGATCCTGCAGACCGGCTCCTACGGCGACAACATCGGCCAGGTCCAGCTTCAGGTCGACCCGGCGACCGGCCTGGTCAAGGACTTCACGGTGGGCAACGTCAAGCGCAGCACCACGGCTCCGGCCGACCTGGTCGCCGCCTACCCGCGCGTGGCCGAGGTCAACACGATCGTTACCGCGGCGCTCGCCGCGGCCGACAAGATCGGCTCGCAGCCGAAGGGCACCATCACGGGCGACATCACCCGCGCCCGCACCGAGGGCACGAGCGACGACCGCGCCTCCGAGTCCACGCTCGGCGGCCTCGTGGCGAACTCGCTGCGCGACTCCGCCCCGGGCGCTGACATCGGCGTCGTGAACCCCGGTGGCCTGCGTGCCGACCTGCTGTTCGCCAAGGACTCCAGCAACCCGCTGGAGAACGCTGACGGTATCGTCACCTACGCCGAGGCCAACGCGGTGCTGCCGTTCCTGAACAACGTGTGGACCACGTCGCTCTCGGGCACCCAGCTCAAGACGCTGCTCGAGCAGCAGTGGCAGACGAACCCGGACGGCTCGATCCCCTCGCGCCCCTACCTGCAGCTCGGGCTCTCGGACAACGTCCGCTACACGTTCGACGCGTCGCGTCCCGCAGGGGACCGCATCACGTCGATCACGGTCGACGGCACGCTCGTGACTGCGGACGACAGCTTCCGGATCGGCACGTTCTCGTTCCTCGCCACCGGCGGTGACAACTTCCGGGTCTTCACGGACGGGTCGAACCCGACCGACACGGGTCTCGTCGACCGCGAGGCGTGGATCTCCTACCTCGAGGACAACCCCAACATCACCCCGGACTTTGCGCGCCGGTCGGTGCAGGTCTCGGGCAACCCCGCCTCGGCGCAGGTCGGCACGGCCCTCGACATCGACGTGTCGATGCTGGACCTGACGAGCCTGGGTTCGCCGGACAACGCGACGCTCGCCGCCTCGTTCACCGGCGGCTCGCTCACGTCGCCGGTCGCTCTCGGGAGCTTCCCCGTCGCCGACGGCGCAGCCACCGTGGCAGGGTCCGTCCCCGCCTCGGCTGCGGGTGCCACCACCCTGACGCTGGTCGCTGCCCCGTCGGGCACGACCGTCACGCTCCCGCTCGAGGTGGCGGCGAAGCCGGTCACCCCGATCGAGAAGTCCCGGACGGCGATGGCGGTCCGGGTCCTCGACCCGAAGACCCGCTACGGCACCCCGGCCGTCGTCAAGGTCGCGGTGCGTGAGCTGAAGTCGCCGACCACCGGCAAGTCGGCCCAGGCGACCGGCGTCGTCGAGGTGCGCGAGGGCTCGCGGGTCCTCGGGCGAGCGACGCTCAAGAAGTCGTCCAAGCACGGGGTCGCCTACGTGGAGCTGCCGAAGACGCTCTCGATCGGCAAGCACCGCGTCACGGCCCACTACCTCGGCTCGGACACCGCGCTGCCGTACACGGCCAAGCCCCGCACCATCAAGGTGTACCGCGCCCGGACGACGGCCACGGCGAAGGTCTCGCGCTCCGGCAAGACCGTGTGGGTGACGGTCAAGGCCAAGGGGACGAAGGCCACCGGCAAGGTCTCCGTGCGCATCGACGGGCGCTACGTCGGCACCAAGACGCTGCAGAACGGCAAGGCGAAGCTCAAGGTCAAGCGCCCCGGCGACGGCCGCACGCGCTACGTCGTGACGTACTTCGGCACCTCGACCGCGCTGCCTGACACCTGGGCCAAGACGGTCCGCCTGAAGTAGCCCGGACAGCTCCACCGCACGACCAGCACGGGACCATCCTGGTCCGTCGGCCTCGCGCCGATGGGGCAGGATGGTCCCGTGCTGACCATCACCACCGCCAACGTGAACGGGATCCGAGCCGCCTTCCGCAAGGGCATGGAGGAGTGGCTCACCGCCACCGCCCCCGACGTCGTCGCGATGCAGGAGGTGCGGGCGACCGACGAGATCGTCGCTGACCTCCTCGGCGAGGGGTGGCACGTCGTGCACCAGGCGTGCGACATCAAGGGTCGCGCAGGGGTCGCGATCGCATCCCGCCTCCCGCTGACCGCCGTCCGCGTCGGTCTGGGCAACGGCGAGCCCGAGGTCCCGGTCGACACCGGTCGCTGGGTCGAGGCCGACGTCGAGACCGCCGACGGCGTGTCCGTCACCGTGGTCTCGGCATACATCCACTCCGGCACCGCCGGAACGCCGAAGATGGACGAGAAGTACGCCTACCTCGAGAAGGTCACGGCGCGGATGCGCGAGCTCGCGGCGGCCGGCGGGCACGCCGTGGTGACCGGGGACCTCAACATCGCGCACCGCGAGGTGGACATCAAGAACTGGAAGGGCAACCTGAAGTCGGCGGGCTTCCTGCCGCAGGAGCGCGCCTACCTGGACCTGTGGTTCGACGAGCTCGGGTTCGTGGACCTCGGGCGCCGGTTCGGCGGCGAGGGTCCCGGTCCCTACACGTGGTGGTCCAACCGCGGCCAGGCGTTCGACAACGACGCCGGATGGCGCATCGACTACCAGCTCGCGACGCCCGCCCTCGCGCAGGCCGCGCAGAGCGTCGCGATCGGGCGCGCGGCGTCCTACGACACGCGCTGGTCCGACCACGCGCCCGTGACGGTCAGCTACAGCGTCTAGGCGCCGCGGCCCGCTCGAGCCAGCTCACTCCTGATCGGTGGGACCGAGCCAGACTGTGCTCGCTGAGCGGGGCGGTCGTCGCCGGTGCTCAGAACGTCAGCGGCAGGCGGCGGCCCGCGAGTCCCCGCGCCCCGGCGGTGAGCTGGCGTGCGACCCCCCGCAGCGCCTGGGCGGCCGGGGAGTCCGGCTGCGTGAGCACAACCGGCACGCCGGAGTCGCCGCCCTCACGCAGCGACACGTCGAGCGGCACCTGACCGAGCACCGGCACGTCGATCCCGAGCTGCTGGCCCAGCGAGGCGGCCACCCGCGCGCCGCCGCCTGCCCCGAAGAGCTCGAGCCTGGAGCCGTCGGGCTGCTCGAGCCAAGACATGTTCTCGACGACGCCCGCGACGCCCTGACCCGTCTGGCGCGCGACCGACCCGGCGCGCTCCGCGACCTCCGCGGCGGCGGACTGCGGGGTCGTGACGACCACGATCTGCGAGCGGGGCAGCAGCTGGGCGACCGAGATCGCGATGTCCCCGGTCCCGGGCGGGAGGTCGAGCAGGAGGACGTCGAGGTCGCCCCAGAAGACGTCGCCCAGGAACTGCTGGAGCGCCCGGTGCAGCATCGGGCCACGCCACACCACCGGCTGGCCCGGCGGGACGAACATGCCGATCGAGACCACCTTCACGTCGTACGCCAAGGGAGGGAGGAGCATGTCGTCGACACGGGTGGGCTGACCCACGACGCCGAGCATCGTCGGGATCGAGAACCCGTAGATGTCCGCGTCGACGACGCCCACCCGGAGACCGTCCGCCGCCATCGCGACCGCGAGGTTGGCCGTCACCGACGACTTCCCGACGCCGCCCTTGCCGGAGGCGATAGCGAAGACCTTGGTCAGGGAGTCCGGCTGGGCGAACGGGATGACCGGTTCCCCGTCGCCGCCGCGAAGCTTCTTCTTCAGGTGCACGCGCTGCTCGGGGCTCATCACGCCCATCGCGACCGCGACCGAGGTGACGCCCGGCACCGCGCCAGCGACGGCGGTGACGTCGCGCTCGATCGTGCTCTTCAGCGGGCACCCGGCGGTGGTGAGGTCGATGTGCACGGTGACCGCGCCGCCGTCGGCGACCTCCACCTCACGGACCATCCCGAGCTCGGTGATGGGGCGGCGGATCTCGGGGTCGATCACCTGGTCGAGCGCGGAACGGACGTCGTCGGGGGAGAGCATGAGGCCCATCCTAGGTGCCGCCGGCGTGCGCCTCTCAGGCCCTCGGACCCTCGCCGGACCGCTCCGCGGCGACGTCGTCGTCCTGGTCCGCCGTCCGCATCTCCTCGAGGATCTCCTCGAGCAGGTTGCGGATCTCGGACCGCACGAAGTCGCGGGTCGCGACCTCGCCGAGCGCGATGCGCAGGGCAGCCATCTCCCGCGCCAGGTACTCGGTGTCGGCGAGGTTGCGCTCGGCACGCTGCCGGTCCTGCTCCGCGGCGACCCGGTCGCGATCGGCCTGGCGGTTCTGCGCGAGCAGGATCAGCGGGGCCGAGTAGGACGCCTGGAGCGAGAGCATGAGCGTCAGTGCCGTGAAGCCCAGCGCCGCGGAGTCGAACCGCGCCTGGTCCGGCATCAGGGTGTTCCAGCCGATCCAGAGCGCGCAGAAGACCGTCAGGTACAGCAGGAACGTGGGCGTGCCCATGAACCGCGCGATGCCCTCCGAGATGGAGCCGAACTTGTCGGGCGCGAATCGGGGACGCCGGAAGACGGAGCGCTTGGGGGACTTCGGCTGGTCGAGGCGCTCAGGCACGGCGCACCTTCCCCAGGCTCAGCTCGTCGCCGTCGACGTGGTCGGTCTCGCGCCAGTCGTCCGGGAGCATGTGGTCGAGCACGTCGTCGACGCTGACCGCACCGAGCACGCGTCGCTGGGCGTCCAGGACGGGCAGCGCCAGCAGGTTGTACGTCGCGAGCAGGCGGGTGACCTGGCTCAGCGAGGCGTCGGCGTCGACGTGATCGATCTCGTCGAGCACGGAGCCGAGCGGCTCGTGCGGCGGCTCGCGCAGCATCTTCTGGAAGTGCACGACGCCGAGGAACCGCCCCGTCGGCGTCTCGAGCGGTGGCCGGACGACGAAGACCATCGACGCGAGCGCGGGCGGCAGGTCCTGGCGGCGGATGTGCGCCATCGCTGCGGCGATCGTGGTCTCCGGGCTCAGCAGCACCGGCTCGGTCGTCATCATGCCGCCGGCCGTCCGCTCCCCGTAGGACAGCAGGCGGCGCATGTCGCGTGCGTCGCCGGGTTCCATGAGCTCGAGCAGCTCGGTGGCCTGGGCAGACGGGAGCTCGTGCAGGAGGTCCGCGGCGTCGTCGGGCTGCATCGCCTCGAGGACGTCGGCGGCGCGCCCCGTCTCGAGCGAGGACAGGATCGCGACCTGGTCGTCCTCGGGGAGCTCCTCGAGGACGTCAGCGAGCCGCTCGTTGTCGAGCGCAGAGGCGACCTCCACGCGGCGTGCGTCGGCGAGGTCGTGCAGGACGTCGGCGAGGTCCGCGGGCTTGAGGTCGTCGTAGGCGGCGAGCATGAGCGCGGCGCCCTGCGCCTTGTCGCCCGTCGCGAGCGTGACGACCTCCTCGATGTCCACGAGCTCGCTCGGGCCGCGCCGGCGGATGCCCAGGGCGCCCTTCTGGGTGCCCGTGCGCCGCACGAACACCTTGGACACGAGCCAGTCGCCGTTGCGCTGCTGCTCGATCGCGAGGTCCTCGACGATCGCCGCGCCCGAGCCGTCCTGGAGGGCGACCTGGCGGTCGAAGAGCTCGCCGACGACGAGGGTCTCGAGCGCACGCTGCTCGAACCTGCGCATGTTCACCAGGCCCGTGCTGATGACCTGCCCGCTGTCGATGCTGGTCACGCGCGTCAGCGGGAGGAAGACCCTGCGGCGCCCGGGGACCTCGACGACGAGACCGACCGCACGGGGCGCGCCCTTGGGGCGCAGGAGCACGACGACGTCGCGGACCCGGCCCACCTGGTCGCCGAGAGGGTCGAAGACGGTGGTGCCGGCAAGCCGCGCGACGAAGACTCTGGTTCCCACGCTCACGTTGCCAAGAGTACGCACTGGGGCGCATCGCGCGCGGGCAGGTCGCCCGGTGGGCACGACTGCCGCTGCGCGCGCTGGTGGGGCAGACTGGGACGATGAGCCAGCCGATGCCGAAGCCCGGACGCGTGCCCACGATGCCGACCCTGCCCCAGGGGATCGAGATCGGTGCGTTCGGGGACTACGCCGGTGCGCAGCGGGCCGTCGACCACCTCTCCGACAAGGCGTTCACCGTGCAGCACCTGACGATCGTCGGCGAGGACCTGCGGATGGTGGAGCGCGTGACGGGCCGCCTGACGTGGGGGCGCGTCGGCGTCGCCGGGCTCGCGGGCGGCGCCTGGTTCGGCCTGTTCGTCGGACTGGCGCTCTCGCTGCTCGGCGGGGTGGACAGCGGTGGAAGCATCGTCGCGGCCATCGCCATGGGCGCCGGGTTCGGCGCGATGTTCTCGCTCATCTCCTACTCGTTCTCGCGCGGCAAGCGCGACTTCACGTCCTCGAGCCAGATCGTCGCGGCGCGCTACGTCGTCCTGTGCGCGCCTGAGCACGCCGGCCAGGCGCGGCGGATCCTCGAGGAGGCCAACCTTCGCAGCACCGCCGCGCCCCGCCCGCCGGCCGGGCCCACGGCCCCGGAGCCCCAGCCAGGCGCCCAGTCGGTGTCGCCCGCTGCGTCGGCGGGCCCGGGCAGCGCCGCTTCCGGCGAACCGTCCGAGGGGACCCCCGTCAGCCCCCCGCGCTCGCAGTACCTGACGGCGGACGGACGCCCCCGCTACGGGGTGCGCGCCGACCCGCCCGCGCCCGACGCGACCGACGGCCGCTGAGCGCGGGACGTTGAGCGCGGACCGCCGGAGCGCGGCCCCAGGCGCGCTCAGCGCAGTGACGCCATCCAGGCCTCGACCTCGTCCGGCCGCCGCGGAAGGGCGGCGCTGAGGTTCTCGTTGCCGTCGGCGGTGATCAGCACGTCGTCCTCGATGCGCACCCCGATCCCGCGGAGCTCGGCGGGGATCGTCAGGTCGTCCGCCTTGAAGTAGAGGCCGGGCTCGATCGTGAACACCATCCCGGGCTCGATCGTCGCGTCGAGGTACATCTCGCGGCGCGCCTGGGCGCAGTCGTGCACGTCGATGCCCAGGTGGTGGGAGGTGCCGTGCACCATCCAGCGGCGGTGCTGCTGGCCCTCGGGCGCGAGCGACTCCTCGGCCGTGCCCGGCAGCAGGCCCCAGGACGCGAGACGGTCCGCGATGACCTCCATCGCTGCGGCGTGCACGTCGCGGAAGTTCTTGCCGGGCACGGCGACCGCGAAGGCCGCGTCGGCGGCGTCGAGCACGGCCTGGTAGACCTTGCGCTGCACCTCCGTGAAGGTGCCGTCCACCGGGAGGGTGCGCGTGACGTCCGCCGTGTAGAGCGACTCGACCTCGACGCCGGCGTCGAGCAGGAGCATCTCGCCCGGACGCACCTCGCCGTCGTTGCGGATCCAGTGCAGGGTGGTGGCGTGCTCGCCGGCGGCCGCGATCGTGTCGTACCCCACCGTGTTGCCCTCGAGGCGGGCGTGAGCCTCGAACACCGTCTCGACCACGCGCTCGCCGCGGGCGTGCGCGACCGCCCGGCCGAGGGCACGCACGACGTGCTCGAACCCGGCGATGCTCGCGTCGACCGCGGCGCGCATCTGCTCGATCTCGTAGGCGTCCTTGATCAGTCGGAGCTCGGACACGGCCTCCGCGAGGGTTGCGTCCAGCTGGGCGGAGTCCACGAGGTCGGCCTGGGCGCGGACCTCGGCGACGATCGCGTCCACTGCGGCGTCCACGTCGTCGAGCAGCGCGATGCGCAGGCCGTCGGCGCCGACGTCCTTCGCGAGGGCGTCAGCGAGCTCGTCGAGGTGCGCTGTCTGGATCCCCGTCAGCGCGGCGACGTCCTCGAGGCTCGGGCGGGCGCCGACCCAGAACTCGCCGTAGCGGGAGTCGGAGTAGAACTCGGTGCTGTCGCGCGGCGCGAGCGGGCGGAAGTAGAGCACGGCCTCGTGCCCCTCGACCGGCAGCGGGTGCAGCACGAGGACGGCGTCGGGCTCCTGGTCGGTGCCGAGCCCCGTCAGGTGGGCGAACGCCGAGTGGGGACGGAACCGGTAGTCGGTGTCGTTGGACCGCACCTTGAACGCACCCGCGGGAATCACGAGGCGGGTGCCGGGGAAGCGGGCGCTGAGCGCCGAGCGGCGCACCGCCGTGTACGGGGCGAATTCTCCCTGCTCCGGAGTCTGCGTGTCGCGCGGAGCCCAGCCCGAGGTGATGAACTCGCGGAAGGCGGAGGAGTCGGGCCGCTGCGACCGGTTGTCGTTGCGCGCGGCGAGGGCCTGCGCCTCTGACGTCGCGTCCGTGGTCGTCGCCTGCTCGTCGCTCATCGAGGTGCTCCTCAGCCGTTCGTTGTGGACCGTGTGGTGCCTTCGATCTTCGCACGTCACCGCGCCGGGCCGCGGTGTTCGTAGAGTGAGCGGTGTGCGCATCGACCTCCACACCCACTCGACCGCCTCCGACGGCACCGACGCACCCGGCGACGTGGTGCGTGCCGCCGCCCGGGCGGACCTCGACGTCGTCGCCCTGACCGACCACGACACGACCTCCGGCTGGGACGAGGCCGCGGCGGCGGCCCGCGAGACCGGCGTGGCGCTTGTTCGAGGCACCGAGATCTCCGCGCGCGCCGAGGACACGAGCGTGCACCTGCTGTCCTACCTGCACGACCCCGCGGACCCCACCCTGGTCGCCATGTTCGACCGCGTGTGCGCGGCCCGCGACGCCCGCGCCCGGGAGATGGTCGAGCGGCTCGGGGTCGACTTCCCGCTCACCTGGGAGCACGTGCTCGCGCAGACGGCGCCCGGCACCACGATCGGGCGTCCCCACATCGCCGACGCCCTGGTCGCCGCGGGCTACGCGACCGACCGTTCGGCCGCCTTCGCCCAGATGCTCAGCCCGGCGGCGCCGTACTACGTGCCGCACTACGCCCCGGAGGCCGTCGACGTCGTCGTCGCGGTGCGCGCCGCGGGTGGGGTCCCGGTGTTCGCGCACCCCGGCGCCTCGGAGCGTGGACGGATCGTCTCGGATCGTGTCGTGCACGCGCTCGCGGAGGCCGGGCTGGCAGGCTTGGAGGTTGCGCACCGCGACAACGGCCCGGAGCAACGGCTCCGCCTCTCGCGCCTCGCGCACACGCTCGGCCTGCTGGTCACGGGGTCGAGCGACTACCACGGCTCCGGCAAGCGCAACCAGCTTGGCGAGCACACGACGGCCAGCGACGTCTTCACGGAGATCGAGCGGCGAGGAAGGATCACTGTGGTGCGCGCATGAACTTCGACGTTCGCCTCTTCACCGAGGTCGTCATCACGCTGTTCGTGATCATGGACCCCCCGGGCACCGTCCCGATCTTCCTCGCGCTGACCGGCACGATGACGCACAAGGAGCGTGCGCGTGCGGCGCTGCAGGCCGTGCTGGTCGCCGCCGGAGTGATCATCGCGTTCGCGCTGTTCGGCCAGCAGCTGCTCGACTACATGCACATCTCGCTGCCGGCCCTCCAGGCGTCCGGTGGTCTGCTGCTGCTGCTCATCGCGCTCGAGCTGCTGACCGGGAAGATGGAGGAGCCGCAGCCTGGCAAGGTCGGCACCAACGTCGCGATGGTGCCGCTCGGGACGCCGCTGCTCGCGGGGCCGGGCGCGATCGTCGCGTCGATGCTGTTCGTGCAGCGCGTGGACGGCTCCGCGGGGGACTGGCTGGCGGTCACGGCCGGATTCTTCGTCGTGTGCGTGTGCCTGTGGGCCGCGATGCGCTTCGCCGGGCTCATCCAGCGGGTGCTCGGCGAGACGGGCGTGCTGCTCGTGACGCGCATCGCCGGCCTCCTGCTCGCGGCGATTGCGGTCCAGCTGATGGCCGACGCCGTCACGGCGTTCGTGCAGGCCGCAACCTGACACGGCGGTCGACGCCGCTCCGGGTGCCTTCGGGTGGAGGCGTCGCTACCATCCGGGCATGACTGCACCTACGCCGTACCTGCACCTGCCCGGCACCGCTCGTGCGGCGCTCACCTTCTACGGTCGCGTGTTCGGCTGTGGCGTGGAGCTGCACACGCTCGAGGAGTTCGGGCGCACCGACGGAGCACCGGACGCGATCGCGCACGGCCAGCTGGTCGACGGTCCGGTGTCCCTCTACGCCGCTGACGCCAATCCCGACGACGCGCCGCTCTTCCGGGGCGTGATGCTCGCCCTCCTCGGGGCGGCGCCGAGCGGGACGCTGCGAGCCTGGTTCGCTGCCCTCGCCGAGGGCGGCGAGATCGTCGACGACCTCCAGTCTCGGCCCTGGGGGGCGTGGGACGGGCAGGTCGTCGACGCGTTCGGCGTGCACTGGCTGATCGGCTTCGAGGTCGACGCCGAGGCCTAGGACGCACGACGCCCGTCGGGCGTGGTCGACAGCGATGCTGTCACCCACGCCCGACGGGCGTCGTCGGCGGAGAGGTCAGGCGGTGGGTGCGCCGCCCGTGCTGGTGCCCTCGGTGCTGCCGCCCCGCGTCCGGCGACGCCGGCGCGAGCGTGCGGGACGCTCACCCTCGGTGCGCTCGGCCGGGCCTGCGCTCGCGGGCGCCGCAGCGCGCTCGGGGGCGGAGCCGGGGGCCGCGCTCTCGGAGCGAGGGGTGCGCTCGCGGCGCTCGCCACCACGCTCGCCGCCGCGTGCACCGCCGCGTGCACCGCCGCTGCGGCCGCCGCGGTCGCCGTCCCGCCCGCGGTCGCCGCCACGTCCGCCACGTCCGTCACGGTCGCCGTCGCGCGCGGGCTTGGCGTGGCGCTTGCCGGTCTCCCCGAGGTCCTCGAGGACCTCAGCGTCCAGGCCCTCACGGACCTGCGCGGACTTGGGCAGGCGGCCCTTGGTGCCCTCGGGGATGTCGAGGTCGGTGAACAGGTGCGGGCTCGACGAGTACGTCTCCACCGGCTCGGGGATGCCGAGGTCGAGGGCCTTGTTGATCAGGCCCCAGCGCGGGATGTCGTCCCAGTCGACGAAGGTCACCGCGGTGCCCTTGTTGCCCGCGCGACCGGTGCGGCCGGTGCGGTGCAGGTACGTCTTCTCGTCCTCGGGGCACTGGTAGTTCACGACGTGCGTCACGTCGTCGACGTCGATGCCGCGGGCGGCGACGTCGGTCGCGACGAGGATGTCCACCTTGCCGTTGCGGAACGCGCGCAGCGCCTGCTCGCGCGCGCCCTGCCCGAGGTCGCCGTGGATGGCGCCCGCAGCGAACCCGCGGTCGACGAGCTCGTCGGCGACCTTGGCGGCGGTCCGCTTGGTGCGGGCGAAGACGATCGTGAGCCCGCGACCGCGCGCCTGCAGCATGCGCGCGAGCATCTCGACCTTGTCGAGGGCGTGCGCACGGTAGACGACCTGCTTGATGTTCTTGACCGTGTGGCCCGCGTCGTCGGGGTCGTTCGCACGGATGTGGGTCGGCTGCGTCATGTAGCGGCGGGCCATCGCGACGACGGCGCCGGGCATCGTGGCCGAGAACAGCATCGTGTGGCGCGAGGCCGGCGTGCGCGACAGGAGCTTCTCGACGTCGGGCAGGAAGCCCAGGTCGAGCATCTCGTCGGCCTCGTCGAGGACGACGCAGCGCACGCGGGAGAGGTCGAGGTGGCCCTGGTTGAGCAGGTCGATCATGCGGCCCGGGGTGCCGACGACGACCTCGACGCCCGTACGGAGGCGCTCGATCTGCGGCTCGTAGGCGCGACCGCCGTACAGCTGGATCACGCGGACGGAGCGGCGTGCGGACGCGGTGGCGAGGTCGTTCGCGACCTGCACCGCGAGCTCGCGGGTCGGGACGACGACGAGCGCCTGGGGCTTGCCCGGTGCGGGCAGCGTGTCGAAGCCGTCCTCGCCCGGTGCCACGACCCGGTGGAGCAGCGGCACGCCGAAACCGAGCGTCTTGCCGGTGCCGGTCTTGGCCTGACCGATGATGTCGTGGCCGCTCATCGCGACCGGGAGCGTCATGGCCTGGATCGGGAACGGGCTGGTGATGCCCGCGTCAGCGAGGGCGTCGACGATCTCGGGACGGATGCCGAAGTCGGCAAAGGTGGGGGACTCGTGCGAGTGGATCGAGCCGTCCTGGGTGTAGGACCCGGCCTGGTCGTCATCGCTGATGGTGGGGATCTCGGTGGTCACTGTGCCTCACGGTGATACGGGGCATGGACGCTGCTCGGGTCCTGGCTGCGCCTGGTGCGGTCTCCCGCCGGCGGTCACGGCTCGTGTCGGCGCGTCCACGCCGGGGGGCCGGAAGCCGATCGCGAAGATACGTGCTCTGAGCCTGGGCGAGGACGTGCAGCTCACGTCCTGGTCCGGCCCGCGCGGTCTGGTGCAGGTCATGTCATGACGACCGGGCATCCGATGTACCTCGCCATGCTAGCGGATGGCCCGCGCGGAAGGCAGGGGACGCGCGACTATCCTGGGCGGATGACCTCTCCCACCGCGAGCACCTCGGACGTCGTCGACCTGCTGGCGCTCGTCGCGCACCTGGAGGCGACTGCCTTCCTCCGTCTCGCGGGCGCAGCCGCGGCGGCCCCGGAGCCCGAGCAGCGCCTCTACCTGAGCAGGATGGCGGGGGCGACGCTGGCTCGCCAGGAGCGCGTCCTGACCGAGCTCGGCCGGCTCGACGCCGCCCAGGCTCCCGAGGCGCGGATGTTCACGTTCGACCACGTCTTCGACGACTACGAGGCACGCACCGCGCCCAGCAGCTGGTGGGAGGAGATCATGAAGTCCTACGTGGGCCACGGCGTGGCCGAGGACTTCTGCCGCATCGTCGTCGACGCGGTGGACCCTCAGACGCGGGCGATCGTGTGCGAGGTGCTCGACGGCGGGTCGGCGTCGGCGGAGTCGATCGAGCTGGTGGCGGCGGCGGCCCGCCAGGACGAGGTCCTGGCGGCGCGGCTCGCGCTGTGGGGCCGGCGTCTCGTCGGCGAGGCCATGAGCGTCGTGCAGTCGCTCCTGGTCGAGAACGAGTTCCTCGCGCGCCTGCTCGAGGCCGCCATCACGCGCCGGGACGGCGACCAGGCGGCGCTGGCGGCCCCCGGGGTCGCGCCGGAGGTCGTGCCCGAGGACCGCGCCGCGTGGCTGTTCAGCCAGCTCACGACGGCCCACACCCGTCGCATGGAGCGCCTCGGCCTCGCCGCCTGAGCGGCGAGGCCGGTCGTCCGTCAGATCGCGCCGAAGCCGACCTTGCGCTGGTCGGCGCTCGAGATCTCGACGTAGCCGATCGTCGCCGTCGGGACGATGACCTGTCGACCGCGGGTGTCGGTCAGCGTGAGGACCGTCTTGCCCTCGATCGCGGCGGTGACCTGGGCGGTGACCTCGGCAGCGTCCTGCTCGGTCTCGACGACGAGCTCGCGCGGCAGGTTCTGCACGCCGATCGTGATCTCCACGGGGACTCCTTCTGTGGTGCGGTGCCGCCGGGCGGGGTGCACGGCGCAGACCCAGAATCGCACCTTCCGGCGCCGCGTGCCGCACGCGGCCTCCTGTGTCAGACACTCGTGATGGGATCGGGACGTGCTTGACGGACGACGACTCGACCGGCTCGACCAGCCCGGCCGCTCCCACCAGCCCGACGCAGCCCCGCCGCCCGAGGCGGTCCGGCTGCGTGGTCGTGGTGCCCACGCCGAGCCGGTCCTGCTCGACCCGTCCCAGCGCGCCGCCCTGCGCTCGGCGCGTGAAGAGGCAGCCACCCTCGTCGTCGGCGCGCCGGGTTCCGGCAAGACCACGACTGCCCTGCACGTCGCGCTCGACGCGATCAGCCCCGCGGGCGGCGGGCCCGGGCTCGACCCTGCGCGCGTGCTCGTGCTCGGCGCCACCCGCCGCGGGGCCAGCCAGGTCCGTGACCGGCTGTCGCTGCTCGCGGGACGCACCGTCGGGCAGCCGATGGTGCGGACGGTCCCGGCGCTGGCCTTCGCGGTGCTCGCACGTCGCGCCGCGGCGCTGGGGCTCCCCGCTCCCACGCTGATCTCAGGGCCGGAGCAGGACCAGCTCCTCGCGGAGCTCCTCGCCGGGCACCTCGAGTCCGACGGCCCCCCGCTGCGCCTGCCGGAGGGGTTCCCCGAGGAAGCGCTCGCCACCCGCGCGTTCCGCGACGAGCTGCGCGACGTCCTCATGCGCGCGGCCGAGCGCGGCATCGACCCGGTCGGGCTCGACGAGCTCGGGCGCGCGCACGGTCGACCCGAGTGGCGGCTCTGCGCGCGCCTGTACGAGGAGTACCTGGACGTCACCCAGCTGCGCCTGGCGACGCCGGACCTCGGCCCGCGGTACGACCCTGCGGCCGTGGTGCACGAGGCCACCGAGGCGTTGCTCGCCTGGCGCGAGGAGGTCGAGACCCCGACGCCGTCCTGGGACCTCGTCGTCGTGGACGACTACCACGAGGCCACCGAGGCGACGGCTCGCCTGTTGCGGCTGTTCCAGGACTCGGGGGCGCGGCTCGTCCTGCTCGGAGACCCGGACGCCGCGGTGCAGGGCTTCCGGGGCGCCGTTCCTGCCCTGATGGGGAGCGCGGCGGCCCCCTCGAGCTCTGCCGCGGCGGACCTGGGCGCCCACGTCGTGGTGCTCGACGGCGTGTGGCGCCACGGGCGTCCCCTGCGGCAGGTGGTGCAGCGCGCGGCCCAGGTGGTCGGCGCGGCAGGGCACGTCGCGCACCGTCGGTCTGCCGCGGTCGAGCAGGACGGTCCCGCGGGGCGGGGATCGCACGTGGAGGTGGCCGTGCTGCCCGGCGTCGCCGCTGAGCACGCCTACGTCGCGCACGCGATCCGCTCCTGGCACCTCGACGAGGGCGTGCCGTGGCACGAGGTCGCGGTCGTGGCGCGGTCTGGCGGCGAGGTCGCCGCGCTCCGCCGGGCGCTCGCGGCGGCGTCCGTCCCGGTGAGCGTGCTCGGGTCGCAGGGGGCGCTCCGGGACGAGCCAGCGGCGCAGCCGCTGCTGCACGCCATGCGCGCGGTCGTGGACGGGCTGGACCCCGAGGCCGCGGCGGCGCTCCTGCTCTCGCCGCTCGGCGGCCTCGACGCGGTGGCGCTGCGTCGCCTGCGGCGGGCGGTGCGGACCGAGGAGCTCGCGGGCGGCGGCGGACGCAGCTCGGACGCGTTGATCGTCGAGGTTCTTGAGGATCCGGCGCACGCGGACCAGCTCCCGGGCGCGGTGCGCCGCAACGTCGTCGGGCTCGCACGGGTGCTGGCCGCCGGGCGCGCCGCAGCCGCGACGGCAGGCGCGACCGCGCAGACCGTGCTGTGGGCGCTGTGGGACACGGCGGGGCTTGCGGAACGGTGGCGCTCAGCGGCGCTGGCCGGCGGCGCCGCCGGAGCACGGGCGGACCGAGACCTCGACGCGGTGCTGGCGCTCTTCAAGGCGGCGGAGCGGTTCGTCGAGCGCACGCCGCACGCGGGCCCGGGCGCCTTCGCGGAGTACGTGAGCGCCCAGGAGCTCCCCGCCGACTCGCTCGCGGCCCAGGGTGGGCCGGAGTCCGCGGTCAGCGTGCTCACCCCCGCCGGCGCCGCCGGTGGTGAGTGGGAGGCCGTCGTCGTCGCCGGTGTCCAGGAGGGCGTCTGGCCGGACCTGCGCCTGCGCGACTCGCTTCTCGGGGCACAGGCGCTCGTCGACGTCGCCGCCGCGCGCGGTGTCGCCGGCCACGTCGATGCCCGGCGCGCCGTGCTGCACGACGAGGTCCGGTCGTTCCTCGTCGCCGTCTCCCGGGCGCGTCGTCGTCTGCTGGTGACGGCCGTCGAGGACATCGAGACCATCCCGTCCGCGCTCGTCGACCTCGTCGAGCCACCCGCGCAGGACGGGCCGGACCATCGGCGTCGTGAGGTCCCGGTGCCCCTCGACCTGCGCGGGCTCGTCCAGACCACCCGCGCCCGCCTCCTCGAGGCCGTCGGGGCCGGCCACGACGCTGAGGCCGCCGGCCTCGCGCGCCTGCTGGCCACGCTCGAGGACGCGGGGATCCGGGCCGCGGACCCGCGCCGCTGGTACGGCGTGGCGCCGGTGTCGAGCGACCGCCCGCTCTGGGGACCCGACCAGCAGCTGCGGGTCTCCCCGTCCAAGGTCGACGCCGTGACGCGGTGCCCGTTGCGCTGGGCCCTCGAGGCGGCCGGCGGCTCCGGAGCCGAGGCCCTCACCCAGTCGCTCGGCACACTGATCCACGCCGTCGCCGAGGATCTCCCGGCGGGAACCCGACAGGAGCTGCAGGCGCGGCTCGCCGAGCGCTGGCCCGAGCTCGGCCTGCGGCCCGGGGCGGTCGAGCTGCTCACGCGCCGGCGGGCCGAGGCCATGATCGACCGGCTCGCCACGCACGTCGCTGCCTCGGGGGACGTGGTCGGCGTCGAGGCAGAGTTCCGCGTCGACGTCGGTCGCGCCGTGCTCACCGGCAAGGTGGACCGGCTCGTCCGCGTCGGTGACGCCGTGCGCGTCGAGGACCTCAAGACGGGTGCCGCGATCTCGAACGACGAGGCTCGGCGCAACGCCCAGCTCGGGTCTTACCAGGTCGCTCTCGCCGAGGGCGCGTTCGGCGACGTCCCCAGCGCGGGGGCGGCGCTCGTGTACGTCGGTGGCACGACCAAGGGGCCGACGCAGCGCCACCAGGCGCCCTTGGAGACCGCCGACGAGCCCCGCTGGGCGCACGACCTCGTCACGGGCGCGGCCGACCTCATGGCGCAGGCGAGCTTCACCGCGCGCACCAACCCCGCGTGCGACTTCTGCCCTGTCCGCCGCAGCTGCCCGGTCCAGCCCGAGGGCCGCCACGTCACGCAGGAGCGCGCATGACGCAGTACACGCCCCACGAGATCGCCGCCCTGCTCGGGTTGCCCGCGCCGACGCCGGAGCAGACGGCCGTGATCGAGGCCCCGCTCGAGCCGGTGCTCGTCGTGGCTGGCGCCGGCTCGGGCAAGACCGAGACGATGTCCGCGCGCGTGGTCTACCTCGTGGCCAACGGGCTCGTCGCACCCGACGAGGTGCTCGGCCTGACCTTCACCCGCAAGGCCGCCGGCGAGCTCGCCGAGCGCATCCGGCGCCGGTTGCGTGCCCTCACGTCGCGCCTGCGCGCCGACGGCGTCGCGCACAGCCTCGAGGAAGGAGTGCTCGAGGCGATGCGCCGGCCCGCGGTGTCGACCTACAACTCCTACGCCGCGGGTCTCGTCAAGGAGCACGCGCTGCGCCTCGGCATCGAGCCGTCCGCGCGCCTGCTCGGGGAGGCCAGCGGCTGGCAGCTCGCCCACGAGGTCGTCGAGAGCTGGACCGGGGAGCTGCAGACCGGCGCGGCGCTGTCGACGATCGTCAGCGCCGTGCGGGAGCTGTCCGGCGCGCTCAGCGAGCACCTGCTCACCCCCGCGGAGGCGCGCGCTCAGATGCAGCAGATCGTCGATGCGATCGAGGCGACGCCCGCGGGCAACGGCCGGTCGGAGCACCTGGCCCCGGTCAAGGCGCTGCTCACGCTCATGCGCGAGCGGATCGAGCTCGTCGACCTGGTCGCCGAGCTCGCGCGACGCAAGCGGGTCAGCGAGGCGCTCGACTTCGGCGACCAGGTCGCGCTCGGGGCGCGCCTCGCCGAGGACTTCGGTGCCGTCGGCGAGCTCGAGCGCGCGCGGTACCGCGTGGTGCTCCTCGACGAGTACCAGGACACGTCCTTCGCGCAGGCCCGGATGCTCGGCGCCCTGTTCGGTGCCGGGCACGCGGTGACCGCCGTGGGGGACCCGAACCAGTCGATCTACGGCTGGCGCGGAGCGAGCGCCTCTGGCCTCTCGCGGTTCGCCGAGCAGTTCGACGCCGTCGGACGCGTGCACCACCTCGCGCTGAGCACGTCCTGGCGCAACGACGTCGCGATCCTCGACGCCTCGAACGCCGTGGCCCGCCCCTTGCGCGACCGTCAGGTGGGCATCGACGTCCCCGCCCTCGCGCCCCGGCCCGGTGCGGGTCCCGGGGCGGTATCGGCGGTGTACGCACCGACGCTCGCCGACGAGGCGACGGCGGTCGCCGACTTCGTCCAGCAGCACTGGCGCCCCGCCGCGCCCGGCCGGGCAGCCCGCACGGCGGCCGTGCTCTGCCGCGCCCGCAAGCAGTTCGTCGACGTCGAGATCGAGCTGCGGCGCCGCGGGATCCCGGTCGAGGTCGTCGGCCTCGGCGGGCTCCTCGACACCCCCGAGGTGGTGGACCTGGTCGCGTTCTGCGAGGTCGTCCACGACCCGGCCCGCGGGGACTCCCTGATGCGGCTGCTCACCGGACCCTGGCTCAACCTGGGCGCAGCCGACACGTTCGCGGTCGCCGACCGCATGCGCGAGCTCGCACGCGCCAGCCGGGCCGCCCAGGGACGGCAGGGGGACCCCGGCGCCGACGACGCCCACGTCGACGGCGTGGTCCCCGAGGCCGACATCGTCGACTCGCACTCGATCGTCGACGTGCTCGACGAGCTCCCGCCGCCCGGGTGGCGCAGCGTCGAGGGACGCGAGCTGACCGCGGACGCCCGCGAGCGCCTCGCCCGGCTGGCGGACGCGCTCGCCCACGTCCGCTCGCGCACGTACCTGTCGGTGCCGGAGATCATCGGGGAGGCCGAGCAGGCCCTCGGGCTCGACATCGAGGTCGCGCTCGCGGGCGGGCACAGCCGTGGCCGCGCCGCCCTGGACGCCTTCCGAGACATCGCCGTCCGGTTCGTCGACGGCGCCCCCCACCCGACGCTCGGCGCCTTCCTCGCGTGGCTCGACGCCGCACGGCAGGAGGAGCGCGGGCTCGACCAGCCGCTGCGCGAGCCGGACCCGCACGCGGTGCAGATCATCACCGTGCACGCGGCCAAGGGCCTCGAGTGGGACGTCGTCGCCGTCCCCGGGCTGTCCGACGGCACCTTCCCGTCCCTGCGCACCACCGGGGACGGCTACCCGCGGGACTCGGCCTGGCTCACCGGGCTCGGCACGCTGCCGTACCCGTTGCGCGGCGACGCCCCGGACCTCCCCGAGCTCCGGTACGCGGGCGCCAGCGACCCCAAGGACCTCGACGCGCGGCGCAAGGAGTTCCTCGGCGTCGCCGGCGAGCACCAGGTCGCCGAGGAGCGTCGGCTCGCGTACGTCGCCCTCACCCGCGCCCGGTCCCACCTCCTCCTCGCGGGGTCGTGGTTCCGCACCGGCGCCAAGCCCGTCCCGCCGTCGCCGTTCCTCACCGAGCTGGTCGAGGCCGGGCTCGTGGCCGGCGACGCGCTGAGCGCCGGACCGGACGACGGCGCGGTCAATCCCCGGCTGGCACAGGAGCAGACCGCCACCTGGCCCGCGCAGGCCCCCGCGGGCGTGGACCTGCGTCGCGACGCCGCGCAGCTCGTCGCGGCCGCCGCGCCTGCGGCCTGGGAGGACCTCACGACCGGCCCTGCCGGCGACCTCGCACGCACCGCGCTCCGCCTGCTCGACGAGCGCGAGGAGCGCCGCCGTCCGCGGCGCGAGGTCGAGCTGCCGGCGCACCTGTCGGCGTCGTCGATGGTCCGCCTCGCCAAGGACCGTGCCGCGTACGCACGGGACCTGCGCCGCCCCGTGCCCCAGGAGCCCTCGGTGCACGCGCGGCGCGGCACATCGTTCCACGCCTGGGTCGAGCAGTTCTACGGCGCCCCCGTGCTCCTCGACCTCGACGAGCTGCGTGGCGCGGACGATGCCGCCGTCGACGCGGACCTCGAGGCGCTCAAGGACGCCTTCCTGACGAGCGAGTGGGCAGGGCTCGAGCCGATCGCCGTCGAGGTCGACGTCGAGACGCCGATCGCGGGCGTCATGACGCGCTCGCGCATCGACGCGGTGTTCGCCGACCCTCGGCGCCCCGGGGGCGTCGTCGTCGTGGACTGGAAGACCGGCAAGGTCCCGACCGACTCCGCGACCGCGCGCGCCCGGGAGGTGCAGCTCGCGGTCTACCGGCTCGCGTGGGCACGCTGGAAGCACGTGCCGCTCGAGGACGTGGACGCCGCCTTCTTCTACGTCGGGAGCGGCACGACCGTCCGGCCCGAGTCGGTCGCCTCGGCCGACGAGCTCGAACGCCTCGTGCTCGGTGCGCCCGACTGAGCCGCGCGCTGGCAGGGGCTGCGGTCAGTCGTCCTCGGCCGCGCCCTCGCGGCTCGTCGTCTGGTCGAGGTCGAGGAGCATCTCGACCGCGTCGTCCACGACGTCGGACTGTCCGGTGCGCACCCCGTGCATGAGCCACCGCGCCACCGCGAGCTCGCCCGCGAGGAGTGCGCGCTCCACCAGGTGCGCGTCACGCTGCTCGGTGCGGCGCAGCTGGTACGCCTCGAGGATCGACTCGACCGCCTCGGGCGGGACGGTCGCGAGCAGCCAGGCCAGGTCGTCCGCGGGATCGGCCACGCGTGCCTCGCCCCAGCCGACGATCCCGTTCACCTGGTTCTGCGCGACCAGGATGTGCTCGTCGTCGAGGTCGCCGTGCACCACCGTGGGCTGGAAGCGCCACAGGGCGACGTTCTCGAGAGCGGCCTCCCAGCGGCGCAGCAGCCGCGCCGGGACGCGACCGGTCCGGGCGGCCTCGTCCACCTCCGCGAGCCGGCGCTCGCGGTACTCCGCCGCCGTGTACGACGGCAGGCCGGCGTCCTCGACCAAGGCCGCGGGCAGCTCGTGGATCGCGGCGATCGCACGGCCCACGGCCGCAGCCAGGCCTGGGCCGGGCTGCATCGAGGACGCGTGCAACGGCCGGCCGGGCACCTCCGGGTGCACCACGGCACGGCCGCCCTCGGGCAGAGGCGCGAACCCAGCGGGCTCCGGCACGGCGAACGGCAGCGTGCCGTCGTCGACCAGCGGGACGAGCGACCCGACGAGCACCATCTCCGCCTCCAGACGTGCGCCGGCGGCGGCGTCCTGCGGGCTGCGCACGACCCAGTGCCGGCGCGCGGCGTCGATGACGACCGCGACGTCGTCGTCACCGTCGCTGCGGACGGGACGGACGTCCACGACGTCCATCCCGGGGACGGCGACGGTCGACAGGGCAGCCAGGTTCAAGGCGGATCGGCTCACGCCCTAACCGTACGTCGGCACGGCCCGCCGACGGACGAGCCGCACCGCACCGGATCGTGAGGCCCGGGTGATCAGTCCGTCGCTCCACCCGGTGGGATCGGGCCGCGCCCGCGGGCTACGGTGGCCGGGTGGACCCGCAGCCCCCGACCGCCCCCTCCCCGCGCGCCTGGCGCGCCGCTCCCGTCTCGGCGCTCTCGCGTGCTGGGGCCGACCGCGCCGCCCTCCGCCGCGAGGAGACGGACCTCGTGCCCCGTCTCCTCGCCGACGCCGAGCGCACCCGCGTCGTGCTCGTCCGAGGCGGCGAGGTGGCCGTCGACGCCGACGGCCGGCTGGACCTGGTTGCCCCGGAGCCGGACGCCGCGGCAGGGCGGCTCGCGGCATTCCTCGGCGAGGACGCCCAGCACGCCTACGTGGCCCTGCTTCTCGACCAGCCGAGCGCGCTCGACCCGGTCCTCGGCGCCGACGGTCTCCCCGCCGCCGAGCGCTGGCCCGAGGCCGGCCGCGCCTGGGCGTCGCTGCGCGACCAGGGCGAGACTCTCGACGACCGTGATGCCGGGCTGGCCACCGCCGCCGTGGCCCTGGCAGCCTGGCACGCGCGGCACCCGCGCTGCCCGCGCTGCGGCGAGCCGACGACGCCCACGCGCGCGGGCTGGGCACGGCGGTGCTCCGCCGACGGCTCGGAGCACTTCCCGCGCACCGACCCCGCCGTGATCATGGCGGTCGTCGACGACACCGACCGGCTCCTGCTCGGCCACGCGGCGCACTGGCCCGACCGCCGGTTCTCGACCCTCGCCGGGTTCGTCGAGGCGGGCGAGTCCGCCGAGGGGGCCGTGCGGCGGGAGGTGGCCGAGGAGACCGCGATCGTGGTGAGCGACGTCGAGTACGTGACGAGCCAGCCCTGGCCGTTTCCCGCCTCCCTCATGCTCGCCTACCGGGCGCGCGCCACCACCACGACCATCGAGGTCGACGGCACCGAGGTGACGGACGCGCGCTGGTTCACCCGTGACGGGCTCGCGCGGGACGTGGCCAGCGGGGACGTCCTCCTTCCCCCGCCCTCGTCGGTCGCACGGCTGCTCATCGAGGACTGGTTCGGCGGCCCGGTCGGCTGACTGGGCGCCTCGTCGGCGCTGCCGGGGCCGGGGCTCCGGGGGCGGCTCAGCCCAGGCGTGCCTTGACGTCCGCGAGCGACGGGTTGGTCGCTGCGGTCCCGTCGGGGAAGACGACGGTCGGGACCGTCTGGTTCCCGCCGTTGACCTCCTCGACGTACGCGACGGCGTCCGGGTGCTCCTCGATGTTCACCTCGGTGTAGCCGATCCCTGCGGAGTCGAGTTGCGTCTTGAGGCGGCGGCAGTAGCCGCACCACGTGGTCGAGTACATGACGATCGTGCCGGCGTCGGGCGTGTGCGGAGCTGTGGTGGTCATGTGGCCATCATCGGCTGTCAGGGGAGGCTGCGACAATCGGCGGTGATGTCTCCCGACCAGATCCTCGATGCGCTCGACCCCGACCAGCGTGAGGTCGCGCTCGCCCTCACCGGACCCGTGTGCGTCCTCGCCGGTGCCGGCACCGGCAAGACGCGCGCCCTGACGCACCGGATCGCGTACGGCGTGCGCACCGGCGTCTACGCGCCCACCAGCGTCCTGGCGGTGACCTTCACAGCGCGGGCCGCGGGGGAGATGCGCACCCGGCTGCGCGCGCTCGGGGTGCCCGGCGTGCAGGCCCGCACGTTCCACGCAGCCGCGCTGCGCCAGCTCGGCTACTTCTGGCCCAAGATCGTCGGAGGCGCGCCTCCCCGCGTCATGGAGCACAAGGGGCAGGTCATCGCTGAGGCCGCACGGCGGCTCGACCTCTCGGTGGACCGTGTGGCCGTGCGGGACCTCGCCTCCGAGGTCGAGTGGTCCAAGGTCTCGATGATCCCGGCGGACGAGTACGGCCGTGCGATCGCGGCGCTGCGGCGCGAGCCCCCGGCGGGCTACGACGCTCACGTCGTGTCCCGTCTCATCTCCGTGTACGAGGACGTGAAGAACGAACGCGGGCAGATCGACTTCGAGGACGTCCTCATGTACCTCGGGGACATCCTCGCGTCCCACGGTGCGGTGGCCGACGAGGTCCGCCGCCAGTACCGGCGGTTCGTGGTCGACGAGTACCAGGACGTCTCCCCGCTGCAGCAGTTCGTGCTCGACCAGTGGCTGGGCGGCCGTCAGGAGCTGTGCGTCGTCGGGGACCCGAGCCAGACCATCTACTCGTTCACCGGCGCCACGCCCCGGCACCTGCTGGACTTCGCCAAGACCCGCCCGGGTGCCACCGTCATCAAGCTCGTGCGCGACTATCGCTCCACGCCGCAGGTCGTCGGCCTCGCGAACGCGCTGCTCGCGACCCGCCGCCACGCCGGCTTCGAAGGGCTCGAGCTGCGCGCGCAGCGCCCTGCCGGCCCGCCGGTCGCGTTCGACGTCTACGAGGACGACGAGGCCGAGGCCGCCGCGATCGCCGCCGCGGCGGCGCGGCTGATCGCCAGCGGGGTGCGCCCGAGCGAGATCGCCGTGCTGTACCGCACCAACGGTCAGTCCGAGACGTTCGAGCAGGCGTTCGCCGACCGTGGCGTCGGCTACCTGGTCCGCGGAGGCGAGCGATTCTTCCAGCGCCCCGAGGTGCGTGAGGCGATCCTGCTGCTGCGCGGAGCAGCGCGCGCCGTCGCCGAGGACCCCGTGCCCACAGCGGTGCGGGAGGTGCTCGCGTCGGTCGGCTGGGCCGAGGAGCCGCCGTCCGCCCGCGGCGCCGCCCGCGAGCGCTGGGAGTCGTTGCGCGCGCTGGTCTCGCTGGCCGACGAGATCGCGGCGCGCCCCGACGCGACGATGGCCCTCCTGGTGGCCGAGCTCGACGAGCGTGCGGCCGCGCAGCACGCCCCGACCATCGAGGGCGTGACCCTCGCGTCCCTGCACGCCGCCAAGGGGCTCGAGTGGGACGCAGTGTTCCTCGCCGGCCTCTCTGAGGGCCTGCTCCCGATCTCCCTCGCCGAGACCCCGGACGCGATCGCGGAGGAGAAGCGCCTGCTCTACGTCGGCATCACGCGGGCGCGGGAGCACCTCACCCTGTCCTACGCGCGCTCACGCGCCCCCGGCGGGCGCGCCACCCGCAAGCGCAGCCGGTTCCTCGACGGGCTGTGGCCCGCAGCGACACCCGGGCGTGGCCGCTCGACAGCGGACCTCGGCGACGCCGACCCGGCCGTGGTGGACGCGCTCGTCGAGTGGCGCACCCAGGTGGCCGCGGAGATCGACCGTCCGGCGTTCACGGTGCTCAGCGACACGAGCCTCGAGGCCGTCGCGCGGGCCCGTCCGCGGACGCCCGCGGAGCTGCTCAAGGTGCCCGGCATCGGCCAGGTGAAGGCCCAGACGTACGGTCCGACGCTCCTTGAGGTCCTCCGCCGCAGCGACGCGAAAAACTGATCCGGTAAATACCTTGGCGCGTTCTGCGCGCCCGGCATACAGTGTGCGAGTCCTTGTTGATGCAGCCCGGCCGAGAGGCGCGGGCTCGATGGAGAAAGGGGTGAGCAGGCAATGAAGAAGTACACCACCATGACGAACCGTTCAGGTCTCGGGATCAATGGTGCGGCCTCCGGTCGTCTTCGTGATGCCGCTCGCCTCGTCCCGGCCGGACCCTTCGGGTTCATTCGCGGCTGACGCCGCACCTGCCGAACCACCCCGCGGATCCGCGGGCTCTCCGTCACCTCGCACGTCCCCGCTCGGGGATCGTGCCGGCGCACCCTCATCCGGTGCTCCCACGTGCGGCAGAGCCTCGCCCGGATCCGTTCCCATCGCAGCACAGGAACATCTCTGGAGGACATCGTGCGGCTCAGCATGCTGCTCGACATCGACTCGCAGGCCGGACCGGTCACCGCCGGCCGCCTGCCCAGCACCCCGACCACCGACGCGCGCACCGCGCACGCGTCGACCACCACGCCGCAGGCCGCCGCACAGTCCGAGCGACGCGAGTTCGCGCTGCTCGTCGCCGGCCTGCTGCCGTGCCGCAACAACGACCCCGAGCTCTGGTTCGCCGAGCAGACGGCAGCGGTCGAGCAGGCCAAGGCCATGTGCCGCGAGTGCCCGCTTGTGGCCGGCTGCCTGGCCGGCGCGATCGAGCGCGCCGAGCCGTGGGGCGTGTGGGGTGGCGAGGTCTTCGTGGACGGCCGCGTGGTCGCCACCAAGCGTGGCCGGGGACGCCCCCGCAAGGTCGACGTGGTCGTCTCGTGACGCCGTCGTCGATCGATCAATCCGGGGCGTCCGCCGTCCCGCCCCCGAAGGGCCCGCTCACGTCGAGCGGGCCCTTCTGGCTTGCCACGAGGCTGTGGCAGCCGCACGTCGGGTGGGGCGGCCACCGCTCGACGTGGTGCGCGGCCGCAGCCGAGACGAATTGCTCGGTCGTGGCGATGCCGACGTCGCGCCCGTCCACGAGCCTCGTCACCGCGCGCACGGCCGCGCCTGCCGCCGCCAGCGCGAGCACCGTCTCCTCCGCGTGGCGTCCATAGCGCGCCGATGCCGTCCGTTGCGGTGCGCGTGCGGCATCGTCGGCGCGGTGCAGGTCCACGCAGCGCAGGCAGGCCGTGGTCCCCGGCACCACGAGCGGGCCCACCGTCACCGCGGCGCCCTCCCACGCGACGGGCAGGTGCGGGATGCCGTGGCCCATCAGCTGCCAGGTCCGCGTCACGTCGAGCGGACCGCCCCCGACCACGACGACGACGTCGAGGTCGGTCCGTTCGCCCAGGCCCACCCGTCCGCCGTGCCCGTGCAGCAGCCGGGCCGCCGCCGACCGCCGCGACGCGCCCACGTCCCGCAGGTCGTAGCCCCCTGGACCCACGTCTCGGGTGTCCACCTCGAGGTCGTCGTCGACCACGACCGTGCCCATGCCGCACGCGACCAGCGAGCGTGCGAGCAGCAGGCCCGTCCTTCCCAGCCCGCACACGCCCACCGTGGCCGAGGCCCGCAGGGCCCGCGTGAGCGCACCCCGCCCGTCGTGGCGCGCCGCGGACCACAGCTCCTCGTCAGGGTGGGCGGGGGTCCCGGCTCGCAGTCGCATGATCCCAGCGTGCCCCGGGCACGCCCGTCAGCGTCGACCTTCCACAGGCTCACCCGGGGCGATGGTGGGAAATGTCGCTCCTGAGCGGTACGGTCAGGCCTGTGTCCGGCGAACGGGAGGGGACCGTCGAGGTCCGTCGTAGTCGCCGCCGCGTGCGGACGGTGAACGCCTATCGCGACGGCGAGCGCACGGTCGTGTCCATCCCGGCCCGGTTCAGCGCCGCCGAGGAGGCCGAGTGGGTCGCCCGGATGCTCGCGCGCCTCGCCGCCAAGGAGCGCCGTCGGCGCCCGTCGGACGACGAGCTCATGGCGCGCGCGCAGGATCTCTCCGAGCGCTACCTCGGCGGGCGCGCCCGCCCCGACTCGGTCAGCTGGGTCGGCAACCAGGGGCGCCGGTGGGGCTCGTGCAGCATCGAGCAGCGGACCATCCGCATCTCGTCCCGGGTGCGGGGGCTGCCGTCCTGGGTGATCGACTACGTGATCCTGCACGAGCTCGTGCACCTGCTGCACCCCAACCACACGGCAGCGTTCTGGGAGACCCTCGCCGTCTACCCCCGCGCCGACCGCGCGCGCGGGTTCCTCGACGGCGTGGCGTTCGCGGACGAGCGCTCGGGTCGGGACCGGCTCGCCCCCTCGGACACGGACGACCGCTCGCCCGAGGCCGACGAGCCGCCGTCCGCCGCGACGGACTAGCGGCTCATCCCTCGACGGGCCGGTCGGTGCCGTCGTCGTCCGCGAGCAGCTCCGCGATCGCGCGGTCGACGTCCGCCTGCTCCTCGGTCGTCTCGCTGCGGCGGCGCACGAAGCCCGCGGGATCGTCCAGGTCGAGCGCGACGGGCAGCAGGTCGGGGTGGTCCCAGACGCGGTCGCGTCCCTCGGTGCCGAGGCCCGAACCGATGGCCGACCACAGCGCCGCGGCCTCACGCGAGCGGCGCGGGCGGAGCTCGAGACCGACGAGCGACGCGAAGGTCTGCTCGGCCGGGCCGCCAGCAGCGCGTCGGCGGCGGATCATCTCGCGCAAGGCCATGGTGTGCGGCAGATGGGGGAGCGCCGCCGTCGTCGTGACCTCGTCCACCCACCCCTCGACGAGCGCGAGGCTCGTCTCGAGCCGTGCCAGCGTCGCCTTCTGGTCCTCGGTCGCGGCGATGCCGAACACGCCGGAGGACAGTGCGGCCTGCATCGCGGCCGGGTCGGTGGGGTCGATCTGCGAGATCGCGGACTCGAGCGCGTCGGTGTCGATCGTGATGCCGCGGGCGTAGGCGTCGACGAGGCCGAGCAGGTGCCCGCGCAGCCATCCGACGTGCGTGAACAGCCGGGCGTGGGCGGCCTCGCGCAGCGCGAGGAACAGCCGCACCTCGTCGGCCGGCGTGTCGAGTCCCTCGGCGAAGGCGGCGACGTTGGTCGGGAGCAGGACGCTGACGCGCTCTTCGAGGAGCGGCACGCCGATGTCGGTGAGGCCGAAGACGTCGCGCGAGAGCGTGCCAGCCGCCTGACCCACCTGCATCCCGAACACCGCGGACCCGAGCCTGGTGACGATCGTCGTCGGGTCGAAGGCGTTGTCGCCCGCGCCGAGGATCCCGGCGAGGCGGCTCTCGATCCCGTCGGAGTCCGAGGCCATGGCGTCGAGGTCGGGCAGGTGCTCGCGCAGGACGCCGGTGAGCGCGGCGACGAGGTTCTCGGCGATCGGGGCGGCGAGAGCGTTCCAGGCCGGCAGGGTGCGCTCGACCCACTCGGACCGGCTCCAGGCGAGCCGCAGCCCGCCCGCCGGCGGGAGCTCGGTCGCTGAGTCCAGCCAGAGGTCGGCGACCGACAGGGCCTCGGAGACGGCGCGCACGTCCGAGCGCGTGATGCTGGGGTCGCCCTCGCCGGCTGCGACCTGCCGGGCGATGTCGTGGGCGACGTCGGAGTTCACCGGCGCGTTGCCCGCCCCCAGCAGCGACCTGACCTGCGAGAGGACCTGGTCCATCAGGGCAGGGTTGTCAGCGATGCCGGCGGCGGCGTTGAGCGCCTCGACGTCCATGCCGCGGGCCTTCAGCTCTTCGATCGCCTCGGCGGCGTCGGAGCCGAACACGGAGCGCAGCAGCTTCTCCCAGGGCGCCTCGTCGGGCGACGGGTCGGAAGGGGCCATGATGAACTCCTGACAGGATCGCGTGCTGGTGCACTGCCACGACCACGGTAGCGATCTTCTCGACCATCCGGTGCAGAAGGGAGGAGTTCAGGATGCCAGTTCGCTCACGGCGCACCGCTGTGCACGGCTCCGGCCCGGTGTCCGACACCCTCGCGCACCTCCTCGAGGCGGAGACCTGGGACCCCGACGACGCCGTCGCGCGCGCGTCGATCGATGTGCTCGTCGTCGTCCTCGACGGCGGTGACTTCGATCCGGTCCGCACGAACCGGCCGCGCGACGTCGGCTCGGGCCTGCACGACCTGACGACCGTCGCCCGAGCACCCGGCGCGCACGTCGTCGTGGTCACGAGCGCGGCCGTGCTGGGCGCGCGGCCCGGTCAGGGACCGCTCGGCGACGACGCCCCCGTGCTCGCCGACGCCGAGGGTTCCGTCGGGGAGCTCGTGGAGGCGGAGCGGGTCCTGCGCGAGGTCGTGTCCCCCGAGCGTCTCGCGGTGCTCCGCACCGCCGCGCTCGTGGGCCCGGGGGTCGACACGATGATGACGCGGCACTTCGAGGCGCCGCGCCTGCTGATGGTCCGTGGTCAGGAGCGTCCCTGGCAGTTCCTGCACGTCGAGGATCTCGCGGAGGCCGTCCGCACGATCGCCGACCTGACGCTGTGCGGTGACCTCACCGCCGGGGCCGAGGGCGAGCTCGCCGCCACCGAGGTCGCCCGGCTCAGCGGGCTGCGCACCGTCGAGCTGCCGGCCGCGACCGCGTTCGGCGTCGCGGAGCGGCTCCACCGGCTGGGGGTGCTCCCGGCGCCGGCGAGCGACCTCGCGTACGCCGTCTACCCGTGGACGGTGACGTCGGCGCGGTTGCGCCAGGCTCGCTGGCAGCCGGTCTATGACAACGAGGCGTGCCTGGCGGTGCTGCTCGAGGGTGCGCGCGGCCGGCTCGGTGTCGCCGGGCGGCGCGTCGGCGGCCGCGACGCCGCCGCCCTCGGCGCGGTCGGCGCGACCGTCGCGCTGCTCGGCACGGCGGCGTTGGTGCGGCGCGCGCGCCGATGACGACTCGTCCAGCGCACACCCAGCCGTCTCAGGGATGATGTGCCGGTGCCCGAACACCTGACCAACGACCAGCCCGTCGTCGAAGCCCCGCTGGCCGCGCGCCCGTCGCGACGCGCCGTGACGTACTCCGTCTCCATGGTGGTGGCCGCGATCGGCCTCGCGGCGCTCTCCGTGCTGCCCACGACGTACGTGGTGCGCGCGCCCGGACCGACGTTCGACACGCTCGGCGTCTCCGGGGAGCGGCCCGTGATCACGGTGGCGGGCACCGAGACGTTCCCGACCACCGGCGAGCTGCGGCTCACCACGGTCTCCGGCTCTGGCTCGCCCGACAACCGGGTCCCGCTCCTGCGCGTCGTCAAGGCGTGGGTCGACCCGGACGAGGCGGTCTACCCGCTCGAGGCGATCTACCCCGAGGGGCAGACGCAGGACGAGATCGCTGCCGTGACGACCGCCCAGATGGTCTCGAGCCAGGAGGCCGCGACCGTGGCGGCCCTGGTCAAGCTCGGCTATGAGGTTTCCGCCACGATGACGATCGCGGAGGCCGTCGACGGTTCGGGGGCGGCCGGCATCGTCGAGCCCGGCGACGTCGTGACCACGCTCGAGGGCACGGAGGTCGTGAGCTACCAGCAGCTCGTCGGCATGCTCGATGAGATCGAGGCGGGCACGACGGTCACGCTGGGCGTCGACCGGGCGGGCGCGGAGGTCGACCTCGAGATCACGACGACCGCGCACGAGGCGGACGGCTCGGCTTTCCTCGGGGTGCTGCTCACCACGGACTTCGACTTCCCGGTCGACGTGGACATGCAGCTGCAGGACGTGGGTGGCTCGAGCGCCGGGATGATGTTCGCCCTCGGTCTCATGGACAAGCTCACCCCGGCAGACGAGGCGGCGGGTGAGGTGGTCGCGGGCACGGGCACCATGTCGATCACGGGCGAGGTCGGCCCGATCGGCGGCATCCAGTTCAAGCTCGACGGCGCCGTGCGCGACGGCGCGCGCTGGTTCCTGGCCCCGGTCGAGAACTGCGACGAGGTCGTCGGCAACGTCCCGGACGGCCTTGGTGTGGTCGCGGTCGCGACCCTCGACGAGGCCTACGCCGCGCTCGAGGCGATCGGCTCCGGGGACACGGCGGGCCTGCCTTCCTGCGGCTGAGCGGCGCGGGTACCGCTCAGCGACGCGGCGCCGCTCAGTCCGAGAATGTCGCGTGCAGCGCCTCGACGAGGCCCGGCACCAGGTCCGGGCCCAGGCCGACCTGCGTCGGGTCGTCGTTGGCCTTGGTGCGGATGGCGCACCACGAGGGTCCGTCGCGCAGCACGGCGACCGCGAGGCGCACGTCCTGGCGGTCTGGGTGCTGGGCGAGGTAGGCGATCGCGGCGTCGGGGTCCTCGGGCATGTCGACCTCGGCCTCGGGCGGCACGATCACGCGCTCGACGACGACGGCGGCGCCGTCGACGGTCGGCGGCCAGGCGAGAGAGCCGAGCAGCTCCTCGAGCGACGACGCGGGCGGGAGGTCCTCCTGCTCGACGGACAGCAGGTGGTACTGGTTGGCCTCGAGCGCCGTCGGCAGCTCCGGCATCTGCTCCGTGAGCTCGGGCGTGGCCTCGAGGGCGCGGGCGGTGCGCAGGATCGCGAACACGCGGGGCGGGCCGTCCCAGCCGCCGGTCGCGACGTGCTGCTCGATCTCGCGGACGGTCTCGGAGAGCGTGAGCTCCTCGAGCGTGAAGGTGCGGTCGGTGGGCTCGGTGCTCATGGGTCCCAGCATCGCAGATCCACCTGACGCGGCCGTGCCGGGGCCGCGCGGTCTGTGGGAACCTAGGGGCACCCTCGTGCGTTGAGGGGGCAGAAGCACTTCTTCGACCACACGAGGTTCAACCGTGTCCTTCGCCGTACCGTCCAGACCCGCACGCCCCGAGAAGAAGCAGGGGCGTCGCGTCAGCCCGCTCGCGATGACCGTCGGCGTCCTCGCCGCCATCGCCTTCCTGCTCGTCCTCGCGTCCTCGTTCTGGACGGAGGTGCTGTGGTTCAGCGAGCTCGGTTTCAGCGAGGTCCTGTGGACCCAGTGGGGCACGCGCGCTGCGCTCTTCGTCGTCGGGCTCGTCGTGATGGCCCTCGTCGTCGGGCTCAACCTGCACCTCGCCTACCGCAGCCGTCCGGTGTACGCGCCGTCGACGCCCGAGCAGGCGACGCTCGACCAGTACCGCGAGGCGGTGGAGCCGCTGCGCAAGCTGATGATGGTCGCGATCCCGGCCGTCCTCGGGCTGTTCGCCGGCGCTGCTGCGTCCGCGCAGTGGGAGACGGTGCTGCTGTGGATCAATCGCGTGCCGTTCGGCACGAACGACCCGCAGTGGGGCATGGACCTGTCGTTCTTCATCTTCACGCTGCCGTTCCTGCGGTTCATCGTCTCGCTGCTGCTCACGGCGCTCGTCATCGGCACGCTCGCGGCGCTCGCGATGCACTATCTCTACGGCGGCCTGCGCGTCGGCCCGATCGCTGCGCACGAGCCGCGCGTCACGAAGGCCGCGCGCATCCAGCTCTCGGTGCTCGCCGCCGTCGGCATGCTGCTCCTGGCGGCCAACTACTGGCTCGACCGCTACTCGATCCTCACGGCGTCGAACGAGCGGTTCCAGGGGGCGTCCTACGCGGACGTCAACGCCGTCATCCCGGCCAAGGCGATCCTCGCCGGTGTGGCCGTCCTGGTCGCGCTCCTGTTCGTCGTCACCGCGGTGCGCGGCGACTGGAAGCTGCCCGCGATCGGCGTGGGGCTGATGATCGTCTCGGCCGTCGCGATCGGCGGGATCTACCCGGCGATCGTCGAGCGGTTCCAGGTGGCCCCCAACGCCCAGGAGCTCGAGGCCGACTACATCCAGCGCAACATCAATGCCACGCGCGACGCCTTCGGGATCGACGACGTCGAGGTCAGCCCTTACGACGCCGAGACCGAGGCGACCGCGGGGGCGCTGCGTGAGGACTCGCAGACCACGGCGTCGATCCGCCTGCTCGACCCGGCGATCGTCAGCCCGGCGTTCCGCCAGCTGCAGCAGAACAAGCAGTACTACAACTTCCCCTCCACCCTGTCGGTGGACCGCTACGCGATCGACGGCGAGAGCCGCGACACCGTGATCGCGGTGCGCGAGCTCGACCTCGACGGGATCGGCGCCGACCAGCGCAACTGGGTCAACGACCACACGGTCTACACCCACGGCTACGGCGTGGCGGCGGCGTTCGGCAACACGACGAACTCCGACGGCCAGCCGACGTTCTTCCAGGGCGGCATCCCGTCGGTCGGTGCGCTCGGCGAGTACGAGCCGCGCATCTACTTCGGGCAGCAGTCGCCCGAGTACTCGATCGTCGGGGCGCCCGACGGCAACGAGTGGGAGCTCGACTACCCGGACACGGCCGAGGGGCAGATCAACACGTCGTTCCCGACCGACTCGGTGACCGCGGGGCCGTCGATCGGCAACATCCTCAACAAGCTGCTGTACGCCATCAAGTTCGGTGACGAGAAGCTGCTGTTCTCCGACCGTGTGACGTCCGAGTCGCAGATCCTGTACGACCGCGACCCGCGTGACCGCGTCGCCAAGGTCGCCCCGTACCTGACCCTCGACCAGAAGGTCTACCCGGCCGTCGTCGACGGTCGCGTGGTGTGGATCGTCGACGGCTACACGACGACGGACGCCTACCCGTACTCGGCATCGCAGGCGCTCGACGCGGCCACGAACGACACGCTCACCGGCCGGGGATCCATCGCGGCCCTGGCTCCCCAGACGGTCAACTACATCCGCAACTCGGTGAAGGCCACGGTCGACGCCTACGACGGCTCCGTGACGCTGTACGCCTGGGACGCGCAGGACCCGATCCTGCAGGCGTGGTCGAAGATCTTCCCGGCGAGCATCACGGACCTGTCGGAGATGTCGGGCGACCTGATCAGCCACGTCCGGTACCCAGAGGACCTGTTCAAGGTCCAGCGCACGCTGCTGTCGAAGTACCACGTGACCACCGCCCCCGAGTACTTCTCGGGTCAGGACTTCTGGCAGACGCCGCAGGAGCCGACGAACCGGTCGACGACGGGCACCAAGCCGCTGCAGCCGCCGTACTACCTGACGCTGCAGATGCCGGACCAGGACGAGCCGACCTTCTCGCTGATGTCGACGTTCATCCCCGGTGGTAACTCTGACCGACAGATCCTCACCGGGTTCCTCGCGGCGGACGCCGACGCGGGAGCCGAGGCCGGCACGAAGGCGGAGGGCTACGGGAAGCTGCGCCTGCTCGAGCTGCCGAAGGACTCGACCGTGCCTGCCCCGGGCCTCGTGCAGAACCGATTCGATTCTGACCCGAAGGTCTCCGAGCAGCTGAACATCCTCAGCCGCGGCAACTCGCAGGTCGTCAACGGCAACCTCCTCACGCTCCCGGTGGGTGGCGGTCTGCTGTACGTGCAGCCCGTGTACGTGCAGTCGACGGGCTCCACGCAGATCCCGCTGCTGCGCAAGGTGCTGGTCTCGTTCGGTGAGAACATCGGCTACGCGGACACGCTCGAGGAGGCGCTCGACCAGGTCTTCGGCGGCGACTCCGGCGCGGAGATCGGCGACGACGACATGCCCGACGTCGAGGTCCCGGACGCTCCGCTCGAGCCCGGCGATGGCCAGCCGACGGACGAGCCGACGACGGAGCCCACGGACGAGCCCACCACGGAGCCGACGACAGAGCCGACGACCGAGCCGACGACCCCGGTCGTGCCGGGTTCGCCGCGCGAGGCGCTCGACGCGGCGCTGGCGGACGCCGTCGCGGCGATCCAGGCGGGGGAGGATGCTCTGGCGGCTGGTGACTTCGCGGCCTACGGCGCCGCCCAGGACCGCCTGCAGACCGCGCTCGAGGCGGCGCTGGCCGCCGAGGGCGCCCTGGAGTAGGGCCCCGCTCCACCCCCCAGGTCGTCGAGAACGGAGTTGCGACCAGTCGATCCCCGGATTCGCTGGTCGCAACTCCGTTCTCGACGGGTGGGAGCGGGCGGGACCGGGCGTGCGGGGGAGTGGGTGTGACCCGGGTGACAGTGGTTCGATTTGGCCTCCCGGCCGGGCTGACGTAGTGTTACGGAGTCGACGCGGGGTGGAGCAGCTCGGTAGCTCGCTGGGCTCATAACCCAGAGGTCGCAGGTTCAAATCCTGCCCCCGCTACCAACGACGAAGGCCCGGACCTGATGGTCCGGGCCTTCGTGCGTTCCGGGCCTTGCGGATGCGCGCCAGAGGCGTAACGTCAGCAGGGGGGAACAGCCCGATTCTCGATGGAGATGATCACCATGAGGGCAGCGCGATTCCACGGCCGGCACACCATCACGATCGACGAGGTCCCCGAGCCCGAGCTGCGGCCGGGAGCCGTCGCGATCGACGTGGCCTGGTGCGGCATCTGCGGCAGCGACCTGCACGAGTACCTCGAGGGGCCGATCTTCATCCCGCCGCCCGGCCACCCGCACCCGTTGTCCGGCGAGGAGCTCCCGGTGACGATGGGCCACGAGTTCTCCGGCACGGTCGCCGCCCTCGGGGACGGGGTCACCGATCTCGCGGTGGGTGACCGCGTCGTCGTCGAGCCGTACTTCACGTGCGGCGAGTGCGACATGTGCCTGGCGGACCAGTACCACCTGTGCCGCTCGATGGGCTTCATCGGTCTGTCCGGCGGAGGTGGCGGCCTGAGCGAGAAGGTCGTGGTCGGGCGCCGTTGGGTGCATCCGGTCGGCGACATGCCGCTCGACGAGGCAGCGTTGATCGAGCCGCTGTCCGTGGGCCACCACGCGTACGTGCGCTCGGGCGCACAGGAGGGAGACGTCGCACTCATCGGTGGGGCGGGCCCCATCGGGCTCCTCACCGCCGCCGTCCTCCAGGCCAAGGGTGTGACGGTGCTGATGTCGGAGCTGAGCGACGCCCGCAAGGCCAAGGCGCGCGACACCGGCGTGGCCGACCACGTGATCGATCCCACCGCCGAGGACCTCCAGGCCCGCGTGCTGGAGCTCACCGACGGCCGCGGGGTCGACGTCGCCTTCGAGTGCTCCTCGGTCAACGTCGTCCTCGATGCGCTGGTCGACGCGGTGAAGCCCGGCGGCGTCGTCGTGAACGTGTCGATCTGGGGCAAGCCCGCGACCGTGAACATGATGAAGATCGTGCTCAAGGAGATCGACCTGCGCGGCACCATCGCCTACGTCAACGACCACCCCGAGACGATCAGGCTCGTGCGGGAGGGCAAGATCGACCTCAAGCCCTTCATCACCGCGCGCATCGACCTCGCCGACCTCGTGGACGAGGGGCTCGACACGTTGATCAACCGCAACGACACCGCGGTGAAGATCCTCGTGCACCCGTGACGGCCTGAGGACGGGTCAGTCGCTCGGGCACGTCCGGTCGGCGGGCTCGGTGTACTCAGGGACGGGACGCTCGGCGGCCTCGGCCGCAGTCGCAGCGATCCCGTGCGCCGCGATGTCGTCGATCAACCAGTCCATCTCGAAGATCTCGCGGCGCTGTGCCTCGCTGATCTCGACCGCGAGCTCGCACACGCGGTAGTCGTCGAGATTCGCGCGCTCCGAGCGGGTGATGGCGAGCGAGTGGTGCGGGATCATCCCTCGCATGAACGCGGTGTCGCCGACCGTGGCCTGGCTCCGGTCGAGGTAGGCGCCCCCGCCGAGCAGCAGCACGCTGACCGCGATGACGGCGATGTTCGCCTTGGCGTCCTTGTACATGTGGGCCATCCACGCGAACATCACGAGGCCCATGGCTCCGCCCATGGTGAGCGTCATGAAGACGCGGCTCTCGCTGAACCGGATGTGCCCCCACTCCCACGAGCCGACGAACATGATGAAGTACATGACCACCATGCCCGTCGCGATCATCGCCGCGAAGCGCAGGTAGGGCTTGGCCGAGCCGCCGTGCCCACCGTGGTCCTCGTGGTCCTCGTCGTGGTGCTGCTCGGTGGCACGGGGCTGACTCTTGTCGTGCTCGGACATGGTTCACGCTCCCTCGCGATGCGCACGGGTCCAGACCTTCTCGACGCTAGGAGCGTTGTTCGCCGGGCGCATCCCGGGCGGCCCGTGCGACGATCACGGGATGTCTCGCGAGGACCAGGAGCACCCCGACCGCACGGTGGAAGGCAACCATCCGGCTGTCGCCGCGCTGGTCAGCGCTCGCGCCGAGGTCGCCGAGCGGCTGCGCGCGCTGCGCGGCGGGTTCGACGAGATCGTCGCGGCCTCTGCGGACTCGAACGCCGACGACGAGCACGACCCCGAGGGCGCGACGATCGCCTTCGAGCGGGCGCAGGTGGACGCGCTCGCGCGTCAGGCGCAGTCCCAGCTCGAGGAGATCCACGACGCGTTCGCGCGGGTCGCGGCGGGGACCTATGGGCGGTGCGAGGCGTGCGGGAGGCAGATCCCCGCGGAGCGGCTCGCGGTGCGGCCCACGGCGCGCCGCTGCGTCGCCTGCGCGTCAGGTGCGCGCCGGGCCTGAACGAGGTGCGAGGGCGGGCGGCGGCCCTGGAGGTGCGCCGAGCCCAGCGACCTCCCGTGCCGCCATCAGCACGTCGTCCAGCATCGCGGGCGTGAGGCGGCCGGTGAAGGTGTTCTGCTGGCTGACGTGGAAGCACCCGAGCACGGTGAGCGTGCGGCCGTCGGCGTGGACGAGGTCGACGCGCGCCCCGTGACCGAACCTGGGCCGGGGTCGCGGCACGAGCCAGCCCTGCTCCGTGAGCGTGGACAGCAGTGCCTGCCAGCCGAACCCGCCGAGCACGACGGCGACGCGCACCGTGGGTGCGAGCAGCTCGAGCTCCCGCCCGAGGTAGGGCGCGCAGGTGTGCCGCTCGGCGGGCGTGGGCTTATTGTCCGGCGGCGCGCAGTGCACGGGGGCGACCAGGCGCGCACCGGTCAGCACCATGCCGTCGTCGCGCGCGGTCGCCGTCGGCTGCGACGCGAAGCCCGTGCGGTGCAGCGCCGCGAACAGGACGTCGCCCGAGCGGTCCCCGGTGAACATCCGTCCGGTGCGGTTGCCGCCGTGGGCGGCCGGGGCGAGGCCCACGACGACGACGCGCGCGGACTCGTCCCCGAAGCTCGGCACCGGCCGGCCCCAGTACTCCTCGTCACGGAACGCTGCGCGCCGGGTCCGGGCGACGTCCTCGCGCCAGGCCACGAGACGAGGGCAGGCGAAGCACCCCGCGACCAGGGCGTCGACCTCGGCGAGCGTGCGCGCCCGGGCGGCGGACGGGGGATCGGCGTGGTCCATCCGGCCATCCTGCCGTGGATCGGGCCACCTGGCCGGGCGGCGCAAGCCAGGGCTACGGGCGCTCGACGGCGTCACGTCGCACCAGGCCCGCGGTCCGAGCGCCGGCCTCGAGGGCCTCGAGCCCGAACGCCGCGACCGGCCCGGCCGCACCGGTGACGCGCAGAGCGCCGGAGGCGGCCGCCATCGCGGACCACGCCAGGATGTCACCGGACAGCGTGTACGGATCGGGCCCGTCGAGGCGCACATGCTCGAGCAGACGCCCACCGGAGTCCCGCGCCTCGGCCACGACGATGGATCGCCCGCGTGCGCGCTGCTCGGGCGTCGGGCCGCCGGAGGGCGCACTGCGGTCGAGGAGCGCGGCGAGCGCCCGGCGGCCGGGCGGCAGCGCGGCGATCCCGGCGGCGACCGCCGTGGCCGCGGGCACGAGCCGCGCGGCGTGACCGCCGCCACCGATGACGACCGTGACGTCCTGGAGCGACGGGTACGCCGCCGGGAGCGTCAGGTGCTCAGAGCCTCCGACGCTGACGCCGCGCTGCACCGCGCCGTCGGCGAGCGTGAAGGGTGCGGTCCGCGCGCCCACCCGTTCCGTGCGCAGCCGTCCGCCTCGCCAGGCGAACGACGGCTCGAGGAGCACCCCGCCCACGCTGCGTGCGGTGCCGCCGCTCAGGCCGCCGCCGCCCCGGCTCGCATAGCCGACGACGAGGCGCGTCGCGCTCGCACCGGCAGCCTCGAGCGCGAGCGCACCGGCGAGGTTGCCCGGCACCCAGTCGAACGCGCAGGCGGGGACCATCGTCGTCCCGACCGTCGCGGCCCGCGGCCCGAGCTCGTCGAACACCAGACGCAGGAACCTGGGCTCGCCGGTGCTGTCCAGGTAGTGCGCACCGGCGTCGAGCGCGGCCTCGACCGCGACACCGCCCCAGCGCGCGAAGGGCCCGACCGTCGACACCAGCACGTCGCCGCGCTCGACGAGAGCGCGGACCGAGGCGGGCCGGGAGACGTCCGCGACCTGCGTGTCGAGCCCTCCCAGCGCCGCGGCGAGGGGCTGCAGCCGCTCCGCCGACCGTCCCGCGAGCACGGGTCGTGCCCCGCGCGCCACCAGCGCGCGCGCCGCCAGCTCGCCGGTATACCCGGTGGCACCGAAGATCACGATCCGACCCGCGATGGTTGCCTCCCCACGTCGCCCGTCTGCGTCGACCCTACGCCGACGCGCCGCGTCGGGTGCGCGGGCGAGGCGAGCGCAGGAGTAGCATGGCGGGCAGCACCGCGGGGCGTCGCCTGTCTGACGACGTCGCTCCCGGTCGAGGTCATCAGCCGATGACCGTCGGTTCGCACCGCGGACGCGCCCCACGGGGTGCTCGACGCGAGGGTCCCAGACCCGCGAGCCCCCCGCGTCGCGAGCGGCCGGCCCCGTCGTCTGGCCCGCGCGTCGCCGAAACGTCCCGGCCCCGGCCGCCGGACGGGGTTCTCCCCGTCGGCAGCGGCGCGGACCGTGCACTCCGGAGGAGGAGCTTGTGGCCCGAGGTGGCCAGCGCCGATCGGGCGCCAGCGGAACATCCGCGACCAGCAAGAACGCCAGCAAAACTGCTGGCGGCAAGAGCAACCGCACCGCGAAGCCCGCGGCTGCGGCGAAGCGGGGCGCGGGGCGCGGGGGCGGACGCAAGCAGCCCGCGCGCCCGCGCGACAACGAGGGCGTCATCCCGATCCTCGCCCGCGTCGTGCGGGAGGTCGAGGGGGCCGTCCAGCGCGACCAGATGCGCCCCTCCACGCGTACCAAGTTCCAGGTCGTCGCGCTGCTGATGCGCGAGGAGCGCGCCCGCGTGAAGGCGGATCCGACGCTCTCGGAGGCCCGGCGCGCCGAGCAGCTCAAGCGGCTCGACGGCGTCGCGACGATCCTCGCTCAGACCGCGGCCCGCAAGCCGGCGCTGCTGGCGCTGCTCACCGAGGACGCGGCCGTCTCTGACGCGGCCCTCGAGCTGCGCCGCGAGCTGCTGGACGCCGCCGGCCTCGAGGCGCCGCCCGCGCCTGCCGCCCCGACCCCGGCTGAGACCACGGCGCCGTCGACGCCCACGGCCGCGACGCCGTCGTCGACCCCCGCGCCCGTGGCGAGCGTCCCCGCGGAGCGCCGCGTCGTGCCGCAGGCGATCGTCGCCCGCAAGCGCTCCAACCCGTTCCTCCCGCCGGACTTCGAGATCGCCAACAAGCCGCGGGTCCGGCCGCGTCTGCTCGCCGGCTGGGAGCTGCTCGAGCCGCTGTTCCGGGCGTTCGAGCGGGGCGGCAGCTCCGCGTGCATGCCGCTGCCGCAACCGGCCTCGCTCCAGGCCCCCGGCGGCCTCGAGCTGATGCCCCACCAGGCGCGCGTGGTCGCCGCCGCGGCCGCGGGGCACCGCACGTTCCTGCTCGCGGACGAGCCCGGGCTCGGGAAGACCGCCCAGGCGCTGCTGGCCGCGCAGGCCGCGGACGCCTACCCGCTGCTCGTCGTCGTCCCGAACGTCGTCAAGACCAGCTGGGCGCGCGAGGCGGCCCGGTGGACCCCGAAGCGCCGGACCACGGTCGTGCACGGCAACGGCGAGTCGATCGACGGGTTCGCCGACGTCGTCGTCGTCAACTACGAGATCCTCGACCGGCACGTCGGGTGGCTCGCCGACCTCGGCTTCCGGGGGATGGTCGTCGACGAGGCGCACTTCATCAAGAACAAGGGCTCGCAGCGCTCCCAGCACGTGCTGGCCCTGTCGCAGCAGATCCAGGCGCGCACTGCGAGCCCCCTGCTGATGGCGCTCACGGGCACGCCCCTGATCAACGACATCGAGGACTTCCGCGCGATCTGGGAGTTCCTCGGCTGGATCGACGGCGAGAAGCCGGTCGGCGAGCTCATGGCGGCGCTCGAGGACAACGCGCTCACCCCGGCTGACGCCGCGTTCTACCCGGCCGCCCGCGACGCGGTGATCGACCGCGGCATCGTCCGGCGCCGCAAGATCGACGTCGCCGCGGACATCCCCGCGCGGCGCGTCGCGGACATGCCGGTCGAGCTCGACGACGACGCGGGGCGGTCCATCCGCGAGGCGGAGCGCGAGCTCGCCCGCCGGCTGGTCAAGCGCTACGAGACGGCGCTCGAGACCCGCACCACGGGCACGGTCGTCGACGGGATCGACCACGAGCTCGTGCGCCGCGTGGCGACGTGGGAGCGCGAGGAGTCCACCGGCGCGAAGACCGGCGAGAACGTGTTCTCGATGATGCGCCGCATCGGCCAGGCCAAGGCCGGGCTCGCGGCCGACTACGCCGCGCAGCTGGCGAACAACGTGGGCAAGGTGGTCTTCTTCGCCAAGCACGTCGACGTCATGGACGCCGCCGAGCAGACGTTCGCGAAGCGCGGCCTGCGGTTCACGTCGATCCGCGGCGACCAGACGCCGCGGGTGCGGGAGAAGAACATCGACGCGTTCGTCAACGACCCCGAGGTCGCGATCGTCGTGTGCTCGCTCAGCGCCGCGGGCGTCGGCCTGAACCTGCAGGTCGCGTCCAACATGGTGCTCGCCGAGCTCTCGTGGACCGACGCCGAGCAGACGCAGGCGATCGACCGCATCCACCGGATCGGTCAGGCCGAGCCCGTCACGGCATGGCGGATCATCGCCGCGCAGACCATCGACACGCGCATCGCCGAGCTCATCGACTCCAAGGCCGGCCTCGCCGCGCGCGCGCTCGACGGTTCCGACGAGGAGGTCGGCTCGTCCGCCGACGTCCAGCTCGAGGCGCTGGTCAGCCTGCTCACCGACGCTCTTGCCGGGCGGGTGGCCGACCTGCGCTGACTGGTCTCACGCAGGCGGGTAGCCCGAGTCCTTGAGCAGCCGGGCCAGGTGCGCGGTGTTGGCGGCAACGGTCGCGGTCGTCCCGGCGGTCGTCTCGGGGGTGTCGTCGAGGTCCTGGTAGTCGGTCCCGGCCATCGCCTCGCCCACCCAGTAGGTGATCCCCGCCGCGGGAATCGTGTATCCGACGTCGTTGAGCGCCTGGAAGAGCTCGGCGCTGACGTGGTGCGCGCCGTCCTCGTTCCCGACGACGGCGACCGCCGCGACCTTCCCGTAGGTCGCCAGCCGGCCCTGCTCGTCCGTGTTGGACAGCTCGGCGTCGAGGCGCTCGAGCGCGCGCTTGGTCACGCTGGAGGGCTGACCCATCCAGATGGGCGTGGCGAGCACCAGGATGTCGGCGGCCATGACGCGCTCGCGGATCGCGGGCCATGCGTCGCCGGGGCCCATGTCGGCCTTGACGCCGGGCTTGATGTCGTGGTCGACGAGCCGCACGACCTCACCGGTCACGCCGTGCGGGGCGAGCGCGTCGAGCACCTGGCGGCCGAGCAGCTCGCTGCTGGACGCCGCGGGGGAGGGGGACAGGGAGCCGACGAGGACGACGGCACTGAGTTCGGTAGTCATGCTTGCCATGCTGCCCCGCGCGGGCACCGGGCGCACGGGCAGGAACCTCTTGCGGCCCGCGCGCGGTGGCGGCACCCTGGCACCACGAGCGGCCGGGCGGACGGAGGCCGGTCCTGACGGGCGGGGACGACATGCGCAAGGTGATCCTGTGGGCCTCGGTGTCGCTGGACGGGTACTACGAGGGGCCGGGGGGCGACATCTCGTGGCACCAGGTGTCGCCGCAGCTGCACGCGTACTTCAACGAGGAGATCGCGACGCACAGCGCCTTCCTCGAGGGGCGTCGCACCCACCAGCTCATGACGGAGTTCTGGCCGACGGCGGACGAGGACCCGGCGAACGCCGGACCCGTGGCCGAGTTCGCGGAGATCTGGCGCCGGATCACGAAGATCGTGTACTCCCGCACGCTCACGGCCGCGGACGCGCCGTGGGCCGACCGGCTCGAGCGGCGTGTCGACGTCGGCGCGGTGGCGGCGCTCAAGGCGCAGCCGGGCGGCGACATGACCGTGGGCGGGGCGGACCTCGCGGCGACGTTCCTCGAGCTGGGGCTCGTGGACGAGGTGAGGTTGTTCGTGGTCCCGGTGCTGCTCGGCGCCGGACGGCTGCTGTTCGCTCCCACGGGTCGGGCGGAGAACCTGCGGCTGGTCGAGAACCGGACGTTCGACGGCGGGGTCGTCATGCTCCGGCACGAGGTCGTGCGCGAGACCTCGGTCGGGTAGCCGCCCGTCAGTGCCGCACGAGCGGCAGGCGCACCGTCGCCGTCGTGTACGACGCGCCGTCGGAGTCCAGCGCGATGGCGCCGCCGTTGCGCTCGACCAGGCTGCGCACGAGCGCCAGGCCGAGGCCGGTGCCCGGCACGGAGCTCTCCTCCGCGGCGGCACTGCGGTAGAAACGACCGAAGACCTGCTCCAGCTCGTCGGGGGCGATGCCCGAGCCCGTGTCCGTGACGGTCAGCACGGCGTGGTCGTCCTGCAGGGCGGTCGTGATCGTCACGCTGCCGTCCGCGGGCGTGAACTTGATCGCGTTCGTCATGAGGTTCGTGAGGATGCGCCCGACGTCGGCGCGGGCGGCCGAGGCCAGCAGCGGCGGCACCGCGGGGACCTCGAGCCGCACGCCGCGCGCGGTCGCGACGGGCAGCAGCTCCTGGCAGGTCTGCTGCACGGCGTCCCGCAGGTCCGTGGTCCCGGAGTCCCGCTCGTTGCGGGCGGCCCCGGCGCCGAGGTCGAGGAGGTCCTCCACGAGCACACCGAGGCGTCGTGCGTTGCGCTCCACCACGGCGAGGTACGCGCGCTGCTCGTCGTCGAGCTCGGTCTCGTCCTCGATCAGCTCGACGTAGCCGAGGATGCTCGTGATCGGCGTGCGCAGCTCGTGGCTGACCGACGACAGGAAGTCGTCCTTCTGGCGGTTCACCTCCCGCAGGCGTGCCGCCGCGGCGCGCTCGTCGCTGAGTGCGCGCTGCATCGCGGCGTCGGCGAGGTGGCGCTGGGTGACGTCGACGACCTGCGCGGTGACGAACGCCTCGCCTGGCCCGCGCGGCACGCGCGTGAGGAACAGCTCGACCTGGCGCTGGTCGGGGGTCTCGAACTCGTCGTACCACTCACCGAGCGGCGACAGGCGGGCGGCGACCAGGGCGGCCACGAAAGGCGTCGGAGGGTCGGGGATCTCGAGGAGCGGCAGGTCCTCGTCGAGCACCTCGGCCGAGGGGTCGTCACTGATCGCGGGCACCTCGCCCGCGAGCAGCTCGGCGGCCCGGACGTTCGCCTCGACGACGCGGATCTCCGTGGGCGAGACCTCGTGCATGATCACGAGTCCGATCTGCGCGTCGATCAGCCCGCCGCGCAGCACCTGCTCGCGCTCGGCCAGGCGCGCAGCGATCACCTGACGCTCGTCGCGCCCCGTAGCGAATGCAAAGATCGAGGCGGCGTAGGTGATGAGGAAGATCTGCACGGCCTGGACCGGACCTAGCGCGTCTGCCGTGACGGCAGCAAAGGGACCGTGCCCGGCGGCGGTGAGGCTGGTGACGGTGATCGCCACGGCGGCGAGCTGCACCGCCATCGCGCGTGAGGAGTACAGGAGCGTGCCCCAGACGAGGAACGGCATGGGCAGGAACGCCAGCGGCAGCGTGTGCCCGGGCCAGAACACGAACAGCACCGTGGTGGTGAGCGCGATGGGCTGTGCGACGAGCTGCCACCGCGGGCTACGCTCCGCGCTGCGGGTGCTGGTCAGCGCGAGGGGCAGGATCGTCAGGAGGGCCGAGGCGTGGCTCGTGAGCACGGGCGTCCCGCCGACGTACGAGCCACCGTTCGCCAGGAGGGTGACCGAGGCGATCACGGTGGCGATCGCGGCCCCGAGTCCGGCGGCACCCAGCAGCGTCAGGACGTCGCGCCGCCGCTCGAGGCGGGCGCGCCGTCGACCGTACGTCAGCAGGAACGAGACGAGGACGGCCTCCACGGCGTTCGCGAGCCCGTAGCCGAACGAGAGCCCGAACGGCCGGTCGGCGAGCATGTTGGCGACGGTCATCCACACGAGCACGGAGCCGCCCGCGACGAGGAACCACCGCCGGGGGACGGCCATCACGGCAAGCGTGCAGACCGCGATCGCGGGCCACCACACGGAGATCAGGTTGCTGCCGGTGAACGCCGCTGTGCCGGAGCCGAGCACGAGCGCGAGGCTCATCAGGGCCAGGTGCAGGATCACCGTGGCCTGCACGGACCGGGGGAGGCGCGTCGTGACGGGCAGCACACAGACTCCTCAGGCCGGGGGACGTTCGTCCGATTATGGTGGGTGTGCCCCGCAGCGAGCGAGGCGAAGGACTCGGCGGACGCCGGGGAAGGGCGTGAGCATGGCGCGGGTCTTGGTGGTCGAGGACGATCCTGACATCGCGGCGCTGGTCGCCCACAAGCTGCGTTCCGCCGGCCACGAGGTCAGCGTCGCCGTCGACGGCGAGGCGGGCCTGGCGGCGATCCGAGCCGACCGTCCCGCGCTCGTGGTGCTCGACTGGATGACGCCGCGGATGAACGGCATCGAGGTCTGCGAGGCCGTCCGGGCCGATGCCGAGGTGTCCGACACGCGCATCCTGATGCTGACCGCGAAGGCGCAGGAGGCGGACCTCGAGCGCGCCTTCACCGCGGGCGCGGACGAGTACATGCAGAAGCCGTTCAGCACGCGCGAGCTCGTGCTCCGGGCCCAGTCCCTGCTCGCGCGCACATGAGGTACGACGTCGCCGGCTGGGTCCTCGAGGCCACGGCGGCCGCCACCGTCCTCCTGATGCTCCTCATCGCGCTCGTGCGCGTCGTGACGATGGCGCGCGACCGCCGGCAGGCCCGGGCGCACGCGACCGTGCTGCCGCTGCTCCTGGACGTCACCGACGGCGAGGACGTACCGGTCCCGCGCAAGCGCTCCGACGCGCGCGCCATGGGCACGGCGGCCGCGGCGCTGGTGCACAAGGTGCGCGGGGCGGACCGCGAGGCGCTCGCCACCTGGTTGCGCACCCACGACTACGAGCCGCAGGCACGCCGGGGCCTGCGCGCGCGCCGCCCGTCGCGGCGCGCGGTCGCGATCGAGCTCTACCTGGCCCTGGGGGCCGACCCGGCACCCGTCGTGGCGATGCTGCGCGACAAGGACCCGCGGGTCCGGTCGGCTGCCGCGCGCGCCCTCGGTGAGGCCGGCGTCCTCGAGGCCGTGCCGGCGATCGCGCTCGCGGTCGGTGCCCGGCGTCGGCCGGTGTCGCGGAGCGTCGCCGCCATGGCGATCGTCCAGGTGGGTCCCGCCAGCGCGGACGCCTTCGGGGTCGCCTGGGCGTCGCACGATCCACGGGTGCAGCGTCTGGTCATCGACACGGCGGGCCACCTCGGGCTCGCGGACGCCCGGGACCGGCTCGAGGGGGCGCTCGCCTCCTGCGGCGGCGAGCTGCGCGCGCACGCGGCGACCGCGCTCGGGCGCATCGGCTCCCCGCGCTCCGTCCCCGCGCTGCGGACGGCGCTCGCGCTCGCGGAGCCGGCGTCAGCCGAGGACCGGGCCGTCCGGCAGGCCCTGGGCCTGCTCGGGGAAGGGGAAGGCCTGTGACCGTGCTCGCCGACGTCGTCTTCTGGGTGACCGTCGTCCTGGTGCTCTACTACCTGGCCTACAACGTCCTGTTCATCGCCCTGGTGGCCCGCGCGGGCGGGGCGATCGCCGCGGAGCTGGCCTGGCCGGACTCGATGACGCGGGATCTCACCTTCGCCAACCCCCTCACTCCCGGCGTCTCCGTGCTCGTCCCCGCGCACAACGAGGAGGCGGGGATCAAGCAGGCCGTGATCGCGCTCCTCGAGCTGCGCTACCCGATGGTCGAGATCGTGGTCGTCGACGACGGCTCGAGCGACCGCACGGCGCAGATCCTCGTCGACGAGTTCGCGATGGTCCCCACGGTCCTCGAGGTGAACGGCGACGTCGAGCAGGAGGGTGCGACGTTCGCGACGCTGCGCTCGTCGCGGCACCCGGGGCTCGTGCTCGTGCGCAAGGAGAGCGTGGGGCGGCGCTCCGACGCGGTCAACGCCGCGCTGCGCGTGAGCTCGCACGAGCTCGTCTGCATGATCGACGCCGACTCGCTGCTCGAGCCGGACGCGCTGCTGCACGTGGTCCAGCCGTTCATCGACGACGACCGCGTGGTCGCGGCGGGCGGCGTCGTGCTGCCGTCGAACGGCGCGAGCGTGCACCGCGGGCGGATCGTCTCGACGCGCATCCCGCGGCACCTGGTGGTCCGGACGCAGGTGCTCGAGTACCTGCGGGCGTTCCTCGTCGGGCGCTCGGGCTGGTCGAGCATGAACGGCCTGCTGATCATCTCCGGAGCGTTCGGGCTGTTCCGCCGGCAGGCGGTCCTCGACCTCGGCGGTCTCGACCCGACGTCGCTCGCCGAGGACGCGGACCTCGTCGTCGGCGTGCACAAGATGATGCGGGACCGGGGCGAGGCGTTCCGCGTCGTGTTCCTGCCGGAGCCGGTCTGCTGGACCGAGGTGCCCTCGACGCTCAAGGTGCTCGCCAAGCAGCGCAAGCGCTGGTCGCAGGGCCTGGGCGAGCTGCTGTGGAAGTACCGCGGGATGATCGGCCGGCCGCGCTACGGCGTCCTCGGCCTCGTGACCATGCCCTACTTCCTGATGTTCGAGCTCGTCGGACCGTTCATCGAGGTGATCGGGCTCGCGACGGTGGCGATCGGCTTCGCCACCGGTGTGCTGCCCCTGCCGCTGCTGGCGATCTACGTCGGGGCGTCGGTGCTGCTCGCGGTGCTCGGCTCGCTCGCCGCGGTGCTCGTCGAGGAGGTGTCGTTCGCGCGCTACCCGCGCCGACGCGACGTCCTGGCGCTCGTCGTGGCCGCGATCGCGGAGCCGTTCTGGTTCCACTTCCTGCACTCGTGGTGGCGGACCGTCGGGCTGGTGCGCGCGCTGCGGCGCACCGAGTCCGGCTGGGGCGAGATGACCCGGGCGGGCTTCACCGAGGAGGCGTGACGATCTCCCTCAGGCGGTGAGGTCGACGACCACCTTGACGTCGTCGTCGTGCGGCTCGAACGCCTCGAGCGCCCGGCCCAAGGGGACGCGGCGCGTGATCAGTTGCTCGAGCCAGTCGGCCTCGGCACTCACGAGGGCCTGTGCTGCGTCGGCCCAGTGCTCGAGCCCGGCGTTCACCGAGCCGATCACCACGTCGTTGTCCAGCACCAGCTCGTGGTTGAGGGTGTTGGCGTCCACCGGGATGCGCCGGCGGTGCGTCGAGGTGCCCGTGAGGCAGACGATCCCGTACGGCGCCGTGCCGCCCATCGCGCCCATGACGACCGAGCCGACGCCGGTCGCCTCGACGATCACGTCGGGCTGGAGGTGCTTCGCCACGTCGGCGACGGGCTCGGAGTGGTAGGTGGCGCCGAGGGCGCGCACGAGCTCGGGCTTGAGGCCGTCCGTCACCAGGTCGAGGACGTGGACGTCGAGGCCGCGCTGCGTGCCGAGCAGCGCGGCGAGGAGCCCGATCGGCCCCGCACCGGTGACGAGCACGCGCTTCGGCTCGAACCACGAGCGGTTGCCGACGAGCTCGATCTGGTCCCACGCCTTGGCGACGACGCTCGCGGGCTCGAGCAGCACGCCCGTGCTGGCCAGCGCGGGGTCGAGATGCACCGCGTAGTCCGGCTCGATCCGCCAGCGCTCGCTGCCGAAGCCGTCGATCTCCTTGATGCCGCGCTCGGTGTACTCACCGTTGCGGCACATGTCGAAGCGCCCGCGGGCGCACGCGCCGCACGGCACGGGGTCGGGGCGACGCACGACACCGGCCACGAGGTCACCGGAAGCGAGGCCGCTGCCGGCCGGTGCCTCGAGGACCCGGCCGAGCGACTCGTGACCGATCACGAGCCGGTCCCGGCCGTGCGGGGCCCAGCCGTACGCGCCGTCGGCGATCTCACGGTCCGTGCCGCAGACGCCGAGCGCGAGTCCCTCGACGAGCACCGCGCCGTCTCGCTCGTCCGGTTCGGGCACGTCCGTCAGGGCGAGCGAGCCCTCCTCGAGCGGGGTGACGGTCAGGGCGCGCATGGGGCCCTCACACGCGATCCCGGCCGGAGGCCTTGAGCTTGAACCAGCCCCACACGGCGGTCAGGACGAGCAGCACGAGGCCGATCCCGGCGAGCCAGAGCAGGCCCTCGATGATGGCCCCCAGCAGGGACAGGGCGAGCCAGATGACGATCAGTGCGATGACGAGTGCCTTCATCCGTCCACCCTGTCAGCCTCCCGGCACCCGCGCACGTCGGCTTTGCGACCCGCCTCACCCCGCGGGGGAGATCCGGACGTTCGCGCGGAAGACGTTCTCCGGGTCATAGGTGGACTTGAGGGCGCGCAGGCGGTCGAGCGCGTCGGCCGGGAACACGCGGGCGAGGTCGTGGTCGTCCGTCTGGAAGCTCAGGTACACGCCCTGCGCCGCCAGCGCGTCCCACTCGTTAGGTGCCCCCGCGCCCGCCCGGACGTAGCCGAGCAGCGAGAACGCGGCGGTCCGGTGACCGTATGCCATGGCGTCGGCCGGCACGTCGTTGACGGCGCCGCCCACGGACCGGACCTGGACCATCTGCAGCCGGCCCGATCCCACGAGCGACGCGACACGCCCAGCGGTCGCGGGGTCGAGGTGGTCCACCATCGCGGACACCGACGTCATCCGGGCCTGCCCCGCGTGCCGGTTGTGGTGCGGGGCGACCACGGCGGCGTACGGCGCGAGCTGCGCCTGCTGCTGGGCGACCGGCGCGAGCCCGAGGAAGGGCTCGATCGCCGCGACGGCCGCGTCGGGGTCGTCGCCCGCCCACACGTGGTAGGCCTGGGCGACGGCCGGCTGGGTCGGTCCGCCGCCCGCGATCGTCAGGAACGGCGTCAGCTCGCGCGGGCTGCGCTCGACGAGGTCGCCCCAGGCGACGAGGAACTCCGCGAGGTCGGTCGGCTGCTGCACGAGCACCGCGAAGACGACGTCGCCCAGCTCGGTGGCCTCGATGTCGAACGACGTGACGATGCCGAGGTTCCCGCCGGCCCCGCGCAGGCCCCAGAACAGGTCGGGGTGCTCCGTCGCGTCGGCCCGCACCTGGCGACCGTCGGCGAGCACGACGTCGGCGCCCACCACGTGGTCGATGGTCAGGCCGTACGAGCGGGCGAGGAAGCCCTGGCCGCCCGCGGTGGCGAGCCCACCGACGCCGACGTCGCCGTAGTCGCCCGAGCTGATCGCCAGGCCGTGGGGTGCCAGGGCTGCGGCCACGTCGCCCCAGACGGCGCCCGCGCCGACGCGGACGATCCGGCGCTCGCGGTCGAGCACCTCGACGTGATCGATGCCGCGCACGTCGATGACGATCCCGCCGTTGTTGGTCGAGCGCCCGCTGATGCCGTGGCCGCCGCTGCGCACCGCGATCGGCACGCCCTGGCGGCGCGCGAAGGCGAGGGCCGAGGTGACCTCGTCGGGCGTCGTCGGGCGCAGGACCAGCCCGGGCGCACCCCGCCAGACGTACGACGAGCGCACCTGGGCGTACTCGCGGTCGCCGGGCTCGACGGCGCGGGCCGCGAGCGCCGGGGGGACGGCGTCGTAGTCGATGTCCGGGAGGCGGGCGGCGAGCGCGCGGGCGGAGCGTCCGGTCGCCGCGGCTGCGTCCGCGCCACCGGATCCGCGGTGAGCGCGTTCGGCCGCCACCATCTCGCGGAGCGCTGGCGCGACCTCGGCGCCGAACCTGTCGATCAGCCGGGCGTCGTCGGTGCCGAGGATGAACGTGCCGATGCCGTCGTCGAGCGCGAGGCCCAGGAGCTGGTCGGCCCAGTCGCCCGGGTCGCCCAGCAGACCCTCGCCGCCCGGCGTGAGGTTGAGCAACCGGCGGACCTCCCGCGGGTCGCGCCCCGCCGCCGCTGCGGCCTCGTCGATCACGGCGTTCCCGCGCGCCAGGTCGCCGGGCTTCAGGTAGCCCATGGACGGCAGCCACCCGTCGGCCTTGGTCCCGACCAGCCGCAGCATGCGGGGCTTGTACGCACCGAGCCAGAGGGGCACGTCGTGCGCGGGTGCCGGGCCTCGCTTCGCCCCGACGACGCGATGATGGTCGCCCTCGACGCGCACCACGCCGGTGGCGCTCGCGTCCCACAGCGCGCGGATCACGTCGATGCCCTCGCTGAGCGCAGTGACGCCCTCGCCGGGGCTCAGGCGCGGTCCTCCCATGGCGGCGATGCCGTCCCAGAACGCGCCGGCGCCGAGGCCCAGCGCGGCGCGGCCGCCCGAGAGCAGGTCGAGGCTCGCGACCGCCCGGGCGAGCACGGCCGGCGGGCGCAGGGGGAGGTTGAGGACGTTGCCCGCGACGTGCACGCGCGACGTGCGCGCCGCGACCCACGTCAGGAGCGTCCACGTGTCGAGGAAGCTCGGCTGGTACGGGTGGTCCTGGAACGTCACGAGGTCGAAGCCCGCCTGCTCGGAGCGAACCGCGAGATCCACGACCGCCTCGGGGCGGGCGTTGCTCGGGGTCAGGAACGTGCCGACCTGCAGGTCGTGGCCGTAGTCCGGCATGGGAGGGATCCTCTCGAGGGCGCGTGCCCCGCCTGCGCGGGTCTTCCACGTCAAGCAGGCGGGGCGGACGGGCATTCCCGTCAGGACCCGGTGGCGGTGGTGGTGCCGACCTCGGAGCCGTCGATCGACGCGGTGTAGTCCTCGCCGGCCGTCACCTCGGGGCTCGAGACGACGACGGACCCGAGCTCCTTGGCGGCCTCGAGCGTCACGACCTCGTTGCCGTCGGCGTCGACGACCGTGACTACGCTGCCCGCGGGCTGGGTGTCGAGGGCGAACGCGACGACGCCCTGCGTGGAGGAATCGTCGGGCTTCTCGGCCATGCCGGCGCTGCCGACGGCCACGAGCGTGCCACCGGAGATCGTGAAGGTGCCGTTGACGTCGATCGCGCCGTTGCCGTTGTTCGTGGGGCCCTGCACGACGACGGAGCCGCCGGTCATGTCGACGGTGCCGTTGGAGTCGAGGCCGTCGCCGCCCGCGTCGATCAGGAGCGTGCCGCCGCTGATGGTCAGGTGGTAGTCGCCGACGGCGGAGTCGCCGCCGCCGCCGGGACCGCCGCCCGAGCCGCGCTCCGGCATCGTGCCGTCCGTGGCGCCCTCGGGGCGTGCGGGGCGCGTGGCGTCGGTGGGCCTGTCGGTGGGTGGGCCCTCGGGCATCTCGTCCGCCGCGTGCGCGTCGCCGTCGCCAGCGGTGTCCGCAGGGGCGTCGGCGGCCTGGTCGGTGGCCGCGTCCGTCGCGCCGCCGGCGACGTTCACGCCGTCGTCGGAGGCGACCACCGAGATGTCGCCGCCCGAGATGGCCATCTGCGCCGCCTCGAGGCCCTCGGAGGAACGGGTCACTGCGACGCTGCCCGCGGAGATGGCGAGCTCGACGTCGGCGTGGATGCCGTCGTCGTCGGCGGCGACGGTGAGCTCGCCGCCGGTGACCGTGACGTCCGTGGCGGCGTCGATCCCGTCGACCCCGGCGGTCACGTCGAGGGTCCCGCCCGTGAGGCGGACGTAGCCCAGGGCGGCGTCGTCGGCGTTGTCCGCCTTGAGCCCGTCGCCGCCCGCGGTGACGGCGAGGGTCCCGCCGGCGACCACGAGGTAGTCCTTGCCGCGGATGCCGTCGTCGAGCGCGTCGACCGTGATCGTGCCGCCGAGGATGACGAGCCCGTCCTTGGCGGCGATCGCGTCGTTGGACCGGCCCGTCACCGTGAGTGCACCGTCGCCGCCGATCGTGAGGTTGGCAGTCGAGAACAGCGCGGCGTTCGGCTCGTCGGTCTCGGCGTCGGGGTACACGTAGGTGACGGCGTCCGTGAGCGTGCTCGACGAGCCTTCGGGCAGGACGACGATGACCTCGTCGGCCTCGGTCACGACGAGCGGCGCGGACGTCGAGCTCGCGAGGTCGACGCTGTCGAGGACGAGGCGCACGACGCCGTCGGCGGCAGAGTCGACCACCACCTGGCCGTCGGTGAGGGAGCCGCTGAGCCGGTAGGTGCCCGGGGCGGTGACGGTGACGGTCGAGCCGTCCACCTCCACGCTGTCGCCGTCGACCTGGGCGGTGTCGCCGTCGAGCACCACGGCGGTCTCGGCTGCGGTGTCCCAGGTCAGAGCGTCTGTCGTGTCGTGAGGCTCCGACTGCTCGGTCGTGGCGGCCGTGGCCGCGGCGGGCGACGAGCTCGCGCTCGGGGTCGTGGACCCCGAGCAGGCGGTGAGCCCGACGACGAGCGCGGCCGCGGCGGCGGCGGTGGGCAGGGTGCGGGGGCGGTGCAAGGTCATCGTGTGCTCCAGAGGGTGGGCGCGAGACGCGCGGTGGTGGACGAGGCAGTGGTGGACGAGGCGGAGGTGAGCGGGACGAAGGGGTTGCGGTCGAGGACCCGGTGCCACCGGGCGGCGGGGAGGCCGGGGTCGAGCGCGGCGAGGCCGGTGCCGTACTTGGAGATCCGGGAGGGCCGGTGCCCGGCGCGCCACAGCAGGTGGTCGACGGTGCTGGGGTGCCCGGTCGTCTTGGTCTCGACCACCACGCGGTCGGGCAGGTGCGCCGCGGCGTCACCCCGGCGGCACGTCAGGCGGGTGTCGAGCGTCGCGCGGCTTCCGTCGCCCGGCAGGAGGAGCGTCGCGCGCTGGTAGTGCGTGGAGAGCACCGGCGCGAACGTGAGGGCGCGGGCATCGATACCGACGTCGGCGAGGGTGGCCACGACGTACTCGCGGCCCGCGGTCGTCAGGCGTGCGTGGTCCGCCAGCGCGTACGGCAGCCGCTGCTTGACGGTGCTGCCCCGGCGGTCGCGCGTCTTGACCTCGAGCCAGCACGTCCCGGTGTCCAGGTAGGTGCGGGTGCGTACCTTGAACCGTGCCGGACGCCGGCGGGCGGCCTGCAGGTAGCAGGTGAGCTCGGGGGTGTCGAAGTACACGGACTCGTACGCGAGCTGGCGCGCGCCGTCGATCTCGAGCGCGAGGGCGTCCGCGTAGCCGACCACACGGGCGGCAGCGGCGCGGGGCACGACGTACTTGCGGTCGACCCGGGACATCAGGGCCGCCTGGGCCGTGAGGGCCTCGAGGCTGACCGGGCGGATGCGCGCGAGCGCGTCGGCCAGGAGGTCGGCCGTCATCGGGCCACCGCCGCCGTCGCACGCGCGCTGGAGAACCGGACGTCCACGAGTGTCGTGTCCTGCACCAGGTCGACCTTCTGCACGGTGGCCTGGTGGACGGTGCCGCCGAGCAGCTGCTCAAGGTGCGCCACGAGGGCGCCATGATCGAGGTAGGCGCGGTCGACGACGACGACCTGGGCACGGTAGCGGGCGAGCAGACGCGGGTGGTCCCCGACGTGCACGACGAGCAGGACGAGGGCGCACAACGCGGCTGCGGACCACAGCGGCAGGCCGGGCAGGCCGCACAGCAGGCCGAGCGCGAGCGCGGAGAAGTAGTAGGCGACCTCGTGCTGGCCGAGCTCGGTGGACCGCAGCCGGATGATGGACAGCACACCGAACAGCCCGAGGCCGAGGCCGGCTCCGATGGCGCTCTCCGCGAGGGCCGCGCACACGGCGAGGACGCCGACGTTCACGCCGAGGTAGGCGACGACGAGCTCGCGTCGACGGTGCCGGGGGAAGTAGAGGCCGAAGGTGAGGATCGAGACCGCGACGAGGTCGAGGCCGTAGGCGAGCAGCGTGCTGGGGGTCATGGTGTCTCTCCGAGGGGTTCGTGGTGTGCACCGAACTCTGGGAGACCGGACTGTGCGGATCCTTCGCCGTACCTGTGAGCCGGATGTGATCCGGCGGCTCACACGCCACGCACAGGAAACCCTCAGCGGCCTCGTAGCCGTGGGCAGCAGACTGCTTCCATGACCAGCATTACGCCTCCGCCCGTGCGGGCCCTCGTCGTCGACGACGAGCCCTCCCTCGGCGACCTGCTCTCGACCGTCCTGCGCTACGAAGGCTGGGACGTCGACACCGCGCTCACCGGCGCGGCGGCGGTCCAGCTCGCGCGCACCTCGCCGCCGGACGTGATCGTGCTCGACATGATGCTCCCCGACATGACCGGGCTGGAGGTGCTGCGGCGCATCAGGACGACGATGCCCCACGTCCCGGTCCTGTTCCTCACGGCCAAGGACGCCGTCGAGGACCGCGTGGCCGGTCTGACCGCCGGGGGCGACGACTACGTGACGAAGCCGTTCAGCCTCGAGGAGGTCGTCGCGCGGCTGCGGGGCCTGCTGCGCCGCACGGGCGTCGTCGAGTCGGCGGAGGACTCCGCGCTCGTCGTGGGCGACCTCGTGCTGGACGAGGACGCCCACGAGGTCTCGCGCGCCGGCACCGAGATCCACCTGACCGCGACCGAGTTCGAGCTGCTCCGGTTCTTCATGCGCAACCCCCGCCGCGTGCTGTCCAAGGCGCAGATCCTCGACCGGGTGTGGCAGTACGACTTCGGCGGGCAGGCGAACATCGTCGAGCTGTACGTGTCCTACCTGCGCAAGAAGATCGACGCCGGGCGCGAGCCGATGATCCACACGCTGCGCGGCGTCGGCTACATCCTCAAACCGGTCGAGGGCGCCGAGGTGCGAACCGCCCCGGGCGCGCCGTGACACCCCGGCGCTGGACCCTGCGACGCCGGGTCACCGCGCTCGTGATCGCCCTCGTCGCGCTGGTCGCCGCGACGATGGGCACGGTCTCGACCTACGCGCTCCAGGGCTCGCTCGTCGACCAGCTCGACGAGCGGCTCGTGGCGACGAGCGACCGCGGCATGAACGCCGCACGGCCGCCGCGGGGCGAGGACCGCGACGAGCCGCCTCCTGCCCTCAGCGTGCCCGGGCAGGGCGCGGGCACCCTGACCCTCACGGTCGACGGCGCCCAGACCGTCGCCGGCTACCTCGACGACGACGGCACGTTCGAGCCGCTCACGATCGAGCAGCAGGACGCCCTCACCGAGGCGGCCGCCGACGGCGAGGTGCGGACCGTCGCGGTCCCCGGACTGGGGGACTTCCGCGTGCTTGCCCGCACGGACCCCGACGGCGTGCTTCTCGTCACCGGCCTGTCGCTCGCCGACGTGCAGCACACCGTGCGCGACTACCTCCTCGCCGAGGGCGCGGTGGCGCTCGCGGGCATGGCGCTGGCCGCGCTCGGCGCGGGCATCCTCGTCCGCCGCGAGATGCGTCCCCTCGAGCGCGTCGCCCGGACCGCCACGCGGGTCGCAGAGCTGCCGCTGCACTCGGGTGCGGTGAGCCTCGCGGAGCGGGTCCCTGAGGCAGACACCGACCCGGCGACGGAGGTCGGCCAGGTGGGTGCCGCGCTCAACCGCATGCTCGGGCACGTGGAGGACGCGCTCGCGGCCCGGCACGACAGCGAGACCCAGGTGCGCCAGTTCGTCGCGGACGCCAGCCATGAGCTGCGCACCCCGCTCGCCTCGATCCGCGGCTACGCCGAGCTGGTGCGGCGGCGTCCCGAGGGCGTCCCGGACGAGGCGCAGCACGCGATGGCACGGGTCGAGTCGGAGTCCCGGCGGATGACGACGCTCGTCGAGGACATGCTCCTGCTCGCGCGCCTCGACGCCGGGCGGCCGCTCGCGCGCGCCGAGGTCGACCTCGTCGTCCTCGCCGTCGAGGCCGTCGCGGACGCGCACGCCGCCAGCCCGGCCCACCGCTGGCGTCTGGACGTGCCCGACGACGGCGCGACGGTCGTGGTGGACGAGGACCGGCTGCGGCAGGTGCTCGTGAACCTGCTCGCGAACGCCCGCGTGCACACGCCGGCGGGCACGACCGTGGACCTCGCGGTCCGGCGCGGTGCCGGCTCGGTGGTCGTCGAGGTGCGCGACGACGGTCCCGGTGTGCCGGACGATCTGCGTCCACGCCTGTTCCAGCGGTTCACGCGCGGCGACGAGGGACGGACGCGCCGTCCGGCCGGCGCTGAGCCGTCGACCGGGCTGGGGCTGGCGATCGTGGACTCGGTGGTGCGTGCCCACGGCGGCACGATCGTGCTCGCGGAGTCGAAGTCGGGGTCCGGTGCGGCCTTCGTGGTGACGCTGCCGGGCGCGGTCTCCGGGAGCGGGTGAACCTGGCGCGACCTGCACCCTCAGCCCGTGCGCGCCTCATGACACGGCGCACCCGGCCGATGAGTCGCACACACCTGTGTGGGTGTCCGGGGGGCACCTGATACGAGGAGAGACCATGCGGAGCAAGAACTCAGCGGTGGCAGGGATGGATGCGGTGCGCGGTGAGCTGGCGCAAGCACAGACCGGGCTGCGCGCCGTCGAGCTGGTGCAGGAGCGGCTGGCGACCACGACCGACGCCTCGGCTGCCGCGACGGCCGCCCTCGAGGTGGTCCGCTCGACGTTCGGCTGGGCGTACGGCTCCTACTGGGCCGTCGGCGAGGACGACACGCTGCGGTTCGTGGCGGAGTCTGGCGCTGCGTCCGAGGAGTTCCGGGAGGTAACCCGGGGCGCGTCCTTCGCGCGCGGTGTCGGCCTCAGCGGGCGCGCCTGGGCGGCTGATGAGATGGTCACCGTGCCCGACCTGGGCCAGCTCACGGACTGTGTCCGGGCGCCCGCGGCGCAGCGCGCCGGCATCCGCTCCGGCGTGTGCTTCCCGCTGCGGGTCGACGGCCGCGTGATCGGCACCATGGACTTCTTCACCGACGAGGTGCTCACGCTGTCGCCGGTCCGCCACCAGGCGCTGGAAGTGATCGGAATCCTCGTCTCCCGTGCGCTCGAGCGGGTCGTGCACGACGCGTGCCAGGCGGCGGCAGCGCAGGACACCGCGGCGACGTCGGCGGTCCTGCGCGCGGTGATGTCCGCCGGGACGCGCGGCGAGGCGCTCGGCCGGGCGCTGAGCACGATCCGCGAGGGCTTCGGTTGGGCGTACGGCTCGTACTGGGCGATCGACGAGGCGGACCAGAAGCTGCACTTCGTCCAGGAGTCTGGCACGGTGAGCCCGGCCTTCCGCGAGGTGACGCACGCGGCGTCGTTCGCGCAGGGCGTCGGCCTGAGCGGCCGCGCGTGGCAGCGCCGCGACCTGGTGTTCGTCCCGGACCTCGCGGACGTCACCGACTGCGTCCGGGCGCCGGTCGCCCGCCGGGAGGGCGTGAAGTCCGGCGTGTGCCTCCCGGTGGTCGTCGACGGCGCCGTGGTCGGGACGATGGACTTCTTCGCCACGACCCGGCTCACCCTGAGCGAGGGCCGCCAGGCGGCGCTGCGGGACACGGTGTTCCTGATCGGTCAGACGTTGCAGCGGTTCGCCGACGCCGACCGGCTGACGAGCGCTGCGCAGGAGCTCGTGACGTCGATCGAGGAGGTCGAGCGCAACGTCGTCGCTGCGACCGGCGTCGCCACGGAGGGGCAGCGGCTGGCCGTCGAGGCAGACCAGGGCATCGGGCGGCTGCGGGTGTCGAGCGAGGAGATCGGGGACGTCGTCAAGACGATCCAGACGATCGCCGCGCAGACGAACCTGCTCGCGCTCAACGCGACCATCGAGGCCGCGCGCGCCGGTGAGGCAGGGCGGGGGTTCGCCGTCGTGGCCGGTGAGGTCAAGGACCTCGCCAACGAGACGGCGCGCGCGACGACCCAGGTGCAGGAGCGCGTCGAGGCGATCCAGAGCCAGGCGCAGGAGGCGGTGTCCTCGCTCGCCCAGATCCGGGACGCCGTCGAGCGCATCAACGAGACGCAGGAGGTCATCGGGTCCGTCCTGACCGAGCAGGTCTCGGTGACGCGCGCGATCCTGGGCTGAGCGGGTCGACACCACAGGAGCCCGAGGATGCCGGGGGCGCGCCACCGATCGCCGTGCCACCGATGCGCTAGGTTCAGCCGCAGGGGGCGCGCCCGCGCCACGGAGGAGTCACCATGAACTACCGCGCCGACGGATCGTACGACCCCTATGGCCAGCCGACCGGCGCTCCGCGTGGGGGATCCTGGCAGGCGGGCGGCCAGCAGCACGACGCGTACCAGGCGGCGCACGTCCAGGCCGGCGCGCAGTACCCGACCGGCCACCAGCCGGACGGCCAGGGCGCGTCCAGCTACGGGCAGCAGCCCACCTACTCGGGCGGCATGCAGCACACCAACCCGTACGGCGGTCAGCAGCCCGGGGTGTCCTCGCGGGTGCAGGACGAGACCTACGTGGCGTCGTCGGGCTACGGCGTCGCGCCGGACCTGTTCGCCCCGCGACGCCGCGGCGGGCGTGTGCTGGCATGGCTGCTCGCGCTCGGCCTCGCCTTCGGTGCCGGACTCGCCGTCGGGCGCGCGAGCGCCGACGACGGCGCGACGGCCGGCAGTACCACGCTCGAGGAGCTGCCCTGGGGCGGCGTCGTCGACTGGCACGTCGAGGGCGACTGACCGCGGAGGGCGGCGACTCTCGCGCGCTGTCGGCCTCCCGGCCTATCCTCGGCCCATGGCCAAATACGTGGACGTGCACCCGCAGGACCCGCAGCCGCGCGCCATCGCGCAGGTCGTGCAGATGCTGCGCGACGACGCCGTGATCGCCTACCCGACCGACTCGGGGTACGCGCTCGGCAGCCGCATGGACAACCACGGTGGCGCCGACCGCATCCGGTCGATCCGGCACCTCGGGGCGGACCACCATTTCACGCTCGTGTGCTCGGACTTCGCCCAGCTGGGCCAGCTCGTGATCGTCGACAACACCGCGTTCCGCGAGATCAAGGCGGCGACGCCCGGGCCGTACACGTTCATCCTGCCCGCTACCAAGGAGGTACCGCGCCGGCTCGCGCACGCCAAGAAGAAGACCGTCGGCGTGCGCATCCCCGAGCATCCCGTGGTGCGCGCGCTGCTGCGCGAGCTCGGTGAGCCGCTCCTGAGCTCGACGCTCATCCTGCCCGGTCAGGATCGCCCGCTCACCGAGGGCTGGGTGGTCAAGGAGGAGCTCGACCACCAGCTTGACGCGATCATCGACGCCGACGAGTGCGGGGCTGACCCCACGACCGTCATCGATTTCTCCTCGGGCGAGCCCGAGGTCGTGCGCCTCGGCGCGGGCGACGCGAGCCGGTTCGAGTAGCTCGTCGACTCCGTTCAGCCCGCGCGCACGTCCAGCACCATGCCCGCCTCGCGGTGCCCGACGACGCTGCACCAGCCTGCGACGTCGTCCGCCACGACGACGGTGAGGGAAGCCGACTCGCCGCGGGACAGCAGCGGTGTCGCGGAGCCGTCGTCGAGCACGAGGTCGTGCGGCATGCCGTCCTCGTTCGTCACCACGATCTCGAGCGTGGCGCCGCCGGGCACCGTGACCTCCGCGGGCACGAACGCCATGTCGCGCATCACGACCTCGGCTCGGTAGGTGCCGTCCTCCTGGAGTGCGGGACCCGACGGCGTGGGTTCTGTCGGAGCGCCGCCGCACCCGGCGAGCAGCCCGAGGACGAGCGCGGCGGCGACCACGCCGCGGGCACGGACGCCGGCCGGGCGACGGACGGCGGCCGACCGGGGAGCCGCCACGAGGTGGGCATCGGGGCGGGCGGGACGTGGACGGGTCATGGGACGAGCCTAGGCGCGCGGGCATACTGGCCCGAGCGCTCGACGACGAGGAGGAACGGATGACGAAGGCACCGCTGCGGGTGGGACTGATCGGCTACGGCCTGGCCGGGGAGGTGTTCCACGCGCCGGTGATCGCGGCGACGCCCGGCCTCGAGCTCGTCGGCGTCGTGACGCGCCGCCCGGAGGCCGCCGCGAAGGTCGCCCAGCGCTACCCGGACGCGACCGTCGTCGCGAGCGCGGAGGCGCTGCTGGCGGGCGAGGCGGGCCCGCTCGACCTCGTCGTGGTCGCGACGACCAACGACTCCCACGTCCCGCTCGCCCGTGCGGCGATCGAGGCGGGCGTCGCGTGCGTCGTCGACAAGCCCGTCGCGCCCGACGCCGCGTCGGCCCGTGAGCTGGACGCCCTCGCCCAGGAGCGTGGCGTGCCGCTGAGCGTCTTCCAGAACCGCCGCTGGGACGGTGACTTCCTCACCCTCCGCGCGCTGCTCGACGACGGCACGCTCGGTGAGGTCCGCCGCCTCGAGTCCCGGTTCGAGGTCTACAAGGCCGGTGCGACCGGGAACTGGCGCGAGTCCGCCGACCCGGCGATGGTCGGCGGTGTCCTGTTCGACCTCGGGGCGCACCTGGTCGACCAGGCGCTCGAGCTCTGCGGGCCGGTCACCCACGTGTACGCCGAGGTCGACACGCGCCGCGACGGCGTCGGGGCCGACGACGACGCGTTCGTCGCCCTCACGCACGCGTGCGGCGCGCGGTCGCACCTGTGGATGAGCACGGTCGTGGGGGAGTCCGGGCCGCGGTTCCGGGTGCTCGGCTCGAAGGCCGCGTTCACCAGCTGGGGTCTGGACGCGCAGGAGCCGGCGCTCAAGGACGGGCGCACGCCGGACGAGGACGGCTGGGGGCTCTCGGAGCGTCCTGCCATCCTCACGCAAGGCACCGAGCGTACGGAGCTCCCGCTCCTGGCTGGGCAGTACCGCGAGCTCTACGCGCAGATGGCCGCCGCGGTCCGCGGCGAAGGTCCGGTGCCCGTGACGGTCGAGAGCACCGCCCAGGCCCTCGACGTCCTCGAGGCGGCCCGCACGTCCGCCCGCACGGGCACCGTCGTCGAGCTCGTCGCCGAGGAGGAGAAGTGAACCAGTCCGCCGGACCGCAGTACCCCACACCGGGCTACCCGGAGTCGCACGAGGACCTGCAGCGCTGGGTCGACCAGCTCGACGCGGAGGCCGCCGAGCTGGAGCTCGTGTCGTTCACGGCCGACGACGCGCGCCGCCTGGGCATGATCCTCGTCGCCCTCGCGGAGGAGCGCGTGCTCCCCGTCGCGATCGACGTCACCCGTGGCATGCAGGTGCAGTTCCACGTCGCGATGCCGGGGGCGACCGCGGACAACGACGACTGGGTGCGCCGCAAGGTCCGCACGGTCGTCCGCCACGGCGAGCCGTCGCTGCTCGTCGGGATGCGCCCGCGGCTGCGGGGCAAGCGCATCGAGGACGATCCCTGGTTCGACGAGCGTCGGTATGCGGCCCACGGCGGCTGCGTGCCCGTGTGCGTCCGCGGCGCCGGGATGGTGGCCACCGCGACCGTGTCCGGGCTGCCGCAGGTCGACGACCACCGGCTGGTCGTCGAGGCGCTGCGCACGCTGCGCGCCGAGCAGCGCGCCTGAGCCGGTCTCCGACGCGGCCGACGTCGTCCTCTCAGTGGACGGGGTCGGCCGCGCGGTAGGCGCTCCAGTGGCGCCGGATCATCGCCAGCCCGAGGACCCACAGGGGGACCTGCGCGGCCCAGGCGAGCGCGAACCCGCCGCGCGTGTAGAGGTCCGGGCTGGTCTGACCGAGGATGTCGAGGACGAGGCCGACGAGCAGCACGCTGGTCAGCGACGCGACGAACCCGCCCGCGTTGACCATGCCCGTCGCGAGCCCGAGGTTCGAGGGCCGGTTGGTGTCCCGCGCGAAGTCGAACCCGAGCAGCGAGCTGGGTCCGCCCGCGGAGAGCGCCAGCGCGAGGCCCACGGCGACGGCCACGGGGACCCGGCCCGGCCAGACCAGGACGACGACCCACGAGCCGACGTGGAGGGCGACGACGGCGAGGACGATCCGGATGCGGTGCCGGGGGTGGCGGCTCGAGAGGATGCCGACCACGGGGCCCATGGCGAGGCACGCGATCACGTAGGCGCTGAGCACCCCGAGCGCGGTGGGCTCGGCGAGACCGAGGCCTTCCGTGAGGTAGGCGTGCCCCCACAGCAGCGCGAACGCGTACGCGGTGAACGGCGAGACGAAGTGCACCCAGAATCCCACCCGGGTGCCGGGGCTGCGCCAGGTGGCCCGGAGCGCGGACTCCCGGACCGGAACTTCGTGCTGCTCCACCGCTGACGCACCGGCGGCCTCGGCCCCAGGGCTCGCCGCCGCCGTCGTTCCGGTGAGCACGTGGACGTCGGAGCGGTCACCGTCGCGCACCAGCAGCAGCACGAGGGCGGCGAGGACCACGAGCAGCGCCCCCGCGGCGACGAACGCGGTGGTCCAGCCCTCGGCGTGCACGAGCCCGACCAGCGGGCCGAGGCTCAGCAGCTGCCCGAGCTGCCCGGTGATGCCGGCGATCTGGGTCACGAACGGCACCGTGCGGCGCGGGAACCAGGCGGGGATCAGCCGCACGACGCTGATGAACACGAAGGCGTCGCCGGTCCCGACGAGAACCCGGGCGCCGACCGCCTCGGGCGCGGTGTCGGCGAAACCCAGCGCGAGCTGGCCGAGGCCGATCAGGACGCACCCGAGCGCGATGGCCTTGCGCGCGCCGATCCGGTCGAGGACCGCACCCGCGGGAACCTGCATCGCGGCGTAGACCGCGAGCTGCAGCACGGTGAAGAGCGACAGGATCGACGACGACGCCCCGAACCGCAGGGCCGCATCGACCCCGGTCGCGGACAGCGAGGTGCGGGCGAAGATCGCCGACGCGTACGCGAGGACGGCCACCACCCACACGACCACCGCCCGCGACGTGACGGTGGCCGGTGTCATCCGGTGTTCTGCAGCCCGGCGGCCACGCCGTTGAGCGTGATCAGCAGGAGTCGCTGCAGCTTGGCCACGCGCTCGTCGGCCGCCTGCTGGGCCTCGGCGTCGAGCGTGGTGTCCGGCTCCGCGGGCCGGCGCAGGCCGCGCAGGGCGCGAATCTGGATGAGGGAGAGCGCGTCGACGTACGGGCTGCGCATCTGCACCGCGCGGCCGAGGACGCGCATGTTGGCGAGCATGCGCTCCTTGCCGGTGACGATCAGCACCCACTCGCGGGTCAGGGCCATCTCCTCGAGCACCAGCGCGTCGAGGTCGGGGCGGTCACCGAGCGCGAGGTAGCGGCGGGCGATGCGGTCGTCGGTCTTGGCGAGCGACATCTCGACGTTGTCGATCATCGTGGCGAACAGCGGCCACCGCGCGTACGCCCGGCGCAGCTGCTCGACGTCGCCGACGGCGCGCAGCGCGGTGCCGAGGCCGAACCAGCCCGTCAGGTTGATGCGCGCCTGCGACCACGCGAACACCCACGGGATGGCGCGCAGGTCGTCGAGCGAGTTGATGCTCAGGCCGCGCTTTGCCGGGCGCGAGCCGAGCGGCAGCAGACCGATCTCCTCCTGCGGGGTCACCTGAGCGAACCACTGCGGGAAGCCGGGCGACTTCACGAGGGCGAAGAAGCGCTCGCGCGAGACCTCGTCCATGCGCTCCGCCATGGCCGCGAACTCCTCGGCGGCGCCGGAGTTGCGGGCCTCGATGCTGGGGGCCGACGCGAGCAGCGTCGCGCCCGCGACCTGGTCGATGTGCCGGGCGGCGATCACCGGGTGGCCGTAGCGCGCCGCGATGACCTCGCCCTGCTCCGTCAGCTTGAAGCGCCCGTCCACCGAGTGCGGCGGCTGGGCGAGGATGGCGCGGTTCGCGGGGCCGCCGCCGCGACCGAGCGCACCGCCGCGGCCGTGGAACAGCGTCAGGGTGAGGGCGTTGTCCCGCGCCCACTGCGCGATGCGGCTCTGCGCGTCGTACAGCGCGAGCGTCGCCGAGACCGGGCCGACGTCCTTGGACGAGTCGGAGTACCCGAGCATGACCTCGAGGCGACGGTCCGTCTGCGCGAGGCGCTCCTGGACGAGGGGGTGCGTGATCGCCGCGTCGAGGACGTCGACGCTCGCCTGGAGGTCGGCGAACGTCTCGAACAGGGGGATGACGTCGAGCACGGGCAGCGGGGCCTCGGGGCCCATGGCGTGCCGGGCCAGGGTGTAGACGTTCGCGAGGTCCTCGGCCGACGTCGTGAACGACACGATGTACCGGCGCGCGGCCGCGACGCCGTACCGCGCCTGCACCGAAGCCATGGCGCGGAAGACCTCGAGCACCTCGCGGGAGCGCTCCGAGAGGTCGTCTAGGCTGTCGACCTCGGCGATCTCGGCGAGGGTCTCGCGGTGCACCTGGGAGTGCTGGCGGACCTCGAGCTCGGCGAGGTGGAACCCGAAGGTCTCGACCTGCCAGATCAGCTGCTGCAGGTCCGCGAACGCGGCACGGGCGGCTCCGGCCGCGACGAGCGACTCCTGGACGACGCGGAGGTCGGCGAGGAGGTCGTCCGCGAGGTCGTAGGCGAGGTCCGCGTTGCGCAGGCGCGTGGCCTTGATGCGCTCGGCGATGACGAGCAGGACCCGGCGGTACGGCTCGTTCGGGGAGCGCTGGGCGATCTCGTCCGTGACGTCCTCGGCCAGCAGACGCTGCGACTGCCACAGAGCCTCGAGCGCGGAGGAGCCCGGCGTCGTGCTCGCGTCGAGGGTCAGGGCGCGACCCAGGCGCAGGGCGACTGCCTCGAGGGCGTGCAGGGCGTGCTCGCTGGCGATCGCGGCGGCCTGCTTGGTCAGGCTGGCGGTGACGTTCGGGTTGCCGTCGCGGTCGCCCCCGATCCAGGAGCCGAGCCGCACGAAGGACGGCACGCGCGGCGGGACGAGCCCGGCGTCGTCGCCGGCGAGCCAGTCGTCGAAGCGCCGGTAGACCTCCGGGAAGACCTCGAACAGCGTCTGGTCGAACGTGGCCATGGCCGTGCGCACCTCGTCGAGCGGCGAGGGCTTGGTGGACCGCAGGGGCGAGGTGCGCCACAGGCCGTCGACCTCGGCGAGCAGCTGGCGCTTGTTGTCCGCGAGCGTGATGCCGCCCAGGCGGGCGTCGCGCTCGGCGAGCAGGTTCGTGATGCGCCGGATCGCCGCGGCGACCGCACGACGACGGGCTTCGGTCGGGTGGGCGGTCAGGACGGGGCGGAACTCGAGCCCGGCGATGCGGCGGGCCGTCTCCTCCTCGCCGACCTCCTGGCGAAGGGTCTCGACCGCGTGCTGGATCGAGTCCGTCGGCGCGGCGTCGGGGGAGGCCTCGGCCTCGCGCCGGTGCAGCACGCGGACGCGGTGGTGCTCCTCGGCGAGGTTGACCAGGTGGAAGTAGCAGCTGAACGCCCGGGCGACCTCCTCCGCGCGCTCCACGGTGAAGGTGTCGATCAGCGCCTCGGCGGCCTCGATCGCGTCGGACCCGTCCTCCTCGTAGGCGGCGATGGTCAGCGCGCGCAGGTGCTCGACGTCCTCGAGCAGGTCCGCACCGACGGACTCGGTCAGGACGCGGCCGAGCACCTCGCCGAGGAGTCGCACGTCCGCGCGCAGCTCGTCCGGCATCTCGTGGCGGGCGCGACCGCGGTCGGCGTCGGGCTGGGGGGTGGTGTTCGCAAGGCTCACTCGCCGAACTGTAGTTCGTCGGTCCCCGCGGGGCCTGGCGCGTCCGAATGTCAGGCGCGCAGGTGCGGGCTCCCCAGGTCCGCGGGGACGTGTGCGCCGTCGCCCTGGGCGACGAGGGCGGCGCGCAGGGTCTGGGCCGCGGCGTCGAGCTCGGCGGCGGGCACGTCGTCCTTGGCGTTGGCGAAGCTGAGCTCCGCCTCGCCCCAGGCGGGCAGCACGTGCAGGTGGAGATGGGGCACCTCGAACCCGGCGACGACGAGCGCGGCCCGCGGTGCGTCGAACGCGGACTCCTGCGCGAGCCCGATGCGCTTGGCGACGCGGACCAGGTGGCTCAGCAGGTCGTCGTCGGCCGCGGTGAACCGGTCCACCTCCGCGCGCGGCACGACGAGGACGTGCCCGGGGGAGATCGGGGCGATCGTGGCGAACGCGACGGCGCGCTCGTCGGCCCAGACGAACCGCCCGGGGATCTGGCCCTCGATGATCTTGCTGAAGACAGAGGTCATGGTGGCAATCTATCGCCGTGGGATAGGTTGTCCGCCAGTGCGCGCTGCCTGCGCGCCGCACTGAGCCGGGGGAGGTCGGATGGGCACGACGGCGGGCTTCCGCGAGACGGTGATCGACCTCATCCGGGCTCGGCACCCCATCCTCCTGGTGGAGACGCACGAGGCCGAGCGCGTCATGGCGACCGTCTCCTCGGTGGCCGCGGACCCCTACGCGTTCCGCAGCCCGCGCCAGGTGATGGCCTTCACGCTCAGCCGAGGGCTGCACGTGCCGGGCGACCCGGGACGTGGACAGACGCCCGAGGCTGCCCTCGCCGCAGCCATGAACGTCACGCGTCCGACGATCTTCGTGTTCTTCGACCTGCACCACTTCCTCGGTGGGGACGGTGGGCAGGGACCAGACCCGATCCTCGTGCGCGCGCTGCTCGACGTCGCGACCGCGTTCAAGAGCGGCCCGATCGCCCACTCCCTCGTGATCGTCGCGCCCGGCCTCGCGCTGCCGCCCGACCTCGAGAAGGTCGTCTCCGTGGTGGACCTCCCGCTGCCGGACGCCGAGGAGATCGACGAGGTGCTGGCTGCGATCATCGACGCCAACGCCGACGGCATCCGCGTGACGCTCGGGCCGGGCGAGCGCGAGCGTCTCGTCCAGGCGGCACGCGGCCTGACCCGCTGGGAGGCGGAGAACGCCTTCGCTCGCGCGATCGCCGGCGACCGACGACTGGACGCGAGCGACATCGCGCGGGTCGTCGACGAGAAGCGCCAGACCATCCGCAAGTCCGAGCTGCTCGAGTTCATCGCGCCCGCCGGATCGATCGACGACATCGGCGGACTCGACAACCTCAAGCAGTGGCTGGTGAAGCGCAACGGCTCCTGGTTGCCCGAGGCCGCGCGGTGGGGGATCGGGTCGCCCAAGGGAATCCTGATCACCGGGGTGCCCGGCTGCGGGAAGTCGCTGACCGCCAAGTGCATGTCGAGCCTGTGGGGGCTGCCGCTGCTGCGTCTCGACGTCGGCAAGGTGTTCTCGGGGCTCGTGGGCTCGAGCGAGCAGAACATGCGGGCCGCGCTGCGCCTCGCCGAGGCCGTGGCACCGTCGATCCTCTGGATCGACGAGATCGAGAAGGGCTTCGGCTCGGCGACGAGCTCGAGCTCGGGCGACTCGGGGACGAGCCAGCGCGTGTTCGGCACGTTCCTGACCTGGCTGCAGGAGAAGACCTCGCCGGTGTTCGTGATCGCCACGGCCAACAAGATCGACGCGCTCCCCCCGGAGTTCCTCCGCAAGGGCCGGTTCGACGAGATCTTCTTCGTCGACCTGCCGACCCCTGCCGAGCGCGAGGAGATCTGGGCGCTGCACCTGCGCCGTCGGCTCGCGGCTGGTGAGGCCCTGGGCTCGCACGTCCCGCCCACGCCCGAGGTCGTCGCCGAGCTCGCGCGGCGCACCGACGGGTTCTCGGGCGCGGAGATCGAGCAGGCGGTCGTCAGCGCCTGCTTCGACGCGTTCGCCGAGCGTCGTCCGCTCGGGTGGACGGACCTCGAACACGCCGTGCGCAGCACGGTCCCGCTCTCGGTGACGCAGGCGGAGCAGGTCGACACGATTCGGCGCTGGGCGGCCACGCGCGCCGTCGGTGCGACCGCGCAGGCCACCGCGTGACGACGCCGAGGTCGATGGCCTGGTCGCTCGACCCGAACCAGCGGCTGGCCGACCCCGCGTGGCGGCGCCGGCACGGGTGGTCCGTGCTGATCGCGGTGGGCACGCTCGGGATCGGCACGGCCGCCTGGTTCGCGCTGATCTCGCTGCGCCCCGGGGTGAGCGGTCGGTACAAGTTCTGGGCGTGGTTCTGGGGGGTCTTCACCGGGATGACCTACAGCCTGCTCGGGCCAGCGTTCTTCGTGCCGGTTGCCGACGACGCGACCGCCGTCGGGACGATCGTCGTCGTCTGGATGCTGCGGCTGCTGTCCGTGGTGCAGGCCGTCGTGATGAACCGGGTGCTGCTGCGAGAGCGTGCCGTGGCCGAGGTCCAGCGCGAGGCCGCGCTGCTCTCCGTCGGCCTCGGGCGTGGGGGCCCGGGGGCGTTCGGCTCGGCGCCGGCGCCGGGATCGCCCTTCGGTGCCCCCGCGGCGGCGCGTCCGTCGTGGCCGTCGGCGGCCCCTGGGACACTCGGTCCGCCGGTCGCGTCCGGTGGACGGGTGCTCGACCCTGGTCCGCTCGCGCCGCCGGTCACGCCGGGACCCGCGCGGCCGTCGTGGCAGCCGGCTCCTGCGGACGGCACGGGCGAGGGACGACGACTCGACCTCTGAGCGTGCTGCTCGGGCGGAGCGCGTCGGGTGCTGCGCGGCCGGGGGACCTCCGGCCCACGCCGAGCGACGCCGCACGTAGCACCATGGTCGAAAGGGGTGCGAGGGGTCGTATCCACCCGGATGAGGAGTTCACCGATGAGAGCAGTGGTCGTGGTCGCGTCCCGCCATGGGGGCACGCGTGAGATCGGTGAGGTGATCGCCAGCACCTTGGCCGAGGTCGGTATCGAGAGCGACGTGCGCTCGCCCGACGACGAGTTCGACCTGGAGCCCTACGACGTCGTCGTCGTCGGGTCCCCGATCTACACCGGCCGTTGGCTGCCGGAAGCACGGGAGTACGTCGACGCGAACGTCGAGGCCCTGCGCGCGCGCAAGGTGTGGCTGTTCTCCTCGGGGCTCTCGGACGCGCCGGCGAAGGCGTCCAACCGCCCGGCGGAGACGCAGGAGCGGCTCGGCCTGGTGGGCGCTGTGGCCCACCGGCACTTCTCGGGCCGGCTGGACCTCAACGTCCTGAACTTCGCCGAGCGGGCGATCATCGCCGCCGCTCGGGGCAAGCAGGGCGACCGTCGCGACATGGACGCGGTGCGCGCCTGGGCCCGGGACGTCGCCGCGCGGGTCGGGGCGAGCGCGTAGCGCGAGGCGAACAGCCTCGCCCGAGTACGACATCACCGGCTCGACGCCGGACCGCCCAGGGGACGGTCCGGCGTCGGCGTACGGGGGTGCGTGCGGGTCAGGCCTGCGGCGGACGCGTCATCGACAGGACGTCGAGCGCCTGGTCGAGCTGGGCCTCGGTGACCTCGCCGCGCTCGACGAAGCCGAGGGCGACGACGGACTCGCGGACCGTGAGTCCGTTCGCGACCGAGTGCTTGGCGACCTTGGCGGCGGCCTCGTAGCCGATCACGCGGTTCAGCGGCGTGACGATCGACGGCGAGGACTCCGCGTAGGCGCGCGCCTTGCTCTCGTTCGCCGTGATCCCCGCGATCGTCTTGTCGGCGAGCACGCGCGAGGACGTCGCCAGCAGGCGGATCGACTCGAGCACGCCCGCGGCGATGACAGGGATCTGCACGTTGAGCTCGAACGAGCCGGACGCACCGGCCCAGGCGACCGTCGCGTCGTTGCCCACGACCCGCGCGGCGACCATGAGCACGGCCTCGGGCACGACCGGGTTGACCTTGCCCGGCATGATCGAGGAGCCGGGCTGCAGGTCCGGGATGAAGATCTCGCCGAGGCCCGTGTTGGGGCCTGACCCCATCCAGCGCAGGTCGTTGCAGATCTTCGTGATCGAGACCGCGATCGTGCGCAGCACGCCGGAGAGCTCGACGAGGCCGTCGCGCGAGCTCTGCGCCTCGAAGTGGTCCCGCGCCTCGGTGATCGGCAGGCCCGTGTCCTGCACCAGCAGCTCGATCACACGCTGGGGGAAGCCGGCGGGGGTGTTGATGCCGGTGCCGACGGCGGTGCCGCCGAGGGGGACCTCGGCCGCGCGGGGCAGCGCTGCCTCGAGTCGCTCGATGCCGTAGCGGACGGCCGCGGCGTAGCCGCCGAACTCCTGGCCGAGGGTCACGGGGGTCGCGTCCATCAGGTGCGTCCGCCCGGACTTCACGACGTGCGCGAACGCCCGGGCCTTGGCCTCGAGCGCCTCGGCGAGGTGGCACAGCGCGGGCTCGAGGTCGCGCACGACCCCCGAGGTCGCGGCGACGTGCACCGACGTCGGGAAGACGTCGTTGGACGACTGCGACGCGTTGACGTGGTCGTTGGGGTGTACCTCGCGGCCGAGGGCGCGCGTGGCGAGCGTCGCGAGCACCTCGTTGGTGTTCATGTTCGACGACGTCCCGGAGCCGGTCTGGTAGACGTCGACCGGGAAGTGCTCGTCGTGGATGCCGGAGGCGACCTCGTCGGCCGCGGCCACGATGGCGTCGGCGATGTCCTGGTCGAGGACGCCGAGCTCCGCGTTGGCCCGGGCTGCGGCCTTCTTCACGCGCGCGAGCGCCTCGATGTGCCCGCGCTCGAGGCCCGTCCCGGAGATCGGGAAGTTCTCGACGGCGCGCTGCGTCTGGGCACGGTAGAGCGCGGCCGCGGGAACGCGGACCTCTCCCATCGTGTCGTGCTCGATCCGGTACTCGGACGTGTCGGTGTTCGGCGTGGAGCCGACGGCGTTGTCAGTCATGACAACCATCGTGCCTCACTGCGCGGGTGTCTCGCCCACGTCGCCGATGACCTCGACGAGCGACGCGGCGCCCTCGGCGAGCGCGTACTCGACGCCGACGATCGCGCACCGGCCCTCGGCCACGGCCTGAGCCAGACCTGCGGAGTAGCCGTGCAGCATGTCGACCGTGTGGCGGACGTGCTCGCGGCGCAGGACGTCCGGGTCGACCGCACCGCCTGTGCTCGTGATGCGCACGATCGACGGGATCACGCGGTCGACAACGGCGCGGACGAAACCGTCCGCCTGCTCGCCGGTCGCAAGGGTGTGCGCGGCCGCGGCGATGGCGCCACAGCTGTCATGGCCCAGGACGACGACGAGTGGCGTGCTGAGGATGTCCACCCCGTACTCGATCGAGCCGATCACGGTCGTGTCGAGGACATGGCCAGCGGTCCGCACGACGAACACGTCGCCGAGGCCCTGGTCGAAGATCAGCTCGGCGGCGACGCGTGAGTCGGAGCAGCCGAAGATCACCGCGTGCGGGTGCTGGGCGACGCTCAGCTCGGCACGACGGTCGAAGCCCTGGGCGGGGTGCTCGGGCGTGTCGGTGACGAATCGGGCGTTGCCCGCGCGCAGGGCGGCCCACGCTTGTGCTGGGGTCCTCGTGGTTGGCATGACGGCATCATCCCTCCTGCGCGGCTGGTCGGGCGGGCGGCGTCCACGATCAGAACACCGGCGCTCCGGACTGCTCCCCGGGTGCGAGATGTCCGGACTTGCGGTACTCCTGAGCAAGGTGATGACGAGGTCGCCGCAGAGCCGAAGGGGTGGGCGCGTGCGCAGAACCAGCAGAGCCGGAGCCGTCGTGGCATCGATGAGCCTGCTCGCGCTCACCGCCTGCGCCGGCGGTGACGAGGGCACCCCGACGCTGTCCTGGTACACGAACCCGGACGCAGGCGGCCAGGCCGCCATCGCGGCGTCCTGCACCGAGGCGGCCGACGGCGCCTACCGGATCGAGACGGTGTCCCTGCCGCGCGAGGCCGCGTCGCAGCGCGAGCAGCTCGCGCGGCGGCTCGCGGCGAAGGACGCGTCGATCGACCTCATGAGCCTCGACCCGCCGTACATCCCCGAGCTTGCGGAGGCCGGGTTCCTCGCACCGATCCCGGAGGACAAGGTCGAGGTCTTCAGCGAGGGTGTGCTGGAGGGCGCGCTCGCGGGCGCCTCGTGGCGCGACGAGCTCGTCACCGCACCGTTCTGGGCGAACACCCAGCTGCTCTGGTACCGCGTGTCCGTCGCGGAGGAGGCCGGCCTCGACCTGGAGTCCGGCGCCGTGACGTGGGAGCAGCTCATCGAGGCCGCGACCGAGCAGGACAAGCTGCTCGCGGTGCAGGGCGCCAAGGCGGAGTCGTTCATGGTGTGGGTCAACGCCCTGGTGGCCTCGGCCGGCGGTCAGATCGTGACCGACCCCGCGGCGGACTCGGAGACGCTCCAGCTCGGGCTCGACTCCGAGGCCGGTCGCGCAGCGGCGGAGATCGTCGGGCGGATCGGCTCGGAGGGCCTCGGCGGCCCGGGCATGGCGACCGCGGACGAGAACGCGAACCTGTCGACGTTCCAGTCGGACTCCGGGAGCTTCATGGTCAACTGGCCGTTCGTCTGGCCGGCCACGGTCTCGGCCGTCGAGGGTGGCACGCTCGAGGAGCCGCTCCTCGACGACATCGGCTGGGCGCTGTACCCCCGGGTGACCGAGGACGCTGAGCCCGCACCGCCGCTCGGCGGCATCAACCTGGGCGTCGGGGCGTTCAGCGAGCACACCGACCTGGCCTACGAGGCCCTCGAGTGCATCGTGGCACCGGAGAACCAGGTGGAGTACTTCATCAGCGACGGCAACCCGCCGTCGAACGAGGCGGCCTACGACGACCCCCAGCTCGCCGAGGAGTTCCCGATGGCCGAGACCATCCGTGAGTCGCTCGAGCTCGCCGTGCCGCGACCGCAGACGCCCTACTACAACGAGCTGTCGATCGGGTTGCAGGAGACCTGGTACCCGGCGAGCTCGGTCGATCCCGAGACGACGCCGGTCGAGGCGACCGACAAGATCCTCTCGGTCCTGAGAGGGGAGGCCCTGCTGTGAGCGGCGGACGAGGCAGGGGAGCGGCGGTCGCCGCGGAGCAGGACAGCGGCCGGGACGAGGCGGCCACCGCGGCGCGCAGCGACCGGGCGAAGGCGGAGGCACGGCTGGGCTGGATGCTCGCCGGTCCAGCGTTCGTCGTCATGCTGGCGGTGACGCTCTACCCGATCCTCCAGGCGGTCTACGAGTCGCTGTTCAAGTTCCGTCTCACGGCCCCCGACGAACGTTCGTTCGTCGGGCTCGGGAACTACGGCGTCGTGCTCTCGGACCCGGTCTTCCTGCGGTCTCTGGCGGTCACGACGGGGATCATGATCGTCACGGTCGTGATCGAGGTCGTGCTGGGCTTCGCGCTCGCGCTCGTGATGCACCGCGCCATCAAGTCGCTGCGGGGCGTGCTGCGCACCGCGATCCTCGTGCCCTACGGGATCATCACGGTCGTCTCGGCGTTCGCGTGGTTCTACGCCTTCGACATCAACTCCGGGTTCGTGAACAGCTGGTTCGACTGGGTGCCCGGCATCGACGAGAACCTCAACTGGTTCGCCGACACGTGGACCAGCCTCGCGGTGATCATCGCGAGCGAGGTCTGGAAGACGACCCCGTTCATCTCGCTGCTGCTGCTCGCCGGCCTCGCGCAGATCCCGACGGAGCTCGAGGAGGCTGCGTCCGTCGACGGCGCGACCTGGTGGCAGCGCATGCGCCGCGTCGTCATCCCCAACATGAAGGCCGCGATCATGGTCGCGGTGCTCTTCCGGGCCCTCGACGCGTTCCGGATCTTCGACAACGTCTTCATCATGACCAACGGCGCGCACGGGACCGAGGTGCTGTCGTTGCTCGCGTACAAGACGTCCATCGGGCGCCTCGAGATCGGCATGGGGTCGGCGATCTCCGTGCTGCTGTTCCTCTGCGTGATCGTCATCTGCGTGATCGCCATCAAGCTCTTCAAGGTCGATCTGGCCGGCGCGAGAGGGGAGCAGAAGTGACCGCGCTCAACCGCAAGCAGAAGATCTGGTGGGCCGTCATCACCGTCGCGGTGCTGCTCTACGCCCTGTTCCCGGTCGCGTCGATCTTCGCGACGTCGTTCAAGACGCCCGCGGAGCTCAACCAGGGCGGGTTCCTCCCGGACACCTGGACGACCGAGAACTACGAGTCGATCCTTGCGCCGGACGGCGCCGCCCGGGACCTGTTCCTCTCGGCCCTGCGCAACTCTGTGGGCATCTCGCTGATCGCCACGGCCGTCGCCGTGGTCCTCGCGACGCTGGCTGCCTACGCGATCGCGCGCCTGGACTTCCCGGGCAAGCGCGCCATCCTGACGACCGCGCTCGGGGTGTCGATCTTCCCGGTGATCTCGATCGTGACGCCGCTGTTCAACCTGTGGCGCTCGATCGGCCTGTACGACACCTGGCTCGGACTGATAATCCCGTACCTGTCGTTGACGCTGCCGATCTCGATCTGGACGCTCGCGGCCTTCTTCCGGCAGATCCCCTGGGAGCTCGAGCAGGCCGCCCAGGTGGACGGCGCGACGACGTGGCAGGCGTTCCGCAAGGCGATCGTGCCGCTCGCGGCGCCCGGGGTCTTCACGACGGCCCTGATCGCGTTCTTCATCGCGTGGAACGACTTCGTGTACGGCATCTCCCTGACGTCGACCGACGCCGCGCGGCCGGTGCCTGCGGCGCTCGCGTTCTTCACGGGCGCGTCCCAGTTCGAGGAGCCCACCGGGGCGATCTCGGCCGCAGCGATCGTCGTGACCATCCCCGTCGTGATCCTCGTGCTGGCCTTCCAGCGCCAGATCGTCGCCGGCCTGACCCAGGGGGCGGTGAAGGGATGACTACCCCAGCACGGCGCTCCCGCCGCACGCCCGTGACACCGCAGCACCCCCGCCCCACGCCCGACCGAGGAGACCAGTGATGGCATCGATCACGCTCGACAACATCGTCAAGAAGTACGGGGACGGGTTCCCGGCGGTCAACGGCGTCAGCCTGGACATCGCCGACGGCGAGTTCGTCATCCTCGTCGGTCCTTCGGGGTGCGGGAAGTCCACGTTGCTGCGGATGATCGTGGGGCTCGAGGACATCACGTCCGGCGACCTGCAGATCGGCGGCAAGCGTGTGAACGAGAAGGCGCCGCGCGACCGCAACCTCGCGATGGTGTTCCAGAACTACGCCTTGTACCCGCACCTCACCGTCGCCGAGAACATCGCGTTCCCGCTGCGGCTCGACAAGGGCAAGCTGAACGAGGAGCAGATCCAGGAGAAGATCCACCTCGCCGCGGACACGCTCGAGCTGCGCGAGCACCTGGACCGCAAGCCGGCGAACCTGTCGGGCGGGCAGCGGCAGCGCGTCGCGATGGGCCGTGCGATCGTGCGGGAGGCCGACGCGTTCCTGTTCGACGAGCCGTTGTCGAACCTCGACGCCAAGCTCCGCGGGCAGATGCGCACGGAGATCGCACGCATGCAGCGGCGCCTGGGCACGACCACCGTCTACGTCACGCACGACCAGACGGAGGCGATGACCCTCGGCGACCGGGTGGCGGTGCTCCGAAAGGGAGAGCTGCAGCAGGTGGCGAGCCCGCGCGCGCTGTACGAGCAGCCCGTCAACCTCTTCGTCGCCGGGTTCATCGGCTCGCCGCCCATGAACTTCATGCCCGGCGAGGTCGAGGGTGGCACCATCAAGCTGCCGTTCGGCACGTTCGACCTGCCGGAGCGCACCGCGAAGGTGATCGGTGACCGCTCGCTGGTGATCGTCGGCCTCCGCCCCGAGCACTTCGAGGACGCGCGGCTCGTCGACGAGACGAAGAAGGACCGCGGGTACACGTTCGACGCGGACGTCGACGTGACCGAGTGGCTGGGCTCCGAGCTGTACGCGTACGTCCCGTTCGACACGCACGAGTCCGTCGCGGCGAAGCTCGAGGAGCTCGACCGCGAGCTCGACGGCGAGGGCATGCGCACGCAGTTCGTCGTGGCGCTCGACTCGGCGTCACGGGTTCGGGACGGCGACTCCACCACCCTGTGGTTCGACCCGACGAAGATGATGGTGTTCGACCCGGAGACCAGCGAGAACCTTACGCGGGACGACGAGGAGGCCGCACGCCTGGACGCCGAGAACGAGGAGGACCGCAAGGCGAGTCTGGAGCGGTCGCAGCGGGCCGAGGGGAAGGCGGCGTCGAAGCGGTAGGCCGTCAGACCCCGAGCTCGTTGAGCCGCGGCGGGTTGGCGCCCGCGCGGGACACCGTGATCGCCGCGACGCGCGCGCTCTGCTCGAGGATGCCGCGCATGGTCGGCTCGTCAATGTTGCGCAGCGCCTCGCGGCGCGCCGCACCCAGCAGCCCGGCCTGGGCGAGCCCGTGCAGCAGGGCGCCCATGAAGGAGTCCCCGGCCCCGACGGTGTCCACCACCGTCACGTCCACGCCGGCGACCTCGACGGTGCCCGCGCGGGTCCAGGCGATCGCACCATCCTTGCCGCGCGTCATGACGACCGGCACGCCGCTGCGCTTGTGCCACAGCGCGCCGCTGACCTCGGGTCGGCGGTGCGGGTAGAGCCACGCGAGGTCCTCGTCGCTGACCTTCACGACGTCGGACGCCATCATGATCGCCTCGACCTTGGGCGCGACCGTGAGGTGGCGGCCCATGAGGGAGGGCCGGATGTTGGGGTCGTACGAGATCGTCGCGGTCGCGTGAGCGCGCTGCAGCAGCTCCAGCACGTCGTCGCCGCCGGGCGGGACGACCGCCGCGATCGAGCCGGTGTGCACCGCGACCGCTGGCGGCAGCGCGGGCTCGCGCGGCAGGCGCCACTCCAGGTCGAACTCGTACTCGGCTGCGCCCGTGGCGTCGAGGCGCGCGACGGCGACGGACGTCTTCGCCGCCGAGGTGCTCTGGGGCACGAGGTTCACTCCCGAGGACCGCAGCCAGCGGCGGAGCACGGAGCCGTAGGCGTCCTCGCCGAACCAGGTCAGCAGGTGGGCGTCCTGGCCGAGGCGCGCGAGCGTGAGCGCGACGTTGGCGGGGCTCCCGCCGGGGTGCTCGTCAACCGTGCCGTCCGCCGCGTGGACGATGTCGATGAGCGCCTCGCCGACGACGAGGATCGCGGTGGGCACCGGGGCGGGGGCGGTCTCAGGCATCGTCCTCGTCCCCGTCCGGTGCCGGCTGGCCCTGGGCGACCTGGCCTTGGGTCACCTGACCCTGCGCGACCGCGAGGCGCTCGCGGGCGCCGTCGAGCCACTGCTGGCAGCGCGCGGCGAGGGCCTCGCCGCGCTCCCACAGGTCGAGGCTGCGCTCGAGCGGCTCGCCGCCCGCCTCGAGCCGGGCGACCACGTCGACGAGCTCGTCGCGGGCCGCCTCGTAGGACAGGGTGGGGACGTCGGAGTTGTCAGGCACGACGCCAGCCTAATGACTGTCGCCGGTGGTGGGGACGCTGGTGACGGCCCCGATCTCCCCCTCGGCCAGCCGGATCCGCAGTGCGTCGCCGGAGGTGACGTCGTCCGGAGCCCTGACCACGCTGCCGTCCGGGCCGTGCACGACCGCATAGCCACGGGCGAGCGTGGAGGCGGGGGAGAGGGCGCGTACCTGGGCGCGGAGGGTGGAGACGTCGGACGCGGCGTGGAGCAACGTCGTCGAGAACGCGCGGCGCAGCCGATCGAGCCCGCGGTCGACGTCGTCGGCGCGGCGGGAGACCAGCACCGCCGGATCCCGCAGGACCGGCCGCGAGCGCAGGGCTGCGATTCCGTGCTCCTCGCGGGTCAGGCGCGCCTCGACGGCCGCAGCCATCCGGCGACGCCCCTGGGTGATCCGGAGCCGTTCCTCGGCGACGTCCGGGACGATCCGCTTGGCGGCGTCGGTCGGGGTGGACGCGCGGACGTCCGCGACGAGGTCGAGCAGCGGCGCGTCGGTCTCGTGCCCGATGGCGCTGACCACGGGGGTGCGGCAGGCCGCGACCGCGCGCACCAGGGCCTCGTTGCTGAACGGCAGGAGGTCCTCGACCGCCCCGCCTCCGCGGGCGACGACGATGACCTCGACGCGCGGGTCGGCGTCGAGCTCCGCGACCGCGGCGCTGACCTCAGACACGGCGGACGCGCCCTGGACGGCGACCTCGCGGATCTCGAACCGGACCTGCGGCCAGCGCGCACGGGCGTTTACCACGACGTCGTGCTCGGCCTTGGACTCGCGACCGCACACGAGGCCCACGACGGCCGGCAGGAACGGCAGCGGTCGTTTGCGGGCGAGCTCGAAGAGCCCCTCGGCCGCGAGGAGCTTCTTGAGGTGCTCGATGCGCGCGAGCAGGTCACCGACGCCGACAGCGCGGATATCGTCCGCCTGCATCTGGAACGACCCGCGCCCCTTCCAGAACACCGGCTTGGCGTGCACGACGACGTGGGCCCCCTCGGTCAGGGGGGCGGGGGTGAGCGCGAGCACGCGGGCGTTCATCGCGACGGGCAGGGAGGTGTCGGCGTCGGTGTCGCGCAGCGTGAGGAACGCCATGGAGGCGCCGGGGCGGCGATTGAGCTGGACGATCTGCCCCTCGATCCAGACCGGCGACATCTTGTCGATGTAGTCGGCGATCTTGGCGCTGAGCAGCCGGACGGGCCACGGCTGCTCAGGCGTGGTCTGGTTGGCGCGTTCCGGCAGCGTGCTCACGCGGTCGATCCTCTCAGGCCGAGCGGTGCGTGCCCACCGGGTCCCGCTGTGCTGCTGTCCTGCTGTGTCGCTGTGGCCATCGCGCTCGCTGTGCCCGCTCTGCCCACGCTGCTCGTCCCTTCCGCGCACGGCGTGGGGCACGTCTCCTCGCCCGGCTGACCCGGAAGGTGCCCCGTCGCCTAGACTGAGGCGGTGAATCCCGAGCTGAGTACCAAGCGCGTCCTGGTCGCCGCCCCGCGCGGCTACTGCGCCGGTGTCGACCGCGCGGTGATCGCGGTGGAGAAGGCCCTCGACCACTACGGCGCCCCCGTCTACGTCCGCAAGGAGATCGTCCACAACAAGTACGTCGTGGAGACGCTCACCGACCGCGGCGCGGTCTTCGTCGACGAGACCGACGAGGTGCCTGAGGGCGCCCGGGTCGTGTTCTCCGCCCATGGGGTGTCCCCGGCCGTGCACGCCGCTGCGGCTGAGCGCTCGCTGCAGACCATCGACGCGACCTGCCCCCTGGTGACCAAGGTCCACAAGGAGGCCGTGCGCTTCGCGTCGGACGACTACGACATCCTGCTGATCGGGCACACCGGTCACGAGGAGGTCGAGGGCACCGCGGGTGAGGCACCGGACCACATCCAGATCGTCAACTCGCCCGACGACGTCGAGAACGTCGTGGTGCGGGACCCGGACAAGGTCGTGTGGATCTCGCAGACCACGCTCTCGGTCGACGAGACCATGGAGACGGTGCGTCGGCTGCGCGAGAAGTTCCCGACGCTGCAGGACCCGCCCAGCGACGACATCTGCTACGCCACGCAGAACCGGCAGGTCGCGGTGAAGAAGATCGCGCCGGCCTGCGACCTGGTGATCGTGGTCGGCTCGACGAACTCCTCGAACTCCGTGCGCCTGGTCGAGGTCGCCCTCGACGCCGGTGCCCGCGCGTCGTACCTGGTGGACTACGCAAAGGAGATCCAGGAGGAGTGGCTCGAGGGTGTGCGCACCGTCGGCATCTCCTCGGGTGCCTCCGTCCCGGAGATCCTCGTCGACGACGTGCTGAAGTTCCTCGCAGCCCGCGGCTTCGGGGACGTCGAGGAGGTGCGCACCGCGACGGAGGACCTCATGTTCTCGCTGCCGCGCGAGCTGCGCGCCGACCTCAAGAAGTCCGGCGAGCAGGTTGCGCGACCGCGCCGCGACGGGCGCACAGCCTTGTCGGTGCTGACGTCCTGACGGCCCGGCGCCCCTGACGTCCTGTCGCCGGAGGCCGCGGGCGCTGTGGCTCAGTCCGGGAACACACCGGTCGACAGGTAGCGGTCGCCGCGGTCGGCGACGACGAACACGATCGTCGCGTCCGTGACGTCCGCCGCGAGCCGCAGGGCGACGTGGGCGGCACCGCCGGACGACACCCCGGCGAAGATGCCCTCCTGGCGGGCGAGGTCCCGCGTCGTCTGCTCCGCCTCGTCCTGGGTGACGTGGCGGATCTCGTCGACGACGCTCGGGTCGTACACGCGGGGGAGGTACGCCTCAGGCCAGGCGCGGATGCCGGGTATGCGCGCCCCGTCGGTGGGCTGGACCCCGACGACGCGGACGTCGGCAGACCGGTCCTTGAGGTAGCGGCCGGTGCCGGTGATGGTGCCCGTGGTGCCCATCGAGCTGACGAGGTGCGTCAGCCGGCCGCCGGTCGCCTCCCACAGCTCCGGACCGGTCGAGGCGACGTGCGCAGCGGGGTTGTCGGGGTTGCCGAACTGGTCGAGCACGTAGCCCTGGCCTGCCGCGACGAGCTCCGCCGCGAGGTCGCGGGCGTGCTCCATGCCCTGCGCGGCAGGGGTGAGCACGAGCTCCGCGCCGTACGCGCGCATGGTGCGGCGGCGCTCGACGGAGAGGTCGTCGGGCATCACGAGCACCAGGCGGTAGCCCTTGATCGCGGCGACCATGGCGAGAGCGATCCCGGTGTTGCCGCTCGTGGCCTCGATCAAGGTGTCGCCCGGCGCGATCGCACCGCGGCGCTCGGCGCGCTCGATCATGCTGAGGGCCGCGCGGTCCTTGACGGAGCCCGCAGGGTTGGTGCCCTCGAACTTGGCGAGCACCACCGTGCCCGGCGCCGCGCCTGCGGCGAGCCGCTGCAGCCGCACGAGCGGGGTGCCGCCGATCGTCGACTCGATCGTCGGGTAGTCGGGGGCGCTCATGGGATCCTCGTCGGCACCGCCTCAGCGTACGAGTCGTCGAGCAGCTCGGGGGCACTGAGGGCGCTCAGCTGTGGGTTGGTCGGCGGTGGGGTCTCGAGCTCCTGGTCGACGACGCCGAGGTCGCGGAACCGCCGCGCGGTGACGAGCACGCGGGTCTCGAGCGACGCGACCGTCTGGTTGTAGGCGCCGGCGGCAGAGTCCAGGGAGCGACCCAGGCGCGCCAGGTGGCTGGTGAGCGTCGAGATCCGGCCGTGCAGCTCCTTGCCCAGGGTGAGCACCTGCTGGGCGTTCGCCGCGAGGGTGTCCTGGCGCCACGCGTAGGCGACGGTGCGCAGGAGCGCGAGGAGCGTCATGGGTGTCGCGATCACGACGTTGCGCTCCATGGCGTACTCGAACAGCGTGCCGTCCTGCTCGAGGGCGGCGTGGTAGAACGCCTCCGCCGGGATGAACATGACGACGAACTCCGGCGCGGGGGCGAACTGGTCCCAGTAGCGCTTGCCCGCGAGGTCGTCGACGTGCTTCTTGACGTGGCGTGCGTGCGCCGCCATCCGTTCGGCCCGGACGGCCTCGTCGGTGGCCTGGTGCGCCTCGAGGTAGCCGAGGAACGCGACCTTGGCGTCGACGACCACCCGCTTGCCGCCGGCGAGCCGGACGATCATGTCGGGCCGCAGCGCGCCGTCGTCGGTGCGGACCTGGGCCTGCTCGACGAAGTCGACGCGCTCCAGCATGCCGGCAGCCTCGACGACGCGCCGCAGCTGCATCTCGCCCCACCGACCGCGTACCTGCGAGGACCGGAGCGCCGTGACCAGGCGCTGGGTCTCGGACCGCAGATGCTCGGAGGACTCGCGCATCGCGCGCAGCTGCTCGGTGAGGGCAGCACCTCCCGCGAGCCGGGCCTCCTCCGCCGCGGTGACCTGCGCGGCGAGCTCGCCCAGCGTCCGCTGCACCGGCGCGACGAGTCCTTGGACCGCCAGCTCGCGGCGCTCCATGTCCGCCTGGCCGGCAACCTGGGTGGCACGCAGCCGTTGCTCGGCCAGCCCGAGGAACTGCTCGTTGTTGGCGGCGAGCGCCTGGGCGGCGAGCGCCTGGAACTCGTGCCGCATGCGCTCACGCTCGGCGGTGACGTCACGCTCCCTCGCGCGCGCGGCGTCGTCGGCCGCCGCGAGGCGTGCCTCGAGCTGGGCGGTGCGCACGACCGCACGGTCGCGCTGGCGCCCCGTGCGCACGACGGCGGTGAGGTAGCCGACCGCGCCCGCGACCAGCGCGACGACGACCAGGAGCAGAACCTCGGCAAGAGTCATGACGCAGAGCCTGGCACGGCCGTCTGACACGGCCGTCTGACACGGCCGCCTCGCACGGGCATAGGACGCGTTCGTCTCATGCGGGTGCCCGGCACAGGCAGCGGCGCAGGCGCCCGTCGCGCGTCCTGGTCACCGGTCGCCCGCAGCGCGATCCCACCTGCCGCTCACCCGGCGCCCACCCTGCCGGGCCGTGGCCCAGGCCCTAGGCTCGGCCCATGGAAGCACGGCGCGTTGCCCCGCACCCGGAACCGCCGGTGGCACTCACCGTGCCTCCGCCGCCTGGCCCGGCGGCCGCGGCTCCTGTCCCGGCACTCGCGCTCCGTGGCCTGTGGAAGTCGTTCGGGCCGAAGGTCGCGGTCGGCGGGATCGACCTCACGGTGCCGGCCGGCTCGTTCTACGGGCTCGTCGGCCCCAACGGCGCGGGCAAGACCACGACGCTCTCGATGGCGACCGGGCTCCTGCGGCCCGACGCCGGCGAGGTGCGGGTGCACGGCGTCGACCTCTGGGCGGACCCGACCGCGGGCAAGCGGATCATCGGCGTGCTGCCGGACGGCCTGCGGCTGTTCGACCGCCTCACGGGGCTCCAGCTGGTGACCTACGCAGGCCTCCTGCGGGGAATGGACCGCGACATGGTGGCGAGCCGCGCCCGCGAGCTGCTCGCGGCTCTCGACCTCGAGGCATCCCAGGACCAGCTCGTCGTCGACTACTCCGCGGGCATGACCAAGAAGGTCGCGTTCGCCGCGGCGATCATCCACGCGCCGCGCCTGATGGTCCTGGACGAGCCGTTCGAGTCAGTGGACCCGGTGTCGGCGAGCAACATCCGGGCGATCCTGCGCGAGTACGTCGGGGGCGGCGGCACCGTGATCGTCTCCTCGCACGTGATGGACCTCGTCCAGCGCATGTGCGACCACGTCGCGGTCGTCGCCGACGGTCATGTGCTGGCCGCCGGGACGGTCGACGAGGTCCGTGGTGGCCGCACGCTCGAGGACACCTTCGTCGACCTGGTCGGCGGTCGTCGGACCGGGATGCAGGGGCTCGAGTGGTTGCGCACCTGCTGAGGCTCAAGCTGCAGCTGCTCGGCAACGGTCTGCGGCGCAGCACCTGGCAGGTCGTCGGGCTGCTGCTCGGCCTGCTCAACACGGTAGTGCTCCTCGGGCTCACGTCGCTGGGCCTGCTCGCGACGCGGCGGGTGTCGCTCGAGCTCTGGGAGATCACGGTCGTCTTCGGTGGGTCCGTGCTCGTGCTGGCGTGGTGGCTGCTGCCCCTGCTCGCCTTCGGGGTGGACTCCACGCTCGACCCGTACCGGTTCGCGACCTTCGCCGTGCCGCGCCGCACGCTGCTGCTGGGCCTCGGGCTCGCTGCGCTCGTCGGCATGCCGGGCATCGCGACGGTCGTCGTCGTGCTCCTGCCCGTGGCGCTGTGGGTGCCGGATCTGGCCGCAGCCGCGGCGGCGGCCCTGATGGCCCCCGTCGTCGTCGCGACCTGCGTCGCGGGATCTCGGGCGACGACGACGGCACTCGCACCGATCATGGACTCGCGCCGCTTCCGCGAGGTCGCCGGAGTCATCGCGCTGCTGCCCGTGCTGCTCCTCGGACCCGTCCTCATCCAGATCGGCCGGGCAGCGGCCGTCGGGCGCGACGCGATCCCGGGGCTCGTCGAGGTGGTCTCGTGGACGCCGGTCGGCGCTGCGTGGGCCGTGAGCGTCGACGTGTCCCGCGGCGACTGGGCGCGGGCCGGCGGGCACCTCGTCGTCGCCCTCGGCACGCTCGCCGCGCTCGTCGCCGTCTGGCACCACTTCCTGGGCCGCGCCCTCGTGACACCGCCCTCAGGCGCGGGAGGCGCGAGGCGCGCGCTCGGCGTCGGCCTCCTGGGCAGCGCGGGCGGCGCGACCAGCGCCGTGGCGGCGCGGTGCCTGACCTACTGGCTGCGTGACCCGCGGTACGTCGGGAGCCTCACGCTCATCCCGGTGCTCCCCGTCGTGCTCGGGATCGTGTCGGGCGGGAACGACCTCGTGGTGCTCTTGACGATCGCGCCGCTGTGCGCGTTCCTGGTGGCGTGGACGATCTCGGCGGACGTCGCGTACGACAGCACGGCGTTCTGGCTGCACGCGGCGACCGGGCTCCCCGGCGCGGCTGATCGCGCGGGCCGAGCGCTCGCGGCCGTGGCCGTGGGTGGCCCGATCCTCACCGTCCTCGTGCTCGGGGCGGTCGCCTGGACCGGTCGGTGGGACGCGCTCCCGGCAGCTGCGGGTCTGACCGTGGGGATCTTCGCGACGACGTTGGGCCTATCGAGCGCCATCTCGGCACGCTTCCTGTACGCGGTGCCGAAACCTGGTGACGGCCCGTTCAACGCGCCGCAGGGATCCGCGACCGCCAACCTCGTGGTGCAGGGCATCGGTTGGCTGGTGCTCGTCGTGCTCGTTGCTCCGGAGGCGGTGCTGGCGCTCGTAGCGGTGCATGCGCAGTCGGAGCCGGTCGGGTGGGCCGCACTCGTGGCGGGCGTCGGCATCGGTGGCGTGGTGCTCACCTCCGGGGTGCGTCTCGGGGCGCGGTGGTACGACGCACGCACCCCCGAGCTCATGCAGTCGTTGCGCGAGCTGGACTGACGCCGTCGTCGCCGCTCGCGTGCGGTTGGATGCGTCCAGAGACGAGACCGGCCACGACCGCCAGCGCGACGGAGAGCCCGAACCCGGCGAGGTACCCCGTGCTGCCGAGGCGCGCGACGAGCGGGGTGATGAGCGCGCCGGCCAGCGCGAGGGCGAACGCCGTGGACAGCGCGTCGGAGGTCTGCAAGGCCGACATGCCCGCACCCTGCTCGCCGGGGCGCGCGATCTCGAAGACGAGCAGCGAGAGCGTGGGGTAGACCATGCCCACGCCGAGCCCGGCGAGTGCCCACCCGGTCCAGGCCACGGCCGTCGGCGCCGGCGCCCAGGTGAGGAACGCAACGACGACGACGCCGGTCGCGACGAGAGCGGACCCGAGCCGGAGGAACGCGGTGCTCGACCAGGCTGAGCGTGATCGTGCCGCCGACCCGAGCGCCCATGTCACCGCGCCGACCGTGAGGATCGTCCCGGCGCGCGCGGGACTGAGGCCACGCTCGTGCTGGAGGATCAGCGGCAGGTAGACCTCGGCGCCGAAGAATGCCGCCGCCATGAGGCCGCGCACCCCGACGAGCGCGGGCAGGCCCGGGCGGGCGGTGAGCGTGCCCGCAGGCAGGAGCCGCAGGCCGAGGACAGCGACGACGACGGCGCCCACGGCGAGCCCGACGGCGCGGCCTGGGCCTGTGGTCGAGGAAGCCACCGACATCACTGCGACGCCGGCGCCCGCGCCCGCGGCGAGCGCTAGCCGGACGAGCATCGCGGCCCGCGGGGTGCGCGGGGCCTCGACTGCGCTCGGGGTCTCGACCGTGCTCTCCGCCGCCACGCTCGGGATGTGGATCGTGCTCTGTGTCTCGGCCTGGGCCCGATCCTCACCGTGCCGAGCTGCCCACAGGATGAGGAGCGCTGAGGGCACGGCCAGGAGAGCAACGCCGTGGAAGACCCACCGCCAGCCGAGCGCCTCGACGACGACGCCCGCGATGACTGGCCCGATCAGCGACGGCAGCACCCATGCGGCGGAGAACATGGCGAGGACGCGGGGGCGGCGAGCGGGGGAGAACACCTCGCCGACCATGACGTAGAGCGCGATGACATAGGCACCGGCGCCGAGCCCTTGCAGGGCGCGACCGGCGAGCAGGGCCCACATCGACCCGGCGGCGCCGGCGACGAGCAGCCCGCCGACGAAGACCCCGCCGCCGCCGAGCAGCGTGTACAGCGGGCGCGAGCGGTCCGTGAAGTAGCCAGCGAGCACCATCCCGACGACGGACGTCGCCAGCGTGACGGCGAACGCGGGGGCGTAGAGATGCAGCCCGTCGAGCGCGGCGGCGATCGTGGGCATCGCGGTCGCTACGGCGAGCGACTCGAACGCGCCGAGCGACACGAGCGCGAGCATGCCGACGAGGACAGCGTTCTCCGATGCGCGCGTCTGAGCCACAGGCGCATCGTAGGGCTGGGCGTGGAGCAGTGCCCGTGACCGTGATCAGTACGGCGGTTCGCCAGCCCCGTTCGGCCGATCCTCATGGCGTGGAGCCGGATCCTGACCCGGCGCGGGGTCCTGCTCCACCACCGGATGCTCCTCCGCCACCGGACCTTGCCCCGGCGCTGGATGCTGCCCCGGTGGGGGAGCGCCGGGGCGGTACGCATAGCGATGCCCGGTCGGGGTGCGCCAGACGTACTGCCCGGCGCTTCCTGGGCCAGCGCGAAGCCCCCGTCGGTCTTGATCTGGTGATCCCGCCGGCAGAGCGGTCCGAGGTTGTCGTGACTCGTCGTGCCGCCCGCGCGGTGAAACTCGACGGTGTGGTCCAGCTCGGCGGTGTGCGCGCTCGCGGAGCAGCCGGGACGCGCGCAGGCCCGGTCGCGGTGGCGGACGTAGTCGGCGAGGTCCGCTGGCGGGCGGTAGCGCGTGCGTCCGACGTCGAGCACCGCTCCGGAACGGGGATCCGTGATGATCCGGCGCCACGTCCCCTCGCTGGCGAGGCGACGGGCGGTCGCAGGGTCGATCGGACCGTATCCCGCGAGCTCGGCCGGCTCGTCGGCGAGTCCGAGCAGGGTGGTCAGGGAGACCGTCACGTTGATCTGCGACCGCCGCGCACGGGCCCGTGGCCGGCTGACCACGTCGAGGTCAGCAGGCGTGGCCTCGCCAACGGGCGCACCAGCGTCGCCAGGCAGTCCGAGGGGCTGGCCAGGCAGGCCGGGAGTCGCGCCAGGCAACCCGAGGGCTTCGGCAGACAGCCCAAGGGATTGGCCAGCCAGCGCCGGCGGGACGATCTGCGGTCGTGCTGTGCACGTCGGGCTACCGACGCCGAGGAGGGTCCCGGCGAAGAGGTCGGCACGCAGCTGGTCGAGGGTGCGTGGGTCTCCGGCGGCGCGCAGCGTCCGCGCGCGGGCGTCGAGCTCGCCGTCGACCGCGAGCGCCTCGGGAGCGGGCAGCACAGCCCAGATCCCGGCCATGCCGTGCGGCAGCGCGCGCGGGCGTTCGACGCGCCGCCCTCGCGCGGCCTGCGCCACGCGGCCAGCGGCACCGCCGGGGTCGAGCGCGATCAGAGCACGCTGCACGTCGCCCGTGAGCTGAGCGGGCGTGCGCACCGGAGCCCGGTCGAGGAGAGCGTCCTGCACGTCCAGGCAGCCCGCCACGGGGACGTCGTGCAGCCCGCGGTGGATCGCCGTCGTCTGAGCGATGTCGAGCTCACCGCGCTCGAGCAGCTCGGCGGTCGGCGTGAGCGGGCCGTCGAGCGCGCGAGCGAGGTCGACGAACGCGTCCGCCGCGCGGCGCGACCGACCGAGGCGCATGGCGAGCTCCTCTCCCGTCACGTTGGGACGGGCCACGTTACCCGCGCTCGCTGGCCAGAGGGGGTTCATGGCGTCCCGCTTGGCGAGCGTCGCCACGGCCTGCAGCTGGCGAGCGGCGACCCACGACGCGACGCGGTCCCAGGCCGCGACCACCTCGACGACGTCGTAGTCGTCCAGGTCGCCGAGAGCGACGTCGTCGAGCGCCGCGACGAGGTGGGCTGACGGGCGCGCCGCGACGAGCTCGCGCCCGCTGAGCGGCGCGGCCTTCGCCCGGGCAGGCGCGTCGTCGACGTCGTCCTCGAACCACTCCGCAGGGGGCTCGGGCGGGCACCGCAGCGCTTCCGCGTCCCGCCACGCCCACACCGACTCGCAGGCGTCGCACACGGTGAACCCGGTGCCGGCGCAGCGGCCGAGACCTGCGAGGCTCGCCGGGCACCGGGGGAGGACAGTCGTCACCGCAGAGAGAGCGTCCCCTGTCCCGCCCTGTGCGACCTGTCCGTCCTGTGCCCCTGCCATGCCCACGACGCTAGACAGAGCCACTGACACGACAACGATCGGGACCATGGATCCGGGCCGCTCCTCCCGCCCCCGCCGCCCCGAGCGCGCGTGCGCCCTAGACTGGTCGACCGTGGCCCTCACTATCGGAATCGCTGGACTGCCCAACGTCGGCAAGTCGACCCTCTTCAACGCCCTGACCCGCGCGCAGGTGCTCGCCGCGAACTACCCGTTCGCGACGATCGAGCCCAACGTCGGCGTCGTGCCGTTGCCGGATCCGCGCCTCGATGTGCTCGCCGGGATCTTCGGCTCGGAGCGCATCCTGCCCGCGACCGTGTCGTTCGTCGACATCGCGGGCATCGTCCGCGGCGCCAGCGAGGGGGAGGGGCTCGGCAACAAGTTCCTCGCCAACATCCGCGAGGCTGACGCAATCTGCCAGGTGACGCGCGCGTTCGCCGACCCCGACGTCGTGCACGTCGACGGCAAGGTCTCGCCCAAGGACGACATCGAGACGATCAACACCGAGCTGATCCTCGCGGACCTCCAGACGCTCGAGAAGACGGTGCCCCGCCTCGAGAAGGAGGTCAAGATCAAGAAGGGCGACGCCGCCCTCCTCGAGGCCGCCAAGGGCGCGCAGGCGCTGCTCGAGTCCGGGCAGACGCTCTTCGCGGGAGCCGCCGCCGCGAAGCTCGACCTCGCGCAGCTCTCCGCGCTGCAGCTGATGACGGCCAAGCCATTCATCTACGTCTTCAACACGGACGACGCCGGTCTGGCGGACGAGGCCTTCCAGGCCGAGCTTCGCGAGCTCGTCGCCCCGGCCGACGCCATCTTCCTGGACGCCAAGTTCGAGTCCGAGCTCGTCGAGCTCGAGCCGGACGAGGCCAAGGAGATGCTCGCGGAGAACGGCCAGGAGCAGGCCGGGCTCGACCAGCTCGCGAACGTCGGCTTCCACACGCTCGGCCTGCAGACGTACCTGACGGCCGGCCCCAAGGAGTCGCGCGCCTGGACGATCCGCCGCGGCTGGACCGCCCCGCAGGCTGCGGGCGTCATCCACACCGACTTCGAGCGAGGCTTCATCAAGGCTGAGGTCATCGGCTTCGAGGACCTGGTCGAGGCCGGGTCCGTCGCGGCCGCCCGTGCTGCAGGCAAGGCGCGTATCGAGGGCAAGGACTACGTCATGCAGGACGGCGACGTCGTCGAGTTCCGCTTCAACGTGTAGGCGAGCTCAGAACAGCGGCCAGGGAACCGCCGGCATCTCACCGGCGGGAGCCGGGAACCGACCTCCCGTCCGCAACCTGGAGCAGCGAGCGGCGAGCGCTTCGATCTCTGGGGCGCTGAGCAAGTCCGCCAGACTGCTTCCCAGGTCTTGGCGCAGCTCCTCGCTGAGCCGGTCGAGCCCGTCGCGCTCCTCCGCGCTCAGAGCGTCTCCCAGCCATCCCCAGAGGACCGTGCGCAGCTTGTGGTCACGGTGGAAGGTGAGTCCGTGGTCTACGCCGTGCCGGTGGCCGTCCGCCATGGCAAGGATGTGGTTGCCCTTGCGGTCGGCGTTGTTGACGACGATGTCGAACACGGCCATGCGCCGGAGCGCCGGGGAGTCCTCATGGACCAGGGTGACGGACCGTCCGTGCTCGTCCCGTCCCTCGAGCACGTGTCGCCAGCCCGCGCTCGGCACGTCGTGGGTCGCGACCAGGTCGACGGCACCGTGGTCCGGGTCTGGCTCCTGCCACAGCTGGACCATTCCTTCGCCGAGCGGACCGTCGCGCAGCCAGGTGTGCGGCACCACGCCCCAGCCGAGGGCCTGCGAGACCAGGTAGGCGGCCACCTCCCGGTGCGCCAGGGTGCCGTCGGGAAAGTCCCACAGCGGGCTCTCGCCGGCTATCGGCTTGTAGACGACGGTCGTCTCTCCGATCGCGCCGAGGAACGTGGCGTTGGAAGCCGTCGTGATGCGGCCGGCGATCGTCAGCTCGGCGGTCACCAGGTCCGTCGCCGACATCAGTCCTCGGGAAGTATGCAGGTGTGCCCGTCGGCATCGATGGGGTAGCCGCAGAACGGGCAGGCCGGGCGCCCGGCGCCCACGACCTCGCGGGTGCGCTGGGCGAAAGCGCGGGCGGTGCCTACCGGCATCCGCAGCACGAGCATCTCGGTCTCGGGAGCGCCGTCCTCGTCGGGCATCTCATCGATGCCGTCAGCATCGACCTCCGTGACGGGGTAGGCCTCGAGGACGACCTGGGCCGTGGTCGGGTCCCAGCCCAGGCTCATCGCACCGGTGCGGAAATGCTCCTCGACGGCCTCGAGATCGTCGTTGTCGACGAGCTGCGGGGGCGTGCTCGTGGGAACACTGAAGCGGTTGCCCTCGACGGTGATGAGCTGGTCGAGGATCTCGTCGATCTTCTCCGCGAGCAGAGCCGACTGCTGCTTCTCGAGGGCGATGCTCACCACCCGCGTCCCGGAGCGCACCTGGAGATAGAAGGTGCGCGCCCCCGGAAGGCCGATGGTGCCGATGACGGCCCGATCAGGCCAGTCGAACTCGTGAACGCGTGCAGGCATCTCAACACTCTAGGCGTCGTCGGTCGAGGGTGCCTCGTGCCCTGCGCCGCCGCCCACCGGCGCATCGCCCGCGTGGATGCCCTTCGACAGCCACGACAGATCACCCGCGTCGGTGTTGGTCGCGTGGACGCTCGGCCGGCTGGCGCCGTAGCGCACGACCGACACGGATGCGGGGCCGACGTTGATGCGCTGGAACAGGTCGAGGTGCATGCCGAGCGCGTCGGCGAGGATCGACTTGATGATGTCGCCATGGCTGACCGCGACCCACACCGCCTCGGGCCCGTGCTCGGCCTCGACGGCTGCATCGTGGCGACGGATCGCTGCCACCGCCCGAGCCTGCATCGCGGCCATCGACTCGCCGCCGGGAAAGACGACGGCAGACGGCTGCGACTGCACCCGCGGCCACAGCTCCTCGGTCGCGAGCTCGGTGAGCCTGCGGCCCTGCCACTGCCCGTAGTCGCACTCGGTGAGATCGAGATCGACGGACGCGTACGGAGTGCCCACCTGGCGGTCGAGGATGTGCTGGGCGGTCTGCTGACAACGCTCGAGCGGGCTCGACACCACCGCGACCAGGGGGACGGCCGCGAGCCGGGCTCCGGCCAGAGCTGCTTGCTCACGCCCGATCTCGTCCAGGGTGACGCCGACAGCCCGACCGGCCAGCAGCCCGGTGGCATTTGCTGTGGTGCGGCCGTGCCGCACGAGGAGAGCCGTTGCCATCCCACGAGCCTAGCCACCGGTGCTACCCCAACGGCGCTGCGTGGACGAGCCACGCCACAGCTGCGCAGTTGACGACCACCGTGAGCCAGAAGACGGTGACGAACGGCTGCTTCCTCGTCTTGTGGCGGAAGAGGGGGCGGGCCACCAGGGCGCCCGGCCAACCGCCCAGGAGGCCGATCAGGTGCAGGGTCGACTCGGGCGTGCGCCATCGGCCCTGCTGCGCGGCAGCCTTGTCGGCGCGGTAGGCGGCGAGCGCCACGACGCTCAGGCCGCCGTAGGCGCCGACGACGAGCGCGGGGAGCTGGTCCCGCGCGAGGAGCGCGAGCAGCACCGAGGCGAACACTCCGACGACGACGAGGGCGGGCCAGGTGCGTCCGGGCCCGCGTTCGCCCCCGCCCCCGCGTCCGACCCGACGGCCGCGTCCGGGACCTGCGGTCGGCTGCCGCAGGTACTGCACCCGGTACGCCCGCGGGCGCCCGCGCTCTCCTACCCCCTCGGCGTAGGACACGGCACAGCCGCGAGAAGGGCGTCGGCCACGGGGGAACGCGCTGACATGGACGAACACGCTCGGACCGCCCGTCGCTGGCGCGATGAAGCCGAAGCCGCGCTCGTCGTTCCAGTCCGCGAGGGTGCCCTCGAGGCGCGTGCTGAGCCGGTCGATCGCCACGTCCGGTCTCCTCTGCTCGCGATGGACGCGCAGATGTTACAGGAAGTTAACCGTCCATACAGTGAGACGTAAGTCGGGTGACAGGCGCTCATGGGACGAGAAACGTCCGGATTGCGCTCGCAGGTGTGGTCCGCGTCTCGTTCAGTTCTGCTTATGCGGCGGACCGACGGTGTCCAGCAGGCGAGACCGACGGTGCGTGATCGGCTCTGGTCCAGGCCTGCTGACATCTTCGGCTCGACGCTCCGTGACCTTTCCGTGACATTCCGGGTTGGTAACGATTGCCTTCCTAAAAGGCGCGAACTGGCCGAGGGCAAGGGATTTGCTGTGTAACGTCCTCCACAACCAAGGTTGGTTCCCATCACCACACCGTGGACGCCGGACGTCGATGGCTGTCGATGTCGACGGCGACACCGGGAAGCTGCCAGCCCTATGAGGAGGAACATTGAACATCAGGAGAATGGCCGCGCCGGTCGCTCTGCTCGCGAGCGGTGCGCTCGTGCTGAGCGCCTGCACCGCGTCCGAGGACCCCGAGACGCCCAACACGTCGTCCACCACGAGCGAGACCGGTGGCACGGGTGGCGTCGAGCCGACCGACACCGGCAAGGCCGACCTCGGTGAGGTCGTCACCGCTGACGACACGATCTACTACACGCTCGGTGGCGAGGAGTGGCTCGGGTACAACGGCAACACGCCGGAGACCTACTCCACGTACAACTCGGTCATCAACGACCGGATGTTCTCGGGCTTCATGTACTTCGGTACCGACGGCGCGATCTACCAGGACGAGGAGTACGGCACCTTCGAGGTGACCTCCGAGGACCCGATGGTCGTCGAGTACACGCTGAACGACGCCGCGGCCTGGTCCGACGGCGAGCCCATCAAGTACGAGGACTACCTCCTCGAGTGGGCCGCGCGCTCGATCGCCGACGGCGAGACCGAGGAGGGCGACCCCAAGCCGCTCTTCAACCACGTCTCTGGTCTCGACATGGCAGAGCTCGTCCCGGCCGGCCCCACGGGCGAGGCCGGCGGCAAGACGTTCTCCTTCGAGTACAGCGCGCCGAACCCGGACTACCAGATCCAGATCTCGGCTGCCTTCCCGGCGCACGTCGTCGCGGAGCAGGCTGGCATGTCGCTCGAGGAGCTCGTCACCGCGATCCAGGAGAAGGACGTCGAGGCCCTGCGCCCCGCGGCCGAGTTCTGGAACACCGGCTGGCTGTCCCCGAACGCCGGCGAGCTGCCCGACCCGGAGATCACTCCGGTGTCTGGCCCGTACAAGCTGTCTGCGTGGGAGGCCGGCCAGTCCGTCACCCTCGTGGCGAACGAGAACTACTGGGGCACCCCGCCCGCGACCAAGACGCTCGTCTACCGGTTCGTGGCCCCCGAGGCCCAGGTGCAGGCCCTGCAGAACGGTGACCTCAACATCATCGAGCCGCAGGCCACCGTCGACACGGTCCAGCAGATCGAGGGCCTCGGCGACGCGGTCTCGCTCCTCACGGGCGAGTCGCTGACCTGGGAGCACCTGGACTTCAACTTCAACTCCGGCGTGTTCGCGGACTCGCTCGAGCTGCGTGAGGCGTTCGCCATGTGCGTGCCGCGTCAGCAGATCATCGACAACCTGATCAAGCCGATCGACCCGAACGCGACCGTGATGAACGCTCGCGAGGTGTTCCCCTTCCAGGACAACTACGACGAGGTCGTCTCGGCCGCGTACGACGGTCGTTACGACGAGGTCGACATCGAGGGTGCCAAGGCCAAGATCGCCGAGGCCGGCGTCGAGTCGCCCGTCAAGGTGCGCATCGGCTACTCCGCCCCGAACCAGCGTCGTACCGAAGAGGTCGCCCTCATCAAGTCCAGCTGCGACCAGGCTGGCTTCGAGATCGAGGACGTCGGCAACGCTGACTTCTTCGCGGTGACCCTGCCGGACGGCGACTACGAGGTTGCGCTGTTCGCCTGGGCTGGCTCCGGCCAGATCACCTCGGGTCAGAACATCTACGCGAGCACCGGTGGCCAGAACTACGGTGGCTTCAAGTCCGACACGGTCGACGCCGCCTGGGACACCCTGGTCGGGACGCTCGACGAGTCGGTCCACCTGGAGCAGACGAAGGTCATCGAGAAGGCCCTCTGGGACGAGCTGTTCGGCATCCCGCTGTTCGCTCACCCGGGCGTCGTCGCGTACGACTCCACGATCCAGAACGTCCGTGACACCGCCACGCAGAACACGGTGGCGTGGAACGCGGAGCAGTGGGTCCGCGCGTCCTGATCGACGCTGGTGCGTGAGCACCGCAGCAGTACCTCGGTGACGGGCCCGACCCGGCGCTGAGAGCAAGACCGCTGGGGTGGGGGCGAGAGCCTCCACCCCAGCGGCGCGATGACGGTCTCTTGCCCAACCCGTGGCATCATTGCGTGGTTTACGGCGACGCCCCACCCGGTCTAGCTGGCCATCTTCGACCGACGTAAAGAACTTGAAGGGTTGAGTTCGTTGACCAAGTTCATCCTGCGCAGGATGGGAATCTCCTTCCTCGTCCTGCTCGGCGGATCGTTGCTCCTCTTCGTCCTCACGATCAACTCAGGCGATCCCATCGAGGACCTTCGTGAGAGCAACGCCGACAACCGTGACTACCTGATCCGCCAGCGCACCGCCTACATGGGGCTCGATCAGCCCTGGTACTCGCGCTACTGGGAATGGCTCACCGGCGCCGCCAAATGCGTCACCCTGAACTGCGACCTCGGCACCAACCGCAACGGCGTGGAGGTGACGAGCCTCCTGGGCAACGCTGCCTCGTCGACGCTCCGCCTCGTCGTCCTCGCCACGGTGCTCGCCATCGTCATCGGCATCACGGTCGGCATCCTCACTGCGATCCGCCAGTACTCCGGCTTCGACTACGTCGTGACGTTCCTGGCCTTCCTCTTCTTCTCGCTGCCGGTGTTCTGGGCCGCGGTGCTCCTCAAGGAGTACGGCGCCATCCGGTTCAACGACTGGATCGTCGAGCCGACGTTCACACCCCTGCAGATACTCGTGACCGCCGGTCTCCTCGGCATCGCGGTCCAGGCCGTCATGGGCGGTGACCTCAAGCGACGCGCGCTCACCGCCGGCGCCACCCTCGTCTTCGTCGGCGCGGTCATGTACTACTTCTCCGCGGTCGAGTGGTTCCGGCGCCCCGCGTTCGGCGCCGTCCTGATCCTCGTCGTCGGCGTGGCCGCAGCGGTCGGGATCACGGCCCTGCTCGCCGGCCTCAAGAACCGCAAGGTGATGTGGTCAGCGCTGACCACGGTCGGGGCGGGCCTCGCCGTCTACTTCGCGTTCCTCCCCGTCCTGCGGGAGCCCACCTGGCTGTCGCTCCTCGCGATCCTGGCTCTCGTCGTCGTCCTCGGTGCGGTCAGCGGGTGGTTCTGGGGCGGCTACTCGCGGCGGTTGGCCATGGGCGTCTCCGTCGCCGTCGGTGTGGTCATGGCGTTCCTCATCGTCGTGGACCGCGCCGTCGCCGGCTGGATGGGCCTGCTGTCCCTCAAGAGCCGCCCGATCTCGACGATCGGCTCGCAGACCCCGAACTTCACCGGCGACTTCTGGGAGTCGTTCCTGGACAAGGGCGTGCAGATCATCCTGCCGACCATCGTCCTGACGCTCGTGTCGGTCGCCTCCTACACGAGGTACACGCGGTCGTCGATGCTCGAGGTGCTCGAGCAGGACTACGTGCGCACCGCGCGGTCGAAGGGCCTCTCGGAGCGTGTCGTGATCGTCAAGCACGCGTTCCGCAACGCCTTGATCCCCATCACGACGATCGTCGCCTTCGACTTCGCAGGTCTCATCGGCGGCGCGATCATCACCGAGCAGGTGTTCGGCTGGAAGGGCATGGGTGAGCTCTTCCAGACCGGGCTCAAGACCGTGGACCCGGCCCCGGTCATGGCGTTCTTCCTGGTCACCGGAACCGCCGCGGTGCTCATGAACCTCGCGGCCGACCTCGCTTACGCGGGGCTCGACCCGCGGATCCGGCGGTGATCGGCATGATCGTCCTGACCAGCGCGACCAGCCCCACGTGCGTGGGCGCGACCGACAGCGGAGAGCGCAATGACTGACCCGAACACCCCCCACCGGCCCGAGAAGGTCCCGACCCCGGCAGGGGGAGGGATCAACCCGGAGACGTCGATGATGGAGCCCGCGACGGGCACCACCACCACGACCGAGCAGAAGTCCTACAGCCAGAACCAGCTCGTGCTGCGCCGCTTCCTGCGGCACAAGGGCGCCATGGCGTCCATGATCGTCCTCGTCTTCGTCACGATCCTCGCGATCAGCTCGATCGGCGTCGGCCCCATCCCGGGATGGTGGGACAAGGACTACACGCGCGCGGCGAACGTGATCAACGGCGGGAGCCCCACGCTCAGCCTCTTCCCGTTCACCCTCGGGGAGCACCCGTTCGGGCAGGACTCGACCGGCAAGGACTACTTCGCGCTCGTGATGCGCGGGACCCAGATCTCCCTGCTGATCGCGTTCGTCGTCGGCCTGCTGTCCACCGTCATCGGCACGATCATCGGCGGCCTCGCCGGGTTCTACCGCGGGTGGGTGGAGTCGGTGCTGATGCGCCTGACCGACCTCGTCATCGTGATCCCGCTGCTCGTGCTCGCCGCCGTGCTCGGCAAGATCGCTGCGAGCTGGGGCGTGTGGGGCCTTGCGCTCATGCTCGCCCTCGTGACGTGGACCGGGCTCGCCCGCCTTGTGCGTGGCGAGGTGCTGTCTCTGCGTGAACGCGAGTTCGTCGCCTCGGCACGCGCCATCGGTACGGGATCGCGGCGCATCATCTTCAAGCACATCCTGCCGAACACCGTCGGCGTGATCATCGTGTCGGCGACGCTGTCCATCGCGTCCGCGATCCTGCTGGAGACGGCGCTCAGCTTCCTCGGCTTCGGGGTCCGCCCGCCGGACGTGTCGCTCGGCTCGCTCATCAGCCAGTACCAGAACGCGTTCACGACGCGTCCGTGGCTCTTCTGGTGGCCGGGTCTCTTCATCCTCGCCATCGCCCTCACGGTGAACTTCATCGGCGACGGTCTGCGCGACGCGTTCGACCCGCGTCAGAACAGGAACAAGGACTGATGACGATCTCCATGCCCGGCACCGAGCCGGTCCTGTCCTTCACCGACCTCGACGTCAAGTTCGGCACCGAGTTCGGCACCGTGCATGCCGTCAAGGGCATCTCCATCGAGGTGCGCCCCGGTGAGGTGCTCGCACTCGTCGGCGAGTCCGGCTCCGGCAAGTCCGTGACGTCCATGACGGCGCTCGGCCTGCTGCCCAAGAACGCCCGCGTCACGGGCACCATTACCGTGGGTGACCAGGTGATCGGCGAGCTCGACGAGAAGGGCCTGCGCACCATGCGCGGCAACGACGTCGCGATGGTGTTCCAGGAGCCCATGACGGCGCTCAACCCCGTCCTCACGATCGGCACCCAGCTCACCGAGGCCCTCGAGCTGCACGGCATCGCGTTCGGCAAGGACGCGGACGCCCGCGCCGTCGAGCTGCTGCGCATGGTGGGCATCCCCGAGCCGGAGCGCCGCGTCAAGCAGTACCCGCACGAGATGTCGGGCGGCCAGCGCCAGCGCGTGGTGATCGCGATGGCGATCAGCTGCAACCCCAAGGTGATCATCGCCGACGAGCCGACGACGGCGCTCGACGTCACCGTGCAGGCCGACATCCTCGACCTGCTCCGCTCGCTCAAGGACAAGCTGGACACCGGCATCCTCCTGATCACCCACAACATGGGCGTCGTCGCCGACATGGCCGACCGCGTCGCGGTGATGCTCAAGGGTGAGATCGTCGAGACCGGCACGGCCGACGAGGTCCTGACCCGTCCCCAGCACGAGTACACCCGGCGCCTGCTCGGCTCCGTCCCGCACCTCGGGCAGGGCCCGGGGCAGTTCGGCACCGCCCCGGTCGACCAGGAGGTCCTGCCCGAGGGCGAGGTGCCGGCGCTCGAGGTGAACAAGCTCGTCGTCGAGTACAAGCGGCTCGGCAAGGCTCCCTTCCGTGCGGTCGACGAGGTCTCCTTCACCGTCAACGCCGGGGAGATCGTCGGCCTCGTCGGCGAGTCCGGCTCTGGCAAGTCGACGATCGCGCGCTGCGCGCTGGGCCTCATCCCGGCCGAGAGTGGCGACGTCAAGATCTTCGGTCACAGCTTCGACGGGATGCGCGGCAAGGACGCCAAGGCGCTGCGCAAGCGCATCGGCGTCGTCTTCCAGGACCCCGCGTCCTCGCTGAACCCGCGCTTCCCGATCGGCGAGTGCATCGCCGAGCCGCTGCAGGTGCACCAGGTGGGTGACCGCCGTTCGCGCGACGCCAAGGTGCTCGAGCTGCTCGACGCCGTCGAGCTGCCGCGCTCGGCCCTCAACCGCTACCCGCACGAGCTCTCTGGTGGTCAGCGACAGCGTGTGAGCATCGCGCGCGCCCTGACGCTCGACCCCGAGCTCCTGGTCGCGGACGAGCCGACCTCGGCTCTCGACGTGTCCGTCCAGGCGAGCGTGCTCGCGATGTTCACGGCGCTGCAGGAGCGGTACCGGTTCGGCTGCATCTTCGTCAGCCACGACCTCGCGGTGATCGACCTGCTCGCGCACCGCGTCGTCGTGCTGCAGGACGGCCGCGTCGTCGAGCAGGGCAAGCGCGAGGACGTCCTGCTGAACCCGAGCGAGGAGTACACCAAGCGCCTGCTCGCCGCGGCGCCGGTGCCCGAGCCGGCCGAGCAGCGTCGCCGCCGCGACGCGCGTCACGAGCTCCTCGCCCAGCTGGGTGACGAGATCGTGGAGCTCCACGTCAACTAGGGCTCGACACCGATGCCGAGGGTCACGGGACTGGTAGCTGCGCGCCTGCGCGCGTACCGGGCCGTGGCCCTCGGCGTCGTGCTGCTCGCAGCGCTCGTGACGACCGCGCTCGGAGGGTCGGCGTCGGCGGTGGCGCAGCGAGCGGCCACCGACGTGCAGGGGTCGGTCCGGCTCGCAACCGAGACCTGGCAGGTCGACACACGGCTGGCCGACGACCCCGCGGGCCAGGACGCGACCGTGCGGCACCACCTCGCAGGGGGCCCCGACGGCGCCGCTCTCGTCGTCGAGCGGGGCCTGAGGTCCGAGCCGCGCGACGGGGTGCGCCTCGTGTCCGGACCGACGAACGACGCGGCGCTCACGTCGGGACGGTGGCCGAGCGCGCCCGCAGAGGCGGTGGTCCCGGAAGGCTCCGCCGCGACGGTCGGCGCGTCGTACGCGTTCGGAGACACGACGCTCGAGGTCGTCGGCACCTGGGCACCGGGCGGCACCCCCTGGTGGACCGCGCGGGACGAGGCTGCCCTCGTGGTCACCGATGACGCCGTCCTGGCGAGCGGGACCCCGTTCGTCCGGTGGTCCGTCGCGGTGCGGCCTGGGGCGCTGACGCCGGAGCGGGCCGTTGCCCTGGGGGCCCACCTCGACGGTCTGCACGGCGTCCTCAACGCGTCGGACGTGAACCGGCGCGGCCTGGTTTCCGCGGGCGACCTGCCCGCCAGCCTGCGCGCGGTGGGTGAGCAGGCGCTCACCACCCGAGCGGTGGCTCTCGTGCCGGTGAGCATCGTCGGCCTGGTCGGCCTCGCGGCCCTCGTGCAGGTCGTCCGTCTGGTGGTGGCGCTGCGTCTGGACGAGGAGACGATGCTGGAGGCGCGGGGCCTGTCCACCGTGCAGACGACGATCTTGGGCACGGCCGAGGGTGCCGTCGTGGGTCTGACCGGAGCAGGCATCGGCTCGGCCGCGACGGCGGCGTTCCTGCGCGCGTCAGGGGCGGGCGCGGGCATCGACGCCGGCCCGCTCCTCGGGGCGGCCGCGCTCGTCTGGGGTGCGGTCACCGTCGCGTACGGCGTGGTGACCGCCGCCGGTGCGTGGCGCCTCGCGCGCCAGGGGAGCGCCCACGTGCGGGCGCGTCGGGTCGTCGGGCTCGCTGCGGGGGCAGGTCTGCTCGGCGTCGGTGGGTTTGCCGCCTGGCGCCTGTGGCTCGCGCGCGCCGGCACCACCGTGTCCGACGCCGCACCGTCCGCGGCCGAGGCGGAGCTCTTCGCCGTGCTCGCCCCCGCGGCGCTCCTGCTCGTCGGCGTCCTGCTGCTCGCGCTCGTGCTCGCCCCCGCGCTGCACCTGGCGGCCGCGGCCGCCGCCGGCAGGCGTGGGCTCGGGCTCGTCCTCACGGTGCGCAACGTGGCCCGGCGTTCGACCGCGTACGGCGTTCCCGTCGTGCTGCTCGGGCTCGCGTCCGGCGCGGTGGTCCTCGCGGGCACCTACGGTGCGACGACGACGGCGCTCGCCGACCAGGGCGCGGAGATCTCTGCGGGAGCCGACGTGCGGGCGCAGACCGGTACGAGCGGACCGGTGTCGCCCCGGACGGACCTCACCGCGGCCGAGGCGGCGCGCGCCGCGGGCGGCGCTGCCACGCTCGCGCTCGTCAGCGACGTGGCGCTGGGCGAGCAGGAGGCGACGCTCACGGCGCTTCCGGCCCGCGCGGGCGCCCTGCTGCGCGCGGGCAGCGCCACGCCCGACCTGCTGGCCGCGATCGGTGCCAGCAGCGAGGAGAACTCAGACGGCGCGGTCGGGGGCGGGGCGCTGCCGGGCGCCGCGCTCCCGAATGGCGCTACGACGCTCGAGGTCGTCGCGCGGGTCCGCTCCGGCGAGGCCGAGCACGACCTCGCGTGGCTCGACGACGAGTCCGCGGCGGGCGCCGCGCAGAAGGTCGCGATGGTCGTCTGGCTGGCTGACCAGGGCGGGGCCATGGTCCAGCGTCCCGCTGGACACGCCATGGCCGTCGTCGCACCGGACGTCGCGAGAGCCGGCTGGCACACCGTCCAGGCGCAGGTCGAGCTGCCCGCGCCGGTCGGGAGCTGGCGGGTGGTCGCGGTCGACATCGAGCCGGCGAGCCTGGGCGTGCCGACGCGGGTCGAGGCCGCGGTCGACGGCCTGACCAGCGCGGGAACCGAGGTGGAGCTCGCGCCGTGGCGGGTCGTGACGGAGCTTCCGTCGGGGGTCGGCGACGTCGCGGTGGGCGACCGCCAGGTCCTCGGCGCCACCGTCGAGCCGGTGTACTCCTCGAGCGCGACGCAGCTCGTCCGCCTCCGTCCGGGCCCCGCAGCAGGACCCGTCCCCGTGGCGCTCTCGAGCACGCTGCGCTCGCGTCTCGCGCTCGAGGTCGGCAGCACGACGCAGCTCACGATCGGCGGCGGCCGGGTCGACCTCGTGGTCACCGCGGTCGAGGACTTCCTCCCGGTCTCCGTCGGGGCGCCCGGGCTGCTCGCCGACCTCGACGCCCTGCGCTCGGCCGAGCTGGAGCGCCGGCCCGCGCCCCAGGTCGCCGACGAGGTCTGGCTCGACGGCGGCGACACCGCGGGGCTCGCCGCCCTGGGGCTCGGCGAGGTCGAGGTGCGTCAGGCCGCCGGCGCCGGCGTCGCTCCCGTGTTCTGGGCCGCGGCAGGTGCGGCCGCGGTGCTCGCCCTCGTCGGCACGTGGTCGGTGGTGGCCGCGCTCGATCGCACGCGGCGCAGCGAGGTGGCGGCGCTGCGGGCGACCGGGCTCGGGGCCCACGAGCAGGCCCGCAGCCGCGCGGGTGAGCTCCTGCTGGTCGGAGCGCTGGCCGTCGCGTGTGGCGTCGCGGCCGGGGCGCTGGTCAGCATCGGGTCGGCCGGCTACCTGGCGAGCCTGAGCATCGGCCTGCCCGCCGGCGTCGGCGGCAGCCCGAGCGTCCACCTGTGCGCCGTGGCGGGTGCCCTGGCCGTCCTGGCGGCTGGTCTGGTGGTGCTGGCCGCCGCGCGAGGGCGTGGCGTCGCAGCCCAGGCCCGGGATACGAGCCACCGCGAGGAGGCACGATGACCCGGCGACCAGCGGCGGGGGCGCTCCGGCGGACGCTCCTGCACACGCCGCGCGCCGGCGCGCTCCTCGCCGTCGTCGCGTTCCTCGCGGCCCTGCTCGTGACAGCGACGCCGCGGGTGCTCGACCAGGTCGGGGACGACGTGCTCGCGCACCGCCTCGGCACGCTCACGCCGACGACGTCGGCGCTCGTGGCTGAGGCCGTCGGGCGGCCGACGGGCGAGGACGCCATGTCCGGCCTGCTGGCGGATCTCCAGCAGGTCCGTGCGCGCGCCGGCGAGCCGGTGCGCGACCTGCTCGGTGAGCCCCAGGCGCGGGTGGTGGGCACGGACATGGCGCTCGACCAGGTGCCAGAGCACGACGTCCGGTTCCCGACGCTCCGGCTGGCGCACGCGCCAGCCCTGCCCGAGCACGTCGACCTGGTCGAGGGACGGTGGCCGGACGCGGCGGTGACGGCTGCCGAGCACGCCGCGGGCGCGCCGGTCGAGGTGGTGCTCTCACAGGCGGGCGCGCAGCGGCTCGCATGGCCGGTCGGCACGGACCGCGAGGCGGCGGAGCTCCGCGTCTGGGGTCTGCCGACCGCCGTCCGCCTCGTCGGCACCTACGTCGCACGCGACCCGGCCTCGACCTTCTGGGCGCACGCGTCGGCGTCGGCGGCCCCCCAGGTCGTCGAGGACCTCGACGCCGGCACCACCGTGCTCGCCGCCGGGTACACGTCGCCCGAGGTCGCCCTCGGGCTGGCGCAGCGCACGGAGGTCTGGCTCGACCTCGCGGGCGCCGCAGACCTGCGCATCGCCGAGGCGGAGCTCGCCGCCGGCCAGCTGCGCGGGCTCACGGCCGCCGGTCAGCCCGCCGGCGGGCTGACGGTGCGTCTGGCGACCGGCGCGCTGGAACCGATCGAGAGCGCGGTGGCCGACGTGGCGACCCTGCGGGTGGTCGGCGGGTTCGTCCTTGCCGGTCCGCTCGCGGCCCTGGGTGCGGCGCTCGTCGTGGCGTCGCGGCTCGTGCTGCAGCGGCGCGCGCAGGTTCTCGACGTGATGCGCGCCCGCGGTGCGTCCGGCTGGCAGCGCCGGAGCCTCATGGCGCTGCACGGGCTCGTGCTCGCCCTCCCCGGTGGGGCGCTGGGCGTCGCGGCAGGCGTCGCCCTGACGCCCGACGCCGCTGCGCTGCCCCTCGCCGCACCCGTGCTCACCACGCTCGCCGTGCCCGCGGTGCTGGCCGGCTCGGTCGGCGGCCGCCCGGACGGACGCCTCCGCCTGGTCCTCGAGCTCGCCGCTCTCGCCCTGGCGGCCCTCGCGACGTTCCTGGTGCTGCAGCGTGGTCTGCGCGACGACCCGCTGCTCCTGGCGACCCCGGCGCTCCTCGCGCTGGCCGTCGGGATCGTCGCGACCCGCGTCGCGCCGGTGCCCCTGCGTGGGGTGCTCGCGCTCGCGCGGCGACGGACGGACGCCGCGCCGGTCCTCGGGGCCGCCGGTGCCGCGCGCGAGACCACACTGGCGCCGCTCCTCGGGATGAGCGTAGGGGTCGGCGTCGCGATCCTCGCGGTCAGCCTGCTCGCCAGCGTCCGGGCGGGCATCGAGGAGCAGTCCTGGTTCGCGACGGGCGCGGACCTGCGCGTCAGCGGCCCTGTGATGTCCCCCGAGGCGCTCGACGCCGTCGGCGACGTGCCGGGAGTCACGGCCCTCGCGGCCGTCTCCGAGGTCAACCCGGCCCAGGTGGCGTCGCCCACGGCGCAGGTGCAGGCGCGGGCGGTCCTGGTCGACGGCGAGGCGCTCGCACAGGTGCAGTCAGGCTTCGACGGCTGGTCGGTGCCCGCGTCGCTCGGGCGCTCGGACGGACCGGTCGCCGCGGTGCTCGCGCAAGCGCTCGAGCGCACCACGGGCGCGGGCACGCTGCGCCTCGTCGTCGACGGGGGAGAGGTCGACGTCGAGGTCGCCGACGTCGTCGCTGCCGTGCCCGGGGTGACCCGCACCACCAACTTCGTCGTCGTCGACCGCGACCGGCTCGTCGAGGCCACAGGAGTCGCGGAGGCTCCCCGGGTGCTCCTCGTCGACCTCGACGACGACCTGTCCGCCACCGCGCGCCACGCCGCGACGGCCGGCGTGCTCGCCGCGACGGGGGCGGTCGCGCACGACCTGCGCCAGGACGTCGTCGAGCGACGCCTCGCGGACCCGACCGTCGACGGCCTGCGGACCCTCCTGCTCGTCTCGTTGGCCACCGGCGTGCTCGGCGCGGTCGTCACGGTTGCGGCCGCGCAGGTCGTGGCGGCCGCCCGCACGGAGCGGACCCTGACGGTCCTGGCCGTGCTCGGCGGACGGCGCGGTGACGCGTGGCGCGTGGCCGCGTGGGAGCTGGTCGGTCCGGCCGCCCTGGGGCTCGTGGCCGGAGGCGCGCTGGGAGTCGGGCTGGCGACGCTGGCCACGCGAGCGATCGACCTGGGCGGCTTCGTGGGAGGCTCGGGGGCGACGGCCCCCGCCCTCGGCGGCGGGACGGGCGCCGTCGTCGTCGGATTCGTGCTCGCCGTCGTGGCGAGCGTGGCGGTCTCGGGCGTGCGCGCGAGCCGGGTGGACGTCACCGCGATGCTTCGGGAGGAACAGTGAGCACGGCAGTCCTCGAGGTCCCGGCGCAGGCAGGCATCCACTGCCGCGACCTGGTCCGCATCTTCGTCACCGAGGGCCTCGAGGTCCAGGCGCTCCAAGGGCTCAACCTGACCGTCGACGCCGGGGAGGTCGTCGCCGTCGTCGGGGCCAGCGGGTCGGGCAAGTCCACGCTGCTGTCCATCCTCTCGGGCCTCGACCGGGCGACCGGCGGCACGGCGCGCGTGGCCGGCCACGACCTGCTCGCGATGGGGCGCAAGGAGCGGGTGCGCTACCAGCGGCACACCGTGGGGTTCGTCTGGCAGCAGACGGCGCGGAACCTGCTCCCGTACCTGACGGGCGCCCAGAACGTCGCCGTGCCGCTGGCCATCAGCCGAGCGCCCGGACGCGACGCGCGCGTCCGCGAGCTGCTCGACCTGCTCGAGGTCAGCCACTGCGCCGACCGTCTGCCCGCACAGATGTCCGGCGGCGAGCAGCAGCGGGTGGCGATCGCCGTCGCCGTCGCGAACGGTCCGCGCGTGCTCTTCGCGGACGAGCCGACCGGCGAGCTCGACGAGGCCACGTCGGTGCAGGTGCTCGAGATGATGCGCGCGGTCAACGCCGAGCTGGGGACGACGATCCTGATCGTCACACACGACCCCGCGGTGTCCGACCACGTGGCCCGGACCGTGCAGATCCGTGACGGCCGGACGTCCACCGAGGTGCTCCGGCGCACGGAGACCGACGCGTACGGTGCACAGCGACACGTCGTGGAGGAGTTCGCCGTGCTCGACCGCGTCGGCAGGCTCCAGCTCCCGCCCGACGTCGTGGCTCAGCTCGGCCTGCGTGACCGGGTACGCCTCGGGCTCGAGACCGACCACGTGACCGTGTGGCCGGACGGCACGTCGAGACCGACGGCCGACGACGGAAGGACCCCATGACTCATCCCAGGCTCGCTGCGCACGCGGTGACCCGGTCGTTCCCCACGCCCGCCGGCGAGGTGACGGCCGTCGCCGGCGTCGACCTCGAGGTCGCGGCCGGCGAGCTCCTCGTGGTGCGCGGCCGTTCCGGCTCGGGCAAGACGACGCTCCTCAACCTGCTCGCCGGCCTCGACCGCCCGACGTCGGGCAGCGTCACGCTCGACGGCGTCGACGTCGCCGGGATGGACGCCGCCCAGCGCCGCGCCATGCGGCATCGCGTGGGCTACGTCCTGCAGTCGTTCGGCCTGGTCGACGTGCTGTCGGCCGCCGAGAACGTCGAGGTGCCGCTGCGCCTGCAGCGCGTCGCCGCGGGGGAGCGGACGCGACGGGTCGCCGCCGCGCTCGAGGCGGTGGGCCTGGGTGCGCACGGGCACCAGCGGCCGGCCGAGCTGTCAGGCGGGCAGCGTCAGCGCGTGGGGATCGCGCGAGCGTTGGTGGCCGAGCCGACCGTGCTGCTCGCGGACGAGCCCACGGGGCAGCTCGACTCCGGCACGGCCGCCACCGTCATGGACCTCCTGCACGCGCTCGCGCGGGAGCGGTCCGTCGCGATGGTCGTCACGACGCACGACCCGGTGCTGGTCGCGCGCGCCGACCGGGTCCTCACGCTGCACGACGGCCGCGTGGGCGCCTAGGCGCGCCTGCGCCGGAGCGCGAGGACCGCCGCGCCGACCAGCGCCGCGCGGCGGAGGTTCTGGCGCGCGCGGCCGTGGTACCCCCCGCTCACCGCGCGCGGGCCGTCGCCCGGAGTGTGCAGGGCGCCACGCGTCTGCGGCGCCGGGTGGCCGGCGACCTGCACCTTGTCCACCATGAGCGCCATCGTGCGCTCAGTCACCCGGGGGGCCAGCGCGCTGCCGGCCATGATGACGCGCCCGACGCGGCCGGCATAGACCTCGCGGCGCGGCCGGCGCAGCACCGACAGGATCGCCCTGGCCACGCGCTCGGCCGGGTAGACCGGCGGGATCGGTCGCAGGCGGCCGCCGGTGTCGTTGGCGGCGTTGCGGTAGAACGGCGTGTCGATCGACGCCGGCAGCACGGTGCACACGTGCACGTCGCGCGCGCCGTCGAGAAACAGTTCCTGGCGCAGGCTCGTGGACAGCGCCCGCACGGCCGCCTTCGACATCGCGTAGGTGTGCGCGTAGGGCATGGTCGCGCCGGAGACGATCGAGGAGACGTTGACGAGCGTGCCGTGCCCCTGCTCGTGGAAGACCGGGAGCGCGGCCCGGGCGCCGTGCACGTAGCCCATGACGTTGACGTCCATGACGCGGCGCAGGTCTTTCAGGGGTATGCGCAGGAACGGCGCGTAGGACGCGACGGCGACGTTGTTCACCCACGCGTCGAGGCGCCCGAACCTGCCGACGGCCTGCCGCGCGAGATCCTCCACCTGCTCGGGGTCGGTCACGTCGGTGGGCAGCACCACGACCGCGGCGCCGGCGGCCTCGCACAGCCGGGCGACCTCGGTCAGTGCGTCCTCGCGGCGTGCCGCGAGCACCAGCGAGGCGCCCTTGCGGGCGAGGAGCAGCGCGGTCGCGCGACCGATACCGCTTGACGCGCCGGTGATCACGACGACGGATCCGCGGACTCGCATGGGGCCTCCTCGGGCGGTGGGAACCCGACCACGGTGGCACGCGTCACGTCTCCTCGCACGGCGAGCCCGGCACGTTTCGAGCGTGCGACGGGGAGGTCACGATTCGGTGATCACCGGTGCCCTTATGTCATGAGCACATATCAGCGTGTGTAACGTGGTCACATCCATGGTGTCTGCACCTGGGCCAGCACACGAACATCTCGCCGCGGTGGCTGCCGCGCGGGGCGTCGGGCCCTGTCGCAGATCGACCATCTCTGAGGAGGAACATTGAAGAACAGGCGCATGGCGGCTCTCGCCGCAACGATCCTGGCCGGCTCCCTGGTGCTCACGGCGTGCGCGAGCGAGAGCGGTGAGGACCCGACCACGTCGGGTACCGGCTCCAGCGGCCCCACGACCGGCATCGTCACGGTCAACGGCAACGAGCCGCAGAACCCGCTGATCCCGACCATGACCAACGAGACGGGCGGCGGCAAGATCGTCGACCAGCTCTTCGCCGGTCTGGTGCGCTACGACGCTGAGGGCGCCGTGCACAACGAGGTCGCCGAGTCGATCGAGACCGAGGACAACCAGACCTTCACCATCACGCTCGAGGACGGCTGGACGTTCTCCGACGGCACGCCCGTCACGGCGCAGAGCTTCGTCGACGCGTGGAACTACGGCGCGCTCCTGAGCAACGCGCAGCCCAACAGCTACTTCTTCGAGAGCATCGAGGGCTTCTCCTACGACGAGGACTCCGAGCTCACGGGCCTCGAGGTTGTCGACGAGTCGACGTTCACGGTGACCCTGAAGCAGCCCGAGTCCGACTTCCCGCTGCGCCTGGGCTACACGGCGTTCTCGCCGCTGCCCGCCTCCGCGTTCGAGGACATGAAGGCGTTCGGCGAGAACCCGGTCGGCAACGGTCCGTACATGCTCGACGGCGAGGGTGCCTGGGTGCACAACGTCGAGGCCAAGCTGGTCCCCAACCCGGAGTACAAGGGCGACCGCGTGCCGCAGAACGGCGGCGTGACCGTCCGCTTCTACGACAACGAGGACGCCGCCTACGCCGACCTGCTCTCAGGGGCGCTCGACATCATCGACAACATCCCGGCGTCGTCCTTCGCGACGTTCGAGCAGGAGCTCGGTGACCGCGCCACGAACCAGCCCGCCGCCGTGATCCAGGTGCTCACCGTTCCCGAGTACCTCCCGCAGTTCGAGGGCGAGGCCGGCAACCTGCGTCGCCAGGCCATCTCCATGGCGATCAACCGCGAGGAGATCACGGAGGCCATCTTCAACGGCACCCGCACCCCTGCCAAGGACTTCACCTCCCCGACGATCGACGGCTGGTCCGACTCGATCCCCGGCAACGAGGTCCTCACGTACGACGCCGAGAAGGCCAAGGACCTGTGGGCGCAGGCCGAGGCCATCGAGCCGTGGGGCGACCAGACGCTCACGATCTCGTCCAACGCGGACAGCGACCACCAGGCATGGATCGACGCGGTCGCCAACTCGATCCGCAACGTGCTCGGCATCGAGGCGGAGTTCGAGCCCTACCCGCAGTTCTCCGAGTTCCTCGACGCGCGCGACAACGAGGCCATCACCGGCGTGTTCCGTTCCGGCTGGCAGGCCGACTACCCGGCGCTGAACAACTTCCTCGCCCCGATCTACTTCACGGGTGCGGGCTCGAACGACGGTGGCTACTCGAGCGAGGAGTTCGACTCCCTGGTCACGCAGGCCAACGGCGCCGAGTCCATCGAGGACGCGAACGCGCTGCTGCAGCAGGCGCAGGAGGTCCTGTTCCAGGACCTGCCCGGCATCCCGCTGTGGTACCAGAACGTGACCGGCGGCCACGCCGACACGGTCGAGAACGTCGAGTTCTCCTGGAACAGCCTGCCGCTGCTCTACCAGGTGACGAAGTCCGAGTGACCTCGGCCACCTACCGCTGACGGACGGAGGCGGGACCTGCGGGTCCCGCCTCCGCTCGTGTGCGGTGTTCTTCGCACCACCGGTCCTGCGCGCTCGAGCGCCGGACGAGGACTATCGTCGTGTGTCGTGCCCGTGGGGCGCACGCCAGCGGCACCAATGATCGAGGAGGAGACCTGATGCTCCGGTACGTCGGGCGCAGGGTCCTGCAGGTGATCCCCGTCTTCCTGGGGGCCACGCTGCTCATCTACACGATGGTGTTCGCCCTGCCCGGCGACCCCGTCGCCGCCCTCGGAGGTGAGCGCGGGCTGCCCGAGGCGGTCCAGGCGCAGATCCGCGAGCAGTACAACCTGGACGAGCCGTTCCTGGTGCAGTACCTGCTCTACCTCAAGGGCATCTTCACGTTCGACTTCGGCGTGACGTTCTCCGGCCGCGACGTGTTCGACGTCATCAAGGAAGCCTTCCCGGTCACGATCCGCCTCGCCTTCATGGCGCTCGCGTTCGAGGCGATCTTCGGTGTCCTGCTCGGTCTGATCGCCGGGCTGCGCAAGGGCAAGCTGTTCGACGGCACCGTCCTCGTGCTCAGCACGATGATCATCGCGGTGCCGACCTTCGTCATCGGCTTCGTCATGCAGTTCTTCATCGGCGTGAAGCTCGGCTGGCTGCCGACCACCGCCGGGTCCGACCCCGGTTTCATGAACCTCCTGATGCCCGCGATCGTGCTCGGCGCCGTGTCGCTGGCGTACGTGCTGCGCCTGACGCGCACGTCGGTCGCGGAGAACCTCAGCGCCGACTACGTGCGCACCGCGACCGCCAAGGGCCTGTCCCGCGGCCGCGTCGTCGTCGTGCACGTGCTCCGCAACTCCCTGATCCCCGTGGTGACGTTCCTCGGGGCCGACCTGGGAGCGCTCATGGGCGGCGCGATCGTCACCGAGGGCATCTTCAACATCAGCGGCGTGGGCGGGCTGCTGTTCCGCAGCATCCAGCAGGGCGAGAGCGCGACGGTCGTGTCGCTGACCACCGTGCTCGTGCTCGTCTACATCGTGGCCAACCTGATCGTGGACCTGCTCTACGCGGCCCTGGACCCGAGGATCCGATATGCCTGACCACACAGCTCCGGACCGTCCCGGTCAGAACCCGGCGAATGTCCGGCTCCACCAGGAGCACTTCTTCGCGTCGGTCGACGAGACCGGCCTCGGCGCCGTCGACGCCGTCGCCGACTCGGGCGCGCCGTCGAGCATGTTCAGTGAGGCGTGGCAGAAGCTGCGGCGCCGGCCCATGTTCTGGATCTCCTCCCTGATCATCCTGCTCGTCATCACGGTGGCCGCCTTCCCGTCCCTGTTCACCTCGCTGGACCCGCGGTTCTGCCAGCTGGGCAACAGCCTCGACGGCCCGACCGCCGGCCACCCGTTCGGGTTCGACCGCCAGGGCTGCGACATCTACTCGCGCGTGATCTACGGCGCACGCCCGTCGGTGCTCGTCGGCGTGCTCACCACGATCGCCGTGGTGCTGATCGGGACGGTCGTCGGCTCGATCGCCGGGTTCTTCGGCGGCTGGTTCGACGCGATCCTGTCGCGCCTGACGGACGTCTTCTTCGCGGTGCCCCTGGTGCTCGCGGCGATCGTCATCATGTCCCTGTTCTCGCAGAGCAGGTCGGCGATCACGGTCGTGGGGGTGCTGGCGGCGTTCGGCTGGACGCAGATCGCCCGCATCACCCGCGGGTCCGTCATGAGCGTCAAGAACAACGACTACGTCACGGCGGCGACGTCCCTCGGCGTCGGCCGCGGCGCGACGCTCGTGCGGCACATCCTGCCCAACGCCGCCGCGCCGATCATCGTCTACGCGACGGTCGCGCTCGGGACGTTCATCGTCACGGAGGCCACCCTGAGCTTCCTCGGCATCGGCCTCCCGCCGTCGGTCGTGTCCTGGGGCGGGGACATCGACGCCGCGCAGGCGTCCCTACGCGTCGAGCCGATGGTGCTCTTCTACCCGGCCGCAGCACTCGGCCTCACGGTGCTCGGCTTCATCATGATGGGCGACGTCGTACGCGACGCCCTCGACCCGAAGGTGCGCAAGCGATGAGCGCGACGATGCCCGAGTTCGTCCCCATGGACGCTCCCGACCTCGACCCGAACGCGCCTCTGCTGGAGATCCGCGACCTCGAGGTCGCGTTCCAGTCCAGCACCGGCATGGTGCCCGCCGTGCGCGGCGCCAACCTAACGATCTACCCGGGGCAGTCCGTGGCGATCGTGGGGGAGTCCGGCTCCGGGAAGTCCACCACCGCGCACGCGATCATCAACCTGCTGCCGGGCACCGGCAAGGTCACCGGCGGCACCATCCGGTTCGCGGGCCAGGACATCACGCACGCGCCCCGCAAGGTGTTCGAGCAGCTGCGCGGCAAGGAGATCGGCCTCGTCCCGCAGGACCCGATGTCCAACCTGAACCCGGTGTGGAAGATCGGCTTCCAGGTCAAGGAGACGCTCGTCGCGAACGGCGTCGCCCAGGGCAAGGAGCTCAAGGACGCCGTCGCGCGCGTGCTCGCCGACGCTGGCCTGCCCGACGCCGAGCACCGCGCCAAGCAGTACCCGCACGAGTTCTCCGGCGGCATGCGCCAGCGGGCGCTCATCGGCATCGGGCTGGCGGGCAAGCCGCGCCTCCTGATCGCGGACGAGCCGACGTCGGCCCTCGACGTCACGGTGCAGCGCCAGATCCTCGACCACCTGGAGCACCTCACGCAGGACCGCGGCGTCGCCGTGCTGTTCATCACGCACGACCTCGGTCTCGCCGCCGAGCGGGCCGAGCATCTCGTGGTGATGCACCGCGGGCGCGTCGTCGAGTCCGGCCCCGCCCGGCAGATCCTGACGACGCCGCAGCACCCCTACACGCAGCGGCTGGTGGCATCGGCCCCGTCGCTCACGTCGCGGCGCATCCAGTCCGCCAAGGAGCGCGGCGTCGAGTCCACCGAGCTGCTCGCCCGCACGGACATCGACGAGAGCCGGCCGATCGTCGAGGTCGAGCACCTCACCAAGGAGTTCCACCTGCGTGGCGCGCTGCCCGGCGCCGGCTCGACCTTCAAGGCGGTCGACGACGTCTCGTTCTCGATCGCGCGGGGGTCGACGACGGCGCTCGTGGGGGAGTCGGGGTCCGGGAAGTCGACGGTCGCCAACGTCATGCTGAACCTGCTCGAGCCGACGTCGGGACGCGTCGTCTTCGAGGGCACCGAGGTCGGCTCGCTCAGCAAGTCCGAGCTGTTCGACTTCCGCCGCCAGGTGCAGCCGATCTTCCAGAACCCGTACGGGTCGCTGGACCCCATGTACTCGATCTTCCGCACGATCGAGGAGCCGCTGCGGGTGCACGGCGTGGGCAGCAAGAAGACGCGGTCCAAGCGCGTCGCCGAGCTGCTCGACATGGTGTCCCTGCCGACGTCGGCCATGCGCCGCTATCCCAACGAGCTGTCGGGCGGCCAGCGGCAGCGTGTGGCGATCGCCCGGGCGCTCGCGCTCGAGCCCAAGCTGATCGTGTGCGACGAGGCCGTGTCCGCGCTCGACGTGCTGGTGCAGGCGCAGGTGCTGACGCTGCTCAACGACCTGCAGGCCGAGCTGGGCCTCACGTACCTGTTCATCACGCACGACCTCGCGGTGGTCCGGCAGATCGCCGACCACGTCGCGGTCATGCAGCGGGGCAAGATCGTCGAGCTCGCGACCACGGACGAGGTGTTCGAGTCGCCTCGCGAGGCCTACACGCGTGAGCTGCTCGCGGCGATCCCCGGGTCGAGCCTCGAGGTCGGCGGCGCCTGACGCGACGGCCGTCAGGTCGTCAGCGCGACGACCAGGAGCGTGAGCGAACCGACGAGCAGCGCGACCTCGCGGACGTTCGTGCTCCTGGTCACGCGCGCTGCCTGTCCGAGGGGCGTGGCGGGCAGGGCTCGGCGACGCAGGTCCACGACGTCGGCGACGAGCCCGGCGTCGGACCGGTGCCGCACCGGTCCGGTCGCCCGGGTCGAGGTGAGCGCCTCGGGGATCGTCGGGGGTAGGCCGTCGGAGTGGCGGCGCGCGCGCCGACGCGCGAAGGCGCTGCGTGCCGGCGCCCCCCACGCGTCGACAGCCCCGTCGGCGGTCAGCAGGCGCAGGCCCCACCGGGTCTCCATCGACTCGATGAGCGGGTAGGGAACCGTGATGGTGCGCAGCACGTTGGCGACGACGACGTGGTCGGCCTCGATCCGGACGAACGGCCGCCACAGCACCGCCCAGGCGAACGCCGCGATCACGAGCGGGAAGGCGACGAGCGCGAGGACCGAGCTCACGTCGTCGGCGAGGACGGTGCCGACGAGGAGGACGAGGGCGACGACCCACGCGAAGACGGCGGACGCCTGGCTGGAGGTCGGGCGGAAGACGACGACGGGTCCCATGTCCCCATCCTTGCGGACGACCCGGGGCGCGGCGCCGGTCCTCGGCCGCGCAGCGCCCGTCTTGTGGCGTCCGCCACGGTTCGCGGCGCTCGAATTGATCCCGCGATAGGATGCAACCTTGCGCCGTGGAATGGCCCGCGCGCGAATCCTCATCCTCTCCCTGAAATGAGTACCTGTATGTCTGTGCGCTCCGACCTGCGCAACGTGGCGATCGTCGCCCACGTCGACCACGGCAAGACGACCCTCGTCGACGCGATGCTGCACCAGTCCGGAGCGTTCGGCGCGCACGCGCACGTCGACGAGCGTGCGATGGACTCGGGTGACCTCGAGCGCGAGAAGGGGATCACGATCCTCGCGAAGAACACCGCGGTGCACTACGCGGGCCCGGCGGCGGTCGCCGCCGGCGAGACCGGTGGCATCACGATCAACGTCATCGACACCCCGGGCCACGCGGACTTCGGTGGCGAGGTCGAGCGCGGCCTGTCGATGGTCGACGGCGTCGTGCTGCTGGTCGACGCGTCCGAGGGCCCGCTGCCCCAGACACGCTTCGTGCTGCGCAAGGCCCTCGTCGCCAAGCTCCCCGTGATCCTCGTGGTCAACAAGGTCGACCGCCCCGACTCCCGGATCTCCGAGGTCGTCGCCGAGGCGACCGACCTGCTGCTGGGCCTCGCCTCCGACCTGCACGAGGAGGTCCCGGACCTCGACCTCGACGCGATCCTCGACGTGCCCGTCGTGTACGCCGCCGCCAAGGCCGGCCGCGCCTCGGTGACCCAGCCCGCGGACGGGGAGCTCCCCGACTCCGAGGACCTCGAGCCGCTGTTCAAGATGATCCTGGACAAGATTCCGGCGCCGACGTACGACGAGGACCACCCGCTCCAGGCGCACGTGACGAACCTCGACGCCTCGCCGTTCCTCGGCCGCCTCGCCCTGCTGCGCGTGTTCAACGGCACGATCCGCAAGGGCCAGACGGTCGCGTGGATCCGCGCCAACGGCACCACGCAGAACGTGAAGATCACCGAGCTGCTCGAGACCCGGGCGCTCGACCGCGTGCCGACCGAGTCGGCTGGCCCCGGCGACATCGTCGCCGTCGCGGGCATCGCGGACATCACGATCGGCGAGACGCTCACGGACCCGGACGACCCGCGTCCGCTGCCGCTGATCACGGTCGACGACCCCGCGATCTCGATGACGATCGGTATCAACACCTCCCCGCTCGCGGGCAAGGGCGGGAAGGGCCACAAGGTCACCGCGCGCCAGGTCAAGGACCGGCTCGACAAGGAGCTCATCGGCAACGTCTCGCTCCGTGTCCTGCCGACCGAGCGCCCGGACGCGTGGGAGGTCCAGGGCCGTGGTGAGCTCGCGCTGGCCATCCTGGTCGAGCAGATGCGTCGCGAGGGCTTCGAGCTCACGGTCGGCAAGCCGCAGGTCGTCACGAAGAAGATCGACGGCAAGACCTGCGAGCCGATGGAGCGCCAGACCATCGACGTGCCCGAGGAGTACCTCGGTGCTGTCACGCAGCTCCTCGCCCAGCGCAAGGGCCGCATGGAGACGATGTCCAACCACGGCACCGGCTGGGTGCGCATGGAGTTCGTCGTGCCCGCCCGCGGGCTCATCGGCTTCCGCACGCGCTTCCTGACGGACACGCGCGGCACCGGCATCTCGAGCTCGATCGCCGAGGGCTACGAGCCGTGGGCCGGTCCCATCGAGACCCGCGTCAACGGGTCCCTGGTCGCTGACCGCGCCGGTGTCGTGACGCCGTTCGCCATGATCAACCTGCAGGAGCGTGGCTCCTTCTTCGTCGACCCCACGCAGGAGGTCTACGAGGGCATGATCGTCGGCGAGAACTCGCGCAACGAGGACATGGACGTCAACATCACCAAGGAGAAGAAGCTCACGAACATGCGCGCTGCGAGCAGCGACACGTTCGAGAACCTCACGCCGCCGAAGCACCTGACCCTCGAGGAGAGCCTCGAGTTCGCCCGCGAGGACGAGTGCGTCGAGGTCACCCCCGAGGTCGTGCGCATCCGCAAGGTGATCCTCGACCAGACGGAGCGGGCTCGCGCCTTCTCGCGCGCCAAGAAGGCCTGACGACCGCTGGTGACCTCGCCGACCGCGCTGCCGGGGCTGCTCGCTGTGCACGCCCACCCCGATGACGAGACGCTCTCCTCCGGAGCGCTGCTCGCCACGTGGGCGCGCGCCGGCGGCGAGGTCACCGTGGTGACCTGCACCCGTGGCGAGCGGGGCGAGGTCATCGGCCCGGATCCCGACGGGCTCGAGGGCGACGGGCCCCGGCTGGCCGCTCACCGGGAGACCGAGCTCGCCCGGGCGCTCGGCTCGCTCGGCGTCCGGGACCACGTGTTCCTCGACCAGGTGCCCGCGCCGGACGACGACGGGGCGTCCGACGACGACGGCGCGCCCGCGCGCTACGAGGACTCAGGCATGGCCTGGGTGGCGGGGTCGAGCGGCACGGCCCGGCTGGGCGCCGACGTACCTCCCGGCGCGTTCGTCCGGGTACCGCTCGACGAGGCCGCAGCGCGGCTGGCGACGGTGCTCACCGACCGGCGCCCCGGCGTCGTCGTCACCTACGAGGCGGGCGGCGGCTACGGCCACCCCGACCACGTGCGGGCGCACGAGGTCACCGTGCGGGCCATCGAGCTCGCCGGCCTCGACGTCGCGCTGTGGCACCCCAGCGCGACGTCGGACGACGTGGCGGCGGCGACCGCCGCGCTCGAGGACGACTGGGCACAGGCCGCCGGCCTCCCGGTCGGCCCGACCGAGCCGGCGCCGTCGTACGTGAGCGACGACCGCCCCGTCGTCGTGCGGGTGCCGGTGGAGCCGGTGGCGGACGCCGTGCTCGGCGCGCTGCGCGCGCACCGCACCCAGGTGCAGGCCGTCACGCGCGCACCCCACGGGTCCGACGTCGTCGGGTGCTATGCGCTGTCCAACGATCTGCTCGCGCCCCTGCGTGCGCACGAGACCTACACCGCTTCCGACCAGCGCGGCATCGTCGTCCCGCCTCGGGTCCAGGTAGCGTGGCCGCGATGAGATCGTCGTCCCTCCTGCGCGTGCTCGCAGCCGTCCCCGTCGGCATCCTCGTGGGCCTCGTCGGGACGTTCATGCACCGCTCCGTCGAGCCGCTGGGCCTCGTGCTCGCGCTCGCCACCGTGCTCGCCGCGGGCATGTTCACCCGCGCCAACGCCGGGCTCTCGGGCGCGGTCGCGTACACCGTGACGTGGGCCGTCGTCGTGCAGGTGCTCTCGCTCGAGGGCCCGGGCGGAGACGTGATCGTCCCGGCCGCGACCGTCGGCTACGTGTGGACGTACGGCGGCCTCGTCGCCGCGCTCGCGCCGCTGCTGCTCCCCGCGCGCTGGTTCGTCGACGACGTCCGGACCCCGCGGCACGACCACGACCGCTCCGCGGTCGACCCCCTCGACTCCCGCCCCCGCGCGGGCACGACCGACCAGCACGAGATGAGGCGCTGATGTCCACGCGCGACGATTCCCCCGCCGAGACCACCGACCTGCTCGGCCAGTTCGACGCCCCGCCCGCGCCGAGCCGCGTGCCCCGCGTGCTCATGTGGAGCGCGGTCACCGTGGTCGTGCTCGGCGGCGCGTACGTGGGCGCCCAGTGGGCGGTGGCCGACCAGGTCGCTGCGAGCACCACGGTCGCGGGGATCGACATCGGCGGGATGTCGCGGACCGACGCCGTCGAGGCGCTCGAGGACGGCCTGCCCGAGGTCATGGCCCGGCCCCTGGAGGTCAAGGCCGGCGAGAAGACGGGCACGGTCGACCCCGTGGCCGCCGGTCTCGCGGTGGACGTGCCCGCGACCGTGGACGAGCTCACGGGCTTCGACCTGGCCCCGATGCACCTCTGGGACGCCGCGTTCGGCGGGGGCGAGGCGGACCCCGTCGTCACGGTCGACGCCCAGGCGCTGTCCGCCGAGGTCGAGCTGCTGGCGGAGACGCTCGCCGTCCCGCCCGTGGACGGCACCGTGGTCTTCGCCGACGGCGAGGCGTACGCCACACCGGCCCAGAACGGGTACACCGTGGACACCGACGAGGCCCAGCGGCGGATCGCCGAGGGTTGGCTGGTCGCCCCGGAGCCGATCGACCTGCCGGTCGGAGCCACGCGGCCCGCCGTGACCCAGGACATGACGGACGCCGCGCTCGCCCAGGCCGAGGCGCTCGTCTCGGCCCCCATCAGCGTCGAGGTCGAGGGGCAGGTCGTCCAGCTGCCGACCGACGTCGTCGCCGACGCCGCCTCGTTCACGCCGGTCGACGGCCAGCTCACGCTCGCGCTCGCGCCCGACGCGATGGCCGAGGCCGTCCGCGACCGGACGAAGGACCTGGAGACCGAGGCCAGCAACGCTCGCTTCGTGTTCAAGGACGGCAAGCCGGTGATCCGAGGCGGCGAGCCCGGCAAGGTCATCGACGGGGACGCGATCGCGGCCGCCGTCGTCGAGGTGGGCACGACTGCCGGTGCCCAGCGCACCGCGACCGTCGCCCTCGCCGAGGCGCCGGCCGAGAGCAGCCGCGAGGCGCTCGAGAAGCTGGGCGTCAACGAGGTCGTCGCCGAGTTCTCGACGCCGCTCGGCGCGAGCAACGCCGCCCGCATCCACAACCTCGAGCTGGGCACGTCCAAGGTCAACGGCCAGCTCGTGCTGCCCGGCGAGACCTGGTCGCTGATCGACACGCTCTCGCCCATCACGGCGGAGAACGGGTACCTCGGCGCTGGCATCGTCTCGAACGGCTCGCTCACCGAGGGTGTCGGCGGCGGGCTCTCGCAGCTCGCCACCACCACCTACAACGTGGGCTATCTGCTGGGCTACGACGACGTGGAGCACCGCCAGCACAGCTACTACTTCAGTCGGTACCCCGAGGGGCGTGAGGCCACGATCTTCGTCGGCTCGATCGACATGCGCTTCAAGAACGACACTCCGTACGGCATGCTGCTGCAGTCCTACGTCCGCAACGGTGAGGTCACCGTCCGGGCCTGGAGCACCGAGCACTACAAGGTCGAGTCCTCGACGACCGGACGCTCGAACGTGCGCCAGCCGACCACGGTCTACGACACGGGGGCGGGCTGCATCGCCCAGCCCGCCGGCAACCCGGGATTCTCGGTCGTCGTCACGCGCCGGGTGCTCCTGGACGGCAAGGTCGTCAAGGAGGAGCAGGACCCGTGGACGTACCAGCCGCAGAACGCCGTCGTCTGCAAGGCCGCCCCGAAGAAGGACGACAAGAAGGACGACTGACCTCCGCCGCCGTGGCCCGCGGCTAGACTCTCGCCAGCCCCAACCCCCCGACGGAGGTCGAGATGCTCGGCAGGACCGAACGCGAGTCGGCGACGCACGCCCGCCTGGCCGCGGAGCTGGGCGGCTGGGACCGCCCCGAGAACCGCGACGAGGTCAGCGACCTCCTCGACCTCGGCGCGATGACCGCGACGCTCGCGACGGTCTCCCGGATCGGCGACCTGTCCGCGGTGGTGCACCTGGGGCACCCGGCCCAGCCGGACCCCGACCTCGAGCGCAACCTGCTGGCCGGTGCGACGTCCCTGTGCCTGACGTCCGCCGTCGCCGTGCCGCCGCGCTGGACGTGGGTGGGCCGTGCGCCCCAGGTGGACGGCCGCGTCGTGGTCGACGAGGCCGGCATGCGCGACTGCCGGCACGCCCTGCGCGCGATGGGTGCGAGCCCGCACCTGGTGCCCGCGCGCACCCCGCTCGCCGACCGGCTCGCGATCGCCGGTGAGCACGGGTCGATCGTGCTCGAGCAGGACCTCGTCCCGCCCGGCTACCACGAGCTGCCCGGCTCGACGCGGCTGCGGGAGCGCGCGCCCCTCTGGTACGGCCGGGTGCAGGCGACGGCGAGCACCCCCGCGTTCGACGCCGCGCAGGTGTGGCTGGCGTTCGGTCCGCGCGACGAGTTCCGCGGCTCCCTGCAGGAGTCGCTCGGGGTGATCGCCGCGGCCGGGATCGACCTGCAGCATCTGCGGTCCCAGCAGGCCGACGGGGGCCCGCACGTGTTCTTCGCCGCGTTCCGCTGCGCGTCGCCGGTGCTCGCGACCCTGCTGCGCGACTTCGACGAGCGTGGCGTGGCCCGCCGCGTCCTCGCCGTGCTGCCCGACGACGACGCCGGGCTCGGGCCGACGGCCGTCACTCCGCAGTGGTCGAGGCCGTGAGCTCGCTCGCCTACCTCGGCCCCGAGGGGACCTTCACGCACGCGGCAGCCCTGACCTGGGCCGACGACGCGAGCCCGGTTCCGCTCGCCACGGTCGAGGAGGTGTACCGGGCGGTCGGGACCGGGGAAGTCGACCGGGGCGTGGTGGCGATCGAGAGCTCGGTCGAGGGCTACGTCGTGCCGTCGCTCGACGCGCTCGTGGCCGCCGACGACGTCGTCGCGGTCGACGAGGTCGCCCTGGCGATCGCCTTCGACGCCTTCACGCTCGCCGACGGCGCGGCGGAGGAGAGCGTCGAGCTCGCGGAGGTGTCCGCGCACCCGCACGGGTTGGCCCAGTGCCGGGCGTTCGTGACGGCGAGCGGGCTGCGGCCGGTGCCGGCGACGTCCAACGCCGCCGCGTGCCGCGACCTCGCGCCCGGACGCGTGGCCCTGGGACCCCGGTTGTGCGGCGAGCTGTACGGCCTGACGACGCTGGCCACCGACGTGCAGGACTTCGCGGGCGCACGCACCCGGTTCCTGCTCGTCGCGCGCCGCAGCGAGGCACCCGGGCTGCTCGCGGCGTCGGACGAGCCGCGGTGGCGCTCGATGGTCGCGATCACGCCGGCGGTGATCGGGCCCGGGGTGCTCGCTCGCATCACGACCGCCTTCGGCGAGCGTGGTGTGAACATGTCGAGCCTCATCACGCGCCCGCTCAAGGCCCAGGAGGGGACGTACGTTTTCGTCGTGACGTTCGACGGCGCCCCGTGGGAGCCGGAGGTGCGCGGCCTGCTCGCCCAGCTCCTCGCCGCCGGGGACTGGCTCAAGACCCTCGGCGTCGTGCCGGTCCGGGACCCTGCGGACCCCGAGCCGGACCTCGCGGGCGTGCCCGTCGGCAGCGTCCGGACCGACGCGTCGCACGACGCGCTCACGGCGGGGCTGCTCTGGTGAGCGCGCCGCGCAGCCTCGGCGTCGTCGGCCTCGGGCTGATCGGCGGGTCGATCGCGCGACGCGCGGTCGCCCAGGGGGTGCGCGTGCACGCGTGGAACCCGTCGACCGACGTCCTCGACGCCGCCGCCGCGCACGGGATCGAGCCGGCCGGCAGCATCGCCGAACTGTGCGAGCGCGGTCCCGATGTCCTCGTGCTGGCCACCCCGCTGCGCGCGATGGCGCAGGTCGTCGCCGAGGTCGCCGCGCGTCTGCTGCCGGGGACGGTCCTGACCGACGTCGGGAGCGTCAAGGGCCCGATCAGCGAGCTCGTCGCCGCGGCGGGCGTCGCGGGCCAGTTCGTCGGTGCGCACCCGATGGCCGGGACGGAGCGCAGCGGCTACGCTGCGGCGGACCCTGGCCTGCTCGAGGCTGCTCGCTGGGCGCTGGCCGTGGAGCCGACGACGGCGCCCGAGCACCTCGTGCGGATCGTCGCGCTGGTGACCGACGTGCTCGGCGGAGTCGTGCTCCCGGTCGACCCCGAGGTGCACGACGAGGCCGTCGCGCTCGTCAGCCACCTGCCGCACGTGGTCGCGACGGAGCTGCTCAACCTCGTCGGCCGGTCGCGCGTGCGCAGCCTCGCGCTCAACCTCGCCGCGGGGAGCTTCCGGGACGGCACGCGCGTCGGGGGCACCAACCCGCGGCGGACGGAGGCGATGGTCGCGGAGAACCCCTGGTTGGTGCCGGCGCTCCGGCTGGCCGTCCGGGACCTCGAGCGGCTCGCGGACGAGCTCGAGGAGACCGGGGCAGCCCCGGCGTTCTTCGACCAGGCGACCGCGGTCGCCGACCCCGCGTCCCGCCGGACGACGCCCGACGCGGAGCCCGGCTCCGTCCCGCTCGAGGGCGCGTGGCGCGAGGCGCTCGTCGCGGCCGGCCTGCGCGGTGCGCTCGTGACCGGGGTGTCCGCGGACGGCACCGCGCTGCTCACTGCGGGCTGAGGCCCGCCGCGTCGTCGCCCGTCTCGTCGTCGTGGTCCATGCCCGCCGGGGCCGCACGCGGGCGGCGCACGGGCGCGGGCGGCACGACCTTGCCGGTCGCGATCACGTCCGCGGGCACGGTGACCTCCTCGCCGTGGCGGGTGCGCAGCACGAGGCCGTCGTGGTCGCGGTGCACGACCTCACCGATCACGTCGGAGTAGCGGAAGTCGTCGTCCTCGATCCGGCGCCGCACCATCACACGCGTGCCCACGGACCAGCTGCGCCAGGCGGAGAAGGACATGGGGAGAGTCTCCCACTCAGCGGGCGCGGTTGCGGCGGACGAGCGCCCCGACGAGCCAGCCGACCGCGAAGACGACGAGCAGGATGAGCCACAGCGGGGACCGCAGCGTCATCCAGAAGAGCTCGACCGTCACGGTGCCCTGGTTCTGCAGCACGAACACGACTGCGACGACCGCGATCGCGAGCCCCACCCACGTCCCGGCAGGCACGGCCCGGAGCCGGGCGAGGAAGGAGCGGCTCGATCCCTCGCGCGTCTGCTTGCTCACGCTGCTGCTCCTCCCGTGCCGGACGCTGCCCGACGCGACGTCAGGCTCTGTCCTCTGCACGATAGGCGGGTGCACCGGCCAGAGCCAGCGCGGGCTCGACGGCGCAGGCCCACGCAGGGCTGCGGCGCACGACGTCTCCGACCACCGCGACCGCGGGCGGACGCACGCCCATCTCGCGCGCCCGGGCGGCGATCGTGGCGAGCGTGGCCACCGTGGTGCGCTGGCGCGGACCGAAGCCGTCCTCGATCACAGCCGCGGGGCAGTGCGGGTCGTGCCCGCGGGCGATCAGCTCCGCGCACGTGCGCTCGAGGCGCGCCAGGCCCATGAGCAGGACGAGCGTGTGGTCGCCCGAGGTCGGGACGCGCCCGGCGTCGTCGTGCCCGGTGAGGACGGAGAAGCCGCGGGCCAGACCGCGGTGCGTGACGGGGATCCCGGCAGCGGCGGGTACCGACACGGCGCTCGTGACGCCTGGGACGACCTCGACGGGCACACCGGCGCCGACGCAGGCGTCGTGCTCCTCACCGCCGCGCCCGAACACGTATGGGTCCCCACCCTTGAGGCGGACCACGCGCTTGCCGGCGAGCGCGCGGTCCACGAGGACGGCGTTGATCTCGTGCTGGGGGACGGGGTGGTCGCCGGCGCTCTTGCCCACGTCGACGATCTCGACGTCGGGGGAGAGGTCGTCGAGCAGCGTCCGCGGGGCGAGGCGGTCCACCACGACGACGTCGGCCTCGGTGAGCAGGGCGAGCCCTCGCACGGTGATCATGTCCGCGGCGCCGGGCCCGCCGCCGACGAGCGCCACCCGTCCGCTCGCGCGGCCCGGGGCTGCGGTCGTACGGTCGTGCGGCGGTGGTTCGACGACGCACCACGTCCCGACGCGCTCGGCGTCGGACGCGACGAGCGCGTCGACCTCGGGGGAGCCGGTCGCGGCGTGCACGAGCCAGGCGTCGGCGGCGTCGCCGCTCCGGTACGGTCGCGCGACCCAGTCGAGCAGGCCGGCCGACGCGGCCGCGCGCACCTCGGGCGACGCATCCGGCGCGACGACCAGCACGGCGGCGCCGGCTGCGAGCAGTCGGCGCGTGATCCGGGTCCCGGCGGCGCCCGCCCCGACGACGACCACGCGGCGGCCGGCGACGGGCAGGCTCAGCGTGTAGGCCTCGTGCGGCATGGTCGGTCTCCTCAGATCGAGTACTGCACGGGCCGGTCGCCGGGCTCGCGTGCCGCGGACAGGGCGTCGCCCACCATGCCGGCGGCGAGGGTCGCGCCGTCGTGGGGGTCGATCAGGAGGAACGATCCCGTGGTGCGCGAGACGAGGTACTCCTCGGCCGCGATCGGCGACGCGAGCCGGAGCGTGACCCGCCCGATGTCGTTGAGGGTGAGCTCGTCGGCTGGCACGAGGTGCGCGGCATCGAGGTCCAGGCGCCCGACGACGTCGCGCACCACGGCCTGCACCACCCGGGTGGTGTGCTTGAGCAGCAGCCGGGTGCCTGCCCGCAGGGGGCGGTCGGACAGCCAGGCGAGCGTGCCGACGACGTCCTGCGTCACCTCGGGGGCGTCCGCGGCGCTCGCGACGAGGTCGCCCCGGGCCACGTCGACGTCGTCGCCGAGCCGCAGGGTGACCGACTGGCCCGCGCGGGCCCGGTCGAGGGGGCCGTCCGCCGTGTCGATGCCGACCACGGTCGTGCGGGTCCCCGCGGGCAGCACGACGACGTCCTCGCCGACCGCGAGCGTGCCGGCCGCGACCTGCCCCGCGTAACCGCGGTAGTCGCGGAACTCCGGGCCGGCGGACCCCTGCGGGCGGATGACGAGCTGCACCGGGAACCGCCCGGGGCCCTGGTCGCCCGCGGCCGGCGGCAGCTCCTCGAGCAGGCCGAGCAGGGTCGGACCCGGGTACCAGGGCGTCCGCGTGGAGGCGTCCACGACGTTGTCGCCCTCGAGCGCGCTCACAGGAACCGTGTGGACCTGGGCGACGCCCAGCTCCCGGGCGACGCGGGCGACGTCGTCGGACACCGCGGCGTAGCGCTCGGCGGAGAAGTCGACCAGGTCGATCTTGTTCACCGCGACGACGACGTGCGGCACCCGTAGCAGCGACGCGACCGCCAGGTGCCGACGGGTCTGCTCCACCACGCCCTTGCGGGCGTCGACAAGAAGCACGACAACGTCAGCGGTCGACGCGCCCGTGACCGTGTTGCGCGTGTACTGGACGTGCCCCGGGCAGTCGGCGAGCACGAACGAGCGCCGGGCGGTCGCGAAGTAGCGGTACGCCACGTCGATCGTGATGCCCTGCTCCCGCTCGGCGCGCAGGCCGTCCGTGAGCAACGCGAGGTCGGCGCCGGCGAACCCGCGCTCGCGGCTGACGCGCTCCACGGCGTCGAGCTGGTCGGCGAGGATCGCCTTGGAGTCGAACAGCAGGCGGCCGACGAGCGTCGACTTCCCGTCGTCCACGGACCCGGCCGTGGCCAGGCGGAGCAGCTGGGGGCTGGTCATCAGAAGTACCCTTCCTTCTTGCGGTCTTCCATGGCCGCCTCGGAGATGCGGTCGTCGGCGCGGGTGGCGCCGCGTTCGGTCAGGCGGGTCGCGGCGACCTCGGCGACCACGTCGCTCACGTGGGTCGCGTCGCTCTCGACCGCCCCCGTGCAGGACATGTCGCCGACCGTCCGGTAGCGCACCCGGACGGTGCGCACGTCCGCGGCCTCGGCCGGCTGGCTGTAGGGCCCGACGGCGAGGAGCATCCCGTCGCGCTCGAACACCTCGCGGTCGTGGGCGTAGTAGAGGCTCGGCAGCTCGATCGCCTCGCGCTCGATGTACCGCCAGATGTCCAGCTCGGTCCAGTTCGACAGCGGGAACGCGCGGACGTGCTCGCCGGGGCGGTGCCGACCGTTGTAGAGGTTCCACAGCTCAGGGCGCTGGTTGCGCGGGTCCCACTGACCGAACTCGTCGCGCAGGGACAGCACCCGCTCCTTGGCGCGCGCCTTCTCCTCGTCGCGGCGCGCCCCGCCGAACAGGACGCCGAACCGGTGCTCGGCGATCGCGTCGAGCAGAGGCAGGGTCTGCAGCGGGTTGCGCGTGCCGTCGGCCCGCTCGCGCAGGCGGCCGTCGTCGAGGTAGTCCTGCACGCTCGCGACGACCAGACGTGCGCCGAGCCGCGCGACCTGGGCGTCGCGGAACTCGAGGACCTCGGGGAAGTTGTGGCCGGTGTCGATGTGCAGCAGCGGGAACGGCAGCGGTGCCGGCCAGAACGCCTTCGCGGCGAGGTGGGCGAGCACCACGGAGTCCTTACCCCCGCTGAACAGCAGCGCGGGACGCTCGAGCTCGGCGACCACCTCGCGGATGATGTGGATCGCCTCGTTCTCGAGCGCGTCGAGCGCGTCGAGACTCTCGCGCTGTCCCGGAGCGTGGGACGGCGTGGTCGGCGCTGTGGCGCGCGCGTCGGTGGTCGTCATGTGTGGAGCCCGCATTCGGTCTTGTCGAGCCCGGCCCAGCGGCCGGAACGGGGGTCGGCGCCGGGGGCGACCCGGCTGGTGCAGGGGGCGCAGCCGATCGACGGGTAGCCGTCGGCGAGCAGGGGGTTGGCGGGCAGCTGGTGGGCGCTCGCGTAGGCGAGCACCTCGTCGAAGCTCCAGGCCGCGAGCGGGTTGATCTTGACTAGGCCGTTCTTCGCGTCCCAGGTCACCAGGGGCGTGCCCGCCCGCGTGGGTCCCTCGTCGCGACGGACGCCGGTCACCCACGCCTCGTAGCCGCCGAGCGCCCGGGCGAGCGGCTCGACCTTCCGCAGCCGGCAGCAGGTGGCGGGGTCTCGGTCGTGCAGACGCGCCCCGTACGCCGCATCCTGCTCGGCCACGCTCAGCTCGGCGCGCACGTCGACGATCGTGGCGCGCAGAGCGAGCGCGGAGGCGTCACGCGTCCCGAGGGTCTCGGGGAAGTGGTAGCCGGTGTCCAGGAAGAGGACGTCGACCCACGGGGAGTGCTCGGCCACCACGTGGGGGAGCACGGTGTCGGCCATCGAGCACGCGACCGCGAGGAGGTCGCCGAACTCGGCGGCGGCCCAGCGCAGCACGACGCTCGCGTCGGTCTCGTCGGCGAAGCGGGCGGAGGCGTCGCGGGCGACGGCCTCGAGTTCCGTGGCGGACCGACGCGCCTGTCCCCGTGCGGCGCGCGCCGCGGCGTGGGCCTCCCGCTCGGCGGCGTGGGCGCGGGCGCGCTCGCGACCGGCGGCCAGCGCGGTCGTCAGGTCGCTCATCGCAGTGCCTCCTCGTCGGCGCGCTGGGCCCAGGCCGCGAACGGCTCGTCGGCCTCGGCGTCAGCCTCGTAACGGCGCACGACCCGCTCGACGTAGTCGCTCAGGCCGTCGGCGGTGACCTTGAGGCCGCGGACGGTCCTGCCCATGCCCGCCTCGCCACGCTCGGTGCTCGCCAGGCCGCCGCCGAGGTGCACCTGGAAGCCCGGGCTCTGGTTCCCGTCCTCGTCCGTGACCAGCTGCCCCTTGAGCCCGATGTCGGCAGTCTGGACGCGTGCGCAGGAGTTCGGGCAGCCGTTCACGTGCAGGGTGATGGGGCGCAACCGGCCGAGGTCGCCGAGGCGGCGCTCGAGCTCGTCCACCGTGCGGGTCGCGGTCTCCTTGGTCTCGACGATCGCGAGCTTGCAGTACTCGATCCCGGTGCAGGCGATCGTGGAGCGGCGCCACGGGCTCGGGTCGGCCTCGAGACCCAGCACCCGCAGCCCGGTCACGACGTCGTCCACGGCGTCGGCGGGGATGTCAAGGACGAGCAGCTTCTGGTGCGGGGTGAGCCGGACGCGGGAGGAGCCATGGCGCTCGGCGAGGTCGGCGACGCCCTGCAGGATGGTGCCGCTGACGCGGCCCACGTACGGAGCGGCGCCGATGTAGAACCGGCCGTCGGCCTGCTCGTGCACCCCGACGTGGTCCCCGGGGACCACCGGGCGCGGTGCGGGCGGGCCGTCGGCCAGCGCGTGACCGAGGTACTCGGTCTCGAGGACCTCACGGAACCGGGCCGGTCCCCAGTCCGCGAGCAGGAACTTCAGCCGTGCCTTGTTGCGCAGCCGCCGGTAGCCGTAGTCGCGGAAGATCTGCACCACGCCGTGCCAGACGTCGGGCACCTGGTCGGGACGCACGAACGCGCCCAGCCGCTCGCCGAGCCGCGGGTTGGCGCTCAGGCCGCCGCCGACCCAGAGGTCGAACCCGATCCCGAGCTCGGGGTGCTTGAGCGCGACGAACGCGACGTCGTTGATCTCGTGCACGACGTCCTGGCTCGGGTGCCCCGTGAGGGCGGTCTTGAACTTGCGGGGGAGGTTCGCGAGCTCGGGGATGCCGATGTAGCGGCGGGTGATCTCCTCGATCATCGGGCTGGGGTCGATGAGCTCGTCCTTGGCGACGCCCGCGACAGGGCTGCCGAGGACCACGCGCGGGACGTCGCCGCACGCCTCGGTGGTCTGCAGGCCCACCGCCTCGAGCCGGCGCCAGATCTCGGGGACGTCCTCGACCTCGACCCAGTGCAGCTGGATGTTCTGGCGGTCGGTGATGTCCGCGGTGTCGCGGCCGAACTCGGTCGAGATCTCGGCCACCACGCGCAGCTGCTCCGTGGTGAGCGCACCGCCGTCGATCCGGACGCGGAGCATGAAGTAGCGGTCCTCGAGCTCGTGCGGCTCCAGCTGGGCCGTGCGCCCTCCGTCGATGCCCGGCTTGCGCTGGGTGTACAGGCCCCACCAGCGGAAGCGGCCGTGCAGGTCGTCGTCGGTGATCGAGTCGAACCCGTCGCGGGAGTACACCTGCTCGATGCGCTCGCGCACGCTCAGGCCACCGTCAGCCTGCTTCCACGCCTCGTTGGCGTTGAGCGGGGCGGTGCCGTCCACCTTCCACTGCCCGGCCGGTCGGGGCGCGCGGGTCGCGGTCCTGTTCGTCGTCACCTGGGGTCCTTCGTGGTCGCTTGCGTGAGCCGTGAACGTAGGCACGGCGCGGGAGAGGGTCAACGGGATGGCCACGGCGTCCGCATGGTGGAACTCGTCCGGGTCGTGGACCGAGCGTGGCCTGGGGGAGTGGTTGGGTGAGGACCTGCTGGGGGGACGTACAGTTGCCCTAGACCCCGGAAGCCGTGTGGAAGGACAGATCGTGACGTACGTGATCGCGCAGCCCTGCGTCGACGTCAAGGACCGCGCCTGCGTCGAGGAGTGCCCGGTCGACTGCATCTACGAGGGCAAGCGGTCGCTCTATATCCACCCGGACGAGTGCGTCGACTGCGGCGCCTGCGAGCCGGTATGCCCCGTCGAGGCGATCTACTACGAGGACGACGTCCCCGAGCAGTGGACGGACTACTACAAGGCGAACGTCGAGTTCTTCGACGACCTGGGCTCCCCGGGCGGTGCCGCGAAGATGGGCATCATCGACAAGGACCATCCGATCATCGCCGAGCTCCCGCCCCAGGCCGAGTGAGGCGTGGGCCTCGAGAGCCTCGCCGGCCTGGACTTCCCGTGGGACGTCCTCGCGCCCTACGGCGAGCGGGCCGCCGCGCACCCTGACGGGCGCATCGACCTCTCGGTCGGCACGCCCGTCGACCCCACGCCTGCCGTCGTGCAGTCCGCTCTCGTGGCCGCGGCGGACGCCCACGCCTACCCGCTGACGGCGGGGACGCCCGACCTGCGCGACGCCGTCGTGCGCTGGTTCGCCCGGCGCCGCGGTGTGCGCGGCCTGGAGCCGGCGGGGGTGCTCCCGACGATCGGCTCGAAGGAGCTGGTCGGGCTGCTGCCCGCGATGCTCGGCCTCGGGCGCGACGACGTCGTCGTGCACCCGGAGATCGCCTATCCCACCTACGCGGTCGGTGCGCGCCTCGCCGGAGCCCGCGCCCTCGCGGCGGACGACCCCGCCGCGTGGGCGGACACGCCCGGCGTGCGGCTGGTGTGGGTGAACTCCCCGGCGAACCCGCACGGCAGGGTCACCGACGTCGCCGAGCTGCGCGACGTCGTCGCGGCGGCCCGGGCGGTGGGCGCCGTGGTGGTGAGCGACGAGTGCTACGCCGAGCTGACGTGGGGCGCCGCCGTCGCCCCGAGCCTGCTCGATCCCGCCGTCACGGGCGGCGACCTCACCGGCCTGCTGGTCACGTACTCCTTGTCCAAGCAGTCGTCCATGGCCGGCTACCGGGCGGCGTTCGTCGCAGGTGACCCGGCGCTCGTCGGGCAGCTCCTCGCGCTGCGCAAGCAGATCGGCATGATCGTGCCGGCTCCCGTGCAGGCCGCGATGATCGCCGCCCTCGACGACGACGCGCACGTCGCCGAGCAGCGGGCGCGGTACGGCCGCCGTCGCGCCGTGCTCGTGCGTGCCTTCGCGGACGCCGGCTACGAGATCGACCACTCCGAGGCCGGGCTGTACCTGTGGGTGCGGCCCGCGACGCCGCAGGGCTGCTGGGACACGGTCGGTGACCTCGCGGAACTCGGGATCCTCGTCGCGCCCGGCGAGTTCTACGGCCCGGCCGGGGCCGGGCACGTGCGCGTGGCCCTCACGGCGTCCGACGACGACGTCGCTCACGCGGCCGCGCGGCTCGTGCCAGCGTGAACGTCGGCGCGGAGCGACCGCCGTCGTCGACAGCCCTCTGTGACCCGCATCACAGTGCGGCTCCGGCGACCTTTCCTGATTCGCCGGGCAGCCGCCGCCGCAGGTACCTTCGTCCCAGACGGTCGGCGCTGCCCGTGGTAACGGCGACCTGTTCCACCCCGCGACGCAGTCGCACACAGTGCCGGGGGCGCCTCACCGGGCGCGCCGGCCTCGAAGGAAGGACGCCATGACGGACACCGCTGCCGCGCAGCCCACCCTGACGGTCGACGGGACCAGCCTCGAGCTGCCGGTCGTCCCTGCGACGGAGGGCAACTCCGGTCTCAACGTCTCGACGCTGCTGCGCTCGACCGGCAAGGTCACGCTCGACCCGGGGTTCATGAACACCGCCTCGTGCGAGTCGAAGATCACCTACATCGACGGCGACGCCGGCATCCTGCGCTACCGCGGCTACCCGATCGAGCAGCTCGCAGCGGGTTCGTCGTTCCTCGAGGTCGCCTACCTGCTGCTCAAGGGCGAGCTGCCGAGCGCGGCCGAGTTCGAGGCGTTCGAGAGCCGCGTCAACCGGCACACGTTCGTGCACGAGGACTTCCGCACGTTCATGGGGACCTTCCCGCGCAACGGCCACCCGATGGCCGTGCTCGCCTCGGCGATCAACGCGCTCGCGACCTTCTACCCCGAGTCGCTCGACCCGCACGACGACGACACCGTCGAGCTCGCGACCGTCCTGCTGCTCGCCAAGACGCGCACCATCACGTCGTACCTGCACCGTCGCGCGGCCGGCGAGCCGCTGCTGTACCCGGACTACTCGCGCGGCTACGTCGACGACTTCCTGCGCATGACGTTCGCCGTGCCCTACATGGCCTACGAGTCGGACCCGGTCGTGGTCAAGGCGCTCGACACGCTGCTCATCCTGCACGCCGACCACGAGCAGAACTGCTCGACCTCGACCGTCCGCATGGTCGGCTCCAGCAACGCGAACCTGTACGCGTCCGTGGCCGCGGGCGTCAACGCCCTGTCCGGTCCGTCGCACGGCGGCGCCAACGAGGCCGTGCTCGCGATGCTCACCGAGATCCAGGCCGGCGGCGGCGACGCCACCGAGTTCATGCGCCGCGTCAAGGACAAGGAGGACGGGGTCCGCCTCATGGGCTTCGGCCACCGGGTCTACAAGAACTACGACCCGCGCGCCGCGATCGTCAAGGACAGCGCGCACGAGGTCCTCGAGGCCCTCGGGGTCGAGGACGAGATGCTCGACATCGCGATGAAGCTCGAGGAGATCGCGCTCAACGACGACTATTTCATCGAGCGCAAGCTGTACCCGAACGTCGACTTCTACACCGGCCTCATCTACAAGGCGATGGGCTTCTCTCCGCAGATGTTCACGCCGCTCTTCGCCCTCGGCCGCATGCCGGGCTGGATCGCGCAGTGGCGCGAGATGATGAAGGACCCGGCCATGAAGATCGGCCGTCCGCGCCAGATCTACACCGGTTACACCGAGCGCGACTACGTGCCGGTCGCCCAGCGCTGACGCGCCTCGCACCGACGCGCCTCGCACCGACGCCGGGCCCCGCCTCCTCGTGAGGTCGGGGACCGGCGGCGTCAGTCTGCGAGGTCGACCTGGACGAGGCCGTCCGGGAGCGTGACGTCACCGGCGGTCCACGTGTTGTCCGCCCGGCTCCACACCTGGTCGCCCACGCCGACGGCGGTGGCGCCGTGCGCGTGGGCGACCGCGACCGCCCAGGCCGCGACGGCGGTCCCGGCGCGCGCGGGGGTGTCGATCCCGCCGTCGCCGGCCAGCGGCACGGCATCGATGCTCACGCGGGTGGGCGTGGCCTCGATGCCGACGGTGGGAAGGTCGCGTGCGACGCGCGCAGCCAGCGCGTCGGGGGAGCCCGGCGCGTCCGGGGCTGCGAGCGCGCACGTCACGGCCCCTTCGGCATACCCCGCGAGCGCGTTGGCCCACGCGCGGGAGCGGCCCTCGTGCTGCGCGTAGGCGTCGGGGAACCCGGAGCGCTGCACGGCCTGCGCGGCGACCGTGATCTCCATGTCCTCGTAGCCGTCGACCTTGATCAGTGCGTCGTAGAACGCGCCCGTGGCGTACACGGGGTCCATCAGCTGCTCGACCTCGCCCCAGCCCTGGGACGGGCGCTGCTGGAACAGGCCCACGGAGTCCCGGTCGCCGTAGTCGATGTTGGTGAGCTTTGACTCCTGCAGCCCGGTGGCGATCGCGAGGGTGACCGCGCGTGCCGGCAGGTCGCGCTCGTGCGCCATCGCCGCGAAGAGGGCCGCGTGCTGGGCCTGGTCCGGGGTGAGGTACCACTGCGTCCCGTCGAGGTCGGCCGCGCAGCGCTCGGTCAGAGGCTCGTCCGGGATCATCCGGTCGATCGCCGCGACGACGCCGGTGACGCCGAGCGCGAGCACGCCGAGCCCCGCGGCGACGACCGCCGCGGCCCGGGCCAGGGCGCGGCCGGGCGAGCGTCGGACGCGCCGTCGGGTCCGGGGACGGTTCACGGGATCGGGGTGCCCGTTCAGTTCGCGTGCAGCGCGGCGTTGAGCTCGATGCCCGTGCCCGCGCGCGCCACGACCTCGACCGCGCCGGTCACCGAGTTGCGGCGGAACAGCAGGTTGTCGTGCCCGGCGAGCTCGCGGGCCTTGACGACGACGGGCTCGGCGTCGGCGTCGCCCACGACGGTAACCTTGGTGCCCGCGGTGACGTAGAGGCCGGCCTCGACGACGCAGTCGTCGCCCAGCGGGATGCCCAGCCCCGAGTTCGCCCCCAGCAGCGACCGCTCGCCGATCGTGACGACGTGGGTTCCCCCGCCCGAGAGCGTGCCCATGATCGAGGCACCGCCACCGATGTCGGAACCGTCGCCGACCGTCACGCCGGCGGAGATCCGTCCCTCGACCATGGAGGTGCCAAGCGTCCCGGCGTTGAAGTTCACGAACCCCTCGTGCATGACGGTCGTGCCCGGCGCGAGGTGCGCGCCCAGGCGCACGCGGTCGGCGTCCGCGATGCGCACGCCGGAGGGGACGACGTAGTCCACCATGCGCGGGAACTTGTCCACGCCGTGCACCGTGACCTGGCCGCGGCGCGCGAGCCGCACCCGCGTGCGCTCGAAGCCCTCGGGTGAGCAGGGGCCGTGGCTCGTCCACACGACGTTGGCGAGGACCCCGAACAGACCGTCGAGGTTCTGCCCCCGGGGGGCGACCAGGCGGTGCGAGAGCAGGTGCAGGCGGAGGTAGGCGTCGACGGCGTCGGCGGGCGGCGCGTCGAGGTCGATCTCGCGCGTGACGACCTCGCGGACGACCTCACGGTCCGCGTCCGGGCCGGCGAGCGCCTCCAGGTCGGCCAGCAGCGCGGCGTCGTCCGCCGAGCGTGAGCCCAGCGCGGGCGCGGGGAACCAGGTGTCGAGCACCGTGCCGCCGGTCGTGGTGGTCGTCAGTCCATGGCCCCAGGCTGTCCGCGAAGAAGTCATGGCTCCAGAGTAGGGGCGTGCGGGTGGCGGGCGAGCCGCGGTCCGCGTGTCGGGCGCGGTGGACAGCCGGTGCGGCGCGGCTGGGGTGCGCGGTACCGTCGGCCTATGGCTGCCGACCTCGATCCCTGGTCCGACCCCGTCGAGCTCACCCGGGCGCTGTGCGACCTCCCGTCCGTCTCCGGCGACGAGCGCGCGATCGCCGACGCGGTCGAGGGTGCGCTCGCGCCGCTCGCGCACCTCGAGGTGCTGCGCGACGGCGACGCGGTGGTCGCGCGCACGAGGCTCGGGCGCGAGCGGCGCGTGGTCATCGCCGGACACCTCGACACGGTCCCGCTCACCGACCCCCCGAACCTGCCGACCGAGCTCCGCGACGGACCGGACGGCCCGGAGCTGTGGGGGCGCGGGACCGTCGACATGAAGGGTGGCGTGGGAGTCATGCTCGCCCTCGCGGCGCGCCTGGACGCGCCCCGGTGGGACGTGACGTGGGTGTTCTACGACCACGAGGAGGTCGCCAGCGCGCTCAACGGCCTCGGCCGGCTCGTCGCCCAGCACCCGGACTGGGTGCAGGGAGACTTCGCGGTCCTCGGCGAGCCGACGGCAGGAGGGATCGAGGGCGGCTGCAACGGCACCCTGCGGGTGGACGTGCGCGTGCCCGGCGTCACCGCGCACTCGGCGCGCTCCTGGATGGGGGACAACGCGATCCACCGCGCGAGCGAGGTGCTGGCCAGGCTCGACCGCTACGAGCCGCGGTCCGTGGAGGTCGACGGGCTGACCTACCGCGAGGGGCTCAACGCCGTGGGCATCCGCGGCGGTCACGCGACCAACGTCATCCCGGACGAGTGCGTCGTCACGGTGAACTACCGCTTCGCCCCGCACCAGGACCCGGCGGCCGCCGAGGCGCACGTGCGCGAGGTGTTCGCGGGCTTCGACGTCGTGGTCACGGACGCCGCACCGGGCGCGCGGCCAGGCCTGGACGATCCCCTGGCGGCCGCCTTCGTCGAGGCCGTGCTGGCCCGCACCGGCGGCGAGGTCGCGCCCAAGTTCGGCTGGACCGACGTCGCGCGCTTCTCGGCGCTGGGCGTCCCGGCGGTGAACTTCGGCCCTGGTGACCCGCTGCTCGCGCACAAGGACGACGAGCGCTGCCCGACGGCGCAGATCACCACCTGTTTCGACGCTCTTCACTTCTGGCTCGCGTCGTAGCCGCGCTGGGGCGACACCCTCGCTACTAGGGTGGGAGGTATGACGGACGACGGAGTTGCTCAGCCCGGGACCGGCTACCGCAAGGGTCCGGTGCTGCTGCGCCGCGGGCAGATCCCCGCGCAGACCACCGACCAGCGCCTGCTCGCCAAGGGCGGTGAGACGGACTGGCTGCACGGCGACCCGTGGCGCGTCATGCGCATCCAGAGCGAGTTTGTCGAGGGTTTCGGGGCGCTCGCGGAGCTCGGCGCGGCCGTCAGCGTGTTCGGGTCCGCGCGCACCAAGCCCGACCACCCCGACTACGCGCTGGGTGAGCAGCTCGGTGCGGCGCTCGTGGACGCCGGGTACGCGGTGATCACCGGCGGCGGGCCGGGCATCATGGAGGCGGCCAACAAGGGTGCGAGCGAGGCCGGCGGGGTGTCGGTGGGCCTCGGCATCGAGCTGCCCTTCGAGCAGGGCATGAACCAGTGGGTCGACCTGGGCGTGAACTTCCGGTACTTCTTCGCCCGCAAGACGATGTTCGTCAAGTACGCCGAGGGCTTCGTCGTGCTCCCGGGGGGCTTCGGCACCTTCGACGAGCTGTTCGAGGCGATCACGCTCGTGCAGACGCACAAGGTCACCGAGTTTCCCATCGTCCTCGTCGACTCCGGCTACTGGGGACCGATGCTGTCGTGGCTGCGGGACTGCGTGCTCGAGCGCGGCATGATCAACGAGGTCGACCTGGACCTGCTGGTCATGGTGGACACCGCAGAGGAAGCCGTCGCGCACGTGGTCGAGAAGGGCGCTGAGCTGCGCGCCCGGGAGGACGCCGCCGCGCGGGGCAACGCCGCCGAGCAGCAGGAGGCCGCGCGGGAGACCGCGGGGGAGACCTCCCCCTGATGCTGGGCGACGTTCCTCCAGGCGCTCCCGACCTGGAGCTCCGGGGCGCTGCGCTCAGGGGCGGCGTCGTGATGGCGATCGTCAACCGGACCACGGACTCGTTCTACGCGCCCGCGCGCTTCCCCGACGACGCTGCCGCGCTCGACGCCGTCGCGCGGGCGGCGGACGACGGCGCGCAGATCGTCGACGTCGGCGGCGTGCGGGCGGGCGTGGGACCGGAGATCAGCGTCGCCGAGGAGATCGACCGTGTGGTCCCGTTCGTCGCGCAGGTCCGCGCGCAGGTTCCCGACATCCTCGTGAGCGTGGACACCTGGCGTTCCGAGGTCGCCGCTGCAGCCGTGTCCGCCGGCGCGGACCTGCTCAACGACACGTGGGCCGGCCACGACCCGGCGCTGGTCGAGGTCGCCGGCCGGCACGGCGTGGGCGTCGTCTGCTCGCACACCGGGGGGCTTCCCCCGCGGACCGACCCGCACCACGTCTCCTTCCCGCTCCCCGCGGACGCCCCGGCCGGGACGGACCCGCAGGACGGCGTCGTCCTCGACGTCCTGCAGACGCTGCGCCGCGCGGCCGAGCGGGCCGTGGCCTGCGGCGTGCCGTCCGCGTCCGTGCTCGTGGACCCGACGCACGACTTCGGCAAGACCACCGCGAACTCGCTGCGCCTGGTGCGGAGGGCGGACGCCCTCGTGGCGCTGGGCTACCCGGTGCTGATGGCGCTGTCCCGCAAGGACTTCGTCGGAGAGACCCTCGACCTCCCGGCCGACCTGCGGCTGGAGGGCACCCTCGCGGCGACGGCCGTGGCCGCGTGGCTCGGCGTCCGGGTCTTCCGCACGCACGACGTGCTCGCCACGCGGCGCACGCTGGACCTCGTGGCGGCGGTCCGCGGTGAGCTGGCGCCGCGCGCGCCGAGGCGCGGGCTGTGAGCGGGCGCCTGACGTCGGTGGATGAACCGTCCATTGCCGGGTCGGGGGCGAGTCTTCACGCGTGCATGAACTAGACTGACCCCCGGACATCCAGTGTGCGACGAGAGGGAGTGCCACTCATGGCTGCTATGAAGCCGAGGACCGGCGACGGGCCGCTCGAGGTGACGAAGGAAGGCCGCGGCATCGTCATGCGCGTTCCCCTCGAAGGCGGTGGCCGCCTCGTGGTCGAGCTGACCGCGGCCGAGGCCGGCGAGCTGGGTGAGGCGCTCCACGGCGTCGTGGGCTGAGCTTTGCCACGATCCGCGAAGGCCCTGGCCAGAGCCGCCCGCGTCTGGGACGGGGAGACCGTCCTGCCGGAGGTCGTCGTCGCGCGCGGGAGCGTCGCTGACTCGCCCCTCCTGACAGCGGACCACGTCGACGTGCTTGCCGTCCCGGTCGCGCCTGCGCCCGAGGAGGGCGACGGCCTCGAGCCGCGTGCCGGCACGGTCGACGCTGCCGTGCGCTACGGCATCGACCTGGCCGAGCTCGCCGAGCGTGGCCGGGCGACCGGTGCCCCCGGAGACGCACACGTCGTCGACCTCCCGCGAGCCCACGGCCGCCGGGAGATGCCGTGGAGCGGGCTCCCGGAGCGGGTGATCCTGCTCGGCGTAGGCGACGGCACCCCTGCGGACCTGCGCAAGGCCGGGGCTGCTCTCGCCCGGGCCACCCGGGGAGCGAGCCGTGTGCTCACCCCCGTGGCGGGCCACGGCGGCGCCGAGGACGCGGCGGCATTCGTCGAGGGGTACGCGCTCGCGGCCTACCGCATTCCTTCGGGTCAGACCTCGGCCCCCGAGCCGGGCCCTGCTGACCAGTTGGTGCTGCTCGGCGAGCACCCCGAGTCCGCCGTCGTGGACGCGCTCCGTGGCGCACGCGCCACCTGGCTCACGCGCGACCTCACGAACGCACCGGCCAACATCAAGGACCCGGCCTGGTTCGCGGCCCGCGCCACGGCGCTGGCCGACGACGCCGGGCTCGTCTCACGCACGTGGGACCTCGCCGACCTCACGGCTGACGGCTTCGGCGGGATCCTGGCGGTCGGCGCCGGCTCGGCGAGCGAGCCGCGCCTCGTCACCGTCACGTACGACCCCGTGGGACCCGACGGCGAGCCCCGCAGCGACGCCCGGCACGTGGTCCTGGTGGGCAAGGGCATCACCTATGACACGGGCGGGATCTCCATCAAGCCCCGCGAGGCGATGGTGCCCATGAAGACGGACATGGCTGGTGCCGCCGTCGCGCTCGCGGCCGTGCTCGGTGCCGCGTCGGCCGAGCTGCCGGTCCGCGTCACCGCGGTCCTGCCACTCGCCGAGAACCACTTCTCGGGCACCTCCTACCGCCCCGGCGACGTCCTGCGGGTGCACGGCGGCACCACCGTCGAGGTGTCGAACACCGACGCCGAGGGGCGCCTGGTCCTGGCCGACGCCCTCGCGTACGCCGACGCCGAGCTCGAGCCGGACGTCCTGATCGACGTCGCGACCCTCACCGGCGCGGCGAGCATGGGGCTCGGGCCGCTCCACGGCGCTCTGTACAGCGCGGACCCGGAGCTCGTGCGCGTGCTCGAGGCCGCCGGGCGTGCCACGGGCGAGCCGGTGTGGCACATGCCGCTCGTCGAGGACTACGCCAGCGCGCTGGACTCGTCGATCGCCGACGTCAGCCACGTGCCGCTCGTGAACCACGGCGGCGGCTCCATCACGGCTGCGCTGTTCCTGCGCACCTTCGTGGGCGAGCGGCGCTGGGCTCACCTGGACATCGCCGGTCCGGCCCGCTCGGGCAAGGACCGCGACGAGGTCGTGGCCGGGGCGACCGGCTACGGCGCGCGCCTGCTGCTGGCGGCGCTGCGCGACCTCGCGTAGACGCTCAGCGCCGGACGGCGAGCAGGAGGCCGTTGCCCGACGGGACGAGCGCAGGCACGACGCGGTCGTCGTGGGCGAGCGACCGGCCCACCTCGCGGACCGTCGTGGTGACCTCGTCACGTCGCGCCGGGTCAGCGACGCGGTCGTGCCACAGGGCGTCGTCGACCGCGAGCACCCCGCCGGGGCGCAGGAGCCGCAGGGCCTGCTCGACGTAGTCCGGCAGGCCGTCCTTGTCTGCGCTGACGAGCACGAGGTCGTAGGCAGCGTCCGCGAGCCGCGGCAGCACGTCACCGGCGCGCCCGCAGATGGCGCGGGTACGGGTGCTGCGCACCCCCTCGGCCGCGAAGGCGGCCTTGGCCGCGGTCAGGTGCTCGGCCTCGATGTCGATCGTCGTGAGGACCCCGTCGGGGGCCATCCCGCGCAGCAGCCAGAGCGAGGCGACGCCCGTGCCGGTGCCCACCTCGACGACGGACCGTGCGCGCAGCGTGGCAGCGAGCAGCCGGAGCACGGCGCCGGCGCCCGGGGCGATGACGGAGCAGCCCAGCTGGCCCGCGCGCTCGCGGGCGGCGAGCAGCACATCGTCCTCGGGGACGAAGTCCTCGCTGTACGCCCAGCTCTGGGCCTTGTCGCTGGAGATGATGGCCTCCTGGGTCGATGGGTCGTCGAGTCGAATGCTACCGCCCACGTGCTGGGCGTCGGCTCGGTGGCGCAGGAAGGCATCTGAGACCATGGGGGCATGGATGCGCACCCGACCCCCACGTGGGAGGAGATCGTGCGGGAGCACTCGGGCCGGGTCTACCGGCTCGCGTACCGGCTCACGGGCAACCGGCACGACGCCGAGGACCTCACCCAGGACGTGTTCGTCCGGGTGTTCCGCTCGTTGTCCAGCTACACGCCAGGAACGTTCGAGGGTTGGCTGCACCGCATCACGACCAACCTGTTCCTGGACTCGGTCCGGCGGCGCCAGCGCCAGCGCACCGAGCCCGCCGGGGACCGGACCGACGACGTCGTCGGCTCGCGCGAGGACGTCCCGGAACGCCGGTTCGAGCACGCCAACCTCGACCACGACGTGCAGCAGGCGCTCAACGGGCTTCGCCCCGACTATCGCGCTGCCGTGGTGCTGTGCGACATCGAGGGCCTCAGCTATGAGGAGATCGCTGCCACCCTCGGGGTCAAGATGGGCACCGTGCGCTCCAGGATCCACCGCGGCCGGGCTCAGCTGCGGACCAGCCTCGCGGACCGGTCGCCCCGGCGGGGTGCGGACCTCGACGCCCATGTCGCCGGCGCCCATGTCGTCGACGCCAGCGGCACCGAGGTGGCGTCGTGACCGGCGTGCGCCACCACTTCGGTGCGTGGCTGTGCGCGTACGTCGACGGTGAGCTCACCGGCCCGCAGGCCTCCCGCGTGCACTCCCACCTCGCGACGTGCGCAGCGTGCAGCGCCGAGGTCGCGGCGCAGCTGGACGCCCGCCAGATCGTCGCGGCAGCGCCGGTCGAGCCTGCTCCGGACCTGGCGGACCGGATCCTCGCCGCGGTGCCCCGTGAGCCCGTCGGCGCTGGCGACCGGCCGGCCCGCCGTGCGCCGGGGGAGCGCGCCACCCCGCACGCGCGCAGCCGGCAGTGGCGGCGGACCACGGCGCTCGGGCTCTCGGCCGCTGCGGCCGGCGTGACCGGCGTGCTGGTGCTGGGGGGCTCGGACGGCTATCGCCCCGACACCTCGCGGGGGGCTTCGCTCCAGGTGATCGCGGGCGCCCCGACCACGGTCGCGCGGACCGACCTCGTGGCGGGCGGCGACTGGGTGATGCCCACCCGGATGAACGTCGCGGGTGCCTCCTTCGCGGACGGCGACCGCAGGCTCGTCCTCCGGCTCGAGAGCTCCGCCGGGCACGTCGTGGTGGAGGAGCGGCGCGGGCGGCTGGACGCGGCGGCGCTCGCGGGTGCCAGCGTGCTGCAGGTCGGCGACGTCGCGGTGCACGTCCTCGAGTCCGACCCGTGGCACGCGGTGTGGGAGATCGACGGCACGATCATCGAGGCGTACGGCGACGAGGACGTCCGGATCCGTGACGTGGTGGAGGGACTCACCCATGACTGACCCCCACGACCCGTACCGTCCGGGGCGCCCGGACCAGGCGTGGGTGCCGCCGGCGCCGGAGCCGCCGGGACCCGCCCTCCCGTGGCCCAGCACGTCCGCGCCTGCCGCGGCCCCGGGTGACGCGGCCTACCCGAGCGCGATCGGCCTGCACGGACTGTGGGACGACAAGCCCGCTCGGTTGCCCGAGCGCCGCCGCCGCGGGGTGGGCGCGATCGCGACGCTCGGGCTCGTCCTCGTCGCGCTCGCCGCCGGCGCTCTCGGTGGCGCCGCCTATCCCTACCTCACGCGGGCCCAGGTCGTGGAGATCGAGGTGGCCGCGGACGCCGAGCGCGACACCCTCGTGGCCGGGAGCATCGCGGCGACCGCGGACGAGGTGATCCGCTCGGTCGTCTCGCTCGAGGTCCGCGGGCAGACCGGCGTCTCGACCGGGTCGGGCTTCGTGCTCAGCGCGGACGGCTACATCCTCACCAACAACCACGTCGTGTCCGAGGCCGACTCCGGCGCGGTCGTCACGGTGATCCTGTGGGACGGTAGCGAGCACGTCGGCGAGCTCGTGGGGCGGACCGTCAACTACGACCTCGCCGTGCTTCGCATCGACCGGGACGACCTCGACGCGCTCGTCCTGGGCGACTCCGACGCGGTCGTCGTCGGCGACGCCGTCATCGCGGTCGGCGCGCCGCTCGGGCTGGACGGGACCGTCACCACGGGCATCGTCAGCGCAAAGAACCGCCCGGTCGTGGCGGGCGGGCAGGCGGAGCAGGCGTTCATCAACGCCATCCAGACGGACGCCGCGATCAACCCCGGCAACTCGGGCGGCCCGCTCGTGAACACCGCGGGCGAGGTCATCGGCATCAACTCCGCGATTGCGCAGCCGCCGGGGCGCACGGAGGCGACGGGAAGCGTGGGACTCGGTTTCGCCATCCCCTCCAACCAGGTCCGGCGCACGGCCGCGGAGCTGATCGAGACCGGCACGGCGACGTACCCCGTCATCGGTGTCCTGCTCGACACCTCGTACGTCGGCGAGGGCGTCCAGGTGGTCACGGGCGCGGACGCCACCGACGGGCCCGCTGTGAGCCCGGACGGCCCTGCGGACCGCGCCGGCATCCGCCCCGGCGACGTGATCCTCGCGATCGACGGGCGTCCCGTGACGCAGCCCGACGAGCTGATCGTCGCCATCCGTGCCAAGGCGCCGGGCGACGCGGTCCTGCTCACGGTCCGCAGCGGCACCGGTGACGCCCGCGAGCTCCGGATGGAGCTCGACGAGGCGGTCAGCAACTGAGCAGGACGCCCGCCGGACCGGCGCCGCGCACGGCGCCAGTAGGCTGAGGGCATGTTCGGCATCAACGGGGGAGAGGCCCTCGTCCTGCTCCTCGTGATCGCCATCGTGGTCGGTCCCGAGCGCCTGCCGCAGTACACCGAACAGCTGGCCAACGGCGCGCGGACCGCCAAGCGTCTCCTGACGGAGACCAAGGAACGCATGAGCGACCAGGCGCCCGACGTCGACTGGGCCGCCATCGACCCACGTCGCTACGACCCGCGCAGGATCGTCCGGGACGCGCTCCTCGAGGACGACGATGCGGACGCACGCGAGTCCGTCGGTGCCGGGCGCGCCAGCCAGGGTGCCGGCGCGGGCGATGCCCTCGGGGGGCTCGCGCCGGGCGCGCCGGCGCCGTACGACGACGAGGCCACCTGAGGGGTCGCGCGGGGGTGCGTGCATTCGGAGCACCCGCCCTGGACTGGCACAATGGCGGGATGGTTGAGCACGGCGGACGCCCTCGGATCTTCTCGGCGATGCAGCCCACGAACGACTCGCTGCACCTCGGCAACTACATCGGCGCCCTGACGCAGTGGGTCGCGCTGCAGGACTCGCACGACGCGCTCTACTGCGTCGTCGACCTGCACGCGCTCACGGTGAACCCGGACCCGGCGCGCCTGCGCGACCGCACCCGCCGGACGGCCGCCCAGTACCTCGCCGCGGGCGTGGACCCGGCGCGCTCCACCCTGTTCGTGCAGTCGCACGTGCACGAGCACTCCGAGCTCGCCTGGTTGCTGGGCTGCCAGACCGGGTTCGGCGAGGCCAGCCGCATGACGCAGTTCAAGGACAAGTCCGCCAAGCGTGGTGCGGAGGGCACGACCGTCGGTCTGTTCACCTACCCGGTCCTGATGGCCGCGGACATCCTGCTGTACGACACGGCGCTCGTCCCTGTCGGGGAAGACCAGCGCCAGCACCTCGAGCTCGCCCGCGACCTCGCGGAGCGCATGAACTCGAGGTTCGGCGACGGCACCTGCGTGGTCCCCGAGCCGCACATCATGGCGGCGGGCGCGCGGATCCAGGACCTGCAGGACCCGGCCCGCAAGATGAGCAAGGAGGACGGGAACAAGGGCGCCGTCTTCCTCCTGGACGACCCCAAGCGCGCTGCCAAGAACATCAAGGCGGCGGTGACCGACGACGGCACCGAGATCCGCTACGACCCGGCGACCAAGCCGGGAGTCGCCAACCTCCTGACGATGCTCTCCGTGCTGACGAGCACGCCCGTCGCGGACCTCGAGCGCGCGTACGAGGGCAAGATGTACGGCCACCTCAAGGTCGACCTGGCCGAGGCCGTCGTCGAGCTCCTGACCCCGCTGCAGCGGGTCGCCAACGAGTACCTGGACGACCCGGCCGAGCTCGACCGCGTGCTCGCCGCCGGCGCGGACCGGGCCCGCGAGCTCGGCGCGGCGACGCTCGACCGGATCCGGGACCGTATGGGTCTCGTGCCGGCGGCGCGGCGGTGAGGCTTCCTGAGCGGGGTGCTGGGCAGACCAGGATCGGCGTCGCCGTCCGGGTGCCCGAGCCGTTCGCGGCGGTCCTCGAGGACGCTCGCCGACGCTCCGGGGACCCCTTCGCGGACGTGATCCCGCCGCACGTCACCCTGCTCGGCCCGACGGTCGTAGACATCGCCCGGCTGGACGACGTGCACGCCCACCTGGCGGGAGTGGCAGCGCACGCCGCGCCGTTCAACATGCTCCTGCGGGGCAGCGGCACGTTCCGACCGGTCTCGCCGGTCGTGTTCGTGCAGGTCGCGGCCGGTATTGCCGAGTGCGAGCGCCTCGAGCAGGCGATCCGCACCGGCCCGCTCGACCAGGACCTGCGGTTCAACTACCACCCGCACGTGACGGTGGCGCACGAGGTCCCGGACAACGCGCTCGACGCCGCCTTCGAGGACATGGCCGGCTTCGAGGCCGCGTTCCGCGTCACGGCGGTGGACCTGTTCGAGCACGGCGACGACGGTGTGTGGCGCACGGTCCAGACGTTCGGGCTCCGAGCGACCGCCTAGCACCATCTGCGCGGGCTGCGCCGCGCGCACCCGCCTCGACCCGAGGAGCAGCTCGTGAGACACAGTCCCCGGTACCTGATGGACGATCCTGACGAGGTCAGGCGCCTCGTCGAACGACACCCCTGGGCGACGTTCGTCACCGCGACCAGCCAGGGCCTAGTCGCCTCGCACTACCCGATCCTCCTCGACGACTCCGCCCCGGACCTGACGATCCTGAGCCACTTCGGCCGCCCGGACGACGAGCTGCACGAGCTCGGGCAGCACCAGGTGCTCGTGATCGTCCAAGGACCGCACGACTACGTCTCACCCAGCTGGTACGCCCCCGGCGAGGTCATCCCGACGTGGAACCACGTCACCGCGCACCTCTACGGGACCCCCGTCCTCCTCGGTGAGGAGGAGAACTTCGGGGTGCTGGCCCGGTTGACCGACCAGTTCGAGCAGCACCACCCGCACGGCCGGGCGCTCGCCGACGACGAGGCCCGCGCGCGACGGGTCGCCAAGGGTACCGTCGGCCTGCGGATGCGCGTCGACCGCTTCGACGCCAGGGCGAAGCTCAGCCAGGACAAGCCGCCTGCCACCCGCGACAACGTCGCCGCGCACCTCGCCGCCACGAACCCCGCGCTGGCCGACGAGATGCGCAGGCGCCGGGACCCGGACGCGTGACCAGCGCAGCGAAGCCCGCGCGGTCGTGAGGACCGCGCGGGCTTCGTCGCTGCTCGAGGCTCGCGTCAGAAGGCGCGGGTGATCATCGCCCGCTTGACCTCCTGGATCGCCTTGGTGACCTCGATGCCGCGCGGGCAGGCCTCGGTGCAGTTGAAGGCGGTGCGGCAGCGCCACACGCCCTCCTTGTCGTTCAGGATCTCCAGGCGCTGGGTGGCACCGTCGTCGCGGCTGTCGAAGATGAACCGGTGCGCGTTGACGATCGCGGCCGGGCCGAAGTACTGACCGTCGGTCCAGAAGACGGGGCAGGACGTCGTGCACGCGGCGCACAGGATGCACTTGGTGGTGTCGTCGAACCGCTCGCGCTGCTCGGCGGACTGCAGACGCTCCTGCGAGGGCTCGTTCCCCGAAGTGATGAGGAACGGCATGATCTCGCGGTACGACGCGAAGAAGGGCTCCATGTCGACCACGAGGTCCTTGATCACGGGCAGGCCCTTGATGGGCTCGACGGTGATGGGCTTGCCCGGGTTGAGGTCCTTGAGCAGGGCCTTGCACGCGAGCCGGTTGCGCCCGTTGATGCGCATGGCGTCGGAACCGCAGATGCCGTGCGCGCACGAGCGGCGGAAGGTGAGCGAGCCGTCGGTCTCCCACTTGATCTTGTGCAGGGCGTCGAGCACCCGGTCGGTCGCCAGCATGGTGAGCTGGTGGTCCTCCCAGTACGACTCCTCACCGTGGGTGGACTCGGGCAGGTAGCGCCGCACGCGGAGCGTGATGTCAAAGGTGGGGATCGCGCCGGCCTTCTCGGAGGTCCGGGTCTCCTCGGTTGTGGCAGTCATCAGTACTTACGCTCCATCGGCTGATAGCGGGTCACCACGACCGGCTTGGTGTCGAGCCTGGTCTCGTGCGGCGGGATGCCCGCCGCGTCGACGTCGGCGCCGTCGGTCCGGCGGCGGTACGCCATGGTGTGCGACATGAAGTTGGCGTCGTCCCGGTCGGGGAAGTCCTCACGGAAGTGCCCGCCGCGGGACTCCTCACGGGAGAGCGCGCCGACGACGACGACCTCGGCGATGTCGAGCAGGAACCCGAGCTCGACGGCCTCGAGGAGGTCGGTGTTGAACATCTTGCCCTTGTCCTGGACGCTGACGCGCGAGAAGCGCTCCTGCAGGCCCTGGATCACGGTGAGGGTCTCGGTCAGGGACTCCGACGTGCGGAACACCTGTGCTCCCCGGTCCATCGTCTCCTGCAGCTCGCGGCGAAGGTCCGCCACGCGCTCGCCGTCGGGACGCTGGCGCATCGCCTCGAGCTGGGCGACCACCGCGGAGGTCGCGTTCTCGGGCATCTCGACGATCGTGGCGCCCGCGGCGTACTCGGCCGCCGCCACGCCGGCGCGCTTGCCGAAGACGTTGATGTCGAGGAGCGAGTTCGTGCCGAGGCGGTTGGAGCCGTGCACGCTGACGCACGCGACCTCGCCGGCGGCGAACAGACCCTTGACGACGTCCGTGTTGTTCCGCAGCACCTCGGTCGTGATGTTGGTCGGCACGCCACCCATCGCGTAGTGCGCGGTGGGGTAGACGGGCACGGGCTCGGTGTACGGCTCGATGCCCAGGTAGGTGCGGGCGAACTCCGTGATGTCCGGGAGCTTGGCGTCGATGTGCGCAGGCTCGAGGTGCGTGAGGTCGAGCAGGACGTAGTCCTTGTTCGGCCCGGCTCCGCGGCCCTCGCGGACCTCGTTGGCCATGGACCGCGCGACGATGTCGCGGGGCGCGAGGTCCTTGATGGTGGGGGCGTAGCGCTCCATGAAGCGCTCGCCGTCGCCGTTGCGGAGGATCCCGCCCTCACCGCGGGCGGCCTCCGACAGCAGGATGCCGAGCCCGGCGAGGCCCGTCGGGTGGAACTGGAAGAACTCCATGTCCTCGAGCGGCAGGCCGCGCCGCAGCGCGAGAGCCATGCCGTCGCCCGTGAGGGTGTGCGCGTTGGACGTCGTCTTGAAGATCTTTCCGGCACCGCCGGTGGCCAGCACGACCGACTTGGCGCGGAAGACGTGGATCTCGCCCGAGGCGAGGTCGTAGGCGACGACGCCCGCGACGGCGACCTCTTCACCCTCCGGGACGTCCTCGATCGCGAGGTCCTTGTCGAGGATGAGGTCGAGGACGTAGAACTCGTTGAAGAACTCCACGTCCTGCTTGACGCAGTTCTGGTAGAGCGTCTGCAGGATCATGTGGCCGGTGCGGTCCGCGGCGTAGCACGCGCGGCGCACGGCGGCCTCGCCGTGGTTGCGCGTGTGCCCGCCGAAGCGGCGCTGGTCGATCTTGCCCTCGGGCGTGCGGTTGAACGGCAGGCCCATCTTCTCGAGGTCGAGGACGGCGTCGATCGCCTCCTTCGCCATGACCTCGGCGGCGTCCTGGTCGACCAGGTAGTCACCGCCCTTGACCGTGTCGAACGTGTGCCACTCCCAGTTGTCCTCCTCGACGTTCGCGAGGGCGGCGCACATGCCGCCCTGCGCGGCGCCCGTGTGGGAGCGCGTCGGGTACAGCTTGGAGATCACGGCGGTGCGGGCGCGCGTCGAGGACTCGAGCGCCGCGCGCATCCCTGCGCCGCCGGCGCCGACGATGATGACGTCGTACTGGTGGGTCTGCATCGGGGTCGATGCCTCCTGGGCGTAGGTGGTAGGTCAGGCGGGGCAGAAGGACGCGAGCAGCTCGCGCGGGGCGTCCGTGGGGCACGGGTCGAAGGTGAAGATCACCAGGGTGCCGAGGACCACGACGATCGTGTAGGCGGTGTACAGCGCCACCTTCAGGACGCCGCGCGTGACGTCGCGCTCGGCGTAGTCGTTGATGATCGTGCGCACGCCGATCGTGCCGTGGGTCATGGCGAGCCAGAGCATCAGCAGGTCCCACATCTGCCACAGCGGGGAGGCCCACTTGCCGCCGACGAAGGCGAAGTCGATCGCGCTGATGCCCTCGCCGGACACGAGGTTCATGAACAGGTGCCCGAAGATCAGGACGACCAGGAGCACGCCGGAGGCGCGCATGAAGATCCAGCCGTAGAGCTCGAAGTTCGAGCGGCTGGTCTTGCGGCGGGCGTAGGGGGAGCGGGGCGCCGGGATGGTGGTGGTCATCGTCGTCAGCCTCCGAAGACGTGGGACAGGTGACGGGGCGCGAAGCCGGCCATCGTCACGACGAACAGACCGATGACGACCCAGAGCATCGTGCGCTGGTAGCGCGGGCCCTTGGACCAGAAGTCGACGGCGATGATCCGGAGCCCGTTGAAGGCGTGGAACGCGATCGCCGCGACGAGCCCCAGCTCGCCGATGCCCATGATCGGGTTCTGGTAGGTGCCGATCACCGCGTTGTAGGCCTCGGGAGAGACCCGGACCAGGGCGGTGTCCAGCACGTGCACGAGCAGGAAGAAGAAGATGGCGACACCGGTCACGCGGTGCGCGACCCAGGACCACATGCCTTCACGGCCGCGGTACAAGGTGCCTGCGGGGGCCTTGGGCACGTCGGGAGCCTCCTGTGGCAGTTCGTGCGGTGGACGTCGTCGTCCCTGGCTGACCGGTGGCTTACCCGGTCTCAGGCTCTCACTGTAGTGACTTTGCGTCCGGAAGCCGGACGGTGCGGGGGTCGTGACGGCCCGTCAGCATCGAATTGTGACAGATCCCACAGGGCGACCAGGCCTTTTGCCCCTCGCTAGGATGGCGGTCATGAGCCCCCTCGACGAGCCCGTGCCGGACTTCTACGCCGTCATCCCGGCGGGAGGGGCGGGGACCCGGCTGTGGCCCCTCTCACGGCGCCGCAGCCCCAAGTTCCTGCACGACCTCACGGGCTCCGGACGGACGCTGCTGCAGGCGACGGTCGACCGCCTCGCCGCGGTCGCGCCGGCCGACCAGGTGCTGGTGGTGACGGGCGGCAGCCACGTGAGCGCCGTGACGGAGCAGCTTCCTGGCGTGCTCGACGACAACATCCTGGCCGAGCCCTCCCCCCGGGACTCCATGGCGGCGATCGGGCTCGCGGCCGCCGTGCTGCACGCCCGGCACGGCGACGTGGTGCTCGGCTCGTTCGCCGCTGACCAGGTGATCACGAGCACGCCGACCTTCGTGCGCGCGGTCCGCGAGGGCATCGCGGCCGCGCGCGCCGGGTACGTGACCACGATCGGCATCGCGGCCTCACGGCCGTCGGTGGCCTTCGGCTACGTACGCTCGGGCGAGCCCCTCGGCATCGACGGCGCCCCGAGCGTCCGCACGGTCCTGGGCTTCACGGAGAAGCCCGACGCCGCCACCGCGCGCGAGTACCTGGCCACGGGGGAGTACCGGTGGAACGCGGGGATGTTCCTCGTGCGCACCGGCGTGCTGCTCGAGCACCTCGAGCGCGAGCACCCGGACCTGGCGGCCGGCCTGAGCGCGATCGCTCTCGCCTGGGACACCCCGCAGCGCGCCGAGGTGCTCACGGCGCTGTGGCCGACGCTCGACAAGATCGCGATCGACCACGCGATCGCCGAGCCCGTCGCCGCCCGGGGCGGGGTCGCGATGGTCCCCGGGGACTTCGGCTGGGACGACGTCGGCGACTTCAACTCCCTCGCCGGGCTGCTGCCCGCGGTCGACGACCGCGGCTCGAAGGTGCTGGGACCGGCGGACAGCGTGGTGCGGCTCGACAGCGCGGGTTCCGTGGTCATCCCGGCGGGTGGACGCACCGTGACCATCCTGGGGCTCGACGACGTCGTCGTCGTCGACACCCCCGACGCGCTCCTGGTCACGACCCGTGCTCGCGCGCAGCAGGTCAAGTCGATCGTGGACGCGGTGCGCGAGCGCGGCCTCGACGACCTGCTGTGAGCGCGCCGATCCCCGTGGCGGCCCGGATCGCCGAGCTCGCGGCGGAGCTCGACGCCGAGGTCGTCGAGCTCCGCCGGGACCTGCACGCGCACCCCGAGCTCGCCCGCACCGAGGTGCGCACCACGCGGGTGGTCGCCGAGCGCCTCCGGGCCGCGGGCCTCGCGCCGCGCCTGCTGCCCGGGACGGGGCTCGTCTGCGACCTGGGCGTGCGCGGCCCGTCAGACACCCGCCGTCGGGTCGCGCTCCGTGCCGACCTCGACGCGCTGCCGGTGCAGGAGACGACCGGCCTGCCGTACGCCTCGACCCAGCCCGGCGTGGCGCACGCGTGCGGTCACGACCTGCACACCGCGATGCTCGTCGGGGCGGGCCTCGTGCTGGGCGCGCTCGAGTCGGAAGGGCGCCTGCCCGCCCCGGTGCGCCTCGTGTTCCAGCCCGCGGAGGAGGTCCAGCCGGGTGGCGCGACGGACCTGATCGCCGCGGGCGTGATGGACGGCGTCGACCGCATCTTCGCGCTGCACTGCGACCCCAAGCTCGACGTCGGCCGCGTGGGGACCCGCATCGGCCCCATCACCTCGGCCTCGGACGAGGTGACCGTGACCCTCACCTCACGGGGTGGCCACACGTCGCGGCCGCACCTCACCGGCGACCTCGTCTTCACGATGGGCCAGGTCATCACGCAGGTCCCGGCGATCCTGGGGCGTCGGCTGGACCCGCGCTCGGGCGTGAACCTCACCTGGGGCGCTGTGTCTGCCGGCCGCGCGCACAACGCGATCCCGGCGGTCGGGACTCTGCGCGGGACGTTGCGCTGCCTCGACGTGCGCGCCTGGTCCCACGCGGCCGGTGTGCTGCAGGAGGCCGTCCGGCAGGTCGTGGCCCCGTACGACGTCGAGGTCGAGGTCCAGCACACCCGGGGCGTGCCGCCGGTCGAGAACGACGCGGCGTGCACCGCAGAGCTCGAGGCGGCCGCGCACGACATGCTCGGCCCCGGCGCGGTGGCGCTCACCGAGCAGTCCCTCGGCGGTGAGGACTTCGCCTGGTACCTGACGAAGGTGCACGGCGCGATGGCCCGCCTCGGCACACGCACGCCCGGGGCTCGGACCTTCGACATCCATCAGGGTGACTACCGTGCCGACGAGCGGGCGCTCGGCGTGGGCGTGCGTCTGCTCGCGCGTCTCGGCGCCGGTGGGCAGGGCGCGTCTGACGACGCCGGGTCGCGCGACGACGGGCGCGACTGACGCACCTTCTTGCCGTTCCGGCATCTCGGCGTCCGCGCCTCGGACGCGAGTGTCCTAGGCGTGACACGTCTGGTGACGACTCCATAACGAAGGCCCGAGAAGGGGCCTGGTTTACCTGGACGACACTTCGTGCTGAGTACAGTAGCCAGTCCGATGGGCGTCCAGCCCTGACACGGGCCGCGCGACGGCGCACGGTCCGCCCGGAACCGCGGGCGCGCAGCCCGTACAGCCGAGTAGGAGAACTCAGTGAAGAAGACGTTCCAGATGGCCGCGGTCGGTGCCGCGGCAGCGCTGCTGCTCGCAGCATGTGGCGAGGCCCCGGAAGAGACCACGACGGCGACGCCCGGTGCCTCCGACACGAGCGCGGCGCCCGAGGCCACGTCCAAGGCCGTCGAGGGGTTCAAGCCCTGCATCGTCTCCGATGCTGGTGGCTTCGACGACAAGAGCTTCAACCAGCTCTCCTTCGAGGGCCTCCAGACGGCGGCGCTCGAGTACGGCGTCGAGTTCGGTCAGGTCCAGTCGCAGTCCGACTCCGACTTCAAGACGAACCTCGAGTCGCTCGTCTCGACCGACTGCACCGCCATCGTGTCGGTCGGCTTCGCGCTCTCGGCCGCGACGGTCGAGTCGGCGACGGCCAACCCCGACATCAACTACATCCTCGTGGACGACGCGGCCGACAACGACTTCGACGGCACGAAGGACGCGGAGAACATCAAGCCGCTCCTGTATGACACCGCCCAGGCGGCGTTCCTCGCGGGCTACCTCTCGGCGGGCTACTCCGAGGCGGGCAAGGTCGGCACGTACGGCGGCCAGCCCTACCCGACCGTGACGATCTTCATGGACGGCTTCAAGCAGGGCGTCGAGCACTACAACGAGGTCAACGGGACCGACGTCCAGGTCATCGGCTTCGAGGGCGGCGACAAGGGCGTCTTCACCGGTGGCTTCGAGAACAACCAGGACGCGCGCAACGCGGCCGACTCGATCATCGAGCAGGGCGTCGACGTGATCCTGCCCGTGGGTGGCCCGATCTACCAGGCTGCGCTCGACTCGATCGCTGCGGCTGACCGGGACATCGCCCTGATCGGTGCTGACGCCGACCTCTACGAGAGCGACCCGAAGACGCAGGACGTCATCCTCACCTCGATCCAGAAGAAGATGAACGCGTCCACCTACGACGCCATCTCCTCGGCCGCGATCGGTGAGTTCGACTCCGAGGCCTACATCGGCACCCTCGAGAACGACGGCGTCGGCATCGCGCCGCTGCACAACTTCGAGGGCAAGGTCGACGAGGCCCTGCTCGCCGAGGTCGAGGCTCTGAAGGCCGACATCATCTCCGGTGAGATCAAGGTCACGTCCTACCTCCAGCAGTGACACCCCGCACGCCCCCTCCAGCGAGCCCCAGGCTCGCTGGAGGGGGCGTGCGCGCCCCGACCCCAAGGAACGGTCCATGAAGCTTGAGCTGCGTGGCATCACGAAGCGCTTCGGCGCTCTGGTGGCCAACGACCACATCGACCTCACGGTCGAGCCCGGCGAGATCCACTGCCTGCTGGGTGAGAACGGCGCCGGCAAGTCGACGCTGATGAACGTTCTCTACGGCCTGTACACGGCCGACGAGGGACAGGTGCTCCTCGACGGCGAGGCGGTGGCCTTCGCCGGGCCGGGCGACGCGATGGCGGCGGGCATCGGGATGGTGCACCAGCACTTCATGCTGGTCCCCGTCTTCACCGTCGCAGAGAACGTCATGCTGGGGCACGAGGCGACGAAGGCCGGCGGGCTGCTCGACCTCGACGCCGCGCGTCGCAAGGTCCGTGAGATCGCCGACCGGTTCGGCTTCCACGTGGACCCCGACGCGGTGGTCGAGGACCTTCCGGTCGGTGTGCAGCAGCGTGTCGAGATCATCAAGGCGCTCTCGCGCGACGCCAAGGTCCTCGTGTTCGACGAGCCCACGGCCGTGCTGACGCCGCAGGAGACCGACGAGCTCATGGGCATCATGCGCCAGCTCAAGGACGACGGCGCGGCGATCGTCTTCATCACCCACAAGCTGCGAGAGGTCCGCGCCGTCGCCGACCGCATCACGGTCATGCGCCGCGGCGCCGTCGTCGGTCAGGCGGAGCCGGGCTCGAGCGACGCCGAGCTGGCCTCGCTCATGGTCGGACGCGCGGTCGAGCTGACGGTGCGCAAGGGCGCGCCGACGTACTCGGACGCGCTGCTCGCCGTCGAGAACCTGGAGATCCGTGACGCCGACGGGCTCGTGCTCGTCGACGACGTCAGCTTCACCGTCCGCGGCGGCGAGGTGCTCGTGGTCGCCGGCGTGCAGGGCAACGGACAGACGGAGCTCGCCGACGCGCTCCTCGGGCTCGTGACCCCGGCGAGCGGGAGCATCGCGCTCGACGGCACCAACCTCGTCGGCCGCAGCGTCCGCGACTTCCTGGACGCCGGTATCGGGTTCGTCCCCGAGGACCGCGGCCACGACGGGCTGGTCGGCACGTTCACCGTCGCCGAGAACCTCATCCTCAACCGCACCGACGGCGCTCCCTTCGTGCGTGCCGGCTCTCTGCAGCTGGGCGAGCGTGACCGCTTCGCACGGGCGAAGGTCGAGGAGTTCGACATCCGCACCCAGAGCATCGAGACTCCTGCGGGGCGCCTCTCCGGAGGCAACCAGCAGAAGGTCGTGCTCGCGCGCGAGCTCTCGCGCGACCTCAAGCTGTTCGTCGCCTGCCAGCCCACGCGCGGCGTCGACGTCGGCTCCATCGAGTTCATCCACAAGCGCATCATCGAGACGCGGGACGCCGGCGTCCCCGTCGTCGTGGTCGCGACCGAGCTCGACGAGGCTGTCGCGCTCGCCGACCGGATCCTCGTCATGTACCGCGGGCGCATCGTCGGCATCGTGCCGGCCGACACCCCGCGCGACGTGCTGGGTCTGATGATGGCCGGCATCTCGGCAGAAGGGCACGAAGCCGCATGAGCACGACCCCAGACCCGCAGCGCGAGACCGGCGACGCCGTCGGCCCCACGACCGACGGGGCGCTCGCGCCCACCGCACCGGCCACCCCCGCTGCCGCAGGAGGGCCCACCGACCGCCGGTGGTCCAACGCCGTGCGTGAGATCGTCGGCGGCTCGTGGGCGGTCTCGGCCGGAGCCGTGATCCTTGCCCTGATCGCCGGATCCATCATGATCGTGGCCACCGACGAGACCGTCCGCGGCACCGCCGCGTACTTCTTCACCCGACCGACCGACATGCTCTCCGCCGCCTGGGAAGCGATCCGCGACGCGTACGTCGCGCTCTTCCGTGGCGCGGTGTGGGACTACAAGGCCGACACCTTTGCCGAGGGCATCCGGCCGATCACCGTCTCGCTGAACTACGCGACGCCGCTCATCGGGGCGGGCCTCGGCCTCGCCGTGGGCTTCCGCGCCGGTCTGTTCAACATCGGTGGTCAGGGACAGATCATCTTCGCCGCGATCGGCGCCGGGTGGATCGGCTTCGCCGTCGACATGCCGTGGCCGCTGCACATGCTCGTCGCGATCGTCGCGGGCATCGCCGCGGGCGCCCTGTGGGCCGGCATCGCCGGTGTGCTGAAGGCGTTCACGGGGGCGCACGAGGTCATCACGACCATCATGCTCAACAACATCGCGTACTACCTGCTGTTCTTCATGCTGGCGACGCCGGGCCTGCTGCAGGCCCCGGGATCGGCGAACCCGAAGACGCCCGCGATGGCCGAGTCGGCGGAGATGCCGCGCCTCCTGGGTGAGGCATTCCCGCTGCACGCAGGTTTCCTGCTCGCTCTCGGGGCCGTCGCGGTGACGTGGTGGCTCCTCGAGCGCTCGCGTCTGGGCTTCGCGTTCCGTGCGGTCGGGGAGAACCCCGACGCCGCCCGCGTCGCGGGGATCGACGTCAGCCGCGTCACGATCTACGTCATGCTCGTCTCGGGCGGGCTCATCGGCGTTGCCGGGGTGTCCCAGGTGCTCGGACACTCGACGACCGGCTTCAGCGTCGACGTCGACGCGGGCATCGGGTTCGACGCGATCACGGTCGCGCTGCTCGGGCGCTCCTCACCGATCGGCGTCCTCGGCGCCGGCGTGCTCTTCGGTGCCTTCAAGGCGGGCGGTGCGCAGATGCAGGCCGCCGAGGCGATCCCCATCGAGATCGTCACCGTGATCCAGTCCCTGATCGTCCTTTTCATCGCGGCGCCTCCGCTCGTCCGCGCGATCTTCCGGCTTCCTGCGCCGGGATCCGCGTCGAAGGCCTCGCGTCGCAGCAACAAGGAGGTGGCAGCATGAGTGCGACGACCGCACCGGCTCCGTCCGAGCGACCGGTGTCCGAGCAGCTGCGCCACGTCGCCGTGGTGAGCAAGAAGTTCGCCGTCGTCCTCACCGCCATGACCGGGGTGCTGCTGGCGATCTGCCTGCTCGCCGCTCGGGAGGGGGACACCAACTTCCGCTTCTCCTCGCCCGGTGACCTGATCACGATCCCGGCCGTCACCGTGCCGGGCATGACCGTCGCCTGGATCGCCGTGGTGCTCATGGCGGGCCTCGCGGTCCTCTCGTGGGTGCTGTGGCGGGCAGGACGACGCACGCCGTGGTACATCGCTGCGGTGTTCGGCGTGCTGTTCCTCGCCGGGTTCCTCGCGTGGGCCGGGGCCGGGTCGGCGAGCGACTTCCCCGTCGTGCGCCTCATCAGCTCCTCGGTCCTGCTCGCCGTGCCGATCGTCTTCGGTGCGCTCGGCGGCGCCATCGGTGAGCGAGCCGGCGTCGTGAACATCGCGATCGAGGGTCAGCTGCTCGCCTCCGCCTTCGTGGCTGCGGTCGTCGGGACCATGACGGGCAGCCCGTGGGCCGGTCTCGTTGCCGCGCTGCTCGCCGGTGCGCTCGTGGGCCTCGTGCTCGGTGCGTTCACGATCACCTACCGCGTCAACCAGGTGATCGTCGGTGTCGTGCTCAACGTCCTCGTCCTCGGCCTCACGAGCTTCGTCTACTCGCAGGTGCTCGTGCCGCAGGCGGACCTGTACAACTCCACCACGCTGTTCCCGAAGGTCGCCGTGCCGCTGCTCGCGCACATCCCGATCGTGGGCCCCGCGCTGTTCGACCAGTCGGTGATCGTCTACCTGATGTACGTCACGGTGCCGACCGTGTGGTTCGCGATGTACCGCACCCGCTGGGGGCTGCGCCTGCGCGCGGTCGGCGAGCACCCGCTCGCTGCCGACACCGTGGGTATCAAGGTGGAGCGCGTGCGCTACCGCGCTCTGATGGTGGCCGGTGCCATCGTCGGCATGGGCGGCGCGTACTACACGCTCGTCTCCGTGTCGTCGTTCGGCAAGAACATGACCGCGGGAGCCGGCTTCATCGCCCTCGCAGCCGTGATCTTCGGCAAGTGGGACCCGATCAAGGCCACGCTGGCCGCGCTGCTCTTCGGGTTCGCCTCGGCGCTCGAGGGCGGGATGAGCGTGGTCGGGTCCCCGGTCCCGAGCCAGTTCATGCTGATGCTCCCGTACGTCGTGACGCTGCTGGCCGTGGCCGGCCTCGTCGGCCGCTCCCGCGCTCCTGCGGCGTCGGGCGTCGCCTACGTGAAGGAGTGAGGGTGGCCGAGATCGACTGGGCGCAGCTGCGAGAGGCGGCGCGCGAGGTCATGTCCCACGCGTACGTGCCGTACTCGAAGTTCGCCGTCGGGGCGGCCGCGCTCGTCGACGACGGTCGCATCGTCGTCGGCTGCAACGTCGAGAACGCGTCCTACGGGCTGGGGCTGTGCGCCGAGTGTGCGCTCGTCTCCGCCCTGCACGTGGGCGGGGGCGGCCGGTTGGTCGCCTTCACCTGCGTGGACGGCGCAGGCAACCACCTGATGCCGTGCGGGCGGTGCCGCCAGCTCCTGTGGGAGCACGGCGGGCCCGACCTGCTGGTCGAGATGGCCCGCGGGATCGTCCCGATGACGGAGGTCCTGCCCGAGGCGTTCGGCCCCGATGACCTGGTGACGCGCGCTCAGTGAGCGCGCGCAGAAGAGGAGAACCATGACTACCCCCACCACCGAGCCGTTCGACGCGGTCGACGTGATCGTCACCAAGCGCGACGGCAAGGTGCTCAGCGACGCCCAGATCGACTGGGTGATCGACGCCTACACCCGTGGCGTCGTCGCGGAGGAGCAGATGTCCGCCCTCAACATGGCGATCCTGCTCAACGGCATGACCCGCGCGGAGATCTCCCGCTGGACCGCGGCGATGATCGCCTCGGGCGAGCGGATGGACTTCTCGTCCCTGTCCCGCCCGACGTCGGACAAGCACTCGACCGGCGGCGTCGGCGACAAGATCACGCTGCCCCTCGCCCCGCTCGTCGCTGTCTTCGACGTGGCGGTCCCGCAGCTCTCCGGCCGTGGCCTCGGCCACACGGGCGGCACGCTCGACAAGCTCGAGTCGATCCCCGGGTGGCGCGCTGCGCTGTCGAACGAGGAGATGCTCGACCAGCTCGAGGACGTCGGCGCCGTGATCTGCCAGGCCGGTTCCGGCCTGGCGCCGGCCGACCGCAAGCTCTACGCGCTGCGCGACGTCACCGGCACGGTCGAGGCGATCCCCCTGATCGCCAGCTCGATCATGAGCAAGAAGATCGCCGAGGGCACGGGTGCGCTCGTGCTCGACGTCAAGGTCGGCACCGGCGCGTTCATGAAGGACATCGAGCGTGCCCGGGAGCTCGCCCGCACGATGGTCGACCTGGGCACTGACGCCGGGGTGAACACCGTCGCGCTCCTGACGGACATGTCGACGCCGCTGGGCCTCGCGGCCGGCAACGCTCTCGAGGTCCGCGAGTCCGTCGAGGTGCTCTCCGGCGGCGGCCCGGCCGACGTGGTCGACCTCACCGTCGCGCTCGCCGTTGAGATGCTTGCCGCCGCCGGGAAGCCCGTGCCGGAGGCGGAGGTCCGGGCGGCGCTGTCCGACGGGCGCGCGCTGGGCAAGTGGAACGACATGATCCGCGCCCAGGGCGGGGACCCCGACGCCGAGCTGCCGTGGGCCGCTCACACGCAGGACGTGCTCGCGGAGGCCGACGGTGTGATCACCGCGATGGACGCCTACGCCGTGGGCATCGCCGCCTGGCGCCTCGGTGCCGGACGGGCGCGGCGCGAGGACTCCGTCCAGGCCGGTGCTGGCGTGCAGCTGCTCGCCAAGCCGGGAGACACGGTCCGGGCCGGTGAGCCGATCATGGTGCTGCACACCGACACCCCGGAGCGGTTCGGGCGCGCGGTCGAGGCGCTCGAGGGAGCCGTCACCATCGGTGAGGCCTTCACGCCCGGGACCGTCGTGCTGGACCGCATCAGCGGATTCTGATGACCCGTCGACCCCGGTCGGTCTACGGCGTCGGCGAGGAGCCCGACGTCCGGTTCAGTCTCGCGAACGAGCGCACCGCGCTCGCGTGGGTGCGGACCGGGCTCGGGCTCGTCGCGGGCGGCATCGCCCTGACGAGCCTCGCGTCCCTCGCGGAGCTCCACCGGCTGATCGACGTGGTCGCGGCTGTGGCGTGTCTCGCGGGCGGCACGCTCGCGCTCTACTCGCTGCGGCGCTGGGCCGCCAGCGAGCGGGCCATCCGGCTGGGCGAGCCGCTGCCGGCGCCCGGCGCGCTCCCGGTGCTCGTGGTCAGCGTGGTGGTGATGGCCCTGCTGCTCGCGGGCTACGCGCTCGGGCAGCTGGTGGGCTGAGACGTGCCCGGGCAGGCCGTGAGCGGGCCGTCGGCGCGCGACCCCGGCCTGCAGCCGGAGCGCACGTCCCTCGCGTGGCAGCGGACGGTGGTGTCGGTGGCGCTCGCGAGCGTCGTGCTCGCGCTCGGCCAGCTGCGCGCCGGCGTCCCGGTCGTGGCGGTCGCGGCGGCCGCCCTCGCGGCGCTCGCCGTGGCACCCGGCGTGCTGCGGCCCCGGCGAGGACGCGGCCTCGTCGAGCAGCGCGGCGACGCGGGGACCGCGCCCCGCACGGCCGCCGCGGCTACCGCTCCCCGTGAGGTCTGGCCGCTGCTCGTGCGCACGACGGGGACCGTCGCCGCACTCGGCCTGCTGGGCGCCGTCGCGACCCTCGCCCATGTGGTGCGCGCATGAGGAGCGACCTGCGGCTCACGTCGGTGCTGCCCCACCTGCTGCCCTGGTGGACGCGCGTCGCTGAGCACCCGCCGCGGGTAGCGGCGTTCCGGCGCCCCCACGAGTCGCCAGCGCTGGAGGCCGCCCTCGCGCGTCTGCCGGCGCAGGCGCGCGCACGCGTGCTCCACCCCCTCGTGCCCGCCCCGGGCACACGCGAGCTGCGCTGGGGAAGCGCCGTCGCCCGCCAGCACGACGGGACGACGTGCGGCAGCGCGGTGCTGGCGATGACCGCGGCGGCCGGCGACCTGCGCCTGGCGTTGTGGCTCGAGACGGGGGAGCGGTGCGGCGGGCGCACCGGGCCGGTCGAGCTCACCGGCGTCGCGGCGACGACGCTCGACGGGCTCGGGGACGCGGAAGCACGGTTCGCCTTCCTGCAGCGCCGGCTGAAGACCATGTCGAACGGTCGCGCGGCCGCGGGGCTCCCGTGGCCCGCTGCCCTCGGCACCCCGCCCTGGGGTGCCGCCCGTGTCGCCCGCTGGGGCGCGGTGCGCTACCGGCACGCGATCGTGGGCGGGCCGCGCCAGAGCGACGTGCTCGCCGCCGTCGCGTCCTGGGGGCAGGCGGGCGTGCCCGTGCCGCTGTTCGCCGGCGGGGACCTCGCGCGCGGGGTCGCGACCGCGGTGCCGCGCCACGTCGTGCTCGTCACGGGCGTCGTCGGCCCGGTGTGGTCGGTGTATGAGCCCTCGTCGGGTGCCGTGCACGAGGTGACCCGCGGTGAGCTCGTCGCCGGCGGGCGGCTCGCGGCCCTCGGCGGCTGGAACCACCTCGCGTGGGCGCTCGTCCCGCGCGCCGGCGCCGCGGTGGCTGCCTGAGCGGTCGCGTTGCCGGCGGCTGAGGGCCACGATGGGGGACACGACGACACACAGGAGGTCACCATGAGCACCGTTCCCGGAGACGACGCCGCACGCGACGCAGGGCTGCTCGACCAGGAGCCGTCGAGCCTGATCGAGGCCGTCGAGGCCGTCGAGGCGGATCGCGCGACGGCCGGGTCTCCCCTCGGTAGCCGCGACGCCGAGGAGTACCAGCCTGCCCCGGCCCGCCCCGACCTCGCGGGCGAGGCCGACGAGGCGGACGTCGCCGAGCAGGCCGCGGTCGTACCGCTGCCGCCAGCCGGTGCGCTGGATGACGACGCCGCGGGTGAGATCGAGGACGAGGAGCTCGACGCGCCCGAGTAGCGCCGTCGGTGCGGCCGCGAGGCCCTATTGTGGGGCGCATGACGCTCTCCGAGACCTCGCGCCGCACGCCCTCCCTCGAGGAGATCATCGAGATCCCCAAGGTGGTGCTGCACGACCACCTCGACGGCGGCCTGCGGCCCGAGACCATCATCGAGCTCGCGGCGCAGATCGGCTACACGCTGCCGTCGACGGACGTCGAGGGCCTGCGCACCTGGTTCGTCGAGGCCGCCGACTCCGGCTCGCTGCCCCGCTACCTCGAGACGTTCGACCACACGATCGCGGTCATGCAGACGGCCGAGGCGCTGGAGCGCGTCGCGCGCGAGTCGGTCCTCGACCTGGCCGCCGACGGCGTCGTGTACGCCGAGCAGCGCTGGGCCCCCGAGCAGCACCTGCGGGAGGGCCTGAGCCTGCAGGACGCCGTCGAGGCCGTCGGCCGTGGCCTCGAGGCCGGCGAGCAGGAGGCCGCCGCGGCGGGCCGCCCGATCGTCACGCGCCAGCTCGTCACGGCGATGCGGCACGCGGACCGCAGCGACGAGATCGCTGCGCTCACCATCGCGAACCGCGGCAAGCACCGCGTGATCGGCTTCGACATCGCGGGCGCCGAGCTCGGGTTCCCCGCCTCCAACCACGCTTCCGCCTTCGACGCGCTGCACCGCGCGTACGTCCCCGCGACCGTGCACGCGGGCGAGGCGGACGGCGTCTCGTCGATCGCTGACGCGCTGCACGCCGGCCGCGCCCTCCGCCTGGGACACGGCGTGCGCGTGATCGAGGACATGACCGGCGTCGAGGACGTCATGGCGAAGCGGTCCAAGGCCGACCTGCGCGACGTCGGGCTCGGGCCGGTGGCCGCGTGGGTCCGCGACCGTCGCGTGACGATGGAGCTGTGCCCGTCGTCGAACGTCCAGACCGGTGGCGCGACGAGCGTGCGCGACCACCCCATCACCCTGCTGAAGAACCTGGGGTTCGCGGTGACCGTGAACACCGACAACCGGCTCATGAGCGGCACCTCGATGAGCCGTGAGATGCATCTTCTCGTCACTGAGGCGGACTGGTCGCTCGACGACCTGCTGGCCGTAACGTTGACGGCAGCGTGGGCCGCCTTCATCCCGCTGGACGAGCGGCAAGAGGTCGTCGAGAACCTCATCGTGCCCCGTACCACCGCAATCCGCGAGGAGCGTCAGAACGCATGAGCGTGCACACCCCTGTTGAGGTCGCCGGCATCGTCGACCACACCCTGCTGAAGCCCGAGGCCACAGCGGCCGACGTCGCCGCGCTCGTCGACGAGGGCGTCCGCCTCGGCGTGTTCTCGGTGTGCGTCTCGCCGTCGATGCTGCCGCTGGACGCCAAGGGCCTCAAGGTCGCCACCGTGTGCGGATTCCCCTCCGGCAAGCACCACAGCGAGATCAAGGCGGCTGAGGCCGCGCGTTCCGTCGCCGACGGCGCGGACGAGGTCGACATGGTGATCGACGTCGGCGTCGCCACCACGGGCGACTACGCGGCCGTGCAGGCCGACATCGCCGCCGTGCGCGCGGCGGTGCCCGCTCCGAAGATCCTCAAGGTCATCATCGAGTCCGCCGCGCTGTCCGACGAGCAGATCGTCGGCGTGTGCCAGGCGGCCGAGGCCGCGGGCGCGGACTTCGTCAAGACGTCGACCGGCTTCCACCCCGCCGGTGGCGCCTCGGCGCACGCGGTCCGGCTCATGGCTGAGACGGTTGGCGGTCGCCTGGGCGTGAAGGCGTCGGGCGCGATCCGCGACGCCGCGACGGCGGTCGCGATGATCGAGGCGGGGGCCACGCGCCTTGGGCTGTCCGGCACCGGTGCCGTCCTGGACGGCCTGGGCGCCGACGGCGGCCCCGCGAGCGACGCTTCGGGATCCGGTTACTGAGTGGCTCAGCCAGCGCGCGTCCGCGCGGAGTACCGCACGACCGTCCTGCGCGCCGACAGGATCACCCCGGCGATGGTGCGGCTCGTGCTCGGTGGTCGGGGCCTCGACGCGTTCGTGGACCTGCCGTGCACGGACCACTACGTCAAGGTTGTCATCCCGGGCGACGACGAGCACCCGCCCGTGCTGCGCACCTACACGGTGCGTGCCTGGGACCCCGAGGTGCGTGAGCTGACGATCGACTTCGTCGTGCACGGCGACGCCGGCCGCGCGGGCCCGTGGTCCGCGCGGGTGCGGCCAGGGGCCGAGGTCCTGCTGCAAGGCCAGGGCGGCGGGTTCGTCGTCGAGCCGGAACGGCCGTGGGTGCTGCTCGCGGGTGACGAGTCGGCGCTGCCGGCGATTCTCGCGACGCTCGAGCGGCTGCCCGCGGGCGTCCCCGCGACCGCGTTCATCGAGGTCGCCGACGCCGCCGAGGAGCAGCCGGTCGTCGCGCCGGGCGCCGACGTGCGTTGGGTGCACCGTGGGTCGTCTCCGTACGGGGCCTGCCTGGTCCGGGACGTACGCGCGTTCGCGCTGCCCGACGGCGCTGGTCAGGTGTTCCTGCACGGCGAGGCCGGGATGGTCCGGGAGCTGCGCCGCCACGTGCGCCGCGCCGGGGTTGCGCTGGCCGATCTCTCGGCGTCGGGCTACTGGCGCCTGGGCAAGGACGACGAGGCCTGGCGCGAGGAGAAGGCCGAGTGGAAGGCCGCCGTCAGCCGTGACGAGGAGTCGCTGCAGGGCACGTGAGCCCTCGCGGCCCGACGCGCGGCCGAGCGGTCATCTCCGGGCGCGCGCCTGCTCGACGAGCACCGCGAGGGCGACCCGGTTGGCGGCCCCGGTGCGGAGCAGCGCTTCGCTCAGGTGGGTCTTGACCGTCGCTGCGCTGAGGAAGAGCTGTGCGCCGATCTCCTCGTTCGTGGCGCCGGCGTGCACACCCTCGGCGATCGCCCGCTGACGCTCCGTCAGGGTGTCGAGGGCCGCACGCGCAGCGTCCTGGCGCGGGTCGGGTGCGGTACGGACCTGGTCGATGACATAGGCGCTGACGCTGGGGGAGAGAGCGCCGCCGCCGCGGGCGACCGCGCGGATCGCCGCGACGATCTCCTCTGGGGAGCTGTCCTTGAGCAGGAAGCCCTCCGCGCCGGCCGAGAGGGCGGCCAGCACCTGCCGATCGCTGCTGAAGCTCGTCACCGCGAGCACCGTGGGCGGGTCCGGCAGCGCCGTGACGTCCTGCGTGGCGAGGACCCCGTCGCGGAGCGGCATGCGCAGATCCATCACCACGACGTCCGGACGGTGGGCCTGGACCGCGCCGACCACCTCGTGGCCGTCGCTCGCCTCGGCCACCACCTCGAGGTCGGGCGCGGTGGCCAGGATCATGCGGAACGCGCGCCGGACCATCGGGTCGTCGTCGACGAGGAGCACGCGCACGGTGCCGGTCATGCGACCACCGGCTCCGAGGTGCGCGGACTGGGCTGCCACGGCAGCCAGACGTCGACGACGTACCGGCCCTCGACCGGCCCCACGGTCGCGGTGCCGTGCAGGAGCGCGGCCCGCTCACGGATTCCGGAGGTCCCGCTCCCGGAACCGTGCGGGACGGCCGGCCCACCCGCCGTGGACGCGATCGGGTTGTCGACCACGATCCGGACGCCGGACTCCGGCGAGGCCTCGAGGCTCAGCTCGACCTCGCCGCGCGGCGCGTGCTTGTGCACGTTGGTGAGCGCTTCCTGCACGATCCGGTACACCGCACGGGCGAGAGTCGCCGACGCGGTCTGCCCGTCGGTCACGACGACGGTGGCGACCATGGCGCTGCCGGCCCGGCGGGACGCGGCGAGCAGCTCGGAGAGCCCGGCGAACGAGGACGCCGCAGGCGGGAGGGCCTCCTCCCCGAGAGGCTCGCCCGAGCGGAGCACGCCGATCAGCTCGCGCAGGTCCTCGAGGGCGCTGTGCGCGTCGACGCGCAGGGACTCTGCGACGGCCCGGACCGTGTCGTCGTCCGTTGTCGCCGCACGCAGCGCACCTGACTGGAGCGAGATGAGCGCGAGCCTGTGCGCGAGGACGTCGTGGACCTCGCGCGCGAGCGCATCGCGCTCTTCCTGCCGGCTGAGCTCGCGCGCGAGCGACGCGGCGCGGTCGGCGTGGAGGCTGCCGGCCTCCGTCGCCCGGGCCAGCGACGTCCTGCTCGCCCGGTACAGACCCAGACCGAGGGGGGCTCCGACGCAGACGAGCCACAGCGCCGCGGCGAACCACCACTCCTGACCGACCACCTCGCCGCCCGAAGACGTGACGCTCCACAGCTGCTCCGCTGGGGGGCGAGCCGCGTCCCGCAAGACCCACACGCCGGCGGCGACCGCGACCGCCACGACGAGGTACCACTCCTGGCGCAGCCGCCTGCGTGCCGCGAGCACGTACACCGCGACCAGGCCACCGAGCACGTCGCCGCCGAGGGCGACCGCGAAGGCGCTCGAGGTCAGCGCGAGCGCCGTCGTGCTGCGGTGGCGGCGCGCGACGAGCCACGCGACGACGATGCTGGCTCCGAGTCCGAGGACCGGGAGGGCGCTGTCGCCGGACGGTGTACCCGAGGGGTAGCTGAAGCCGAGCGCGACCATCGAGCAGAACACGCTCGCCGCGACCAGGGTCGCCGTGCGCGTCCGAGGCGCGGCGGTGCGCGGCGCTCGCGCAGGGCTTCGGTCCATGGCGTCAGCGTAGGAGAAGCGGCTGACAGGCGGCATCACCCGATCGGCTCCGGACGCTACCCGACCGGGCGATGTGGCCGGTGGACGCAAGGACGTGGGATGGCACCGGTGCGCCACCCCGGTGCACGAGCGAGACGGAACGAGGACACACCATGGCACGAGACCGACGGCACGACGCCCCTGCGCAGCTCCCCGGCGAAGGGCCGCAGTTCCCCCCGGTGACGCCGACGCCCGAGCCGCCGCGCCGGTCGTTCTTCGCGCGGCACAGGATCCTGACGGCCGTCCTCGTCGTCGTCGGCGTGGGCGTCGCCGCCTCGGTGGCCGGGGGCGGGGACGAGGCCGGGACGACGGCTGCGGCGCGTCCCACCGCGACGGTCGACGGCGCGGAGCCGGTCACGCCGCCAGAGCCTGGGGTCGACGACGCAGACGACCAGCCCGAGCCTGCCGAGGGTGCCCCCGGCGTCGGCGACCCCGTCCGGGACGGCAGCTTCGAGTTCACGGTCGTGGAGGTTGCCGACGGCGGGGACCGGATCGGGACAGCAGACTTCGGTGTCCGCGCGCAGGGCGCGTTCCTCCTGGTCACCGTCAAGGTCGAGAACGTCGGTGACGCGCCCCAGTACTTCTTCGGGGACAACCAGACGCTCGTGGACGGCGAGGGCCGGGAGCACTCGGCCGACTCCGAGGCCGCCATCTACCTCGAGGACTCCGCGTCGCTGGCCGAGGAGGTCAACCCCGGCAACACCGTGACGGGGACCGTCGTGTTCGACCTGCCCGCGAGCGCCGAGCCGGCAAGCCTGCGCCTGCACGACTCGGCGTTCTCCGGGGGCGTCGTCGTGCAGCTCGGCTGACCCGCACGACCGGAGGGACCCACCCCCCTGCGGGGCGAGTCCCTCCGGTCGGACAGCGTGCGGCTACAGCCCCAGCGCGGTCCGCAGCTCGTCGCGGATCGCATCGAGCTTCTCGCGGGCGGCACGCCGCGCGGTGCCGAGGTCCTCGAACGACGCATCGGCGGCGACCGGCGCGACGACCTCGAGGTAGCACTTCACCTTGGGCTCGGTGCCCGACGGCCGCACGATCACCCGGGTGTCGTCCGCGGCGATCAGCCGCAGCCCGTCCGTGGGCGGCAGGCCATCCGCGCCCTCGGCCAGGTCCACCACGGACACGACCGGGGAGCCACCAAGCGTCGCCGGCGGAGCGCTGCGCAGCCGGGCCATGGTCGACGGGATCTGCTCGAGGTCCGTGAACCGGGCCGAGAGCTGGTCGCTCACGTACAGGCCGTGCTCGCGTGCGAGGTCGTCGAGCGCGTCGACGATGCTGCGGCCCTGGGCCTTGAGCTGGTCGGCGAGCTGGACGAGCAGCAGCGCAGCGCTGATGCCGTCCTTGTCCCGGACGTGGATCGGGTCGACGCAGTAGCCCAGCGCCTCCTCGTAGCCGAACACCAGGCCCGGCTCGCGGGAGATCCACTTGAAGCCGGTGAGCGTCGCCGAGTGGGCGTAGCCGTGCGCGGCAGCGATCTTGCTCAGGAGGCGCGAGGACACGATCGAGTTGGCCATGCGTGCGCCGTCGGCAGGCGTGGTGCCCTGCGCGCGCTGCGCGACGGCCGCGCCCAGGAGGGCCCCGACCTCGTCGCCGTGCAGCATGCGCCACCCGGTGTGCCCGGCCGAGCTGGGGCCCGGGTGGTACTCGGCGTGCGGGTCGCGGACGGCGAGGGCGCAGCGGTCCGCGTCCGGGTCGTTCGCCACGACCAGGTCAGCCTCGGTTTCGATGGCGTACGCGAGCGCGAGGTCGATGGCCCCGGGCTCCTCGGGGTTCGGGAAGGACACGGTGGGGAAGTCCGGGTCGGGCTGCATCTGTGCCTCGACGGGCAGGACGTCGGTGTAGCCAGCCGCTCCGAGCACGGTCATGATCGTCTCTCCGCCCACGCCATGCAGGGGCGTGTAGACGACCTTGAGGTCCCGCGGGGTGGTCGGGTCGGCGACCACGGCGAGGTCGATCACGCTCGCCCGGTAGCGCTCGGCGACGTCGTCGCCCAGGACGGTCCAGCCGGACTCGGCCCGAGGGACGTCCGCCACGGCACGGACTGCGCCGATGTGTCGCGCGATGTCCGCGTCGTACGGCGGCACGATCTGCGCGCCCCGGCCGGAGTCGGTGACGACCTGGCCGCCGAGGTACACCTTGTAGCCGTTGTCCTCCGGCGGGTTGTGGCTCGCCGTGACCATGACGCCCGCGTCGGTGCCGAGGTCCCGCACAGCGAACGCGAGCACGGGGGTGGGCAGGGCGCGAGGGAGCAGGTGCGCGTCCACGCCGGCGGCCGTCATGACCGCGGCGGTGTCACGGGCGAACGTCTGGGAGTTGTATCGCGCGTCGTAGCCGATCGCGACGCTGGGACGCTGCCCAGCGCGCGCCTCGAGGAGGAACGCGGCCAGACCCGCGGCGGCGCGGATGACGACCGCGCGGTTCATCCGGTTGGGTCCACCGGCCATGCGGCCGCGCAGGCCCGCGGTGCCGAACTGGAGCAGCCCGGAGAAAGCGTCCGCGAGGGCGTCCTGGGCGAGCGGCGCAGCCGGGTCCTCGAGGTCGATGTCGAGCAGCGTCTGCAGCTCGGCGCGCGTGACGGGGTCGGGGTCGTCCGCGATCCACGTCGCCACGCGCTCGCGCAGCGCGTGGTCCGGTGCGAAGGGCTCGGGCTGCTGGCTCATCAGAGCCGCCCGACGATCTGCGCGAGCAGCGCCGAGATGCGGGGCCCGGCGTCGCGGCCGGCCTCGATGACCTCCTCGTGCGAGAGGGCGGTCGCGGAGATCCCGGCGGCGAGGTTGGTGACGAGGGAGATGCCGAGGACGTCGATGCCGGCCTGGCGGGCCGCGATGGCCTCGAGCGTGGTGGACATGCCGACCAGGTCCCCGCCCAGACGCCCGGCCATGCGGACCTCGGCGGGGGTCTCGTAGTGCGGCCCGCGGAACTGGACGTACACGCCCTCGGGCAGGGACGCGTCGACCTCGCGAGCGACGTCACGCAGGCGGCTCGAGTAGAGGTCCGTGAGGTCCACGAAGTTCGCGCCCTCGATGGGCGACGTCGCCGTGAGGTTGAGGTGGTCGCTGATCAGCACCGGGGTGCCGGGCGTCCAGTCCGGGTTCAGACCGCCGCAGCCGTTCGTCAGGATGATGCTGCGCACACCTGCGGCGGCGGCGGTGCGCACGCCGTGCACGACGCGGCGCACGCCGCGGCCCTCGTACAGGTGGGTGCGCGAGCCGAGCACGAGCGCGTGGCGGTCCGAGTCGCCGATGCGGATCGACCGGAGGGTGCCGACGTGGCCCTCGACGGCCGGAGCGCTGAAACCGGGGATGGAGTGGCTCGGGATCTCGGCGACGGTCTCGCCGATGAGCTCGGCCGCGCCGCCCCAGCCGGAGCCGAGGACGAGGGCGACGTCGTGCTGGGCGACACCCGTCTCTGAGGCGAGGAAGGCGGCGGCGTCGCGCGCGACGTCGAGAGGATCAGTGCTCGGGTCGTCGAGTGAGAGGGTCATGCTCCGAGGCTAGCGCCCGGGCGGCACCGCGCCCTCGTGTGCCCACGGCGTTCGGCCCCGTGTCCGCATGTTGGCACAATGGTCAGATGACCACCGCGAACCTCGACCGCCCGGCCGCCCGCATCGTCATCATCGGGGGTGGTCCCGGTGGTTACGAGGCAGCCCTCGTCGCGCGGCGGCAGGGCGCCGACGTCACGATCGTGGAGCGCCAGGGCATGGGCGGGGCCGCGGTGCTGACCGACGTCGTCCCGTCGAAGACGCTCATCGCCACGGCCGACTGGATGACCATCGCGGCGCGCGCCGGCGACCTCGGGATCTCGTTCGGTGCCGGTGCGCCGCAGCCCCGGGTGGACCTCGAGGCGGTGAACACCCGCGTGATGGCGCTCGCGGCCGCGCAGTCGGCGGACATCCGCGCGCGCCTCGAGCGCGAGGGTGTGCGCCAGATCGTCGGGACCGGGCGCGTCACGTCGCCCTCGACGGTCGTCGCGACCGCGCCGGACGGCACCGAGACGACGCTGGAGGCCGAGGCGATCCTCGTCGCGGTCGGGGCGACTCCGCGCGAGCTGCCCGCGGCGCGCCCGGACGGCGAGCGGATTCTCAACTGGACCCAGCTCTACCGCCTGACGGCGCTGCCTGAGCGGCTGATCGTCGTCGGCTCGGGCGTCACGGGGGCGGAGTTCGCCGGGGCCTACAACGCGCTCGGCGTCGACGTCGTGCTCGTCTCCAGCCGTGACCACGTGCTTCCCGGCGAGGACCCGGACGCGGCCAGCCTCATCGAGGAGGTCTTCCGCGACCGCGGGATGACCGTGATGTCGCGCTCGCGGGCGGAGTCGGCCCGCGTGGTCGGCGAGGGGCCCGACGCCCACGTCGAGGTCACGCTCGCGGACGGCCAGGTGATCGAGGGCTCGCACGTCCTGGTCGCTGTCGGGTCGGTCCCGAGCACGGCGGGCATCGGCCTCGAGGAGGTCGGCGTCGCGCTCACCGAGTCTGGGCACATCGAGACCGACCGGGTCTCGCGCACGTCGGTCGCCGGGATCTACGCGGCGGGGGACTGCACGGGCGTGTTCCCGCTGGCCTCGGTCGCGGCGATGCAGGGACGCATCGCGATGGCTCACGCGCTCGGCGACGCGGTCCGCCCGATCCGGCTTCGCACGGTCGCCGCGAACATCTTCACTGCGCCCGAGATCGCGACCGTCGGATCGAGCGAGAAGGCGCTGCAGGAGGCCGCGTCCAAGTACCGCGTCACGACCCTGCCGCTCAACCGCAACCCGCGCGCGAAGATGCTCGGCATGCGGCACGGGTTCGTCAAGCTCTTCTCCCACCCGGACGCCGGCGTCGTGCTCGGCGGCGTCGTCGTGGCGCCGCGCGCGAGCGAGCTGATCTTCCCCATCACGCTGGCGGTCGAGCACCGCCTCACCGTCGACGAGGTCGCCGAGGCGTTCACCATCTACCCCTCGCTGTCCGGCTCGATCGCCGAGGTCGCCCGCATGGGCCACAACCGCCGCACGGACTGAGAGGCGTCGTCAGCGCGCCAGGATGAGGTCGGCCAGCTCCGCGGGGGAGTCGACGACGCCGAGCGCACCTGCCGCGACCAGCTCGCCCTCGTCGGCGTAGCCCCACGACACCCCCAGGCATGCGAGGCCGTGCTCCCGCGCACCGTCGACGTCGTGGTGCCGGTCGCCGACCATGAGCGTGCGCTCGCGTGCGGGCACCGGCTGGGCAGCGTCGAGCTCGGCGAGCGCGTAGGCGATGACGTCGCCCTTGCGGGCCCGGGTGACCTCGTCGAGGCTCGCGCCGTACACGCCGTCGAGGAACGGGTCGAGCTCGAACCGCGCGGTGAGCTCGCGGGCGTAGGGCTCGGGCTTGGAGGTCGCGACGGCGAGGCGCACGCCGGCCTCGCGGAGGTCCGCCAGGACGTCGGTGATCTGGTTGAAGACGCTGTTCACGTACATCCCGCGCACGGAGAAGTCGGCCCGGTAGGTGCCGACCACGTCACGCAGCTGCTCGGCGGTGAAGCCGTGCGCGAGGAAGCTCTCGGTGATCGGCGGACCGACGAAGCGGCGCAGGGTGTCGGCGTCCGGCACCGGTACGCCGTAGTGGTCGTAGGTGTGCACGATCGAGGACACGATGCCCGGAGCGGAGTTCATGAGCGTGCCGTCGAGGTCGAGCAGGACGAGGTCGTAGCCCGGGGAAGTCACCCCGCCATTCTTCCGTACCCGCTCAAGGCACCCGGATGACGGCGAGGAGCGGGCGATGGTCCGACGTCGCGTCGTCGAGCACCTCGAGCGACTCGAACGTGACGTCGCGCCCCAGCACCCAGTCGATGCGCACCTGCGGGTCGTGGGCGGGGAACGTGAGGGCGGCGGGGTCGCCCGCGGTGTCCTGGGCGCTGGTCCACCCCGCGTCGGTCAGCAGGTCGGGCTCGGGCCAGCCGGGCTCGGCGTTGAGGTCGCCCGCGAGGACGGCCGACCCGTCCGCGAGCTCCGCGGCCAGCAGCGCGTCGAGCTGGGCGAGGCGGGTGGGCGTGTTCTCCGCCCGGTGCTGCAGGTGCGCGCTCGTGACCGTGAGGTCGGCGCCGGTGCCCGGCACGGGGACGGTCGCCGTGACGGCCGAGCGCCACTGCGGACCGTCGCCGTACGGCAACCGGGTGCGCACGACGCCGGCGGGCATCTCGGTGCTCGGGTCGAGGAAGCGCGGGGCGACGAGCAGGACGTTGACGAACTGCCGGTCGGCGGCTGGCGCCGCGACGAACCGCATCCCGGTCGCGCGCGCCAGGTAGGTGGCCATGTCGGCCCCGCCGCCCATCACCCAGCCGCGGGAGACCTCCTGCAGCGCGACGACGTCGGGGTCCGCGCCGCGGATCACGTCGGCCAGCCGGTCGAGGTCGACGCCGGGCGCGGGCGTGACCCCGAAGTGCACGTTCCAGCTCAGCAGCCGCACGACGGGCTCGGCACGCACCGGGCCGAGCTCGGGGGCCGGCGCCGCGTTGAGGGCCGACCCGACGAGGCCCACGACGACGACGACGCCGACGGCGGGCAGGAGGGAGCGGCGGGCGGCGGCGGGGCTCGGGGCAGGGACGTCCGTCAGCGTGCGTCCGGCAGCCCACGCGCCGCGTGCCGCTCCGGCGCCGAGCACCACCGCCGCGCCCACGAGGACCAGGTGGTTGGGAAAGCCCAGGGGGACGTCGTAGTCGAGCTGGTAGACCAGCAGCGGCACGATCGTGCCGAGACCCGCGGCGCTCGCGGCACCCGCGCGGGCGAACGGGCCGCGCGGGTCCGTGACGGGTCGGTCCCAGGCGGCGGCGAGGCCGGCGGTGAGGAACGCCATGAGCATGGCGGCCATGACTCCGAACCCGACGGCGAGCGACGGGTCCGCCACCGCGCCGCGGTCACCGAACGGCAGGCCCACGGCCGCGAGCGTGACGGCGGCGAGCAGCGCGTGGAACGGTGCCGACCACCGGCCGGACCGGGGGTAGCGGGCGCGCTCGGTCGGGATCGTCCACAGCACGAGGACGGCCGCGGCCACGAGACCGCCGACGACGACGACGCCGGCCCACGGGAGCGAGAGACCGAGCTGGCTCGCGAGGTACGCCGGGTTCGCGGCGACGGCCACGACGATCGCCAGGTACGGGCCGAGCGTCCAGAGGCCGCGCACCGCACCACCAGGCTCCCCCCGGACGGTCCACGCCGTACCGATCGAGGCCGCTACCAGCACCAGCGTCACGGACCACCCGGCGACGTCGTGGCGCCACACCGCGTCCCAGGTCCCGAGCATCAGGCTGACGCCCGCCGCGCCGACGGCACCCGTGCTCACCGCGAGGGCCGTGGCCCCCGGCGAGCGCTTCGCGGTGAGCCCGACCGTCAGGACGAGCACCCCGACGGCGACGGCCACCGCGACCAGCGCGACCACGAACCGCGCGTCGCCGCCGAGCGCCTGGACCGCGAGGCGCGCCACGCCGAGGACCACGACGCCGGTGTGCACGGTGCGTCCCGTGACCGTCCGCCCGCGAGCGAGTGCGGTCACGACGATCCCGGGCGTGGCATAGGTGACGAGCGCGACGACCGCGGCCACGACGACTCCTGCGTTGAACGCCCGGTCGAACATCGGGCCGCTCGCGCGCACGAGCTCGACGGTGAGGGCGGTGACGAGGGAGACGAGCACGAGGGGGGCCGCGATGCTGCGGCTGCGGGACGTCATGGGCCGAGGGTAGCGGGCACCACCCGGGGCAGTCAGGCGAAGAGCTGCTCGCCGACGAATGCCCCGTCGGTGGGCGAGAGCCGGGCGCCGTCGGGCACGCCCGGTGGTATCGCGAAGAGGCCTGACCCGGTGTGCCGCAGGTACTCGACGAGCAGGTCGTTGCGGGCCATGGCCGTCTGCATCGGGACGTACTGCCGGGCGGGGTCGCGGACGAAGGCGAGGAAGAACAGCCCGGCGTCGAGCCTTCCGAGACCGTCGGAGCCGTCCGTGTAGTTGTACCCGCGACGCAGCATGCGGGCGCCGTCGTTGCGGTCCGGGTGGGCGAGCGCGACGTGCGAGGCGGGATCGATCAGCGGTGCGCCGCCGCGACCGGCGAGCGCGAAGTCCGGCGCGGTGTGCTCGTCGCCGCCGGACAGCGGCGCCCCCGAGGCCTTGGTGCGACCCACGAGCGTCTCCTGCTCGCGGAGAGAGGCGCGGTCCCAGGTCTCGATCGTCATGCGGATGCGTCGAGCGACCAGGTACGAGCCGCCCGCGAGCCACGAGGCGCCAGGGTCGTCGTCCGCGCCCACCCAGACGTGCTCCGCGAGCGCGGCGCTCTCCTCGGCCATGATGTTCGCTGTGCCGTCCTTGAACCCGAAGAGGTTGCGTGGCGTCGTCTGAGCGGTGCTCGTCGAGGACGTGCGGCCATAGCCGAGCTGGCTCCAGCGGATCGCGGCCGTGCCGAAGGCGATCCGCGACAGGTTGCGCACCGCGTGCACGGCCACCTGGGGGTCGTCCGCGCAGGCCTGGATGCACAGGTCCCCGCCGGTCCGTGCGGGGTCGAGCGTGTCGCCGGGGAAGTGCGGCAGGTCGGTCAGGAGCGCCGGGCGCCGTTGCGCGAGCCCGAACCGGTCGCGGCCCTCGGCGTCGGCGAACAAGGACGGGCCGAAGCCGAAGGTGATCGTCAGGCCCGAGGGCGGCAGGCCCTCCGCCTCGCCCGTGTCCGACGGCGGCGCGTCATAGGGGCTGGCCGTGAGGTCGCCGGCAGGGAGGCCGCGCACCATGCGGTCCGCCGCGTAGGTCCAGCGACGCAGCAGGGACTCGAGCGCCGTGCGGCTCGTGCTGGTGACGTCGAACGCGGCGAAGTGGAGGCGGTCCTGGGCCGGGGTGACGATCCCGGCTTGGTGTGCGCCTGTCAGGGGGTACGTCCGGGTGGCGCTGGGCGCCGCCGTGGCGGGCGCGGCACCGGAGGAGCGAGCGTCCGCGACGCCATATCCGCCTATGCCTCCGAGCCCCACGGCGGCCAGCCCCGCACCGGCGAGCCCGAGCAGGCTCCGCCGGGACAGCGTGCGCGGCTCTCGTCCGGGCTCGGCGGTGTCAACGACGTCGTCCATGGTCACCTCGACATGATCGAACGGGCGTGGATGGTCACAGGACGACGGCAGCCGTCAGCCGCGACAGCGGCTCGCTGAGCGCGTCGACCGCCACCGAGAGCTCCTTGACCTCGTCGGTGTCGAGCTCGGTGTAGGCAACAAACCCGTCGCCCGCGCGGTGCTGGTCGAGCAGGCCCTGCAGCTCGGCGAACCGGGTGTCGAGCTGTTCGACCAGCGCAGGGTCCTTGACCACCGTGACGTCCCGCAGACCGTCGTAGGCGACGCGGGCACCGTCCAGGTTCGCCTGGAAGTCCCAGAGGTCCGTGTGCGACCAGATCTCCTCCTCGCCGGTGACCTTGCCGGTGGCGACCTCGTCCAGGAGGCCCTTCGCGCCGTTCCCGATCGCGTCGGCGCTGATCTCGGCCGCGAACTCGGCCGAGTGCGTGCGGTCCATGAGGTCGCGGGTGTCGGCCAGCAGCTGGTCCGCGTAGGTGTCGCGCTGCTCCTGCGTGAGCGGGACGTACTCCTCGCCGCCGTTGGCGGCGGCGGTGGGCTGCCACAGGTCCTTCTCCAGCAGGTGCCAGCCGGTCCACTCCTCGCCCTCGGCGAGGTCGGCCTGGCGCAGGTCCATCCGCGGGTCGAGGTCGCCGAACGACTCGGCGACCGGCTCGATCCGCTCCCAGTGCACGCGTGTCGGGGCGTAGAGGTCGCGTGCCGCTTCGTCGTCGCCGGACTTGTAGGCCGTGACGAACGCCTCGGTGCCGGTCAGCAGCTGCTCGGTCTGGTCCTTGACGTAGGCGACGTATCCCGTGGTCGCTGCCGTGATCTGGTCGGCGAGCTCACCGGTCGGGGCGACGTCGGCGCCGGAGTCGGTCACCGTGAAGGGTGCGCGGATGCCGTCGCCGACCATGCCGGGCTTGCACGCGGTGAAATAGTCGCCCGGCTTGGCGACAGTGACGAGGTCGCGGGAGAGCCCGGGGCCGATGTTCTCGACCTCGGCGACGATCCGCAGACCGTCCTCGGCGAGCAGGTAGAACTCGGTGACGTCCGAGCCGGCGTTGGTGACGGTGAAGACCAGGTTGCCGGAGGGGGCGGTGGACGCGGAGAGCGTGCACGCGCTCGCGGTGGACTCGACCGTGAGCCCGGCGGGCCCGCCCGCGGTGCCGGACGAGTCCGCGGCGGGGGCGTTGTCGACGCACCCGGCGAGGGCGGTCATGAGTGCGAGAGCGGCGAGGGGGCCGACGGCGCGGGAGGCGCGAGACATGAGTGGTCCTTCTGGTCGTGACGCGGCACCGGGCCGCGCGAGGTGGTGGTCCGAGGGGAGGTCAGGAGGCGGCGACGGCGGGGGCCGCAGGCCGGGGGGCGGGGAGGCTGGGGGTGAACCACGCGCTGCGGACGAACAATGTCAGCACCGGCACGACATAGGCGACCCACGCGCCGGCCTCGAGCCAGGTGGTGGCCGGGGAGAAGTTGAAGATCCCCTTGAGGAGGGTCGCGTACCAGGACGACGGCGGGACTTGCGCCGAGACGTCGAACGCGAGGCTGTGCAGCCCGGGGAGCAAGCCGGCTTCCTGGAGGTCGTGCACGCCGTAGGCGAGCACGCCCGCGGCGACGACGACGAGGAAGACGCCGGTCCACGCGAAGAACAGACGCAGGTCCAGGCGGACGGCACCGCGGTACACGGCCCAGCCCAGCGTGACCGCCACGGCGAGACCGAGCACCGCACCGAGGAGCGGGGTGGTGCTGGTGCCCGTGGCCTGGGCGCCCGCCCACAGGAAGAGCGCGGTCTCCAGCCCTTCGCGGCCGACGGCGAGCAGCGCCATCACGACGACGGCCCCCTTGCCCGCAGCGACGGCGTCGTCGAGCCGGTGCTGGAGATCGGCCTTGAGGTGCCGGGCGGTCTTGCCCATCCAGAAGATCATCCAGGTGATGAGCCCGACCGCGAGGATCGACAGCGTGCCCCCGATCGCCTCCTGGGCCTCGAAGCTCAGGCCTTTGGGACCGAAGGTCAGCGCGGCGCCGAACGCGAGCGACACGGCGACGGCGACGCCGACGCCCGTCCACAGCGCAGGCAGGAGGTCGCGCCGCTGGGTCTTGACGAGGTAGGCGACGAGGATGCTCACGACGAGCGCGGCCTCGAGCCCCTCGCGCAGGCCGATCAGGAAGTTGGCGAGCACGGGAGTGGTCCTTCGGGCGGACGGACGGGGAGGATCCGGCATGGGCAGGTGAGGCTTGCCTTACCGGACGCCGCTGAGACTACTCCTGATCGACGAATATGCGCACACCCGTGTTGCGTATCTCCAGACTCGGGGTGCCGGTCCGCGTGCAGCCCGCCACGATGGAGACCGGTGCGGACCGCCCGCACGCCCGGCCGGCGCGCCGGGCAGCAGCGAAGGGAACGACCATGACCTTCACGATCGGCTACCTGATCGGCAGCCTCTCCTCCGGATCGATCAACCGCACGCTCGCGGGTGCGCTCGTCCGCCTCGCCCCTGACGACCTGGAGCTCCGGGAGATCCCGATCAAGGACCTCCCGCTCTACAGCGACGACTACGACGACGCGTATCCGCCCGCGGGCACAGCGCTCAAGGAGGCGATCGAGGGCGCGGACGGGCTCCTGATCGTGTCGCCCGAGTACAACCGGTCGATCCCCGGTGCGTTGAAGAACGCGATCGACTGGGCGTCTCGCCCCTGGGGCACCAACTCGTTCGCCCGCAAGCCCACGGGCATCATCGGCGCCTCGCCGGGTGGTATCGGGACGGCCGTCATGCAGGCGCAGATGCGCAGCGTGCTGAGCTTCCTCGATGCCCCGCAGCTGAACTCGCCCGAGGCCTACATCACCTTCAAGCCCGAGGCGTTCGGCGAGGACGGTCAGGTGCACGACGACTCGACGCGGAAGTTCCTGACGCACTACATGGACGAGTACGCGGCCTTCGTGCGGCGCGTGCTCGACGTGGATGCGCAGGGACACATCGGTGACCCCGAGGCGAACGCGACGAAGGGCTAGGCCTCGAGCCGGGCGCGCAGGCTCGGCCAGGCGGCGGCGAACGCGGGCAGCAGGGGGAGCGCGGCGACGCCGTCGGCCGGGACCCAACGAATCTCGAGCGACTCCGGGTCCGAGGCGTACACGAACCCCGGCGCGTCCGGAGCGAGCCAGGCGAGGATCGTCGTGTACCGCCAGGGCCCGTGGTCGAGGACGAGCTCGTCGAACGGCTCGACGTCGGTCGGTTCGATCGCCGCTTCCTCGTGGGCCTCGCGCAGCGCGCCCTCGAGCGCGGACTCGTCGGGATCGACGGCGCCGCCAGGCACGCCCCACGTCCCGCCCTGGTGGCTCGCGAGCGACCGGTGCTGCAGCACGACGTCGATCGTGCCCGACGGCGTGTGCCGCGCGAGGAGGAGCCCCGCCGCGCCGTGGAGGCCCCAGTGGCGGGACCCGCAGGTGCACTCCACCCAGCCGTCACCCGGGCGTCGCGAGAACGCCTCGTGCGGCTGGGTGGAGTCCATGGGTGCTACTTGCGGTTCGCCCGGTAGTACTCGATCAGGCCGCGGGTCGAGGGGTCCTGCGCCTCGATGGCCGCGGTGTCGCCGCCGACCGCCGGGGCGATCTCCGTGGCAAGCTTCTTGCCGAGCTCGACGCCCCACTGGTCGAAGCTGTCCAGTCCCCAGACGATGCCCTCGACGAACGTGATGTGCTCGTACAGCGCGATGAGCTGGCCCAGCACGGACGGCGTGAGCGCGGGGGCCATGATCGACGTCGTCGGCCGGTTGCCCTCGAACACGCGCGCGGAGACGACCTCCTCGGCGGTGCCCTCGGCCCGGACCTCGTCCGCAGTCTTGCCGAACGCGAGCGCCTTGGTCTGGGCGAAGAAGTTCGCGAGGAACAGCTCGTGGACGTCGGCCTCGCCGTCGCGCAGCGGGTGCGCCGGGGTGGCGACGGCGATGAAGTCGGCCGGGATGAGCCGGGTGCCCTGGTGGATCAGCTGGTAGAACGCGTGCTGGCCGTTCGTGCCGGGCTCGCCCCAGAACACCTCACCGGTGGCGGTGGTGACGGGCGAGCCGTCCCAGCGCACCGACTTGCCGTTCGACTCCATGGTCAGCTGCTGCAGGTACGCCGGGAAGCGGTGCAGGTGCTGGGCGTAGGGCAGGACGGCATGGGTGTGCGCGTCCATGAAGTTCACGTACCAGACGTTGAGCATGCCCATGAGGACCGGCACGTTCTGGTGGAACGGCGTGGTGCGGAAGTGCTCGTCCATGGTGTGGAAGCCCGCGAGGAACTCGCGGAACCGCTCGGGACCGATCGCGATCGCGAGGGAGGTGCCGATCGCCGAGGGGACGGAGTAGCGCCCACCCACCCAGTCCCAGAACCCGAACGCGTTGGTCGGGTCTATGCCGAACGCCTCGACCTTGTCCAGGGCGGTCGAGACGGCGACGAAGTGCTTCGCGACGGCGGCCGTGCGGGAGGCGTCGGTGTTCTCGATCGCGTCGGCCGCCGCGAGGGTCTCCCACAGCCACTCCCGAGCCAGGCGCGCGTTGGTGAGGGTCTCGAGGGTGCCGAAGGTCTTGGACGCGACGATGAACAGCGTCGTGGTCGGGTCGAGGTCCGCGATGGTCTCGGCGACGTCGGTCGGGTCGATGTTGGACACGAAGCGCAGCTCGATGTCGCCGGCGTAGGGCTTGAGGGCCTCGTACGCCATGACGGGGCCGAGGTCGGACCCGCCGATGCCGATGTTGACGACCGTCTTCACGGGCGCGCCGGTGACGCCGGTCCAGGCGCCGGAGCGGACCTGCTCCGCGAACGCGCAGACCTTGGCGAGCTCGGCCTGGACGTCGGCGTCCACGTCCTGGCCGTCGACCGTCAGGCGCGGCTCGGCGCCCTCGGGGCGGCGGAGCGCGGTGTGCAGGACGGCGCGGTCCTCGGTGACGTTGATGTGGTCGCCGCGGAACATCGCCTCGGTGCGGCCACCCAGGTCGACCTGCTCGGCGAGCTGGACGAGCAGGCCGAGGATCTCGTCGGTGACGACGTTCTTCGACAGGTCGACGTGCAGGTCGCCGGCGGTACGGGTGAGGCGCTGGGCGCGGTCCGGGTCGCTCGCGAACCACTCCCGCAGGTCAGGGCGCAGGGCGTCGCGGTGCTGGGACAGCTCGTGCCAGGCCGCGGTGGTCGTGGCGTCGATCGGTGTGGTGCTCACGGGACTCCTTCTCGCAAAGTGACGGGTCTACCGTAGGCCCATCCTCCACCAGGTCCACCGGGACGTCTTGCCCGACGGCGCCGTGGGCGTCAGTCGATGACGCACACGGTGGTCCCGGCCGTGAGGCCGTCGCCCACCTTTGCCGCGAGGTCCCGCACCCTCCCGGCGCGGTGCGCCAGCAGCGGCTGCTCCATCTTCATGGCCTCGAGCACGACGACGAGGTCGCCCGCCTCGACCGTGTCGCCGTCGGCGACCGCGACCTTGACGATCGTGCCCTGCATGGGCGAGGTGAGCGTGTTGCCGCCGGACGCCGTCGTGCGCGTGCCGCCGTTGCGGCGGGGGCGGCGTGCGGGCCCGCGGGCGGCCCCGGGACGGCCGAGGCTGAGGCCGGCCGGGATGACCACCTCGAGGCGCTTGCCGCCGACCTCGACGACGACGCGCTCGGTCGTGGGCGCGGGGGAGTCGTCGGTCTCGGTCTGGGCGGGGGCGCGGCCGAGCGTGGCGAGCGTGTCCGCGAACGTGGTCTCGATCCAGCGGGTGTGCACCCGGAACGGCGCGTCGTCGGCCGGGACGAAGTCCGGGCAGTCCATCACGGCGCGGTGGAACGGCACGACCGTGGCGATGCCCTCGATCTCGAGCTCGCGCAGGGCGCGCCGGGCGCGCTGGGCGGCCTCGCGGCGCGTGGCGCCGGTGACGATGAGCTTGGCGATCATCGAGTCGAAGGAGCCGGACAGGACGTCGCCCTCCTGGACGCCCGAGTCCACGCGCACGCCGGGGCCGGTGGGGAAGCGCAGGCGGGTGATGCGGCCCGGGGTGGGCATGAAGCCGGCGGCCGGGTCCTCGCCGTTGAGGCGGAACTCGAACGAGTGGCCGCGCGTGTCCACGTGGTCGTAGCCCAGGGGCTCGCCCGCCGCGATGCGCAGCTGCTCGCGCACGAGGTCGATGCCGGTGACCTCCTCGGTGACCGGGTGCTCCACCTGCAGACGCGTGTTGACCTCGAGGAACGACAGAGTGCCGTCGAGCCCGACGAGGAACTCGCACGTGCCGGCGCCCACGTAGCCGGCCTCGCGCAGGATCGCGGCCGAGGCGCGGTAGAGCTCGGCGGTCTGGGCCTCGGTGAGGAACGGCGCCGGGGCCTCCTCCACGAGCTTCTGGTGGCGGCGCTGCAGCGAGCAGTCCCGGGTGGAGACGACGACGACGCCGCCGTGGTAGTCCGCGAGGCACTGCGTCTCGACGTGCCGCGGGGAGTCCAGGTAGCGCTCGACGAAGCACTCGCCACGGCCGAACGCGGCCGTGGCCTCGCGCACGGCGGAGTCGTAGAGCTCGGCGATCTCCTCGTGGGTGCGGGCCACCTTGAGACCGCGCCCGCCGCCGCCGAACGCCGCCTTGATGGCGATGGGGAGGCCATGGTCGCGGGCGAAGTCCTGGACCTCGCTCACGTCCGTGACCGGGTCCGGGGTGCCGGGCACGAGGGGGGCGCCTGCGCGGGCCGCGATGTGGCGTGCGCTGACCTTGTCCCCGAGGGCGTCGATCGCCGCGGGCGACGGGCCCACCCAGACCAGGCCGGCGTCGAGCACCGCACGGGCGAAGTCGGCGTTCTCCGCGAGGAAGCCGTAGCCCGGGTGCACGGCGTCGGCGCCGCTGCGCCGTGCCACGTCGATGAGCTTGGCGACGTCGAGGTAGGTCTCCCCGGAGGTCGCCCCGCCGAGGGCGAAGGCCTCGTCGGCCAGCCGGACGTGCAGCGCGTCCCGGTCGGGGTCGGCGTAGACGGCGACGCTCGCGATCTCGGCGTCGGCGCAGGCGCGGACGATGCGGACGGCGATCTCGCCGCGGTTGGCGATCAGGACCTTGGTGATGACGGGCACGGCTCACCGTAACGCGCCTGGTGGGACCCGCTGGTGGTCGACGCGGGAGGCGGTCAGAACATTGGCGGGCGGTCCAAGGACCTCAGCGCTGCGTTGTGGGGATCTGACAACTCGCCAGCACGAACGGTCCGGGGGCGCTCCCGTGGTTGTCGTCAGTGCACAACGGCAGGGGCGACCGGTCCGGTCGCCCAGAGCTCGTGGAACGCCACGCCGACCTCGCCGAGCAGGGCCCGCAGCAGGGGCAGGCTGACGCCGACGACGCCGTGGTAGTCGCCCGTGATCGACTCGACGTACGGCCCGCCGAGCCCGTCGACGGTGAACGCGCCGGCGACCCGCAGGGGCTCGCCGGTCGCGACGTAGGCGTCGATCTCCGCGTCGCTGAGGTCGGCGAACCGGACGCCCGTCGCGCTCGTGCGTCCGACGGCGCGGCCCGGGGCACCGTCGCGCAGGTCGACCAACCAGTGCCCCGTGTGCAGCACGGCCTCGCGCCCGCGCATCGACCGCCAGCGGGCGATCGCGACCTCCGGCGTGCCAGGCTTGCCGTAGATCTCGCCGTCGAGCTCGAGCATCGAGTCGCAGCCCAGGACGAGGTCGGTCTCTGGTGCGGTCGCCGCGACGTCCTCTGCCTTGGCGCGCGCGAGCGTGAGGACGGCGTCACCGGGGGACAGCGGGCCAGCTGCCGCGAGGACGGCGTCCTCGTCGACGGCCGAGACCTGGACGGCGGGCTGGACCCCGGCCGCGCGGAGGGTGCTGAGGCGGGCGGGAGAGGCGGAGGCGAGCAGGAGTCGGGTCACCGCACGAGCGTAAGTGAGAGGACCTTTGTCCCGCTGTTCTGGCGGGCCCGCGGGACCATCATGGAGACGTGGAGAGCGAGGGGTCTTCCTCCCACCGGGCGGCTCGCGCCGCCCCCTGAACGAAGCGTGGGTGCCCGCCGGGCATACGTACCCCTCCGGAGCCAGGCGGGCACCCACGTTTCACTCGTCTGTCAGGTCAGAGCCTCGCGCAGCACGTCCAGGCCGACCGACCCGAGGTTCAACGCGCGCTCGTGGAACGCCCGCAGGTCGAGCTCCTCGCCGCGTGCCGCCGCGGCCGCGCGGGCGGCGTCGCGAGCCTGCTCCCACAGGCGCTGCCCCACCTTGTACGACGGCGCCTGGCCCGGCCATCCGAGGTAGCGGTTCAGCTCGAACCGCACGAACTCCTCCGGCATGTTGACGTTGGCGCGCAGGAACTCCCAGCCCTTGTCCGCGTCCCACGTGCCGCCACCCCACTCGGGAGGGCACGGGAGCTGCAGATGCATGCCGAGGTCGACGACCACGCGCGCGGCGCGCAGCCGCTGGGCGTCGAGCATCCCGAGCCGGTCGCCCGGGTCGTCGAGGAACCCGAGGTCGGCCATCAGGCGCTCGGCGTACAGCGCCCAACCCTCGCCGTGCCCAGAGACCCAGCAGCCCAGCCGACGCCACGAGTTGAGGGTCGCACGCTGGAAGACCGCCTGGCCCACCTGGAGGTGGTGGCCCGGGATGCCCTCGTGGTAGACCGTCGTCAGCTCGCGCCAGGTGTTGAACTCCTCGACGCCCGGGGGCACCGACCACCACATGCGTCCAGGCCGCGTGAAGTCGTCCGAGGGCCCGGTGTAGTAGATGCCACCGGTCTGGGTGGGGGCGATCTTGCACTCGAGGGTGCGCAGCGGCTCGGCCACGGTGAAGTGCGTGCCGTCGAGGGCGGCGATCGCCGCGTCCGAGGTCTCCTGCATCCACGCCTGCAGCGCGGCGGTGCCGTGGAGCTTGCGGGCCGGGTCCGCGTCGAGCGCGGCCACGGCGTCCTCGATGCTCGCGTCCGGCCCGGCGACCTCGTGCGCGATCGCCTGCTGCTCGGCGACCACGCGGGCGAGCTCCTCGAGCCCCCACGCGTATGTCGCGTCGAGGTCGACGGTGGCGCCGAGGAAGTAGCGGGACCACAGGGCGTAGCGCTCCCGCCCGGCCGCGTCCTCCGGCCGGGCGAGCTCGGCCATGTCGCCGACGAGGAAGTCGGCGAGCGTCGCGTAGGCGCCGATCGCGCCGACGGCGGCGGCGTCCAGGTTGGCCCGCAGCCCTGCGGGCAGGTCCGCCGGTGCGCCGTCGACGAAGGTGCGGAAGAACGACGTCGTCGGCTCGGCGAGCTCGCGCGCCTGCGCCGCGGCCTCGGCGACCTGACGGCGCGCGGCCGCGTTGCCCTGGGCGGCCCCGGCGCGCAAGGACTCGACGTAGCCGTCGACGGCGCCGGGCAGGCCGGCCATGCGGCTCGCGATGTTCGCCCAGTCCTGCTCCGTGGCCGTGGGCATGATGTCGAAGACGTCGCGCAGGTCCTGCACGGGTGAGGAGATGTTGTTCAGGCTCGCCAGGTGCTCTCCGGCCTCCGCGAGCTCGACCTGGAGCCCGAGGCGTTCCCGCATCGCCGCGACGGTCACCCGGTCCACGTCGTCGGCAACCTCGACCGTGTCCAGCTCGCGGAGGGTGGCGCGGTCGAGGTCGGTCTGGGCGGCGAGCCCCGCGGGGGAGTAGTCGCCGATCAGGTGGTCGTAGCCGCTCAGGCCCATGGCGGTCGCCGCGAGCGGGGCGAGCTCGGCGGTGGCCACGAGGTACCGGTCGGCGAGGGCGTCGACCGCGGTGGGGGTGCGTTCGGAAGTCATGGGGCGAGACTAGGTCACCGCGCGGCGCAGGTCCCGAAGCCAGGCTGGGCGCGAGGACGAACGTCCCGCGCGCCCCAGGGTCCGTACCCGCACGATGGGGAAGGACACTGAGGGGAGTCACCATGACGAGCACCATCCAGACGCAGGAGCCGCGGGCGCGCAGGGCGCGCCCCGACGCCGTCGCGATGCCAGGCTTGCGTCACTCGCGGCGCTGGATCTTCGGGACCATGCTGTTCTCCGCCGTCTGCAGCCTGATCGCGGCCTTCGTGCTGTCGATCGATGCGCTCGAGCTCGCAGCCGACCCGGGCGCCGACCTGGCCTGCAACATCAACGCCGTGCTGAACTGCGGCGCGGTGGGGATATCGCCCCAGGCCTCGCTGTTCGGGTTCCCCAACGCGTTCCTCGGCATGATCACCGAGCCCGTGGTGATCACCATCGCCGTCGCTGCGCTCGCGGGCATCCGGTTCCCGCGCTGGTTCATGTTCACCGCGCAGGTGATCTACTTCCTGGGCCTGGTCTTCGCCTACTGGCTGTTCGCGCAGTCGATGTTCACGATCGGCGCGCTCTGCCCCTGGTGCCTCGTCATCACGGTCGGCACCACGCTCGTGTTCATGACGCTGCTGCACTACAACATCCTCGAGGGCAACCTCTACCTGCCCGACGCCGCCCAGGAGCGTGCGCTCTCGCTCGTCCGCAGCGACGCGGACCTCTTCCTCACGGTGGGCTGGTTGCTCCTGCTGGCGTCGAGCATCGTGCTCAAGTACGGCTCGGCCATCATCGGCTGATCTGACGTTCACCCTGGTCCGTTAGGGTGTCGGCGGCAGCAGGGGCGAGCAGGGGACGCAGGGGGCAGCACGGATGAGCAACGCGAACGCGCCGAGGGCGGAGCGCACGGCCAGGGATCCGTGGCTGGACAACGCCCGGTTCCTCGCGGCAACGCTGATCCTCGTCGTGCACTTCGCCAAGCAGGTTCCCGGTGACAGCACGACGATCGACCTGCTGAACTACGCGACCTGGCCCATGCGGGTCCCGCTGTACGCGCTCGTGGCCGGGTTCTTCTCGAGTGCTGCTCCGCTGGAGGGGCGCCGCGCCGTGGCGTTGCTGCGCAACGTCTTGTTCGTCTACCTCGCGTTCGAGCTCCTCGCGACGGCGCACAAGTGGGCGCTCACGGGAGTCCTGGCGTTCAACCCTGCGGAACCGTCGTTCGCCCTGTGGTTCCTGCTCGCGCTGTTCCTGTGGCGCGTCACGCTGCCGCTGGTGGCCAACCTGCGCTTCCTGCTGCCCGTCGCGGTTGCGGCCAGCGCCGTCGCCTGCCTCGTCCCGTCCCTGGGTGCGGACCTCGCGGCCGCCCGCACGATCGGCTTCTGGCCGGTGTTCCTGGTGGGGTGGAAGCTCAAGCAGGTGGGGCTCCACCGTGTGCTGGGACCCGGGTGGGTGCGGTTCGTGGCGGCGGCGGTCCTCCTGGCGTGGGCGGCGTTCTGCTACGTGCAGATGGACACCTTCGAGGCGCGCTGGTTCTCGATGCGCAAGCACCACTCCGGCACCATGGCCGAGGAGCTCACCGAGGCGCTGGTCCGGCTCGGTCTCGTCACGGTGGCGGTGCTCGGGGCGCTGTCCCTGCTCGCGCTCGTGCCGCGGCGGCGGTTGTGGGCCGTGACGTACCTCGGGTCCGGCTCGCTGTACGTGTACCTGCTGCACCCGTTCGTGCTGCGCGAGGTCGAGCGGACGGACTACTTCCAGTCTGTCGACAGCCTGCCGGAGATCCTGCTGCTCCTGCTGGCCGGCGCGGTGCTCGCCTGCGTGCTCGCGTCCCCACCTGTGCGTCGTGCGCTGCGTTGGCTGGTGCAGCCGCGCTACACGTGGCCGTTCGTGACTGCCGGGGCGCCCGCGGCGGCGATCGTCGAGGTGCGCCCGTCCGTGGTGGACGCCGTCTCTAGCGCAGCGACCAGCGCCACGCCGTCGCCGGCGGGTTCCCGCGCAGACCGCGCGAGCGATCAGCCCAGTGCCCGCTGAGGTCACCGCCGTCGTCGTCTGACGGGGCCTGCTCGCCTGCGGCCAGACCGGCGACGAGGGCCGCGAGCTCGAGGTCGTCGGGCACGCCACGCACGACCTGCATGCCCGGGCGCACGGACGCCTGGTCCTCGCTCACGGATCAGTCCTCGTCGTCGGTGTCGTCGTCGTCGCCGTAGACCGCGTCCCGGCTGAGCTCCCACTGGCGCACCGTGAAGCCGGCGCCGATCAGCGAGCTGGCGATCGTGTTGCCGCCCTCCTCGAGGATCGAGAACGCCTCGTCCAGGCGCTCCTCGGTGCCCTCGATGCCGGGGGCGACCAGGAACTCCATGTCGAACACGACGGCGCCGTCCTCGTGCTCGTCCTCGGTGTCGTCGTCGGACTCCTCGTCCTCCTCCCACGCCTCGATCGTGTGGCCCGAGACCAGGCCGAGGTCGGACTCGAAGCGCTCGGAGATCGCGGCGTTCAGGCGCGCGATCTCCTCCTCGACGGCCTCGATCCGCGGGTCGTCCTCGGCGGTCGGCGCGGCGAACTCCGCGCGGATCCCGACGGCGGTGTCGACGTAGCGGTGCAGGCACGCGGTGAGCTCGTCGACCATCGCGTGCAGGGGAGCGGGGTCCACCTCGAGCGGGGCGAGGTGACGAGGGTCCGTCTCCTCCTCGTCGCCGTCGTGCGGGTCGAATGCGGTGGGATCGGTGCTCATAGCGGAATGTTCCCATGCTTCTTGGGGGGCAGCGAGGCGCGCTTGGTACGCAGCGCGCGCAGGGCGCGGACCACCTGGACGCGCGTCTGGGAGGGGTCGATGACGTCGTCGACATAGCCGCGCTGGGCGGCGCCCCACGGGTTCACGATCTCGTCCTCGTACTCGGCCGTGAGGCGCGCACGCTCGGCGGCCTCGTCGCCACCGGAGGCCACGACGCCACGCAGGGTGGAGCGGTGCAGGATGTTCACCGCGCCCGCGGCCCCCATGACGGCGATCTGCGCGGTGGGCCACGCGAGGTTGACGTCGGCGCCCAGCTGCTTGGACCCCATCACGATGTACGCGCCGCCGTAGGCCTTGCGCGTGATGATCGTGACGAGGGGGACGGTGGCCTCGGCGTAGGCGTAGATCAGCTTCGCGCCGCGCCGGATGATCCCGTTCCACTCCTGGTCGGTGCCGGGCAGGAACCCGGGGACGTCTACGAGGGTGAGCACGGGGATGTTGAACGCGTCGCAGGTGCGCACGAACCGCGCGGCCTTCTCGGCCGCGTTGATGTCGAGCGTGCCGGCCATGGACATGGGCTGGTTGGCGACGATCCCCACCGCGTGGCCCTCGACGTGCGCGAACCCGACGATGACGTTCGTCGCGTACAGCGCCTGGATCTCGAGCAGCTCGCCCTCGTCGACGATGTGCTCGATCACCGTACGCATGTCGTACGGCGTGGAGTCCGAGTCCGGGATCAGCGTGTCGAGCTCGAGGTCGAGCTCGGTGACCTCGAGCTCGGGGTCCGCGCCGAACGTGGGCGGGTCCGCCAGGTTGTTCTGCGGCAGGAAGGTCAGCAGGTGGCGCACGAAGTCGAGGGCGTCGTCCTCGTCGTCGGCCATGTAGTGCGCGACGCCGGAGCGCTCGTTGTGGGTACGGGCGCCGCCGAGCTCCTCGAAGCCGACGTCCTCGCCGGTGACCGAGCGGATCACGTCCGGGCCGGTGATGAACATGTTCGACGTGCCGTCGGCCATCACGATGAAGTCCGTGAGCGCGGGGGAGTACACGGCGCCGCCGGCGCTGGGGCCGAGGATCAGGGAGATCTGCGGGATCACGCCCGACGCCGCGACGTTGCGGCGGAAGATCTCCGCGAACTGGGTCAGGGCCGCGACGCCCTCCTGGATGCGCGCGCCACCGCCGTCGGAGATGCCGATCAGCGGCACGCCCGTGCGCAGGGCGAGGTCCATGACCTTGGTGATCTTCTGGCCGTGCACCTCGCCCAGGCTCCCGCCGAACACGGTGAAGTCCTGGGAGTAGATGCAGACCTGGCGCCCGTCGATGGTGCCGTGCCCGACGACGACGCCGTCGCCCGCCACCTTGCGCTTGTTCAGGCCGAAGCTCGTGGTGCGGTGGGTGGCGTAGGCGTCGAGCTCGACGAACGTGCCCGGGTCGAGCAGCTCGGTGACGCGCTCGCGGGCGGACTTCTTGCTGCGCGCGTGCTGCTTGTCCTGCGCGGCGGCCTCGGGGACGTCGACGGCGGCGGTGCGCCGCGCGGCCAGGTCCTCGAGCTTCGCGGCGGTGCGGTTCTCGGCGATGGGGTTGTCGGTCACCCCACGAGACTAGGGCTTCCGTCCTAGGTCGAGGCGGGAGATCGCGGTGCGCGTTCCCTCGGTGGCGTTGTGGGAAGTCCACAACTCCCGGCCTCAGGGCAGGCGCAGCTCGGCCGCGATCTCGGCCCAGACGCGCGTGTCCAGGAGGCGCGCATACGTCGTCGTGAGGTGCTGCTCGTCGCGGTGCACCAGGACGTTGCCGACGACGGCCGGGCAGGTCGTGTCCGTGCAGAACCAGGCCGTGGTGTCGACCCAGCGGACCCCGGGCGTCCGGCGGGCAGCGTCGGCCTGGTGGTCGACGGGCATGGCTTCTGAACGCGGCCGCGCGCATTCGTCCGGTGCGTGGGGCTTGGCCGCGACGCAGTCCAGGGTCCCGTCGTCGGGGAGCATCAGCGGGTTGTCGCCGAGCACCACTATGGGCAGACCGTCAGCGAGCAACGCCTGCCAGATCTCGACGAACCCGTCGGCCGGGACGTCGCCCTCGGCCCACGGCACGGCGGTGCGGGCGGACGTGACGACGACGTCGATCGCGTCGTCAGCGAGCAGCGCGGCGAGCGTGGCGTCGTTGGCCGTGAGGCATGGCCCGCCGCGGGCCGCGTCGGTGGCACGTTGGGCGGTCGAGAACGGGCAGCTGGAGTGGAAGAACGTCAGCACGCGCGCGTCGTGGGTCTCCGCGATGGACTGCAGCGCCGGGAGGTACTGCTCGGCGTGGGAGTCGCCCACGAGGGCGATGACGAGGTCGGCGTCCGGTGCGCCGAACTCGCACACGGGCGTGCTCGGGGATCCCATGTCGGACTTGCAGCGGCCCTCGGCGCCCTCGGGCAGGTCGCGCCGGGCACGTTCGGGCGAGGGGACGATCACGTCCCTGGTGGCGACGAAGCTGGTGAAGCCGCCCGGCGTGAGGGCGTCCGGCCCGAGCCCGGCCGGAGGGTCCGCGAGGAGCTGCGCACCGGCGTCGGCGCGGCGATCCGCGCGGTGGTCCCCGACGACCGCGAGGGCGACGAAGGCCACCGCGACAGCCACGCTGGCGGTGACAAACACGGCGAACGTGCGTCGCATCCCAGGACCCGACGCTGGCGCGCGCAGGCAGGGGACCTCCACGTACCGGCGGGACGCCCAGGCGAGCGCGAGCGAGCTGACGAGCGCTAGCCAGGGCGAGTCCGGGAGCACGAGGAGCACGGGCCAGTGCCACAGGTACAGCGAGAACGACGCGTCGCCGAGCCACTGCACGCCGCGGGACCGGACGGCCCGGCCGAGTGCTCCGGTCACTGTGGTCTCGCCCGCGAGGACGGCGACGGCGGTGGCCGCGCAGGGGAGCAGCGCCAGCCAGCCGGGATAGCGCTCGGGTTCGTCGAGGGCGAGGCAGACGGCGACCAGGGCCGCGACCGCGAGGCCGAACGTGACGGTGCGGGTGCGCGGAGACCAGCCGAGGGCGGGGACGAAGGCCGCGAGCCCGCCCAGTGCCAGCTCCCACGCGCGCGTCGTCGTGGCGAAGTAGCTGGCAGGGCCGGTGCCGAGCGTCGAGAGCGCCGAGAGGGCCAGGGAGACAGCGAACACCGTGGCTGCGGACACGAGGAACACGCGACGGAACGCCTGGCGTCGTCGCCGCGCCCACGCAATCGCGGCGACCGCGAGGAGCGGCCACACGAGGTAGAACTGCTCCTCGACGGCGAGCGACCAGTAGTGCTGGAAGGGAGACGGCGCGGTGCCCTCGGCGAGGTAGTCCACCGAGTCCAGCGCGAGGAGCCAGTTGGTGCCGGAGACGACGCTCGCGATGCCGGTCCGCACGACCTCGTGCCAGCGCGGCTCCGGCAGCAGGAACGGCGTGGCGGCGGCCGTGGCGAGCAGGACGAGCAGCGCCGCTGGCGCGATCCTGCGCACCCGCCGGGCGTAGAACGACGCCAGCGAGAACCGACCGCTCCTGGCGTGCTCGCGGAGCATGTGGCCGGTGATGAGGTAACCCGACAGGACGAAGAACACGTCGACGCCGACGAAGCCGCCAGGGACCGCTCCCGGCCACAGGTGGTACGCCACGACCGCCACCACGGCGAAGGCGCGCAGCGCCTGGATCTCGGGGGAGAAGCTGCGTGTGCCGGGGCTGGGGATGGCGGCGGGCGGAGCCGATACCGGGGCTGCGTGCGTCATCGTCCTCCCCACCCCGCACGGGTGCGCGCTCGAGCAGCGTAGCGCGCCGCCTGCGCCCGCCTGGGTGGACAGGGCAGGATGGGCAGATGGTCACCACCGCTGCTCACGGACCGCTGGACCGCGCGCTGCTCGGCGAGCTGCTGCTCCAGCCTGGGGGTCCGCTCGCGCGGCTCGAGGTGCTCGACGCGATCGACTCGACCAACTCGTACCTCGCCCGGGAGGTCGAGCGGGACCCCGGTGCGTGGCCGGCGCCGACGCTCGTCGTGGCCGAGCACCAGACGGCGGGCCGGGGTCGGCTCGACCGGTCCTGGCAGACCCCGCCCGGGTCCGCGCTGACGGCGTCGCTCCTGCTCGAGCCGGTGACGCCACGGGAGACGTGGTCGTGGCTCCCGCTCCTGGGTGGGCTCGGCACGGTGCACGCGTTGCGTGCGACGGCGGGGATCGGCGCGGTGCTCAAGTGGCCCAACGACATCCTCGTCGCGCCGGCGGACGCGACCGACATGTTCGGGTGGGGCCGGTGGCGCAAGCTCGGCGGCATCCTCACGGAGGTGCTGCCCGACGGGAAGGTCGTCGTCGGGCTGGGGCTGAACGTGTCGCAGACGGCGGACGAGCTCCCCGTGAGCTCGGCGACGTCGATCGCGCTGTGCGGGCCCCGCGTGGGGGAGCCGCCGACGCGCGAGGTGCTGCTGGACGCGCTCGCGGAGGCGATCGCGGAGGTGCTCGGGCGGTGGACGGAGGCGGGCGGCGACGTGGCTGCGGCCGGGCTCGACGCGGATGTCACGGGCGTGCTCGCGACGGCTGGGCAGGAGGTGCGCGTGCTCGTCTCCGGCGGTCGGGAGATCCGCGGGCGGGCCGTGGGGCTCGGGCCGCTGGGGGAGCTGGTCGTGGAGACCGCGCCGGGGGAGTTCGAGGCTGTCACCAGTGGGGACGTGCAGCACATCCGGGTGGCGGGGGAAGCGTAGGTCTGACGCGTCGGGGCGAGCCCCGCTGGCATCCGCGCGGCCGTCGAGGCCCGACGGCGCCGGCCCGGCCTCGCCGTGCTCGTGCTGTCCGCGTACGTCGGTCAGGCGTTCGCGACCGACCGCCTGACCGAGCGCGAGCGCGAGGTGCTCGCCGCGATGGCCGAGGGTCTCGGCAACACGGCGATCGCGCAGCGGCTCGTGGTCACCGAGGGCGCGGAGTACAAGCACATCCGCAGCATCTTCGCGAAGCTCGACCTTCCGCCCGACGACCGCGCCGACCGGCGCGTGACCGCCGTGCTGCGCTACCTGGACGCCGCGCGCTGAGCATGCCCGGTTCGCGCCGGGATGTCGCCCAGGTCACATCCGGAGGGTCGTCCGACGTTAGGATGCTCGGGTGTCTCCTCAATGGCCCGCGGCAGCGGACGAGCTCATCTCGCGCCTGCTCGGCGGACCCCGCGAGCTGACCCTCGCGGAGCTCGCCGACGTCGCCGGGCTCAGCCCCGAGGTCGCGCAGCGCTACTGGCAGCTCGTCGGCCTCCCCGTGACCAACCCCGAGGCCCGCGAGTTCACGCGCGACGACGCCGCCTCCCTGCGCCGGCTCATGGAGGCGGCCTCCGCCGAGGGGCTGGACGAGCGCACGATGGCCACCCTCATCCGCTCCGTCGGGCACAGCACCGAGCGGCTGTCGCTGTGGCACTTCGAGGCCCTCGTGGATCACATGGTGCGCCGTTACGACGTGTCCGACGCCGACGCACGATTCAAGGTCCTCGAGGAGTTCTCCCGTATCTCGGGCGCGCTCGAGGAGCAGCTGGTGCACGCCTGGCGGCGTCAGGTCGCGGCGCTCGCGGGCCGCATCTCCGTGGAGTTCGGCAGCGACGTGACCGACGACGGGCGGCTGAGCCCGCGCGACGGCGGCGAGCTGCCGCTACCGCGCGCCGTCGGGTTCGCCGACATCGTCTCCTTCACGCGCCTGACCGCCACGCTCGGCGCGACCGAGCTGGCCAACTTCATCCAGGTGTTCGAGGACCGCGCCCGCGACGTCGTCACCGCGAACGGCGGCCGCGTGGTCAAGACCATCGGCGACGCCCTCCTCTTCATCGCCGACGACGTCGCCACGGGAGCCAAGGTCGCACTCGGCCTCGCGCAGGCCGGGCAGGGCACCGGGCTGGTCGGGCCCGACGGCGTCACCGCGCGCCCCGTTCGCGTCAGCCTCGTGTGGGGACGCGTGCTGTCCCGGTTCGGCGACGTGTTCGGTCCGTCGGTGAACCTCGCGTCGCGCCTGACCGACCAGGCCGACCCGTCGACCGTCCTGCTGGACCCCGCGACCGCCCGCCGGCTCGCCGGGGACCCGCGCTTCGCGCTCACCGAGCTGCCCCCGCGGGACATGCCCGGGGTCGGCGAGGTCGCCCCGGTCCGCCTCGAGTGGGCCGAGCCCGACGACGCGCTGGGCGACGGTCCCGTGGGCGTCGACTACACCGGCGAGGACTAGGGCCCGATGGCAGGGGTGCCGGAGCTGCGCGGACTGCTTGCCCGCGCGTACGCCGACGACCCCCTGATGCGCTGGATCTTCCCCGACGACGCCACGCGCGCCGACGCGACTGCCGCCTGGCTCGGGCTGTTCGTCGAGGCCTACGTCGGGGCCGGGGGCGTGGACGTGCTGGACGTGGAGCGGGGCGCCAGGGGCGAGCCCTCCGTCGTCGGCTCCCCTCCCGAGGCGGTCGCCGTGTGGCGGATGCCCGGGGCGGCGCTGGTGTGGGGGGCGGCGCCGTCGGTCGGCGGGTTGCTGGCGGCGCTCGTCGGGGTGGAGCGGGCGCGGGAGATCGGGGCCGGGCTGGCGCAGACGCGAGGTCTGGCGCCGGACGAACCGCACGCCTACCTGCACTTCCTCGCTGTCGACCCCGAGCGGCAGGGGCGGGGGCGCGGCCGCGAGGTGCTCGCGCCGGGACTCGCGCGGGCGACCGGCGCCGGGCTGGGCGTGCACCTTGAGACGACCAACGCGCGCGCTGTGCCGTTCTACGAGCGCCTCGGCTTCGAAGTCACGGCCCAGATCACGCTCGGGGACGACGGCCCGCCTCTGTGGGCGATGTGGCGGTCTCCGGACCACCGGCCCTAACCCTTCCCTCCTCCCGGCCTCCTCCTCCCGGTCCCCGGTCCCCGGACCCCGTTGCCGCGCAGGAATGTGCACTATGTGCTGTCCTGAGCCGCGAATAGTGCACATTCCCGGGGCCTGTGGGGCGGGGGCCGGCCGGCCGAGGGCGGGTCAGCGGGAGGACCAGCCGCCGTCCGAGGCGATCGTCTGGCCGGTGACCCACGCGGCCTCGTCGCTCAGGAGCCACGCGACCAGGTGCGCGGTGTCGGTGGGCTGGCTCCAGCGGCCGCCCGGGTTGGCGGCGGCGATCGCGGCGTGCGTCTCGGCGTCGGCGTAACCGGTGTCGTTGGGGCCCGGGTTCACGCAGTTCACGGTGATGCAGCGCGGCGCGAGGTGGACGGCGAGGCTGCGGGTGACCTCGTGCAGCGCCGCCTTGGAGGCGATGTACGGCAGCTCGCCGGGCATCGCGTCGTGGTGCTGACCCGAGGTGAACAGGAGGATCCGGCCGCCGGGTCGGTCGTCGTCGTGCTGCGCGGCGAATACCTGCGCGAGGAGCAGGGTGGCGCGGGTGTTGACGGCGTAGCTGTGGTCGAGCTCGGCGGCGGTGAGGTGCTCGAGGTCCTGGCCGCTCGAGCGCGCGTGGTTGGCGACCAGGGCATCGACGTGCCCGAATGCCTCGCACGCCGCTGCGATGACCTGCGCCGGGGCGTCGGGATCGACGAGGTCGAGGGCGACGTGCTCGACGCGACCACCCGCGGCACGCAGCTCGGTCAGGAGAGCCTCGGTGCCGCCGGCGTCGGCGCCCCACGGCTGCTCGGCGTCGTGCGGGGACCAGGTGTGCAGGAGCGCGCCGGCGCCGTCGGCCACCGCTCGGCGGGCGAGCGCGGCCCCGATCCCGATGCGCCGGCTGGCTCCGGTGATCACGACGACGCGACCTTGCAGGGGGAGTGGCCTCATCCGGCGAGCCTGAAGCCCGCCGCTCCGGGAAGCAAGAGAATTCCCGGCCGCCGCCCGGTCGAGAATGCGAGCTTCTTGTCGCGGATCGCAGCAAGAATTGCACAATCCCGGGCAGGCGCGAGGGCAACCGGGCTAGAGGAGGGTCGGCTGCTCCTCCGGGGCCACCGGGTCCAAGAGGTGCGGGCCGTCGTTCGCGACCGAGTTCACCGCCGTCGACACCTCGTGCCACGCGAGCTCGGGCGGGCGCGCGTCGAGCAGCGCGCGGGCGTCGGGCGCCGACGTCGTGGGGTCAAGCCAGGCGTCCCAGGCCTCGGGAGTGAGCATGGCCGGGCGGCGGTCGTGGATCTGCGCCATGTCGCCCTCCGCGGCCGTCGTGATGATCGTGCACGTCACGAGCCACGGCGCCGCCTCGCCGAGGGTGCGGTCGCGCCAGAACTCGTACAGCCCCGCGAAGGCGAGCAGGCCGCCGTCGGGCGCGTGGATGAGCTGGGGGTGCTTGGCGGTGCGCGCGGCGCCGGGGGCGGGCGGGCGCCACTCGTAGTAGCCGTCCGCGGGGATCAGGCAGCGGTGCTTAGCCAGCGCGGTGCGGAACGCGGGCTTCTCCAGGAGCGTCTCGCTGCGCGCGTTGATCATGCGCGAGCCGATGCCCGGGTCCTTCGCCCAGCTCGGCACGAGGCCCCACCGGGCGACGCGCAGCTGGCGCACGGGAACCGGCGGTGCAGCGTCGTCGGCAGCCTCGGCGGCCTCGGCGGCCTGCTCCCGGCGCGGGACGCGCTCGACGACCATCCGCACCGGCGTCGTGGGCGCGACGTTCCACGAGGCCTGCCACTGCGCGAGCTCGGGATCGTCGGGGACGTCCCGGCCGATCTTGAACGCGTCGAGGAGGTCCTGGTTCTGCCGGAAGGAGGCGTAGCGACCGCACATGGCTCTACTGTGCCGCGTCACTGTGGGGAGCGACACCCGGACGAGGGACGGATTGCCCTCGTGCGGCGGGGATCGAATCGTTATGATTCCTCGGTGACTGCCCCCGCCCCCACGGGCTTCCGACCCGGCCCCAAGTACGTCCTGATGCTCGGCGCGCTCGCGGCGCTGCCCGCCATCACGACGGACATGTACCTGCCGTCGCTGCCCACGGTGGCGGCCGACTTCGGCTCGCCCGAGGCCGCGGCGCAGTTCACGATCTCCGGGATGCTCATCGGCGGAGCCGTCGGCCAGCTCGTCATCGGCCCGCTCTCCGACAGGTACGGGCGCCGCAAGCCGGTCATGTTCGGGGTGCTCGCGCACGTCCTGGTCTCGATCCTGTGCGCCTTCGCGCCGAACATCGGGACGCTGATCGGGCTGCGCATGCTGCAGGGGTTCTTCAACGCGGCCGCGAGCGTCGTCGCGATCGCCGTGATCCGCGACCGCTTCGTCGGGTCCGACGCCGCGCGGCTGCTGTCCCAGCTGATGCTCGTGATCGGGGTGGCGCCGCTGTTCGCCCCGACGATCGGCGGGGCCGTCATCAAGTTCGCGGAGTGGCGCTGGATCTTCGGACTGCTCGCGCTGATCGGGCTCTCGCTCGTGCTCGTGGTGTGGCGGTTCCTGCCCGAGACGTTGCCGGCGGAGCGACGCCGAATCGCCGGGCCGCGCGGGATTGCTGCGGGCTACCGCGAGCTGCTGACCGACGGGAAGTTCATGGCCGTGGCCGTGATCCCGGGTCTCGGCATGGCGGTGATCATGAGCTACGTCGTCGGCTCTACGTTCGTGTTCCAGGAGGAGTACGGGCTCAACGAGCAGCAGTTCGCCCTCGTGTTCGCGATCAACGGCATCGCCCTGGTCGGGTCGGCGCAGATCAACGCCGCGCTCGTGCGCAAGGTCGCGCCGTTGCGCCTGCTGCGCGCCGGGCTCGTGCTGCAGCTCATCTTCGCCACCGGGCTCCTCGCCGTCGTGATCACCGGGTTCGGCGGACTGATCGCCGTCATGGTGGGCCTGTGGCTCGTGCTCGGCATGCAGGGCATGATCCCCGCGAATGCCTCCGTGCTCGCGCTGGGCAACTACGGGCACATGGCCGGGACCGCCGCCGCGCTGATGGGCGCGATGCAGGCCGGCGTGGCCGGCATCGTGTCGCCGCTCGTCGGGTTCCTCGGCAGCGGCGGCGTGGCGATGGTCAGCGTGATGATGGGCGCGATGCTGCTGGCGATCCTGATCCTGGGGCTCGCGACGCCGGCGTACCGCCGGGGCGGGGCCTGGCAGCAGCACTTCGGCTGACCGAGTAAGTCAGACCCGCGCGGCCTCGTCGAGCGCCGTCGTGAACGCGAGGCGAGCGCGCGGGGACATGAGCACGAACCGCACGAGGCGGAGCGTCGGGACCTGGGGTGCGGCGGCGCGCACGGCCGAGACGGCGATCTCCGCCGCGTTCTCGAGGGGCCAGCCGAACGCCCCCGCGGAGATCGCAGGGAACGCGATGGTCCGCACGCCCAGCTCACCGGCGACGCGCAGCGCGTCGATGTAGGCGCCGGCGAGCAGCCCCGAGCGGTCTTCCGTCTTGGAGTACACGGGGCCGACGGCGTGGATCACGGAGGAGGCTCGCAGGAAGCCCGCGGTGGTCGCCACGGCGGAGCCGGTGCGCAGGCCGAGGGGCAGGCTGGTGGCGCGCAGCTCCTGGCACGCTGCGAGGATCTCGGGTCCGCCGACGCGGTGGATGGCGCCGTCGACGCCACCTCCGCCCAGCAGGGAGGTGTTGGCAGCGTTCACGATGGCATCCACGGTCTGATCCGTGATGTCGCCGACGACCGCCTCGAACTTGACGTTGGTCATCCTTTGATTGTTGGCGCGTATAGGCGTTCGTGCACGTGGTGGACAGGGTGAAAACACCCAGCGTCGGCGATCTCACACGGCTGGATACAGCCACTAAAACTCATGGATGAGCCCAGGGTGTGTCCCGGTCTGCGGACGTTATCCACAGGATGGTGGCGACTCGATGCGGTCTTCCCCTATTGTCTGGCTCTGTCGCGATATCAGGGGGATGAGGCTGCGGTGGACGGGATAGCGATCCTTGAGTCGGAGGTGCGCGAGCTCATCCGACGGCGCGGTCTCGACCCAGGGCGAGACGCCGCCGGCGTGCATGATCTCGTCCACGAGGCGCTGACGGACTACGACGTGCGATCCGGACGGGGCGTCGTGCCGGTGATCGACCCGGCGTTCGCCACCAAGGCCGTGCTCGACGCAGTCGTCGGGTTCGGGCCGCTCCAGCAGTATCTCGACGACCCCGAGATCGAAGAGATCTGGATCAACACGCCCAGCAGCGTGTTCGTCGCGCGGGGCGGGGAACCGGAGCTCACGACGACGATCCTCACCGCCGTCCAGGTCCGCGACCTCGTGGAGCGGATGCTGAAATCCTCGGGACGTCGGCTCGACCTGTCGAGCCCTTTCGTCGACGCGACGCTCCCCGGCGGCGAACGGCTCCACGTCGTCATCCCCGACATCACGCGGTCGTGGGCCGTCAACATCCGCAAGTACACGGTCCGTGCCACCTCGCTCACTGCGCTGGTCGCCCTGGGTTCGCTCACCACGCATGCGGCGGCCTTCCTCGATGCTTGCGTGCGCGCCGGGCTCAACATCCTGGTTGCCGGTGCCACGCAGGCAGGCAAGACGACCATGCTCAATGCTCTCGCGGGGTCCATCCCCGCAAAGGAGCGCATCGTCACGTGTGAGGAGGTGTTCGAGCTCCGGCTCACCCACCGGGACACCGTCGCGATGCAGTGTCGCCAGCCGAGCCTCGAAGGGACGGGCGAGGTCCCCCTGCGGCGTCTGGTCAAGGAGGCGCTGCGGATGCGGCCCAGCCGCCTGATCATCGGGGAGGTGCGGGAGGCGGAGAGCCTGGACATGCTGGTCGCTCTGAACGCTGGCGTGCCGGGGATGTGCAGCCTGCATGCGAACAGCGCTCGTGATGCGATCGCCAAGATCTGCACGCTCCCGCTGCTTGCCGGAGAGAACGTGTCGTCGCAGTTCGTCGTCCCGACCGTGGCGTCGGCGATCGACATCGTCGTCCACCTGGGCATCGACGCGGCGGGCCGGCGTGTGACGCGAGAGATCGTCGCCCTGCCGGGACGAGTCGAGGGCGGCACCATCGAGTCGAGCACGATCTTTCGTCAGGCCGGGGGGAGACTCGTGCGCGCCGACGGCTTCCCGGGGGCCCCGGAGCGGTTCGCGTCGGCTGGGATCGACGTCGCGCGACTGTTGCAGGCACCAGCCTGATGGGCGTCGTGAGTGGCCTGCTGCTGGGCGCGGGCGTCCTGCTCGTGTGGCTGTCGTGCTGGGACGTGCCCACTTCTCGTCGCCGCGGTGCGTCGCGCAGCCGGGACATCCTCGTGCAGGCGGGGCTCCCGGACATCACCCCGCTCCGGCTGACCGCGGTCAGTGTCGGCGTGGGCGTCGCGGTTGCGACGATGGCTGTGGTCCTGACTCGGGCGCTGCCGATCGCCGGTGCCTTCGGCCTGATGGCGGCCTACGGCCCGTGGGCGATCGTGCTCGGCCGCGCCCGAAAGCGTCGCAACGATCTGCGCGAGGTCTGGCCGGAGGTCGTGGACCACCTCGCCTCGGGGGTTCGCGCAGGGCTGGCCTTGCCAGAGGCCGTCAGCCAGCTCGCGACGCGTGGGCCCGTGGCCCTCCGGGCAGAGTTCGCGGACTTCGCCCGCGACTATCGCGCGACCGGCCGGTTCAGCGAGTGTCTCGACGAGCTCAAGGACCGCATGGCCGACCCGGTCGCCGACCGCATCGTCGAGGCGCTGCGCCTGACCCGGGAGGTGGGCGGCACCGATCTCGGGCGGCTGCTGCGCACGCTCTCGGAGTTCCTGCGGGACGACAACCGGACGCGCGGAGAGCTCGAGGCCAGGCAGAGCTGGACCGTCGCCGGCGCTCGGCTGGCGGTCGCGGGTCCGTGGGTCGTGCTGGCCTTCCTCGCGACCAGGCCGGAGACCGCCGCGGCATACAGCTCGGTGCAGGGAGCCGCTGTGCTGGGCGTCGGCGGCCTGTCGTGCCTGGTCGCGTATCGCGTGATGTTGCGCATCGGTCGCCTCCCCGACGACGTCCGGGTGCTGCGGTGACGCCGGACGGGTGGGCCGGCGCGGCCATCGGCTTCGTCGGCGGTGTCGGACTGCTGATGATCTATCAACGCCTGCGAGCCCGGACACTGACGCTGGACCAGCGGGTGGCACCGTACCTGGGCGGGTCCTCCGCGCGGTCCGACCTGCTGCGCGAGCAGCGCGCGCTGACCCCGTTCCCCACCCTCGAGCGGCTCATCGCTCCGGCGCTGCGCGACGGCGCCGCCCTCGTCGCTCGGTGGGGTCGACCCACGGTGGAGCTCAGCAGTCGCCTGGAGCGAGCGGCGTGGAACGTGAGCGTCGACGAGTTCCGCGTGCGCCAGCTCGCCGGTGGCGCGATCGGCCTGGCGTGTGGCCTCGCTCTCGCCGTCGTGCTGGGAACGACGCGGGGGAGCGCGGTACCAGCGCTGTTCGTGCTCGTGCTCATCGCGGGTGTGGCAGGCGCGCTGGTTCCTGAACAGCGTCTCGCCGCCGCGATCACGGCGCGCGAGCGCGCGATGATGCTCGAGTTCCCGACCATCGCCGAGCTGCTGGCGCTCGCGGTGGCCGCCGGGGAGTCCCCGGTGGCAGCGCTCGAACGCGTCTGCGCGACGGCCCGCGGCCAGCTGTCCGTCGATCTGCGGCGGTCGCTGGCCGACGTGCACGCGGGCAGCACGCTGGCCCAGGCGCTCGAACGCCTGGGGGAGCGCAGCAGCCTCCCGTCGGTGTCGCGGTTCGCGGAGGGAGTCAGCGTCGCGATCGAGCGGGGCACTCCGCTCGCCGACGTGCTGCGTGCCCAGGCGCAGGACGCGCGCGAGTTCGGCCGCCGCAACCTCATGGAGATCGGCGGCCGCAAGGAGGTCGCGATGATGGTCCCGGTCGTCTTCCTCATTCTTCCCGTGACGGTGGTCTTCGCCGTCTTCCCCTCCGTCCTGACCCTGCAGCTCGGCCTGTAGACCCCGACCGACCCGGGCGCCCGCCCGGACAACCCGAGGAGCACGATGACCACGATGTTGAGAGACCGACGCTCGATCCAGCTGCGCGCCTCCTGCGCCCGCGCGGCCGCTGATGCCTGGCAGCGGCTCGAGGCTCGGGCGCTCCGGTCGCTCGCCACCGGCCGCGACCGCGGGGACGTGCCCGGGTGGGTGCTCGTGACCCTGATGACCGCAGGGCTCGTCGTCGCGCTGTGGGCCATCGCCGGACCGCTCCTGGGTGACCTGTTCCGCCAGGCGGTCACGGGCGTCACCGGCCCGTGACGCTCCGCGCGCGCCAGCGCGCACCCCGTGCCGGTGACGAAGGATCGGCTGCCGTCGACTTCGTCCTCGTCGGCGGTCTGGTCACGGTGCTGTTCCTCGGCGTCCTGCAGCTGGGTCTCGCGCTGCACGTGCGCACGCTGCTGATCGACAGCGCCGCGGAGGGAGCGCGCCTGGGTGCGCGCCTGGAGAGCGAACCTGGTGATGCGGAGGCTCGGACGAAGGAGCTGATCAGCAGCGCGCTGTCCGATCGATACGCCGGGGACGTCACGACGAGCGTCGTGGAGGTCGGCGGTGCGGAGATGATCGAGGTGCGCGTGCGAGCGCCGATGCCCGTGATCGCGCTGCTAGGTCCGTCCGGCACGCTCGAGGTTCGCGCCCATGCCCTGGCGGAGACGCCGTGGTGACCGGTGCGCATGGCGCAGCCGCGCGCCCATGGAACCGGTTGCGGAGCGACGACGACCGGGGCAGCGCCGTCGTCGAGTTCCTCGGGATCTCGCTCATCCTCCTGATCCCGCTGGTGTACCTGGTGCTCACCCTCGCCAAGGTGCAGGGCGCCTCGTACGCCGTCGAGGGCGCGGCCCGCGACGCGACCCGCGCCTACCTGATCGCGCCCGACGAGCAGACGGCGGCGGAGCGGGCGGTCGCCGTCGTGCGCGTCGCGCTGCAGGACCAAGGGATCGAGCCGGACGATGCCGAGCTGGCCGTCGACTGCAGCGCGGCGGCATGCCTGACTCCCGAGGAGACCATCACGGCGACGGTGACCACGGCCGTCAGCTTGCCGGGCGCCCCCGCAGCGCTGGGCGAGACGCTCAGCATCACGGTCTCGGCCACGTCGACGGCGATCGTCGAACCGCTGCGGGTGGCACCGTGACAGGTCGCCGGCATTCGCGACCGAGCGGCGACGAGGGCCAGGTCCTCGTGCTGTCGCTCGTGTTCACCTCGATCGCTCTCGCGCTCGTGATCGTCGTCGTGGCGGTGACCTCCGTGCACCTTGAGCGCAAGCGTCTGCTGACGCTCGCCGACGGCGCTGCGCTGCACGCGGCGTCGGTCATCGACGAGGCAGAGTTCTACGGAGGTGCCCCCGGCGAGGCGCCCGCGCTCACGCGCGCATCGGTCGAAGCCGCGGCCAGCGACTACCTCAGCCGGAGCCCTGAAGCCGCGAAGCTGCGGGACCTCGCGATGGTCGAGGCCTCCACGCCTGAGGGGGAGACCGCGGCGGTGACGCTCGTCGCCGTCGCGCGTCCGGCCCTGGTGGGGTGGCTCGTGGACCTGGTCGACGACGGCATCGTGATCACAGCCTCGTCGTCTGCCCGCGGGCAGTAGCCAGGGCGGGTGGGCGGTGGCCACGGTGCCCGCCCGCCCCGAGCCCTACGACGCGTCCCAGGTGACCGCGAGGTCGAGCACCCAGGTCACGCCGAACTTGTCGCGCAGCATGCCATACAGCGGCGCCCACCCGGCCGGACCCAACGGCACGACGACGGACGCGCCGTCGGACAGCTTCTCCCAGTACGCGGTCAGCTCCGCGGTGTCCGTGCCCCGCACCGAGACGAAGGCGGGGTCGACGCCCGGCTCCCACGGGGTGTGGGACGGGACGTCATACGCCATGACGCGCAGCCCTTGCGGCGACTCGACCTGGCCCCACATGACCTGGTCGGCCTCGTCGTCGGCCGTGACGTTGTGGGCGTCCGTGTAGGTGACCACCGTCAGGTCGCCGCCGAAGGCCGACTGGTAGAAGGACAGGGCGTCGCGCGCCTGGCCGCGGAAGTTCAGGTGGGGCGTGGTGAGGACAGTCATGAGGTGCTCCTAGCTCGTGCTCGCTACCGCGGGGTTCCGGGTACGACGCCGACTCTGCCGGGCTTTGAGGTCCGATCCTGTCCTCAATGGCGCGTACGTTGGAGCCCATGACGGAGACCTCGGCGGCGGCACCGACCGCGCGGCTGCTGCGCCTGCTGTCGCTGCTGCAGACGCGTCGCGACTGGCCCGGTGCCCTCCTGGCCGAGCGCCTGGAGGTCACGCCGCGCACGGTGCGCCGGGATGTCGAGCACCTGCGCGAGCTCGGGTACGGCATCACGTCCGTTCGCGGGCGCGACGGCGGGTATCGCCTCGACGCGGGCACGCACCTGCCTCCGATGCTGTTCGACGACGAGCAGGCCGTGGCGCTCACGGTCGCCCTGCAGTCCGCCACAGTGAGCGGGGTGGCGATCAGCGAGGCGGCGGCGCGCGCCTTGCTGACGGTGCGCCAGGTCCTGCCCTCGCGGTTGCGGCACCGGATGGACGCTCTCGACGCGACGACACTCCCGGGTGTCGCCCACGCCGACGTGCAGCCGGAAGTGCTCCTGGCGGTCAGCGCGGCGGTGCGCGACCGGGAGGTGCTGCGCTTCGACTACGCGTCGCAGGGTGACGAGCCAGGAGGTGCGCCGCGCCGAACCGAGCCGCACCACGTCGTCGTCGCACGAGGTCGCTGGTACTTGGTGGCCTGGGACCTCGACGCCGACGACTGGCGAACCTTCCGGCTCGATCGCCTCATGCCGCGGATCCCGACGGGTCCAAGGTTCGTGCCGCGCGAGGTTCCCAGCGGAGACGTCGCCGCGTACGTGGCCGCGAGGTTCAAGGGCTCAACACAGGGCGACGTCTGGCCCTGCCGTGGTCGTGCGGTGATCGCCCTCCCGAGCCGTGACGTGCTCCCGTTCGCCGGTGACGGCGTCGTCGAAGAGATCGACGCACGCCACTGCCGACTGACCGCTGGCTCGTGGTCGTGGATGGCGCTCGCGGCGTCCTTCGGCCGGTTCGACGCCGAGCTCACCGAGGTCGGTCCGCCTGAGCTGCGTGACGCGTTCACGACTCTCGCCGCGCGGTTCAAGCGAGCAGTGCCGTGAACGAACTGAGGGAAGGACGACGATGAGCTCAGCTGAGACTGTTCCTGCGAGTGCAAGGATCGAGGCCACGCGATGAGCAATCCGGTCGAGCGGCGTCAGCCTCGGCGGTCGCGTCCACCACTGACGCTGCTGGGCGTCGGGAGTCTTCTGATCGGCGCCTACTTTCTGCTCTCGCAACTCCAGGTGGGCAAGTTCGGCGCAGAGTCGGACATCGGCGGAGGTCTCCTTCTCCTCGCCGGTTGCTCCCTTGCCGGGCTCGGCGCAGTGACGGCGATCATCGGGCTCAAGCGGCACTAGCCACGCTCGATCAGATTCACCTTGTCAGACGTCGTGGTCGCGGACCTGCGCGATCGCCTTGGCCAAGCGCCGCTGCCGCACCACGTCGTTGGGCGCGGTCATCAGCGGGTGCAGGACCGAGTAGCGCGCCTGGCTGCCGAGCGCCTCGAACCGCTCTCTCGCACCGGGCACCGCGTCCAGCGCTGCCAGCAGGTCGTCGGGCACCACCGCGGACGCCGGCCCGGCATACGCGCGGTCCCACCGCCCGTCCGCCTTCGCCCGCGCGATCTCGTCCTCGCCGCGCGCCCGCATCCGGCCCGCCGCGATCAGCCGGGCGACGTGCTCGAGGTTGCGCTGCGACCACATCGACCTCGCCCGTCGCGGGGTGTAGCGCTGCAGGAACGTCGTCGCGTCCCGGCTCTTGCGCTGGCCGTCGATCCAGCCGCTGCACAGGGCCTCGTCGAGCGCCTCGGCGTAGCTCAGCGACGTCGGCTCCGTGACGCCCTTCTTGGCCAGGAGCAGCCACACGCCGTCGGACGTCGCGTCGTGCTCGAGCAGCCACGCGTGCCAGGCATCGGCGTCGGCGACGACGAGCGGCTGTGCGGGCTCGGATCCGTTCATGTCCGCCATCGTGCCAGGGGTCAGGCCCGCGCGGGAGCCTCGCTCTGCTGCGTGGGGCCGCTCATGGCGCCGTCTGCCGAGCGCAGCTGCGGGGCGCTACGCTGCCTCGCATGGCCGAGATCTCGCAAGAAAAACTGTACGGAACGACGCTGCAGACGATCGGTGCTGTCGCCAAGCTCCCAGTGGTCCGCGTTGATCGGGAGGCGTTCCTGCGCAAGCAGTTTGCGGCATCACCGCATCTTGAGGTCATCCTCCAGAGCGGCCCTCAGACCGTGTACTCGACCGAGTCGCTGCGCCGGAAGGCCACCTCGATCATCAACAACAGCGCTGCGAAGACGTCAGCGGCCTCCTTCGCGACCGGTCTTGCGGGCAATCCTGCGATCATGCTGGCCGCCGGCGGGGCTGACGTTGCGCAGTATTTCGGGTTCGCGATCAACCTGGCGCAGCAGATCGCCTATCTCTTTGGCGAGGACGAGCTCTTCGACGGCGGTGCTGACGGGCTCTCCGAGGCGGCGCAGATCCGGGTCATCGCCTACCTCGGTGCCATGTTCGGCGCGGCTGGTGCGGCAGCGCTCGTCTCGCAGACCTCGAAGGTCGCTGGCGCGAACCTGGGAAAGAAGGTCGCGGCACAGGCGCTGACCAAGACCGTCTGGTATCCGCTCGTTAAGAAGGTCGGGGCCGTGATCGGCAAGCAGGTCACCAAGAAGACGGTGGAGAAGACGATCACCAAGGCGGTGCCGGTTGTCGGCGGTATTCTGTCCGGTGGCCTGACCTATGTGATGTTCCGACCGATGGGACACCGGTTGGCCGACGTGCTTGTGAGGAACCTGAACGGTGACTTCGACGAGCAGCTCGAGCTGAACCCCGCGTTTGCCGCTTCACTGCTCGAAGACCCGCCTGCTGATCCAGTTGGCGAGCTCGATGGCGTCACGCAGGGCGGCGCCTGAGGGCTTGCGGGTGACCAACGAGCCCTGGCCCCGAGTCAGGCCCGCGCGGGAGCCTTCTCCACCAACGCCGCCTGCTGCACCGCAGGGGCAGGCACGGGCGCGTAGCCCTCGCTCGGAACGGCCATGAGGTACACCGCGCGCCACACGAGCACCGCGCCGGCGAGCATCAGCAGCACGCAGGCCCAGCTGAGCGCGTAGGAGACGGTCGAGCGCGTACCGGCAGACATGGATTCCTCGGGAGATCGGGGGACAGGGACTCTGTCCTTCCGATCGTCTCGCCAGCACCCACCCTGAGAGGTAGGACCTTTCTCCCGGGGCGGTGTGCGTCACACCTCGGATGTCGGGATCAGCCCGCGACCACCGGTGTCTGTGTATACAGCGCGAGCCGCAGGTCGCCGTCGACCCGCGTGTACACGCTCGTCATGAGCCCCTCGAACGTCGTCTCGCCGCGGGTCGCCCGCGCCCGGTACACGAGCGCGACGGCGTCGATGCCCACGGAGACCGCCCGGGGCTCGGTGATCTCGTAGCTCTCCCAGGCGGGCGCCTCGGCCAGGGAGGCGACGACGTCGTCGCGCCCCATCGCGTGCCCGTGGGCGAGGACCATCACGCCGTCGGCGGTCATGCGCTCGCCGTAGAAGTCCGCGCCCGTCCCGGCGCACAGGGCGTCCCAGCCCTGCTTCTCGACGTCGAGGAGCGCGGGCAGCATCGCGGAGGCATCGTCGAGGGCCATGGTCACTCCGTCACGCAGAACTCGTTGCCCTGCGGGTCGGCCATCGTGACCCACGTGTGGGGGCCCTGCTCGCCGTCGTGCAGGAACGTCGCTCCGCGCGCCTCCAGGCGGGCGCGAGCGTCCGCGAGGCCGCCCTCCTCGACCTTGACGTCGAGGTGCACGCGGTTCTTGGTCGTCTTGGGCTCGGGCACCAGCTGGAACAGGAGGCGCGCGGTGCCGTGGCCGGGCTCGGGGGAGACGATCGCCGCGCCCTCCTTCCACACCAGGTGACCGTCGAAGGTCGTCGTGTCCTCGGCGCTCGCGAAGCCCTGCGCGATCATCGACTTGATGAAGCCCTCGTCAGACGGCTCGACCTCCCACCCGAGGGTCTCGGCCCACCAGGCGGCGAGCGGGTGCGGGTCGTTCGAGTCGACGCTGATCTGGAACGTGTAGGCCATGTCTCAACGTAGCGGCTGCAGGGCCGGCTGGTCAGCCCCCACTGCCGCCCGCGCTGCTAGCCTCCGCGGGTGACCCAGCCCTCGTCGTCGGCTCCCGACCGCTACCGCAGCTCCCCGGCCGCCCCGATCCTGGCGAGCCTCCTGCTCGGGGCGGGCGGCCTGGCGGTCGCCTGGTGGATCCACTCCGCCGCGCAGAACGACGGCATCGTGTCCGCACCCGAGGACGCTGCCGCCACGCGCGCCATCGCCTACGCGATCGCTGGCGCGGCCGCACTGTTCGCGCTCGTGTTTCTGCTGCGCATCCCCGTGATCCTCACCCGCCGTCTCGAGATCGACCGCGACGGCGTGCGGTGGCGAGGCGCGCACGTGCCGTGGGAGCAGGTCTCGGCCGTGCGCGTGCTGGTCCTGACGACGACGAAGCCGGCCGCCACCAGCCCCACCCCGCGCTCGGTCCGTACGACGACGCGCATGAGCCTCGAGCTCGCCGTGCGGGAGGCGGCGCTCGCCGAGGGCCACCAGCCGTTCCTCGCCCGGCTGCGGATCTCCGGCGCCGAGCCCGGCGGCTTCACCCATCACATCCAGCTCGGCCCCGGCCCGCTGCTGGCCAGCCCGCAGCGCAAGGACTACGCGCCGGAGGTCCAGGCAGTCCTGGAGCGCGTGGCCGCCCCGATGTACCGCGGCGTGTCCGTGCGCCAGACGACGACCACCTGGACGCGCTGACCTGCATGGCCGGGGCTCGTGCCACGGGGACGCTCCGCGCAGGAACCGGCGGCCCCGGTTCGCGTACCCTTGCACGCGTGGCCACCGACTTCGCATCCCAGATCAGCGCGCTCCGCACCACCCTGAGCACCATCAGCGCCGTGAGCGACCCGGAGCGCCTGCGCGCGACCATCGCCGAGCTCTCCGACCAGGCGTCCGCCCCCGACCTCTGGGACGACACGGACAAGGCCCAGCAGGTCACCACGCTGCTGTCCCAGGCGCAGAGCGAGCTCGAGCGCATCACGTCGATGGAGTCGCGCATCGACGACCTCGAGACCTTGGTCGAGATGGCCACGGAGGGCGACGGGGCCGACGACGCCGACACGCTCGCCGAGGCCGAGGCGGAGCTCGCAGGTATCCGCAAGGACCTCGACCAGCTCGAGGTGCGCACGCTGCTCTCCGGAGAGTGGGACGCACGCGAGGCCGTCGTGACGATCCGCGCGGGCGCCGGTGGCGTCGACGCCGCGGACTTCGCAGAGATGCTGCTGCGCATGTACCTGCGCTGGGCCGAGCGCCACGGATACCCGACGGCGGTGCTCGACACCTCCTACGCCGAGGAGGCCGGGCTGAAGTCCGCGACCTTCGAGGTCAAGGTGCCCTACGCGTTCGGCAACCTCTCCGTGGAGGCCGGCACGCACCGCCTCGTGCGCATCTCCCCGTTCGACAACCAGGGCCGGCGCCAGACGTCGTTCGCGGCCGTCGAGGTGGTCCCGCTGATCGAGCAGACCGACCACATCGACATCCCGGAGAACGAGATCCGCGTCGACGTGTTCCGCTCGTCCGGCCCGGGTGGGCAGTCCGTCAACACGACCGACTCCGCGGTGCGCCTGACGCACATCCCCACCGGGATCGTCGTGTCGATGCAGAACGAGAAGTCCCAGATCCAGAACCGCGCCGCCGCCATGCGCGTGCTCCAGTCCCGTCTGCTCCTCGAGCGCCAGGCCCAGGAGAAGGCGCAGAAGAAGGAGCTCGCGGGCGACGTGAAGGCGTCCTGGGGGGACCAGATGCGCTCCTACGTGCTGCAGCCCTACCAGATGGTCAAGGACCTGCGCACCGAGCACGAGGTCGGGAACACCAGCGCGGTGTTCGACGGCGAGATCGACGACTTCATCGAGGCCGGCATCCGCTGGCGCCGTTCGAAGGACCGCGACGAGGCCTGAGCGCCCCTGCAGGGACGCGCACGGCGTCCGTTTGCGCCCGATGTGAGTCCTCTCACCTTGCTCTGAGCAGGCGGCGCGGCGGCGTGTCCGGCGAGGATCTGCCGGGGGGCGTGCCTAGGCTCGAACAGGCCATCCCCGGCCCGTCCCCGACCGAACTGGCTAGCTGTGATCCGACTTGAGAACGTGACCAAGGTGTACGCGCGTGGCGCGCGTCCCGCCGTCGACGCCGTCTCCATGGAGATCGAACGTGGGGAGTTCGTCTTCCTGGTCGGCGCGAGCGGCTCGGGCAAGTCCACGCTGCTGCGCCTCATGCTGCGCGAGGAGCGCCCGACGTCGGGCAAGATCCTCGTCGCCGGCAAGGACCTGTCGACCCTGTCGAACTGGAAGGTCCCCGCGCTGCGCCGCCAGATCGGCGCGGTGTTCCAGGACTTCCGACTGCTGCCGAACAAGACCGTCTTCGAGAACGTCGCGTTCGCGCTCCAGGTGATCGGCAAACCCCGCCACCACATCGCGACAGTCGTTCCCGACACCCTCGAGATGGTCGGCCTGGGCGGCAAGGAGAAGCGCCGCCCCCACGAGCTGTCGGGAGGCGAGCAGCAGCGCGTGGCGATCGCGCGCGCGTTCGTCAACCGTCCGCCGATCCTGCTGTGCGACGAGCCCACGGGAAACCTTGACCCCACCACGTCGCTGGGCATCATGCGCCTGCTCGACCGCATCAACCGCACCGGCACCACCGTGGTGATGGCGACGCACGACGACGAGATCGTGGACCAGATGCGCAAGCGCGTCCTGGAGCTCGCCACCGGCGAGCTCATCCGGGACCAGCACCGCGGCGTCTACGGCTCCACCCGCTAGGAGATATCGGTGCGCGCTCAGTTCATTCTTTCCGAGATCGGGATCGGCCTGCGCCGAAACCTCTCGATGACCGTCTCGGTCATCCTCGTCACGTTCATCTCGCTGACCTTCGTCGGCGCCGCCGGGCTGCTCCAGCTCCAGGTGTCCAAGCTCAAGGACGACTGGTACGGCAAGGTCGAGGTCTCCGCGTTCCTGTGCCCCACGGGCTCCGCCAAGGCGCAGTGCGCCGCCGGTGAGGCGTCCGAGGAGCAGATCGCCGACATCGAGGCGCTGCTCGACTCCCCAGAGCTCGCCCCGCAGATCGAGCAGGTGTACTTCGAGACCAAGGCCGAGGCCTACGCGTCCTTCCAGGAGTACTTCGCGGGCATGGAGTGGGCGGAGATGATCCGCGAGGAGGACCTCCAGGCGTCCTTCCGCATCAAGCTCGTCGACGCCGAGAACTACCAGGTGGTCTCCGACGTCCTGTCCGGGCGCCCCGGTATCGAGTCCGTCGAGGACCAGCGCAAGATCTTCGACACCCTGTTCCTGGTGCTCAACCGTGCGTCGGTGATGACCGTCGGCCTCGCGGCGCTGATGCTGCTCGCAGCCGTGCTGCTCATCACGACGACCATCCGGCTCTCGGCGCTCAGCCGACGGCGAGAGACCGGGATCATGCGCCTGGTGGGCGCGTCGAACCTGTTCATCCAGCTGCCGTTCATGCTCGAGGGCGCGATCGCGGCCACCATCGGCGCGCTCGCGTCGGTCGCCGGGCTGTGGCTGGGGGTCCGCTACCTGATCACCGACTGGTTGGCGCAGGAGGTGGTGTGGGTGCCCCTCGTGCAGGAGTCTGACGTCCTGGCCCTCGCGCCCCTGCTGCTCGGCGTCGCCGTCCTGCTCGCCGCGATCTCGTCCCTGGTGACACTCAACCGCTACATGAAGGTGTGACGATGCGCTTTCGCCGGTCCATCACAGGCCTCGTCATGGCAGCGCTGCTCGCTGTGACGTTCCCCGCGCCCGCCGGCGCGGACACCCTGGACGACCTGCGGGAGAAGCGTGCCGCGGCGCAGCGGGAGCGCGACGCCGCGAAGAGCTCCATCGCGGAGCTCGAGGAGGAGCTCGAGGACACCGACGCTGAGATGGCCGCCGCGTACGTGCGGCTGCAGGAGATCGAGGCCCAGCTGCCCGTCGCGCAGGCCGCGCTCGACGAGGCGCAGGCGTCGCTCATCGCGGCCCAGCGCGAGGCTGACGCCCTCGCCGAGCGGCTCGCCGACACCGAGGCCGAGGGCGCGGCGCTCGAGGTGAAGATCGCCGAGTCGGCCGAGCAGGCCGCGGCCACGCGGTCGAACATCGCCGAGCTGGCCCGCCGCGCCTACCGCGGGGAGGGCTCCCCGGACGGGATGGGCATGGTCGTCGGTGCCGAGAGCGCCCAGGAGTTCGTCGACAAGTACTCGCTGTCGCAGGCGGCGATGCGCGCGCAGACGTCGTCGCTCACCGACCTCCAGCAGGCCGAGGCCACCTCCCGCAACACCGAGGTCCGCCTCGAGGCGGTGCGCGACGCCGTCGCGAACCTCAAGGCCGAGGCCGACGCCGCCGTCGTCGCCGCCGAGGAGGCCCGGCTCAAGGCCGAGGCCGAGCGCAAGGCGGTCGAGGAGCTCCTCGCCGAGCAGCAGCAGCAGCTCGCGGTCGTCGAGAGCCGCAAGGCCGCGCAGGAGCAGGCCAAGGCCGAGAAGGAGGCCGCCGCCGATGCCCTCACCGCGGACATCCAGGAGCTGATCGGCCTCACGAACGCCGAGAAGGCGCGCCTCAAGGCGATCGAGCGCGAGAAGCGTCTCGCCGCGGAGAAGGCCGCGCGGGAACGCGCCGCGTCGCGGAACTCCCAGCGCGAGGAAGCGGCCGCTCCCGAGCCCGCTCCGCCGGCGAGCAGCTCCTACCTGGCCTACCCGACGAAGAACGTCTACATCACCTCGAAGTACGGCTACCGTCTGCACCCCGTGCTGGGCTACATGCGCCTGCACGCCGGGACCGACTTCCGCGCCTACTGCGGCACCCCGATCTACGCGTCCGCCTCCGGCAAGGTGCAGTGGACGATGTACCGCGCCGGCTACGGCAACCAGGTGCTGATCAATCACGGGTCGGTCAGCGGCTCCAACCTCATGACGAGCTACAACCACCTGAGCCGCTACGGCGTGAACCCGGGCCAGTCCGTGAAGAAGGGCCAGCTGGTCGGCTACTCGGGGAACACGGGAACCGGGACGGCGTGCCACCTGCACTTCGAGGTGTACGTCAACGGGGCGACCGTGAACCCGATGTCGATGCTCTGAGTCGATGGTCTGAGCGGCGCTCTCGCGTGCCGCCGCGCCACGGAACGTCAGGCCGTAGCGCTCGTCCCGCACTCGGCGCAGAACTTCGCGGTGCTCGGGTTCTCGTGGCCACAGCCCGAGCATGCGCGCACCAGGGCGAGAGCCGATCCGCACTCGCCGCAGAACTTGCCGCCCTCGGCGCGGGCGCCGCACGACGGACAGAGGACGACGGCCTGCCGCTCCAGGCTGAGGTTCCCGACCAGGTCGGTGTCCGCGAGCCGCTCGCGCAGCTGACGCTCGCGCGCGTCCGCCTGCAGCTGGGCGAGCTGTTCCGCGACGATCGGCGAGCATCGGGCGCACTGGCCGACCTCACCGTTCCAGCAGACGTCCCCGCACACCCACTGGCCGCAGCCGCGGCACTGCTCGAACCGGTGCGCGACCTCCGTGACGGCCTGACCGAGTGCCTTGTCCTTCGCGGCGGAGTTGGTGCCGCGATCCATCGCCCACGAGCTCGCCATGTTCGTGATGTGCCCGGCCCGGCCGCCGAGCACACCACCCACGGTCCGAAGGAGCCCCTTGCCGCGCTCGAGCATGTCCGGCTGGAACGCTGAGCGGTAGCCGTTGCCGCAGCGCTCGCAGCGGAACTCGAACTGGAAGCCCTCCCGGTTCGACAGGTCGCGGACGTTGTCGGTGAAGGCGATGGGGGTGGTCATCGGTGCGAACTCCCTGATGCTCGGCCGGGTGAAGTGTCGCGATGCTATCGAAACGCCGCGTTCGGCGGGAGTGTCTGCTCGACGCCATCAGAGCCCAGCGAGGTCCGCACCCCGCTACGCCGTCGGGAAAACCCGGCGACGCCCCGACCAGCCCGGACTATCCTTGCTGAGGCGCACCTGCGCCACGGACTAGAGGAGGGGCGATGGCCAAGGGCAATCTCTACCAGGTCCCGGACGGAACCAAGCGCTCCTCCGGACCGAGCGAACGCGTGCCGGTCAAGCAGCTCGTCGCGAGCAACAAGAAGGCGCGCCACGACTTCGTCGTCGAGGACGTCTACGAGGCCGGCCTCGTGCTGAGCGGCACCGAGGTCAAGGCGCTGCGCGCCGGGCGCGCCTCGCTGATCGACGGCTACATCGCGGTGGACCGCGGTGAGGCGTGGCTCGAGAACGTGCACATCTCCGAGTACGCGCAGGGCACGTGGACCAACCACGCGCCGCGGCGCAAGCGGAAGCTGCTGCTGCACAAGAACGAGATCCTGCGCCTGCAGAACGACGTCCAGGCCAAGGGGCACACGATCGTCCCGCTGTCCCTGTACTTCCTTGACGGCCGCGCCAAGGTCGAGATCGCGCTCGCTCGCGGCAAGAAGGAGTACGACAAGCGCCAGACCCTGCGCGAGCGCCAGGACACCCTCGAGGCGCAGCGGGCCATGCGCGCCCGCGAGATGACCTGACCGCGCCTGTGGGACCCAGACGCGCCAGCGCCGCCCGCCGATCCGCGGCGGCCGTCGTCGTCGCTTGGCTCGCTCTGCTCGGCCTCGCCGTCCTCGGCGCCCCCGCTGCGGTCGCCGACGAGCGTGACCACCTCGTCACGCGCATGGACGTCGACGTCGCGCTTGACGCCGACGGCGGCGCGGTCGTCACGACGTCCTTCGACATGGACTTCCGCGCCGACGCGGCGCACGGCCCGTACCTCACGTACGTGACCCGCGAGGGCTACACGCACGAGCACAACCGCGTCTACCGGCCCGAGATCCAGCGCGTGTGGACCCCCGCGGACGCCGGCACCCCGGTCGACTACCTGTACGAGGACGCGGACGGCGCCCTCACCGTGCAGATCGGCGACGAGGACGTCGAGATCACCGGGTCTCACACCTACGAGGTCACGATCCGCTGGGAAGGCCTCACCACGGGCGCCTCGATCACCGAGGCAGGCGATCAGCTCCTCTACGACGTCGTGGGTTCCGCCTGGGAGCTGGCCCGGGAGAACGTCACCGTCGTCGTGCACGGGCCCGCCCCCCTCCGCGAGGCCGCGTGCGTGGCGGGCGGCGCGGGCTCGCAGGCGACGTGCGACGCCGTCGACCAGTCAGCGGACGGGGCCAGTGCCATCTACCGGGCGGACCGGCTCGAGCCGGGGGAGGGCCTGACAGTCCTCGCGCGCTTCGACGACAGCGCCCTGGGCGACCCCGTCCCGCTCACCGAGCCCAACCGGGCCTACTCGCGCGCCTGGCACGTCGGCGGCGCGGGGATCTGGGTCAGCCTCGCGCTCGCCCTTGCCGGGGTCGTCGGCGTGGCGCGGAAGGCGACGCGCGTCGGGCAGGACGAGCGCGCGTTCACCGGATCGGTCGACGGCAAGCCGGCACTGCGCACCGCGCCGCCCACCGGGTTCCGCCCCGGCGAGCTCGGCACGCTCGTCGACGAGCGCGTCGACGCCCAGGACATCACCGCGACCATCCTCGACCTCGCCATCCGCGGCTACCTCAGGCTCGAGCAGCAGCCCTCCGACGACGCCCCCGGCTACGCGTGGCACGTCACCCGCACCCGGGAACCCGACGCGCAGCTGCTCGCCTACGAGGCGCTCGTGCTCGAGACAGTGAGCACCTCAGGCGATACGACTCCCGTCACGGACCTCGCCAAGTCCTACGCGACGTCGATGCCGGCGATCCGGGAGGCGATGTACGCGCACGTCGTCGACCGCGGCTGGTTCAGCGCGCGCCCTGACAAGGTCCGCAACCGATGGCTCGGGTGGGGGGCGGTCGTGCTCCTCGTCGGCATCGTCGCCACGATCGGGCTCCTCCTGGCAGGGCCGAACCTGCCCGGCTGGGCGTGGCCCGGCGTCGCCATGTGCGTGACCGGCGTGACGATCCTCGCCGTCTCCGGGCGCGCGCCGGCTCGTACCGCGAGCGGCAGCGCCGTGACGGACGAGGTCCGCGGCTTCGAGCGCTACCTCGAGGAGGGGGACGGCAGCGGGCCGGTCCCGGGCGACGTCGTCGAGCGCTACCTGCCGTACGCCTTCGTCTTCAAGGTCGCCGAGCAGTGGGCCGCGCGCGCCAGCGGCATGAGCACCGCCCAGTGGCTCGTGCACTCGGGGGCTGTCACGTCGTGGGTGCATGCCGTCACGGCCGTGACGTCGTTCGGCGATGCCGCCGGCAGCGCGCTCGGGGTCAGCGGCGGCGCCGGTGGTGGCGGCTCCGTCAGCGTCGGTGGGGGCACCGGCGGTGGGGGCGGCGGGAGCTGGTGAGAGCGCCCGCCGCCCGAACCCGTCCCCTCAGCGGCGGACGACCTTGACGGTGCGGGCCTTCGACACGTCGCGGTAGAGCGTGCTCGTCTGCTTGGTCACCACGCGGTAGCTCGTCGTCTTGCGGACCTTGACCTTCGTCTTCCACTTGCCACCGGCGCCGACCTTGACGGTCTTCACGTTGCGCCACTTGGACCAGCCCTTGACCTTCTGCTGGAGCACGAGCCTGGTGCCCTTCTTCAGCGAGCGGTGCTTGTAGTGGTAGCGCGCGTCCGCCCGCACGTAGGTGGCGCGACCCGACAGGGTGACCTTCTTGTTCTTCGTGACCTTCGTGCGCGAGGCCTTGGGGCGCGTCACCTTGGTCGCCGAGCGGATGTTGTAGGTGGTCTTGGCCTCGATGATCGAGTTGAGGCCGCCGGCCGGGTGGTCGGCGTTGCGGTAGACGTCGAGCGTCGCCGTCAGCGTGCACGTGCCGTTGCGCAGGTACCCGGGGTTGGCGCCCTTGACGTTCTGCACGGGCAGGTCGATGGTCCACGAACCGCCGCCGGTCGCGTGGGTCTCGTTGCGGTACAGGACCTCGTAGGGGCGACGTGCGGTGAGTCCACCGGGCCCCAGGCACGACGGTCCGCCCGATGCCACGACCGTGACGTCCCAGAAGAGCGGGAGGTTCGGCATAGGGTCCGGCGACGCGGGCAGCGGCACCTTCACGTCCACGGTCGCCCATCGCTTGAGCGTGTATGTGCCTGCCTTGTTCTTGACGTCCCGGACGGTGATCGTCACCGACGACGGCGTCGCGGGGTCTGCGGCAGAGGCGCCGCCCGCCGCGGCCGGGGCGACGACGGAGCCCGTCGCGACGAGCGCGGCCAGGGCCACGGAGGACATCAGGGTGCGGAGTCTCATGCGGTACGTCCATCTCTGGTCGGAGGCAGGTACCGTGCCGGACCCGCCCGAGTCGGTCCGAATCGTACCGAACCTCGCACGCCTGTCCGGCACCCTTCGTCGCCTGTGGACGACGAGCTTCCCCGCGGCCGGGCCGGCCCCCGCCGGCACCCATCGTGTGACCGGAAATACCGTGGAGCTCGGTGGGGTTGTGGAGTAGGCTCGAGGGTGTCCGGAGCGGCGTGCCGCCCTGGGTGCTTGAAAACTGAACATGGGGGTGATCGGTTTCGACGGTGGTCGTGCTTCGAGGAGAAGCGGGCCGAGGATGCAGACTTATCTCGTAAACGATGTCTGCAAACCAATAGGTGCCGATAACAAGCGCACCGACTTCGCACTCGCCGCCTGAGCGAGTCCTGAAGTCCGTCAGCCCGGAGTAGCTCTCGCTCCGGTTCCTGGCGTCAGCTAGAGAGCCACTGCTCACAGCATTCGTCATCGGTGCTGCGGGGACTTTTAGATGACTGGGCCTGTCAGCAGCTTGTCTGCGTGCGTGCTGGGGCCGAGAAAATCCACTAGCAGACTGCGCCCGGAGAAGTCCTCGATCGGCGTCACCGGACCGGGGTTCGATTCCCCGCACCTCCACCAGACAGCGAAGGCCGCCCCACGGGGCGGCCTTCGCTGTGCCCGCGAGCAAGAGGGCTAGCGCTTGACCTTGACGGTCCGCACGCTGGAGACGTCACCACGCAGGGTGCTGGTCTCCTTGAACACGACGCGGTACGACGTCGTCTTCTTCACCTTGACGGTGGTCTTCCACCGTCCCGACGTGCCCACCTTCACCTTCTTGACGTTCTTCCACTTCGAGGAGCCCTTGACCTTCTGCTGCAGGACGAGCTTGGTGCCCTTCTTCATGGCCTTGGTCTTGTAGTAGACCTTCTGGTCCGCCCGCAGGTAGGTGGCCTTGCCCGACAGCGCGACCTTGGCGTTCTTCTTGACCGTGGTGCGCGACGCAGCCGGCTTCGCCACGTTGGTGGCGTTGAGGATCTTGAACGACGTCGTCGCCGTGATCTCCTTGTCGATCGACCCGGCGGGGTTGATCGTGGAGCGGTACACGTCGAGCTTCGCAGTGAGCTTGCACGTGCCGCTCTTGAGGTAGTAGTTGGTGAACCCCTTGCGCGTGTTCTCGATCGGCAGGTCGATCGTCCAGCTGCCTCCCGTACGGCCGTCGACCTCGCTCTTGCGCATCAGGACGTCGCCGTAGGAGCCGCCGCACGAGCCCTTGCCGGTCGAGCGGACCTCGACGCTCCACCAGACGTCCTTGGTCCCAGCGGGAGAGCCGTCGGAGAAGGTGTCGGTGAAGGTCCCAGGGACCACGACGTCGACGGTGAGGAACTTCTTCACCGTCGACTTGCCCTTCTTGTTGTTGATGTTCTTCACCTTGACGGTGACCGACGCGGGCAGGGCGGGGTCGGAGGCAGAGCCCGTCCCGGCGCTGGCGGGCCCGGCCACGGCGCCGGCGGTGACGAGGCCGGCGATGATCGCCGACGTCAGCATGGTGCGAAGTCGCATGCGTGTGATCCATCTCGTGTTGGAGGGGCCAGCGCGCCTGAGTCGGCGTGCGGCTCGGCCGCAGCGTAGCGGAGCGCGCACGCACGTGTCCGGGGACCCGCCAGACGCCGGACAGGTCAACCAGCGGTGCGCACCCCGAACCCGTACACGAAGTACCGCGGGGTGCTGCCGACGGTGAGCTCGACGCCCGCGCGGCGAGCCGCGTCGCACAGCTCGTCCGGCTCGTAGAAGTTCTTCACGATCGTCGCGACCCGTCCGTCGTCGAGCTCCCGCGACATCAGCTGCCCGTCCGCCGCGACGACGTGCGGGGCATCGGTCGCGCTCGCGCGGTCGTCGACGAAGAACACCCGCCCCCCGGGCTTGAGCGCACGCGCCACCCGGGCCCAGAAGTCGTCGAGCCGCTCCCGCGGGACGTGCGTCACCCAGAACGTGAAAGACACGGCGTCGTAACGGCGGTCCGGCTCCCACGTGAAGAGGTCCGCGACGACCGACACGACGTGCGGCTGACCGACCACGGGGTTGCGGGCCAGCGTCGCCGCCGCCCCGTCGAGCACGGTCAGCCGCGTCGCACATCGGGCCAGGTGGATGCTCCACGTCCCCGTGCCGGCGGCGAGCTCGACGACGTCGCCGGTGATCGCCGCGGCGTCGAGCACCTGGACGACCTGGTCGACCTCCACGAGCCACGCGGCGTTGGTGTCGGACACCTCAGGAAGGCTGGCCATGTGCCAGATGTTCGCTCCGGATCGCGGCGCGCGCGCGTCAGGACGCGGCGGTCTCGTCCCGCGGGGCCAGGACGGCGAATGCGACGACGGCGAGTACCGCGACGACGACCGCGTGCGCCCACGCCACGCCCCACAGCTGCTCGACCGTGCCCCGGTCCAGCCTCGGATCGCTCCCGATCGTGTACGTCCAGTTCGTCGCGAGCACCCACACGAGCAGGACGTAGACGCCGGCAGCACGGCCCGCGGTCGCGAGCACCCCAGGGTCCCGGAAGGCCGCTGCCAGCGCCGTCGTCGCCAGCACGACCAGGACCAGGCCGACGACGCTCCCCGCCGAGGTCCACTCGCGGACGAACGTGTCGACCGTGAGCCGCTCGGCTCCGCTGGCGTCCCGCCCCATCCACCGGCTGACCAGCCACGTCGACACCCACGGCACCGTCGCGGCGACGCCGGAGTGGAGCGCGGCGCGGGGGAGGCGTGAGGCCCAGGTGGTCATGCCCCCATGATCGGCACGAAGTCGGCGCCGCTGAAGTCATCGACGCGGTCCCCAGGTCCGTGATGCGTCACACTCGCGGTGGTACGTTCGCCTCGATGGGCACCGACGAGGACATGACCATGAGCGACACGGGCTACGGCGACTTCGAGTTCGAGCGCCGTTTCCTGGTGCGCGAGGTGCCGGACCACGTCCTTGCGGAGCCGGACCCGGTGCTGATCGTGCAGAGCTACTTCCTCGCGGCCGACGGCTACGCCATGCGCCTGCGCGTCCAGGCGTCATCGGTGCTGCTGGCCATGGACGGCACGGAGGACCCGCTCGACGTTCTCGATCGGTTCGCCGCCCAGTTCGACTTCTGTGCCCTCACGGTCAAGGGCCCGCAGGTCGGGGGCACCCGCTACGAGGCCGAGCGGCAGATCGACGTTCACATGGGCGTCGAGATGATCCGCCGGGGCGGCGCGCGCATCGTCAAGAACCGCTATGCGACGTGGATCGGCGCGGACGGCTGGGTGATCGACGTCTTCGGCGGCGCGAACCACCCCCTCGTCGTCGCCGAGTGCGAGCGCGGGGGACCCGTGACGGACCTCAGCATCCCGGACTTCGCGATCACGGAGATCACCGACGACTGGCGCTTCGCCAACGAGAGCCTCTCCCAGCGTCCGTTCGGCCCGTGGGCGGCCGCGTACGACGTGGAGCTCGCCCAGGCGGGCCCGCGCTTCCTCCAAGGCTTCGGCGAGAACACCCTGGGACGCGACGGGCTCTGAGGCCTCAGTCGTCCTCGGTCGGCGGCACCGCATGCCCGAGCAGCCGGTCGAGCTGGCGGCGTTCCCGCTTGGTGGGGCGCCCGGCGCCGCGGTCGCGCCGCGGCATGGACAGCAGCAGCTCCTTGGGCGGGGGCGGCGGGGAGTGGTCCTCGTACGCGTCCACGGCGATCGCCGCCCCGACCCGCTTGGTGATCGTCCGGCGCACGATGACGATGCGCTCGCCCGCGTCGGTGCGGGCGCGGACCTCGTCGCCGACGCGCACGGGCGTGCTGGGCTTCGCGCGCTCGCCGGCCACCTTGACGTGCCCAGCTCGGCAGGCGGCGGCCGCGAGGGAGCGTGTGCGGAACAGTCGCACCGCCCATACCCAGCTGTCGACGCGCACCCGCGCGCCGGCGTCGTCGCTCGCCATGGCGCGACACTAGCCCCAGTCCCGCGCGCGGTGCGAGCGCGCGACGATCGGGGCAAGAAAGTGCGGTCGACCGACACTGCAGGTCAGGGCCGCGCCACGCCGTCCACGAGGCCGCCGGGGGCGCGCAGCATGTCCGTTCCGCGTCGCGACGGACGTAGACTCGGCGCATGAGCGAGTCGAGCCCGAACCCCATGGACCCGCAGGCTCCGAGCGGAGGCGCTACCGGTGTGCTGGAGCGCACCGAGCAGGCCCAGGAGGTCGAGCCGGGCGATCACGAGCGGTTCGCGCACTACGTCCGCAAGGAGAAGATCCTCTCCTCAGCGCTGTCCGGCAAGCCCGTGATCGCGCTCTGCGGGAAGGTCTGGGTCCCGGGCCGCGACCCCTCGAAGTTCCCCGTGTGCCCCGTGTGCAAGGAGATCTACGAGGGCTTCCGCGAGCCCCAGGACGGCGACGACGGCGGCTCGGGCGACGCTGGCTCCGGCGACGGCGGCCGGTGAGCCCGGACCAACCGGACCTGTTCTCGATCGCCCACGAGGAGTCGCGGGAGCGTGCTGCTCGCGAGAGCGACCAGCGCGCGCACCGGGACTCCGTGCGGCCCGCTGCGCGCAGCGCTGCCCCGGTACGTCCGGCCGGGGTCCAGGCGCCCGTGCATGCCTCCTCGGCAGCGGCGTCGCAGCTGTCCCCGGCGTTCCCGAGCCGTGCCCCGTGGGGCACCGCGACCAAGCTGCGTGCCTGGCAGGCCGCTGCCCTCGACCGGTACCGGGAGGCTCAGCCGCGCGACTTCCTCGCCGTGGCGACGCCCGGGGCTGGCAAGACGACGTTCGCGCTGCGCCTGGCCACCGAGCTGCTCGAGGCCGGCACGGTGCGACGCGTCGCCGTCGTCGCGCCGACGGAGCACCTCAAGCACCAGTGGGCCGACGCCGCGGCGCGCGTGGGCATCCGGATCGACCCGAGCTTCCGCAACAGCCAGGGCCGCCACGGTGCGCACTACGACGGCGTCGCCCTGACGTACGCGCAGGTCGCGGCCAAGCCGGCGCTGCACCGCGCCCGGACCGAGGCCGCGCCCACCCTGGTGATCCTCGACGAGGTGCACCACGGCGGCGACGCGCTGTCCTGGGGCGACGCGGTCCGTGAGGCCTTCGAGGGCGCCACGCGCCGCCTGATGCTCACCGGGACGCCCTTCCGCTCGGACACCGCGCCCATCCCGTTCGTGCGTTACGAGCGCGGCTCGGACGGCATCCGCCGCTCGGCCGCGGACTACACCTACGGCTACGGCGAGGCTCTGCGCGACCACGTCGTGCGGCCCGTGATCTTCATGTCCTACTCCGGCAACATGCGCTGGCGCACCAAGGCGGGCGACGAGATCAGCGCGCGCCTGGGCGAGCCGCTCACCAAGGACATGACGGCGCAGGCCTGGCGCACGGCGCTCGACCCGAACGGGGAGTGGATCCCGTCCGTCATCGCGGCCGCCGACAAGCGGCTCACCGAGGTGCGCCGGACCGTCCCGGACGCCGGGGCCATGATCATCGCGTCCGACCAGACCGACGCGCGCGCCTACGCGGGCCACATCGCCCGGCTGACGGGTGAGTCCCCGACGGTCGTGCTGTCGGACGAGGCCGGGGCGAGCGCCAAGATCGACGAGTTCTCGGCGTCGGACGCCCGCTGGCTCGTGGCCGTGCGGATGGTCTCGGAAGGTGTCGACGTGCCCCGCCTCGCCGTCGGCGTCTACGCCACCTCGACGGCCACGGCGCTGTTCTTCGCCCAGGCGGTGGGACGCTTCGTGCGCGCCCGGCGCCGGGGGGAGACCGCGTCGGTCTTCCTGCCCAGCGTGCCCAACCTGCTCGGCCTCGCGGCCACGATGGAGACCGAGCGCGACCACGCGCTCGACCGGCCGGAGAAGCAGGGCGACGGCATCGACCCGGAGGCGCTCGAGCTCGCGCGCGCCAACAGGTCGGAGTCCGCGTCCGCGGACCTCGAGGGCTCGTTCGAGGCGCTCGAGGCGCAGGCGTCCTTCGACAAGGTGCTGTTCGACGGCGGCGAGTTCGGCCTGGGTGGCGCTGACGCGGGCTCCGCCGAGGAGCTCGACTTCCTCGGGATCCCCGGGCTGCTGGACCACGACCAGGTGGGTGCGCTGCTGCGGCAGCGGCAGGCGAACCACATGACGACGCGTCCCGCGCCCGAGGTCGATCGCGCGGAGATGGACCACCGTCGCGCCGCCGAGCTGCGCAAGGAGCTGTCCCAGCTCGTCTCGGCGTGGGCCCGGCGCAGCAAGCAGCCGCACGGGTCGGTGCACAACGAGCTCCGACGCCGCAGCGGCGGCCCGGAGGTCCCGCTCGCCACCGTCGCGCAGCTCGAGAAGCGCGTCGGGATCGTGCGCGACTGGTTCGTCGGCAAGAAGTAGCGCCGCCTAGGCTCGGCCAGGGCGCGGTCAGTCCAGCAGCAGCGAACGCTGGGGAAGCGCGGGGTCACCCGCGGACAGCCGCAGGGCCGTGGCCGGGAGCTCGGCGCGCACGCGGGCGTGGTGCTCCGCCGCGCGCCGCACGCCCTCCGGCCCGGTGTAGGCGGCGTCGGCGACACCGTCGCGGACCAGGTCCACCAGCAGTCCCCGTTGGCCGTCGCCGGGCTGCCACGCGTCGACGGCGGCGTCGCTCCCGCTGACGACCAGCTCGGCCTCGGCGCGGCCGGCTCGGTCCAGGACGCGTGCTGCGCTCTTGCGTCCGCCGACGCTGGCCTTGCTGGCCGAGGCCTTCGCCACGGGCTCCATCACACCGGCGCCGTTCTCCCGCGCCACGACCTTGTAGACCATCGAGCACGTCGGCGCCCCGGAGCCCGTGACCAGCGAGGTCCCGACGCCGTAGGAGTCCACCGGGGCGGAGGCGAGCGACGCGATCGCGAACTCGTCGAGATCGGACGTCACCGTGATCCGCGTGCCGGTCGCGCCGAGCGCGTCGAGCTGGGCGCGCACCTCGACGGCCTGCTGGCCCAGGTCGCCCGAGTCGAGGCGGACCGCGCCGAGGCCCGGGCCCGCGATCGCCACGGCGCGCTCGACGCCACGCGTCACGTCGTAGGTGTCGACGAGCAGCGTGGTGCCCGGCCCGAGCGCGTCGACCTGCGCCCGGAAGGCCTGCTCCTCGTCGTCGTGCAGCAGCGTGAACGAGTGCGCGGCGGTGCCGATGGTCGCAAGCCCGTAGCGCTGGCCTGCCTCGAGGTTGGAGGTCCCCTGGAAGCCGGCGACGACGGCGGCGCGCGCGGCCGCGACCGCGGCCTGCTCGTTGGCCCGGCGCGCGCCCATCTCGAGGCACGGTCGTGTGCCCGCCGCGGACGTCATGCGCGAGGCCGCGCTCGCGACGGCGGAGTCGTAGTTGAGGATCGACAGCACGAGCGTCTCCAGGATCACCGCGTCCGCGAACGTGCCCTCGACGACCAGCACGGGGGAGCCCGGGAAGAAGATCTCGCCCTCGGCGTAGCCGCGGATCGACCCGGAGAAGCGGTACGCGGCCAGCCAGTCGAGCGTGCGCCGGTCGACGACGTCGGCGCGCTCGAGCCAGGCGAGCTCGGCGTCGCCGAACCGGAACACCTCGAGGGCCTCCAGCACGCGCCCCGTGCCCGCCAGCACGCCGTACCGCCGGCCCGGGGGAAGCCGGCGCGTGAAGACCTCGAACACGCACCGGCGGTCCGCGGTCCCGGCCGCGAGCGCCGCCTGGACCATCGTCAGCTCGTACTTGTCGGTCAACAGCGCCGTGCTCGACGACGGGGTGAAGTAGTCCGGCTGGTCGGAAGTCGTCATGGCACGACGTTATGGCACGCGGGCGCGCGACACCCGACGAACGCGAGACCCGACGTACCCTGGCACCGTGACCATCAGCCCGGACCTGACCACCGAGGTCGAGCAGGGGGCCGCGCTCGCCGACACGTGGGTGACGATCGTCTGGAACGACCCGGTCAACCTCATGTCCTATGTCGCGTACGTCTTCGAGTCGTACTTCGGCTACGCCCAGGCGCACGCGGAGAAGCTGATGCTCGACGTGCACACGCGGGGCCGCGCCGTGGTCTCTTCCGGGTCGCGCGAGCGCATGGAGCGCGACGTCCAGGCGATGCACGACTACGGGCTGTGGGCGACGCTGCAGCGAGCGGGGGAGTGAGCGTGCGCGGGTTCGAGCGAGCGGACGAGGGCTACACCGCGCACATGGACGGCGCCGAGCGCGGCGTGTTCGCCTCGGTGACACGTGAGGTGCTCGCGCTGGTGCGGAGCGTCGAGGGCGCGCCGTCCGCCGAGCCGGAGGCGATCGTCGAGCGGGCGCAGGACGCGGCGGCCGGGCTGCCCTCGTTCAGCGTCGAGGCCGTGCCCACGCCCGACGACTCCGCGCTGCGCCGGCTCTTCCCGGCCGCCGTGCGCGACGACGACGACGCCTCCGCCGAGTTCCGCCGGTTCGCCCAGCCGGAGCTCGCCAGCGCGAAGGTCGCGCGCCTCGAGCGTCTGGCCGAGCTGTTCGCCGACGACGCACCGACCCTCGTCGTTGACCGCGCGGAGGCGCGGGAGGTTGCCGCAGCACTGACCGACGTACGCCTCGTCGTCGCCGACCGCCTGGGCGTGGTGACCGACGCCGACGCCGAGCGCGTCGCGGCGAGCGTCTACGACGCGTGGGACGGCGACGCGGAGGAGGCGCCGATCCTCGCGACGGTGCACGTGCTGCTCACGGTGCTGCAGGACACTCTGGTCGAGGAGATGCTCGCGGATCTCCGCGGTAGGCGCTGAGGAGACGCTGATCACAGCTTCCTGAGCGCTGCCTGAGGGCTGCGTGGAAAACATGTGAAGGTCCTCATCGTTTCAAGATGCGCGACCACGCGACCTGCGACATTGTCAAGGGGTACCGAAGCACTCTTTCTCGAAAGAAGGGCCGAGACCATGCCTACCTGGCTGCTCATCCTCATCGTCGGCATCATCCTGCTCGTCCTCGGTTTCACCGGGGTGGCAGAGATCCTTATCTGGATCGGTATCGCCGTGCTCGTCGTGAGCCTCATCCTGGCGCTGCTGGGGCGCGGCAAGTCGACACGCGTATAACTGCGCGCGGCTCGATCTGTTCCACGACGCCGGCCCGGAGGCACCCGCCTCCGGGCCGGCGTCGTCATGTCCGGGCCCTCCGGCCGGGCTAGGCTCAGGGGCGTGAACGACGCACCCATCGGCATCTTCGACTCGGGCGTGGGCGGCCTCACCGTCGCACGCGCGATCATCGACCAGCTGCCGCACGAGTCCCTGGTCTACATCGGGGACACGGCCAACACGCCCTACGGGCCCAAGCCGCTCGCGACCGTCCGTGCCCTCGCGCTCGAGGTGATGGACCGCCTGGTCGACGAGGGTGTGAAGATGCTCGTCATCGCCTGCAACACGGCGTCCGCCGCCGTGCTGCGCGACGCCCGCGAGCGGTACACGATCCGTCGTGGGCTGCCCGTCGTCGAGGTGATCGTGCCCGCGGCGCGTCGCGCCGTCGCTGCGACCCGCTCCGGGAAGGTCGGCGTGATCGGCACCCGGGCGACCATCGAGTCCCGCGCCTACGAGGACGCCTTCGCCGTCGCGCAGGGCCTTGCGCTCACCAGCCAGGCCTGCCCGGAGTTCGTCGAGCTCATTGAGGCCGGGGTGACGTCGGGGCCGGACGTGCTCGACGTCGCGCACCGCTACCTCGACCCCGTCCGCGCGGCCGGCGTCGACACGCTGGTGCTCGGCTGCACCCACTACCCGCTGCTCACCGGGGCGATCTCCTACGTCATGGGCGACGGCGTCACACTCGTCTCGAGCGCCGAGGAGACCGCGAAGGACGTCTACCGCACGCTCGTCGCGCACGACCTGCAGCGCTCGCGCGACGCCGGGCCGCCCGTGCACCGGTTCATGGCCACGGGCGACGCCGAGGGCTTCTCCGTCCTGGCGCGACGGTTCCTCGGGCCCGAGGTCGGCAACGTCGAGTCCGTGCTGGCGCCGTCGTGAGGCTGACCGCCGTCGGGTGCCGCGGCTCCGTGCCCGGACCGGACTCGCCCGCGTCCAGCTACCTGGTCGAGGCCGAGGACGCGGACGGTCGCACCTGGCGACTGCTGCTCGACCTCGGCAGCGGCGCGCTGGGCTCGCTGCAGCGGGTCGTGGACCCGTTCGCGCTCGACGCCGTGCTGGTCACCCACCTGCACCCCGACCACTTCATCGACCTGTGCCCCCTGTACGTGTACCTGCGGTACCACCCGCAGACCGGCTACGCCGTGACCGGCGGGCACAAGCCGGTCGTCGTCCGCGGTCCCGGGGACCTCGAGGACCGACTCGGGTCCGCCTACGGGCTCGCCGCCGACGAGACCATGCGCTGCGTCTTCGACATCCAGTCGCACACGCCGACCTGGTCGCTCGGGCCGTTCACCGTCGAGGTGGTGGCCGTCGAGCACCCCGTGGAGGCCTTCGGGCTACGGGTGCACGGGCCGTCCGAGGACGACCCGGACCGCCAGGTGGTCCTGGCCTACTCGGGGGACACCGACGAGTGCCCCGGCGCCGTCGACGTCGCCCGGGACGCGGACCTGTTCCTGTGCGAGGCCGCATTCGTCGAGGGCCGCGACGAGCCCCGCGGCGTGCACCTCACGGGCCTGCGCGCGGGGCGGATCGCCCAGGAAGCCGGGGCGAAGCGGCTCGTGCTCACGCATCTGCCGCCGTGGAACGAGGACACCGTGGCGCTCGCGGAGGCCCGCACCACCTACGCCGGACCCATCACGGTCTGCGAGCCGCTCGGCGTCTACCGCGTCTGACGGCGCCCGGAGCAGGCAGAATGGCCGCCATGACCACCCCCCGCCTCGTCCTCGCCTCCCACAACGAGCACAAGCTCGGTGAGCTGCGTGCGATCCTGCGCCCCGTCGTGGGCGACCTCGACCCCGCCCAGGTGGTCAGCGCACGGGAGTTCGGCGCTCCCGAGCCGATCGAGGACGGCCTCACATTTGCCGAGAACGCCCTGATCAAGGCCCGGGCCCTCGCGGCGGCGACGGGCCTGCCGTCGGTGGCCGACGACTCCGGGCTCGCGGTCGACGTCCTCGGGGGCGCGCCCGGCATCTTCTCCGCGCGCTGGTCCGGCCGGCACGGTGACGACGCCGCGAACCTCGACCTCCTGCTCGCGCAGATCAGCGACGTGGCGCTCGAGCACCGCCTCGCCCAGTTCGTGTGTGCGGCGGCCCTCGTCACGCCGCAGGGTGACGAGCACGTCGAGCTCGGCCGGATGCACGGCTACCTGCTCACCGAGCGGCGCGGGGACGGCGGGTTCGGCTACGACCCGATCTTCGTGCCCGAGGGAGCCACCCGCACCACGGCCGAGCTCAGCCCCGAGGAGAAGAACGCGATCTCCCACCGCGGCCGCGCGTTCCGGGCCCTGGCCCCGCACATCGCCTGGGCGCTCGCGGTCGGCTGAGGCTCCGCAGGCGTGCTCTCAGGCGAGCCGCGCTCAGTGCTGGGAGAGGCCCGGGTAGCTGCTGCGCGCGCCGGCCGTGAACCGGGCGAGGAAGCGCCAGCCCACGAGCAGCGCGCCCAGGACGCCCAGCGCGACGAGCACGAACGGCAGCGCCGTGCCGCCACCCGTGACGGCACGTAGAGCCATCCCCAGCGCCCACGTGAGCCCCCACAGGCCCACGCCGGTGGGCCAGAGCGCGCGAGGACGCTTGTGGGCGCGCAGGGCGAGCCACCCGACCGCCAGCGCCACGAGGAACGGCCATGCCGCGCCGAGCACGCCCGCGACGTCGAGCGACGAGTCGTGGCTCGAGCGGCCCACGGCGGCGAACACCACCACGGCGACGGCGTCGAGCGCGGCGGCGGTGGCGATGGCCCGCTTGCGCGGACGAGCGGGCGGGAGCGGCCGTGCGAGGACGTCATGCATGGGCTCACGCTAACCCGCCAGCGTCTAGGGTGGGTGGTCGATCAGGAGGTGGAGTGATGGGCATGCCGCACGTCGTCGTCGACGACGCCGGGTACGCCTATCCCGGGCGCACCGTGCTGGAGCACGTGGACGTCCGCGCGAGCGCGGGGGACCGCCTCGCCGTCGTGGGGGAGAACGGCTCGGGCAAGACGACGCTCCTGCGCCTGCTCGCGGGTGACCTCGCCCCGAGCACGGGCGAGGTGCGCGTGGTGGGGACGCTCGCCGTCGTCGAGCAGGAGATGCCCGTGGCGCCCGGCGCGACGGTGGGCGACGTCGTCGCGGCGACCCTGAGCGACGTGCGGGCCGTCGCGGCCGAGCTCGAGGCCGCCACGGAGGCGTTCGACCACGAGGAGGGCGCCCTGGGCGAGCTCACGGCCCTGCTCGCGCGTGCGGAGCACCTCGCCGCCTGGGACGCCGATCGCCGCGTCACCGAGGCCCTGTCCCGCCTCGGCGCGTGCACGGACCTCGACCAGCCGCTCGCGGAGCTGTCCGTGGGGGAGCGGCACCGCGTCCGCCTCGCGTGCCGGCTGGCCGAGCGCGCCGACGTGCTCCTGCTCGACGAGCCGACCAACCACCTCGACGGCGCGGGAATCGACTACCTGACCGCGCAGATGATGGGGTGGCGGGGGGTCGTCGTCGTGGTGACCCACGACCGCCAGCTGCTCGACGACGTCGCGACCGCGATCCTCGACCTCGACCCCGCCATGGACGGTCGCCCCGTGCTGTACGGCCAGCCCGGCTACCTCGCGTTCCGGTTCACCAAGAACCAGGCGCTGCACCGCTGGCGGCAGCGGTACCGCGCCGAGACCAAGCGACGAGAGGTGCTCGCGGCGCGGCTGGACGCGTCCTACGAGGGGCTGTCGGACGAGTGGCGCCCGCCCAAGGGGTCGCAGAAGCATCGCCGCGGCACGCGCGCCCGCACGCACGTCAAGGCCGCCGACCGGCTGATCGAGCGCCTCGAGGCCCAGGCGGTGGACGTCCCCGTCCCGCCCCTCGAGCTCGCCTTCCCGGAGCTCGCCGCGCTCGACCCGCACTGGTCGCTCGGCGCGGGCGACTGCCTGCTCGAGGTCCGCAGCCCGCTCGTCGCCGGCCGCCTCGACCTGCCGGGCGTGCGCATCGCCCTGCCCGCCTCGGGGCGACTGCTGGTCACGGGCGGCAACGGTGCCGGCAAGTCCACGCTCATGGCGGCGCTCGCAGGCACGATCCCGCTCGAGCGCGGCACCCGGACGGTGCACGACGGCGTCCGCGTGGGCGTCCTGGGCCAGGAGGACACGACCCTCGGGCAGGACGACGGCGCTACGGGGTTCGAGCTGTACGCGCGTCACGCGCTGCGCCTGCTCGACGCCGGCCGGCTCGACCCCACCCACGTGGTGCCCGTCGCGCACCTGGGACTGCTCGACGAGGAAGAGCTGGACCGGCCGCTGCGCGAGCTCAGCGTGGGCCAGCGTCGCCGCTTCGAGCTCGCGTGCGCGCTGCTGAACGCCCCGCATGTGCTGCTGCTCGACGAGCCGACCAACCACCTGTCGACCGACCTGGTCGACGAGCTGACGCTCGCGCTCGTGCGCACCCCCGCCGCCGTCGTCGTCGCCACGCACGACCGGCGCATGCGCGACGACCTCGCGACCTGGCCCGCGCTCGAGCTGTGACCACGCCCGGCGCTCCAGGCGTGGACGCCGCGAGCGGCGTCAGACCGTGCGGCCGACGTGCGCCATGGCCTGGCGCAGCAGGAAGCCCGCGCCGCCGTGCATCTCGAGCTGGATCGCCTCGCTGACGGCTTCCTCCGGGGTGATCCACGCCAGGTCGATCGCGTCCTGCTGCGGCGTGCAGTCCCCGTGCACCGGCACCACGTACGCGAGGGACACCGCGTGCTGGCGGGGGTCGTGGTACGGGGTGACCCCCGGCGTCGGGAAGTACTCCGCGACCGTGAACGGCTGCGGGGACGCCGGGATCTGGGGGAGCGCGACCGGGCCCAGGTCCTTCTCGATGTGCCGCTGCAGGGCATCGCGGACGCGCTCGTGGAACATCACGCGGCCGGAGACCAGGGCGCGGGACATCACCCCCTCGGGGGTGACGCGCAGCAGCAGGCCGACCTCGACGACGTCGCCGCACTCGTCCACGCGCACCGGCACGGCGTCGACGTAGACGACCGGCACCTGGGTGCGCACGGCACCGATCTGGTCGGGGCTGAGCCAGCCGGAGGGACGGGGCTGGTCACCAGGGAAGTCGAGGGTCTCGGTCACTTCTCAGTTCTACCCCGACAACACCACGGGAGGCGAATGGTCACCGAGTGGGGGAATACTCGGAACCGGGGGACGTTGACCCCACGAAGAGCAACGACAGACGACCTCGAGGGAGGACCCCCATGGCCACGGTGGCAGTGACCGAAGCGACGTTCGAAGAGACGATCAAGGACAACGACATCGTCCTGCTGGACTTCTGGGCCGAGTGGTGCGGACCGTGCAAGCAGTTCGGTCCCATCTTCGAGAAGGCGTCGGGCGAGCACCCCGAGATCGTGTTCGGCAAGGTCGACACCGAGGCCGAGCAGGGCCTTGCGGCCGGTGCCGGCATTACGTCGATCCCCACGATCATGGCGTTCCGCGAGCAGGTGCTCGTGTTCTCGCAGCCCGGCGCGCTGCAGGCCAGCCAGCTCGGCCAGGTGATCGACGCCGTCAAGGCGCTCGACATGGACGAGGTACACAAGCAGGTTGCCGCGCAGGCGGCGGGCGAGGCCCCGGCCGAGGACTGAGACCTCACGCATGGACGAAGGCCCGGTGGGAGTACCCGCCGGGCCTTCGTCGTCGTGCGCGAGATGGGACTCGAACCCACACGCCCGAAGACACAGGAACCTAAATCCTGCGCGTCTACCAGTTCCGCCACTCGCGCGCGCAGACATCCTACGGTCCGCCGGGCGCCGGGTGGCCTCCCGGCTCAGTCGATCTTGAGGTCGCGGCGGAGCTTGGCGACGTGGCCCGTGGCCTTCACGTTGTACTGCGCGAGCTCGACGGTGCCGTCGGCGCCGACGACGACCGTCGAGCGGATGACTCCCGTGACCGTCTTTCCGTACAGCTTCTTCTCCCCGTATGCGCCCCACGCCTCGAGAACCGTGTGCTCGGGATCGCTCAGGAGGGGGAAGGTGAGGGACTCGGCCTCGGCGAACTTCGCGAGCTTGTCCACCTTGTCGACCGAGACGCCGACGACGCGGTAGCCAGCGCCCTGGAGGCTCGCGAGGGAGTCGCGGAAGTCGCAGGCCTGCGTGGTGCAGCCCGGTGTGCCGGCCGCCGGGTAGAAGTAGACGACGACGCGCTCGCCGCGCAGGTCCGACAGGGTGAGGGTCGAGCCGTCGGCGGCCGGGAGCGTGAAGTCGGGGGCGAGGTCACCCGGGGTGAGGCGCGGCATGTGGAAGTCCTTTGGTCTCGGGGATGCGCCACGAGCCTAGTAGCCCCGGTGTGATGCCTCTCATCACCCGTCTCCTCACCTGGATTCCACTTGTGGCCCGCGCGCGGCGGTGTTTCCATGGAAGCGCGACAATCGGTGCAGAGCGTCTGCGATCGCCATTCCTGGCGGTTACAGCTGCACCGGGTGAGGTCGGTGAAAAGGGGGAGGGATCGATGCTGCACGACCACAGGCCTCGCGGCGGCCGACGACCGGTCACGCCGACCTCCCGCAGCACCGCGAGCGCCTGGACCACCCCGACGGCGCACAGCGCCCAGGGGACGGGCGCGCTCGCGGGCGCAGTCCTGGACGACGACTTCGACCTCGGACGCATCCCGCTCGCGCTGATGGCCGACCTCATGAACCCCTTCGGCCCCGGGACGGAGCGCATCCTCGAGGAGGAGCGTGGCCTGTGACACACCCCGCGAGGGCTCGGGAGCGTTGAAATCTCGCCGATTTCGCGGTGTCCCGTCGGGGTGGTAATGTCTTCCATCGTTGCTCCGGCAACACGCGCCATTAGCTCAATTGGCAGAGCAGCTGACTCTTAATCAGCGGGTTCGGGGTTCGAGTCCCTGATGGCGCACAGCAGAAGGCCCGGTCCCAGCGGAGACGCTGAGGCCGGGCCTTCGTCGTGTCTCCCCGTGGTCGCGGTGGACGACGAGCACCTGGACAGCCTCGGGCGAGCGACGGCGGGACGCTACGCTCGCCAGCAACCCGCTCCGACGCGGGTGGCATGGCACCACGGCGCGCCCAGTGCGCTGCGCAGCGAGACCGAGGGCAGAGGCAAGCACATGACAGCACAGCAGGGAACGGCGGGACGCGGGCCTTCGCTCGTCCTGGCAACGGTCGTCGCCGTCGGCGCATTCGTCGCGGCGATGGTCCTCTATGACGTCGTGCTCGGCATCAGCGGATACGGCGGCAACGAGTTCTGGTGGGCGCGTGCCGTCGAGGGCGTGCTGATCGGGGGCGCGGCGCTCGTGGCGTGGACCGTCGCCGCGGTGCGGCTGGGGGCCATCGTGGGTCTGGCCGTGACGACGGTCCTCCTGGCCCTCGGGCTGGCTGAACCCTCGAGTGAGCTGTGGTCCAGCGGCCAGTCACCGGTGATCTGGGCGTTGGCCGTCGTGTTCGCCGTGCGCGCTGTTGTCCCCGCGGCGCGCAGAGCCGAGACGCTCCCCGGGATGTCGGCGTCGTGACGACAACGACGGCCAGGGCCCGCGAAGAGTTCGACAGGTTCACTCAAGACTTGGTGACGTCGGCGTCGGCGCGCGACGACGTCGTCGGCCTCGTGCTCCTCGGGTCGGGCGCGGACACCGCGCGGGTTGACGAGTGGAGCGACCACGACTTCTACCTGGTGAGCACCCCGGGCGCGCAGGAGGCGCTGCGGACGGACCTGTCGTGGCTACCGCGGTCGGTCTCGATCGTGCTCGCGGCGCGCGAGACCGAGCACGGGCTCAAGGTCGTGTACGACGACGGGCACGTGCTCGAGTTCGCCGTCGCCGACCTCGACGAGGTGCGCGGGTTCGGGACGAACCACTGGCGCGTCGTGCTCGACCGCGGAGGAGTGGCCGAGGCGGTCGGGTCCGCGGCCCTGGTGACGCACGCGCGTCCGGGCCGGCCCGCGCGCGACGCCGTGGGGCTCGCGGTCACCCTCGTGCTGATCGCCGCCGGACGCGCCCGTCGGGGCGAGACGCTCACCGCCCAGCGTTCGGTCGCGCAGGCGGTCGACCTGGTGCTCGAGGCCGTCACGGCGCGCATCGCGTCCGCCGACCCAGCCGTGACGGACGTGCTCGACGCGCGGCGCAGGGCTGAGGCGGCCTATCCCGACGTCGCCGCAGCGCTGAGCCAGGCACTCATGGCAGCGCCCGAGGAGGGCGCGCGGCGCGTGCTGGACGCCGCCGAGGGTGCGCTGGCGCGCGGGTGGGACGGGTGGCCCCACGCGGCTGTCGCTGCGGTCCGGCGCCGCCTGGGCTGGGCGAGGCCGGCCCCCTGGGCAAGAAGCTGAGACGTGGGAAACAAGGAGCCGCTTCCCGAGAGTCGGGCGCTGCGTCGCGCTGGGTCAGGACTGACGCAGCTGGGACCTTGTGTCAGAAGGCTCCAACTCGTGCCGATATCACCACGGTTAGTTCGACCGAGTGTCCTTCAGTGTCAGGAGCGTGACTGACGGAGCAATAGCCGACGAGGCAGCGGGTGCGGCAAGGCTCAGTCACGCTGATCGGGCGCTCGGGGCCGCCTCACCGAGCGCTGCCATCACCTATCCGTGCAGCAGACACCCGCTGCTACGCTCCCACCAACCACGCGTTCACCGACGCGTCGTCAGTGCATCGAGTCAGGGGCCCTCATGCGTGTACGCGGTTACTCAAAGACGGCTGTGGTTATGGCTCTCTGTCTGGCCGTCACTTCCCTCGGCGGATCGTCCGCGCACGCGGATGCGGCCGATCCCGCCACAAGCCTGTCGGCACCGACCGGTCAGTCAGAGCACGGCAACTTCGTCGTGCATGAAGACAGCTATGGCTCTACCTTCACATGGCGCCCGCGGGAAGAACTTCCGATGGGCGGCGCCCGCCCCGAGTTCTTCCTCGATGGTCAGTTCGTGGGCGCGCCCCTGGCCAAGGGTGGGGTCCTCACCCTGCGCGTTCCGGGGCTGCAGGGCGCCAAGGCTCGCAGTGTGAGCGCCGTCAGTGGCGGGCGGGTGCTGGACGGCAGGGCGCTGCCGTCCGCCAAGAAGCGGACCACCACGAAGGCCCCCGTGCAGCCAGCAGCGATCCTCAAGGACGACCCAGGAAAGAAGGGCAGGTACAAGACCGAGTCCTTCACCTACACGGCGAAGTCCCTCAAGGTCGCTGGCTACCCCTCGCGACTGGAGATGAAGGCACTTGTCGTTGCCCCCAAGGGTGCCAAGGGAAAGCGGCCCGTCGTGCTGTTTCTGCACGGGCGGCACGGCACGTGCTACGTCGGCGAGGAAGTCGACCTCGCGTGGCCGTGCGCGGACGGTATGAAATCTATCCCGAGCTACCGTGGCTACGCCGAGCAGCAGCGGCTGCTCGCGAGCCAGGGCTACGTGACGGTCTCGGTCTCCGCGAACGGCATCAACGCTCAGGACGCTGAGGTTGCTGACGCGGGATCAGGTGCGCGTGCGCTCGTCGTGCGTGAGCACCTCGCCCTCCTGGCCAAGTGGAACGCCGGCGTCAAGGCGACCGGCAAGGACGCACGCGTGATCAAGCGCGTCCTGTCCGGCCACATGAACCTGAAGAAGGTCATGACCGTGGGGCACAGTCGCGGAGGTGAGGGCGTCAACCGCGCCGCACTGCAGGAGAAGAAGGGCGACCCGTTCAGAATCGTCGCGCAGGTGCTCGTGGCGCCGACGGACTTCGGCCGCCAGGTCGCTGTCGGAGTCCCCACGACCGTCCTCCTGCCATTCTGCGACGGCGACGTCTCGGACCTCCAGGGCCAGCAATACGTCGACCAGGGTGCGCGCATCGCCGCAGGCGACAACTCCCTCAAGACGTCCGTGCTCGTCATGGGCGCCAACCACAACTACTTCAACACCTACTGGACCCCGAACGCGACGGCCGCCCCGGCGAGTGACGACTGGTGGGACGCCGGCGATGCTGCTTGTGGTAGCAAAGCGAGATCGCGGCTCAAGCCCGCAGCGCAGCGAGCCGTGGGATCGACGTACATCGCCGCTGCTGCCCGGACCTTCCTCACCAGGAGCACCAGCGCTGTCAAGCTGCTTGACGGTACCGCGGTCCGGGCGGCCTCGGCCGGCCGGGCGGTCGTGCTGACCTCCGCAGTCGGAGGCAAGCGGCGTGCGGTCGTCGTGCCCTCGTCGGCTCTGAAAGTCAAGGCGAGCGTGAACGCGTCCGCCACGGTGTGCGACGGCTTCGCGCTGGACGAAGGCGTCGGAACTCCTTGCACACTGGACGGATCCTGGGCATCCCCGCACTGGCTTCCCTCGAGCTACCAGACGACCGGCTCCCCGAGCCCCCGGGCGTTGCGATTCGCATGGAAGAAGACGGGGGGCGCCGTCACGATCTCGGCGCCGCGTGACCTCGGGTCCTATCGCCACATCGACTTGCGCGTCATCGCGGACCCCTCGGTCACTGCGGGAAGGTTCGCATTGGTGCTGCGCGACGCGTCCGGGCGCAAGGTGAAGATCAAGTCCCAGAACGATGCAGCACACCTACCCGCCGCTGGCGAGACGGCACGGCTGTGGGCGCAGACCGTCCGGTTCACGCTGCCGAAGCGCTCCCGGGTCAACATGAGCAAGATCGCGTCGATCTCCCTCGTCGGCACGAGCGCGCGCGGCAAGGTCTACGTGCTGGACGGCCACCTGTCCTCGTCTGGCCTTCGCGCCACGAAGGTGACGAGTAAGAACGTCGCGCGGTTCAACGTGCAGGATGCGGTGGTCACTCGCGACGCCCGGCAGTCCGAGCAGACCGGGTACCTCACCGTCCCGATCTCCAACGCGTTCACGAGCGCAGCACGGGTGTGGGTCGAGGTCTCCGATCTCAACGCGTTTGCTGGCTACAGCGGCAAGTACTACACCGTCCAGCCCGGGCAGCGGGAGATCAAGGTTCCCGTGGTCTTTGCCGGCGACGACATCTTCACAGATGACTCCTTCGCGGATCAGGGCGGATACGGAGTCAGAATCGAAGCGAAGCGGAACGCGGTCGTGGACCGCGTGGAGGGTCGCCTGACCGTCCGCAACTCTGCCCCGCGCCCGACTCTGTCAGTCGAACAGACCGATGTCGTGGCGAAGCCCGGGGGAGTCGTCCGCTGGGTGCTGTCGCTCTCCGCGCCGATGACGCAGGACTACTACGGCTTTGCGACGGCGGTTCCGCCTACGCTTCCGGGGGGCGAGCTCACGCTCGCCTCGGCGGTGCCGAGCTGGTTCGCCCAGTTTGGGCAGGGCGCTGCCAAGGCGATGACCTTCTCTCAGGCGGGGGTGGTCGTGGGCGTGTCGGTCCCGGCCTACAGCACCACCACGACGATCGAGGTTCCGGTCCGTGACCTCGCGTACGTGGGAGACGGGCGGACGCTGGAGTTCGTCGTCGAACCCGATGGCGCCTTCGTGCCCGAGCCGATCACGCTGCGCGCCCGGATCGAACCCAAGGAGGGCTAGTCGATGCATCTCCGAGCAGAAGGGTTCCCGCCTTGAGCGGCTTCACATTCTTCACCTTGTTGTTCTGGCTCCTTCCGCTGCTCTCTGTCGTGTTGATGATCGCGGCGCTCCTGAGCCTGGCGAAAGCGGACGTGAATCAACGCGAGTTCCTGGCCTGGCTTGCCATCATCGTCTTTGCGCCCGTCGTCGGGCCTGTCGTGTGGTTCTTCATGGGCCGCGGGCCGCGCGCGGCGGAGCCTGCAGCGCACGTCGATCCGATTCGGGTGCCACCGACGGCCTGAGCTACAGTCGCGCCCATCATGAGCGAGACGCCCAGCCCTCACGGCACCTTCCGCACCGAGCCGGTGTCGTTCATCCGGCGCAGCGGCCGCCTGTCCGCGGGGCAGGAGCTCGCGCTGGAACGCTCGGGCGGGACGTACGTGGTCGACGTGCCTCGCGCGATCGCGCGCACCTCGGTGGACCCGGACTACGTCCTCGACCCCGCCGCGGTGTTCGGCCGGACCGCTGCAATCGTCGTGGAGATCGGGTCGGGCATGGGGGAGTGCGCGGTGGCGGCCGCGACCGCACGCCCCGACGTCGACCATCTCGCCCTCGAGGTGTACCTGCCGGGGATCGCCCAGGCCGTGCGCGGAGCCGAGCGCGCCGGCCTGGCCAACCTCCGCCTGCTCCAGGCCAACGCGCCCGAGGTCTTCGCGACAGCCCTCCCCGTCGCGAGCGTCGACGAGGTGTGGATCTTCTTCCCCGACCCGTGGCCCAAGGCGCGCCACCACAAGCGGCGCCTGGTGACGCCGTCGTTCGTCGAGCTCGTCGCCCGGGTGCTCAAGCCGGGCGGAGTGTGGCGCCTCGCGACCGACTGGCGCCCCTACGCCGAGCAGATGATCGAGGTGATCAGCGGCTCGGACGCGTTCGCCCCGCTCGTCCCAGGCAGCGACGGCACGGCGCCGCGCTTCGACGGCCGGGTCCTGACGACGTTCGAGGCGAAGGGTCACCGGGCGGGACGCGAGGTCACCGACCTGGCCTACGTGCGGACCCGGTGACGGTTACGCTTCACCTCGTGACGCGAATCGCCCTGGCCACCAGCAACTTCCACCCCGATCTCACCGAGGACGACGTGCCGGTCCTCGAAGCGCTGCGCAAGCACGACGGCGTCGAAGCCGTTGCTGCGATCTGGGACGACCCCGACGTCGACTGGTCGTCCTTCGACCTCGTCGTTCTTCGGTCGACGTGGGACTACTCCTCCCGCCGCGAGGAGTTCCTCGCGTGGGCCAAGAGCGTGCCCCGTCTGGTCAACCCCGCCGGTCTGGTCGAGTGGAACACCGACAAGTCCTACCTGCGCGAGCTCGCCGATGCGAGCCTGCCGACGATCCCGACCATCTGGCTCGACCCGGCGCGCAACCTCTCCTCGCGTGCCGTGCACACGCGCATGCCCGCCCACGGGGACTTCGTCATCAAGCCGACCGTCTCGCGTGGCTCGCGGGACACGGGCCGCTACGAGGCCGGCGAGGCGCACTCGCGCGGGCTCGCCATCCGGCACGCCGTCGAGCTGCTCAAGGACGAGCGGCACGTCATGGTGCAGCCCTACCTCACGCAGGTCGACACCGAGGGCGAGTCGGTGCTCGTCTACATCGACGGCGAGTTCTCCCACTCCGTCCGCAAGGGCGCGATGCTGCAGGGGCCGTTCCGCGGCATGGCTGGCCTGTACAAGCAGGAGGAGATCTCCGACCGCGAGGCCACGGACGCCGAGCGCGCCGTCGCCGACCGCGTCGTCGCGCACGCCCGCGAGGTGTTGCACCGCGTCTCGGACGAGCAGGAACTGCTCTACGCCCGCGTGGACCTGGTGCCCGGCAACGACGGCGAGCCCGTCGTCATCGAGTTCGAGGTCGCCGAGCCGTCGCTGTTCCTGGCCTTCAAGCCGGGTGCCGCGGAGAAGCTCGCCGAGGCGATCCTCGCGCGTCTGGCCTGAGGCGCCGCTGCGAATTCCCGGGCACGTGGTCAGAGTGCCGCCGGAAAGCAGGTACACTTTTCGTCGGCCCAGGCACGCATGTTCGCCCGGGTCATGGTGGGTATAGCTCAGTTGGTAGAGCACCTGGTTGTGGTCCAGGGGGTCGCGGGTTCAAGTCCCGTTACTCACCCCATGAGAACGAGCCCCTGATCGGCGGAGACGCTGGTCAGGGGCTCGTCTCGTCTCCGGTCCCGCCCTAGCCAGGACGGCCTCGCCAGCAGCACAATGGCCCCGACCCCCACGGAAGGACCGCACGTGACCGAGCCGCAGCCGCCCATCGAGCCCGACACCAAGGACTGGACGTGGGTGCTCGTCCGTCCGTGCGCGGAGTGTGGGACCGACGTCAGCGCGATGGGCCCCAAGGACGTCGCTGCGGCCGTGCGGGACTCGCTGCCCCGCTGGCGAGCAGCGCTCGAGCGGCCGCACGTGGCCCAGCGTCCCGACCCGGCCACGTGGAGCCCGCTCGAGTACGGCGCGCACGTCCGCGACGTCTTTCGTGTCATGCGGTTCCGACTGGACCTCATGCTCACCACGGAGAACCCCGAGTTCCCGGACTGGGACCAGGACGCCACCGCCCTCGAGGACGCGTACGCCGAGCAGGACCCGCCCGCCGTCGTCGTCGCCCTGGCCGACGCCGGGCGGGCGTTCGCGGACGGGCTCGAGGCGGTCCGGCGCCGGGACTGCGAGCGCATGGGCCGCAGGAGCAATGGCTCCGTCTTCACCGTCGAGACGCTCGCCCGGTACGCGTGGCACGACGTCGCCCACCACCTGCACGACGTCGGGGCCTGAGCGGAGCACGCGCGCGCGGCGACTTGACGCACGGCCAGGCTCCAACAATCATCGCCATATGACGATGACAACCGAGAGTGCGATGGACGGCGACGCGCGAGACGCCGCGGGCCGCACCGCCGCGGCGTGCCTGTTCCACGGCTTCAGCGACCCGAACCGGATCGCGATCCTGCAGCACCTGGCGCTCGGTGAGCACCGCGTGGTCGACCTCACCGCGCACCTCGGGCTCGCGCAGTCGACCGTGTCCAAGCATCTCGTGTGCTTGCGCGACTGCGGACTCGTCACGGGCCGGGCCGAGGGCCGCGCGACGGTCTACTCGCTCAACCACGCCGACGCGCTGCACGAGCTGTGGGCAGCTGCCGAGCGGCTGCTCGCACGCACTGGCGAGCAGGTCACCCTGTGCGCCAACCACGGCCTCGCGGCGGTCGCCGCCGAGGACGCGCTGTGACCCACGAGCACGCAGTCCTCGCCCCCGCCGAGCGCCGAGCGCTGGGCCGCCGCGCGCAGCTGCTCGCTGGTGCCTCGGTTACCTACAACGTCGTCGAGGCGGTCATCGCCATCGCCGCAGGCCTTGTGGCGGGGTCGGTGGCGCTGGTCGGCTTCGGTCTCGACTCGGTGGTCGAGGTGTCCTCGGGCCTGATCATCCTGTGGCAGTTCCGCCACGCACTGCCGGAGTCCCGCGAGCGGCTCGCGCTGCGGGGCATGGCGGTGTCGTTCTTCGCCCTGGCTGCCTACGTCACGGTCGAGTCCGTCCGGGCGCTGTGGACCGGTGCCGAGCCCGAGACCTCGGCCGTCGGGATCGCGCTCGCTGCCGCGTCCCTCGTGATCATGCCCGTGCTGTCCTGGGCGCAACGGCGCACCGGTCGGGCGCTGGGGTCAAACGCGGTCGTCGCCGATGGCACCCAGACCTTGCTGTGCACCTACATGTCGGCAGCCGTGCTCGGCGGACTCGTGCTGAACGCGACCCTCGGCTGGTCCTGGGCCGATCCCGTCGCGGGTCTGGTGATCGCCGCGATCGCGGTGAAGGAGGGCCGGGAGGCGTGGCGCGGCGAGGGGTGCTGCGGCGGCCTGGGCGCGAGCTCGTGCGCGTCGACCGGCGCCGTCGAGCGGCGCTAGGGAGCGTCGCGCGGCGCGAGCGCGACGGACGTCTCGCTGACTCCCGCAGCGATCTTCCGCGCGGTGTTCGAGTCCGGGCCAGGCTGGGGCACGAACATCGCGGCGCGGTAGTAGCGCAGCTCGTCGATCGACTCCAGGATGTCCGCCAGCGCGCGGTGGCCGCCGTTCTTCTTGGGCGACTGGAAGTAGATGCGCGGGTACCAGCGGCGGGCCAGCTCCTTGACCGACGAGACGTCGATGACGCGGTAGTGCAGGTGATCGGCGAGGGTCGGCATGTCGCGCGCGAGGAACACCTTGTCGGTCCCGACCGAGTTGCCTGCCAGCGGGGCCTTGCCGGCGTCCGGCACCCACGTGCGGATGTAGTCGAGCACCCGCTCCTCGGCCTCGGCCATGGTCAGGCCCGCGTCGAGCTCGTCGATGAGCCCCGAAGACGTGTGCATGGCGCGCACGAAGTCGTTCATCTGCTCGACCGCCTCCGCAGGAGGACGGATGACGACGTCGACGCCTTCGCCCAGCACCGTCAGCTCGGAGTCGGTCACGACGACGGCGACCTCGACGAGTGCGTCGGCGACGGGGTCGAGTCCCGTCATCTCGCAGTCGATCCACACGATCCGGTCGTTGTTCAATGGCCTGCTCACCGGTCCAGGGTACGAGATCTGCGGAATATCGCCCCTGGTCATCCATCAGGACAGCCTCGCCGAGCCGTCGCCGGTACGTATCGCGGGCATGGAAGAGCCCCGCAGGCGTCGTGCGTGCCTGCGGGGCTCAGCCGCCGTTCACGAGGTGCGGCGGGGGAGGCGGGTCGTCCGACGAGGGACGGCCACACGGGTCGGGCGCGCGTTGCGGGCCTGCGCGAAGGTGTTCGCCCTCAGGTCCTCGCGTCGCGTGCGGACGGCTATCTCGTAACTGATCAACGGGTGGGTCATGGTGGTGCTCCGTGACGGTCGGTTCGGATGGGCTCCGGCGTCGACTCCGGTGGCCCGCGACGTCACCGCGGTGTGGTCACAGCCAACCAGGAGCGGGTGGACGCACGCACGCCTTTTTCCGGTACAGGGTGCCCGACGACGGCGCTCGCCGAGAAGGATCGGCGCTGTTGTCGTAGCGTCGGCGCATGCCTTCCGCGACCGTCCTCGACCGCTCCCTGGCCGTGCTGCGCGTCATCTGGCCCGGGCTGCTGCTCATCGGGATAGGCGGCGCCGCGTTCGCGAGCCTGCTCGACGCCCTCTGGGACCAGGAGGACCTGTGGGCCGCGGACACCCCCGTCCTCGAGTGGCTCGTCTCGCAGCGGTCGGAGACGCTCACCAGCGTCTTCACCGTGATCACGAACACCTTCGGGCCGGTGATCCTGCCGATACTCGTCGCGATCGGTGCGTTGATCTGGGCGCGCGTCGACCGCCGCTGGTGGGCGCCGAGCCTGCTCGTGGGCGCGATGCTCCTCGCCGTCGGGATCTCCTCCGCGGTCAAGGCGATCGTAGGACGCCCGCGCCCGCCCGCCGAGGCGATGTCGGTCCCCGGCGCGGAGACGACGTTCTCCTTCCCGTCGGGCCACACGATCGGCGCCGCGACGCTCGTCCTCGTCGCCGGCTACCTGATCTGGACCATCGGCCACCGGCGCGCCGTCCTGGTGGTATGGGTCGTGTCGACCGTCGTCATCGTCGGTCTTGTCGCTGGCTCGCGCCTCTACCTGGGCTACCACTTCGTCACGGACGTGCTGGCCGGCGCGAGCCTTGCCGTGGCGGTGCTCGGCGTCGTCGTCTGCGTGAACCGCTGGTGGGGGCCGCGCTCGCGTGAGCTGCGCGGTGTCCCGGCGGTCGACCAGGCCGCGTAAGATCGTCCCGCCTCCGTAGCTCAATGGATAGAGCAACGGCCTTCTAATCCGTAGGTTGCAGGTTCGAGTCCTGTCGGGGGCGCTCAGCGACCCACGTAGGCCGCCAGGTGTTCTCCTGTCAGGGTCGACCTGCGGGCCACGAGGTCGGCGGGCGTGCCCTCGTAGACGACCTGGCCGCCGTCGTGCCCGGCGCCCGGACCCAGGTCGATGATCCAGTCCGCGTGCGCCATCACTGCCTGGTGGTGCTCGATCACGATGACCGAGCTTCCGCCGTCGACCAGGCGGTCGAGCAGCGCGAGCAACTGCGCGACGTCGGCCAGGTGCAGGCCCGTCGTCGGCTCGTCGAGGACGTAGACGCTCGTGCCCTTCTCGCCCATGTGCGAGGCGAGCTTGAGGCGCTGGCGCTCGCCGCCCGACAGCGTGGTGAGGGGTTGGCCGAGGCCGAGGTACCCGAGGCCGACGTCGGACAGTCGCTCGAGGACCGCGTGGGCGGCGGGCGTGCGCGCCTCGCCCTCGCCGAAGAAGTCGAGCGCCTCGGTGACGGGCATCGCGAGGACCTCGGCGATGTTCTTGCCGCCCAGGCGGTACTCAAGCACGGACGCCTGGAACCGGCGGCCCTCGCAGTCCTCACAGGTCGTGGCCACCCCGGCCATCATCGCGAGGTCCGTGTAGATGACGCCCGCGCCGTTGCACGTCGGGCACGCGCCCTCGGAGTTCGCGCTGAACAGCGCCGGCTTGACGCCGTTGGCCTTGGCGAAGGCCTTGCGGATCGGCTCGAGCAGGCCCGTGTACGTCGCGGGGTTGGAGCGCCGCGACCCTCGGATGGGCGTCTGGTCGACCGTGACCACGCCGTCGCGCCCCGCCACCGAGCCGTGGATCAGCGAGCTCTTGCCCGATCCGGCCACCCCGGTCACGGCGACCAGGACACCCAGGGGGATGTCGACGTCGACGTCGCGCAGGTTGTGCGTGGCGGCGCCTCGGACCTCGAGGGTGCCCGTCGCAGCGCGGACCGACTCCTTGAGCGACGCGCGGTCGTGCAGGTGCCGGCCCGTGATCGTGTCGCTCGCCGCGAGCTCGGCGACCGACCCGGTGAAGCACACCGTCCCGCCGGCGGACCCGGCGCCCGGGCCGAGGTCGACCACGTGGTCGGCGATCCGGATGGTCTCGGGCTTGTGCTCGACGACGAGGACGGTGTTGCCCTTGTCCCGCAGGCGCAGCAGCAGCTCGTTCATCCGCGCGATGTCGTGCGGGTGCAGGCCGATGCTCGGCTCGTCGAACACGTACGTGACGTCCGTCAGCGCGGAGCCCAGGTGCCGGATCAGCTTGGTGCGCTGGGACTCGCCGCCGGACAGCGTGCCCGACGGGCGGTCGAGCGAGAGGTAGCCCAGCCCGATCTCGACGAACGAGTCCAGGGTGTGGCGAAGCGTCCCGAGCAGGGGAGCGACCGACGGCTCGTCGAGGCCGCTGACCCACGCGGCGAGGTCGCTGATCTGCATCGCGCACGCGTCCGCGATGGACACCCCGCCGATCGTGGAGGTCCGGGCCGGCTCGGCCAGGCGCGTCCCCTCGCACTCGGGGCACGTGGTGAACGTGACGGCTCGGTCGACGAACGCCCGCACGTGCGGCTGCATCGCGTCGCGGTCCTTGGACAGGAACGACTTGCGGATCTTCGGGATCAGCCCCTCGTAGGTGAGGTTGATGCCGTCGACCTTGATCTTCGTCGGCTCCTGGTGGAGCAGCGCGTGCAGCTCCTTCTTGGTGAACTTCGCGATCGGCTTGTCCGGGTCGAAGAACCCGCTGCCCGCGAAGATCCGCCCGTACCAGCCGTCCGCGCTGTACCCCGGGATGGTGAACGGGCCCTCGTTGATCGACTTGGCGTCGTCGTACAGCGCCGTGACGTCGATGTCGGTGACCGAGCCCATGCCCTCGCAGCGCGGGCACATGCCGCCCAGGCGGTTGAACGTCGCCTTCTCCGCGCGCGTCTTGCCGCCCCGCTCCACGGTGATGGCACCGCTCGCGTGCACGGACGGAGTGTTGAACGAGTACGCGTTGGGTGGGCCGATGTGCGGCGTCGCCGCGCGGCTGAACAGGATCCGCAGGAGCGCGTTCGCGTCCGTGACGGTGCCGACCGTGGACCGCGGGTTCGCCCCGATCCGGTCCTGCCCGACGATGATCGCCGTGGTCAGGCCGTCGAGCAGGTCCACCTCAGGGCGCGCGAGCGTCGGCATGAACCCCTGCACGAACGCGCTGTAGGTCTCGTTGATCATCCGCTGCGACTCCGCGGCGATCGTCGCGAACACCAGCGAGCTCTTGCCCGAGCCGGAGACTCCGGTGAAGACCGTCAGGCGGCGCTTGGGCAGCTCGACGCTCACGTCCTTGAGGTTGTTCTCTCGCGCCCCGTGCACGCGGATCGTGTCGTGCGAGTCGGCGGGGTGGGCAGCACGCGGGGTGGTCGTCATGGTTCTCCCTCGGTGGGCCGGGTGCCCCGGGCGCGGCGGGCGTCGTCGGCGTGGGCAGCGGTCTTCTCGATTGTTGCGCGCAGGCACCCCCGGTGGCGAGCACTCGTGGCCTCGGCGACGGCGCGCGCGTTTGGCTCCGGTCGCAGCGACGGGCGAGGATGGTCGGGTGAGCACCCACGGGCTGAGCGAGACGGACGGCACCGAGCCGCACCCCAGCCCGACGCTGCTCGACGTGGTGACTGACCTGCGCCGAGACCTCGCTGCGCTGCGGCTGGGCGCGGACGACGGCGCCGACGCGGGCCCCGACCGCGCCGACGCGCGTGCGCTGCGCGACCGGCTCGCCCGCCAGCTCGACGAGCGGGTGCTGCCGCGCCTGCGGGCCCTCGCGCTGCCCGCCGTCGTCGTGGTCGCCGGATCCACCGGGGCTGGGAAGTCGACCCTGGTGAACTCGCTCGTCGGGGCCGACGTCAGCCCCGCCTCGGTGCTGCGCCCCACCACGCGCGAGCCCGTCGTCGTGCACCATCCCGAGGACGGGCCCCTGCTCGCCGCGCACCCGGTCCTGGCGCTCGCGCGTGCTCACGAGCACGACGCCGTCCCGCGGGGCGTCGCGCTGCTCGACGCGCCCGACCTCGACTCGTTCGAGGAAGCCAACCGCACCCTCGCCGGCCGGCTCATGGACGCCGCCGACCTCTGGCTCTTCGTCACCACCCCCGCCCGCTACGGCGACGCCCTGCCGTGGGCGGCCCTGGCCCGCGCCCAGGAGCGCGGCACCGCCGTCGCCGTCGTCCTCAACCGGGTCCGGGACGCCGACGCGCCCACGCTGCGCCGCGCGCTCCTCGAGCGCCTCCGCGACCAGGAGCTCGTCGACGCCCCGATGTTCGTCGTGCCCGACGCCGGTCCGACCACCGCGCTGCTCGCGCCCGACGCCGTCGCGGACCTGCGCGCGTGGCTCACGACGCTCGCCGGACGCGACCAGGGCCGCACCGCCGTCCTGCGCTCCCTGCGCGGCTCGCTCGCGTCACTCGAGGCCGACGTCCGCGCACTCATCGCAGCCGCCGAGGAGCAGGACACGGGCGCGCACGACCTCGCCGGACGCCTGCGCGAGGTCGCCGATGCCCACGCGGCGACCGCCATCGACGCGCTCGAGACCGGTGTGCTCGCCGCGGGACGCCTCGGCGCCGCGTGGCATGCCGTGCTGGACGCCGACCCCGGCATGCTGCGCCTGACCCAGCCCCGGCTCGTGCTCCCACGCCGCGCCGCCCGCGCGCGGACCGTCGCGCTCGCGGGCGTCCGGACCCGCGTGCGCGACGTGGTCGCCGAGCTCGTCGACCTGCACCGCGCCGCCGCCGCGTCCGACGCCGCGGGGGAGCCGGTCGTCGCGGCCGACGCCGGGCTGCGCCTCGCCGAGTCCTGGCTCGACGCGACCACCGTGCGCGTCGCCCCGGTCGAGTCCCGCGGTGCGCGGGCCGCCCGGGCCGCCGTCGGCGACGCCGGTCTCGGCACGCTGCTGGCCGGTGCCGCCGTGGGCGTGACCGGGATGGAGCGTCTCCTCGCCTCTGCTGCCGGGGCCCACGAGGGCGCCCAGATGGTCCGTGGGGTGCGGGCCGACCTGGCCGAGCGCGTCCGGCGCGCGATCGACGACGCCGTCGTGCCCTACGTCGACGCCGCAGGTGCGTCCGCGCCCGGCGACGAGGTCGCCGCGCTCCACCTGCGCGCCGGGGAGCTCCGCCGGCTCGTCTGAGCTCGTCGGCCGCATGACATCGAGTCACACGGACCGGTGACGCCAGGGCACTGACGCTCGCCGGCGTCCGCGCGCCAACCTTGAAGGGCCCGACCGAGACCCTCAAGGAGCCCCCATGGCACTCGACAAGGACCTCTTCCTCTTCGACGGCGACTGCCGGTTCTGCGCCCGCTCCGTGGCCTGGCTGTCGGCACGCACCGACGGGTCCGTCACGTTCCGGGCCTGGCAGCACGTCGACACCGACGCGCTCGGCGTGAGCGCCGCAGCGTTGGAGCAGAAGGCGGTGCTCGTGGCCACGGACGGGCGTCGCTTCGACGGCCACCTCGCCTACGGCGAGTGCCTGCGCCGATCCCCGCGGCGCGACGTCAACCTGCTGGGGCGGCTCATCCTCGAGGAGCCCACGCGCGAGGTGTCCCGCTGGGTCTACGGGTGGGCCTCGAAGAACCGGCATCGGCTCGGCGGCCAGGCGGCCCGCTCTGCGGCCGGGTAGCAGGAGCGCTCGCCCGCACCGCGCTCGGTCGCCCGCCTCAGATCCAGCCCTCGGTCCAGGCGCGGTCCGCCGCCTCGCGGCCCGTCGTGACCCCGAGGCGTGCGATCGCGCCCGACACGTAGTTGCGGACGGTGCCCTGCGCGAGCGAGAGGTCGCGGGCGATCTCCTTGGTCGTGCGACCCCCGCGGACCAGCTCGAGGATCTGCAGCTCACGGTCGTTGAGCGGGCTGGTGCGCGCCGTCAGCGCGAGCGCCGCGATCTCGGGGTCGATGTAGCGATGCCCGGCACGGACGTCCAGCAGGATCCGGGCGAGGCGGTCGGCGGGCGTCGTCTTCAGCACGAAGCCCTTGGCGCCCGCCTCGAGCGCGCGGCGCAGCAGCGTCGGGCGGGCGTGCCGCGTCATCACCACCACGTCGACCCCGAGGGGGCGCAGCGCCGCCGCAGCCTCGAGCCCACCGAGGACAGGCATCTCCAGGTCGAGCAGCGCGACGTGCGGCCGGAGCGTGCGCGCGAGGTCGACCGCCTCCTGCCCGTCGCGCGCCTGCCCGACGACGCGGATCCCGTCCTGGAGGTCCAGCACCTGCGCCAGCGCTGAGCGCAGCAACGACTCGTCGTCGGCTACGAGGACGGCGAGCTCCCCAGGGCTCGAGGCGTCAGGGGGCGCCTCGGGCCCGGCGGGGAGCGAAGGATCGACGGCGGGCACGGACCCGGTCCCGTCCTGGTGGCCGGCGGTCATGGGTTCTCCTCGGTCGAGCAGGTGAGCGTGAGCTGCCAGCCGGAGCCGTCCGGTCCGTGGTCGAGCCGCAGGCCGGCGCTCGCGGCGCGCTCGGTGAGGCTCTCGAGCCCGGACCCGTGGTCGAGGCCGAGGTGGCCCTCGGGGCGCGGCGGTCCCGGGTCACGCACCACCACGCGCACCTCGTCGCCCGCGCGGGTCACCGCGAGGTCGGCGGTCGTCGCGGCGGAGTGCCGCAGCAGGTTGGTGGCGGCCTCGCGCACGAGCAGGCCGGCCAGGTGGCGGGCGTCCGGCGGCACCGCGGCGAGGCGGCCCGACACCGTCAGCGCGACGCCCGCGGCTCTGAGCACCTCGACCGCGCCCGCGACCTCCTGCTCGAAGTCCACGGCGCGGTACCCGTGGGCGATGGCGCGCGTCTGGCGCAGCGTGCCGGCTGCGGTCTCGTGGATCGCGTCGAGGATCTCGGCGACCTGGGTGGCGTCTCCCGGCTCGTCCCGGCGCAGGAGGGTGCGCGCGAGGTCCGCCTGCATCACGATGTTCTGCAGCTCGTGGCCCTGGAGGTCGTGCAGCTCGCCGGCGAAGCGCAGCCGTTCTTCGGTGCGGGCGAGCGCGACCGAGGTGCCACGGGATGCCTCGAGCGCCGCGACGACGTCGAGCCACCAGACCTGCCCCACCTGCACGACGAGCGCGCCAGCGACGACGGCTGCCACGGACAGGCCGGACCAGTCTGGGGTCATGACGAGCGCGACGACCACGGGCGCGAGTACCGCGAGCGCGAGCGCAGCGGCGTCGCCCCGCGGGAGGCGAGGGAGCAGTCCGTCGTCGCTGCGCACCGTGCGGGCGAGCGTCGCGTCCGCGAGCGTGACGGCGTACGGGAGCGCCCACAGCCAGGCAGGGCGCCCCTCGCGCAGCCCGTAGGCGAGCAGACCGAGCCCGGCGAGCAGCACGACGACGACGGCCACGCGGCTGGTCGCCCAGGCGCCGATCCCCGCGCCGGACCACCAGCGCGACGGGAGCAGACCGGCACGGACGACCAGCGCGAGCTGTTGGACCCAGACGGCCGCGACCGTCGCCCAGACCGCGAACGTCGCGAGGGTCGGCACCGGGTGGTCGAACGCCACAAGCAGGCCGGCGATCAGCGTGGGCGCGAGCAGCGAGACCTGGGTGTAGAGCTCGAAGGCGTGCGGGACATGGGCCGACTCGTCGCTGCCGGCCGCGTCGCCCCCTGCCACGTCGGTCACCTCGCGCATGCTGTCACCTCCGTCCCATCGCGGCAAGCATCCGCGCGTCGCGTTGGCGCCGCGGGTGTCGGCACGGCACGCTGGGCCCAGAGCCGAACAAGAGGGGACCTCATGACCACGGACGGTGACACGCTCCGCGGGCGGGCGGGCGACCTGCTGCGCGCACTCGAGACGGCGGGCACCCGGCTCGATCGGGAGGTCGCCACGGCGGCACGCAGTGCCGTCGGCCTCGCCCAGGAGCGCCTCGACCTGGGTGTGGACCTCACGGTCGTCGCCCTCGTCGGGGGTACCGGCTCGGGCAAGTCCTCGCTGTTCAACCGGGTCTCCGGCCTGCCCCTGGCCGAGGTCGGGCCCGAGCGCCCGACGACGTCGCAGGTGTCGGCCTGCGTGTGGGGCGAGGGGGCGGCGGCGCTCCTGGACTGGTTGGACGTGCCGCGCGAGCGCCGCACCGACCGGGTGAGCGCGCTCGACGCGGACGACGAGGAGGACCTGCGCGGGCTGGTGCTCCTCGACCTGCCCGACTACGACTCGATCGCGCGCGAGCACAAGGACGTGGTCGACCGCGTGCTGCCGCACGCCGACCTGGTCGTCTGGGTCGTCGACCCGCAGAAGTACGCCGACCACGCCCTGCACGCCGGCTACCTCGACGCCGGTGGGAGCCGCGCGACGGTGGTCCTGAACCAGATCGACACCGTCGCGCCGGAGGCTGCCGAGCGGCTGGTCGAGGACGTGCGCCGGCTCGTGGCCCCGCACGGGCTCACCGACGTGCTCGCGGTCTCGGCCGTGACGGGGCAGGGCATGGAAGAGCTTCGCACGGCGCTGGGGACTGCGGTCCGGACCCGGTCCGTCGCGGCGCGTGCGGTCGCGGAGACCCTGCACGGCGCAGCCCGGCTGCTCGGCGAGGCGCTTCCCGCCGACGCCATGTGGAGCCTGGACGCTGCTGCCGAGGATTTCCTGGACCAGGCGGCCGACCTCGTCGGGCTCGACGAGCGCGCGGCGAGCGCCGGCACGGGCGCCGACGACGGAGCCCGGGCGAGCGGGGACGCTGACCTGCCCGCGGCCGCGGTGGAGCCGCTGCGCGACCGGTGGCTGGCGCGCGTGGCCGCACCGCTCGCACCGCGCTGGCGCGGAGCGGTGGAGGAGGCCGTCGCCTCACCCGGCGACCTCGCCCGGCGGCTGTCGTCCGCGGTGAGCGGGACCAGGATCGCGGACGGACGGGGCGGCGCAGCCCGGGCGCGCGTGGTGGCGCTGACCCTCGGTGTGCTGGCGCTCCTGGCCGTGGTGGCGTTCGTCGTGCTCGCCGTCGTCGACCAACCGCTGGGTATCCCGGTGGGGGTCGGTGCCGTCGTGCTCGTCGCCGTCGCGCTCGTGGCCGCCTGGTGGTGGCGTCGCTGCGAGAAGCACGCGACGCTCGCGCGGGCGGACGAGTTCCGGTCCCGCGCGCGTGAGCGCCTGCGGACCGCGCTCGACGAGACCCTGGTGAGTCCGGCGCGGGAGCAGCTCGACGAGCACCACACGACCCGCGAGCTTGCGTTGGCGGGCCTCGACGCGGAGCTGGTGCGCGCGACCCCGGACGCTACCCCCACCCCGACCGCAGCTTCCTCCACAGCCGCGGTCTGAGCCCGGGCTCCTCCACAGCCCGCGGCGCCAGCCACCGCGGCGGCCCCCGGACGGGAACTCTGGCTCGTGGCAGCACACGGCTGCCGCCACGACCAGGAGGTAGACCGATGACCGCGACCGTGACGATCAAGGGGTGGGCGGGCGCGTCGCCCGTGCTCACCGCCACCAAGAACGGCAAGCCCTTCGCCCGCCTGCGCGTGGGCTCGACCGACCGGTACCGCAACGACAAGGACGAGTGGGTCGACGCGGAGACCGACTGGTACACCGTCCGCGTCTGGGGCGAGCGCGCGGAGAACCTTGCGGCGTCCGTGCGCAAGGGCGACCCGCTCGTCGTCACGGGCAGGCTCGAGCTGGAGAAGTGGACGACGAGCGAGGGCGAGCAGCGGGCGGACCTCGTCCTGCGGGCGACGGCGCTGGGGCACGACCTCTCGAACGGACAGACGGTCTTCCGGCGCACCGCCAAGGGCGGGGCGCACGTCCCGGACGACCCGGCGGACGCCTTCCGCCGCGCGGGGAGTGCGGGGGCCGAGGAGCCGGACCCCTACGCGGCGGACGCTCTCGAGGATCTCGACGACGTCAGCGTCGACGAGCCCACCAGCGACGACGAGGTCGACGTTCGCGTGGCCTGAGGGAGTGACGCGAGCGAGCGGCCGGGCGTCGCGCTGCGTCGCGGAGCGACCCCCGGCCGCCGCGCGTCCCGAGTGCACCCCGGGGTCCGGCATTCACCGAGCGCGCGCGACGGCGTAGGCTGACCAGGTCCGGGTCGCGCGCTCGTCCGAGCGCGCTGTGCCCGCACGTCCCTGTTCATCCCCATGCGAGGCGGTCCAAGAGTCAGTGGCTGAATTCATCTACACCATGTACAAGGCGCGCAAGGCGCACGGTGACAAGGTCATCCTCGATGACGTCACCATGAGCTTCCTGCCGGGTGCGAAGATCGGCGTCGTCGGTCCTAACGGTGCTGGTAAGTCCACGATCCTCAAGATCATGGCTGGTCTCGACCAGCCCTCGAACGGCGAGGCGCGGCTCTCCGCCGGCTACTCGGTGGGCATCCTCCTGCAGGAGCCCCCGCTGAACGAGGAGAAGACGGTCCTCGGCAACGTCGAGGAGGGCGTCGCCGAGATCAAGGGCAAGCTCGACCGCTTCAACGAGATCGCCGAGCTCATGGCGACCGACTACTCGGACGAGCTCATGGAGGAGATGGGCAAGCTCCAGGAAGCCATCGACGCCGCCGACGCCTGGGACCTCGACACCCAGCTCGAGCAGGCGATGGACGCCCTGCGCTGCCCGCCGCCGGACGCCGACGTCTCGGTGCTGTCCGGAGGTGAGCGTCGCCGCGTCGCGCTGTGCAAGCTGCTGCTCGAGAAGCCCGACCTCCTGCTCCTCGACGAGCCCACCAACCACCTCGACGCCGAGTCCGTGCTCTGGCTCGAGCAGCACCTCAAGTCCTACCCCGGCGCTGTCCTCGCCGTGACCCACGACCGCTACTTCCTCGACCATGTCGCGGAGTGGATCGCCGAGGTCGACCGTGGACGCCTCTACCCGTACGAGGGCAACTACTCCACCTACCTGGAGAAGAAGGCCGAGCGCATGGCCGTCCAGGGCAAGAAGGACGCCAAGCAGGCCAAGCGTCTCAAGGAAGAGCTCGAGTGGGTCCGGATGAACGCCAAGGGGCGCCAGACCAAGTCGAAGGCGCGTCTGGCCCGCTACGAGGAGATGGCCGCCGAGGCGGACCGCACCCGCAAGCTCGACTTCGAGGAGATCCAGATCCCGCCGGGCCCGCGCCTGGGCAACGTGGTCATCGAGGCCGAGAACCTGCGCAAGGGCTTCGGCGAGCGCGTGCTCATCGACGGCCTGAGCTTCACGCTGCCGCGCAACGGCATCGTCGGCGTCATCGGCCCCAACGGTGTCGGCAAGACGACGCTGTTCAAGACGATCGTGGGCCTCGAGCCGCTCGACGCGGGCGACCTCAAGGTCGGCGAGACCGTCAAGATCTCCTACGTCGACCAGTCGCGCGGCGGCATCGACCCCAAGAAGACGCTGTTCGAGGTCGTCTCGGACGGTCTGGACTTCATCAAGGTCGGCAACGTCGAGATGCCCTCGCGCGCCTATGTCGCCGCATTCGGGTTCAAGGGCCCGGACCAGCAGAAGCCCGCCGGCGTGCTCTCCGGTGGTGAGCGCAACCGCCTCAATCTCGCGCTGACCCTCAAGCAGGGCGGCAACCTGCTCCTGCTCGACGAGCCCACCAACGACCTCGACGTCGAGACCCTCGGGTCGCTCGAGAACGCGCTGCTCGAGTTCCCCGGCTGCGCGGTCGTCGTCTCGCACGACCGCTGGTTCCTCGACCGGGTGGCGACGCACATCCTTGCCTACGAGGGCACGGAGGAGAACCCCTCGGCGTGGTACTGGTTCGAGGGCAACTTCGACTCCTACGAGGCGAACAAGATCGAGCGCCTCGGCGCCGACGCTGCGCGCCCCCACCGGGTCACCTACCGCAAGCTCACCCGCGACTGACGCGCGCAGCTGAGTGCATGAAGATGGCGGTGTCTGAGACCTCGGACACCGCCATCTTCATGCACTCGACGGGTTGAGACCGGGCGTCGGACCTAGGGTGGGGCCATGGGTGGCACCGAGGACACGTCGCTGGTCGACGCGCTGGACGACGCCCGGCGGGTGCTGGACGGGCTGCGGCTACCCCTGGACGTGAGCGAGGCGGCAGGCGCCCGGCTCGAGCGCGCCGCGCTCGTCGCCGAGCTCGACGACTACGTCCTGCCGCGCGCCCGGACCATGGACGCGCCCCTGCTGGCCGTCGTCGGCGGGTCGACCGGCGCCGGGAAGTCGACCCTGGTCAACTCGCTCCTGCGGCAGGTCGTCACTCCCGCCGGCGTGCTGCGGCCCACCACCCTCGCGCCCGTCCTCGTGCACCACCCGGCCGACGCGTGGCGCTTCGTCTCCGACGCGATCCTCCCCGGCCTCGACCGGGTGCGCGCCGACGAGCCCGTCCCGGCCGCCCGCTCGCACACGAGCCTGCGGCTCGCGCCGTCGGAGGTGCTGCCCCAGGGGCTCGCGCTCCTGGACGCTCCGGATGTCGACTCGGTGGTCGACGAGAACCGACGCCTCGCAGGACAGCTGCTCGCGGCGGCCGACCTCTGGCTGTTCGTGACGACCGCGGCTCGCTACGCCGACGCCGTCCCGTGGGCGCTGCTGGCGGCCGCCGCACGCCGCCGGGCGCGCGTCGCGCTCGTGCTCAACCGGGTCGACCCCGGCACCGAGGAGACGATCAGCAGCCACCTGCGTCAGATGCTCGCCGAGCGCGGGCTGCCCGAGACGCCGGTGTTCACGGTCACCGAGGGCTCGACGACCCACGGGCTCCTCGACGTCGCCGCCGTCGCCGAGCTCTCCGCATGGCTCGCCGCCACCGGGGCCGACCCCTCCGCGCGGGCCCGGATCATCGCCGGCACCCTCGACGGGGCGGTCGACGACGTCGTGCAGCGCACCGCCGCGCTCGCGCACGCCGCGGAGGCGCAGGTGACGGCACGCGCACGGCTCGACGGCGCCGTCGACGCCGCTTACGGCGCTGCGGCCGCGGACATCGCGAGCGCCACCGCCGACGGCGTGCTCCTGCGCGGCGAGGTCCTGGCCCGGTGGCAGGACTTCGTCGGCACGGGCGAGCTGTTCCGCAAGATCGAGGCGGGCGTCGGTCGGTTCCGCGACCGCGTGTCCGGGTACTTCCGCGGGCAGGGCAGCACGACGGCGCCCGACGTCACCGAGGCGGTCGGCCACAGCCTCGAGGCGGTGATCCTCGACGCCGTGCACGGTGCCGCCGAGCGCACGTACGCGGCGTGGCGCGCCGACCCAGCCGGGACGTCGCTCGCGGACGGTCTGGGGCGGGGTGCGACCGGGCTGCGCGAGGAGGTCGGGGCCGAGATCCGCGCGTGGCAGGGCGACGTGCTCGCGCTCGTCGCGGAGGGCGGCGCGCACAAGCGCGGGCGTGCCCGGGCGCTCTCGTTCGGGGTGAACGGGCTCGGCGCGGCGCTGATGATCGTCGTGTTCGCCTCCACGGGCGGCCTGACCGGCGCGGAGATCGGGATAGCGGGCGGATCCGCCGTCCTCGCGCAGCGGCTGCTCGAGGCCGTGTTCGGCGACGAGGCGGTGCGCCAGCTCACCGCCGACGCGCGCACGCGGCTCGCCGTCCGCGTCCAGGGCGTCCTCGACGCCGATGCCCGCCGCTTCCGGGCACGGCTCGACGACGTCGCTCCGGACGCCGGTGCTCCCGCGGCCCTGCGCGCCACCGCCGCGGCCCTGCGCAGCGCGGCCCAGCGCTCCCGCGCGATGCGACCCGTCCCGCTGCCCGAGGCAGGACCAGCGACGTCCCTGGTCCCCTCGAGCGGCGACGAGGCGGCAGGGAACGGGCGCCCGGCTGCGGAGCGTCCCCGCTGGTGGCGACCCCGGGGCCGATCGTGAGAGCACGCCGAGGTCCCGGCGCCGACGTCGGTGCCCGGGTCGAGCTCCTCGACGCAGCGCGGGTCGCCGGGGGAGATGCGCTCGTGGACGTGGCCGCCCGCAGCGACCCCGAGCTCGTGGCCGAGGTCGAGGCCTTCGTCCGGCGCGCGCGCGAGCGGATCGCGCTGTCGCTCGACCGCACGGTCGTCGCCTTCGCGGGCTCGACCGGGTCGGGCAAGTCGTCGCTGGTCAACGCGGTCGCGGGCAGGCAGGTCGCGGTTCCGGGGGTGCGCCGCCCGACGACGGCCGAACCCGTCGCCGCCGTCTGGCCCGGACCGGAGCAGGGTCCCGAGACCGACGAGACCAGCCTCGCGCTGCTCCGGTGGCTCGACGTCAAGACCTGGCACGACGTGCCGCCAGCGCCGCCCGGAGCCGCGGCCGTCCCCGACGGGCTGCTCGTGCTCGACCTGCCCGACCACGACTCGGTGGTCGTCGAGCACCGCCTGCGCGCCGACCGGCTCCTCGCGCGCGCGGACGTCATGGTCTGGGTGACGGACCCGCAGAAGTACGCCGACGACGCGCTGCACGCGGGATACCTGCGCGAGCTCGCCGGCCACGAGGGCACGGTCGTCGTCGTGCTGAACCAGGCCGACCGCCTGCAGCCGGCCGAGCGCGATCGTTGCCTGGCGGACCTGCGCCGGCTCGTCGACGCCGACGGCCTGCGCGACGCCGTCGTGCTGGCGACTTCCGCCCAGGACGGCACGGGCGTCGCGGACCTGCGCGCCCTGCTCGCCCGCGCCGCCGCCCAGCGCACGGCCGCCAACGAGCGCCTCGCCCAGGACTGCCGCGGGCTCGCCCGGCGCGTCGTGGCGGTCTGCGGGGACGACGTCGTGGCCTCGGCCCCCGACGCACGGCTGCGGACGGCGCTCGCCAAGGCCGCGGGAGCCGACGTCGTCGTCGGGGCCGTGCGCTCCTCGACCCGACGGACCGTGCGCGCCCGCACGGGCTGGCCCGTCACGCGGTGGGTGGCGCAGCTGCGCCCGGACCCGCTCCGCCGGCTCGGGCTCGGGAACGAGAAGTCGCGGGCCGAGCGGCCCGATCTCGCGCGCACCTCCCTGCCGCAGCAGTCGCAGGCCTCGCGGGCGGCCGTCTCGCTGGCGGTGCGCGACTACGTCACCGACGCCTCGGCCGGGGCACCCGAGGGCTGGACGCGCCGCCCCGACGTCGACGCCCTGACCGACGCCCTCGACCAGGCCGTCGCGGGCGTGCGGTTCGGTGCCGAGCGGGTGCCATGGTGGGCCCGCGCGGTCTCCGTGGCGCAGTACGTGCTGCTGGGCGTCGCCGTCGTCGGGCTCGCGTGGCTCGCGCTGCTCGCCGGGCTCGACTACCTGCGTGTCCCGTTCGGGGACCCTCCCACCTGGGAGCAGGGTCGGCTGACCGTGCCGGTGCCGACCGCGATGCTCGTGCTCGGTGTCCTGGCGGGGCTCCTGCTCGCCGTCGTCGGGGGACTGGCCGCGCGGGTGACGGCGGCCCGCCGCGCCCGGCGCGCCCGGGCGCGGATCGAGGCGGCCGTCGCCGACGTCGTCGCCGGTCACGTGACCGCGCCCGTCGCACGCCGCCTAGCCGCCCTCGCCGAGTGCCGCGAGGCAGCCCGACGCGCCGCCCGCTAGGTTGGGCGCATGATTCTGGAGATCCCGGTCCACCTGCGCTGGTCCGACATGGACGCGTACGGCCACGTCAACAACGTCGAGTTTCTCCGCCTGCTCGAGCAGGCCCGGATCAGCGCTTTCTGGCACGTCGAGGGGCGCACGGACGCGCCCGGCACGGCGATCCTCGACGCCTCCGGCGCCGCGGGTCTCGTGACGCTGGTCGCCCGCCAGGAGATCGAGTACCTCGCACCGCTCGAGTACCACCCGGAGCCGATCATCGTGAAGCTGTGGCTCGCACACCTGGGGGGCGCGAGCATCGACGTCTGCTACGAGGTGTGCGACACCGCGCGCACCAAGACCTACGCGCGCGCCGTGACGACCCTGGTGCTCATCGACACGGCGACGTCGTCACCCCGGCGCATCGGGCCGCGGGAGCGCGAGGCATGGGAGCCGTACGTCGGGGAGCCGATCAAGTTCCGGCGCCGCGCCTGACGCCGGTCGCTCACCCCAACAGCTCGATGACCGCGCGCTCGGCCGCCGCCGACGTCCGCGGCACCCCGATGGTGCGACCCCGCTCCCACAGGTCGAACAGCCGGGGGTCGATGTAGGACGCGCGGCAGACCGCCGGGGTGTTGCCCAGCTCGTCCGCGACGGCGCGCACGACGGCGGACATCGCGCGCTTGCGGCCCGCTGCCGACGTCGGGGGCGGGCCAGCCGCGCCGAGCTCGCGTGCCGCCATGACGGTGGCGTGCCACGTGCGGAAGTCCTTGGCCGTGGCGTCCTCGCCCAGCTGGGACTTCACGTAGGCGACGATGTCCACGCTCGTGACGTCGTGCCACTCGCCGCGGGCCCCCTCACGCCACACCAGGAGACGGTCGCCACCGGAGCGGCGGCGCTTCAGGCGGGTGAGGATCGGCACGACCTGCTCGTCCTCGATCGCGTAGTCGCGGATCTGCCCGGACTTCGCCGGATACCGGAAGTGCGCGGAGCCGTCGGCACGCACGCGGACGTGCTCGCGCAGCAGCGTGGCCAGGCCGTAGCTGCCGTTGGTCTTGGTGTACGTCTCGGAGCCTGCACGAAAGTAGCCGAGGTCGAGAAGGCGGAACGCCACGGCCAGCACCTGCTCACGCCCGAGGTCCGGTGCCTCCTCGAGCGTCTGGGCCACGCGTCGTCGGGCCGTGGGCAGGGCGCGGGCGACGGCGAGGACGTGCTCGTGCTTGGCGCGGTCCCGGCGCTCGCGCCAGGCCGGGTGGTACAGGTACTGGAGGCGACCGGCGTCGTCCACCCCGGTCGCCTGGATGTGACCGTTCGGGTACGGGCAGATCCACACGTCGCGCCAGGCGGGCGGGATCACGAGGTGCGTGCACCGCTCGACCTCCTCGGGCTCGGTGAGGAGCGCTCCGTCGGCGTCGACGAACCGGAGCTCGCCGTCGCGCTCGACCCTGCCGAGCCCGGGGCGAGACGGGTCGGCGCGGCGCAGTCGTGGCATGCAGGAAGTGTCACCCACGGTGTGCGGGCGCGCAGGTCGAGGCGGGGATACCGTCGACGCACGACGAGAGTCGACACACGACGAGAGGAGATTCCATGCGCCTGCAGGCGACGGTGGGCGAGCTGGTCGCGCTTGCGGAGGCCGGTGGCCCGCTGCCGGAGCTCGTGCGGTCCGTCCGCGCGGCCGACGGCGTCGTGCACGTCGAGCTCGACCCGACCCTGATCCCGGACGCGCCCAGCCTGCTGCGCTGGGCGGCGGCCGCAGCCGGGACGGTGTCGGTTGCCGTGCGCGTCGAGGGGCTGCGCGGGGGAGAGGCGGTGCTCGACGTCGAGGCGCACGTCCGTGGCCTGCCCGCGCACAAGCTGCTGCCCTACCTGATCGGGCCGGTGCGCTCGGCGCTGCGTGCGCGTGGCCTGCCCGAGCACCTCGTGGATGTGCGCCGGGAGGAGGCCGGCCCGCGCGTCGTCGTCGCCGTCCAGGAGGCGCTGAACCTCAAGACGACAGGCATCCACCTGGCGGCGCTCACCCTCCAGGACGACACCCTCCAGGCCACTGTCACCCTGACCCCGCCGCTGACCTTCTGACAACCGTGAGTGCATGATTTTGGCGGTGTTTTTTGGCGATGACACCGCCAAAATCATGCACTCAGCGGGAGGGGGAGAGAGGGGGGGAGTCAGGGGATACGGAGCATGCCCTCCTGCGCGATCGAGGCGACCAGGGTGCCGTCCTGGGCGAAGACACGTGCGCTCCCGAGGCCGCGGCCGCCCTGCGCGCTCGGCGACGACTGCACGTACAGCAGCCACTCGTCCACGCGGGCGTCGCGGTGCCACCACATCGCGTGGTCGAGGCTCGCGATCGACATCCCCTTGAGTGCCCACGACAGCCCGCCGCGGCGCAGCACGGGCTCGAGCATCAGCTGGTCGCACGCGTACGCCATCAGCGCGCGGTGCGTGAGCTGGTCGTCGGCCACCGGGCCCCGGGCGCGCATCCACACCATCTGCCGGTCGGTGCGCTCCGACGCCGGGGCGAGGTAGAGCGGCTCCTCGACGTGCCGGATGTCGAACGCCGCCTGGCTCGTCCAGAACTTCGCGACCGGGTGGTCCATCGCGGAGAACTTCTCGACGGCGGAGTCGACCGTCATCGGGTCCGGCGCCTGGGGCATCTCCTGCGACTCCTCGATCCCGCCCTGCGGCTCCTGGAACGACGCCGTCATGGACAGGATCGGCTTGCCGAACTGCAGCGCGTGCGTGCGCCGGGCGGAGAAGGACCGGCCGTCGCGCAGCCGCTCGACCTGGAACTCGATGGGCTCCTCAAGGTCGCCGGGGCGCAGGAAGTAGCCGTGCAGCGAGTGCGGGGTGCGGGTGGGGTCGACGGTCCGTCCCGCCGCGAGCAGGGTCTGGGCGAGGACCTGACCGCCGTACACGCGGCCGTTGAGCTGCGGCAGGGAGCGACCGCGGAAGCTGTTCTCCCCGGTCTGCTCGAGCTGGAGCACGTCGAGGAGCCCGGCGAGCGGGGCAGACATCTCGGGGGTGGTTCCGGTCACGGTGGCCTCAGTCCTCGAAGGTGTTGAGCAGGGAGTGGGCGGCGCGCTCGAGGTAGTCGAGCAGCGTGGACTCGTGCAGGGGCGACAGCCCCAGGGAGCCGACGGCGGCGCGCATGTGAGCGAGCCAGCGGTCGCGCGCGTCGGGGTTGACCTTGTAGGGCGCGTGCCGCATCCGCAGCCGCGGGTGGCCGCGGGTGTCCGAGTACGTCGTCGGGCCGCCCCAGTACTGCTCGAGGAACAGCACGAGGCGCTCCTTGGCGGGCCCGAGGTCCTCCTCGGGGTACATGGGCCGCAGCACCTCGTCGTGGGCGACGCCCGCATAGAACGCGTCGACCAGGCGGACGAACGTCTCGTGGCCCCCGACGGCGGCGAAGAAGGAGGACTCGGTCACGCCGCGATTCTGCCACGCCGGCTCCCGGGGCCACCTGCGAGGGCGCCCGGAGCGAGGGTGCGTCCCGTCACAGACCGAGGGCGTCCAGCTGCGGGAGGCGGGCACGGACGGCGGCGCGGGCGTCGTGCGCGCTCGACGCAGCCAGGGCGATCCGGGCCACGGTGCGGCACTCCTCGAGGGTGACCGCGCCCAGGGCGGCGGCAACGTCGGGCAGCGCCCGCGGGGCCATCGACAGCGAGGAGACACCGAGCCCCACGAGCACGGTCGCCAGCGCCGTGTGCGAGGCCGCCTCGCCGCAGACCCCGACGGGCCGTCCCTGCTGGGCCCCTCCCGCGCACGTGCTCGCGATCAGCTGCAGGACGGCCGGCTGCCACGGGTCCGACAGGTGCGCGAGCGAGCCGAGCAGACGGTCCGCGGCCATGGCGTACTGGGTGAGGTCGTTGGTGCCGATCGAGGCGAAGTGCGCGTGCGCGAGGATCTGCCCGGACAGCAGCGCGGCGCTCGGGACCTCGACCATGACCCCGGGCTCCGCGAGGCCGTGCCGGTGGCACGCGGCCACAAAGTCCTCGGCCTCGTCGACGGTGGCGACCATGGGCGCCATCACCCACACGGTGGCGTCCTCGGCGGCGGAGGCCTCGGCGATCGCCGCCAGCTGCTCGTCGAGCAGCTCAGGCCAGCGCGCCGACGTGCGCAGCCCGCGCAGGCCCAGCGCGGGGTTCTCCTCGTATCCCATGGACAGGAACGGCAGTGGCTTGTCTGCCCCCGAGTCGAGGGTGCGGATCACGACCTTGCGCCCGGGGAAGGCGGCGAACACCTGGCGGTAGGCGTCGACCTGCTCGGCGCGCGAGGGGGCCTGCTCGCGGCCGAGGAAGCAGAACTCGGACCGGAACAGGCCGACGCCCTCGGCGCCGACCTCCGCGGCGAGGAGCGCCTGCTCGGGGTTGGCGACGTTGGCCAGCAGCTGCACCGGGTGGCCGTCCGAGGTGCGCCCGGGACCTGTCAGGACCCGGGGGCGCGCCGTCGCGGCGCGCGCGGCGGCGAGCTCGGCGGCGTCGGGCTCGATCGTCACGAGGCCCGTGGACCCGTTCACGAGCACCTGGGTGCCCTCGGCCAGCAGGGCGGACGCGCCCTGGGCGGCGACGACGGCGGGGATGCCGAGCGCGTTCGCGACGATCGCCGTGTGGGACGTGGGCCCGGCGCCGTCCGTGACGACGGCGAGCACGCGGGCCGGGTCGAGGGCCGCGGTGGTCGACGGCGCCAGGTCGAGCGCGACGAGGACGAACGGCTCGCTGTGCTCGGGGACGCCCGGCGCTGGCCGACCGGTCAGGGCAGCGATCACGCGGTCGCGGATGTCCTCGATGTCGCCCACGCGCTCGGCGAAGTGCCCGCCGAGCGCGAGGAACTGCCGGCTGACCTCGGCCGCGGCCTCCCAGACCGCGCGCTCGGGGACGAGGTGCTCGGTCTGGACGCGGCGCTGGGCGTCGGCGCTCAGGGTGGGGTCGGCCGCGATGGTCGCGGCGGCGGCCAGCACGTCCGCGGTGTCCCCGCTCGCGGCCGCGGCTGCACGTTCGAGGTCGGCGGTGACCTGTGCGGCGGCCGCGGGGATCCGGCGCGCCTCGGCGTCGTGGTCGTGGCTCGGGTGGAGGCGCACGCCCGCGGGTGGTTCCGAGACGGGGTCGGGCAGGTGGACGACAGGGCCAGCGACGAGTCCGGCGCTGACCCCGATCCCTGACACGTGGCGCTGGGATGGGCTCACCGGTCTAGGCTAGGACATCAGCCCTGCGTCACCCGCAGGGACAGCCCTTCGAGGTGTCGCGCGTCCGTCCCGACGGAGCCCGGCGGCCCGGCGCAGAACGTGGGAGAGCAGTTGATGAGCAAGGCAGAGCAGATCCTCGCCGCCCTCGGCGGAGGCGCGAACGTCGTCGACCTCGAGCCGTGCATCACCCGCCTGCGGGTGGAGGTCACCGACCCGGAGCAGGTCAGCGACGACCAGCTCAAGGAGAGCGGCGCGTTCGGCGTCGTGCGCTCCGGCCGGGTCATCCAGGTCATCGTGGGTCCGGAGGCCGACAACCTCGCGGCCGAGCTCGAGGGCATGCGCTGAGCACGACGCTCGAGGTGCGGGCGCCGTTCCGCGGCGTCGTGCTGCCCCTCGCGGCGGTGCCTGACCCGGTGTTCGCCGGAGAGATGGTCGGGCCCGGCCTGGCCCTGCGCCCCGAGCCCGGCGTGCACGTGGTCTGTGCACCCGTCGCCGGGGTCGTCGCGTCGCTCTTCCCGCACGCGTGCGCGATCAGCGCGCCCGGTGACCGGACGGTCGTGCTACACCTGGGCATCGACACAGTCGGGCTCAAGGGCGTCGGCTTCGAGACGATCGTGGCGGTGGGCGACGTCGTCGACACCGGCGCCGTGCTGCTGCGGTGGGACACCGCGCCGACGCTCGCCGCGGGGCTGTCCACCGTGAGCCCGGTCGTCGCGCTCCAGGCGGAGGCGGGCATCAGGCTCGTGGCCGAGCCCGACGACGTCGTCGCACCCGGCGACCTTCTGCTCACCTGGGCGTAGGGCGTAGGGCGTAGGGCGTTGCGCGTAGGGCCCGACGCCGCTCAGAGCTGAGACTCGCCGCTCACGTCCGCCTCGACGACGGTGCGGGACGCGTCTTCGTCGTCGGCTTCGCCGCCCTTCGCCGCGCCCGTGCTGGCACCCGACGAGGTCTTGTCGACCACCGTCATGCGCGTCCCGCCGACGAGCGGGATGCCCGCGGCGGTAAGCGACTCGAGCGCGGCGGCGCGCAGCTCGCGGGCGACCTCGAACTGGTCGCCGCTGGGGGTGCGGACGATGATGCGGAAGAGCATCGAGTCCTGGGCGAGGTCCTCGATGCCGGACACGAACGGCTCGTTGAGTAGCAGCGGTCCGAGCTCCGGGTCGGACTGGACCTTCGCGGTGGCCTGGGCGAGCAGCGACTGCACCTGGCGCGGGTCCTCGTCGTAGCCCACGCGGAGCTCGACGAACGCGCGGCCCCAGCCTTGGGTGCGGTTCGCGACGCGCAGGATCTCCCCGTTGCGCAGGTACCAGAGCGCCCCCTCGAAGTCGCGGACCTTGGTGACGCGCAGGGCGACCTCCTCGACCTCGCCGACGACGTCACCGAAGTCCACGAGGTCGCCGACGCCGTACTGGTCCTCGAACAGCATGAACGCGCCCGAGAGGAAGTCTTTGACGAGGCTCTGTGCGCCGAAGCCGAGGGCGACGCCCGCGACGCCGGCCGACGCGAGGAGCGGGGCGAGGTTGACGTCGAGCTCGGCGAGGACCAGGAGAGCCACGAGGCTGCCGATGACGATGTTGGCCGTGGACCGCAGCACGCTGCCCAGCGTCCGGGCGCGGTTCGCGCGGCGCTGCGTGGACAGGGCGTCCGCCGGGGTGCCGCGCAGCCGGTCGGGCAGGACGTTGCCCTCGGCGAGGCGCCCGGTCACCAGGCGGATGGCGCGGCGGAGCAGCGCGAGCAGGAGTGTGCCCACGACGAGGATGACGAGGATCCGCAGGGGCGCCCCGACCGCCCAGTCCATCAGCGAGTCGTTCTTCTCACCTGGCTCCCGCTCGACGACGTCGAGGAAGCCCTCCGTCGTGCTCGTCGGCGACGGTTCTGGGTCGGCGTAGGGCAGGCGGGAGAGCACGGCGTAGACGGGTGACAGCATCTGGCCAGGGTAGGCGGAGGGGCCGACGTCGTGCAGTTCCGGTCCGCCGTAGCGGTTGCTCCCAGAGGCTCGTGCAACAAGCGCCATGAAACATTTCTGCAACTTTCAGCCGACGCTGGTCCCTTTGGCCCGGTGTGTCGGGACGTCATCTGCAAAGATCGGCATGTGGATGCACCGGTTGAGATGAGCGAGTCCCTGCTGCGCCTGGCCCGTGAGAGCGGCGTCGGCACCGAGTACTGGGCCTTCGACGGCTCTGAGCAGCGCGTCGAAGGGGGGACCCTGGTCGCGGTCCTCGGCGCGCTCGGGATCGACGCGACCTCCCCCGAGCGCATCGAGGTCGCGCTGCGGCACCTCGAGGACGAGCCGTGGCGCGAGCCCCTGCCGCCCACCGTCATCGTCCGCCAGGGCAACGACGTGCAGTTCCCCGTCCACGTCTGGGACGGGGAGAGCGTCGAGGTCTGGCTCGAGCTCGACCCCGAGGCCGGGGGTGGCCGCCGCGAGCTCGAGCAGCGCGACGTCTACGTACCCCCGCGCCAGGTCGACGGGCGGATGATCGGCCGCGCGACCTTCGCCGTGCCCACCGACCTCCCGCTCGGCTGGCACGAGCTGCGCTCGCGGTCCGCCGACGGCGACCACCAGGCGACCCTCGTCGTCGTGCCCCAGCGCCTCGAGATCCCCGCGTCGCTGCAGCGCGACCGCGCGTGGGGCCTCATGGCCCAGCTGTACTCCGTGCGCTCGCGGCGGTCCTGGGGCGTGGGCGACCTCGCGGACCTGGCCGACGTCGCGTGGCTCAGCGCCCACGACCTCGGCGCCGACTTCCTCCTGATCAACCCGCTGCACGCCGCCGAGTCGTGCTCGCCCATGACGCCCTCGCCCTACCTGCCGACGTCGCGTCGGTTCGTGAACCCGCTGTACGTGCGCCCCGAGGACATCGACGAGACCGCCTACCTGTCCGCCGCCGACCGCGCGCTGGTCGAGTGGTCCGCGCAAGAGGTCCGCCCCCTCAACACCAGTGCGGGGCCCATCGACCGCGACGCCGCGTGGGACGCCAAGAAGCAGGCGCTCGAGATCATCTTCGCGGCTCCGCGCACCGCCGCACGCGAGGCGTCGTTCCGGGCCTTTCGCGCTGCCGAGGGCAAGGGCCTCGAGGACTTCGCACTCTGGAGCGCCATCAAGGAGGTCCACCCCGAGGAGGACTGGCCTGCGGAGCTCCTCGACGTCGCCGGCCCGGCGGTCGCCGCGCTGCGCAAGAAGCTCGCGGACCGCATCGAGTTCTTCTGCTGGCTGCAGTGGGTCGCCGACACGCAGCTCGCCGCAGCCCAGCGCGGCGCGCTCGAGGGCGGCATGTCGCTCGGGATCATGCACGACCTCGCCGTGGGCGTGCACCCGGTGGGCGCGGACGCCTGGGCCCTGCGTTCGGTGCTCGCCACGGGCGCCTCCGTCGGGGCGCCGCCCGACATGTACAACCAGCAGGGGCAGGACTGGTCGCAGCCGCCGTGGCACCCGCGCGCCCTCGGCCGCGCCGGCTACAAGCCGCTGCGTGACATGCTCCGGACCGTGCTCCGCCACGCCGGGGCCATCCGGATCGACCACATCATCGGGCTGTTCCGGCTGTGGTGGATCCCGGAGGGCCACGGCGCCCAGGAGGGCGCCTACGTCCGGTACGACCACGAGGCGATCATCGGGATCCTCTGCCTCGAGGCGCACCGCAGCGGCGCCGTCGTGATCGGCGAGGACCTCGGCACGTTCGAGGGCTGGGTCCGGGACTACCTCACGGACCGCGGCATCCTCGGCACGTCGATCCTGTGGTTCGAGAAGGACCACGAGGGCCGCGCGCTCGCGCCCGAGCACTACCGGCGCATGTCGTTGACGTCGGTCACCACCCACGACCTCCCGCCCACCGCGGGCTACCTCGCCGGCGAGCACGTGGAGCTGCGCGAGAGCCTCGGGCTCCTGCAGGCCCCCGTGCAGGTGGTCCGCAACGAGGCGCGGGCGGAGCGCGACGACATGGTGCGGCTCCTCGCGACCCGCGGGCTGATCGGGGACGACCCGTCGGAGCGCGAGCTGGTCGAGGCGCTGCACGCGCTCATCAAGGAGACCCCGGCGCTCCTGCTGGGGGTGTCCCTCGCAGACGCCGTGGGGGAGCGCCGGGCGCAGAACCAGCCGGGTACCGACACCGAGTACCCGAACTGGAAGGTGCCGCTCGCGGACTCCGCGGGGAACGTCGTCCTGATCGACGACCTCTTCGACAACGCGCGGCTCCGCTCCCTCGCGGCGGTCTTCCAGCGCTGACTCCGCCCGGCACGGCCCTCGCCGCGTCGCAGGTGGCAGCGAGCACAGTCCTGAACGGCTCCACCGGTCAGGAGTGTGCTGGCTGCGCTCTCCGTCGCTGACGGGAATGGGGTGCGCGCGCCGGACGTTGGAACGGTTCCGCCGTCTCAGGAGGTCTCGTGCCCGCTGCACAGCACGCTCCCACGCCCACCCATGCATCGCCGGATCTGACCGAGGAGCTCGACCGCCAGATCCAGGTCCTGGTCGACCTCGGGTACCCGGCGCTGCTCGACCGGACCGAGCGCCAGCTGCGAGATGCCCTCGAGCCCCTGCGCGACGTCGTCGCACGGCTGCGGCCCGATCCAGCGTCCGCCGCCGACCCGGACGACCACGTGCCCTTCGTCGTCGTCCTTGACGGGCTCGAACTCGCTGCGGCCGCCAGCCGTATGAGTCTCGCCGGCCGGCCGGCCCGGCTCATGCTCACGCCCGAGGAGATTCCGCAGTACGTCCCGCTCGACGTCGTGCGCGTGCCTGTCGGCGTGCCGCTCGGCTCCTCGGGCGCGACGCCGGGGCCCCGGGCCTACCTGCTGTCCGACGTGGACACCGGCTCGGAGTTCTGCGACGTCACGCCGGAGACCGCGCTGACCCAGATCGTGGCGCGCGGACGCACCCCCCTGACCATCGCCGAGGGGGTGGCGCTCGTGACGCAGCGCCCCGACAAGCTGCGCAAGAACCGCTGCTTCTCGCTCGCGGGGTCGCGCCGCGGGGACCAGCGGGTGCCGGCGATCTGGATCAGTGAGCGGGCGCCCAAGCTCGGCTGGTGCTGGGACCGCAACCCGCACACGTGGCTGGGCACGGCGTCGGCGGGCGCCCGGAGCATCCCGGTCTGACGGCTGAACACCCCGCCCCACCGATCGAGTGCCCGGCAAGCGCGAACGAGTGCCCTGTCTCTTCCGGACTCCGGCGTCCGGACCGGCAGAGACAGGGCACTCGATCGTGGGGTGGTGCGGGTGGCTCAGGCCTGGGCGTCGACCGCCTGGGCCGCCAGGGCGCGCTCGGTGCCCGCGAGGCTCTCGATCACCATGCGGCGCAGCGCCGTCGGGGCGACCTTGGGGGCCCCCTCGGCGTGCTGGTCGAGCCAGGCCTGCGTCGCGTCACGCAGCTCGGCGCTGGCGAGGACCGCCGGGTAGAGGCCCTCGATGAGCTCCTCGGCCATGTGGTACGTCCGGGACTCCCAGATCGGGAACAGGGCGTCCAGGTACGTCGTGACGAACGGCTGCAGGACGGCGGGATCGTGCACGTGCCCGAACCCGGCCGCCGTGGCGCGGATGATCGCGTTCGGGGCGTCGTCGCGAACCACGACGCTGTCCCACGCGGCCTGCTTGCCCTCGAGCGTCGGTACGGCTGCACGCGCGTGCGCGGCGTGCTGCTTGCCCGACGCCGTGTTGTCGCCCGCGAGCTCGGCAGCGATCTCCGCCTCGCCCGCGCGGCCACCCGCGACGAGCGCCGTGAGGAGCTCCCAACGCAGGTCGGTGTCGATGGCCAGGCCCTCGAGCGCGACCGACCCGTCGAACAAGCCCCCGACGGCGTCGAGCTGGCCCGGCGTCGCCGCGACCTGCGCGAGGAACTTCACGAACTGGAACTGCTCGTCCGAGCCGGGCTCGGCGCTCTGCGCCAACGCCCAGAGTCCGTCGCCGACCGCGGTGAGCATCTGCTCGCGGCGCTCTGGGGCGACGTAGCTGCGCGCGGCGAGCAGGAGCTGGCCGAGCGTGGTGCGGATGGTCGTCGACTCGGTCTCCGAGGCGATGTTGTTGAGCACCAGGCGCACGTACTCGCTCGCCGGGACCTCCGCGTCTCGCGTCGCGTCCCACAGCGAGCCCCACACGAGGGAGCGGGCCAGCGGGTCGGCGATCTCGGCGAGGTGCTCGACGGCCGTGGCGCGCGAGACCTCGTCGAGGCGGATCTTCGCGTAGGCGAGGTCCTCGTCGTTGAGGAGCACGAGGTCGGGGCGCGTGGTCCCGACGAGCTCGGGCACCTCGGTGCGCTCGCCGTCGACGTCGAGCTCGACGCGGTGCGTGCGGGTCAGGCCGTCCTCGCCGAGGGTGTAGTAGCCGATCGCGAGGCGGTGCGGGCGGATCGTCGGGTAGTCCGCGGCCGCGGTCTGCAGGACGGCGAACGAGGTGAACACCCCGGCGTCGTCGACCTCGATCTCGGGACGCAGGGTGTTCACGCCCGCGGTCTCGAGCCACAGCTTTGACCATTCGCCCAGGTCGCGCCCGGAGGCGGCCTCGAGCTCGGCGAGGAGGTCCTTGAGCTCGGTGTTGCCGAACGCGTGCTTGGCGAAGTACGCCGCGACGCCGGCCATGAACGACTCGAGGCCCACCCACGCGACGAGCTGCTTGAGCACCGAGCCGCCCTTGGCGTACGTAATGCCGTCGAAGTTGACCTGGACGTCCTCGAGGTCGTTGATCGTCGCGACGATCGGGTGCGTGGAGGGCAGCTGGTCCTGGCGGTACGCCCAGGCCTTCTCCATCGCGGCGAACGTCGTCCATGCCTGCTTCCACTCGGTGGCCTCGGCCGTCGCGAGCGTCGAGGCCCACTCGGCGAAGGACTCGTTGAGCCACAGGTCGTTCCACCACTTCATCGTGACGAGGTCGCCGAACCACATGTGCGCGAGCTCGTGCAGGATCGTCACAACACGACGCTCCTTGACGGCGTCGGTCACCTTGGAGCGGAACACGTACGTCTCGGTGAACGTCACGCAGCCGGCGTTCTCCATCGCGCCCATGTTGTACTCGGGCACGAACAGCTGGTCGTACTTGGTGAACGGGTACGGGTACTGGAAGTGCTTCTCGTAGAACTCGAAGCCCTCGCGGGTCTTGGCGAAGATGTAGTCGGCGTCCAGGTGCTCGGCGAGCGACGCGCGGCAGAACACGCCCAGGGGGATCACGCGGCCGTCGGCGCTGGTCAGCTCGCTGCGCTCGACGACGTACGGCCCCGCCACGAGCGCGGTGATGTACGACGAGATGACGGGCGTGGGGTCGAACGCGTACGTCAGGCGACCCTCGCCGGCGGGCCTGGGCTCCGGCGTCGGCTCGTTGGACACGACCTGCCAGCCCTCGGGGGCGGTGACCGTGAAGGCGAACGTCGCCTTGAGGTCGGGCTGCTCGAATACCGCGAACACGCGGCGGGAGTCCGGGACCTCGAACTGGGTGTACAGGTAGACCTCGTCGTCGACCGGGTCGACGAACCGGTGCAGGCCCTCGCCCGTGTTCGTGTAGGCGCAGTCGGCGACGACGCGCAGCTCGTTCTCGGCGGCGAGGTCGTCGAGCTGGATGCGGGAGTCGGCGAACACAGCCGCGACGTCGAGGCTGCGTCCGTTGAGCACGACCTCGTGCACGACGGGGGCGACCAGGTCGATGAACGTGCTCGAGCCGGGCGTGGCGGTGAAGCGGACGACCGAGGTCGAGGCGAAGGTGGTGGGCCCCGTGGTCAGGTCGAGGGCGATCTCGTAGGACTGCGTGGCGACGGTGGTCGCGCGCTGCGTCGCCTCGTCGCGGGTCAGGTTCTCTGCGGGCACTGCTGCTCCTTGTGATGGCGCGGTTCCGGGTCGTGCGTGCTGCTCGGTCGATCTTGTCACGGCGCACCCACACTCCCGCCAGCTTTTGGGCCGCGGGAATAGCGGACGCCCTTCGGGCGCTACGCACAGCAGTGCAGCGTCAGCCCTTCGACCCGAGGAGTCCCATGTCCGAGCAGGCCACCACCCCCGTCGCCGACTTCTGGTTCGACCCGATGTGCCCCTGGGCGTGGATGACGTCGCGCTGGATGACGGAGGTCGAGCAGGTGCGGGACGTGACCGTCCGCTGGCACGTCATGAGCCTGGCGGTGCTCAACGAGGACAAGGACATCCCCGAGGACTACCGGGCGATGCTGGCCGACGGGTGGGGCCCGGTGCGCGTAATCGTCGCGGCGGCGCGCGAGCACGGCGACGACGTCGTGAAGCCGCTGTACGACGCGATCGGTACCCGCTTCCACCCGGACGGGCGCAGCGACCGGCGTGAGGTCGTCGCCGAGGCCCTGGCGGAGGTCGGGCTGCCGGCCGCGTTGCTGGAGCGCTACGACAACGCGGCCGACGACATCGATGCGGCCTTGCGCGCCTCGCACGCCGAGGGCATCGCGCTCGTGGGCGAGGACGTCGGCACGCCCGTCGTCGCCTTCGAGGGCCGGGCGTTCTTCGGTCCCGTGCTCAGCCCGGCACCCAAGGGCGAGGCCGCCGGCCGGCTCTGGGACGGGGCGCTGCTGCTCGCTGAGTTCGACGGCTTCTACGAGCTCAAGCGCACCCGGACCGTGGGCCCGATCTTCGACTGACGCTCTGCGGAGGCGCGCCCGGTGCCCGGTCCGCGCTAGCGTGGGACGAGCATCCCCGACGCGTGTGGAGACTGATCGATGAGCTATGCCGGTGCACCGCCGCCGCCCCCGGGCCCTCCAGGACCCGGTGGTGCGGGCGCGCGACGTCGCCTGAGCCCGGGCCTGCTGGCTTTCCTGATCGTCGACGTGGTCCTGGTGATCGCCGTCGTGATCGCCGCGGTGGTCATCCTCGGTGGTGACGACGGCGAGCCGACGGCGAACCCCACGACCACGTCCAGCGCGCCTGTGTCGCCGGACGCCACCGAGGCGCCCGCGCCCGAGCCCAGCGAGCCGACGACGACGGAGCCCGGCACCGAGACCACCTCGCCCGACGAGGGTCCCACCGAGGAGCCGACGCTGTTCGCCTCGCCGAGCGGCAACATCACCTGCGCGATCTCCGCGGAGGGGGCGCGCTGCGGCATCGCCCAGCTCGCCTCGAAGCCGGCGTCGATCGACACGTGCGACGGCTCCGTGGGCTACGTGTACATCGTGACCGAGGCGGGCGTCGAGGTCCCGTGCGTCGCGAAGGGCGACCGGCCCAAGACGGCCGAGGGCGGCACGACGGTCCTCGACTACGGCAAGGAGGCCACCGGGTTCGGCTTCACGTGCGAGTCGGCCGAGGATGGCGTCACGTGCCGCAACGACGCCTCGGGACGCGGTTTCCAGCTCGCCCGCGCCGGAGGTCAGGTGTTCTGACCGGCACGCCGGCCCACGCCAGCGGAACAGACAGACAGCCAGACCGACAGCCAGACAGACACAGAACGCCCCGGCCGATCCCGGCCGGGGCGTTCTGCTGCGTCGGCGCTGGCTACCAGATGCGTACGCGCTCGGCGGGCTCGAGGTACAGCGCGTCCCCGGGCTGCACGTCGTACGCGGCGTAGAACTCGTCGAGGTTGCGCACCACGCCGTTGCAGCGGAACTCTGCGGGGGAGTGCGGGTCGATCGCGAGCAGGCGGATCGCCTCGGCCTCGCGGGCCTTGGTGCGCCACACCTGCGCCCAGCCGAGCAGCACGCGCTGCACGCCGGTCAGCCCGTCGACGACGGGAGCGTCGTCGAGGTCGGTGCCGAGCGCGATCCGGTACGCCTTGAGCGCGATCGAGAGGCCGCCGAGGTCGCCGATGTTCTCGCCGATCGTCAGAGCGCCGTTGACCTTGTGCTCGGAGTCGAGGCCGAGCGGGGTGAACGCATCGTACTGGTCGATCAGGGCGGCCGTGCGCTTCTCGAACTCGGCGCGGTCCTGCTCGGTCCACCAGTCCTCGAGGCGGCCGGCGCCGTCGTACTTGGACCCCTGGTCGTCGAAACCGTGGCCGATCTCGTGGCCGATCACCGAGCCGATGCCGCCGTAGTTCACGGCGTCCTCGGCCTCGGGGTCGAAGAACGGCGGCTGCAGGATCGCCGCGGGGAAGACGATCTCGTTCATGCCCGGGTTGTAGTAGGCGTTGACCGTCTGCGGCGTCATGTACCACTCGTCGCGGTCGATCGGCTTGCCGACCTTGTTCAGCTCGTGGTCGAGGTCGAACGAGTTCGACCGGCGCACGTTGCCGAGCAGGTCGTCGGCCTGGACCTCGAGCGCGGAGTAGTCGCGCCACTTGACCGGGTAGCCGATCTTGGGCACGAACGCGTCGAGCTTGGCGAGCGCCTTGACCTTGGTGTCCTCACCCATCCAGTCGAGGCCGGTGATCGACTCGCGGTAGGCCTCGATGAGGTTCGCGACGAGCTCTTCCATCTTGGCCTTGTGACCGGCGGGGAAGTGGCGGCCGACGTACTCCTGGCCGACCGCCTCGCCGAGCGCGCCCTCGACCAGCGCGACGCCGCGCTTCCAACGGTCGCGGATCTCCTGGGCACCGGTCAGCGTCCGGCCGTAGAAGTCGAAGTTCGCCTCGACGAGCTCGCTGTGCAGGTACGGGGCGCGGGCGGAGACGGCGTGGTAGGCCATCCACAGCTTCCAGTCTTCGAGCGGCTCGGTGGTCCACAGCTCGGCGAAGCCCTGGGTGTAGCTCGGCTCGCGGACGACGATCTGCGTGAACGCGGCCTCGGGCACGCGCAGCGCGACGGACCAGGCGTTCCAGTCGAAGCCCGGGGCGCTCGAGGCGAGCTCGGCGAGCGTCGTCGGGTTGTACGTGAGGTTCGCGTCGCGGTCGCGCACCACGTCCCAGTGGTGCCCCGCGAGCTTCGTCTCGAGCGCCATCACGCGCCCGGCGGCCGCGGTGGCGGCGTCCTCGGCGACGACGCCGGCGAGGGTGAGCATGCGCGCGATGTGCGCCGTGTAGGCGGCGCGGATCTCGGCGAAGTGCTCCTCGCGGTAGTACGACTCGTCCGGCAGGCCCAGGCCGCCCTGGTAGAGGTACACGACGTAGCGCTCCGGGTCGTGCGCGTCGTTGTCGACGTAGAAGCCGACGGCGCCGGCCGCGCCGGTGCGCTGCAGGGCGCCGAGCGACCCGGTGAGCTCCTCCTGCGACGTCGCGGAGCGGATCAGGGCGAGGTCGGGCTCGAGCGGGGCGGCGCCGAGGGCGTCGATGGTCTCGACGTCCATGAAGCTGGCGTACATGGCACCCACCTTGGCGAGCGTCCCGCTGGGGTCGCCGTCGGCCGCGCCGGTGATGATGTCGCGCACCTGCTCCTCGGCGCGGTCCGCGAGCGTGCGGAACGCTCCGTCGCGGGCGCGGTCGGCGGGGATCTCGTACGTCGACAGCCAGCGGCCGTTCACGTGGCGGTAGAGGTCGTCCTGGGGGCGCGTGGCCGGGTCGAGCGCGTCGGTGTCGATGCCCGATCGGGGCGCACCCGCCTCGGCGGTGAGGTTCTCAGTCGTCATCTACCTACCCTATGCGCCGGGCGAAGGTCGCCGTCAGGGTGTCGTCGCTGAGCGTGAGCCGGAGCGGAGCGCCGGAGGACGTCGGGATGATGGCCCCGTCCTCGGTGTGCGTGGCAGTCCCGAGAGCGTCGAGGTAGCCGACGAGCGCCGCGCGGTCGATGGCCAGGGCCTGCGGCTTGCCCACGGTGATCAGGTCGCCGTCCACGGCGCCGGGTGGGAACGCGACCCTGACGGCGTGGTCTCCCTGGCTGACCCTCGCTGTCTCGGCGACGAGCTCGTAGACCTCCTCGTCGGCCCTGGGCGCCACCGTGTAGCGGGTGCCCGCGTGCACCGCTGCGAACGTGTCGCCCGCGATCCTCCCACCGGGGTATGCCGCCTGGAGCTGCGCGAGGAGCTGGTCGCGAGGAGCGTCGGTGCGAAAGGTGTAGACGACGCCGTCGAAGGAGAGCCGCTCGTGGCGGAGCTCAGCGGTGAAGTCGGAGGCGGACTCGGAGATCCCGCCGGACGACCTGATCATCTCGTGCCGCTCGCCTATCCCAGCCATCCGCGCGGCGACGGTCGTGCCGCCAGCCACCCCGACGAGGCTCGCCGCGAGCAGCCCGACCGCGAGGCGACGGCGCGGACGCCACAGGACCGCTGCAGCGACGCCGAGCACGAGCGCGATGACGACGATCCCGAGCAGCGTGACGAGCCGCGGTAGCTCCATCGGTCGTGCCCCCTGTCGTCGGGCTGATCCTGGCGGATCGCGAGCGGCACGGTCAATAGCCCGAGGCCAGCGGGAGCGTCGCTCGATGCGGCATGATGGCCCCATGCGCGTTCACCTTGCCTCCGACCACGCCGGATATGCCCTCAAGAGCCACCTCCTGACCCACCTCACGGCCGCGGGACACGACGTCGTGGACCACGGTGCGTTCGAGTACGACGCAGAGGACGACTACCCCGCCTTCTGCTTCGCCGCGGGCGAGGCCGTGGTGGCGGAGCCGGGTTCGCTCGGCATCGTGATCGGCGGGTCGGGCAACGGTGAGCAGATCGCCGCGAACAAGGTCGCCGGCGTGCGGGCCGCGCTCGCGTGGAGCGTCGAGACCGCGAAGCTCGGCCGCCAGCACAACGACGCGAACGTCATCGCGATCGGGGAGCGCCAGCACTCGCTCGAGGAGGCCACGACGTTCGTCGACGCGTTCCTCGCGGAGCCGTTCAGCGGCGCGGACCGCCACCAGCGGCGCATCGACCAGCTCGCGGCGTACGAGTCCGCGCGCTGAGCCTTCGCCCATGCCTGAGGGCCACACCGTCCACCGCCTCGCGCGGACCTTCGCTGAGCTGTTCGGCGGGCAGACGCTGTCCGTGACGAGCCCGCAGGGCCGGTTCGCAGCGGGCGCCGCACTGCTCGACGGGCGCACGCTCGCCGACGCCGAGGCGTGGGGCAAGCAGATGTTCCTGCGGTTCGAGGGCCCCGACCCGGCATGGCTGCGCGTGCACCTCGGGCTCTACGGCGCGTGGACCTTCGCCGGTGACGGCAGCGCCGACGTCGCGCACGCGATCGGCGCCCCCCGCAAGCGTGTGGGGGAGGGCGAGAAGACTCTCCCCGCGCTCGTGGTGGCTGAGGAGGGCGGGCCCGACGCCGACCAGCCCGACGCGGCCGGCGGCGGCTCGTCGGGCGACTTCGTGCCGCCCCCGCCGCGCGGTCAGGTGCGGGTGCGGATCGCGAGCACGCACGCCGTCGCGGACCTCACCGGTCCCACGGCGTGCGAGGTGATCGGCGACGACGAGCGGGCGGCGGCGCTCGCCAAGCTGGGCCCCGATCCCATCCGGGCCGGTACAGCGTCACCGAAGGAGGCGGCCGGGCTTGAGGACCGGTTCGTGGCTCGCGTGCAGCGCTCGCGGACAGCCGTCGGGGTGCAGCTCATGGACCAGGGCGTGTCCGCCGGCGTCGGGAACATCTACCGCGCCGAGGCCCTGTACCGCGCGCGCCTCGACCCCGCCCGTCCGGGAGCGACGGTGCCGGCGGAGGACCTGCGCGGGCTGTGGCGCGACCTCGTCGCGCTGATGACCGACGGCGTCGCGCGGGGCGCGATCGTCTCGACGCTGCCCGAGCACCGCGGCCTGGGGCACGAGCGGGGTCTGCACCGGCCGAGCGCACGGCCGGGCCGCGTGCGGCAGAACACCGACGCGGAGCCGGACGCCGTGCCGTCCGAGGAGGCGTTCTACGTCTACCACCGCGACGGTCTGGCCTGCCGGGTCTGCGGGACGACGGTGCTCGTGCGCGAGGTGGCCGGGCGCAACCTGTTCTGGTGCCCCGGGTGTCAGCGCTGAGCGCGCCTCAGCTGGCGTCGTGCTGCGCGAGCCACGCCAGCGCGCCCCGCGCGGCCGCGACGCCCGTGCTGAAGGACGCCTGCAGCAGGTAGCCGCCCGTGGGTGCCTCCCAGTCGAGCATCTCACCCGCGACGAACGTGCCCGGGCGCGCGTACAGCATCAGGGCGTCGTCGACGTCTGACCACGCGACCCCACCGGCCGTGGAGATGGCGCGGTCGATCGGCCTGGTCGTGGTGACCGTGACGGGCACGGCCTTGATCAGCGCAGCGGCCGCGGCGGGCTCCTGGGTGATCGCGCCGCCGCTCGCCTCGCGCAGCAGCGCGGCGCCCACGGGGTCGAGCCCGACGGTGCGGCGCAGCCACGTAGAGGTGGAGTCCTTGGGGCGGCGGCGGCGGGCCAGCCGGTCGGTGAGGTGCTCGATGCTGAGGTCCGGCCGCAGGTCGACCTCGAGGACGCACGGCGGCGGGCCGTCGAGTGCGTCTCGGATCGCCGCGCCGATCGCGTAGACCGGGCCACCCTCGATCCCGTGCCGCGTGATCATCGCGTCCCCGCGGCCCACGAACCCGTGCTGGCCGCGGACGGTGACGGCGACGTTCTTCAGCGGCGTCCCGGCGAACCGGTCGGCGAAGACCTCGGACCACGATGCCTCGACCCCGACGTTCGCGGCGCGCAGGGGCGCGACGCGCACGCCGTGCTCACGGAACGCCTCGACCCAGCCGCCGTCGGAGCCCAGCCGCGGCCACGACGCGCCCCCGAGCGCGAAGACCGCGACGTCGCTGCGCGTCGTGGTCTCGACGCCGTCGGAGCCGGCGAACCGCAGCTCGCCGGGCTGGTCGGTCCAGGCCGTCCAGCGGCGCCGGGTCTCGATGCGCACCCCGAGCTCGTCGAGGCGGGCGAGCCAGGCGCGGACGAGCGGCGTCGCCCGGAACGCGACGGGGAAGACGCGCCCGCTCGACCCGACGAAGGTCTCCTGGCCCAGGCCCGCGCACCAGTGACGCAATGCCGCCGCGTCGAATGCCGTGAGCATCGGCGCCAGCCGGTCCGCGGACGTGCCGTAGCGCGTGAGCATGCGCGTGAGGGGCTCGGAGTGCGTGATGTTCAGGCCCCCGCGGCCGGCGAGGAGGAACTTCCGGCAGACGGCGTTGGTGTGCTCGTAAACGGTGACCGTGACGCCCGCGCGGGCGAGCTCCTCGGCGGCGATCAGCCCGGCGGGTCCGCCGCCGACGATGCTCGCGGTTCTCATCGACCGGGCCGGACGACGTCGGCGGGGAGGAGGAGCATCTCCCGAAGATAGCCGAGCGCCGGCGCCGCCCGGGCCACCGGGCGCGGGCGACACCGTCGAGGCTAGAAGATGAAGCTCGAGACCGGCTGGACGGGCCACGCGAACGCGGCCGACGCCGTCGCGAGGGACCCCGTCGTGTGCTCGGTGACCAGACCCGCCAGAGCGAGGGACGCGAGCGTCGTGCCGCCCAGGTAGGCCGCGGCGAGCTCTCGGACGTCGAGCGACAGGTCAGCGGCGTCGTCGGTGCGCTCGACCGACGGCGCGGCGAACGCCTGGGCGCGCACGCGGTAGCTCCCGGTGTTCTCCGGCAGGCGCGCATCCTCGACCCGGACCACGACGTCGACGTCCGCCGCGTAACGCCGCTGCGCCAGGGCGGAGGGAACGTCGACCAGGCGGACCCAGACGTTGTCGGCGCCCTTCGTCCGCGCGGCCCGCGGGTCGACGAGCAGCGACAGGATCGCGTCGTCGGGGGCCACGACGAAGGTCGCGACCTCGCTCGTGAGGTCCAGGTCGAGCAGCACGGACCACAGTGCGTGGGCCGCGGCGGCGTCGAGCGCGACGATCTCGCTCAGGTGCACGGTTCCGCGGGGACCCTCGTCCTCCCAGCGCACCTCGCGCCGGAACGTCGCGTAGCCGCGGGCCTCCCCGTTGCGCTCGACGACGACGATCCGCCGGGTCTCCTTGCCGCCCCGGAACGGGGGCAGGTCCTCGAGGTGGCGACGGCGCATCTCGGGGGTGTCGCGGGTCGCCCACCCGGGGCGGTTGAGCAGCGCGCCGTGCGGGGCCCCGACGCCGAGGGGCCGGCGGCCCGCCTCCCGGTGCAGGGAGTCGACCAGCTCGAGGTGGTTCTCGGCGGTGAGCTCCTCGAGGCGCGCGCTGTGCTCGGTGGACCCGGTGACGGGACGGAGCTTCGCGCCGCGGGGGATCGTCAGGCGCACGTCGTGGGCGGCGAGGCCGTAGCCGAACCGGCCGTAGATCGCTGCCTCCGCGGCGAACAGCGCGGAGATCGCTTCGCCGCGCTCCCGGCACTGCGCGAGGTGGTGGTCGATCATCGCGCTCAGGATCCCGCGGCGGCGGTGCGCCGGGTGCACGCCCACCCACGTCAGGCCGCTCACGCGCGTCTCGGCGCCGGGGACGTTGAAGTGCTCGAACGGGTAGGAGCCGTGCATCGCGACGAGCTCCGTCGTCGGGAGCGCGCCGTCGAGCGGGACGGCCGACTCGTCGGGCTCGTCCCGCACGACGCCGACGAACCGGTCCCACGGCAGCTCGAGGGGCAGCTTCTCCTGCGTCTCGAGGTCGACCCCGCTGGGGAACGCCCACAGGTCCAGCTGGATCACGGCGCGCTTGTCGTCGGCGGACAGGGGACGGAGGCGGTAGCCGTCGGGGAGGGTCATAGATGCCACAGTGGCAGGCCGCCCGCGTCCGTGACCAGGGTTTTCCTGCGACCGGGTAGGTTGCCCGCCATGGACGAGGAGTATGTGGAGGCGGTGCTGGACGTCGTCGAGCAGATCCCCGCCGGCCGGGTCATGACGTACGGGGACATCGCCGAGGTCGTCGGCCGCGTGCTCGAGCGCGGCGGCCCGCGACAGGTGGGGACCGCACTGCGCGACGCCGGGGGAGCAGTGCCGTGGTGGCGCGTGGTGAATGCCCAGGGGCTGCCGCCGGTGCACAAGCGGCAGACGGCGCTCGACCGGCTCCGGGCTGAGGGGACGACGATCACCGCCGCCGGGCGGGTGGCTCCGGGGTGCCGGTGGAGGTCCGGCGAATAATGCCGTGACAGCCGTCCCGGGACGCGGGAACATAAACGTGCCTCCCCCTGTTGGAGAGGATGCAGGTCAGATGCAGGTCATGAACCGGGCAGCTCCGCTGCCCACCCGCCGCGCCGGAGAGATCCCGCGGCTCACCTGCTCGCGTTGCTCTCCCGTCCCGTGCCGCACGGGAGAGGCAGTACGTATCGGCATGTGTTGCCCGGGTCCGTTGGCCCGGAACAGCCCATGGCCGAGGGCACCACGGTGACGGCCCCGAACAGCTCGGGGCGGTTCAACGACCGGGATGATGACAACCGCCGGTCCGGGCACCGTGGGGCGGCACCTTCGTGGCGTCGGGCGTCCCCGCCATCGGTAGGGGCGCCCGACGCGGCGGTAGCATCGGCGGATGCTCTCCCTCCCTCGCGCCGCGGTCCTGCTCGGCGCGGTCGCGCTCGGTGTCGGCGGCTGCGCGTCGCCGGCGGAAGAGCCACCGCCAGTGGCAACCCCCGGGGCGACCTCACCCGGCGCGGACGACCTCGCACCCGGCTGGGACGAGTCCCCGGACAGCGCGGAGCCGACACCTGATGCTGCGCTCGACGCCAGCCAGCTCGCAGACATCGTGCGCCTGCCCGCATCCGGGGCCGTGACGGACGAGTCCTGTGCACCCGACGACGTCGCCGTCACCCTCACGTTCACGGACGCCGCGCTCGGGCACCGGTTCGGGGTGCTCGCCGTCGAGAACGCGTCTGCGGAGGCCTGCACGGTCGAGGGCTACCCGGGCCTGGGGGCCCGCGGTGCCTGGGGCTCGACGTTCCTTCTCGACGTCGAGCACCGCGACCCGATCCACGCCGATGCCGAGCCGACGACCGTGACGGTGGCGCCTGGCGAGCGCGCCCAGGCCAACGTCGAGTGGACGGGCGAGCTCGCAGGGGCAGCGTCGGAGCCGGTGTCGCTCCTCGTCGTCCAGCTCGCCACCGGCCAGGAGGCTCTCGGCCATGCCGTCTCGATGGACGGTCCGCCGGGTGAGCCGGACACCGGCATCGACATCGGGATGCTCACGACCGTGCGGGTCGGGCCGTTCTCTGCGGCGCCTGAGGTCCCGGACGCGAGCGACTCACCGGGGGTCTGACGCCCCGAGCACGCGCTCCGCGAACCGCGCCCCGATCCGCGCGTGCCCCGCCGTGTCGGGGTGCAGGGCATCGGGGAGCGGCACCTCGGCGAAGTCCGCCTCCCCGTAGAGCTCGAGCCCGTCGAGGTACGTCAGGTGCGGGTCGTCCGCCGAGCGCTGGGCGACGATCCGCGCGAGCTCGTCGCGGATGACCCGCAGCGTGAGCTTGCCCGCGGCGCGCTCGGACGGGTCGCCGGTCGCGCGGAACTGCATCCGGCCCTCAGCGAGTGCCGCCATGTCGAAGGCGCCAGGCCCGGGGGTGTCCTCGTGGATCGGGCAGAAGATCGGTGAGACGACGACGAGCGGCGTCTCGGGGTGCCCATCGCGGATCGTGTCGAGGAACCCGTGCACCGCCGGCCCGAAGGCCCGCAGGCGCATGACGTCGGCGTTGACGAGGTTGATGCCGATCTTCACGGAGATGAGGTCGGCTGGCATGTCGCGGATGACTCGCGCGACGAACGGGTCCAGCATCGCGCTGCCCCCGAAGCCGAGGTTCACGAGCTCGACGCCACCTGTGGCCGCGGCCAGCGCCGGCCAGGTCGCCGACGGGCTGGTCGCGTTCGAGCCGTGGCTGATCGAGCTGCCGTGCTGCACCCACACGCGCCTGCCCGCGCGCACGAGGGGAGCCACCGTGGCGTCCGTCCGCAGCTCGACGAGCTCGGTCGTCTCGTTGTGCGGCAGCCAGAGCTCGACGTCCTTCTCCCGCGCCTCGAGCCCGTCGAAGCGGATCGTGCCCGGCTCACCGGGGCGGACGTCAGGCACGCCGGTCGCCATGTCGATCGCGACGCTCGTGCCGCCGACGACGCTCGCCTGGGCGGTCAGCCGACCGTCGACGACGAGGTCGTAGACGCCGTCGGGCCGGGCCGGCGCGCCCACGTAGGAGTAGCGCGTCGGGTGGGCGTCCAGCTCGATCACCGTGGCCGCCGTGCGGAACGCGAGGCGCACCCCCGCCGGCTGGGACTCGACCATCGACAGCTGGGCGTCAGCGCCCTGCGCGCGCGCCCAGGCGGGCAGCCGGTGCGGCTGCACCCCGCGGACGGTGGGCTCGAGCTCGAGGGCGCCGCGGACGACGTCGGCGGTCAGGGGCGTGCGGATCCAGTGGTGCATGGGGGACACAGGTCGAACCTCCGGCTGGGGGAGCCCGCGCGGCGGGTCGTCACCCAGCCTGCGCCAGGAGCGGGCTCGACGCCAAGGCCAATAGTGTTGCCTGGTCGGCCTGCAGGACCATGGTCGTGACCGCCGTCTGCTCCCACGCGGCCATGCCCCGGGCGACGTCGTCGAGCGTGCCGACGAGCGCGACGTCCTGGACGAGCTCGGTCGGGATCGCCCGGGCGGCATCCTCCTTGCGGCCCTCGAGATAGAGGCGCTGGACGTCGTCGCACACCTCGCGGTAGCCCAGGCGGGCGACGGCCTCGAGGTGGAAGTTCGCGCCCTTGGCGCCCATGCCGCCGATGTACAGCGCGAAGAACGGCCGGACAGCGTCGGCGGCCTCCTCGACGTCGTCGCGCACCACCACCGGCACGGTCGCCGAGATCTCGAACTGGTCCCGGGGCAGGCGCTCGTCCGAGCGCTTCGCGAAGCCGTCCTCGAGCAAGCCGCAGAACTCGCTGTCGAGGCGCGGCGCGTAGAACATCGGCAGCCAGCCGTCCGCGATCTCCGCGGACAGCGCGATGTTCTTCGGGCCCTCGGCGGCGAGGTGGATTGGCAGGTCGCGACGCAGCGGATGCACCGTGGGGCGCAGGGCACGGCCCAGGCCCATCGGCGTCGTGTCGCTGCGAACCGCGTCGTCGGGCTCGGCCAGGGGCAGCTGGAAGAAGTCGCCGTCGAACGACACGGGGCGCTCGCGGGCGAACACCTGCCTCACGATGTCGACGTACTCACGCGTGCGCGCCAGCGGGCGGCGGTACGGCTGGCCGTACCAGCCCTCGACGACCTGTGGGCCGGACGCGCCCAGCCCGAGGATGAAGCGGCCGCCGGAGAGGTGGTCGAGGGTGATCGCGGCCATGGCCGTGGCCGTAGGGGTCCGGGCGTACATCTGCGCGACGGCGGTGCCCAGGCGGATCTGATGGGTGCGCGCGCCCCACCAGGCGAGCGGCGTGAACGCGTCAGAGCCGTACGCCTCGGCCGTCCAGACGGAGTCGAGACCGGCCTGGTCCGCCAGGACGACGGCGTCCGCGACGCCGGCCGGGGGCCCCGCGGTCCAGTAGCCGGTGTGAAGGCCGATGCGCATGTGAGCTCCTCGTCGTTGAGGGGCGGCCGGGGCCGCGGGGCCGACGTCGGGCGTCGGAGGGCAAGGACAACGTACCTGAAACGGACCGTCCTAGATACTGCGTGGCTAGCGTGCGCGCGCAGCCAGCGTGTTGAGCAGCGCGGCCCCCGAGCCGGCGTCGTCGATCGTCACGACCAGGCGCTTGCCGCCCGAGTGCACGACCTCCAAGCCCTCGCCGTGACGGACCACGATGCCGAGCGAGCCGTCGCGTCCGGTGCGCCAGCCGAAGCCGCCGAACTCCCGGAACGGGGCGACGTCGCGTGCGGAGGCCTCCTCGATGCTCGCGAGCGGCACATGCGTCCGCGGCCATCCGAGAGCGGATCGGACGTGCACGCCGCGGGAGTCGACGCGCACGGTCCAGGCAAGCATCCCGGCAAACAGCGCGAGCAGCAGCGCGGGGATGACCAGCAGCCACCACTCGCGCGTCACGACGGCGAGCACGCCCGTCACAAGGATCGAGCTCGCGCCGATCCACACCCCGGGGCCCCCGGCGATCGTCGCGATCCACACCGCCCGCTCGCTGGCGCCGAGGGCGGCGCGGGGTGCGTCGTCGGGCACGCTGCTCGTGGCTGCCGTCGGGCGATCGCCCGGGACGAGCAGCGCGGCCCCGATGCCGACGACGAGCGCTGCGAGCGTCGCGATCGCCAGGACGGCTCCGACACCTCCGGCGTCCGCGGCGTCCGTCAGACCGCGCTGCATGTCGAGCGAGCCGAGCTGCAGGCCGGCGACGAACGCGCTCATGCCGACGCTCGCACCGGCGGACAGGCGCCGGGTCGAGGCGAGCTGCCCCCACCAGAAGCCGATCGCCCAGAACATCACGGCCAGCAGGACGCCGATGATCGCCATCGTCGCCAGAGACGAGGTCAGGGAGGCGAAGCCGTCGGGACCCTCGCCGGTGCCCCAGTGGACCGCGACCGGGTCGGGCAGATCCTCCCGCCAGGACCACGTGAGCGCCGCGGCGGCCGTGAGCACGGCGGTCGGCGCGACCAGGGCGAGGAGGGTGGTGATCCCGCGGTGCGGGACGGACGGGCGGGTGGGTACGGAGTTCGAGCTCATCGCAGAGCCTCCTTGAGCAGGGTGAGGGTGGTGGTCGGGGGGACGCCGAGCGTGCGTGCGCGGTCGACGACGACGTCGATCGCCGCGCGGAGCTCGTCGAGCGCGGGGGCGGGCGGGGCGCTGACGACGGCGCCGCGGCCGCGCCGCAGTTCGATCAGACCGTCGTCGCGCAGGGACTGGTAGGCGTGCAGGACGGTGTGGACGTTGATGTCGAGCGACTCGGCGAGCGCGCGGGCGGCGGGCAAGCGGTCGCCGGTGACGAGCGCGCCCGCTGTGACGGCCGCGCGCACCTGGGTGCCGAGTTGCTCGAACAGCGGCTCGGGGGCGTGGGGATCGACGCGGAAGATCATGCGATGACCATACTAGTTCTATGGCAACTAGAACAAGTTGCTCAGGACTGGACCGGCCGGTCGACCGCGCTGCGGGGCCGCCCGCCCGGCCAACCGCGCCGCTGCGCCGCCCGGCCAACCGCGCCGCTGAGCCGGCGAGGCCGCGACTTCGTCACTTCGACCGCGACTTCGTGACTTCGAACTGACGAAGTCGCGGTCGAGCTGACGAAGTCGCGGTCGGGTCCGGTCGTCCGTAGGTACCGGGGGAGGCGCAGGCGCAGGCGCCGGGCCACCTGAGCGGCAAGCAGCCCGGGTGCCCGAGCAGCTCGGGTGCCCGGGCAGCCGGGATGGCCTCGTGGCGGGAGGAGCCGCGAGGCTAGATGACGTACTCGATGAGCTCCGCCGGGTCCTCGACCGGGCGGACCGCCTTGGGTGCGCGCTCGCGGACCTGCGCGGGGACGCCCACGGCGACCGCGCCGGCGGGCACGTCCTTGACGACGACGGCGTTCGCGCCGATCTGCGCGTCGTCACCGATCCACACGGGGCCGAGCACCTTGGCGCCGGCGCCGAGGACGACCCGGTCGCCCACGGTGGGATGGCGCTTGCCGTGTGTCATCGAACGGCCGCCGAGGGTGACGTTGTGGAACAGCACGACGTCGTCGCCCACGACCGCCGTCTGCCCGATCACGACGCCCATGCCGTGGTCGATGAACAGTCGACGCCCGAGCACGGCGCCGGGGTGGATCTCGATCCCCGTCGCGGCGCGCGTGGCCTGCGAGATCAGCCGCGCGGGCAGGCGCAGCAGCGGGGTGTGCCACATCCGGTGGGTCAGCCGGTGCGCCCACAGGGCGTGCACGCCGGGGTAAGCGAGCGCGACCTCGAGCGAGGACCTCGCGGCGGGGTCCTGGCTGCGGGCCGCCTCGAGGTCCTCGCGGAGGACGACGAGCGCGCGGTGGAGCAGTGACATGCACACCTCGGATCTGCCCCGGGGGACCGGGGGAGCAGGGACGGCGGGTGCGGGCGGACGACGCTGCGGCGCCGCCCGCCCGCGGTCGATCAGTCGAGCAGGTCCGCGTAGAGGATCGAGGACAGGTAGCGCTCACCGAACGACGGGACGACGACGACGATGAGCTTGCCCTCGTTCTCGGGGCGCTTGCCGACCTCGAGCGCGGCGTGGATCGCAGCGCCGGAGGAGATGCCGACGAGCAGGCCCTCCTCCTTGGCGGCGCGGCGCGCAACCTCGACCGAGGTCTCCGCGTTCACGTCGAACACCTCGGTGTAGACGGACGTGTCGAGGATCTCGGGGACGAAGTTCGCGCCGAGGCCCTGAATCTTGTGGGGGCCGGGCGCGCCGCCGTTGAGGATCGCGGACTCCTCCGGCTCCACCGCGATGATCTGCACGTCGGGCTTGCGCTCCTTGAGGACCTGGCCGACGCCGGTGATGGTGCCGCCCGTGCCGATGCCGGCGACAAAGATGTCCACCTTGCCGTCGGTGTCGTTCCAGATCTCCTCGGCCGTGGTGCGGCGGTGGATCTCAGCGTTGGCCTCGTTGGCGAACTGCCGCGCGAGGATCGCCCCGTCGCGCTCGGCGGCGATCTCGTTCGCCTTGTCGACAGCGCCCTTCATCCCGCCGGAGCCGGGGGTGAGGATGAGCTCGGCACCGAACGCGCGCAGCAGCGCACGGCGCTCCTTCGACATGGTCTCGGGCATCGTCAGCACGACGTCGTAGCCCCGCGCCGCGCCGACCATGGCGAGCGCGATGCCGGTGTTGCCCGACGTCGCCTCGACGATCGTCCCGCCGGGCTTGAGCGCGCCCGCGGCCTCCGCCGCGTCGACGATCGCGACGCCGATGCGGTCCTTGACGGAGTTCGCCGGGTTGTAGAACTCGAGCTTGGCGACGACGGTCGCGCCGACGCCCTCGGTCAGACGGTTGAGCCGGACGAGCGGGGTGTTGCCGACGAGCTTCGTGACGTCGTCTGCGATGTGAGCCATGGAATGGTCCCTCTTCTCTCGTGGGTGTGCCGGGCGGGTGCTGCGTCCGCGAGGAGGCACCCGGGCCGGCTCGGCACGCGGCGCCACCTCGCTGGGAGGGGCTGCCGGAGGGCTAACGAGGATGGGGGCCGGATTCTTCCGTGATCCACCTGGTCGTCTCTTCCCACCGGCGTCGGGGGCGAGGAGCGATGCTCGGAGCAGGCGCACGCCTGCGGCACCGCTCTAGAGACAACAACAGCCGAGGTGGGAAGCGGGCACGTGGCGCATCGCTGATCCTCTCCTCGACTGGGTGCGCTCAGGTGCGCACGGCCGTCACCATACTGCACGCGGCAGCGACGGGCGACGACAGATCCGTGGATCTCAGGGAGCGGATGACGGGAATCGAACCCGCGTAATCAGTTTGGAAGACTGAGGCTCTACCATTGAGCTACATCCGCACAGGTCCGCGAGCGGCGGACCAGCGCCCACACCTTAGCAAGTGACGCGGGGCGTCACGAACCAGGGGAAGAGTCGGGGTGACAGGATTCGAACCTGCGACCTTCCGGTCCCAAACCGGACGCGCTACCAACCTGCGCCACACCCCGTGGGCCAGCAGACCTCGCTGGCGCCTCACCGAGTGTAGGCGACCGCGGCGGTGGGCCCGTGATCCGCCCATGCCGTACGATCGACGGGTTACTCGCGCGCCTCGTGGCGTGCCAGTCCCTGAACTCCCGTGGCCACCGGGTCACGCCCGCCGGACGCACGCCGTCCGCCGGACCCCCTGCGAACAGTTGGAGACCATCGAACGTGAAGAGCGCCGTCGAGAACCTGGAGCCCACCAAGGTCAAGCTGACCGTCGAGGTGGCGTACGACGAGCTCAAGCCGAGCATCGATCACGCCTACGAGCACATCGCTCAGGACATCTCGATCCCCGGCTTCCGCAAGGGAAAGGTGCCTGCGCGCATCATCGACCAGCGCGTCGGCCGCGGTGCCGTGCTCGAGCACGCGATCAACGAGGGCCTTCCGAGCTTCTACACGCAGGCCGTGCGCGAGAACGAGCTGCGCCCCCTGGGGCAGCCGCAGGTCGAGGTCACGAAGGTGCCGGACCCCACCGACACCGCCGGTGAGCTGCACTTCACCGCCGAGGTCGAGGTCCGCCCTGAGCTCGACATCCCCGCGCTCGAGTCGCTCTCGGTGACCGTGGACGACGTCGAGGTCTCGGACGAGGACGTCGAGCAGCGCCTCGAGGCGTTGCGGGAGCGCTTCGGCTCGCTCGTGGGCGTCGACCGCCCCGCGGCCGACGGCGACTTCGTCGTGATCGACATGACGGCGAAGATCGAGGACGAGGAGATCGACTCGGTCTCCGGCACGAGCTACCAGATCGGCTCGGGCAACATGCTCGAGGGCATCGACGAGGCTCTCACGGGCCTTTCTGCTGGCGAGTCCTCGACGTTCACCTCGGCCCTGGCCGGCGGCGAGCACGAGGGCAAGGACGCCACGATCTCCGTGACCGTCACCTCGGTCAAGCAGCGCGACCTGCCGACCGCGGACGACGACTTCGCGCAGATGGCGAGCGAATTCGACACGCTCGACGAGCTCAAGGCGGACCTGCGTACGCAGGTCGAGAGCGCCAAGGGCTCCAACCGTGCCGTGCAGGCGCGCGACGCCCTGCTCGACGCGCTCAAGGCTGCCGTCGACGTCCCGGTCCCGAGCGGCGTCGTCGACGCCGAGGTGCACCGCCACCTCGAGTCGGAGAACCGCCTCGAGGACGACGAGCACCGCACCGAGGTCACCGAGGAGGCTACGGTCGCTGTCAAGAACCAGATCCTGCTCGACACCCTGGCCGAGCAGCTCGAGGTCAAGGTCGGCCAGTCCGAGCTCCTCGACTACCTGCTGAACGCCTCGCGCCAGTACGGCATGGACCCGAACGAGTTCATCAAGACGCTCGACGAGTCCGGCCAGATCCCGTCCGTCGTCGCCGAGGTCGCGCGCTCCAAGGCGCTCGCCGTCGCGCTGCGCCGCGTCGAGGTCAAGGACGCCGCGGGCAACGCCGTCGACCTGTCGGAGTTCGTCGGCACCGACGAGGAGGACGCCGCCGCGGACGCGAGCGACGCCGCCGAGGTCGCCGCCGCCGAGGCTGCGGAGAACGACGAGCAGGCCTGAGCCTGACAGCACCCGACGACGGCCGTCCCGCACCCGCGGGGCGGCCGTCGGCGTACCGGGAACGCGTCGTGCGTGACGTCCCCGGTGCGCCGACAGCGAAACGCGCCTCCGCCCGGGCAGGACACCGGGTGCGTGCGCGTTAGGGTCGGGACAGTTGATCATCGACGAGGGAGATGAGCGTGAACGAGCAGATGCCCATGGCGGCACGTGGTGATGTCGCGGGCCTGGGGCTGAACGACAGCATCTACAACCGGCTCCTCAAGGAGCGCATCATCTGGCTCGGGTCCGAGGTGCGCGACGAGAACGCGAACGCCATCTGCGCGCAGATGATGCTGCTTGCGGCCGAGGACCCTGACAAGGACATCTACCTCTACATCAACTCGCCCGGTGGCTCGATCACGGCGGGCATGGCGATCTACGACACGATGCAGTTCATCCAGCCCGACGTCGCCACGGTCGCGATGGGCATGGCGGCCTCGATGGGGCAGTTCCTGCTCTCCTCCGGAACCAAGGGCAAGCGTTACGCCACGCCCCACGCGCGCGTCATGATGCACCAGCCCTCGGGCGGCATCGGCGGCACCGCGACGGACGTCCGCATCAACGCGGAGCTGATCCTGCACATGAAGCGCGTGCTCGCCGAGCTGATCGCCGAGCAGACCGGCAAGACGGTCGAGCAGATCCACACGGACTCCGACCGCGACCGCTGGTTCACCGCGCCCGAGGCCCTCGAGTACGGGTTCATCGACCACGTCGTCACCCACGCGGGCTCCGTCGCCGGCGGCGGCGGCACCACGGGCTCCTGAGCCCGCAACCCCGCCCAGCCCTCCCGGACACCAGACTTCTCAGGAGCCAGTGATGAGCATCGAGTCCCAGTACCTCAACACCGCCCAGCGCCTCGCTGGGCCCTATGCCGGCGCCCTCGCCGGTGGCACGGCGCCCGCCGGACCGTCGGCGCGCTACGTCCTGCCGAACTTCGAGGAGCGCACCCCCTACGGCTTCAAGCGCCAGGACCCGTACACCAAGCTGTTCGAGGACCGCATCATCTTCCTCGGCGTGCAGGTGGACGACGCCTCGGCCGACGACGTCATGGCCCAGCTCCTCGTGCTCGAGAGCCAGGACCCCGACCGCGACATCGTCATGTACATCAACTCGCCCGGCGGCTCGTTCACGGCGATGACGGCGATCTACGACACGATGCAGTACATCAAGTCGCAGGTCTCCACCGTGTGCCTCGGCCAGGCTGCCTCAGCGGCCGCCGTGCTGCTCGCGGCGGGTCAGCCGGGCAAGCGCCTGGCGCTGCCGAACGCGCGCGTGCTGATCCACCAGCCGGCGATGGAGGGCGGCGGCTACGCCCAGGCCTCCGACATCGAGATCCACGCCAACGAGCTCATCCGGATGCGCGAGTGGCTCGAGGCCACGCTGGCCTCGCACACCGGCCGCGACGTCGAGCAGGTCCGCAAGGACATCGAGCGCGACAAGATCCTGTCGGCGGCCCAGGCCCTCGACTACGGGATCGTCGACCAGGTCCTCGAGAGCCGCAAGCCGAAGGTCCTCCCGGCCTCGTGACGAGCCCGCACGGCTGACCCGCCGCCGTGGCCCGGAGCGTCGTGACAGACATCCGGGCTACGGTGGTGTGGAATGGACAGCACGGAGCGGTCGATCGACCGCGCTCAGCGCGCGGGGTACCGCCGACAGGCAGTGGAAGGGGAACAACAGTGGCACGGATCGGAGACGGCGCCGACCTGCTCAAGTGCTCCTTCTGCGGCAAGTCGCAGAAGCAGGTCAAGAAGCTCATCGCGGGCCCCGGGGTCTACATCTGCGACGAGTGCATCGAGCTGTGCAACGAGATCATCGAGGAAGAGCTCTCCGAGACCAGCGAGCTCGGCATGGTCGAGCTCCCCAAGCCGCGGGCGATCTTCGACTTCCTCGAGCAGTACATCGTGGGTCAGGACCTCGCCAAGCGCGCCCTGGCCGTCGCGGTCTACAACCACTACAAGCGCATCCAGTCGGGGCACACCGGCAAGCCGACCTCGGACGACGCGGACCAGGTCGAGATCGCCAAGTCCAACATCCTGCTGATCGGCCCGACCGGCACCGGCAAGACGTACCTCGCGCAGACCCTCGCGAAGATGCTCAACGTGCCGTTCGCGATCGCCGACGCGACCGCGCTGACGGAGGCCGGCTACGTCGGCGAGGACGTCGAGAACATCCTCCTCAAGCTGATCCAGGCCGCGGACTTCGACGTCAAGAAGGCCGAGACCGGCATCATCTACATCGACGAGGTCGACAAGATCGCCCGCAAGAGCGAGAACCCGTCGATCACGCGCGACGTCTCGGGTGAGGGCGTGCAGCAGGCGCTCCTGAAGATCATCGAGGGCACGGTCGCCTCGGTGCCGCCGCAGGGTGGACGCAAGCACCCGCACCAAGAGTTCATCCAGATCGACACCTCGAACGTCCTGTTCATCGTCGCCGGCGCCTTCGCCGGCCTCGACGACCTCGTGGCCGAGCGCTCACGCAAGCGCGGCGTCGGCTTCGGGGCTCCCATGGAGTCCGACGACGACGTCGACCTCTTCGCGGAGGTCCGGCCCGAGGACCTGGTGAAGTTCGGGCTGATTCCCGAGTTCATCGGTCGCCTGCCCGTCGTGACGTCCGTGTCGAAGCTCGACGAGGACGCGCTCGTGCGGATCCTCACCGAGCCTCGCAACGCCCTGGTCAAGCAGTACCAGCGCATGTTCGAGATCGACGGCGTGGACCTCGAGTTCTCGAGCGACGCCCTGACGGCGATCGCCGAGAAAGCGCTCGAGCGCAAGACGGGGGCGCGCGGCCTGCGCGCGATCCTCGAAGAGGTGCTGCAGCCGGTCATGTTCGAGATCCCCAGCCGCGAGGACGTCGAGCGCGTCGTCGTGACCCGGGCGGTCGTCCTGGAGGACGCCCCCGTGACGATGGTCGAGCGCGCCCCCGAGCAGCGCGAGAAGAGTGCCTGACGCGCCCCGGGTGCCCGCGGAGATCCTCCAGCTGCGCGAGAGCATCGACAACATCGACGCCGCCCTCATCTACATGCTGGCGGAGCGGTTCCGGTGCACCGAGCGCGTCGGGCAGCTGAAGGCCACCGGTGGCCTGCCTCCCGCGGACCTCGAGCGCGAGGGCCAGCAGATCGAGCGCCTGGCGGGCATCGCTCAGACCGCCGGCCTGGACCCCGTGTTCGCCGAGGCCCTGCGGGCGTTCATCGTGAGCGAGGTGATCCGCAGGCACGAGGCGATCGCCGCGGAGCGCGACGGCGAAGCCCCGGTCCTCGACATCTACTCCTGAGCAGCGGCCGCACGTCTTCGCCCGGTCACCTCGTGGCCCCGACCGCCGCGTGGCGGGTGCCGTCGCTATCCATTGCAGGAACCCCCACCGCGTAGCAGGGTAGGGAGGGACCCGGCGGCAGCGCCGCCACAGCCGACGTCATGAGGTGGTCTCGCGTGAAGATTGATTGGCTCCGTCCGCTCCTCGGCCAGGAAGCGCCGTTCACGACCGTGCATCTCGATGTGACAGGAGAGGGTGAGCCAGCCGCTCGAGAAGCGCGTGATCGCTGGCGCGGTCTCCGCCGCCAGCTCGCCGGCGAGGGAACGCCCGAGGCGACGCTCGACCTCATCGAGGAGGCGTTGACGCCCCCCACCGGCCGCGCACGGGGACGCGTCGTCATCGCGAACCCGCAGGGAATCCTCGTCGACCGCACCCTCATGGCCGCGCCGACGTCGTCGTCGGCGGTGCACGGGCCTGTCCCCGCGCTGCTTCCGGCCGCGCTGCACAACGACGAGGTCGTCGACCACATCATCGCGCGCGTCGACCGCAGCGGCGCCGATCTCGTCCGCCATCACTGGGGCTCCGCCGACGGCGACTGGCATGCGACCGTCGAGGGCGGCCACGACGACGTCGAGGTCACCCAGACCGGTCCCGGTCAGAGCCGCGGGGAGGCGCGCCAGCACGACTCGTGGGAGCGCAACGCTGAGGCTGTCGCGCAGGAGCTCGACCGACTCTGCGCGAGCGAGGCGCCGGAGGTCATCATCCTCACCGGCGACGTGCGCGCCGTCGCGCTCGTCAAGGGTGAGCTCGGCCAGAAGGCGTGCGCGTGCGTAATCGAGGTGCCCGGCGGCAGCCGGGGCGCTGGGGCTCACGAGGACGCCTTCGACACGCACGTCACGGCGGCGCTCGACGACTTCCGGGCGCGCCGCCGCGAGAAGGTCCTGGCGCGCTACCGGGAGGGCCACGGGCGCCAGGACGGCGCGGTGACCTCGCTCACCGACGTCGTCGAGGTGCTCACCAAGGGACAGGTCGCCGAGCTCGTGCTGGCCGAGGACGCCGCGCGGACCGCCGAGCCCGAGCCCGCGCTGTGGGTGGGGCCCGAGCCGCTGCACCTGGCTCTCGACGAGGCCACGCTGAGCGCGATGGGGCTGACGGACCTGCGGCAGATGCCGGCGTCGATCGCGCTCGTCCGGGCGGCCCTCGGCCAGGATGCGGGTCTGACCTTCGCCCCGGACGGCGCCGTGGACCTCAGGGACGGCGTCGGGGCCGTGCTGCGGTGGTCGGACCCGAGCACGCCGCACGAGTCCGCCCCGAGCCTTTCGAGCGACGCGGGGCGGCTCTCGGCCCACGGCTGACGAGCGAGGCGGACCGTGCCGAGCGCCACGCCGGTGCTCGGCACGGGCCGCCGCCGCTGAGGTCAGCGGTGCGTCGGGTCGAGCACCCGGTCGAGGAACTCGCGCGTGCGGGGTTCCCGAGGGGTCCCGATCACCTGGTCGGCCGGCCCTTCCTCGAGGATCGTGCCCCCGTCCATGAACACCACGCGGTCGGCGACGTCGCGCGCGAACGCCATCTCGTGCGTCACCACGATCATGGTCATGCCGCCCTCGGCGAGCTCACGCATGACGGCGAGCACCTCACCGACGAGCTCCGGGTCGAGCGCGGAGGTCGGCTCGTCGAACAGCATCAGCGCCGGGTCCATGCTCAGGGCACGCGCGATCGCGACCCGCTGCTGCTGTCCGCCCGAGAGCTGGCTCGGCGTCGCGCCGGCACGGTCGGCAAGGCCCACCCGGGCGAGGTTCTCGAGTGCCACCTTCTCGGCCTCGGCCTTCGAGCGGCGCAGGACCTTGCGCTGGGCGACGGTGCAGTTCTCGAGCACGGTCTGGTGGGTGAAGAGGTTGAACGACTGGAACACCATGCCCACGTGCTGGCGCACGGCGTCGATGTCGACGTCCGGGTCGTTGATCTCGGTGCCGAGCACGCGCACCGAGCCTGCGGTCGCGTGCTCCAGCTGGTTCACGCAGCGCAGCAGGGTGGACTTGCCCGAGCCGGACGGCCCGATCACGCACACGACCTCGCCCGGTGCGACCGTGAGGTCCACACCGCGGAGCACCTCGCGCGGGCCGAAGGACTTGTGCAGGTCGGTGATCTCGACGACGGCGTTCATGCGGCCGCTCCCTTCGTGCCACGACGCTCGAGGTGCCGAGCGACAAATCCGAGCGGGATGGTGATGACCAGGTAGCACAGGCCCGCCACGACGAGGCCGGTCATGCCGCCGCCAGCCGAGGAGTTCAGGGCGTTGTTGCCGACCTTGGTGAGCTCGAACTGCGCCTGGGTGACGCCCATGAGGTAGACGAGCGAGGTGTCCTTGGTGAGCAGGATGATCTCGTTGGTCATCGGCGGCAGCACGATCCGGAAGGCCTGCGGGATGACGACAGTGATCATCGTGCGGCTGTGCGACATGCCGAGCGAGCGTGCGGCCTCGATCTGACCGCGCGGCACGGCGGCGATGCCGGCGCGGAGCGTCTCGGCGATGTATGCCGCGGACACCAGCCCGAGCGCGATCGCGATCTTGATGATCAGGCTGTCGATCCGCAGGTCGAACGCGAGCGGCACGCCGTAGGCGACGCCGAGCACGACCAGCAGCGCCGGGATGCCGCGGAAGAACTCGATGTACACGGTCGCGATCGCCCGGTACGGGGCGACCGAGGACAGCTTCATGAGCGCGAGCACCGTGCCCAGCACGAGGCCGACGGCGAAGGCACCCAGCATGTACGTGAGGGTGTTCACGAACGCGCCGGGCAGGTCGGGGAGCATCGCGCGCGCGGCATCGAGGTTGAAGACGCTCGTCGTGAAGGTCTCGCGGTCGACGGCGCTCAGGACGGCGACGACGGCGACGAGGAGGATCGCGTACTGCACGCCGCGCCAGAGGCGCGCGCGCCTGCGCGGGCTCAGGCGCCGGCTGCGGACGACGGGGGAGACTCCCGCGCCAGCCGCGCCGCCCGAGGTCCCCGGCGTGCGGTCGGTCGCTGACGGGTCAGCGTCCGGAGCGCCGCGGAGGCCGCTGGTGTCTGCGCGCCCGAGGGGCACGCCGCTGCTGTCGCGGGAGTCGGTCATCGGGTCAGCCCTCGTGGGCGACGCCGATGCGCGCCTCGTAGAGCGTGTCGTAGGTGCCGTCGCCCTCGATGCGGTCGAGCGTCGCGTTGATGGCCTCCAGCAGCGCCGTGTTGCCCTTGGCGACGGCGAGGCCATAACGGTCCTCGGTGGGGAACGTCGCGGTCACGCCGAAGCCGTCGCCCTCGTAGGCGCCGAGCACGAACACGTCGTTGATGACGGCGTCCACCTGGCCGGTCTTGAGCGCCTGGACCTGCAGCCCGAGGTCGGCGTACTGGATCGCCTCGAGACCCTTGGCCTCGGCCCAGTCCTCGCCGACCGTCGCGATCTGCACGGCGACGGTCTTGCCGGCGAGCGCGTCCTCGGACGTCAGAGCGGCATCGGCCGCGGCGAGGAGGCCCAGGTCGGCGTCGAAGTAGGGCTCGGAGAAGTCGACGTTCTGCGCGCGCTCGTCGTTGATGGAGATGCCGGCCGCGGCGATGTCGCACTGCCCCGAGGTGAGGGCGGCGCCCGACTCCATCGCGTCGAAGGCCACGTTGATGACCTCCTGGTCGACGCCGAGGTCCTTGGCGACCTCACCGGTGATATCCATGTCGAAACCGACGATCTCGCCGTTCTCCTCGAACTCGAACGGCTCGAACGGCGCGTTGGTGCAGACCGTGAGCGTGTCGCCTGCGACGAGCTCGACGTCGGCGGAGCTGCCCGAGCCCTCGGTCGAGGACGCGTCTCCCGAGGCCGACGTGCCTGCGGGGGTGGCGGGGGCGTCGTCGGACGAGCAGCCTGCGAGCAGCAGTGCCGAGGCGATGAGGGCGGCGGCGGCCGTGGAGATCTTCATGGTGTCCTCGCTCTGATGAATGTTTATTCTTCGGAGATACTACCTATGCAGAGCGTCGTGGGCGGCGTCCGAAGGTCCTGACGTGACGCGACGCACGTGTGAACCGTGCCATAGCGGCAGTCAACACCGATGCGGCCACGCGCACGGAGAGACGGCGGACGCGGGCAACGCGATCGCTGGTCGGGACGCTGAGCGCCGGGCTCAGGGCGCGGCGGGGCGCGCCGGGTCCGCGCTGGGCGCGTAGATGCCCTCGATCTCGGCCGCGAAGTCGCGGTGGACGAGGTTGCGCTTCACCTTGAGCGACGGGGTGAGGTAGCCGTTCGCCTCGGTGAAGTCGGTGGTGAGGACCGCGATCTTGCGGATCGACTCCGCCCGGGAGACCGCCGCGTTCGCGCGCGCCGCCGCGCGGTCGAGGGCGGCGACCACGGTGGGGTGGGTGGCAGCGGCGGCGACGTCCATCGAGGGCAGCCCGTGGGTCGCGAGCCAGCCCGGAAGCATCTCTGCGTCGAGGGTCACGAGCGCGCCGATGAACGGCTTCCCGTCCCCGACCACCACGCACTGGCTGACCAGCGGGTGACCGCGGAAGCGGTCCTCGAGCACCGCCGGCGCGACGTTCTTGCCGCCGGCCGTCACGATGAGCTCCTTCTTGCGCCCGGTGATCCGCAGGTGGCCGTCCTCGTCGAGCGTGCCGATGTCCCCGGTGCGGAACCAGCCGTCGTCGAACGCCTCGGCCGTGGCCTCGGGGTTGGCGTGGTACCCGCGGAACACGTGGTCACCCCGGACGAGGATCTCGCCGTCGTCCGAGATGCGCAGGGACGCGCCCGGGACGGGTGGGCCCACCGTCCCGATCTTCGTGTTGCCGGGCACGTTGACGGTCGTGGGTGCCGAGGTCTCCGTCAGCCCGTAGCCCTCGAGGACCGTCAGACCGATGCCGCGGTAGAAGTGCCCCAACCGGGTGCCCAGCGGTGCGCCGCCGGAGATGGCGTAGCGCAGCGCCCCGCCCATGGCCGCGCGCAGCTTGCGGTAGACCAGGAGACCGGCCACGCGGTGCTGGACGCGCAGCACGGGCGTGAGTCGGCCTTCGCCGTCCTGGGCGCGCGACGCCGCGATCGAGACCTTGGCCGCCCACCGGAACACCGCCAGCGACGTGCCCGTTCCCGCGCGCTGCTCGGACGCGTTGTAGACCTTCTCGAACACGCGAGGCACGGCCAGCAGGAACGTGGGCTGGAAGGTCCCCAGGTCCGCCACGAGGTTCTTCGCGTCGGGCACGTGCCCGACGACGGCTCCCGACGTCACGCACAGCACCTGCACGAACCGCGCGAACACGTGGGCGAGGGGCATGAACAGCAGGGTGCGCGCCGCTGGAGGTTCCACCATCGGACGCAGCGACGTCGCCATCGTGTTGCGAGTGATCGACACGAACGCCCAGTGGGTGAGCTCGACGCCCTTGGGGCGGCCCGTGGTCCCGGACGTGTAGATGATCGTCGCGACGTCGTCGCCCGCGACCGCGCGCGAGCGGGCCTCGACGTCGGCATCCTCGACGGCGCCTCCCGCGCGCTTGAGTGCGTCGAGCGCGCCCGCCGCGAGGACCAGGCACGTCTCGAGCGCCGGGAGCTCCGCGCGCGACTCGGCGACGAGCGACTCGTGCGCGGCGGTCTCGACGACCGCGAAGCGCGCTCCCGAGTCTGAGCAGATCCACGCGACCTGCTCCGCGGAGCTGGTCTCGTAGACGGGCACCGACACCCCGCCCGCAGCCCACACCGCGAAGTCCAGCACCATCCACTCGTAGCTCGTGTGAGCCATGATCGCGACGCGTTCGCCTGGCCTCAGCCCGAGCCCGACGAAGCCCTTGGCCACCGCTCGCACCTCACGCGCGAACGCCTCGGCCGTCATCGGCACCCAGTCGCCGCCGAGCGTGGTCTTGCGCTCGAGGAGCGTCGAGCCGCCAGCCGCGCGCACCCGAGCGGCCAGCAGGTCGTTGACAGAGCTCCCCTCGGGGACGTCGACGGCGCTGGGGGTCGAGACCTCGTGCACGGCAGCCGCTGCCCGTCAGGCGCGCGGGGTCTTGGGCTCGGGCTGGCCGAGCTCGCTTGCCGTGACGACGATGCCGCCCTGGACCGCCGAGTCGCCCTGCCCGTCGGCCGCCGGGGCGAGGATCAGGTCACCCGTCACGCGGCCCGCGCCACGCACGTCGACGAGAGCGGACTCGATGCGGGCGACGTCGGCGGCCGGGACCGCGAGCTCGGCACGCAGGATCGGCGTGCGCATCGAGGCCTTGGCCTCCGACTTCACCTTGCGGAGCACGGCGAGGGCGTTGCCGGCGGCCGTGAGGACGGCGGGGTCGCCGTCGGCGGCGGCAGCGCGCAGCTGACCCGAGGTGGGCCACGCCGCCTGGTGCACCGAGCCGTCCCGCCACCACGACCAGACCTCCTCGGTCGCGAACGGCAGCACCGGCGCGAACAGGCGCAGCAGCGTGTCGAGGGCCAGCGCGAGCGAGACGCGAGCCGACGTCGTCTCCGCAGCGACGTCGTCGGCGCCCCCGCCGTAGGCGCGGTCCTTGACGAGCTCGAGGTAGTCGTCGCAGAACGTCCAGAAGAACGTCTCCGACACCTCGAGGGCGCGCGTGTGGTCGTAGGCCTCGAGCGCGGCCGTCGCGCGGTCGACGACACCGGCGAGGCCGGCGAGCATCGCGCGGTCGATCGGCTCGGTCACGAGCGTCGGGTCGAGCACGAGCTCCTTGTCGCCCGCGAACGACAGGGCGAACTTGGACGCGTTGAGGACCTTGATCGCCAGGCGGCGGCCGATCTTCATCTGGCCGACCTCGAAGGCCGCGTCCGTGCCCAGGCGGGCGGAGGCCGCCCAGTAGCGCACGGCGTCGGACCCGTGCTCCTCGAGCAGGCCCATGGGCGTGACCACGTTGCCCTTGGACTTGCTCATCTTCTTGCGGTCCGGGTCGAGGATCCAGCCCGAGATCGCGGCGTTGCGCCACGGCAGCGAGCCGTGCTCGAGGTGCGAGCGGACCACGGTCGAGAACAGCCACGTGCGGATGATGTCCTGGCCCTGGGGCCGCAGGTCCATGGGGAACACGCGCTCGAACAGGTCCGGGTCGGCCAACCAGCCGCCGGCGATCTGGGGGGTGAGCGAGGACGTCGCCCACGTGTCCATGATGTCGGGGTCGCCCACGAAGCCGCCGGCGACGCCGCGCTGGTCCTCCGTGTACCCCGCCGGCACGTCCGAGGACGGGTCGATGGGGAGCGAGGCCTCGTCGGGGACGATCGGGGACTCCCACTGCGGCTGACCCTCGCCGTCGACCGGGTACCAGACGGGGATCGGGACGCCGAAGAAGCGCTGGCGCGAGACCAGCCAGTCGCCGTTCAGGCCGCCGACCCAGTTCTCGTAGCGGACCTGCATGAACTCGGGGTGGAAGTCGAGCTCCTCGCCGCGGGCGAGCAGCTCCGCCCGCAGCTCACGGCCCGGCATCGCCCGGCCACCGTTGCGGATGTACCACTGGCGGCTCGTGACGATCTCGAGCGGCTTGTCGCCCTTCTCGAAGAAGTTCGTCTTGCGCTGCGTGGCGACGGGCTCGCCGACGAGGTCGCCGGACTCGCGCAGGGCGTCGACGATCGCGGCGCGCGCCGAGAAGGTCGTCTTGCCGGTGATCTCGGTGAACAGCGCTACGGCGCGGTCCGTGGTGAGCCACTCCGGGACCTCGCGGGTCAGGCGCCCGTCGCGGTTGAGGATCGAGCGAGTCGGCAGCTGCAGCTCGCGCCACCACTGCACGTCGGTCAGGTCGCCGAAGGTGCAGCACATCGCGATGCCCGCGCCCTTGTCCGGCTCGGCGGCCGGGTGGGCGAGCACGGGGACCTCGACGTCGAACAGGGGGGAGCGGACGGTCGTGCCGAACAGGTGCTGGTAGCGCTCGTCGTCCGGGTGCGCGATCAGGGCGACGCACGCGGGGAGCAGCTCCGGGCGGGTGGTCTCGATCTCGACCGTCGTCGCGCCGTCGGCGCCCACCGTGCCCGCGGGGAGGTGGAAGCTGACCTTGTGGAAGTGCCCGGGGTAGTCGCGGGCCTCGAGCTCCGCCTGGGCGACCGCGGTCTGGAACGTGACGTCCCACAGCCCCGGCGCCTCCGCCTGGTACGCCTCGCCACGGGCGAGGTTGCGCAGGAACGCCGTCTGCGCGGTGGCCTGCGCCGTCCTGCCGATGGTCTGGTAGTGGTGCGACCAGTCGACGCTCAGGCCGAGGTAGCGCCAGAGGGCCTCGAACTGCTTCTCGTCCTCGGCCGTGAGGCGCTCGCACAGCTCGACGAAGTTCTTGCGGGAGATCGGCTGCTGGTCGGCTGCCTTCACGCTCTTGCCCTCGGCGCCCTCGAGCGGGGGCTGGTACCCCTCGACGTACGGCAGCGACGGGTCGCAGCGCACGCCGTAGTAGTTCTGCACGCGGCGCTCGGTCGGCAGGCCGTTGTCGTCCCAGCCCATCGGGTAGAACACGGACTTGCCGCGCATGCGCTGAAAGCGCGCGACGACGTCGGTGTGGGTGTAGCTGAACACGTGCCCCACGTGCAGCGAGCCCGAGACGGTGGGCGGCGGCGTGTCGATCGAGTACACCTGCTCGCGCGTGGCGGAGCGGTCGAACGCGTACGTGCCGTCCCTGGTCCAGCGCTCGTCGAGCGCGGCCTCGAGCCCGTCGAGGCTGACCTTGTCGGGTACCTCCCGGACGACCGCCCGGACGACCTCGGCGCTGGCCGCGGGGGAGGTCGAGTCGGTGGTGGTCGCGTGCTCGGGGGTCGACGAGGTGCTCATGGCGCCCATCTTCCCAGATCGACGGCGGTGCCCGCGCGCGCGGTCCGTGCACCGCGCGTCCCCGCCGACGCAGAGGACCGTCAGGCCTGCGCCGCCGCCGCGAGGGCGGTGCCCAGCGCATCGAACGCGTCCCGCACCGACCCGACGCTGATCCGCAGGTGTGCCTCGCCCGGCCCGGGCGCATCGACGCGGAACGGGCTGCCCGGAGCCGCCCGCACGCCCTGGGCGGCGAGGCTCACCAGCGCCGCCCGCTCGTCGGCGACGGGCAGCCACATGTTCAGGCCGTCTCCGCGCCGCAGCCTGCCACCCGAGGCCTCGACGGCGCGGGCCACCTCACGCTGGCGACGGCGGTAGGCGTCCCGGGCGCCGGCGACCTGCTGCTGGGTCGTGCGGTCCGTGAGGAGCTCGAGCAGCGCGGACTGCAGCATGCGCGAGGTCCACCCGGGCCCGAGCATGCGGCGGGCGACGACGCGCTCGAGGACGCGCGCGGGGCCGCCCACTGCCGCGATCCGGAGGTCAGGACCGTGCGACTTCGAGTAGGAGTGCACGTGCACCACGCGTCCCGCGAGGTACGTCCCGAGACTCACGTCGGCGGTCTGGCAGATCGCGCCCGAGTGGTCGTCCTCGACGACCACGACGTCGGCGCCGTGCGGGTGCGTGTGCAGCACCCGTGCCAGCTCCCGTGCCCGTTCGCTGGTCATCGACGCCCCCGTCGGGTTCTGGGCGCGCGGCTGCAGGACGACGACGTCGCACCGGGCGTCGAGCGCTCGCCAGAGCTCGTCGGGCAGCAGGCCGTGCTCGTCCAGGCCGACGCCCACGCGCTGCACGCCGAGGCTGTCGAGGAGGTCGAGCAGCGGCGGGAAGCACGGATCCTCGATCGCCACGCGCGAGCCCAGCCCGACGAGCACGTCGAGCGTGCGGCTCATGCCGTCGAGCGCGCCGTCGACGACCGTGAGCGCCTCCGGCGCGAACGGCCACGCAGCGCGCAGGCGGGACTCCAGCGGGGGCAGCACCGGCGGGCCCAGGTAGGACGACGTCGTGGCGCCCGCCGTCCGGCGCGCGAGCGTCGCGAACGCGGGCCCGAGGGCAGGCAGCAGCTGGGGATCGGGGGTGCCCGACGACAGGTCGAGCCGGTAGGGGACCTGCGCACCGCTCGCGAGGTCGCGGTAGCGCGGGGGAAGCCACGTCGTCGTCTGGGCCAGGACGAAGGTGCCGGCCCGCCCCCGCGACCGGACGAGACCGGCGTCGGACAACGCGTGCCACGCGGCCGAGACCGTGCCGGGGGAGACCTGCAGCGACGCGGCCACCTCCCGGACCGTGGGCAGGCGCGTCCCGACGGGCAGGTCGCCCGAGCGCACGAGCTGGCCGATCGTCGCGGCGATGCCGGCGGGCGTGCGCTCGGTGAGCGCGGCGAGGAGGTCCACAAGGCGTGATCCTGCCCTGCACGGGGCCGCCCGGAGCGCAGCCCGGGGCCGCGCGGCCCAGAGTTAACGACGCCGACACAACTCTTCTCGCGACCGTTACACGGGGACACCGCCGCGAAATGTTCAACCACCACAGTCGCATTCAGCAGCGAAGGGGCGGCGGACCAGCCCCCGAGGGCGTCGTCGCCGACCGAGAACGCTGGCACGACGACCCGAGGAGCGACGTTGAGCATCGTCAGAACCGCCCTGACCCAGGCCACCTGGACCGGGGACAAGGAGTCCATGATCGCGCTGCACGAGGAGTGGACGCGCGAGGCGGCCGCCCAGGGTGCGCAGATCATCTGCTACCAGGAGCTCTTCTACGGACCGTACTTCGGGATCGTCCAGGACCCCCAGTACTACGAGTACGCCGAAGCCGTCCCGGGACCGACGACCGACCGGTTCGCGGCGCTCGCCAAGGAGCTCGGCATCGTCATCGTGCTGCCCGTGTACGAGGAGGACCAGGCCGGCGTCCTGTACAACACCGCAGCGGTCATCGACGCCGACGGCACCTACCTCGGCAAGTACCGCAAGCACCACATCCCGCACCTGCCCAAGTTCTGGGAGAAGTTCTACTTCCGGCCCGGCAACCTGGGCTACCCGGTGTTCGACACGGCGGTCGGCAAGATCGGCGTCAACATCTGCTACGACCGGCACTTCCCCGAGGGCTGGCGCGTGCTCGCCCTCAACGGCGCCGAGATCGTGTTCAACCCCAACGCGACGGCGCCGGGAATCTCCAACAAGCTCTGGGAGATCGAGCAGCCCGCCGCCGCCGTCGCCAACGGGTACTTCGTGGTCGCGACCAACCGCGTGGGCCTCGAGGACAACGAGTACGGCGCCGAGGCCGTCAACTTCTACGGCTCGAGCTACGTCGTCGGCCCGGACGGCGCGTACGTCGGCGAGGTCGGGTCGTCGACGTCGAACGAGCTCCTCATCCGCGACATCGACCTGGGGCAGATCCGCCGGGTGCGCGAGCGGTGGCAGTTCTTCCGCGACCGCCGCCCCGACGCCTACGGCCCGATCGTCGCGCCATGACCGGCGCGCGCGTCACCGCCGTCCGTCCGCTCGAGCCACGAGGAGCCTGACATGTACACCCTCATCACCGGCGGCACGGTCGTGAGCTCGACCGGGTCCGGCCAGGCCGACGTCCTGATCGAGGACGAGAAGATCGTCGCCGTCCTCGAACCCGGGTCGGGCGTGCTCGGCGCGACCTTCCTCCAGGGGGTGGACCGCCGGATCGACGCCACGGGCAAGTACGTCATCCCCGGAGGGATCGATGCGCACACCCACATGGAGATGCCGTTCGGGGGCACGTTCGCGTCCGACACCTTCGAGACCGGGACGCGCGCCGCCGCGTGGGGCGGGACGACGACGATCGTCGACTTCTCCGTGCAGTACACCGGCGAGGACGTCCTCGAGCGCTTCGCCGCGTGGCACGACAAGGCAGCCGGCAAGTGCGCCATCGACTACGCGTTCCACCAGATCATCGGTGGAGTCGACGACGTCTCGCTCGCGGCGATGGACACCCTGATCGACGAGGGCGTGTCGAGCTTCAAGCTCTTCATGGCCTACAAGGACGTGTTCCTGTCCGACGACGGCCAGATCGTCCGGGCCATGCAGCGCGCCTCCCGCAACGGCGGGCTGCTGATGATGCACGCCGAGAACGGCTCGGTCATCGACGTCCTGCAGCAGCAGGCCCTCGAGCGTGGCGAGACCGACCCGATCCACCACGGGCTCACGCGCCCGTGGCAGACGGAGGAAGAGGCGACGTACCGGGCGATCCGGCTGTCCGAGCTCACCGGTGCGCCGCTCTACGTCGTCCACGTCTCGGCCAAGCAGGCCGCGATGCGCATCGCCGAGGCCCGTGACACGGGGCAGAACGTGTTCGGCGAGACCTGCCCGCAGTACCTGTGGCTCTCCCTCGAGGAGCAGCTCGGCGCGCCGGGGTTCGAGGGGTCCAAGTGGGTGTGCTCGACGCCGCTGCGGGCCCGCGTCGACGGGCACCAGGAGCACATGTGGCAGGCGCTGCGGACCAACGACCTCCAGCTGGTCTCGACGGACCACTGCCCCTTCTGCATGAAGGGCCAGAAGGAGCTCGGGCGGAACAGCTTCGCGGCGATCCCCAACGGCATCGGGTCCGTCGAGCACCGCCTGGACCTGGTCTACCAGGGCGTCGTCACGGGGAAGATCTCGCTGTCGCGCTGGGTGGAGATCTGCTGCACGACGCCGGCACGCATGTTCGGCATGTACGGCACCAAGGGCGTCATCGCGCCCGGGGCCGACGCCGACGTCGTCGTGTACGACCCGGCGGGGCGCACCCGGATCTCGGTCGACACCCACCACATGAACCTCGACTACTCGGCGTGGGAGGGCTTCGAGATCGACGGTCACGTCGACACCGTCATCTCCCGGGGCCTCGTCGTGATCGACGACGGCGAGTACCACGGGCACGCCGGTCACGGGAAGTACATCCGCCGCGGGCTGTCGCAGTACCTCATCTGAGCCCCGGGCCGCCGCCCCCGAACCGAAAGGACACCCTCTCGATGGACATCGGTGTCGTCCTGCAGACCAACCCTCCCGCGTCCCGCACGGTCGAGCTCACGCGCCTCGCCGAGACGTACGGCTTCTCGCACGCATGGACGTTCGACTCGCACCTGCTGTGGCAGGAGCCGTTCGTCATCTACTCCGCGATGCTCGCGGCGACGCGCAAGATCGTCGTCGGACCCATGGTGACGAACCCCGCCACCCGGGACTGGACCGTGATGGCGTCGCTGTTCGCCACGCTCAACGAGATGTACGGCAACCGCACCGTGTGCGGGATCGGGCGCGGAGACTCGGCCGTGCGGGTGCTCGGGGGCAAGCCCACGACCCTCAAGACGCTGCGCGAGTCCATCCACGTGATCCGTGAGCTCGCGAACTCCCGCAGCGTCGAGGTGGGCGACGCGACCCTGCAGTTCCCGTGGAGCCACGGCTCCGAGCTCGAGATGTGGGTCGCGGCCTACGGGCCCCTGGCCCTCAAGCTCACCGGGGAGGTCGGTGACGGGTTCATCCTGCAGCTCGCCGACCCCGACATCGCCGCCTGGATGATCGGCGCGGTCCGGGACGCCGCGGACAACGCGGGCCGGGACCCCATGGCGATCAAGTTCTGCGTGGCGGCGCCCATGTACGTGGGCAACGGCGACTCGCCGGCCGAGCGCCTGCACATGCGCGAGCAGTGCCGATGGTTCGGCGGGATGGTCGGGAACCACGTCGCTGACATCGTCACCAAGTACGGCGCCGGGTCGAACGTGCCCCAGGCGCTGACCGACTACATCGCCGGCCGCGAGGGCTACGACTACAACCAGCACGGCCGGGCCGGGAACACGCACGCCGACTTCGTCCCCGACGAGATCGTCGAGCGGTTCTGCGTGCTCGGCAGCGTCCGCGAGCACATCGACAAGCTCGAGGCGCTGCGCGACCTCGGGGTCACGCAGTTCGCCGGATACCTCCAGCACGACAACAAGGAGGAGACGCTGCGCCAGTACGGCGAGTGGGTGATCCCGGCCCTCAGCCAGCACGTGGTGGCGAGGGCATGAGCGGCGCGGCGCCTCGGCCAGCCCTTGGCCGCTGGTCTGCGATCGGCCGCCGGCCTGCGCTCCGCCGCCAGCCTGCGCTCGGCCGGATGGCGGCCGCGCTGGGCGCGGTCGCCCTGCTGGCCACCGTCTGGGAGCTCTACAAGGCCGCCGGGCCGGCGCAGGGATGGTCGCTCGGGCAGACGCGGATCCTGCCCCGCACCTCCGACCTCGCCATGCCGCACACCTGGGACATGCTCCAGCGCCTCGTGGAGCCGATCACCGGCGCCCGTGACGCCGCGCCGCTGTGGCGTGCCGTCCTCGACGCCGGCGCCGTCAGCCTCGGGATCGCCGCCGTGGGCTGGGCGATCGGCGTCGGGGTCGGGCTGCTGATCGCCGTCGCCATGCAGCGCCTGCGCGTCGTCGAGCGTGCGGTCCTGCCGCTGGTGATCCTCTCCCAGACGGTGCCCCTGATCGCCCTCGCGCCGCTCGTGCGCTCGTGGGGGTCGCGGCTCGAGATCGGCTCCCTCGAGTGGGCGCCGTGGATGTCGGTCGCCGTCATCGCGTCCTACCTCGCGTTCTTCCCCGTCGCGGTGGGGGCCCTGCGCGGGCTGCAGTCGCCGTCGGCGATCCAGACCGAGCTCATGCACGCCTACGGAGCGGGCTGGTGGACGACGCTGCTCCACTTGCGCGCCCCGGCCGCCGTGCCGCACGTGCTCCCCGCCCTCCGCCTCGCCGCGGCCAACGCCGTGATCGGGACGGTCGTCGCCGAGGTCGCCACGGGTCTTCCCGGCGGGCTCGGGCGCATGATCCTCGAGCTCGCCAACTTCGCCGGGTCCGACCCCGCCAAGCCCTGGGCGCCGATCTTCGGCGCCGTCGTCCTCGGCCTGCTCGCCGCGGGCATCGTCACCGCGCTCGGCGCAGGCCTCGCGCGGTTCAGAAGGATGGAGGCCTCCGCATGACTGCAGCAGCCGTACGCGTCACCGGCGTCACCCGCGTCTTCGCCGGGGCGGGCCGTGAGGTCGTCGCCCTCGAGGACGTGGACCTCACGGTCGCGCCGGGGGAGTTCGTGTCCCTGATCGGGCCCTCCGGCTGCGGGAAGTCGACGCTCCTGCGGTTGATCGCCGACCTCGACGCGCCGAGCGCCGGCACCGTCGAGGTGTTCGGGCGGCCGGCCCGCGAGGCCCGCCTGTCGCGTGACTACGGCATCGCGTTCCAGCAGGCCGGCCTGCTCCCGTGGCGCACGGTACGCGCCAACATCGAGCTGCCGCTGGCGCTCGCGGGCGTGGGCCGCGGTGCCCGCCGGGAGCGCGCCGACCACCTGCTCGACCTCGTGGGCCTGGCCGACTTCGCCGGCCAGTTCCCCGACCAGCTCTCGGGCGGCATGCAGCAGCGCGTCGCCATCGCCCGGGCGCTCGCGGACGAGCCCAGCCTGCTTCTCATGGACGAGCCCTTCGGTGCGCTGGACGAGATGACGCGCGAGCACCTGCAGACCCAGCTCCTGCGGATCTGCGCCGAGAACCGTGCCGCCGTCGTCTTCGTCACGCACTCGATCCCCGAGGCCGTGTTCCTCTCCGACCGGGTCGTCGTCATGTCCGCCCGGCCGGGGCGGGTCCGGGAGGACATCGCGGTGCGGCTCGACCGGTCCGCGGTCGCGGGCGCCGGGCTCGACAGTGCGAGCGACGACCTGCGTGCTGACGCCGGCTTCTTCGCGCACGTCGCGCGGGTGCGCGCTGCCCTGCACGGCACGCCGTCGCTCGCGGTCGCCGGGGACACGGTCGCCGAGGACGCGGTTCGCGGAGGGGCCGCATGAGCGGGCCCGCCGCCGCCCGCGGACCCGGGCGGTCCGCCGTGCGGTCGGGACTCGCGGCGACCCTGCCGCCCGTCGCGCTCCTCGGGTTCCTGCTGCTCGGCTGGCACCTCGCGGTCACGCTCGGCGACGTCCCCGCGTTCGTCCTGCCGGGCCCCGTCGACATCGCCGCGAACCTCCGCGAGCTCGCCGGACCTGTCACCGGTGCCGCCCTCGTCACCGGCCGCAACGCCGCCGTCGGCCTCGTCGTCGGCGCCGTCCTCGGGATCGGGCTGGCCGTGCTGTCCTCAGCCCTGCGGCCCGCGGACCGGCTGGCAGCGCCGGTCGTGACCGCGCTCGCCGTCGTGCCGATCGTCGCGCTGGCCCCCGTCCTGTACTCGATGTACGGCGCGGCCTCCGAGCAGGCCCGCGTGATCGTCGCCGGGCTGGCGGTGTTCGTGCCCGTGTACGTCAACACGCTCACCGGGCTGCGTCAGGTGGCTCCGGTGCACCGCGACCTCATGCGGGCGCTCGCCGCCTCGCCCGTCCAGGTGGCCCGCACCGTCACCGTCCCGACCGCCCTGCCGTTCGTCTTCACCGGCCTGCGCATGGCCTCCTCGCTGGCGGTCATCTCCGCGATCGTCGCCGAGTACTTCGGCGGGCCACGCTCCGGCATCGGCTCCTTCATCACGACCGCCGCAGCGGGCTCCGACTACGCACAGGCCTGGGCCTACGTCGTCGGCGGCATCGTCGTCGGCCTCGTCTTCTATGCCGCCACCGCCGTCGCCGAGCACCTCACCGCTCGCCGGAGCATCGGCGCGAGCACCCTCGCCGGACTATCGGCGTGAGCACCCCCCACCGACCACGCGCCACGCCCGCGGCGCGTCCCACGATCGAAGGAGACGACATGACCCGCACGATCTGGAAGGCCACTGCGGCCGCACTCACCGCAGGGCTGCTCCTGGCCGCCTGCTCGGACGGGGGCGAGGAGACCGCACCCGCGGCCTCCGGCTCCGCCGGCGAGCTCACGCCCGTCAAGCTCCAGCTGCAGTGGCTCACGCAGGCCCAGTTCGCCGGCTACTACGCCGCGCTCGACCAGGGCTACTACGAGGCCGAGGGCCTCGACGTCGAGATCCTCCCGTCCGGCGGCGACATCGTCCCCCAGGACGCGCTCGCCCAGGGCGAGGTCGACTACGCGATCGCGTGGGTGCCCAAGGTGCTCGGGTCGATCGAGCAGGGCGCCGGCGTCACCAACGTCGCGCAGATCTTCGAGCGTTCCGCCACCCTCCAGGTCGCGTTCGCGGACTCGGGGATCGAGAGCGTGGCCGACCTCGAGGGCAAGACGATCGGGTCGTGGGGGTACGGCAACGAGTGGGAGCTGTTCGCCGGGCTCAACAAGGCCGGCGTCACCGACTTCGAGCTGGTCACCCAGGCGTTCGACATGCTCGGGCTGCTCAACGGCGACATCGACGCCGCGCAGGCGATGACCTACAACGAGTACGCCCAGCTGCTCGAGGCGGAGAACCCCGAGACCGGCGAGCTGTACCAGCCTGAGGACTTCACCGTCATCGACTGGAACGTGGAGGGGACCGCCATGCTCCAGGACGCGATCTGGGCGGACACCGAGCGCCTCGAGTCCGACGCCGCGTACGAGGAGACGACCGTGAAGTTCCTCAAGGCGTCGCTCAAGGGCTGGGCGTACGCCCGGGACAACGCCCAGGCAGCCGCGGACATCGTCACGGCCGCCGGGTCCACCCTCGGCACGAGCCACCAGCTGTGGATGACCAACGAGACCAACAAGCTGCTCTGGCCCTCCACCACCGGGGGAGTCGGCACGATCGACGAGGCCGCCTGGGACGCGACCGTGGCGATGGCCATGGAGACCGTCAACGAGACCGGCGCCAGCATCATCTCGGCGCAGCCGCCCGCGTCCGCCTACACCAACGAGTACGTCGAGCAGGCGCTCAGCGAGCTGACCGCCGAGGGCGTCGACGTCGTCGGCGAAGGCTGGTCGCCGATCGAGGTCACCCTCAACGCCGGCGGCGCATGACCAGCAGCGCGCAGCCGGTCTGACGGGTCGGCGGCGACGCTCCGGTGCCCTTCCGGGGGCGGCGCCGCCGACCACGTCCCTCGCCTCGTACTCCCACCGCCGACCCAGGAGGCCACCGTGCCCACGCCAACGTCCGAGCCGCTCACGGCGCTCGAGCTCGACCGCTTCGTCTTCCACTCCTGGTCCGCCCAGGGGCGGCTCGCCCCCCTCACGATCGCCGGCGGCGAGGGCTGCGAGGTCTGGGACGACACCGGGCGCCGCTACCTCGACTTCTCGTCCCAGCTCGTCAACGTGAACATCGGCCACCAGCACCCCGCGGTCGTGGCCGGCATCGTCGAGCAGGCCGGCACCCTCACCACGATCGCCCCGGGGCACGCGAATCTGGCCCGAGGGCGCGCGGCCCGCGCCATCACCTCCCTCGCCCCGGACGGCATGTCGCAGGTCTTCTTCACCAACGGCGGAGCGGACGCCAACGAGAACGCGATGCGCCTGGCGCGCCTGCACACCGGCCGGCCCAAGGTGATCTCCGCGTACCGCAGCTACCACGGCAACACCGGCGCGGCGATCGCCGCGACCGGCGACTGGCGGCGGATCCCCAACGAGCACGCCACGGGGCACGTCCACGTGTTCACGCCCTACCTGCTGCGCTCGGACTTCTGGGCCAGCACGCCCGAGGAGGAGTGCGAGCGAGCCCTCGGCCACCTCGCCCGGGTGATCGAGTGCGAAGGGCCCGCATCGATCGCGGCGATCCTGCTCGAGACCGTGCCGGGCACCGCGGGCGTGCTAATCCCGCCACCGGGCTACCTCGCCGGGGTCCGCGCGCTCGCCGACGAGCACGGGATCCTCCTCATCCTCGACGAGGTCATGTGCGGCTTCGGTCGCACCGGGCGCTGGTTCGCGTTCGCCGATCACCTCGAGCCCGGGACCCGGCCTGACCTCATCACGTTCGCCAAGGGAGTGAACTCGGGCTACGTGCCAGCCGGCGGCGTGATCATCGGCGACGACGTCGCCGCGACCTTCGACGAGCGCGTCTTCCCCGGCGGGCTCACCTACTCCGGGCACCCGCTCGCGATGGCGGCGATCGTCGCCACCCTTGAGGCCATGGCGAGCGACGACGTCGTCGGGCACGCCCGGCGGATCGGCGACGACGTGCTCGGCCCCGGCCTGCGATCGCTGGCTGCACGACACCCCGTCGTCGGCGAGGTGCGTGGCGTCGGGGTGTTCTGGGCCCTCGAGCTCGTCGCCGGGCGCGGCGACGTCGCGCCCCTCGGTCCGACGGACATGGCGTTCGTCAAGGCAGAATGCCTTCGACGAGGGCTGCTGCCCTTCGTGCAGGACAACCGCATCCACGTGGTGCCTCCGTGCGTCGTCACCGCCGCCGAGGTCCACTGCGCCCTGAGCATCTACGACGACGTGCTGACCGCGCTCGAGGAGAACCGATGAACCCGACTGATCCTGCTGCTGCTCCTGCTGATGGAGCGGACCGCGCCGCTGCCGGGCTGAGCCCCGCGAGCCCTGCTGGCGCTCCGGCCGATGACCGACGCGGCACGGCCCGCCGGGCCGTCGTGACCGGGGCCTCCTCAGGCATCGGGGCCGCGACCGTGGCCGCGTTGCGCGCGGACGGGTGGGACGTCGTCGGCGTCGCCCGCCGAGCCGACCGCCTCGCGGACCTCGCCGCGCGCACCGGGGCGACCGTCGTCGCCGCGGACATCACCTCCGACGAGGACGTCGCGCGCCTCGTCGCCGAGGTCACCGCCGGTGGACCCGTGCACGCCGTCGTGAACAATGCCGGAGGCGCCCTCGGCAACGAGCCCGTCGCCCAGGCCGACCTCGACGGATGGCGCCAGATGTACGAGCTGAACGTGCTCGGCACGATCCGCGTGACGAACGCGTTCCTGCCGGCGCTGCGCGAGTCCGAGGGCGACGTCGTCGTGGTCACCTCGACCGCGGCCCACGAGCCATACGAGGGCGGGGGCGGCTACGTCGCGGCGAAGTTCGCGGAGCGGGTGGCGGCCCGCACGTTGCGGCTGGAGCTGGTGGGGGAGCCGTTGCGGGTCATCGAGATCGCGCCCGGCATGGTGCACACCGAGGAGTTCTCGCTCACGCGGTTCGGTGGTGACCAGGCCAAGGCCGACGCCGTCTACGCAGGAGTCCCCGACCCCCTCGTGGCGGCCGACATCGCCGAGGCCATCCGCTGGACCCTCACGCAGCCGGCGCACGTGAACGTCGACACGCTGATCGTGCGGCCGCGCGCGCAGGGCTCCTACACCAAGACCCACCGGATCGCCGGCGCCTGAGCGCCGCCACCTACTCTCCTGACGATAGGTTTTCTCCATGGACCTGACCATCGGTTACGCAGCCATGCTCGAGCAGTTCCACCCGACGGAGGTGATCGAGCTCTCCGCCTACGCCGAGTCCCAGGGGTTCAGCGGCGTCATGGCCGCCGACCACTTCCAGCCGTGGGTGCCGCAGCAGGGGCAGAGCGCGTTCGTGTGGAACGTCCTCGCCGCCCTGGGGGAGCGCACCCGCGGCGACCTCGGGCCCGGGGTCACCGCCCCGACGTTCCGCTGGCACCCGGCGATGGTCGCGCAGGCGTCGGCAACGCTCGCGGCCATGTACCCGGGCCGGCACTGGTTGGGGCTCGGCTCGGGCGAGGCGCTCAACGAGCACATCACCGGCCAGTACTGGCCGGAGGCGCCGGAGCGCATCAACCGGATGTTCGAGGCGATCGACGTCATCAAGAAGCTGTTCTCGGCGTCGCTCGCCGGCAAGGACGTGAAGCACTCGGGCCAGTTCTACAAGCTCGAGTCCACCCGCCTGTGGACCATGCCGGAGGTGCCGCCGGAGATCCTTGTCGCGACCGCGGGCCCGGTGACTGCGAAGCGCGCGGGCCGCCACGCCGACGGCCTCATCACCGTGGGCGCGCCCCTCGAGAAGATCTCGATGCTCTTCGGGAAGTTCGACGACGGTGTCCGTGAGTCGGGTCGCGACCCGGAGTCGATGCCGAAGGTGCTGCAGATCCACCTCTCGTGGGCGCCGACCGACGAAGAGGCCATGACGAACGCCATGACGGAGTGGCCCAACGGGGGCATGAAGTTCCCCAAGGCGGACATCCGGTCGCCGTTCGAGTTCGAGCAGATCGCCAAGCTCGTGCGTCCGGAGGACTTCGCGGGCCGCATGGTGATCTCGGCCGACCCGGACGAGCACCGCGCGGCGATCCAGAAGTACGTGGACCTGGGCTTCGACCGAATCTACCTGCACAACGTGGGCCGCAACCAGCGGGAGTGGATCGACGTCTTCTCGCGGGACGTGCTGCCCAAGCTCTCGCGGTGACGCGCACGGCTCTCGAGATCTGGGCGCCCGACGGCGTCGGTGAGGTCGCCCCCGGGGACGACCTCGGCGCACTGGTGTGCGGCGTGTGTCCGGACCTGGCGGACGGTGACGTCGTGGTGATCACGAGCAAGATCGTCTCCAAGGCCGAGGGGCGGGTCGTGGCTGCCGCCGACCGGGAGGCCGCGATCACCGCGGAGACGGTGCGGGTCGTCGCGACCCGCGCACGGCCCGGCCTGCCGCCGCTGCGGATCGTGGAGAACCGGCTGGGGCTCGTCATGGCTGCCGCGGGAGTGGACGCCTCCAACACGCCCGACGGCACGGTCCTGCTGCTGCCCGAGGACCCGGACGCGTCAGCGCGCAGGATCCGGGCGGCGGTCGCCGCGCACCTCGGCGTCAAGGTCGGCGTGATCCTCACGGACACCGCGGGGCGGGCGTGGCGTGACGGGCTGGTGGATCTCGCGATCGGCTGTGCTGGCGTCGTGCCGCTGATCGACGAGCGCGGCGGGCACGACTCGCACGGACGCGAGCTGACGGTCACCGTCACGGCGGTCGCTGACGAGATCGCCTCGGCGGTCGAGCTGGTGAAGGGGAAGACGTCCGGGCGGCCCGTGGGTGTGGTGCGCGGCCTCGGCCACCTCGTGACCGACGACGACGGGCCCGGTGCTCGTGTGCTTCCCCGGCTCGGTGCGAGCGACCTGTTCGCGGAAGGCACGGCGGAGGCCTACGCACGCGGGTTCGGCGACGGGAGCGCCGCACGCTGACGTGGCTCAGAGCCGGAGCATCCCCTTGGCGATCGAGATGGCGATCTCGTTGCTGACGTGCGGGTCGGGACCCCACCCGCCGCCGGCGATGCTGATGGACGCGTCGGGCACGAGCACCCCCACCGTCATGACCGTGGCGACCGCGGTCTGCGCGCTGTTGCCGTAGGCGATGCCTCCAGCCGCCTCGATCGCGGGATCCGGGAGGTGCTCGAGGTTCGCGTCGGCGAGCTCCGCCGCCGTGAGCATCGCATCGGTCTGGTCATACGGCTCGCCGATCACCTCGACCGAGCGGATGTTGGCGAAGTCCTCCGGGTCCGGCTCGTCCCAGCTGCACCAGACGCCGTACTCGTCGACACCCGAGGTCTCGGTCAGGACGAGACCGTCCGTGAGGCCCTGCGTGAGGGCCGCGACCTGCTCGCAGCTCGTGATGTGGGCGAGCGCGTCGGTCGTCTCCTCGGCCTGGGGGGCGCCGTCGGCTCCGTCGTCGAGGAGGTCCTCGACGCCGTCGACCGCGTCGTCGACCGGCGAGTCGCTCGAGGTGTCCTCGGGGGACGCGTCCCCGGGAGCTGACTGACGGACCGTGGCCGAGGGCGCCGTCGGGCCGGCAGGGGCGGTGCCGCCGCACGCTGCGAGCGTCAAGCAGACGGCGGCGATTGCGAGCGCGCGTGAGGCCGATATCCAGGTCACGGCACGCAAACTACCGCGAACGCGGCGCGAGGGCGAGGGCCTGCCTCTCCTTGCTGGCGGCGGGGGCCGTGGAGAATGGGGCCATGCTGACGATCACGGTTCCCGACGCCGACCTCGAGTCCCGCCTGTCCGACCTCGCCGACCGCGTCCGCATGATCCGCTGGGACTTCAAGACGCCCTATGCGGACGTCACGGACGTCGACCCCGCCGAGGTGAGCGTCGTCGTCGTGCCGCACTACTTCACCAAGCGCGAGGGCTACGAACGCCTCGCGGCGCTCCCGAACCTCCGCACCGTGCAGCTCCCGAGCGCGGGCTACGAGCACGCGCTGCCGCACATCCCGGCGGGGATCACGGTGTGCAACGGCCGTGGTGTGCACGACGACGGCACGGCCGAGCTTGCCCTCGCACTCACCCTGGCGGCGCAGCGGGGCCTCGACGACGCCGTCCGTGACATGCCGGCCGGGCGCTGGCGGCCCTCGATGCGGTCCTCGCTCGCCGATCGTCGGGCGATCGTGGTGGGCTACGGGTCGGTGGGACAGGCCATCGCGGCGCGCCTGCGGGCGTTCAAGGTCGACGTCGTGCCGGTCGCCAGCACAGCGCGCGACACCCCCGACGGGCACGTGCACGCCGTGACGGAGCTTCCGTCGCTCCTGCCGACCGCCGACATCGTCGTCCTGATCACTCCGCTCACCGACGACACCGACGGTCTGGTCGACGCGGAGTTCCTGTCCGCGATGCCCGACGGCGCGCTGCTCGTCAACGTCGGACGAGGCCGCCTGGTCGACACCGACGCGCTCCTCGCCGAGGTCCGTTCGGGCCGGCTGCGCGCTGCGCTGGACGTCACCGAGCCGGAGCCGCTCCCCGCCGACCATCCGCTCTGGCGCACGCCGGGCGTGATCATCACGCCGCACGTCGGCGGCAGCAGCGATGCCACGTTCCCCCGCTTCGCCGACCTGGTCCGGCGTCAGCTCGAGCGGCTCCTTGCGGGTGAGGAGCCGGAGAACGTCGTCGCGCGGACCTGAGCGACCGACTGCCGTCAGCCCTTCGCGGCCTTCGCCGCCTTGGCCGCGGCCTTGGCGGCCTTCTTGGTCGCCCGCACCTCGTCGAGCGACTGCTGGTCGACGACGTCGGCGATAGACCTGCGGGCGTCCTCCTCGCCGTAAGCGCCGGCCGCCTCCCGCCAACCGTCCGGCGTGGTGCCGTACTGCTTGCCGAGGAGGGCCAGGAAGATCCGGGCCTTCTGGTCCCCGAACCCCGGCAGCGCCTTGAGGCGGCGGAGCACCTCGCGCCCGTCGGGCTCCGAACCGTCCGACGTCGGCGCTCGCCAGACCTGTGCGGCGTCGGCGTCGTACTCGTCGACGAGGTGCTGCGCGACCGCCTGGATCCGGCCCGCCATCGAGCGCGGGTACCGGTGCACGGCCGGCGACTGCGAGCAGAGCGCGACGAACTCGTCGGGGTTGGCGCGGGCGACCTTGCGGACGTCGAGCCCGGCCATGCGCTCGGCGATCAGCGCGGGCCCGGCGAACGCGGACTCCATGGTCACCTGCTGGTCGAGGAGCATCCCGACCAGCAGCGCGAAGGGGTCCGACGACAGCAGGCGGTCCGCGTTCTCGTCACCCGTGAGCCACAGTGTGGGAGTCATGCGTCCATGATGGCAGGCACCCCCGACGCCGACCTGACGAGCAGCTATGGCCGCAGGAGTACCTTGGTGGCCCGCCGCTCGTCCATCGCCGCGTACGCCTCGGCGACCTGCTCCAGAGGGAGCTCCAGGTCGAAGACGAGTCCCGGGTTGAGGGCGCCTGACAGGACCTCGGGCAGGAACTCCTCGATGTAGCCGCGCACCGGAGCGACTCCGCCGTTCACGCCGACGTTCGTGCCGAACAGCGTGCGGATGGGCAGCTCGGCTCCGCCGTTGGGGACGCCGACGTAGCCGACCATCCCGCCGGGACGTGCGGACCGGATCGCCTGGTCCATCGACTCCGCCGTGCCGACGCACTCGAGCACGCAGTCGGGCCCGATCCCGTCGAACATCTCCTTGATGCGCGCGATGCCCGCGTCGCCGCGTTCGGCGACGACGTCCGTCGCGCCGAACTCCCGCGCGATGGCCTGTCGGGTCTCGTGCCGCGACATCGCCACCACTCGTGCTGCGCCGAGGCGCCTGGCCGCGAGCACGGCGCAGAGGCCCACGGCGCCATCGCCGACGACGACGACGGTGCTGCCCTCGCGCACGCCAGCCGAGAGCGCGGCGTGGTGGCCGGTTCCCATGACGTCCGCGAGGGTGAGGAGGCTGGGCACCAGGGCATCGTCGGGGACCTCGGGCGTCGGGACGAGCGTCCCGTCGGCGAGGGGGACGCGCACGCGCTCGCCCTGGGCGGCGTCGACGAACACGCCGTCACGGTCGTCCGAGCCCCACCAGCCGCCGTGCAGGCAGGACGTGGAGACTCCGTTGCGGCAGTTCGCGCACGTGTTGTCGCAGAAGTAGAACGGTGCGATGACGAAGTCGCCCACGGACACCCGCGCGACGGCGGACCCGATCTCCTCGACGATCCCCACGAGCTCGTGCCCGATGCGTCGCGGCTCGCGGGTCGGTGTGACGCCGCGGTAGCCCCACAGGTCCGACCCGCACACGCATGCGGCGACGACCCGGACGACGGCGTCCGTGGGGGCGCTGATCGCGGGGTCGGGGACGTCGTCGAGGCGGATGTCGCGCTCACCGTGGAGGACTGTTGCTCGCATGCCGGTGAGTCTACGGAGAGGGGCGGACGCGCTCACCTCGGAGCGTGTGTCGGACGTCACCCCTAGGCTCCGAGCATGTTACTGACCGACGACGACACCCTCGTGTACAGCGCAACGGATCTCGCCAGCGCAGCCTCGTGCGAGTTCGCGCTGCTGCGTGCCCTCGACGGTCGGCTCGGCCGCGTCGATCCCGTCGTGCTGCCCGTGGACGCGATGCTCGAGCGGGCCGCCCGGCTCGGCGACGCGCACGAGCAGCGTGTGCTCGAGGACTACCTCGCGCGGTTCGGCCCCTGGGACCGGGCCTCGGGCACGGGAGTGGCCTGCATCGAGCGGCCGGCGGGTGCCAGCGGTCGGCGTCGCGACGCGCTCGAACGCAAGCACGCCCAGACGCTCGATGTGCTCCGGGCGGGCGCGGATGTCGTCTTCCAGGCAGGCTTCTTCGACGGACGGTTCGGCGGCTGGGCCGACTTCCTCGTGCGGATGCCGGGCAGCGGAGAACCCGGGAGCGCAGCCGCCGACGGCGTACCGACGTACGCCGTCTACGACACCAAGCTCGCGCGGCACGCCAAGGTGACCGCCCTGCTCCAGGTGACGGCCTATGCCGACCAGCTCCTGCGGGCCGGCATCCGGCCGGCAGACCAGGTGCACCTCGTGCTCGGTGACCGGTCGACGGTCAGCCACGAGCTCCGCGACCTGCTGCCCGTCTACCGTGAGCGCCGCGCAGCGCTCGAGGGCCTGCTCGATCGCCACCGTGCGGCGGACGCGCCCGTCGTGTGGGGAGAACCGTCGGTCCGCGCGTGCGGACGGTGCGCCGTGTGCGCGCCGGAGGTCGAGTCGCACCGAGACGTCCTGCTCGTCGCAGGCCTCCGGTCGACGCAGCGGGCCCGGCTGCTGGCCGCCGGCATCACGACGATCGATCAGCTGGCTGCGAGCAGGGTGCCCGTCGACGGCGTCGGCGCCGCGACCCTCGAGGCGCTGCGTCTCCAGGCCGCTCTGCAGGTGGAGCAGGACCCGCCGGGCAGCGAGGTGGGCGGTGGCGAGGCAGTCGCAGCGGAGTCGGACGCTGTGTCGAGCCAGACGACGACGGGGGTCGTCTTCCGAGTCGTCGACGCCGCGCCGATCCACGGGCTGCCTGCACCCGACCCGGGGGACGTGTTCTTCGACTTCGAGGGCGACCCGCTGTGGTCCGAGGACGCTTCGGCGGACTGGGGCCTCGAGTACCTCTTCGGGCTCGTGGAAGCGCCGCAGGAGCCGACGGCGCAGCCCGTGTTCCGGACGTTCTGGGCGCACGACCGGGCGCAGGAGAAGCAGGCGCTCCTCGACTTCCTGGCCTATGTCACGCAGCGCCGGGCCGCGCACCCGGGCATGCACGTCTACCACTACGCGCCCTACGAGAAGACGGCGCTCCTGCGGCTCGCCGGGCGCCACGGGGTGGGTGAGCAGGAGGTCGACGACCTGCTCCGTGCGGGCGTGCTCGTCGACCTGTACGCGACCGTCCGGCGCAGCGTGCGGACCGGGCAGCGCTCGTACTCCATCAAGAAGCTCGAGCCGCTGTACATGGAGGCCGCCCGGGCCGGGGAGGTGACGACGGCGGGGGACTCGATCGTCGAGTATGCCGACGCCTGCGCGCTGCGCGACGGCGGGGACACCGCGGCTTGGGCGGAGCGGCTCGAGGCGATCGCCCGGTACAACGAGGACGACTGCGTGTCGACGCTGCGCCTGCGTGACTGGCTCCTCCAGGTCGCCGGTGCTCCGCCGGACGATGCGGCCGGCACCGCGCCGGGCGCCCCGCCCAGCACTGCGACACCCGGCCCTGACGCGCTGATGCCCGCGCCCGAGCCCGACCTCGACGCCGAGGCGGAGTCTGAACCCGACCCGCTCGCCGACCAGCTCGCGGCGTTCGCGGGGGCCGAGCCCCGGGGCGTCGACCAGCAGGCCGTCGCACTCCTGGCGGCGTCGCTGGACTACCACCGCCGCGAGGACAAGCCGTTCTGGTGGGCACACTTCGACCGCCTCGTGAGCGACCCGGCCGACTGGACCGAACCGCGCAGCACGTTCGTCGTCGAGCCGGGGTCGGCCGAGGTGCTCGAGCCGTGGCACGTGCCGCCCGGGAAGCGCACGAAGGTGCGCCGGCTGCGGCTCGCCGGACGGCTCGAGCCCGGCAGCGAGCTCCGTGCCGGTGCGGCCGCGTGGAGCCTCTACGACGTCCCGGTGCCGGGCGCCGCCAAAACCACCGTCGACGGGGTGCGGGGATGGTTCGAGACCGCCACCGTCACCCAGGTGGATGTCGAGGAGGTCGATGGCGCCGTGCGGGACGTGCTGATCGTCGACGAGCGGCTCCCGTCCAAGGCAGAGGCGCACGACGCGCTGCCGATGGCCCTCGGCCCTGGCGCGCCGCCACGCACGGACAAGCTGGTCGCCGCCGTCCGGGACGTCGCCCAGCACGTTGCCGCGAGCCTCCCGGCGCTGCCGCCGCACCCCGCCGTGGACCTGCTGCGCCGGATTCCGCCGCGCACCCGCAGTGGCGCGCCCCTGCCGAGCGTCGGAGCGGGGAACGACGCGTACGCCGACGCGATCGTCGCCGCGCTCGGCGACCTGGACGGCTCCTACCTCGCCGTCCAGGGGCCGCCCGGCACGGGCAAGACGCACACCGGGGCGCACGTCGTCGCGCAGCTCGTGCGGCGCGGGTGGCGGATCGGCGTGGTCGCACAGTCCCACGCGGTCGTGGAGCACATGCTCGACGGCATCGCGAGCGCCGGCGTACCCCAGGAGCAGCTCGGGAAGCGCCCGGCCTCCGACCGCCGCGACGACGTGCCGTGGCAGTGGCTGGGCGACACCGGCTTCGGTCCGTTCTACGCGGCCCAGCGTGGCGGCTACGTGGTCGGCGGCACGATGTGGGACTTCACCAACGTCCGACGCCTGCCTGACCAGGCGTTCGACCTGCTCGTCGTCGACGAGGCCGGGCAGTTCTCGCTCGCCAACACGATCGCGGTCTCGGGCGCCGCCCGTTCGCTGCTGCTCCTCGGCGACCCTCAGCAGCTGCCGCAGGTCAGTCAGGGGCGCCACCCCGAGCCCGTGGACCGCTCGGCCCTCGGCTGGCTCGCCGACGGACACGACACCCTCCCGGCAGAGCTGGGCTACTTCCTCGCGCGGACGTGGCGCATGCACCCAGCGCTCGCGGGAGCCGTCTCGCGGCTGTCGTACGACGGTCGCCTGGAGGCGATGGCGTGCACGTCGGAGCGCTCGCTCGACGGCGTCGCGCCCGGGGTGACCTGCCGTCGGGTGCACCACGACGGCAACGCCGTGGCGTCGCGCGAGGAGGCGCGCGCCGTGGCCGAGGAGGTGCGGTCGGTGCTGGGCCGGCGCTGGCGCGACCCCGCCACGTCCGTCGACCGCCCGCTGCGCGAGAGTGACGTGATCGTCGTCGCGCCCTACAACGCGCAGGTCTGGACGGTCCGGCAGGAGCTCGCCGCTGCCGGTCTCGGCGCTGTGCGCGTGGGTACCGTCGACAAGTTCCAGGGCCAGCAGGCCGTCGTCGTCGTGCTCTCGATGGCCGCGTCGTCGGCCGACGACGTCCCCCGCGGCATGGAGTTCCTGCTCAACCGCAACCGCCTCAACGTCGCGATCTCGCGCGGACAGTGGAGGGCCGTCGTCGTCCGCGGCGAGCACCTCACCGACTACCTGCCCACGCGCCCCGAGCAGCTCGGCGAGCTCGGGGCGTTCATCGCCGTCTGCGAGCGATGCGAATCCGGGCGTGCTACGGGCGGGCCGACGGCGTAACGTCGTCCTCGATCCGGCCGGAGCCCGCGCATGCGCGCGGCGAACCCGGTCGCGACGCGCGAGAAGGGGGAGCCATGAGATTCGTCCTGCTGTTCCGGGCGGAGTCCGAGCCGGAGGGACCGCCCAGCGTGGAGGACCTCGCCGTGCTCGCCCGCTACCGGGGCATCCTCGACGACGCGGGCGTGCTGGTCGCCTCCGGCTGGCTGCAGCCCACGAGCACGGGGGCGGTCGTGGACTTCTCCGGGCCGGACCGCACGATCATCGACGGCCCCTTCGAGGATCTCGACTCCTACGTCGCCGGCTTCTGGGTGCTGCGGTGCGCCACGTTCGACGAGGCCCTCGACTGGGCACAGCAGGCGCCGCTCGCGTCGGGGCGCATCGAGGTCCGCCAGGTGGAGGGGGAGGACTGAGGATGGCCCACGCCAACGACCCCGACGTCGTGCACCGGCTTCTGACCACCCCGGGGCGCTGGGCCGTCGTCGGGCTCTCCAGCAACACCGCACGGACGGCCTACGGCGTCGCGCGGTACGTCCAGAACCTCGGCATGACGATCGTCCCGGTCCACCCGAGCGCCGACGGCGTGCACGGCGAACGGGGCTACCCGGACCTCGCCTCGGTCGACGGGCCGATCGACGTCGTCGACGTGTTCGTGCGTTCGGAGCTCGCGGGCGGCATCGTCGACGAGGCGATCGCCGTGGGCGCGAAGGCCGTCTGGCTCCAGCTGGGCGTGGTCGACGAGGACGCGGCGCAGCGAGCAGCCGCCGCCGGTCTCGATGTCGTCATGGACACGTGCCCCGCGATGGAAGCCCCACGGCTCGGGATCGCCTAGCGCGCACCACGTGCGCGTGCCGCCTACTGCGAGGCGCCGGAGTCGTCGGCGTCCTCGGCCTCGAGCAGCGCCAGCTGGGCGAGGCGGTCCCGCCAGAACGCCTTCATCACGGCCAGTGCGTCGGCGTCGGTGAGGCGGTGGTGCTGCACCGCGACCCGCGTGCGGCCCTCAGCGTCCTCGAGCCGCACGGTCACCCGGCTGCCGTCCGGCCAGTCCCAGCGCACCGACGTCGGCTCGGTGGTCCCGCGCAGGGTCGGCTCCATGTCGAGCCACCGTGCGCGCTGAGCCGGGTCCGTGAGCAGCCGGTACGTCGCCGCGGTGCCGAGCGGCACGATCTTCGACCCGGTCGCCTCGAACGTCCCGTCCGGACGCTGCCCGGCCGCGCGCAGTCCCCGGGCCTGCTCGTACCCGACCGTCAGCGACTGGGCCCACCACCCCTCGACGCCGCGCTCGCGCACGAGCCAGTCCGCGATGTCGCGGTGCTCCCAGCCGGCGGCTCCGGCGCGATCGAGGTCGGCGAACCACTCGTCGCGCGAACGGCCCGTACGCGCGTGCAGCGCGTCCTCGCTGATGGAGGCTTCGTGGGTACGGACGTCGTCGTCGGCCATGCGACGAGTCTGGCACCCGTTGGCGGTCCCGGCCACGGGTCGTTGCAGGCCTGCGTGAGCGGTGCGGCTCAGAAGTTCACCCGTCGATCGAGGGCGGTGCGCTCTCGATCGACGTGGGGCTCGACCAGACTGTGCGTGGCGGTCCTCCGGATCGCGTCGCGGGTGCGCGTTGCGCTCCAGCAGCAGGTGCCAGGCGAGCGCGGGACAGAGGATGGCGATGATCGAGCGTCTGACGACATGGGTGGCGATCGCTGCGGTCGTGCTGGCGGGACTCGTGGCGGGCCCCGCACAGGCTGCGGACCACGAGCACGGTGCCGTGACCGGCGCGATCACGGCCGGTGGGGGACCACTGCCCCGAGTGGTCGTCTCGTTCCAGGGCGCCGGGTCCGTCCGCGACAGCTCCGCCACGGACAGCGGCGGGCGCTACGCGCGCGAGCGCCTCGCAGCGGGTGAGTACACCGCCTTTGTGGAGGCGGCGAAGGCGGACACGTTCCTGACGACGTACTACCCAGGCACCGTGCGCAAGATCGATGCTCGGCCCGTCCAGGTTCGGGCGGGCCAGACCAGCAGTGTCGACATCGCCGTCTGCGATGAGCTGGGCCACATCCGCGGACGTGTGCTCACGCCGGCCGGCAAGCCAGCGAAGGGGCTCGTCGTGTACGCCCAGGCGCAGAATCGGACAGGCTCGGGACACACCTCCACCGACGCGCGCGGCTACTACGTGATCAAGAACCTGCCGGTCGACTCGTACACCGTGACCGTCCCCTGGACGTCGTGGAGCCCGCAGACGGTAACCACGACGAAGCTCCGTACCGGTGTCACCACGACCGCGCGGACCCTCAGGCTCGACGCCGGTCCCGGAACATCGACGATCGTCGGCACAGTCACGGCCGCGAAGAGCGTCCGGAAGAAGCACGCGCTCGGGGTCACGGCGTTCGACAGCAAGGGACGCATCGTCGGGACAGATCTTCCTGACGCTCGGGGAAGGTTCGTGCTCACAGGCCTGCGGGCGGGCACGCACACGATCGTGCTCGACGGCACCAACCAGTCCCGGAAGGTGAAGGTGAAGAGGGCCCGGACAGCGAGCGCGGGTACGTTCGCGCGTGGCGCGGGCACGGTCATCTCGGGAGTCGTGAAGACGTCACGGGGCGGGCGCGCGAAGCGTGCTGAGGTCGTCGTGACCGACCGGTACGGGACGTGGCTGGGTCAGACGAGGACCGACGCCCGGGGTCGCTACCGTCTGCCCGGCGCGATCAGCGGTCGCTACCGGGTGCACGTGCTTCAGGTTCGCGGGGCTGATGCCGCGCCTCGGCCGAAGACGGTCACGGTGAAACGGGGAAAGAGAGCCACGGCAAATCTTCGGGCGGCGCGCGCGGCCACTCTCTCCGGGCGGGTGGTCGCAGCCGGGAAGGGAGTCCGGGGGATATCCGTGCAGGTCAGTCCGGTGAAGGGCGATCCGCTCCGCCGGTTCGTCGGCGCCGCGGTCACCAAGGCTGACGGGAGCTACTCCGTGTCGGGCCTTCCTGCAGGCACCTACCGGATCTCGACCTTCGATCCCTACGTCGGCGGTTACCTCAACGGCTCGACGACCGCGACGGCGCGTCAGGGCAAGGGAGCAACCGTCAGGACGATCACGCTCAGGTAGGACCCGCTACTCGCTGAGCGCGAGCAGCGGCCTCCCGGTCCGGGGGTGCACCAGGACGTCGCAGCGCACGCCGTACACCTCGTGGACGCGCTCCGCGGTGAGGACGTCGTGCGCGGGCCCGGCCGCCACGACGCGGCCACGGGAGAGCAGGACCAGGTGGTCGCAGGCAGCGGCCGCGAGGTTGAGGTCGTGCAGCGCGGTCAGGACGGTCACGCCGTCGGCGGCCAGGTCGCGCAGGAGCGCGAGGAGCGAGAGCTGGGCACCGACGTCGAGGTGGTTGGTCGGTTCGTCGAGCAGCAGGAGCGTGGGCTCCTGAGCCAGGGCTCGAGCGAGATGGACGCGCTGGCGCTCCCCGCCGGAGAGTGTCGCGACCTGACGGTCGGCGAGCGCAGCCAGCCCGACGCGGCCGAGGACCGCACGCGCCAGGCCACGGTCGTGCGCGCTGTCGCCGGCGAGCACCGAGCGGTGCGGGATCCGCCCGAGGAGCACGGCGTCCAGCACCGTCACGGGACGGTCGGGCGCGGCGTCCTGCTCCACGAACGCCAGGCGTCGGGCGCGCTCCCGTCGCGGCATGCGGAGCAGGTCCGCCGAACCAAAGGTCGCGCCCCCGTCGTCGAGCCGCTGCACACCCGCGAGGCCCCGCAGCAGGGACGACTTCCCCGACCCGTTGGGGCCGAGGAGCCCGGACACGGCACCAGCGGGGACCGTGCAGTCGATCCCGTCGATGACGAGCGTCTCGCCGACCGACCACGTCGCCCCCGTCACCTCGAGCGTGGCACCAGCGTGCGGAGCGGCGGGGACCGCGCGTGGCACCTGCGTCGTCGACGTCATGCGATCGACCTCCGCCCGCGCCACAGGATCCACGCGAACACGGGAGCGCCGATGGCCGCGGTGACGACCCCGACCGGCAGCTCCCTCGGCTCGAACACCGTGCGCGCGAGCGTGTCCGCCCAGACGAGGAACACGGCGCCGGCGATGGCCGCGACGGGCAGCAGGGCGCGGTGCCGCGGCCCCGTCAGAGCGCCGACGGCGTGGGGCAGGATCAGCCCGACGAAACCGATCGACCCCGACTGCGACACCAGCGCGCCGGTGAGCAGCGCGACGGCCCCGAGCATCACCCAGCGCACCGCCGTGACGTGCAGCCCGAGGGTGCTCGCGGCCGCATCGCCGAACGTGAAGGCGTCCAGCACCGAGCCCGAGAGCACCAGCGGTGTGCCCAGCAGCAGGAGCGCCCCGGCGGTGACCGCCACCGACGTCCAGCTGGCGCCGGCCACCGAGCCGAGCAGCCACGACAGGATCTCCCGGTAGGAGTCCCCGGTCGCCGACCAGAAGATCACGAAGCTCGTCCCCGCCGCGCACAGCTGGCTGATCGCCAGACCGGCGAGGATCGTCCGCGTGGGCGTGATCGCCCCGAGGGCGCCGGCGAGCCCGAGGGCGGCGACGAGCGCGAGGCCGGACCCGACGAACGCGGCCACGGGGAGCGCCGCGCTGATCCCCACGACCAGGACGAGCACCGCACCGAGCGAGGCGCCGGACGACAGCCCGAGCAGGTAGGGATCCGCGAGCGGGTTACGGGTGAGCGACTGCATGACGGCCCCGCAGACGGCGAGCCCTGCCCCGACCGCCGCCGCGGTCAGCGTCCGGGGCAGGCGGCCGTCCCAGACGATCGCGTCACGCAGCGGCTGCACGGGCGCGGGCCCCAGTCCCAGGTGGTGCGCGACGGACGCCCAGACCTCACCCGCCGTGAGGTCGGCGGGCCCGATCAGCACGGCGAGCAGCACGGAGCCGACGAGCACGGCGAGGCCGACGACGATCGCGACCGTCAGGCCGGCCCGCGTCCGGACCCCCGCCGGGGCCGCCGTCGCCGGTGCTCGCCTGAGCACGGGTCAGTCCTGTCCCAGCGTGGCGACGTCGCGGGCCAGCTGGGCGGCGGCGTCGACCGTGCGCACCCCGGCCTCGGTGGCGGGGAAGTCGATGACGACGTACGCCTGCTCCTGCACGGCGGTGAGCTTCGAGGTGAGCGGACCCTCCTCGAGGACCTTGATCTTCTTCTCCGCGCTGTTCCAGGGGGAGTCGACGAGCACGATCACGTCGGGGTCGGCGGCCGCCACCTGCTCCCAACCGAACGGCCCCCAGGAGTCGTCGATCTCCGCCGCGATGTTCGTCAGGCCAGCCGTATCCATGAGGAGTGCCGGCGCTCCGGTGCCCCCGCCGACGTACGGGGTGTCGGAGCCGGACGAGAACCACAGGGCCGTGAGGCCGCGGTCGTCGGGGACGATCTCCTCGAGGGCCGCCTGCTGCTCGGTGACGAGCGCCGCCGCCTCCTCGGCCCGGTCGAAGACCTGACCGACGATCACGATCTCCCCGAACACGTCGTCGAACGTGAGGGGGGCGGGCCGGTAGCCGTCGCCCTTGCACGCCGACGGCGCGACGAACGTCCGCACGTCGAGGGCCTCGAGCGCCGCTCGCTCGCCAGCCCCGTCGGCGGCGAAGTTCGACTCCCACCCCGCGTAGACGAGGTCAGGCTCCTGCTCGAGCACCGCCTCCTGCCCGGGCACGCGGTCGGAGATCACGGGGATCGCCGCGGCCTCGGCGGTGTACGGCTCCGGCGCCGGGCCGTCGGGGTAGGCGGTCGCGACGATCGTGTCCCCGGCGCCGAGGGCGAGGAGCATCTCGGTGGTGGCGGACTTGATCGTCACGACGCGCTGCGGGGCCGCCTCGAACGTCACGAGCGTCCCGCAGTTGTCGAGCGTCAGGGGATAGGTGCTGCTGCCGAGCGCCAGGCCGGCTGTCTCGACCGGCTCGCTCGTCACCTCGGGCGTCCGCGACTCGGTGCCGCTGCACGCGGCGGTCCCGAGCGCGACGAGCGCCACGACGGCGCTGGTGCGGAGCAGTGCGGGTGCCGTGCGGCGGCGGGACGTGAGGGGCACGGAGGATCTCCAGGAGGCGCGGGGACGACGGGCGGGGCGCGCGAACCTGCGTGCCAGCGGACCAGCGGCCCAATGCTCTGGCCGCTCCGTCGGACCAAATCGAGTCCGAGATCGCCTCCAGGCTACCGCGCACCGCCGTCGCGGGGACCCGCGAGCTCGGCGTCCCTGTCGATCGTGGCCTGGACGCCGTCGACGACCGTCGAGACGAAGCCTCCGTCCTCGAGCGCCATGAGGCCCGCGATCGTGGTTCCGCCGGGGGAGCAAACCTTGTCGATCAGGACCCACGGGGCGTCGTCGGACTCCAGCACCATCCGGGCGCTGCCGAGGACCGTCTGGGCGGCGATGCGCGTGGCCTGGTCCTTGGGCATGCCCGCGCGCAGCGCACCGCGGGCGAGCGCGTCGATGAACAGGTAGGCGTACGCCGGGGCGCTGCCCGCGATCGCCGTGAAGGTCGCGAACTGCTGCTCGGGGAGCTCGATCGCGGTGCCGACGGCGTCGAAGAGGTCCAGCACGGTCTGCACGTGCGCGCGGGTGGCGGCGGCGTTGCCCGTGACCGCGGCCATGCCCGCCCCGACCATCGCGTTGACGTTCGGCATGACCCGCACGACGGGAACGGCGGGCGCACCGAGCAGTCCCTCGATCTTCGCGAGCGGCGTTCCGGCCGCGATCGAGACGACGAGCGTGCCGCGTTCCGCGATCACCCCGGCGAGCGGCGGCAGCGCCGCGGCGAACACCTGGGGCTTGATCGCCAGCACGAGGACGTCGACCGCCCCGGCCAGCTCCTCGGCAGAAGACGCGGCGGAGCCGCCGACCGACGTCGCAAGGTCACCTGCCTTTGCCGCGTCGGTGTCGAACACGAGCACGTCGCCGCCCGCGACGACGTCGTGCTCGACGGCGCCGCGCACGATCGCCGTCGCCATGTTCCCTGCACCCAGGAAGCCGATCTTCATGTCCGTCCCACCCTCGTCCGTTGCCTTCCGACCACCCTAGGGCGCGCAGGAAGGGCGGGCGACGACGACCAGGCCACCGCGCGTTCCAGCATGCGGACATGCGGGCGGGCTGCTTGGCGTCTCCCGGCCACCGCCGCATGATCCTCACCATGAGCACCCGGACCGCCACGCGCATCGTCGCGGCGTCCGTCGTGCCGGCAGCGGTCCGCTGCCCGGCTGCGTGTTGTTGAGGCCCCCGCCTCCGACCCGCCGACCCGCGCGCCGTCCCGGCGCGCCCGCACCCCCAGGACGCTCCCATGCTCGCTCCCGCCCCGACCGCACCCTCGTCCCGCACCCGTCCCGTCGCCCGCACGGTTCGGCGCCCCGTGCCCGCGCCCTCCGTCGCCGCCGCAGAGGCCGAGGTCCTCACCTCGCGCCACCACCCCGGCCCCGCCACGGTCGAGGAGCTCGTGGCGCGGGACATCGGCGCGTTCAGCCGGCGGCGTCCGCGCTGAACCGCTGGACGCCACCGCTGGTCGGGCTACCATGGGGCCACAGGCGTCGACCCGGCCATCACCGGTGAGCCTCCGGAAGAACAGGCCCGCACCGCGGGCCCCAGTAGAACCGGACGGGAGCGGCCCGTCACAGCCGGACGAGTGGCCAGGCCACCGGGCGCCGTGAGGCGCCGCGGAGCAGGGCAAGCGGGGTGGTACCGCGGCGCAGGAGCACGAGCAGTCGTGACCGGCGTCGTCCTCGCAGACGAGCAGCACCTACCACCGTCCGCCGGCCCGCCCGCACCAGGAGACTTCGATGGCCTACCCCCTGCACCGCCCCGACGGCGTCGTCCCCGCCTCGCCGCACCTGCCCTCGCTCGAGCGCGAGGTGCTCGCCCACTGGCAGACGGACGGCACGTTCCAGGCGTCGATCGACCAGCGTCCGGCCGGCGAGCAGGGCAGCAACGAGTTCGTGTTCTACGACGGCCCGCCGTTCGCCAACGGCCTGCCGCACTACGGTCACCTGCTGACCGGGTACGCCAAGGACGTCGTGCCGCGCTACCAGACCATGCGCGGCAAGCGGGTCGAGCGTCGCTTCGGCTGGGACACCCACGGCCTGCCCGCCGAGCTCGAGGCCGAGCGGATCCTCGGGATCACGGACAAGTCCCAGATCGAGGAGATGGGCATCGACACCTTCAACGCGGCGTGCCGCGAGTCGGTGCTGAAGTACACCGACCAGTGGGAGGAGTACGTCACTCGCCAGGCGCGCTGGGTCGACTTCGAGAACGACTACAAGACGCTCGACGTCACCTTCATGGAGTCGGTGATCTGGGCGTTCAAGCAGCTGCACGACAAGGGGCTCGCGTACGAGGGCTACCGCGTGCTGCCGTACTGCTGGCGCGACGAGACGCCGCTGTCCAACCACGAGCTGCGGATGGACGACGACGTCTACCAGTCGCGCCAGGACCCCGCGCTGACCGTGGGCGTGCGCATGGAGACGGGCGAGCTCGCCCTGATCTGGACGACCACCCCCTGGACCCTGCCGTCCAACCTCGCGATCGCGGTCGGCCCGGAGGTCGAGTACGTCGTCGTGCGCCCGGGGGAGGCCTCGGCCGTCGCCGGTCAGGAGGTCGTCCTGGGAGCGGCGCGCCTCGCCGCCTACGCCAAGGAGCTCGACCTGGGCGAGGACCCGGCCGCGCACGTCGTGCGGACGCTCACGGGAGCGGACCTCGCTGGGCGGCGCTACACCCCGCCGTTCGACTACTTCGCCGACGGCGGGCACGTCGCGGGTGCCGAGGACGCCACGTCCAACCCGGCGGCCCACCAGATCCTCACGGCGGACTTCGTCACGACGGAGGACGGCACGGGCCTCGTGCACCTCGCGCCCGCGTTCGGTGAGGACGACATGGCCGTCTGCGACGCCGCGGGCATCCACCCGGTCGTGCCCGTCGACGCGCGCGGCCGCTTCACCGTCGCCGTCCCCGACTACGCGGGCCAGCAGGTGTTCGACGCCAACCCGCAGGTCATCAAGGACCTCAAGGACGGCACAGGGCCGCTCGCCCGCACCGCGCCCGAGCAGCGGGCCGTCGTGCTGCGTCACGAGACCTACCAGCACTCCTACCCGCACTGCTGGCGCTGCCGGAACCCGCTGATCTACAAGGCCGTGTCGAGCTGGTTCGTGCGGGTCACGCAGTTCCGCGACCGCATGGTCGAGCTCAACCAGGAGATCACCTGGACGCCCGAGCACATCAAGGACGGTCAGTTCGGCAAGTGGCTGGCCGGCGCCCGCGACTGGTCGATCTCCCGCAACCGCTACTGGGGCACACCGATCCCGGTGTGGGTGTCCGACGACCCCGCCTACCCGCGCACGGACGTCTACGGCTCGCTCGCGGACCTCGAGGCGGACTTCGGCGTGCCCGTGACGGACCTGCACCGCCCCTTCATCGACTCCCTCACGAGACCCAACCCGGACGACCCCACCGGCCGCGCCACGATGCGCCGCATCCCGGACGTGCTCGACGTCTGGTTTGACTCGGGCGCCATGCCGTTTGCGCAGGTGCACTACCCGTTCGAGAACCGCGAGTGGTTCGAGGACCACCACCCGGGCGACTTCATCGTCGAGTACATCGGGCAGACCCGCGGCTGGTTCTACACGCTGCACGTCCTGGCCACGGCGCTGTTCGACCGCCCTGCGTTCCGCACGGCCGTGTCGCACGGCATCGTCCTCGGCTCGGACGGCCGGAAGATGAGCAAGTCGCTGCGCAACTACCCGGACGTCTCCGAGGTCCTCGACCGCGACGGCTCGGACGCGATGCGCTGGTTCCTGATGAGCTCGCCGATCCTACGGGGCGGCAACCTCGTGGTCACCGAGGACGGCATCCGCGACGCCGTGCGGCAGGTCCTGCTGCCCGTGTGGAGCACCTACTACTTCTTCACGCTCTACGCGGGGGCCGCGAACGCCGGTGCGGGCTACGAGGCGCGCCGCGTCACGCCCGACGAGGTCGCCGGCCTGCCGGTGATGGACCGCTACCTGCTCGCCCGCTCGGAGCGCCTGGTCCGCGTCGTGACGGAGCAGCTCGACGCCTACGACATCGCCGGCGCGTGCGAGACGGTGCGCGAGCACCTCGACGTGCTGACCAACTGGTACGTGCGCACCCAGCGGGACCGGTTCTGGGACGAGGACGCCGACGCCTTCAACACCCTCTGGACGGCGCTCGAGGTCCTGACCCGTGTGATGGCGCCGCTCGCGCCCCTGCTCACCGAGGAGGTCTGGCGCGGGCTCACCGGCGGGCGCTCCGTGCACCTGACCGACTGGCCGGCCCAGGACGACGCCGTGCTGGTCGCGGACGACGCGCTCGTGGAGACCATGGACCGGGTGCGGGCAGCGTGCTCGCTGAGTCTCGGGGTGCGCAAGGCCAACAAGCTGCGCGTGCGCCAGCCGTTGGCCCGCCTCACGGTCGTCGTCGAGGACCCGACGGCGCTCGCGCCCTACACGGACCTGCTCGCCTCCGAGCTCAACGTCAAGGACGTCGCGCTCGTCGGCCTCGAGTCCGGCGCGGCCGAGCAGTTCGGCATCTCCCGTCGACTCACGGTCAACGCGCGCGCCGCGGGCCCGCGCCTCGGCAAGGGCGTCCAGTCGGCGATCAAGGCAGCCAAGGCCGGGCACTGGCGCGAGGACCACGACGGCGCCGTCGTGCTCGAGACGCCCGAGGGCGACGTGCCGCTGCAGGAGGGCGAGTACGACGTCGCGACCGTCGTTGAGCAGGGCGAGGGCGCAGTGGGTGCTGCGGTCCTGGATGGTGGTGGCTTCGTGGTGCTGGACCTGACGCTCACCGACGCGCTCGTCGCCGAGGGGTTCGCCCGCGACGTCGTCCGTGAGGTCCAGGACGCGCGCAAGGCGGCGGACCTGCACGTGGCCGACCGCATCGACCTCGCTCTCGTCGTGCCGGCCGCCCAGGTCGAGGCCGTCGAGACGTTCGCGGACCTCATCCGGTCCGAGACCCTCGCGCTCTCGCTCGACGTCGTCCCCGGCGACGCGCTCGAGGTCCGCGTGACCCGTCGCGCGGATGACTCCGCCGGCACCGCAGCGAACGACGGAGGAACCCTGTGAGCGCACCCGACTCCCGCGACGCCCTGGCCGAGGTGTACGCCTCGATCATGGATCGCAGCCCGGAGCACGACTTCGAGCCCACGCTCGGCCGCGTGCAGCGGGTGTGCGAGCTCCTCGGCGACCCGCAGCGGGCCTACCGCGTCGTGCACCTGACGGGCACGAACGGCAAGACGTCGACCGCCCGGATGGTCGAACGGCTCGTGCGCGAGCACGGCCTGCGCACGGGTCGGTTCACGAGCCCGCACCTGGCGAGCGTCACCGAGCGGATCGCGATCGACGGCGAGCCGCTGAGCGACGAGCGGTTCGTCGAGGTCTGGCAGGACGTCGCGCCGTACGTGCACATGGTCGACGTCGAGTCGCAGGCGACCGGCGGACCGCGGCTCAGCTTCTTCGAGGTGCTCACCGTGATGGCGTTCGCCGCGTTCGCGGACGCCCCGGTCGACGTCGCGATCATCGAGGTCGGCATGGGCGGCACCTGGGACTCGACCAACGTGGCCGACGGCGACGTCGCGGTGCTCACCCCGATCGCGCTCGACCACCAGCGGTGGCTGGGGCACACGGTCGGCGAGATCGCGGACACCAAGGCGGGCATCATCAAGCCGGGCGCGACGGTGGTCCTCGCGGAGCAGTCCGAGGAGGTCGAGGGCATCGTCCTGGCCGTTGCCGCCGAGCGCGGTTCGCGGGTCGTGCGCGAGGGCGCGGAGCTCTCCGTGGCGGCACGGCACGTCGCCGTGGGCGGTCAGCTGATCGACCTCAGCACGCCCGGCGGCCTGTACACCGAGATCTTCCTGCCGCTGCACGGTGCGCACCAGGCGCAGAACGCCCTGCTCGCCCTCGCGACGACCGAGGCTCTCGTGACGGGCGGCGCCGCGCTCGCGGGCGAGGTCGTCGAGGCCGCCTTCGGCGACGTCGACTCGCCGGGGCGCCTCGAGGTCGTGCGCTCGAGCCCGACGATCGTCGTCGACGCGGCGCACAACCCCGCGGGAGCCGAGGCGCTCGTCGCAGCGCTGGACGAGTCGTTCGGCTTCACCCGTCTGATCGGCGTGATCGGGGTGCTCGCGGACAAGGACGCCGAGTCGCTGCTCTCCGTCCTCGAGCCGGTGCTCGCTGAGATCGTCGTCACGCAGTCCGGCTCGGACCGGTCGCTGCCGACCGACGACCTCGCGGAGATCGCCGTCGAGGTGTTCGGCGAGGACCGCGTGCACGTCGAGCCGCGCCTGGACGACGCGCTCGACCGCGCCGCGGGCCTGGCGGAGCGCGACGACACCACGGGGGTCGGCACCGGCACGGGCGTCGTCGTCGCGGGGTCGGTCATCCTCGCTGCGGAGGTCCGGACGCTGCTCGGGCGGCCGTGAGCCCTGGCGGGCGCGGGGTCTGCGGGGGCATAGTGGCGAGGGCGGGCGCGTGAGCCACCACGCGCCGGCCCGAGGCTGAAGGAGAAGCGAGATGAAGAAGCTGCTCAACGCCGTCGACGACGCCGTGCGTGAGTCGCTCGTGGGGTTCGGTGCGGCGCACGAGGAGCTCGTGCGCGTGCACCTCGACCCGATGTACGTGACCCGCGCGCAGCCGCTGCTGCGCGGAACCGTCGCGGTCGTGTCGGGGGGTGGCTCGGGACACGAGCCGCTGCACACCGGCCTCGTGGGAGAGGGCATGCTCGCCGCCGCGGTGCCCGGCGAGATGTTCACCTCGCCCACGCCCGACCAGATCGCCGCCGCGTATCAGGCAGCCGATGCGGGCGGGGGCGTGCTCGCGATCGTGAAGAACTACACCGGCGACGTGCTCAACTTCGAGACGGCGGCGGAGCTCACCGACGGCCTCGACGTCGAGCAGGTGCTCGTGAACGACGACGTCGCGGTCGAGGACTCGCTGTTCACGGCCGGCCGTCGCGGGGTCGCGGGCACGCTCCTCGTGGAGAAGGTCGCCGGGGCCGCGGCCGAGCGTGGGGACGACCTCGCGGCCGTCGCCGAGGTCGCCCGCCGCGCGGCGGGTGCGGTGCGCTCGATGGGCGTCGCGCTGCGCGCGCCCGTCGTGCCGCACACGGGCCGCGCGAGCTTCGACCTCACCGACGAGGAGGTCGAGATCGGCATCGGGATCCATGGCGAACCTGGTCGCCACCGGGAGCCGTTCACGGGCGCGGACGCGATCACCGCGGCGCTCCTCGACGCCGTCACGGACGACCTCCGCCTGGCGTCGGGGGAGTCCGTGTTGCTGTTCGTTAACGGTATGGGCGCGACCCCGCTGTCGGAGCTCTACGTCGTCTATGGTCGGGCGAGGACGATGCTCGCGGAGCGCGGCGTGCAGGTGGCCCGCTCCCTGGTGGGCAGCTACGTGACGTCGTTGGACATGCAAGGGGCATCGATCACCGTCATGCGACTCGACGAGGAGCTGACGAGCCTGTGGGACGCACCCGTGCACACCGCCGCTCTGCGCTGGTGAGCACCCGCTGAGGAGGAACCGCACACGATGACGCTGGACGTCGAGTGGGCCCGTCGTTGGGTCGCCCTGGCCGCGCAGGCCATCACGGAGGCCAAGGACGAGCTGGTCGAGCTGGACCGCGAGATCGGGGACGGTGACCACGGCGTCAACCTCGACCGCGGCTTCGCTGCCGTCGCCGCGAAGATCGAGGGGATGGATCGTCCCGCGACCGTCGGAGAGATCCTGACCACGGTGGCGACGACCCTGATGTCCTCGGTCGGTGGCGCGTCCGGCCCCCTCTACGGCACCGCGTTCCTGCGCGCCGGCAAGGTGTCCGGCCTCGCCGAGCTCGGCCCGGACGCCGTCGTCGCGCTCCTCGAGGGGGCGCTCGAGGGCATCACGTCGCGCGGGCGGGCCGGGGTGGGGGAGAAGACCATGGTCGACGCGTGGGCACCCGCGGTCGAGGCCGCGGTGCGGTCCGCCGGGGCCGGGGACGAGCCCGCCGCAGTGCTCCGGGCGGCCGCCGACGCGGCCGCGGACGGCGCGCGCTCGACCATCCCCCTGGTGGCGTCGAAGGGCCGCGCGAGCTACCTCGGGGAGCGGAGCGCCGGCCACATGGATCCCGGGGCGCGTTCCTCCGCGATCCTCCTCGACGCGGCGGCACGGGCGGCAGCGTGACCGATCCCGGCGTCGCGCTCGTCCTCGTCTCGCACTCCGCCCAGCTCGCGGCGGGTGTGGCCGAGCTCGCGCTGCAGATGGCGCCCGGCGTCGCGATCCACGCCGTCGGGGGCCTGCCGGACGGCTCGCTCGGCACGGACTTCGCGGCGGTGGACGCGGCGCTGCGCGCCGGCGCGCAGGCGCTCCGCGGCGCGGTGGTGCTCACCGACCTGGGGTCCGCCGTCCTCACCGTGGAGGCCGCGCTCGAGCTGGCCGACGACGACGTCCGCGCGCGCGTCCACCTCGCGGACGCGCCGCTGGTCGAGGGCGCGGTCGCGGCAGCCGTCGTCGCGCACGGGGGAGGCACGGCGTCCGAGGTCCTCGACGCGGCCGAGCACGCAGGGTCGACGTTCGCGGACCGGGCGGGCCGTACCCTGGCGGTGCGCGGCTGGGACTCCGCCGCAGACGAGGAGGACGCCGTGAGCACCGTCGCCCGCGAGGTCATGGTCCGCAACCCGATGGGTCTGCACGCGCGGCCGGCCGCGATCCTGGCGCGCATGGTCGCGCGCCTCGACGCCGCCGTCCGCATCCAGGGCGTCAACGCCGCGAGCGTGCTCGAGCTCATGAAGCTCGGGGTCCTGGGCGGAGCGACTGTGCGCGTCGAGGCGGACGGCCCGGCGGCCGCGGAGGCCGTCACCGCGGTGGTTGAGGCGATCGAGGGCGGCTTCGGTGAAGTGTGACGCGCAAGACATGCACGCTGCGCAATTTTGCATTGACTGAAAAACTACTTGCTGTGTAGGTTTCCGGGGTGACCGACGAGACCTCCAGCCCCGGGCTGCGCGAGCGCAAGAAGGCCGCGCGCCGCGAGGCGCTCATCAGCGCGAGCCACGAGCTCGTAGCCGAGCACGGCCTGGACCACGTCACCGTCGAGATGATCTGTGAGCGCGTCGGCGTCTCCAGCCGCACGTTCTTCAACTACTTCGAGTCGAAGGTCGACGCGGTGCTCGCCATCGGGCCGTGGGCGCTCGACGACGCGGCCGTCGCCGCGTTCGTCGACGGGGGACCCACCGGCAACGAGCTCGACGACTGCGCCTACCTCGTCACCCAGCTCCTCGCGGACCCCCCGGTCGCGCACGAGCGGCTGCACACGATCATGGAGCTCGCCCGGCGCGAGCCGAGCCTGATCGCGCGGCAGATGGCGTGGTTCGAAGACCACCGCACGACCATGGAGCGCCTCGTCGCGCGACGCGCCGGCGTCGAGGAGCCAGGTCCCCGCGAGGCGCTCACCCACGAGCTCCTCGGCCTGCTCTTGCGTTCGACGTACCGGCACTGGGAGTCCAGCGGCTGCGCCGACGACCCCGTGCGCCACCTGCCCGGCGTCGTCGACGACCTGCGCTCCCTCACCCGCTGACCGACGCAGCCGCGTCGAGCACCAGCCCCCCGCCGTCACCCGCCCCCACCCCCGCGCCCCCACGACGCCCCGAGAACCAGGACATCCCATGGCCACAGCACCAGCCGCGACGGCACCCGACCGTCCGATCGTCGTCCTCGACAAGAGGTCCATCCGCCTGATCTTCGGGGCGCTGCTCGCCTCGATGTTCCTGTCCTCGCTCGACCAGTCGATCCTCGGCACCGCGATGCCCACGATCGTCGGCGAGCTCAACGGCGTCGAGCACCAGGGCTGGCTGATCACCGCCTACATCCTGGCCATCGCGATCGTCATGCCCCTGTACGGCAAGTTCGGTGACCTGTGGGGCCGCCGGTGGCTGTTCCTGTTCGCGATCGGCGTGTTCACGCTCGCGTCCGCCGGGGCCGGCTTCTCGCAGAGCTTCGGTGAGCTGGTCGCGTGGCGCGGCGTGCAGGGCCTGGGCGGCGGTGGGCTGATGATCCTGTCGCAGGCGATCATCGCGGACATCATCCCGGCCAAGGACCGCGGCAAGTACATGGGCCCGATGGGCGCGCTGTTCGGCATCGCCGCCGTCGTCGGGCCCCTGCTCGGCGGACTCTTCACGGACCACGCGGACTGGCGCTGGGCGTTCTGGATCAACATTCCGATCGGTGCCGCGGCGTTCTTCGTCGCCTGGAAGACGCTGAAGCTGCCGAGCCACCGGTCGAACCGCCCCATCGACTGGATGGGCATCTGGACCCTCGTCGTGGCGACCTCCAGCCTCGTGCTGCTGGCGACGTGGGAGAGCTGGAGCGGGCAGCGCGATTACGACTTCTCCGATACGGGGCTCCTCGCTCTGACGATCACGTTCGTCCTCGCGACGGGACTGTTCGTCTGGGCGGAGCGCCGCGCGGTCGAGCCCATGATCCCGCTGCACCTGTTCCGCAACCCGACGTTCACCATCTCGACCGCCGTCGGCCTCGTCATCGGCATGGGCATGTTCTCGGCGCTGTCCTTCCTGCCGACCTTCCTGCAGATGTCCTCGGGCGTCGGGGTCACCGAGTCCGGCTACCTCCTGCTCCCGATGACCGCCGGCGTGATGCTCACGGCGATCGGCTCGGGCATCTGGATCACCCGGACCGGCCGCTACAAGAAGTTCCCCGTCATCGGCATGGCCATCACGACGGCGTCGCTGGTCGCGCTCACCCAGATCAAGGGCGACACCTCGCTCGTGACGATCTCGGTCATGCTGTTCATCCTCGGCGCCGGGCTGGGGCTCGTGATGCAGACCATCGTGCTCGCCGTACAGAACGCCGTGGACCCGCACGAGATCGGCACCGCGACCAGCTCGAACAACTTCTTCCGGGAGATCGGCGCGGCCGTGGGCGTCGCGGTGTTCTCCACCGTCTTCACGGGCCGGCTCGTGGACCAGCTCGCGAAGCTGCCCGAGACCGTGCCGCTCGAGCAGCTGGCTGGGTTCGACCCGACCGCGCTGACGCCGGGCGTGGTCCAGGGCTACCCGACCGAGCTGCGCGAGGGCATCATCGCCGCGTACGCGGACGCGCTCGCGCCGTCGTTCTGGTACCTGGTGCCGATCGTCGCGGTCGGGTTCGTGCTCACCCTCTTCCTGCGTGAGGTCAAGCTCTCGCACGAGGCGGGCATGATCGCCCGGGGCGAGGCCGTCATGGCGGACGAGACCGAGAACGTATCCTCGGGCGTGTGACGACCGAACCGCAGCCCCCCAGCGCCGCCGACGACGCGCACGACGACCTCGTCGTCCGGCCCAAGAAGTCCGCCAAGGTGCTGTTCACCTCGACGATCCTCGTGCTCGAGTCCTTCGTCATGGTGTTCGCGACGCTCGCGCTCTACGGGCTGCGGACCGTCCCGGACGTCGCACCGTCGTTGCCCCCGGGCCTCATCTGGGGCCTCGGGGGCACGATGGTCGTCGTCCTGCTCGTCCTGAGCCGCCTCGTCGGGCGCCCGGGCGGATACCTCGCCGGGTCGCTCGCGCAGCTGCCCGTCGTCGCGGCAGGGTTCGTGGTGCCCATGATGTTCGTGGTCGCGGCGATCTTCGTCGTGCTCTGGGTGGTCTCGCTCCGACTCGGCGCCCGCGTCGACCGGGAGCGCGCCGCGTACGACGCGGCGCACCCCGGCGAGATCCCGCCGCTCAGTCCGCCGCGCGCGCACTGACGTGGTCGGGTCGAGACGCGGAGCGACCGCGCACCGATAGGGTGTGGCGCATGAGTGAAGCAGCAGCGCAGCGCACCCTTGTCCTGGTCAAGCCCGACGGCGTGGGGCGCGGCCTCACCGGAGAGGTGCTCCGCCGGATCGAGGCGAAGGGCTACCGGTTGGTTGCCCTCGACATGCGCGAGGCCACCACCGAGCTCCTGGAGCAGCACTACGCCGAGCACCTCGGCAAGCCGTTCTACGGCCCCCTCGTCGAGTTCATGATGTCGGGCCCGGTCGTGGCCCTGGTCGTCGAGGGCCACGAGGTCATCGCCGGATTCCGGTCCCTCGCCGGCACGACGGACCCCACGAGCGCCGCGCCCGGCACGATCCGCGGCGACCTCGGGCGCGCCTGGGGGACCGCGGTCGTGCAGAACCTCGTCCACGGCTCCGACTCCCCGGAGTCCGCTGCACGTGAGATCGGCCTGTGGTTCCCGGCGCTGTGACGCGCGGTCGCCTCGCGGCCGGCCGCTGAGGCGCGGCCGTGCACCTCAAGACCCTCACGCTGCGCGGGTTCAAGTCGTTCGCCTCGGCGACGACGCTGCACCTCGAGCCCGGGGTGACCTGCGTCGTCGGGCCCAACGGCTCCGGCAAGTCGAACGTGGTCGACGCGCTCGCGTGGGTGATGGGGGAGCAGGGCGCCAAGTCCCTGCGGGGCGGCAAGATGGAGGACGTCATCTTCGCGGGCACCTCCGGCCGGCCGCCCCTCGGGCGGGCCGAGGTCTCGCTGACGATCGACAACGCGGACGGCGCGCTGCCGATCGACTACGCCGAGGTCACGATCTCGCGGACCCTGTTCCGCTCCGGCGGCTCCGAGTACGCCATCAACGGGGCGTCGTGCCGCCTCCTCGACATCCAGGAGCTGTTGTCGGACACGGGCCTGGGCCGCGAGATGCACGTCATCGTCGGCCAGGGACAGCTCGACGCGGTGCTGCGGGCGACCCCGGAGGAGCGACGAGGGTTCATCGAGGAGGCAGCCGGCGTCCTCAAGCACCGGCGGCGCAAGGAGAAGGCGCTGCGCAAGCTCGAGTCGATGCAGGCCAACCTCACGCGCCTGACCGACCTGACCAGCGAGATCCGCCGCCAGCTCGGGCCGCTGGGCAGGCAGGCGGAGGTGGCGCGGCGAGCCCAGACCGTCCAGAGCGACGTTCGCGACGCACGCGCCCGTCTGCTCGCAGACGACCTGGCGCAGCTGACTGCGACGCTCGAGCAGGAGCAGGCGGACGAGTCCGCGCTGCGGGCCCAGCAGGCCGAGGTCGAGCAGAGCCTCGCTCAGGCTCGCGCGGCGTCGTCGGCCCTCGAGGAGGAGGCCGCCCTCGCGGCACCACGCCTGTCCGCGATCGCCGAGACGTGGTACCAGCTGTCCTCGCTGCGCGAGCGGCTGCGGGGCACGCTCACCCTCGCGCAGGAGCGGGTGCGCCTGCTCGGGAGTCCTGAGGTCGTCGAGCAGGGGCCGGACCCGTCGGGCCTCGAGCAGCAGGCGGCGCGGGTGCGCGCGACCGAGGCCGAGCTGCTCGCGGACATCGAGGGTGCTCGGGCCGCCCTGGAGGGTGCGGTCACCTTCCGCGCCCAGGCCGAGGAGCAGGCCGCGGACGCCGAGCGCGCGGTCGCGACGCTGTTGCGCGGGGCCGCCGACCGCCGCGAGGGGCTGGCACGACTCGCCGGCCAGGTCGCGGCTCGGCGGTCGCGTGTCGAGGCCACCGAGGCCGAGGTCGGGCGGCTGCGGGAGAGCATGACGCAGGCGCAGTCCCGGGGGGCCGAGGCCGAGGCGTCCTTCGTCGCGCTCGAGGCGGAGGTCGCCGGCGTCGAGGAGGGCGAGCTCGGGCTCGATGCGGCGCACGAGGAGGCATCGGGCGCTCTGGAGGATGCGCAAGCGCGTCGTGCCGCGCTGCGCGAGGAGCAGCGGGCCGTGGCGCAGGAGCACTCGACCCTCGCCGCGCGCGTCGAGACGCTCGATCTCAGCCTGAGCCGCAAGGACGCCGTCGGCGCCGTCCTCGCGGCCGATCTCCCCGGTGTGCGCGGTTCGCTCGCTGCGCTCGTCACGATCACGGCGGGGTACGAGGACGCCGTCGCTGCGGTCCTGGGGCAGGTCGCCGAGGCGCTCGTGGTGGAGTCGCTCGGCGCGGCCGTCGACGTCGTCCGGTGGCTGCGGACCGACGACGCCGGGCGGGCCACGCTGCTCGTCGAGGGCACCGCCGACGTCCCCGCCGGGGGCGATCCGCCGGAAGGCGCGACCTGGGGACGCGACGTCGTGTCGACCGGCCCGGCGCTCGCGGGTGCGCTCGGGCACGTGCTGCGGGGCGTCGTCGTCGTCGAGGACCTCGCGACGGCGCGCGCGACCGCACGCCAGCACCCGGAGCTGACGGCGGTGACGCGCGCGGGAGACGTGCTGGGCGCGGCGCTCGCGTCCGGCGGCTCTGCGGCGGCGCCGAGCGTGCTCCACCTCCAGGCCGCGCTCGACGAAGCCCGCGCCGGGGCAGCGCGGGCTGAGTCTCGCGCCGCCGAGCTGCTCGGCCTGCTCGCCGCCGCCGAGCAGGCCGAGTCCGATGCGCGGTCCCGCTACGACCAGACGCTCGCGCGACTGAACGAGTCCGACGCCGCGCTCGCCGCCGTCGCCGAGCAGCTCGGGCACCTGGGCTCGGTCGCGCGCGCCGCGTCCGCCGAGGTCGAGCGCAGCCGGGCGCAGGTCGAGCGGGCCGAGCAGACGCTCGGCGCGGACCGCGTCGAGCTTGCGAACCTCACCGCGCGCCTCGAGGTGGCCCAGCGTGAGCCCGCCGACTCGGAGGACGCCGTGGCGCAGGCGACGGCCCGGCGTGACGAGCTCGCCGGGCTCGCCGCCCAGGCCCGTGCCCGGGAGACCGAGGCCCGCCTCGAGCTGCGCACGGGCGAGGAGCGCGCCCGTGCGCTGGCTGGGCGGGCGCAGTCGCTCGAGCGCGCCGCCGCCGCGGAGCGTGAGGCTCAGGAGCGAGCGCGCCGCCGCGCGATCGTCCGAGCCCGGCGGGCCGCCCGTGCCCACGCTGTCGAGGCGGGGGCCGCCCGAGCGCTGTCAGCCCTCGAGCGCTCGCTGATGGCTGCGGGCCAGGAGCGGGAACGCGCGGAGGCCGCGCGCGCGGAGCGCGACCAGCAGATCACCGCCGCCCGCGCCGACGTCGATCGCCTGGCTGCGGCGCTGCGCGAGCTGACCGACGTCGCGCACCGGGACGAGGTCGCCCGGGCGCAGCAACAGCTGCGGCTCGAGCAGCTCGAGGCCCGCTGCGTCGAGCAGGTGGGCATCGCCCCGGACACGCTCCTCGAGGAGTTCGGGCCGCACGTCCCCGTGCCCGGACCCGACCCTGACGCCCCGACCGTCCCGTACGTCCGTGCCGAGCAGGAGAAGCGGCTGCGCAGCGCCGAGCGTGCGCTCGCGCAGCTGGGGCGCGTCAACCCGCTCGCGCTCGAGGAGTTCGCGGCGCTCGAGGAGCGCCACACCTTCCTGACGGAGCAGCTCGCCGACCTGAAGAAGTCTCGCTCCGACCTGCTCGACATCGTCAAGGACATCGACGAGCGGGTCGAGCGCGTGTTTACCGAGGCCTTCCGGGACACCGAGGCGCAGTTCGCCGACGTCTTCCCCCGACTGTTCCCCGGCGGTGAGGGTCGGCTGGTCCTGACCGACCCGTCAGACATGCTCGCCACGGGGATCGAGGTCGAGGCGCGTCCGGCGGGCAAGAAGGTCAAGCGCCTGTCGCTGCTCTCCGGCGGGGAGCGCTCCTTGACCGCGATCGCGCTGCTCGTGTCGATCTTCAAGGCGCGCCCGAGCCCGTTCTACGTCATGGACGAGGTCGAGGCCGCCCTCGACGACGTCAACCTCGGGCGCCTGCTGGAGATCTTCACCGAGCTGCAGCGCGACTCCCAGCTCATCGTCATCACCCACCAGAAGCGCACGATGGAGATCGCCGACGCGCTCTACGGCGTCACCATGCGCGGCGACGGCATCACCACTGTGATCAGCCAGCGACTGCGTGCCGAGTGACCGCGCGCCGTGCGGTGAAGATCATGTGGTGAAACGCGGCGGACCTGCTCGGTGCCCGCGCGGCCACGCCGAAGTCATCCCACAATGAGACCGTGATCGACTACCTCCTCTGGCTGGCCCTGGCACTGGGCGCTGCGTGCGCCGTCTTCTACGTCGCGCTCCGCAGCGCGTCCGACGCGCCGGACATCCCGCACGGGATCCGGGGGTTCGTGGCCGACGTCCGCGCCGGCCTGCGTGACCGCGGCCGCGCTCCCGCCGAGACCGAGTCCCAGGTCTCGACGCTCGAGGACTTCCTCACCGCGGCGTCCCAGCCCGGTCAGGCGTACCTGGGACCGGACGAGGTCGCCTCGCTCCTCGAGAAGCGACCCGAGCGGCGGTAGTCCCGGCACGCGCCCGGTTGCACGGCCCGGAGCCCCGTGAGGGGATGGTCGACAGACCACTACCGGGAGGTTCGATTTTGCGCGCCCTGTCCCAGCGGATCCACGACGCCCTCGGTCTGCGCACCGGCCCCGTCATCTTCATGACGTCGGCGTTCGTGACGATCCTCTTCGTGCTGCTGACCGTGCTGTTCACCGAGCAGGTGGACGCGTTCTTCGCCGGAGCGACGGGCTGGATCCTCGACAACCTCGGCTGGTTCTACATCCTGGGCGTCACGGTCTTCCTGATCTTCCTGCTCTACATGGCGGTGAGCCGGTTCGGTCGGGTGCGGCTCGGCCCCGAGGAGGAGGGTCCGGAACACTCCGGGCTGAGCTGGTTCGGCATGCTCTTCGCCGCCGGCATCGGCACGATCCTGATGTTCTGGGGGGTGGCGGAGCCCATCAACCACCTCGCGAACCCGCCCATGCAGGACGTCGAGCCGGGCAGCGCCGCGGCGTTCGAGGAGGCCATGGCCTTCACGCTGTACCACTTCGGGCTGCACACCTGGACGATCTTCACGCTGCCGGCGCTGGCATTCGCGTACTTCATGTACAAGCGCAACCTCCCACCCCGGGTCAGCTCGATCTTCCACCCGCTGCTGGGTGACCGGATCCACGGCCCGCTCGGCGCGGTCATCGACATCACGGCGATCGTCGGGACCATGTTCGGGGTCGCGGTCTCCGTGGGGCTCGGGACGCTGCAGATCAACAGCGGCCTCGCCACGCTGTTCGGGATCGAGGAGGGGCGCCTCGTCCAGATCCTGATCATCGCCGCGGTGTCCGCCGTGGCGATCACCTCGGTGGCGGTCGGCCTGGACCGCGGCATCAAGCGGCTGTCGAACTTCAACATCATCGTCGCGGTCGCGCTGCTGTGCTTCGTCGTCGTCACGGGGCCCACGCTGATGCTGCTCAAGGGCACGATCGAGAGCGCCGGCAGCTACCTGGCGTGGTTGCCCGAGCTCGCGTTCTGGAACGACACGATGAACGACAGCGGCTGGCAGAACTCCTGGACCGTCTTCTACTGGGCCTGGACCATCACGTGGTCGCCGTTCGTGGGCATCTTCATCGCGCGCATCTCCCGGGGCCGCAGCATCCGGCAGTTCATCGTCGGGGTCCTGGCGGTGCCGGTGACCTTCAGCGCGATCTGGTTCGGCGTGTTCGGCTGGGCGTCCTTCGACATCGAGCGGCGCGAGCCCGGTGCGCTCACGGGGCCGGTGGTCGAGCAGGGCGACATCCCCGGGGCGCTTTTCCAGTTCCTCGAGCACTTCCCTTGGACCACCGTGATCTCGGTCGTGGCGATCCTGCTGGTCATCGTCTTCTTCACGACGTCGGTCGACTCTGCGGCGCTCGTCATGGACACGATCGCCAACGGGCACGAGGACCCGGCTCCCACCCGCCAGCGCGTGTTCTGGGCGGTGTGCGTCGCCGCCGTGGCCGGCACCCTGCTCGGCGCGACCGGGGCGGGAGGGCTCGAGGCCCTGCAGCAGGTGATCATCGTCGTCGGTCTGCCGTTCTTCGTCATGGGATACGTGATGATCTACTCCCTCCTGCGCGCCCTGAAGGAGGATGCGGGCGAGCGCCCGCCGCTGCGGACCAAGCGGTGGCGCAAGGTGCTCCCACCGGAGGAGGCCGAGCGTCGCGAAGCCGAAGCCGCGGATTCCGCCGCGCCCGCACCTGCGTCGAACCAGGTTCACCCGGAGTGACCGTGCGGGGCGCGCGCGCCCCCGGTGCCTGGTGAGAGACTGCTCTGCGTGGAAGATCTCAACTGGCTCTGGATCCTGCTGCCCGTCGTCGCCGTGGTCGGAGGCGCGGGCCTGCTCGTGCCTCGGCGCGGACGCAAGTCCGCCCCGCCGGCGCCCCCGACCGCCCCGACCGCGGTCGAGACGCCCGTCGCACCCGCCCCTGCCGGGGCGCCGGTCGACACAGCACCGGCGCCCGCCGCGCCCGCGCTCGACGTCCCGGAACCCGTCTCGGGCCGCATGGTGCGGCTGCGCAGCCGGCTCGCACGTTCGGGCTCGCCGCTCGGCGCCAAGCTCCTCGCCGTCCTCTCGCGCGACTCGCTGACCGAGGACGACTGGGACGAGATCGAGGAGACGCTGCTGCTCGCCGACGTCGGCGCTGGGCCGACGAGCGAGCTGCTCGACGCCCTGCGCACGCGCGTGCGCGTCGAAGGCGTGCAGGGGACGACCGCGGTGCGTGCGCTCCTGCGCGAGGAGCTCCTCCGGCTGGTCGACCCCACCATGGACCGGTCGCTCGCGACGGCCCCGACCGACACGGACGGCGGCCCCGTCCCCGCGGTCGTGCTCGTCGTCGGCGTGAACGGGACGGGCAAGACGACGACCGTGGGCAAGCTCGCGCGCGTGCTCGTGGCGGACGGGTCGTCGGTGGTGCTCGGCGCCGCGGACACGTTCCGTGCGGCCGCCGCCGACCAGCTCTCGACGTGGGGCCGGCGCGTGGGCGTGCCGACGGTGCGTTCGGACCGCGAGGGTGCGGACCCCGCCGCCGTGGCGTTCGACGCGGTCCGTCAGGGCCGTACCACGGGCGCCGACGTCGTCCTCGTGGACACGGCCGGCCGCCTGCAGAACAAGGCGGGACTCATGGACGAGCTCGGCAAGATCACCCGGGTCATCACCAAGGAGGCCCCCCTGTCGGAGGTGCTGCTGGTCCTCGACGCCACGACCGGGCAGAACGGTCTCAACCAGGCCCGTGTCTTCGGTGAGGTGGCCGGCGTCACCGGGATCGTCCTGACGAAGCTCGACGGAACCGCCAAGGGCGGGATCGTCGTCGCGGTCCAGCGCGAGCTCGGGGTGCCCGTGAAGCTCATCGGCCTGGGCGAGGGACCGGACGACCTCGCCCCCTTCGACGCCGAGCAGTTCGTCGACGGTCTGCTCGGTTCCTGACCACCCACCGAGACACAGGGGTCGTGGAAACACGACGTTTACCTGGTGGCGCGTGAAGTCCCACGTTCGTAACGCGAGCGGACCGGACCGGTAACTGCCGTTGGCCACTGTGGTCCCCAGACCGGCCGAGCGGCTGGTGCGGAAGGGATTCGGTCACATGGACTTCACGCTGGACACCGGTAACACCGCGTGGCTCTTGGCGTCAGCATCTCTGGTGCTGCTCATGACGCCAGGGCTCGCGTTCTTCTACGGGGGCATGGTCAGAAGCAAGAGCGTCCTCAACATGATGATGATGAGCTTCGGGGCCATGGGCCTCGTCGGCATCATCTACGTGCTCTGGGGCTACTCGATGTCGTTCGGGGACGACGTCGCCGGCCTGTTCGGCAACCCGTTCCAGTTCTTCGGTCTGAGCGACCTGACGGACGCAGACGGCATCCTCGCGGGGAACGGCGTGCCGGCGCTCGTCGGGGTGGCCTTCCAGGCCACCTTCGCGATCATCACCGTCGCCCTGATCTCCGGGTCGCTCGCCGACCGCACCCGCTTCGGGGCGTGGCTGACCTTCGCGGGCCTGTGGGTCACGCTGTCGTACTTCCCCCTCGCGCACATGGTGTGGGGCGGCGGCTTGCTCAGCGGCTCCGAGGACGGCCTCGCGGCCATGATCTTCGGGACCACCGACGGTGCTGCGAGCGTCGCACCGCTCGACTTCGCGGGCGGCACGGTCGTGCACATCAACGCGGGCATCGCCGGTCTGGTGCTGGCGCTGATCGTCGGCAAGCGCAAGGGCTTCGGCAAGGAGCCCATGCGTCCGCACAACCTGCCGTTCGTGATGCTCGGCGCGGCGCTGCTGTGGTTCGGCTGGTTCGGCTTCAACGCCGGGTCCGCGGGCGCGGCGAACGAGCAGGCCGGCCTGGCGTGGGTGACCACCACGGTCGCGACCTGCGCGGCGATGCTCGGCTGGCTCGTGACGGAGAAGATCCGTGACGGGCACCCGACCTCCCTCGGTGCCGCTTCTGGTGTGGTGGCGGGCCTCGTGGCGATCACGCCGGGCGCCGGATTCGTGTCGCCGGTGGGCGCCATCTTCATCGGCCTCGTCGCCGGTGTGCTCTGCGCGCTGGCCGTGGGCCTCAAGTACAAGTTCGGCTACGACGACTCGCTCGACGTGGTCGGCGTGCACCTCGTCGGTGGCCTCGTCGGCACCGTGCTGCTGGGCCTCTGGTCCACCGACCAGGGCCTGTTCTACGGCCACGGCATCGAGTCGTTCGTCGTCCAGATCGTCATCGCGGTCGCCGCGATGCTGATCTCCGGCATCGTCACCGCCGTCCTCGGCTACGGCGTCAAGGCCACCCTCGGGTGGCGTGTCAGCGAGGACGTCGAGGTGGGCGGCATCGACCTCGCCGAGCACGGCGAGGCCGCGTACGAGACGATCGGCTCCGGCCGAGTGATCACGGAGGGCAAGGCATGAAGCTCGTCACAGGAATCATCCAGCCGCACCGCCTGGACGACGTGAAGTCGGCCCTGGAGGCAGCGGGAGTCCGAGGCATGACGGTGAGCGAGGCCAGCGGCTACGGCCGTCAGAAGGGCCACACCGAGGTGTACCGCGGGGCCGAGTACACGGTCGACCTCGTGCCGAAGGTCCGGATCGAGGTGCTCGTGATCGACGAGGACGCCACGACCGTGACCGAGGCGATCGTTGCTGCGGCACAGACCGGCAAGATCGGCGACGGCAAGGTGTGGACCGTCCCGGTCGACGACGTCGCCCGGGTCCGCACCGGCGAGCACGGCGCCGAGGCGCTGTAGTCGCACGTGGCTGACGCAACCACGGGCCCGGAGGTCTCGCACCCCACGGTGCGGGACCTCCGGGCCTCTCGGCTCTCCCTCGCACGCGCGTCGCTCGAGGCGGGGGAGAGCGGCGCGCGACGCCGCGCGCGGACCAGCGCGCTCGTCGTCGACGGGCTCGCTCGCCTCTGGGACGCGGTCGTCGACGACGGCCACGGCCTCGCCCTCGCGGCGGTGGGCAGCCTGGCCCGCGACGAGGCGGGTCCGTGCTCGGACCTCGACCTCGTCCTGCTGCACGACGGCCGGACCCGGTCCGCCGACCAGATCGAGGAGATCGCCCAGCGCCTGTGGTACCCGTTGTGGGACGCCGGCCTCGAGCTCGACCACGCCGTCCGCTCCCTCGCCGGCTGCCGGCGGGTGGCCAGCAAGGACCTGCCCGCGGCGGTCGGGCTCCTGCACACGCGGGCCGTCGCGGGGGACGCGAGCCTCGTGCACGCGGCGTCGTCGGCCGTGCTCCAGGACTGGCGCGGGGCGGCGCGTCGCCGGCTCCCGGAGCTCCTCGACTCCACCCGCGAGCGGGCTTCCCGGTTCGGGGAGCTCGCGTACCTCATCGAGCCGGACCTCAAGGAGGCGCGCGGCGGGATCCGGGACGCGACCGTGCTCTCCGCGCTCGCCGCCTCGTGGATCACCGACCGCCCGCACGGCGAGGTCGACCGCGCCTACGGCCATCTCCTGGACGTGCGTGACGCGCTCGCCCTTGCCACGCGACGTCGCACCAACAAGCTGCTGCTCGCGGACCAGGACGAGGTCGCGGCACTGTGCGGCCTGGCCGACTCCGACGACCTCCTGGCCTCGACCGCCGAGGCTGGTCGGGTCCTCACCTACGCCCTGGACACGACCGCACGCCGCGCACGGCAGGCGTTGGCACATCCCGGCCGCGGCCCGCGGATCGTGCGTGGCCGGCGGGTCGCGCCCCGGCTGCAGCGCGTCGGTGACGGCCTGGTCGAGCACGACGGCGAGCTCGTGCTGGCGAGCGACGCCCAACCCGAGCGCGACCCCCTGCTCCCGCTGCGCGCGGCGGCGACCGCGGCTCGCACGGGGCTGCAGCTGTCGCCCGTCACGGTCGGGTCGCTCGCGCTCTGCCCTCCCATGCCGGAGCCCTGGCCGCGGATCGCGCGCACGCACCTGCAGTCGCTGCTCGCGTCCGGCGCCGCCCAGGTGCAGGTCTGGGAGGCGCTCGACCTCGCCGGCGTCGTGACGTCGTGGATCCCGGAGTGGCAGGGCGTGCGGAACCGGCCGCAGCGCGCGGCGGTGCACCGCCACACGGTCGACCGGCACCTCGTGGAGGTCGCCGCCCGGGCCAGCGGCGACCGCAAGCGGGTCGCCGACCCCGAGGTGCTGCTCCTCGCCGCGCTCCTGCACGACATCGGCAAGCGCGCGGGCGCCGCCGACCACAGCGTCGCGGGCGCCGCGCTCGTCCCCGACATCCTCGGCCGTATGGGCTACGCCGCCGACGTCGTGGGCGACGTGACGCTCCTGGTCCGCCACCACCTGACCCTCGCGCGGCTCGCGACGACCGCCGACCCCGACGACCCCGCGACCGTCGCCGAGCTCGTCGCCGCGGTCGCGGGCCGAGCCGACCTGCTCACCTGCCTGCGGGTCCTGACGGAGGCCGACTCGTCCTCGCTCGGCCCGACCGGCTGGACGTCCTGGCGCGCGACCCTCGTGGACGACCTCACCGCGCGCGCACGACGCCATCTCGGTGGCGGCGGGTAGGCTGTGCCGTTGCAGCCCTCTTGCCCCGCAGCAGCCGATCGTGAGGATCAACACCGGTGTTCGCCACGCTCTCAGACCGCCTGACATCGACCTTCAAGCACCTGCGCACGCGGGGTCGCCTGAGCGAGGCCGACATCGACGCGACCGTGCGGGAGATCCGCCGGGCCCTGCTCGACGCCGACGTCGCGGTCAGCGTCGTGCGCGAGTTCACGGGCAAGGTGCGGGAGCGTGCGCTGTCCGCGGAGGTCTCGGGCGCGCTCAACCCGGCCCAGCAGGTCGTGAAGATCGTCAACGACGAGCTCGTCGCCATCCTCGGTGGGGACGCGCGGGGTCTGAACCTCGCGAAGAACCCGCCCACGGTCATCATGCTCGCCGGCCTCCAGGGTGCCGGCAAGACGACGCTCGCCGGCAAGCTCGCGGTGCACCTGCGCGAGCAGGGGCACACCCCGCTGCTCGTCGCGGCCGACCTCCAGCGCCCGAACGCCGTGACCCAGCTCAAGGTCGTCGGTGAGCGCGCGGGGGCTCCCGTGTACGCCCCGCACCCGGGGGTCGCCGGCGAGGACGAGGTCCCCACGGGCGACCCGGTCGCCGTGGCACGTGCCGGTGTGGAGACGGCGAGGTCCCGCCAGCACGACGTCGTGATCATCGACACCGCCGGCCGCCTCGGCATCGACGCCGAGCTCATGACCCAGGCGTCGGAGATCCGCGAGGCGACGCAGCCGGACGAGGTGCTCTTCGTCATCGACGCCATGATCGGCCAGGACGCGGTGACCACCGCGCGAGCGTTCGCCGACGGCGTGGGCTTCACCGGCGTCGTCCTGTCGAAGCTTGACGGCGACGCCCGTGGTGGCGCGGCGCTGTCGGTCGCGAGCGTCACGGGTCGCCCGATCCTCTTCGCGTCCACAGGTGAGAAGCTCACGGACTTCGAGCCGTTCTACCCGGACCGCATGGCCTCGCGCATCCTCGACATGGGTGACGTGCTGACCCTGATCGAACAGGCCGAGAAGGCGTTCGACGCCGACGAGGCCGAGCGCATGGCGAACAAGCTCGCGGGCGGGGAGGACTTCACGCTCGAGGACTTCCTCGTGCAGATGCAGGGCATGCGCAACATGGGCTCGATGAAGAAGATGCTCGGGATGCTGCCGGGCATGGGCCAGATGCGCGAGGCCCTCGAGAGCTTCGACGAGCGTGAGGTCGACCGCATCGAGGCGATCGTCCGCTCGATGACCCCGGCCGAGCGCCGTAACCCCAAGCTCATCAACGGTTCGCGCCGCGCGCGCATCGCGAAGGGCTCGGGATCGACGACGACGGCGGTCAACCAGCTCCTCGAGCGTTTCGCCGGTGCCCAGAAGATGATGAAGCAGATGGCCCGCGGCGGCGGCGGGGGCATGCCTGGCATGGGCGCGCTGCCCGGCATGGGGGGCAAGAAGTCCAAGGGTCGCATGCAGGCGCCGCCCAAGAAGGGCAAGGCCAAGTCGGGCAACCCCGCCAAGCGCGCGGAGCAGGAGCGCCTCGCGCGGCTGCGGGCGGCGGGCGAGATGCCGGCTGCGCCCGCGCCGCAGGGGTCGGCCTTCGGCCTCGGTGGTGCGAAGAAGCCGGGGGTCCCGGACCTCTCGCCCGACGACCTGAAGAAGCTGCTCGGGGGCTGACGTGCCCGACGTCCTGCACCTGGCGGGCCCGGTCCGCGTCGGCGACGACGACGTGCGACCGGAGGCCTGGGTGGTCGGTGGCCGGATCACCTACGAGCGGCCGTCGTCCGGGGACGTCACGCGGGTGCCGGGCTGGGTCGTGCCCGGGCTGGTCGACGTGCACTGTCACATCGGGCTCGTCGCCACCGGCCCGGCCGACCGCGCGGCCGCCCAGGCGCAGGCCCTGGCGGACCGTGACTCGGGCGTGCTGCTCGTGCGCGACGCAGGCTCGCCGTCGGACACGCGCTGGATCGACGAGCGCGACGACCTGCCCCGACTGATCCGGGCGGGCGCTCATCTGGCGCGCCCCAAGCGCTACCTGCGCGGCTACGGCATCGAGCTCGACGACGTCGCGGACCTTCCGGACGAGGTGCGGCGCCAGGCCGAGCGCGGGGACGGCTGGGTCAAGATCGTGGCGGACTGGATCGACCGCGAGGCGGGGGCCGAGGCGGACCTTGCGCCCCTCTGGCCTGCGGACGTGCTGGGCGACGCCGTCGCCCGGGCGCACGACGCCGGTGCTCGCGTCACGGCGCACACGTTCAGCACCGTGGCGCTCGACCCGTTGCTCGACGCCGGCGTCGACTGCCTCGAGCACGGGACGGGACTGACGGCGCAGCAGATCGACCGCGTCGCGCGCACGGGCGTCGCGGTGACGCCGACCCTGCTCCAGGTGGCGCAGTTCGGGGCGATCGCTGGCCAGGCCGACGGTAAGTACCCGGTGTACGCCGGGCACATGCGGCAGATGCACGCCCGACGCTACGAGCACGTGCGCGACCTGTTCGACGCCGGCGTGCGGCTCCTCGTCGGGACGGATGCGGGCGGGACGCTCAGCCACGGGCGGATCGCGGACGAGTGCGCCGAGCTGGCCCGCGCGGGCGTCCCGGCCCTCGACGTCCTGGGCGCCGCGAGCTGGCGCACGCGGGAGTACCTGGGCGTCCCCGGGCTCGTCGAAGGGGCCAGCGCGGACCTCGTGGTGTACGACGCCGACCCTGCGCGCGACGTGCGTGCCCTCACGACGCCGAGCGCGGTCGTGCTGCGCGGGAGCCGGGTGGCATGAAGCCCCGGCCGCGCACGTGTTGGAGCATCGGTCCGGGTCTGGCAGAATAACCCCCTGTACTCGGCATGCCCGGCCCCTCTCTCCGCGCAGTGCCGTGTCCTGAACCCGATCGCCGTGCGGCCCCACCGCGTGGCGCCACGGTTCGCCCACATCTGAGAACCAGGAGAGACCACCACTGTGGCCACCAAGATTCGTCTGAAGCGTCTCGGCAAGATCCGTGCGCCGTACTACCGTGTCGTCATCGCCGACTCCCGCACCAAGCGTGACGGTCGCGTCATCGAGGAGATCGGCAAGTACCACCCCACCGAGGAGCCGTCGCTCATCGACATCTCCTCCGAGCGCGCGCAGTACTGGCTGAGCGTCGGCGCGCAGCCGACCGAGCAGGTCCTCGCCCTCCTCAAGGTCACCGGTGACTGGCAGAAGTTCAAGGGCCTCCCGGGCGCCGAGGGCACCCTGCGCGTCAAGGGCGAGAAGGTCGACCCTGCCGCCGCGATCGCCGCAGCGGCCGAGCAGGCCGAGAAGGTCAAGGCCAAGGCCTCCGAGGCCAAGGCTGCCGAGCCCGCCCCCGCTGCCGAGGCTCCCGCTGAGGAGTCGGCGGAGGAGCAGGCCTGATGCTCGCCGACGCTCTGGAGCACCTGGTCCGCGGCATCGTCGACAACCCGGACGAGGTCCAGGTCGAGACGCGCAACCGCGGACGGGGCGAGGTTCTCGAGGTGCGCGTGCACCCCGACGACCTCGGCCGCGTGATCGGCAGGTCCGGCCGCACGGCGCGAGCCCTGCGGACGGTCGTCGGGGCGTTGTCCCCGGCTCCCGTGCGGGTCGACGTCGTCGACGTGGACCGCCGCTGAGCCTCCCAGAGCGTCACCGTCTCAGGCCCGGCCCCTCGTGGGCCGGGCCTGAGACGTTTCTCCCCACGACACACGCACACCACCGCGCCGCGCGCGCAGGACCCCAGGAGACGACATGCAGCTGATGGCAGCCCGGATCGGGCGGGCGCACGGCCTGCGCGGCGAGGTCGGCATCGACGTCCACACCGACGTGCCCGAGGAGCGGCTCGCCGTCGGCCAGCGCCTCAGCACGAACGCGGGGACCGAGCTGGTGGTGTCGTCGGTTCGGGTCGCGAACGGCCGCTGGCTGATCGGCTTCGAGGGCGTCCCCGACCGCACCGCCGCGGAGGCCCTGCGCGGCCTCGAGCTCCTCGTCGACGCCGACACCTCGGACGAAGACGACGCCTGGTACCCGCACGAGCTCGAAGGCCTGCGGGCCGAGCTCGCGGACGGCACCGTCGTCGGGACCGTCCTCGGCATCGAGCACCCGCCCGCCCACGACGTCCTCGTGGTGCGCGAGACCACCGGCGAGCGGACCCTCGTGCCGTTCGTCGCCGCGATCGTGCCGGTCGTCGACGTCGCCGGCGGACGCGTCGTGCTCGACCCGCCCGGCGGTCTGCTGGCGCGGGACGCGGATGCGATCGTCGTCGCCCGCCCCGACGGCGACGAGCCCGCGGAGGCGTAGTGCGCATCGACGTCGTCACGATCTTTCCCGAGTACCTCGCGGCGCTCGACCTCTCGCTGGTGGGCAAGGCCCGCACGAGCGGCCTGCTCGACCTGCAGGTCCACGACCTGCGCACCTGGGCCACGGACCGGCACCGGACCGTGGACGACACCCCTGCCGGTGGCGGCGCCGGCATGGTGATGCGTCCCGACGTGTGGGGCGCGGCGCTCGACGAGGTGATCCAGGGACCGGGAACCGTGCTGGTCGTGCCGACGCCGTCCGGGCCGACGTTCACCCAGGAGACCGCGCACGCGTGGGCCGAGGCCGACCAGCTCGTGTTCGCCTGCGGTCGGTACGAGGGGATCGACGCGCGCGTGGCCGAGCACTACCGCGCAGCCGGGGTCCAGGTCCGCGAGGTCTCGATCGGCGACTACGTCCTCAACGGCGGTGAGGTCGCCGCCCTCGTGATGACGGAGGCCGTCGTCCGCCTGCTCCCGGGCGTCATCGGGAACCCCGCGTCGCTGGTCGAGGAGTCGCACGGCGAGGCGGGCCTGCTCGAGTACCCCGTGTTCACGCGGCCGGTGACGTGGCGCGAGCTCGACGTCCCCGACGTGCTGATGTCCGGGCACCACGGCAAGATCGCGCGCTGGCGCCGCGACCAGGCGCTCGCACGTACAGCGGCCCGGCGGCCCGACCTCGTGGCGGCCCTCGAGCCCACCGCGCTCGACAAGGACGACCGCGCGACCCTCGCTCAGCTCGGCTGGGTCGTCGCGGACGGCGTCGTCGCACCGCAACCCGGCCAGGACGCCTGAGGCTGCGGATTACCCGACGCAGGTCCGCGTGTGGCAAGATTGGTCGTTGGTGCCGCTCGAGTCTCTGCCACAGGGGAGAACTCGCTCAGCGCATCCCCTCGGGATGCGAACGCACCCAGTCGAACCCGTAGGGCCCACGTTCGTGGTCGGCCCCCTGAGACGCGTTCCTGACCTGTGGCAGGACGAGGAGTGAACATGCACACGCTCGACTCCGTCGACGCAGCATCGCTGCGCACCGACATCCCGGCCTTCCGCGCCGGCGACTCGCTCAAGGTCAACGTCAAGGTCGTCGAGGGCACGCGCTCGCGCATCCAGGCGTTCCAGGGCATCGTGATCGCCCGCCAGGGTGGTGGCGTCCGTGAGACCTTCACCATCCGCAAGATCAGCTTCGGCGTCGGCGTCGAGCGCACCTTCCCGATCCACACCCCGGCGATCGAGTCGATCGAGGTCGTCTCTCGCGGTGACGTGCGTCGCGCGAAGCTGTACTACCTGCGCAAGCTCCGCGGCAAGAAGGCCCGCATCAAGGAGAAGCGCGAGCCGAAGGCCTGAGCCTTCTCGCTCCGAACAACGTCCACGGCGGGCGGGTGACGATCACCCGCCCGCCGTCGTCGTTCCCGGGCCCTGGCGTGCGCGTCCAGCCACGGGACGTATCGTGGTCCGGTGGCATGGACGGCAAGTTCTGACGAAGGTGGCGTGGTGGACCCCGAGAGCGACGCTGGCGCCGAGCCGACGCCCGAACCCTCCCGACGCCCCGAGCAGCCGCGCCGCAAGCGCGGCTCCCTCCTGCGCGAGCTCGTCATCATCGTCGTCAGCGCGCTGCTGCTGTCCTGGCTGGTCAAGACGTACCTAGTCCAGCCCTTCTCGATCCCCAGCTCGTCGATGGAGGACACGCTGATCGAGGGCGACCGCGTGCTGGTCTCCAAGCTCGTGCCGCGGTTCGCCGACGTCCGCCGCGGCGACGTCATCGTGTTCAAGGACCCGGGCGGCTGGCTGGGCGAGGACGGTCCCGAGGACGCCGACGGCGTCACGGGCTTCGCGGACGACGCCCTCACCTTCGTCGGGCTCCGTCCCCAGGACGCCGGCGAGCACCTGATCAAGCGTGTCGTCGGGGTCGGGGGCGATCACGTCACGTGCTGCGACGACGAGGGCCGCGTGTCCGTCAACGGCGTGCCGCTCGCCGAGACCTATCTCAAGCCGGGCGTCGCGCCCAGCCAGACGGAGTTCGACACGGTCGTGCCCGAGGACTCCTACTGGGTGATGGGCGACAACCGCCCGCACTCGCACGACTCGCGATACACCGGTGGTCTGCCGGGAGGCGGCTACGTGCCGCTCGACGACGTCGTCGGCGTCGCGTTCGCACGGGTCTGGCCGGTCGACCGGCTTGCGCTCATGAAGAACCCGGAGGACGTGTTCGCGCCGGTGGGGGAGCCGTGACGAAGGCCGACCTGCGCCACGAGCGTGCTTGGCTCCGGGAGGGGCCGCTGCTCGTGGCGGGCATGGACGAGGTCGGGCGCGGCGCGCTGGCTGGCCCCGTGAGCGTCGGCGTCACGGTCGTGCGGGCGACGACCCGGCCGTGCCCCGCGGGGCTCACCGACTCCAAGGCGCTGTCCGCGGCGGCACGCGAGCGGTTCGAGGCCCTCGTGCAGACGTGGGCGGTGGCCTGGGGCGTCGGGCACGCGAGCGCGGCCGAGATCGACGAGGTCGGCATCATCGGGGCGCTGCGGCGCGCCGGCGAGCGCGCGCTGAGCCGCGTCGAGGCCGCGTGCGGACCGGTCGCGGCGGTGCTGCTGGACGGCTCGCACGACTGGCTCACCCCGCCCGCGCAGGGTGACCTCTTCAGCGCCGCCGACGTCGGGCCGGCGCGTGCGGTGCGCACCCTCGTCAAGGGCGACCTGCGCTGCGCCTCGGTGGCGGGTGCGAGCGTCCTCGCCAAGTGCGAGCGCGACCGGATCATGACCGCGCTCGCCGCAGGGCACGAGGCGTACGGCTGGGACCGGAACAAGGGCTACGGAGCCCCGGACCACCTCGAGGCGTTGCGCACGAGCGGCCCGAGCGAGCACCACCGCCGGTCGTGGCGGCTCCCCGGGGTCGGTTCGGCACCGGCCTCGGCATGCGAGATGATGGTCCCGTGAGCGCCGAGGACCTGGAGAACTACGAGACAGAGATGGAGCTCGCGCTCTATCGCGAGTACCGCGACGTCGTCGGGCTGTTCTCGTACGTCGTCGAGACCGAGCGTCGGTTCTACCTGGCCAACCAGGTCGACCTCCAGGTCCGCTCGGCCGCGGGCGAGGTCTACTTCGAGCTGACTCTCGCCGACGCGTGGGTGTGGGACGTGTACCGCTCGGCGCGGTTCGTGAAGTCCGTGCGCGTCGTGACGTTCAAGGACGTCAACGTCGAGGAGCTCGCGCGCGCCGAGCTCACGCTCTAGCCAGCGCCCTCCCCAGCGACGCCTGCGGACGACGCTGTCCACAGGTACGCCGGCGCCGCCCGTGCGAGGCGCGCTGGTGCCTCAGGTTGAGACCTGGAGGTGGTGCTCATGCGCGCGAAGGACGCGGTGGGACAGTACGGCGAGCGCACGGCGGCGCGGTTCCTGGAGGACTGCGGGTACGCGCTGGTGGCCCGCAACTGGCGAGGGACCGGGGGCGAGCTCGACATCGTCGCGCTCGACGGCGACGAGGTCGTCGTGGTCGAGGTGAAGACGCGGACGAGCACGGCGTTCGGGCACCCGGCGCAGGCGGTGACGCCGCGCAAGCTTGCCCGGCTGCGCCGGCTCGCCGGGGAGTGGCTGACCACGTACGAGCCGTACGTCGCGTCGGTGCGGATCGACGTCGTCGCCGTGACGGCGCAGCGTCAGGGACGCGCCGTCGTCGAGCACCTCGTGGGGGTGTGCTGATGGGCCTGGGCCGCGCCGGCGCGGTGGCGCTCGTCGGGCTCACGGGGCACGTCGTCCAGGTGGAGGCGCACCTCGCGGCCTCCGTGCCCGGCTTCACCCTCATCGGCCTCCCGGACGCGGCGCTCAGCGAGTCGCGGGACCGCGTGCGCGCGGCGGTGACGTCGTCCGGGCTGCGTTGGCCCAACCGCAAGGTGACGGTGAACCTGTCGCCCGCGGCGCTGCCCAAGCAGGGCTCGGGCTTCGACCTGGCGATCGCGGTCGCGGTCCTCGCGGGTGCGGGACTGGTCGACGCAGCCAGTGCCGCGCGCGCCGTGCACCTGGGCGAGCTGGGCCTCGACGGTCGTGTGCACCCCGTGCGCGGGGTCCTGCCTGCCGTGGCGGCCGCCGTGGCCGCCGGCGTGGAGCGCGTCGTGGTCGCGGAGGCGGATGCCGCCGAGGCGCGCCTGGTGCGCGGGGCAGACGTCCGCGGCGTCGCGACCCTCGGCGAGCTCGCCCTCGCGTACGGGGCGCAGATCCCGCCGCCGGCAGTGCTGCCGCCCGTCGCGCGCGGGCCCGTGCGCGCGCCGCGTGCCGAGACCCCTGACCTGGCGGATGTGCTGGGGCAGGGGCCGGCCCGGCAGGCGCTCGAGGTTGCGGCCGCAGGTGGGCACCACCTGCTCATGGTCGGGCCGCCGGGCGCGGGCAAGACGATGCTCGCCACGCGCCTGCCCGGGATCCTCCCGGACCTCGGGGAGGACGAGTCCGTCGAGGTCACCGCGCTGCACTCGGTGGCGGGCACGTTCGACCCGAGCGTCGGGCTGATCCGGCGCCCCCCGTTCGAGGGTCCGCACCACACGGCGACGGCGGCATCGATCGTGGGTGGGGGGTCGGGCCTGCCGCGGCCGGGTGCGGCCTCCCGGGCGCACCGCGGGGTCCTGTTCCTCGACGAGGCCCCCGAGTTCGCCGGACGCGTGCTGCAGACCCTGCGTCAGCCGCTCGAGCAGGGCGAGCTCGTCATCCATCGTGCGGGCGGCGCGGCGCGCTACCCCGCGCGGTTCCAGCTCGTCCTGGCGGCGAACCCGTGCCCGTGCGGACGGGCGTTCGGCAAGGGGCTCGACTGCACGTGCTCCTCGCTCGCCCGACGTCGCTACTTCGCACGGCTCGACGGCCCGCTCCTGGACCGCGTCGACCTCCAGGTGGAAGTCGCGCCGGTGCGCCGTGCCGACCTCGCCGACGGCGCTCGGGGCGAGGCGAGCGCCGCGGTGGCCGCACGCGTGCGAGCGGCCAGGGACGCGCAGACGGAGCGGTACCTCGGCACGGGGTGGGCCACCAACGCGGAGGCGAACGGTGGATGGCTGCGGCGACGCCTGGGGGCGCGGGTCCGCGTGCTGGGCGATCTCGACCGGGCGCTCGACCGCGGACAGCTGACGCTGCGGGGGGCGGACCGGGTGCTCAAGGTCGCCTGGACGCTCGCGGATCTGGCGGGCCGCGACGGGCCCGGGGCCGAGGACGTGGCGCGCGCCCTCGCCCTGCGGACGAGGAGCGGCTCGTGACCGGGCTGCGGTTCGACGTCGGTGACGCGGTGCTCGCCGCCGCCGCGTGGAGCCGCCTTGCCGAGCCCGCCGACGCGGTCGCGGGGGCGCTCGTGCGCACGATCGGGGCCGGGTCGGCGCTGCGCTGGCTGGACGCCTCCCAGGACCAGGCCGCCCGTGGCGTCGCCGAGCTCGTGGAGCGTGGCGTCGTGGCGCCGGCGGCCGCCCCGGCGCTGGTCCGCGGCGTCGACCGCTGGCGGCCACGCCTGGCTGTCCTGGACCCCGCGCGGGAGCTGCGCGTCCTGGCCCGGCTCGGCGGGCGAGTGGTCCTGCCGGGGTCGCCGGGGTGGCCGGCGGGCCTGGACGACCTGGGCGCCGAGGCGCCGTTCTGCCTGTGGGTGCGCGGCAGGTCCGTGGACGCCGGCGGTGCCGCGATCGTCGGTGCCCGGGCGAGCACGGAGTACGGCAACCAGGTGGCGTCCGACCTCGCCACGGGACTCGCCGACCGCGGCGTGGTCGTCGTCTCCGGAGGTGCGTACGGCATCGACGCAGCCGCGCACCGGGGTGCCCTTGCCGCGGGTGGCGCGTCGGTCGCCGTGCTCGCGGGCGGCGTGGACCGGCTCTACCCGGCAGGCAACGCACGGCTCCTCGAGGCGTTGTGCGACGCGGGCGCGGTGACGAGCGAGGTCCCGCCGGGCTCGGTGCCGTCACGGGTGCGGTTCCTGCAGCGCAACCGGCTGATCGCCGCCCTGACCGTGGCGACCGTCGTGGTCGAGGCCGCGTGGCGCTCCGGCGCGCTGAGCACGGCGGGTCGAGCCGCGGAGCTGCTGCGTCCGGTGGGAGCGGTGCCCGGCCCCGTCACGTCCGCCGCCTCGGCCGGCTGCCACCGCCTCCTGCGCGAGCAAGGCGCCGTGTGCGTCACGGACGCCGCCGAGGTGGCCGAGCTCGTGGGCGCCGCCGGCGAGCACCTTCCGGCTGCGCGCCCCGACGAGCACCGCCCGGGGGACGGGCTCGCGGAGCGGGAGCGGCGCGTCTTCGAGGCTCTCCCGCTGCGGCGGGGGGCTGGCACCGCAGCCCTTTCGCGGGCGGCCGGGCTGGGCACGCAGGACACGATGGCGGCGGCGGGGACGCTCGAGCTCGCGGGCCTCGCCGTGCGCGACCTGGACGGGTGGCGACGAGTGAACAACCCTCCGGGGCGAAACGGGTCAGAGGTCAGATGACCCAGTTCTGGCGCGGTTCGGCCGCGGCGTATCAGGTCGTCCTGGGTGAGGAAGTCGGCTTTGGCCTGCGCTGACGGCGCGATATTTGCGGCGAACGGGGGATAAACCCGACATTGACCTCACCAGGCGCACAAGATCGTGCTTGTGAAACGGCTCACGACAGGCCACCGTGGTGCCCGTGAGCTCGACATTAGAGGTTCGTGAGACGACGGAGTGGGGTCCCCACCTCGCCGACTTCGCCGCGCACCTCGACGCCCAGCGCGGGCTGGCGGCACACACCGTCCGGGCCTACCGGTCCGACCTGGAACAGCTGGCCGTGTACGCCGCCGAGCAGGGCGTGACGAGCGTTGCGGACATCGACCTGACCGTCCTGCGGGGATGGCTGGGGTCGATGACCGAGCGCAACCTGTCGCGGGCCACGATCGCTCGACGCGGCGCCAGCGCCCGGACCTTCTTCGAGTGGGCGGCGCGCACCGGCCGCGTGGCGAACGACCCCGCCTCGCGGCTCGCGAGCCCCCGGGCCGACCGTTCGTTGCCGACCGTGCTGGGCGTGGACAGCGCCGCCCGCCTCATGGAGGCGGCGCGCGAGCGCGCCGCGAGCGACAACCCGGCCCACCTGCGTGACTGGGCCGCGGTCGAGCTCCTGTACGCCACCGGGATCCGCGTGGGCGAGCTCGTCGGAGTCGACGTGCACGACGTCGACCTCGACCAGCGGATGGTCCGTGTGCTGGGCAAGGGCGCCAAGGAGCGCGTCGTGCCCTTCGGCCAGCCCGCAGGACGGGCTCTCGACGCCTGGCTGACGCGCGGCCGGCACGTGCTCACCTCCCGGCTCACCGACGACGCGCTCCTCCTCGGCTCGCGCGGTCAGCGTTGGGGCCAGCGGCAGGTCCGCGAGGTCGTGCACGACCTCGCCCGGCTCGCGGACGTCGAGGACATCGCCCCGCACGGGCTGCGCCACAGCGCGGCGACCCACCTCCTCGCCGGGGGCTCCGACCTCCGTGGCGTCCAGGAGGTCCTCGGGCACGCGACCCTCGCGACCACACAGAAGTACACCCACGTCAGCGCCGAGCGGCTCCGCTCGTCGTACGAGCTCGCGCACCCCCGTGCGTGAGGCGAGAGAAGGTCTGAGCATGCTGCCAGCCGCCAGCCCCACCGTCGACCCCGGCCAGGCCTCCGGGTTCCGTCCTCGCCTCGTCACCGACGAGGTCGACGCCGCCGAGCTCGTCCGCGAGGCGTGGCAGGACTACAAGGCCCACGGCAGCGCCGCGCGTCGCGAGCAGCTCATCCTGCACTACGCGCCGCTCGTGACGATGGTCGCCTCGCGGGTGGCCATGCGCCTGCCGAGCTCCGTCGAGCATGCGGACCTCGTGTCGTACGGCATGTTCGGGCTGATCGACGCGATCGACAAGTTCGAGATCGACCGCGAGATCAAGTTCGAGACCTACGCCTCCTCCCGCATCCGCGGGGCGATCATCGACGAGCTCCGCTCGATCGACTGGGTGCCGCGCTCGGTGCGCACCAAGGCACGCGCCATCGACCAGGCGTACGCCGAGCTCGAGGGGCACCTGCGCCGGACGCCGACCGACGCCGAGGTCGCCGCGTGGATCGGTATGCCGCTCGCCGAGGTCCGCGCCATCACCACCCAGCTGTCCAACGCCAACGTCGTCGCCCTCGACGAGCTGCTCGCCGTCGGCGCCGAGCGCGCGGACACGGTCTCGGCCGTCGACCCGCAGGGCCCCCGCGAGGTCGACCCCGCCCGCACGTTCGAGGCGAAGGAGACCAAGTACCTCCTCGCCCGTGCGATCGGCCAGCTGGGTGACCGCGAGAAGATGGTGCTCACGCTCTACTACTTCGAGAACATGACGCTCTCGGAGATCGGCACCGTGCTCGGCGTGACGGAGTCGCGGATCTCCCAGATGCACACCGCGGCCATGGCGCGGCTGCGCGCCCTGCTGGTCGCGAGCGAGAAGGCCTGACCTCACGCCCTGAGGGGCAGCAGCACGATCCGCACCTCCGCGAGCAGCAGCGCGGGATCCAGGTAGTCATCACCCACCCGGACGCCCCAGTGCACGCAGGTGTCCGGCGCGCAGTGGCCGGGGTGCGCTCCCACGTGCCCGACGACGTCCCCCCGCTCGACCGAGGTGCCCACCGCGGCTGTCGAGCGCACGGGCTCGAGCGTGCTGCGTGTCCCGTCCGCGTGCGCGACCACGAGCACCGGACGGTCGACGACGACACCCGCGAACGTCACGAGACCGTCGCGCGGCGCGCGGACGGGGTCGAGCTCTTCCGCCCGCAGATCGAGGCCGCGGTGCCCCGCGAGCCAGCGCTCCGGGGGTCGGTGGAAGGCGGCGACGACGCGCCCGGGCACCGGGGGAGACCAGGGGCTGTCGGGCGGCGGTGCGCCGTCGGCCGTCGCGAGCAGGGCGAGCGCGAGCGTGAGCGCTGCGGCGCGCAGGGGTCGGACGGCGGAGGACAGGTGCACGAGACGAGCCTGCGTGGTCGGGGGACACTCGCGTCGCGATCGCGTCGACCTGTGGGTGCGGCACCGGGTCGGCGGTGCCTGGGGAGGGCGGTGGGAACACCGACCACGCGCGTCCGGTAGACTCCATGACGCGCTGGCCCTGTGCCAGTGACATCGCGTGCCCTCACCTCGTGCCTGGGAAGTCGACCAGGGGCAGGTCAGCGCCTGCACAGGTCCGGGTCAGACCCGGCGCCGGCCAAGCAGGGCACCAGGGGGACGACCTCGCCGAGGACGTCCCGAGAACCTCAGAGAAGCAAGCGGCCCTCGGGCTGCCCGACACACGCACGGACAGGCTTGCTGCCGCCGTGCCAGAAAGGTTGTGCCATGGCCGTCGTGACCATGCGCCAGCTCCTCGACAGCGGAGTCCACTTCGGACACCAGACGCGTCGCTGGAACCCCAAGATGAAGCGCTTCATCTTCACCGAGCGCAACGGCATCTACATCGTCGACCTGCAGCAGTCGCTGTCCTACATCGACACCGCGTACGACTTCGTCAAGCAGACGGTGGCGCACGGTGGCACCGTGCTCTTCGTCGGCACGAAGAAGCAGGCCCAGGAGCCCGTCGCCGAGCAGGCTGCGCGCGTGGGCATGCCCTACGTCAACCACCGCTGGCTCGGTGGCATGCTCACGAACTTCGGCACCGTGCACAAGCGCCTCCAGCGCATGAAGGAGCTCGAGCAGATCGACTTCGACGACGTCGCGGGCTCGTCCCTGACGAAGAAGGAGCTGCTCGTCCTGCGTCGCGAGAAGGACAAGCTCGTGCGCACCCTCGGCGGCATCCGCGAGATGTCCAAGGTGCCCTCCGCGGTCTGGATCGTCGACACGAACAAGGAGCACCTTGCCGTCGACGAGGCGCGCAAGCTGCACATCCCGATCGTCGCGATCCTCGACACCAACTGCGACCCGGACGTCGTCGACTACAAGATCCCGGGCAACGACGACGCGATCCGCGCCGTCTCGCTGCTGACCCGCGTGATCGCCGACGCCGTGGCCGACGGTCTCATGGCGCGTTCGGCCGGCAAGTCGGGCCAGACCGCCGACGCTGCCGCCGAGCCGCTGGCCGAGTGGGAGCGCGAGCTCCTCGCCGGTGCCGAGGCTCCCGCCGCTGAGGCTCCTGCGGCTGAGGCTCCTGCGGCTGAGGCTCCTGCGGCTGAGGCTGAGGCTCCTGCCGCTGACGCCGAGGCCCCGGCCGAGACGCCCGTTGCCGAGGCTCCCGCCGCTGAGGCTCCTGCCGCTGAGGCTGCTCCTGAGGCGACCACGCCGTCCGAGTGATGCCACTGGCCGGGCGGGGAGACCCGCCCGGCCTTCGCACGCCCACCCACACACTTCTGCACAGGTAAGGGAACCACCATGGCGAACTACACCGCCGCTGACATCAAGGCCCTGCGCGAGCGCACCGGCGCTGGCATGCTCGACGTCAAGAAGGCGCTCGACGAGGCTGACGGCAACGCCGAGAAGGCGCTCGAGATCATCCGCGTGAAGGGGCTCAAGGGCGTCAGCAAGCGTGAGGGCCGCGCAACCTCGGAGGGCCTCGTCGCGCTCCAGATCGTCCCCTCCGCCGAGGGTGAGACCGGCACCGTCATCGAGCTCAACTGCGAGACGGACTTCGTCGCCAAGAACGACAAGTTCATCGCGCTGTCCGAGCAGGTGCTGGCGGCCGTCGTCGCTGCCGGAGCCACCGAGGTCGACGCGGCGCAGTCCGCTCCCGTCGACGGCCAGACGGTCGCGGAGCTCATCGTCGAGAAGTCGGCCGAGCTCGGCGAGAAGATCGCCCTGCGCCGCGTCGCCGTCGTCTCGGGCGAGAAGGTCACGAGCTACCTGCACCGCACCGCCAAGGACCTGCCGCCGTCGATCGGTGTCCTCGTCGCCACGGACGCCGCCGGTGCGGCCGCGGGCAAGGACGTCGCCCAGCACGTCGCCGCGATCGCGCCGACGTTCCTCTCCCGCGACGACGTCCCCGCCGAGACGGTCGAGAACGAGCGCCGCATCGCCGAGGAGACCTCGCGCAACGAGGGCAAGCCCGAGGCCGCGCTGCCGAAGATCGTCGAGGGTCGCCTCGGTGGCTTCTTCAAGGACGTCGTGCTCCTCGACCAGCCCCTCGCGAAGGACCCGAAGAAGACGGTCAAGCAGGCCGTGGCCGAGGCCGGCGGCGTCGTGACGTCGTTCGTCCGGTTCCGCGTCGGTTCCTGATCCCTCCCGAGCGCCGTTGGTCCAGCCCTTGCGGGCGGGACCGACGGCGCTCGTGCAGGTAGCCCCGCCCGCAGAGCACGTTGCTGTCGCCGACCGAAGGAGCCCTACCCATGACCGCTGACACCACGAAGCCGACCCGGCGCCGCGTCCTGCTCAAGCTCTCGGGCGAGACGTTCGGCGGTGGCCAGATCGGACTGGCCCCCGACGTCGTCCAGCGCGTCTCGGCGGAGATCGCGCAGGCCGTGGCCCAGGGCGTCGAGGTAGCGATCGTCGTCGGCGGAGGCAACTTCTTCCGCGGGGCCGAGCTCTCCCAGCGCGGCCTCGACCGCGCCCGCGCGGACTACATGGGCATGCTCGGCACCGTGATGAACTGCCTCGCGCTGCAGGACTTCCTCGAGCAGGCCGGGGTGTCCACCCGGGTGCAGACCGCGATCACCATGGGCCAGGTGGCCGAGCCCTACATCCCCCTGCGGGCGATCCGTCACCTCGAGAAGGGCCGCGTCGTGATCTTCGGTGCCGGCGCGGGCATGCCGTACTTCTCCACCGACACCGTCGCCGTGCAGCGTTCCCTCGAGACCCACTGCGACGAGGTCCTGATGGGCAAGAACGGCGTCGACGGGGTCTACACGGCGGACCCCAAGCTGGACCCGACGGCGCGCAAGCTCGATGTGCTGACCTATGGCGACGCCCTCCAGCAGGGCCTGCGCGTGGTGGATGCCACCGCGTTCAGCCTCTGCATGGACAATGGGGTGCAGATGCGGGTGTTCGGCATGGGAGAGCCCGGCAACGTCACGCGGGCGCTCCTCGGCGAGAACATCGGCACGGTCGTCACCGCGGACTGACCCCGCGCCACCGTGAGAGCCGCCACCGTTCGGTGCGTGGCGAAGAACTGATGAAGGAGCACGCGTGATCGACGAGACCCTCCTCGAAGCCGAGGACAAGATGGACAAGGCCGTCGCGGTCGCCAAGGAGGACTTCTCGGCGATCCGTACCGGACGGGCGAACGCCGCGATGTTCTCGAAGGTCTTCGTCGACTACTACGGCAGCCCGACCCCGCTGCAGCAGCTCGCGTCGTTCAACGTGACCGAGGCGCGCACCGTGCTCATCTCGCCGTTCGACAAGACGGCGATGACTGCCATCGAGAAGGCGCTGCGTGACTCCGACCTCGGCGTGAACCCGGCGAACGACGGCAACGTGATCCGCGTGGTCCTGCCGGCGCTCACCGAGGAGCGTCGTCGTGACTACGTCAAGCTCGCCAAGACGAAGGCGGAGGACGCGCGCGTGTCCATCCGTGCCGTGCGTCGCAAGGCCAAGGACCTCATCGACCGTGCCGTCAAGGACGGCGACGCCGGCGAGGACGAGGGTACGCGAGCCGAGAAGGAGCTCGACGCCGTGACCAAGCGCCACACCGATGCGGTCGACCAGCTGCTGGCGGCGAAGGAAGCCGAGCTCCTCGAGATCTGATGGCTGAGGTCTTCGAGCAGGTGAGCGCAGGTTCATCCGCACGCACCGGGCGCGACATGCCCAAGGCCGTGGGGGTGGGCCTGCTACTGCTTGCCGTGGTGGCGGGCTCACTCTTCCTCGTCAAGGGCGTGTTTGTCGCCCTCGCGGTGCTGGCTGTGGGGGCCGCGCTGTGGGAGCTCGCGCAGGCGTTCCGTCGCCGTGCGCTCACCCTCCCGCTACTGCCGCTGTGGGTCGGGACGGCGGGCATGCTCGTCTCGGCGTACACATCAGGACGCGAGGCGCTCATGGTCTCGTTCTTCCTCACCGTCGTCGGCGTCGTGGTCTGGCGCGCGATCGACGGGCACGCCGAGAGCGCGCTGCGGGACGCCGCGGCCGGCGTCTTCGCCGCCACCTACCTGCCGCTGCTCGCCGGCTTCGCCATGCTCATGCTGGCCCAGCCCCAGGGCGAGATCCGCGTGTGCCTGTTCATCCTGCTCGCGGTGGCCAACGACGTCGGTGGGTTCTTCGCCGGCGTGCGGTTCGGCAAGCATCCGCTCGCACCGTCGGTGAGCCCCAAGAAGAGCTGGGAGGGCCTCGCAGGCTCGTTCCTGCTCGCCCTGGTGGTCGGTGTCGTCGGTGCCGCGCTGCTCGGAGCGCCATGGTGGATGGGCATTGCGCTCGGCGTCGCGACGCCGCTGACCGCCACCGCGGGAGACCTCGCCGAGTCGCTGCTCAAGCGCGACATGGAGCTCAAGGACATGGGCTCGCTCCTGCCCGGCCACGGCGGCGTGCTCGACCGGCTCGACTCGATGCTCCTCACTGCCCCCTTCGTCTATCTCCTGCTGTCGGTGTCCGTGCCGATCGTGGGCTGAACCGTGGAAGACTCTCCTCGACATGTCTGCTGACCGAGCGCCGATCGCGCTGAACCTGTCCACGCCGTCCGCAGGGCGCCGTGGCAAGCCGCCGCGCCACTTCGCCGACCTCTCGGCCGAGGAGCGATCGGCTGCGGTCGTGGAGCTGGGCGAGAAGCCGTTCCGTGCGAAGCAGCTGGCCACGCACTACTTCACCCACCTCACCTCGGACCCCGAGGCGATGACCGACCTGCCGAAGGCGTCGCGCGACGCGCTCGCCGGCGCGCTCTTCCCGCCCCTGCTGCGTGCGGCCCGGGTGATGCAGGCGGACGGCGGCACGACCGTCAAGACGCTGTGGAAGCTCTTCGACGACGCCAAGGTCGAGTCCGTCCTCATGCGCTACCCGTCGCGGACCACGCTGTGCGTGTCGAGCCAGGCGGGCTGCGGCATGGCGTGCCCGTTCTGCGCGACCGGCCAGCTCGGCCTGACGCGGAACCTCTCGACCGCCGAGATCGTCGAGCAGGTGCGCGCGGCGGCCCGCTCGCTCGCGGACGGGGAGATCCCCGGCGGTCCGGCGCGGCTGAACAACCTGGTCTTCATGGGCATGGGAGAGCCGCTGGCGAACTACAAGGCCGTGATGTCGACGGTCCGCCAGCTGGTCGCGGAGGCGCCCGACGGTCTCGGGATGTCCGCCCGCAACATCACGGTGTCGACCGTGGGCCTCGTGCCCGCGATGAAGCGCCTGGCGGAGGAGGGGATCCCGGTCACGCTCGCGGTCTCGCTGCACGCGCCGGACAACGAGCTCCGCAGCGAGCTCGTGCCGATCAACACGCGCTGGTCGGTCGACGAGGTCCTCGACACGGCTCGCGCCTACTTCGACGTCACCGGACGCCGGGTGAGCATCGAGTACGCCCTGATCCGCGACATCAACGACCACGCGTGGCGCGCGGACCTGCTCGGCAAGAAGCTCGTCGCCCGCGGCCAGGGCTGGGTGCACGTCAACCCGATCCCGCTCAACCCGACGCCCGGGTCCAAGTGGACGGCGTCGGACCCGCGGGTCGAGGACGAGTTCGTGGCGCGCCTGCGCGGGCACGGCGTCCCGACGACCATCCGGGACACCCGCGGCAGCGACATCGACGGTGCGTGCGGACAGCTGGCGGCAGAGGAGAGCGCATGAGCGGCATGTTCAGCCTGGAGAACCGGTTCCGGAAGGGCTATGCCCCCGACCAGGTGGACGCCCTGTTCGCGCAGGCACGAGCCGCCTACGAGGGCGGCAGCGAGGTCGGCCTCAGCCCCAGCCAGATCCACGCCGCTGCGTTCGACCTCGAGCGCGGGGGCTATGTCGTCGCGGACGTCGACGGCGCGCTGGACCGCCTCGAGGCGGCGTTCGTCGCGAAGTCTCGCGCCGACTTCGTCGCGAGCCACGGTCAGCAGGCCTGGATGGAGCACCTGGCGGAGCGCGCCCGGACCCTCTACGGGCGCCTGAGCCGCCCGGACGGCGACCGCTTCCTCCCCGGCGAGCGTGGCGCCTACTCGTACGACGCCGACGACGTCGACGCGCTGTGCCGGCGTCTGGTCGCCTACTTCGACCGTGGCGAGCCGATCACGAGCGAGGAGGTGCGCCACGCAGCGTTCCGACGCCGCCGTGGCCGCGACGGCTATGCCCAGGCGCCGGTCGACGCGTTCCTCTCGCGTGCCGTCGAGGTCCTCCTCGGGGTCGAGTAGGTGGCGGCCCGCACGGTCGTGCTGTGCGGCTCGACTGGCTCGGTGGGGACGCAGGCCGTCGAGCTCGTCTCGCGGCACCGGGACGAGCTCGAGATCACGGCGCTGACCGCCGGCGGCGCCAATCCCGCGCTGCTCGCGGACCAGGTCCGCGCCCTGGGGGTGCGGGTCGTCGCGGTCGCTGACGAGTCCGCGCGATCGGCGCTGGTCCGGGAGCTCGGTTACCTCGCTGCCGGGATGGACGTGCTGGCGGGCCCGGACGCCTCGGCGACTGTCGCTCGGTCCGGCGCGGACGTGGTGCTGAACGCCATCACCGGCTCGATCGGGCTCGCGACCACCCTCGCGGCGCTCGAGTCCGGGTCGACGCTCGCGCTCGCCAACAAGGAGTCTCTCGTCGCAGGCGGGGCGCTCGTCCGGGCCGCGGCGCAGCGCCCGGACCAGATCGTCCCGGTCGACTCCGAGCACTCCGCGATGGCCCAGGCGTTGCGTGGTGGCCGCGCCGAGGAGGTCCGCCGGCTCGTGCTGACGGCCTCCGGTGGACCGTTCCGAGGCTGGACGCGCGAGCAGATGTCCGCGGTCACGGCCGCGCAGGCACTGGCGCACCCGACCTGGGCCATGGGCCCGGTGGTCACCGTGAACTCGGCCTCCATGATGAACAAGTCGCTCGAGCTGATCGAGGCTCACCTGCTGTTCGACGTGCCCGTCGAGGACATCACCGTCGTCGTGCACCCGCAGTCGGTCGTGCACTCGATGGTCGAGTTCCGGGACGGCTCCACGCTCGCCCAGGCCTCCCCACCCGACATGCGGCTGCCCATCGCGCTCGGGCTGAGCTGGCCGGAGCGGATGGACGACGTGATCGCCCCCTGCGACTGGACCCAGGCGACGAGCTGGACGTTCGAACCGCTCGACGACGACGTGTTTACCGCCCCGAACCTCGCGCGTCACGCCGTGCGCGCGTCGGCGACGCACCCGGCCGCGATGAACGCCGCCAACGAGGTCGCGGTGGCCGCGTTCCTCGCCGGTCGTGCGGGGTTCGGCGACATCCTCGACATCGTGCACCGCGTCGTCGACGAGCACGAGGGCACCCCTGGTTCCCAGGTCACCCTCAGCACCGTGGTGGAGACTGAGCGCTGGGCCCGTGCCCGCGCGCGGGAGCTGCTCGCGTCCTGACGCGCGTCGCGCGCCCGTAGCCTGCTGGAACGAACCGGAGACGTCGTGGGGTATCTGCTCGGAGTGGTCGTGCTGGTGGTCGGCATCCTTGCGTCGATCGCACTGCACGAGGTGGGCCACATGGTGCCCGCCAAGCGGTTCGGCGTGCGCGTGAGCCAGTACATGGTCGGTTTCGGTCCGACCCTCTGGTCGCGGACCCGTGGCGAGACCGAGTACGGCGTCAAGGCGATCCCGCTCGGCGGCTACGTGCGCCTCGTGGGCATGTACCCGCCCGCGCGCGAGGGTGCCCCGGTGCGCGCCGGCCGCCTCGCCGAGCTCGTGGAGGACGCGCGCGCGGTCTCGGCGGAGGAGATCCACCCGGGCGAGGAGCACCGAGCGTTCTACCAGCTGTCCGCGCCGCGCAAGGTCGTTGTGATGCTTGGCGGACCGTTCATGAACCTGCTCATCGCCTTCGTGCTCTTCGGGGTGCTGCTGCTCGGGTTCGGCGTCGCCACGCCGACGACGACCGTCGGTGCCGTGGTTCCGTGCGCGAGCGGCTCGACCGAGTGCGCGGCCGGGGATCCCGTGTCGCCCGCCGCAGCGGCAGGCCTGCAGCCCGGCGACACGATCGTGACGTACGGGGGCGCCGCGGTCGCGAGCTGGGACGACCTCGTCGCCGCGATCGCCGCCCAGGGCGCCGGCTCCGTCGACGTCGAGGTCGAGCGGGCGGGGGAGCGGCTGTCCCTGACGGTGGAGCCGACCCTCGTGACCCGCGAGGTGGTGGACGCTGCTGGCGTGGTCCAGACGGACGAGTCCGGCAAGCCGGTCACGACCACCGCCGCGTACCTCGGGGTGCGTCCGACCGCCGAGGACGTGCGCGGGTCCCTGGGCGACGTCCCCGCCGCGCTCGGCGAGCAGGTGAGCGCGACGGCCTCCGTCATGGTCACGCTGCCCGTGCAGGTGTGGGACGTCGCGACCGCGCTGGTGCGCGGCGAGGAGCGCGGCACCGACTCGGTCATGAGCGTCGTCGGCGTCGGGCGGGTGGCGGGGGAGATCGGAGCGGTCACCGGAGACGTGACACTCGGTGACCGGGTGGCGGGCTGGGTCTCGCTGCTGGCCGCGCTGAACATCGCCCTGTTCGTGTTCAACCTCATCCCGTTGCTGCCGCTCGACGGCGGCCACGTCGTCGGCGCCCTGTACGAGGGCGGCCGCCGGCAGATCGCGCGCTGGCGGGGACAGCCCCGGCCGGGCCCAGCGGACACAGCCCGGATGGTCCCGGTCGCGTACGGCGTCTTCCTGGTCATCGTGGGCGTGTCGCTCGTGCTCATCGTGGCCGACGTCGTGCGCCCCGTCACGCTCGGCTGACCGCCGTTCGCTCGCGACGGGTGCGCGGGGGATAATGGTCGGGTGACTTCGATCAGCCTGGGAATCCCTGCCGTCCGCGAGGAGGCGCCGCCCGTCCTCGCGCCGCGCCGCCCCACCCGCAAGATCCGCGTCGGCTCGGTCGACGTCGGTGGTGACGCGCCGGTCTCGGTGCAGTCGATGACGACGACGCCGACGACCGACATCAACGCGACCCTCCAGCAGATCGCCGAGCTCACGGCGTCCGGCTGCGACATCGTGCGGGTGGCGTGCCCCTCGCAGGACGACGCCGACGCGCTGCCGATCATCGCGAAGAAGTCGCAGATCCCCGTGATCGCCGACATCCACTTCCAGCCGAAGTACGTCTACGCCGCCATCGACGCCGGCTGCGCCGCGGTACGGGTGAACCCGGGGAACATCCGCAAGTTCGACGATCAGGTCAAGCAGATCGCCCAGGCCGCCAAGGACGCAGGCACCTCGATCCGCATCGGCGTCAACGCGGGATCGCTCGACCCGCGGCTCATGGCGAAGTACGGCAAGGCCACGCCGGAGGCGCTCGTGGAGTCCGCGGTGTGGGAGGCGTCGCTGTTCGAGGAGCACGACTTCCACGACTTCAAGATCTCGGTCAAGCACAACGACCCGGTGGTGATGGTCCGCGCCTACGAGCTGCTGTCCGAGCGGGGCGACTGGCCCCTGCATCTCGGTGTCACCGAGGCCGGACCGGCGTTCCAGGGCACCATCAAGTCCGCGACCGCTTTCGGCGCGCTCCTGAGCAAGGGCATCGGCGACACCATCCGCGTCTCGCTCTCGGCCCCGCCGGTCGAGGAGGTCAAGGTCGGTATCCAGATCCTGCAGTCCCTCAACCTGCGTCCCCGCAAGCTCGAGATCGTGTCGTGCCCGTCCTGCGGTCGCGCCCAGGTGGACGTCTACACGCTGGCCGAGCGCGTGACCGCGGGGCTCGAGGGGCTCACCGTGCCGCTGCGCGTCGCCGTCATGGGCTGCGTCGTCAACGGGCCGGGCGAGGCGCGCGAGGCCGACCTCGGCGTCGCCTCGGGCAACGGCAAGGGGCAGATCTTCGTCAAGGGCGAGGTCATCAAGACGGTGCGTGAGGACCAGATCGTGGAGACCTTGATCGAGGAGGCCATGCGCATCGCCGAGTCCATGGAGCCCGTCGAGGGCGCCACCCCGACCGTCGCGGTCAGCGGCTGACCAGGTCGGAAGCATGACGATCCTCGGCACCAGGCGGCGCGCGCGCGTGCTGCTGCACGAGGACCTCAGCGAGGCCCTGGAGGTCTGCGCGCGACAGCCGGTCGCCTCGGTGCTCGCCGCGACGCGGATCGAGGTAGCACGTCGCAGCAGCCTCGCGGCAGCGGGCGGGCAGCTGTGGGGATTCCCCGCGGCCGGTCCCTTCGAGGCTGTGTGCTGGGCGGGGGCGAACATCGTCCCGGTGCTGTCGCCGGACGCGGGTCCGGACGCGATCCCGGCGTTCGCGGAGCTGGCGCGACGGCGGGGCCGCACCGCGTCGTCGCTCGTCGGAGAGCGCGGCGCCGTGCTCGCGCTCTGGGAGCTGCTCGCGGCCGAGTGGAGCGCGCGGGAGGTGCGCGACGACCAGCCGTCCCTCGCGATCGACCGAGCCCCTGACGTCGCAGCCGATCCGCTGGTGCGACGCTCACGCCCGCAGGACCTCGGCCGGGTGCTCCCCGCGTGCGTCGCGATGTTCACCGAGGAGGTCGGGTACTCTCCGGTCGCCGGGGCCGGGGGAGCGTACGCCCAACGGGTCGCGTCGCTCATCGCCGACGGCCGGTCGTTCGTCCGGACGGCCGACCCGGAGGTGCGCTCGCCGGTCGTGTTCAAGGCCGAGATCGGGGCGCAGGCCGGGACGGTCGCTCAGGTGCAGGGGGTGTGGGTGGAGCCGTCGCGGCGCGGCCAGGGCCTCGCCGCGCCGGGGGTGGCTGCTGTCGTGGACGCCGTGCGCTCGGCACGCACGCCCGTGGTGTCCCTGTACGTCAACAGCTACAACGTCGCCGCGCTCGCGACGTACCGGCGCGTGGGCTTCGAGCAGGTCGGCACCTACGCGACCGTCCTCCTGTAGCCCCGTCGCGGCCCCGGCGTCGGGCAGGTCCCCGTGCGGTCGGTAGGCTGTGCACGTGCTGCTACGTATGTCATCTCTCTTCGTCCGGACGCTGCGTGAGGATCCCGCAGACGCCGAGGTCGCTAGCCACCGCCTGCTGGTGCGCGCGGGCTACATCCGCCGCGCCGCGCCGGGCATCTACACCTGGCTCCCGCTCGGCCTGCGCGTCCTCGGCAAGATCGAGGCCGTGGTGCGCGAGGAGATGGCCGCCGCGGGCGCGCAGGAGGTGCACTTCCCTGCGCTCCTGCCGCGCGAGCCCTACGAGGCCACCCACCGGTGGACCGAGTACGGCCCCAACCTGTTCCGGCTGCAGGACCGCAAGAAGGCCGACTACCTGCTCGCGCCCACGCACGAGGAGATGTTCACGCTCCTGGTCAAGGACCTGTACTCCTCGTACAAGGACCTCCCGGTGACGTTGTTCCAGATCCAGACCAAGTACCGCGACGAGGCCCGCCCCCGCGCGGGACTGATCCGCGGCCGCGAGTTCGTCATGAAGGACGCGTACTCGTTTGACGTCGACGACGCCGGCCTGGAGGCCGCGTACCAGGCGCAGCGGGACGCGTACGAGCGCGTGTTCACCCGGCTGGGCCTCGAGTACGTGATCGTCGCGGCGACCTCGGGCGCCATGGGCGGCTCGCGCAGCGAGGAGTTCCTCAGCCCGAGCGCGATCGGTGAGGACACGTACGTGCGTTCGGCGGGCGGCTACACGGCGAACGTCGAGGCGGTCGTGACTCCGGTACCTGCGGCCGTCGACGCGAGCGGCGTCCCCGCAGCGCACGTCGAGGACACCCCCGACACCCCGACGATCGCGACGCTCGTGGCTGCGGCCAACGAGCGGCACCCGCGCGCCGACGGTGTGGCATGGACGGCCGCCGACACGCTCAAGAACGTCGTGCTTGCCCTCAGCCACCCGGACGGCACCCGCGAGGTCGTCGTCGTCGGCCTGCCGGGCGACCGCGAGGTGGACCTCAAGCGCGCCGAGGCGTCGTTCGCACCGGCCGAGGTCGAGGCCGCGGGCGACGCGGACTTCGCGAAGCACCCGGAGCTGGTCAAGGGCTACATCGGCCCCGGAGTCGTCGGTCGGACGGACACCGGCCGCGAGGACGCGGTGAGGTACCTCCTCGACCCCCGCGTGGTGGACGGCACATGCTGGATCACCGGTGCCAACGTGTCCGGCAAGCACGTCTTCGACCTCGTGGCCGGACGCGACTTCGTCGGTGACGGCACGGTCGAGACCGCCGAGGTCCGCGCCGGGGACCCGGCACCCGACGGCTCCGGCCCGCTGGAGCTCGCCCGCGGCATCGAGATCGGCCACATCTTCCAGCTCGGCCGCAAGTATGCCGAGGCCCTGGGTCTCAAGGTGCTCGACCAGAACGGCAAGCAGGTCACCGTCACCATGGGTTCCTACGGGATCGGTGTCACCCGGGCGCTCGCCGCTCTGGCCGAGGCGCACCACGACGACTCCGGGTTGGCGTGGCCCGCGCACGTGGCGCCCGCGCACGTCCACGTGGTCGCCACCGGGAAGGACGCCGCCGTGCTCGCTGCGGCGGACGACGTCGCGACGCGGCTGTCCGAGCGTGGAGTCGAGGTGCTGTTCGACGACCGGCCCAAGGTCTCGCCCGGGGTCAAGTTCGCCGACGCAGAGCTGCTCGGTGTGCCTCTCGTCGTCGTCGTCGGGCGTGGTCTCGCGGACGGCGTCGTGGAGGTGCGGCCGCGTACCGGCGGCGAGTCCGAGCAGGTCACGGTCGCCGACGTCGTCGACACGGTCGCCGCGCGCGTCGCGCAGCTGCTCGGCAGCTGAGCCGACGCGCTGCGGTCGTCGGCCGCGCGAGCCTCAGCCGCGTTCGCGGTCGAGCTCGCGGCGGTAGCCGGCGGCTGTGGCCACCGTGCACGCCGCACCCCAGGCGAGGACGACCACCAGGCTGACCGCGATGCTCGTCTCGTCGCCCGCCCCGAAGATCTCGCGGTCGGCGGCGGGCGCCATCGACGACCATGCGAGCTGTCCGAAGTGGTAGGTGGGCAGCCACGGCGCGACCCCTTGCAGGACGGTCGGCAGCTGGCTGAGCGGGAAGAAGAACCCCGACAGGAACGACAAGGGCAGGAACACCAGGTTGACGATCGTCGAGGCCGCGCGGGGGCGGGCCCAGTAGGCGATGGCCGACCCCATGGGCGAGAAGACCAGGGTGCCGAGGAGGAGCACCGCGGTCGTCGTCGCGAGGCGGCTGGCGTCGAACCGCGCGTCACCGGCGAGCGCGGCGAGGAGGGCGATACCGCCGACGATGACCAGGGTGAACACGAGGTTGAGCGCGAGCTTGCCCGCGAAGTACACCCACATCGGCATGGGCGTGGACCGCAGGCGCCGCAGCCATCCCTGCAGTCGCTCGGCGGCGAGCTCTGCACCGAAGGAGAACAGCGCCTGGCTCACGACGCCGTAGCAGGCGAACGACACGAAGATCATGGCCACGACGGTCGTCCCACCCGGAAGCGTCTCGCCACTGTTCGGCAGGCCGAACATCGCGAACAGGATGACGGGCAGCACGACGACCCCGATGAAGTACTCCGGGACACGCGCCGTGCGTCGGATCTCGCTGACCACCTGCGCGGCGACCATCCCACTCCGGCCGCGCGTCGCGACCGCCTCGGGACTGCGGTGGGTGGTGCTCATCGGCGGTTCTCCTCAGCGACGTCCGGACCCACGGAGGTGAGCTGCACGAAGGCTTCCTCGAGGGAGGCTTCGGCGACGATCAGGTCGCGCACCTCGTAGGGCGAGGCGAACAGGGCGTGCAGGACGGGCTCGGCCGTCGCGGCCTGGATGGTGATTGGCCGAGAGCCGGGGAGCCCGTCGGCCTCGTGGACGTTGCGCACGCCCGGCAGGTCCCGGACGGAGGAGAGCGGCGCGTCCGTCGTCAGCCGGAGGGTGCGTCCGGCGACGAGCGCCTTGATCTGCTGGGGTGTGCCGTCGTGGATGACCCGGCCCCGGGCGATCACGACGATGCGCTCGGCGACGGCGTCCGCCTCTGCGAGGTTATGGGTGGAGAACAGGATCGTCTTGCCGAGGTCCGTGAGCCCGGAGACCTGCGTCCAGAACCCGCGGCGCGCGCCGACGTCGAGCGAGGCGGTGGGCTCGTCGAGGTACAGCAGGTCGGGATCACCGACGATCGCCAACCCGAACGACAGGCGTGCCCGCTGCCCGCCCGAGAGCTGCGTGACGCGCATCCGCGCCTGGGCGACGAGGTCGGCCCGCTCGAGCACGAGCGGTGTCGGCAGGCGGTAGGGGTAGTAGCTCCCGACCAGCCCGACGATCTCCGCGACCGTGAGGCTCTCGGGTGCGTCCGTGTCCTGGAGCATCGCACCCACCCGGTGCCGGACGGCCAGGGGATCGGCCCCGAACACCTCGACCACGCCCGACGTCGGCGTGCGCAGACCGAGGAGCATCTCGATCGTCGTCGTCTTGCCGGCCCCGTTGGGGCCGAGGACGGCCACGACCTCGCCCTCCTTCACCTCGAGGTCGATGCCCGCGACGGCGTCGACGGCGCCGTAGGTCTTGCGCAGCCCGCTCGTGCGTACCACCGTCTGAGGCATCGCCGCTCCCCACGTGTCGATCCTGGGCCGGTCGTCTAGTCGCGCTGCTCCGGCATCCCGGGGAAGAACAGCGGTGCAGCACCCCAGGTGCGTGCCGACAGGTAGGAGTCTGTCAGGAGATCCGCCGCAGCGACACGGTCGTCCTCCGCGACGCTGCCGAGGAGCGTGCCGTACGCGTCGGCGAGACCGAGCTCGAGCGTCCCGAGGTGAGCGGTCGCGCCCTCGCCCGACAGGACCTCCGGGGGCAGGGCGTACACGGTAGCTCGCGGGTCGCTCGTCGTCCCGGCGACGCCGGCGGCGACCGCCCACGCCTGCGCGCGGTCGCGGTGGACGTCGGCCCGTGCGCTCGCAGCGACGCGCTCGGCCTCCGACCCGACCCGGGCGGCGACGACCTCGAACGCGTACCCGGCGGCGTCCTCGAGCGCGACCAGCGGGACCAGCGTGCCCGCGGGGACGCCAGGGAGCTCGGCTGGGACGGTCGGCGTGGTGGGCAGGTCGACAGGTGTGATGGGGATCCCGGCTGCGGCGGCGATCGTCCGCGCCTGCGCGAGCTGTGCCGTGCCGATCGATGCGACCAGCCTGGCCAGTCCGGCCTCGGGCACGGTCACGAGCGACCCGCGTGACCGGGAGTACCCCTGGCTCAGCCGCTCGACGAGCTCGGCGAGGTCCTCCGTGGCAGGGTCGCCCGCCACCTCGGTCGTGGACGGCTCGGGCTCCGGCGCGCCGGGTGAGGACGTCGGCGTCGACGTCGGGGCGACCGCGACGTCCTCGCCGCCGTCAGGGTCGACCAGGCCGGAGTCGTAGACCCCACCGAGCGCCTCGAGGTGCACGGCGGCGGCGTCGACGGTGCGCGCGAGCTCAGGACCCGGTGGCTCCTCCGTCCCGGTCTCGACGAGCAGCACGCGGGCGAGCTCCGCCACGTCGAGCGCGTCGGTCACCGCTGCGCGGCGGGCGACCTCGCGCGAGTCCGGCTCCGGCTCGCTCGGCGACGGCGTCTCGAGGCGCACCGAGCACCCGGTGACGAGCGCGGTCACGAGCACGGTCGCGAGCATCGCCCGCACGCGGAGCGCCACGGTCGCAGGGGTGCGGCGGGCGGCCGTGGTCGACGGGGCGGGGCGAGGCGTCATCGGACCCGATCATGCCACGTCACACCCCCCACGAGCCGTGCCGCGCTGCTGCACGCGCCGGGGGTCGGTAGGCTGTCCTGCGCGCGCACAACCACACACCGGTCGTAACCCATGGCGGGTGAGCGCCAGGATCGACAGGAGAAGAGTCATGGCACCCAGCCCCGCGCCCACCCCGGAGGCGGTGGCGGAGCGCATCCGCCCGGCCGTCGACGGAGCCGGACTGTTCCTCGAGGACGTGAAGATCGTCGGTCCGGAGCAGCGCAGCACGGTGCGCGTCACCGTGGACCTGCCCGAGGACGAGGTCGGCGGCGTCGACCTCGACCAGGTGGCGGAGGTCTCACGAGCCATCTCCGACGCGCTCGACGCGCAGGACATGTTCCCAGGGACCTACCACCTCGAGGTCTCGAGCCCGGGCACCTCACGACCGCTCACGCAGGCCCGCCACTTCCGCCGGGCGCGCACGCGCCTGGTGACGCTCGACATGATCGCCGGTGGCACGCGGGCGGGCCGGGTCGCCGAGGTGACCGACACCGCCGTCGTCCTGTCCGACGACGCCGGTACGACCCACGAGGTGCCGCTCGCCGACATCCGTCGCGGCAAGGTCGAGGTCGAGCTCAAGCGCATGGACGAGGTGGACCTCGGGTCCGAGGACGAGGAGAGCTGACATGGACATCAACATGACCGAGCTGCGGCTGCTCGAGCGCGAGCGCGAGATCAGCCTCGACGTGCTGCTCTCCGCGATCGAGCAGGCTCTGCTCTCCGCCTACCACCGCACACCGGACGCCCAGCAGGACGCCCGCGTCGAGATCGACCGCCGCAGCGGCCACGTCACCGTCTGGGCGCGCGAGCGGATCGAGAGCCCCGAGCCCGACGACGACGGAGTCCGGGCGCCGCGCGAGCTCGGCCCGGAGTTCGACGACACCCCGGCCGGTTTCGGGCGCATCGCGACGGCGACCGCCCGGCAGGTGATCGTGCAGCGCCTGCGCGACGCCGAGGACGACCAGGTGCTGGGTGCCTTCCGTGACAAGCAGGGCATGCTGCTGTCCGGCGTGATCCAGCAGGGCCGCGACCCGCGCATGGTGCTCGTCGACGTCGGCGGCACCGAGGCGCTCCTGCCGCCCCACGAGCAGGTCCCGACCGAGACGTACGTGCACGGCGAGCGGCTGCGAGCGCTCGTGCTCGAGGTCACGCGCGGCATGAAGGGGCCGTCGGTCACCCTCAGCCGCACGCACCCCAACCTCGTGCGCCGGCTGTTCGAGATGGAGGTGCCCGAGGTCGCGGACGGCACCGTCGAGATCGTCGCCCTGGCGCGCGAGGCCGGGCACCGCACCAAGATGGCGGTGCGCGCCCGCGTCCCCGGTGTCAACGCCAAGGGCGCCTGCATCGGCCCGATGGGCGGCCGGGTGCGTGCCGTGATGGCTGAGCTCCGCGGCGAGAAGATCGACATCGTGGACTTCGACGAGGACCCCGCGACGTTCGTGGGCAACGCCCTCTCGCCGTCGCGGGTGAACTCCGTCACGGTCGTCGACGAGGTCGCCCGCGCCGCCCGCGTCGTCGTGCCGGACTTCCAGCTGTCGCTGGCGATCGGCAAGGAAGGTCAGAACGCGCGTCTGGCCGCCAAGCTCACCGGCTGGCGCATCGACATCCGGTCCGACGCCGAGGCGCCAGGAGCGGCTGACGGCGAGCCCGCCGACGCATGACGGCGCGCGTACGGCTAGACTAGGCCGAGTGCCCGTGCACATCGATCCCCTTACACCCCGGCGTGACGTCGTCGCGGCCCCTGTCGACCAGGGTCCCGTGCGCACCTGCGTCGGATGTCGAGGAACCGGTCCGCGGGCACAGCTGGTCCGCCTGGTGGCGGCCGCACCCCATCCCCCCGGCGCGTCTCGCGTCGTCGTGGACCAGGGGCGGTGCCTCCCGGGTCGCGGCGCGTGGCTCCACCAGGAGGAACGTTGCCTCGGGCTCGCCGAGCGTCGGCGAGCGGTGATCAGAGCACTACGACTGCCAGGTCCTGCGGACCTGGCCGGTGTGCACGAGTGGTTCGCCCGAGGGACGTGACCATGACGTGTGTCAGAGCATGACAGTCAACGACGAAAGCGGGCAGAAGCCGATGGGCACCCGATGAGTACCCAGCGATGAGTACCCAGCACTAACGTTGGTCCTCCCTGTCCGGGTGGGCCTGGACAGGAGAGATGTGGCAAAGGTCCGCGTGTACGAGCTCGCCAAGGAGCTCGGTGTGGAGAGCAAGACCATCATGAGCAAGCTGACCGAGCTCGGAGAGTTCGTCCGGTCAGCGTCCTCGACGATCGAACCCCCCGTCGTGCGCAAGCTGCGCGACGTCTTCCCGGCCGAACAGGCGGCAGCGCCCGAGGCCAAGAAGCCCGCGCCCAAGGCCCCGGTCGCGCCGGCTCCGGCAGCGGAGCCTGCGGCCCCCGCGCCGACCTCGACGCCGGCCGCTCCGGCCCCCGCCGAGCGCCCGGCCCCGTCGGCACCCAAGGCCCCCGTGGAGCCGGCTGCCGCAGCACCGACTCAGGAGCCGGCCGCGCCGGCTGCGCCCGCCGCTCCGGCCTCGCCGGCCAGCAGCGCGCGCCCCGGCCCCGCTGCACCCAAGGCGCCCGCGCCCAAGGCGCCCGCTCCCAAGGGACCGCGCCCGGGCAACAACCCGTTCGCTCCCAGCCAGGGCATGCCCCGTGGCGGCGGTCCGCGTCCGGGCAACAACCCGTTCGCGCCGAGCCAGGGCATGCCCCGACCCGGCTCTCGTCCCGACGCCGCGCCCGCCGCGGCGGGCGGTGAGCGCTCCGGCGGCCCCCGTCCCGGCGCTCCGCGTCCGGGCGGTCCTCGCCCGAACCCCGGCATGATGCCGGGCAAGAGCGCGGCTGCACGCCCTGCTCCGGGTGGTGGCCGTCCTGGCGCCCCTGGTGGCGACCGCAGCCGCGGTGGCTTCTCGCGTCCCGGCGCTCCCGGCGGCGCACCCGGTGGTGGCGGCGGCTTCGCCGGCCGCCCCGGCGGCGGCGGCGGTCGCGGCGGCGCAGGCCGCGGCAGCACGCAGGGAGCCTTCGGGCGTGCTGGAGGGCGCCCCGTGCGTGGACGCAAGTCCAAGCGCGCGAAGCGTCAGGAGTTCGAGCAGATGCAGGCGCCGTCGCTCGGCGGCGTGCAGGTGCCCCGCGGCGATGGTCAGACCGTCGTGCGGCTGCGCCACGGTGCGTCGCTCAACGACTTCGCCGACAAGATCGACGCGAACCCCGCCAGCCTCGTCACCGTGCTGTTCCACCTCGGTGAGATGGCCACGGCGACCCAGTCGCTGGACGAGGACACGTTCGGCACGCTCGGCTCCGAGCTCGGCTACATCATCGAGATGGTGTCGGCCGAGGAGGAGGACCGCGAGCTCCTGGGCGCGTTCGACATCGACCTCGAGGCCGAGCTGGCCGACGAGAGCGACGAGCAGCTCACCGCGCGTCCGCCGGTCGTGACCGTGATGGGCCACGTCGACCACGGAAAGACCAAGCTGCTCGACGCTATCCGATCCGCGAACGTCGTGGCCGACGAGGCCGGCGGCATCACGCAGCACATCGGTGCCTACCAGGTGCGCACCGAGCACGAGGGCGTCGACCGCGCCATGACCGTCATCGACACCCCGGGTCACGAGGCGTTCACCGCCATGCGTGCTCGTGGCGCGCAGGTCACCGACATCGCGATCCTCGTGGTCGCGGCGGACGACGGCGTGATGCCCCAGACGATCGAGGCGCTCAACCACGCGCAGTCGGCCGGCGTGCCGATCGTGGTCGCAGTCAACAAGGTGGACAAGGAGGCTGCGAACCCGGCGAAGATCCGTCAGCAGCTCACCGAGTACAACCTGGTGGCCGAGGAGTACGGCGGCGACACGATGTTCGTCGACATCTCCGCGCTCAAGCGCATGGGCATCGACCAGCTCCTCGAGGCCGTGCTCCTGACGGCGGACGCCTCGCTGGACCTGCGGGCCAACGCCGACAAGGACGCCCGCGGTGTGGCGATCGAGGCCAACCTGGACAAGGGACGCGGTGCGGTCGCGACCGTCCTCGTCCAGTCCGGCACGCTGCGCGTCGGCGACGCGATCGTCGCCGGGACGGCGTACGGCCGCGTCCGTGCGATGTTCGACGAGCACGGCGAGGCGGTCGCCGAGGCGACGCCAGCCCGTCCCGTGCTGGTGCTCGGCCTGACCTCGGTGCCACGCGCCGGTGACACGTTCATCGTGGCGCCGGACGACCGCACGGCCCGTCAGATCGCCGAGAAGCGCGAGGCGGCCGAGCGTGCTGCCCTCCTGGCCAAGCGCCGCAAGCGCATCAGCCTCGAGGACTTCACCCAGGCGCTCGAGCTGGGCAAGGTCGAGACCCTCAACCTCGTCATCAAGGGTGACGTCTCCGGTGCTGTCGAGGCTCTGGAGGACGCCCTGCTCAAGATCGACGTGGGCGACGAGGTCCAGCTGCGCGTCATCCACCGTGGTGTGGGTGCGATCACGCAGAACGACGTCAACCTGGCGACGGTTGACAACGCCATCATCATCGGGTTCAACGTCAAGACCGGCGAGCGCGTGGCCGAGCTTGCGGACCGCGAGGGCGTCGACATCAAGTTCTACTCGGTCATCTACCAGGCGATCGACGACGTCGAGGCCGCGCTCAAGGGCATGCTCAAGCCCGAGTACGTGGAGGCCCAGCTGGGCACCGCCGAGGTCCGCGAGATCTTCCGTTCCTCCAAGTTCGGAAACATCGCCGGCTGCCTCGTCCGCTCGGGCACCATCCGCCGCAACACCAAGGCGCGCGTCCTGCGTGGCGGCGTGGTCGTGGGGGACAACCTCTCGATCGAGTCGCTCAAGCGGTTCAAGGACGACGCCACCGAGGTCCGCGAGGGCTACGAGTGCGGTATCGGCCTGGGGTCGTTCAACGACCTGCGCGCCGAGGACGTCATCGAGACGTTCGAGATGCAGGAGAAGCCGCGGTCCTGACTGGCTAGTACCTCCCGAGGATCGGTCGCGGGCCTACCGCGGGCCTGGCGGCCCGTGCCAGGCCCACCACGGCCCGCGACCGATCCTCGTCCGGTTCCCCCGCTCGGCTCGCTGGGCGGGGGGAGGCCGGGACAAACTCATGACGACCTAGGAGCTGTGTTTCATGGTTGACCACCCGCGGGCACGGAAGCTTGCCGATCGGATCAAGGTCATCGTGGCCGAGATGCTGGAGACCCGGGTGAAGGACCCGCGTCTCGGGTTCGTCACGATCACCGACGTCCGGGTGACGGGCGACCTGCAGAACGCCTCGGTGTTCTACACGGTGATGGGCGACGACGAGGCACGCGCCGGCAGCGCTGCGGCGCTCGCCTCGGCGCGTGGACTCATCCGGTCCGAGGTCGGCAAGCAGACGGGCATCCGGCTGACGCCCACCGTCGACTTCTTCCTCGACGCGGTCCCGGAGACCGCGGCCCACCTCGACAAGGCGCTGCTCGAGGCCAAGCGTCGCGACGAGGAGCTCGCGGCCCTGCGAGCGAACGCGACGTTCGCCGGCGACGAGGACCCCTACCGCAAGCCCGCGCCTGAGGACGAGGCGGGTGACTGAGCGGCTCACCGCCGCCGACGGTCTCGTCGTCGTCGACAAGCCCCAGGGCATCTCCAGCCATGACGTCGTGGCTCGGGTGCGCCGTCTCGCGGCCACCCGCAAGGTGGGGCACGCGGGCACGCTCGACCCCATGGCCACCGGCGTGCTCGTGCTCGGCGTGGGCCGCGCGACCCGGCTGCTGACGTACCTCGTGGGCGCCGACAAGGAGTACCTCGCCACCATCCGCCTCGGCGTCGCGACCTCGACCGACGACGCCGACGGCGAGGCCCTGGCGACGGCGGGTGCGCGGGACGTCGCCGACGACGCCGTCGCTGCGGCCGTGCGGGCGCTCACCGGGCCGATCTCGCAGGTCCCCAGTGCCGTCTCCGCCATCAAGGTGGACGGCAAGCGCGCGTACGCCCGTGTGCGGGCGGGGGAGGACGTGGAGCTCGCGCCCCGACCGGTCACCATCCATGCGTTCGACATCGACGTCGCGCGGCGCACCGTCGTCGCCGAGGGCGCGCCCGGAGCGGGGACGGACGTCGTGGACGTGGACGTCCGCGTCGTGTGCTCCTCGGGGACGTATGTGCGCGCGCTCGCGCGGGACGTCGGCGCCGCGCTGGGCGTCGGAGGGCACCTCACCCGGCTGCGACGCACGCGGGTCGGGGCGATCGCGCACGCCGTCACGCTCGACCAGCTGACCGAGGCGACCGAGACCCACGGCCAGATGCCCGTGCTCGCCATGGCTGAGGCCGCCGCGGCCATGTTCCCGGTGCGCCGTCTCGACGCCGCAGAAGCGACCGAGCTCGGGCACGGGCGCTTCGTCCCGGCGCACGACGAGCCCGTGGGGGAGACGGTCGCGGCGGTGCACGACGACCGTCTGGTCGCCCTCGTGGAGCGGCGCCGCGATGCGCTGCGGCCCGTGGTCGTCCTCGTCCCGGCGGGTGGCTGATGGAGCTCTGGTCCGGGGCCGGTGCGGTCCCTGCGGGCGTCGGTCCGACCGTCATCACGATGGGCAACTTCGACGGCGTGCACCGCGGTCACCTCACGGTGCTGGCACGCGTGCGGCGCGCTGCCGACGCCCTCGGGGCGCGCGCCGTCGCCGTCACCTTCGACCCGCACCCCGGGCAGGTGCACCGTCCTGACGCGGCCCCCGCGCTCCTCACCGGGCTCCAGGACCGGGTCGAGCTGCTCGGTGCTGCGGGCGTCGACGCCGTGCTCGTGCTCGAGTACTCGATGGCGTTCGCGCGCCAGAGCCCGGAAGACTTCGTCCAGCGGTACCTCGTCGACCTGCTGGGTGTGGCGCACGTCGTCGTCGGCCGCGACGTGCGGTTCGGCTGGCAGAACGCCGGGACGATCGACACGATGGTCGCGCTCGGGCGGCAGCACGGCTTCGAGGTCGAGGTCGTGGACGACGTCGGCGGGCCCGACGCGGCACGGTGGTCCTCGACCCAGCTGCGGGCCCGGCTGGACGCCGGCGACGTCGCTGGCGCGGCAGCGATCCTCGGCCGGTGGCACCGCGTGCGTGGCGTCGTCGTGCACGGCGACGCCCGCGGCCGCACGATCGGCTTCCCGACGGCGAACCTCGGCGCTCCGGTCCAGGGCATGGTGCCCGCCGACGGCGTGTACGCGGGCACGCTGCGGCGTACCGACGGCGGACCGGTGTGGCCCGCGGCGGTGTCGATCGGCACAAATCCGACGTTCGACGGCGTCGAACGACGTGTCGAGGCGTATGTCCTCGACCGGACGGACCTCGACCTCTACGGTGCTGAGGTGATCGTCGAGCTCGTGCGACGCCTGCGGCCCATGACGAGGTACGACGGCGTCGAGGCGCTCGTCGAGCAGATGCATCGGGACGTCGCACAGGCCCGCCAGGTGCTCAGTTCGCTCGAGGCGCGTGACTCTTGGGCTCAAGCGCCGTAGATTATCGCCCGGATGTCCTTCGTTTGTCCGGCTGGTGACCGATATGCCAGGGGTGGACGGTGACCGTCCACCATCACCACCCCGGAGGACTCGCCCATGCGACCCGTGCTCGCCGCCCTGCTCACTGGTGCTCTCACCGTCGTCGGCCTCGCCGTCCCGGTGGTGGCGCTCCCCGTCGCCGCGGCGGAACCGGTCGAGGCGGAGTTCGCCTCCATCGCCCTCGACGGGGTCGACACGGCCGCGGCGAAGGATGCGAGCGTCGCCGAGGAGGCCGTGAACGCCGCGCCCGACGCGGCAGCCGAGTCCGCGCTGCGGGACAGCTCGGACGACCTCGTCGCCCTCAGCTCGCTGGAGAGCACCGAGCCCTTCATGGTCGCGGGTGTCACGTGGGACGGCACCGCCGAAGACGTCACCGAGGTCGCCGTTCGCGTGCGTGAGCAGGGCGAGTGGACGGACTGGACCGAGCTCGAGGTCGAGAACACGGGCGTGGAGGGCGAGCGTGCGGGTACGTCGCCCGTGCTGAGCGCCGGTGCCGACGGCATCCAGGCTCGGGTCCGCACCCACAGCGGGCGCGCCCCGGCGGGCCTGCAGATCGACCTGGTGGACCCGGGCTCCTCCCGCGCTGACGGGGCACGGGCCGGCGGCCCGGCCGCCACGGCGAACGCCGCGACGGGCTACGAGATCGCACCGCAGGTCGTCACGCGCGCCCAGTGGGGCGCGGACGAGTCCAAGGCCGGGTCGTGGCCGCAGCTCTCCGCCGGGCTGTCGGCCATGTACGTGCACCACACCGCCGGGACGAACAGCTACACGGAGGCACAGGCCGCCGCGCTCGTGCGAGGGATCTACGGCTTCCACACGGGCAGCCGCGGCTGGCCGGACATCGGCTACCAGTTCCTCGTGGACAAGTACGGCAACATCTACCAGGGCCGCCAGGAGGCGATCCACGACCTCCCGATCGGCGCCCAGGCGGGCGGGTACAACACCTCGACCATCGGGATCTCGGCTCTCGGCAACTACGAGACCGCGGAGCCCACGGCCGCGCTGCAGAGCGCGCTGGTCAAGGTCCTGGGCTGGAAGGCCTACCAGTACGGGCTCAACGCCACGGGTACCACCCGGCTCTACACGGGCTCGAGCACCGGCAGCACCGTGCGGGCCAAGGCGGGTTCCACGATCACGGTCCCGGTCATCCTCGGCCACCGCGACACCAACTACACCGCGTGCCCGGGCAAGAACCTCTACGCGAAGATGCCCAGCATCCGCCAGCGCGTGGCTGAGCGCGTCTCGCGCGCGAAGGCTACCCACGGATCGTCCGTCGCCCCGGGCGTCGGCTCGCCGTCGGTCGTCCAGCCCGGTGCCGACCAGGCGCCGGTCCAGACCGCGACGAGCTCGACCTACCGCTGGTCGGCCGTCCCGGGCGCCGCCCGCTACGAGATCCTCACGCGCTCCGGCTCGCACGGGTACGCGATGGACGACTCCCGCTCCTGGATCCGCTACGGCACCGTCTCCGGCACGCAGGCGACCATCTCGATCAGCCCGGGGCAGACGCGGCTGGTCATGGTGCGCGCCATCGATGGCTCTGGGCGACGCAGTGCCGCGGTGCGTGTCACGCAGTCCACGGCGCCGGTGTCGGCGTCGGCTCTCGCGTGGTCGAGCGGTTGGACCAAGGAGTCCGGCGCCGGACACACGATCGGGGCGCTGCGCTCGACGGCGACCGCGGGGCGCACGCTCCGCGTCGACAACGTCAAGGACGCCGCCGAGGTGCGGATCTACGGCGAGGCCGGGCCAGGCTACGGCGCCACGCAGGTGCTGCTGGGTGACCGGGTCATCGGCGAGGTGCGGTGGGACGCGGCAACCGTCGACCCGCGCGCGGTCCGTGCCCTGCGCCTGCCCGGTCCGGTCTCGGGCAAGGTCCGCCTCCGGACGACGAGCGCCGCACGCGTGGCGATCAGCACCCTGGCGTTCCCACGCGAGTCGGCCCCGGCCTCACCGACTCCGAGCCCCTCCGCCCCCGTCGCGCTCGGCCGGCCGGTGCTGGACAAGAGCAGCACGTACGACTTCCCGGGCCGGCTCTCGCAGTCGATCACGTTCCGCTGGAAGCCGGTTGCGGGGGCGAGCTCGTACCGGCTCGAGGTGCGCAAGGCGAAGCACGGCAAGGGCTTCGGTCGCACCATCCAGGCCGGATCGACGACCGGGACGTCGATCTCGAAGAAGATCAAGGCGGGCGAGACCTGGTACGTCAAGGTGCGCGCGGTCGCGGCCGACGGCACGGTCTCCGCCGCCTCCGCGTACCCGAAGGTGACCCGGCCCGTCGGCCGGTCCACGCTGAAGCGGACGTCGGGCACCAAGGCGTGGAGCAAGTCCCGGCACACCGGCTACTACGGGAACTTCGCGTGGTCGACCACGAACAAGGGCGCCAAGCTGTCCGTCGACGGCGCGTCCGACGTCCGGACCGTGCAGGTCGTCGCGGCGCGCGGCAAGGGATACGGCCGCATGGCCGTGTACGTCGGTGGCAAGCGGGTCGGCACCATCAACACCGCCGCGACGCGACTCGACCGGACGCACCGCTACACCGTCAAGGTGGGCGGCAAGCGCTCGGGTCGGGTGACGCTCAAGGCGCTCGACCAGGGCAAGCCGGTGCGGGTCAGCGTGATCGTCGCCGCACGCTGACGGACCGTCGCCGCCACCCGCACCTGATAGCATCAGATCGCCGTCAGAACGGCCGCGGACAGACAGAGCCCGGGTGGACATGCCCCAGGGCGCCGCGCAACGAGTGAAACAAGGAGAGCCGTGCCCCTCGACACTGCCACCAAGCAGCGCATCATGACCGAGTACGCCACCACTGAGGGTGACACCGGTTCGCCCGAGGTCCAGATCGCGCTGCTGTCGCAGCGCATCAAGGACCTCACCGAGCACCTGAAGGAGCACAAGCACGACCACCACAGCCGTCGTGGTCTGCTGCTCCTCGTCGGCCAGCGCCGTCGTCTCCTCGGGTACCTGCAGAAGGTTGACATCAACCGCTACCGCAGCCTGATTGAGCGCCTCGGACTGCGCCGCTGATCTGACTCTTCCCAGCCCGGGCCCTGATGGGTCCGGGCTGGTGCAGTGTCAGCCACCATGCGCCGGCGGGACGCCGGCAGCAGCACGACACCTGCATCTCCGCAGGACAACACAACACGAGTTCCGCGCACCGAGCCTCGTCCGGTCCTCGGTAGTGGTCCCCGACATCGCCGCTGAAGACAGCGCGCTGCGGGTGCCTCGATCGAAGACCGTCGGGTGGGTGCGCGGCTACCGAGAGGAAGGTACCCATGGAGGGTCCCGAGATCATGTTCTCCGAGGCGACGATCGACAACGGTCGCTTCGGCACCCGCACCGTCCGCTTCGAGACCGGACGCCTGGCCAAGCAGGCCGCCGGCGCAGTCGCCGCCTACCTGGACGGCGACACGATGCTGCTGTCGGCCACGACGGCCGGCAAGTACCCGAAGGACCACTTCGACTTCTTCCCCCTGACCGTCGACGTCGAGGAGCGCCAGTACGCCGCGGGCAAGATCCCCGGCTCGTTCTTCCGTCGTGAGGGCCGTCCGTCGACCGAGGCGATCCTCGCGTGCCGCCTGATCGACCGCCCGCTGCGTCCGCTGTTCGTCAAGGGCCTGCGCAACGAGGTCCAGGTCGTCGTGACCGTCCTCGCCATTCACCCGGACGACGCGTACGACACGCTGGCCATCAACGCCGCGTCGCTGTCCACGCAGATCTCCGGCCTTCCGTTCTCCGGCCCCGTCGCCGGTGTGCGCATCGCGCTCATCGACGGCCAGTGGGTCGCTTTCCCGCGCTACTCCGACAAGGAGAAGGCCGTCTTCGACATGGTCGTCGCCGGTCGTGTGGTGGGCGACGACGTCGCGATCACCATGGTCGAGGCCGAGGCGACCGAGGGTTCCTGGAACCTGATCAAGAACGAGGGCGCCGTCGCCCCGACCGAGGCCGTCGTGGCCGAGGGCCTGGAGGCTGCCAAGCCGTTCATCCGCGCCCTGTGCGAGGCGCAGTCTGACCTCGCGGCGCAGGCCGCCAAGCCCGTCCAGGACTTCCCGGTCTTCCCGGACTACCAGCCGGACGCCTACGAGGCCGTCGAGGGTCAGATCACCGACGCGCTCGCGCAGGCGCTGACCATCGCGGACAAGCAGGACCGCGAGAACCGCCTGGACGAGATCAAGGCTGAGGCGGTCGCCGCTCTCGGCGCTCGCTTCGAGGGCCGCGAGAAGGAGCTGTCCGCCGCTGTCCGCGCGCTGACGAAGAAGCACATCCGTGGTCGCATCCTCGCCGACGGCTTCCGCATCGACGGTCGTGGGCTGCGGGACATCCGCACGCTGTCGGCCGAGGTCGAGGTCCTGCCCCGCGTGCACGGCTCCGCGATCTTCGAGCGCGGCGAGACGCAGATCCTCGGCGTCACGACGCTGAACATGCTCCGGATGGAGCAGCAGCTCGACACGCTCTCCCCGGAGACGCGCAAGCGCTACATGCACAACTACAACTTCCCGCCCTACTCGACCGGTGAGACCGGCCGAGTGGGCAGCCCCAAGCGTCGCGAGATCGGCCACGGAGCGCTCGCCGAGCGTGCGCTCATGCCGGTGCTGCCGTCGCGCGAGGAGTTCCCCTACGCGATCCGTCAGGTCTCCGAGGCGCTCAGCTCGAACGGCTCGACGTCCATGGGCTCGGTGTGCGCCTCGACCCTGTCGCTGCTCAACGCCGGCGTGCCGCTGCGCGCGGCCGTCGCGGGCATCGCGATGGGCCTCGTGTCCGACCAGGTGAACGGCGAGACGCGCTACGCGGCCCTCACCGACATCCTGGGCGCCGAGGACGCGTTCGGTGACATGGACTTCAAGGTCGCCGGCACCCGGGAGTTCGTCACGGCGATCCAGCTGGACACGAAGCTCGACGGCATCCCCGCCGACGTCCTCGCTGGCGCGCTCACGCAGGCCCGCGAGGCCCGCCTGGCGATCCTCGACGTCATCAACGAAGCGATCGACACCCCGGACGAGATGTCCCCGAACGCCCCGCGCGTCATCGCGGTCCAGGTGCCCGTCGACAAGATCGGCGAGGTCATCGGCCCGAAGGGCAAGATGATCAACCAGATCCAGGCCGAGACCGGTGCCGACATCTCGATCGAGGACGACGGCACCGTGTACATCGGCGCCACCGACGGTCCGTCGGCCGAGGCCGCGCGCGCGGCGATCAACGCGATCGCCAACCCGCACGTGCCGGAGATCGGCGAGCGCTTCGTGGGTACGGTCGTCAAGACCACGTCGTTCGGCGCCTTCGTGTCGCTCTCCCCGGGCAAGGACGGTCTGCTGCACATCAGCCAGATCCGCAAGCTCGTGGGTGGCAAGCGCGTCGACACGGTCGAGGAGGTCCTCTCGGTCGGACAGCGCGTCGAGGTCGAGATCGGTGAGATCGACCCTCGTGGCAAGCTCTCGCTGCACGCCGTCGTGGCGGAGGAGAAGAACGACGACGCGCAGGCCGACGCCTGACGTGCCGTGGAACCTACCGCTCATCGCGTCGGGGGAACCCGGCAGTGAGCTGACCGCCGGGCAGGAGGGCGCCGTCATCCGGCGCTCCGTCCTGCCCGGCGGGGTCCGGGTCCTCACGGAGTCCATGCCCGGACTTCGCTCGACCACCGTCGGTGCCTGGGTGGGTGTCGGCTCGCGCGACGAGACCGACGGTCACCACGGCGCGACGCACTTCCTCGAGCACCTGCTGTTCAAGGGCACCGCCCGGCGTTCCGCGATGGACATCGCGGAGGCGTTCGACGAGGTCGGCGGCGAGGCGAACGCCGCCACCGGCAAGGAGCACACGTGCTACTACGCGCGGGTGCTCGACACCGACCTGCCGATGGCCGTGGACGTCATCAGCGACATGGTGACGTCGGCGAGCATCGACGCGGACGAGCTCGAGACCGAGCGTGGCGTGATCCTCGAGGAGATCGCCATGAACGACGACGACCCCTCGGACGTGGCGCACGAGGAGTTCGCCCAGGCCGTGCTCGGCGACCACCCGCTGGGGCGGCCGATCGGCGGCACGCCCGCCTCCATCCAGGCTGTCCCGCGGGACGCGGTCTGGGAGCACTACCAGTGGCACTACCGGCCTGAGACCCTCGTGGTCGCGGCCGCGGGCGGGGTGGACCACGACGCGCTGTGCACCCAGGTCGTCGACGCGCTCGGCGCGGGCGGCTGGGAGCTGGACCCGTCGGCGCCCCCTCGCGCGCGCCGGGACGGTGCCGACGCCGTCGGCGTGGGTGCCCACGGCGCCGTCGAGCTCGAGGTGCACCGCCCCGTCGAGCAGGCGAACGTCATCCTGGGTTCGGTGGGCATCAGCGCTTCCGATGACCGGCGGTTCACGCTCTCGGTGCTCAACGCGGCGCTGGGTGGGGGCATGTCCTCCCGGTTGTTCCAGGAGATCCGCGAGAAGCGAGGCCTGGCGTACTCGACGTACTCGTTCGCCTCCGGGCACGCGGGCACCGGGGTGTTCGGCCTCTACGCCGGCTGCACGCCGGGCAAGGTCGACGAGGTCACCGCGCTGCTCGGGAGCGAGCTCGACCGGCTCGCGGACGGCGGGATCACGCAGGCGGAGCTGACGCGCAGCGTCGGCCAGCTGTGCGGCGGCATGGTGCTCGGGCTGGAGGACACCGGGTCGCGGATGAGTCGGCTCGGCAAGTCCGAGCTCGTCTCCGGCGAGCTCCTGTCCATCGCCGAGTCGCTCGACCGCATCCGGTCGGTCACGCTCGAGGACGTGCAGACCCTGGCGAGCGAGCTAGCCGGTCGTCCTCGCACGGTCGTGCGTGTCGGGCCCTTCGCGGCCTGACCTTGAGGTGCCCGACGGCCCGTTCCCTCCAGGGGGCGGGCCGTCGTCGTCCGCGCGGGGCCGGGCGTGCAGCACGGCTAGGGTGGTGCCGTGACTGACGTGATCAAGGTGGCCGTGCTCGGTGCGGCCGGACGCATGGGAACCACCGTCTGCGCTGCCGTCGAGGCAGCCCCTGACCTCGCGCTCGTGGCGCGGGTGGATGCCACGGACGACGTGGCCGCCGCGCTCCGCGACGCGAGTGCCGACGTCGTCGTGGACTTCACGGTGCCGTCCGCGACGGAGGCGAACGTGCACACCGCACTCGCGGCCGGGGCGCACGTCGTCGTCGGCACGACCGGCTGGACGCCCGAGCGCCTCGAACGGCTCGAGGAAGCGCTTGCCGCTCTGCCCGGACGTGGCGTCCTGATCGCGCCGAACTTCGGGCTGAGCGCGGTGCTGGCCATGACCCTCGCCGCGAAGGCGGCACGGTTCTTCGAGTCGGCGGAGGTCATCGAGCTGCACCACCCGGACAAGGTGGATGCGCCGAGCGGCACGGCTCGGCACACGGCGGCGGCGATCGCGGCGGCCCGCGGCGCGGCCGGTCTCGGCCCCAGCCCGGACGCGACGGAGTCCGGCTTCGACGCGCGCGGTGCGGACGTCGACGGCGTCCGGGTGCACGCGGTCCGGCTCCGCGGTCTGGTCGCGCACGAGGAGGTGCTGCTGGGCAACCCGGGCGAGCAGCTCGTCATCCGGCAGGACTCGTTCGACCGCACGTCCTTCATGCCGGGTGTCCTGCTCGCCGTGCGCAAGGTCGGCGGACGCCCCGGTCTGACGGTCGGCCTCGAGCACGTCATGGACCTCGACTGATGGCACGGCCGCGCCGCGGGCTCGTGCCCGCGCTCGCGCTCACCGCGCTGCTCGTCCTGTACACCTGGGCCGTGGCGACGCGGGGAGTCGCCCTGGTGCGGACCGGCGACCCGGCCGGCATCGGCATCGGAGCGGCGGTCCTGGTGGTCCCCCTCGTCGTGATCGGGCTGATCGCCCGCGAGTGGCTGCTCGCGACCCGCGTGCAGCAGATGGCGGACGAGCTCGCCGAGGCGGGCGAGCTCCCCGTGGACACGCTGCTCCGGTCGCCCGGAGGACGGATCGACCGGGCGGCCGCGGACGAGGCGTTCGGGACCGCCCGCGCGGCCGCCGAGCGTGACGACGCGGGGTGGCGCGAGTGGTACCACCTGGCGTTCGCCTACGACGCCGCGGGCGACCGTCGCCGCGCACGGCACGCGCTGCGCACGGCCGCGGCGCTGCGCAAGACGGCCTAGAGCGTCGCGGACCAGCGCGACTCGCGCACCTCGCGCTCGCCGGCCGCGAGCGTCCGCGTCCGCCCGCTCGGGCCGAGCCCGGCTCCGGCGAAGAACTGCTCGCGCGCCGCGTCGCCGTCGAGGATCCAGGTCACGACCTCCTCGGCGCGGTCTGTGCGCAGCCGGTCGACCGCCGCGGAGAGCAGCCGGGACCCGTGGCCCTGGCGCTGTGCGGCAGGCTCGACCTCGAGGGCGAGGATCTGTCCGGGCGCGACGGCGGCGAAGCCGACCACGACAGGTCCGGCGCACGCGACGAGCACTGCGAAGCCGGGCCCCGGGGGGGCGGTGATCGCGGTCGCCCACTGGGCCGCCATGCGCGGCTCGTCGAGCAGGTCGACGACCGCGTCGCCCAGGGTCGCCGCGTGCGCCGTGCGCCACGCGCTGACCTGCACGCGCGTCATGGCCACCTCGTCCCCGGCGACGGCGGGGCGGACGGAGACGTCTGCGGTCTCGGTGAAAAGGGCCATGGGCCGACCCTACCTGCGCGTCAGCACGCCACGTAGACGGTCTCGAGGTACTCCGCGAGCCCGGCGTGCCCGCCCTCGCGGCCCAAGCCGGACATCTTGGTGCCCCCGAACGGCGCCGTCGCGTCGGACACCAGCCCGCGGTTGAGGCCGATCATGCCCGCGTCCAGCTGCTGGGTGAGGCGCGTCGCCCGGTCGAGGTCACGGGTCCACGCGTAGGCGACCAGGCCCTCGTCGGTCGCGTTGGCGAGCGCGAGTCCCTCGTCATCAGATCCGAAGGTCACGACCGGGGCGACGGGCCCGAAGATCTCGGTGCCCAGCAGATCGGCGTCGGGCGCGACGCCGGCCAGGACGGTAGGGGAGAAGAAGTGCCCGGCACCGTCGCGGGGAGCGTCGCCCCCGGTCATCACGCGAGCCCCGCCGGCGCGTCCCGCGGCCACCACCTCGTGCATGTGGTCCACCGCGCGGGCGTCGATGAGCGGACCGACCTGGGCGCCGTGCCGACCGTCGCCCACCTCCAGCGCCGCGAACGCCGCGGTCAGCCGGTCCGTGAACTCGTCCGCGACGCCGGCCTGGACGTAGAACCGGTTCGCGGCGACGCAGGTCTGGCCTGCATTGCGCATCTTGGCGACCAGCGCCCCGGACACGGCAGCGTCGAGGTCCGCGTCGTCGAGCACGAGGAACGGCGCGTTCCCGCCGAGCTCCATCGACGTGCGCAGCACCCCGTCGGCCGCGGTGCGCAGGAGCTGCTGACCGACCGCCGTCGACCCGGTGAACGACAGCTTGCGCAGCCGACGGTCGCCCATGACGGCCGCGGAGAGGTCGCTCGCGCTGCTCGTCGGGACGACGTTGAGCACGCCCGTCGGCAGGCCGCGCTCCGTCAGGTGCCGCAGGACGACGTCGGCGAACAGGGCCGTCGTGAGCGGCGTCGGGCTCGCGGGCTTCACGACGACCGTGCACCCCGCGGCGAGCGCAGGCGCGATCTTGCGGGTCGCCATCGCGAGCGGGAAGTTCCACGGGGTCACGAGCAGGGCGGGGCCGACCGGTCGGCTGTGCACGAGCTGCGTCCCGCCGGCGGGCGCGGGGCGCGCGAGGCCGGGGAGGCGGACAGCCTCCTCGGCGAACCAGCGCACGAAGTCGGCGCCGTACGCAACCTCTCCCCGCGCCTCGTCGAGCGGCTTGCCGCACTCCGCGGTGATCAGCGCGGCGAACTCGTCGGTGCGTCCGACCACCTCGTCGTACACCGCGCGGAGCAGGTCGGCGCGGTCGCGGGGTGTCGTCTCGCGCCACCGCTGCGCACTCGCCACCGCCGCGTCGAGCGCAGCGACGCCGTCCTCGGGGCGCGCGTCGCAGACCTCGGCGACCACCTCGAGCGTCGCGGGGTCTTCGACGGCGAAGGTGCCGCGTCCCGCGGGACGGGTCCACGCGCCGTCGATCAGCAGGCCGGTGAGCGGTGAGTCGGTGTCCATCTGCCGAGTATCGGCCGACGCCGGCCTGATCGCGACCTGCCCGGGTGTCGGGTCGCGCGCCTCGTGTGGGATGGTCTGACATGCACGCGGCTACGCAGGCCGCGGGGACGACGGAGGGGAACCCATGCTGGTGGACGAGCGCTCGACGCCTGCGGTGTGCACCGCGTACGAGGACCTGTTGCGGCACGTGCTGGCCCACGGCACCGCGAAGTCCGACCGCACGGGCACGGGTACGCGCAGCGTGTTCGGTCACCAGATGCGGTTCGACCTCGCCCAGGGGTTCCCGCTCGTCACGACCAAGCGGGTGCACCTGCGGTCGATCGTGGGAGAGCTCCTGTGGTTCCTGCGCGGTGACTCGAACGTGCGCTGGCTGCAGGAGCACGGGGTGCGCATCTGGAACGAGTGGGCGGACGACGACGGCGAGCTGGGCCCGGTCTACGGCGTGCAGTGGCGGTCGTGGCCCACGCCCGACGGCGGGCACATCGACCAGATCGCCCGCGTCCTCGAGCAGCTCAGGAGCGACCCGGACTCGCGCCGAATCATCGTCTCGGCCTGGAACGTCGCCGAGCTCGACACGATGGCCCTCGCCCCGTGCCACGCGTTCTTCCAGTTCTACGTGGCGGACGGCCGGCTCTCGTGCCAGCTCTACCAGCGGTCCGCGGACCTCTTCCTCGGGGTGCCGTTCAACATCGCCTCGTACGCCCTCCTGACCCACATGATCGCCCAGCAGACGGGGCTCGAGGTCGGGGACCTTGTGTGGACCGGCGGCGACTGTCACATCTACGACAACCACGTCGCGCAGGTCACGGAGCAGCTGGCCCGCGAGCCGTACCCCTTCCCGCAGCTGCGCCTGCGCCGGGCCGCGTCGCTGTTCGAGTACGACTTCGACGACGTCGTGGTCGAGGGCTACCAGCACCACCCGGCCATCGCGGCGCCGGTCGCGGTCTGATCAGGCGGTCGGCGCGTCCAGCAGCGCGGACGTCGTCACGAACCGGTAGCCGTCGCCGCTGAGGCTAGCCACGAGCCGGTCCACGGCCACGTAGAGCGACTCGGCCGGGGTGGAGCGTCCGTCGTGGCAGAGCATGATCATGCCCGCCGTCGCACAGCTCAGGTTGTGGTCGACCTTCCGCTCGGCGCCGTCGGTGGGCAGGTGGTGGGACCAGAGGGCGACGCGGTAGCCGAGCTCCGCGGCGACGAAGAGCCCGGGCGCGTCGATCCGCCCCCAGGGTGGCCGGACGAGCGTCGGTGCGGCGCCGGTGGCTGCCTCGATGGCGTCGTGCGTCCGCACGAGGTTGTCCCGGAGGTCCGCCGCGGGCAGGTCCGTCAGGTCGCGGTGGCCCCAGCCGTGGTTGGCCACCTCGTGGCCGGCGGCCACGACGTCACGAGCGACGCCGGGGTGGCGTTCGACGGCGTCCCCCAGCTGGAAGAAGGTGGCGCGAGCGTCGTGCCGTGCGAGCACGTCGAGCACGCGGGGGGTCCACCGCGGATCCGGGCCGTCGTCGAACGTGAGGGAGACCAGGCGCTCGGCCGGCTGGGCGCGCCACACGACCTGGGCGGCGACGGCCGAGGCGACGGTCTCGGGCCGTGGCGAGACGCGGTGGGTCGGGCTCTTGCGGCGGCTCTGCGCCGCTCGTGCCTCCTCGGCCGCAAAGACGGTCAGGCCAGCGGCGAGCGCGCTCACGCCCGACGTCGTCAGCAGGCGTCGCCGGGTGAGGCCGGGTGCCGCCTCGCTGGTGGGGCGGTCGTCTGTCTGCTGGTCGGGCACGAGACGCGAGCGTAGCGGAGCGCGGCGTCGCGCGGGTGCGCGAGACGGCGCGTGGCGGGCCGCACGTGCGCGGTAGGTTGTCCCCATGGTTGCGCGCCCCGTCCCGAACCGTCCGTTCGGTGCTGTCCTGACCGCGATGGTCACGCCGATGTCGATCGACGGATCGCTCGATCTCGACGCCGCGGTGGCCCTGGCCCGTCACCTCGTGGACCACGGCCACGACGGTCTGGTGCTCAACGGCACCACCGGCGAGTCCCCGACGACCCACGCCCCGGAGAAGGCCGAGCTCGTCCGGGCGGTCGTCGACGCCGTCGGCGACCGTGCCCACGTGATCGCTGGCGCGGGCTCCAACGACACGGCGCACGCGGTGCGCATGGCCGAGAACGCGGCCGACGCCGGTGCGCACGGCCTCCTCGTGGTCAGCCCGTACTACTCGCGGCCCAGCCAGGAGGGCCTGGTCCGGCACACGCTCGCCGTCGCCGAGTCCACGGACCTCCCGGTGATGCTGTACGACGTGCCGGGCCGCACCGGCGTCCGCTTCGCGCCCGCGACCATCGCGCGCCTCGCCGAGCACGACGCCGTCGTGGCCATCAAGGACGCCACGGGCGACCTGTACTCCGCCGCGACGCTGATCGCGCGCACGGGCCTCGCCTGGTACTGCGGCGACGACTCGCTGTACCTGGCCTACCTGGCGCACGGCGCTGCAGGCGTCGTGAGCGTCGCGGGGCACGTCGTCGGCCCCCAGCTCGCCGCGCTCACGCAGGCGTTCGACGCCGGAGACCACGCCCGGGCCACCGAGATCCTCGTGGAGATCGCGCCCGCGATCGACGCGGTGAACGCGGCGGGCTTCCAGGCGGTCATGGCCAAGGCGGCTCTCGAGCTGCTCGGTCTCGTCCCCGGCCGCACCCTGCGGCTGCCCCAGGTCGCGGCCACCGACGACGACGTCGCCGTCGTGCGCGCCGGCCTGGTCGCCGCCGGGCTGCTCGCGCAGTCCCACTGAGAGGTACCCCATGAGCCACCCGCACCCCGAGCTCCCGCTGCCGCCCGCCCTCGTGGACCGCGGCACCCGGGTGGTCGCCCTCGGCGGCCTGGGCGAGATCGGCCGCAACATGGCCGTGCTCGAGCACCAGGGCCGGCTCCTGATCATCGACTGCGGGGTGCTGTTCCCCGAGGACCACCAGCCCGGCGTGGACCTGATCCTGCCCGACTTCGACTACATCGCCGACCGCATGGACGACGTCGAGGCGATCATCCTGACGCACGGGCACGAGGATCACATCGGGGGAGTGCCGTACCTGCTGCGGCTCCGGCAGGACATCCCCGTGCTGGGGTCCCAGCTGACGCTGGCGTTCGTCGAGGCCAAGCTCAAGGAGCACCGCATCACGCCGGTGACGTACGCGGTCAAGGAGGGCCAGCGCGAGCAGCTGGGGAAGTTCGAGGTCGAGTTCGTCGCCGTGAACCACTCGATCCCCGACGCGCTCGCCGTCGCCGTGACGACCACCTCCGGCACCATCCTGCACACGGGTGACTTCAAGATGGACCAGCTCCCGCTGGACGGGAGGATCACCGACCTGCGCGCGTTCGCGCGGCTGGGTGAGAAGGGGGTAGACCTGTTCATGGTCGACTCCACCAACGCGGAGGTGCCGGGGTTCGTCACGCCCGAGCGCGAGATCGGTCCGGTGCTCGACCGGGTGTTCGAGCAGGCGCAGAAGACCATCGTGGTCGCGTCCTTCGCCTCCCACGTGCACCGCGTGCAGCAGGTGCTCGACGCCGCGCACGCCCACGGCCGGCGCGTCGCCTTCGTCGGGCGCTCGATGGTCCGCAACATGGGCATCGCCGCCGAGCTGGGGTACCTCAGGGTGCCCGACGGGCTGCTCGTCGACATCAAGAAGATCGACGCGCTGCGCGAGAACGAGCTCGTCCTGATGTGCACGGGTTCCCAGGGTGAGCCCATGGCAGCGCTCAGCCGGATCGCGAACCGCGACCACCGCGTGTCGGTCGGTCCGGGGGACACCGTGATCCTCGCCTCTTCCCTGATCCCGGGGAACGAGAACTCGGTCTACCGGGTCATCAACGGGCTGACGCGGCTGGGTGCGAAGGTCGTGCACGGTGGCAACGCCAAGGTTCACGTGTCGGGGCACGCCTCGGCCGGCGAGCTGCTCTATTGCTACAACATCCTGCGCCCGCGCAACGTGATGCCCGTGCACGGCGAGGTGCGCCACCTCGTCGCGAACGGGGCCCTTGCGGTAGCCGCCGGGGTCGACCCGAAGCGCGTCGTGCTCGCCGAGGACGGCGTCGTCATCGACCTGGTCGACGGCGAGGCGAGCATCGTGGGGGCGGTGCCGTGCGGTTACGTCTACGTGGACGGCTCGAGCGTGGGCGAGCTCACGGACGTGGAGCTCAAGGACCGACGCATCCTGGGCGAGGAGGGGTTCATCTCGCTGTTCGCGGTCGTCGACTCAGCCACGGGCAAGGTGCTCGCCGGGCCGGAGATCCACGCGCGCGGGTTCGCTGAGGACGACGCGGTGTTCGACGAGATCATCCCGCAGCTCACGAGCGCCCTCGAGGAGGCTGCGGCGGCGGGGAGCGCGGACACCCATCAGCTCCAGCAGGTGATGCGACGGGTCGTCGGACGCTGGGTGTCCGGCCGGCTGCGCCGCAAGCCGATGATCATCCCGGTCGTCGTCGAGGCCTGACACACGTCGCCGGGTGCCTCGGATCGCCGCCCCGGCGCGGTAGCGTTCGAGCATTATGGCAACACGTGGGTCCACCTCCCGGACGGCTACCAAGAAGCGTCCCGCCGCGCAGAGCGGACGGGGCGCGAGCGCGGCGCGTTCTGGCAAGCCACGCGGGGCGGCTGCGAGCGCGCCCGAGCGTCCGCCGCTGCTGGTGCGCATGGTGCGCGGCACGTGGCTCGGGTTCGCCCACGGGGTGGGCGGCGCCACGCGTCGGGTAGGACGCGGTGCCCGAGACCTGGACCCGGCGCTGCGCCGTGACGGCGTCGCGCTCACGCTGCTCGGGCTCGCGATCATCGTCGCGGGCCGGGAGTGGTGGGGCCTCGAGGGCGCAGCCATGGACGTCGTGCACGCGATCGCGGCCGGGACCTTCGGCGTCGTCGCCGTCGCTCTCCCGCTCGTGCTGCTGTGGCTGTCCGTGCGGTTCATGCGCCATCCGCAGGAGTCGCAGGTCACGAGCCGCATGGGCATCGGCCTCGGTGCGATCACGATCGCGGTCTGCGGTCTGGTCGCGATCGCCGAGGACCTGCCCGCGCCCCGGGACGGCTTCGAGGGCGTGCGCGCCGCCGGCGGCGTGATCGGCTACCTCGTCGGCACCCCGCTCGTGGCCGGGCTCACGGCGTGGGTCGCGGTCCCCGTGCTGCTCCTCCTCGGCTTCTTCGGGATCCTCGTCCTGACCGCCACCCCGCTCGGTCAGGTCGTGCCGCGGCTGCGTGGCGTGGTCGACCGGCTCACCTACGGCAGGACGGCAGCGGACACGGACGAGACCCTGCAGCTCGCCGAGGGCGTCTCGCGCCACGACGCGCCGGACGAGGTCGAGGCGGCGCCCGTGCGCCGCCGTCGCTTCGGCCGCAACCCCCGCGCAGCGGAGGTCGCGCCGACGGACGTCCTGCCGCAGCCGTACGCCGGCGACGAGGCCTTCGAGGCCGCCGCGCTGCGCGAGGCCGACCTCGCCGAGCGCGAGGCCGCGGCCGACGCGACGCAGGTCCTGGGTGCGGAGGCCGCGGCGACCGCCCCGACGGCTCCGACCGAGGCGCTGGCTCCGGTCCCGGCCCCGCCGACGGAACGCGCAGCGCCCCCGACGGAGCGTGTCCCGGCGGGCGAGCAGCCGATGCTCTCGGGCGACATCGTCTACCTGCTGCCGCACGAGGAGAGCCTGGTCAAGGGACCGCCGCACAAGGTCCGCTCCGCAGCGAACGACCGTGTCGTGGAGTCCCTCACCAACGTGTTCGAGCAGTTCGGCATCAACGCGTCGGTGACCGGCTTCTCCCGCGGACCGACGGTCACGCGCTACGAGGTCGAGCTCGGGCAGGGCACCAAGGTCGAGCGGGTGACGGCTCTGAGCAAGAACATCGCCTATGCGGTGGCGAGCGCGGACGTGCGGATCCTGTCGCCGATCCCGGGCAAGTCCGCGATCGGCATCGAGATCCCGAACGCGGACCGCGAGACTGTCGCGCTGGGCGACGTGCTGCGCTCCTCGGTCGCTCGGCGCACCGAGCACCCGATGGTCATCGGGATCGGCAAGGACGTCGAGGGCGGCTACGTCGTGGCGAACCTCGCGAAGATGCCGCACATCCTCGTGGCCGGGGCGACCGGGGCGGGCAAGTCGAGCTTCGTGAACTCCATGATCGTGTCGCTGCTCATGCGTTCGACGCCCGACCAGGTGCGCATGGTGCTCGTGGACCCCAAGCGCGTCGAGCTGACGATCTACGACGGCATCCCGCACCTGATCACCCCGATCATCACGAACCCCAAGAAGGCCGCCGAGGCCCTCGAGTGGGTGGTGCGCGAGATGGACGCGCGCTACGACGACCTCTCGGCGTTCGGCTACAAGCACATCGACGACTTCAACGCGGCCGTGCGGTCCGGCAAGGTCAAGCCCCTGCCGGGTTCCGAGCGCAAGATCGCGCCGTACCCGTACCTGCTCGTCGTCGTCGACGAGCTCGCGGACCTGATGATGGTCGCGCCGCGCGACGTCGAGGCCTCGATCCAGCGCATCACGCAGCTGGCGCGCGCCGCCGGCATCCACCTGGTGCTCGCGACCCAGCGTCCGAGCGTGGACGTGGTCACCGGGCTCATCAAGGCGAACGTGCCCTCCCGGCTCGCCTTCGCGACGTCGTCCCTGACGGACTCGCGCGTCGTGCTCGACCAGCCGGGGGCGGAGAAGCTCATTGGCCAGGGCGACGCGCTGTTCATGCCGATGGGCGAGGCCAAGCCCATGCGTGTGCAGGGCGCGTGGGTGACGGAGAGCGAGATCCACGCCGTCGTCCAGCACGTCAAGACGCAGCTCAAGCCCGTCTACCGCGAGGACGTCGCCGTCACGGCCGCGAAGAAGCAGGTGGACGAGGACATCGGCGACGACCTCGACCTGCTGCTCCAGGCCGCCGAGCTCGTCGTGACGACGCAGTTCGGCTCGACCTCCATGCTGCAGCGCAAGCTCCGGGTGGGCTTCGCCAAGGCGGGCCGCCTGATGGACCTGCTGGAGTCGCGCGAGATCGTCGGCCCGTCCGAGGGTTCGAAGGCGCGCGAGGTGCTCGTGCAGCCCGACGACCTGCCGGGCACGCTCGCGATGCTTCGCGGTGCGCCGGCCGAGCCCGAGGCCGTCCCGTCGCATGAACCGCCCGTGGCGCAGGAGTACTTCGACGACGACGCGCCGAGCGAGGACGACGCCTGGGGCGAGACGGGACGCTGAGGCCGCGCCGGCGGCGTGCCGGCCGTGCGGTAGGCGTGCGCGGTCCGCGTCAGCCGCGGGGGAGGACCTCGACGGTCGCCGTCGGCTCGGGTGGCGCCGTGCGCTCCGGCGCGCTGCCGTCGACGACGTCGCGCACCCGGTCGTAGCGGTCGGCCACGTCCCTCGCGCTCAGCGTACCGGCGCCGTCGGGGATCTCGGACAGCACGTGCATGACGTGCCCCGCCTTGCGGTCCACGGTGATCGCGGTCCACTCGGCCTCGGTCACGCGGGCTGCCTCGCCAGCGGCGTGCTCGACCGTCGCGGTGAGGAGCAGGCCCGAGTCGGTCTGTGGGACGCAGCACTCGGTGTCCTGGTTGGAGATCATGTTGCCCAGGCCGTACGCGGTCCACATGCCTGCGCCGTCAGGTCCGCCGGGCAGGAGAGCCATCGGCTGGGGGACGTGCGCGTGGTGCCCGATCATGAGGTCGACCAGGCCGGAGCCCGCCAGCGACTCGGCGACCTCCACCTGCTGGTCGGTGGGGACAGCCTGGTACTCGTTGCCCGCATGCACCGAGACGATCACGAGGTCGGCACCGTCGGCGCGGGCGGCGCGGGCCTGGTCGACGAGCTGGTCGACGTCGATCAGCTGCACGGCCCACGGCTGCTGCGCCGGCATGGGCAGGCCGTTGACGCCGTAGGTCGCGGCAAGGTGCGCGACCCGCGTGACCTGGCCGTCGACCGTGACGTCGTAGAGCTGGGGGGCGTCGGCCTCGTCGGCGCTCCGGGCCGTACCCACGTGCCCCAGCCCGACGGCGTCGAGCCGGTCCAGGGTGGTCTCCACCCCGGCGTAGGCACGGTCGACCGAGTGGTTCGAGGCCGTCGAGCACCCGTCCCAGCCCTGGTCCACCAGGTCGTCTGCCAGCAGCGGGCTGGCGCCGAACATCGGGTAGCCGCTGACCTTCTGCCCGGCCGGCGTGAAGGGCACCTCGAGGTGGCACAGGGCGAGGTCGGCCGAGGCCACCCAGTCGTCGATGCCGGCGAGCAGCGGTGAGAAGTCGTACCCGTCTGCCGTGCGCGCGGAGATGTGCACCCACTCGTGCGGCAGCACGTCGCCGCCGGCGAGGATCGTGAAGACTGCCGGCTCGGGCTCCGGCTCGGGCTCCGGCTCGGGCTCCGTCGGCGGGGCGGGCTCTGGGCTCGTGGCGGCCGGGCTGGGCGTCGACGCCGTGGCGGACCCCGGAGGCACCTCGTCGTCCGCAGCGAGCCAGGCCGCGGTCCCGGCCGTCGCGGCCCCCGCGACGACGATTCCCGCGGCGAGCAGGGTCCGGGCGGGTCGGCGCGCCGGCGCGGTCGAGCGACTGTGCTTCACAGCTCGTCACAGTACCGGCCGGAGGAGGGCGCCCGCGCCGCGCCGCCCGTCCCCGGCGCCTCGTCGTCGGCCGACCCCTATTGTGGATCCGTGACCACATCGGACCCGGCCCCCGAGCCCCTCGAGGGCGACGTGCCCAGCCTGCCCGTCGCACCGCCGCCGAGCCCCTGGAACAGCGCGAACCTGGTGACGATGGCGCGGATCGCGCTCGTGCCGTTCTTCGCGTGGGCGTTGCTCGTCGAGGACGGGACGGACGCACGGTGGCGCTGGGTCGCCGTCGGCGTGTTCGTGCTCGCGGCGGGCACCGACAAGGTCGACGGCTACCTCGCACGTCGGTACGGCCTGATCACCGACCTCGGCAAGCTGTTGGACCCGATCGCGGACAAGCTCTTGATCGGCACGGCGCTCGTGGGCCTGTCGCTCGTCGGCGAGCTGTGGTGGTGGGTGACCGTCGTCGTGCTCGTGCGCGAGCTGGGCATCACCGCCATGCGCTTCTTCCTGCTGCGGTACGTGGTGCTCCCGGCCTCGCGCGGCGGCAAGCTGAAGACGCTGATGCAGTCGGTGGCCCTCGGACTCATGCTGACGCCGCTGTGGCTGCTGCCGGAGCCGATCACGTGGCTGGCCTACGCGGCCATGGCCGCGGCCGTCGCGGTCACCCTGGTGACCGGCGTCGACTACGTCGTCCAGGCGGTACGGCTGCGGCGCAGCGCCCGCACGGAAGCCTGACGCGCGCGTGCCCGGCACCGCGGACGGCTCGGCCCCCGAGGCGCTCCTGGTCGCGGCGCACGCGCGCGGTCTGACCATCGGTGTGGCTGAGTCGCTCACCGGCGGCCTGGTCTGTGACTCGCTGGTGGCGGTGCCGGGGGCGTCGCGCACGCTCCGCGGGGGCGTCGTGGCGTACGCGACCGACGTCAAGCGGTCCGTCCTCGGAGTGGACGGTGACCTGCTGGCGGAGGTGGGTCCCGTGCACGCGGAGGTCGCGCGGCAGATGGCGACGGGTGCCGCTCGGGTGCTGGGCGCGTCGCTCGGGCTCGCCACGACCGGGGTTGCGGGCCCCGGCCCCCAGGACGGCGTCGCCGCAGGGACCGTCGTGGTCGCCGCGGTCCTGGCGGACGGTCGGCACGTCGTGCACGAGCACCGCTGCGAGGGCGGTCGCGCCGCCGTGCGCGTCGCTGCGGGCTCGGCGGTCATCGCCGCGGCCCTGGAGCTCCTCGACCAGACGCGCTGACGACTCCGGGAACAATCGTCCCCAGGCGTGCGTTGGGACGGGTGTGGCTGCCGGTGGGCTCGACCCGCCTGACGGCGCCAGGCGCGGTACCGTATGGTTCCGCACTCAGAAGAGGAAAGGGGGTCGCCATGGTGGTTCTACGCCGAGAGATCGGAGATGTGCTGCGCGACGCGCGTCAGCGACAGGGGCGAACCCTCCGTGAGGTGTCGTCTGCGGCACGAGTGTCCCTGGGTTACCTCAGCGAGGTCGAGCGCGGTCAGAAGGAAGCATCGTCCGAGCTCCTGGGCTCGATCTGCGACGCCCTCGCCATGCCGATGTCGTCGATCCTGCGCGAGGTGAGCGACCGTATCGCTGTCGCTGAGGGTCTGCTGATCCCCGACACGGTCCCCGACGACCTCGCGACGCCGGTGCGGCACGGGCTGCGTCGCCGCGAGCTGCAGCCGATCGGCTGAACCCAGCGTGCCGGCTCAGCCGGCACGCTGGCAGGTCGGGCACCAGAAGATCGGGCGCTGCTCGGGCGGCTGACGCGCGAGCTCCCGGACGATCACCGACCGGCAGCGAGGGCACCGCTGGCCCGCGCGGTTGTGCATGTGCACGACGCGGGCCCCCAGCCCTCCGGTGACCGCCTGGAGCATCTGCCCGCGGATCACCGTGACAAGGCGGAGGAGCGCAGTGCGGGGTAGTTGTGCCACGGGCAGCCACGGGTTCGTCCGTGTGGCGAAGAGGCCCTCGGCCACGTAGAGCGTGCCGATCCCAGCGACGGCCCGCTGGTCGAGCAGCGCTTCGGCGAGCGGTGCACCCGTCCCGACGAGCCGGTCGACGATCTGTTCCGGGTCCCAGTCGGCGGCGAGGATGTCCGGCCCCAGGTGACCGAGGATGACGTGCTCGTCGCGGGTCCGCACGAGGTCCAGCATGCCGAGCCGGTGGCCCGTCGCCGTCCACTGCTCGTTGGCGAGGACAGCGCGGACGAACGCGCCCTTGCCGGCCGCCTCGTGGGTGCCCGTCCGCGCGACGTACCACGACCCGTCCATGCGCAGGTGCGTCCGCAGGGTCCAGCCTGAGTCCAGGCGCATGAGCAGGTGCTTGCCGTACGCAAGCACGTCCTCGGGGGTGGCCCCGACGAGGTGGGCGCCCCCGGTGCCCGGCCAGCGCAGCTCGGCCCGGACGAGCGGCCGGCCAGCCAGCGCCGCGTCGAGGCGCTGGGCGGTGAGCGCCACGACGTCGCCCTCAGGCACGCTCCACCACCCGCAGACCCCTGGGCGTGCGACCGAACCCTGCGGCGAGCAGGGCCTCGGCGGCCACACCCGCCCCGGTGGTGACTTCGACCCCGTCCACGCGCTGGACGGTCATCCGGCCCAGGGTCCCGGCCCGTGCGGCGGACGCGATCGCGTCCGCTCCGGCGGCGAGCGTGTCTGTGTCGGTGGTGAACGTCAGGACGGTCCGGCCGCCACGCTCCAGGTACCACGTCAGCACGCCCCCGACGAGCACGACGACGGCGCCGGCCTTGCGCCCGGCACGGTGCCCGCCCGTCGGGTCGGGCCAGGCGAGCGCGGCGCCGTACGGGTTCGCCGGGTCGGTGGCGGCGAGCAGCAGCGCGTCGCGGGACCCGCTGCGCGCGTCGTCGCGCAGGGCGTCGACGGCCCCGGGGATCGCGAACTGGGAGCCACCGAGGTGCTCGACGAAGTACCCACGCCGAACGTCGCCGCTCTGCTCGAGGGCGGCGAGCACCCGGTACACGCCCGGGTACTCGCGGGTGACGCCCTCGGCCGGCGCGACGGCCCGTGTAAGCACGCCGTGGCGGTCGAGGAGCACGGTCGCCAGGGCGTGCAGCCGCTCGGTCGGCTCGACGGCTGCGGGGCGCAGGGCTGCCCAGCGACCGTCCGTCGCGTCCGCGCGCGGCGCCAGGGCACGCAGGCCGAAGCCTCGGCGCCCGGGCCGCGTCGCGGTGCGGGGAGCGCTCCGACGCCCGGGGTGCAGCCGGGCACGGAGCGGGGCGAACGAGTCGTTGGTGACCGCTCCGACCCAGGCCAGGTCCCACAGCACCCCGCGGACGGCGGCCTCCGAGACGACGACGGCCGGCTCGGCGGACTCGTCACGCCCGAGCTCCGCGCGGACGGTCGCGGCGATCTGGCTGACGAAGAAGGCGCCGCCGCGCGCGAGGGCGTCGGCTACCGCGACGTGCAGCGGTCCGGCATCGACGACGTCACGCGGCGGGAGGAGGGTGAGGTCGGCGGTCTCGGCGAGGTGGAGGCTCACGAGGCCGTCGCCGGCGCCGCGCGAGCCCGGGAGCGCGGCGTGCCCGGCCCAGAGCACCTGGCCGGTGGTCGTGAGGTCGTCGAGGAGCGCGGGGGAGTAGTCGCGGACGCGGGCCGGCAGGATCCGGGTCTCCAGGTCGGAGAGCGGCAGCGGCAGGCCTGCGAGCTGCTCGACGGCGCGCAGCAGGCCCGCGGTGCCGCGCAGGTCGCCCAGTCGCTGCCACCGGGGCAGGAAGACGCCGAGCGCTTCCTGGGGCACCGGTTCGACCTCGCGTCGCAGCGCTGCGAGCGACCGGCGCCGCAGCTGTCGCATGACCTCGGGATCGCAGTACTCGTTGCCGCCGCCCCCGAGCGACTCGGGAAGGAGACGCCCCGCGAGGAGCCGTCCGCTCCGGGCGAGGCGTTCCAGGACCTCGTGGGCGACAGCGACCGGCACCCCGAACCGGGCGGCGGCGTCCGCGGCTGCGAAGGGGACGTGGGTCCGGGCGTGCCGGCTCAGCAGGTCGCCGAGCGGGTCGGCGACGGGCTCCGTGAGCGCTGCGGGCAGGCCGGGGGGGAGCGCGACTCCGAGGGCGTCCCGCACCCGGCCGGCGTCCTCGACCGCGACCCACTGCGCGCCGTCGGGCCCGTCCCGTCCGGGGAGACGGACGGCGACCAGCCGGCGCTGGTCCGTGAGGCTCTCGATCCATCCCGGTACGTCGTCGTGAGCCTCGGGGCGCGTCCGCGCGACGATCTCGGTCAGCGGCAGGGGGCCGACCCGGCGCAGCAGGTCGACGAGGTCCTCGGCGTGCCGCAGCAGTCGGCCCTCGGTGCGTCCCGCGAGCTCGTCGGCGACCGCGGTCACCGCAGCGGGGTCGAGGAGGTCGGCGATCTGGGCCTCGCCGGTACGCCCGAGGAGCTCGTCGAGGAGCGTCGGGTCCAGGGTCAGCGCGGCCGCTCGCCGTTCAGCCAGCGGCGCGTCGCCGTCGTAGAGGAACTGGGCGGTGTAGCTGAACAGCAGGGACTGCGCGAAGGGGGACGGGGTGGTCGGCGCGGCATGCACGACCTCGACGGCGCCGTCGGCGATCCGGCGCATGAGGGCGCCGAGCGCGGCTACGTCGAAGTCGTCCTGGAGGCACTCGCGCACGGCCTCGAGCACGATCGGGAACTGGTCGTAGCCCGAGGCGACCTCGAGCAGCTGCGCGCTGCGCTGGCGTTGCTGCCAGAGGGGCTGGCGCTTGTCCGGGGACCGGCGCGGCAGAAGGAGCGCGCGGGCGGCAGCCTCGCGGAACCGGCTCGCGAACATGACCGAGCTGCCCAGCTGCTCCCGGACGGCGCGGCTGACCTGATCCGGGTCGATCAGGAGGTCGTCGAGGTCGAGGTCTGGGCCGCGGTTGCCGTCGGCCCACCGCTGCCCCTGACCGTCCGGGCTGTCGTCGAGGAGCACGTCGGGCAGTCGCAGGACGATGCCGTCGTCGGCGTGCATCGCGGCCACGTCCGTGCCGTAGCGCTCGCGCAGCCGCGCGCCGAGGACCAGCGCCCAGGGCGCGTGCACGCGGGCGCCGTAGGGGGAGTGGATCACGATCCGCCAGTCGCCGATCTCGTCGCGGAACCGTTCGACGACGACGGTCTGGTCGTCGGGCACCGCGCCCGTCGCGGCCTCCTGCTCGGTCAGGTACGCGAGCAGGTTCTGCGCGGCCCAGGCGTCGAGCCCCGCGGCGGCGAGGCGCTCGAGCGGGGCCTCGGTGCGGCGGAGCTCGCGGGTCCAGGCACCGATCGCCTGCCCGAGCTCCGCGGGCCGGCCGGCGGCGTCACCCTTCCAGAAGGGCAGGCGACCGGGGACGCCGGCGGCGGGCGAGACGAGGACGCGGTCGGGGGTGATGTCCTCGATCCGCCACGTGCTCGACCCGAGCGTGAAGGTGTCGCCGACCCGCGACTCGTAGACCATCTCCTCGTCGAGCTCGCCCACGCGCTTGCCGCCGCGCGGGCGCGACGGCTCGTCTGCGGCGTCCGAGCCGGGGACGCCGGAAGCGAGGAAGACGCCGTAGAGACCGCGGTCGGGGATCGTGCCGCCGGAGGTGACGGCCAGGCGCATCGAGCCCGGGCGAGCCGTGACGACGTCCGTCGTCCGGTCCCACGTGATCCGGGCGCGCAGCTCGCCGAACTGCTCGCTCGGGTAGCGGCCCGAGAGCATGTCGAGCACGGCGCGCAGCGCCCCGTCGCCCAGGCTCGCGAACGGCGCGGCGCGGCGCAGGACCTGTGCGAGGTCCGCGACCGCCCAGTCGTCGACCGCGACCATCGCGACCACGTGCTGGGCGAGGACGTCGAGCGGGTTGCGCACCAGGGCGAGCCGTTCGATCTGCCCGGCCGCCATGCGCTCGGCCGCGACGGCGGCGGGGACCAGGTCGCCGCGGTTGGTGGGGAAGACGACGCCACGGCTCACGGCGCCGACCTGGTGCCCCGCGCGGCCGATGCGCTGCAGGCCGCTCGCCACCGACGGCGGGGATCCGATCTGGACGACGAGGTCGACCGCACCCATGTCGATCCCGAGCTCGAGCGAGCTGGTGGCCACGACCGCCGGCAGCCGTCCGCTCTTGAGCTCGGACTCCGTGAACGTGCGCTCGGCGCGGGACATCGACCCGTGGTGGGCGCGGGCGAACACGGCCTCGGCCCCGACCGCGGCCCCGGACTGCGCCATCACCTCCGCCGGGCGCAGGGTGCCGTGGTCCGGCAGCGCAGGGTCGGGACCTGGTGCGGTGCGCTCGGTCCAGACCTCGTTGAGCCGCGCGGTCAGCCGCTCGGCCGACCGGCGTGAGTTGGTGAACACGATTGTGGAGCGGTGCTCGGCGACGAGGTCGACGACGCGCTCCTCCACGTGCGGCCAGATCGACGGGCGTCGCAGCGGCCCAGCCGCCGCGCCCGAGAGGTCGGGCTCCGCCGCGGGGCCCGCCACCGCGCCCGCGAGGTCGGTGAGGTCCGGGACGGGCAGCACGACGTCGACGTCGATCTGCTTGGTCACGTGCGGCTGGACGACCCGGACCCGGCGTCCGCCGTCCTCGGCGTCGCGGTGGCCAGCCAGCAGCTCCGCGACCGTGCTCGTCGGGTTGACCGTCGCCGACAGCCCGACCCGCTGCGCGGGCGCGGGGAGCAGCTCGTCGAGCCGTTCGAGGCTGACGGCGAGGTGAGCACCGCGCTTTGTGCCGGCGACTGCGTGGATCTCGTCCACGATGACGGTGCCGATCTCGCGCAGCCCCTCGCGAGCCCCGGACGTCAGCATCAGGTAGAGGGACTCCGGGGTGGTGATGAGGATGTCGGGCGGGCGCGTCGTCAGCGCTCGGCGCTCCGCCGGTGACGTGTCCCCGGTGCGCACCCCGATCCGCACGTCGCGGACCTCGTGCCCCAGACGGGCGGCCGCGTGCCGGATCCCGGTCAGCGGGCTGCTGAGGTTGCGCTCGACGTCGGCGGCCAGCGCCTTGAGCGGGGAGACGTACAGGATCCGGTCGCCCGTGGCCGGCCCGGCGTCGGCGGGGGCGGCGCCCCGGGGCCGCACGAGACGGTCGATCGCCCAGAGGAACGCGGCTAGCGTCTTGCCCGATCCGGTCGGAGCCACGACCAGTGCATGGTCTCCGGCGCGGATCGCGGTCCAGGCGCCGGCCTGCGCGCTCGTCGGCCCGGCGAAGGCGCCCCGGAACCACGCGCTGGTGGGGGCGTAGAACTCCGCCATGGCGTCGCTGGCATCCGTGGTGTTCTCGGCGGGCCTGGTCACGCCCCCATTGTGGATGCTGGCACCGACATCCGCGTGGCAGGCTGGGAGGCATGCGCTACCGCGAGTTCTGGGACCTGGTCGACGACGTCTTCGGCCGCGCCTACGGCCGCTCCCTGGCCTCGGACCAGGTACTCGACGCCCTCGGTGGCCGGACGGCGGCGCAGGCCATCGACGACGGCCTCGAGCCGCGCCTCGTGTGGCATGCCCTGTGCGACGCCATGCAGGTTCCCGACCAGCGGCGGTGGGGGCGCGACCCGCACCGGCAGGCACCTCCCGCGCGCTGACGACACGCGGGCCGGGCACGCGCGAGTCGAACACTTGTTCGGTATGCTCGTGCGTACGGCGCCCCGGCTGCACAGCGGTGCTCCGTGCTCGCCGTCCACAGGGTCGGGACCCGTCCGGGACCGTGTCGGTGGTTCTCGTTAGCCTCGGCAGGGCACACAGACAGCAGATCAGCAGCGGCCTCGGCGCCGCCGAGAGAGCGTGGAGATACTGACATGGCAGCAGCAATGGATCGTGAGAAGGCCCTCGAGGCGGCTCTGGGTCAGATCGACCGCCAGTTTGGCAAGGGATCGGTCATGCGCCTCGGGGACGAGACCCGCGCGCCCGTCGAGGTCATCCCCACCGGGTCGATCGCCCTGGACATCGCCCTCGGCATCGGCGGTCTGCCGCGTGGCCGCGTCGTCGAGATCTACGGCCCAGAGTCGAGCGGAAAGACGACCGTCGCGCTGCACGCCGTGGCGTCGGCCCAGCGCGCCGGCGGCATCGCCGCGTTCATCGACGCGGAGCACGCACTCGACCCCGAGTACGCCAAGAAGCTCGGCGTCGACACCGACGCGCTGCTGGTCTCTCAGCCCGACACCGGTGAGCAGGCGCTCGAGATCATGGACATGCTGATCCGCTCCGGGGCCATCGACATCGTCGTGATCGACTCGGTGGCGGCGCTCGTGCCCAAGGCTGAGATCGAGGGCGAGATGGGCGACAGCCACGTCGGGCTGCAGGCCCGCCTCATGTCGCAGGCCCTCCGCAAGATCACCGGTGCGCTGAGCTCGTCGAACACCACGGCGATTTTCATCAACCAGCTGCGCGAGAAGATCGGCGTCTTCTTCGGGTCGCCCGAGACCACCACCGGTGGCAAGGCGCTCAAGTTCTACGCCTCCGTGCGCATGGACATCCGGCGCATCGAGACCCTGAAGGAGGGCACGGACGCGGTCGGCAACCGCACCCGCGTCAAGGTCGTCAAGAACAAGATGGCGCCGCCGTTCAAGCAGGCGGAGTTCGACATCCTGTACGGCGTCGGCATCTCCCGCGAGGGCGGCCTGATCGACATGGGTGTGGAGCAGGGCATCGTCCGCAAGTCCGGATCGTGGTTCACCTGCGACGGCGACCAGCTCGGCCAGGGCAAGGAGAACGCGCGCGGGTTCCTCCGAGACAACCCGGACCTCGCCAACGACATCGAGCGTCGGATCAAGGAGAAGCTCGGCATCGGCCCGAAGCCTGAGGGTGGCGCCGCGCCGGTGGCCGCTGCGCCCGCCGTCAGCAAGGGCGGCAAGAAGGTCGACTTCTGAGTCCGGGGCAGGCCCGCGCGCGCCGAGGGAAGACCTTCGGCGCGCGCGGTGCCGACCACCCGTCCGGCGACGGCGCGGACGACGCGCGACCCGACGAGGACCCGCAGGCGGAGAACGTTCTGGCGGAGGACCCGCAACTGCAGGAAGAGCGTGCCCGCGAGTACCTGCTGCGCTCCCTGGGAGCCGCGGCCCGGACACGGCACCAGCTCAGCCAAGGCCTCGCCCGCAGGAACGTCGACCCTGAGCTTGCCGAGCGCTTGCTCGACCGGTTCACGGAGGTCGGTCTGATCGACGACGCCGAGCTGGCACGAACGCTCGTGCGCACCCGTGTCGCCGAGCGCCACCTGTCCCGGCGGGCGCTCGCCGTCGAGCTGCGCCGCAAGGGCATCGCCGATGACGATGCGCGCGCCGCCCTCGAGCGGATCGACGACGACCTCCAGGAGGAGACGGCGCGCGCGTTCGTCGCGAGTAGGATCAGACGCGCATCGTCGCTCGACCCTGTGACGCGCTCCCGACGTCTCGTCGGTGCGCTCGCCCGCAAGGGCTACTCGGCCGAGGTGGCGACACGTGTCGTCCGCGAGGCCCTCGCCGCGGATGCCGCCGCGCGAGACGAGGACGACTTCAGGAGCTGAGCATGGACGGGATCGACACCAGCATCCTGCTGCTGGTCCTGCTCGGTGCTTGCCTCGTGGCACTCATCCTCGTGCTGGTCGCCCGGCGTGAGGCGGAGGCTGTCCGGCGCCAGGCCCGCGACGACGTCGCCAGCATCCGGGAGGAAGCACGCGAGCTCAGCCGCGACGCCGCCCGCCGGGCGCAGCGAGCGTCGGACCTCGAGACCGAGCTGGCGGCGGAACGCGAGCGTCTGGCCCAGGTCGCCGAACGGCTCGACGCCCAGGCGCGGCGCCTCGCCTCATCCGAGGCGGAGACCGTCGCCGTCCGCGCGGCCCAGCAGGAGGCCGTCGTCCAGGAGCTCGAGCGGCTGAGCGCGCTCACGGCCGACGAAGCGCGTGACGCGCTCGTGCTGCGCATGACGAGCGACGCCGAGCGTCGCGCCGACGCCCGGGTCCGCAGGCTCGAGGCCGCCGCTCGCAGGACAGCCGACGAGCGCGCCCGCGCGGTCGTCGCCGCCGCCGTCAGCCGCCTCGCTGTCCCCACCAGCACGCAGACCAGCATCACGATCGTCCCCCTGCCCAGCCCCGACCTCAAGGGACCGATCATCGGTAAGGAGGGCCGCAACATCCGGACGTTCGAGGCCACGTCGGGCGTGACCCTGATCGTGGACGACAGCCCCGACCACGTCCTGCTCTCCTGCTTCGACGCTGAACGGCGTGAGATCGCCGAGGTCGCCCTCGTCGAGCTCATGGCCGACGGTCGCATCAACCCCGAGCGGATAGAGGCAGCGCTGCGCCAGGCCGCCGCCGGCGCCGCCGACCGCGCGACGAGCAGCGGCCACGCCGCCGCGGAGGCCGCAGGAGTCCCTGCGCTGCACCCGGACCTGATCGAGGCGCTCGGCAGGCTGCGCCTGCGCTCCTCCTACGGGCAGGACGTCCAGGCCCACCTGGTCGAGTCGGCACACATCGCGGGAGCCATCGCCGCTGAGCTCGGCGCAGACGAGGCGCTGGCACGCCGCGCTGCGCTGCTCCACGACATCGGCAAGTCCGTCCCTGCGACCGTCGAGGGCAGCCACGCGACGCTCGGCGCCCGGCTCGCGGCGCGGTGCGGCGAGTCCGCAGCGGTCGTCAACGCCATCGCTGCGCACCACGGTGAGGTCGCCTCGGACACCGTCGAGGCGGTCGTCGTCCAGGCGGCCGACGCCATCTCGGCCGCGCGCCCGGGTGCACGCCGCAACGACGTCGACCAGTTCGTCGAACGGATGGAGTCGATCGAGCGGCTCGTCGCTGAGCACGCCGGAGTCGCCAAGGTGCTCGCGATGGGTTCAGGGCGCGAGGTGCGCGTCGTCGTCGAGCCCGCGGCCGTGTCCGACGCCGACGTCCCGCGCCTCGCCCAGGCGATCGCTGACCGCATCACGAGCGAGCTCCCCGTCCCTGGCGAGGTCCACGTCACGGTGATCCGCGAGCTGCGCGCGAGCGCCACCGCGGGCTGACGCGGACTCACATCTGGTTGGCGCCCTCGGCCTCCACCCGGACCGGGCCCGTCGTGCGCGAGCGCAGCAGTCGTGCCAAGAGCTGCGCCACCGTCGACAGCACCATGTTGACCACGATGAAGATCACCGCGATCACGATGACCGCGGGGATGTAGTTGGAGAAGTTCGTCGACAGGTACTCGGCCTGGCGGAGCAGCTCGACATACCCGATCAGATACCCGAGAGCCGAGTCCTTCACGACCACGACGAGCTGGCTGACCAGCGCCGGCGCCATCGCCACGATGCCCTGCGGCAGCTGCACCGAGCGCAGCGTCTGGCCATAGGTCAGACCGACGGAGAGCCCTGCCTCGCCCTGCCCCTTGGGGAGCGAGGTCACCCCCGAGCGCACGAGCTCCGCCACGACCGAGCCGTTGTACAGGGTCAGCGCGACGACCACGGCCGTCAGTGCGAACTGGTCGGGCGGCACCAGCCGGTAGACGATCAACAGCTGGTAGACGAACACCATCATCAGGAGCACAGGGACGGCACGGAAGAACTCGACGACCACGGTGCTCACGGCGCGGACCGCCCGGTGCTGCGAGAGCCTGCCGAGGCCGAAGACCAGCCCGAAGACGCCAGCGAGCACCACGGAGTAGGCGGCGGCGACCAGCGTTCCCTTCAGGCCCGGCCACAGGTAGTCCTGCCAGGTCGATGCTTCGAGGAAAGGCGTCCACTTGGCCGCGGTGAGCTGGCCGTTGGCGTCGAGCTGGAGGAGGACGACCCCGAGCCCGGCGAGGAGCAGGAGCACCGCGAACACGTTCGCCACGGCGAAGTTCCGTCGGGTGCGTGGCCCCGGCGCGTCGAACAGGGGAGAGGCGCTCATCGGGTCACCGCCAGCCGGCGCGAAGCCCAGGTGACGACCAGCCCGACGGGCAAGACGATGAGGATGAAGCCGAGCGCGAAGATCGCGAAGATCCCGAAGAGCACGTCCGGACGATTCTCGATCATCTCCTTCATGACGTACGAGGCCTCGGCCACGCCGATGGTCGCGGCGACCGTGGTGTTCTTGGTCAGGGCGATCACCACGTTGCCGAGGGGCGCGATGGCGCCGCGGAACGCCTGCGGGAGGATCACGATCGACAGGCTCTGGCGGAACGTCAGACCGATCGACCGGGCGGCCTCGGCCTGCCCCAGCGGCACGGTGTTCACGCCGGACCGGAGCGCCTCGCACACGAACGACGCGTGGTACAGCGAGAGCCCGAGGACCGCGAGCCGCACGTTGTTGTCGACGATGAACGTCCCGGAGTCGCGGTCTGCGAGCACAACGCCCAGCTGGGTGTAGAGCCCGAGGCTGCACGCCACCACGATCAGCGTGAGCGGCGTGTTGCGCACCACGTTGACGTAGATCGCGCCGCCGGCCTGCAGCGAGGCGATCGGGGAGACACGCATGATCGCGAGCACGGTGCCGATCAGCAGCGACCCGACGAGCGTCGCGCCCGCGAGCACCAAGGTCATCTGGAATGCGCCGAAGATGTCGTACTCGGAGAACAACGACGTGACCTGGGGGAGGGCTCCGCTCAGGGTGATCACCGCCTAGGTGGATCGGAGGGACGGACGGGGCCGCGCTGTCGCGGGCGCGACCCCGTCCGACGGTCAGGCGCAGGCAGCCGGCGTCGGCGGGTTCAGGTCGGCGTTCGGCGTGTACGTCTCCCCGGCGTTGCGGGCCAGGGCGGTCTCCCACTCGCCGGACTCGATCATCTTGCTGATCGCGGCGTTGACGTCCTCGCAGATCTCGTTGTCCTGGGGGAGGCCGACGCCGTAGTTCTCCTCGGAGAACGGGTTGCCGACGACCTTGAGCTTGCCGGCGTTCGCCTCCTGGGCGGCGAAGCCCGCCAGGATGATGTCGTCGGTCGTGACCGCGTCGATCGTCCCGGCGGCGAGCTGCTCGATGCACTTGGAGTAGGTGTCGAACTCCTGGAGCTGCACGCCGGCGGAGTACTCGTCCTTGACGCGCTGGGCCGACGTGGAGCCCTGCACCGAGCAGAGCTTCTTGCCGTCCAGGGCCTCGGGGCCGGTGATGTCGGTGTTGTCCTCCGCCACGAGCAGGTCCTGGCCGGCGACGAAGTACGGGCCCGCGAAGGCGACCGTCTCCTTGCGGGAGTCGGTGATCGAGTAGGTCGCGAAGATCATGTCGACCTGACCGCTCTGCAGGAGGGTCTCGCGCTGGGGTGACGGGCTCTCCTTGAACTCGATCTGGTCCTCCTCGTAGCCAAGCTCGGCTGCCACGTAGCGCGCCACGTCGACGTCGAAACCCGAGTAGGAGTCGCCGGACTTCAGGCCCAGACCGGGCTGGTCGAACTTGATGCCGATGGTGACCTTCTCGTCGTCGCCTCCTTCTTCCGAGCTGCAGGCGGTGAGGCCTACGGCGGCCACCGAGGCAAGGGCGATCGCGGTGAGTGTGCTGCGGCGCATGGTGTTCTCCCGTCGTCGTGCGTCGTATCGTGCCGAGGGTGGTGCGTCCTGCCGCCCGGCGCCCCGCCGGTTGCCAGAGGCGGGCTGCGGGCGGCGGGAGGTCTCTAGTGGGTGAGGATCTTGGACAGGAAGTCCCGCGCGCGGTCCGAGGTCGGGTGCGTGAAGAACGTCTCCGGCTCCGCCTCCTCGACCACGCGGCCGTCCGCCATGAACACGACGCGCTTCGCGGCCTTGCGCGCGAAGCCCATCTCGTGGGTGACGACGATCATCGTCATCCCCTCCCGGGCGAGGGCGACCATCACGTCGAGGACCTCGTTGATCATCTCCGGGTCGAGGGCCGACGTGGGCTCGTCGAAGAGCATCACCTTGGGGTGCATGGCGAGCGATCGCGCGATCGCGACGCGCTGCTGCTGTCCGCCCGAGAGTGCAGCGGGGAGCTTGTGCGCCTGGTTGGCGACCCCGACCCGTTCGAGGAGCTCCATCGCCTCCTTCTTCGCGGCGTCGGGCTTGACGCCGCGGGCCTTGATGGGGCCGAGCGTGACGTTCTCGAGCACAGTCTTGTGCGCGAACAGGTTGAACGACTGGAAGACCATGCCGACGTCGGCACGCAGCTTGGCGAGCGCCTTGCCCTCCGCGGGCAGCTCCTGCCCGTCCACCCGGATGGTGCCGGAGTCGATCGTCTCCAGCCGGTTGATCGCGCGGCACAGGGTGGACTTGCCCGACCCCGAGGGACCGATCACGACGACGACCTCGCCGGTCGCCACCGAGAGGTTGATGTCCTGGAGCACGTGGAGGTCGCCGAAGTGCTTGTTCACGCCGACGAGCTCGACGAGCGGGTGGGCAGCGGCAGTGCCTGCATCTGTCATCCTCTGAAAGTAGGGACTCAAGGCCCAGGGCGCTACCTCATCGCGTAACGGTACGGTCTCGTTATGGCAAAGCGGGTCGAGCCGTAGAATTGGTGGCGATGTCCACCACCGCTCCCGCCCCCGCCTCCCGCCGCACCTACGTCGTGCGCACCCTCGGCTGCCAGATGAACGTGCACGACTCCGAGCACATGTCCGGCATGCTTGAGCAGGCTGGGTACGTGCGGGCCAGCGCGGCGGACGAGGCCGCGAGCTCGGCCGACGTCGTCGTCATCAACACGTGCGCCGTGCGCGAGAACGCGGCGAGCAAGCTGTACGGCAACCTCGGCCAGCTCGCCTCGGTCAAGAACGCACGCCCGGGCATGCAGATCGCGGTGGGCGGCTGCCTCGCGCAGAAGGACCGGGCCGGCATCGTCGACCGCGCCCCGTGGGTCGACGTCGTGTTCGGCACGCACAACCTCGACGCCCTGCCCGTCCTGCTGGAGCGGGCGCGCCACAACGCCGAGGCCCAGGTCGAGATCGCCGAGTCGCTGCAGGTCTTCCCCTCGACCCTGCCGACCCGGCGCGAGTCCGTGTACGCGGGCTGGGTCTCGATCTCGGTCGGCTGCAACAACACGTGCACGTTCTGCATCGTCCCCCACCTGCGGGGCAAGGAGCGCGACCGGCGGCCGGGCCAGGTGCTCGCCGAGGTCGAGGCGCTGGTCGCGCAGGGCGCCGTCGAGGTGACCCTGCTGGGCCAGAACGTCAACAGCTACGGCGTCGAGTTCGGCGACCGCGGCGCTTTCGCCAAGCTGCTCCGCGCCTGCGGCACCATCGAGGGCCTCGAGCGCGTGCGATTCACCAGTCCCCACCCGGCGGCCTTCACCGATGACGTCATCGTGGCGATGGCCGAGACCCCGAACGTCATGCCGCAGCTGCACATGCCGCTGCAGTCGGGCTCCGACCGCATCCTGCGCGCCATGCGCCGGTCCTACCGGTCAGAGAAGTTCCTGGGGATCCTCGACCGCGTGCGGGCGGCGATCCCGGACGCCGCCATCACGACCGACATCATCGTCGGGTTCCCGGGCGAGACCGAGGAGGACTTCGCCGAGACCCTCCGCGTGGTCGAGGCGTCCCGGTTCGCGTCGGCGTTCACCTTCCAGTACTCGCCGCGTCCCGGCACCCCCGCGGCGGAGCTCGACGGGCAGCTGCCCAAGGAGGTCGTGCAGGAGCGGTTCGTGCGCCTGACCGCCCTTCAGGACCGGATCGCTGCCCAGGAGAGCGCGGCCCAGCTCGGGCGCACGGTCGAGGTCCTGGTCACGGAGGCCGCGGGCCGCAAGGACGCCGCGTCCGAGCGCATCTCGGGACGCGCCCGCGACAACAGGCTCGTCCATGTCGCTCCGGCACCCGGGACACCGGTGGGCATTGGAGCCGACGACCCGCGCCTCGCCACCGACCTCGACGCGCGGGTGGTCCGTCCCGGCGACGTCGTGGAGGCTGTGGTGACGCAGAGCGCGCCCTATCACCTGGTCGCGGACGACCTGCTCGGCATCCGCCGCACCGCTGCCGGCGACGCCTGGGCGGCGCGCGAGCGCGGGCGCTACACGGACGATCACGACCACGGCTCGGCCGTGAGCTCCGGGGGCGCCGTCGCGCTCGGCCTGCCCACCGTACGACGCCGATAGCGAGGCTCCGGCCTCGACCCTGTGCTCGCGCGGGCTCAGCGTGGCGGAGCTGCGCCCAGAGCGGGGGCGAGGTCCTCGAGAGCAGCGGTCACCGCGACGAGCGAGGTACCCAGCTGCGCGGCGAGCTGCGCGTCGGTCGCGCCGTGGCGCACGTCGGTCGAGAGCTCCGCGTACAGCACGTGCTCGGCGGCCTGGTCGCCCTCCGCGCGCAGGTAGACCTTCGGCCACACCCGCCCGCGGTTCCAGTCGTTGAGGGCTCGGAGCACGGCCACCCGGTCCCGGACCGGGACGGCGGAGACCGCCCTGCCGCGGACCTGCAGCACGTCCGCCCGGGAGCCTTGGAGGAGGAACCACAGGTGGTGCCCGTCCCAGTTGCCTGCCAGGCCGGCCGGGGTCGGGGCGAACCCGTAACCGCGCTCGCGCAGGTAGGCGGCGACGCGTTCGATCGTGACGGCGCGGATGTCGGCGGCGCTCACCCTGCCACCGCGGGCGGGAGAGACGCCGGGTCGGGATAGCGCTCGTCGAGGCTCGAGAAGAACAGGGACGCCGCGCTCAGCCCGCACAGCAGGGCGGTGCCGAGTTGCGCGTCGTCGGCGCCGTGCTCGACCTCGGTCGAGACCTCCGCGACCACGCTGATCTGGCCGTCGTCGCGCACCTTCACGTAGCACTTGGGCCAGAGGCGCTCGGTGTTCCAGGCGTTGCAGATCTCGAGGATCTCCTCGATCCGGTCCATCGTCACCAGCCGGTGCCACTGGCCTCGGACCTGCAGGATGTGCTCGTCGGCGCCGCCGAGCAGGAACGAGAACACGTTCGAGCGCCACAGGCCGCCCAGCTCGCCCTGGCCGTCGGTGAAGTACACATACCCCTGGCTCTCGAACCACGCCGCGATGCGCGCGCGCGTGACGCGCGGCGTGGCGCTCGCGCCGGGCGGGGCAGCAGGCTCCGGCGCAGGGGTGGGCTCGTCCGCTCCCCGTGACCACCACCACCGCGCCATGTCGACCAGCGTAGACGCCGCGCCAGGTAGCCTCGCGGTGTGCTGATCGCAGTGGTGGGCCCGACGGCGACGGGCAAGTCGGCCCTCGGGGTCGCGCTCGCGCGTGCCCTCGACCCGCCGGGCGAGGTCGTCAACGCGGACGCCTTCCAGCTGTACCGGGGGATGGACATCGGCACCGCGAAGGTGACCGCCGCCGAGCGCGGCGAGGTCCCGCACCACCAGATCGACGTGCTCGACGTCGCGGAGGACGCCTCGGTCGCGCACTTCCAGACCGCCGCGCGCACGGACGTGGCGGACATCGAGTCGCGTGGGCGGCGAGCGATCCTCGTCGGCGGGTCCGGCCTGTACGTGAGATCGGTGCTGGACCGGATCGAGTTCCCCGGCACCGACCCGAAGATCCGGGGCGCGCTCGAGGCGCGCGCCGAGGCCGAGGGCGCGCGGAGGCTGCACGACGAGCTCACCCGACGCGACCCGGTCGCGGCTGCGAACATCGGGCCGGGCAACGTCAAGCGGACCGTCCGCGCCCTCGAGGTGATCGAGCTCACCGGCCGACCCTTCTCCGCGACCCTCCCCGTGCCGGAGTACGTGCGTCCGACCGTGCAGATCGGCCTGGACTGCTCGCGCGCCGTCCTCGACGCCCGCGTGGAGGCGCGCGTCGCAAAGATGTGGGAGCAAGGACTGGTCGCTGAGGTCGCCGCGCTCGCGGACCACGGGATGGGCCGGACGGCCGCACGCGCCGTCGGCTACGCAGAGGTCCTGGAGATGCTGGTCGGGCGGTGCACGGAGGCCGTGGCCCGCGAGGCGGTCGTCGTCCACACGCGGCGCCTGGCGCGCAAGCAGATGGGCTGGTTCGGGCGGGACCCGCGGATCGTCTGGCTCGATGCCGACGCCCCCGACCTCGTCGCCCAGGCGCTCGACGTCGTCGCCCGGGCCGAGCGCGGTGAGCTCGACCTGCCCGACGCCTCCCGCCCGACCCGCCGTACCCTGGGCTCATGACCTCGCTCGCGTTCTCCAAGGGCCACGGCACGCAGAACGACTTCGTGCTGCTGGCCGACGTCGACGCGGAGCTGGACCTGACCGCCGACCTCGTCCGGGCCCTCGCGGACCGCCGGGCCGGGCTCGGGGGCGACGGCGTCATCCGGGTGGTGCCGACGTCCGCCGTGCCGGAGGGCACCGCGATCCTGGCGGCGGACCCCACCGCGCGCTGGTTCATGGACTACCGCAACGCAGACGGCTCGATCGCCCAGATGTGCGGAAACGGGGTGCGCGTGTTCGCCGCCTTCCTCGAGCACCTGGGACTCGCGGATCTCAGCGACGGCGCGCCGCTCGCGATCGGGACGCGAGCCGGTGTCCGGCACGTCCGCCGCGAGGAGGTCGGCTACTACGCGGTCGGCATGGGCACCTGGCGGCTGCCGGGCGGGACCGAGGCGGTCGAGCTCGGCGCCGACGCCCTCGTCCGGACCGCCGGCATCGCGGACGAGCGGCCCGCGCTCAGTCTCGACATGGGGAACCCGCACACGGTCGTCGCGCTCGCGGACGCGGCCGAGCTCGCCGCGGCGGACCTCACGGCAGCGCCCGTGGTGACGCCGGTGCCCCCGGAGGGGACGAACGTCGAGTACGTCGTGGCGCTCGAGGCAGACGCGTCGGTCGGTCACGCCCGCATGCGGGTGCACGAGCGCGGCGTCGGGGAGACGCGGTCGTGCGGGACTGGCGCGTGCGCCGCGGCGGTGGCGGTCCGGACGTGGGCGGGAGCGGGCGCGCCGAGCACCTGGTTCGTGGACGTGCCTGGGGGCACCGTCCGCGTGCGGCTCGCCGACGACGGCACGACCGAGCTGGCAGGGCCTGCACGCCTGGTGGCCCACGGGACCGTCGACCCCGCCGCGCTCGTCGGCTGACGTTCCCCGACGAGCCGCTCGCGCGGCGGGCGGGCCCCTAGGCCCGGACGTCGAGGACCCGGAAGCCCTTCGCGCTCGCGCGACGGTCGACGTGCATGCCTAGATCCTGCGTCAGCCACGTTGCGAGCGAGTCGGCCCCCAGGTTGCGCTGCACCACGAGGTGCGCCGTGGCATCGGCGCGCAGGCGCGGCAGCCAGGTGCGCATGAGGTCGTGCAGGACGCCCTTGCCGACGCGGATCGGCGGGTTCGACCAGCACGCCGCGAAGGCGACGTCGTCGGGCACCTCGTCCGGGCGGACCGCCGTGACGTTGGCGAGGCCGAGCCGCGCCGCGTTGCTCCGCACCAGGTCGAGCGCGCGCTCGTTCACGTCGACGGCCCACACCCGCGCCTCGGGCGCCTCGAGCGCCATGGTCAGCGCGAGGGGTCCCCAGCCGCAGCCGAGGTCCAGCAGGTCGCCCGCGGCAGGAGGGTCGGGCACGTGGCGCAGCAGCACGCTCGTCCCGAGATCGATGCGTCCGGGGGAGAAGATGCCTCCGGCGGTCTCGACCTCGACGTCGCGGCCAGCGAGCCGAACGGTCAGGGCGCGTCGCTCCGCGGCCGAGGCGGGCTGGGCGGTGAAGTAGTGGTCCTCGCTCACGGTCGAGACTCTAGTGCTCGTCCGCCCCCGTCGTGCCGCCCGGGATCCGCCGCAGGGGGCCCTCGGCCGCGGTGGGTGCCTCGAAGTGGTCGAAGTAGCGCGCCGCGAGCGCGGGCGACAGGGGGACGTCGTCGGCGTGGGCTCCGGTCCGTGCACGCACGCGAGCCAGCGCGGTCGCGCGGTCGGTGTCCAGGTACCACGTCTCGGGTACGACGTCGGGTGCGAGCAGCGCCCGGTAGCGCGCGCGCATCTCACGTGACCAGAAGGAGAAGTCGAGCACCACGTCCGTGCCGGCAGCCACGTGCCTGAGCAGCTGGTCCTGGAGCGTCGCCTCGATCTCGGCGTGGACCGCGGGCTCGAGCGGCGTCGCGAGCCCGCGGCGCCAGATCTCCGTGTCGAACGAGAGGCGCACGAAGCCCTGCTCCTCCAGTCCGCGCGCGACGGTGGACTTCCCGGAGCCGGCGGGTCCGCACATCAGCACGACACGGGGCATGCGGCGAGCCTAGGGCAGCGGCGGGGACGCGGGGGTCCACAGGGACGTCACGCCCGTGGTGAAAACGGTCGCGCGGCGTCAGGACGACGTGACACCCTGGGATCCTGCGAACAGAGAGGCTCCACATGACGTCCCTTCCCCCTGAGTCCGACCAGCGCGCACAGCGTGACGTCGCCGACGACGTCGTCGCACGGGTCCTGGCGCGGGCGGGGACGGCACGCGCCGAGGGCGTCACGGTGCACGCGGCACACGACGGCGACCAGCTCGACCTCGCCGAGCGCGCCGCCCTGCGTCGCGTCGCCGGACTGTCGACGGAGCTCCAGGACGTCACCGAGGTCGAGTACCGTCAGCTGCGGCTCGAGCGCGTGGTGCTCGTCGGCCTCTGGCACGGTGGCCCGGCGGGCGCCCTCGAGGCCGAGGTCTCGCTGCGGGAGCTCGCCGCGCTCGCGGAGACCGCAGGGTCGCAGGTGCTCGACGGCCTCCTGCAGCGCCGTGCGAAGCCCGACCCCGGGACGTACCTCGGTTCCGGCAAGGCGCAGCAGCTGGCGGAGATCGTCGCGGCGAGCGGCGCCGACACCGTGATCGTGGACGACGAGCTCGCTCCCTCGCAGCGCCGTGCGCTCGAGGACGTCATCAAGGTGAAGGTCATCGACCGGACGGCACTGATCCTCGACATCTTCGCGCAGCACGCGAAGTCGCGTGAGGGCAAGGCCCAGGTCGAGCTCGCTCAGCTCGAGTACCTGCTCCCGCGCCTGCGCGGCTGGGGCGACTCGATGTCCCGTCAAGCCGGTGGCCAGGTCGGTGGGGCGGGTGCCGGCATGGGCTCGCGCGGTCCCGGTGAGACGAAGATCGAGCTGGACCGCCGGCGCATCCGCGACCGGATGGCGAAGCTGCGGCGCGAGATCGCTGCGATGGCGCCGGCGCGTGCGACCAAGCGGACGTCCCGTCACCGCAACGAGGTGCCGTCCGTGGCGATCGCCGGGTACACCAACGCGGGCAAGTCGAGCCTGTTGAACGCGATCACCGGGGCTGGCGTGCTGGTCGAGAACGCCTTGTTCGCCACGCTCGATCCCACGGTGCGCCGGGCCAAGACGGACGACGGTCGCGAGTTCACCATCGCCGACACGGTCGGCTTCGTGCGGTCGCTCCCGCACCAGCTGATCGAGGCGTTCCGGTCGACGCTCGAGGAGGTCGGCGACTCGGACCTCCTGCTGCACGTCGTCGACGCGTCGCACCCGGACCCGGAGGGGCAGATCGCCGCCGTCCGCGAGGTCCTCGCCGACATCCCCGGGGTGGCAGACCTGCCCGAGGTCGTCGTGCTGAACAAGGCGGACATCGCCGACCCGGACGTCGTGGCACGCCTGCGTGGCACCGAGCGCAACACCCTCGTCGTCTCGGCGCACACCGGGGAGGGCGTGCGCGAGCTGATGGCTTTCATCGCGGCCTCGCTGCCCCGCCCGGCGGTGGACGTCGACGTCGTCGTGCCCTACGCCCGGGGCGAGCTCGTCGACCGGATGCACCGCGAGGGCGAGATCGACTCCGAGGAGCACACAGCCGAGGGGACGCACCTGCGCGGCCGGGCGTCCGCGACGCTGGCCTCCGAGCTCGCTGCCGCTGCCCGGTGAGCGTGACGGCGCCCGTGGAGGGCTTGCCGGGACAGGCGCCGCAGCCCGACGTGGGCGCGCTCCTGGACGCCGTCGTCGCCGAGCTCGGGGGTTCCGCGCGGGCCGGCCAGCAGACCATGGCGCGCGAGATCGCCGAGGCGATCGAGTCACACCGCCACCTGCTCGTCCAGGCGGGCACCGGCACGGGCAAGTCGCTCGGCTACCTCGTCCCAGCGGTCGCCCACGCCGTGCGCACGGGCGAGAAGGTGCTGGTGTCCACGGCGACGCTCGCGCTGCAGCGGCAGGTCATGACGCGGGACCTCCCGCTCGTCGCGACCGCGCTGACCCCGCACCTGGCGCGGTCCGCACGCGTCGCGCTGCTCAAGGGCTGGCAGAACTACGCGTGCGTGCACAAGCTGGCCGGGGGGTACCCGCCGGACGACGCGGGCACGCTGTTCACGCTCGAGGCGGACCACCCCGCCGGTCCACGGCCCGGCAGGGGCTCCGACACCGACGAGGAGTCCCTCGGCGAGCAGGTGGTGCGGCTGCGGGCCTGGGCCGAGGAGACGACGACGGGGGACCGGGACGACCTGGTCCCTGGGGTGAGCGAGCGCGCCTGGCGGCAGGCGGCGGTCACCTCGCTCGAGTGCCTCGGGCAGAAGTGCCCGATGCTCGACTCCTGCTTCCCCGAGCGCGCACGCCAGGAGGCACGGGCGGCGGACGTGGTCGTCACCAACCACGCGATGCTCGGCATCGCGGCGTCGGGGTCACCTAACGTCCTGCCGGAGCACGCCGTCCTGATCGTCGACGAGGCGCACGAGCTCGCGGACCGCGTGACGGGGCAGGCGACGGCAGAGCTGTCGGCGGCGACGATCGAGCAGGCCGCGCGGTTCGCACGCAGGCACGGCGGCGTCGCCACGACCGAGCTCGACGCCGCGGGTGCCGCCGTCGGCGGTCTCCTGATGGGGCTCCCGGAGGGCCGCTTCCCCCACGGGCTGCCCGACGACCTGCGCACCGCGGTGGCGGCGGTGCGCGACGCCGCCCGAGGGCTGCTGACCGAGCTCAAGCCGGGCGGGGACAAGGACGCGGCTGTCGTCAGCGGGCTCAAGGTCGCGGCGTCGGCGATGCTCGTCCTGTTCGAGATCGCCGAGCGCATGGCCGCGGACCCGAGCGGCCACGACGTGGTATGGAGCTCGCGCGGCGCCGAGGGTGACGGGCGACGCGCAGGCATTACGCGGCTGTTCATCGCGCCGCTCCAGGTGTCCGGGCTCGTGCGCGAGGTGCTGCTCGGCGAACGGACGGGGGTCTTCACGTCCGCCACGCTGAACCTCGGCGGCAGCTTCGACGCCTCGGCGCGCAGTCTCGGCCTGGCGGTCGACAGCGAGGGTTCCGGCTGGCGCGGCCTCGACGTGGGCACACCGTTCGACTACGCCAAGCAGGGCATCCTCTACCTCGCGCGCCATCTGCCCGCTCCGGGGCGCGACGGGGTCCCTGACGCGCAGCTGGACGAGCTGGCCGAGCTGATCGAGGCCGCGGGCGGCCGCACCCTCGGACTCTTCTCCTCACGTCGGGGCGCGGTGGCCGCGGCCGAGGCGATGCGTGAGCGGCTCGACGTGCCGATCCTGTGCCAGGGCGACGACCAGCTGCCGACCCTCGTGGAACAGTTCACCGCGGACGAGGCGACGTGCCTGTTCGGTACCCTCTCGCTGTGGCAGGGCGTGGACGTCCCCGGTCCGGCGTGCCGCCTCGTCGTCATCGACCGGATCCCGTTCCCGCGGCCGGACGATCCCATCCGTTCGGCGCGCACCGAGGCCGTCGCGGCGGCCGGCGGCAACGGCTTCATGCAGGTCAGCGCCACCCACGCGGCTCTCCTGCTCGCGCAGGGTGCCGGGCGCCTGATCCGGCGCGCTGACGACCGCGGCGTCGTGGCGGTGCTCGACCCGCGCCTCGCGACCGCAAGGTACGGCACCTACCTCGCCCGCTCGATGCCGCCGCTGTGGCCGACGTCGGACAAGGCCGTGGTCACTGGCGCGCTGCGTCGGCTCGCGGACTAGGGTGGTCGCAGACCGACGCCTATCCTCCGGAGGACCCGTGAACGACGCCGCGCCCGCTCAGCTCGACACCTTCTCGCGCCGCACCACCAAGCTCGCGGTGGTCGGAGCCGGAGCGGTGGGATCGACGCTGGCGTACGCCGCGCTGATGCGCGGCGCGGCGCGCACGGTCGCCCTCTACGACGTGAACGCCGCCAAGGTCCAGGCCGAGGCGCTCGACCTCAGCCACGGTGTGCAGTTCGTCCCCGAGGCGACCGTCGTCGGGTCGGACGACATCTCCGTGTGCGCCGACGCCGACGTCGTCGTCGTGACCGCCGGTGCGAAGCAGCGTCCCGGGCAGTCCCGCATCGACCTCGCGGAGGCCACGATCGGCCTGATGCGGACGATCCTGCCGCCGCTCGTCGAGGTCGCCCCGAACGCGATCTACATCATGGTCACCAACCCTGTCGACGTCGTCACCTACGCCTCGCTGCAGATCTCCGGGCTCCCGGCGCGGCAGCTCTTCGGCTCGGGCACGGTCCTGGACTCCTCGCGGCTGCGCTACCTGATCGCCGACCACGTGGGCGTCGCGGTGCAGAACGTGCACGCGTACATCGCGGGGGAGCACGGCGACACGGAGATCCCGCTCTGGGACTCTGCGTCGATCGGAGCGGTGCCGCTGCTCGAGTGGGCGCGGACCGGCCCGAAGGGCGCGTTCGACGCATCCGTCCGCGAGGAGATCGCCCACGAGGTGGTGAACTCCGCGTACCGGATCATCGAGGGCAAGGGCGCCACGAACTACGCGGTCGGCCTCGCCGGCACCCGGATCATCGAGGCTGTGCTCAACAACGAGCACAGCATCCTGCCCGTGTCCTCGCTCCTCGACGACTACTTCGGGATCAGCGACGTCTGCCTGTCGGTGCCGACGATCGTCGGGCGTCGCGGCGTCTACGACCAGCTGCAGGTGCCGCTGTCCGATGCCGAGTACGACGGGCTCAAGCGGTCCGCGGACAAGCTGCGCGCGGTGGCCCGCCAGTTCGGGTTCTGAGCCCCGGAGCGGTCCCCGCTCGCCTCAGAGGCTGCGCAGGACGCTGACGACGCGACCGAGGATCTGCGCGTCCGTGCCGTCGATCGGTGCGTACGCCGCGTTCTGCGGCAGGAGCCACACCTCGCGGCCTGTGCGTCGCAGCGTCTTCACGGTGGCCTCGCCGTCGATCATCGCCGCGACGATCTCGCCGTTCTCAGCGACCTGCTGCTGACGGACGACCACCCAGTCACCGTCGCAGATCGCAGCCTCGATCATCGAGTCCCCGACCACCTTGAGCAGGAACAGGTCTCCGTCGCCCACGAGCTGCCGGGGGAGAGGGAACACGTCCTCGACGACCTGGTCCGCGAGGATCGGCCCACCGGCGGCGATGCGTCCGACGAGAGGAACGTAGGACGGGCGGGGGCGCTCGGTGACCAGCCCGTCCGGGACGACGTCCTCGTCCTCGCCGGACCGCGGGACGGGACGGACCACCTGGGCGTCGTCCCCCTGCACGATCTCCATCGCCCGGGGGCGGTTGGGGTCCCGGCGCACGTAGCCCTTGCGCTCGAGGGCCGCGAGCTGGTGCTTGACGCTGGACGGGCTGGTGAGGCCGACGGCGTCGCCGATCTCGCGCATGGACGGCGCGTAGCCGCGGGCCTCGACCGAGGCCCGGATGCACTCGAGCACCGCGCGCTGACGCGCCGTCAGGCCCTCCGCCTCGTCGCCGATCACGGTGCTGATCTGCTCGGTGCTCACGCTGGCACTCCTGTCCGTGGGGCGGGGCTGGTCGACTGCTGCCCGGGCCGTGTCAGTGGTGGGTGATGTGCTCGGGTCATCGGTTCTCGTGCTGCTGGCCAGCCTAGGGCCGACGAGGGTGGGAATCAAACATGTGTTCGAGCGTGTCTCGACATGTCGCCCCCACCCTGCTACAAATAGAACACGCGTTCGACGAACGTCTGTTCGAGTCACCTGTGGCGCGCAGTACGAGCGCCGAGACGGAGGAACCATGACCACGATCGCTTGGGGGATCCCCAGCCAGACGCGCACGTCCCACGCCCGGCCCGCACGCGCCGCCGCTCGTCGTCCGCAGGCAACGGCGCGCGGCACCCTGGTGCTCACGCGTCGGGGCCGCGTCGTGCTCGCCACGCTCGCCCTGCTGGTGGCGCTCGCCCTGGGCGGGCTCTTCGCCAACGGGGCGTCGGCCGACGCCCTGGGGGAGCCGGTCAACGTCGCGGTCCACACGGTCAGCCCGGGCGAGACGCTGTGGCACATCGCCTCAGGGGTCACCGTCCCGGGCCAGGACGTACGGGACACGATCGACGACGTGCTCGAGCTCAACGCGATGACGTCGGTCGACCTCGTCGCCGGCCAGCAGCTCCTCGTGCCGCAGTCCTGACGCGAGCACGCGCACGCCGAGCGTGGTTCCTTGCGCCGCCACGTTCCTGCGCCTAGATTCAGCGGGTGCTCTGCAGGCACGTCTCCCAGCGTGAAGGATCCTGATGCACTGCCCTTTCTGCCGCCATCAGGACTCGCGCGTCGTGGACTCCCGCACCTCCGACGACGGGGCGTCGATCAGACGTCGGCGCCAGTGCCCCGCGTGCAACCGCCGATTCTCCACGATCGAGACTGCGAGCCTGACGGTCGTCAAGCGCTCCGGCGCCACCGAGCCGTTCAGCCGCGAGAAGATCGTCAACGGCGTGCGCAAGGCCTGCCAGGGGCGACCCGTGAGCGACGATGACCTCGCGCTCCTCGCGCAGCGCGTCGAGGAGACGATCCGCGGCTCCGGGAGCGCGGAGCTGGACGCCAACGAGATCGGGTTGGCGATCCTCGGGCCGCTGCGCGAGCTGGACGAGGTCGCCTACCTGCGGTTTGCGAGCGTCTATCAGGGATTCGGGTCGCTCGAGGACTTCGACGCCGCGATCACGGCGCTCCGGGCAGACCGAGAGGCTCGCGACGCCGACGCCGACGACCGGGTCGAGGACGCACCGGAGGTCTGACTGCTCCTCACCTGACCTGGACGTTCGCCGTCCGAGGCGCGCAGCAACCCGGACGTTCGAGGTCAGGACAGGCGGCGCAGCCGGACCGTCGAGGCGAGGTCAGCGAGGGAGGCCACGACGTCGTCCGCGATCGGCGAACCCGCGTCCGTGACCACGTAGCCGATGTCGCCCCGCGTGGCCAAGAGCTGCGCCTCGATGTTGACGTCGTGCTCCGCGAGAACCTGGTTCACCTTGGCCAGCACGCCGGGGGTGTTGCGGTGCAGGTAGGCGAGGCGGTGCGCGCCCGTCTGCTCGAGTGCGAGGTTCGGGATGTTGACGCTCAGGGTCGTGGAGCCCGTCTGCAGGTAGTCGCGCAGCTTCGTGGCGACGAACTGCCCGATGGCCTCCTGCGCCTCCTCGGTGGAGCCGCCCGTGTGCGGCGTCAGGATCACGTTCGGCAGGCCCTGCAGGTCGAAGACGAAGGGGTCGCCCTTGCGCTTGGGCTCCTGGGGGAAGACGTCGACCGCGGCGCCGGCCACGTGCCCGGACAGCAGCGCGTCGCGCAGCGCGGCGTAGTCGACGACGAAGCCTCGTGAGAGGTTGAGGAAGATCGAGCCAGAACGCATACGTGCGACGTGGGCCGCGCTGAACATGCCGGCGTTGCCGGGACGGCCGTCGACGTGCAGCGTGACGACGTCGGCTACCTCGAGGAGCTCCTCGACCGTCTCCATCCGGCGGGCGTTGCCCAGGGCCAGCTTCTCGGCGGTGTCGTAGAAGACCACGGACATGCCCAGGTTCTCGGCGAGCACGGACAGCTGTGTGCCGATGTTCCCGTAGCCGATGATCCCGAGCGTGCGACCGCGGATCTCGTGCGCGCCGGACGCGGTCTTGTTCCACACGCCCTGGTGCATCTCGTCGTTGAAGACGGTGAGCCGGCGCGTGAGCGCGATGATGTCGGCGATCGCGATCTCCACCACCGATCGGGTGTTCGAGAACGGTGCGTTGAACACGGCGACACCGCGGTGCGCAGCCGGGTCGAGCGCGATCTGGTTGGTGCCGATGCAGAAGGCACCGATCGCCATCAGGTCCGGTGCGTGGTCGAGCACGCGCTCGGTGACGTTGGTCTTCGACCGGATGCCCAGGATGTCGACGCCCTCGAGGGCGTCGATGAGCTCGTCCTCGTCCAAGGCTCCCGTTCGCTGGACGACGTCGATCCCCTGGGACCGAAGGATCTCGGTGGCGAGGGGGTGCAGGTTTTCGAGGAGGAGGGCGCGTAGCACCCTCGAAGTATCGACGTCGGACCCGAGACCGACCAAGCCGGTCCCACGGGATGGACCTCAGCGGCCGTGCGGCCATCCTGCGGGCAGGGCACCGGAGGTGACGACGCGCAGCTGGCGGGTGGCGCGGGTCATGGCGACGTAGAGGTCCGGCGCGCGCAGCGTGGCCGGCTCGACCAGGACGACGACGTCGAACTCCAGGCCCTTGGTCTCGTGGGGGACCAGCACGGCGAGGGGAGCGTCGACGTCGGAACCGTCGGGCAGGAGCCGAGCGACCGCGCTCGCCCGGAGCGCCACGCGGACGGGCTCGGGATCGAGCGTCACGACGGCGACCCGGCCGGTGCGGTCAGCGCCGACGGTCTCCGTGGCGGCCGCGACGGCCTCGGCGACGGTGGCCGTCACGACCTCGGGCACCTCGACGCGGACGACCCGCAGCGCGTCGTCGACCTCGCGTGCGGACGTCACGGGAGAGACGGGCAGGCCCGCGGCGAGCGCGACGTCCTGCGCGCCCTGGGCGAGCACGTCCGGGGTGCGGTAGTTGACCGTGAGCTCGCGCTGCTGCCAGCCGTCGCGGAGCAGCGGGCGCAGCATGGTCTCCCAGCGGGTCGCGCCGGCCGCGTTCGCGGTCTGCGCGACGTCCCCGACGATGGTGAGCGAGCGGGTGGGGCAGCGGCGCAGCAGCATGCGCCACGCCATGGGGGAGAGCTCCTGGGCCTCGTCGACGACGACGTGCCCGTAGGTCCAGGCGCGGTCCGCAGCGGCGCGCTCCGCCGTCGTGAGGGCGGGACCTTGCTGCGCGAACCGGTCGACCAGGGTGTCGGCGTCGACGAAGGCGCCGGCGCCGGAGGTCGCGAGGACCTGCTGGGCGTACTCGCGGTCGCGGGCGCGCTCGGCCGCCGCGGCCCGGTTGCGGACGCGCTCGAGCTCGTCGTCCTCGCCGAGCAGCTCGGCGGCCTCGTCCAGGAGCGGGATGTCGGCGATCGTCCACGGGGCGTCGGCGGGCCGGGCGAGCAGGGCCCGCTCGGCCTCGGTGAGGTGCGGGGCCGCCTGCGCGAGCCGGTGCGGCTTGGTGAACAGGTCGCGCACCAGCTGCTCGGGCGTGATCGGGAACCAGGCGATGTTGAGCGCGACGCGCACCTCGCGGGTCGACCGCAGGTCCTCGACGATGCCGGACCGGTCCTCGGGTGCGTACGCGAGGGCGTCGGTGACCTGGGTCGCGAGCTTGCCGAGCATGTCGCGGACGAACACCGCGCGCGCCTCGTTGTGCGGTTTGTGGCTGCGTCGGGCGCGGCTCATCGCGTCCGCGACGTCGCGCGGGCGGATCACCACGTCCACACCGTCGACGCGCAGGTGCGTCTCCCGCTCGGGGACGCGCTGGCGGGCACGGACCGCGCGCTCGACGGCCTTGGCCATCCGCAGGTCGCCCTTGAGCCGGGCGACGGGACCCTCGTCGTCCTGCGTGGCGCGCACGCCGGGCAGCAGGCCACCGAGGGTGGAGGAGACGACGCCGGTCTCGCCCAGCGAGGGCAGCACCTGGTCGATGTAGCGCAGGAACGCCGGGCTCGGACCGACCAGCAGCACGCCGGAGCGCTCGAGGACCTTGCGGTGGTTGTAGAGCAGGTACGCCGCACGGTGCAGCGCGACGGCGGTCTTGCCCGTGCCGGGGCCGCCCTGGACGACGAGCGCGCCTGTGAGCGGTGCGCGGATGATCTCGTCCTGCTCGGACTGGATGGTCGCGACGATGTCGTTCATGCGGCCCGTGCGCTTGGCCGCCATCGCCGCGAGCAGGGCACCCTCGCCCGACAGGTGGGCGCCCTGGTCGTCGCTCGCCGCATAGGCGTCGAGGTCCAGGACCTCGTCCTCGAGGGACACGACCTGGCGACCGCGGGTGACCAGGTGGCGGCGGCGCACCACGTCGTCGGCGTGGGCGGCGGTGGCGCGGTAGAAGGCCTGAGCGGCCGGCGCGCGCCAGTCCGTGAGGAGCGAGGTGTGCTCGGCGTCGGTGAGACCGAGCCGACCGATGTAGCGGGTGGCTCCGTCGGCAAGGTCGAGGCGGCCGAAGCAGAGGCGGTCCTCCACGGCCTCGAGCTGGGCGAGGCGGTCCTCGTACAGCGTCGCGAACGCGTCACGCTCGCTGCGGTTCTGCGGCGAGCCGGAAGGCCCGGCCTTGCGGACACGGCGCAACCGCGCCCGCGCCTGGGCCCGGAGCTCGTCGAGTCGTGCGTAGAGGTCGTCCAGGGTGCTCTGCTCGCGTCCCAGCTCGTCGGTCAGTCCCGACACCCTGTCTCCCTCGCGTCGATCGGACGGGGCATCCATTATGGCCGATCCGGGCGGCGCCACGGGACGACGTCTCGTGGCGCCGGCCGCACGAGCCCCGCCTCTAGGATCGAGGGCGACCCGACGGCGTTGGAGGACATCTGTGAGCAGCGAACCGCGCGAACCGAGCGCGACCGAGGCGAGCCGCGTGGGGTGGACGCTGCGGCGTCGCCTCGGCGTCGCGCTGCTCGTGGCGGGCATCGTGCTCGCGACGATCCTGGCGATCGCCCTCACGGCGACGGCCCGGGTACGCAGTCATCAGGAGATGGTGACCCGTGACTACTACGCGACGGTCTCCTTGGTGAACGACTCCTACGAGCGGCTCGCCGCCGCCCAGTCGTCGATGCGCGGCTTTGCACTCACCGGCGCCGATGCGCTCCTGCCCGCGATCGAGGACGTCCGTTCCGCCCGGAGCGTGCTCCGGCTCGACGACGTCCCCGCGCCGGTGCGGGAGCAGCTCGGCGACGAGCTTGCCGGGCTCGTGACCAGCGCCAACGCTGGCGTGGAGCGGTGGCTCGACGAGTTCGCCGGACCGGTCGTCGACGCGGTGGCCGCCTCGGGTCCGGTGCCGCTCGCGCCCGAGTACTTCGTGGACGGACAGGTGGTCTTCGACGGCGTGCACGAGGACATGGACGCGATCGTCGCGCTCGTCAACGATGCCCGCGACGCCCAGACTCGCGAGCTCACGGCTGCCACGCGGACGCTCGTGTTCTCGTTCGGCTTCCTCGCGCTCTCGACCGTCGTCATCGGTGCGATCGTCTGGAACCGGCTGCGCCGCTGGGTGATCGACCCTCTCCAGATGCTGGCCGGCAGCGTGCGTCGGGTGCGTGACGGCGAGGTCGACGCACGCATCGGCACCGACGGCCCGGACGAGATCGGCGAGCTGGCCGGCGACGTCGAGGACCTCCGTACGACCCTCGTGGGGCAGCTTCGGCAGAACGAGGCCGACCGGGCGGAGCTCGTCGTCGCCAACGAGCAGCTCGTCTACCAGTCGGAGGAGCTGGCGCGGTCGAACCGGGACCTCGAGCAGTTCGCGTACGTCGCCTCGCACGATCTCCAGGAACCGCTGCGCAAGGTGGCGAGCTTCACGCAGCTCCTGCGCAAGCGGTACGGCGGCCAGCTCGACGACCGCGCCGACCAGTACATCGAGTTCGCCGTGGACGGTGCGCACCGGATGCAGCGGCTGATCCAGGACCTCCTGCTGTTCTCGCGGGTGGGCCGGACGCCGGCCGACTCCCGCGAGCCGGTCGCGCTCGAGGAGTGCGTGAGCGGCGCCCTCGCGAACCTCGGCGAGATCCTGGAGGAGACCGGCGCCGAGGTGACCTGCGACGCGCTCCCGACGGTCGTGGGCGAGTCGGGTCTGCTCACCCAGCTCTTCCAGAACCTCGTCGGCAACGCCGTCAAGTTCCGCCGCGATGGGCTCGCCCCGCGCGTCGAGATCACGGTGCGCCGCGACGGGGACGAGTGGCTGTTCGCCTGCCGGGACAACGGGATCGGCATCGATCCCCAGTATGCTGAGCGCGTCTTCGTGATCTTTCAGCGCCTGCACGCCAAGGACGAGTACGCGGGCACGGGCATCGGGCTGGCTCTGTGCAAGCGGATCGTGGAGTTCCACGGGGGCCGGATCTGGTTGGATGAGGACAGCGATTCGCAGGGCGCCACGATCCGGTGGTCCCTGCCGGCAGGCACCGACGCCCCCGAGACCGAGGGCGCCGAGAGATGAGCGAGATGATCAAGCAGCAGCAGATGGTGGACGTCCTCCTGGTCGAGGACGACCCGGGCGACGTCCTGATGACGCGCGAGGCGTTCGAGGACTACAAGATCGCCAACCGGCTGTCGGTCGTGTCCGACGGCGTCTCTGCGCTCGAGTTCGTCCGCAAGCAGGGCGAGTACGCCGACGCCCCCACGCCGGACCTGATCCTGCTGGACCTCAACCTGCCACGGATGGACGGCCGCGAGGTCCTCGCGGCGCTCAAGGACGACCCCGAGCTGCGCAGCATCCCCGTGGTCGTCCTGACGACGTCGGAGGCCGAGGAGGACATCCTGCGTTCCTACTCCCTGTACGCGAACGCCTACGTCACCAAGCCCGTCGACTTCGACCGGTTCATCAACGTCGTCCGCAGCATCGACGAGTTCTTCGTCAGCGTGGTCCGGCTGCCCGGACGCTGACCTGCTGAGCGAGCGTGGCGCGAGCGGTCGTGGGAATGCCCACGGCCGCTCGCGCGTTCTGCACCGGTGACCGACGCGCCGCGTGTCGAGACGGAGGAGGACATCGTGCTGGACCCCCAGGGCATCTACGAGTTGGACGAGACCGTCGCCGCACGGCTGGGCGCGACCGCGCAGGGCGGGACGGGCCCCGTGCTGGTGCACGTGCTGGACGGGTTCGTGGACGCGGGGAGCACGGGCGAGATCGTCGCCGAGCACCTGCGTGACCAGCTGACGAGCACGAGGCTCGCGACCTTCGACGTCGACCAGCTGCTCGCCTACCGCTCGCGACGCCCTGTCATGACCTTTGACGACGACCGCTGGGTCTCGTACGACGAGCCTCTCCTGGTCATCGACGTCGTGCACGACGCCGAGGGCACACCCTTCCTCCTCCTGCACGGCATGGAGCCCGACCTCCAGTGGGAGCGGTTCTCGCGCGCCGTCCGGGACGTCGTGGAACGGTTCGGTGTGTCGCTGACGGTCGGTGTGCACGGCATCCCCATGGGCGTGCCCCACACGAGGCCGATCTCGGCGACCGCGCACGGTACGCGGAACGAGCTGCTGGACATCCAGCCCCACGTGTTCGGCCGGGTGCAGGTCCCGTCGAGCGCGTCGTCGCTGCTCGAGCTCCGGCTCGGGGAGGCCGGGCACGACGCCATGGGCTTCGCCGTGCACGTCCCGCACTACCTGGCCCAGGCCCGGTTCGCGCCCGCGGCGCGCGCGGGCCTGGAGCACCTGCAGCGCGTCACCGGTCTGGCGCTCGACGTCGCGGCGATCGACGCCGCGGCCGAGGAGACGATGGCGAGCGTCGCCGAGCAGGTCGAGGGGTCCGAGGAGGTCGCCAACGTCGTGCGGCTGCTCGAGAACCAGTACGACTCGTTCGCGCGCTCCGTGGGGCGCACGAACCTCCTCGCGGACTCCGCGCCGATCCCGTCGGGCGACGAGATCGCCGCACACTTCGAGGAGTTCCTCGCCCAGCAGGACGAGACCGACTGACGCCCCTCGGGCCGAGGCGCGACCAGGCGGGCGTCGGTGCGCGTGCTCAGCTCGCGGGTGGGTCGTGGCGCGTGGGTGCCTGGCCGACGAACGTCGCCAGCTCGCCGCCGGTGAGGATGGTCGAGGGCGCAGCCAGCGACCGGACCGCGCGAGCGAGCGCGGCTCCGCCCAGGTCCGGCAGGCGCGTGCTGTCCTCCTCGGTCGTCGGCGCCAGGGCGGCGACGACGAGGTTGCCGTAGCGGCGCCCTTTGAGCACGCCGGGCTCCGCGACGAGCGCGACCTGGCAGCCGTCGAAGGCCGCGCCGACGCTGGCGAGCTCCTCGCGGACGCCGCGCAGGGGTGCCCGGTCGGCGACGTTCAGGAGGTAGAGGCCTCCGGGGCGCAGCGTGCGGCGGGCGAGCGCGTGGAACTCGGTCGTCGCCAGATGTCCGGGCGTGACGTCCGGGGCGAAGGCGTCCCGGACGACGACGTCGGCCGAGGCGGGCCGCAGCTGCTCCAGGACGGCGCGTCCGTCCCCGGCGCGCAGGCGCAGCGCGGGGGAGCGCGGGAGGTCGAACCACTCGCGCACACGCTCGAGCAGCTCTGCCACCGGGTCGATGCCGATCTGGCGGCTGCCGGGACGCGCGGCCTCGACGTGTCGCGCCAGTGCGCAGCCGGCCGCGCCGACGTGGACGACGTCGAGCGGGCCGCCCGGCAGCAGCGCGAGGACGGCCGCCATCTGCTGCATGTACTCGAACCCGAGAAAGCCAGGGTCGCCGAGGCGCAGGTAGGAGCTGGGGACGCCGTCGACCAGGAGCGTGAAGCCTTCGGGATCGTCCCGGTCCGGCACGGCCTCGACGGTCGCACCGCCCAGGACGACGGGGCCGGAGGGGATCCGTGTCAGTGGCGCGGAGGAGGATCGTGATCGAGCAGGACGACGGGCCATGGGAACAACCTAGGCCGCCGGAGGGCTTGACGTTCTCGAACATGTGTTCGAGTATGTGTCGTACAGCGAGACGAGGGGATGGCCATGGTCACCATGACGAAGAGCCAGCACGGCGAGCAGGACACGGAGCTGCGCGGCACGAGCGCCCCGCTCCCGGCCGCCGCGAGCCGCCTCGTCGCGCGTGCTGATGCAGAGATCCTCGCCGCCCAGCTCTCGACGAGCCCGGCCGACACCTTCCTGCACGCCCACTTCGCTGCGCTGCGCGCCGCTGGGGCCGTCCTCGAGGCGAGCGGCCGGGCGCGTCCCCGCGGGCGCGCTCGCAACGCCTGGGACCTCCTGAGCCAGTTCGTCCCGGAGTTCGCGTCGTGGGCTGGCTACTTCGCGGACGGGGCCCGCCTGCGGTCCGCCGTCGAGGCAGGCAGGGGAGACGACGTGAGCGCGGAGCGAGCCGAGGCCGCCCTTGCCGCTGCCGAGGACTTCCGGGACGTCGTCGCCGCCCACCTCGGGCTGGTCGACGGTGCTGGTGCTGGTTCCCCGTGGCGCCCGACCGCATGGCACGCCGGTCGTGCGTCATGACACGCGCACCGTCTGCCTGGGGCAGCGACGACGCCGCGGCGAACATCCTGCACGTGGACATGGATGCGTTCTATGCGTCGGTGGAGCTCGCGCGGCGCCCGCACCTGCGCGGGCGCCCGGTGATCGTCGGTGGGGACGGCAGGTCGGTGGTCCTCGCGGCCACCTACGAGGCTCGGGCGTTCGGCGTGCACTCCGCGCTCCCGATGGCGCACGCCCTCCGGATGTGCCCGCAGGCCATCGTCCTGCCGCCGGACCTGGCCGAGTACCGGCGCGTCTCGGGAGAGGTCATGGAGACCCTGCGGGCGGTCACGAGCCTCGTGGAGCAGCTGAGTGTCGACGAGGCGTTCCTGGATGTGCGCGGGGCCCGGCGCCGGTTGGGTCCGCCGTCCTCGATCGGCGCGGCGATCCGCGAGCGGGTCAGCGCGGAGCACGGGATCACGTGTTCCGTGGGGATCGCCAGCACCAAGTTCGTCGCCAAGCTCGCGTCGGTTCACGCCAAGCCTGACGGCATGCTGCTGATCCCCGCGGACGCGACCGTCCCGTTCCTGCGCACCTTGCCCGTCGGTGCCCTGTGGGGCGTCGGCGAGAAGACAGCGCAGGCGCTCGCGCGCTACGGCATCACTCAGGTGGCCGAGCTCGCCGACTCCGACGTCCGGCTGGTGCAGACCGCCGTGGGGAAGGTCGCCGGCGCTCGCCTGCACGACCTCGCCTGGGGCAGGGACCCTCGCGCCGTCGAACCCACACGTGCCGAGAAGAGCATCGGGACCGAGACCACCTTCGAGCACGACCAGACGGATCCGCGGGTCGTGCAGGACACCCTGCTCCGGCTCGCGGACAAGTGTGCGACGCGACTGCGCGCGCAGGGGCTGCTGGCGCGCACCGTGAGCCTCAAGGTGCGGACCGCCGACTTCGCGACCCTCACGCGTTCCCACACCCTGGTCGCGCCGACCGACGCGGCGCGCGAGCTCTTCCTCGTCGCCCGCGAGATGCTCGGACGCGCCCCGCTCGGCGGCCGAGCCGTTCGGCTCGTGGGCATCCGCGCGGAAGGCCTCACCCTACGGGCCGAGACGCCGGTCCAGCTCACCCTCGAGGACGCGGTTGCCGAGCACGGGGACCATCGGGAGGCGGAGGTCACGATCGACCTGGTGCGCGAGCGCTTCGGACGATCCGCGATCCAGCTCGGCGCCGGGCCTTCGACGGCCTCGCGCGCCGCGTCGCGACCTGGGGTGGACGCCTCAACTACCGCCAGCGCGCTTGTCGAACTATCCTGAGCGTGAGTATCGGCGAACCTAGGGCTACGAGGAGGTGTCCATGCCTCTGTCCGAGTACGAGCAGCGGGTGCTGGACCAGATGGAGCGACAGCTCACGTCGGACGACCCGGAGCTCGTGACATCACTGTCATCGACCCGGCGCGGCTCCGGCGTGAGGTACCTGCTGGCCGCGGTCGGGATTATCGTCGGGATCGGTCTGCTGATCCTCGGCGTGGCGCAGTCCCAGCCCGTCATCGGCGTCGTCGGCTTCGCGATCATGTTCGTCGCCGTCGTCTACGCCTTCACCAAGCCGGCGGCGGTCAAGGCGGCCCCCGGGCCCATCGGGTCCATCGGTCCCGACGGACGCCTCAAGCCGTCAACGCGCAAGAAGAGGAGCGCCGGCTCCAAGCCGTTCATGGCCAAGCTCGAAGAGCGGTGGGACCGCCGGCGCGACCAAGGCCTGTAGCCCCGGCCGTCCCGCGAGCCCTGAGGTCTTGCTACGAGGAGAGCCACCCGCGCCACCGCGCGGGTGGCTCTCCTCGTAGGGGCGTCGGCGCCGTCTCAGGTTCGCCGCGCCGCCGCCGCTCGAGACCGGATGCCCGTCAACGCCTCGTCCACGAGCGCGGCCAGCTGCGGTGCCTGCCGCTCGCCGGAACGTGGTGCGTACCGCTCGTCCTCGATCAGACGCGCCAGCCGGTGCACCGCCCCGTCGGCCTGATCGGGTTCGATCAGGTCCGCTGCGGTCCGCGACGTCGCTCCGTCGGGGATCGACGTGCCTGTCCGTACGGCTTCCGCGCACACTGCGCGCCACGCGGCCTCGACGTCGTGTGTGGCCCGGGCGCGGACCACCCGCCGCGCGACGACGCCTCCGGCGATCAGCAGCAGGGCCGCGAGCACAGCACCGCCGAGGAGCGCGGGCGACGGGCCGTCGTCCTCGGCCACGACCGTCGCCGTCCCCGTCGTCGTCGGGCGGGCGGTCGTCGGGCGCGGATCGGTCCGCTCCGCCGTCGGGTCGGGTGCGGTGGTCTCGGCCGGGGCCGAGGCCGTCGGGGTTGGTGCGTACGACGGCGCGGGCCCGGTCTGGACCGACGGCGTGGGCTCGAACCGCACCCATCCGACGTCGCCGAGGTACACCTCGGGCCACGCGTGCGCGTCCTTGCCGCGGACGACCCCCTCGCCGTCCCGCGACACGTCGCCCTCGAGGAAGCCGACGCTCATGCGCGTCGGCAGGCCCACCGACCGCGCCATGATCGTCATGGCGGTCGCGTACTGCACGCAGTACCCGGAGCGGTCGTTGAGGAAGTCCCACACGGCGTCGTCGGTCACCGGCTCGGGGACGTCGAGCGAGTAGGCGAAGCGCGACGTGTCGCGCAGGTAGTTCTGCAGGGCCAGCGCGATCTCGTACGGCGACCCGGCGTCGGCGGCCACCTCGCTGGCGACCCGCTGGACGTCGCTCATGTGCGAGGTCACCGGAAGGTCGAGGGCTCCGCCCCACGCCGCGTCTGGCCACATCTCGGTCCAGCCGGCCGCGATCGTCTCGGGCGCCAGGTCACGCTGGCGCACCGTCAGCGTGTACTCGTCGCCACGGGCGAGGGCGCGATCGCCGTAGATGGCGTCCGCGGCGTCGTCGTACAGGAGCGAGGCCGACGCGGTCCGGGGATCCACGGGTGCCGGAAGGAGCTGGTCCCGCAGGCCCTCGGCCTGGACGCGCACGTCGTACTGCCCGGTGGTCGCGGGCGCGAGCTGCGGCCAGAAGTCGGTGGTGCGCGAGCTCTGCGAGTCGTCGGGCGACCACGTCTGACCGTCGAAGGTGTAGAGCGATCGCGTCTTGAACGGTCCCGTCCGCACCCTCTCGCCCTCGGTCACCGAGAGCGGCGTCACCCAGTAGCGGAACACGACGTTGTTCGCGCGGGCACCGAGGCTCTCGCGTACGTCGAGCACGTCGGAGACCCGGACCGCCGCACCGCCGCGACGGATGTCGGGAGCGCCGGTCGTCGCCCAGAGGGCCGTGCTCGGTGCGACCAACGCGACCAGGGACGCCCCGACGACGAGCGCCGCCACGGCGCCCAGCGTGGCGGCGCTCTCGAGGCCGACCGCGCGACGGCCCAGGGGTGATGTCGGCCCCGAGCCGCGGGACGGGGAGTGCGGGTTGTCGACGGTGGCGAGCAGGAGCACGGCGAGGCAGGACCCGATCAGCGGACCTGTGGGCACGTCCGCCGTGATTAGCAGCGACGGCAGCCACAGCAGGACGAGCGGAACCCCGGCGAGCAACGGCGTACGCAGTGCGGCGAGGGTGTCGGACAGCACCAGGACCGCGAGGGCGCCCCCGATCGCCAGCAGGGCCAGCGGGGCGGTCGGGTCCGCGGGCGCGACCGACGTTGCTGCCGCGGCCGGCGCGGACCTGGCTAGCTCGACTGTGAGCCAGATCTCGTCGACGCCGGGAACCAGGTGGAACTCGCCGTCGGCTCCGAACCGTGCCGCGAGGAACCAAGCGGACGTGAGGAGCCCGGACGCCGAGGGGGCGAGGGTCGCAACCAGGCCGTCGACCCTGAGCCGGGTCAGCACGATGCGCGTCGTCGTCATGACGATCGAGGTGAGGGCGAGCGCGACCAGCCCGGTCGTGCGCCAGGAGCCCGGCGTCACGAGCCCCGAGAGCGACCACAGCGCGCAGCTCGCCGCCACCCAGAGCAGGAGCGAGGTGAGGGCCGCGCGAGCGGTCGGCGACGCCGGGCTCACGCGACCAGCCCCCGGAGCCACAGGAGCGAAGGATCAGCCCCGACCGGCGCCGAGACCACGTGCCAACCCGCCGCGGTGAGACGGTCGGCGGCGGCCGCGGTCGGGTGCCCCGGGGTCTCGACGAGCAAAGCGCGACGCGTCCCCACGCCGGTCGGGAGCGCAAGGAAGTCCTCGACGTCCGGCGCGCCGAGGACCGCGAGGACATGCTCGCCGTGCACGGGCGCGAGGTGATCAAGCACCGCTGCGCGCTCGGCGGCGCCCGGGACGCGCGCGCGGACGTCCGGTGTGAGGTCGAGGAGCGCAGCGAGCTCGTCCGCACCGCGGTGCCAGACCGGTGTGCCGTGCTCGCCGACGACGCCGGACTGGCTCGCAGGTGCTTCCGTCGAGACGAGGCGGGTCGGGTGGCCGCGCTCCAGCAGGTGCGCGGCGAACGACGCCGCGACGCTGACGGTCCAGTCCGTGATCCGCTCGGCCGGGCCGGTGTGGTCGGGATCGCGGGCCGGCGGATCGATGATCACGCACGCTCGGGGGCGCCCTGCGCCCTCGTCCGTGCGGACCATGAGCGTCTCGTGCCGTGCTGCGCTCAGCCAGTGCACGCGGCGGAGGTCGTCGCCCGGCTGGTACTCGCGCAGCGAGGAGTCCTCGTCGCTCGGGTCGCGCGCGCCGCTGCGGGTGACGGCGAGCGCGGCCGCGGCGCGTGCATGGCCGACGTCGACGGGCAGCAGGGGCGGCCACACCGGGACGGAGAGCGGCTCGCCCAGCGGCTCGACGACCGTGGCGAGCCCGAACGCGCCCGAGCGCGTCACGACCGCGGGGCCGACGCTCCACCGGCCGCGCCGTGCCGCGACGAGCTCGTAGTCGATCGTGATGGTGTCCGCCGCGTTCCGGACACGCGCGCGCACGGGGCGGCGGCCGTGCAGCTCGGGGGCGATGTTCTCGCTCGGCGTCGACCGTCGCAGCCGCACGAGGGCCGCGGCCGTGGCGCGCAGGGGAGTGAGCATGAGCGAGACCTGGACGGTGGTGCCCACCTGCGCCGGCAGCGGCCGGATCGTGCGGCGCACCCGGAGTGCGGACCGGCCTGACTGAGGCCGGACCAGGAGCAGGACGAGCCACGACGTCGCGGGTGGCAGCGCGCACAGCGCGCCGACCAGCACCACGTCCTCGAACCCGACGGAGGTCCCCGCCAGCACCAGCAGGACCCCGAGCGTCAGGAGGCCGACGCCGCGCTGGGTGAGGCGGACCTTGCGCTTCATCGCACCGCAGCAGGTTCCGGCGCCGGGACGCGGGTGCGCTGGACGAGCGCGGTGATCACGCCGGCCGCGCTGTGCCCGCCGGCCCGCGCCTGGGGCGCGAGGAGGACGCGGTGGGCGAGCACCGGGACCGCGAGCGCCTGCACGTCGTCGGGGATCACGTACGCGCGGCCGTTCGTCGCGGCGAGGGCCTTGGCAGCCCGCAAGAGCTGGACCGACGCTCGCGGTGACGCGCCCAGCCGCAGTGCCGGGTCGCTGCGCGTGCTGGAGACGAGCGAGAGGAGGTACTGCTTGAGCGCCGGGCTCGCGTAGACGGTGCGGACCGTCGCGATGAAGCGCTCGATGGTCGCGGCGCTGGTGATGGGTCGGAGCGCGTCGATCGGGTCCGCCGTCTCCCGTCGTTCGAGCATCTCGAGCTCGGCGCCGGCGTCCGGGTACCCGACGCTGACGCACGCCATGAAGCGGTCGCGCTGCGCCTCGGGGAGCGGGTAGGTGCCCTCCATCTCGACCGGGTTCTGGGTGGCCACGACGAGGAACGGGCGGGGGAGCGTGTACGTGGTGCCGTCCACGGTGACCTGCCCCTCCTCCATCGACTGGAGCAGCGCCGACTGCGTCTTGGGAGACGCGCGGTTGATCTCGTCGCCGATGACGATGTTCGCGAAGACGGGGCCGGGCCGGAACTCGAACTCGTGCTGCTGGGCACGGTAGATGTTCACGCCCGTGAGGTCGCCCGGGAGCAGGTCCGGAGTGAACTGGATGCGCCCCACGCTGCCGTCGATCGTCCGGGCCAGCGCCTTCGCGAGGGTCGTCTTCCCGACGCCGGGCACGTCCTCGAGCAGCAGGTGGCCCTCGGCGAGGAGAACCGCGATGGTCGTCTGCACGACCTCCGGCTTCCCCGAGAGGACCGAGGACAGCTGGGCCTGGATGTCGGACGCCGCGCTGGTGATCTCGCGCAGGGCGTCGTCGGAGACAGTGGGCACATTTCCTCCAGATCGGTTAGGGGCGAGCCTAGAGGATGGCGGCCGCCCTCGGGGGCGGCGTCCTCCACACCGCTCCCCGCCGCGCCCCCGGGCTCCTCCACTTCGTTCCACAGCCGAGCCGCCACGAGCAGACCGGCTCACCTCGTCGCTCACGACGGGGCACGGCTGCCGCGGAGTTCTGCTGTTCCCGGGGTGATCGCCTGTCGCACAGCGGCTCGGGGGCGTCGCGGGCGGCGACGCACGCTGGCGTTGCGCCGCGCAGATCCCTCCACCGTCCTCCACGGCTCTCACCTGCGAAGTCGCCTCATGCTGGCGGTCCGTGCGCCGATGCATCCGTTGACGGTGGTGGAAAGTGGAGTAATGTGGAGCCACTTGGTGCAGGAGGGGAGGTGTGGCGTGGTGGCAGAGCTCTTCGGCGGCGCGCCCAGCCTGCTGCTCGGTACCTACACGCCGCGTCTCGACGAGAAGGGCCGCCTGATCCTTCCCGCCAAGTTCCGCGCCCAGCTGGCCCAGGGCCTCGTCATGACCCGCGGTCAGGAGCACTGCCTGTACCTGCTGCCGATGGACGAGTTCCGGCGCATGTACGAGCAGATCCGCGTGGCCCCGATCACCAGCAAGCAGTCCCGCGACTACCTGCGCGTGTTCCTGTCCGGGGCGAGCGACGAGGTCCCGGACAAGCAGGGGCGCATCTCCATCCCGGCACCCCTGCGCGAGTATGCGCGGCTCGACCGCGACGTCGCGGTGATCGGCATGGGCACCCGCGTCGAGATCTGGGACGCGCCCACCTGGGGCGACTACCTCGCCCAGCAGGAGTCGGGATACGCCGACACCGCGGAGGAGGTGCTGCCGCCCTTCCCGATCTGACCCTCCCCGTACGACGAGGCCTCCTCCCGCCCCCGCTGACGCACTTCCCCGGCGCCAGCGTCGGTCGCGGAGGGAGACCTGGCCGGACGGCGAGACGAACCGCAGCACCGCACCCCGCCCGATCCGCCCCCGCCCGATCCGCACCCGATCCCGCACCGCCGACGCCAGGAAGGAGCCACCGTGACCGAACCTCGCGAGACGTCCGACCGTCACGACCCCGTGCTCCTGCAGCGCTGCGTCGACCTGCTCGCCCCCGCGCTGGCTGTCGACGGCTCCGTGCTGGTCGACTGCACGCTGGGCATGGGCGGGCACACGGAGGCGATCCTCGAGCAGGTGCCCACCAGCCGCGTGATCGGCATCGACCGCGACCCGGAGGCGCTCACGCTCGCGTCGCAGCGGCTCGAACGGTTCGGCGACAGGTTCGTCGCGGTGCACGCCACCTACGACGAGATCGGCGACGTCGTGCGCGAGCAGGGGCTGCCGGCAGTCCAGGGTGTCCTGATGGACCTCGGGGTCTCGTCGCTCCAGCTCGACGAGGTCGACCGAGGGTTCTCCTACGCCCGGGACGCGGCGCTCGACATGCGGATGGACACGACCACGACCCTGACCGCGGCGGACGTGCTCAACACCTACTCCGAGGACGACCTCACCCGGATCCTGCGCGACTTCGGCGAGGAGCGGTTCGCACGCAAGATCGCGCGGTCGGTCGTCTCGCGGCGCGCGACCGAGCCGTGGCGCACGTCCGCACCGCTCGTCGACCTCGTGCGCGCCTGCATCCCCGCAGCGACCCGCAAGACCGGCGGGAACCCCGCCAAGCGCACCTTCCAGGCGCTGCGCATCGAGGTCAACCAGGAGCTCGAGGTCCTCGAGCGCGCGGTGCCGGCAGCGATCGAGGCCCTCGCCGTCGACGGTCGCATCGTCGTCGAGTCCTACCACTCGCTCGAGGACCGCCTGGTCAAACGGGCCTTCGCCCACGGTGCGACGTCGAGCGCGCCCGCGGGGCTCCCGGTGGAGCCCGAGACCCACAAGCCCTACCTCGAGCTGCTCACCCGCGGCGCCGAGGAGGCGCACGGCGAGGAGCTGGAGCGCAACCCGCGCGCAGCGTCCGTCCGTCTCCGAGCCGCACGCCGGCGACGTCCGACCCCCACCCACATGCTCCGAACGGCGGTGACACGATGAGCGCTCAGGCAGCAGCCCCCCTCGCGCGGCCCACGGCGCCGCTCCGCGCGCCAGCACCTGCGTCCGCCGAGCCCAGGATTCACCTCGTCAGCGCGCCTCTCGCGTCGCGGAGCCGGGTGCCGTTCATCGGGGTCTGCATGCTCATCCTCGTGGGGGCGCTCGTGAGTGTCCTGGTCCTCAACACGACGATGGCAGGCGGGTCCTACGAGCAGCGCGAGCTCCAGTCGCAGCTGTCCGAGCTCGCGCAGCGCGAGCAGGCGCTGCTGGCCCAGCTCGACCAGGAGGCGTCCCCTGAGACGCTCGCCGCGCGCGCCGAGGCCCTCGGGATGGTCCAGGACTCGACGCCGGCGTTCATCCGCCTCGCGGACTCCAAGGTCATCGGCGATCCCAGCCCGGCGAAGAAGTGATGACGGGCCCCGACGGCGGCGAGCAGCCGCGCAGCATCGCTCCGGGTGCGCGGCGGCGCCCGCAGCCGGCTCCCGGCACAGGCCGCAACGGATCGCCGCGTCCGGCCTCCGGACCCTCGGTCGCGGCCCGGACGGCCGTGCGCTCCGGGCGAGCCACCCCGGCGCCCCGGACGCAGGCGGCGCGGTCGTCCGCCGGGCGCACCGCCGCGCCCCGGTCCAGCGCTTCCCGTACGTCCGCACCGCGGACGAGCGCGCCCCGTGCGGGTGCCCCGCGGACGAGCGCCCCGGGCGCGACCTCCCGGTCAGGAGCGCCCCGAGCGTCGGCCCGCGCCAGCGTCCGGACCGGTGTCTCCGGCGCCGCGCGGACCGCCACGGCGCCCCGCGCGCCGCGCGCCCTGCGCGAGCCGACGACCCCGGCGTGGCGCGAGCGCCTGCGGATGCGCCCCGGGACGCCCGAGCGCCGCCAGCGGATCCTCATGGGGATCGTCCTCGCGGTGCTGTGCGTCTTCGCCGCACGCCTCGTCCACATCCAGCTCGTGCAGGGCCCGTCGCTGGCCCAAGCCGCGCTGCAGGGCCGGGTGCTGACCGGAGAGATCCCGGCGGTGCGCGGCGACATCGTCGACGCCGAGGGCGAGGTGCTGGCGACGTCGGTCGAGCGGTACGACATCATCGTCGACCTCACCCTGGTCGCCACGTGGAAGCGGATCGAGAACGGCGAGATCGTCGGCACCGGACCGACCGCTGCGGCAGAGGTGCTCGCACCGGTGCTCGGTCTCGACGCGCCCGAGCTCGCCGCTGACCTCGTGGGCACGAGCCGCGGCAAGTACATCGCCAAGGAGGTCCTCCCAGACACCTGGCGCGCGATCAAGGCGCTCAACGTCACGGGTGTCGCGGCCGAGCGAACGACCGTGCGGGAGTACCCGAACGGGTCGACGGCGGGCAACATCATCGGCTTCGTGAACTCCGAGGGCATCGGATCGGCGGGCCTCGAGCAGACCTTCGACTCGGTCCTGACCGGCACCCCCGGCTCGTACCTCATGGAGCGGAGCCTGCGCGGGCACCAGATCCCGACCGGCGTCCAGGAGGAGACGGCGGCGCAGGCCGGGCTGTCCACGCAGCTGACGACGATCAACGACCTGCAGTGGAAGGCGCAGGACGCGATCGACGAGGCGAAGCGCAAGACCGGCGCCACGTACGGGTCGATCGTGATCGAGGACGTCCGGACGGGCGACATCCTTGCGCTCGCCGAGACCGACACCGTCGACCCGAACGACCTGGGCGCGAGCGACCCGGCGACCTGGGGGTCGCGTGCCGTGTCCAACGTGTTCGAGCCCGGGTCGACCGCCAAGGTCATCACCATGGCCGCCGCGCTCGAGACCGGCGTCGCCGAGCCGCTGAGCGAGTTCGAGGTGCCCGACAGGTACACGACCAGCAACGGTGAGACGTTCAAGGACTCGCACGACCACGAGAAGCTCAAGCTGACCTTGGCGGGGATCTTCGCCGAGTCCTCGAACACCGGCACGGTCCAGGTGGCCGAGCTGCTGACCCCGCAGGTCCGCTACGACTACCTGCGCAAGTTCGGCTTCGGCGAGCGCACCGGCATCGGCCTGCCCGGGGAGTCCGCGGGGATCCTGCACCCCGTCGAGCGCTGGGACGGGCGCACGCAGTACACCGTGAGCTTCGGGCAGGGGCTCGCGGTCAACGCGATCCAGGCCAACGAGGTGTTCGCGATCATCGGTAACGGCGGCGTGCGCGCGCACCCCCGCCTCGTCAAGGGCTACACGGACGAGTCCGGCACCTTCACGCCGCACGACGCCGGGGCGCAGACCCGGGTGGTCTCGGAGGAGACCGCGGACGCCGTGCTGTCCATGATGGAGACGGCCGTGTCGGACGGGACCGGCGTGCTCGCCCAGATCCCCGGCTACCGGGTTGCCGGCAAGACGGGGACCGCGCAGGCCGCCAACCCGGCGACCGGCACCTACGACCACTTCGTCGCGTCCTTCAACGGCGTGGTGCCCGCCGACGAGCCGCGCCTCGCGGTGTCCGTCGCGCTGAACTACCCGTCGCTCGAGTACGGCGGCGTGGTGGCCGCGCCCGTGTTCGCCGACGTGTCGGCCTTCGCGCTGCAGTACCTGGGTATCGAGCCGAGCCAGCGGGCGGCCGAGCCCTACGCCACGACGTGGGAGTGACGGTTCCCACGCCGGGGCGCGCAGGCTCCGGCGGGGGCCTGCGAGGTAGGTTCTCCTTGTGACAGGACAACCGCTCCCGACGACGCTCGGACAGCTCCTGGCCGAGCTGACGTTCGCCCCGGAGCTCCGTGACGTCGATCCCGCCACCCCTGTCCGGGCGGTGACGCTCGACTCGCGCCGGGCGACGGCCGGGACCCTCTTCGCCGCGCTCCCGGGCGCGCGTGCCCACGGTGCGACCTTCGCCGGCCAGGCCATCGCCGCCGGGGCGTGCGCGGTGCTGACCGACCCGGCCGGCCTGGAGCACCTGCCGGCGCAGGCTCCGGCGCTCGTGGTGCCGGACGTGCGCGCCGCGCTCGGCGAGGTCAGCGCGTGCCTCCTCGGCCAGCCCGCGCAGGCACTCACGACGTTCGGCGTGACCGGGACCAACGGCAAGACGACGACGACGTTCCTGCTGGACCACGTCCTGCGGTCCATGGGCTGGCGGACCGGGCTGATCGGGACGGTCGAGAACCGCGTCGGCGACGTCGCTCTCGCGAGCACCCTCACGACGCCGGAGTCCCCGGACCTGCAGGGGTGGCTCGCCCAGATGCGCGACGCCGGTGTCGACATGCTCTCGATGGAGGTGTCCTCGCACGCGCTGGCCCTGCACCGGGTCGACGGAGTGACGTTCGACGTCGTCGGGTTCACGAACCTCAGCCAGGACCACCTGGACTTCCACGGCGACCTCGAGGGCTACTTCGCTACCAAGGCCGACCTCTTCACGCCCGAGCGCGCCCGGCGCGGTGTCGTGGTCGTCGACGACGCCTGGGGACGCAGGCTCGCCACCGAGGCGGACATCCCGGTCGCGACGCTCAGCACCGTGGGCGAGGACGCGGACTGGGTCGTGAGCGAGGTCGCGCCGAGCGCCGTCGGCTCGACCTTCCTCCTCCGTCACCACGACGGCCGCGCGGTCCGCACGTCGGTCTCGTTGCCGGGTCCGTTCAACGTCGCCAACGCCGCTCTCGCCCTGGCGATGGTGCTCGAGGGCGGCGCTGACGTGCGCGATCTCGTGGCGGCGCTCGGTGACGGCATCGACGCCCGGGTGCCCGGTCGCATGGAGGTCGTCGCGACCGCACCTCGCGTGGTCGTCGACTTCGCGCACAACGCCGAGGCGCTCGAGCTCGCGCTGACGGCGCTGCGCGCGACCACCCCCGGTCGCCTGATCGTCGTGTTCGGAGCCACCGGGGACCGCGATGCCGGCAAGCGCCCCGTCATGGGACGGGTCGCCGCGACGCACGCCGACGTCGCCGTGGTCACCGACGACGATCCGCACGGCGAGGACCCTGCGGCCGTGCGCCGCGAGGTCCTCGCAGGCACCACGGGCATCGACGACGCCCGTGCCACTGTGCACGAGGTCGCGCCCCGCCAGGACGCGATCGCGCGCGCCGTGGCGATGGCGGGGCCCGAGGACACGGTGCTCGTCGCGGGTCGCGGGCACGAGACGATCCAGGAGGTCGCGGGCGTCGACCTGCCGCTCGACGACCGCGTCGTGGCGCGGTCGGCCGCAGCGAGATGGCACGATGACCACGCCGCCGCGGTGGCAACCAGCCCCGAGCACGAGGAGCCCTGACGCACATGATCGAGATGACGGCCGCGCAGATCGCCGCCGCCACGGGCGGACGCGTCGTCGGCGACCCGGACGCCCGGGTGCTCGCCCCCGCCGTCGTGGACTCCCGGCTCGTGGCGCCCGGGGCGCTCTTCGTCGCCCTCGCCGGCGAACGGACCGACGGGCACGACCACGCGCCGGGCGCCGTCGCCGCGGGAGCGACCGTCGTGCTCGCGGCACGCGAGGTCGACGTGCCCAGCCTCGTCGTCGTCGACGACGTCCAGGAGGCCCTGGGCGCGCTCGCCCGGACCGTCCTGGCCCGCCTGCGCGCGGCCGGCGACCTGCGGGTCGTGGGCATCACCGGATCGGTCGGCAAGACGACCACGAAGGACCTCGTCGGGCAGCTCCTGCGGGCGCACGGCCCCACGGTGGTGCCGGTGGGCTCGTTCAACAACGAGATCGGCCTGCCCCTGACGGTGCTCGAGGCGACAACGGACACGCGCTTCCTGGTGCTCGAGATGGGCGCCTCCGGCGTCGGGCACCTGACCTACCTCACGTCGATCGCGCCGCCCGACGTCTCGGTGGTGCTGGCCGTCGGCTCGGCCCACCTGGGCGAGTTCGGGGGCATCGAGGCGGTCGCCCGGGCGAAGGCCGAGATCGTCACAGGACTCGCGCCGGGCGGCGTCGCCGTGCTCAACGCCGACGACCTGCGCGTCGCAGCGATGGCTGAGCGCGCCCCGGGCGAGGTCGTGACCTTCGGTACGGTCACCTCGGCGGTCGTGCGCGCCGACGACGTCACGGTCGACGAGGCCGGCCGGACCACCTTCCGCGTCAGCCACGCGGGGGAGCAGGCCCAGGTCCGTCTGCGCCTCGTGGGCGAGCACCACGTCGGCAACGCCCTCGCGGCGCTGACGGTCGGTCGCACGCTCGGGCTGCCGCTCGACCGGCTCGCCGCCGACCTCGCCGACGCGGTGCCGCTCAGCCCGCACCGCATGCAGGTGACGGAGCGAGCCGATGGCGTGACGGTCATCGACGACTCCTACAACGCGAACCCGGAGTCGATGCGCGCGGCGTTGCGTGCGCTCGCCGTCGTGGCTGGCCGGCGCCGCCGCTCGGTCGCCGTCCTGGGCGAGATGCTCGAGCTCGGTGACGACAGCCGCGAGCGGCACGACGAGGTCGGCCGGCTCGCGGTCCGGCTCAACGTCAAGCTGCTCGTCGTCGTCGGCGGCGCGGCGTGGCCCATCTTCGACGGTGCCCAGATGGAGGGCTCCTGGGGCGAGGAGGTCGTGCAGGTGGCTGACGTCGCCGAGGCCAAGGCGCTGCTGGACAGCACCCTCACGGCTGGCGACGTCGTGCTCGTGAAGGCGTCCCACGGCTCCGGCCTGTGGCGCCTCGCCGACGAGCTCGTGGCGGGTGAGCGCGGATGATCGCGATCCTCGTCGCGGCGGGTGTGTCGCTCCTGCTCTCGCTGCTGTGCACGCCGCTGTTCATCCGGTACCTCGTGCGCAAGCAGTACGGCCAGTTCATCCGCCAGGACGGACCGACGGCGCACTTCACCAAGCGCGGCACCCCCACCATGGGCGGCGTCGTGATCATCGGGTCGACGCTCGTGGCGGTCGCGGTGTCCGCGCTCGTCGCCGGGCGGGTGCCCAGCGTCTCGACGTGGCTGGTGCTGTTCCTCATGACCGGCCTCGGCGTCGTGGGCTTCCTCGACGACTTCATCAAGATCTCCCGCCAGCGCAGCCTGGGCCTGTCCGCGCGCGCCAAGATCGTCGGCCAGGGGCTCATCGGCATCACGTTCGCGGTGCTGGCCCTGCAGTTCCCGAACGCGAACTTCCGCACGCCGGCGTCGACCGCCGTGTCGTTCGTGCGGGACACCGGCATCGACCTCGCCTTCACGGGCGCCACGGTGGGCCTGGTTCTGTTCGTGCTGTGGGCCAACTTCCTCATCACGGCCTGGTCGAACGCGGTCAACCTGACCGACGGCCTCGACGGCCTCGCGACCGGCGTCTCGCTCATCGTCTTCGGCGCCTACACGTTCGTCGGGATCTGGCAGTGGAACCAGCGCTGCCAGTCGATCGCCTCGGCCGGACCGCGCTGCTACGAGGTCCGCGACGCGTGGGACCTCGCCGTCGTCGCCGCCGCGATCACGGGCGCCCTGTTCGGCTTCCTGTGGTGGAACGCCTCGCCGGCGAAGATCTTCATGGGGGACACCGGGTCTCTCGCCCTCGGCGGCGCGCTCGCCGGCATCTCCATCCTGTCGCGCACGGAGGTGCTGGCCGCCATCATCGGTGGTCTCTTCGTCCTCATCGTGCTGTCCGACGTCATCCAGATCGGGGTCTTCAAGCTCACCCGCAAGCGCGTGTTCAAGATGGCCCCGCTGCACCACCACTTCGAGCTGTCCGGGTGGGGTGAGGTGACGATCGTCATCAGGTTCTGGATCATCGCCGGGCTGTTCGCTGCCCTCGGCCTCGGCATCTTCTACGCCGAGTGGGTGGTCGGGTAGTGCCCGCTGCGCTCGACCGCCCGGACCTGGGCGACGCCCGGGTCGTCGTCGCCGGGCTCGGCGTGACCGGGCGAGCCGTCGTCACCGCGCTGACCCCCCGCGCACGCAGCATCGTGACGGTCGACGCGCAGGCCGACGCCGACGTCGCGGACGCGAGCACGCTCGACCTGACCGACGTCGATCTCGTCGTCGCCTCGCCGGGGTGGGCGCCGTCGTCGGACCTGCTCGTGCGGGCCGGCGCCGCCGGCGTGCCCGTGTGGAGCGAGATCGAGCTCGCGTGGCGGCTGCGCGCCTCTGACGCGCCCTGGCTCGCCGTCACCGGCACCAACGGCAAGACGACGACGGTCGGGATGCTGACGTCGATCCTCCGCGCGAGCGGCGCGCACGTGGCGGAGGTCGGCAACGTGGGCACGCCCGTGATCGAGGCCGCTCTCGACCCGTCCGTCGAGGTGCTGGCCGTCGAGCTGTCGAGCTTCCAGCTCCGGTTCACGCACTCGATGTCGGCGACGGCGGCGGCGGTGCTCAACCTCGCGCCGGACCACTTGGACTGGCACGGCTCGTTCGAGCAGTACGCACGGGACAAGGGGCGCATCTTCGACCGGGCGCGGCGCGCGTGCCTGTACAACGTGGCGGACGCCGCCACCCGTCGCATGGTCGAGGACGCCGACGTCACCGAAGGTGCCCGCGCCGTGGGCTTCACGCTCACCGCGCCGGCGCGGGGCGACGTCGGCGTCGTCGAGGACGTCCTCGTCGACCGTGCGTTCCACGCCGCTCCGGGCACGCCGGCCTGGCGCGACACGGCCGCGGAGCTCGGCACGCTCGCTGACCTCGCCCGCCTGGGGGGTACGGACGGCACACCGCCGGCGCACGTGGTGGCCAACGCCCTGGCTGCCGCCGGTCTCGCTCGCGCTTCGGGCGTGAGCCCGAAGGCCGTGCGCGACGGGCTGCGCGCCTACGCGCCCGGCGCCCACCGCATCGCGACCGTCGCCACGGTCGCAGGCGTGACCTACGTCGACGACTCGAAGGCGACCAACGCCCACGCGGCATCCGCTGCCCTCGGCGGGATGGCGGCGGGCACCGTCGTGTGGATCGCCGGTGGCCTCGCCAAGGGCGCGCAGTTCGACGACCTCGTCGCCGCCCGCGCCGACCGGCTGCGTGCCGTCGTGCTGATCGGCGTCGACCAGGCACCGCTGCGGCAGGCCCTCGAGCGACACGCGCCCCACGTCCGCGTCGAGAGCGTGGATCCTGGTGACACTGGGACGGTGATGCGTCGCGCCGTCGTCCGAGCAGCAGGACTCGCCCACCCGGGCGACACCGTCCTGCTCGCACCCGCGTGCGCATCGATGGACCAGTTCCGCTCGTACGCCGAGCGCGGGGACCGGTTCGCCGACGCCGTGCGCGGGGTGGGGGCGTGAGCCGCAAGAGCTGGCTCGGGCAGTGGAACAGTCCCGTCGCGAGCTACTACCTGATCCTTAGCGTGACTGCGCTGCTGACCGCGATCGGTCTGGCCATGGTGCTGTCCGCCTCGTCGGTGCGAGCCCTCAACATGGGCGACTCGCCGTACTCGATCTTCCTGGGACAGGCGCGCTTCGCGCTGCTCGGCGCCGTGGCGCTCTGCGTGACGGCGCTCGTCCCCGTCCGCTTCTACCGCAAGGGCGCCTGGTTCATCCTCGCCGGCGCCATGGGGCTGCAGCTGCTGATCTTCTCGCCGCTCGCGCTCTCGGCCGGTGGCAACACCAACTGGGTGAACCTGGGGTTCACGGCCGCCCAGCCCTCCGAGGTCGTCAAGCTCGGTCTCGCGATCTGGCTCGGCGCCGTCCTGGCCCGCAAGCAGGCGCTCATCGGGCAGTGGACCCACGCCCTGATCCCCGCGGTGCCCGTCGCCGCCGTCGCCGTCGGGCTCGTCCTCGGCGGCCACGACCTCGGGACCGCGATCATCCTCATGATGATCGTCGCGGGCGCGCTGTGGGTCGCCGGCGTGCCCGGCCGGCTGTTCGCGATCGGAGGCTCCGTCGCGGCGATCGGCATGGTCGCGCTCGCGCAGACGGACAACCGTGCCAAGCGCATCGCGGCCTGGCTCGGTGAGAACTGCGACGAGCAGGCGGCCTGCTACCAGACGAAGCACGGCCTCTGGGCGCTCGGCACCGGCGGATGGGGCGGCGTCGGCCTCGGGGCGGGCCGCGAGAAGTGGCTCTACCTGCCCGAGGCGCACAATGACTTCATCTTCGCGGTCGTGGGCGAGGAGCTGGGCCTGCAGGGCACGCTCCTGATGCTCGTGCTGTTCGGGGTGCTCGGCGCGGCCATGACGCGCGTGGTGCTGCGCCACCCCGATCCCTTCGTGAAGATCACCACCGCGGCCATCGCGGCGTGGATCATCGGCCAGGCTCTGGTCAACGTCGCCGTGGTGATCGGCCTGCTCCCGGTGATCGGCGTGCCGCTGCCGCTCGTGTCCGCGGGAGGCTCGGCCCTGATCATGACGATGGCGGCCATCGGGGTCGTGGTCGCCTTCGCGCGCGACGAGCCCGAGGCGCGCGCCGCGCTCGCCGCACGGCCCCGCACGGTGCGTCGGTCGATCGCCGTCGTCGCGCGCGGCGGCGCGCGACGGCTCGGGCGCCGCGGTCGTGCGCGCCCGAGCGAGCGCACCTCCTCGGGCTCCGTGCCCTCCGTCCGTTCTGAAAGGGTCAGCCGTGGTTGAGTCCGTCCTCCTGGCCGGTGGGGGTTCCGCCGGTCACGTCAACCCGCTCCTGGCCGTGGCCGACGAGCTGCGCCGCCGGTACCCGGACGCGACGCTCACGGTCCTCGGCACCCGGGAGGGGCTCGAGGCCGAGCTCGTGCCCCAGCGCGGCTACCCGCTCGCGGTGGTGCCGCGCGTCCCGCTGCCTCGTCGGCCGGGACGCGCCATGCTCGGCGTCGGTGGTCGGCTGCGCTCCGCGATCAAGGCGGCCGACGACGCGCTGACGAGCTCGGGCGCCCAGGTCGTCGTGGGCTTCGGCGGCTACGTCTCGGCGCCCGCCTACCTCGCCGCCCGCCGGCGCGGGATCCCCGTGGTCGTGCACGAGCAGAACGCACGGCCAGGGCTCGCGAACCGCCTCGGGGCGCGGTGGGCCAGCGCGGTCGCCGTCACGTTCCCGGGCACGCCCCTGCGCGGCGGGCGGCTGACCGGCCTGCCGCTGCGGTCCGAGGTCGTCGCGCTCGTCGAGGCGCGCCGCGCCGACCTCGGTGCGTCGCGGGCGGACAGCCGGCGCGCCCTCGGCCTCGACCCGGCGCGCCGCACCCTGCTCGTCACGGGAGGATCGCTCGGCGCCCAGACCCTCAACCGGGCGATGGCGGACGCCCTCGACGCGTTCGGCGAGGCCGACGCCCAGGTGCTTCACCTCACCGGGCACGGCAAGGCCGACGAGGTCCGCGCGGCCGTCGCTGCCGCCGGCCTGGCGGAGCGCTACCAGGTGCGGGAGTACCTGGACGAGATGCACCTCGGGCTGGGTGCCGCGGATCTCGTGCTGTGCCGCGCCGGTGCCGGCACGGTCGCCGAGCTCACCGCCCTGGGCATCGCCGCTGCCTACGTGCCGCTCGCGATCGGCAACGGGGAGCAGGCGCTGAACGCGGAGCCGGCCGTGCACGCCGGCGGTGGCGTCGTCGTCGAGGACCACCTGCTCACCGGCGCCTGGGTCCGCGGCACGCTCCTCCCGCTGCTCGCGGACGACGACCGGCGCAATGCCATGGGCGTGGCTGCCGCACGGGTCGGCCGGACCGACGCGGCCGAGTCCGTGGCGGACCTCGTCGAGGAGGCAGCCCGTGGGCGCTGACGCGCACGACCTCGCGGCCCGCTGGGGCACCGTGCACCTCGTGGGCGTCGGTGGCGCGGGCATGTCCGTGGTCGCCCGGCTCCTGCAGGCCCGCGGCGTGCGCGTGCAGGGCTCGGATGCGACGGCGTCGGCGACGCTCGCGGCCCTGACGGCCACGGGCATCACGACCTGGGTCGGGCACGACGCCGAGCACGTGGCCGGTGCGGACACGGTCGTCGTGTCGACGGCGGTCCGGGAGACCAACCCGGAGCTGCGCGCGGCCCGGGCAGCGGGTCTGCGCGTGCTGCACCGCTCCGAGGCGCTCGCCGGCCTGATGGACGGCGCGCGCGCGGTCGCGGTCGCCGGCGCCCACGGCAAGACGACGACGTCGGGCATGATCGCGCTCGCCCTGGCGGGGGCGGGGCTCGACCCCTCGTTCGCCATCGGGGGCAGCGTGCGGCACGTCGACGGCACCCTGCCCGGCGGCCACCACGGCGCGTCCGACATCCTGGTCGCGGAGGCGGACGAGTCGGACGGCTCGTTCCTCAACTACGCCCCCCAGGTCGCCGTCGTGACGAACGTCGAGCCCGATCACCTCGACCACTACGGCTCGCGCGAGGCCTTCATGCAGGCGTTCGTCGACTTCGCCGCCCGCGTGCGGCCCGGAGGCGTCCTCGTGGCGTGCGCGGACGACGCGGGCGCGGCCGACCTGGCCCGCGCGCACCGGGGAGACGTCGTCACCTACGGCTTCGACGCCGGCGCCGACGTCCGGATCGTCGACTATCTCCCTGAAGGCTCGGGCGTGTGCGCCCGGGTGGCCCTGCCCGAGCGGTTCGGCGGCCAGGTGCACACCCTCGACCTGCGGGTGCCGGGCCGCCACAACGCCGCGAACGCGACCGCCGCTCTCGCGTGTGCCGCCGCGCTGGGCGCGGACCCGGCCGCAGCCGCCGCCGCGCTGGGCGGGTTCCTCGGCGCGGGCCGGCGGTTCGAGCTGCGCGGCGAGGTCGGGGGAGTGCGCGTCGTCGACGACTACGCCCACCACCCGACCGAGGTGAGAGCGCTCCTCGAGGCGGCCCGGGTCGTGGCTGGGCCAGGGCGGGTCGGCGTGCTCTTCCAGCCGCACCTGTTCTCGCGCACCGCCACGTTCGCGGCCGAGTTCGCGACCGCGCTCGGTCTCGCCGACCACGCGGTGGTCACCGACGTCTACGCCGCGCGCGAGGACCCGGCGCCCGGCGTGACGAGCGCCCTCATCGTCGACCGGATGAGCGCCGCCCAGGCGGCGTTCGTCCCCGACCGCGTCGACGCCGCGCGCGCCCTCGCGAGGTGGGCTGTGCCCGGCGACCTGCTGCTCACGGTGGGCGCCGGGGACGTGACGGAGCTCGGCGAGGTGATCCTGGCCGAGCTGCGGGGAGCGCCGTGAAGCCCCCCGCGCGGCCTCGTCCAGCGGCGCCGCCGCCCGGCGACCGGCAGCCGCCGTCGCGCCGGCCGGTGCCCAAACCGCAGCAGCCGCCAGCGACATCGGCCTCGCCCTCGCCCTCGCCCGCACGCCGGACCCCCGGGCGAGCGGCGTCGACGCCTGCCCGGACACCTGTGCCCGCACCACCCGCACCGCCGGCTCCGCAGGTCGAGCCCGACGGCACCCCGCAGCCGGGCGCGCGGGAGCGGCTGCGCGCCTGGATGCCCGGACCACGGCCGGACCGCACGGTCTCCACGGGTCTCGCTGAGCGGCTGGCCGAGCGCGAGGCGGCGCTGCGGCGACGGCGCCTGGTGCGCGGCGCCATCGCCGCGGGTGCCCTCGCCGTCGTCGCGCTCCTGCTGTGGGCGGTGTTCTTCTCGCCGCTGTTCCGTCTCGACCTGGACCAGGTCGAGATCACGGGGGAGGGGACGGTCATCGAACCCGCTGACGTCATGGCCGTCGTCCGCTCCGTCGACGAGACGCCCCTGACGCGGCTGGACACGGTCGGGTTGCGTCTGGAGATCCTCGACGTCCCGGGCGTGCGGGACGTCCGGGTCGCGCGTGCGTGGCCTCGTGGCCTGACCGTCCGGCTCGAGTCGCGCGAGCCCGTGGCCGCCGCGCCGGTGCCCGGGGGTGTCGTGCTCCTGGACGACGAGGGCGTGCAGGTCGGCCGCGCGGACGCTGCCCCGGACGGGCTGCCGGAGATCGACATCGACCTCGCGGGGGAGAGCCGGCGGAGCCTCGAGGCGGCGCTCATCCTTCTCAACGCACTGCCGCCCGAGCTCTCTGAGCAGGTCAGGAAGATCTCTGCGGAGACGCCCGACGCCGTGACCATGCGGCTCGCAGACGGCTCGCGGGTCCTGTGGGGCAGCGCCGCGGACGCCGCGCTCAAGGTGCAGGTGCTCCAGGTGCTGCGTAGCGACGAGGCGTCGCGCAAGGCCGTTGTGTTCGACGTCTCGGCGCCCACCGCACCCATCACGCGCTGATCCGTGGGCCGACACGCGCGCGTGGTCGTTGCTCCGCGGGCGTCGGCAACCTAGCGTCATCCTCAGCATGAGTTGACATAACTATAACCCTCTACTAGAGGGTGAAGGTTATACGCGCACCGTCCGTCTGACTGAGAGGCACTCCCCGTGGCAACACCACAGAACTACTTGGCCGTCATCAAGGTGGTGGGCATCGGCGGCGGTGGCGTGAACGCCGTCAACCGCATGATCGAGGTGGGCCTCAAGGGCGTCGAGTTCATCGCCATCAACACGGATGCCCAGGCGCTGCTGATGTCGGACGCCGACGTCAAGCTCGACGTCGGCCGCGAGCTCACGCGCGGGCTCGGCGCCGGTGCCGACCCCGAGGTCGGCAAGAAGGCCGCCGAGGACCACACCGAGGAGATCGAGGACGTCCTGCGGGGCGCTGACATGGTCTTCGTCACTGCGGGCGAGGGCGGCGGCACGGGAACCGGCGGAGCCCCCGTGGTCGCCCGGATCGCGCGCTCGCTCGGCGCGCTGACGGTCGGCGTCGTCACCCGGCCGTTCACCTTCGAGGGTCGCCGCCGCGCCAACCAGGCGGAGTCCGGCATCGAGGCGCTGCGCAGCGAGGTCGACACGCTGATCGTCATCCCCAACGACCGTCTGCTGTCGATGTCGGACCGCAACGTCTCGGCCCTCGACGCCTTCCACTCCGCGGACCAGGTGCTGCTCTCCGGCGTGCAGGGCATCACCGACCTCATCACCACCCCGGGCCTGATCAACCTGGACTTCGCCGACGTGAAGTCCGTGATGCAGGGTGCCGGGTCCGCGCTCATGGGCATCGGCTCTGCGCGGGGCGACGACCGCGCCGTCCAGGCCGCCGAGCTCGCGATCTCCTCGCCGCTGCTCGAGGCCAGCATCGACGGTGCCCACGGTGTGCTGCTGTCGATCCAGGGCGGATCCGACCTCGGTCTGTTCGAGATCAACGAGGCCGCGCGTCTGGTGCACGAGGCAGCCCACCCCGAGGCCAACATCATCTTCGGTGCGGTCATCGACGACGCTCTCGGCGACGAGGTCCGCGTCACGGTGATCGCTGCCGGGTTCGACGGCGGTGCACCGCAGGTCCGCAAGGACAGCCGGGGTCTGGGGCAGGTCGAGAGCGCTGCTCCCGCGCCGGCGATCCAGCCGCCGGCCGCGCGCCGTGCGGAGCCGCCGACGACGACGGGCATGCACGCGCAGGCCCGCCCGGTCCTGCCCGTCGAGGGCGAGCGCGCGCAGCGTGCCGAGGCTCCGGCCCGCCGGCCCGCCGAGCCCACCACGGAGCAGGTTCCGGCGTTCCTGTCGACGGACCCCGACGCCAACCCGGCCACGGGCGCGCTCGAGGTCCCGCGGATCTTCGACGAGGAGCCCCCACGCCGGCGCAACGACGACCTCGACATCCCCGACTTCCTCAAGTAGTCCGGGTCCCGGCTCCACCATGCAGGCACACGAACCCCAGGTGATCGAGGCTGACCTCGGCCCTGGGGTTCGTGCGTTCTTCACGACGGTCGCGGGCGGGGTGTCCGGGGCCGGCTACGCCAGCCTCAACCTCGGGCCCGCCACCGGGGACAGCGCGGAGCACGTGCAGGTCAACCGCACGCGGGTCGCTGCGCGCGCCGGGATGCCCGTCACCTATGCGACCCAGGTGCACGGCACCGACGTGGCGCACGTCTCGGGCCCCGCCTTCGGCGAGGAGTGCGGCGAGTACGACGCGCTCGTGACGGCCGAGCGGGGCCGAGGGCTCGCCGTCCTCGTGGCCGACTGCGTCCCGATCCTCCTCGCGGACCCCGCCGCCGGCGTCGTCGGCGCCGTGCACGCCGGGCGGCGTGGCCTCGGCGCCGGCATACTCGAGCGTGCGCTGGCCCAGCTGCGCGCTGCGGGCGCGCGCGAGGTCAGAGCCGTGGTGGGACCCGCGGCCTGCGGTCGCTGCTACGAGGTGCCCGAGCGCCTCCGGGCGGAGGTCGCGGCCGTGCACCCCGCTGCGTGGAGCGAGACGAGCTGGGGCACCCCGGCGCTCGACCTGCCGGGCGCCGCCGAGGCGGTCCTCTCGGACGCCGGCGTCGCCCACGTGCGAGTGCATCGCTGCACGATCGAGGACCCGGCACTGTTCTCTTACCGGCGTGCCGCAGGGGCGCCGACCGGCCGCAGCGCGGGAGTGGTCGGCCTCGTCTGAGTCGCGCCGCAGGTCCGACACGCCGCGCCCGGGCGTGTCGGTGCGCAGCGGACGGCTTATCGGCGACTAGCGTGAGCAGCGCTGAGCACGATGACCCACCATGCACGCGACGAGATGGAGAGAGCGATGGCCGGAGCGCTGCGCAAGACCATGCTGTACCTGGGCCTCGCCGACGACCGCGGCGAGCAGGAGTACGCCGACGAGTACGTCGAGGACTACACCGAGCACGAGGGCGAGGCTGAGATGTCCCACGACTTCCCCGCGCAGGTGACGCCCATCAACCGGGCCGTCGCGCAGCGCGAGCAGGCCATGCACGGCGCCGGCCTGCGCCGGATCACGACCGTGCACCCGCGTTCGTACAACGACGCGCGCGTGATCGGCGAGGCCTTCCGGTCCGGCACCCCCGTGATCATGAACCTCTCCGACATGGACGACGCCGACGCCAAGCGCCTGGTCGACTTCTCCGCCGGTCTCATCTTCGGCCTACGCGGCGCGATCGAGCGGGTCACCAACAAGGTGTTCCTCCTGTCCCCCGAGAGCGTCGAGATCACCGCCGAGGAGCGGGGTCCCGTGGCGGACCCGGTCACGCGCGCGGGCTTCTACAACCAGAGCTGATCCGTCGCCGGTGGACATCGTCATCGAGCTGCTCAGGCTCGCGCTCTTCCTATACATCCTCGTGCTCTTCAGCCGGGTGGTCCTCGACCTCGTGCGGATGCTCGCACGGGACTGGCGGCCCACCGGGGTGGTGCTCGTGCTGGCCGAGGGCGTGTACATGCTCACGGACCCGCCGCTGCGTGCGCTGCGCAAGGTGATCCCGCCCCTGTCGCTCGGTCCCGTGCGCCTGGACCTTGCCTTCATGGTCCTGCTCCTGGCGTGCTATCTGCTCTCCGGGCTGCTCAGCACCCTCGCCTGACCGCGCACCGGTGCGCCGTCACGGCGTGCTCCCCGCGCACAACTCCCCGTTCATCCGCTAGCGTGAGGCCGTGGTCGTCCCTGACCTCCCGCTCATGACCCGCGAATACCGCATTGAGGTGACACGATGGCACTGCTCACGGCAGACGACATCCTGAACAAGAAGTTCACGGCAACCAAGTTCCGTGAGGGGTACGACGTCGTCGAGGTCGACGACTTCCTCGACGAGGTCCTCGAGACCCTCCGTGCGCTCCAGGGTGAGAACGACGACCTGCGCGCCAAGCTCGCCGAGGCCGAGGCCAAGGTCGCCGAGGCGACGCGCGCCGGTGCCCAGGCCCCGGCGCCCGCTCCGGCCCCCGTGCCCGAGGCGCGCCCGGAGCCCGAGCCGGAGCCCGAGCCGGAGCCCGAGCCCGAGCCGGCCCCCGCGCCGCCGGCGCCCGTCGCTGCGGCCCCCGCGCCTGCTCCCGTCCAGGCCACGGCCCGGATGAGCGAGCCGGAGTCCGCGACGGGCATGCTGCAGCTCGCGCAGCGTCTGCACGACGAGTACGTCCGCAACGGCCAGGAAGAGGGCGAGCGCCTCGTCGGCGAGGCTCGCGAGGAGGGCGAGCGCATCGTCCGCGAGGCCGAGCAGCAGTCGGCACGCACCCTCGAGCAGCTCGAGCAGGAGCGCTCGCTCCTGGAGCGCAAGATCGACGAGCTCCGCCAGTTCGAGCGCGACTACCGCACCCGTCTGCAGAGCTACCTCGAGACGCTGCTGGGCGACCTGAACAACCGCGGCTCGGCGCTCCCGGGCCGAGGCGACCAGCCGAACCAGGGCATCTGACTCAAGCCCCATCGCCGCTGAGGTCTCGCGCGGCCGGTGGTGCCCACTTCCGTCGTGAAGTGTTGGCACCACCGGCCGCGCGCGTCTATCCTCAGGCATCCTTGCGAACAGAGAGGTCCGGTGTGATGCCGATCCAGAACGAAGAAGCGGCGCAGACGTTCAAGGAGCGCTTCCCGCGCCTCGCCAAGGACGTCAAGACGTTCCCCGTGCGTGACGGCGAGGAGCCGTGGACCACCAAGGACGTCAAGGAGCTCGCCGAGGAGCTCCTCGCCGAGGTCGACCGGCTGACGGTGGACCTGGAGGCGGCGGACCGCGAGCTGTCCGAGCTCCTGCGCAACTCCGGCGACGGCGCGGGGGACGACCAGGCGGACTCCGGCTCTAGCGCGCTCGAGCGCGAGCAGGAGCTGACGTTCGTCAACAACACGCGTGACCTCCTGCAGCAGAATCACCGCGCGCTGTCGCGGATCGCCGCGGGCACCTACGGCACGTGCGAGTCGTGCGGCGGCCCCGTGGGCAAGGCGCGCCTGCAGGCTTTCCCCCGCGCAACCCTCTGCGTCGCCTGCAAGCAGCGGGAGGAGCGTCGCTGAGAGCCCGTAGCGGCGTGGGAGACTTCTCCTCGATGACTGACACCTCTGACCCCACCGCGGCGCGAGCGCGACGCCTCACCACCGGCCTGACCTTGATCGCCGTCGTCGTGCTCGTCGCGGACCAGCTGTCGAAGTGGGCGGCGGAGTCCTGGCTGTCGACGTCGGAGCCGACGCGCTGGTTCCTGGGCGAGCTGCTGGGCTGGCGACTGATCTACAACCCTGGTGCGGCGCTGTCCATCGGCACCAGCTTCACGTGGGTGCTCACGATCATCGCGGTCGGCGTCGTCGTGACGATCGTCCGGCTCTCGCGCCGGCTCGTCTCGACTGGCTGGGCCGTGGCGCTCGGGCTGCTCCTCGGCGGCGCGCTCGGCAACCTCGGCGACCGCTTCTTCCGCGACCCAGGCTTCGCTCGGGGACACGTGGTCGACTTCATCAACTACGCGGACTTCTTCGTCGGGAACGTCGCGGACATCGCGATCGTCGTGGCTGCCGGCCTCATCGGGATCCTGTCGTTCCGCGGTGCGCCGCTGAGCGCCGATCCGAGCGAGCCTGCGGACTCGGCGACCCCTGAGGATCCCGCGGACTCCGCCGACGCCGATTTCGCCGAGGGCGAGTCCGCCGACCCGAAGGCGCCGCTCGCGACGCCCGAGGAGGACCGGGCGTGACCGCCCGCTCTCTTCCCGTCCCCGACGGGCTGGCGGGCGAGCGTGTGGACGCAGCCCTCGCCCGGCTGCTCGGCCTGTCCCGCACCCGCGCGGCCGAGCTCGCCGAGGCCGGCTACGTCGTCGTCGACGGACGTGCCGTGGGCAAGTCCGACCGCCTCGTGGCGGACGCGTGGCTCGAGGTCGAGATCCCGGACGAGCGGGAGCCCGACCCGGCGACGCCCACACCCGTGCCAGGCATGGCCATCCGGTACGACGACGACGAGGTCGTCGTGGTGGACAAGCCCGTCGGCGTTGCCGCGCACCCGTCACCCGGTTGGACAGGCCCGACGGTCGTGGGCGCGCTCGCCGCCGCGGGCTACCGCATCGCGACGTCCGGGGCCGCCGAGCGGCAGGGCATCGTGCACCGCCTCGACGTGGGCACCTCGGGCTTGATGGTCGTCGCGAAGAGCGAGCGTGCCTACACGGTCCTCAAGCGCGCGTTCAAGGAGCGCACGGTCGACAAGGTCTACCACTCGGTGGTGCAGGGTCATCCTGAGCCGACGACCGGCACGATCGACGCGCCCGTGGGGCGTCACCCGGGCGCCGACTACAAGTTCGCCGTGGTGGCGTCGGGGAAGCCCTCGGTCACGCACTACGAGGTCCTGGAGATGTTCCCGGCCGCGTCGCTCGTCGAGGTGCATCTCGAGACGGGTCGCACCCACCAGATCCGCGTGCACTTCTCGGCGCTGCGGCACCCGTGCGTCGGGGACCTCACGTACGGGGCGGATCCGACGCTCGCCCGGCGCACCGGGCTGACCCGGCAGTGGTTGCACGCCATGCGCCTCGGGTTCGACCACCCCGCCACGGGTCAGCGTCTGGAGATCGCCAGCGAGTACCCCGACGACCTCGCGCACGCCCTCGAGGTGCTCTCCTCCGGGACCGGACGGTGACCGAGGAGCGTCACGGGGCCCCGGGCTCGTACGTCGTCGAGCACGTGACCACGTCGGCGCAGCTCGAGGAGTGCTACGCCATCCGCATGGAGGTGTTCGTGGCGGAGCAGCAGGTGCCGGCCGAGGAGGAGCTCGACGACCTCGACGTCGCGCCCACGACGACGCACCTGCTCGTCCGGGGGCCTGGCGGCGAGGCCGTCGCCACGGGCCGGCTGCTGACCGACCCGGCCCACCCGGACGTCGTCCACGTGGGCCGTGTTGCTGTGCGGCGCGTGGCTCGTGGCACCGGGGTCGGCCGGCACCTGATGGAGGCGCTGCACGAGCGCGCCCGCGCGCTGCCGGTGCCCGCCAGACGGGTCGAGCTCAGCGCCCAGGAGCAGGCGCTCGCCTTCTACCAGCGGCTCGGCTATGCGATCGGTGAGGCGCGCTACCTGGACGCAGGCATCTGGCACCGGGACGCGTGGCTCGAGCTCGCCGACGGTTCGGGAAGCGTCGGCCGGGGCGCCTAGACTGCCTCCATGCCGCACTCGTCCTCGGACTTCGTTCACCTCCACGTGCACACCGAGTACTCGATGCTCGACGGCGCCGCCCGGCTGGGGGACCTGTTCGAGGAGACCTCGCGCCTGGGCCAGAAGGCCATCGCGACCACCGATCACGGGTACCTTTTCGGCGCCTACGACTTCTGGAAGCAGGCCACCGCAGCCGGCGTGAAGCCGATCATCGGCGTCGAGGCGTACGTCACGCCGGGGACCTCGCGGTTCGACCAGACGCGCGTCCGGTTCGGGGAGAAGGGGCAGGAGTCCGACGACGTCTCCGCCCGCGGCGCGTACACGCACATGACGATGTGGGCGCGGAACAACGAGGGTCTGCACAACCTCTTCCGGGCGAGCTCGTACGCCTCGCTCGAGGGACAGATGGGCAAGTGGCCGCGCATGGACCGCGACCTGCTCGAGCGCTTCAGCGGCGGGATGATCGCCTCGACGGGCTGCCCGTCCGGGGAGATCCAGACCCGGCTGCGGCTGGGCCAGTGGGACGAGGCCGTCCGCGCCGCCGGCGAGCTCCAGGACATCTACGGCAAGGAGTTCTTCTACGTCGAGCTGATGGACCACGGTCTCAGCATCGAGCAGCGCGTCCTGGCCCAGCTCATCGAGCTGTCCAAGGCCATCGGTGCGCCGCTGCTCGCCACGAACGACTCGCACTACGTCAAGCAGGAGGACTCCCCGTCGCAGGAGGCCCTGCTCTGCATCAACTCGGGCTCCACGCTCACCGACCCGGACCGGTTCAAGTTCGACGGCGACGGCTACTACCTCAAGTCCGCCGAGGAGATGCGCCGCATCTGGGCCGAGCTGCCGGAGGCCTGCGACAACACCGTCGCGCTCGCCGAGCAGTGCGAGGTGTCGTTCAACACCTCGGCGAACTACATGCCCAACTACCCGTGCCCCCCGGGCGAGGACGAGACCTCCTGGTTCATCAAGGAGGTCGAGCGGGGCCTCGAGGTGCGCTATCCCGACGGCATCCCCGCCGACGTGCGCGCCCAGGCGGAGTACGAGACGCAGGTCATCACTCAGATGGGCTTCCCGGGGTACTTCCTCGTCGTCGCGGACTTCATCAACTGGTCCAAGGACAACGGCATCCGGGTCGGGCCCGGCCGAGGCTCGGGCGCTGGCTCGATGGCCGCGTACGCGATGCGCATCACGGACCTCGACCCGCTGCAGCACGGCCTGATCTTCGAGCGCTTCCTCAACCCGGACCGCGTCTCGATGCCCGACTTCGACGTCGACTTCGACGAGCGCCGCCGTGGCGAGGTGATCCGGTACGTCACCCAGAAGTACGGCGAGGACCGCGTCGCACAGATCGTCACCTACGGCACCATCAAGGCCAAGCAGGCGCTCAAGGACTCCGCCCGGCTGCTGGGCATGCCGTTCGCGATGGGGGAGAAGCTCACCAAGGCGATGCCGCCCGCGATCATGGGCAAGGACATCAGCCTCACGGGGATCTTCGACCCGTCCGACAAGCGCTACAACGAGGCGGACGAGTTCCGTCAGGTGCACGCCGCCGACCCGGACGCTCAGCGCGTCGTGGAGCTGGCCAAGGGCATCGAAGGGCTGAAGCGCCAGTGGGGCGTGCACGCGGCCGGCGTCATCATGTCGAGCGAGCCGTTGATCGACATCATCCCGATCATGCGGCGCCTGCAGGACGGCGCGGTCATCACGCAGTTCGACTACCCCAAGTGCGAAGAGCTCGGCCTCATCAAGATGGACTTCCTGGGGCTGCGGAACCTCACGATCCTCGACGACGCGCTCGCGAACATCGTGATGAACGGCAAGGAGCCGGTCGACCTCGAGGCGCTCACGCTCGACGACCCGGCCACCTACGCGCTCCTGGGCCGGGGCGACACGCTCGGGGTGTTCCAGCTCGACGGCGGCGGCATGCGCACGCTCCTCAAGCTCATGCGCCCCGACAACTTCGAGGACATCTCCGCCGTCGGCGCGCTCTACCGGCCTGGTCCGATGGGCGCCAACTCGCACACGAACTACGCGCTGCGCAAGAACGGCCAGCAGGAGGTCACCCCGATCCACCCGGAGCTCGAGGAGCCGCTGGCGGAGATCCTGGGCGCGACCTACGGCCTGATCGTGTACCAGGAGCAGGTCATGGCGATCGCGCAGAAGGTCGCGGGCTACAGCCTCGGCCAGGCCGACATCCTGCGGCGCGTGATGGGCAAGAAGAAGAAGGCCGAGCTCGACAAGCAGTTCGAGGGCTTCTCCCAGGGGATGATCGACCGGGGCTTCTCGATGGCCGCGGTCAAGACGCTGTGGGACATCCTGCTGCCGTTCTCCGACTACGCGTTCAACAAGGCGCACTCGGCTGCCTACGGCGTCGTGTCGTACTGGACGGCCTACCTCAAGGCTAACTACCCGACCGAGTACATGGCGGCGCTGCTCACGAGCGTGCGCGACGACAAGGACAAGTCGGCGCTGTACCTCAACGAGTGCCGGCACATGGGCATCACGGTGCTCCCGCCGGACGTCAACTCCTCCTCGGCGAACTTCACGGCTGTCGACAAGGACATCCGGTTCGGTCTGACCGCCATCCGCAACGTGGGTGCGAACGTCGTCGACGCGATCGTGGCGGCTCGTGAGGCGCACGGCGAGTTCACGTCGTTCACGGACTTCCTCGACAAGGTGCCGGCGGTCGTCTGCAACAAGCGCACGATCGAGTCGCTCATCAAGGCCGGGGCGTTCGACTCGCTCGGGCACACGCGGCGCGCGCTCGTCGTGGTGCACGAGCAGGCCGTCGACTCGGTGATCGGCGTCAAGCGCAAGGAGGCCGAGGGACAGTTCGACCTGTTCGCGGACCTGGGGGCGGAGGGCGCCGACGACGGCATGTCGTTCAGCGTCGAGGTTCCGGTGCTGCCGGACTGGGACAAGAAGCAGCTCCTTGCCTTCGAGCGGGAGATGCTCGGCCTGTACGTCTCCGACCACCCCCTGTCCGGCCTCGAGCACGTCCTGTCGCGTGCGGCCGAGACCTCGATCGCGTCCCTGATCGCGGACGACGTGCGCCCCGACGGCTCGACGGTGGTGATCGCGGGCCTGATCACGTCCCTGCAGCGCAAGATGTCCAAGAACGGCAACCCGTGGGCCGCAGTCACGATCGAGGACCTCGCCGGCGGCGTCGAGGTGATGTTCTTCGGCGAGACCTACCTGGCGTACTCGACGATCCTCGCCGAGGACCAGGTCGTGGTGCTCAAGGGCCGCGTGCGTCGGCGCGACGAGACCATGCAGCTGCAGGCGATGGAGGTCTCGCTCCCCGACATCTCCGTGGGCACCGACTCGCCCCTCGTGGTGACGCTCGCGACCTCGCGGTGCACGCAGCCGATCGTCGAGAAGCTGCGGGACGTCCTGCGCACCCACCCGGGCAGCACCGAGGTGCACCTGCGGCTGACGAGCCCGGGGCGGTCCACCGTCATGCGGCTCGAGGACAAGCTGCGCGTGGAGCGCACGCCGGCGTTGTCGGGCGACCTCAAGGCATTGCTGGGCCCGTCCTGCCTGATGGTCTGAGCCCACCTAGACTCGGGCGGTGATCCATCTGACGCCCGAGCAGCACGTCTTCGTGACTGAACGCCACCTCGCCACCCTGAGCACGCTGCGGGCCGACGGCTCTCCGCACGTCGTGCCCGTGGGCTTCACGTGGGACCCCGACGCCGGGGTGGTGCGGATCACCACCAAGGTGACGGCCGTGAAGGCGCGCAACGCCCAGCGCCTGGGACCGGCGGGGGAGCGGCCGCGGGCGGCCGTGTGCCAGGTCGATGGGGGCCGCTGGATGACGCTCGAGGGCACCATCGAGCTGCGGACCGCGGCGGACGAGGTCGCCGAGGCCGTCCGCCGCTACGCCCGGCGCTACCGCCAGCTGGAGGAGAACCCCGAGCGCGCTGTCCTGGTCCTCACCGTGGACAAGGTGATGAGCTCGTCCTACATGGCGCGCTGAGCGCGTCGCGGCTGGCGCTGGTCCCGAACCGCTGGGCCCGAAGCCGCTGGCGCAGGGCTCAGCCCGCAGCGCCCACCTGGGCCGTGCGGTCCCCGTGCGGCGCGGAGACGACGACGACGTCGCCGGCGACGAGCTGGCGTCCCCGGCGGGTCTCGGTCTCACCGTTGACCGCGACCTCACCGTCGGCGACGAGCTCGGCGGCCTGCGCGCCCGACTCGGCGAGGTCGGCGAGCTTGAGGAACTGCCCCAGGCGGATGCTTGCGTCCTTGATCGGCACGATGTTCACGCCCCCAGTCTCGCCCATCGAGGACTGCCGGTGCTCGCTAGACTCGCCCCTGTGATCACTCGCCTCGACCTCCGCGGTCGCGCCCTGTCTGCCCGTGACCTGCTGACCGTCCTGCCGCGCCCCGAGCTCGGCGTCGAGGACGCCACGCATCTCGTGGCGCCGATCCTCGAGGCGGTGCGCGTCGAGGGCGCCGCTGCGCTGCGGTCCTACGGGGAGAAGTTCGACGGCGTGCGCCCCGAGCACCTGCGGGTCCCGGCGGCGGCGATGCAGGCGGCCCTCGACGCGCTCGAGCCCGCGCTGCGCTCGGCCCTCGAGGAGTCGATCTCGCGCGTGCGGACCGTGCACGCGGCCCAGCGGCCCGCGGACTTCGTCGTCGAGGTGGCGCCGGGCGCGACGGTGCGTCAGCGCTGGATCCCGGTCCGCCGCGTGGGGCTGTACGCGCCGGGCGGCCTGGCGGTGTACCCGTCGTCGGTGATCATGAACGTCGTGGCCGCCCAGGAGGCCGGTGTCGGTGGGCTCGCCGTCGCGTCGCCCCCGCAGGCCAGCAACGGCGGGCTGCCCAACCCGACGATCCTCGCGGCGTGCGCGCTGCTCGGGGTGGACGAGGTCTACGCGGTCGGCGGTGCCCAGGCGGTCGCGATGTTCGCCTACGGGGCGCTGGGTTCCGAGCCCCAGGACGGCGACCACCTGTGCGACCCCGTCGACGTCGTCACCGGGCCCGGGAACGTCTTCGTCGCGGCGGCCAAGCGGCTGGTGCGCGGGGTCGTGGGCATCGACTCCGAGGCTGGGCCCACCGAGATCGCGGTCCTCGCCGACGACACGGCCGATCCTGACCACGTGGCGGCGGACCTGCTGAGCCAGGCGGAGCACGATCCGCTCGCGGCGTCGGTCCTGGTGACGGACTCGCTCGCGCTCGCGGACGCCGTCGAGGGGCGAGTGACTGCGCGCGCGGCGGCGACCAAGCACGTCGAGCGCGTCCGTACTGCGCTCGGCGGCCCGCAGTCGGCGATCGTCCTGGTGGACGACCTCGCCCAGGGGCTGGCGGTCGTCAACGCCTACGGAGCCGAGCACCTCGAGATCCAGACGCGTGACGCTGCCCAGGTGGCCGACCAGGTGACGAGCGCCGGGGCGATCTTCGTCGGTCCGTACTCGCCCGTGCCCCTGGGCGACTACATGGCCGGGTCGAACCACGTGCTGCCCACCGGGGGGTGCGCCCACTTCTCGAGCGGGCTCGGCGTGCACACCTACGTGCGGGCCGTCCAGGTCATCGAGTACGACCAGCCTGCGCTCGCGGTGATCGCGGACCAGATCGTCGCGTTCGCCGACGCCGAGGACCTCCCGGCGCACGGCGAGGCGATCCGCGCCCGCGGGGTCTGAGCACCCGAGGGAGCCGCGTCCGAGGACGCCCAGGAGCCGCGCCAAGCCCGACGCGGTTCCGGGCACACCGGCCTCGTGGAGTGCCCGGCGTCAGCGCACGGCGAGGACGAACGGGAGCACCTCGGCGGCCCCGGCGAGCCGCAGCAGCCGCGCCGCGACGGTGAGCGTCCAGCCGGAGTCGGTGACGTCGTCGACGAGCAGGACGCGACGCCCGGCGACCGCCGCATGGTCACCGGCGAGGTGCAGTCGGCGCGCGACGCCGGCGAGGCGGGTGGCCGAGTTCACGTCGTGGCGACCGGCGTCACCTGTGGGCACCACGTAGCCGCTGACGGGAACGCCGAGGTAGCGCCCGAGCCCGTCGGCGAGGTGCGCCACGAGGCGTGGGCGGCCTTGCGACGCGACGGCGACGAGGGCGTCGACGCCGGGCTGCCAGTCGTCGAGCACCTGCGCCGCCGCATGGCGCAGGGGGACCGGCAGCTCGCCGTCGGGTCCAGTGAGCAGGTCCCGCAGCGGTCCCGACCACCCGAGCCCGTCGAGCCGGGCGATCGCCCGACCAGGTGCCGCCTGCTCCGTCGCCGGGATCCGGCCCGACAAGGACACCCCGAGCGTCGCCATGCCGCTCGGCCACATGCGCCGGGCGGCGACCTCGATGCCCGGCTGGTCGAGCTGCTCGCGGACCGCGGTGACCTGCTCGCCGGTGGGCAGGGCCGGCAGGTCGACGGTCGTGCACCGGTCGCAACGGCCGCAGCGCCAGTCCGGGGCGAGGCCCGGGTCGTCGAGCGTGGCGCGCAGGAACGCCATGCGGCAGCTCGAGGTCTGCTCGTACTCGAGCATCGTGCGCTGCTCGTGCAGCCGCGCCGCGTCGACCCGGGCATAGCGTTCCGCGTCGTAGCTCCAGGGCTGGCCCGTCGCCTCCCAGCCCCCGCGCACGCGGCGGACGGCGCCGTCGACATCGAGGACCTTGAGCATCATCTCCAGGCGCGAGCGGCGTAGGTCGACGCTCGTCTCGAGTGCGGCGAGGGAGTGCACACCGCCTCCGTCCAGCGCGCGGAGCACGGCACGCACCTGGGACTCCGAGGGGAAGCCGAGCGCGCCGAAGTACTCCCAGATGCGCTCGTCCTCCTCACCGGGCACGAGCACGGCGAGCGCGCGAGCGACCCCGCGCCCGGCACGGCCGACCTGCTGGTAGTAGGACACGGGCGAACCCGGCGCGCCGAGGTGCACGACGAAGGCGAGGTCCGGCTTGTCGAACCCCATGCCGAGGGCGGACGTGGCGACGAGAGCCTTGAGGGCGTTGTCCTTGAGGTCGGCCTCGAGCCGCTCCCGCTCGGCGGGCTCGGTGCGTCCGGTGTACGCGTGCACGTCGTGACCGGCGGCCCGCAGGTGCGCGGCGACTTGCTCGGCCGCCGCGACAGTCAGGCAGTAGACGATGCCGGAGCCGTCGACGGTGGCGAGCATCGCGGTGAGCCAGGCCACCCGCGTCGCGGGGTTCGTCACGGGGAGCACGGCCAGCTGCAGCGACTCGCGGTCGAGGGCGCCGCGCAGCACCAGGGGTGCGGTGTCGTCCGCCATCGCGAGCTGTTCGGCGACGTCGCGCGTGACCCGCTCGTTCGCGGTCGCGGTCGTCGCGAGGACCGGAGTGTGGGGCGGCAGTCCCTCCAGGAGGGTGCGGATGCGGCGGTAATCGGGGCGGAAGTCGTGCCCCCAGTCGGAGATGCAGTGTGCCTCGTCGACGACGATCAGTCCTGCGCTCGCCGCGAGCCGGGGCAGCACGAGGTCGCGGAAGTCCGGGTTGGTCAGTCGCTCGGGGGAGCACAGCAGGACGTCGACCTCTCCCGCAGCGATCGCAGCGTTGATCTGGTCCCACTCGGTCACGTTCGCCGAGTTGATGGTGACGGCGCGCACGCCCGCGCGCTGGGCGGCGGCGACCTGGTCGCGCATGAGCGCGAGCAGCGGTGACACGATCACGGTGGGACCTGCTCCCTGTTCGCGCAGCAGCGCGGTCGCGACGAAGTACACCGCGGACTTCCCCCAGCCCGTGCGCTGGACGACGAGCACCCGTCGCGACGCGGAGACGAGCGCGTCGATCGCGTGCCACTGGTCCTCGCGCAGGCGAGCGTCAGGGGAGCCGACGAGCGCACGGAGCAGCTCCTCGGCGCGGTCGCGGGACGCGCCCGCACGTGTCGGTGAGATGGGTGTCGACGTCATCCGGCGAGGCTACGCGCTGCGCCGGACACGGTCCGCCCGGGCGTGGACGGTCCCGCCTCCGCCCCGCCAACGCCGACCGGTATGTCTGGTATTTCCGCCCGCGCGGTGCGACGATCGAGTGACGAGCGACAGGAGGGGGCGTCACCATGGACGCACAGACACCCAGCACCAAGACCCCGGTGGGGCGGCTCGAGGACTGCGGCGCGTACCGTCGGCTCGTGATCGAGCGCGATCTCGACCACGGCGCGACGGACGTGTGGGAGGCGCTCACCCGGCCGGACGAGCTCCAGGCGTGGATCGGCACCTGGTGGGGGACCCCCGGGGCCGGCCAGACGGTCATGTTCCAGATGACCGCCGAGGGCGAGAGCACCGAGCCGGTCGAGGCCCTCGTCGAGGAGTGCCTGCCGGTGGAGTCGCTCCGGGTGACGTTCGCCTCGGACCGTGTGGTGTGGCGGGTCGGCGTCGAGCTCGCCCCGCAGGGCAGCGCCCGCACGCACCTGCGCTTCGTGATGCGGGTGCACGACGACGAGGTCGTCAGCGACATCGGCCCCGGCTGGGAGTACTACCTCGACCGGCTCGCCGCAGCGCTCGCCGGCGAGGCGATGCCCGCGTGGGAGGACTACTACCCGGCGCAGTGCGCCTACTACGGGGCGCTCGAGCCGATCGAGGTGCACGAGCCGTTCGTCCCGGCGGCGCACGGCCCGGGGCCGGAGCACCTGCCGGGAGAGCCGGGGTCGCGTCGCACCGCCTGATGCCCGACCGGTGAGCGGCGCGGCAGCCGTGCGTGCCCGACGCCTAGACTCTCGCGGGTGACACGTGAACCGCTCCTGCCGCTGCGTCCCGAGCTGCGCGGCATCGAACCGTACGGCGCGCCCCAGCTGGACGTGCCTGTGCTGCTCAACGTCAACGAGAACCCTTACGGGCCCTCGCCCGCCGTGGTCGCGGAGATCGCCGCGCGCGTCGCGGCGGCGGCGTCGGGCCTCAACCGGTACCCGGACCGCGACTTCCCGCAGCTGCGGGGGGCGCTCGCGGGCTACCTGACCCGCGAGTCGGGCGTCGCCGTGGCCGCCGACCAGGTCTGGGCCGCGAACGGCTCCAACGAGGTCATGCTGCACCTGCTGCAGGCGTTCGGTGGCCCTGGTCGCACGGCGCTGTCGTTCGCCCCGACCTACTCGATGTACCCCGAGTACGCCCGCGACACCCACACCCGCTGGGTCACCGGGAAGCGCGAGACGGACTTCACGATCGACCTCGACCACGCGCTCGAGACGATCGCCGCGCACCAGCCGTCGGTGATCCTCCTCACGAGCCCGAACAACCCCACGGGCACCTCGCTCAGCCTCGAGCTCGTCGAGGCGGTGTGCGAGGCGGCGCTGCGCGTCGACGTCGACGGCGCCCCCGCGGTCGTCGTCGTGGACGAGGCCTACGGGGAATTCCGGCGCGCCGGCGTGCCCTCGGCCCTGCGTCTGCTCGAGCGGTTCACCAATCTCGCCGTGAGCCGCACCATGTCCAAGGCCTTCGCCCTCGCGGGCGCCCGCCTGGGCTACCTGGCCGCCCACCCGCGACTGGTCGACGCGCTGCGCGTCGTGCGGCTGCCCTACCACCTGTCGGGCGTGACGCAGGCGACGGCGCTCGCGGCCCTCGCGCACGCCGACGAGCTCCTCGCGCAGGTGGACGCGCTGCGCGCCGAGCGCGACGCCACGGTGACCTGGCTGCAGCAGCAGACGGTCGACGGCGCACCCCTGGTCGTTGCGGAGTCGGACGCGAACTTCGTGCTGTTCGGCACGTTCGCCGACCGTCACGCCGTCTGGCAGGGCCTGCTGGATCGCGGGGTGCTGATACGGGAGACTGGTCCCGACGGATGGCTGCGGGTCTCGATCGGGACGCCGCAGGAGATGGCTGCCTTCCGGGCAGCCCTGGTGGAGGTAGCCCTGTGAGCGAAGTCAGCGGCCCGCGCACGGCTCGGATCGAGCGCGCGACGTCAGAGTCGAGCGTCCTCGTCGAGATCGACCTGGACGGCACCGGCCGGACGGACGTGTCGACGTCGGTCCCGTTCTACGACCACATGCTCACGGCGCTCGGCAAGCACTCGCTCATCGACCTCACCGTGCGCGCGACCGGCGACACGCACATCGACGCGCACCACACCGTCGAGGACGTGGCCATCTGCCTCGGGCAGGCCCTGCGGGAGGCGCTCGGTGACAAGTCGGGGATCTCCCGGTTCGGTGACGCCCTGGTCCCGCTCGACGAGGCGCTCGCACGCGCCGTCGTCGACGTCTCCGGCCGGCCGTACCTCGTGCACTCCGGGGAGCCCGCGGGCCAGGAGTACCACCTGATCGGTGGCCACTTCACGGGGTCGCTCACGCGCCACGTGCTCGAGTCGATCGCCCACCACGCCAGCATCTGCCTGCACGTCGAGGTCCTCGCCGGCCGCGACCCGCACCACATCGTCGAGGCCCAGTTCAAGGCGCTCGCGCGCGCCCTGCGGTTCGCCGTGGCCCGCGACCCGCGCGTGCAGGGCATCCCGTCGACCAAGGGAGCACTGTGAACCCGGACCAGACCGCTGACGGCGCCGACGACCTGAGCGGTTTCGAGATCCCGGACGACCTGTCCGGTCTGAGCCCGTTCGGCGGCGAGACCGCGAGCACGCCGACGCTCGCGGTCGTGCTGACTCAGGTCGCCGGCGCGGAGCCGCTGGCGGCGGCGTGCGCGCTCGCCAAGGTCTCCGGCGACGTGTTCGCCACGTCAGTCGGCGCCGTGCTCGTGTGCCGCGAGCTCACCGGCGGCGCCCCCGCGCGCGACGCCGCGGCGGTCTCCCAGGTGGTGCGCGGCGTCCCCGCGATCCTCGTCGAGCGACGCGAGGGCCAGCTCACGGCCGCGCGGTTCCAGGACGGCGCGCGCGGGGACGACCTCCCGGCGGGCCTCGTGCTCGACGGCGCCCCCGCGGAGCTCGAGGACCTCCTGCTCGGTGCGACCAGCCTCGCCGACATGCCGGACGTGCTGCCGACCGACGGCATCTCGCGGCTCAAGGCGGCCCGGCTGCTGGGCGGCTTCGCCCGGAAGATGCGACGGTCCTCGTGAGCGCGCCCGACGTCGTCGTCCTCGACTACGGGTTCGGGAACGTCCGGTCGGCGGTGCGTGCCCTGGAACGTGCGGGCGCCTCGGTCGAGCTCACGTCGGACCGTGCCCGGGCCGAGAACGCCGCCGGTCTGGTCGTCCCTGGCGTCGGTGCGTTCGCGGCCGTGATGGACGGTCTTCGCGCCGTGCGAGGCGACCAGATCGTCGAGCGTCGCCTCGCGGGCGGGCGCCCCGTCCTGGGCATCTGCGTCGGCATGCAGGTGATGTTCGACGCGGGCGACGAGCACGGTGACCACGCCGAGGGCCTCGGCCAGTGGCCGGGCGTCGTCGACCGCCTCGAGGCGCCCGTCGTGCCGCACATGGGCTGGGACACGGTCGACGTCCCTGCGGGGTCCGTGCTGTTCGACGGCCTCGAGGACGAGCGGTTCTACTTCGTGCACTCCTACGCGGCGCGCTCGTTCACGCTCGGGCAGGACGAACCGTCGGACACCCGCTTCGCCCCGCCCTTGGTGACGTGGTCCGACCACGGCGGGCGGTTCGTCGCCGCCGTGGAGAACGGCCCGCTGTCCGCGACGCAGTTCCACCCCGAGAAGTCCGGGGACGCCGGGGCGCAGCTGCTGCGCAACTGGCTCGGCTCGCTCTCCTGACCTCCCAGCACACTCGCACCCGGCTGCCGCGCGCGGCCGAACGGAAGGAACCCCCATGGCTGATCGTCTCGTCCTCCTGCCCGCCGTCGATGTCGCGGACGGCCAGGCGGTCCGTCTCGTCCAGGGCGAGGCCGGATCGGAGACGTCCTACGGTGACCCGCTCACCGCTGCGCTGGACTGGCAGTCCGGTGGCGCCGAGTGGGTGCACCTGGTGGACCTCGACGCCGCGTTTGGGCGCGGTTCCAACGCAGAGCTGCTCGCGGACGTCGTCGGCCGGCTGGACGTCGCCGTCGAGCTGAGCGGTGGTATCCGCGACGACGCGTCGCTCGAGCGGGCGCTCGCCACCGGGTGCGCGCGCGTCAACCTCGGCACGGCGGCGCTCGAGAACCCCGAGTGGACTGCCAAGGTGATCGCCGAGCACGGCGACGCGATCGCCGTCGGGCTCGACGTGCGCGGCACGACGCTCGCCGCCCGCGGATGGACGCAGGAGGGCGGCGACCTCTGGGAGGTTCTCGCGCGCCTCGACGCGGCGGGCTGCTCGCGCTACGTCGTGACCGACGTGACGAAGGACGGCACGCTGCGCGGACCCAACGTGGAGCTGCTCCGCGAGGTCGCGTCGCGCACCGACGCCCCGGTCGTCGCGTCCGGTGGCATCTCGAGCCTCGACGACCTGCGCGTGCTCCGCGAGCTCGTCGGCGAGGGCATCGAGGGCACGATTGTCGGCAAGGCGCTCTACGCGGGCGCGTTCACGCTCCCGGAGGCGCTTGACGTCGCTGGTCGCCCGTGACGGGCCCGACCGACTCCGCCGGGACGCCGTGGGAGGGGCGGGACCTGAAGTCGAACCCCTTCGCGGGCGACGACGGCTCGGCCGATCCCGCGCTGGAGGCCGCGCTCGGGGCCTACGTGACCGACGACGTCGGGAGCCTCGAGCGGGTCGTGCACGCGCTCGCTCCAGCACGCGTGCTCATCCCGATCCTCGCGGAGCTCGAGGCGGCCGGCGCCGGCGTCGACGGCATCGTCGCGGACAAGGAGGCGTCGGCGGGCGTCGTCGCGCTCGAGGCGCCCGACGGCCGCCGCGCACTACCCGTGTTCACGTCCGTCGCCGCCATGGCCGCGTGGCGCGCAGACGCCCGTCCGGTGCCGGCCATGGCGACCCGCGCCGCGCTCTCGGCCGTGTCCGAGGACTGGGCGCTGCTCGTGATCGACCCGGCAGGACCCGTGACGGCTCTCGTCCCCCGACCGGCCGTCTGGGCGATCGCGCGCGACCGCACCTGGGTGCCTGCCGTAGGCGCCGGGGGCGTCGTCGACCCGCAGGTGCACCTCGCGATCGTCGCCGCGCTGACGGGGGTCCCGCACGTGGGACGCGTCGGCACCGCGCCCGGACGCACGTCGGAGCTCGCCGTCGTGCTCGGGCTCGATCCCGGTCTCGACCGACCGGGGCTCGACGCCGTCCTTGCGGACGTCAACGCGCGGCTCGCGGCGATCGATGTCGTGAGCGAACGCGTCGACTCGCTCGAGCTGCGGGTGGGCCGGGCCTGAGAGCAGCCCGGCCTGACGGTATGGTCGCCCCGCGGGGGAGGGGGCGCTCAGCTCACGTAGCCGGTGAGCTTCTCGCCCGGGCCCTCGCCGGGGGCGTCCGGGATCACGCTCGCCTCGCGGAACGCGAGCTGGAGGCTGCGCAGCCCGTCGCGGAGCGAGCGCGCGTGCTGGTTGCCGATGTCCGGCGCCGACGTGACGACGAGCGCGGCCAGCGCGTTGATGAGCTTGCGGGCCTCGTCGAGGTCCATGAGCTCCTCCTCGCCCTCGGCGAGGCCGCACTTGACGGCCGCCGCCGACATCAGGTGCACGGCGGCGGTGGTGATGACCTCGACGGCGGCGACGTCCGCGATGTCACGGACGGCCTGCTGGGAGTCGACGGGCTGGTCGGGAGATGTCATGGACTCATTGTCGCCCACGCGCGCGCGAACGCCGACGGCGGCCGGACCCGTGGGTCCGACCGCCGTCGGCGTTTCCGTGGCGCGCGGGAGCGATCAGCTCGCGGGGCCGACCCCGACGGGCTCGGCCTCGGCGCCGTCCGACTTCTCGCCGGCCGCGATGCCAGCGCGCAGGCGCGCGGCGAGACCCGCGTCGACCTGGCCCCAGTACCAGAAGAAGCGCTCGCGCACCTCGGGGACCGTGATCCCGGAGCCCTGCCCGACGAGCGTCTCGATGAACCGCTCGCGGGCGGCGTCGTCGAACACCTCGCGGTACAGCGTGCCGGCCTGGTTGAAGTCGCCGTCCTCGGAGCGCAGGGTCTGCGCGGCGCGCACGAGCTCGCCGTCCGACTCCCAGCCGACCTCGCCGGCGCGGTTCTGGTCCGCCGCCGGACCGCCGACCGAGTTGCCTGCGGTCACCGGCGTGGTGGCCGACGAGAAGTGGTAGCGCATCTGCCCCTCGTGCTGGTAGTTGCGCACCTCGGCCGCGTGCGGCATGTTCACCGGCAGCTGGTTGTAGTTCGCGCCGATGCGGTACCGCTGGGCGTCCGGGTAGGCGAAGACCCGGCCCATGAGCATCTTGTCGGGGGAGATCCCGATCCCGGGCACGAGGTTCGACGGGGAGAACGCCGCCTGCTCGATCTCCGCGAAGAAGTTCTCCGGGTTGCGATCGAGGGTGAGCTCGCCGACCTTGATCAGCGGGTAGTCCGCGTGCGACCAGACCTTGGTGATGTCGAACGGGTTGAAGCGGTACGTCTTGCCCTCCTCGTACGGCATCACCTGGACGAAGAGGTCCCACACGGGGTTTTCGCCGCGCTCGATGGCCTCGAACAGGTCGCGGCGGTAGTAGTCGGCGTCGGAGCCGGCCAGCTTCTCGGCCTCCTCGCTCGACATGGCCTCGACACCCTGGCGGGACTTGAAGTGGTACTGCACCCAGAACTTCTCCCCGGCCTCGTTCATCCAGGAGAAGGTGTGCGAGCCGTAGCCGTTCATGTGCCGCCACGAGCGGGGCAGTCCGCGGTCGCCCATGACGTAGGTGACCTGGTGTGCGGACTCGGGGGACAGCGTCCAGAAGTCCCACTGCATGTCGGCGTCGCGCAGGCCCGAGGCGCCCAGGCGCTTCTGCGAGTGGATGAAGTCCGGGAACTTGATCGCGTCGCGGATGAAGAACACCGGGGTGTTGTTCCCGACGATGTCGTAGTTGCCCTCGGTCGTGTAGAACCGCAGCGAGAACCCGCGCACGTCGCGCCACGTGTCGGGGGAGCCCTGCTCACCCGCGACCGACGAGAAGCGCAGGAGCGTCTCGACCTCGGCGCCGGGCTGGAAGACCGCGGCCTTGGTGAAGCGGGAGACGTCGTCGGTCACCACGAACCGGCCGAACGCGCCGCCACCCTTCGCGTGCGGGTTGCGCTCCGGCACACGCTCCCGGTTGAACGACGCGAGCTTCTCGACGAGGAAGCGGTCGTGGAGGGCGGTGACGCCGTCCGGACCGGTCGTCAGCGAGTGCTGGTCCGACGGGATCGGCGCTCCGGTCTGGGAGGTGGTGAAGTTCTCGGTCACAGGGGACTTCCTTCTGTTGCGGGGATGGTGCATGGGCCGTGGCCCACGAGCGTGGGGGCGGTGTCGCTCAGGTGGCCGACGACGTCGCTGCCGCCCGGCAGCCGGGGCACGTGCCCCAGTAAAGGACCTCGGCGGTCTCGATGCTGAAGCCGTGGTCGTTGGCAGGGATGAGGCACGGGGCGTGCCCGGTCGCGCAGTCCACGTCCGCGACGGCGCCGCAGGTGCGGCACACGACGTGGTGGTGGTTGTCGCCGACGCGGCGCTCGAACCGGGCGGGGTGGCCGGCTGGTTCGATCTGGTTCAGGAGCCCGGCGCGGGTCAGCGCGTGCAGGACGTCGTAGACCGCCTGGACCGAGACCGAGCCGAGCTGTGCCCGGGCGACGCTGAGCACCGTGTCGGCGTCGGCGTGGGGGTGCTGGGACACTGCGGCCAGCACGGCGAGGCGCGGGGCGGTCACACGCAGGCCCGCGTCCCGCAGCGCGCGGACGTCGGGCGTCTCGGGGCGCGTCGCAGGGGCGGGGATGGTGGGCATGTCGTCACCCAAGCACAGACTCTGGAATGATTCAAGTAACGGAGCCGTGCCAGAGTGGAGAGGTGCGGTGTTGCGCCGATGCCCGATCGGCATAGGACCGTGAGCGTGCTACTGTGGGTCGCTGACCGGCTGTGGGTCCTGTGATGTCGATGTCGTGAGACGTGGGCGGCTCGGATCCGCAGCGCAAGTGGAGAGATCCCACCCCGTTCCGACTGTCCGCAAGGACGACAGGGCCTGGGTCCTGGTCCGTGAGAACCGCGCATCCCCTGGGGGTGTGCTGCGACCGCATCCTCGGGTGTGCGCCGCAGGACGCGGACGCTCGTCGGATGAGACCTCCACCTGCATGCAGGGACGGGGGTCTTTCTTCGTCTCTGACGACATATTTCGACGATCTGAGGAGTCTCACATCAGCGAGCCCCGCATCAACGAGCGGATCCGTGTTCCCGAGGTCCGGCTCGTCGGACCCAACGGCGAGCAGGTCGGCATCGTCCGTGTCGAGGACGCCCTGCGCCTGGCGCAGGAGGCGGACCTCGACCTGGTCGAGGTCGCTCCTGACGCGCGCCCCCCTGTCTGCAAGCTCATGGACTTCGGCAAGTTCAAGTACGAGGCAGACATGAAGGCCCGCGAGGCGCGCCGCAACCAGGCGAACACGGTTCTCAAGGAGATCCGGTTCCGGCTGAAGATCGACCCGCACGACTACGGCACCAAGAAGGGCCACGTCGAGCGGTTCCTCTCGGCCGGCGACAAGGTCAAGGTCATGATCATGTTCCGCGGCCGCGAGCAGTCGCGTCCGGAGATGGGTGTCCGTCTGCTGCAGCGTCTGGCCGATGACGTCGCCGAGCTCGGCTTCATCGAGAGCATGCCCAAGCAGGATGGCCGCAACATGGTCATGGTGCTGGGGCCGACGACCAAGAAGGCCGAGGCCAAGGGCATCGTCCGCCGCAAGCGTGACGAGAAGGCCCGCCCGGCGTCCGCGACGGCCGAGGAGTCCAGCGCTCCCGCGGCGGCCCCGGCAGCCCCGGCGCCCGTGGTCGAGCAGGCTCCGGTGGCACCGCCCGAGCCCGTCGAGGCCGCTCCGGTCGAGGCGAGCGCTCCTGCCGCAGCTCCCGAGCCCGCGGCCGAGGCCAAGCCTGCCGAGGCGGAACCCGCCGAGACCAAGCCCGCCGAGACCAAGCCGGCTGCGACCAAGCCCGCCGTGGCGAAGGCCGCAGCCCCCAAGCCCGCAGCCTCGAAGCCGGCGGCAGCCAAGCCGGCAGCGGCGCCCAAGCCCGCTGCAACCGCAGCGACGCCCAAGCCCGCCGCGAAGCCTGCGACGCCGAAGCCGGCTGCGAAGCCTGCGCCGAAGCCCAAGGCCGACTGACGCACCACCGATCCGCCGAGCGGGGGCACGCGCGCCCGCTCGAACCTGTCGCAGGTAATCCCGCCTGCGACCGAACCTGAGGAGACACGGCAGCCATGCCGAAGAACAAGACACACTCTGGGGCCAAGAAGCGGTTCCGCATCACCGGCTCCGGCAAGGTCATGCGCGAGCAGGCGAACAAGCGTCACCTGCTGGAGCACAAGTCCAGCCGCCGGACGCGCCGCCTGAGCGCCGACCAGGTCGTCTCGGCCGCCGACACCCCCAAGATCAAGAAGCTGCTCGGCAAGTGAGCCGTGGGGCGCGCCAGCGCCCCGTCGGACACTTGTGAGCCCCAAGAGTCAAGGAGCATCACGTGGCACGCGTGAAGCGGGCAGTAAACGCCCAGAAGAAGCGTCGTTCAACCCTCGAGCGGGCCAGCGGCTACCGCGGTCAGCGCTCGCGCCTGTACCGGAAGGCCAAGGAGCAGGTCACCCACTCGCTCGTCTACTCCTACCGTGACCGCAAGGCGCGCAAGGGTGACTTCCGCAAGCTGTGGATCCAGCGCATCAACGCCGCGGCTCGCGCCCAGGGCATGACGTACAACCGTCTGATCCAGGGCCTCAAGCTCGCCGGTATCGAGGTCGACCGTCGCGTCCTCGCTGACCTCGCGGTCAACGACGTCGCGGCGTTCAACACCCTCGTCGCGGCCGCCAAGGCTGCCCTTCCCGCGGACGTCAACGCGCCGCGGGACGCTGCCTGAGCGATCAGAGCATGACCGAGCGCTCGGACACACCTGAGCTGACCAACACCCGCGCGGAGCGGGTGGCGGCAGTGCGGGCGTTGTCCGGGCGCTCGGCGCGTTCCCGGGCCGGCGTCTTCCTGGTCGAGGGGCCCCAGGGCGTGCGCGAGGCGGTCCGGTTCGCCGCGCCGCAGGTCCGTGAGGTGTTCGTAACGCCCGCAGCCGCCGAGCGCTACGACGAGGTGCTCGCCGACGCCGCCGCCAACGCCGTCCGCGTCCGCACGGCGTCGCCCGAGGTCGTCGCGGCGATGAGCGCGGACGCGCAGGGCCTGCTCGCGGTCCTCCGCGCCGCCGAGACCGCGCTGGACGACGTGCTCGCCACGTCTCCCCGGCTGGTGGCCGTGTGCGTGAACGTCCGCGACCCTGGCAACGCCGGGACCGTGATCCGGGCGGCGGATGCCGCCGGTGCCGATGCCGTGGTGCTGACCGGGCACAGCGTCGACGTGCACAACCCCAAGACGGTGCGCGCGACGGCGGGCTCGTTGTTTCACCTGCCGGTCGTGGTGGACGAGGACACGGCGGGCGTCGTGGCGCGGCTGCAGCGGGCCCGGCTGACCGTGCTGGCAGCCGACGGCTCGGGGTCGCACGACCTCGACGACCTGCTCGACGACGCCGGCCAGGGCCAGCGTCCCGACCTCGCTCAACCCACCGCGTGGATGTTCGGCAACGAGGCATGGGGCCTGACGCCCGAGGATGCCGCCCTCGCGGACGCGGTCGTGCGCGTGCCGCTGCGCGGCAAGGCCGAGTCGCTCAACCTCGCCGCCGCAGCGACCGTGTGCCTCTACGCGTCGTCGCGCGCGCACCGGTCCTGAGGCGACGCGCCCGCGAGGGCGCACGTGTTCCGCGAGGGGCACGGGCACTAGATTGGGCTCGTGACCACGTCGACTGCCACCCCTGACCCGACCGCTCCGCTCCCGATCTCCGGGGCCCGGTACCGGATCGAGGCCGACGGCTACGTCGCCGAGATCGCCGGTGTCGGTGCCAGCCTGCGCACCCTGTCGCACGAGGGCCGTGAGCTCGTGCTCGGCTTCGGGCAGGACGAGATCCGGCCCGGCTTCCGCGGCGCCGTGCTCGCACCGTGGCCCAACCGGGTCGTCGACGGCCAGTTCGTCTTCCGTTCGCAGCAGCACATCCTGGCCCTGAGCGAGCCCGCGCGCGGGCATGCGCTGCACGGCCTCGCCGTCTGGGTCGAGTGGGAGGCCGAGGAGGTTACGCCGACGTCGGTCACGCTCGTGCACGCTATCCCCGCCCAGGAGGGCTACCCGTACCAGGTGCGCGTGCGCGTGACGTACGCGGTGGGGCCGGACGGCCTGACGTGGTCCGTCGCGGCGACCAACGAGGGAACGACGACGGCGCCGTACGGCACGGCGCCGCACCCGTACCTCGTCGCCGGTGACGGGCTGGCCGACGACTGGACCCTCGAGCTGCCTGCGGCCCAGGTCCAGACGGTGACACCGGACCGGCTGATCCCCACCGGGATCGTCGACGTGGCCACCTACGACGGCGGGGTGTTCGACTTCCGCGCGCCGCGGCTGCTCGCGCAGACCTTCCTCGACCACGCGTACACGGCCCTCACGCCCGGCGCCGACGGCCTGGTGCGGGCCGCGCTCCGTGCGGGCGATGGCTCCGGCGTCGGCATGAGCTGGTCGACGGACTGCCCCTGGGTCCAGGTCCATACGCCCCAGGCCCCCGGCCCGGACGGCTGGCGGCGCGGGGTCGCCGTCGAGCCCATGACGTGCCCGCCGGGCGCCTTCAACTCCGGCACCGACGTCGTCGCGCTCGAGCCCGGCCGCACGCACGAGGTGCGCTGGGGCATATACGCCCTCTGAGCCGTCCAGGTGGACGCCTAGACTGGCGCTCATTCCCGTCACTGTGCCCATGGAAGGCCTGATGAGCCCGAACGACACCCCCCTGTCCCCGCTCGACGAGGCTGCGGTCGGCGCCGCCGTCGCTGCCGCGCTGTCGGCGATCTCGGCCGCGCCCGACCTCGATGCGCTCAAGGACGTCCGCCTCGCGCATGCCGGCGACAAGAGCCCGCTCGCGCTCGCGAACCGCGCGATCGGCGGCCTGCCCGGCGCCGAGAAGGCGCTGGCGGGCAGGCTGGTCGGGCCCGCCCGCGGCAAGGTCAACCAGGCGCTCGCCGCGCGGCAGGTCGAGCTCGAGGCCGAGCGCGCCGCCCGGGTCCTCGTGACCGAGTCAGTCGACGTGACCGTGCCGGTCACGCGCGCGCCCGCCGGTGCGCGCCACCCCCTCGAGCTCGTCTCCGAGCAGGTGGCCGACTTCTTCGTCTCCATGGGCTGGGACATCGCCGAGGGACCGGAGCTCGAGGCGGAGTGGTTCAACTTCGACGCCCTGAACTTCGGGCCTGACCACCCGGCGCGGCAGATGCAGGACACCTTCTTCGTCGACTCCGGCTCGCCGGAGCCGTCCGGTCTCGTGCTGCGCACCCACACGTCCCCGGTCCAGGCCCGTGCCCTACTCGAGCGCGACCTCCCGCTGTACATCGCCTGCCCGGGCAAGACGTTCCGGACGGACGAGCTCGACGCGACGCACACACCGGTGTTCCACCAGGTCGAGGGCCTCGCGGTCGACAAGCACCTGACGATGGCGCACCTCAAGGGCACCCTCGACCGGTTCGCGCAGGCGATGTTCGGCGCCGAGGCACGCACGCGCCTGCGGCCGTCCTTCTTCCCGTTCACCGAGCCCAGCGCGGAGATGGACCTGTGGTTCCCGCAGAAGAAGGGCGGACCGGGCTGGATCGAGTGGGGCGGCTGCGGCATGGTCAACCCCGCGGTCCTGCGCTCGGCCGGCATCGACCCGGAGGTCTACAGCGGCTTCGCGTTCGGCATGGGCCTCGAGCGCACGCTCATGCTCCGGCACGGGATCGCTGACATGCACGACATGGTCGAGGGCGACGTCCGCTTCTCCACCCAGTTCGGAATGGGGATCTGATGCCCACCATCGGTCTGTCCTGGCTCGCCGACCACGTCGCCCTGCCGGCGGGTCTCACCGCTGAGCAGCTCGCGGAGGACCTGGTCCGCGTCGGGCTCGAGGAGGAGGCGGTCCACCCGCCCGCGGTCACGGGACCGCTCGTCGTCGGCGAGGTCGTCGCGCTCGTACCCGAGCCGCAGAAGAACGGCAAGACGATCAACTGGTGCCAGGTCGACGTGGGCGCGCACAACACGCCCGGTGACGACGGCCAGCCGACGATGCCGCGCGGCATCGTCTGCGGCGCGCACAACTTCGGCGTCGGCGACCGCGTCGTCGTCGCGCTCCCGGGCGCCGTGCTGCCCGGACCGTTCCCGATCGCGTCACGCAAGACGTACGGCCACGTGTCCGACGGCATGATCTGCTCCTCGCGGGAGCTGGGCCTCGGCGACGACCACGACGGCATCATCGTGCTGTCGAGCCTCGGACTGGCGGACACGCCCGTCGGGACGGACGCCGTGGCGCTCCTCGGGCTGGGGGAGGCCGCGCTCGAGATCAACGTCACCCCGGACCGCGGCTACTGCTTCTCCATGCGCGGGGTCGCCCGCGAGTACGCGCTGTCCACCGGCGCGGCCTTCACCGACCACGGCCTCGGCGAGGCCCCTGCGGCGACCCCGGACGGGTTCGCCGTCGAGGTGGCCGACGAGGCGCCGATCCACGGCGTCGTGGGCTGCGACCGCTTCGTGACACGGATCGTGCGCGGGATCGACCCCGCGGCGCCGACCCCGGCGTGGATGCGCCAGCGGCTCACGCAGGCCGGGATGCGCTCGATCTCGTTGACCGTCGACGTCACGAACTACGTCATGCTCGACCTGGGCCAGCCCTTGCACGCGTACGACCTCGCGAAGGTCGCCGCGCCGATCGTCGTGCGGCGTGCGAGCGCCGGCGAGCGACTCACGACGCTCGACGACGTCGACCGGGCGCTGCACGTCGAGGACCTGCTGATCACCGACAGCCCTGCGGGGGGCTCGCGTGTGCTGGGCATCGCGGGCGTCATGGGCGGCGCGTCGTCCGAGGTGAGCGAGACCACCACGGACGTCCTCGTCGAGGCCGCGCACTTCGACCCGATCACCGTTGCGCGGTCCGCGCGCCGGCACAAGCTGCCGTCCGAGGCAGCCAAGCGGTTCGAGCGCGGCGTCGACCCGCGGCTCGCGGCCGTCGCGGCTGACCGCGTCGTCGCGCTGCTCGTCGAGCACGGGGGCGGGTCCGCCGACCCCGCCGTCAGCGACCTCGACACGACCGCCCCGGCCGCACCGATCACCATGGCTTGGTCCGAGCCCGAGCGCCTCACGGGCGTGGCCTACCCGCGCGAGCGCGTGGCCGAGGTGCTGCGCGCCATCGGCTGCGACGTCACGGACACGGGGGACGCCGCCCAGGTCACGCCGCCCACCTGGCGCCCTGACCTGACGATCCCCGCGGACCTCGTCGAGGAGGTCGCGCGCATCGTCGGGTACGACGCGATCCCGTCGGTCGTCCCGGTGGCGCCGCCGGGGCGCGGCCTCACCGCCGAGCAGCGTGCCCGGCGGTCGGTGGCGCGCGCGCTCGCCGAGGCGGGGCTGGTCGAGACGCTCAGCTACCCCTTCGTGGGCGCCGACCAGTGGGACGCGCTCCAGCTCCCGGCGGACGACGAGCGTCGTCGTGCGCTGCGGCTGCGCAACCCGCTCGCGGACACCCAGCCCTACCTCCGCACGGACCTGTTGACCACGCTGCTGGGCACGGCGCGCCGCAACGTCGGTCGCGGCGTTCCCGACGTCGCCGTGTACGAGCTCGGGCTGGTGACGCAGCCGGTCGCCGGCCCGGCGGTCGCACCGCAGCTGCCCGGAGGCGTGCGCCCGACGGACGAGCAGCTCGAGGCTCTCGACGCCGCCGTGCCCGCGCAGCCGCGGCACGTCGCGGCCGTCCTCACCGGGCACCGGGAGCGACCGGGCTGGTGGGGCGAGGGTCGCCGGGCCGACTGGTCGGACGCGCTCGAGCTCGCGCAGCGCGTGGGCCGCACGGTCGGTGTGCCGATCACGGCCGTCGCCGACACGACGCGGCTGCCGTGGCACCCGGGCCGCTGCGCCGCGCTCACGCTCCCCGGCGGCGTCGTCGTCGGCCACGCGGGCGAGCTGCACCCAGCGGTGCTCGAGGCGCTCGACCTGCCTGCCCGTACCGTCGCGTTCGAGCTGGACCTCGACGAGGTCCTGTGCGCGGTGGACGAGGGCCCGGTCCAGGCCGAGCCGATCTCGACGTTCCCGGCCGCCAAGGAGGACTTCGCCTTCGTCGTCGACGCCGCGGTGACCGCCGGCGCTCTCGAGGCGGTCGTGCGCGAGGCCGCGGGCGAGCTCGCGGAGGAGGTCCGGCTGTTCGACGTCTTCACCGGCGCGCAGGTGGGTGAGGGGCGCAAGTCGCTCGCGTTCGCGGTGCGGCTGCGTGCCGCGGACCGGACGCTGGGCGCCGAGGAGACCACAGCGGTACGCGAGCGCGTGATCGCGCTGGCGGCCGAGCGGCTCGGGGCGGTGCTGCGGTGACGATCGTCGCCCCGGCGCGGACCGCGCTGGTCACCGGGGCCTCGCGGGGGATCGGACGCGCGATCGCGCTCGGTCTCGCTGAGGCCGGCCTCGACGTCGGGCTCGTCGCGCGATCGCGCGAGGCCCTGACCGAGGTGGCACGTGAGGTCGAGGCGCTTGGTCGCCGAGCCGTGGTCGCGGTCGCGGACGTCGCCGACCGCAGCGCGGTCGACGCGGCGGTCGCGCAGGTGACCGACGCCCTCGGCTCCATCGACGTCCTGGTCAACAACGCGGGCCGGATCGACGCCGAGGTGCCGCTGTGGGAGTCCGACCCCGACGAGTGGTGGAGCGTCGTCGAGACCAACGTGCGTGGGCCGTACCTGCTGACGCGCGCCGTCGTGCCGGGGATGCTCGCACGCGGGGGTGGCCGCGTGATCGCGCTGAACTCGGGCTCGGGCGTGCGGGAGATGGACACGGCGTCGGCGTACAACGTGAGCAAGACGGCGCTCTTCCGGATCGGCGGCTCGGTGCACGAGGCGGGGTTCGACCGCGGGCTGCGGACATTCGAGCTCGCGCCCGGCGTGGTGCGGACGGACATGACGGCGGGCATGGACATGCACCGCGACCGCACGGAGTACACGCCCGTCGAGCGCACGGTCGAGATGGTCGTCGCGATGGCCCGCGGCGAGCTCGACGCGTTCTCCGGCCGGTACGTGCGCGTGACCTCGGACTCGCCGGCGTCGCTGCTCGCAGCCGCCGCCGCGCAAGATGCCCCGGGGAGTGACGGGCGACGCCTGCGTATGCGACCGTGGGGTGAGGGTGACCCGCTCGCCGACTGACCGACGCGCCCGCATCGCGGTCCCTGCTGCATTGTTGTGCAGATCTGTGTATGGTTATGCAGATGACGTACTCCGTAGCAGTCGCTGGCGCCAGCGGCTACGCCGGCGGTGAGGTGCTCCGGCTCCTGACCGCCCACCCCGAGGTCGAGATCGGTGCCCTCACGGCCCACTCGACGGCGGGGACGCCGCTCGGCGCCCACCACCCGCACCTCCGGTCGCTCGCCGCCCGGACGCTCGAGCCGACGACCCCGGACACGCTCGCCGGCCACGACGTCGTCGTCCTGGCGCTGCCGCACGGCGCGTCCGGTGAGATCGCCGCCCAGCTCGACCCCGAGACCCTCGTGCTCGACCTCGGTGCCGACCACCGCCTGGTCTCGGCGGCCGACTGGGAGGAGTTCTACGGCAGCCCGCACGCCGGCACCTGGGCGTACGGCCTGCCTGAGCTGATGCTCGCGGGCGCCGACGGCGTCGCACGCCAGCGCGAGCACCTCGCCAGGGCGCGCCGCATCGCGGTCCCGGGCTGCAACGTCACCGCCGTGACGCTGGGCCTGCAGCCCGGCATCAGCGCCGGGGTGGTCGACCCCACGGACATCGTCGCCGTCCTCGCCAACGGGTACTCCGGGGCGGGCAAGTCCCTGGCGCCGCACCTGACCGCTGCCGAGGCCCTCGGCAGCGCCCAGGCCTACGCCGTCGGCGGCAGGCACCGGCACATCCCCGAGATCATGCAGAACCTCCGGGCCGCCGGCGCGGGCGACGTCACACTCTCGTTCACGCCCACGCTCGTCCCGATGGCGCGGGGGATCCTCGCGACCGCGACCGCACGGCTGACGGACCCCACGCTGTCCGACGACGAGGTCCGCCAGGCCTGGGTCGACGCCTACGTCGCCGAGCCGTTCGTCGAGCTGCTGCCCAGCGGCCCTGACGGCGCCCAGTGGCCCACGACCGCGATGACCACCGGGGCGAACGTGGCGCTCGTGCAGGTCGCCGTCGACCGCCGCGTGGGCCGGGTCGTCACCGTCACCGCGCTCGACAACCTCGTCAAGGGCACGGCGGGCGCGGCCGTGCAGTCCATGAACATCGCGCTCGGCCTCCCCCAGGAGCTGGGCCTGACCACGCAGGGAGTCGCACCATGAGCGTCACCGCACCTGCCGGTTTCCGCGCCGCTGGCGTGAGCGCCGGTCTGAAGTCCACCGGCAACAAGGACGTCGCGCTCGTCGTGAACGACGGCCCGCTCGACGTCGCCGCAGGCGTCTTCACCAGCAACCGCGTCGTGGCCGCCCCGGTGATCTGGTCGCGCCAGGCCGTGGCCGACGGCGTCGCCCGCGCCGTGGTCCTCAACTCCGGGGGAGCCAACGCGTGCACGGGCCCTGAGGGCTTCGCGGACACCCACCACACGGCCGAGCACGTCGCGCAGGCGCTCGACGTCTCCTCGGGCGACGTGCTCGTGTGCTCGACGGGGCTGATCGGCGAGCGCCTCGACATGACGGCGCTGCTCGGCGGGGCCGACGCCGCCGTCGCGGCCCTCGCCCTCGACGGCGGAGACGTCGCCGCGGAGGCGATCATGACGACCGACTCGGTCGCCAAGACCGTCGTCGTCACCGCGACCGACGGCTCGTGGTCCGTGGGCGGCATGGCCAAGGGTGCGGGCATGCTCGCCCCCGGCCTCGCCACGATGCTGTCCGTGCTCACCACGGACGCGGTGGTCGACGCCGCCGCCGCGGACACCGCGCTGCGCCGCGCCACGGCCCGCACCTTCGACCGGGTCGACTCCGACGGCTGCATGTCCACCAACGACACCGTCCTGCTCCTCGCCTCCGGGGCGAGTGGCGTCAAGGTCAGCACCGACGACCTCACGGACCTGGTCACCCGCGCGTGCGCCGACCTGTCCCGCAAGCTCGTGGCCGACGCCGAGGGCGCGAGCCACGACATCGCGGTCCGCGTCACGGGGGCGACCACCGAGGCCGCTGCCGTGGCCGTGGCCCGCGCGGTCACGCGCTCGAACCTGTTCAAGGCCGCGGTGTTCGGCAACGATCCCAACTGGGGCCGGGTGCTGTCCGCCGTCGGCACCGTCCCCGAGGACGTCGCCCCGTTCGACGCCCTCGCGGTCGACGTGTCGATCAACGGGGTCCAGGTGTGCCGGGCCGGGGGAGTCGGGGAGGACCGGTCGCTCGTGGACCTGGCCGCGGACCGCGAGGTCCACGTCGTCGTCGACCTGCACGCCGGCGAGGCCGAGGCGACCGTCTGGACCAACGACCTCACGCACGACTACGTCCACGAGAACAGCGCGTACTCGACATGAGCTGGTCAGACATGAGCCGCACCGACGCCCTGCCCGCCGCTCCTGAGGGCCTCGTGCCCCAGATGCCCGCGGACCTGCCCACCGACCTGTCGCCCGGCCACAAGGCCGAGGTCCTGATCGAGGCGCTCCCGTGGCTGCGGGAGCTCTCCGGCGCGCTCGTCGTCGTGAAGTACGGCGGCAACGCGATGATCGACGACGACCTCAAGCGCGCCTTCGCCCAGGACATGGTGTTCCTGCGCCAGGTCGGGCTGCGTCCCGTCATCGTCCACGGCGGCGGGCCGCAGATCTCCGCGATGCTCGACCGCCTCGGCATCGCCTCCGAGTTTCGCGGCGGGCTGCGCGTGACGACGCCGGAAGCCATGGAGGTCGTCCGGATGGTCCTGACCGGACAGGTCTCGCGCGAGCTCGTCGGGCTCATCAACGCGTTCGGCCCCATGGCCGTGGGCCTGTCCGGCGAGGACGGCGGGCTGCTGCGCGCCGAGCGTCGCACCGCGACCGTCGACGGCGAGCAGGTCGACGTCGGGCTCGTGGGCGACGTCGTCGAGGTGCACCCGTCGGCCGTCCAGGACCTCCTCGACGCTGGCCGGATCCCGGTCGTCTCGACGATCGCCCCGGACGTCAACGACCCCACGCAGGTCCTCAACGTGAACGCCGACACCGCGGCCTCGGCGCTCGCGGTCGCCCTGGGCGCCAAGAAGTTTCTCGTGCTCACGGACGTCGAGGGGCTCTACACCCGCTGGCCGGACACCTCGTCGCTCGTGAGCGAGATCCGCGCGAACGAGCTCGCCGAGCTCCTCCCGAGCCTGGCCTCGGGCATGATCCCCAAGATGGAGGCCTGCCTGCGCGCCGTGCGGGGTGGCGTCTCGCGGGCGACCGTCATCGACGGCCGCGTGCCGCACTCGGTGCTGCTCGAGGTCTTCACCAACGAGGGCAACGGCACCATGGTCCTTCCTGAGGCAGGTGTCGCATGAGCGAGGTCGACAAGCAGAGCGTCACGGACGTCGTCGGCGCGCCCGACGGCCCGCGGCCGGTCGGCGAGCGCTGGGTCGAGCGGTACTCGGGCGCCGTCATGGACACGTTCGGGCCTCCGTCGCGCGTGCTGGTGCGGGGGGAGGGTGCGTACGTGTGGGACGCCGACGGCGCGCGCTACCTGGACCTGCTGGCCGGCATCGCCGTCAACGCGCTGGGGCACGGGCACCCGACCTTGACCGCGGCCATCAGCGCGCAGCTGGGCACCCTGGGGCACGTGTCGAACTTCTTCGGCACCCCGCCGCAGATCGCGCTCGCCGAGCGGCTGCTGGATCTCGCGGCGGCGCCCGAGGGCTCGCGCGTGTTCTTCACGAACTCCGGCGCGGAGGCGAACGAGGCGGCGTTCAAGATGGCACGGCGCAACGTCGGCGACGGCGAGCGGCGCCGGGTGATCGCGGTCGAGGGAGCGTTCCACGGCCGCACGATGGGCGCGCTCGCGCTCACCTCGAAGACCGCCTACCGCGAGCCGTTCGAGCCGCTGCCCGGCGGCGTCGAGTTCGTGCCGTTCGGTGACCTCGACGCGCTGCGTGCGGCGTTCGCCCATGGCGGGATCGCGGCGATGTTCGTCGAGCCCGTGCAGGGCGAGGCCGGTGTGCGGCGGCACCCCGAGGGCTACCTGTCGCTCGCCCGCGAGCTCACGCGCGAGCACGGCGCCCTCCTCGTGCTGGACGAGGTGCAGACCGGCGCCGGGCGCACCGGGCACTGGTTCGCGTTCCAGGACCCGGAGATCGGCGAGGGCATCATGCCGGACGTCGTCACCCTCGCCAAGGGCCTCGGCGGCGGCTTCCCCGTCGGCGCGGTCCTGGCGATCGGGCAGGACGCCGCGACGCTCGTCGGTCGTGGCCAGCACGGCACGACGTTCGGCGGGAACCCTGTCGCCGCGGCGGCGGCCCTCGCGACGATCGGCGTGCTCGAGCGCGACGACCTCCTGGCTCACGTCCGCGCCGTGGGGTCCCGCTGGCGCCACGCGCTCGCAGCGACCGGGAACCCGCTCGTCGTGGACGTGCGCGGCGCGGGCTTCCTCCTGGCCGTGCAGCTGCGGGAGCCGGTGGCCGCGGATCTCGCGGCGGCGGCGCTCGCGGCGGGCTTCATCGTCAACCCCGTCGCCCCCGACGCGATCCGCCTCGCCCCGCCGCTGATCCTCAGCGACGAGCAGGCGGACGCCTTCACCACCTTCCTCGCGGGCTACCAGCCCGCCCTGCCCTCCCAGGAGGCCTGACGTGGCACGCCATTTCCTGCGCGACGACGACCTCTCCCAGGCGGAGCAGCGTGAGGTCATCGAGCTCGCGCTCGCGTTCCAGGCGGACCGGTTCATCCGGACCCCGCTCAAGGGCCCGCGCGCCGTCGCGGTGATGTTCGACAAGCCGTCGACGCGCACGCGCGTGTCGTTCGCTGTCGGCGTCGCCGAGCTCGGGGGATACCCGCTCGTGATCGACGCCGTCGGGTCCCAGCTGGGGCGCGGCGAGTCCGTCGCGGACACCGCCCGGGTGCTCGACCGCCAGGTGGCTGCGATCGTGTGGCGCACGTTCGGCCAGGAGCGCATCGAGGAGATGGCCGCGTGGTCGACCGTGCCGGTCGTGAACGCGCTGACGGACGAGTTCCACCCGTGCCAGATCCTCGCCGACCTGGTCACGGTCGCCCAGCACCGCGGGGGCGCGGGGGCGTTGCCCGGGCTCACGCTCGCCTACGTCGGCGACGGCGCCAACAACATGGCGCACTCTTACCTGCTCGGCGGCGCGCTCGCGGGCATGAACGTGCGCGTCGGCGCTCCGGCGGGTTTCCAGCCGGACCCCGGCGTCGTCGCCGATGCCGAACGCCTCGCCGCCCAGAGCGGCGGCTCGGTCCTGGTGACGACCGACGCGGCGGAGGCGGTGGCCGGGGCCGACGTCGTCGCCACCGACACCTGGGTGTCCATGGGGCAGGAGCTCGAGAGCGACGAGCGCGAGCTGCCGTTCGTGCCCTTCGCCCTGACGGCCGACCTGCTCGCCCAGGCCGCCCCCGACGCGCTGGTCCTGCACTGCCTGCCCGCCTACCGCGGCAAGGAGATCGCCGCGGAGGTGATCGACGGCCCGCAGTCGGTGGTCTGGGACGAGGCCGAGAACCGCCTGCACGCGCAGAAGGCGCTCCTGGCGTGGCTCCTGGAGCACTCGTGAGCGCCCCCGTGGCACCGACCACCAAGGCGGCACGCCACGCCCGGATCCGGGCGTTGCTGACGCAGAGCGCGGTGAGCTCGCAGACGCAGCTCGCCGAGGCGCTCGCCGCCCAGGGCGTCCAGGTGACCCAGGCGACCCTGTCGCGCGACCTCATCGAGCTCCGGGCGCAGAAGGTCCGGACCGCCCAGGGCGTCTCGGTCTACGCCGTCCCGGGTGAGGGCGGTGACCGCAGCCTGCAGGTGGACGCGGACACCGAGTCCTTGTCTGCGCGGCTGGCGCGGCTGTGCCAGGAGCTGCTCGTGTCGGCCGAGACCTCGGCCAACCTCGTCGTCCTGCGGACACCGCCGGGCGCCGCCCAGTACCTGGCGTCGGCGATCGACCACTCGGTGCTGCCGAGCGTGCTCGGCACCATCGCCGGCGACGACACCGTGCTCGTCATCACGCGGGAGGACGGCGGCTCCGCCGTCGCCGCCCGCCTCCTCGCCCTCGCCGAGGGCACCCCCTGACCTTCCCCCTGCTCCGGCGTCCAGCCGCTGCCAGACTGCTCACAGACTCACAGAAGAGAGAGACCCCATGACTGATCGCGTCGTCCTCGCCTACTCCGGAGGACTCGACACCTCCGTCGCCATCGGATGGATCGCTGAGCGCACCGGCGCGGAGGTCATCGCCGTGGCCGTCGACGTCGGCCAGGGCGGTGAGGACCTCGAGGTCATCCGCCAGCGCGCGCTCGACTGTGGCGCGGTCGAGGCCTACGTCGCCGACGCCCGCGACGAGTTCGCGCAGGAGTACTGCATGCCTGCGCTCCGCGCGAACGGCCTCTACCTCGACCGGTACCCCCTCGTGTCCGCGCTGTCGCGTCCGGTGATCGTCAAGCACCTGGTCCGCGCCGCTCGCCAGTTCGACGCGCAGATCGTCTCGCACGGCTGCACCGGCAAGGGCAACGACCAGGTCCGCTTCGAGGTGGGCATCACGTCGCTCGCCCCGGACCTCAAGTGCCTCGCGCCCGTCCGCGATCTCGCGCTCACGCGGGACAAGGCCATCGGTTACGCCGAGCAGCACAACCTGCCCATCGCGACCACCAAGCGGAACCCGTTCTCGATCGACCAGAACGTGTGGGGCCGGGCCATCGAGACCGGCTTCCTCGAGGACATCTGGAACGGCCCGACCAAGGACGTGTACTCCTACACCGACGACCCCACTTTCCCGCCCGTCGCGGACGAGGTCGTCCTGACGTTCGACCAGGGCATCCCCGTCGCGATCGACGGTGTCGCGGTCACCCCGCTGCAGGCCATCCAGGAGATGAACCGCCGCGCCGGCGCCCAGGGCGTCGGTCGGATCGACATCGTCGAGGACCGGCTCGTCGGGATCAAGTCCCGCGAGATCTACGAGGCCCCCGGCGCCATGGCGCTGATCGCGGCGCACCAGGAGCTGGAGAACGTCACGGTCGAGCGCGAGCAGGCACGCTTCAAGCGCGGCGTCGAGCAGCGCTGGGCCGAGCTCGTCTACGACGGCATGTGGTTCAGCCCGCTCAAGAAGTCCCTCGACGTCTTCATCGACGACACCCAGCGTTACGTGTCGGGCGAGGTGCGGATGGTGCTGCACGGCGGTCGCGCGACCGTGACCGGCCGCCGCTCCGACGCGAGCCTGTACGACTTCAACCTGGCCACCTACGACGAGGGCGACTCGTTCGACCAGTCGAACGCCAAGGGCTTCATTGAGATCTACGGCCTCACGGCCAAGCTGTCCGCGGCGCGCGACGCCAAGTTCGGCAACGGCGTGGACCTCTCGGCGCCGGCGAACCTCCAGGCCGATGGCTGAGTCGTCCGCGAGCCTCTGGGGCGGCCGGTTCGCCGGCGGCCCCAGCGGCGCGCTCGCCGCGCTCAGCAAGTCGACCCAGTTCGACTGGCGGCTGGCGGAGGTCGACGTCGCCGGGTCTCAGGCGCACGCCCGCGTCCTGCACCAGGCGGGCCTGCTCGACGACGCCGAGCTCGCGGGCATGCTCGACGCGCTCGACCGACTGCTGACCGACGTCCGCTCCGGTGCGTTCGGGCCCCGCGAGGACGACGAGGACGTGCACACCGCGCTCGAGCGCGGCCTGATGGACCGCGCGGGCGCAGATCTGGGCGGCAAGCTCCGCGCGGGCCGGTCCCGGAACGACCAGATCGCGACGCTTGTACGCATCTACCTGCGCGAGCAGACCCGGGTGCTCGCGGGCGGGGTGCTCGGCGTCGTCGACGCTCTTGTCGAGCAGGCGGCTGCCCACCCGGGCGCGCCCATGCCCGGGCGGACCCACCTGCAGCACGCGCAGCCGGTGCTGCTCGCGCACCACCTCCTCGCGCACGCGTGGCCGCTCCTGCGGGACGTGGAGCGCTGGACGGACTGGGACCGGCGCGCCGCCGTGTCGCCGTACGGCTCCGGTGCGCTCGCGGGCTCCTCGCTGGGCCTCGACCCGGCGGCGGTCGCGCGTGACCTCGGTTTCGACGCCCCGGTGGCGAACTCGATCGACGGCACCGCGAGCCGTGACGTCGTCGCGGAGTTCGCGTTCGTGGCGGCGATGACGGGGGTGGACCTGTCCCGGATCGCCGAGGACGTGATCCTGTGGGCGACCAAGGAGTTCGGCTTCGTCGACCTCCACGACGCCTATTCCACCGGGTCGAGCATCATGCCGCAGAAGAAGAACCCGGACATCGCCGAGCTGGCCCGCGGCAAGGCCGGCCGGCTGATCGGTGATCTCACCGGGCTGATGACGACGCTCAAGGGCCTGCCGCTGGCGTACAACAGGGACCTGCAGGAGGACAAGGAGCCGGTGTTCGACCAGATCGACCAGCTCTCGGTCCTGCTGCCGGCCTTCGCCGGCATGGTCGCGACGCTGACGTTCCGGACGGAGCGGATGGCGGAGCTCGCTCCGCAGGGCTTCTCGCTCGCGACGGACATCGCTGAGTGGCTGGTCCGCCAAGGCGTGCCGTTCCGGGTGGCGCACGAGGTCGCGGGCGCGTGCGTGCGGGCCTGCGAGGAGCGGGGCATCGAGCTGTGGGACCTCAGCGAGGACGACCTCGCAGCCATCAGCCCGCACCTCACGCCTGAGGTGCGCGAGGTTCTGACGGTCGAGGGCTCGCTGGCCTCGCGCGACGCCGTCGGCGGCACCGCGCCGGTACGCGTGGCCGAGCAGCTCGAGGCCGCCCGGGCGCGCGCGGTCGAGCTCCGGTCGTGGGTGGCCGGTACGGCGTGAGCGCGGACGTCGTCGCGCAGATCGTCGCCCAGGCCGAGGCTCGTCGCCCCGGCCTGGGCGGTATGCGTCTGATCTGCGTCGACGGACCCGCAGGATCGGGCAAGACGACGCTCGCCGGGCAGCTCGGGGCGTTGCTGCCCGCGCAGGTGGTGCACATGGACGACCTCTACGAGGGCTGGACCGGGGTGCGCGCCGGCGTGGAGCGCCTGCACGAGTGGGTCCTGGGGCCGCTCGCCGCCGGCGCCCCCGGGCGCTACCGCCGCTATGACTGGGAGCTGGGTCGCTATGCGGAGCGGCACGCCGTCCCGGTGGCCGACTCCCTCGTGGTGGAGGGTTGCGGGTCGGCGTGCCAGGGCGTCGATGTGTACGAACCCTTGATCGTGTGGGTCGAGGCGGACGACGACCTGCGCTTGCGCCGTGGTGTCGAGCGGGACGGCGAAGGGGCGCGCGAGCACTGGCTCGAGTTCATGGCCGCGGAGCAGGAGATGTACGCGCGGGAGCGGACCCGAGAGCGGGCGCACGTGCGGCTCGACGCGTGGGGACGGCCGGCATGATTCCCAGCGCGGACAGGACGGCCGACGGCGAGCTCGCCGCGGCCGTCGCCGGCCTCGAGCAGCCGGACCGCGCCTGGTTCGACCGGCCGCCGCTCGACGTCGCCCAGGGCCTGCTGGGCGCCGTCCTGGTCTCCCGGTCGCCCGGGGGTGACGTGGCCCTGCGCGTCACCGAGACCGAGGCCTACCACGGCAGCCATGACCCGGGATCGCACGCGTACCGCGGGCGTTCGGCGCGCAACGAGGTCATGTTCCGGGACGGCGGGCACCTCTACGTGTACCGGCATCTCGGTCTGCACACCTGCATGAACGTCGTCACGGGGAAGGCCGGCGAGGCCTCCGCGGTGCTGCTCCGGGCGGGGGAGATCGTGGTCGGCCAGGATGTCGCCCACAGGCGCAGGACGGCGGCAGGGGTGGTGCGCAGCCCGGAGCAGCTGGCGTCCGGTCCGGCCCGCCTCACGGTCGCGCTCGCGGTGACCATGGACGACGCCGGGGCGGACCTGCTGGACCCCGCCTCGCGCCTGCGGCTGTTCGTGCCCGGCGTGCCGGTGCAGCCGTATGCGTCCGGGCCGCGGGTCGGGGTCGGAGGGGCAGGCGCGGGTCCTGGGTTCGACTGGCGCCGGTGGATCCCCGGCGAGCCCACCGTCTCGGCGTTCCGACCCGGTGTCACGCGACGGCGCAGGAACCAGGCAGACTAGGCGCAGCGCCGCCACCTCGGCGCGCAGACGACCAAGGAGCAGCAGTGACCAACGTTCTCGACGAGCTGATGTGGCGTGGGCTCGTAGCCCAGACCACCGACGTGGACGCCCTCCGGGCGGCCCTCGACGACGGACCGGTCACCTACTACTGCGGGTTCGACCCGACCGCCGCGAGCCTGCACCACGGTCACCTGGTCCAGCTCGTCGTGCTGCGTCACCTGCAGCTGGCGGGGCACAAGCCGCTCGCGCTCGTGGGCGGTGCGACCGGCCTCATCGGCGACCCGCGCATGTCGGGGGAGCGGGTGCTCAACGACCCGGCGACCGTCGCGGAGTGGGTCGACCGCCTGCGCACGCAGATCTCCGGCTTCTTGTCCTTCGAGGGCGAGAACGCGGCGCAGATGGTCAACAATCTCGACTGGGCAGGCGACCTCCGCGCGCTCGACTTCCTGCGGGACGTCGGCAAGCACTTCCGCCTCGGCACGATGCTGGCCAAGGAGACCGTCGCGCGCCGGCTCAACAGCGACGAGGGCATCTCCTTCACGGAGTTCAGCTACCAGATCCTCCAGGGCATGGACTTCCTCGAGCTCAACCGGCGCCACGGCTGCACGCTGCAGACGGGCGGCAACGACCAGTGGGGCAACCTGCTCGCAGGGGTCGAGCTCATCCGCAAGGCGGACAAGCGCCCGGTACACGCGTTGACGACCCCGCTGATCACCAAGGCCGACGGCACGAAGTTCGGGAAGTCGGAGGGCGGGGCGGTCTGGCTCGCGCCGGACATGATGAGCCCGTACGCCTTCTACCAGTTCTGGGTGAACGCCGACGACGCCGACGTCGTGGGCTGGCTGAAGATCTTCACGTTCCGGACGCGCGAGGAGATCGACGAGCTCGCCGCCGCCGTGCAGGACCGGCCGCAGGCACGCGAGGCCCAGCGGGTGCTCGCGGCGGACGTCACCACGCTGGTGCACGGCGCCGAGGCGACGGCGCAGGCGATCGCGGCGAGCCAGGCGCTCTTCGGGCGCGGGGACCTCGCCAGCATCGACGCGGCCACGCTCGCGTCGGCGGTCGTCGGACTTCCGAGCGCGGAGGGCAAGGCGGGCGACCAGGTGGCGGATCTCCTTGCGGCGACGGGCCTGGTCCAGGGCCGCAACGCTGCCCGTCGTGCGATCGCAGAGGGCGGCGCCTACGTGAACAACGCCAAGGTGACCGACCAGGACGCTGTGGTCAGCGCCGCCGACGCGTTGGGCGACGGGTACGTGCTGCTGCGGCGGGGTAAGCGCCACCTCGCAGTGGTCCGGCTCGGTGCCTGACGCACGTCACACCGCCGAGGCACCGCACGGAGTTGACCGCTAGCGCCTCGGCGGCCTAGTGTTCCGGAGTCGGCCCGCGAGGAGCGACGGACGGGACCTGAGGGTCACGGCCTGAGCCCGCAGGAGACACACCCACCAGCTCGGAACGGCGCAGCACAGCTGCGTCCGGATCGAGACGGTGCCCGCAGCTCGCCCGCAAGGCGATTTTGCAGATGGGGATCGGGTCGGGTAAGTTTGAACGGTTGCCTCCGAACGGCCCGCGAGGGTGGATCGGGGAGCGTCTGTTCCTTGAGAACTCAACAGTGTGCTTGATAGTCAATGCCAAATATCCCTCGTGGACTGCTGGTGTCTGCTGCTACATGGTGGCTGGCTCGGTGGTCTTGAGGATTCCTTTGGTTGATTGAACGAAAACGCAAGTTTTTGTTTTTGTAGCCAGTTTTTATGTGGGTGCCTCTTTGGGGGTGCCTGCTTCGTATGGTTGTTAGCTGGGTTCGCCTGGTTGACGGATACTTTTACGGAGAGTTTGATCCTGG
>NZ_FONZ01000005.1 GCF_900113055.1 Flavimobilis marinus
GCGTCGCTCGAGCGCGTCGCGAACGCCACGGCGATCGACGCCGCCGGGCTCGTCCCGGACCTGGTGTCGTCGAACTCCTGGGTGCAGGTGGTCGAGGAGGTCGAGCCGCTCGAGATGCTCGAGGTCCAGCTGTGCAACTCCACGGCGCCATTCATCCTCATCGCACGGCTGCGCGCCGCCATGCGCGCCTCGACCGCGCGCCGGAAGTACATCGTGAACGTCTCAGCGATGGAGGGTCAGTTCGGCCGCGGCTACAAGGGCCCGGGCCACCCGCACACCAACATGGCCAAGGCGGCCGTCAACATGCTCACGCGCACCTCGTCGCGAGAGATGTTCGAGACCGATCAGATCCTCATGACCTCGGTCGACACCGGCTGGATCACCGACGAGCGCCCCCACACCACCAAGATGCGCCTCGCCGAGGAAGGCTTCCACGCCCCCCTCGACCTGGTCGACGGCGCCGCGCGCGTCTACGACCCGATCGTCATGGGCGAGGCTGGCGAGGACCAGTTCGGCTGCTTCCTCAAGGACTACCAGCCGGCGGCCTGGTAGCTCGCGGCTTCCCCCAGGCCGGCGCCTCCGACCGCCGAGTCAGATAGTTGAGTACCGAGTCCGATAGCACCTCCTATCGGACTCGGTACTCAACTATCGGATTCGGCGGAGCTCGACCTCAGTCCGCGAGCACACCCGCCCGCAGGTGCTCCACGATGCGCACGTCCCCCGTCAGCCACGGCACGTCCATCAGCTCGCCGCGACGCAGCCACCGCAGCTCGTCATGCTCCACCAGAGGCTGCGGCTCGCCGCCGGTCACCCGCGCCACCCACAGTCGCATCACGTGCCGGTCGGTGATGACCCAGGCGCCGTCGTCAGGCCCCACGACCTCGTCCCCGAGCTCGACCTCGACGCCCAGCTCCTCGGACAGCTCGCGGTGCAGGGCCTCGACCGGCGTCTCGCCCGGGTCGACCTTGCCGCCGGGGAACTCCCACATGCCGGCGAGCTCCGCCGGCCGCGAGCGCCGCGCCGCCAACAGGGCCGTGGGCGCGCCGAGGTCGTCCACCAGCGCGGCGGCGACCACGAGCTTGCGTTCCATGGCCGTCATGATGCCAGGTGCGTCAGGCGCCCGGCCCACCCGTGAGCGCCGCGTACTCCTCGGCCGTCAGCACGGGGCCGAGCGTGTCGATCTCCACGCGCACCAGCCAGCCCTCTCCGAACGGGTCCGAGTTGATGGTCTCGGGGGCGTCCGCGAGCGCGGCGTTGACCTCGACGACCGTGCCCGTGACGGGCGAGAACAGCTCGGAGACGGACTTCACGGACTCGACCTCGCCGAACACCGCGCCGGCGGTCAGGCTCGCGCCGACCTCGGGCAGCTCGACGAACACGATGTCGCCGAGCGCCTCGGCGGCCACGGACGTGATGCCGACGGTCGCGGGCGACCCGGAGTCGATCCACTCGTGCTCGGCGGTGTACTGCAGGTCCTCGGGCAGGGCGGCCATGGTGTGCTCCTCAGGCGGTGGGGATGGTGCGGACGTGCTGCGGCTCAGGCTAGTTCGCGCGGCGGTAGAACGGCAGGGGCACCACGCGCACTGGCTCGGTGCGCCCGCGGACGTCCACCGCGAGCTCGGTTCCCGGCTCGGCGTGCGCGGCGTCGACGTACGCGAGCGCGATCGGGTGGCCGAGCGTGGGCGAGGGCGCCCCGGATGTCACACGCCCGACGACGGTGGGCTCGCCGTCGGCTCCCTCCTCACCTGGGGCAGGGACACCGGGGACGACGACGGCGTATCCGGCCCGGGCGGGACGGCGCCCCAGGCCCTGCAGGCCGACGAGCACGCGCGCGGGGGCGTCGCCGTCGAGCTCCGCGCGGGCGTCGCGCGAGGCGCGGTACTCCAGGGCGGCGCGGCCCACGAAGTCGAGCGGCTCGCCGTCGGCCCCCACCTTGTCGAGCTTCACGGTGCGGCCCAGGCCAGCGTCGTACGGGGTGACGTCGCGGCTGAGCTCGTGCCCGTACAGGGGCATGCCGGCCTCGAGGCGCAGCGAGTCGCGCGACGCCAGCCCGGCCGGCACGAGTCCCAGGGGCGTCCCGGCCTCGAGCAGCGCGCGCCACAGCGCGACGGCGTGCTCGGGCTCGACGAACAGCTCGAAGCCGTCCTCGCCCGTGTACCCGGTGCGCGCGAGCAGCGTCTCGACCCCGGCGACCGTCACGGGAACCGCCGCGTAATAGCGCACGCCCCGGACGTCGTCGGCGGCGTCCGCAGCGACGAGCCCCACCAGGATCTCCTCCGCGCGCGGGCCCTGCACGGCGATCAGCGCGAGGGCCGTGCGGTCCACGACACTCGCCGCGAAGCCCGCCGTCCGCTCCTGCAGCTCGCCCAGCACCACGGGGGCGTTCGACGCGTTCGCCACCACCATGAAGCGCTCGGGTTCGAGGCGGTAGACGACGAGGTCGTCGATCACCGTGCCGTCGTCGGCCACGATCATCGTGTACCGCGCCCGGCCGACGCCCACGGCGCTGAGGTTCCCGATCAGCGCGTGATCGAGCGCGGCCGCGGCCTGCGGCCCGACGACGTCGATCTCGCCCATGTGCGACAGGTCGAACAGCCCGGCGGCCTTGCGGACGGCGTGGTGCTCGGCGAGGTCGGAGTCGTAGCGCAGCGGCATCAGCCACCCGCCGAAGCTCGTCATCGCGGCGCCGAGCGCCACGTGCTCGTCGTGCAGCGGGGAGAGCCGGTCCTCAGAAGCAGTCATCACAGGGCACCTTCGGCGTAGGCCTCGATCGGCGGGCAGGAGCACACGAGGTTGCGGTCACCGCGTGCGCCGTCGATCCGGCGCACGGGCGGGAAGTACTTTCCCGCGCGCAGCGACGGCAACGGGTAGCCAGCCTCTTCCCGAGAGTAGGCGTGCGTCCACTCGTCGGCGATCAGGCTGGCCGCGGTGTGCGGGGCGCCGCGCAGCGGGGACTCGGCGGCGGACCAGCGCCCGTCGGCGACGTCCTGGATCTCGCGGCGGATCGCGATCATCGCGTCGACGAACCGGTCGAGCTCCGCGAGGTCCTCGCTCTCGGTCGGCTCGACCATGAGCGTGCCGGGGACGGGGAACGCGAGCGTGGGCGCGTGGAAGCCGTAGTCCATGAGCCGCTTGGCCACGTCCTCGGCCGTCACGCCCGTCTCGGCGGTCAGCGGGCGGATGTCGAGGATGCACTCGTGCGCCACGAGCCCGCCGGGGCCGGTGTAGAGGATCGGGTAGTGGTCCGCGAGGCGCCGCGCGACATAGTTCGCGGTCAGCACGGCCGACGCGGTCGCGGCCGTCAGCCCGTCCGGGCCCATGAGCGCGATGTACGCCCACGGGATCATCAGGATGCCGGCCGAGCCGTAGGGCGCGCCGCTCACGGGCGCCGTGCCCGTGGGCGAGTCCGTCGCCCAGGTGCCCGACGGCGAGGGGTCGCCCGGCAGGTACGGCACAAGGTGCTCGGCCACCGCGACGGGCCCGACGCCGGGGCCCCCGCCGCCGTGCGGGATGCAGAACGTCTTGTGCAGGTTCAGGTGCGAGACGTCGCCGCCGAACTCCCCGGGCTGCGCGAGCCCGACGAGCGCGTTGAGGTTCGCGCCGTCGACGTACACCTGGCCGCCGGCCGCGTGCACGAGCGAGCAGACGTCGCGGACCGTGTCCTCGTACACCCCGTGCGTCGAGGGGTAGGTGATCATGATCGCCGCGACGCGCTCGCCGTGCTCCGCGAGCTTGGCGCGCAGGTCGTCGAGGTCGATCGCGCCGTCGTCGGCCGTCGCTACGACCACCACGCGCAGGCCCACGAGGGCCGCCGAGGCCGCGTTGGTACCGTGGGCCGAGGCGGGGATGAGACAGATATCGCGGGGGGCGGCGCCCGGCTGTGTGCCAGCACGGTGGTACTCGCGGATCGCGAGCAGCCCTGCGTACTCGCCCTGCGAGCCGGCGTTCGGCTGCACGCTTACGGCCGCGTACCCGGTGATCTCCGCGAGCCAGCCCTCGAGCTCGCCGATCAGGCGCGTGTACCCGGCGGCCTGCTCGCGCGGCGCGAACGGGTGGATGTCCGCGAACGCGGACCAGCTCATGGGCTCCATCTGCGTGGTCGCGTTGAGCTTCATGGTGCACGAGCCCAGCGGGATCATCGTGCGGTCGAGCGCGAGGTCCTTGTCGCTCAGCGCCCGCAGGTAGCGCAGCATCGCCGTCTCCGAGCGGTGCGCGTGGAACACCGGGTGGGTGAGGTACTCCGAGGTGCGGCGCAGGGCCTCGGGGAGGGCCGACGTCGTCGGCTCGGTTTCCGAGGCCACCCCAGCCCCGAACGCCTCGAGGACGAGGGCAATCGTCGCGGGCGTCGTCGTCTCGTCGCACGCGACCTGGACGTGGTCGGCGTCGCGGCCAAAGATGTTGATGCCGCGCTCGGCGGCCGCGGCGACGATCGCGTCGGCCCGACCCGGGACGTGCGCGAGGACGGTGTCGAAGAACGCCGCATGCACGACCTCGACGCCGCCCGCGCGCAGCCCGTCCGCGAGCGCCACGGCCCGTGAGTGCACGCGCTCGGCGATCTCCCGCAGGCCGCCGGGCCCGTGGTAGACGGCGTACATGGACGCGACGATCGCGAGCAGGGCCTGCGCGGTGCAGATGTTGCTCGTGGCCTTCTCGCGGCGGATGTGCTGCTCGCGGGTCTGCAGGGCGAGGCGGTAGGCCGTCGCGCCGTCGGCGTCGACGCTCACCCCGACCAGGCGCCCGGGCAGCGTGCGCTCGAGGCCGGAGCGGACCGCGATGTAGCCGGCGTGCGGGCCGCCGTAGAACAGGGGCACCCCGAAGCGCTGGGCCGAGCCGACGGCGAGGTCCGCGCCCTGCTCGCCGGGCGGCGTCAGGAGCGTGAGGGAGAGGAGGTCGGCGGCGACCGTGACGAGGGCGTCGCGGGCCTTGGCCTGGGCGATCAGCGGCGCGAGGTCCCGCACCGCGCCGGATGCGCCGGGCGCCTGCAGCACGACGCCGACGACGTCGCCCTCGACCGCGTCCAGCCCGCCCTCGCCCGTGAGGTCGGCCACGACGAGCGGCAGCCCGAGCGCCTCGGCCCGGCCGCGCGCGACGGCGATCGACTGGGGCAGGCAGTCCGCGTCGACGACGACGACGCCGTCGGCCCGGCCCTTGACCGCGCGGCGCATGAGCAGGATCGCCTCGGCGACCGCGGTGGCCTCGTCGAGCAGGGACGCACCCGCGACGGGCAGGCCCGTGAGGTCGGAGACGACCGTCTGGAAGTTCAGCAGCGCCTCGAGCCGGCCCTGGGAGATCTCCGCCTGGTACGGCGTGTACGCGGTGTACCAGGCGGGGCTCTCGAGCACGTTGCGCCGGATCACCGCGGGCGTGACGGTCGGGTGGTAGCCGAGCCCGATCATCTCCGTGCGGACCGTGTTCATGCCTGCGATCTCCCGCAGCGTCGCGGTGACCTCCTCCTCGGTGCGCCCGGCGGGCAGGTCGAGGGTGCGGTCCAGGCGGATCGACGCCGGCACGGCCGCGTTGACGAGCGCGTCGAGCGAGTCCAGACCGAGCGCGGCGAGCATCGTGGCTCCAGCCGCGTCAGCACCGGGTGTGGCGAGCGATCCGATGTGCCGGCGGACGAAGGGGGGCAGGGTCACGGCAGGCTCCAGGGGGCGAGGCGTCGTCGGGCTGGCGATCCCGGCCTCGCCGGCACCGCGCCCTCCCCGCTCTGTCCTCGGACCCGGAGGTCGACCTGAGAGTTTTCCCCGGGCGCCTAGGCCGGGTTGCCCCTTCGGTGAGGTCCTCCGCCCGGCGATGCCCGACGTCGTCCCTGCTGTTCAGAGTTGCCTCGCCGCGGCGGTATGTGGGCCTGAGAGTTTCCCGGGGAGGGTTTGCTCCGTCGGCGCCCCGTCCGATCTACCAGCGGGGCTCTCCCGCCGCGGTTCGAGCAGCAGGGCCAGCCTAACCCCCGCGTGTGCGGTGGGTCACGACCCGTCCACTACTGCAGCCCGAGCTCCCGGGCGCGGTCGACGGCCTCGGCGCGCGTGGAGACGCCGAGCTTGCGGTACGCGCTGCGCACCTGCGACTTCACCGTGTTGCGGGTGACGAAAAGGCGGCGCGCGATGTCGTCGAGCGTCGTCTCCTCGGTCAGGTGCGCGAGGACGACGCGCTCACGCTTGGTCAGGTCCTCGCGCAGCAGCGGCGCCATCTCGATCGTGGTCATCGTGTCCTCCTGGGTGGTCTCGTTCTCGGTGGGGGTCTTGTGTCCGTCGGCCCCGGCTTCGTCAGCGGAGCCGGCGGGGTTCTGCCTGGTCACACTGGAGAGAGACACGGGGACGGAAGTTATGACGCCAGTTCTCGTCCGCGATTCGCGCATATGCCTGTGAGGTACGGCACGCTAGGGTTTGGGTGCTCTGCCAGGGGGTTGAGCGCGCGGCGGGACGCTCGCCGCGACCGGGAGCACTTCATTCACAAGGGGACCTGTGACCACTGCACCTTCGGGGGATCTCGCGATCTCCACGCGCGGACTGCGCAAGACCTACCGGAGCCTGCGGGGCCGCTCGGTCGCCGTCGAGGGCCTCGACCTCGACGTGCCCTACGGTGGCGTCCACGGCTTCCTCGGCCCCAACGGGTCCGGCAAGACGACGACGATCCGCATGCTGCTCGGGCTCATCCGGCCCGATTCCGGCACCATGACTCTGTTCGGCCAGACCGTGCCGCAGCACCTGCCCGCCGTGATCGGTCGCGTCGGCGCGATCGTCGAGCAGCCCAAGTTCTTCCCGCAGTTCTCGGCGCGCCGCAACCTCGAGCTCCTGGCGGGCGCGATCGGCGCCCCGCCCACCGCCGTCGGGCGCGTCCTGACCGACGTGGGCCTGGCCGACCGCGCCAAGGACTCCTACCGCAGCTACTCGCTCGGCATGAAGCAGCGGCTCGCGATCGCCGCGACGCTGCTCAAGGACCCGGACCTGCTGATCTTCGACGAGCCCACCAACGGCCTCGACCCGGCGGGCATCCGGGAGATCCGCGACACCATGCGCCGCCTGGGCTCCGAGGGCAAGACCGTCCTGGTCTCGAGCCACATCCTCGCGGAGGTCGAGCAGGTCGCGGACACCGTGTCGATCATCGGTCACGGCCGGCTGCTTGCCTCCGGCCGCGTGGACGAGCTCGTCGGCGGGCAGGCCAGCCTCAGCGTCAAGGTCGGCGTCGCCGATGTTCCCGCCGCCCACCAGGTGCTCCAGGCCGCCCAGCTCGACGCCCGCGTCGAGGGCGCCCACCTGCAGGTCCGGGGCGTGGCCGACTCCGCCGACATCACCCGGCTCCTCGCTGCCCAGGGCCTGTACGTCAACGAGCTCGTCCCCCAGCACGCCGACCTCGAGTCCGTGTTCCTCGAGCTCACCGCCGGGCAGGGGCCCGGAACCGTCGCGCCGCCGCACGGACGACACGCCGGCACCGACCATGCCAGCACCGAGGGAGGGGACCTCTGATGCGACTTCTCAAGGTCGAGCTCAAGCGTTTCTGGGCGCGCCGTCTGACGTGGGTCGCGTTCGTGGGCCTCGTGGGGGTCATGATCGTCAGCGCCGTCGGAACCTGGTTCTCACTCGCGCCGCCCAGCGCTGAGGAGCAGCGCTCGCAGGAGGCGAGCTATCGGCAGTACCACGCAGACTGGCAGGCCAACAGCGACGAGTGGTACCAGGAGTGCCTCACCGGCGAGGCCGCGGAGCGCGAGGCGCTCGACGGAGACACCACCGTGGACTGGGGTTGCGAGAGCCAGCTAGTCGAGCCCAAGCCTGAGGACTGGCTGTCGAACTACCCGCCGTACTCGGACGAGGCTGAGCGCGGCGTCGAGGGCTTCGGCACGCTGCTCGGCTTCGTCGCGCTGGCCATCGGGGCAAGCTTCTTCGCCGCCGAGATGGCGAGCGGCGCGATCAGCAACTGGCTGACGTTCGAGCCGCGGCGGACGCGGGTGTACTTCAGCAAGATCGGCGCGACGGCCCTGGGCATCGTGCCCATCGCCGTCGCCACGCTCGCGCTGAGCGTCGCCGGGATGTGGGCTGTGTACGCGGCCCGCGATCTGCTCGGCTCACCGGACGCCGACATGTGGCGGGCCGTCGCCCTGGCGTCGGTGCGCGTCGCTCTGCTGATGATCGCCACGGCCGTCGCGGGGGCTGCACTCGGCGCCCTCACCCGGCACACCGCGGCAGTGATCGGTATCGCTGTGGGGTGGGTCGTCGTCGACCAGATGGTCTTCTTCGGCCTCTTCCCGCGCTTCATGCAGTTGAGCGGCATGATCAACATGGACGCCTGGATCAAGGGCGGGACGACGTACTGGAAGCAGGTGTGCACGGTCGGGTCCGACGGCCGCGTGTGCGACACGGTCGAGACGGCCCTGTCGATGACGCACGGCGGGATCTACCTCGGCGTCCTCACCGCGCTCGTGATCGTCGTCGGCCTCCTGATCTTCCGCCGCCGCGACGTAGCCTGACCAGCCCGCCGACACACCCCGCACCCCCCCGCACCCTCCGCTGAGTGCATGATTTTGGCGGTCTTTTCCCCCGAAGAGACCGCCAAAATCATGCACTCAGCGTTCTTGGTGGGGGTCAGGGGCGAGCGTGCTCGCGCAGGTGGGCGATGATGCCGTCCGTGGCCGCCTCGACCTGGTCGAGGCAGAGCTCGAAGTCCTCGGGGCCGCCGTACCAGGGGTCGGCGACGTCGAGGCTCGACTCGTCGCGTTCGTCCTCGACCCGCGGTGCGTCGGGGTCGAAGCTGCGGAACATGCGCACCGGCGCGTCCGGGTCCAGGCGCCGCAGCGCGCGGGCGTGGGACGCCGTCATCGCCAGCACGAGGTCGCGCTCGGCCAGGTGCGCCGCCTCCACCTGGACCGCGGCCCGGTCGGCGGGGTCGTAGCCGCGCGCCCGCAGCGCACGCACCGCCCGCGGGTCGATCGGGTTGCCCCGCTCCTCGTCGCTCACCCCGGTCGAGTCGACGACGACGTCGTCGCCCAGCCCGGCGGCCTGGAGCCGCTCGCGCAGGACGACCTCGGCCATCGGGGACCGGCAGATGTTGCCCGTGCAGACCATCATTACTCGCTGAACCATGCGACCCATCCTGCCCCGAGAAAAAGGGGTGCCGCCCGTCGAGGCGAGGCGTAGCGTCGGAGTCACACACGAAGGGAGGTGGTCCACGACATGAAGTTCTCTTGGACTTGTGAGGTGGTCGCCGGCTGACTGCCGGTCGAAGACGGTCCGCCAATCCCAGGCGGCCACCGGGACCCGTGGGTGGTGCGACTCGTCCCCGCACTCGTCGGAACCCTCCGACAGCCCACGGGTCTTTTCCTGCCCCGGCGGCCCAGACCCGGACCGCGCGCCGTCAGACCGGAAGCAGCAACACGACGGTCAGTGCGACCGACGCCGCGATCTCGCCGAGGCCGACCTGCAGCGGCGTCGCCGGCCGCCCGGGCATCACGACGGTCCGCACACACAGCGCCACCAGCAGCGCGCCGACGAGCAAGACGCTCCCGTGCCCCGACCACGCGACGAGCCCCGTGCCCGCGAGCGCCAGCACCAGGTGGTACGCCACCGAGGCCCGCCGGTACCCGAGGCTCCCGCGCTCCCGGATCATCGTCTTCACGTACAGCACCGTGCCGAGGAAGTACCCGAGCACCAGCGCGAACACGACCCACGCCCGCCCGTCGACCGGCCCCGCGACGTCCACGGCGACCAGCAGCATGAGCGACGCCGCGAGCACGGTCACCCCGTCGTTCAGCAGCGACCGGTCCCGGCGCTGGTAGGAGCACCACAGGCTCACGACGACGAGCGGCACGAAAGCCGGGACCCACACCACGAGCTCGGGCGCGGTGAGCAGCACCGCCACGCCGCACGGCACGACGGCGATCGAGTACGCCCGCACGGGCGGCCACCACCGCTTCTTGAACCGCGCCCGCAGCCACTGCCCGACCGCGTAGAACGCGAAGTACCCGACGAACCACAGCAGCGCCAGGGGCACGTGTGCCCACACCGGCCCCCCGAGCGCGACGCCGACGACGAGGGGCACCACGAGCATCGCCCACGCCCCGTGCTGGTCAGGCACCCACCCGGGCCCGCGACGTCGTCGGCCACCACGACCCCCGCCATCAGGACGGGCCGAAGGGCGCGCCGAAGGGCGGCGTCCACGCGGGACGCCGCCCTCCCGGGCTGGTGCTGAGGTCAACGGCGCGCCCTCAGAGCAGGACCGACCCGAACAGGAACCCGAAGGCCACCGCGAGCGCGATGTTGATGACGCCGGGCAGCAGGAACGGGTGGTTGAACACGGCCTTGCCGATCCGCGTCGTGCCCGTGTCGTCCATCTCGACCGCGGCGAGCAACGTCGGGTAGGTCGGCAGGATGAACAGCGCGGACACCGCCGGGAACGCGGCGACGGCCGCGGCCGGGGTGACGCCGATCAGCAGGGCCGTCGGCATGAGCGCCTTGGTCGTGGCGGCCTGCGAGTACAGCAGCGCCGACGCGAGCCCGAGCACCACGGCGAGCATCCACGGGAAGTCCGTCAGGACGTCCGAGGCGGCGTTCATGATGGCCTCCTCGTGCGCCTTGACGAAGGTCGTGCCGAGCCAGGCGATTCAGCACGTCGTCGAACTCGCGGGACTTGGCCTCGAACGCCAGGGCCAGCTGTTCGATCTCGCCCTTGAGCTGCTCGACGACGTTGTACACGGCGATGCGGAAGCCGGTGGGGTAGGCGTCGTTGGTCGACTGGCTCTTGTTCACGTGGTCGTTCGGGTTGACGACGTCGTAGCTGCCCTTGGGCAGGCCCAGGTGCTCGAGCGCGAGGTTGGCGATCACCTCGTTCGTGTTCATGTTCACCGAGGTCCCGGCGCCGCCCTGGAAGGCGTCGATGGGGAACTGGTCGAGGCACCGGCCGCGCACCAGGACGTCGTCGCACGCGGCGACGATCGCGTCCGCGACATCGACGGGCAGGGTGCGCATCTCCTTGTTCGTCAGCGCGCAGGCCTTCTTGACCATCACCATCGCGCGGACGAAGTCCGGCGTGTCGCTGATGACGGTCGGGCTGATCCGGAAGTTCTCCATGGCGCGCACAGTGTGGACGCCGTAGTACGCGTCCGCGGGGACTTCCTTGGCCCCGAGCAGATCCTCTTCGATCCTTGTGCCGTTCATGCGTGTGGTGCTCCTTCAGTTCTGAGCCTGGGGACGCCGTCGTCCCCGTGCCCGGTGGTCTCTACGTGCTCCTGCCGCCGCGCCAGACGGCGCGCAGCCGCTCCTTGTTCACCGCGGCGATCGCGGTCAGGGGGATGCCTGCGGGGCAGACCTCGACGCAGGCGCCGAAGCTCGAGCATGGCCCGAAGTCCGTCTCCATCTCGGCAACCATGGCCCGGGCGCGGCGGGTGCGCTCGTGCTTGCCCGTGGGCAGCAGCGCGAGGTGGCTGAGCTTGGCGCCGACGAACAGGTGGCCCGCGCCGTTGGGGCAGGCTGCGACGCACGCGCCGCACCCGATGCAGGCGGCGAAGTCGAGCGCGAGCTCGGCGGCGGCGTGGTCGAGGGCCACAAGGTCGGCGGCCGGCGCGGTGCCGGCGTCGATCGCCACGTGGCCGCCCGCGGCGATCACGCGGTCGAGCGAGGAGCGGTCGACGACGAGGTCGCGGATCACGGGGAACACGGCGGACCGCAGCGGCGCGATGCGCACGCGCTGTCCGTCGGTGTAGCGCGCGAGCCGCTGGTGGCACGAGGGGGTGTTGGCCTGCGCGCCGTGCGGGCGCTCGTCCACGGTGACGCCGCACGAGCCGCAGACGCCCTCGCGGCAGTCGGACTCGAACGCCACCGGGTCGCCGCCGGACTCCACGAGCTGCTCGTTGAGCCGGTCGAGCAGCTCGACGACCGACATCTCCGGCGTCGCGTCGGCCACCTCGTAGGTCTCGTACCGACCTTCCGCGGCAGGGTCCTCCTGCCGCCACACCTCCAGGACGAGTCTCACCGGTAGCTCCTTGTCTGCAGGGGGACGGCGTCGAACGTGAGCGGCTCGTGGTGGCGCACGAACCGTCCGTCGCCAGGGACCTCCCACGCGGAGACGAACGACCACCGCTCGTCGTCGCGCGCGGCCTCGCCGTCGATCTGGTGCTCGCCCCGGAAGTGCGCCCCGCAGGACTCCTCGCGGTCGAGCGCGTCGAGGCACATGAGCTCGGCGAGCTCGAGGTAGTCCGCGACGCGTCCGGCGCGCTCGAGCTCCTGGTTCAGGCGCCTCCCGGTGCCAGGCACCCGGAGGTCCGTCCAGAAGGCGGCGCGCAGCGCGCGGATCTTGTCGATCGCGGTGGTCAGGGAGGCAGCGGTGCGGTGCACGCCGCAGCCGGCGTACAGGATGTCCCCGAGCTCGCGGTGGAACGACGTCGCGCTGCGCGTGCCGCCGACGCCGAGCAGACGGTCGACCCGGGCCCGGGTGCGCGCGAGCGCCTCCTGCACCGCGGGGGCGTCCGCCTCGAGCGGCGTCGATCCCAGGCGCCCGGCGAGGTAGCTCGGCACCGAGTACGGCAGCGTGAACCAGCCGTCGACGGCCGCCGACAGCAGCGAGTTCGCGCCGAGCCGGTTGGCCCCGTGGTAGCCCCACCCGGCTTCGCCGCCCACGAAGAGGCCGGGCAGCGAGGTCATCTGGTCGTAGTCGCTCCACAGGCCGCCCATGGTGAAGTGCGCGCCCGGGGCGATCCGCATGGGCGTGGTGTACGGGTCCTCGCCGGTCGCGTGGGTGTACATCTCGAACAGGTTCCCGTAGCGCTCGGCGATCGCCTGCTTGCCCACGCGCGCGATCGCGTCCCGGAAGTCCAGGTAGACGCTGTTGCGCAGCGGGCCGACGCCGTGGCCGGCCTCGATCTGCTCGGTCGCGTTGCGCGAGGCGACGTCGCGCGGGGTGAGGTTTCCGAACGTCGGGTAGCGCCGCTCGAGGTAGTAGTCGCGCTCGTCCTCGGGGATCTGGTCGGGTGTGCGCTCGTCGCCGGCCTTCGCCGGCACCCAGATGCGTCCGTCGTTGCGCAGCGACTCGCTCATCAGGATCGTCTTGGACTGCCACCGCGAGCTGACCGGCAGCGCCGTGGGGTGGAACTGGATGAACGACGGCGAGGCCATCAGCGCCCCGCGCTGCACCGCGCGCCACGCGGCCGACGCGTTGGAGTTCTTCGCCAGGGTGGAGAAGTAGAAGACGTTGCCGTAGCCGCCCGTCGCGAGGACGACCGCGTGCGCGGTGTGCGCCGTGATCTGGCCGGTCAGCAGGTTCCGCATGACGACGCCCTGCACCTGGCCGTCGGTGACGATGAGGTCGAGCATCTCGTGCCGTGTGCGCAGGGTGACGGTGCCGGCATCGACCTGGCGCAGCAGCGCCTGCGCGCCGGCGACCTGGAGCTGCTGGCCGGTCTGCCCGCGCGTGTAGTAGGTGCGCGAGACCTGGACGCCGCCGAACGAGCGGGTGGCGAGCATCCCGCCGTACTCGCGGGCGAAGGGCGCGCCGATCGCGTTCATGTGGTCGATGACGCGGACGGACTCCTCGCCGAGGCGGTAGGCGTCTGCCTCCCGGCCGCGGAAGTCCCCGCCCTTGACGGTGTCGACGACGAAGCGGTCGATCGAGTCGTTGTCGACCTTGCGCCCGCGCGCCGCGTTGATGCCGCCCTGGGCGGCGACGGAGTGCGCCCGGCGCGGGGCGTCGTGGTAGGTGAAGGCCTCGACCTGGTACCCGAGCTCCCCGAGCGCGGCGGCCGCACCGGACCCGGCGAGGCCGGTCCCGACGACGATCACCTTGAGCTTGCGGCGGTTCGCCGGGTTCACGAGCCGGTACGCGAGCCGACGCCGTTCCCACGCGCTCTGCGGCGGACCGTCGGGGACGTTCGGGTTCAGCGCTCGGCCGCCCTCGACGCCGGGCACCGTGGGCACCGGGACGGTCGTCCCGGCTGTGGTCTCGGGCGTCACCGTCGTCGGGTGCGCGCTCATGAGACGAGACCGGTCAGGACGGCGATCGGTATGCAGATGTTGCCCACGAGGATCGCGAGCGGGACGATCCCCGCGATCGCGTAGCCGACGGCGCGGGCGCGGCGCCCGGTGACCCCGAGGTCCTGGACCACGGTCCACAGCCCGTGCGCGAGGTGCAGAAACAGGGTCAGCAGCGCGACGCAGTACGCGAGCGCCGCCCACGGGCGCTGGAAGCTCGCGACGACGTTCTGGTAGGCGAACGCCTCCTCGGTCGTGACGTGCTGGTAGCCGTCAGCCGCGACCCCGGGGGTGCCGAGCGTGAGGTCCATCAGGTGGAAGATGACGAAGCCGAGGATCACGACGCCGCTGACGGGCATGGTCCGGGCGGCGAACGACCGCGCACCCAGGCGCTGCCGCGGGAACGCCCCCCGTGAGCGCCGCGCACGCGCGGACAGCATGACGGCCGCCCCGACGTGGCCGACGAGCGCCGCCAGCAGCACGATCCGCATGATCCACAGCACGCCTTCCCACGGCAGCAGCGGCTCGAACAGCGTACGGAGCCAGTAGGCGTAGTGGTTCAGACCCTCGGGGCTGATGAAGATCTTCAGGTTGCCGACCATGTGCACGAGCAGGAACAGCGCGAAGATCGACCCGCTCACCGCCATGACGACCTTGAGCGCCCAGGACGGGATGCGCGGCGCTCGCCGCAGCGGCTGGTCCCGCAGGTGCCCGTGCGTCAGTGCGTCGAGGTCAGCGCCCGGAAGGGGGCTGCCTGGTCCTGCGGTCGTGGGTGACATCGCCGTCTCCTTGCCTCGAGAACGACGTTACGAGGCCCGCGGCAGGTGCACGTGGGCCTTCCTACCCCCTCTAGGCAGGACCGATGTCCCCAATCGGGCGATACCGACGCTGGCAGCGCAGCTCGAGGTGGGCACCGAGGAGGCCGACGGCGCCGGCGCCCAGACCGAACGCCCACCCGATCGGCGCCCACCCCGTGACGACGGTCCCGAGCGCCCCGGGGAGGACGGCCCCGACGACGAGCGCGGCCGTCCGCGACCACCGTCCCGCGCTGCGCACGAGCAGCCACACCACGACGCCGACCGCAGCCCCGACCACGAGCGCCGGTGGCCACAGCCAGAGGAGCAGCCCCCACACGATGGACTCCCAGACGATCTCCGCCCACAGGCCCTCGTGGTCCGGGCCGGCGAGCCCGATGACGAGGAGCACCGCCCACACCGTCGCCACCACCATGCCGAGGCCGGCGGCGGCCGCGGCCCGGCGCAGCACACGGCCCAGGCGCTCCGGCCGCGCGGACCGGTCGGGTCCGCCAGGCCGGGCGACTGTCATCCGAGCTCGAGCGCGGAGGTCGCCTGGGCGAGCGCGTCCAGGACGGCGGACACCGCGGGGCGCGGCTCGTGCTTGGTCTGGCGGTGCCGCGCCATGATCCGGCGGGCGCCGAGGCCGGGCAGGGGCACCACCTGGACGCCGTCGGGCACCCCGTGCTGCAGGGCGAGCGCGGGGAGCAGGGCGACGCCCTCGCCCGCCGCCACGAGGGAGAGCGCGACGCCGAAGTCGTAGAAGTAGTGCCGCTCGCGCATCGTGATCCGGAACGTCTCCGCCATGCGCCGCGCCGCGCGCGCGGCCGCGGTGTCCGGGTCAGCCGCGATCCAGGTGGCGTCGGCGACGTCGTGCAGGGTCGCGGGGACCGGCATGGTCGCGGGGGTGACGAGACGCCACGGCTCGTCCAGGAGGGGGACGTCGCGCTGGCCGCGGGGCGGCGCGTGCTCGGTGTCCGCGTCGATCTCGTGCAGCGCGATGTCGAGGTCGCCGGCACGCAGCGCGCGCATGGCCTCCTGCTCCTCGTGCTCGACGACCTCGACCTCGATGCCCGGGTGCGTCTCCTTGAGGAGCGCGAGCGCAGGCACGAGGATCCCGATGATCACGGTGGGGAAGGCGCCGATCGCGACGGGGCCGGCGATGTCGTCGTCGAGCGCGGTGATCTGCTTCTTCGCGGCCACCAGCTCCGCCTCGATGCGCTCGGCGGCCTCGGCCAGCATGCGCCCCACCGGCGTCAGGGTGACGCCCCGCGGCCCGCGGTCGAGGACCTGCACGCCCTCCTCCGCCTCGAGGCGCGCGATCTGCTGGGACACCGCGGACGGCGTCACCTTGAGCAGGTCCGCCGCGGCCAGCACGCCCCCGGACCGGTGCACGGCGAGCAGGTACGCGAGTCGCCGGGGGTCGATGGCCATGGCCGCAAGACTAGTGGTCCGCTGCGGGAAGGATCTGGCCGGCGTCTCGGTTCTACCGTCCGGCCCCACCGTCGTGGCCGGACCCCCGACCTGCGACGAGACGGACCCCATGACCGACCTGTTCAGCCCCGCGACCTTCGGCGCCCTCACGCTCGCCAACCGCATCGTCATGGCCCCCCTGACCCGCATGCGGTCCGGCGCTGCCGGGATCCCGGGCGACATCGTCGTCGAGCACTACCGCCAGCGCGCCAGCGTGGGTCTGATCGTGAGCGAGGGCACGTACCCCGCGCACGAGGGGCAGGGCTTCGTGGGCCAGCCCGGCCTGGTCGAGGCCGAGCAGTTCGCCGGGTGGCGCCGCGTGACCGACGCCGTGCATGCGGAGGGCGGCCAGATCGTCGCGCAGGTGATGCACGCCGGGCGCGTGAGCCACCCGGACATCAACGGTGGCCGCACCGTCGTCGGCCCGAGCGCGATCGCGATCCAGGGCGAGACGCACGGCCCTGCCGGCAAGGTCGCCTACCCGGTGCCCGAGGCGCTCTCGGCCGACGGGGTGCGCGGCGTGGTCGACGCGTTCGTCACCGCCTCACGCGACGCCGTCGAGGTCGCCGGGTTCGACGGCGTGGAGATCCACAGCGCCAACGGCTACCTGCTGCACGAGTTCCTGTCGCCCGCCGCGAACGTGCGCGAGGACGGCTACGGCGGCTCGCCCGAGAACCGCGCGCGGCTCGTCGTCGAGGTCGTGACCGCCGTGGCGCGGGCGATCGGCGCGGACCGCGTCGGCCTGCGGATCTCGCCCGCCCACAACATCCAGGACGCCCTCGAGACCGACGACGCGGACGTCGCCGCGACGTACGGAGCGCTCGTCGACCAGATCGCCCCGCTCGGGCTCGCCTACCTGAGCGTGCTCCACCGGGAGCCGGCCGGCCCGCTCGTCGCGGACCTGCGGGCCCGGTTCGGCGGCGCCGTGATCGTGAACTCCGGCTTCGGCGTCGTGACCACCAAGGACGAGGCCGCTGCGCTCCTGGCCGCCGGGCACGGCGACGCGGTCGCCGTCGGTCGGCCCGTGCTGGCCAACCCCGACCTCGTCCGCCGCTGGCGCGAGGACCACCCGCTGAACCCGGTGGACCAGGCGACCGTGTACGCGCCCGGACCCGAGGGCTACATCGACTACCCCACGATCGACGAGGCGCCGCTGTCCGCGTGAGCTGAGGCCGGGCCTGTCTGTCCGTCAGGTGGCGAGAGCGAGCCGCTGCCCGACGGCGGACAGGAGCGTCCCCACCTCGCACCGGCGCGCCACGGCGCACGCGCAGAGCGCCAGGCTCGCCGCGCGCAGGTAGTAGCCCAACGCACCCATCCCCGCGGCAGGGTCGGCCCCGATCTGGTCGACGAGCGTCGGCGGGAGCTGGCTCGACCCGCGCAGCGCCAGCGCCTCGTCGAGAGCGCGCGCCATCGACACGGCGCCGGGCAGGACCGCCGCGTAGTCGGCGTCGGCCTGGTCCCGCGTCTGGGCGAGCGCGTCGTCGAACGACGGGTAGGCGCCGACCGTCGCCGCGTCCTGGGCGAAGATGTGCCAGATGGTCCGGCTGGAGGCGAGGAGGCAGAGGCGCTCCTCCACGGGTTCCCCGGCGAAGTCGCCGAGCAGGGACGGCATCATGTCCGGCGCGAGGATGAAGCTCGTGAGCATGCCGAACGAACGGCGGACGTGCTCGCCGTCGACCACCACGTGCAGGGCGTCGGCCATGGTCCCTCCTCGCTCGACAGGTCCATCATCGCGCTGCGCGCCACGCCCCGCACGGCGAGGATCGAGACACCTCGGGCAACGGTGTCAGCACCGTCAAGATCCGGTGCGATAACGCGCGGCGGCGGTCGGCCATCCCCGCGTCTCCGCCAAGCCGGAACCGCCGTTCAACCATGAAGTAGCGCTGAACGCCGGCTACAGAGTTGTTCTATTGTGCTAAACCCCGGAGGGGGTTCACCATGGAGCCGTTCCTCCTTGGCGCAGCCCACTCAGAACCCCTTTTCGGAGCAGATCACGATGTTCGCCGCACCCGAGCTTCTCGCCGCCGTCACCGGCTGGGCCGGAGCTCTCTCAGGTCTGGTCGCCTACGGCGGCCTCACGGCCAAGCGGATCAGCCCGGACACCCTGCTATACCAAGGGCTCACGCTGGGTGGGGCTGCGCTCATGGGGATCTCCGCGACCCTCTACGGCGCAGTGCCCTCCGCTGTCGTGAACGCGATCTGGGTCGTGATCGGCACCTACGGCATCCTTGCGATCGTGCGCGCCCGCCGGGCCTCGGGCACCGTCGTGTCCCTCGACGCCACCGTTTCCCTCGAGCTCGCGGCCGCTGTCGAGCTCCCCGCCGATGTCCTGGACCCGACCAACGGAGACACCCAGCCGGACGCGGTCAAGGCAGAGACCATGGCCGCCGAGGCCGCGGCGCTGGCCGACGCCGACCGCACGGACATCGCCCTCGCCGCCTGACGCTCGGCGCGGCTCACCCCGGTCCGGACGATCACGTCGTCTGCAGCAGCAGAACCGCTGCGACCGCGAGCGCGGCCCCCGCCTCGCTCACCGCGACCTCCGTCGACGTGGCTCCCCGGCGCGGCAGCACCGCGGCACGCATGACCAGCGCCCCGAACAGCAGCACGAGGCTCACCGGATGGAACACCCGCGTCGACATCGCGACCACCCGCATGAGCACGAGGGCCACGGCGTGAAAGCCGATCGACGCCGCGTACAGTCGCGGTCCCCGCTCCGCGAGCATCGTCGAGACGTACAGGACGGTGCCGAACGAGTAGGCGAGCACGACGGCGAACGCGACCCAGACCGTCATGCCCACCCCGTGCATCGCGACGAGGGCGCCTGGCGCCCCCGCGTCGAACGCCACCGGGAGCATCAGGCTGGCCGCGAGGACCGCGCCCCCGCCGTCGACGACGCTGCCCGCACGGCCGCGGTGGACCGCCCCCAGGCTCACGGCGACCAGGGACGCGAAGGCCGGGAGCCACAGCGCGAGCAGCGGTTCCTGGACGAGGACGACGACGCCGGCCCCGGCCGCCACCGCCGCATACGTGTAGAAGGGTCTCGTCACCCGCTCGGCGCGCGGCGTCCCGAGCCACCCACGGGCCGCCTCGAACGCGAGGAACCCCGCGACCCAGGCGATCGTGAGCGGCGCATGCACGGGCTGCCATCCGGCGATCGTCACGCCGACGACCAGCGGGACCGCGAGCAGCGCCCACGCGCCGTGCCGGCTCGGCAGCCACCCCGAGCTGACGTGCCGCGGCGCAGGGGTCGCCGGAGACAGCTCGAGGGTGGTCATCCCTCGATCGTGGCACCGCGACAGCACCGCTACCAGAAGATCGGGGTCAAATCTGTCGCTTCGCTCACGATTTCACCCGCAGAACCCCTCACAGCGGACAGGTCGCGGCAGCCATCGCCTAAGTTGAGAGAACAAGCCGATCCCAGGAGCCTGACGTGGCCATCCTCGACGTCCTCGCGTCGTCCCCCCTCCTCACCATCTTCGTCGTCGTCGCGCTCGGCACCGCCCTCGGCGCGGTCCCGTTCGGCCCGCTGCGCTTCGGCGCGTCAGGAGCCCTGTTCGTCGGACTGGCCGTCGGCGCCACCGACGCGCGCCTGGGGGAGAACCTCGCGCTCCTGCAGTCGCTCGGGCTCGCGCTGTTCGTCTACACCGTGGGCCTCGCGGCCGGCAGCACGTTCTTCCGCGACCTGCGGCGCCAGCTGCCGCTCATGGCCGCCACCGTCCTCGCAATCCTCGCCTCCGCAGGCGTCGCCATCGGGCTCGGAAAGGTGTTCGAGCTCAGCCCGGCCCTCGTCGCCGGGACCTACACTGGCGCGCTGACCTCCACGCCTGCCCTCGCCGCGGCCCAGGCGGCGGCGGACAGTCCTGAGACGGCCGTCGGCTACTCGCTGGGCTACCCGGTCGCAGTGGTCCTGGCGATCCTGGTGGTCTCTGCCGTCGTCGGGCAACGCTGGCCCGCCCGCAAGGACCCGCGTCCCGCCGCAGGGCTCGGCCTCGAGGCCGTGACGGCGCAGGTCGACCGCGAGGTGCAGCTGCGGGACGTTCCCGGCTTCGGGCAGAAGATCCGCCTGTCGTACCTCGCGCGCGACGGCCGCACCCGTGTGATCACCCCGGACGAGACGTTGCGCCCCGGAGACCAGGTGGTCGTCGTCGGCCCCCAAGACGACGTGCACGCGGCCGTGGCGAGCCTCGGTCACCTGCTCGACGACCACCTGGCGCACAACCGCACCGTGGTCGACTTCCGGCGCTTCGTCGTCTCCAACCGGCGCGTCGCCGGGCGCAGCGTCGCCGAGCTCGACTTCCCCGGCCGGTTCGGCGGTGTCATCACCCGGGTGCGCCGCGGGGACCTCGACCTGCTGGGCGCCGACGACCTCACGCTCGAGCTCGGCGACCGCGTGCTCGCCGTCGTGCCGCGCGACGAGCTGACGGCCGTGTCCCGGTTCCTGGGCGACTCCGAGCGGCGCGTGTCCGAGATCGACGCCCTCACCGTCGGGATCGGCATGGCGCTCGGGCTCGCGCTCGGTCTCGTGACGATCCCGCTGCCCGGCGGGGCGAGCTTCGCGCTCGGCGCCGCCGCGGGGCCTCTGCTCATCGGCATGGTGCTCGGCGGGCTGGAACGGACCGGGCCGGTCGTGTGGGGCATGCCGCACGCCGCGAACCTCACGATCCGCCAGCTCGGCCTGCTGTTCTTCCTCGCCGCCGTCGGCCTCGCCTCCGGTCAGGACTTCGTCGCCCAGGCATGGACCACGACCGGTCTCATGGTCGTCGTCACGGCCGCCGCGGTCGTCGGCGTCGCTGCACTCGTGCTGCTGTGGACGGCGCGCCGGATCGGCGTCAGCGCTCCCCGGGCGTCGGGCGGCTTTGCCGGGATGCTCGGCCAGCCGGCCATCCTCGCCTACGCGGGCGAGCGGGTGGTCGACGAGCGGATCGAGTCCGGGTACGCCGCGACCTTCGCCCTCGGCATCATCGTGAAGATTCTGCTGGTCCAGCTGATCGTCGCGGTGTAGCTGGCGCGGTACGGCGACCGTTCAGGCGCCGCGACCGTTCCACAGCGGGACCGGGGCGCCACGCAGACCGAGCTCCGCGCCGACGGGCGCGACGAAGATCCGGCCCGCGTCCGGCAGGGCCTCGCGATCGTCCGCGTCCAGCCCTTCGCGCCCCGTCGTGATGACCAGGACGTCGAGGTCCGGCCCGACGAACGCGACCGACGTCGTCGCGGGGATGCCCGTGACCACCGTGTGCAGCACCTCGCCCTCGGGGCTGACGCAGCGCACCTCACCCGTGCCGTAGAGCGCGACCCAGAGGTTGCCGTCGCTGTCGAGGCAGAGGCCGTCGGGCTTGCCGTCCTCGAACCGGACCACCTCGCGGCGCGGGCCGACCTCGCCGGTCTCGGCGTCGTAGGCGCGCGCCCGGATCACGTCGGCCTCGGTGTCCGCGGAGTAGAAGGTGCCGTCCGGCGTCCACGCGAGGCCGTTGGACAGCTGGAGGTCGTCGTCGAGCGTCGTCAGGGACCCGTCGTCCTCGAGCCGCACGAGCACCTCCGAGCCGGTGGGACCGTCGAGGGCCAGCGTGCCCACGAGCATCCGGCCTGCGGGGTCGCAGGCGCCGTCGTTGAGGCGTCGCTCCTCGGTCGGGTCGAGCACGTCCACGGCGGGCCGCACGGTCCCGTCCGGCTCGACGACGACGAGCGCGGACCTCGCACCGACGAGGAGGCGGCCGTCGGCGTCGGGGACGACGAGCGTCGCGAACTCGCCGATCGCGTGCGTCTCGTCCGTCGTGATCGTCACGCGTGCGGTGTCCGCCGTCCCCGTGAGCGACGTGCCGTCCGGGGTCAGCGTGCCCAGGTCGACGCGCCCGGCGTGCACGTTGCCGGAGGGGATGTCGACCCAGAGCAGGCGGTCGCGGTCAGCGTCCCAGAACGGGCCCTCGCCGAGCTCGAAGACGTCCGTGCTGGCCGGCAACGCGAAGATCGTGGTCATCGCTCCATCGTGGTGCGCCGCTCGGACCGCGGCAACCGCGTCTCGCGGCGTCCCGCGAGCCCGGCCAGCACGCCAGCGGCGGCGAGCGCGAGCACGAGGAGTCCCGTGATCGCGATCCACGAGCCGCGGGACGGCACCGGGCAGCCCGCCGGTGCGCGGTCAACACTGCGCCGGCCAGATCTCGGGAGCACCTCTGCACGCCAGCGCCGTGCACAAGTCCTCCGAACTTCGCCCGGACGCACAGAACCCCGGCTCGGACGAGGTCCGGACCGGGGTTCTGTCTGCGTGCGTGAGGGGGGACTTGAACCCCCACGCCCTTGCGGGCACTGGCACCTGAAGCCAGCGCGTCTGCCATTCCGCCACTCACGCATGCTCTTCACGAGCGCAGTGAAGGCTAGCACGCACGCCAGACCTTCCCCAAACCTCACCGACTTCCCCCGGTGGAACACCACCTCAGGACCGGTACCTGCGGCTACGATCGGTGAGGCGGGCGCCATGTGCGTCATGCTGCTGTGCGCTCCGACCACGGGGCGCACAGGAACCGGGGGCCGACCGGGGGTCAGAAGGAGGTGTGGGCATGGGCGTCTTGGACAAGTTCGAGAAGGGCGTCGAGCGCGTCATGAACAACGCGTTCGCTCGGGTGTTCCGCAGCGAGCTCAAGCCCGTCGAGCTCGCGAGCGCCCTGCGCCGAGAGGTCGACGACCGCGCCGCCGCGGTCGACCGCGACCGCACCGTCGTGCCCAACGAGTTCACCATCCAGCTCTCGCCGGACGACTTCGCCCAGGTCGAGGGCTGGGGCGCGGAGCCGATGGCCGACGAGTTCGCGGCCAACGTCACCGAGTACGCAGCCTCCCAGCACTACGCGTTCGTCGGGCCGGTGACGGTGACCTTCGAGGAACGCACCGACCTGGAGCCGGGCCGGTACCAGCTGCGCTCGCGCAGCACCCGGGGCAACGTCGCCCCGCCGTCGGCCGCCCCCAGCTCCCGCCACCCGCTCGTCGACATCGACGGCCAGCGCTATCTGCTCACCGGGCCAGTCACCGTGATCGGGCGAGGCTCCGAGGCCGACATCGTGGTGGACGACCCCGGGGTCTCCCGCAAGCACCTCGAGATCCGCATCACGGGCGATGGCGTCGTCGCCACCGACCTCGGCTCGACCAACGGGCTGTACGTCGAGGGCCACCAGGTCCCCGCCGCCACGCTGCTCGACGGGAACTCCCTGACCATCGGGCGCACCCGCATCCTGTTCTGGACCGGCGCCGAGTCGGACGAGAGGTGACCGGCCCCCGATGAGCGAGCTGACGATCACCCTGCTCCGGCTGGGCTACCTGGTCCTGCTGTGGGTCTTCGTGCTGGCCGCCATCGGCGTGCTGCGCAAGGACATCTACGGCACCCGCATCACCCCGCGGCTCGCGGGCCGCAGCACCGGGACGCCAGCGCCGTCGTCGCCCGGGCGCTCCACGCGACCCACGCGGCTCGTCGTGACGGACGGCTCCCTGACCGGCACCACCCTCCCGCTGACGAGCTCCGCGATCCTCATCGGCCGCGCCCCGGCCTGCACCCTCGTGCTCGACGACGACTACTCGTCCTCGCGGCACGCGCGTATCTTCCCCCAGGGCGAGCAGTGGGTCGTCGAGGACCTCGGCTCCACGAACGGCACGTACATCGGCGAGCAGCGGCTCGCAGAACCGACGATCCTGCCCGCCGGCACCCCCGTGCGCATCGGTCAGACCGTCCTCGAGCTCCAGAGGTAACCCGGCCCGTGACCATCGCCCTGCGCTACGCCCTCCGGTCCGACGTCGGACTCGTCCGGTCCAACAACCAGGACGCGGGCTTCGCCGGCCCCAACCTGCTCGTCGTCGCCGACGGCATGGGTGGCCACGCGGGCGGTGACATCGCATCGTCGATCGCCGTCGCGAACCTGGCGACGCTGAACGACGACTCCTTCGGCACGGACGACGCGATCAACGAGCTCGAGTCCGCGATCGACCGCGCCCGCGACGAGCTCGTCGCGCTCTCCGCCGAGAACCCCGAGCTGTCCGGCATGGGCACCACGATCACCGCGATGCTGCGCGTGGGCTCCAAGCTCGCGATGGCTCACATGGGTGACTCCCGTGCCTATCTGCTGCGCGACGGCGAGCTCACGCAGATCACGACGGACCACACCTTCGTCCAGCACCTCGTCAACACGGGAAAGATCACGGCCGAGGAGGCCCACGTCCACCCGCAGCGCAACGTCGTCATGCGCGTGCTGACGGACTTCGGGCTCGACCTCGCCCCCGACGTCTCCATGCGCGAGGCGCGACCCGGGGACCGGCTCCTGCTGTGCTCGGACGGCCTGTGCGGCTACGTGAGCGAGTCCACCATGGCGCAGGCGCTGCGTGACGTCACCGATCCTGACGCCTGCACCGACCGGCTCGTCCAGCTCGCGCTGCGCGCCGGCGGGCCCGACAACATCACCTGCCTGGTGGCGGACGTCCTCGACCTCGACGACCTTCCCGACGACGTCGAGCCCAGCTCCGACGTCCAGATCGCCGGCTCGGCCGCGGTCGACCGCGACCGCCCGACCGTCGCCAAGGACGGCCCCGCAGCGCGTGCCGCGATCCTCGTCCGCAGCGCCGACGAGCCCCGGGCGGCCGACGACGCCCCCGACGAGCCCGACGACGACGAGGACCTCGAGGACGAGGACGACGACGCCACGAGCCAGCCGCGGCGCCGCCGTCGCGGGCTGCGCGTCGTCACCGCCGTCGCCGTGCTGCTCGCCGTCGTGGCAGGCCTCGGTTGGCTCGGCTACCGCTGGACGCAGGAGCAGTACTACGTCGGCATCGCGGACAACACCGTCGCGATCTTCCGTGGCATTCCCCAGCAGGCCGGTCCGTTCTCGCTCTCGACCGAGGTGGAGCGCACCAACATCGACATCTCCACCCTCGACGAGTTCGTGGTGGACCGCCTCGAGCAGACCCTGCCCGAGGACTCGTTGACCGCGGCCCGCACGCGCGCACTCGGCCTCGCCGCGGCGGCCACCCCGACACCCACGCCGACACCCACGCCGACGCCTGCCGACGGCACGGGCGGCGAGTGATGGCGACCGTGCAGCCGGGCGAGGTCCGGCGCGGGCGCGGCCGCGAGCTCATCCTGCTCGTGCTCGCCGTCGTGCTCGGCCTCGGCGCCTACGCGTCGGTCTCGCTCGCCGTCGAGGAGTCGCTGCCCGCAGACTTCTACGCCCACAGCGGTGTCCTGGTCCTCCTCGCCGTCGTCCTGCACCTGCTGGTGCGGTACTTCGCGCCCTACGCCGATCCCGTGATCCTGCCGGTCGCCGTCGCCCTGAACGGCGTGGGACTCGCGATGATCCACCGCCTCGACCTCGCCGCCCAGGCAGCCGGACGTTCCTCCGAGCTCGCCACCAAGCAGCTGGTCATCACCGCCGTCGGCGTCGCCGCGGCGGCCTTCCTGCTGGCGTTCCTGCGCGACCACCGCACCCTGCGCCGGTTCACCTACACCGCGATGGTCGTCGGCCTCGGTCTCGTGCTGCTCCCCCTCGTGCCCGGGCTCGGCAACGAGATCCGCGGCGCGCGCATCTGGATCGGCGTCGGCGACTACTCGCTGCAGCCCGCCGAGTTCGCCAAGCTCGCGCTCGCCGTCTTCTTCGCCGGCTACCTCGTGACCAACCGCGACACGCTCGCGATGGCCGGCCCCAAGGTGCTCGGCATCCAGCTGCCACGCCTGCGCGACTTCGGCCCGATCCTCGTCGTGTGGGCCGCGTGTCTGGCGATCCTCGTCCTCGAGCGCGACCTCGGCACCTCGCTGCTGTTCTTCGGCCTGTTCGTCGCGATGCTGTACGTCGCGACGGAGCGCGTCAGCTGGATCGTGATCGGCCTGACTCTCTTCGCCGGCGGCGCCGCCCTGGCCGCCACGCAGTTCGGTCACGTCGCCGCCCGGTTCGAGGTGTGGCTCAACGCGATGGACCCGGCGATCTACGAGCGCAGCCCGGGCGGGTCGAGCCAGCTCGTCAAGGGCCTGTTCGGCATGGCCTCCGGTGGCCTGTTCGGCACCGGGTGGGGCCAGGGCCACCCCCAGCTGGTCCCGTTCGCGTCGTCGGACTTCATCACCGCCTCGCTGGGCGAGGAGCTCGGCCTCACCGGCCTGCTCGCGATCCTGCTGTGCTACCTGGTGCTCGTCGAGCGCGGCTTCCGCGTGGCGATCGGCGTCCGGGACGGCTTCGGCAAGCTGCTCGCGAGCGGCCTCGCGTTCGTCCTCGCGTGGCAGGTGTTCGTCGTTGTCGGGGGCATCACCCGCGTGATCCCGCTGACCGGGCTGACCATGCCGTTCCTGGCCTACGGCGGCTCGTCCCTGCTCGCCAACTGGCTGATCGTCGCCCTCCTGCTGCGCATCAGCGACAGCGCGCGCCGGCCCACGCCCCTGCCGCTGCGCGGCGGACCGCTCGTCCCCACCACCCCGGAGGACGACGACGAGCCCGACGACGCCGTCGCCCACCACGGTCCCGTCCCGAGCCCGGAACACGAGCCCGGCCAGGAGCAGGTCACCGAGATCATCCGACAGGAGGGACGCGCATGAACGCCGCCCTGCGCCGGCTCTCCCTCGTGGCGTTCGTGATGATGCTCTCCCTCATGGTCGCGGCGACGTACATCCACGTGTTCGCCGCGCCCGACCTCAACGCGGACAACCGCAACGTGCGCACGATCTACCGCGAGTACGGCAACTCGCGCGGCCCGATCATCGTCGACGGCGAGTCCGTCGCGCTCTCCACGCCGTCGGACGACGCGTTCGGCTACCAGCGCGAGTACCCGCAGGGCCCGCTCTACGCGCCCGTGACGGGCTTCTACTCGATCGTGTTCGGTCGCAGCGCGATCGAGTACACGCAGAACTCCGTGCTCAACGGCACGGCGGACTCGCTGTTCATCTCCCGGCTCGAGGCCCTCGTGACGGGCGAGCAGCCCCGCGGCTCCTCGGTCGAGGTGACGATCTCCGCCGCGGCCCAGCAGGCAGCGTGGGACGCCCTGGGGGACCAGCGCGGCGCCGTCGTCGCGCTCGACCCGAAGACCGGCGCCGTGCTCGCGATGGTCTCGAAGCCAAGCTACGACCCCAACGACCTCGCCGCGCACGACACCTCGCTCGTCAACGACGAGTACCAGCGGCTCCTCGCCGACGACGACTCACCCCTGATCAACCGCGCCACGACCAACCGCTACCCGCCGGGCTCGACCTTCAAGCTGCTCGTCGCGGCGGCGGCCCTCGAGTCCGGGGCGTACGACGCCGACACGGTCATCCCGGCGCCCGACCAGCTGCCCCTGCCGCAGTCCAGCTCGATCATGGGGAACTTCGGCGGGGCCACGTGCGCCCCCGACGAGGAGATGACCCTCGCGGACGCCCTGCGCATCTCCTGCAACACCGCGTTCGGCCAGCTCGGGATGGACGTCGGCGCCGACGCGCTGCGCTCCACGGCCCAGGCGTTCGGGTTCGGGACGTCCGTGGAGATCCCCCTCAAGACGACGCCGAGCGTCTTCCCCGGTGAGCTCGACGTGCCGCAGACGGCGCTCGCGTCGATCGGGCAGTTCGACGTCGCCGCGACACCCCTGCAGATGGCCCTCGTCGGCTCCGCGATCGCCAACGACGGCGTGCAGATGTCCCCGTACCTCGTGGACACCGTGCGGACCGCCGACCTCGACGTCGTGAGCCAGACGGAACCGAGCGAGCTGGCCCGGCCGATCAGCGCCACCACCGCGAACACCTTGACCGACATGATGGTCGGCGTCGTCACGGGCGGCTCCGGCTCGGCGGCCCAGATCCGCGGTGTCGACGTCGCGGGCAAGACCGGCACAGCCCAGACCACCACGGACGCGCCCCCGCACGCCTGGTTCGTCGGGTTCGCGCCCGCGGACGACCCCGAGGTCGTCGTCGCGGTGATCGTCGAGAACGGCGGGAACCTCGGCGCCGAGGCCACCGGCGGGGCCGTGGCTGCCCCGATCGCCCGCGCCGTCATGCAGGCGGTGATCTCGTGAAGCCGGTCGAGGGGCTCGCTCTCGGCGGTCGCTACCGCCTGGTGCGCCAGATCGCCGTCGGCGGGATGGGCGAGGTGTGGGTCGCCCGCGACACCAGCCTCGCGCGCGACGTCGCCGTCAAGGTGCTGCGCGAGGAGTTCGCCGGGAACTCCGACTTCCTGGACCGTCTGCGCACCGAGGCCCGCAACAGCGCAGCGCTCTCCCACACGAACATCGCCCAGCTGTACGACTACGGCGAGCAGTCCGGGTCGGGCTACCTCGTGATGGAGCTCGTGGTCGGGGAGCCGCTGAGCGACCTGCTCGAGCGACGTCCCGTGCTCCCGCCGCGCACTCTGCTGCCGATCCTCGCCCAGACCGCGCGCGGGCTGCACGCCGCCCACGTGGCCGGCGTCGTGCACCGCGACGTCAAGCCGGGCAACATCCTGCTCGAGCACGGCACCACCGTGAAGATCACCGACTTCGGGGTGTCGCTCGCGACCAACCAGGTGCCGATGACCGCCGCCGGCATGGTGATGGGCACCGCCCAGTACCTGTCGCCCGAGCAGGCGATCGGGCGCGCCGCGACCGGCGCGTCGGACATCTACGCGCTCGGCATCGTCGCGTACGAGGCCACCGTCGGGCACCGGCCCTTCACCGGCCAGACGCCTGTGGACATCGCCGTCGCCCACGTGAACGAGGCCGTCCCACCGCTGCCGACGACCGTGCACACCGACCTCGCGGCGCTCATCATGCAGATGCTCGACAAGGACCCGACCCGACGCCCGCGTTCCGGCGCCGCCCTCGCCGCCGTGCTGGACCAGCTCGCCGAGAGCATCGAGACGGACCCGTTTGGCCGCAACCGGTCGTCCCTCGGGCGTCACTCCGCCATGTCCAGCGTGTCCGCCCACTCGGCGGCGAGCGTGCGGACGGCAGCGAGCCCGGAGTCCTCGTCGTTCGCTCCGCGCCCGGCGCCGTCATCGACCGCGGGCACCGCCGCGCCGTCCCGTGCGGCCGTCCGGGCGGCCCGGGAGGCGCGCGAGGCCTCGACGCGCACCGACGCCCCCTGGCACACGACGGCGTCGCGCACCCCTGTGCCGCGTCCGGTCACCCGCACCACCGTCCAGCCGCAGGTCCCGCCCGCCGAGGCGGCGAGCGGGGCAGCCGGCGCAGGCCCGGACGCGGGGACGCAGGCGCCCTCGTGGACCGCGACCACCGCACCTGCCGAGGAAGCACCTCGCTCCGGTGGCACCGCGTGGCCGCGCGAGGCGTCCCGCTACGCGGCGTCCGGACCCCTTCCGACGGCGCAGCCCTCGGTCCCCCCGCCGCCCGTCCCACGGCCACCGACGTCCGGGCCGGCGTCGGACCCGGCGTGGCTGCCCCCGGTGCCGAGCCCGCCCCCGCCCTCGATCCCCCCGGCGACCCGTCGGCAGGCCACCACGGTGCGGCGGCCGGCGTCGGCGGCACGAGCGCTCCCCGCCCCGGGACGTTCCACCTCGACCGGACTGCGCCTCGGCCGCTTCTCGTGGCCGTCCCTCGTGCTCGCGGGCATCTTGCTCGTGATGATCGTCGCTGCGATCCTGAACCTCGGGTCCGGGGACGACGACGGCGCGAACGCGCAGGAGTACCGTGGCGGGGCGTCTCGCACGGTGTCCGGCTCGCCCTTCCCGGGGTCGGACGATGGGAAGATGCACATCATGGACCTGCGGCCGACCGCCGTGGACCCGACAACACCTAAGGACGCGTAGTGGCGCAGGCACCTCGGATTCTCGCTGACCGGTACGAGGTCGGTGAGCTCATCGGCCGTGGCGGCATGGCTGAGGTCCACATCGGGCACGACGCCCGGCTGGGCCGCACCGTCGCGATCAAGATCCTGCGGTCCGACCTCGCCCGCGACCCGTCCTTCCAGGCACGGTTCCGCCGCGAGGCCCAGGCCGCCGCCGCGCTCAACCACCCCGCGATCGTCGCCGTCTACGACACCGGGGAAGAGGTCTACACCGAGACGACCGGCGCGGTCGCCCACGTGCCGTTCATCGTCATGGAGTACGTCGAGGGCCACACGGTCCGCGACATCCTGCGTGACGGGCACGCGGTGCCCATCGAGGAGGCCATCGAGATCGTCTCGGGCGTGCTCTCCGCGCTCGAGTACTCCCACCAGGCGGGCATCGTCCACCGCGACATCAAGCCTGCGAACGTGATGCTCACACCCACGGGCGCGGTCAAGGTGATGGACTTCGGCATCGCGCGCGCCATCGCGGACTCCTCCGCGACCATGACGCAGACGCAGGCCGTGATCGGCACCGCTCAGTACCTGTCGCCCGAGCAGGCGCGCGGCGAGAGCGTCGATGCTCGTAGCGACCTGTACTCCACCGGCTGCCTGCTGTTCGAGCTGCTCACGGGGCGTCCGCCGTTCCAGGGCGACTCACCCGTGGCGGTCGCCTACCAGCACGTCCGCGAGGCACCGCCGCTGCCGTCCCAGCTGGCCGGCGACGTTCCTGAGGTCCTGGACCGCATCACGCTCAAGGCTCTGGCCAAGGAGCGCACGTCCCGCTACTCGACCGCCGCGGAGTTCCGCGCCGACCTCGAGTCCGCGCTGCACGGCGGCAAGGTCGAGGCCGGCCCCATCGCCGCAGTCGCGGCGGCGGCCACCGGCGCACCGACGGAGTCGCTCGAGCACGCGACCCAGGTGTTCGGCACGGACCCGGGGCCAGCGACCCAGGCCCTGCCCGCGGCTTCGCCCTGGGCCCCGACCGGCGTAGCGGCGGCGGCAGGAGCCGGGGCCGCGGCGGCGCAGACGCGGACGTCCGAGCCCGAGGCGAAGTCCCGCAAGGCACTCGTCTGGACCCTCGTCGTCGTCGCGCTGCTGGCGCTCGCCGGCCTGATCGCCCTCCTGGTGGTCAACTCCAACAAGGAGGAGGAGCCGTCGCTCGTCCCGGTCCCCGCACTCGCGGGGATGACCCAGGAGCAGGCGCAGGCGGAGCTCGACGCCGTCGGGCTCGAGATGCGCGGTCTGTCGGAGGCGTCGACCACCGAGGAAGGACTCTTCGTCCGCTCCGAGCCCGGTGCGGGCGAGGACGTCGAGGTCGGCTCGACGGTCGACGTCTACTTCTCCGCGGGACCCGACACGGTGAAGGTCCCGGACGTGTCCGGCATGGACCAGGCCACCGCAGAACGCACCCTGCGCGAGGCCAAACTCGAGGTGTCGACCTCGCGAGAGTCCGAGACCGGCGGCACGGTCCCGCGCAACAACGTCACGCGCACGGACCCCGAGGCCGGCGAGTCGGTGGCCGAGGGCACGCCCGTGACGCTCTACATCTCCGACGGCCAGATCGACGTCCCCTCGCTGCTCGGCATGACCGAGGAGGAGGCGACCGCGAAGCTCGACGAGATCGGCATCACCCGGATCAAGACCACGCAGCAGGAGAGCGAGGAGGAGGCGGGCACGGTCATCGACCAGCAGCCCGCCGCGGGTCCGATCGACGCGAACACGACGGTCACCCTCGTCATCGCGATCCCGCTGCCGCCCGAGCTCGTCCAGGTGCCGACGGACCTCGTGGGCCTGACCGAGGCTGAGGCGCGCGACCGCCTCGACCAGCTGGGTCTGAACGCTCAGGTCGAGAGCGAGGCCTCCAACGAGCGCGTGGCGGGCGAGGTGTTCCTCGTCCCGTCCGCCGGAGTCCAGGTCGAGGAGGGATCCGACGTCGTCATCTACGTGTCGATGGGACCGGGCCCCAGCACCGAGGACCCACCGACCCAGCCGACGGACCCCACCGAGCCCGACGACGGTGGGGACGACTGAGCACCTCCCGCCAGCGCTGAACCGGCGGTGTGCTCAGTGCCGCATGAGCGGCGCGAGACCCTCGGAGCGGGCGACCGCACCGTCCTGGCCCGCGATCTCGAGCCAGTTGGCCAGCAGCCGGTGCCCGCCCTCGGTGAGCACGGACTCCGGGTGGAACTGCACCCCGTGCAGGGGCAGCTCCCGGTGGGCCAGGCCCATGACGATGCCGTTCGCGGTCTCGGCCGTGACCTCCAGCTCGTCCGGGACGGTCTCCCGCACGACCGCCAGCGAGTGGTAGCGCGTCGCCGTGAACGGCTGCGGGAGGCCGTCGAGGACGCTCGCACCGGCGTGCTCGATCAGGCTGGTCTTGCCGTGCATGAGCTCGGGGGCGTGGGTCACCCGGCCACCGAAGGCCTCACCGAGCGCCTGATGCCCGAGGCACACGCCCAGCATGGGCGTGCCGCTGTCAGCGCAGGCACGGATGACGTCGAGGCTCGCCCCGGCCTCCGCGGGCGTGCCGGGGCCGGGGGAGACGAGCACCCCGTCGTAGTGCCAGTCCGCGGCGTCGGGCACGGCGTCGTTGCGCACCACGACGGTCTCCGCGCCAAGCTCGGCGAGGTATCCGACGATCGTGTAGACGAACGAGTCGTAGTTGTCGACGACGAGGATCGTGGCCATGTCAGTCCCTAGGGTCGGTGGGCTCTCGGGTCCATTGTGCGTGCTCCGGCGCGGTCAGGAGTCGCCCGGCACGCTGACCTCCGCGCCGACCCGGGCATAGGACAGGGGGGCCGAGCGGCTCGGGAGCTCGAGCTCGTCCGCGCGGCTGACACCCCAACCCAGCCCGACGGCGTCGACCCAGGTGAGGTACTTCTGCACCTCCGCGTCAGCGAGGACGGCCTGCTCGAGGGCTGCGGGGTCTCCGATCGCCTGGACGGTGTACGGCGGGGAGTAGACGCGGCCGTGCAGTGACAGGACGTTCCCGACGCAGCGGAACGCCGTCGTGGTCACGACGCGCTGGTCCTGCAGCATCATGGCCTCCGCGCCGCCGGCCCACAGGGCGTTGATGACCGCCTCGAGATCCTGCTGGTGCACGACGAGCGCGTCGGCCGACACCTCAGGGCCCAGCGGAGTGCCGGCGGGGGCGTCGTCGAGGGTCACGGTGATCCCGGGGCCACGCAGGGGAACCGCCCCGGCCGCCACGGCATCCTGCCGGGCTCCGGTCGTGAGCATCGGGTCGTCCCCGATCTCCGTCTGGGCCTCCGCGAGGTCTTGGACGGTCTCCTGCAGCGCGTCGACCTCGGCCTGGAGCTTCTCCACCCGGCCGCTCTCGATCTCGACGAGCGCGGCGAGGTCCTGCGGGTGGCGCTCGCCGGCATCTCGGGCCAGCGTGGCGCTCACGGTGAACATGAGCCCTGCGAGCGCGAGCACGGCCATGACCGCGACCCGGGCGCGCCAAGGACGGGTGGGGCGTCGAGCGCCGTGCTCCATCCGTTCACCTCCCTGCGCCTGCCCGCTTCTGACGGGCCTGAGCACTAGGCTATGTGCTGCGGGCGCACCGAGGCGCCCGTGCGTGTGCGTCGAGACGTACCGCCGTCCGTCCGGGCGTGACCTGCCGGTCGCCCCGTCATCGCAGGGAGCCCGCCCCCGTGTCCGAGCCCACGAGCAAGAAGAAGCCGCGTCCCGCACGCACCGAGCGCGTCGCCATGCCGTCGGGCCCGAACCCCCGCTGGCTCGCTCCCACGATGATCGCCCTGTTCCTCGTCGCTCTGGTGTACCTCGTCGTCGCCTATCTGTTCAACATGCAGTGGCCCCTGCCCATCGGGAACTGGAACCTGGTCGTCGGCTTCACGTTCGCGATCGTCGGCTTCGGTCTCGCCACGCGCTGGAAGTAGGCCGGCCTCGGTGCTCGTCCCCAGCGGGGGACAACCCTGTGGATAACTACACGGGTGTAATTCCACAGGTGTGAACAACTCTGTGCACAGGGCCCGACCGTCCGAATCCTGCTGTGGGCGTGATCCTCAGCGGAACAGCAGCTCGACCACGCTGGGCGCCGTCGCGTAGCGGAGCGCAGCGGCGCCCACGACGAGCCCGAGGGCGAGCGCCGGGACCACCACGCCCCACGCCCGACGACGCTCGCGGGGCGCATAGGCGAACCCCGCAGCGATCGCCGCGCCGACGACCAGCCCACCGAGGTGGCTTTGCCAGGCGATGTTGGGCAGCACGAAGCCGATCACGAGGTTGATCGCCAGCAGCGAGTAGATGCCCGACGCGCGGCGGTCCAGCCGCCGCGAGATGACGGCGAACGCGCCGAAGAGCCCGAAGACCGCTCCCGACGCGCCCAGGACCGGGGTGAACCAGGCCTCGCTGCCAGGCGCGGCCAGCAGCAGGAAGGCGACGGACCCCGCGACCGCGCTCACCAGGTAGAGGGCCGCGAAGCGAGCGCGTCCGAGCACGCGCTCGAGCTGGGGACCGACTATCCACAGGGCGTACATGTTGAGCAGGATGTGGAACGGGCTCTCCGAGTGGAGGAACGCAGCCGTCAGTGCGCGGTACGGCTCGGTCTCCCCGAGGTACGGCACGAACACCAGGGTGCTCGTCCACCCGTCCCACCCGATCACGCGCTGGGCGAGCCACGACAGCGCGCACAGGCCGATCAGCGTCAGGGTGACGTAGGGCCGGTCGTCCGCGCGGACCGGCGCACCGAGCACCGTGCGGTGCTGGCGCATCGTCCGGGCCTGCTCGGCCACGCAGTCGACGCACTGCACGCCGACCGCCGCGGGCCGCTGGCACTCGGGGCAGGTCGGCCGCTCGCACCGCTGGCAGCGGACGTACGAGGGACGGTCAGGGTGGCGGGGGCACGAAGGAGCCGCCGCGGGCCCTCCGGGTGCGTCAGTGGCACTCATGGGTCGCGACGGCTCCTTCGCTACGTGCGGTTCTCAGTCCTCGATCGTGACCGAGCTGATGACGACGTCCTCGATCGGGCGGTCGCCCGGGCGGGTCGGCGTCGTGGCGATCGCGTCGACGACGGCGCGCGACGCGTCGTCAGCCACCTTGCCGAAGATCGTGTGCTTCCCGGTGAGCCACGGGGTCGCGGCGACCGAGATGAAGAACTGCGAGCCGTTGGTGCCCTCCGGCGCGCCCGTGACGGGGTTGCGGCGGGTACCGGCGTTGGCCATGGCCAGCAGGTACGGCTCGGTGAAGCCGAGCTCGGGGTGGATCTCGTCGTTGAACTTGTAGCCGGGGTCTCCCGTGCCGGTGCCCAGCGGGCACCCGCCCTGGATCATGAAGCCCTCGATGACGCGGTGGAACACGAGGCCGTCGTAGAAGCGCTCGGTGGACTCCTCGCCGGTCTTCGGGTCGATCCACGTCTTGTCGCCCGTGGCCAGCCCGGTGAAGTTCTGGACCGTCTTGGGTGCGTGGTTGGCGAACAGCTCGATGCGGATGTCACCAGCGGTGGTGTGCAGGGTTGCAAACATGCGCCTCATTGTTCCACCTCTGGCGTCGCACCGTGACCTCATCGGTGGCAGAGTGGGCATGGATCCTTATCGAGAACGGGAGCAGACATGTTCACAGGCGCAAAGAGCTCGAAGAGCAAGGCCGCACACCTCGACTCCGAGAAGGTGAAGGACACGGCAGCGGCTCTCGTCGCTGCGGTCTCCGATGCCGGGACGCAGGCGAGCGTGGTCGCAGGCCGGCTCGCCCACCAGGCCAAGGAGTCCGCCTCGCAGGCGAAGGACTGGAGCGACCCCCGCGTCCACGAGTTCCGCGAGTGGCTCACGCCGCGGGTCGAGAAGGCCTGGGAGGAGAGCCGCCGCGCAGCGTCGCCCCACGTCGAGAAGGTCGCCGAGAAGGCGGGCCCGAAGATCGACGTCGCACACGACAAGTTGGTCGACGAGTACCTGCCCAAGCTCGTCGCCACCTTCAGCGCTGCCACCGCGGCCGCCGCGGCGAAGGCGAGCACGTCGGCCGAGTCCGCAGCGGAGAGCTTCACCAAGGCGGCCGACTCGGTCGCCAGCAAGCACGGTGCCGCCGCGAAGGCCGCCGCCTCGCGCGCCGCGAAGTCGAAGAAGACCGGCAAGGGCAAGACGTTCTGGTTCCTCGCCGGGACCGCCGCCGCTGCTGGCGGCGCGTACGCGGTGTGGCGCAAGAGCCAGCCCGAGGTCGACCCGTGGGCCGAGCCCTGGGAGAAGGTCGAGACCGAGGACTCCGGCGTCGTGAGCGACGTCAAGGAGAAGGTCTCGGGGGCCGCTGCGGCCGCCACCGCGGCCGTGAAGGAAGCGAAGGACGGGCTTTCGAAGGACGACGACGACGCGAAGCCCGCCGAGGGCGCCGACAAGGTCGCGGCCACCGCGGCGGCGAAGGCTGACGTGCCGGCCAAGTCCGACTCCGCCGGCAAGCCCACCCCGGCCACGACGCCGAAGCCGAGCGTCATGAAGCCGATCGCCGAGACGACGGACGGCTCGGACGGCAGCAAGCAGTAGTCGTAGGCCGCTGCGATCACCGAGAGCCCCGGGCGGATGCCCGGGGCTCTCGTGTGTCCGGGCTCGCCGCGCCGTTCGAGCTAGCTGAAGCCCTCGAGCACCGCCACGAGCCCGGTGAACGTCAGCAGCGTCGGCGCCACGATGATGGTCCCGAAGAGGAAGCGTGATCCGCTCGTCCCCACGAACCGCGCCTCCGCGTCGCCGCGACCGTGCGCCCGCGCGACCTCCGCCACCCCCACGCGCCAGGACACCACCATGATCACGACGGCCAGCAGGCCGACTACCAGCGTCAGCGTCTTGAAGGTCATGGGAAGGACCTTAGCGGCCCGGACACCGAGGCAGGCAGACCCAGACAGACGAGCGGGACCCCCTGCCTGCTGGCCGACGGTCCCGCTCAAGAAAATGTGGAGCCAGGGGGACTCGAACCCCCAACCCCCTGCTTGCAAAGCAGGTGCGCTACCAATTGCGCCATGGCCCCGTGCGAGCGTCACGCTCGCCGCACTCCGAGACTACTCGAAGCTGTCGGTCACGTCCGCCCAGAGCTGCCGGTCCGCGGCGTGCTGCGAGAACCTCCGCCACAGCAGCGATCCAGCGACCGCGGCGAGCACTGCGAGGATCAGCCGCTTCATGGTGATCTCTCCGTTCGTGACTGTGGGCCTAGGAGGACTTGAACCTCCGACCTCTTCCTTATCAGGGAAGCGCTCTAACCGCCTGAGCTATAGGCCCGTCTCTGCGCGCACACCGCTCCGATCGACGCGAGGTCGGTGGGAGTTCTGCACGGGCAGCGCACCGAGATTACCCCACCATCGGCACGGGAACCAAAACGTCGTCGACTCCCGTGCCGATCCTGTGGTCGGCGTCTCAGTCGTCCGTGAGCGTCAGGTTGATCCCGCCCACGAGCGCGGCCGTGACGTTGAACAGGAACGCACCGATGGTCGCCAGGGCCGTCATCAGCACCACGTCGATCACGGCCACGATCGTGGCCAGCGCGATGATGCGATCCCGCTCGACGAACTGCAGCAGGTTGATCTCGGACTCCGGACCGACGATCTCCTTGATCATCTCGTCGATCGACGTGAACACGCCCAGGTCGTTCATCGCGTACCAGAACACCCACGCGGCGACGACGATCATGATGCCCGCGGCGACGGACAGCAGGAACGCGAGCTTCATGACCGACCAGGGGTCGACGCGAGCGATCGCGAGCCGCACCTTCCGCGGACCCGTGGGCTCGACACCCTCCTCCACCCGGACGGTCTCGGCCCTAGCGACCTGCGTCGCGCCGGCAGCCGCTCCCGGAGCCGCAGACGTGGCCCCGCCGACGGGACGCTCGCTACGCGCGTCGTCCTCGTCGTCGTCCGTGGACACGGCTCGCTGCACGGCTGCGACAGCCGAGCCGCCCCAGGTCCGCAGCTTGAGCCCCGCACCCTTGAGCGCGCCGGGCTCGTCGTCCCCGGTGCGCCCCCCGTCGTCCGTGTCCGGTGCGGCCCCCACGGGGCTCGACGGGCCAGGAGCGGGACGAGTCACGGCAGAGAACGCGGGCTTCTTGTCGAACGAGCTCGTGTCGACGTCGGGCAGCGCGAAGCCCTCGGGCCGCGGGGGAGCATCCGGCCGGGGCGTCGGGGTGCGTGGCGTGATCGCCGGCGGCGCGCCCGTCGCCTTCTTGTCGTCGCTCACTCGGAGTCCTCCTCAGCCGTCGCTTCGCTCGCACCAGTGTCGTCGCTCGACGCCGGTTCGTCACCTTCATCGGACGCCGCGCTCGGGACGAGGTCGTCGACCTCTTCCTCGACCTCTTCCTCGACCGCCTTCTCGACGTTGCGGGCGACCCCGATGATGCGGTCGTTCTTGTCGGGCTTGGCGAAGATGACGCCCTGGGCGGTGCGGCCGGTGGGGTTCACCTCGCCCACGGCCGAGCGGACGATCTTGCCGCGCTCCATGATGACGAGCACCTCGTCCGCCTCGTCGACGACGAGGGCACCCACCAGGTCGCCGTTCTTCTCGGGCAGGTTGGCCACCTTGATGCCGTAGCCGTTGCGGCCCTGCTGGCGGTAGTTCTCGACGCTCAGCAGCGTGCGCTTGGCGACGCCGCCCTGGGTCACCGTGAACAGGTAGGCGTCCTCACGGACCACGTCCATCGCCAGGAGGTCGTCGTCCTCGCGGAACCGCATCCCGGTCACGCCAGAGGTCGACCGGCCCATCGGACGCAGCACCTCGTCCGTCGCCGTGAAGCGGATCGACATGCCCTTGCGCGAGACGAGGATCAGGTCGTCGGTCGCGTCGGCCAGACGCGCGGACACCAGCTCGTCCGCGTTGCCCGCCTCGTCCTCGCGCAGGTTGATCGCGATGAGACCGGCGCTGCGGTTGGTGTCGTACTCCGTCAGGAGCGTCTTCTTCACCAGACCGCGGCGCGTGGCAAGGACCAGGTACTGCGCGTCGTCGTAGTGGCGCAGCGCGAGCACCTGCGCGATGCGTTCTCCCGGCTGGAAGGCCAGGAGGTTGGCGACGTGCTGACCCTTGGCGTCGCGGCCGCCCTCGGGCAGCTCGTACGCCTTCGCGCGATAGACCCGACCGAAGTTCGTGAAGAACAGCAGCCAGTTGTGCGTCGTCGTGACGAAGAAGTGGTCGACGATGTCGTCCTCGCGCAGCTGGGCGCCACGCACGCCCTTGCCGCCGCGCTTCTGCGAGCGGTAGCTGTCGGTCCTGGTCCGCTTGACGTATCCGCCGCGGGTGATGGTCACGACCATCTCCTCCTCGGCGATGAGGTCCTCCATCGAGACCTCGCCGTCGAACGGCAGGATGGTCGTGCGCCGCTCGTCGCCGTAGCGGGCGACAATCTCATCCATCTCGTCACCCACGATGTCGCGCTGACGCTGCGGCGTCACGAGGATGTCGTTGTAGTCGGCGATCCGACGCTCGAGCTCGGTGAACTCGTCGACGAGCTTCTGGCGCTCCATCGCGGCGAGCGCACGCAGCTGCAGCGAGAGGATCGCGCGCGCCTGGATCTCGTCGACCTCGAGCAGGGCCATCAGACCCTCGCGGGCGTCCTCGACCGTGGCCGACGCGCGGATGAGCGCGATGACCTCGTCGAGCGCGTCGAGGGCCTTGAGGTAGCCGCGCACGATGTGCGCCCGCTCCTCCGCCTCGCGCAGCAGGTACGCCGTGCGTCGGGCGACGACCTCCATCTGGTGCGTCGTCCAGTGGCGGATGAACGCGTCGAGGCTCAGCGTGCGAGGCACGCCGTCGACCAGGGCGATCATGTTCGCCCCGAAGGTGTCCTGCAGCTGGGTGTGCTTGTACAGGTTGTTGAGCACGACCTTCGCGACGGCGTCGCGCTTGAGCACGATCACCAGTCGCTGGCCGGTGCGGCCGGAGGTCTCGTCGCGCAGGTCCGCGATGCCGCTGACGCGGCCCTCCTTGACGAGGTCCGCGATCTTGGCGGCCAGCGTGTCCGGGTTCACCTGGTACGGGAGCTCGGTCACGACCAGGCAGATCCGCCCCTGGATCTCCTCGACGTTGACCACGGCACGCATGGTGATCGAGCCACGGCCGGTCCGGTACGCATCCTCGATGCCCCGGCGTCCGAGCACGGTCGCGCCGGTGGGGAAGTCTGGACCCTTGATGCGCTCCATGAGCGCCTCGAGCAGGTCCTCCTTGGACGCCTCGGGGTTGGCCAGGTGCCAGCGCACACCCTCGGCGACCTCGCGCAGGTTGTGGGACGGGATGTTGGTCGCCATGCCGACCGCGATGCCGGCGGAGCCGTTGACCAGGAGGTTCGGGTAGCGCGACGGCAGGACCGTGGGCTCCTGCGTGCGGCCGTCGTAGTTGTCCTGGAAGTCGACGGTGTCCTTGTCGATATCCCGGACCATCTCCATGGCGAGCGGGGCCATCTTGCACTCGGTATACCGGGGCGCCGCCGCCGGGTCGTTGCCCGGCGAGCCGAAGTTCCCCTGTCCCGCGATGAGCGGGTAGCGCATCGACCAGTCCTGCACCAGGCGGACCATCGCGTCGTAGATCGCGGAGTCACCGTGCGGGTGGTACTTGCCCATCACGTCGCCGACGACGCGGGTGCACTTGGAGAACGAGCGGTCCGGGCGGTAGCCGCCGTCGTACATCGCGTACAGGACCCGCCGGTGCACCGGCTTGAGCCCGTCGCGCACGTCGGGCAGGGCGCGCGAGACGATGACGCTCATCGCGTAGTCGAGGAACGACCGCTGCATCTCCGTCTGGAGGTCCACGGCGTCGATCCGCCCGTGGTTGACGCCGTTGATGGCGCTCGCCTCGGGGGCGCGCACCGGGTTGTAGCCGGGAGTCTCGTCCGTCACCGTTCAGTCCTTCGCTCGGCGCATCCGCCGGGTCTTGGTCAGGCTGCTGGGTTCTGCTCGCGGTGCGCGGGAGCGCACCGGCCGGTCAGATGTCCAGGAACCTCACGTCCTTGGCGTTGCGCTGGATGAAGTTGCGTCGCTGCTCGACGTCCTCGCCCATGAGGACCGAGAACACGCTGTCCGCCGCTGCGGCGTCGTCGAGCGTGACCTGCAGGAGGGTCCGGTTCTCCGGGTCCATCGTGGTGTCCCAGAGCTCGGAGTAGTCCATCTCGCCGAGACCCTTGTAGCGCTGGATCCCGTTGTCCTTGGGGATGCGCTTGCCGTTCGCGAGCCCGTCCTTGAGGAACTCGTCCCGCTCGCGGTCGGAGTAGACGTAGTCGTGCGGGGCGTTGGACCACTTCAGCCGGTAGAGCGGGGGCTGCGCGAGGTACACGTGCCCCTGCTTGATGAGCTCGGGCATGTAGCGGAACAGCAGCGTGAGCAGGAGCGTCGCGATGTGCTGGCCGTCGACGTCGGCGTCCGCCATGAGCACCACCTTGTGGTACCGCAGCTTCTCGATGTCGAAGTCCTCACCGATGCCGGTGCCGAACGCCGTGATGAGCGCCTGCACCTCGAGGTTCCCGAGGGCCTTGTCGAGGCGGGCCCGTTCGACGTTGAGGATCTTTCCGCGGATCGGCAGGATCGCCTGGTTGTACGGGTTGCGACCGCGCACCGCCGAGCCACCGGCGGAGTCGCCCTCCACGATGTAGATCTCGCACTCGGCGGGCACGTTGGACTGGCAGTCCTTGAGCTTGCCCGGCATGCCGCCGGACTCGAGCAGCCCCTTCCGGCGCGTCGCCTCGCGCGCCTTGCGCGCCGCCATCCGCGCCTGAGAGGCCTGGATCGCCTTGCGGATGACGTCCTTGGCCTCGACGGGGTGGGCGTCGAGCCAGTCGCCGAGGCGCTCGTTCACGACCGACTGCACGAAGGTCTTCGCCTCGGTGTTGCCCAGCTTCGTCTTCGTCTGCCCCTCGAACTGCGGCTCGCCCAGCTTCACGGAGATGACGGCGGTCAGCCCTTCGCGGATGTCGTCACCCGTGAGGTTCTCCTCCTTCTCCTTGAGGATGCCCTTCGCGCGCGCGTACCGGTTGATGAGCGACGTCATGGCCGCACGGAAGCCCTCCTCGTGCGTGCCTCCCTCGGTCGTCGAGATCGTGTTCGCATAGGTGTGCACCGACTCGGAGTAGGCGTTCGTCCACTGCATCGCGATCTCGACAGAGATGCGCTTGGTGGTGTCCTCCGCCTCGAAGCCGATGATGTCGGGGTGGACGTGCTCGACCTTCTTGGCCGAGTTGAGGTGCCGCACGTAGTCGGTCAGTCCCTCGTCGTAGCGGTACGTGACGACACGGTGCTGCGCTGCGTTCTCCTCGTCGGCCTCCTCGCCCGTCACGTCGTCGTCGGTGTCGGTGCCCTCGGGTCGCTCGTCGGTGAGCGTGATCTGCAGACCCTTGTTGAGGAAGGCCATCTGCTGGAACCTGGAACGCAGCGTCTCGAAGTCGAAGTGCGTGGTCTCGAAGATCTCGTCGTCGGCCCAGAACGTCTGGGTGGTGCCGGTCTCGTCCGTCGCCGCGCCCTGACGAAGCTCACCCACCGGCTTGCCACCGTCCGCGAAGCTCTGGTTCCACGTGAAACCATCGCGCTTCACCTCGGTCTCGACGCGCGACGAGAGGGCGTTGACGACCGAGATGCCCACGCCGTGCAGCCCGCCGGAGACCGCATAGCCGGTGCCGCCGAACTTTCCGCCCGCGTGCAGGATCGTCATGACGACCTCGACGGTCGGCCGACCCTCGGTGGGGTGGATCGCCACGGGGATGCCGCGACCGTTGTCCACGACCCGCACGCCGCCGTCGGCGAGCAGGGTGACCTCGATGTGGTCGCAGTGTCCGGCGAGCGCCTCGTCCACAGAGTTGTCCACAACCTCGTACACCAGGTGGTGGAGACCGCGCTCACCGGTCGAGCCGATGTACATGCCGGGGCGCTTGCGGACTGCCTCGAGCCCCTCGAGAACCGTGATCGCGTTCGCGTCGTAGGAGTTGTCTCGCTCGGGAGCCGACCCTGCGGCCACGCTGGGGGTGTTCTGCGATTCGGTCACTGGGAGAGGTGCTCCTCGACATCAGGCGGGCGGGCGAACCATCGGCCGGGTGCGGAGAAGGTTCGGACGCTGCTGGGTGGTGCTGACAGACTGCCGTCGACGTGCGCCACGGTGTCCGCGCCCCCGCCCCTGGTCCACCCGCTCCGCGCGCACAGGTGCGCGGCGATGAGGTGGGGACGGCAGCTGACTGATCCCGCTGGCTCGTCAACCTGTCCAGTCTACCCGGAAGGCCGCCAGAACGCGGGATCCTCGCACGTTATCCACACCCTTGTTCACAGCCTTCACGTCACCCGTACGTATCGCGCGGTCCGCGACCACGGACCGTGCGTGGTCCCCGTCGGAACGAACGGCCCGCGGGCCCGTCCACCGTCACCGACGTCACCACGCCCTCGCCCAGCTCCTGCGTCAACCGTCCCAGGATCTGCGGGGTCAGCAGCGTCAGCTGCGTCGCCCAGGCCGTCGAGTCCGCCGTGATGACGAGGACGCCCTCCTCGAAGGTGAGCGGGGTGCAGTGGTCGGCGATCTCGTCCCCGACGACCTCGCGCCACCGGCCGATCACGCCGCCGACCTTGACCTCCTCGACCCAGCCACGCTGGCGCAGCAGCGTGCCGAGCGCATCGCCGAGCAGCTGCGGGTCTCGACCGCCCTTGCGCGCCCCGCTGAGCTCGGGCGCGAGCGGGCGTCGCGGCACCTGCCCCGGCCGCGCACCCCGAGCCCGTGCCGCCTCCTTGGCGCGGGCGAACGCCTCGTGCGCCACTCGTTCCGCAGCCGGGAGGTCGATCGCGTCCCGCAGCGAGGACACGTCGGGAATCTCCCGCCGCCCCTCGTCACCGGACACGGGTCACCGTTCCCGCCATGACGTCGATCCGCGTGCCGCGCAGCTCCTCGGGCACGTCCTCGGCGACCGCCGCGGTGATCAGAACCTGGCGAGCACCCGCGACGAGCTCGGAGAGCTTGCGTCGACGCCGGGAGTCGAGCTCGGCGAACACGTCGTCGAGGATCAGGACCGGCTCCCCGTCCTCCATGGCCTCCGGCATCCACAGGTCCTCGGCAAGCGCGGGATCCTCGATGCCCTGGGTCAGGAGGCGGTACGACGCCAGGCGCAGCGCCAGAGCGAACGACCACGACTCCCCGTGGCTCGCATATCCCTTGGCGGGCAGCCCGCCGAGCTCGAGCACGACGTCGTCGCGGTGGGGCCCGACGAGGCACACCCCCCGCTCGACCTCCTTGGGCCGCAGCCGGGTCATCGCCTCGAGCATCTGCGCCTCGAGGGCCGCCGGCTCGGACCATCCCGCCGCGCCCGCCGTCGGGTCCTCGGGATCCAACGCGCCGGCGAGGGAGGACTTGTAGGAGATGCGCGCGGCGCTCTGACCGGAGCTGACCTCCTCGTACGCCGCTGACACGAACGGCGCGAGCGCCTGGATCAAGCGTTGGCGAACCGCGATCAGCTGGCCGCCCAGCTGCGCAAGCTTCGCGTCCCAGACGTCGAGCGTCCGGAGGTCGCCCGTACCCTCGCTGCGTCCTCGGCGCGCCGCGCCCGCCGACTTGAGCAGGGCCGACCGCTGGCGCAGCACTCGCTCGTAGTCACCGAGCACACCCGCCATCCGCGGCGTCAGCAGGACCATGAGCTCGTCCAGGAACCTACGACGCGCGTCGGGGTCACCCTTGACCAGCACGAGGTCCTCGGGAGCGAACACGACGGTCCGCAGGATGCCGACGACGTCGCGCACCTTGGCTGCCGGCGCGCGGTTGATCCTGGCCCGGTTCGCCTTGCCCGCGGCGATCTCCAGCTCGATCGTGCTCGCGCGCTCCCCGCGAACGATGCGCGTCCGGATGATCGCGCTGCTCGCACCCGCGCGAATCAGGGCTGCATCGCTCGCGACCCGGTGCGAGCTGAGGGTCGCCACGTATCCGACGGCCTCGACCAGGTTCGTCTTCCCCTGGCCGTTGGGCCCCACGAACGCGTTGACGCCCGGCTCGAGCTCGACGTCCGCCTCTGGGTAGGAGCGGAAGTCACGCAGCGACAGGTGCGAGACGTACACGAGACCTGACGTCAGCTCGCGAAGCGGATGGGAACCAGCAGGTAGCGGTAGTGGCTGAGCGAGTCGCCCTCGAGCGACTCCTGGCCGGTGAACTCGACCGGCTTGTTGGGGTGCGTGAAGCTCATCCGCACGAAGTCGGTGCCCAGAGCGTTGAGCCCGTCCTGGAGGAAGGTCGGGTTGAACGCGACGGAGATTTCCTCACCGACGAGCAGAGCCTCGAGCGCCTCAGAAGCCTGGGCGTCGTCGCCCTGACCGGCGTTGAGCACCACCTGGCCGTCGGTGAAGGACAGTCGGACCGGGGTGTTCCGCTCGGCGACGAGAGCCACACGCTTCGTGGCGTCGAGCAGCGCCTGGGTCGGGACGACCGCGTGGATCGGCGTCTCGTCGGGGAACAGCCGCCGCACCGGCGGGTAGTCGCCGTCGACGAGCAGCGAGGTGGTGTGGCGTCCGCCCGCCTCGAAGCCGATGAGGTCGACGCCGGCGCCGGTGGCGAGGGCGACCGACACGTCGCCCGCCGATCCCAGGGACTTCGCGACGTCGGACAGCGTGCGGGCGCGCACGAGCGCGACCTCGGAGATGTCGGGGCGGTCTGGCGACCACGTCAGCTCCCGGAGCGCGAGACGGTAGCGGTCCGTGGCGAGAAGAGTGATCCGCTCACCCTCGATCTCGACGCGGACCCCCGTCAGCAGGGGCAGCGTGTCGTCACGGCTCGCGGCGACGCTGACCTGGGCGACGGCCGACGTGAGCTCGTCCCCAGAGATCGTCCCGACCGTGGCCGGCATCACGGGCAGCGCGGGGTAGTCCTCGACGGGCATCGTCAGCAGGGTGAACCGGCTGGCACCGCACGTGACCGTGACCTTCGTACCCTCGAGCACGACGTCGACCGGCTTGTGCGGCAGCGCCCGGGAGATCTCCGCGAGCAGGCGCCCGGACACGAGGACCTCACCTGCCTCGGACACCTCCGCCGCGATCTCGGACCGTGCCGAGACCTCGTAGTCGAAGGTCGACAGCGTCAGGACGCCCTCGGCGCTCGCCACGATCCGGATCCCCGCCAGCACGGGGGCCGGAGGACGGGTGGGGAGGGTGCGGGCCGTCCACGTCACGGCTTCTGCGAGAACGTCGCGTTCGACGCGGAACTTCATCGGACACCCTTTCGTGTGGTGATCGGTCGGCGCACGACCTGCCTGACCAGATCACGGGACACAGTACGCGAGATGGGGACGGGCGGTCACGTCCTAGGAGCGGGGACTTGTCGTTCGTGGCTAGCAGCACGGAGCTGCGCGGGGATCGGCGCTCGGATCACCCAATGAAGGCGTGTGGATTTTTCTTGTAGGGAAGACTCGTCATCGTCATCGCACCTGTGAATCGTGTGGACGAAGCTTGTTCGTGCTGGTCACGCCCGGTTTCTGGGTGTGGGGGGAGCAGTGTGATCGGTTGTGCACGGCGGGCGGTCGTCGTGGACGACAAGATTCCGGCCATCGGCCGTCCACCGGAATGCCATGCCGGGTCCACATGCTCGTCGCGTGTCGTCCACCGTCGTCCACAGGGATATCCACAGGTGTGCATAGGTCCCATGGATTACTGACCTTGTGGTTGAGGCTGCAAGGTCAGCCGCGGTGCTCGTGCTTGATCCTGCTCGTGAGCTCGGTGACCTGGTTGTAGATCGAGCGGCGCTCGGCCATCTGCGCACCGATCTTGCGATTGGCGTGCATGACGGTGGTGTGGTCGCGTCCGCCGAACTGCTGGCCGATCTTGGGCAGGGACAGGTCCGTGAGCTCGCGGCAGAGGTACATCGCGATCTGACGGGCGGTGACCAGGACGCGGGAGCGCGAGCTGCCGCAGAGGTCCTCGATGGTGAGCCCGAAGTAGGTGGCCGTCTGGGCGATGACGCTCGCCGCGGTGATCTGTGAGGCGTCCTCGTCCGTGATGAGGTCCTTGAGGACGATCTCGGCCAGACCGAGGTCCACCTGCTGCCGGTTGAGGTTGGCGAAGGCCGTGACGCGGATGAGGGCGCCCTCGAGCTCCCGGATGTTCGTGGAGATCTTGGAGGCGATGTACTCGAGGACGTCGTCCGGGGCGGCGAGCCGCTCCCCCGAGGCCTTCTTGCGCAGGATCGCGATGCGGGTCTCGAGGTCGGGGGGCTGGACGTCGGTGATCAAGCCCCACTCGAACCGGGACCGCAGACGGTCCTCGAACCCGTTGAGCTGCTTGGGCGGCAGGTCGGAGGTGATCACCACCTGCTTGTTCGCGTTGTGCAGGGTGTTGAACGTGTGGAAGAACTCCTCCATCGTCTGTTCCTTGCCCTGCAGGAACTGGATGTCGTCGATCAGCAGGACGTCGACCTCGCGGTAGCGGCGCTGGAACGCGCCCGCCTTGCCCTCGCCGATGGAGTTGATGAAGTCGTTGGTGAACTCCTCGGAGTTCACGTACCGCACCCGGACGTTCGGGTACAGGCTCTGGGCGTAGTGGCCGATCGCGTGCAGGAGGTGCGTCTTGCCCAGACCCGAGTCGCCGTAGATGAACAGCGGGTTGTAGGCCTTCGCCGGAGCCTCGGCGACGGCGACAGCCGCGGCGTGCGCGAAGCGGTTGGACGCTCCGATGACGAAGCTCTCGAACACGTAGTGCGCGTTGAGGCTGGTCGGCTCGAATGCTTGGGGAGCCTGACGGCGGACCGAGGCGGCCGGCTCGGGAGTGAACGGGCTCGGAGCGCTGTCGCGCATCGCGGGTTCGGCGGGCTCGGCAGGTACCGGCCGCGCGAGCGGCTCGTCCCGGGACGCGTCCTCGAGCTCGGGGTCCACCGTGATCGCGAAGCGCGCTTCCTTCCCGAGGGCGTTGCTCAGTGCTTGCGTCAGCTCGGTCCGCACGCGGGTCTCGAGATAGTCGCGGGTCCACTCGTTGGCGACCGCGAGGATCACCGTGCCGTCGATGGCCCCGAGGGGCTTGGCCAGCTTGATGAAGGCGAGCTGGCGGGGAGTCATGTCAGGACTCGCCTCGAGCTCGGCGATCGCGCTGCTCCAGACGGCGGGGACGTTCTCGTCCGGGCTAGGCATCTGCTTCCCTCCATGTTGCGTGCCTGCGCAGTTTGTCATGCACCCCCTTGATCCACATAGTTGTCCACAGGTTGTGGGTATCCTGAGGTCCCCACGGACGCTGCGGGTCGGTCTCGCACGGGATCGCGGGTCACGTCGGTGGCGGCGACCCTGTGGATGAATGCCGGGTGCACCGTGGATGAACGGTGGACGACCTGTGCACGACCGCTGCGGGGCCGCGGATCACAGCCCGTCCGGCTTGACCCGCGGGCCGTCCAGCACGTAACGTCAACAAGCCGTTGTTGGCGCCTTTGGCGTGCCCGCCGCAGCGCGGCACGACCTGTGCCAACCTTTCCTCGCCCGTGGATGTCACTACGGCGATTGACTAACGTTCTTGGAGTAACTCGTGAGCAAGCGGACCTTCCAGCCGAACAACCGGCGTCGTGCCAAGACCCACGGCTTCCGGCTGCGTATGAGCACGCGCGCCGGTCGCGCGATCCTCGCCGCTCGTCGCCGCAAGGGCCGCTCCGAGCTCTCTGCCTGACGGTGCTGCCAGCGGCGCACCGGTTGCGCCGTTCAGCCGACTTCGGGCGAACGGTGCGCCAGGGCGTGCGCGCCGGCCGATCGACCATGGTCGTTCACCTGCTCTCCCCTGCGGAGTGCGACGAACCGACCATGGTCGGTTTTGTCGTATCCAAGGCTGTGGGTAACTCTGTGCACAGGAACCTCGTGAAGCGTCGGCTGCGCGGTTCCATGGCAGGTCGGCTCGACCGCGTGCCCACCGGGTCCTCGGTCGTCGTCCGTGCTCTGCCCGCGGCAGCGGCGGCGTCGTTCGCTGATCTCGAGCGTGACCTCGACTCGTGCCTCTCGCGCGTTCTGCGCGGCGACGCATCGAGGGCGCGGAGATGAGCCAGCCGGGCCTGCCCTCGCGCGCGGTCCTGGTGTTGCTGCGGGGATACCAGCGGGTGATCTCGCCGATGACAGGCCCGACGTGCCGGTACTACCCCTCGTGCTCCGAGTACGCGGTCCGGGCAGTGCGACTGCACGGGGCGGTGCGGGGCGGTGGGCTCGCCGCGTGGCGCCTGCTGCGGTGCAACCCGTGGAGTCACGGCGGCGTCGACGACGTTCCCGGGGACGGCCCGAGTCCCGAGGTGCTCGCCGCGATGGGCCGGCGCTCACAGCACTCCTCCCCCACGCCCCGCGAACCAGAGTAGGAAGCAACAGCGATGGATTCCCTGTACGACATTCTTCTGCCGATCCAGTGGGTCGTGGCGTGGGTCATGTACCTGTGGCACGAGCTCTTCACCATGGTGGGCATGTCGAGCACCTCGGGCGTCACCTGGGTCCTCGCGATCGTCGGACTGACGCTGGTCATCCGTACGCTCCTGATCCCGCTGTTCTTCAAGCAGATCCACGCCTCGCGCGGCATGCAGCTCCTCGCGCCGGACCTGCGCAAGCTCCAGGACAAGTACAAGAACAAGAAGGACCCCGCCTCCCGCGAGGCCATGGCCCGCGAGATGCAGGAGCTGTACAAGCACCACAAGACGTCGCCGTTCGCCTCATGCATGCCGATCCTGCTGCAGACGCCGATCTTCTTCGCGCTCTTCCGGGTGCTCAATGGGCTGCCCGGCATCGCCGACGGTAGCGAAGCCGGCATCGGCCCGATCGACCGGGTGCTCGCCGGTCAGATCGAGAGCTCGACCTTCTTCGGTGCCCCGCTCTCAGAGACGTTCATCCGAACGGATGTCACGGCCGTCCGGGTCGTCACGGCTGCGCTCATCGTGCTGATGGCCCTCACGCAGTTCTTCACGCAGCGTCAGCTGACCATGAAGAACATGCCGCCGTCGGCCCTCGAGGGCCCCACGGCGAGCATGCAGAAGAACATGATGTACCTGCTGCCGATCATCATCGCGGTGTCGGGCGTGAACTTCCCGATCGGTGTGCTGGTCTACTGGACGGTGTCGAACCTGTGGTCCATGGGCCAGCAGTTCTACACCATCCGCAAGATGCCGACCCCCGGCTCGGCCGCAGCGAAGCGGCTCGAGGAGCGGCGCCGTGCCAAGGGCATCGTGACCCCGACGACGGAGACCACCACGCCGACGATCGAGCAGCCCCGTGGGCAGCGTCAGCAGCCGGTCTCGAAGAAGCGCAAGAAGAAGAAGTAGCCTGGCCCGCAGGCCCCGCCGACTTTCAGGAGAGACCGTGAACATGGCTGACGCCGCCCCCGAGAAGACCACCACCCAGCGCCTCGAGGAGGAGGGCGAGATCGCCGCGGACTACCTCGAAGAGCTGCTCGACATCGCCGACCTCGACGGCGAGATCGACATGGACATCGATCATGGCCGTGCGACGGTCGACATCGTCACCGAGGCACGAGGCTCGCTGTCGCACCTCGTCGGTGCCGAGGGCGAGGTGCTCGACGCGCTGCAGGACCTGACGCGGCTCGCTGTGCAGGCGCGTACGGGCGAGCGGAGCCGGCTGATGCTCGACATCGCTGGCTACCGCGCCGAGCGTCGGGCGGCGCTCACTGCGCAGGCGAACGAGGCGATGGAGACCGTGCGCTCGTCGGGGGAGGCTATTGAGCTCGAGCCGATGAACGCGTTCGAGCGGAAGGTCGTCCACGACGCCGTGGCTGCGGCTGGCCTGACGAGCGACTCGCACGGGACGGACCCCGAGCGATACGTCAAGATCCATCCGGCTGGTTGATCTCTGGTTGACGAGGGCGCCGTGTTTCACGTGAAACACGGCGCCCTTCGCGTTGTCCCGGGCGGCCAGCCGCGTCATCCGCGCATCGCGGTCGACGGTGCGCATTCGCTCGTCAGACGTCCGCGACCGGATGGGTCGGTGCTCGGGAGCGACGCCTGCAGGCGTCCGCAGGAGCGTGGCCATCAGGCGCGATGGTCAGTCGACGCCCGACTGGTGAGGAACGAAGTCCTGTCGAAGATCTCGGGGCGCTGGCCGACACGAGACCGGGTATCGCTCGAAGCGGAGACAGCGATCACTGACCGCGACCGCGACGTGACGCGTGCTGCACGTACCCCGGGACCGCGGATGCGGCGCGATGGTCGCGAGAGGGAAGCGGCTTCGGCGGCGGAGAGGGACCCAGCCGTGAGAGCCCGCCAGCGCTCGAGAGCCCGCGCCTGGCACAGCGGCCCCCGCAGACACCGGGCGGGGCGGCGGGCCCTCACCTTGGCCTCCCGGCGCAGTCCCGCGTACGACGGCGTCGATCGGCGTTTCCCATGCCTTCTGTGCCACGGCGCCACACTGAACCGGGGCGTTGGGCCTGGGATGCGGACGCTGAAGGACCACCGGCAACGGCGCAGCCCTGGAAGTGCCCAGGTCCTTTGCGGACCCCCCGGGGACGGCAGCGCTGGAGAGGCGTCGCCCTCGTGAGGCATCGCCCACCATGGCGGTCGGCTTCGACGAGTCACGGTAGGTTTAGATGCCAGGACGACAAGAGGATGTGCAGTGAACGACGTTTCACGTGAAACACCCGTGGGAGCTGCTGCTCCGAGCGACGCGCTGATTGATGCTGGTGGACGGGACGTAGCAGCACCCGAGGGTGAGCGTCCGGCACCCGACGCGATCGCGGACGACGATCATCGGCTCGTCGCTCTCTTCGGTGCCCACCACGCGCGCGCGGTGCAGTTTCATGGTCTGCTGCGCCAAGAGGGCGTTCTTCGGGGACTGATCGGTCCTCGGGAGACGAGCAGGCTGTGGGAGCGTCACCTGGTGAATTCCGCCGCAGTCGTCCCCTTCCTCCCGACCGAGGGTGACATGGTCGACGTGGGGTCAGGAGCGGGTCTTCCGGGAATCGTGATCGCGATCCTGCGGCCCCAGGCCCAGGTGATCCTGGTAGAGCCGATGGAGCGCCGGACGACGTGGTTGGGGCACGTCGTCGACGAGCTCGAGCTCTCCAACGTCGATGTCCGGCGTGGGCGTGCCGAGGAGTATCACGGCGCCTTCCAGGCGGATGCCGTGACCTCCCGCGCGGTCGCACCGCTGGAGAAGCTCGCCCGGTGGACCTTCCCGCTGGTGCGGAAGGGTGGCCAGCTCGTCGTGCTCAAGGGTCGCAGCGCGGAGGTCGAGATCGAGGCCGCCGCCAAGGTGCTGCGCAAGTACGGCGCCACCGACGCCCGCGTAGCCGACGCGCCGACGCTTCCTGACCTCGAGCCGACACGGGTCGTTGTGGCGACTCGGACGCGCTGAGCGGACGCGCTGCTCAGACACTGGAGTGGTGAGCGGGACAACCGGGTGAGCGGAATCGGACGCGATCCTCGCGCCACCGGAATGAGTGCGCGGTACGCCGTGACCACGAGGAGCCGGGGCGCCGCACGGGCCGCCGAACGGCGGAACCCACTCGCCGGTTCGGCGATGTGGGAGGCGCAAGGCAGAATAAGGTCACGCGATGAATGGAGACCAGGTGAGTGAGGCGAACAGCCGATCCGAGCGTGTTTCACGTGAAACAAGCGAGGACTGGAGGCGCGCGGCGCTGATCAAGGCCTTGCCAGCGATGGACGCCGACACCCCCCTCGCGGCCCAGCTCGCCGAGGACTCCCGGCGGCGCATCACGTTGCGTGGACGCCAGTTCGAACGACCCGCGACGACGCGGATCCTGACGGTCGCCAACCAGAAGGGTGGCGTCGGCAAGACGACCACGACGGTGAACCTGGCCGCGGGCCTCGCTCAGGGCGGTCTCAATGTCCTCGTGATCGACAACGATCCGCAGGGGAACGCCTCGACGGCGCTCGGCATCGACCACCGGTCGGGGACGCCGTCGGTGTACGACGTCCTGGTGGAAGACGCCGACATGGCTTCGACCGTCCAGGTCTGCCCGGACATCCCGAACCTCTGGTGCGTGCCCGCGACGATCGACCTCTCCGGAGCGGAGATCGAGCTCGTCTCGCTCGTTTCACGTGAAACACGACTCCGGCGAGCTCTCGACACCTATCTGGCGCAACGCGTCGAACGCGGCGAGCCGCGCATCGACTACGTCCTGGTGGACTGCCCGCCGTCTCTGGGCTTGCTGACGGTCAATGCCTTCGTCACGGGTCGCGAGGTGCTCATCCCCATCCAGTGCGAGTACTACGCACTCGAGGGCTTGAGCCAGCTGCTCAAGACGATCCAGATGATCCAGGCGCACCTCAATCCGGAACTGCACGTGTCGACGATCCTCCTGACGATGTTCGACGGGCGCACCAACCTGGCGCAGCAGGTGGCCGCCGAGGTTCGTGAGCACTTCGGCGAGCAGACCCTGCGCACAGCGATCCCGCGGAGCGTCCGCGTCTCGGAGGCCCCTTCGCACGGACAGACCGTGCTGACGTACGACCCCAACTCCACGGGTGCGCTCGCGTACCTGGAGGCGGCGAACGAGCTCAGCCAGCGGCACGCAGACCGGGACGCGGCAGCCCACGCCCGCGATGGAGGCGCCGCTGAGCAGGAGCGGCAGGACGACCATCACCAGCACGAGCAGCGCACGATCGACGAGGAGCAGAGATGAGCGACAAGCGACGAGGCCTCGGACGGGGACTGGGCGCGCTCATCCCCACGAGCACCGACAACCAGCGCCCGGTCGACGTCTTCTTCCCCGGGGGCCCGAGCGCCCGCAAGGCCACCGACCCCGGCACGCCGAAGGCGACCGACGAGCCGGCGCAGAGCGCTGACCTGCTGAAAGACCCTCAGAGCAGAGACGACGACGGCACAGGCGCGGTCTCTGCGACGCCCAGCGCGACGGGGGCTGAGCTGTTGCCCGTCCCCGGAGCGGAGTTCGCCGAGCTGGACGTCACTCAGATCCGCCCCAACTCCCGCCAGCCGCGGACCGTCTTCGACCCCGACGACCTCGCCGAGCTGGTCGGGTCGATCCGGGAGATCGGCGTGCTCCAGCCGATCGTCGTGCGACGCACGCCAGACGGTCCGACCCCCTACGAGCTCATCATGGGCGAGCGCCGCTGGCGGGCGACGCAGGAAGCCGGCCTCAGCGCCGTGCCCGCGATCATCCGGGCGACCGAGGACGACGACCTGCTGCGCGACGCGCTGCTGGAGAACCTCCACCGCGCGGCGCTGAACCCCCTCGAGGAGGCAGCGGCGTACCAGCAGCTGCTCGACGACTTCGGCTGCACGCACGAGGAGCTGGCTGCCCGGATCTCCAGGAGCCGGCCGCAGATCTCCAACACGCTTCGACTGCTCCGGCTGCCCGCGCTCGCTCAGCGCCGCGTGGCAGCGGGTGTGCTGTCCGCAGGGCACGCGCGTGCGTTGCTCGGCTTGCAGGACGCCGCGGCGATCGAGCGGCTCGCCCAGCGGATCGTCGCCGAGGGTCTGTCCGTGCGAGCCACGGAGGAGATCGTGTCGATGGGCGGCCTCGACGGTGCCGAGCCGGCCAAGCGACGCCCGCGGGCGGGCACCCGGTCCGCCGCGGTGGACGAGCTCGCGACCCGGCTGTCCGACCGGTTCGAGACCCGCGTGAAGGTGGCCCTCGGCAAGAGCAAGGGTCGGATGACCATCGAGTTCGCGTCGGTCGAGGACCTCAACCGCATCCTCGACGTCATGGCACCCGAGGAGCCGGGCCTCTTCCGCAAGGGCTGAGCGCTCGGCGCGCTCGGCCCGCCGGGCTGGAGGCGATCGCTCAGACCAGCGACGCGGCCTCGCGCCGGCGGGGTGTCGCGGCCGCGAGATCCACGATGCTGCGGTACACGTCAGCCAACGAGCGATCCGCAGCAGCCACCGCCTGCGGGAACAGCGAGGTCTCCGTCTGGCCCGGTGAGGTGTTCACCTCGAGGAACTCGACCGAGCCGTCTGGGCGGACGATGAGGTCCGAGCGGGACAGATGGCGCAGCGCGAGCGCCTCGTGGGCCGCGACGGCGGTCTCGGCGACTCGGCGTGCGACGTCGTCGGGCAGGCGCGCGGGAGCGAAGTACTCGGTACGACCAGGGTTGTACCGGGCGTCGAAGTCGTACGGACCGTCGGTGACGATCTCGACCGCCGGAAGGGCGGTGAGGCCGTCCGGCGTGGCGAGGACGGATACCGCGACCTCGGTGCCGTCGACGGCCTGCTCGATCAGCGCGATCTCGTCGTAGGAGAAGCACGTCACCATGGCGCGGGCCATGTCCTCCCGGGAGCGCACCAGGGTGACGCCGAGCGCCGAACCCCCGCGGGCCGGCTTGACGACGAGCGGCAGGCCGAGGCTCTCCACGACGAGGTCGAGGACCGTCGCTGCGCCCAGCTCGCTGAAGAGCGACTGCGGCAGCGTGACGTAGTCGGGGGTCGAGACTCCCGCGTGGGCGACGATCGACTTGGTGACGGCCTTGTTCCACGAGGCGCGCGTGGCGCGGGGCCCGGCACCCACGAAGCGCACGCCCAGGAGCTCGAGGACGTCCGCCACCGAGCCGTCCTCGCCGGAGGCGCCGTGGAGCAAGGGCCACACGACGTCCGGCTGCTCGGAGCGGACGCGGTCGATGAGGTGCGCGTCGACGTCGTGCACCAGGACCTCGCAGCCCGTGGCGCGCAGCGCCTCGGCGACCCGACGCCCGGACCGCAGCGATACGTCACGCTCGTGGGACAGGCCGCCGGCGAGGACGAGGACACGGGGGTGGGGAGCGCTCATGCGAGATCAGGTCCTGGGGAGTCGACGTCGTCGGTGGGGTGCTCGAACTTGGTGGTGCCGAAGATGTTCAGCAGGTCCGCCTCGCCGTTGACCACGGTCGCGAGGCGGCGGACGCCCTCGCGGATGCGCTCCGGCGTCGGGAAGCAGAAGGACAGGCGCATGTGGTCGGCCCCGGCGCCGTCGGCGTAGAAGGCCGTGCCCGGGACGTAGGCGACCCTGTTCGTCACGGCGCGGGGGAGCATCGACTGGGCGTCGAGGCCCTCCGGCAGCTTGACCCAGGTGTAGAAGCCCCCCGCCGGGACGGTCCAGCTCGCCTGGGGCAGATACTTGGCGAGCGCGCCGACCATCGCGTCGCGTCGCTCGCGGTACAGCTCGCGGAAGTCCTTGATCTGGCCCTGCCAGTCGCAGGTCGTCAGGTAGGTGGAGATGGCGAGCTGGCTCGCGTTGGACGGGCAGAGGATCGCTGACTCGCTCGCCAGGACGAGCTTCTCGCGCACGGCGTGCGGGGCGACGACCCAGCCGACGCGATAGCCGGGAGCGAAGGTCTTGGAGAACGAGCCCAGGTAGAGCACGCCGTCGTCGTCCATCGACCGCATCGCGGGCAACGGCTCACCGTCGAACCCGAGCAGCCCGTACGGGTTGTCCTCGAGGACGAGGACGCCGTGGCGCCGGGCGATCTCCAGGATCTGCGGGCGGCGCTCGAGGGAGATCGACACCCCGGCCGGGTTGTGGAAGTTGGGGACCGTGTACAGCAGCTTGACCCGGCGGCCCTGCTGCGCGAGCCGCACCAGCGCCTCGTCGAGCGCCTCGGGGACGAGCCCGTGCTCGTCGATCGGCACGTGCACGACGTCGGCCTGGTACGCCCGGAAGACGCCGAGCGCCCCGACGTAGCTGGGGGCCTCGGCGACGATCACGTCGCCTGGATCGATGAAGATGCGGGTCACGAGGTCGAGGGCCTGCTGGGACCCGGTCGTGACGACGACGTCGTCCGGGTGCGCGTCGATCGACTCGAGTCGCATGACCTCGACGATCTGCTCGCGCAGGCCTTCGTCTCCCTGGCCAGACCCGTACTGGAGCACGGTGGTCCCGCGGGTCGTGACGAGCCGCTGGATCGCGTCAGCGATCACCTCGAGGGGCAGTCCCTCGAGGTACGGCATGCCGCCGGCGAGCGAGACGACCTCGGGCCGGTTCGCGACGGCGAAGAGCGCCCGGATCTCCGACGCTCGCATCCCGTGGGTTCGCTGCGCGTAGGCGCCGAACCACGGGTCCAGGCGCGTTCCTCCGCGCTGGGCAGGGGCTACTGCCCCGGTGGGAGCCGGAGCACCCGGCCCGGGGACGTCCTGGTCGTCGAGACTCACGTCTCCCATCTTGGCACGCCGTGTGCGGGGGACGTGTGAAGAGCCGACGGAGTCCTCCGTGCCGCGCGGCTCGTCAGCGGACGCCCGCGACGAGCTCCTCGATCTCGCGAGCGATCTCCGCCTTGGGGCGGGCACCGACCAGGGACCGCACGAGCTCGCCGCTCCGGTACAGGTTCAGCGTGGGGATGGACACGATGCCGTAGGCCGCGGTGACCGCCTGGTTCGCCTCGGTGTCGAGCTTCGCGATCCGCACCTGGCCCGCGTACCGCGCCGCCAGCTCCTCGAGCACGGGCGCGATCTGGCGGCACGGACCGCACCAGTCGGCCCAGAAGTCCACGACCACCGGGAGGTCGTGCTCGAGGACCTCAGCCTTGAAGGTCTCGTCCGTGACGGCGACCGTGGAGGCCACGTCAGCTCTCCAGGGCGTCGCTGAGCTCGGCCGGCGGGACCACGATGCTCGGGTCCTCGTCGCCGCGCTCCATCGCCGCGTCGGCCGCGGCTGCGCCGCGGTCAGCCAGCAGCGCCAGGTAGTTCTGCGCGTCGATCGCCGCGGAGCATCCCGACCCCGCCGCCGTGATCGCCTGCCGGTAGGTGTGGTCGACAGCGTCGCCGCAGGCGAAGACGCCGGCGAGGTTCGTCAGCGTGGTGCGACCCTGGACCTCGATGTAGCCGTTCTCGTCGAGGTCGACCTGCCCACGGACCAGCTCGGTGCGGGGCTCGTGCCCGATCGCGACGAACAGCGCGGTGGCGTCGAGGGGGCGCTCGGCGCCCGTCACGGTGTCCCGCAGCGTGAGGGACTCGACCTTCGCGTCACCCGAGATGCCGACGACCTCCGAGTTCCAGGCGAACTCGATCTTCGGGTCGTTGGCCGCCCGGTCCGCCATGATCTTGGAGGCGCGCAGCGCGTCACGACGGTGCACCATCGTGACCTTCTCGGCGAACCGCGTCAGGAAGGTGGCCTCCTCCACGGCGGAGTCGCCGCCGCCGACGACGGCGATGTGCTGGTTCTTGAAGAAGAAGCCGTCGCAGGTCGCGCACCACGACACGCCCCGGCCGGACAGGCGGCGCTCGTCGTCGAGCCCGAGCTCGCGGTAGGCCGAGCCGGTCGCGAGGATGACGGCGTGGGCGCGGTAGGTGTCACCGTTGGCGGTGCGGACGACCTTCACGTCGCCCTCGAGCTCGACCTCGCTCGCGTCGTCCCACTCGATGACGGCACCGAAGCGCTCAGCCTGCTTCTGCATGTGCTCCATGAGCTCGGGACCCATGATGCCGTCGGGGAAGCCGGGGAAGTTCTCGACCTCCGTGGTGTTCATCAGCGCACCGCCGGCGGTGATGGAGCCGGCGAGGACGAGCGGCTCGAGGCCGGCGCGCGCCGCGTAGATCGCGGCCGTGTAGCCGGCCGGGCCGGAGCCGACGATCACGAGGTTCCGGGGCTCGACGTCGTCGACGGGGGTGGGCGCGGGAAGCTGGATCGTCACGGGGTGACTCCTTGGTCGTTGTCCGGGTCTGCTGGGCAGAACACGTGCGGGGCGGTCGGTGTTCCCACGCTCACGCGACGGAGATCTCGCGCAGCTCGACGCGGTTGCTGCCGTCTGGGGTCTGCGGGAGCTCGGTGAACCACAGCACGAGGTCCTCCGCCTCGACAGGGGACGGCAGATCGATCTCCATCTCCTCCTCGAGCGGGCCGGACCACAGGATGTCGCCCTCGTCCGGTGTCTCGGGAGAGGTTGCGCGGATCTCGACGTTGCCGCCCGAGTTGTTGGTGCTGAGGTAGATCGTGGACACCGGGGCGGCCTCCTCGAGCTCGATCGTGTACCCGACGCCGGACTTGCCGAGGCCGGCGTACGTCGCTGAGTTGTAGGTGCGGGTGTACCAGTACGTCGTCGGGTCGAGGTCGATGGCGCGGTCGACGGCCTCGGGGTGCTCGTTGTCGTCGCCCTGCGGGTCGAGCTGGTCGCCTGAGGCGATCACGGGGACCTGCTGGGACTCGGACTCCGGCGCGGTGGTGGCGACCTCGCCGCTCTCGACGGGTCTGGAGGCATCGGGGAGCTGGAACGGGTTCCGCCAGCCCTCGCCCAGGGTCTGCCACGCGATGACGAGGCCGATCACGATGATGAACGCCATGATCCCGAGCGTCATGGCGGTCGGGTCGAAGCGCAGCGCGGAGCCGGCGGGCCGGCGGGGCGGGGCGGGCTCCGCGGCGGGGGCGACGGGGCCGAGCACGGAGTCCCACGGGACCGCGGGCGCGGGGCCGCTGCCCGGTGCGATGCTGGGGGGTGCCGACGGTCCCGCGGTGGGTGGCGCGTCGTTCGCGGCTCCGGCGACGCCCGCGGCTCCGACCGCGGCCGCGCCACCGGCGCGGATGCTCGTGCGGGCCACGGGCGGCCGCGCAGGCATGGCGGGGGGCGGTGTCCCGGGTCGGGCGACCCGCTCCCCGACGCTCGTCCGCACTGACTGCCGGACGACCGGGCCGGGCGCCGCCGGCGGCTGCGGGACCGGCGCGGGCTCGGGCTCAGGCGCAACGTCGGTGACGGCGCCGCTCGGCTGTGCCACGGGCTCCCACTCGCCGAGCGCGGCGACGACCTCACCGGCGGTCCGGGGTCCCGCGGTCCGGCTGGTCAGGACCGTGCGGCAGAGCGCGGCGAGGTCCTCCGGGGCGTCCGCAAGGCCGGCGAGCGCCGCGTCGTCCTCCGCGATCTCCGGCTCGGGCCACACACCGGTGAGGCAGTAGGACAGGAGGCGGGCGAGCCCGACGACATCGGTGCGCGCGGTGGTCACCGCGCCGCGCCACGTGTGGTCGCCCAGCGCGGCGTCGAGCCCGAGGCCGGTCACCTGCGCACCGGCGCCGGAGAGGCGCACGACGGCGGGGCGCAGCGCGAGGTGGTGGACGCCGCGGTTGCGCGCGACCTCGAGCACTGTCGCGACCTCGCCGACGACGGCGCGGGCCTGCGCAGGGTCGAGCGCGCCGGTGCCGTCGGCGCCCACGACCTCGGTCAGGCTGGTCCCGGACCACGGCTCGGTGACGACGTAGGCCTGCTCGCCGTCCCTACCGACGTCGAGGATGCGCGGGAGGCGCGGGTCGGCGATGAGCGAGGCGCGACGTGCGTCGTCGAGCGCGGCCTCCGCGTGCTCGCCGCCGACGAGGCTCGCGTGCACCGGGCGGTCGAGGATCTGGTCACGGCCGGTCCAGGCCTGGACGTCCTCGAGGTCCGAGCTCGTCCGAGCGAGGAGCTCGTAACGCCCGGCGAGCACGTCCGACTGTGACATCCCCTGCACGCGAAGTCCTTTCCGAGCATGCACCGCGGTGCTCGACACTAGGTGGCGGTCGGCCGCACGGCCGGCGGCTCCATCGTACGGGTGAACGGGCGCGACGCCCCTTCGGTTCCCTCCCCGGTCCGTCAGCGGCGGCGGCGCACCGCTCGGGTGACCGTCGCGACGAGTCCGCGCATCTCCTGGACCCGCATGACCGTCAGGGCCAGCACGTAGACGGCGGTGATGACGGAGCCGCCGACGCCTGTCACCAGCGCGGCCCGGCCCCAGGACAGCCCGCTGAGGTCCCCGAAGAGCCGGATGACCAGCCATCCGGCCAGACCCGCCACGACGGCGGCCAGGAGCGCGCGCACGTGCAGCCGTACGACGCGGTGGCCGTCGAGCCCGCCGATCTTGCGCGACAGGGCTCCGGCCCGCAGGGCGACCGCCGCTGCGTTCGACGCCGCCACGGAGGCGCCGATCCCGACGACCCACCACTGCTGGGGGGCGAGCCACATGGCCGCCAGGGAGCCGCCGACGAGGACGATCGTCATCGGCACCTGGATCCAGAAGACGGTGCGCCCGTCCTCGAACGCGAAGAACGCCCACTTCATCAGGACCATCGCGCCGAGCGGCACGAGCCCGAGGCTCATCGTGACCAGGACCTGCGCGACGGCCTCCGCCCCGACGTCGCTGATGGTCGGGACGAGCAGGCGGGTCAGGGGCAGCGCGAGGACGACGAGGACCGCCGTCGCGAGCATCGTGAAGACGCTCACCGTCCGCAGCCCCCGGGAGAGCTGGGCGCGGACCTCGTCCATCCGTCCCGCCTGGACCGAGGCGCTGAGGCCGGTGAACAACGCCGTGGCGATCGACACGGTCACCAGCGAGTGCGGGAGCAGGTAGATCAGGAGCGCCTGGCTGTACGCCGCGTTCCCGGCGATCGCCGGGTCGGGGATCGCGGTGCCGGGCAGGATCGGCGCGGCCGAGGCGATGCGCGTGGTGGCGAGCACCCCGACCTGGTCGAGCAGCACCGCGGCGAGCGTCCACGCCGCGACGCGCCCGGCGGAGCCGAGGCCGACGCCGCGGGGGTCCGGCTGGAACGAGAACCGGAAGCCGCCGCGCACGAGGGGCCACAGCAGGATCAGGGCCTGGGACGCGACCCCGAGCGTGGCGGTCCCGGCGAGCACGGCCACGCGGGGACCGTTCCAGCGCGCGGGATCGTCGACCCAGCCGTCGACCGCGTACCCCCCGAACATCGCGATGAAGAGCGCGAAGCCGGCGATGGACACGATGTTGTTGAGCACGGGGGCCCACATGAACGGACCGAACTGCCGGCGCGCGTTGAGGACCTGGCCCCACAGCGTGTAGAGCCCGTAGAAGAACAGCTGCGGGATGCACCAGAGCGCGAAGGTCACGGCGAGCGCGCGCTGCGGCTCGGTCCAGTTCGGGCCGGACATCACGGCGATGACGAGTCCTGACCCTGCCGTCAGCAGCACGGTCATGGCGCCGATCGCGAGCGTCGCGACGGTCAGGAGCTTGTTGACGTACCGCTCCGGGTCGCGGCCCTGATAGGCCCGCACGATCTGCGGGACCAGGATCGCGTTGAGGACGCCGCCCGCGAGGATCGCGAAGAGCATGTTGGGGATCTTGTTCGCGATGTCGAACGAGTCGGCTGCCAGGCCCGTGCCACCGATGGCACCCACCAGCAGGATGTTGCGCACGAAGCCCAGGGCGCGTGACGCGGCGGTCCCGGCGGCCATGATCATCGAGCTGCGGCCGAGGCCGCTCACGGCGCGTCCTCCTCGGGGCGCATCGGGGCCATCCGGCTCGCGGAGCGGCCGCGGCGCACGGTGCGGGCGATCCCGGCGACGAGCAGGACGGCGAGGGCGATGCCGACGACGGCGGTGCCCGTCGACTCCCAGTCGGCGCGCACCCGGACGGTGAACGCGGCCGGCGCGGCGACCACCGTGCCGTCGTCCGCCAGCACCTGGACGTCGACGTCGACGTTGCCGGACCCGATCGCGGTCACCGGGACCGTCACGGACGCGGTGGTGCCCGGCTCGATCGTCACGCGCTCGCTCGGTTCCGCGCTCAGCCGCGGGTCGCTCGGACGCAGCATCACCCCGACGGTGACGGCCTGGGCGAGGTCGTTGCGCAGCGTCACGGGCAGGTCCCCGCTCGCCGCGATCAGGTTGACGGTGCTGCCCTCGACGACGCTCAGACCCGACGCGAGCGCTCGCCCCTGCTCCCGGGCCGACTCCAGCAGCGCGGTTCGCACGGCGTCGTCCCCGCGCAGAGCGAGCGAGGAGGCTGCCGCGAGCGTCGTCAGGTACGGCTCCAGGAGGGCGTCGGGCTCGGCGGCCACCTGCGCCACCCGGCGCGCGTCCTCGGCGAGCTCGTCCGCGAGCCTCAGTGCACGGCTGGACGCTTCTCCGGGTGCGATCGCCTCGGCCGGCGCGTCGGCGTCGAAGGGGTTCCCGGCGTCCGCGGTCCACTCCGACAGCGGACGCAGCTCCACGAACGGGGCCTGCGCCACGGCGTCGAGCAACGCTGCGGTGTCCGTCGCGTTCGGGTGCCAGTCGCGCCCGGCCGCGAGCAGCAGGTGCTCGGGACCGTCCTGCTCGAGGCTGACGATCGCGAGCTCGGCGAGCAGCAGCTGACGCGACTCGAAGGCGGAGCCGACGACGTCCGGCACGGCGCCCTGGAGGAGCCCCGAGAGCTCCGCGTCCGGAGTCAGCGTGGTGGCCGGCCCGGCGCTGGTCGCCAGGGCGGCGAGGGCCGGGGGCGTCGGCAGCCCGGGCTCGGGCGGGGCCGCAGGGTCGAGGACCACGGTGCCCCGCCCGGCGCGGACCGCCGCGGTGAGCGTCGCGACGTCGACGACACCCGGTCCCGGCAGGGTGAGGTCCTGGCGCCACCCCGTCAGGGCCGACCCGGGCGTCCGCGACGACGTCGTGAGGAAGGCATCGACGTCGGCGTGCGCGAGGGCGGCGACGTCGGGGTCGTACGGGTCGAGCGCGTAGACGTCGCGGCCCTCGGCCGACGCGACGAGGGTCTGCGCCCAGGTGATGCCCGCATCTCCGGCAGTGCCTGCGGCGGCGTCCTCGACGACGGCCGGGTCGACGGCCCAGGTCACCCCGGGCTGGGCCCGGGTCGCCTGCAGCAGCGCGTCGAGGCGCCCCCCGGGAGCCATCTCGGTGCTGAGCCCCTGGGCGCGCGCCTCGAGCGTGCCCGCAGCCTGTGTCGTCACCGGGGCCAGGATGCCCAGGGTCATGGGGTCAGGGTCCGGCTCGGGCTGCCACAGCAGGAACGTCCGGGTCTCGTCGAGCAGGCGCCCGTCGGCGACGAGCTCCACGACGAGGCCGCGGGGACCCGCGGCCTCGGGGTACGTCAGGAGCCCGAGGGTCTCGGCCGGGACGGTCAGCCGGACGCTGCGGGTCTCGCCCGCAGCGAGAGGCGCGAGCTCTTCCCGAGCGATCAGACCGGGGGCGACAAGGTACTGATCGTCGAGGTACCAGGCGTCGAGCACCGACCGGGTCGACATGCGGTAGCGCACGATCGACAGGTCGACGCGTGGCGCCTCGATCTCCTCGGCCGTGGGGTTCGTGACGGCGACGTCGAGGGTCACGACGCTCTCGGGCGTCACCGCGGTCGGTGCGAGACCTGAGACGGCGACCGTGGCGCCCGGAGCCTCCTCGGGGCTGACGGCCTGCGCGGGGACGCCGAGGCCGGGCAGCGCGACGAGCGCGAGCGTGCACAGCGTGACCAGCGCGGTCGCGACGCGACCGCGAACAGCGCGAGCAGCCATCAGTGTCCGGGGGCCTCGAGGAAGGAGTGGGCGCCGGTGTCGAGCAGCTGTTGAGCCTCCGCTGCCAGCCGACGTTCGTTCGGGTACGACAGCGTACGCGCCAGCTCGGGCACGGGGATCCACGCGGCGTCCTCGGCCTCGCCGTCCGGGTCGAGCTCGACCGTCAGGTCACCCGCGAGGGCCTCCAGCAGGAAGTGGTGCACCACCTTGTGCACGCGCCGGCCCTCGCCCGAGAACCAGTAGTCGATGATCCCGAGGCGCAGGCGGATCGCGCCCGAGATTCCGGTCTCCTCCGCGATCTCCCGGACCGCCGCCTGCTCGGGCGTCTCCGTGCCCTCGAGGTGCCCCTTCGGCAGGCACCACTCGAGCCGACCGGCACGGTTGCGCCGCGCGATCACCGCGGCCCGGTGCACACCGGCCCGTGTGACGTCGATGACCAGGCCCCCGGCGGACGTCTCCTCGACGATGGGCATCTGCGACGACGGGATCAGCGTGAGGCCCGGACCGACGCGCCGGCGAGGGTCGATGCGCAGCGCGTGGCCGCCAGGCGGCGCGGGGATCCGCTGCCTGTCCGACTGCGACGCTGCGGGACTCATAACGACACTGTAACGAAGGACGGCGCGGGTGGGACCGGCGGCGGCTCGGCAGCGCGCCTGCGACCCCCCGCGCGTGGCAGGCTTGGGCGTTGTGGCCCAGCACCCAGAACCGACCCCTCCCGTGGACGACGCCGCGCTCGCGGCCCTGCAGCGCCGTGCGCTCACGGTCCTGACGGAGATCGCGCCCGCCGCGGCCGAGCTCGGGCAGGTGTTCGCCGACGCCGGGCACGAGCTCGCGCTCGTCGGCGGCCCCGTGCGCGACGCCTTCCTCGGCAGGGTCAGCGCCGACCTCGACTTCGCGACGTCGGCGCGCCCGGACCAGACGCTGGCGCTCCTCGCCGCCTGGGGGGACGCCCACTGGGACATCGGCAAGGAGTTCGGCACGATCGGCGCCAAGCGCCACGCTCGCGGCGACGTGCCCGAGGTCGTCGTCGAGATCACGACCTACCGGTCAGACGAGTACGACCCTGCGTCGCGCAAGCCGCTCGTGACGTTCGGCGACACGCTCGAGGGCGACCTGTCGCGGCGTGACTTCACGGTCAACGCGATGGCGCTGCGGCTGCCGTCCCTGACGTTCGTGGACCCGCACGACGGGATGCGCGACCTCGCAGCGGGGCTCCTGCGGACGCCCATCGCCCCCGAGATGTCGTTCGACGACGATCCCCTGCGGATGATGCGGGCGGCGCGCTTCGCCGCCCAGCTCGGCTTCGACGTCGAGCCCGCGACCCGGGCGGCGATCGAGGCCATGGCCGACCGGATCACCATCGTCTCGGCGGAGCGCGTGCGCGCCGAGCTCGACAAGCTCCTGCTCGCGGCCGACCCGCGGCCCGGCCTCGCCGTCCTCACGGACACGGGCCTGGCCGCGCACGTGCTGCCGGAGCTGGACGCCATGCGGCAGACGGTCGACGAGCACAAGCGGCACAAGGACGTGTACGAGCACACGCTCACCGTCGTCGCCCAGGCGATCGACCTCGAGACCGGGCCTGACGGTCCCGTGCCTGGGCCGGACCTCGTGCTGCGCCTCGCGGCGCTCATGCACGACTGCGGCAAGCCCGCGACGCGCCGGTTCGAGCCCGGCGGTGGCGTGAGCTTCCACCACCACGAGCTCGTCGGCGCGAAGCTCACGGGCAAGCGGCTCAAGGCGCTGCGCTACGACAAGGAGACCATCGCGCAGGTCTCGCGCCTCGTCGAGCTGCACCTGCGCTTCCACGGCTACGGCGACGGCGAGTGGACCGACTCCGCGGTCCGGCGTTACGTGACCGACGCCGGCCCCCTGCTGGAGCGACTGCACCGGCTCACCCGCGCCGACTGCACCACGCGCAACCGGCGCAAGGCGCAGCGCCTGTCCGCCGCGTACGACTCGCTCGAGGCGCGGATCGCGGAGCTCGCCGAGCGGGAGGAGATCGCCGCGATCCGCCCGGACCTCGACGGCCAGCAGATTATGGAGATCCTGCAGATCGCCCCGGGACCCACGGTGGGACGTGCGTACAAACACCTCCTCGAGCTCCGCATGGAGCAGGGCCCGATGTCCCCCGACGACGCCCGCGCCGCGCTCCTGGCCTGGTGGGCGGACCAGCAGGAGTGAGCCGCGCACCCCACGACCTTCGTGCGACCGCCCTGGACGCGATCGCGACGGTCGTGGCGCGCGCAGGCCTCGCCCCCACCTCCTCGGAGGTCGTCGCCGAAGGGGGCAGCGTCGTCGTCCGGCTCGACGGTACCGGCCTCGTGGCGCGCGCCTCGACGCACACGGCCGCCGTCCGCGCCGACCCCGCCGCCTGGTACGCCCGGGAGGTCGCCGTCGCCCGAGCTCTCGCTCACGAGGACGCCGACGTCGTCGCGCCCGCCCGCGCCGTCGACCCCGGCCCGTACGCCGTCGGCCCCGTCGTCGTGTCCCTCTGGGAGGACGCCGGTGACGATCCGCAGCGCCCGACGCCCGCAGAGACCGGGGTCGCGCTCGCGCGCCTGCACGAAGCGAGCGAGCGCCTGCCCGACGACGTCGCCGCCGCCCTGCCCGTGCTCGCCCCCGTGCTCGACCAGACGGCCTCCTGCCTCGACGTCCTCGCACAGGCCGGCGCGCTCGACGACGCCGACATGACGATGCTGCGCGACGAGCACACCGACGTGGTCGCCCTCATGGCCGACGCCGTCACCGACCAGCCGCTCGTCGTCCTGCACGGCGACGCCCACCCCGGCAACCTCGTGCGGTCCGCAGACCGATGGCTCTGGCTCGACCTCGAAGAAGTCTGCCGCGGGCCCGTGCTGTGGGACCTCGCGACCCTGCGACGCTCCCGCGCGACCGACGGACGCGCCGCGCTCGCGGCCTACGCCCGTGCGCGCGGCATGCCCGAACCCTCCGACGCCGAGCTAGCCCCGATGCTGCGGGCACGCCAGCTCCTCGTCGCCGCCTGGGCGTGCGCAGCGAGCGTGTCCGGGCCGGCTCTCTTCTCCGCGCAGGCAGAAGCAGCGCTCAGTGAGCTTCGCGCGCAGCCCGCGTCGCCATGAGGACCGCCCCCACCGCGTACGCCACACCGACGGCGACCATCAGCGCAGGCGCGTGCCCGTCGTCGGGAAGCAGGAGGGCGGCGAGGGCCGCGGCGCCCATGAGCGCGGCGTTGTAGAGGACGTCGTAGAGCGCGAACGCCCGGCCACGGAACTCGTCAGCGGTGTCCCGGTGCACCACGGTGTCCACAGCGATCTTCGCCGCCTGGGACGACAACCCGAGCAGACCCCCGGCCGCGCACACCAGGACGAGCGTCGGCTCGGGAACCAGGAGCACCTGCGCGACCGCGCCCAGCCCCAAGCACGCGGCGATCCACCGCTGCGGGCCGATCGCCGGGCTCAGCACCGGCGTGAGGACGACAGCCAGACCGAAACCCACCCCCGTGACCGCCGCCACCAGCGCGAACGTCGACAGGCCAGCGGTGGTGTCCGCGGGATCCGCGAGGATCTGACGACTCACCAGGATCGACGCCACCAGCGCGAGCCCGAACAGGAACCTACCCAGCGCCATCGCCAGCAGCGCCTGTCCCGGGGTGCGCCGGTCGGCAAGATGGCGCGCGCCATCGGCGAGGTCGCGGCCCACGCGGCGCAGCTGGACACCCGCAGGCGCCCCCACGGCCCCTCGCTCCGGCCCCAGCTCGTCCGCGCGCAACCGCAAGGCGAGCGCCGCGGCCACAGCCATCGCGACCGCGGACACGGCCACCGACCCGGCGTCGGTCGCCCGGCCCTCCGGGAGCGCCAGGCCGAGGACCAAGCCCCCCGCCGCGCCGACCCCCGCCGCCACCGCACCCAGCGTCGGCGTCAGCGAGTTCGCCGTCAGCAGCAGCGGGCCCGCGACCACGCGCGGCAGCCCGGCCGAGAGCGCAGAAAGCAAGAAGCGGTTCACCGACAGTGTCGCCAGCGCCAGCACGTACACGGACGCACCCAGCGGCTCGCCGGGCGGCGTCGCGACCATCACGACGACGATCGCCCCGCACACCACCGCGCGCACCACGTTCGCCACGACCAGGACCTGACGGCGGCGCCACCGATCCAGCAGTACCCCTGCCCACGGGCCGACGATCGTGAAGGGCGCGAGGAGCACCGCGAAGGCGACAGCCACCTGCCCGGCCGACGTCTGGCGCTCGGGCGAGAAGAAGAACAACGTCGCAAGGCCCACCTGGAACAGACCGTCAGCCGACTGGCTGACCACCCGGACCGTGAAGAGCCGGCGGAACCGCTCGAGCCGGAGAAGCTGAGCCAGCTCGGAGGCGACGGTCACGGGCGTCACGGTACCTGCTCGCACGCGCGAAGCAGCCCCGCGCGGACGGATCCGGGCGAGGCTGCTTCGGGTGGTGCGTGGGTGGTGCTGGGTGGCGGGCTCAGCGCGCTGTCTTCTTGGTCGCGCTGAGCCTCCGCTCCACTCCGGCGAGTCCTTCGCAAGCTCAGGACTCACCCTGCGTTGCGCTTCGGCTCAGCGCTCCGCGTCACCGGCGATGAAGGCCTCCAGCTGGGCACGGCCCTTCTGGTCCTCCATCTGCACCGGCGGGGACTTCATGAAGTACGTCGACGCCGACAGGATCGGGCCGCCGACCCCACGGTCCTTGGCGATCTTCGCGGCGCGCAGGGCGTCGATGATGATGCCTGCCGAGTTGGGCGAGTCCCAGACCTCGAGCTTGTACTCGAGGCTGAGGGGAACCTCACCGAACGCGCGACCCTCGAGGCGCACGTACGCCCACTTGCGGTCGTCGAGCCACGCGACGTAGTCCGACGGGCCGATGTGCACGTTGCGGTCGCTCGTCTTGTTGGCGAGAGCGCCCTCGAGGTTCGACGTGACGGCCTGGGTCTTCGAGACCTTCTTGGACTCGAGGCGGTCGCGCTCCAGCATGTTCTTGAAGTCCATGTTGCCGCCGACGTTGAGCTGGTACGTCCGGTCGAGCGTGACGCCACGGTCCTCGAACAGCTTCGCCATCACGCGGTGCGTGATCGTGGCACCGACCTGGGACTTGATGTCGTCGCCCACGATCGGGACGCCAGCTGCCTCGAACTTCGCGGCCCACTCAGGGTCCGACGCGATGAAGACCGGCAGGGCGTTAACGAACGCCACGCCCGCGTCGATCGCGCACTGCGCGTAGAACTTCGCGGCCTGCTCCGAGCCCACGGGCAGGTAGCAGATCAGGACGTCCACGGCGGCGTCCTTGAGCGCCTGCACGATGTCGACCGCCTGAGCGTCCGACTCCTCGATCGTCTCGGAGTAGTACTTCCCGAGGCCGTCGAGCGTGTGGCCACGCTGGACGGTCACGCCCAGCGGCGGGACGTCCGTGATCTTGATCGTGTTGTTCTCGCTCGCGACGATCGCCTCGGAGAGGTCGAAGCCGACCTTCTTCGCGTCGACGTCGAACGCCGCCACGAACTCGATGTCGGAGATGTGGTACGGGCCGAACTTCACGTGCATCAGGCCCGGCACGGTCGTGTCAGGCGTGGCGTCACGGTAGTAGTGAACGCCCTGGACCAGCGATGCGGCACAGTTGCCGACGCCGACGATTCCGACGCGGATGGAGGTCATCCTCGCTCCTCATTCTCAGTGGCGGGGCGCTTGTCGCCGTCGCCGGTTGTCTCGGTGTGCGCAGCGGGAACGTTGCCCCCGCTGGTGCTCGTGGTGCTCCGTGCGCCGGCGGGGCCGCCCGAGGTCGCTGCGCGGCCGCGGCCACGCTCGACGTCGATCAGGCCGTCCAGCCAACGCACCTCGTGCTCGACCTGCTCCAGGCCGTGCCGCTGCAGCTCGAGGGTGTACTCGTCGAGGCGCTCGCGGGTGCGAGCCGCGCTCTCCCGGACGAGCTCGAGCCGTTCCGCCAGGCGGGTCCGGCGTCCCTCGAGGATCCGGAGCCGGGTCTCGGCGTCCGTCTGCGCGAAGAACGCGAAGCGGACGTCGAAGCTCTCGTCCTCCCAGGCTGCGGGGCCCGACGTCGCAAGGACGTCCTGAAGGTACTCCTTGCCGTCCGCCGTCAGCTCGTAGACGATCCGTGCCCGCTTGCCCGCGAGGGCGTGCGGCGGAGCGTCCGCAGAGTCCGACGCAGAGATCAGGCCGCGTCCGACCAGCGCCTTCAGGCTGGGGTACAGCGAGCCGTACGACAGCGCGCGAAAGGAGCCGAGCATGACGTTGAGCCGCTTGCGCAGCTCGTAGCCGTGCAGGGGCGACTCGTTGAGGATGCCGAGGATGGCGGTGGTGAGCACCTCAGAGCGGCTCCGCACATCCCCTCCTCGCGGTCGACTGCAGTTCGATGTATCGAACCGATACATCGACAGGTTAGGTCGATATGCACGATGCAGCAAGCAAGCCCACGGCGCCGGCGCCGTGGGAGGCCCGGAGGCGGGACCGTGCGGGTCCTGTGAAGAGCCCGTAGTCATGCGTGAGAACCCCCTCACGTCACAGCGGGCCCGGGCCGGAGCGCTTACTGTTCAGGTGTTCTGTTGAGTCGAGAAGGGTGGACCGTGGCAGGTTCGAGGACGACGAGCGCGCCCCGCGGCGGCGCTCGCAAGACGACTGCGCCCGCCAAGCGGCGGTGGTGGAACTACCCCCGAGCGGGCAAGGGACCGGTGCACCGCTGGGTGCCCTCGTGGCGCTTCGTCGTCGGATCCTTCCTGTTCCTCGTGGCACTCGGCATCGGCATCGTCGCGACCGCGTACGTCACGACCGACATCCCCGAGGCCGACGAGTTCACCGAGGCGCAGGTCACAACCGTCTACTACGCCGACGGCGAGACCGAGATGGGCCGGTTCAGCGAGGTCAACCGGGTGATCGTGGACGCGGACGTGATCCCCAAGCACGTCGAGGACGCCGTCGTCGCCGCCGAGGACCGCACCTTCTACGACAACGCCGGCATCTCGCCGACGGGTATCGCCCGCGCGTTCTGGGTCAACGTCCGTGGTGGCGACCAGCAGGGTGGGTCGACGATCACGCAGCAGTACGCGGAGCGCTACTACCTCGGCACCACCAAGGACTACGTGGGCAAGTTCCAGGAAGCGCTGCTCGCAGTCAAGCTCGCGCAGTCGCAGGACAAGGACACGATCCTCGCGAACTACCTGAACACCATCTACTTCGGCCGGGGCGCCTACGGCATCGAGACCGCGGCGCAGGCCTACTTCGGCGTGCCGGCGTCCGAGCTCACGGTCGCGCAGGCCGCGCTCATCGCCGGCGTGATCCCCGCGCCGAGCGCCTGGGACCCGCGCGTCAGCCCGGAGAAGGCTGAGCAGCGCTGGAACTACGTCCTGGACGGGATGGTTGCCACGGGCGCCCTGACCCAGGCCGAGCGCGACGCGCTCGAGTACCCGGAGACCATCGAGGTGCGCAAGTCCGACGCGCTCGGTGGCCCGACCGGGTACCTCCTCGAGGAGGCGCGCGCCGAGGTGCTGGAGAAGGCGCCGGTGACGGAGGAGGAGATCGCCACGCGCGGCCTCAAGATCGTCACGACGATCGACCCGAAGATGCAGAAGGCGGTCGAGCGCACGATCGCCGAGGAGATGCCTGAGGACGCCCCGGACAACCTCACCACGGCGGTCGTCTCCGTCGAGCCTGGCACCGGCGCGATCCGCGCGATGTACGGCGGCAAGGACTACGTCGCGGTGCAGCTGAACGCCGCCACGCAGGACACCGCGCAGGCCGGTTCGACGTTCAAGCCCTTCACGCTCGTCGCGGCGCTCGAGGACGGGATCACGCTCGACGACACGTACGACGGGCGCACGGGCCGGAGCTTCGAGGGGTTCGAGAAGCCCGTCAACAACTTCGGCAACTACAGCCCGGGCTGGGTGTCGCTGCTCAAGGCGACCGAGCAGTCGGTCAACACGGTCTACGTCGACGTCAACGAGGAGGTCACGCCCGAGGCCACGCGCGACGTCGCCGTCCGCGCGGGCATCCCCGAGGACAGCGGTGACTTCGAGCCCGTGCTGTCGAACGTGCTCGGCGTGGCCCAGGTGCACACGGTCGACATGGCCGAGGCCTACGCGACGTTCGCCGCCCAGGGCGAGCACGCGGAGCCCTACATCGTGCAGACGGTGACGGACCTCGACGGCGGTGTCGTCTACGAGGGCGGCGACGTCGTCTCCCGCGTGTTCGAGGAGGACGTCATGGCCGAGGCCACCTACGCGCTGACGCAGGTCGTGGAGAACGGCTCCGGCGAGCCCGCCCAGGCGCTCGAGCGTCCCGTGGCCGGCAAGACCGGTACCTCCAACGCCAACCGGTCCGCGTGGTTCGTCGGCTACACGCCGCAGCTGTCCACGGCCGTGATGCTCGCGCAGAAGGGCGAGGGAGGCGAGCAGGAGCCGATCACACCATTCGGCGGGTATGAGCAGATCACCGGGGGCAGCGTTCCGGTCGAGCTGTGGACGTCGTACATGAGCGCCGCGCTCGAGGGCGCCGAGGTGCTCGAGTTCCCCGACCGCCCGGAGCCGGAGCGTCCGGAGCCCACGGCGACTCCGAGCCCCGAGGAGAGCGAGGAGCCGTCCGAGGAGCCGACGGACGAGGAGACCACCGAGGAGCCCGCCAACCCGACCGTCCCGTCCGGCCTCGTCGGGAGCAGCGAGGAGGCGGCGCGGGCGGCACTGATCGATGCCGGCCTCGAGCCCGTCGTGCGCACCGAGCCGGGTGACCAGCCGGTGGGGACCGTGATCCGGGTCGAGCCCGGGGAGGGGACCGAGGTGCCGCAGGGATCGAGCATCGTGCTGATCGTCTCCGCCGGCCCGCCCGAGCCCACGGAGCCAGAGGAGCCCGAGCAGCCCGAGGAGCCGTCGACCGAGCCCTCCGAGCCGACGGCCGAGCCGAGCGACGAGCCCGAGGCCGCGCCGGGCAGGCCTGAGCCGTCCCGGTCGCCGCGCGAGGACGCGTGACGTCGCTGGCACGGCGGTCTGTGGACCGTGCCAGCGGTCGGCCCGCGCGCTGGTAGTCTGGGCCACTGCTGTGCCCTCGCCGCCGCGCCCGCCTATCGGGATCGCGTCCCGGGGGAATCACGCAGCGACGCTGCAACCCTCCTGTCACGGAAGTCCCGTGGCCGTCTTGAGTCCATAGGAGGTGGGTATGAGCCTGCGTCAGTACGAGTTGATGATCATCCTCGATCCCGAGATCGAAGAGCGCACGGTCGCTCCGTCCCTCGACAAGTACCTCACGGTCATCACGACCGAGGGTGGTTCTGTCGACAAGGTCGACATCTGGGGTCGCCGTCGTCTTGCCTACGAGATCCAGAAGAAGTCCGAGGGCATCTACGCGGTGGTGAACTTCACCGCCTCGCCCGCCACGGCCAAGGAGCTGGACCGTCAGCTCGGCCTCAACGAGGTCGTCCTGCGGACCAAGATCCTCCGCGTCGAGGCCGCTCGCCTCGCTGCCGAGGCCGCTGCCGCGGAAGAGACCGCGGCCACGGACGAGTCGGCCGAGCCGGCCGCTTCCTGATCTCACGCTTCACCCCCGCTCCGGTGCACGCCGGGCGGGGCCCGTACGAACATCGAAGGAGTCGGGATGGCTGGTGAGACTGTCATCACGGTGGTCGGGAACCTGACCGGGGACCCAGAGCTGCGCTTCACCCCCTCGGGTGCCGCGGTCGCCAACTTCACGATCGCGTCGACGCCACGCACGTTCGACCGTCAGTCCAACGAGTGGAAGGACGGCGACACGCTGTTCATGCGCTGCTCGTTGTGGCGTGAGGCGGCCGAGAACGTGGCGGAGTCCCTGACCAAGGGCACTCGCGTGATCGCGCAGGGCCGGCTGGTCCAGCGTTCGTACGAGACCCGCGAGGGTGAGAAGCGCACCGTCGTCGAGCTGCAGGTGGACGAGATCGGTCCCTCCCTGCGCTACGCCTCCGCCAAGGTCACCCGGGCCCAGCGCTCGGGTGGCGGCGGTGGTGGTGGCGGGTTCGGCGCAACGTCCGGCCCCGTGCAGAACGACCCGTGGGCCAGCTCTGGCCCCGCGGCAGGCTCCGGCGGCGGATTCGCCGACGAACCCCCGTTCTGACCGGTTCCGGCACCAGACAAGACTCGCTCAGCCCGACGCCCCGCGTCCGTCTGAGCATCAGCACCTCACAAGGAGCACACGATGGCGAAGGCCGTTCTCCGTAAGCCCAAGAAGAAGTCCAACCCACTCAAGTCCGCGAAGATCGAGCTCGTCGACTACAAGGACACCGCGCTGCTGCGCAAGTTCATCTCCGACCGCGGGAAGATCCGTGCCCGTCGCGTGACCGGCGTCTCCGTCCAGGAGCAGCGTCAGATCGCACGTGCCGTGAAGAACGCCCGTGAGATGGCGCTCCTCCCCTACTCCTCCTCGGCTCGCTGAGCAAGAAAGGGAGACGCACCATGAAGCTCATCCTCACGAACGAGGTCACCGGTCTCGGTGAGCCTGGCGACGTCGTCGACGTCAAGGACGGTTACGCCCGTAACTTCCTCATGCCCCGCGGTCTGGCCACGGCCTGGTCCAAGGGCGCCGAGTCGCAGGTGACCGCGATCCGCAAGGCCCGCAAGGCCCGCGAGATCGCCACCCTCGACGAGGCGAAGTCGACGCGCGACTCGCTGCAGTCCAAGGCTGTCGTCATCAAGGCGAAGGCGGGCGACTCCGGTCGTCTGTTCGGCGCCGTGACGACCACGGACATCGCGGAGGCCGTGGCCGCCGCTGGTGCGCCGGCCGTCGACAAGCGCAAGATCGAGATCGGCCAGCCGATCAAGACCACCGGCGAGTACACCGTCACCGTGCGCCTGCACGCGGACGTGTCCGCCAACATCAAGCTCAAGGTCGTCGCTGCCTGAGGTAGCCCGCCCGCTTGATCCGGAGGCCCGGTCCCCTCGAGGGGCCGGGTCTTCGTGCGTCAGGCCCCGGTGACCATCCACGACGTGGAGCGCGCACGCAGGCCCGTCGTGACGGCGCGGGCGAGCATGAACACGCCCGCGAACGCCGCCCAGAGCGCGGCGATGCCGGCGGAACCCTCGGGAGCTGCTGCCCGGACCAGGAGGGCGACCGGGGCATACGCGATGAGCGTGACGATCCCGGCCCACGCGAGGAATCGGCCGTCGCCCGCTCCGATGAGCACGCCGTCGAGCACGAACACCCAGCCCGCGACGGGCATGAAGACCGCGCCCACGAGCAGGCCGGTCACGATGGCGGCGCGCACGGCGGGGTCGGTGGTGAACAGGGGCGCGAGCAGCGGGCCGCTCGCGGCGACCAGCACGCCCAGCACGGCGCCGCCTCCCAGGCCCCACTGCAGGCACCGGCGCAGGATCGCCCGGGTGCGGGCGACGTCGGCGGACCCTAGCGTGTGGCCGATCAGCGCCTGGGCGGCGATCGCGAGGGCGTCGAGAGCGAAGGCGACCAGACCCCACACGGCGTTGACCACCTGGTGCCCGGCCAGCGTCACCGGACCGAGGCCGGTCGCGACGAACACGGTGAGCAGGATGGCGGCGCGCAGCGACAGCGTCCGCACGAGCAGCGGGAGGCCCGCGCGGGTGCTCGCCCAGATCCCGCCCGAGCGCGGGCGCAGGGACGCTCCGGCCGCCCGGGCGCCCCGGGCCACGACGATGCCGAGGACGACACCCATGGCGGTCTGCGCGAGGGCGGTGCCCAGCCCGGCGCCGGCGGTGCCCATGCTCGCTCCGTAGACCAGGCCGACGGACAGGACGGCGTTCACCCCCGCGCCCGAGGCGGCCACCCACAGGGGCGTGCGGGTGTCCTGCAGGCCGCGCAGGACGCCCGTGGACGCCAGGACGAGCAGCATGCCGGGCATGCCCGGGGCGGACCAGCGCAGGTACGTGACCGCGTGAGCGTGGACGGCGCCCTCGGCCCCGAGCGCAGTCGCGGCCCACGGCGCGGCGAGCCACAGCCCCGCCGCGAGCACGATGCCTAGGCCCAGGGCGAGCCACATGCCGTCGACGCCGGACTGCAGCGCCTCGGCCTGGCGTCCCGCGCCGGCGCGCCGGGCGACGGCGGCCGTGGTCGCGTAGGCGAGGAACACGCACAGTCCCACGACAGTCAGCAGCAGCGTGGAGGCGAGAGAGAGGCCGGCCAGCTCGGGCGTGCCGAGACGCCCGACGACGGCGCTGTCCACGAGCACCAGCAACGGTTCGGCCACGAGTGCGCCAAGAGCGGGCAGTGCGAGCGCCAGGATCTGGCGATCCAGGACCCGGTCGCGCGGCTGTCCACCGGCGGAGCGCCGTCGTCCAGCACGTGGATGGTCAGTCACAAACATCTCCGTCCACAGGGCTCAGCCCTGTCATTCCAACGAAAACCCGTGAGTGTGGGAATCGTCTCCACGGTTGTCCACGGCTGTGTCCACAGTCTGTGTGCAGTCCCACCTGCGATTCCCACAAGTGGGACAACCTCTGTGGATAACCCCGGTGGAGGGCGGGTTGTGATCGGCGGGCGGTGTGGGCATAGCCTGCGGGCAGCCGGAGGCATCGTGTCACAGGCACGAGGTAGACATGGGCGCACCTGGCGCACGAGAAGAGGGAGTCGCGCGGTGTCCGTCGAGGAGCTCGAGTCCTACAGTCCAGGCCCCTCGCGCGGGCCTGCGTTCGATCGCACCCCGCCGCAGGACGTCGCCGCGGAGCAGAGCGTGCTGGGCGGCATGCTCATCTCGAAGGACGCCATCGCCGACGTCATCGAGCAGCTGCGCGGCACGGACTTCTACCGTCCCTCGCACGAGCTGATCTACGACGCGATCCTCGACCTCTATGGCCGCGGCGAGCCCGCGGACGCGATCACGGTCCTCGCGGAGCTCACCAAGCGCGGCGAGATCGGCCGCGTGGGCGGAGCCCCGTACATCCACGAGCTCATCTCGATGGTGCCCACGGCCGCGAACGCCGGCTACTACGCGCGCATCGTCCGTGAGCGCGCGGTGCTGCGGCGCCTCGTCGAGGCCGGCACCCGGATCGTGCAGCTCGGCTACGCGACCGACGGCGGCGACGTCGACGACATCGTCAACAACGCCCAGGCCGAGGTCTACGCGGTCACCGAGACCCGCACGTCCGAGGACTACGCCGTCCTGGGCGAGATCATCGGCGGCACGGTCGACGAGATCGAGGCCGCCGGGCACCGCGGCGAAGGCATGATCGGCGTCCCCACGGGATTCGCGGACCTCGACCGCTTGACCAACGGCCTGCACCCGGGACAGATGATCGTCCTGGCGGCGAGGCCGGCCATCGGCAAGGCGTTGGCGCTGGACACTCCGCTCGTGACGCCGACCGGCTGGACGAGCATGGGCGAGGTGCGGGTCGGCGACCAGCTCGTCGCGGCTGATGGCACCCCGACGACGGTCGTGCGCGCGACCGACGTCATGATGGATCGTCCGTGCTACGAGATCGAGTTCGACGACGGCACTGTGATCGTCGCGGACGCCCAGCACGAGTGGTTGACGACGACACGTGCTGACCGGCGCGCGCCTGAACCGAGTGGCGAGATTCGCACCACCCAGGAGATCGCCGGGACCGTGCGTTGCCAGACGGCCGACGCGCGTGCCAACCATGCGGTCGCCACGGGTCGCGCGATCCGGCTGCCGGACGCGGACCTGCCGCTGCATCCCTACGCGCTCGGCGTCTGGCTCGGGGACGGACACTCGCGATCCGCTCGCTTCACCTCCGCGGACCCTGAGATCGCCATGCGCCTCGAGGGCCTGGGTCTCGCGGTCCGGGAGACCTATCAGATGACGGGCGCGGCACGCCTCTACGCGATGCAGCTGCCCAAAGAGGCGGGGCCAGCGCAGCGGTCGTGCGAGGTCTGCGGAACGGGGTGCCAGGAGTGCCACAACGCTCGGGGGACCGTCGCTGGCATCCTCCGATCGTTGGGGGTGTTCGGGGACAAGCACATCCCGCAGTCGTACCTGCGGGCGAGCGAGACCCAGCGCCGGGAGCTGTTGGCGGGCCTGCTCGACACCGATGGCACGGTGAACCCGACGGGCAGCCCGCAGTTCACGGTGACGAACCGACGGCTCGCACTGGGCTTCCGCGAGCTGGTCCACAGCCTCGGCTACCGCACGGGCTGGTCCGAGCGCACGGTGCGCGGGCGGACGGTGAGCTCCTCGACCGCGTTCACGGTGAGTTTCACGACGGACGACGACGTCTTCGCGCTCGAGCGCAAGTTGCTGGCGCACAAGGCGCGCCGTCGCCCGTCGACGGCGCGCCTGCGCCAGCGCTTCATCGTCGACGTGCGGCCCGTCGCCTCGGTGCCCGTCCGGTGCGTCGAGATCGCGCACCCCAGCCACCTCTACCTGGCGAGCACCGCGATGGTGCCCACGCACAACTCCACGCTCGGGATCGACATCGTCCGTTCCGCCTCGATCAAGCACAACATGACGTCCGTCGTGTTCTCGCTCGAGATGGGCCGCAACGAGATCACGATGCGTCTGTTGTCAGCCGAGGCGCGCATCCCGCTGCAGAAGCTCCGCACGGGCGCGATGGGCGAGGACGACTGGAACAAGCTCGCCGGCACCATGGGCAAGATCTCCGAGGCGCCGCTGTTCATCGACGACTCCCCCAACATGTCGCTCATGGAGATCCGCGCCAAGTGCCGGCGTCTCAAGCAGCGCCACGACCTCAAGCTGGTCGTGATCGACTACCTCCAGCTGATGACGTCGGGCAAGCGCGTCGAGTCGCGCCAGCAAGAGGTCTCGGAGTTCTCCCGCGCCCTGAAGCTCCTCGCCAAGGAGCTCGAGGTCCCCGTCATCGCGATCTCGCAGCTGAACCGTGGCCCGGAGCAGCGCACCGACAAGCGTCCGGCGATGAGCGACCTTCGCGAATCGGGCTCTATTGAACAGGACGCCGACATGGTGATCCTGCTGCACCGCGAGGACGCCTACGAGAAGGAGTCGCCGCGCGCGGGCGAGGCCGACCTCATCGTCGCCAAGCACCGTAACGGACCCACCGACACCATCACCGTGGCGTTCCAGGGGCACTACTCGCGCTTCGTCGACATGCAGGCGTGAGGTTCAGCCGCTCTCTCCGAGGTACGTCGTGAGCGTTTCCCGCTCGCGGCCGAGCTCCTTGACGTCGAAGCCCAGGCCCGCCGAGGCGTCAGCGCGGGTCACGGTGTAGGTGTCGTCCACGGCAGCGATCGACACCTCGTCGAGGTTCTCGACCAGGCCGAGCAGGAGCGTCGCCTGTTCGGTGAGCGCAGTCTGCTCGGCAAGATCGTCGGCCTCCGTCATCTCGATCGTCAGACCGTAGGGCTCGCTCGTGGTCTGCAGAACGATGGTGTAGGCGCCGGCGTCCTCCGGCTGGACCTCTCTCACGAGGGACGCAACCTTCGAGCTGTCGCCCACGTAGGGGGTCCGCGCGGACCACAGCGACTCGGCTCGGGTCGTCGGCTCGGGTCGGGGCTCTGTCTCGGTACATCCCGTGAGCAAGATCATGGCGACGAGCGGGAGGGCAGCGAGTCGTCGCTTCATGGTGAGCTCCTAGTCATCCGGTCCTGCCCGACCCAGATGTTGGCATCTCGGCGGGCTGCGCTGAGAATCTTGGGCGAGTCTCCCACAAGGGCGATCTTGGCCGACTCGATAGGCTCGAGCGATGAAGCTGGTCGTCGACGGCGAGACGTTCGAGGTCACCACAGACCCGGCACTGCCCGGTCAGTACAACTGCCGTTGGCTCACGGGGCCGAACGACTACGGCTTTGCGATGGCGCGCTCCGACGGCTCCGTCATCGACGACGCCGATCTGCGCGCAGCCATCAGCGACTTCCTCGCGGGGATCAACCCTGCCACGGGGTATCTGGACTGACCCTCGCCCGCGCCCCGATCTTGGGAGCACTACGGCACGGCCACGGCGTGCAGTACTACTGCGAGGTCTCCGCCGGCGCGAGCAGGCGCTGGACCGCGTCTGCCTTCGCGGTCCCGTAGGCGTCCCAGGACGAGTGCGACTCGGCTGCCGCGCGCTTGGCCGCCAGGTACTCCCTGCGTGCCTCCGGATCGCGGCGGAGCAGGTCCCGGAAGGCCAACCGACGCTCCCACCGTCGGCCGTGCGCCTCGACGACGTGCACGATGCTCTCGCGGCGTCCCTCCCGATGCTGAGAGAGCCACACGTGCCCGTCCCGGCGCCCCTCGACGACGAAGCCTGCTGCCGCCAGGGTCTGCCCCGCCGAGTCGATCTTCGTGAGTGGAACGCCCACGAGCGCGTCCACGACGTCCTTGGCCGGGAGCTCCGGGACTGCCGTGGAGCCGATGTGCTCGATCGACACGTCGGCCCCGAGCGCCGAGCGGACCCGCAGGGCGAGGGCGGTGAAGCGGTGCGCCCAGTCGTCGGGGCGAGCATCGACGAGCGCCACAACGTTGCCTGGTGCCCCGTCGTTGGCGGAGCGCGGCTCTCCCGTCACGATGCTTCGGCGGGGTAGACGATGACCCCGCCCTTCCCGGTGTGCTGGGTGCCTCGTTGCTGGCCGGTCGAGTAGGTGACGTCGATGCCGTCGAGCACGACCACGGCTCCCGGCTCCTCGGGTGCGACGCGGACGACCAGCTGGTCCCAGGACTCCGCGCCCTCGCCGAGGGGCACGCACGCTGCCGCCTCCGGGGAGTCCTCGCCGACGACGCCGATCGTTCCGCCGGTGCACGCCCAGACCTCGGCGGTCGCCTCGCCGAAGATCTCGGCCCGCGGCTCCGCGTCGAGCACCCGCACCCGTGTGGCAGCGCCGTCTGGCGGGTAGGCCACGCCGACGTACATCGGGGTCTGGTCGTCCGGCCGGGCCTCGAAGCTGTTGCCGGGGCCGGGGAAGACGTTCGGGTGGGTGTGCCACCAGAGGCCGGCCAGGAGCGCAGCGACCACGCCGCCCGCCAAGGCGATCGAGGAGCCCCGCCGACGCAGCGACCGGGTGGCCTTCGCGTCCGCAGGGGCGCCGTGCCGGTCGGTCGTCGCAGTCATGTCTGGCAGTGTCCCGTTCGCGGGCGAGCGGCACAAGGGTGCGAGTGACGGAAGGCACGCCCGCATTCAGTTGCACTCCGTGCAACCTTGCACTTAGTGTCGCCAGGTGACCACCGACCGCGCGCCCGACCGGCGTGCCGCCCTCAAGGAGCGGCACCGGCAGGCGATCGTGGACGCCGCGGCGGCCCTGATCGCGGAGGCGGACGGCACGGACTTCACGGTCGACGAGCTCGCCGCGCGCGCGGACGTCTCACGCCGGACGATCTTCAACCACTTCGCTGGCGTCGACGACGTGATCGCCGCGGTGTGCGGCGGCGTCCTCGGCACCATCGTGGAGTCGCTCGAGGCTCGCGCCACGAGCTGCACGGTCGACACCAGCGCGGACCCGGCGCTCCTGATCGACGCCGTCGCCGCTGCGCTGCGCGACACCGACCTCGTCGGGCCCATGTCCTACCTGACGCGCGTGCTCGGCGGCGCCCGCGGGGACATCTCGCCCCGGCGTGCCGTCCTCCTGCTGCAGGCCCTCGGCGACGTCGCCGAACGCATGGTCACCGAGCTGCTGCGGTACCACCCCGAGAACGATCCGCTGGACGTCCGGCTGCTCGTCAGCGCCCTGATGAGCGGGCTGGCCGTGATCTACCGAGACTGGACCGAGACCACCGGAGCCGTCGACACCCCCGACTCCCGCCTCGTGTGGCACCGACTCCTCGACCACCTCATCGACGCCACGAGCAGCGGGTACGTCACCACGCTGCGCGCGGCGCGGTGAATCGAGCGCACGACCCCTCCACCCGTACTCACCAAGGACACCTCCATGGCTGAACTCCTGTACCGCCTCGGTCGCGGCGCCGCGTACCGCGCCAAGACCGTGCTCGCCGCCTGGCTCGCGGTGATGGTCCTCGTCGGCGTCGCCTATGCGTTCGGCGCGGGCACGATGTCGAGCAGCATCACGATCCCGGGCACGCCGACCCAGGAGGTCTCGGACCGTCTCGCGGGCGAGCTGCCGGCGGCCTCGGGCGGCACCGGCCGCATCGTGTTCAGCACGAGCGACGACGCCGCGCTCGACGACCCTCAGCGGCAGGCGCTCGCGGAGGTCATCGCCCAGGCGAGCGAGCTCGACGGCGTCGCAGAGGTCGTCGACCCCTTCGCGACCGAGGCGGAGCGAGCGGCGCAGGCCCAGGCCATCGCCGACGGACGCACCCAGATCGCCGAGGGGCGCGAGCAGATCGAGGCCGCCCGCGCGGAGCTCGAGGAGGGCCGCGCACAGCTGGCGGACGCCCGCGCCGAGGCTGAGGCCGGGCAGGAGCAGCTCGACGCCGCCCGCGCCCAGGCCGAGGCCGCGGGGATGGCGGAGGCGATGAAGCCGGAGCTCGATGCCCAGCAGGAGGCGCTCGACCAGGGCCTCGCCCAGATCGACGCGCAGGCCGCTGAGCTCGAGGCGGGCGCGGACGAGCTCGAGACGCAGGCCGCTGAGCTCGAGACCCAGGCGGCGCAGCTCGAGATGGGGGCGCCGCTGCTCGAGATGGCCGCCGAGATCCGCCTGGTCTCCGAGGACGGGACGACCGCCGTCGCGACGATCCTGTTCGACGACTCGCTCATGGACGTCCCGCAGGAGACCAAGGACGCCGTGGTCGAGCTCTTCGAGACCGAGCAGGTCGAGGGCGTCGACGTCACCTTCTCGAGCGAGATCACGCAGGGTATCCCGGCGATCTTCGGTGCCGCGGAGGCCGTGGGCCTCGTGGTCGCCGCGATCGTCCTCGTCGTCATGCTGGGCACCCTGATCGGTGCGGGGCTGCCGATCATCACGGCGCTGGTCGGGGTCGGCGTCGCTGCCCTCGGTGCGCTGTCGCTCTCGGGCACGATCGAGATGATCTCGGTGACGCCGGTGCTCGGACTCATGCTCGGCCTCGCGGTCGGCATCGACTACGCCCTGTTCATCGTGAACCGCCACCGCCGCCAGCTGAAGGCGGGCTTCGACGTCGACGAGTCCATCGGCCTCGCGAACGGCACCTCCGGCAACGCGGTCGTGTTCGCCGGCGCGACGGTCATCATTGCGCTGCTCGCGCTCAACGTCACCGGCATCCCGTTCCTGGGCCTCATGGGAACGGTCGGCGCCGCGAGCGTGGCCGTGGCGGTGCTCGTGGCCGTGACGCTGACCCCCGCGCTGCTCGGCCTGATCGGCATGCGCATCCTGAGCGGCAAGGAGCGCGCGAACCGTGGGCCCGAGGCTCAGGCCCAGGAGCGCGCGGCCCAGACGGCCCTCACGCCCATGAAGACGTCGTCCGCCGTGGTCCGGCTCGTCGTCGGCGTCGTCGGCCTGCTCGTGGTCGCGGTGCCCGCCCTGGACCTGCGTCTCAACCTGCCCGACGGCTCGTCGGAGCCGCGCGAGTCGAGCCAGTACCAGGCCTACACGACCATCTCCGAGAAGTTCGGCGAGGGCCAGAACGGCACCCTCGTCGTCGTCGCCGACCTCCCGGGCTCGCCGAGCGAGGAAGAGCTCGCCCAGGCGCAGCTGAGCGTCGCCCAGGAGCTGTTCGAGCAGGACGACGTCGTCGCGGTCGCCCCGATCGGCGCGTCCGAGGACCGCACGGTCACGGCCTTCCAGGTGGTGCCGGCCGAGGGCCCGACGAGCGAGTCCACCGAGGAGCTTGTGCACACGCTGCGCGACCTCTCGCCCGAGGGTGTCGAGGGTGACCTCGGCGTCGCGGGCTCGGCGAGCGGCAACATCGACGTCTCGGAGAAGCTGGCGAACGCCCTCCCGCTGTACCTCGCGGTCGTCGTCGGCCTGTCGTTGATCATCCTGATCATCGTGTTCCGGTCGATCTTCGTGCCCGTCGTGGCGACGCTCGGCTTCATCCTGTCGTACTTCGCGGCCCTCGGCGGCGTCGTGGCGATCTACCAGTGGGGCTGGCTCTCGACCCTGTTCGGCGTGGAGTCGCCCGGCCCGGTGCTGAGCTTCCTGCCGACGATCCTCGTGGGCGTGCTGTTCGGGCTCGCGATGGACTACATGCTGTTCCTCGGGTCCGGCATGCGTGAGGCGTACGCCCACGGCGCCCCCGCTCGGCTCGCCGTCGTGCAGGGCTTCCACGCGGGACGCTCGGTCGTCACCGCGGCGGCGATCATCATGATCTCCGTGTTCGGCGGGTTCGTCTTCTCGCACAGCGCGATGATCCGGCCCATCGGCTTCGCCCTGGCGTTCGGCGTCCTCGTCGACGCGTTCGTGGTCCGCATGCTCCTGATCCCGGCGCTCATGCACCTCGCTGGCGACAAGGCGTGGTGGCTGCCCCGGTGGCTCGACAAGCTCCTGCCCGACGTCGACGTGGAGGGCGCCAAGCTCGAGCGCAGCCACCCGCACGTCGAGCTCGACGAGGCGAGCGCGGCTCCCACGCGCTGACCCGGCCTGACGCCACGACGGCCCTCTCGTGACTCGCGGGAGGGCCGTCGTCGTCCGGGACCGCTACGCCTCGACGTCGGTGAAGTGCTCGTCGAGGAGCACGTCTCCCGGCGTCTCGACGATCACGGCGACGACGTCGGTGACGGCCCAGGTCTGGTGGTCCTCGCCGGGCTCCCAGACGACGGCCTGACCCGCGGTCGCGAGCCGTGGTGCTTCGTCCCCGGACGCCACGCGGCACTCGCCCTCGACGACGGCGAACACCTGACGGACGGGCGCCGGGTGCCGGCCGATGGTCCCGCCCGCCGCGAGGTGCGCGACGTGCACGCGAGCGCCGTCGGCGGCCCCGAGGGCGGGCAGGAAGTCCATGGCGACGCCGGTGCTGCCGAAACCTGTGATGTCGAGGCGGGGCAGGGAGACGATACGCATGGGGCGATCGTGCCACCGACGACGGCTCAGCGGGTGCTGAACGCCGCGTCGAAGGCCGCCGAGGGCGGGTCGAACGCGAGTCGCTTGACGAACTCGAGCGCCTCCGGTGCGCCGACGAGGCGGTCCATCCCCGCGTCCTCCCACTCGACGGAGATCGGCCCGGTGTAACCGATCGTGTTGAGCATCCGGAAGGAGTCCTCCCACGGGACGTCGCCGTGCCCGGTGGAGACGAAGTCCCAGCCGCGCCGCGGGTCGGCCCAGGGCAGGTGCGAGCCCAGGCGCCCATTGCGACCGTTGCCCACGCGGCGCTTCGCGTCCTTGCAGTCCACGTGGTAGATCCGGTCCTTGAAGTCCCACATGAACCCGACCGGGTCGAGGTCCTGCCACACGAAGTGGCTCGGGTCCCAGTTCAGCCCGAAGGCTTCGCGGTGCCCGATCGCCTCCATCGTCCGCACCGTCGTCCAGTAGTCGTAGGCGATCTCGCTCGGGTGCACCTCGTGGGCGAACCTCACCCCGACCTCGTCGAACACGTCGAGGATCGGGTTCCACCGGTCGGCGAAGTCCCGGTACCCCGCCTCGATGAGCTCCTCGGAGACCGGCGGGAACATCGCGACGTACTTCCAGATCGACGATCCCGTGAAGCCGACCACCGTGTCGACGCCCAGGCGGGCCGCCGTCCGGGCGGTCAGCTTCATCTCCTCCGCCGCGCGCTGCCGCACGCCCTCCGGGTCACCGTCGCCCCAGATCGCGTCAGGCAGCATGTCCCGGTGGCGCTGGTCGATCGGGTCGTCGCACACGGCCTGGCCCTTGAGGTGGTTCGAGATCGCGTAGACCTTGAGGCCGTACTTCTCCAGCACGTCGCGCTTGGACTGGATGTAGGCGTCGTCCTCGGCGCCGCGCCAGGGGTCCAGGTGGTCGCCCCAGCAGGCGATCTCGAGGCCGTCGTAGCCCCAGCCCGACGCGAGGCGCGCGACCTCCTCGAAGGGAAGGTCGGCCCACTGGCCCGTGAACAGCGTGATCGGTCGTGCCATGTCAACGTCCTCCGGTCTGAATCGGTGTCCAGGTGCTGCTGTGGGCGGCGCTGTCCTCGACGGCGGCCAGCACCCGCTGGACCTGCAGGCCGTCGGCGAAGGTCGGCTCGGGCGCCCGGTTCTCCCCGAGCGCGCGGACCAGGTCGACGACCTGGTGCACGAACCCGTGCTCGTACCCGAGCCCGTGACCCGCGGGCCACCACGCCCCGACGTACGGATGCCCGGGCTCGGTGACGATGATCCGCCGGAAGCCGGCCACCCGGGCGTCGTCCCGCGCGTCGTAGAAGTGGAGGACGTTCATGTCCTCGAAGTCGAACGCGAGGGACCCGAGCGAACCGTTGATCTCGATGCGCAGGGCGTTCTTGCGTCCCCAGGCGAAGCGCGTCGCCTCGAAGGAGGCGAGCCCCCCGCCTGACAGGCGGGCCGTGAAGATCGCGGCGTCGTCGACGGTCACCGGACCTCGCTCGGTCCCGGCGGTGGCGTGGAGCCCCGACGAGGCCGCGGCGACCGGACGCTCGTCGACGAAGGTCTCCAGCATCCCGCTCACCCCCGTGATCAGCTCCCCGGTGAGGTGCTGGGCGAGGTCGACCACGTGGGCGCCGATGTCCCCCAGCGCGCCCGACCCGGCCTGCGCCTTGTCGAGCCGCCAGGACAGCGGGGCGTCGGCGTCGGCGATCCAGTCCTGCAGGTACTGCGCCCGCACGTGCCGCACGGTGCCGATGCGCCCTTCCGCGACGAGCTGCCGAGCGAGCGCGATCGCGGGCACGCGTCGATACGTGAAGCCCACCATCGCGTGCACGCCCGAGGCTGCCGCGCGCTTGGCCGCGGCCGCCATCGCCTCGGCCTCCGCGACGCTGTTGGCCAGCGGCTTCTCGCACAGGACGTGCTTGCCGGCCTCCAGCGCCGCGATGGCGATCTCGGCGTGAGTGTTGCCGGGGGTGCAGACGTCCACGAGGTCGACGTCGTCCCGGGTGAGCAACGTGCGCCAGTCGGTCGTGGAGTCCTGCCACCCGAGCCGGGCAGCCGCCTCGCGTACACCCGACGCGGTGCGCCCGGCCACCGCGACCATGCGGGGGTCGAGGGGGAGGTCGAAGAATCGGGGAGCGACCCGCCACCCCTGGGAGTGGGCGGCGCCCATGAAGGCGTAGCCGACCATCCCCACCCCCAGGGTGGCGCGCTCGGGACCCGTCACGGGGTCGTCGTCTGTGTGCTGCACGGCGCCGTCCTCAGGAGTCGAACGCGGTGGGCAGGTACTGCTCGACGTTCTCGGCCGTGACGACCGGGGCGAACAGCTGGATCGTCCGGGGCACCTCGACCTCGACGAGGTCGGTCATGGCCTTGTCCTGCACGAGCAGTCGCGCGAGGCGGATGCCGTCCGCAGCCTGGGTGGACGGGTAGACGACCGTCGCCTTGAGCACGGAGTCGCCGGCCTGGATCTCCTCCATGACGTTCCGCGACCCGGCGCCGCCGACCATGATGAACTCGTCGCGCCCGGCCTCCTCGATGGCGGCCATGACGCCGACGCCCTGGTCGTCGTCGTGGTTCCACAGCGCGTCGATCTCCGGAGCCGCCTGCAGCAGGTTCGCGGCGGCGGCCTGGCCGCTCTGGACGGTGAACTCGGCGGCCACGCGGTTGGTGACGCTCAGGCCGCAGTCGGCCAGCGCGTCGGCGAAGCCCTGGCTGCGGTCCTGGGTGAGGGGCAGGGAGTCGATCCCGGCGATCTCCGCGACGACGGCGCCGGACTCGCCCCCGAGCTCGGAGCAGATGTAGGTGCCGGCGGAGACCCCCATGCCGTAGTTGTCGCCGAGGACGGTGGTGCGTGCGGCGAACGGGCTGGAGAACTCGCGGTCGACGTTGACCACGGGGATGCCGGCCTCCATCGCCTTGATGGCGACCTGGGTCAGGGCGGCCCCGTCGAAGGGCAGGAGCACGATCGCGTCCACGCCGTCGCTGATGAACTGCTCGATCTGGCTGATCTGCACGTTGACGTCGTTCGTGCCCTCGGCGACGCGCAGGTCGACGTCCTCGTACTTGTCGGCCTCGGCCGAGGCCGCCGCGGTGATCGCGCCCATCCAGCCGTGGTCGGCCGCGGGAGCGGAGAAGCCGATGACGACGGTCTCGCCGGTCTCGTCGTTCGCGCCGCCGGCCCCGGAGGTTCCGGTGCTCGTCGACGTGCCGGCGGCGGTCGTGTCGTCTTCCGGTGCCGTGTTGGACGTGCAGGCGCCGAGCAAGAGTGCGCTCGCGGCGAGGGCACCGGCCGTGGCGAACCAGCGGCGAGAGGTAGGACGTGCGGACATGGCGTTCTCCTTTGAACGACGAGCCGAGCGGCTCAGGGGTGGGCTGGCTGTGAAGGGCTGGGGCCGGGGTCAGGTCCGGCGTGATCGCGCGGCAAGCTGTTGCTGGAGCAGGACGGCGACGACGATGATCACGCCCTTGGCGACCTGCTGGGCCGAGATCGAGAGGTTGTTCTGGATGAAGATGTTCGTCAGCGTCGTGAAGATCAGGACGCCGAGGACGGTGCCGACGATGGTGCCGCGTCCGCCGGCGAGGAGGGTGCCGCCGACGACGACGGCCGCGATCGCGTCGAGCTCGTAGAGCATGCCGTTGGTGGACGAGCCGGAGTTGGTGCGGGCGAGCATCATCACGGCGGCGATGCCGGCGGCGCAGCCCGACAGGGCGTACAGGTACATGGTGTGGCGCTGCACCTTGATGCCCGCGAGCCTCGCGGCCTCGGGGTTCCCGCCGACGGCGACGGTGCGGCGCCCGAACGTCGTGCGGTTGAGCAGGAACCACCCGGCGATCGCGACCAGGATGAAGATCCAGACGCTCGCGGAGATGCCGAGCACCTCGGCCTGGAAGACGTCCTTGAACGCGTTGACCTCGACGATCTGGGTGCGTCGGTTGGCGATGATCTCGGCCAGGCCGCGGGCCGCGACCATCATCGCCAGGGTCGCGATGAACGCCACGACCTTGCCGTAGGCGATGAGCACCCCGCTGATCAGGCCGCACACCGTCCCGACAGCGAGCGCGGTCAGCACCATCACGCTCCAGTGCGTGTCCTCGGCCATGGTCTGGGTGGCGAGGGTCGTCGCCCAGACCGACGCGAGGCCGAGCACGGAGCCGACCGACAGGTCGATCCCGCCGCCGGTGATGACGAAGGTCATGCCGACGCTCAGCACGCCCAGGACGGCCGCGAGCCGGAGGATCGCCATGACGTTGTCGATGCTGGCGAACCGCTCGCCCGAGGTCGCGACGCCGACGACGCACAGGAGCGCGAGCGCGACGACGAGCCCGATGTTGCGGCCCGCCCCGCCGCCCAGCAGGCGGCGATAGCCCCCGGTCGGCGGGGCGGCGTCCTTGCCGGTGCGCTCGAGCGGGGCGGGTGCGTCCGGGTCGGGTGGGACGCTGCCGGCCGTGGCCAGCGAGGGGGGGATCTGCTCGCTCACGCGGCACTTCCTTCCATGACGAGGTCGAGCACGCGGTGCTCGTCGATCTGGTCTGCGGGCCCGCTGTGCAGGACTCGGCCGTCGTCGATCACGAGGACCCGGTCGGAGAGCCCGAGGACCTCGTCGATCTCGCTCGAGACGACGACGACGGCGTTGCCCGCCTGGGCGAGGGCGTGGATCAGCTGGTAGATCTCGGCCCGGGCGCCGACGTCGACGCCGCGGGTCGGTTCGTCGAGAAGCAGCACCCGGCAGCCGTGCACGAGCCAGCGCGCGAGCATGATCTTCTGCTGGTTCCCGCCGGAGAGCGTGCGTGCCGGCCGGTCCGGGTCCGCGGGACGCAGCTCGAGCGCCGTGATCTGGTCACGGGCTGCGGCGCGCTCGGCGGTCTCGTTGAGCCAGGGCCCGCGAGCGAAGCGGCTGAAGGTCGAGAGCGTGACGTTGCGGTAGACGGCCTCGTCGAGCAGCAGGCCCTGGCTCTTGCGCTCCTCGGGGGCCAGGCCGATGCCGCGGCGCACGGCCGCGGCGACGGAGCCCGGGCGCAGCTGCTGCCCGGCGACCTTCACCGTGCCCGCCGTCGCGCGGCGCGCCCCGTAGATCGTCTCGAGGATCTCGGACCGGCCGGAGCCGACGAGCCCGGCGAGGCCGACGACCTCGCCGGCGTGGACGGAGAACGAGACGTCGGTGAACACGCCCTTCAGGCCGAGCCCCTCGACCTCGAGCAGCGTCTCCGCGCTCGCGGGCACCGCGCGGCGGGGCGGGAACACCTGCTCCACGGTGCGCCCGGTCATGAGGCGGATCAGGTCGGCGGTGGGTGTCGTGGCTGCGGGCAGCCCGCTCGCGACGGTGCGCCCGTCCTTGAGAACGGTGATGCGGTCGCCGATCTGACGGATCTCCTCGAGCCGGTGCGAGATGTAGAGCACCGCGACGCCGGCCGAGGTGAGCTCGCGCACGACCCGGAAGAGGTTGGCGACCTCCTCGGAGTCGAGGACGGCGGAGGGTTCGTCCATGACGATGAGCCTGGCGTCGTGCGAGAGGGCGCGCGCCATGCTGACGATCTGCTTGCCGGCGGCCGACATGCGCCCGACGTCGCGGTTGGTCGGGATGTCTCCGTGGCCGAGGCGGTCGAGGATCTCCTGCGTCCGGGCGCGGGCCTCACGGCGACGCGTCACGCCTCCCGCGGCGAGCTCGTGGCCGAGGAAGACGTTCTCGGCGACCGTGAGCCCGTCGACGACGTCAAGCTCCTGGTACATCGTGGCGACGCCGGTGGCGAGGGCGGCGACCGGGGATGCCAGCGAAGCCTTGCGGCCCTGCCAGGTGACGGTGCCTGCGTCAGGGTGGTGAGCGCCCGCGAGCACCTTGATCAGGGTCGATTTCCCTGCCCCGTTCTGGCCGAGCAGGCAGTGCACCTCCCCGGCCCGGACGTCGAGGTCGACGCCGTCGAGCGCACGGACCCCCGAGAAGGACTTGACGATCCCGCGCATCTCGAGGAGCGGGCGATCGGCCGAGGGGTCCGCGCCTCCCCGCTCCGAGGGGGCGATACGCGAGGGATGCCCGCTGTTGTCATCGTTGACCATGCAGACAACCTAGCCGCCTTCTGCCGGGAGTCAAGCAAAAGTCGCAAGGTAGTTACTCGACCGTGAGGGACTTGTGCGCATCTGTGCTTGACTTGCTGCATGTCACAGCTTGCCCAGCGGTCCGGTGGCCTCGGCGACACCCTGCAGCTCCTCCGGGACGGCCGGCCCCGCACCCGCGCGGAGCTCGCGCAGGTCACCGGCCAGTCGCGGTCCACCGTCGCCGGCCGCGTCGACGAGCTCCTCGCGCTCGGGCTCGTCAGCCCGACCGGCGAGGCGTCGTCGACCGGCGGGCGGCCTCCGGCGACGTTCGCGTTCAACCCCGCCTCCCGCACCGTCGTCGCGATCGACCTCGGTGCGACGCATGCGCGGGTGGCCGTGACCGACCTCGCCTGCACCGTGCTGGTCGAGCACCTCGAGACGATCTCGATCGCGGACGGGCCGGAGGTGGTGCTCGACCGGGTCGCCGCGATCGCCCGCCGGCTTCTGGCGGAGACGCCCGACGCGTCCGGACGGCTGGTCGGCGTGGGCGTGGGGCTCCCAGGCCCGGTCGACCACACGACGGGACGGCCCGTGAATCCCCCGATCATGCCGGGCTGGGACGGCTACGACGTCGCCGGGGGGCTGGCGGCCCTGCTCGGCTGCGGGGTGGTCCTGGTGGACAACGACGTCAACCTGATGGCGCTCGGCGAGCACAGCGCGCGCTACCGCGACGTCGACCACCTGCTGTTCGTCAAGGTCGCCACCGGTGTCGGCGCGGGCGTGATCAGCGACGGCGCGATCCGGCGCGGTGCCCAGGGGGCCGCGGGCGACCTCGGCCACATCGCGGTCCCGGGGTGCGAGGACGTCGTCTGTCGCTGCGGCAACCTCGGCTGCCTCGAGGCCGTGGCGGGTGGTGGGGCGATCGCGGCGCAGCTTTCCGGGGGTGAGGAGCAGGTGTCCTCGGTCGACGACGTCGTCGCGCTGGTGCGCTCGGGGGACGCCGCGGCGTCGCGCGCCGTCCGGGAGGCCGGTCGCTCGCTCGGCAAGGTGCTCGCCGCCTGCGTGAGCATGCTCAACCCGTCCGTCATCGTCGTCGGCGGCAGCCTCGCCGCACTCGGTGACCAGCTCCTCGCGGGGATCCGCGAGGTCGTCTACGGCCGGTCGCTCCCGCTGGCGACGCAGCACCTGCGCATCGTCACGAGCCAGACGACGGGCCGCGCCGGGATCCTCGGCGCGAGCGCCATGGTGATCGACCACGTGTTCTCGAGCGACGTGCTGGAAGGGTTGGCCTAGACGCTCCACCGGTTCGCTACGGTGAGGGCGTGAACCTGGCAACCCGGACATCTCTCGCACTGGTCGGCGCCCTCCTGCTCGCGGGCTGCTCGGGCGGCGACGCACCGGACGGTGCCGTCTCTGCCCCGACCGCCCCAGTCAGCAGCGCGGCGCCCACACCGACCGACGGCGCGCCTGAGTCCACCGCCGCCGCGACGGAGACCCGCGACGATGCTGACGGGGACGCCCCTGGCGCGGGAGGGTCGGCTGCGACCTGCACCGGTGTACCCACGGGGCCACGGGAGATCGCGGCTGGCGATGCGCTCGGCGAGTGCATCGTGACGGCGATGGTCGCTGCGGGCAGCGGCAAGATGACGGTGGTAGCCGACGACGGGGAACCACCGACCGAGGTCGAGTTCGAGTACACCCCTGAGCTGGCCATCGTGAACCGCGCACCGGCGCTCACGTTCGTCGTCGTGGACGACACCGCGTGGATGAACATCGAAGGGCAGTGGCACCGCGAGGGTGACGGCGCGATGGGCGACCTGCTCGCCGACGGGCTCGGCGTCCTGCGGGCCTTCAGCGACCCGCGGGCGTCCGCGGCCGTGATCGGGGCGTGCCCGGAGTGGGAGTCGTCGGGCCTGATCACCCATGCCGACGCCGGCAACGCGATCGCCTACGAGTGCACCGCGCCGTTCGACGCCATGGGCGTCACCATGAGCTCGTACCGCATCGTGGTCGACCCGGACTTCCTCGGCATCGAGACCGTGGCGACCGGCACGTTCATGGGCTTCACGACGACGACAACCCAGACGTTCCGCGACTGGGGCGAGCCCGTCGAGATCCCGCGACCCGAGGTCGACTGACCGGGGACGTCGCGGACGGCACGGCGCGGGGGATCGCGTACTCTCGGACGCCATGAGGATCCGACGCAGCATCGCTCGTGCCGGCTGGGCACTGTCCGGGTGGAAGCACGTCTCGCAGCCGTTGCCGGACGACTCGATCCGCATCCTCATCGGAGCGCCGCACACGTCCAACTGGGACTTCATCTTCATGCTGGGGATCCTCTGGGACCTCGAGCTCAGTGCGAAGTACCTGGGCAAGCACACGCTGTTCAAGCGTCCCTTCGGCCCGCTCATGCGCGCGCTCGGAGGCATCCCCGTCGACCGGCGCAACCCCGCCGGGATCGTGGACGACGTCGTCGCGCGCGTGAAGCAGGGCGAGAGCTTCTCGCTGGTGGTCACCCCCGAGGGCACTCGCGCGAAGGGCGAGTACTGGAAGTCCGGCTTCCTGCGAATCGCGGTCGAGGCCGGTCTGCCGATCACGCTCGGCTTCGTCGACCGGACGACCAAGACGTCCGGTCTCGGGCTGACGTTCGTGCCGACCGGCGACGTGCGCACAGACATGGACACGGTCCGCGCCTTCTACGCCGACAAGTCCGGCTACCACCCCAACAAGCGCACCGAGCCCCGCCTGCGCGAGGAAGATCGCTGAAGTCTCACGGGCGCAGGATCGCGCGACGCCACGTCGCTCCCTCCTGGGTGTAGCGCAGGCGGACGGACCCGCCGTCCGCGGCCTGCCACATCTCGACGTAACGCGGCTGCAGGACGTAGGCGCCCCAGTCGGCGCTGACGAGGTCAGGATCTGCGCGCACCTGTACGAGCGCTGCCGCCAGCTCCTCGCGCACCACGTCCACGCTCGCGACCGCCGTGGTCGGCGGGCCGGTCATCGCGCCCGCTCGCGAGAAGTCCGACCGCGCACGGAAGTCCGCGGCGCTCACGGTGGGGTCGGCAGCCGTCACCGGGCCTGCGACACGGACCTGGCGACCGAGGCTCGGCCAGAAGAAGGTCATCGCGGCCGCCCCGGTGGCGGCGAGCTCGCTCGCCTTGGGCGACGACCGGCGCGTGGCGAACCACCATCCGGCGTCGTCGACGTCCTTGAGGATCAGCACGCGAGCACTCGGGTTCCCGGCGTCGTCGGCCGTGGCGAGCGTCGCGGCGTGGGGTGCCGGGACTTCCGCGTGGATCGCCTCGGTGAGCCATCTGCGGAACAGTGCGTGCGGCGTAGGAGGAGCCGCATCGGGATCGAGCACGGGAAGCCCGTCTCGCGGCAGGACCGGCAGGGCTCGGAGTGTCTCGCGCAGAGTCGGGGCCACGTCCCCACCCTATCCAGGCTCCAGGTCGGCGCAGCGTTCCGGATGCGCACGCCGGGGGGCCGTCGTACGGTCGAAGCACACCGATCGAAGGAGGACCTCATGGGTCTCGACGACAAGATCAAGAACGCTGCCCAGAACCTGACCGGCAAGGGCAAGGAGGGCGCCGGCAAGGCGACCGACAACGAGCGCCTCGAGGCCGAGGGTCACAAGGACCAGTCCTCGGCCTCGCTCAAGCAGGCCGGCGAGAACGTGAAGGACGCCTTCAAGGGCTGACCTCTTCGCAACGACGGTGCCCGCCCCGGAGATCTTCCGGGGCGGGCACCTTTCGTCTCTGGTCAGCGCAGGGCGCGCTCTGGCACAGTGGTCTCGCTCGCGTGCGCGGGTGAGACAGGGGGCAGGGCGATGACCAGGGGACACAGTGCCGTCGGAGGTGCGCTCGCGGCGGCGCTCCTGCTGTCCGGGTGCACGGGCGGCGACTCGACGCTGACGCCGGCTGGGGGAGCGCCCGCGACCAGCCGTCCTGCGCCGGCGGTCGCTGCCGACCAGCCGACGTCGCTCGGCCTGACCTGGGCTGACGGCGCGCCCGTCCTCGTCGGGGAGCTCGGTCCAGCCCGCGACGTGGACACCGACACCGACTTCGCCCGCGAGACCACCGTCGTCGACCTTGACCCGGTGCGGGCGCGGGCCGACGACACGCTGATCGTCCGCCAGGTCGGCGCGGTGAACATGGGCTCGATGACCATCCTCGAGTCCGATCTCCTGGGCAGGATCCGCGCGGGAGGCACCATGGACCCGTTCACCGCCGTCGGCAGCTCGGGCGGCTCCGCGACGTCGATCGTCGACGTCGACGTGGCCGAGGACGCGGTCGCGTGGACGGACACCACCTCCCTGCACGAGACCCAGTGGCGCGTCCTCACGGCCACGGACGCCGGCGTGGCCGCGGTCGTGGCGACCAGCGACGAGTTCGACGGCGCCGACCAGATCGGCCCCGAGCCGCAGCCCACGCTGCACGACGGGCGCGTCTACTTCATCGTCCCGGGAGCAGGGTCCCCGGGGGACGGCTCCTACACGCCCGGGACGCTGGTCTCGCGCCTGCCCGACGGATCGGACCACCGGGTCGACGTCGAGGACGTCGACTGGACGGCGGCGACCGAGACGGGCCTCTACGTCGCTCAGGGCCGCGAGGACGAGGCGACGACGATCAGCGCCGTGCAGCCGGACGGCGTCGTCGAGCCGGTCCTCGAGGCCCAGACGGCTGCGCACACCGTCGCCGCACACGGGCGCTGGCTCGCGCTCGACACCGGCACGCACGCCGTCGTGCTGGACCCGACCGCGCGGGAGGCGTACGCGCTCCCGGTGGCCGAGTCCGCGCAGGTCAGCTCCGTCAGCATCGGCGACGACCTCGTGGCGTGGACGTTCTTCGGCGAGCGGTCGGACGTCCAGGTGCCCAGCGTGGTCGTCGACCTGCGCTCGAAGCGGGTCGTCCGGCTCACGGGTCTCCTGGGCTTCGCACAGGCGCTCGGCGGTGACCTCGTCGTCCTGCGCTCGTGGGAGGAGGACGGCGCCACGGCGGACGGGAGCGGTTCGGCGAACGCGACGCTCGTCCGGTGGCAGCGTACGGCGGCGGCACCGTGAGCACCGGCCGGCGCACGGCGATCACGGCCGGCGGGCTCGTCGTCGTGCTGCTGCTCGCGGGTTGCACGGGCGACGCCCGCCCACCGGTCGACACCCGGTCCGCCGACGCCACGCCCCTCCCTGCCCCCGAGCCCGAGCACACCCGCGTGCCGATGTGGACGCCGGGTCCGACCGTTGCCAGCGAGCAGACCGTGCGTGCCCTCGAGCTGAGCTGGCCGGACGGCACGCCCGTCGAGATCGAGGTGGTGGCGCCCGCCGCGGTCGTGCGCGCGGTCGAGGGTGAGGACTTCCTGCCGTTCGCGTCCCCCGTGCCGTCCACGACGTGGCCGCTGGCGGTCCTGGGCGACGGATCCATGGTGGTCCGCGGCGAGCAGATCGCGACCGAGGACGGAGAGCGCTGGAGGGACACGATGGGGCTCGTCGGCCCCCAGGTGGAAGAGCCGTACCGCCCCTTCGACATGGCCGGCGTGGTTCCGGGCTCCGAGTCGACCTCGACCCTCGCGGGCACGGTCGCAGTCGACGGCCAGAGGTCCGTCTGGACGATGGAGTTCGAGGCCGACGACGGTGCGATCGGGTGGCAGGTGCTGACGGCGGACGAGGACGGGGCTGTGTCGGTCGTGGCGTCCTCTGCCGAAGACTGGGGCGCGGTCCACGAGCACGCCCTCGGCGGCCCGAGCTACATCAACGGGGGGCCTGCGCCGATCGCGCTCGGCGGGCGGGTGTACCTCTCGATCCCCCTCGACGACGCAGCCATGAGCAGCGGGTACGGGTGGATGCTCGTGTCCCGTGGCCTCGTCGACGGAGACACGCGGGTGGAGGAGGTCGGGGTGTGGGACCCGGTCGCGACGTCGGACGCCGTCTACGTGCGCGGCGAGTCCGCGGACGGAGCCGGGGACGGCATGACGGAGATCCGTCGGGTCGACGGTGACCCGGTGCTGCTCCTGCCCGCCGCCTCGCCGATGGTGCTGGACGGAGCCGCGGGCGAGTGGTTGGTCCTCTCCTCGCCCGAGGCGGTGCTCGCGGTGCACCCGACGGACCGGAGGGTCGTCGGGGTGGGGCGGTCGACACCCACGGACCCAGAGTCGCCCGGCGCGGGACATGCCAGCGGGGGCTCGGACCTCGTCGTGTGGTCCGATGACCCGTACGCGAAGCACGGCAGTACCCACTTCGTCCTGGACCCCGACGCCGCAGCGGTCTGGGGGCTGCCCTCGCTCCTGGACGACGTCGTGGTGAACTCGCACGGGATCCTTGGCTGGATGGAGTCAGGCGGGCCCGGCCGGAGTGTGCGCTACGTCCGGTGGCGGTCGTGACCGGGCGCGCGACCAGAGAGTCCGTGACCCGCCGCGCGGGGACGGTCCTCGTCGTCGGCGTGCTCCTGCTCGCGGGTTGCACGGGCGACGCCCGCCCACCGGTCGTCACCCGGACAGCCGACGCCACGCCCGTCCCCGCCCCCACGCCCGAGCAGACCCGCGTGCCGGTGTGGACGCCGGACCCGACGGAGGCCAGGGAGCAGGCCGTGCAACGGCTGGGCCTGCGGTGGCCGGACGGCACGCCCGTCGAGCCCGAGGTGGTCGCGCCTGCGGAGGTCGTGCCTGCGGTCGAGGGCGAGCACTTCCGCCCGTTCGCGTCCCACGCCATGCCCACGGCCTGGCCCTTGGCGGTCCTCGCGGACGGGTCCATGGTCGTGCGCGGCGAGATTGTCACGAACGACGACGGTGAGTGGGTATCGGAGGCGATGGGGGTCGTGGGCCCGAAGGGCGACGAGCCGTTCCGCGAGTTCGACATATCCGGCGTCAGTCAGGACGACACCTCAGTGTTCTACCTGGCGAGCGAGGTCTCGGTCGAGGGGCAGACGGCGGTCTGGACCCTCGAGCTCGCCTCGGGGGACATCAGCTCCTCGGCAGCCGGGTGGCAGGTGCTGGCGGCCGACGACGCCGGAGTCGTGACCCTGGTGGCCTCCTCGGAGGAGGACTGGCATGCGGTCCATGATCACGCGCTCGACGGCCCACAGTACGTGGGCTCAGCGCCGACGCCGATCGTGGCCGGGGGCCGCGTGTACTTCCTTATCCCCGTGGACGATGCGGCGACCAGCGGCGACGTCAGCACGGTGCTCGTCTCTCGCGATCTGGCCGGAGGGGACACGCGGGTCGAGGCGGAAGGGGTGTGGAACCCGGTTGCCACGACGGACGCCGTGTACGCGCGCGGTGAGTCCGCTCTGGTCGATGGCGCTCTCACGACATCGATCCTGCGCGTGGGCGGCGACCCGGTGCTGCTCGTGCCGTCGTCGTCGCCGTTGTCGCTCGACGGCACCGTGGGGGACTGGCTGCTCCTGTCCGCGAGCGACGCGGTGGTCGCGGTGCATCCCGAGGAGCGCAGGGTCGTCGCGATCGGACGCGCGACGTCGTCAGACCCCGACTGGTCGGGCTCGGGGCCGGCGATGGGCGGGTCTGACGTCGCGGTCTGGTCGGACGACCCGTACGAGGAGGACGGCGGGATCTACTACGTCATGGATCCCGACGCCGCGACCGTCTGGGCGCTGCCGTCCCTGCTGCACGGCGTCGTCCTGAGCTCGCGCGGGATGCTCGGGTGGATGGAGGCCACCGGGGCGTCCCAGGGCGTGCGGTACGTCCGGTGGCAGCCGTGACGGCCCGCGCCGACCGGACCGCCCGGATCGCTGGTGCCCTCCTCGTCGTCGGCGCGCTGCTGCTCTCGGGCTGCACGGGGAACGCGCGCCCGCCCGTCGTCACCCGGAGCGCAGACGCTCCACCCGTTCCCCGCCCGGCACCCGAGCAGACGCGCGTCCCGCTGTGGACGCCGCCCCCGGGCGAGGTGCGCGCGGCCGCTGTCCGCGACCTCGGCCTGCGCTGGGCGGACGGCTCTGAGGTGGTGCCCGCGGTGGTCGAGCACGACGACATCGTCCCGGCCGTGGACGGGGAGCACTTCACGAGGATGCTCGACGCGTTCCCGGAGTTCGCCTGGCCGTTCGGCGCGATGGCGGACGGCGCGTTCGTGGTGCGCAACGACACCTACGTGAGCGGGGACGGGTTCCAGCAGGCGCTCGGGCTCATGGAGGTCGGGAGCGACCAGGAGTTCCGGCCCTTCGACATGTCGGGCGTCGAGCCCCACACCGACGATGAGTCCGGCCTCTCAACGGGCATGGTCGCGGTGGGCGAGCGGGGCGCCGCGTGGAGCGAGACGTACTGGTCGGAGGACGGATCGAGCGGGGACTGGAGGGTGCTCGCCGCCGACGAGGCCGGACGGGTGTCGGTCGTCGCGGAGGTCGGCGAGGACTGGACGAGCGTCCACGAGGATGCCGCCTCCGGCGACGAGGCCAGGTGGGCCGATCCCGCGCCCGTCGTCGTCGGCGATCGGGTGTTCTTCGTGATCGCGCTGGCATCGGACGGCACCGGGTCGCCGTCGGCGATCGTCTCGCGAGACCTGTCCGGCGGCGACACACGGCTCGAGGGCGTGGGTATGGGTACGCCTGTGGCCACCACCGACGCGGTGTTCACCCTCGAGTACCGCGGCGGTGCCGGGACGCGGGTCGTCCGGGTCGGCGGGGACCCGGTGCTGGAGCTTCCGGTCGACCTCGAGGGCGGCGGGATGAACCTCGACGGCGCGGTCGGGCCGTGGCTGCTGCTCTCGTCCCAGGAGGCCGTTGTCGCCGTGCACCCGGACGAGCGTCGCGCGATCGCCGTCGGTCGCGCGCTCGTCCAGAACACTGTGGACTACTGGGCCGGTCCGGCCATGGGGGGATCGCGGCTCGCGGCGTGGGCGGACGGCGCCGTCACCGAGGGCGGCACGGCCTACCTGGTCATGGACCCCGAGGCCGGCGTCGTGTGGCGCCTGCCGGGGCTCCTGCACGGCGTCTGGCTGAACAGCACGGACATGCTCGGGTGGGCCGAGGCGACGTCGTTCGCGCCGGCGATGACCTACGCCCGCTGGACGGGCTGACCCTCACGCCTCGTCGGTGGTCTCGACCTGGTAGACCATGAACACGGCGCCGCTCGGGTCCGCCAGCAGCGCCATGCGGCCGTAGGGGCTGTCGGTCGGGGGTTCCAGGACCGCGCCGCCGAGCGTCGTCGCCTGCTCGACCGCGGCGTCGACGTCGGTCACCCTGAAGTACGTCCGCCAGTAGCTGGGGACGTCGTCGGGCAGGAGACCCGCCCCGTCCATGATGCCGGCGTACGGCCTGCCGTCGACCATGAGCCGCGTGTACCGGAAGCCGGGCTCGGCCATGTCGGTGGTCTGCCACCCGAAGGCCGCGGTGTAGAAGTCGACGGCCTTCGCGTAGTCCCGCGTGACGAGCTCGTGCCAGCCGGGTGCGTTCGGCTCGTCCACGACGGCGTAGCCCGGGTAGGAGCCCGGCTGCCAGCTGCCGATCCCGGCGCCCACGGCATCCATGTAGAAGGCCATCGTGCCCATGTCGGGCACGGTCATCGGCTCCACGACGACGGCACCCCCCTGGCCCTCCACCCGGGACGCGACGGCCGACGAGTCGGTGACCGAGAGGTAGACGGACCAGGAGTCGGGGATCTCGGAGCCCTCCTCCTGGGCCATCAGACCGCCGACGTCGAGCCCGTGGGAGGTGATGGTGAGGTAGCCGCCGTACTCCGGCCCACCGTCGACGAACTCCCAGCCGAAGAGCTCACCGTAGAAGCGCTTGGCCCCGGGGACGTCGGAGCTCATCAGGTCGATCCAGCAGGGGGCGCCGAGGGGAAAGGTGGTCACAGCGGGCATGGCGGTCTCCTCGTCCACGGATCTCCGCGAATCGGACGATCCCGACACCCGCAGGCTAGACCTCGGCGCCCCCGGCTGTCACGGGGTCGGCATGCCGCCGTTCACGTGGATCGTGGCGCCGACGACGTAGCTGGACTCGGGGGAGGCGAGGAACACGTACGCGGGCGCGAGCTCGGTCGGCTGTCCTGCGCGCCCGAGCGCGGTCGACTGCCCGAACTCCGGCAGCGCCTCGGTCGGCTGACCGTCGCTGGGCTGCAGCGGCGTCCAGATCGGACCGGGTGCCACGGTGTTCACCCGGATCCCCTGCGGCGCGAGCTGCTCCGCGAGCCCCTTGCTGAAGTTGTTGATGGCGGCCTTGGTCGCCGCGTAGTCGAGGAGCACCGGCGGAGGCTGGTACGCGACGACCGACGTGGTGTTGATGATGGTCGACCCGGCCGCCAGGTGGGGAAGCGCCGCACGCGTGGTGCGGAACATCGCCAGGATGTTCACCTGGAACGTCTCCTCGACCTGCTGGTCCGTGAGGTCCGTGAGGCTCTCGACGGCGATCTGCTTGCCGGCGTTGTTCACCAGGATGTCGAGACCGCCGAGCTCGGCAACGGCACGCTCGACCGCCTCCGGCCCGAACGCGGGATCCACGAGGTCACCGGCGATGGGGACGCACCGGCGTCCGGACTCGGTGACGATGCGCGCGACCTTCTGGGCGTCCTCCTCCTCGGCGGGGAGGTAGGTGAATGCGACGTCCGCGCCCTCGCGGGCGTACGCGATGACGACCGCGGCGCCGATGCCCGAGTCGCCCCCGGTCACGAGCGCCTTGCGGCCCTCGAGCCGCCCGGTGCCGCGGTAGGAGTGCTCGCCGAGGTCCGCCATCGGCGTCATCTCCGCGTCGAGGCCGGGCTCCGGCTGGTGCTGCTCCGGCGGCTCGATCGCCGGGTAGCGGTCGACGGGCGACTGGAAGACGAGCTGGTCCGCGGTGGTGGTGTGGGCGTCGTCGGACATCGAGGTGACTCCTTCGTGCAGGGTCTCGGAGTTCCACGATGCGACAGGGACGGGAGACTCGCACCCGGGAGCGTCCTATCCTCGTGGCGTGCCGAACGACGCCGCCCCCGCCGCCCCCGCCCGCGCGCGCGTCGCGGTACGCCGCGGCACGCCGGACGACGTCCCCGCGCTCGCGGCGGTGCACGTCCAGGCGTGGCGAGAGACCTACCCGGGGATCCTGTCCGACGAGCTCCTCGCGAACCTGCGCGTCGCGGACCACGAGCGGCTGTGGAGGAAGATCCTCACGGGCGAGTGGGCCGACGGCGTCGTGGTCGGGCTGCTCGACGGCGTCGTCTCGGGTTTCGCCTTCGCGTACCCCGGCCAAGACCCGGACGCCCCTCGAGACCTCGAGCTCAACATGATCTACGCCCTCGAGCGCGCCAAGGGCACGGGCCTGGGCCAGGCGATGCTCGACGCCGCGATCGGCGACCGGCCAGCGCTCGTGTGGGTCGCGATCAACAACCCGCGGGCCCGGGCTTTTTACGCCCGCAACGGCTTCGAGCCCGACGGCGCGAGCAAGATCATCGAGCACTGGGACAACGTCCACGACATCCGGCTGGTGCGCTGATAGCGTCTGGCGACCGATCCGCCGGGGGCAAGGGGCACGTGATGCGCGCGAGGTTCGTCCGATGGGCCACGAGTCGGCCCCGACCGCTGCTGGTCGCCCAGCTGGTGGGGCTCGGCCTCGGCCTGGCACTCGGGTGGGTCGGGGGCATCCTCGTCGAGGCCGGTGGCACGCTCGACGCGACCGAGGCCTGCACGAGCTCGCGCCACCTGGCTGCAGAGTCGCACGAGCTGTACGAGCTGCTCGCTGACCCGGCCGGAGTCGAGCTCGAGGCTGCGTCCTTCTCGCTCCTGCCGCCGCGCGCCGAGTGCGCCTGGTCGGTCGCGGAGGGCACGGGACTGATCACCGAGCACAGCTTCGACTCGTTCCGCGTCGTCGGTGCGATCGCGGGAGCCGGCTACCTGGTGCTCGTGCTCGCCGCCGCCACGTACTGGCGTAGGCACGACACTGCGCCGAGCGCAGCGCACGGATAGTCAGATCGAGCGGGTCTCGCCCGAGCGGTCCCGGTACGCGAGCGAGTCGTCCGCGAGCACGGCGCGGACCTGGCGGGCGACCCGGCGGACGTCCTCCTGGTCCGGCTCGAGCAGGTCGGTCGTCATCTCGTCCAGGACGAGCGTGGTCTGCCGCTCGATCTCCGCGCGCTCGGCCAGGTCGCGCGTGTTCATGGCCACGTCGCGGAGCATCCGGAGCAGCGCGCCGAGCACGGTCGGCTCCCGCCGGCCGTAGCGGCGCACCTGGCCGCAGGCCAGGTCCAGGAAGTAGCGCAGGTCCCGGTCGCCGACGACGACGCGCGGGGCCCCGTCGTCGTCGGTGTACAGGCGCGGGCCCAGGTGGGAGTGGACCAGGCGCACGAGGACGTCGGCGTTGTGGCCGATCGCGTGTGCCGCGGTGACCGGGTCGTTGATGCCGGGGGACAGCGCCTTCACCGCGATGTCGGTGAGCTGGCGCAGCCCGAAGGCGGGGTCCGCGTGGGTCGTGCGCTCGTAGTCGAGGCTGATGGCGCCGCGGACCTCGTCGCCCAGCCGCTCGGGTTCGTCGGCGTCACCGGTGACCGAGCCCGGGCGGTCCCAGATCTCCGCGATCGGCGTCCCGCTGACGACGTGGTCCCCCGGCCGGGCGACCACCCGGACGAGGACGTGGTGCGAGCGAGCGACGGAGACCAGCCGGTCGACGTCCACGTCGCTGACGAACCCGCTGCGGTCCGCGCAGACCCGACGAGCGGGAGGGTCGTCCAGGGCGAGGCCGTCCGGGGAGGGCGGCGCGGGCTGGTCGCGGTGCTGGTACGCGGCGTCGATCACGGCGCTGGTCTCCTCGTGCACCGTGCGCATCATCGTGTCGACCCGGAGCAGGCTGGTGATGTGCGTGATGAAGGCGAGCACGGCTGCGAGCGACCCGAGCCCCATCAGGGCCCCGACCGTCATCGCCGGGACCGGCACCGTGAGGTCGTCGCCCAAGGTCCGCAGGAGGATCAGGGAGTACACGAACGTGGACACGAGCGCGGTCAGGACGGCCTTGGTGACGCGGTCTCGGACGAAGTCCCGCAGCAGACGCGGCGAGAACTGCTGCGACGCGAGCTGGAGCGCCACGACCGTGAGGGAGAACGTCAGCGTGATCGTCGTCATCGACGCGCCCGCCATCACCTGGAGGACGGCGGAGGCGTTGTCGATGTCGCCGGGCCACAGCGTGCGCAGCCACATGGTGTCCCGGTCGGGGCGGATCGGTGCGAGCAGGAGCGCGAGCACGGCGGCGGCGATCGCGCCGGTCGTCGGCCACTTCCACAACTCCGCGGACGACCGGTCGAAGCGCGGCTCGCGCTGCTCGGGGGACCTGCCGGTGCGGCGCGACATCGAGCCTCCTGAGGTTGGGCCTCCACCATGGCCGCGCGCGGGGGGAGCCGCAACCGGGCGCTACACGAGCCCGGCGTCGTGCACGCAGATCGCGATCTGCACCCGGTTGTCGACGTCGAGCTTGGCGAACAGCCGCCCGACGTGCGACTTCACGGTCGGGACGCTCATGAACAGCTGCTCGGCGATCTCCGCGTTCGACAGCCCGCGCCCGATCGCGACGGCCACCTCCCGTTCGCGCTCGGTGAGCCGCTCGAGCCGGTCCTGCGCGCCGTGCGACCGGGCGGCGCCGTTGTCCCCCGCGACGGTCGCGATCAGCTGCGCGGTCACGGACGGCGAGAGGATGGGCTCCCCGGCCGCGACGCGACGCACCGAGTCCACGAGCCGCTCGGGTGGGGTGTCCTTGAGCAGGAACCCGCTCGCGCCCTCGCGCAGTGCGGTGAGCACCATGTCGTCCTCGTCGAACGTCGTCAGGACGATCACGCGCAACGTCGGCCAGCGGCGCAGCAGGGCCGACGTCGTCGCGAGTCCGTCCCGGCGCGGCATCCGGATGTCCATGAGCACGACGTCGGGCGCGTGCTCGGCGACGACGTCCTCGGCCTCGATCCCGTCGCGAGCCTCGCCCACGACCTCGATCGCGCGGTCGCCGCCGAGGATCATCCGCAGCCCGGCGCGCACCAGGGGGTCGTCGTCGACCAGGACCACCCGCACGCCGTCGTCGCTCACCGCTGCCACGGGAGCCACGCTCTCACGACGAAGTCCCCGGACCGGTCCACGCCGGACGTGAGGGTGCCGCCGGCGAGCTCGGCGCGTTCGGTGAGCCCCGTCAGGCCGAGGCCGGACGGGGGCAGGGGCGCGCCCGCCCGCGTGACGGCGGGGTTGCGCACCTCGAGCGAGATCCCCTCGCCCGGGGCTCCGGTCACGTTCACGACGACGGGAGCCCCGGGAGCGTGCTTGCGCGCGTTCGTCAGCGCCTCCTGGACGATGCGGTAGGCGCTGCGGCTGGTCGAGTCGGGCAGGTCCGTCAGGTGCGCCGACACCGGGAGAGCCATCGTGAAGTCGATCTCCGCGCCGATCGACCGCGCCTCGGCCACGAGGGCGTCGAGCACGACGAGCGTGGGCTGGGGCAGCTCGGGCCGTCCGTCGCCCGACGCGTCGTCGTCGCGCAGCACGCCGAGGACCTCCCGGAGCTCCCGGAGCGCCAGGTGGGCGTTGTCCCGGATGATCGCCGCGGCGTCAGCCGTCTCCTCGCGCGTGAGGTCCGTGCGGTAGGCGAGGGCACCCGAGTGCATGGCCACCAGAGAGATCCTGTGCGCGAGGACGTCGTGCATCTCGCGGGCGATGCGGGAGCGCTCCTGCGTACGGGCCTGGTCGACTCGCGCGGACTGCTCGCGCTCGGCCGTCTCGGCACGCAGCTGCAGGGTCGCGACGAGCTCCCGGCGCGCCCCGATGTAGAAGCCGATCGCGATGCAGATGCCGTAGAGCAGCACCGAGATGAGGGCCGTCACCCACCAGGGTGCCGCTCCTTCGACCGTCGGGTAGATCTGCTCGAAGGTGAACCCCCCAGCGAGCCACAGGACACCGATGAGCAGCACCTCGCGCCAGCGGCGGCGGGTTGCGACGGAGACGACCGTGAGGATCACGGCGCCGATGCTCAGTGCTGAGAAAGCCGAGAACGCGGCGACGATCATCCCGACGGCGAGCGGCCAGCGCCGGCGGAACCACAGGAGCACGAGGGCGAGCACACCGGCGAGGACGTCCACGAGCACCAGCGCGGGTTCCGGCTGGGTGGTCGCGTCCTCCAGGGCAGTGCCGACCGAGCCGACGAACACCGCGAGACCGAAGACGAGCGCGACCACGAAGCGCCAGGTCTTGCCCCAAGTGCCCAGCGGCTCCGGGCGAAAGTCCTGGGCCAGGCGCGGGGCGGCGGTGGCGGGCATAGGGGAAGCCTAGGTGGCACCTGACACTTGCCGACACGTCCCCTGGTCGGGTGCGCGGCGATGCCGGTACCGACCAAAGTTGGAGCGCTGGTGCCTCAGGTCGCGGCGCCGGGGCCGCGAGCGATGCCGCAGACCGATGCGACGGAAGCGGCCCGGACGCGAGGGTGGAGCCATGATCACAGTCGAACGACTCACCAAGAGGTACGGCACCTTCACCGCCGTCGACGACCTGACGTTCGAGGTCAAGCCCGGTCGCGTGACCGGGTTCCTCGGCCCCAACGGCGCCGGCAAGTCGACCGCCATGCGGATGATGGTCGGCCTGACCACCCCGACGTCTGGCACCGCGCGCATCGGCGGCAAGCCCTACGGCGCGCTGCCCAACCCCGGCCGCCACGTCGGCGTCCTGCTCGACGCCGGAGCCCAGCACCCCGGCCGCACCGGTCGCGAGGTCCTCAACCTGGGCGCGCTGATGATGGGCGTCGACCGCAAGCGCGTCGACGAGCTGCTCGACGTCGTCGGGCTCACCTCCAACGAGGCGGGGCGGCGGGTACGCAACTACTCGCTCGGGATGCGGCAGCGGCTCGGGATCGCCGGAGCGCTGCTCGGCGACCCCCAGGTCCTTGTCCTCGACGAGCCCGTCAACGGCCTGGACCCGGCGGGCATCCGCTGGATGCGATCGCTGCTGGCTTCCTTCGCGGCCGAGGGCGGCACCGTGCTGCTCTCGAGCCACCTGCTCATGGAGATGGAGGCTGTGTCCGACGACCTCGTCGTCATCGGCCACGGCCGGATCGTCGCGCAGGGCGCCAAGGAGGACCTCCTGGCCGTCCCCGGTAGCGTGGTGTCGAGCACCGACGACGCCGCGCTCGCCCATGCCCTGACCCGGGCGGAGATCGAGGTCGCCCCGCACGCCAGCGGTGGCCTGAGCACGAGCGCGAAGCCCGACGCGGTGGGCCAGGTGGCGCTCGCCGCGGGGATCGCGCTCACCCGCCTGACGGCGGCGCAGAGCAACGGCCTCGAGGACCTCTTCTTCGAGCTCACCGCCAGCACCAGCCGCGAGGGGGTGGCGGCATGAGCGCCCTCGCCGTGCACGCGCCGGTCCCCTTCTCCCGTCTCTCCCGCGTCGAGCTCCGCAAGCAGCTCGACACGCGCTCGGGGCGCTGGTTCGTCATCGTCATCGCAGCCATCACGGCACTCGTCATGGTCCCGGTCGCGTGGCTCAGCGAACCGGCTGACCTCACCTTCATGGGGTTCTTCGGGGCGGCCGTCCTGCCCCAGATGTTCCTGCTCCCGGTGATCGGGATCATGGCCGCCACTTCCGAGTGGTCCCAGCGGACCGCCATGGTCACCTTCACGCACGAGCCGCGCCGCCTGCGCGTGGCCGTCGCGAAGCTGGTCAGTGCCGTGGGGCTCGGGCTCGTCGTCATCGTGGCGACCGCGCTCATCGCCGCCGTGGCCAACGTGGTCGGCACGCTCGCGCGGGACACCGGCATGGTGTGGTCCCTCGACGGGCAGCTGATCAGCAGCATCGTCTTGATGCAGATCATCTTCATCGCCCAGGGCGTGGGCTTCGGGATGCTCCTGCAGAACACCCCGGTCGCGCTCGTCGCGTACTACGTGCTGCCCACCGCGTGGACGATCGTCACGAACCTGATCGCGGCCATGCGGGAGCCGGCCGAGTGGCTGGACCTGGGTATCGCGACGGCGCCCCTGCTGGAGTCGGGCGCCATGACCGGTGGCGAGTGGGCGCGGCTCGCGGTCGCGACCACGCTGTGGGTGCTCCTGCCGCTGGCCGCCGGGATGTGGCGGATGGCGCGGCGCGAGGTGAAGTAGCGCGATCGGACGCAGCCGCCGCGGCGGGCTACCGGGTCGAGAGGTCGAGACCCAGGAGCCCGCCGTCGGCGGTCAGCCGCCGGAAGCCCAGGTGCTCGTAGAACCCGATCGCGGCCGTGTTCTGCAGAGAGACGCCGAGGTGGACCCCGGGCGCCCCGGCCGCGCGCAGGGCGTCGAACAGCGTCGCGAGCAGGCGTCGTCCGTAGCCGCCGCCCTGCGCCGCCGGCAGCAGGTCGACGTGCAGGTGCGCCGGGTATCGCTCGAGGTGCGCAGGGTCGACGGCGTGCGGTCGATGGATCGCCCGGACCGGGCCTGCGTCGAAGGTGCCCGCCGAAAACGCTGCGAGCGGGTAGCGCTCACGCAGCGACGGCCACCACTGGCGTTCGAGCTGCTCCGCGAACGCAGCGGTGTCTGCCGTGCCCACGACGTATCCCACGACACCCGCGGGGCCCTCGACCGACGCGTCCGCCAGGACGAACGCCAGCTCAGGAGCGAAGCGCAGGTAGGCGCCGAGGTAGACGTCGCCCAGCAGGCGTGGCTCAGCGGTGAGACCGGACGCGTCCGCGCCGTCGGCGCCCGTACACAGGCAGATCTCGTACAGCCGCTCGACCTCGGCCGGGTCGTGGGTGCGTGCGGGACGGATCGTGAGCCGCGCGGTGGGGTGGGCCGGGTCCGTCATGGCGCGAATCTACCGCTGCGCCCGCGGAGTAGTCTGCGGGGATGCTGGACTCGGCGACGTGGTGGGTGCTGGCCGCCGCGACCGTCGCGCTCGGCGCGTCGGCCATCGCCGGGTGGGCACGGGCGCGCACCCTGCGCCGTCGGCTCGAGGCGTCGCGGCACGAGGCCGAACGTCTCCGCTCGCTCGCCCAGGCGCGGGCCTCGCGCTCGTCGGTGCTCTCGCACGAGATCCGCACCCCGCTCGCCCTCGTCAAGGGCGCGGCCGAGCTCCTGGCAGAGCAGACGCCCGGGCCGCTCAACGACCGGCAGCGACAGTTCGTCGACACGATCACCCAGAACTGCCAGTCGATGATCGCGATGGCCGAGGACCTCCTGATCACTGCGCGGCTCGAGGCCCAGCTCTTCGAGCTCCACGTCGAGCGCACCGACCTGCGCGCCCTCGTGCGTCAGACCGTGCGGGAGATGCGGCGCGTCCACCCCGGCCGCATCCTCCTCGACTCGCGCGGCGCCCCGCTGTGGCTCGACATCGACCGCAACCTCATCCGCCAGGTGATCTGGAACCTCGTGAACAACGCCGCCCGCCACGGGGGCGAGGGGGTCGTCATCGTCGTGCGGATCACCGAGGGGGACCACGACGTCCTCGTCTCCGTCTCCGACGACGGCCCGGGGATGACGCCCGAGGAGCGGGAGAACCTCTTCGTCCCGTTCGGCGTCGGTGCGCGCACGAGCGGCACCGGCCTCGGCATGGTCATCACCCGTGAGATCGTCGACCTGCACGGCGGGCGGATCTTCGTCGACACCGCCGCACGCGTGGGGACCGTGGTGCTGCTCAGCCTCCCCCGTACGGTGCAGTCCGCGGAGCGGCTGGCATGACCGCGACGGAGGCCTCCCTCGCCCCCGTCGCGCTCGTCGTCGACGACGAGCCGCAGATGCGCGCGATCGTCACGTTCGCCCTCGAGACCCAGGGCTTCCGCTGCCTCGAGGCTGGGTCCGCGGAGCGGGCGTGGGAGCTGGTCGAGACGACGCCGCTCGACCTCGTGGTCCTCGACGTCATGCTCCCGGGCGAGGACGGTATCGCCCTGTGCCGACGCATCCGCGAGGGCTACCAGGTGCCCGTGATCCTCCTGACGGCGCGCAGCGAGGTGGGGGACCGGGTGGAGGGGCTGGAGTCCGGCGCCGACGACTACCTCACCAAGCCGTTCAGCCCGCGCGAGCTCGCGCTGCGAGCCCAGGCGGTCGTACGCCGCTCCCGGCCGGCCGTGAGCCCCGGCCGGATCGTCGTCGGGAGCCTCGAGATCGATCTCGCCACCATGCGCGCGAGCGACCAGGGCGAGCCCCTGCAGCTGTCCGTGAACGAGCTTCGCCTGCTCGTCGCCCTCGCCTCGCGACCGGGCGAGCCGATCGCGTGGCGCGACCTCGTCCACGAGGTCTGGGCCACCGTGTCGGACGAGGGCGGCCGCGAGATGCTCAAGACCGCCGTGTACCGGCTGCGCTCGCGGCTCGAGGCCGACCCGTCACGCCCTGAGCGCATCCTGACCGTCCGTGGCGTCGGCTACCGGATGCTGCCCCGCTGAACGGCTCCTCACGGTGCGGTGCGGGCCCGCAACGAGCGCAGGTCACGGACCTGCGACCGCGGCGGGGCGAGAAGGGACCTAGGTCACAGGACTGTGACCCTTCGTGTCCCTGCTGTGACCGCTCGTGCGCTGGACCCGGCCTAACGTCGACCCAGATGCCCGGTTCCTACCGCGGCCCAGCAGCGATCCCGTGTTTCACCGTGCAAAGGAGCACCCATGAACATCAGGAAGGCAGTCGCCCTCGCCAGCGTGATGGGCTTCGCCATGACCCTCACCGCCTGCGCCGCTGACTCGCAGTCGGGGAGCCAGTCGGAGGACGGCCCGATCACCATCGCGTGCGGAGCCATGGAGGACTGGTGCCAGAAGATGACCGAGGAGTTCACGAAGACGAGCGGCATCGAGGCGAACTTCGTGCGCCTCTCGTCCGGTGAGACCGTGGCCCGCCTCGAGGCGTCGAAGGACTCCCCCGAGTTCGACGTCTGGCACGGCGGACCGGTCGACGGGTTCGGTGCCGCGAAGAACGCTGACCTCATCGAGGCCTACAAGTCCCCGAACGCCGAAGCCATCCCTGCGGAGTACCGCGACCCGGACGGCTACTGGACCGGCGTGTACGTCGGCGTCCTCGGCTTCTGCTCCAACCAGTCCTCCCTCGACAAGCTCGGCGTCGACGTCCCGAGCTCCTGGGACGACCTTCTGGCCCCCGAGCTGAAGAAGCAGGTCTCCTCGGCGCACCCCTCCACCTCCGGCACGGCGTTCACCACGCTGTGGACGCAGGTCGAGCGGCTGGGCGGCGAGGAAGAGGCCTTCGGCTACATGAGCCAGCTGCACAACAGCATCCTGCAGTACTCCAAGAGCGGTACCGCCCCGGGGCAGATCGCCGGCCGCGGCGAGGTCGCCGTCGGGCTCGTGTTCTCGCACGACTGCGTGAAGTACCAGGAGGAGGGCATGACGGACCTCGTCGTCTCCTTCCCCGAGGAGGGCACCGGATACGAGATCGGCGGCGTCGCGCTGATCAAGGGCTCCAAGCACCAGGCCGCAGCCCAGAAGTACATCGACTGGACGCTGACCGCCGAGGCGCAGAGCTTCGGACCCACCGTCGGGTCCTACCAGGTGCTCACGAACCCGGACGCCACCTCGGACGACCGGATGGTCAAGCTCGATGACGTGAACCTCGTCGACTACGACTTCGTCGAGGCCGCCGCAGCCAAGAAGGGCATGACGACGCGGTTCGACGAGGAGATCGCCTCCGCCCCCAAGGAGTGACGCTCGGCCGGCGGGGCCACAGCGCCCCGCCGGTCCACCGCTCGACGTCAGCACCCTCGGGCCCTCGCGCCCCGACCCCGGAGGCCACCTCCCATGACAGCCACCCTCACGCCGGCGACGGTCCCGGCTGCCGCCCCGGCGGCGCCGACGACCCGGACGAAGACGAAGCGGGACATCCCCACGGTCGTCGTGATCGTCCTCGTCTCCGTGGCCCTGCTCCTCCTGATCGGCCTGCCGCTCGGCAAGATCCTCGTCACCGCGGTGTCGGCCGAGGGCCTCGAGGTCGCCCAGGCGATGTTCACCTCCCCGGTGAACCGCAAGATCGTCGTCAACACGGTGATCCTGGGCACGCTCGTCGGGGCGATCGGCACCGCGATCGGCTTCGCGATGGCCTATGCCCAGGCGCGGATGAAGTTCCGGGGCAAGAAGCTGCTGCACCTGATCGCGCTCCTGCCGATCGTCTCGCCGCCGTTCGCGGTCGCTACCGCGGTCATCACCCTGTTCGGCCGCAGCGGCCTGATCACGAACAAGGTCTTCGGCCTCGAGACCAACATCTACGGGCTCACCGGCCTGACGATCGTGCTCGCGCTGTCGTTCTTCCCCGTGGCGTACATGAACCTCCTCGGGATGCTGCGCAGCCTCGATCCCGCACTCGACGAGGCGGCGTCGGGCATGGGCGCCAACAAGTGGCAGATCTTCCGGACCGTGACGCTCCCGATGCTCGTCCCGGGCTTCGGCGGCGCCTTCCTGCTGCTGTTCGTCGAGGCGATCGCCGACCTCGCCAACCCTCTCGTGATCGGCGGTGACTTCACCGTCCTGTCCTCCCGTGCGTACATCGCCATCACGGGCGAGTACGACGTCGCGAGCGGCTCGGCCTACTCCGTGTTCCTCCTGGTGCCGGCCCTGCTCGTGTTCCTGGTCCAGCGGTACTGGAGCAGCCGCCGCAGCATCGTGTCGGTGACCGGCAAGCCGTCCGGACGGGTGCGTGAGATCGAGGGCTGGGCACGCGTGCCGCTCATGGTGGTGGTGTTCGGCATCGCCGCGCTGATCGTGACGATCTACGCCACCGTGATCATCGGCGGGTTCGTGCAGATCCTCGGGGTCAACAACACCTTCACGCTCGACAACTACCGGTACGTGGTGCAGGGCATCGGCTCGGACGCCATGATCGACACCACCGTGCTGGCCCTGCTGGCGACGCCGATCGCCGCGATCCTCGGCATGCTGGTCGCCTGGCTCGTCGTCCGCAAGCTCAAGCGCGGTCGAGGCCTGATGGACTTCGCCGGCATGCTCGGGCTCGCCGTCCCGGGCACGGTCGTCGGCATCGGCTACGCGCTGGCCTTCAACCGCCCGCTCGTCGTCGGCAACGTCCAGCTGCTCCCAGCCTTCGCCGGGGGAGCCGCGGTGTTCGGCGGGGCGGTCGCGATCGTCATGGTCTACGTGATCCGCTCGATGCCCTCAGCCCAGCGCTCGGGCGTCGCGGCCCTCCAGCAGATCGACCCCGCGATCGACGAGGCGTCGGCGTCGCTCGGCGCGACCGGCGTGACGACCTTCCGGCGGGTGACCCTGCCGCTCATCAGGCCCGCACTGCTCTCCGGTCTGACCTATGCGTTCGCCCGGTCGATGACGACGCTGTCGCCGATCATCTTCATCACGACGCCGCAGACCAAGATCATGACGTCCCAGATCCTGTCCGAGGTCGACTCCGGCCGCTTCGGGAACGCGTTCGCGTACTGCACGATCCTGATCGTGATCGTCATGACGGTGATCGGTCTGCTCAACCTCGCGGCTCGGGGCAGGACCCCCGTCCCGGTCGCGGCGAGCGGCGCATGAGCGCCCGCCCCGCACTCTCGTCCCCCTCTGCACGCTACGCCGGCAAGGAGCTCACCATGGCCACGACCCAGCTCACCGACTCCACCGAGGCGTTCGCCCGGCACGCCGACATCGGGCGGCTGCGCCTGACCGACATCGTCAAGGAGTTCGGCCAGGGGCAGCAGACGGTCCGCGCGGTCGACGAGCTCGTCCTCGACATCGAGCCCGGGGAGTTCATCACGCTGCTGGGCCCGTCCGGGTGCGGCAAGACGACCACCCTGCGCATGATCGCCGGGTTCGAGGAGCCGACGTCGGGGCACATCTTCCTCGACGACGACGACATCGTGGTCGAGCCGCCGAACAAGCGACCCATGGCGATGGTGTTCCAGTCCTACGCGCTCTTCCCGCACCTGTCCGTGCGGGAGAACGTCGCCTACGGCCTCACGCTGCGCAAGATGTCCGGTGCGGCGCTCAAGGAGGAGGTCGACCTCGCGCTGACGTCGATGAACCTGCTCGGGCTCGCGGACCGGGCGCCCAACCAGCTCTCGGGCGGTCAGCAGCAGCGCGTCGCGCTGGCGCGAGCGATGGTCATGAAACCGAAGGTGCTCCTGTTCGACGAGCCGCTCTCCAACCTGGATGCCAAGCTTCGGGTGCAGATGCGTCTCGAGATCCGGCGGCTGCAGAAGCGTCTGGGCATCACGTCGGTCTACGTGACGCACGACCAGACCGAGGCCATGAGCATGTCCGACCGGATCGTCGTGATGAACGCCGGACGGATCGAGCAGGCCGCGACACCCGACGAGATCTACCGGCACCCGGCCTCGGTCTTCGTGGCGGACTTCATCGGCCGCGCGAACTTCCTCGACGCCGAGGCCGTCTCCGTCACCCCGCGGGCCGACGGCCACGCGACCGCACGGGTGCGCGTGCTGGGGCGCGACGTCGAGGTCCCGGCGCACCCCGCCTGCGTCGCGGGTGCAGGGGTGACGCTCCTCGTGCGCCCGGAGTCGATGCGTCTCGCTCCGGTCGAGGTGGCGTCTCCAGGGGATGACGTCCTGGGGGACCACGGCCGTGTGCTGTCCGTCGTGTTCTACGGCGAGAGCGTCGAGTACGAGGTCGAGAGCGAGTACGGCACCGTGGTCGTCGTCGTGCCGGACCCGAGCACCGAATCGATCCTCGCTGAGGGCGACGCGGTGTCGCTCTCCTTCAACTCCGAGCGCGCCTGGCTGCTTCCGGCCTGACCTGACCGCCCGTCGGCCTGCCCGCCGAGGTGCCCAGGTGCGCTCGGGCTCGTCCCGTCACCAGTGCAGCGCCCCCGAGTCGTCGAGAGCGGCGGGTCGGACACCCGTGACCCACGCCGGGTCGATGGGACCGTAGACGTGCGGGTAGAGCTCGTCGAACCCCGCGTCGCCGCCCTCCTCGTACCGGACCTCCGTGCCGGCAGCGCGGATGGTCTCGTCGTCCATGACGAGGACGACGAGCGGGGCGGGGTCGCTCCCGTAGACGTTGCGTGCCACGACGGGCAGCTGCGCGGCGGTCGAGCAGTGGATGAACCCCATCTGGTGCACGGTCGCTCCGCGCGTCGACACCTCGTAGCTGTCGACGACCTGGGCCTCGTCCCAGTCCGCCGCGTGCGTGAGGTGGTAGATCTCCATGGCGGGACGTTAGCGGAGCACAGGTCGCGTGCCCAGACCTCCGGGAGCTGTCTCAGGCTCCGGCGAAGAAGGCCGCGACCGCGCGGGCCAGCCCTGTGGCGTCGTCGACGTGGCAAAGCTCGCGCGCCGAGTGCATCGACAGCAGGGGGATGCCGACGTCGACCGTACGGATGCCGAGGCGGGTAGCCGTGAGCGGGCCGATCGTGGAGCCGCAGGGCACCGTGTTGTTCGAGACGAACTCCTGCACGGGGACGCCCGCGGCCTGGCACAGCCGAGCCCAGAGGGCAGCGCCGTGCGCGTCGGTCGCGTAACGCTGGTTCGCGTTGATCTTCAGCAGCGGACCCCCGCCGGCAACCGGCCGGTTGGTCGGGTCGTGCTTCTCCTGGTAGTTCGGGTGCACGGCGTGCCCGGCATCCGCGGAGACGCACCACGAGCCCGAGTACGCCTGGAGGCGCTCGGCATCCGTGCCGCCGCTGAGGCGGGTCAGGACGTCCGCGAGGAACGGGCCGCTCGCGCCCGAGCGGGTCTCGGAGCCGAGCTCCTCGTGGTCGAAGGCGGCGAGCACGCTCGTGTGCCCGAGCCGGCGGGCGCTCGCGCGGCGGCCGCCACCGCGGGGCGCGGCGGCGTCGAGCAGTGCCATGAGTCCGGCGAACACTGAGCTGAGGTTGTCCATGCGCCCTGCGGCGAACAGCGCCTCGTCGGCACCGAACCGGCGCGGGGCCTGGGTGTCCGCCGTGACGACGTCGTAGCCGACGACGTCCTCCCGCTCGACGCCCGCGAGCGACGCGAGGTGCGCCACGACGTCGGCGGTGCTCGCGCCCTCGACGCCGAACACCGGCTGGACGTGGCGCTGGCGGTCGAGCTTCAGCCCGTCGTTGGCGTCCCGGCCCAGGTGGATCGCCAGCTGGGGGATGCGCAGGAAGGGACCGGTGCGGACGAGGTGCTCGGAACCGTCGGCGGTGACGAGGCGGCCGGCGAGCTCGAGCTCACGGTCGAGCCAGGAGTTGAGCAGGGGCCCGCCGTAGACCTCGACGCCGGCCTGCAGCCACCCGGCGTTCGTGGTCGTGGGCGATGGCTTGAGCTTGAAGCCGGGCGAGTCGGTGTGCGCCCCGAGGATCCGGAAGGGCGTCGTCGGAGTCACGCCGTTCGGCTGCGCCCACGCGATGACGGCCCCGTCCCGGACCACGAACCCCCTCGGGACCGCGTCCTCCCAGGACTCGGACTCCTCGAGACGTGTGAACCCTGCCTCTTCCAGGCGCCGGGCCACCTCTGCGGCAGCGTGGTACGACGACGGCGAGGCCTCGATGAAGGAGGCGAAGTCAGCGATGTACGAGGCGGCGTCCGTGGCAGGCATGGCCCCATCCAATCACTGTCCACCCACACGCCGGGGCGCACCTGCACGCGGCGGGGGCGCCCGCTGGCTGGCCGCGGCCTCAGAGCGCCGCGAGCGCCTCGCTGATCGGCACGGTGCCGTTGTTGAACTCCACCATCCGCCCGCTCGCCCTACCGGTGGCGAGCACCTCGGCGATGACCTCCGCGACGTCGTCGCGCGAGACCTCGCTGGCCGTGGCGCCCGACTCTGCGGTGAGGATCTGTCCCGTGCCGTCCTTGTCCGTGAGCGCGGACGGCGCCACGATCGTCCACTCGAGCGCGCTGTCGCGCAGGTGCTGGTCGGCGGCGGCCTTGGCCTCGGCGTACGCGAAGAACGGGTCGTCGCCCGGGACCTGGTGGTCCAGGCTCGCCCCGAAGTAGGAGAGCATGACGAAGCGCGGCACACCGGCCTGCTCGGCGGCGTCGATCACCCGGATCGCGGCATCGCGGTCGACGGCGTAGGTGCGCTCGGGCGAGCCCCCGCCGGCTCCCGCGGCCCACACCACGGCGTCCTGCCCGGAGACCACGTCGACGAGCGCCGTGGTGTCCAGGTGCTCGACGTCGGCGACGTAGGGCTCCGCGCCCGTGTCCGCGACGTCGGCGCTCTGCGCGGGGTTGCGGATCACCGAGGTGACCTCGTGGTCCTGGTCGGACAGGATCGTGGCGAGCCGCAGGGCGACCTTGCCGTGCCCGCCGATGATGACGACCTTCATGCTGCCTCCGTAGTTGGGTCTCGGATGCGTGCTGAACCGTCGTTCGATCGTAGGTCGGTGCGCTGCCGTGGGCATCTGGGGGCCCGGATGCGACCCGCCGCCACCGCGGGCACGCTGGAGGATGTGCCGGGCCGGCGCTCGCGTGAGCCACGCCGCGTCCCCGCTCCCGTGCGACCGAGAGGAGCCCTGTGGACGGGAGACGTCGCCTGCGAGCGGCGCGACGCCGCGTGCCGCTGCGGGCCGTGGCGCGCCGGGTGCGTGCGCACGCACCCTCGCTGCTGCTCGCGGCCTCGGCGGCCGGCCTGGCGTTCCTCGTGGCGGGACTCCTGTTCGGGCCCGAGAACTCCGTGTTCGCCCCGATCGCGGCCGTCGTCTCCACGGGCCTGGCTGCCGGTCAACGAGTGCGCCGGGCGTCGGAGATCTCGGTCGGGGTCGTCGTCGGGCTCGCGGCCGCCGACCTGCTGTCCCGGTGGCTCGGCGTCGGGACCTTCCAGCTCACCCTGGCAGTGCTCGTCGCCATGACGATCGCCGTGGCGGCGCGCCCCAGCGGACTCATGGCGAACCAGGCAGCCGTGGCCGCCGTTGTCGTCATGGCGCTCGCGCCGTACCTCGACGCCAGCGCCTGGGTGCGGCTCGGCGACGCGCTCGTGGGCGGCGTCGTCGCCGTCGTGCTCAACGCCGTCGCCTCCCCGGACCCGTACCGCCTGGCCCGAGGGATCACCGCGAGCGTGCTGGGGCGGCTGGCGGACGCGCTGCGCAAGGCGGCACGCGCCGTCGAGACGGGCTCGCTGGCGATGGCGGAGGAGGCGCTCGAGGACATGAACGACCTCGACGACGCCCGGTCCGAGATCCGCGAGGCCCTCGCGGCCACGCGCGAACGGCTCGCCTGGCGGCAGGTCGAACGGCGCGAGCGGCACTTCGCCGTGCGCACCGTCACGGCGGTCGCGTCCCGGGTCGTGATCATGCTGTCCACGGGGCGGGCCCTGTGCCGGGCCGCCGCCAACCTGGTGCGGCACCGCGCCACCGACGACGGCGAGCCCGCGGTCACCTCCGGGCACGTGCAGGCGCTCCAGGAGGTCGTGCGGGCCGTCGAGGAGCTCCAGCGGTGGGTCACGGGGCACGCCGACGCGGACGACGTGCGCACCTGGGCGCTGCGCGCGGCGACGACGTCGTCCAGCCTCCTGCCCGGATCCCACGCGAGCGCGGTCCTCGTGGGCCAGGTGCGCAGCGCCGCGGTGGACCTGTTGCGCGCCACCGGGGCGACGCAACCCGAGGCCGTGACCGCGGTCGAGGACGCCGCGGGGCGGGCGGACCGACTCGGCGGATAGGTTCGCGCCATGAGAATCGCCCTCGTCACCCTCGGTGGCACCATCAGCTCGGAGCGCACCTCGACCCCCGGCGTCGTGCCCGTGAGCGGTGCCTCCGCCCTGCTGCAGGACGTCTTGCGCTGGTTGCCCGACGTCGAGCTCGTGCCCGTCGAGCTGCGCATGACTCCGTCCGTCTCCCTCACGCTCGACGACGTCCTCGCGCTCCGGGACATGACCGTGGCGCTCGCGGAGGGGGAGGCGCTCACGGGTGCGCCGGTCGACGGCGTCGTCGTCTCCCAGGGCACGGACACGATCGAGGAGGTCGCGTTCGCGCTGGACCTGCTCGGCGCGGCCGCGGCGGTCCCGGTGGTCGTCACGGGCGCACTGCGCGACCGCTCGGCGCCAGGCGGGGACGGCCCGGCGAACCTCGTGGGGGCCGTGCTGGTCGCCGCGAGCGCCGACGCACGCGGGGCCGGGGTGCTCGTGCACCTGGGCGACCGCACGCACGCGGCTCGCTGGGTGGCCAAGACCAGCACGTTCAGCACGGACGCGTTCAGCTCGGAGCCGTTCGGCCCGGTCGCGGTCGTCGCCGAGGGTTGGGTGACCTTCGGGGCGCGCCCGGTGCCGCTCTCCTCCCGGGGGCTCGACCGGATCGTCGGCCTCGCTCGGGTCACCGGACGCGTCAGTCCGCGCGTCGCCGTCGTGCAGGCGGGCATCGGTGACGACCTCGCGCTCCTCGCCGGGCTGGGTCGCGCGGGCGAGGGTAGGACGGGGTCCGACGACGGCGCTGCCTACGACGCCGTCGTGCTCGCCGCCGCCGGGGCCGGGCACGTGTCCGCCGACGCCGCGGCGCGGGTGGAGGCGCTCGCGGGCCGCATGCCCGTGGTGCTGTGCAGCCGCACCGGCTCGGGACCGGCGTTCACCCGCACGTACGGGTACCCCGGTGGGGAGATCGACCTCCTCGGCCGGGGCGTGCTTCCCGGTGGGTGGCTCAGCCCCGCGAAGGCACGGGTGCTCGTGGTGCTCGCCCTCGCGGCCGGGGTCGCGGACGACGAGTTCCGCGCGGTCGTGGAGGCCGTCGCGGGCTGAGCGGGCGAGGTTGCTGACGCCCGGCGTCCGAAGAGCCTCCGACCGAGTCGCTGTTCTGGGCAGATCGACAGCTCACGTGTCGGTTCGCGCAGAACCGACCCCGACGTCAGGTGAGCAGGGCCGTCAGCGCGACGTAGAGCGCCGTGCCACCGACGATGCTGAGCAGCGCGTTGCGCCGCCACAGGTGCAGGCCGACCGTGACGGCGAGCGCCACCAGCTCGGGCGCGCCGTGCGGAGCCGCCGTGAACGGGGTCTCGCGCAGCGTGTACACCACGAGGATCACCATGATCCCGACCGGCATGCGCGCGCCGAGCCACGCGACGGCCGCCGAGCCCCGCAGGCGGTCGATCAGCAGGAACGGGGCCGCTCGCAGCGTGAACGTCACCACGAGGAACACCGCGAGCGCGGCCAGGACATAGCCGGTGCTAGGCAAGCGCACCACCCCCGCGCTCGACGACGACGTACCGCACGCCGAGCGTGACGACGAACGCCGTCATCGCCGCGACGAGCATGTAGTCCGGTACGACGAGCTGCGCGAGCAGCGCGCACACCAGGGCGAGCACCGGTGCCGGCACGTCCCGGTGCGCCCGGAACCCGTCGATGGCGAGCACCACGAACAGGGCCGTGAGCGCGAAGCTGATGCCCTCGACGTCGGGCATCACCGAGCCCACCAGCGCGCCGGTGACGCCGCCGAGGACCCAGTAGCCCTGGCAGAGCGCCTGGATCCAGACGATGCGGGCGCTGCTCAGGGTGTCGGCTGGACGGGTCGCGGTGACGGCGTACACCTCGTCCGTGAGGGCGTACCGGGCGTAGAGCCGCGCGAAGGGTCCGTGCACGCGGTGCAGCGGGAAGCTCAGGGCGTAGAACACGTGGCGGAAGTTCACCAGGAAGGTCGTCAGCGCGATCGACGCGAGCGGCGTGGCGGCGAGGATCAGGCCGACCGCCAGGAACTCGAGCGACCCGGCGTAGATCATGATCGAGAACACCGGCGCCCACCACCAGGCGAAGCCGGACTGCACGAGCAGCACCCCGAACGCCACCCCGAGGGGGAACAGACCGAACCCGACGGCGAGGGTGTCGCCCGCCGCGGCCCGCAGCGCCGGGTAGGCCGCGCGTCCCTGTCCCTCCTCCACGCCCACACCGTAGCCCGCGCGACTACCCTGGCTCGGTGCCGTCCTACCGCGTGACTGCGACCGTCGGGGCCCTCGCCCCGGGCGTCGACCCCGAGACCATCCTGCCGACGGCCGCCGACGCCGGACGCGAGCTCACGACGGTCGAGGCGTGGGACGTCGGCGTCGTGCGGGGCCAGGCGCGCATCACCGTGCGGTTCCTCGCCGAGGACAACCCCGCCGCCTTCCGGGTCGCCGACCACGTGTGCGCGACGACCGGGGCGCTCGCGGACATCGAGGGCAGCGCGGTGACCCGGCGGTACGGCAACCGCTGGTACCCGATCCGCCGCGGCGAGCGCGAGCGCTCCGTCATGTGGTGAACCGCCGCCCGGCCGCCCCGCACCCCCCGCCGCCCCGCACCCCCCGCACCCCCAGCACCCCAGCACCCCCAGCGCCCCCGGCGCCCCCCATCCGCGACTTCGTGAGTTTGGGCGCGAGTTCGTCAGTTGCAGCTGACGAAGTCGCGACCAAACTGACGAAGTCACGCGCGCAAGAGGGCGCGGACGGGGAAGAGAGGTGGGTGCCCCGGGGCCGCCCCTCGCGCTCGATGACGTGCTTGCCCTCGCCCGCGGGACGCAGAAGTCCTAGCGTGGGAGCAGGGCCGGGGGTGACCGGCCACGAGGAGCGACCATGCGACGTCGGACGGTCGGGGCGGCAGCCTTGGCGGCGTGCTTGATGCTCGCCGCGTGCACGGGCGAGCCCTCCGACGGCGCGCCCACGACGTCCCCGTCCGGGACGAGCGAGGAGACGACGTCGACCATGCCCACCCCTACCGCGCCGGAGCCCACCGGCACCGATCCGACGAGCCCCCAGCCCACCAGCCCGGAGCCCACCAGCCCCGAGCCGCCACCGGACGCCGGCACGCTCCGGCCCCTGCCCGCGCCGTCGGACGCGCTCGCGGCGGAGGCGCGCGACCTGTGCGCCCGGATCATCGCCGGCGAGCTCGGCCGGCAGGGCGATGCGTCGATCCTGGCGGGCAGCGTCGCCCGCGTGGACGTGATCGCGAAGTGTGCCTCGACGTCGACGAAGGGGATGGCGTGGCCCGGCGGTCCGCCCGGGGAGTACCAGGTGCAGTTCGCGGCGGTCGCGGTCGCCGAGCTGCTCGACGTGCTCGCCGACCGCCCGCGCGACACCCGCACGCAGCTCGCCGAGGGCGAGACGTGCGCGCCGGAGATGCGGCCGCGCACCGCCTACTTGGTGCACGTCGACGGGCAGTGGGTCGTCCCGGACCTCCTCGGCGAGGCCGGGCCGTGCGCGATGCAGTTCTACCCGGACCGGGCGCTCGTGGCGCAGACCGAGTTCCGCAGCATTGACAGCTGAGCAGCACGTGAGCCAGCCGCCCGGAGGGAGCGGCTGGCTCACTGGCAGTGCTCGGCGGTCCGGCTCAGCGGTCCTTCTGCGCCGGGTTGGTGAAGGCGTGGCGGTCACCGGCTGCCTGCGCGGACCGTGGCGCCGGCCCACCGGGCGTCACAGCCGAGCCGCGCTGGGACGACGAGCGTCCCTGGGTGCCGCTCGTGGTCGGGTCGCCGCCGGAGGGCTCGTCGCCGTCCTGCAGCTCGCCGAACCGCCGTTCGAGGACCTGGACGACGGGCAGCCGGTTGCCGTGGGCCTTCTCGTAGTCGAGGAGTGCCTGCAGCCCGCTCGCGTCGAGCGAGCGGATCTGGTGCGCGAGCGTCCCGACGGCGAGGTGGTCGTAGTCGGGGATGGGGAGCTGGTCTCTGTCAGTCATCGGGCTGTCGTCCCTCGCTTCGGGTCGTCGGTGGCGTCGCGGCGCGCTGGTCGTGCCACTCCAGCGTGCCACCGCGGGACAATCGGCGCAGTTCGGGCGCGGTCGCTGCGCAGACGCAGGGCGCCGAGCGCTCAGCGCTCCTCGAACGCCGCATTGAGGGCGTGCATGCCGTCCGCCTCGTTCCCGACGGCGTCGCTCCAGGCGGCGTCGGCGGATGCGGACAGGCTCGGGTCGACGGTGAGCGTGACCGTGACTCCGGGGGGCGGTGTCGGGACGTCACCGCGCAGCGGCGCGCTGCTGACCAGCTCCGCGTGACCATCGAGCGGGTCCACGTGCAGGCTGATCGTGGCGCCGTCCGCCGACGCCGCGGCGGCGGAGAAGAGCTCGGCCGACAGCGCGTCGGCCGTGCCGGCATCGAGCGCCGCGTCTTCGATCAGCGTGATGTCACCGTGGCTGAGGATCGTGTCGCGGTCAGCGGCCGGCAGCGGACCGGTGAAGGCGACGTAGGCGGTGCCGTCGTCGTGGAACCCGCTGCCCGAGTAGATCGGGTAGTTGTCGCCGATGATCGGGTCGACCAGCGCGTCGATGCCGTCCGGGGGGCCGGCTGCCACGTCGCGGTCCGTGGCCGTGCCGGCAGCGGAGGCGCCGAGCAGCGCGGCCGCCCCGGGACAAGGGTCGTCACCCGGGAAGGTTCGTGACCCGCTGCCCCACCACGGTGGCCTCGACGGCCCCCGCGCTCGTCGCGGCGAGGTCGGCTGCCAGCACCTCGCGCCGCCGCGGCGGCACGAGCAGCGCGAACGTGACGCCCGTGCCCCCGTAGGTGACGTCGTCGAGCACCGCACCCCGCGCCGTCGTCCACTCCCGCAGGAAGTGCTCGAGCCGACCAGCCTCGGCGTGCGGGACCTCGATCGTCGTCTCGTCCATGAGCGCGCGGCGCACGAGCGGCGCCCGGTCCAGCACCTCGGACACGCTCGACGAGTAGGCCCGCACCAGCCCGCCGGCCCCGAGCAGCACCCCACCGAAGTACCTGGTGACCACGACGACGACGTCGGTCAGGTCGCGCTGGCGGAGCACCTCGAGCATGGGCACGCCCGCGGTGCCGGACGGCTCGCCGTCGTCGTTCGAGCGCTGCTGGTCCGCGTGTGGCCCGACGACGAGCGCCGTGCAGGAGTGCCGCGCGTCCCAGAACTCCTTGCGCACGCGGGCGATCACGGCGTCCGCCTCGTCCACCGACGCGACGTGGACGGCGCGCGCGAGGAACCGGGACTTCTTGATCACGAGCTCGTGCACGGTCTCGCCGGCGACGGTCGAGGGCAGCACGGCGTCCCGGCCGGGGGTGGCCGACGGCGGAGGCGGGGTAGGTGCGGCGATACGGCCCAGGGTAGGGGGTGCGGTCAGAAGCCCGAAGCGCCGTCGAGCGGGCGCAGCGGCCGGACGTTCGTCGGGCGTTCCAGCTCGGCGAGCAGTCGCTCGAGCCCGCGGTTCACGCGGCGTGCCTCGTCGTCGAGCCGCGCGAGGTCGTTCCGGGCCGAGCGCGCAGCCAGCTGCTCGAGCCGTTCGATCAGTGCGAACGTCGTCGAGAGGTCGTGCAGGCGGGACGTCGGGACGGGCTCGATGGCCTCTGAGGGCTCCATGACCTCAGTAGACAGGGCAGACCTGGAAGTTGCCTGGGGTGGAGGTGTCGGACTTGTGAAGCCGTCAGCGTGCGAGGAGGGAGTCGATCGCGCCCGCGAGCCCGTCCTCGAGGTTCGACGCCGTCACGAACGTCGCCTGGGCGCGTACGTGCTCGGACGCGTTGGCCATCGCGACCGCGGTACCCGCCAGGGCGAACATGCCCAGGTCGTTGGGTCCATCACCCACGGCCGCCACCTGGTCCGCGGCCAGGCCGAGGTCGTCGCGGAGCTGCGCGAGCCCGTGGGACTTGTCGACGCCAGGCGCGACGATCTCGAGGTAGCCCTCGCCCGAGAGGTGCCCGACGGCGCCCTCGGGCAGCGCCGCGGCCAGGCGGGGGACGAGGGCGGGATCCTCCGAGCTCGGCGGGATCATCAGCTTGTGCGGACCGACGCGGCCGGCGAGCTGGTCGGGCCCGAGCTGCCCGTCGGGCTGCACCCCCGTCGCGGTCGCCTCCCACTCGCCGTAGCCGTTCCACTCCGAGTAGAACCACTGCTCGTCGTCGTACCAGTTCACCGTGGCGCCCGCGGCGAGGGCGGCCTCCACCACCGCCCGCGCGACGCCGTGGTCGAGTCGCGTCGAGTGCAGGACGTCGAGGACGCCGTCGGACGAGTACTGCCCGACGAGCGCGCCCTGATAGGAGATGACGGGCCCGACGTCGAGCGTGCCGAGCTCGGCCAGCAGGTGCTTCATCGCCTTGGGTCCCCGTGCCGAGGCGAGGACCACGTCCACGCCGGCAGCCCGGGCGCGGAGCACCGTGTCCCGGACAGCGGGGGTGATGCGGTGGTCAGGGGTCAGCAGGGTCCCGTCGACGTCGGACGCGATGAGGCGGATGTGCGGCATGCCCCGAGTCTCCCATCGCCGTGTGGGTGGCGGGCGATAGCGTCGTTCCATGGCTGACCTCCTGGACACCCTGACCCTCGACGAGCTGCGCACGCGCACCAGCGTGAAGTGGCAGGCCTACCCCGCGGACGTGCTCCCGCTGTGGGTCGCCGAGATGGACGTGCCGATCGAGCCCGCCGTGATCGACGCCGTCGGCGACGCCATGCGGCGCGGGGATACCGGCTACCCCGGCGGCCACGCGTACGCCGACGCCTTCGCGGACTTCGCCGCCCAACGCTGGGGCTGGACCTTCACGGCCGACGACGTCACGCAGGCCCCCGACGTCATCACCGCCATGCGCGCCCTCGTCGAGCGGCTGTCGGGGCCGCACGACCCCGTCGTCGTGCCCAGTCCCGTCTACCCGCCGTTCGCGACCGTCGTCGAGCGTGCCGGGCGGCGTCTGGTCACCACCGGCCTGACACCCGAGGGTCGCCTCGACCTCGACGACCTCGCGCAGACGATGGCCGGGCTCGATGCCAGCCGTGCGGTCGTGCTGCTGTGCAACCCGCACAACCCCACCGGCGTCGCGCACACCCGCGACGAGCTCGCCCGGGTGGCCGCGCTCGCGGCAGACCACCACGCGACCGTCGTCGCGGACGAGATCCACGCACCCCTCGTCCTGCCCGGCGCCACGCACGTGCCGTACCTGACGGTGGACCCGCGCGGCTACGCGCTGATCTCCGCATCGAAGGCCTGGAACCTCGCCGGGTTCAAGGCCGCCCTGGCGGTCGCCGGGCCGGAGTCCGACGACGCGCTGGCTCCCGACCGCTTCGAGCTCGGCTCCGGGACCAGCCACATGGCGACCATCGCGCACACCGCCGCGCTGCGGCACGGCACGGGCTGGCTCGACGAGCTGCTCGCCGCGCTCGACGGGCGGCGCACCCTCGTCGCCGAGCTCCTCGCCGAGCATCTGCCGGCCGTACGTCACCACCCGCACCAGGCGACGTACCTCGCCTGGCTCGACTGCCGCCCGCTCGGCCTCGACGACCCCGCCGCGACGTTCCGCGACCGCGGTCGCGTCGCAGTGCTCGACGGTGCGTCGTTCGGCCCAGGTGGCGAGGGGTTCGTGCGGCTCAACACGGCGACGCGGCGCGACGTGCTCACCGAGGCGGTGCGCCGGATGGCCGGAGCGATCGGCTAGAGCTCGACCTCGAACCACACGGACTTCAGGCGCTCCTCGTCGTCGTCGAACGAGGTCACGCCCCACCGGGTGGCGAGCATGTCGACGAGGGCGATGCCGCGACCGCCGGTGGCCGACGCGGTCGGGTACTTCACTATCGGCACCTCGCGGGCGCAGTCCCGCACCTCCACGCGCACCCGCTGGTCGTCGACCGCGAGCAGCAGGGCGACCGGGGGGATCGCGTGCGCCACGGCGTTGGTGACGACCTCGCTCACGAGCAGGACCAGGATGTCGAGGGTCTGCCCGGAGACGCCCGCGTCCTCGAGGTGGTTGCTCGCCCACCGGCGGGCGGGTGCGATCGCGGCGAAGTCAGGCTCGATGAGCATCTGCTGCTGCACCTCGCGCCCTCCGTCCCCCCGCACAGGGTGGCCCCGTCGTTCCAGCTCCGTGTCCGACCGGGGCGATCGGAGAGGAGTATGTCCCTATCAGAGTGTGGCCCGTCTCGAGCAGATGCAACCGGAGGCACGCCTGTGGATGACGCTCGAGGTGGGTGAAAACACCCCGCAACATACCCCTTAGGGGCCCTGAGCAGGACGGAAGGCCCAGCGTGCCGCCGGGCGGACCAGGTAGTTCGGCGGCCGGACGGGACGCCCGCGCAACGAGACGCGCGACGCCTCGACCGCGTGGTCGTGCGGCTGCGGAGGCATGACACGCGTACAGTTCATCATCGCGGGATCCTGCGATGTCGTGCATGATTCCCTAGTCTGGAAGCCAAGCCTCGCCGTCAGGCGGGCAACGAAGTCCACAGAGCGCCGGCCCCGCACCTCGGCCGGCGCGACCCGATGAAGGGATACGTATGCCGCTCAACCGCTCTGACCTCGTCTCGGCCATCGCCGCCAAGGCTGACCTGTCCAAGGCCGACGCTGACAAGGCGCTCGCTGCGCTGCAGGACGTGCTCGTCGACTCGCTCGGCAAGGGCGAGGCCGTCAAGGTCACCGGCCTGCTCTCGGTGGAGCGCGTCGAGCGCGCCGCCCGCACCGGTCGCAACCCCCGCACGGGCGAGGAGATCTCGATCCCCGCGGGCTACGGCGTCAAGATCAGCGCCGGCTCCATCCTGAAGAAGGCCGTCGCCAAGTAGTCCTGGCGACCGCAGCACCTGCGCCTCGCGCAGCCCTCAGCCCCGGCCCTCGGTCCGGGGCTGAGGTGCGTCCGGGGACGGTGACGCACCCGAACTTGACCGGACTTCCGGCCGAGTCCTAGCATGGAGCGAAATATGACCGCTCCCGGGCCCTAGCTCGCTGTGCCGGAGCAAGGTTTTTCCCCGAGAAAGGACGATCATGGCAGTTCCGAAGCGGAAGATGTCCCGTGCCAACACCCGTGCGCGTCGCTCGCAGTGGAAGGCGACGGAGACCCCGCTCGTCGCCACCCGCGTCGACGGTCAGACGGTCAGCATCCCCCGCCGCCTGGTGAAGGCTGCGCAGCGTGGACTGGTGAGCGTCGAGGGCTGAGCCCCTCGCAAGATCCTCGATCGAAGGCCCCGTCGGATTCCGGCGGGGCCTTCGTCGTCCCCGCGGCGCTCGGCTCGGCGCCTGGCGTGGCGCCCGGCCAAGCGCCCGGCGAGCCGGTCAGAGCGCTCCGGCGCGCTGGAGCGAGCGCATGGCGAACCAGCCGATCGGGATGCGGATCCAGTAGGTCATGACGCGGAACAGCACGACGACCGACGTCGCGATGCCGGGAGGGACGCCCGCGGTCGACGCCAGGGCGCCGGCGAGGACCAGCTCGATGGCCCCGATGCCGCCGGGGGTCGGCGCCGCGGCACCGACGGCGTTGCCCACCAGGTAGATGATCGCCACGTCGATCAGGCTGATCTCCTGCCCGAAGGCCAGCAGCGCGGCGTCGAACGCGAGCACGAAGCCCATGGTCATGCCGGCGTTGCCGAGGAGCCCGAGGCCGAGCCGCCCGGGCCGGGAGAGGATCGAGCTCAGGCGCGGCCACGCTTGCCGGGCGAGCGGCTCCAGACGGGCGAGCACCCAGCGGCGCAGCGCGGGCACGCTCAGCACGCCGGCGACGGCGACGCTGAGCCCACCGAGCGTCCAGAGGATCGTGGTGGACGGCAGGGCGCGCAGCAGTCCGCCGTCTCCGGTGACGACCGAGAGCAGGACCAGCAGCACCACGGTGACGAGCACCTGTGAGATCTGCACCAGCGCGACGGTCGCGCCCGCCAGGGACACGCTCACCCCGCGTCGGGTCAGGAGCCGGAGGTTGAGGGCAGCGGGGCCGATGCCGGCGGGCGCGGCGAGCGCGACGTAGGAGGCCGCGGCCTGGGTGAGCGTGACGCGCCAGAGCCCGATCTGCACGGGCGAGAAGGCCAGGAACGCGACGGCCGCGCCGACCCACGTGAGGGCGCCGAGCACGAAGCTCGCCAGGGCCCACCAGGGGTTCGCCTCGCGTACGGCGGTGACGATCTCCTGGAAGTTCATGGTGGTGATGACGACGACGGCCGCCACGATGCCGAGCGTGAGCGTGAGGATCGTGCGGGCGCCGAACCGCGTGAGCCGCTCGGGCTCGACGCTCGCCTCGGGCATGCGGTTGACCAGCTCGTCGCGCAGCTGCGTCAGGACGGTCTTGTCGCGGCGCACCTCCTCGCGGGTGGAGCGGGGCAGGGCGACCGGCTGCAGCAGCGGTCCGATGGCCGCCATGTGCTCGTCGGTGAGGACGCTCGCGGCGGACGCCAGGGCGCGCTCGGCCCCGACGCGCAGGGCGAGCAGCGCGAGCATCTGGGCGAGGTCCATGCGGCGCGCGAGCTCGGAGGACGCGACGTCGCCCGACTCCCAGCCGGTGAGCCACACCTGCGGGCCGGTCTCGCTCCCGCTGAGCAGGACAACGTCGGCCGTGAGCGCCCGGTGGGCGAGGCCCGCGTCGTGCGCGAGGCAGAGCTGACGCCAGCACTCCTCGAGCACGGCGTCGGTGAGCGCGTCCTCGGGCAGGTCGCGCAGGGAGACGGCGCCCGAGGTGTGGGTCTGGATGAGGATCATCGAGTCGTCGGCCGCGGACACGCCGCGCAGCTCGGGGGTGCACACGCCGGCGCCGCGCGCGGCGTACATGAGCAGAGCCGCGCGCTCGGCCACCGACCGCAGCGTCAGGGCGGCGCGTCCCTCGATGCCGCGCAGGCGCAGGGAGCGCCAGGCGCGGTTGAGGAAGCCGACGACCTGCCGGTCGCCGTCGAGCACGACGACGTCGAGTCGCGGCCCGTGCGCGGTGGTCATGGCGTAGACGCGGTGGTCTGCGGACCGGAGCAGGGCAAGGGTGGCGGGGTCGAAGCGACTCTCCTGCCGCCCGCGCCACCAGCCGTCGGACCCGTGGTCGACCTCCTGCCCCTCGGGCGTGATCTCGACGGCGAGGTCGTGGTGCAGGGGCTCGTCGGCGACGTCGCGGACGCGGACGAGCGACGTCGGCTCGAAGCCGGCCCGGCGGATGCCCTCGATCAGCCGGGCTCCGTAGGCGCGCTCGCTGTGCACGCCGGTGACGTAGCGGACGACGAGCCCGGCGACCCAGCCGAGCAGCAGGGTGACGCCGACGCCGGGGAGGGAGACCTGGGCGGTGATGAGGAAGATCCCGATCGTGATCCACAGGAGGTTCCACGACCATCCGACGGACCGGCGGCGCGTGCGCGGCCCCGCGACCGTGAGCAGGGCGGCGATGGCCGCGACGTAGGCGGGCAGCGACAGCGCCGGGCCCGAGCTGCGGACGACGGACAGCCCGTTGACCAGGGCGTCCGACCCCCACGTGGCGAGGACCAGGTACAGGATGACGGCGAGCACGAGCCCGAGCCCGGCAGCGAGCACGGACTCGACGAGCTGACGTCCCATGCGGCGGATCGCGAGCTCGGTGATCACGGTGATCGGGACGAGGAGCGTGACGAGGCCCTCGAGAAGGGCCACGGGGATGAGCAGGACCTGCGCGAGCACGTCGGAGAACCCGCGCACGTCCTCCTGGACGCCGACCGTGGTGGCGTGGGCGAAGACCGCGAGGAGCATGATCACGGCGATGCCGGCGATCCCCAGCAGCAGGTTCACCAGGTCGTTGGGCTGGCGCACCCGGTCCATCGGTGTGTCGATGAGGTGCACGGGCGTGGGTGTCGCGGCGTCGCTCGCCGTGCGGACCACCGGCGCCGGGGCGCGCGGGGGTGCGGACTCGGACATGGGCCCGAGTCTAGAGGGCCGGGTCAGGCCAGCCCTAGCCCTTCGAGCAGGGAGAACGGCAGGAGCGCGTACCCGACGAACGCGACGACGTCCATCAGCGTGTGCGCGACGACGAGCGGCATGACCCGGCGTCGGCCCCAGCGCGACTGGTAGAACCAGGCGAACAGCACCCCCATGGCGATGTTGCCGAAGAACGGCCCGATGCCCTGGTAGAGGTGGTAGGCGCCGCGCAGGACGGCGCTGGTGGCGATGGCCGCGGGCAGGCCCCAGCGCAGGTCGCGCAGGCGTTCCATGAGGTACGCGACGACGATGACCTCTTCGACCAGGGCGTTCTTGAGCGCGGCGAGGATCAGGACGGGGACCACCCACCAGTGGTCGTCGAGAGTCGTCGCCTGGACCTGCACGGTGATGCCCATCGCGCGTCCGGCTGCCCAGAACGCGAGGCCGGGCAGCCCGACGGCGGCGGCGAGCGCGACGCCCCACCCCAGGTCGCGCAGCGGGCGGGCGCGGTCGAGGCCCACCCGCCGCAGGACGCTGCGGCCGGGCTCCGACAGCAGGAAGAGTGCGAGGGCGACTGGGACGAGCGCGAACGCGAACCCGACGAGCTGGTAGACGAGGTCCACGTAGGGCCGGGGCGAGGCGCTCGTGTTGATCGCGGTGGTCTGGTCGCGCAGCGGGGTGTCGGCGGTGAGGCGGTCGATGATCGCGAGCACGGCGTACACGGCCGAGCGGCCCAGGGTCAGCCCGAGGACGATCCAGACCTCGACCCCGAGGCGCCGGCGCTGCTGCGGGGCGAGCTCGGTGGCGACGTCGGTGGTCATGGCCGCATTTATAGCACCGGCTCTTGCGCGGGACCTGAGCGAAGTGCCACACTCGCAAAGTAGTTTGCAGCACAAACCAAAGATGTCGCACCGATCCAGCCCGGGAGACCCGATGACCAGCCGCCCCGACGAGCCCGACGACGACACCGCCCTCGACGCCGCCGCGACCCTCGCGCTGATCCACGCCCAGCAGGAGCACGTGCGCGACCGCGGCGAGCCCGACGCCCGGCTGCTGTTCGCCATGTGGGGCCTCGCGTGGCTCGGGGGCTACCTGGCGCTCTACCTGACCGCGCGCACGAGCCCGACCCTGGAGCCGGCTCCGCTCGCCTTCGCGGTCTTCGGGGTGGCGCTCGTGGCCGCGGCGATCGCCACGGTGGTGCACGTGCTCCGCCGCTCCTCCGGCATCCGCGGGCCCAGCGCCACCAGCGGTGCCATGTTCGGGTGGTCGTGGTTCCTCGGCTTCGTCGCCGTCTACCTGGTCAACACGGGCATCGTGAACGCGGGCGCCTCGCCCGAGGTGATCGCGATCGCCTGGAACTCCACGTCCTGCTTGCTCGTCGGCGTCCTGTACATGGCCGGCGGCGCCCTGTGGCAGGAGAAGCCGATGTTCGCCCTGGGGGTGTGGATCGTCGTCGTCACCGGCGCGGCCGCGGTCGCCGGGATGCCGTGGACCTACCTCGTCATGGCGGTCGCGGGCGGAGGCGGGATGCTCGCGCTCGCCCTGGCGGACCACCTGCGGCGCGTGCGGCGGGCCCGGCGATGACCCCGCCCGACGACGTCGAGCTCGACCCCGTCATCCACGCGCAGGCGCGGCTGCGCGTGGTCGCGACGCTGGCGACCCTCGCTCCGGGCGACCGCATGGCCTTCACCCGCCTGCAGAAGCTGCTCGAGATGACCGGCGGCAACCTCTCGACGCACCTGCGTCGGCTCGAGGATGCCGCCTACGTGACCGTGACCAAGACCCACGAGGGCCGCCGGCCCGCGACGTACGTCGAGCTGACGTCCGCCGGGCGCCGGGCCTTCGAGGTCTACACCGAGACCCTGTCCACCCTCCTGAGAGGAGCGGGCGCATGAGCACCCGTCCAGCAGTCTCCGTCGTCGGGGTCACCCGACGCTTCGGCGACGTCGTCGCCCTCGACGACGTCAGCCTCGACATCGCCCCGGGCGAGCTCGTCGGCATCCTCGGCCCCAACGGCGCCGGGAAGTCCACCCTCCTGTCGATCGTGTGCGGGCAGCGCAAGCCCGACTCCGGGACCGTGCGCCTCGAGGGCGGCGACCCCCGCGTCGCCGCCACGCGGCGCGGTCTCGGCCTGACGCCACAGGAGACCGGGCTGCCGCCGACGCTCAAGGTCGGGGAGGTCGTGGACTTCGTCGGGCGGCACTACCCCGATCCTGTGCCCGTGGCCGAGCTGCTGGGCGAGTTCGGGCTCGCCGACCTCGCCGACCGCCAGACCGGTGGTCTGTCCGGCGGCCAGAAGCGCCGCCTGGCCGTCGCGCTCGCGCTCGCGGGCCGGCCCCGCGTGATCCTGCTCGACGAGCCGACGACCGGCCTCGACGTCGGCGGCCGGCACGCCCTGTGGGACGCGATCCGCCGCTACCACGCCGCCGGCGGCACCGTCCTTCTCACCAGCCACTACCTCGAGGAGGTGCAGGCCCTGGCCGAGCGCGTCGTCGTCGTCGACCGGGGGCGTGTGGTCGCGGACGACACGATGGCCGGGATCCTCTCCCAGGTCGGCCTGCGGCGGGTCACGCTGACGAGCCCGCACGACGTCGCAGCCCTCCCGGGCGTGACCCGCGCCGAGCGCGCCGGCGACGCCCACGAGGTGTTCACGCCCGACGCCGACGCGTACGTCCGGGCGCTCGTGCGGTCCGGTCTCGAGTTCACCGGCATCGAGGTGCGCGGCGCGACCCTCGAGGAGGCGTTCGGCCAGATGGTCGACGCCCAGACCACGGAGGTGGCGTCATGACCGCACCCAGCACGCTGTCCCTGACGATGGTCCACCTGCGCTACCAGTTCCTCGAGACGGTGCGCATCCCGATCGCGGTGATCGGCAACATGCTGTTCCCGGCGCTCGCGCTGTTCTTCTTCGTGGTGCCCCAGGAGGCGATCGCGCGGGACGCGGTCATCGCGACGACGTCGGTCGCCTCGCTCGGGCTGTTCGCGATCATCTCCGCGAGCATGTTCACGCACGGCGTCGGGGTTGCCGAGGACCGCGCGCAGCCGTTCGACCCGTACGTCCGGGCGCTGCCGGCGGGACCGGTGCCGCGCATGGTCGGGCGCGTCGGGAACGGTGCCCTGTTCGGGCTGCTCGGGCTGCTGCCGCTCGTCGTGATCGGCTGGCTCTTCACCGACGCGACGGTCACCGCGCCGCGGCTGCTCGCGGGGCTCGGCGTCGCCGTCGTCGCCGCGGTGCCGTTCGTCCTGCTCGGCATGGCGGTCGGCTTCGGGATGCCCGCCAAGGCGGCGCTCGCCGCGGTCCAGGTGATCCTGTTCCCGCTCGCGTTCGCGGGCGGCCTGTTCATGCCGCCGGAGCTGTTCCCGGACTGGATGGCGACGTTCTCCGAGCTGCTGCCCACGCGTGCGGGCCGGGACCTGCTCGTCGGTGCCGTGACCGGGGCCGAGGTCTACGCGCTCGCGTGGCCGGTGCTCCTGGCCTGGACGGCGCTGTTCACGGCGCTGGCGGTGGTGGCGTACCGGCGGGACGAGGGCCGCCGCTTCCGCTGACCTGCGCCGGAGCGGGAAGGGCGGGCGCCGGTGCGGCACCCGCCCTTCGCGGCGTCGTACGTCAGTGCGCGCGGCGCAGGCGCAGGGAGTTCCCGACGACGAGGACCGAGCTCGCGGCCATCGCGGCCCCGGCGATCATCGGGTTGAGCAGGCCGAGCGCCGCGAGCGGGATGGCCGCGACGTTGTACGCGAACGCCCAGAACAGGTTCTGCTTGATGATCCTCAGGGTGCGGCGTGAGACGCGGATGGCGGCGGCCGCGGAGCGTAGGTCGCCCGAGACCAGGGTGATGTCGCTCGCCTCGATCGCGACGTCCGTGCCGGTGCCCATCGCGAGGCCCAGCCCGCGCTGGCCTGCCTGGGCGAGCGCCGCGGCGTCGTTCACGCCGTCCCCGACGACGGCGACGACCTTGCCCTCGTCCTGGAGCCGGCGCACGACGTCGACCTTGCCCTGGGGGAGCACGCCGGAGATGACGTCGGCAGGGGCGATGCCGACGTCGTGCGCCACGGTGCGGGCAGCGCCGGCGTTGTCGCCGGTGAGCAGGTAGGGACGGAGCCCGAGGCTGCGGAGCTCGGCGATCGCGTGCGCCGAGGTCTCCTTGACCGGGTCGCGGAGCACGACGACGCCGCGGGCGGTGCCGTTCCAGGCGACGACGACCGCGGTGCCGCCGTCGGCCTCGGCGTCGGCGACGGCATTGGCCCAGGGCGCGTCGTCGGAGTCGAGCTCGGCAGCGATCCAGCCGGGCTTGCCGACCACGACCCGCCGCGACAGGTGCGGCCCTGAGTGCGCGGTCCGGACCACGCCGGACACGCCGCCCCCGGCGGCCATCACGAAGTCGACCACCTGGTCCGACCCGACCACCACCCCGTCCGCCCCGACCTCATCCGTTGAGTGCGTGATTTTGGCGGTGTCCGAGGCCGTTTCGACCGCCAAAACCATGCACTCAGCGGGTTGGGCCGCCGCTTTCGTGATGGCTCTGGCGATCGGGTGCTCCGACTTGGCCTCGACCGCGGCGGCGAAGCGGAGGATGTCCGCGGCGCTGACGTCGTCGGATAGGGGGACGACGTCGGTGACGGCCATCGCGCCCTGGGTGACCGTGCCGGTCTTGTCCAGCACGATCGTGTCGATCCGGCGGGTGGACTCGAGGATCTCCGGGCCCTTGATGACGATCCCGAGCTGTGCGGCGCGGCCCGTGCCCACGAGCAGGGCGGTCGGCGTCGCGAGCCCGAGGGCGCACGGGCAAGCGATGATCAGCACCGCGACGGCCGCGGTGAATGCCGCCTGCACGCCCGCACCGTCGGTGCCGTTGAGCACGAGCCACGCGACGAAGGTCGCGACGGCGATCACGAGGACCACGGGCACGAACACCGCCGAGATGCGGTCGGCGAGCCGCTGCACCGGGGCCTTGCCCGTCTGTGCCTGGCTGACCAGGCGTCCGATCTGCGCGAGCGTGGTCTCCGACCCCACCCGCGTCGCACGGACCACCAGGTGTCCGGAGGTGTTGACGGTCGCGCCGGTCACGGTGTCCCCGACGCCCACCTCGACCGGCAAGGACTCGCCGGTCAGCAGGGAGGCGTCGATCGCGCCGCTCCCCTCGAGCACGACGCCGTCCGTCGCGATCTTCTCGCCGGGGCGCACCACGAGCACGTCATCGACCGCGAGGTCCGCCGCGGGGATCTCGCGCTCGTGGACGACGCCGTCGGCGCCGGTCTCCCGGATGGTCGCCGAGCGCGCCCCGAGCTCGAGCAGGCTGCGCAGCGCGTCGCCCGCCCGACGTCGGGAGCGCAGCTCCGCATAGCGCCCCGCGAGGAGGAACGTGGTGACGACGACGGCGACCTCGAAGTACAGCTCGGGCGCGCCTGCGTGCTCGGTGCGGGCCGGGATGAGGCTCGGCCGCATGGTCATGCCGAGCTCGCCGGCGCCGCCGAGCAGGAGCGCCCACAGGGACCACAGCGTCGCGGCGATCACGCCCAGGGACACCAGGGTGTCCATCGTCGAGGCGCCGTGCCTCCCGGCCCTGGCCGCCGCCAGGTGGAACGGCCACGCGCCCCACGTCACGACGGGGATCGCGAGCGCGGCGACGACCCACTGCCACCCCGTGAACTGCAGGGCCGGGATCATCGAGAGGGCGACGACGGGCACGCTCAGCACCGCCCCGACGCGCAGCCGACGACGCAGGTCGGCGCCGCGGTCGCTGGTGGGCGCCGAGGTGTCGGCCTCGTGGTGCGCGCCGGCCGCCTCGTCGGCGAAGCCGCCGGCGGGGGTGCCCTCGAGGTCGTCACGCTCGCCAGCGGAAACCGCCGCCTCGGTGTCCGCGGCCTCGGGTGCACGCGTGGTCCCGGTGACCCGTGCGTCGTAGCCTGCCTTGCGGACCGCGGCGACGATCTCGTCCTCGCTCGCGAAGCCCCCGTCCTCCTGCGGCGAGAGCACGACGTGCGCCGACTCGAGCGGGAGGTTGACGGTCGCCGCGACGCCGGGCACCTGGTTCAGCCGCTTCTCCACGCGGGCGACGCAGGACGCGCATGTCATCCCCTCGACCGCGAGGTCGAGCGTCAGGGGGAGATCGGTCTGGGGGGCAGGCATGGCGGTGTCCTTCGGTCGGGGGTGGCGCGGGCGCCCGGTGGGCGCCGGGGTCAGACGACGATGCTGTAGCCGGCCTCGTCGATCGCGTGGCGCAGGGTGTCGGCGGGGATCTCGTCGTCGGAGACGACCGTCACCTGGGAGGCGCCGTCGGTGACGAGCTCGATCGACACGGACTTGACGGCGTCGATCTGCTCGAGCTCCTCGGTGACGTGGCGGACGCAGTTGCCGCAGGTCATGCCGGTGACGCCGAACGTGGTGGTGGTGGTCTGCTCGCTCATGGTTTCTCCTCGGGGTTGGTGACTCGGGGGGACTCGGGGTGGGAACGCTGCGCTCAGCGCAGCAGGCGACCGATCGCGTCGGCGGCCTCGCGCACCTTCGCTGCGCCGGCCTCCTCGGACTGCTGGGCGGCGTGCACGACGCAGTGGCCCAGGTGGTCCTCGACGAGGCCGAGGCTGACGGCCTGCAGAGCCTTGGTGACGGCCGCGACCTGCGTGAGGATGTCGATGCAGTAGACGTCCTCCTCGACCATCCGCGCGATGCCGCGCACCTGGCCCTCGACACGGCGCAGACGCTTGAGGTACGCGTCCTTGTCGGAGGCGTACCCGTGGGGGCCGTCGTGCGTGGTCGGGCTCGCGTCGGTGCTCATGCGAAGCAACGTATACCCCAGAGGGGTATACGTGCAAGTACCCCCTGGGGGTATGTGCACCCGGATGCCGGACCTATCCCTCCAGGCGCTGCGGCGTGCCGCCGGGCTCCCCCGAGGAGGCGCCGTGGCCGATGGTGCGAACCTGCCCCGGACCGACCGGGTTGAGCCGCATGGCCAGCACCGCTCGGGCGGCGGGGCTCAATGAGCCGAGCAGCCTGCGGTGCTCCACGAACGCGAGTCGGCGCAGCTCACGCTCGAGCTCGGCGGCGGGTGTCGACATGGTCGGTCACCTCTGCTGCACGGACTCGCGCGGCGACGGCACCGGATCGTCGTCCTGGCTCACGGAGAGGAGCAGGATGGCGAGGATCACGGCGCCGAGGATCGTGGCGGTCGACACCGCGACGGCAGCCCAGGTCAGCGGTCTGCTCGAGGCGTCGGAGCGCAGCTGCACGATGCCCATCACGAGCGCGGCCAGGGCCAGCGGCAGCGCGATGAACGGGTTGAGCAGGAGCAGCGCGAGGCTCGCGCCGGCCATCGCGAGCGAGAGGGCCGGCAACCACCGGGGAGGCTGGGCTGCGTGGTGCGGCTCGGCGGGCGTCGTGGACGCGGCGATCGCGTCGACCGGACCGAGCTCGGCGAGCACCTGGCGCACGGCGTCCGTGCTGGGCGCGTTCCCCAGAGCCTCGTCGAGGTGCTCGGTGATCGATGCCAGCGTCTCGGCTCGTTCGCGCGGGTCCGAGCCGCGCAGGGCGCGGTCGAGGTCGGCCAGGTACGCCTCGACCAGCGGGTGCTTGTTCATGGCGGTCCTCGTGGTCGTCATCGGGTCTCCTTGAGCACGGTGTCGACGTCTTCGCGGAACGGACCCCAGGTCGCGGCGAAGGCGGCGAGGGCGGCGGTGCCCTCGGCGGTGAGCTCGTAGTAGCGGCGCGGCGGGCCGCTCGTCGACTCCTGCCACGTCGTCTCCACGAGGCCTTGCTTCCGGAGTCGTGACAGGAGGGGATAGAGGGTGCCCTCGCTCGCGAAGAGCACCTGGTGGCGACCGAGGCGCGACGCGAGCTCGAGGCCGTAGGCGGGACCGGTGCGCAGGCACGCGAGCACGCAGTACTCCAGCACGCCCTTGCGCAGCTGCGTGAGCACACTCTCGGAGACCCCGGTCATGAAGGCACCGTAGCAGTATCGTGCACTACAAGGTATAGACGAATGCCAGGAACCTTGCTTTGGTGTTCCCGGACAGGGCGTGCGTGCTGTCCGACGACGCTGGAAGGAGTCTGATGCGGAGTCTCGGGAGAGTGACGGCCTCGGCCGTGCTCGCTGTGCTGATGCTGCTCGGCGGCGCGGTCGCCGCGACGGCGGATGAGCCAGACGCGGACCCGGCGGACCTCGCAGACCTGCTTCCTGTCACCACCGAGGTCGAGGTCGGACCGCAGCTGCCAGCTGACCTTCCGGCCCTCACGAGCCTCGCGGTCGCCAAGGGCGGAGCCCAGACCGTGTCGCCCATGGCGACGGGCTGTTGGACCCAGCGCTGGACCTGGCGCCCCCGCTCGGCTGCGGGCACCGTCCTCTACACCTTCTACCACGTGGGCTACTGGTGCGCGTCGGGCACCCGCGTCACCGCGGCGCGCGTGGCATCCGCCGGCGGCGAGACCCGGACGCCGGGCTGGCAGTACCGCGGGATCGTCGACCGCGGCGCCGGGGTCGTCTCCAACCAGGGGCGGTCGTTCACGCAGCACAAGTTCACCCTGCGGGCGGGTGGGATCGAGGTGCAGAGCCGGCTCCAGTGCGCCCGCGTCAGGGGTGCCGCCTCGGGTGGATCGTCGTCGGACGGTACCTGCGGCATCTACTGAGGCCGACTCGGACGGTCGCGAGGCAGCGCAGGGGGCTGCCTCGCGACCGTCGTCACGCCCGGTATCACCGGAATGGGCGATCCGCCCGGTGGACCGGCCGCGCACCGGGGTCACATTGCGATAACGATCACAATCGCTGCAAATACGCTGGTCACAGCGCCGATTTGGTCAAGAGATGGCCAGGAGTTGACCTGGCCGCCCGGTCCGTGGACCGCAGATCCACCCCGGATGGGGCATGGTGGAGCAGGACTTCCGCCGTGTCGGCGTCGAGCCTGCGGCCCTCTGGGTCGCCTGCGCCGCTCGTGCGGTGCTGGCCACCGCGCCTCGTGCGGTGCACGCCTGCGTCTCGCTGAGCTGCCGGTCGGAAGTCGATCCCACGACGATGTGCGCCCTCACGGGCGCGTGCCCCGACGAAGGTAGTGATCCCCGCACACATGTCAGCGATTCGCGTAGAGAACGTCTACAAGGTCTTCGGCCGCAAGCCCGGCGAGGCGGTCCGCCGCCTGAAGCAGGGCGCGAGCCGGGACGACGTCCCGGGCACCGCCGCGGTCATCGACGCGAGCTTCGACGTCGCCCCCGGTGAGATCTTCGTCGTCATGGGCCTCTCGGGCTCCGGCAAGTCGACCCTCATCCGCATGCTCAACGGGCTGTGGCGCCCGAGCGCGGGCAAGGTCCTGCTCGGCGACGACGACCTCGCCACCGTGAGCGCCGGGCGGATGCGCACCTTGCGTCGTACCAAGGTCTCCATGGTGTTCCAGCACTTCGCGCTCCTGCCGCACCGCACGGTGCTCGACAATGCCGCCTACCCCCTCGAGATCCAGGGGATGGGCAAGGATGAGCGCCGGGCCAAGGCGCGAGAGGCTCTCGCCCTCGTCGGGCTCGACCAGTGGGAGGAGTCGCTCCCGTCGCAGCTGTCGGGCGGCATGCGTCAGCGCGTGGGCCTCGCCCGTGCGCTGGCCGCCGACACCGACATCCTGCTCATGGACGAGGCGTTCTCCGCGCTCGACCCCCTGATCCGCCGCGAGATGCAGGAGCAGCTCGTCGAGCTGCAGCAGAAGCTCGGCAAGACGATCATCTTCATCACCCACGACCTGAACGAGGCCATGTATCTCGGTGACCGGATCGCGGTCATGCGCGACGGCCGGATCGTGCAGATCGGCACCGCGGAGGAGATCCTCTCCGACCCCGCCAACGACTACGTCGCGCAGTTCGTCGCCGACGTCGACCGCACGCGCGTCCTGACGGCGTCGTCGGTCATGGTCCGCCCCACGGCCGTCGTGTCCTGGACCGCCGGGCCGCGCCAGGCGAGCCGCACCATGCGGGAGGCCCAGGTGTCCGCCGCGTTCGTGGTCGACCGCAACCGCGTGCTGCGCGGCGTGGTCCGCGACGACGAGGCGGTGGCCGCCCTGCGCGCCGGCGCCGAGTCGATCGAGCAGATCGTCCGCAACGACATGGCCACGGTCAACGTGACGACGTCGCTCGCGGAGATCTTCGCGCCGTCGGCCGAGTCACCACTCCCGGTCCCGGTGATCGACGACGACGGGCGCCTCATGGGCGTCGTCCCGCGCGTCACCCTGCTCGAGGCGATGGTGCCCCCGGACACGGACACGGACACGGACACGGACACGGACCCGAGCACCGACGACGGCGCGGACCTGGTGCCTGCGCTGCCGGACGCCGCCGCTCCGACGGAAGGAGACCTGCGATGAGCGACACGATCATTCCCCGCGTCCCGCTGGGCGACGGCGTCGCCGACTTCGTCGCGTGGGTCACCGACGCCGGAGAGGTCGTCTTCGACAGCATCAAGACGGTCCTGCTGGGCGCCTACGAGGGACTCGACCTCGTCCTGACCTCACCGCCCTTCTGGGTGATCGCCCTGCTGCTGTCCGGCCTCGCGCTCCTGGCGAAGGGCTGGAAGCTCGCCCTCGGCTCGGCGATCGGGTTCTCGGTCATCGCCGCGGTGGACCAGTGGTCCAATGCGATGGACACCCTCGCCCTGGTCATCCTCGCGAGTGGCATCGCGCTGGTCATCGGCATCCCGCTGGGCATCTGGGCCGCGCGCAACGATCACGTCTCCCGTGCCGTGCGGCCTGTCCTGGACTTCATGCAGACGATGCCCGCGTTCGTCTACCTGATCCCGACGGTCGTCATCTTCCTGACCGGCGCGGTGCCGGGGATCGTCGCGACCGTCGTCTTCGCCCTGGCCCCCGGCGTCCGCTTCACCGAGCTCGGCATCCGCCAGGTCGACAAGGAGGTCGTCGAGGCCGGCCACGCGTTCGGCGCGAGCGAGGGACGCATCCTGCGTCAGATCCAGCTCCCCCTGGCCATGCCGACACTGATGGCGGGCGTCAACCAGGTCATCATGCTGTCCCTGTCGATGGTCGTGATCTCGGGTCTGACCGGTGCGGCCGGCCTCGGCCGCGACGTCGTCGGTGCCCTCCAGCGAGTCAACGTCTCGCTCGGCTTCGAGGCGGGGCTCGCGGTCGTCATCCTCGCGATGTTCCTCGACCGGGTCACGGCGGCCTTCAGCGCCCGCTCACCCGTCGCCCGCGCGATCGCCACCGCCTCGGCCTGACGGCCTCGCCCGGCCCCGCTGCCGGGCCCCCTGAACCAGCACGTCACCAGCACAACCCTGGACGCCCGCCCGGGCGTCCGCGAAAGGAAAGCATGACCTTCTCACGCACGGCACGACGTTCCCTCGCAGCGGTCTCCGCGCTCGGCCTCGGCCTGACGCTCGCCGCCTGCTCCTCCGAGGACGAGACAACGCCTGCGGGCTCGTCGAGCCCGACCGCGGCGGACAAGAACATCACGATCGGTGTCCACAGCGGCTGGGACGAGGGCATCGCCGTCTCCCACCTGTTCAAGGTCATGCTCGAGGACGACGGTTACGAGGTCCAGGCGGAGACCGCAGACGCGGGCATCGTCTACACGGGCCTCGCCGGCGGCGACTACGACGTCAACTTCGACATGTGGCTGCCGATCACGCACGCGGACTACCTGAAGAAGTACGAGGACGACCTCGAGCAGCTGGGCGTCTGGTACGACGACGCCAAGCTCACGATCGCTGTGAACGAAAACGCTCCGATCTCGTCCCTCGCGGAGCTGGCTGAGAATGCGGACGCGTTCGGCAACCGGATCGTCGGCATCGAGTCCGGTGCGGGCCTGACCCGCATCACGCAGGACGAGGCCATCCCGACGTACGGGCTCGAGGACATGGAGTTCGTCATCTCCTCGACCCCGGCGATGCTCGCCGAGCTCAAGAGCCAGACCGAGGCGGGCGAGAACGTCGCCGTCACGCTGTGGCGTCCGCACTGGGCCTACGACGAGTACCCGATCCGCGACCTCGAGGACCCCGAGGGCGTCATGGGCGGCGCCGAGGAGATCCACACGGTCGGCCGTGACGGCTTCTCTGCCGACCACCCGGACGTGGCCGCGATGATCAAGGCGTTCACGCTGAACGACGAGCAGCTGTTCTCGCTCGAGAACATCATGTTCAACGAGAACCAGGGCGAGAACCCGGACGAGTCCGTCCGTCAGTGGCTCGAGGCGAACCCCACGTTCGTCGACGACCTGAAGACGGCCGCCGGCCTCAGCTGACCCCAGGGCCCCGCGGCCCCGCGGCCCCGACGAAGAATGGGCGGTATCTGTTGCTCTCAGCAACAGATACCGCCCATTCCCGTGTCCCGGGAACGGGACTCGGATCGGGACCGGGTCAGACGGCCGGCGTCGCCGCTGCCGCTGCGCGGGTTGCGGCCGGGAGGGCGCCGACGATCTGGTCGAGCGCCGCGTCGTCGTGCGCCGCCGTGAGGAACCAGGCCTCGAACACCGACGGCGGGAGCGCCACCCCGGCGTCGAGCATCGCGTGGAAGAACGGCGGATAGCGCCAGGACTCCTGGGCGAGCACGTCGGCGTAGCTCCGCGGACCGCCAGCGCGCACGAGCCCGTCCCCGAACGCGAAGGAGAACAGCGAGCCCGCGCGCTGGACCGTGTGCGCCACACCCTCGGCGGTCAGCGCGGCGCTCACGGCCTCCGACACGATCCCGGCGGCACGGTCCACGTGCGCGTACACCGCGTCGTCGGCGGCCCGCAGGGTAGCCAGGCCGGCGGCGACGGCCACCGGGTTCCCGGACAGCGTGCCCGCCTGGTACACCGGCCCCAGCGGCGCGAGGTGGTCCATCACGGCGGCAGGCCCGCCCACGCCGGCCACGGGCATCCCGCCGCCGATGACCTTGCCGAACGTGAAGAGGTCGGGGGCCCAGCCCTCGGGCTGACCCTCCAGGCCCCACCAGCCGGCGCGGCTGACGCGGAAGCCGGTGAGCACCTCGTCGAGGATCAGCAGCGCGCCGTGCGCCGCGGTGATGCGCCGCAGGCCCGCGTTGAAGCCAGCGTCCGGCTCGACGACGCCCATGTTCGCCGGAGCCGCCTCGGTGATGACGGCGGCGATGCGCGGGCCGTGCTCGGCGAAGGCGGCCTCCACGGCTGCGAGGTCGTTGTAGGGCAGCACGAGGGTCTCGCCCGCGGACGCCTCGGTCACGCCGGCGGAACCGGGCAGTGCGAGGGTCGCGACGCCCGAGCCGGCCTGCGCCAGGAGCGCGTCGAGGTGCCCGTGGTAGCAGCCGGCGAACTTGATGAGCAGGGGACGGCCCGTCACGCCGCGCGCGAGGCGCACCGCGGTCATGGTTGCCTCGGTCCCGGTCGAGACCAGGCGCAGCTTCTCGACGGCGGGCACGCGCGCGATCACCTGCTCGGCGAGCTCGGCCTCGGCCAGGGTCGGCGCGCCGAACGACAGCCCGCGCGCGGCGGCCTCCTGGACCGCGGCGACGACCGCGGGGTGCGCGTGCCCCAGGAGCGCGGGGCCCCACGAGGCGACCAGGTCGACGTACGTGCGACCGGCGCCGTCGGTGATCGTGGCACCGCGGGCGGAGGTCACGAACCGTGGCGTGCCGCCGACCGAGCCGTAGGCGCGTACGGGTGAGCTCACCCCGCCGGGCAGCACGGACTGGGCCCGCGCGAAGGCGTCCTCGTTGGTGGTCATCGGAGCATCCCCGCCACTTCCTGGGCCCAGTAGGTCAAGATCATGTCCGCCCCGGCGCGCTTGATGCCGACCAGGGACTCGAGGATCGCGCGCTCGCGCTCGATCCAGCCCTGCGCGGCGGCGGCCTCGATCATCGCGTACTCGCCGGACACCTGGTAGGCGGCGACGGGCAGGTCCGACGCCGCCGCGACGTCCGCGAGCACGTCCAGGTATGGCCCGGCGGGCTTGACCATGATCACGTCCGCGCCCTCCTCGACGTCGAGCGCGACCTCGCGGGCCGCCTCGCGGCGGTTGCCCGGCTCCATCTGGTACGTCTTGCGGTCGCCCGTGAGCGTGGACTCGACGGCGTCGCGGAACGGCCCGTAGAAGGCGGAGGCGTACTTGGCGGCGTAGGCGAGGATCGCGGTGTCGGTGTGCCCGGCCGCGTCGAGAGCCTCCCGCACGGCGCCGACCTGGCCGTCCATCATCCCGGACAGGCCCAGCATGTGGCCGCCGACCTCCGCGTGCACGAGGGCCATCTCGACGTAGCGGGCGAGCGTCGCGTCGTTGTCCACGCTGCCGTCCGCGCGCACGAGGCCGCAGTGCCCGTGGTCGGTGAACTCGTCGAGGCAGACGTCGGTCATGACGACGAGCGCGTCCCCGACCTCGCTGACGACGTCGGCGATCCCGAGGTTCAGGATGCCGTCGGGGTCGGTCGCGCCGGAGCCGACGGCATCGCGCGTCGCGGGGACGCCGAACAGCATGACGCCGCCCAGACCGGCCTCGGCCGCAGCGGCGGCCGCCCGGCGCAGCGAGTCCCGGGTGTGCTGCAGCACGCCGGGCATCGACGGGATCTCCCGCGCTTCGCTGAGACCTTCGCGGACGAACATCGGCAGCACGAGCTCGCGGGCGTGCAGCCGCGTCTCGGCGGTCAGCGACCGCATCGCCGGCGAGGTGCGCAGGCGGCGGGGGCGGTAGTACGGCGTGGTCATGACGGCCTTCCGGGCTCGGGCGTGCGGCGGCTCGTGGCGCCCGCGAGGGCGGCGAGCAGGGTCGCCACGGTGGCGGGGACGCTGGGATCGGGCGCGACGTCGGCGACGCGGATCCCGAGCGACTGCGCGGTCTCGGCGGTGCGCGGGCCGAGGCAGACGACGACGGGGTCGGGCCCCGCGCTCGTGCGCAGGCGCGCCCACGTGGTCGCCACGCTCGATGACGTCAGCACGACAGCGTCGACGTCGTGGGCCTCGGCGCCGAGCGAGTCCGCGGTGAGGGTCTGGTACGCGTCGACCGCGGTGACGTCCCATCCCTGGGCGGTCAGACCGTGCTCGAGCTCGGGGCGTGCCAGCGCGGAGTGCGGGAGGAACGCGGTGGCCGGGCCCAGGGGGCCGAGGTCCGTGACCATGCCGCGGGCGGAGTGCTCCGTCGTGGGCACGTGCTGGACGGTGAGGCCTGCCTGCTCGGCGCGGCGGGCGGTCGAGGGTCCGACGGCGGCGACGCGTGAGCCCCGGGCGGCCTCGGCGAGCGTCACGCGGGGCCGCGGTCGCATGCCGGCGGGCGTGGCGTTGACCTCGAGGGCGACCTCGAGCGCGTCCACGGTGCGCTCGCTGGTCAGGAGCAGCCAGTCGAACACGCCGTCGCGCAGGAGGCGCAGGGCGTGCCGGACCGGCTCGCGGTCCTTGGGTGGTCCGAAGGTGATCAGCGGCGCGAGCACGGGATCGAGGCCGGCCTCGACGAGGGCGTCGGACCACCGGGCGCCAGCCGTCCCGTCACGCGGCACCAGAACTCGGGGGCGGGCAGTCATTGCTTCACTCTCGCCCGGCGGGCCCGACCGGTGCAAGCGCAGCGGCCCCCTGGGCGAGCAGGTCCGCGGCTGCGTCGCGGCCGAGCGCGACCGCCTGGGCTACGGGGTCCGGGCCGAGCGCAACCTCGCGGTGGTCGCGCAGCACCCTCGACCCGTCGAGGGCGGCGACCACCACGTCCAAGCGCAGCACCGCGCCGTCGACGAGCCCGAGCGCGCCCACCGGGGCAGCGCAGCCTGCCTCCAGGTGCTCGAGCAGTGCGCGCTCGGCCGCCACGGCGACCCGCGTCGGCAGGTGGTCGAGGGCGGTCAGCCCGGGGATGACGTGCTGCTCGTCGGCGCGGCACTCGACGGCCAGGGCGCCCTGGCCCGCCGCGGGCAGCATGACGGCCGGATCGAGCAGGTCCGTGGCGGCGTCGAGCATGTCGAGGCGGGCGAGGCCGGCGGCCGCGAGGACGACGGCGTCGAGGTCCGCGGTGATGCGCGCGAGCCGGGTGCCGACGTTGCCCCGGATGTCCACGACGTCGAGGTCTGGGCGGACCGCGAGCAGCTGCGCCTTGCGACGCGGGGAGCCCGTGCCGACGCGCGAGCCCTGCGGGAGGGTCTCGAGGGTGTGGTCGTCGCGCGCGCAGAGGGCGTCGCGCGGGTCGACGCGCTCGGGCACGGCGGCGGTGACGAGCCCGGGGGCGGCGCCGGTGGGCAGGTCCTTGAGCGAGTGCACAGCGACGTCGCAGCGTCCCTCGAGGAGCGCGTCGCGCAGCGCGGTCACGAACACGCCCGTGCCGCCCAGCTGGGTGAGCGAGCCGCGCAGGCGGTCCCCGTCGGTGCGCACGTGCACGGTCTCGATCTGGGCGCCGCCCGCGGCTGTGAGCGCGTCGGCCACGTGACCCGTCTGGGTGGTCGCGAGGGCGGAGGCGCGGGTGCCGATGCGGACGGTCGTCACGAGTCGGCCCCCGCGACCGTCGGCTTCACCGCGCCCGCCGGGTTCAGGCAGCACCCCGCGGGGCAGACGTCGAACCAGGGGCCCAGGCGCGTGTCGGAGCGCCGCGTGGCGCCCTCGAGCCGCTCGCCCACGAGGTCGGCCAGACCGGTGACGAACTGCGGGTCGACGCCGGGGGTGGGCACGCGCTCCGCGACGAGCCCCAGGGACGTCGCCGTCGTCATGGCCTCGTTGTCGAGGTCCCAGAGGACCTCCATGTGGTCGGAGACGAACCCGAGCGGCACGATCACGACGCCGCGCACGCCCTCGCCGGCGAGCTCGGTGATGCGGTCGTTGATGTCGGGCTCGAGCCACGGCGTCGTCGGCGCGCCGGAGCGGGACTGGTAGACGAGCTCCCAGGGCGTCCCGGCCAGGCCTGCGGCGTCCATGACGAGCTCCGCGACCGCGAGGTGCTGGGCCTCGTACGCGCCGCCGTCGCGCCACGGCACGCCCTCCTGCGGGCCGGTGGCGCCAGCCGCGCGGGTGGGGATCGAGTGCGTCGAGAACAGGACCCGGACGTCGTCGGGCGAGGCCTGCGCGCCGGTCGCCTGGGCGACCTGCTCGCGGAGGCGACCGGTGGCGCCCTGCACGCCGTCGACGAACGGGCCGACGAACCCGGGGTGGTCGAAGTACTGGCGGATCTTGTCGATCTGCAGCTCGCCGGTCAGCCCGGTCTCGTCGAGCGCCCGGGCGAGGTCCTCGCGGTACTGCCGGCAGCCGGAGTAGGAGGAGTACGCGCTCGTGACGAGGGTGAGGATGCGCCGGTGGCCCGCGGCGTGGGCCTCGCGCAGGGTGTCGGCGAGGTAGGGGGCCCAGTTGCGGTTGCCCCAGACGACGGGCAGGTCCCAGCCGCGGGCGGCGAGCTCGGTCTCGAGGGCCGCGCGCAGCTGGCGGTTCTGGTCGTTGATCGGGCTCACGCCGCCGTAGGCGCGGTAGTGCACCGCGACCTCCTCGAGGCGCTCGTCGGGGATACCCCGGCCCCCGGTGACGTTGCGCAGGTAGGGCAGGACGTCGTCCTGACCCTCGGGTCCGCCGAAGCCGAGCAGGAGCACGGCGTCGTACGGCGTCGGCTCCGTGCCGACGCGTGCGGGCAACGCCCCGGCGACGGAGGCGAAGTAGTCCTCGAGCGTGCTCACGCTGTGCCGACCAGGATCTGGGTGAGCTCGGCGACGTCGACGCGGCGCCCCGTGTAGAAGGGGATCTCCTCGCGGACGTGGCGGCGGGCCTCGGTGTAGCGCAGGTGGCGCATAAGGTCGACCAGGTCGGTGAGCTCGTCGGCCTCGAGGCCCAGGAGCCACTCGTAGTCGCCCAGCGCGAACGCCGAGACCGTGTTGGCGAGCACCTGTGGGTAGTCGCGGCCCATCATCCCGTGGTCCCGCAGCATCGTGCGGCGCTCCTCCTCGGGCAGCAAGTACCACTCGTAGGAGCGCACGAACGGGTAGATGGTCAGCCAGCGCGCGGGCGGCACGTCGCGCATGTAGGCCGGAAGGTGCCGGGCGGTGAACTCCGCAGGGCGGTGCACCCCCATCGCGTTCCACGTCGGCAGCAGCGGTGCCAGCAGCCCGGTGCGGCGCAGGGTGCGCAGGGCGGCCTGGACGTCGGCGGCCTCGGCGCCGTGCAGCCACACCATGGCGTCGGCGTCCGCACGCAGGCCCGACACGTCGTAGAAGCCTCGCACCGTGACGTCGCCGGGCAGGGCGGCGGCGGCGGTCTCGAGCTCGGCGGCCAGCGTCGCGGCGTCGGTCCCGGTCGGGGCGGCCGCGGGGTCACGGCGAAGGACGGCCCAGAGGGTGTAGGCGACCGGTTCGGGTCCGGTCTCGGTGGCGGACGCGCCGCCGTACACGTCGGAGGAGGTCATGGCCCTCAGTCTGCGCCCGTGGGGAGGCGAACGGAAATCGACGGAGAAATGTCACACCGGGAAATGACGACATGTCTGCAAACCCTCGCAGGGGCCATATGTCGGCTAATCCGCGAGGTGGCCGGTGCCATTCTTGAGCTGCTCGGCGAGCGCGGTCGCGACCGCCCGGGCGTCGGCGACCACGGCCGCGAGACCGGTGCCTGCGATCCAGGCGCCGGCCACGTGGAGGCCGGGCTGCTCGTGCGCCGCCGCGCGCACGGCGCGCACGCGGTCCGCGTGGCCGACGCCCGCGTAGGGCAGGCCCGCCGGGAACCGCACGACGGCGGACCCGACGACCTGCTCGGGTGCGACCGGCACGCCCAGGAGCACGCCGACGTCGTGGATCGCCGTGCTGATGAGCGCATCGTTCGACGCGGTGGGCGCGTCTGCCTCACCGAGCCGCCCGAACGACAACCGGACCACGTGGTGGTCCCGGGGCAGCGCGTCACGGACCCAGTCCCACTTGGCGCTCGCGTGCGTCAGCGCCTTGGCGCGGATCCCCAACGCGGGCCCGGCGCCGGGGGCGACGAGCACGCCCGTCCCGCGTGGGGCGTCGTTGAGATCGGGGTGCTCCAGCACGAGCGTCACGAGACTGACCCCGGCGCCCCCGGACGGCTGCGGGATGGTGACCCCGGGGAGCAGCGGGGTGAGGAGTGCGCCGGCGGCGGGGAGGTCGGTCGCGACGACGACGTGCGCGGCGCCGAGCGTGGCGCCGTCGGCGAGAGTCAGCCGCCACGGCGAGCGCCGCGTCCCCGCCACGCGCTCGATCGCGTCGACGCGCGCCCCGGGGCGGATCACGCCGCCGTGGCCGACGACCTCGTCAGCCAGGGCGGTGACGAGGTTGTGCATCCCGCCGCGGATCCCGGCGACGGCGGCCCCGGCTGGTGCGGCGGCCCGCAGTGCGGCAGCGGCCGCCATGAGCGAGCCGTGCTCGGCCACGGCGCGGCGCAGTCCCGGCGCCACCGCGTCGACGTCGAGCAGCATGGGGTCGGTCGAGTGCACGCCGCCGGCGACGGGCGCGACGAGGCGGTCGAGCACCTCCTGTCCCAGCCGGGCCCGCACGAGGTGGCCGAGGCTCACGCTCGTGCCGGCGCGGCCCGTACCGATGCGACGCGGGAGGTAGCGGTCGAGCCGTGCGCGGCGCACCGCTGCTCGGCCCGCGACGCGCTCGATCTCCTCGAGGTCCGTCGGGATGCCGAGCACGCCGGATCGGGGCAGCGGTGCCGCGCCGGCGTCGTGGGCGACCCAGGCGCCCACCGGCGAGGGCGGCACGACGCGCGAGGTCAGGTGCAGCTCCTCGAGGAGATCGGCCACCGCGACGCTGCGCGTGGCGAACGACTCCGCGCCTGCGTCGACGGTGACCGTGCGGAAGCGTCCGCGGCCAGCGGCCTGCGCGGTGGGGTCGCGCTGCACGGTCAGGGGGCCGACCACGCCGCCCAGGTGCCGCGAACCCTCGAGGACCTCGACGTTCAGACCCGCGCGGGCGAGGTCGCGCGCGATCACGAGCCCCGCGACACCGCCGCCGACGACGACGACGCGCGGTGCCCGGCGACTCACGGCAGCGCCGTCTCGTGCACGACCTGGACGAGGCGGGTCAGGACCGCGGGGTCGGTGTCCGGGGGCACGCCGTGCCCGAGGTTGACCACGTGCGCAGGCGCCTGACGACCTTGGGCGAGGACCTCGCGAGCGTGCGCGTGCAGCACGTCCTCGGGGGTGAAGAGCATCGCCGGGTCGATGTTCCCCTGGAGGGGGACGGCGTCGCCGAGCATGGTGCTGGCCTCGGACAGCGGCGTGCGGTGGTCGACGCCCACGACGTCCGCCCCGACGTCGCGCATGGCCGTCAGCAGGTGGCCGGTCGAGGTGCCGAAGTGGATGACCGGCACGGGGCGTCCGCCGACGTCGAGGCTGCGGACCTCGCGCAGCGCGAGGGTCGAGTACGGGGCCACGTGGCGCTCGTAGTCGGCGAGCGACAGCGACCCGGCCCAGGAGTCGAACAGCTGGGCGGCGCTCGCGCCGGCGCGCACCTGGGCCGTGAGGAAGTGGCCGGTGACGTTCGCGCACCAGCGCAGCAGGGCGTCCCAGACCTCGGGCTGGCCGTGCATCATGGCGCGTGCGGCGAGGTGGTCGCGCGAGGGGCGACCCTCGACCATGTAGGCGGCGAGCGTGAAGGGTGCGCCCGCGAAGCCGATCAGCGGGGTGTCGCCCTCGCCGCTCGCGCCGGGGAGCTCGGCGAGGCCGGCGACGGTGAGCGCGACGGCCTCGGCGACGGGGGCGAGCGCCGCGTCCGTGAGCTGGAGGTCGCCCAGGCGGGCGACGTCGTCGGCGGTGCGCACGGGCGACCCGAGGACGGGGCCGACGCCGGGGGCGATGTCGACGTCCACGCCCGCGAGGCGCAGGGGCACGACGATGTCGGAGAAGAAGATGCCCGCGTCGACGCCGTGGCGGCGCACGGGCTGAAGCGTGATCTCGCTCGCGAGGTCGGGGCGCAGGCAGGACTCGATCATGCCCGTGCCGGCGCGCAGCTCGCGGTACTCGGGCAGCGAGCGACCGGCCTGACGCATGAACCAGACGGGCGTGACGTCGGGACGGTCGCCGCGGAACGCGCGCACGATCCGCGAGTTTTCTGTCGTCCCGTCAGATAAAGGGTGGCCGGATGTGATGTTCACCCGTCGATTGTGCTCCGGAATGCGCCCGATGCTTAAATCGAGGGGCCGTGAATCTCCTTTCCTTCAGTGCTTCGCACCGTGACCTCGACCTGGACGTCCTCGAGCGCCTGAGCGCGGGGGCGACCTCCGTGGGCCGTGACCTGGTCGCGGCGTGCCCCACGGTCACCGGTGCGGTCGTCCTCGCGACGTGCAACAGGCTCGAGGTCTACGTGGAGACCCCCGACGGCGCGCAGCCGGACGAGATCGCCGCGGCCCTGACGGACGCGGTCGCGTCGTCGGGCGACATCGACCCGGGCGCCGCGCGCGACGCCCTGCGCCTGCGGTCCGCCGACGACGCCACGCGCCACCTGTTCGAGGTCGCCTCCGGGCTCGACTCGATGGTGGTCGGCGAGCGCGAGATCGCCGGCCAGGTGCGCCGTGCGCTCACGGCCGCGCACGCGGCCGGCATGACGTCCACGACGCTCGAGCAGGCGTTCCAGTTCGCCTCCCGCGTCTCGCGGCGGGTCGAGGCGGCTACGGGGCTGGGCTCGGCCGGACGCTCGATCGTCAACGTCGGGCTGGACCTGGTGGCTGCCGCCGCGCCGCCGTGGCGCCAGGCTCGCGTCATCCTCATCGGCACCGGGTCGTACGCGGGGGCGTCGCTCGCGGCCCTGCGGGCCCGTGGCTGCGACGACGTCCGCGTCTACTCGCGCTCGGGCCGCGCCGAGGCCTTCGCGGCCGCGCGCGGGGTCGACTCGATCCCCGTCGACGGTCTCGTCGAGGCGCTCGCGGACGCCGACGTCGTCGTGTCCTGCTCGGGCCGCATCGGGACGGTGCTCGACGCTGCCGCCGTCGCGTCGGCCCGCGAGCGCGCCACGGTGCTCGCCGAGGACCGGGCGCACGAGCCCGACGCCCCCGCCCGCCCGCTCGTCCTCCTGGACCTCGCCCTGCAGCGCGACGTCGAGGCGGACGTCGCCGACGTCGAGGGCGTCCTGCTCCTGGACCTCGCGACCATCCGGGCGAACGCCCCGCAGGTCGGCACCGAGCCCGTCGAACGCGCCCGCGAGGTCGTGGCCGACGCCGTCGAGGAGTTCTCCGAGCGGCTCGCCGCCCGCACCGTCGACCTCGCGGTGGTCGACGAGATCCGCGCGCTCGAGGAGCTCGCCCACGCCGAGGTCGTCGCGGGCGTCGCTGCGCTCGGGGGCCAGCGCCTGGACGCCCCGGCCCGCGCGCGCGCCGAGAAGACGCTGCGCCAGGAGGTCCGGGCGCGCCTGCACGCGGAGATCCAGGCGGCCAAGGCCGCCGTGCGCGCCCAAGTCGGCTCGATCGCCTGATCCGGACCTCCCCGGAGTTGTCATGCGTGGATCGGGCTAGAGCCCGACCCGCGCATGACAACTCGGGGTGGCTACAGGTAGTCGTCCACGAGCGACGCCGCCAGGCCCACGTAGCTCGCCGGCGTCATGGCCGCCAGGCGCTCCGTGACGTCGTCGGGCAGGCCGAGGCCGCCCACGAACTCCCGCATCTGCTCGCCCGTGAGGCGCTGGCCGCGTGTGAGGTCCTTGAGTCGCTCGTACGGGTTCTCCATGCCGGGCACGCCCGCGACGCCGGCGGCGCGCATCGCGGACTGGATGGCCTCGCCGAGGACCTCCCAGTTGGCGTCGAGGTCGGCGTCCAGCATGCGACGGTCCACCGCGAGGGCCGTGAGGCCGCGGCCGACGTTGTCGATCGCGAGCAGCGAGTGCCCGAACGCGGGGCCGATGTTGCGCTGCGTGGTCGAGTCGGTGAGGTCGCGCTGCAGGCGGCTCGTGACGAGCGTCGAGGCGAGCGTGTCCAGCAGGGCGCTCGAGATCTCGAGGTTGGCCTCGGCGTTCTCGAACCGGATCGGGTTGACCTTGTGCGGCATTGTCGATGACCCGGTGGCGCCGGCGACCGGGATCTGCGTGAACACCCCGAGCGAGATGTACGTCCACATGTCGGTGGCCAGGTTGTGCAGGATCCGGTTGAACCGCGCGACGTCGCTGTAGAGCTCGGCCTGCCAGTCGTGGCTCTCGATCTGCGTCGTCAGCGGGTTCCAGGTGAGGCCGAGGTGCTCGACGAACGTGCGCGAGACCTCGGGCCAGTCGGCGCCCGGGACGGCCGCGACGTGCGCACCGTAGGTGCCGGTCGCGCCGTTGAGCTTGCCGAGGAACTCCGCGCGCTCGATCCGGGTGAGCTGGCGGCGCAGGCGGTGCGCGAGGACCGCGAGCTCCTTGCCGAGCGTGGTCGGTGTCGCGGGCTGGCCGTGGGTGCGAGCGAGCATCGGGACGTCGGCGTGCTCGCGCGCCATCGCGACGAGCTGGTCGAGGAGCTCGTACGCCGCGGGCAGCCACACGCGCTCGACGGCGCCGCGCACCATGAGCGAGTAGGCGAGGTTGTTGATGTCCTCGCTCGTGCAGGCGAAGTGCACGAGCTCGCTCACGGCGGGCAGGTTCGTGTCCTGGCCCAGGATGCCGGGAGCGGCGGCGAGGCGACGCTTGAGGAAGTACTCGACGGCCTTGACGTCGTGCACCGTCTGGCGCTCGATCTCCGCGAGCTCGGCGATCCCGGCCGCGCTGAAGTCGGAGACGACGGCGCGCAGGTAGCCCTGCTCGTTGTCGGTGAGCGTCGGGGCGCCGGGCACCACCTGCTGGGAGGTCAGGTGGATGAGCCACTCGACCTCGACGTGCAGGCGCTCGCGGTTGAGCGCGGCCTCGGAGAGGTGGTCTACCAGCGGGGCGACCGCGGCGCGGTAGCGGCCGTCGAGCGGGCCGAGGGCGATCGGCGGCGTGGCCTCGGCCAGGCAGACACGGTCAGGGGCAGGCGAGGAGCTCGTCAGCGGCATGCCCGCATTGTTCCACGCCGTTTCTCAGCGCCGCCGACGACGCCGCTAGTCGGGCACGACGAGGTTGCCGACGAGCGTCACGACCGACACGACGACGGCCGCGAAGAACGCCGACCAGAACCCGTCGACGGCTAGCCCCCACGGCAGCAGCTCAGTGAGCCACGCGGTCAGGATCAGCATGAGCGCGTTGACGACGAGGAAGAACAGCCCGAGCGTGAGGATGTACAGCGGGAAGGCGAGAAACGCCACGACGGGACGCACGACGGCGTTGACGAGCCCGAGCACGAGCGCGACCACACCGAGCACGACGGCGGTCCCACCGGGCGTCTCAGCGCCGACGACATCGACGCCGCCCACGAGGGAGGTGGCGACCCAGAGCCCGAGCGCGGTCACGAGAGTCCGAGCGAGAAAACCCATGCCCCGATCCTGGCACAGGCCCCCACGCCCCTGGGACGGCGGCGAGCGGCGCCCCCTGGGGTGCGATGCTGGGGGCGTGAGCGAACGAGTGCCCTTGCGCCCCCAGGTCGATGCCCTTCCGCCGTACGTCCCCGGGGCCCGCCCCGGCGCCGGCGCGGCAGCGTTCAAGCTGTCGTCGAACGAGAACCCCTACCCGGTGCTGCCGTCGGTGCTGGCGGCGATCATCGACGCCGCCCAGGAGGCGAACCGGTACCCCGACATGTTCGCGACCGAGCTGACGAGCGCGCTGGAGGACACCCTCGGGCTCGAGCCGGGTCACGTCGTCGCGGGCAACGGCTCGGTGGCGGTGCTCTCGCACATCCTGCAGGCCGTGGTGAACCCGGGCGACGAGGTCGTCTACGCGTGGCGGTCGTTCGAGGCGTACCCGATCGCGGTGGCCGTCGCGGGCGGGGTCTCGGTGCAGGTCCCGCTGCGGCGCGACGAGTCGGGGGCCAGCACGGGCGAGCTCGATCTCGACGCGATGGCCGCGGCGGTCACCGACCGCACGAAGGTCGTGCTGGTGTGCTCGCCCAACAACCCGACCGGCCCGGTCGTGACCCACGCCGCGATGGAGCGGCTGCTGGCCGCGGTGCCGAGCGACGTCCTCGTCGTGCTGGACGAGGCGTACCTGGAGTTCGTCCGGGACCCCGACGTGGCGGACGGCCTGGCGCTGTTCCGCGAGCACCCGAACCTCGTGCTGCTGCGCACCTTCTCCAAGGCGTACGGGCTCGCGGGGCTCCGGGTGGGCTACGCCGTGGCCCGCAAGCGGCTGGCCTCGGGGATCCGCGGCACGTCGACGCCGTTCGGGGTCTCGCACGTCGCGCAGCGGGCCGCGCTCGCCTCCCTGCAGGCCAAGGACGAGCTCGACCGACAGGTCGAGGCGATCGTGGCGGAGCGGACGAGGCTCGTCGAGGCGTTGACTGCTCAGGGCTGGCGCGTGCCCGCGACGCAGGCCAACTTCGTGTGGTTCGACCTGGGTGCACGCACGGGGGCGTGCGCCACCCAGGCAGCCGACGCCGGAGTGATCGTCCGCCCGTTCGCGGGCGAGGGCCTGCGGGTCACCGTGGGCGAGCCCGAGGCGACGGACCTGCTCCTGGGCGTTGCAGCCCGCTGGCTCGACGCCGACGCCTGACCACCTCGGTCAGACGTGCGGTTGTGGGATCCCCACAACCGCACGATCGCCTTTCGGGCGCTTCCGGAGATGGTCGCGGCGGCGTTCCGTTCCCTACGCTTGCGTAGGTTACGGAACCGTAGCCTCCGCCCGTCCACCCGGGGAGTGCCTTGACCGCGAACCACGACGCCACGAACGTCGAGCTCGTCCAGCTGGTGACCCCAGCAGGCGAGCGCACCCACGACGCCGCCTCTGAGCCCTACCGGGCTCGCGCGGCAGCGCTGGGGACCCAGGAGATCCGCGCGTTCTACCGGGACATGACGCTCGTGCGCCGGTTCGACACCGAGGCGACCTCCCTGCAGCGGCAGGGCGAGCTCGGCCTGTGGCCGCAGTGCCTCGGCCAGGAGGCGGCCCAGGTCGGCTCCGGCCGGGCACTGGCGCCCCAGGACGTGGTGTTCCCCTCCTACCGGGAGCACGGCGTCGCGCACACCCGCGGCATGGACCTTGCGCAGATCCTCCAACTGTTCCGCGGGGTGGACCACGGCGGCTGGGACCCGGCCGAGCACAACTTCCACCTCTACACCCTGGTGATCGGCTCGCACACGCTGCACGCGACCGGATACGCGATGGGCGTCCAGCGCGACGGCCTCGTCGGCACGGGGGACCCCGCCCGGGACACCGCGGTCGTGACGTACTTCGGCGACGGCGCCACCTCCCAGGGCGACGTGAACGAGGCGCTCGTCTTCGCGGCCGTCAACCAGGCCCCGCTCGTGCTGTTCTGCCAGAACAACCAGTGGGCGATCTCCGAGCCGAACTCCCGCCAGTTCCGGGTGCCCGTCGCCCGCCGCGGCGAGGGGTTCGGCGTGCCGGGCGTCCGCGTGGACGGCAACGACGTCCTCGCGTCGTGGGCGGTCGCGCAGGAGGCGCTCGAGCGCGCCCGGTCCGGCGGCGGCCCCACCCTGGTCGAGGCGTACACGTACCGCATGGGCGCGCACACGACGTCGGACGACCCGACCCGGTACCGCAGCCGCGCCGAGGAGCAGTACTGGCGCGACCGCGACCCGCTTACCCGCATCGAGGCGCTGCTGAAGGCCGAGGACGGCTGGGACGAGACCTGGGCGCGCGACCTCGCCGACGAGGCGGACGCCCTCGGCGAGCACGTGCGCACCGCGTGCCGCGCGATGCCGGCCCCGGCCGCGGCGTCGATGTTCGAGCACGTGTACGCGACCGACAACGCGGTCGTCGAGGCGGACCGGGCGTGGTTCGCCGACTACGAGCAGAACTTCGAGGAGGCACGGTGACGATGACGACGACGCACCCCCCGACCGCGCAGGCGACCGGTACCCGCACCCTCACGCTGGCCAAGGCCATCAACCTCGGCCTGCGCCAGGCGCTCGCCGACGACGACAAGACCCTCCTCATGGGTGAGGACATCGGGCCGCTCGGCGGCGTGTTCCGGGTGACCGACGGCCTGCAGGCGGAGTTCGGCGAGCAGCGTGTGGTCGACACCCCGCTCGCGGAGTCGGGCATCGTCGGCACGGCGATCGGCCTCGCGCTGCGCGGCTACCGGCCCGTGTGCGAGATCCAGTTCGACGGATTCGTGTTCCCGGCGTTCGACCAGATCACGACGCAGCTCGCCAAGATGCACTACCGCTCCCGCGGGAAGCTCACGCTCCCGGTCGTCATCCGCATCCCCTACGGCGGCGGCATCGGTGCGATCGAGCACCACAGCGAGAGCCCCGAGGCACTGTTCGCCCACACGCCGGGCCTGCGCGTCGTGACGTGCGCGAACCCGGCCGACGCCTACTGGATGATCCAGGACGCGATCGCGAGCCCCGACCCCGTCCTGTTCTTCGAGCCCAAGGGCCGCTACTGGGACAAGGCCGAGGTCGACCTCGACCACCGCCCCGGCGCGGCGCAGGGCACGCTGGACCGCGCCGTCGTCGTGCGCCCGGGGACCGACCTCACGCTCGTCGCGTACGGGCCGACCGTGCACACGGCGCTCGCGGTCGCGCAGTCCGCGGCCGAGGAGGGCCGCAGCATCGAGGTCATCGACCTGCGCAGCATCTCGCCCCTCGACACGGCCACGGTCGTGGAGTCGGTGCGCCGGACGGGACGCTGCGTCGTCGTGCACGAGGCCCCGACCTACTTCGGCGCCGGCGCCGAGGTCGCCGCGCGCGTGACCGAGGAGTGCTTCTACTCCCTCGAGGCGCCCGTCCTGCGTGTCGGTGGTTTCCACACGCCGTACCCGGTGTCCAAGATCGAGCACGACTACCTGCCCGGGCTGGACCGCGTGCTCGACGCCGTCGACCGCGCCTTCGGGTTCTGAGGAGCAGCGCGATGCCAGTGTTCGAGACTTTCCTCCTGCCCGACGCCGGTGAGGGCCTCACCGAGGCCGAGATCGTGCAGTGGCACGTCGCGGTGGGGGACGCCGTGTCGGTGAACCAGACGATCGTCGAGATCGAGACGGCGAAGTCCCTCGTGGAGCTCCCGAGCCCGTGGACCGGGGTCGTCAGCCAGGTGCTCGTCGCCGAGGGCACGACCGTCGACGTCGGCACCCCGATCATCGTCGTCGACGTCGACCCGGGCGGCCCGCCCGCCGCGACGTCGGACGGCGGGGCTCCGGCCGAGGCCGCGACGCCCGAGGCGGCGGCCGGCAGCGGCAACGTCCTGGTCGGGTACGGGGTGGCGGCGCCGAGCGCGCGTCGTGCCCGCCGCGCTGGCGCGGGGTCGACCGCACCGGGGACGACGCCGAACGACCAGGCTGCAGCGACGCCAGCAGCGGCGACGCCCCCGCCTGCTGCGCCGGCGCCCGCGCAACCTGCGCCGTCGCCCGCCCGTGCCGCGCACGGCTCCGTCTACGCCAAGCCGCCCGTGCGCAAGCTGGCCAAGGACCTCGGCGTGGACCTCGGCAGCGTGGCGCCCACCGGACCGGGGGAGATCATCACCCGCGAGGACGTGCTCGCGTTCGCGCGCCAGGCCGAGGGCCAGACGCTCGCCACCTATCCGGGCGACGACGCACCCTGGCTCGCGTCCGGCACGGTCAGCGCGGACGGACGGCAGACCCGCGTCCCGGTGAAGAGCGTGCGCAAGCGCACCGCGGAGGCGATGGTCGCGAGCGCCTTCACCGCGCCCCACGTGACGGTGTTCCAGACGGTCGACGTCACCCGCACCATGCGGCTGGTCGAACGGCTGCGGGCCGACCGCGAGTTCGCCGACGTCCGCGTCACGCCGCTCCTGGTCACCGCGAAGGCGCTGCTCATCGCCCTCAACCGGCACCCGGAGGTCAACGCGAGCTGGGACGACGAGGCCCGCGAGATCGTCTACAAGCACTACGTGAACCTGGGCATCGCTGCGGCGACGCCCCGCGGCCTGGTCGTGCCGAACATCAAGGACGCGCACCGGATGTCGCTGACCGAGCTGGCCCGCGGGCTCGCCGACCTCACGGCCGCGGCGCGCGCCGGCAAGACGACGCCGGCGGACATGAGCGACGGCACGATCACGATCACCAACGTCGGGGTGTTCGGGATCGACACGGGCACGCCGATCCTCAACCCGGGCGAGGCGGCGATCCTCGCGTTCGGCGCCATCCGTGAGCAGCCGTGGGTGCACAAGGGCAAGATCAAGAAGCGGATGGTCACCCAGCTCGCGCTGAGCGTCGACCACCGCCTGGTGGACGGCGGCCTCGCGTCGCGGCTCCTGGCCGACGTCGCCGCGGTGCTGCACGACCCCGCTCAGGCCCTCGTCTGGGCCTGAGCGGGGACGCTCGACGGCGCGCCGTCGGGCAGGTCAGGCCGTGATGGCGAGGGCGAAGCGGTCGCCCTCGCGGGAGAAGCCGATCTTCTCGTAGTACGCGCCGGGTGCTGACGCGCTCCCCGGCGCGGTGACGATGCGCCGGTACCCCTTGGCGGCGAACAGCTGCGAGCTGCGGAAGACGAACTCGCCGGGCGTGAAGTCGCGGTAGCGCTCGACGACGTAGTCGAGGTCGACCTGCACCTCGCCGTCGCCGGCGTCGTGGGCGAGCACGTAGCCCACCGTCTCGTCGCCGTGCACGATGAGGTACGCCTCGCGGGCCTCGGTGACGGGGCGGCCCGCGGCGGCAGGGTTGAACGTAGCGATGTCCGCCGCGTGCTGGCCGAGCAGGTGCTGCAGGTAGGCGTCGTCCGGACGGACCTCGACGACGTCGTAGGACGCGGTCGAGTGGCGCTCGCCCATGAGCTTGCGCAGGTAGTAGATGTTGATGGCGGCGAGCACCACGTTGAGGCCGGTCATCGGCCACACGCCGGAGATCGAGTTGTACGCGATGAGGATGAGGCAGCCGACGAGGTTGATCAGGCGCAGACGCAGGATGCGGGTCTGCAGCAGCGACCAGACGAGGATCGCTGAGCCGATCCAGCCGACGATCTCAAGGATGGGCATGAGGTGCCCCTTCGGTCACGGCACCGGGTGCCGGGGCCGACCTCCGTGGTCGGCGACCCGACGATAGCCTGCGGCTCGTCGGCCGTACACCCCCCAAGGTCCCGGGCTCGCCGAGCGCCCGGGCTGCGGGCTGGGCGCGGCTCGGGACGCTGTGGAAAGGTGGACGACGTTCCCCGACGAGACGGAGACTGCTGTGACGACCGCCGACGAGAGCGTGCTGCTGCTGGGCGAGACCCCGACCTCCGACGCCGAGGCGGCGGCCGAGCAGGCGTGGTGGAGGTCGACCGTGGTCTACCAGGTCTACCCGCGCAGCTTCGCCGACTCCGACGGCGACGGCGTCGGCGACATCCCGGGGATCATCTCCAGGCTCGACTACCTGCAGGACCTGGGGGTCGGCGTCGTGTGGCTGTCACCGGTCTACCGGTCGCCGCAGGACGACAACGGCTACGACATCAGCGACTACCAGGACGTCGACCCGATGTTCGGGACGCTCGAGGACCTCGACGCGCTGATCGCCGGGCTGCACGAGCGCGGCATGCGGCTCGTCATGGACCTGGTGGTGAACCACACGTCCGACGAGCACCCGTGGTTCGTGGAGTCGGCTTCCTCCCGGGATGCTGCGCGCCGCGACTGGTACATCTGGCGGCCGCCCCGTCCCGGCATGGCCGGTGGCGAGCCCGGCGCCGAGCCGAACAACTGGGGCTCGATCTTCTCCGGGCCGGCGTGGCAGTACGACGAGCGGACCGGCGAGTACTACCTGCACCTGTTCACCCGCAAGCAGCCCGACCTCAACTGGGAGAACCCGGAGGTTCGGCAGGCGGTCTACGCGATGATGCGCTGGTGGCTCGACCGCGGGGTCGACGGCTTCCGCATGGACGTCATCAACTTCATCTCCAAGGCGGAGGGCCTGCCCGACGGGGAGGTGCCCCCGGGCGCGCTGTACGGCAACGGGTTCCCGCACTTCGGGTCGGGTCCGCGCATCCACGAGTTCCTGCAGGAGATGAACCGCGAGGTGTTCGGGGACGATCCGTCGCGGTTCCTCACGGTGGGCGAGATGCCTGGCGCGACGGTGGAGCAGGCGCGGCGCTACACGGACGCGGAGCGACGCGAGGTCAACATGATCTTCCAGTTCGAGCACATGGAGGTCGACGAGGGCCCGGGGGGCAAGTTCGACCCGCGTCCCATCGCGCTGTCCGAGCTGAAGGCGTCCCTCGGACGCTGGCAGGAGGGCCTCGCGAGCGTCGGGTGGAACAGCCTGTACTGGTCGAACCACGACCGGCCGCGCGCGGTGTCCCGGTTCGGGGACGACGGCGTGCACCGGGTCGCCTCTGCCAAGGCGCTGGCGACGGTCCTGCACCTGATGCGCGGGACGCCATACGTCTACCAGGGCGAGGAGCTCGGCATGACGAACACAGTCTTCCGGGACCTCGACGACTTCCGGGACGTCGAGTCCCTCAACCACTACCGCGAGGCCGTCGGCGTCCGGGGACAGGATCCGGCGCAGGTGCTCGAGGCCCTGCGGTACGCGGGGCGCGACAACTCGCGCACGCCGGTGCAGTGGACTGACGGTCCCCAGGCGGGCTTCACGACCGGGGAACCGTGGATCCCGGTGACCCCGAACTACCGCGAGATCAATGCCGCCGCCCAGGTCGGGGACCCGGACTCGGTGCGCAGCCACTACCAGCGACTGATCCGGCTGCGGCGCGAGCACGCGGTCGTGGTCGACGGCTCGCTGCGCATGCTGCTTCCCGACGACGAGCAGGTCTTCGCGTACGAGCGCACCCTGGGAGGGGTGCGGATGCTCGTGCTGGCGAACCTCTCGTCGGCTTCGGCGACCGTGCCGGCGCAGGCCCTGGCGGGGCCTGCGGACTGGGCGCAGGCGGCGGTGCTGAACACCAACGTGGCCAACCCCGCGGCGATCACCGACGCGGGTGTCGAGCTGGCTCCCTGGGAAGCAACGGTGCGGCTGGTCGACGGAACGTGACAGCACCGAACAAGTCGTCTTACCGCTGCTCAGCGCCGGTGAATGGCGGGTTGCCACGGGGTGACCGGGGTCACCCGAGGCCGACTTGACCCTTGCGCCAGGAGCCCCGTAATGTTCTCGAAGTCAGCCCGCCAGGGAGGAACAGACACGAGGCCGCCGCAAGGCAGGCCGTGGCTGGTCCCGGCGGAAGACAACCCCCACAACCTCTCGAGGGCGAACTCCGCCCTCCTGACGTGTGTGGGCGACCGGGATCCGTTTCCCGACTCTGCGCTCTTGAAGCGTGGGGTTGGACAGGATGGGTTCGGTCGGGTAAGTTTGAACGGTTGCCTCCGAACGGCCCGCGAGGGTGGATCGGGGAGCGTCTGTTCCTTGAGAACTCAACAGTGTGCTTGATAGTCAATGCCAAATATCCCTCGTGGACTGCTGGTGTCTGCTGCTACATGGTGGCTGGCTCGGTGGTCTTGAGGATTCCTTTGGTTGATTGAACGAAAACGCAAGTTTTTGTTTTTGTAGCCAGTTTTTATGTGGG
>NZ_FONZ01000006.1:0-1391 GCF_900113055.1 Flavimobilis marinus
TGTGCGTTCATGGCGTGAAGGTCTTCGGTGGCGCTGGTGGCGGGGATGGCGTCAGCCCTCGCGGCGGTATTCGCGCCCAGGAGGTGCGTGAGCTCGGTCCAGGACACCGTCACGGTCAGATGCGGCCTGACGGCCGGGGAACCATCGCGAGCAGAACCATCCCGCGCACCCCACGAGTCCTCGCCCACGGCACGGGCACCTTCGGCGAGGCGATCGCCCGCCGGGCCCTGCTCATTGGTGGACCTGAACCGCCCCTCGTCCAGCGCTTGGCGGGCCAGCCCTGCCAGGGCGACCGCGCGCCGCTTGGCCGGGCTCTGCGTGCAGCCCGGCTCGGCCGTGCCCATCACGGCCCCGAGCGCGGTGCGCACCAGCTGACCGTGCTCCTCGGCCAAGAAACCCTGCACGTGGTACCCGCCGATCGTCGGCGACAGGTCCAGATGCTCACGCTCGGACGCGAGCCGGTAGCCCCGCTCGTCCGACTCAGGGTCAGCCACCACCGCGAACCGGCGCGCGATCCGCGTGAAGTCACGCAACGAGTGCCGCCCCGCCAAGCCCAGCAGCACGTCCTCACCACGACGCGGCCGCGTTGGCTCATTCGCATCGACGCTGGACTCGGCGACAGCCTCGTCCGAGTCGACGACCGCAGTCAGCGCCTCCAACCGCGCCTGCGACGTGGCCGCGATGCCCACCACGATCCCCACCTGCTCGGGTGTCACCACCCCGGCGCGGCCAGCTTCAGCGGTGGCGGTCAGGTGGTCACGCAGCACCCGCGCGGTGCGCACATCCCTGCGCGCCGAACCCAACGACACGCGCTCACGCGAGGCCAGCCAGTGCGCCACGGTCCGCACCGGCTCGCTCGCCCACAGGCCATCGGCGTCGATCTGCCCGATCAACCCCAGGCGCTGCGCACCCAGGCGATCGACCACCGCCCGCAGCCGCGGGGAGACCTCCATCGCCAACCCGCCGTCCATCGCCCGCGGGTCAACGGCGGTCAGCTGTTCGACCACAGCCTCCAGCTCCTCGACCAACGCCAGCACACCAACCACAGAACCCGCACCCGCACTAGCAGCACGCGAATTGCGCACATCATTGTTCACGTCGCCCACTGCTATTCACCCCCTGCGGTCACCGAATCACCACGACCACGCTATCGAACGGACGTTCGAGGGGCAAGAGGAAAAGCGCAATTCACAGAAATCTGTGGACAAGCTCAGAAGCGCATTCCCTGTGGAGGGACCTAGAGCACAATTATCCACAAGGCGTGCGCGACGCGCGGGGCGCGCAGAGGTGCGCGCCGTAGGCTCGAGAGCGACGCCGTCGTCACCGATGCTGTTGTCCACCGAAGCTGTCGTCCACCGAAGCTGTCGTCCACCGAAGCTGTCGTCCACCGA
>NZ_FONZ01000006.1:1401-71120 GCF_900113055.1 Flavimobilis marinus
GTCCACCGAAGCTGTCGTCCACCGAAGCTGTCGTCCACCGAAGCTGTCGTCCACCGACGCTGTTCAGCCCACCACTCAGGGAGGGATCCATGCAGACGCCTGCCGCCACCTCGGGCGCGGCCTATCCGGCCCCGCCGTGGTTCCTCACCGGCACCATGACGTTCTCGCTCTTCTCCGTGCCCGCGCGAGCGGTTCCCGAGCTCACCGCACACCCGCCGCGCGGCCACCGCCCGGTCAGCCTCGGCCGCCACGCCCTCGTCGGCCTCGCCGTCGCACGCTACGAGCTCGGCTGCGACCTCTCCTACGACGAGCTGCTGGTCGCCGTGCTCACGCGGAGGGGCCTCGCGCTGCGGGTCACGGTCACGCAGATCTGGGTCGACAGCCCTGCGTCCCAGGCGGGCGGCCGCGCACTGTGGGCGATCCCGAAGGCCCTCGCCACGACCACCCGATCCGCTAGGGCCCACTCGGGCGAGCGAACCGAGTTCCGCACGCTCGACGGCGCCCCCATAGCCCGCCTCGACCGTCGCCCCGGTCGCCGCCTCCCCCCGAGCCGCGTCTCCGTCCCCCTCACCACCGCACAGCGCGAGGATCCGGTCGCCCCCCGGCAGCACTACGCGACCGCCGTCACCGCCCACAACACGGTCACCGCCACGGTCCGCACGGCCAGCGCCCACTGGGAGGTCGCCGTCGACGGCCCGCTCGGCTGGCTCACGGGCCGCCGCCCCCTCGCGACCTTCACGCTCACCGACGCGAACCTCACATTCGGCACCCGCGTCGACCGCTCGACGTGACCGAACCCACCCACGCCACCGGCAACCCGTCGCGGATACTGGAACTCATGCAGTGCTCCTACTTCGACTCAGCGCGGTGCTCCTCCTGCACCCTGCTGCTGCAGCCGTACGAGGAGCAGATCGCCGGCAAGGACCAGCGCTCGCGCGACCTCCTCGCCGCCTACCCCGACCTCGAGTGGCTCCCCCCGGTCACGAGCGCCGAGGCGGGCTTCCGCAACAAGGCCAAGATGGTCGTCTCCGGCACGGCCGCCGAGCCGATCGTCGGCATCCTCGACGAACGTGGCCTCGGCGTCGACCTGCGCAACTGCCCGCTCTACACCCCGGGCCTGCGCGCCGCGTTCCCCGCGCTCGCCGCGTTCATCACGCACGCGAACCTCACCCCCTACGACGTGCCGGGCCGGCGCGGCGAGCTCAAGCACCTCCTGATCACCGAGTCGCCCGACGGCGAGCTCATGGTGCGGTTCGTCCTGCGCAGCCAGGAGCCGGTCTCGCGGATCCGCAAGCACCTGCCCGCCCTGCTCGAGGCGCTCCCCCAGATCCGCGTCGCCTCCGCGAACCTCCTGCCCGAGCACAAGGCCGTCCTCGAGGGCTCCCGAGAGCTGCCGCTGACGGAGCAGACCGCGCTGCCCGTGCGCATGAACGACGTCACCCTGTACCTGCGCGCCCAGAGCTTCTTCCAGACGAACACCCCGGTCGCCGCCACCCTCTACCGCCAGGCGCGCGCCTGGGTCGACGAGGCCGCGCCGCGCTCGATCTGGGACCTGTACTGCGGCGTCGGCGGTTTCGCGCTGCACTGTGCGGACGACGCACGCGACGTCGTCGGCGTCGAGACCAGCGTCGAGGCGACCGCGAGCGCGAACCTGAGCCGCGACGAGCTGGCCCTCACCGAGCCGGGTGCCGCCCGGGTCACCTTCCATGCCGACGACGCGACCGCCTTCGCGCTCGCCGCACCTCACGCCCCCGACCTCGTGATCGTGAACCCGCCCCGCCGGGGCATCGGGCCCACGCTGGCCGGCTGGCTCGAGTCGGCGTCGGCGGTCCGCACGGTGATCTACTCGAGCTGCAACGCCGAGTCGCTCGCGCGCGACCTCGCCGCGATGCCGTCGTTCGCGCCCCGGCGCGCGCAGGTCCTGGACATGTTCCCGCAGACCGGACACTTCGAGGTGCTCGTGCTCCTCGAGCGCGCCTGATCCGACCCCGGCGCGCGCCGACCCTTGCCGGATATATCTGTCAGATACACCATGGGGGGATGGCACGCTCATCCACCACTCGCTACGCCGTCCTCGGCATGCTCACGCTCGGCCCCATGACCGGCTACGCGCTGCGCGAGACCATCGCGGGCACCATCGGTCACTTCTGGCACGAGTCCTTCGGACAGCTCTACCCGACGCTGGCGGCCCTCGAACGGGACGGTCTCGTCGCGAGCCGAGCCGCGCGGACCGGACGGGGACGTGAACACACGTTGACGCCGGCCGGGTACGACGCGTTGCGCACCTGGCTCGCGCAAGCCCCGGCCACGTCCTCCTCGCACCGCAGCGAGCTCCTCCTCAAGGTCTTCTTCGGGCGCCACGCCGAGCCTGGCACTGTCGAGCGCCATCTCGAGATGCACCGGGGCGCACTCACGGAGTCTCGGGCCTACCTCGCGGACCTCGAGGCTCAGGTCGCCGACGATCCTGCGCCCGACCAGGCGTACTGGCTGGCCACGGTGCGACACGGGATCCACCTGACCGACGCCAGCCTCGCGTGGACCTCGGAGACCCTCGCCTCGCTCACCCCGGAGACAGCACCATGACCCGCCGCCAACCCGCCGCGCCGCTGCCCGCCGCCGCCCGCCACGAACCCACGGCACGTCAGCGGTGGCTCGGCTGGAGCGGCGCGGTCATCGCCACAGGGATGACCACGGTCTGGTCCCTCGTCATCCCCGAACGAGCCGCAACGGCGACCGGCCTGCAGGAAGCAGCGATCCGCTACGGCCATCCCGTCTGCTGGGCCCTGCTCGCCATCGTCGGTGTCCTCACTGCGATCGGTGCCCCTCGCCGAGCCCGCGATGCGTTCGCCTTCGCGGCCGGCGCCTCCTACGTTGCGTTCCTCGCGGGGCTCACCCTCTGACGCGGCCGCGGCGCGGGCACGTGCAGGTCGATGGGTCGCCGCCCTACGGATCGCCCACCTCACGCAGCGGCACGAACCGGTACGCCCCGAGCGTGCGCATCTCGAAGGTGTCACCGTCGCGTCGCACCACCCCCATCGTTCCGCGCACCGGGATGACCATGCGGCCCTCCGGAGTCAGCTGCGCGACGAGCGACGCGGGCACCTCCTGCGCCTCGGCCGAGACGAGGATCCGATCGAAGGGGGCGCCTTCGGGCCACCCCACCCGACCTGGGACCGCCTGCTCGATCCGCGCGTCCACGCCAGCGCGCGCCAGGTTCTCCCGGCCCATCTCGACGAGAGCGGGCTCCAGCTCGACGCCGACCACGACCCCGCTGGGCCCGACGACCCGGGCGAGCAGCGCAGTCGTCCACCCGGAACCCGAGCCGACGTCGAGCACCCGGTCTCCCGGCTGAGGGTCGAGGAGCGTCAGCATCTCGGCGACCGTGGACGGCTGAGAGCAGGTCGCGCCGTACCCGATGGCGAGCGGGACGTCGTCGTCGCCTCGCGCGGACACCTCGGGCGGCAGATATGCGGCGCGCGGGCGGGCCACCATGGCCTCCCGGACCTCAGCGACTCCCATCACGCACCTCCCCCCTCAGGGTTCGGAGCCCTGGTCCCATCCTTGCGCGCCGGAACTCCTGATGCACGTGGTGCTGCTGAACTGCGATCAACGCACCCCGTCGAGGAACGCGTCCACGGCGGCGTGGAACGCCTCCGGCTGGTCCCGGCGCACGCAGTGACCGGTCCCGGGGATCACGACGGTGCGCAGCTGCGGGTTGTCGACCTGAGTCAGGTCTGGGGCCATCGGCGCCTCGGGCGGGAGCACGAGCAGGCCCGGCACGGCCAGCGAACGAAACTGCTCCTCCCAGTCGTGATCCCCCAGGAACAGCCCGTCGTGGATGTAGGCGCGGTCGACGTCTCCCTTGCACGCAGCCCAGGCCTCGATCTCCTCCATGCTCCACGGCGTCTCGCGTCGCATCCGCGCGATCTCCGCGTCGGTATCCGCCATCGCGTCCAGGAATCCCTCGTTCATCGCCACGAACGCGGGATCAGGCACGCTGCCGGCCGGCTTCGCCGGGTCCTCGAGCACGACGGCGCGCACGAGTTCCGGCCGGGCGAGCGCCGCGCGCAGCGTGAGGAACCCGCCCAGCGAGTGCCCGACGACGATGACCGGCTCCGGCTGCGCCTCGAGCACCGCGAGGACGTCCGCGACAAGCACCTCGGGGGACCGCGAGATCTCGTCCGGGGTGAACCGCGGCGACGAACCGTGCCCCCGCAGGTCCAGGGCGAGCAGATGCCAGCGGTCCTGCCACCGCGCCACGAGATCGGGCCACGACGTGCCCGCCTCGGTCACGCCGTGCACCAACAGGATGGTCGGCGCGGAGGGGTCGCCGTACTCGTGGATCGTCAGGTCTGTGGTCACGTCTCGCACTCTAGAGACACCCGCCGACACGGAGACGTCTGCCTCGCGGGCCCCACTCGACATGCCGACGTGGCGCGCCTTCGGCATGCTGGCACGGTGACGACGCCCGCGACCGACGCCCACGGGCCCGACGCGGCCGCCGTCGACGTGCCTGCGCTCCTGTGCGCGGCGGGAGTCTCGGCGTCGGCCGTCCTGCTGTTCGGCGTGCACGCCCGCCCGGCGGGCTACGTCGTCCTGCTCGTCAGCCTCGTCGCCGCCGCCGTCGTCCGCCGCGCCCTCGGCAAGGATCTCCTGCTGATCGCCCTCGGGATCCTGATCATCAGCACCACCTCCATGGAGGCGGACGTCTCCTGGCCCCGCTTCTTCGCCATCGGCACCGCCCTCACCCTCGCCGTCGCCGTCCCGTTCGCCGTCGACCGGCTCGTGTACCGGCGTAGGGCCATCCGGTTCCCGTGGCGGACGGGGCAGCCCTGGCCGCGGTCGGAGAAGGCCTACCTCGTGGCCGTCCCCCTGCTCGGTTGGGCGATCCTGCCGTTCTACTTCGTCACCTCGGGCGCCTACGAGAACTGGCCGTCCCTCGAGGACGACGGCGCCCTGGCCAGGTTCTTCGTCGGCGTCAACGGCGTCGGGACCTGGGACGAGCTGTTCTTCATCTGCACGTGCTTCACGCTGCTGCTGCGACACTTCCCGGCGTGGCAGGCCAACCTGCTGCAGGCCGCGATCTTCGTGTCGTTCCTGTGGGAGCTGGGCTACCGCGAGTGGGGCCCGTTCCTGACCATCCCCTTCGCGCTGCTGCAGGGACTCATCTTCACGCGCACCCGGTCGCTGACCCTCGTGCTGATGGTGCACCTGCTGTTCGACGCGATCGTGTTCATGGCGATCGTGCACGCCCACGACCCGTCCCGGTTCGCCATCTTCGTGTACTGACCAGGGCCGATGCCCGCGTGGCCACGAGCGCCGACGTACGCGGTGTCGGTGACTCGTGCTGAGATGTCCTGGTGACTGAGAACCCCGGCGACACCTCCGCATCCCCCGAGACCCCGTTCCACGACCTCGACGCCTACGTCGCCCTGCCGCGACTGGGCTCCCTGACGATCTCCCCCGACGGACGTCGCCTCGTCACCGGTGTGGGCACGCTGAACGACGACGGCACCGGCTACGTCACCGCCCTGTGGGAGGTCGACGCCACGGGCGAGCGCCCCGCGCGCCGACTCACGCGCGGCGCCAAGGGCGAGTCTCAGGCACGCTTCACCCCCGCGGGTGACCTCCTGTTCGTCGCCAAGCGCCCGGGCGGGGACGACGACGAGGTGCCCGCCCTGTGGACCATCCCGGCCGACGGCGGAGAAGCCCGCATCCTCGCGACGCACCCCGGCGGCATCGAGGCCGCCCGCGCGGCCGAGTCCGGCGAGGTCCTCCTCGTGCAGGCCTCCGCGCTGCCGAGCTCCGCTGACCTCGCCTCCGAGAAGGAGCTGCGCGCCGCCCGCAAGGACGCCAAGGTCGCCGCGATCCTGCACACCGGCTACCCCGTGCGCTACTGGGACCACGACCTCGGACCCGCCGCACCCCGTCTCTATGCTGCGGCCCTCGCTCCGGGCGGTACGATCCCCACGGGCGACGCCGCCGCGGCCGACGACGAGCCACTCGAGCTCCGGGACCTCACGCCTGACGCCGGCACGAGCCTGATCAACGCCGCCTACGACCTCGCAGCGGACGGGTCCTTCCTGGTGACCACCTGGCGCACGCCCGAGGGGCACGGTCGGCTCCGCAGCGACCTCGTCCGCGTCGACGTCGCCACCGGCGAGCGCACACCGCTGCTCACGGGCGACGCCGAGGTCGAGTTCGCCGCGCCGCGCCTGAGCCCGGACGGCGCCAGCCTGGCGTACGTCCGCGAGGACCGCGGCACCGCCGAGTCGGCCGTCGTCGTCTCGCTCTGGGTGCTCGACCTCGCCTCCGGCGAGCAGCGGCGCCTCGCCCAGGAGCGGGACTCCTGGCCCGGCCAGTTCCACTGGCTGCCCGACGGCTCCGGCCTCCTGATGACCTCGGACGAGGACGGACGCGCCCCGGTCTTCCACGTCGACGCCGAGTCCGGAGCGATCGCCCGCCTCACCGGTGACGGCGCGTTCAGCGACCTCGTGGTCGCCCCCGACGGCACCGCTGCTTACGCCCTGCGCGCCTCGTACGAGCACCCGGCAGAGGTCGTCCGCGTCGACCTCCCGAGCGCCGCGACCGGGGCCTCGGTCACTGCCCTGCGCGGCCCCGTCCCGCGCCCCGAGCTGCCGGGCCGCCTCACCGAGGTGGAGACGACGGCCGACGACGGCACGCGCGTGCGCTCCTGGCTCGCCCTGCCGCACGGCGCGAGCGCCGAGACCCCCGCCCCGCTGCTGCTGTGGATCCATGGCGGTCCGCTGAGCTCCTGGAACTCGTGGAGCTGGCGTTGGAACCCGTGGCTGATGGTGGCCCAGGGCTACGCCGTCCTGCTGCCGGACCCCGCGCTGTCCACCGGCTACGGGCAGCACATGATCCAGCGCGGCTGGGGCCGCTGGGGCGCGGAGCCCTACACGGACCTCATGTCTGCGACCGACGCGGCCGAGGCCCTGCCGGAGATCGACGAGACCCGCACCGCAGCGATGGGCGGCTCGTTCGGCGGTTACATGGCGAACTGGGTCGCCGGCCACACCGACCGGTTCCGCGCGATCGTCACCCACGCGAGCCTGTGGGCCCTCGACGGGTTCGGGCCGACGACGGACGCGGCGTACGCCTGGGAGCGCCAGTTCATGGCGCTCGAGAAGGGCCACTCGCCGCACGAGCACGTCGGCAACATCCGCTCCCCGATGCTCGTCGTCCACGGCGACAAGGACTACCGCGTGCCGATCGGCGAGGGCCTGCGCCTCTGGTACGAGCTGCTCGCGAAGTCCGCGCTGCCGCAGGCCGAGGACGGCTCGACGGTGCACCGGTTCCTGTACTTCCCGGACGAGAACCACTGGATCCTCAAGCCGCAGCACGCGAAGGTCTGGTACCAGGTGGTGCTGGGCTTCCTGGGCGAGCACGTGCGGGGCGAGGACCCCGCCGACCTCCCGGAGCTGCTGGGCTGAGGTCAGCCGAGCGAGCCGCCCTGGAACAGCACCTCGCGGATCAGGTCGAGCACCTCGAGCTCGCCGACGGTGCGGGCAGTGCGTCGCGCCTGCATCCAGACAGCCGGGTTCCGAATGTCACCCTCGGCGCGCTCGATCAGGTACGCACCGGGGAGACCGTCCTCCGCCAGCGTGGTGACGTGCCAGGTGACCGGGAAGCCAGTCTGCGCGTCGACGCCGTGCACCGAGACGTGTGCGGCGTCGGCGCGAGGCGCGGCAGAGGGAGCAGCCGCGGGGTAGGCAGTGAACGCCTCGCGCGTCAGGGTGTCGGACATGTCGTGCTCCTCGGTCTCACGGCGGGATCTTCCGCTCGCCCCTCCCATCGGCGGGGTTCCGCGGTTCGTGAGGCCCCCAACGGGTGATCCGGAGCGCACACGACGCCCACCCGCACAGGCACCCCTAGACTCGCCGGATGGGACGGCGGCTGGATGTGCGGAGGCTTGCCCGACGTGTCGGCGGAGGCGCACCGAACCTCCAGACCGGCCTGCGATCGCGACCCGAGGGCCTCGACTCGGCAGCCGTGCGCGGCGTGCTCGAGCTCGGCCTGCGGATCGGCGAGTCGATGCTCGCCCTCGGCGCCTCCGCAGTCGACGTCACCCAGGCGATCCGCACCGTCATCCGCGCGTTCGGGCTGCACGGCACCCAGATCGACCTGACCTTCACCGCGATCACGGTCTCCTACGACCGCGGCGGCGACGAGCTGCCGGTCACGATGATGCGCATCGTCCGTGACCGCATCCCGGACTACGGCCGGCTGCAACGCGTCGTCGAGCTCGCGCAGGACGTCGCCGACGCGCCCGTGCCTCCCGAGCAGGCGATGGAGCGGCTCGAGGACGCCCACACCCGCCTCGACCGGATCGTCACGGCACCGCAGACGTACCAGCGGTGGGTCATCACCGTCGCGCTCTCCGCCATGGCCGGCGCGATCGCGGTCCTCCTTGGCGGCACCCTCCCCGTCATGCTCGTCGCCGCGGCCACCACCGCCGCGATCGACCGCGTCGTGTGGGCGCTCGGGCGCCGGGGACTGCCGCCGTTCTTCCTCCAGGCCGCTGGCGCCGGCGTCGCCGCGCTGGTCGCCGTCGCGCTGTATCTCGCCGTCCCCCATCTGCCGATCGACCCGTCGTTGCTCCCCCCGTCGCTCGTCGTCGCCTCCGGCATCGTCGTCCTCCTCGCCGGCCTGTCGCTCGTCGGCGCCGCCGAGGACGCGATCTCGGGCTTTCCCATCACGGCCGCCGCCCGCTCGTTCGAGGTCGTCGTGCTCACCCTCGGGATCGTCGTCGGCATCACGGGCGTGCTGGACCTCGCCCGCCGGCTCGGCGTTCCGCTGGTGCTCTTCGACCCCCCGACGGCCACGTCGCACGCCGTGGTCCGCACCGCAGCGGCCGCCGTCGTCGCGCTCGGCTGGGCCGTCGCGTCCTACGCCCGCCCCCGCGCCGCCTTCGTCGCCGCCGGCATCGGCGCCGTCTCCTGGACCGTCCTGACCACCGTCTCCGGGCTCGGTGCAGGGCCCGCGGTCGCCTCCGCGGCGGCCGCGCTCGTCGTCGGCTTCCTGTCCGAGTGGGCCTCGCCCCGGCTGAAGGTGCAGTCGATCGTCACGTCCGTGTGCGGCATCGTGCCGCTCCTGCCCGGGCTCGCGATCTACCGCGGTCTGTTCGACATCGTGTCCAACACCTCGACCGGGATCCTGCCCGGGTTCGCGGAGCTGTTCGGCGCGATGATGATCGGCCTCGGGATCGCCGGCGGCGTCACCCTCGGGGAGTTCCTCGGGGCGCCGCTCCGCCTGGGCACCAAGGGCGGAGGCCGCAGCCGGAGCACCGCGATGCGCGGCGTCACGCAGAAGAACCTGCGCCAGCTGCGCCGCCGACGCGCCGTCCCGACCACCGAGCGCATCGGCCAGCCGCCGAGCTCCTGACGCGTGGCTCTTGTCCCGCAAAGTCCGGAGTGTGACGCTTGTCACATGTCTACGGGATCATGTATGACGCGGCGTAGAGCCGCAGCACTTGTTCTCGCCGCTGCCCTCGCACTCGCGCCCGCAACGAGCATCCCGGCCACCGCCACCGGCGCGGTCACCGACACCTCTACCTCGATCGCCAACGCCGTCACGACCGCGTCCATCAGCGGGAGGCTCGTCGACGCGGCGGGCCACGCCCTGCCCGGACTGGTGGTCGGCATGGACCTCCCGCGCGCGACGGGCGCGTACTTCACCGAGCAGCTCAAGCGCACGACCATCACGGACGCCGACGGCTACTTCACGCTCAAGCAACCGGCCAGCGGCAAGCGCTTCCTGCTGCGGGTCCACGACCCCGTCAGCACGGACGACCCTCGCGCGTTCCAGAACGACGGTCGCGTGCTCCCGACGTGGATCGGGTCGCGCGCCGTGCAGAGCCACAGCCGGGTGGCCGTCCCCACCGGGTACCGAGCCCGGACCAGCGCCATCGCGAGTGGAACCCACCGGCTCGCCGCACCCGCGGGGTTCGACGTCGCCGTCGAGGGCGCGTCCCCGTCGACCACGCCGACGCTCAGCGTCCTCCGGCGCGACGGCACGACCGTCGCCATCGCAGGCGTCGACGACCTCACCCGAGGCTTCATCCCGGGGCGGTACACGATCCAGGCCTCAGCGCCCGGGTACTTCACCGACTCGCAGCGGGTCACGCTGGACGCCGGCGAGCTCGACACCACGACCCTCAGCCTGAGCCGCGCCCCGGTCATCACCGGCGTGGCCACGGTCGACGGCATCCCGTCCCGGGGCGCGGTGACCCTGCACGGCCCTGATGGTCGGCTCCTCGACACGGACCGGCCCGACGCCGCCGGGCGGTACGACCTCCGGGGGGTGCACGAGCGCGGTCGCCACACGATCACCTCGACCAAGAAGAGCGTCCTCACCGGGAAGAGCCAGACGATCGACATCAGCGCGAGCAGCGAGCGCGTCGACATCGACCTGCAGATGCGCCGGACGAGCCGGACCGGCGTGGTGGCGGGCACCGTCCGCGGGGCGCCCGGGAAGGGCGGGACGCTCGTCACCCTGATCCCCGTCGCTGCACCGATCAACGGGCGCGGCGACACGGCCGCGCATGCCTCGACGATCGTCCAGAACGGAGAGAAGTTCCGGCTCCGAGCGCTGCCCGGCACCTACCGTCTCGTGCTCCGCTCACGCTTGGTGCAGCCCGAGCGCTGGCTGGTCACGACGGTCCGCGTCAAGGCCCGCAGCTCGACGGCCGTCGGCACGGTCACGCCCAAGCGCCGGGCCGACGCGGCGCTGGCGGCGACGCTGGTCCACGCGGACTCAGGCAAGCCGGTGCACGACGAGGCCCTCCTCCTCGCGGCCGCCACCAGCAAGTCGCGGCCGACGATCAGCGAGCGCGACGAGAACTACCCAGGAGCGACCGCCCGCCTGCGCCTCGGGGAGCTCATGGGAGGGCGGTATTCGCTCCGCATCTGGGGGCCCCCGGTCAACAGCGATGTCGAGACACCCATGTACGCCTACAAGTCCCCGTACTACTGGACTGCGAGCGACAAGGTGCGCGTGCGTTCCGGCCAGACGACGCGGATGGGCACCCTTCCCGTCACCCTGCACGGCGGCTTCCTGCCCTAGGTCCGCGCGCCCCTCCCGGGGCCGTCAGTCCGCGGGATGATGCGGCCCTCCACCGCCGGGTGGAGGGCCGCATCGCACGTCGAGCCGGCCGGTGGATGTGGCATCGATCCGGTCTCGACAGAGTTGAGGCATGACCACGACACACGCCCCCGCCCCCCGCCGCCACGTCGACGCTCCCCCCTCGTTCCCGCCGCAGCAGGCCGTGGCACGCCCGTTCCTCACCGACGACGACGACCACGACTCGTGGCGCACCTCCACCGCCCCCGCGGCCGTCTCGATGGCACTCCTCACGGGCCTCGGCGTCGGCGTGATCCTCGGTCTGCGCGGCCTCGTCGACCTCGTCGGCTCGTTCCTCGTCGCCGGCTGACCGAGTGTCACGTAGCGTCGGACCATGAGCGCAGACACCACCCCGGACGCCACCGACGCCCGCTCCATGAGGGAGCGCATGGACGCCGGTGACCTGTACATCGCCGACGACCCCGAGATCGGCGCGGCCAACGCCCGTGCCCTCGACCTCATGGACGCCTACAACGCGACGACGGTCCGCCAGGGACCGCTCCGGCGCGAGCTCCTCGAGTCGCTGCTCGGCGCTGTGGGAGCGGACACCGAGATCCGCCCGCCCTTCTACGTCGACTACGGCAGCAAGATCCGGATCGGCGCCCGCACCTTCGCCAACTTCGGCCTCACGGCCCTCGACGTCGCGCCCATCACCATCGGTGACGACGTGCAGATCGGCCCGCACGTCCAGCTGCTCACCCCGACGCACCCCGTCGACGCCGACCTGCGCCGCGCGAAGTGGGAGGCGGCCCAGCCCATCACGATCGGCGACAACGTGTGGCTCGGCGGCGGCGTCGTCGTCTGCCCGGGCGTGACGATCGGCGCCAACACCGTGGTCGGCGCGGGAGCCGTGGTCACCAAGGACCTGCCCGCGAACGTGGTCGCGGTGGGCAACCCGGCGCGGGTCATCCGTTCGGTGGACTGACCCGCGCCGGGCGTGCACGCCGGCGCGACCGCCTCAGACGAAGCGCTCGGAGCGCTCCACGACCCGGCCGCGGTGGGCGGCGTCGTCCCACGCATAGACGAGGGCGCCGTCGATGTAGACCTGCTCGGCCCGCGAGGGCACGTCGAGCGGGTCGCCGGACCAGACGACGACGTCGGCGTCCAGCCCCGGAGCGAGCGCACCGACGCGGCCGTCGAGACCGAGGAACGACGCCGGGTTGATCGTCAGCGCCTCGAGCGCCGTCTGGCGCGGCAGGCCGTCGCGGACGGCGAGCGCGGCCTGCAGCACGAGCAGGTTGATCGGGACCACCGGGTGGTCGGTCGTGATCGCCACGCGCACGCCGGCGGCGGCCAGCTTCACGATGTTCTCGATCGCCCGGTCGCGCAGCTCGACCTTGGTGCGGCTGGTCAGCATGGGTCCGAAGATCACCGGGATGTCGCGCTCGGCAAGCACGTCGGCGAGCTTGTGCCCCTCCGTGCCGTGGTTGACCACCAGGCGGTAGCCGAACTCGTCGGCCAGACGCAGCGCCGTCGCGAGGTCGTCGTGGCGGTGCACGTGCTGGTCCCAGGCAAGCTCGCCGTCGAGCACCCGCGCGAGGGTCTCGAGCTCGAGGTCGCGCGCGAACGGCTCGCCCTTCGTCTCCGCCGCGACGCGCTGGGCGGCGTAGTGCTGCGCCTTGAGGAATGCCTCGCGGATGACGAACGCGACTCCGAGGCGGGTCGAGGGGAGCTGCTTCTTGCCGCCGTACACGCGCTTGGGGTTCTCGCCGAGCGCTGACTTCACGCTGACGGACTCCGCGATGACCTGCTCGTCGACGGTGCGCCCGCCCCACGTCTTGATCGCGACGCTCTGGCCGCCGATCACGTTGCCCGAGCCGGGCTTGATGACCGCAGACGTCACGCCGCCGGCGAGCGCGTCGCGGAACCCCTCGTCGGCGATGTTGATGCCGTCGATCGCGCGGACCCCGGCGGTGTTGGGCTTCGTCATCTCGTTGACGTCGTCGCCCATGGGCCCGTTGGCCTCCTCGTCGATGCCGATGTGCCCGTGGGCCTCGACGAACCCGGGGAGCACCCACTTGCCGGAGACGTCGACGACGCGCGCGCCGTCGGGCACCGGGACGTCCGCACCGATCGCCTGGATCTTGCCGCCGGACATCAGGACGGTGCCGCCCTCGATCGGGTCGCCGACGACGGGGACGACCCGGCCGCCGACGAGCGCGACGACGTCGGCTCCGTCGGAACGTGCCGGGCTGGAGGCGGGCAGGGGCGCGGTCGTGGGTTCAGTCATGCCGCCACGATAAGCACCGCCGCGAAGGGCGCGCGCCGGCTCAGCGCCCGTCGTGGACCACGCGACCGGCGACGAGGGTGACCGCGACGGACATGCCCCGCAGGTGCTCGGAGGTTTCAGCGGTCGAGCCGAACGGCTGCAGCGGGTCGGCGTCGACGAGCACGATGTCCCCCGGACCGCCCGGCGCGAGGCCGGTGCGCCCATCGGTGCTGGCCGCGAGCGCCTCGGCGACGGTGAGGTGCTGCTCGGGGTGCCAGGCGGGACGGTCGTCGGCGCTGCGGTGCACGGCGGCGGCCATCGCGAGCCACGGGTCTAGCGGCGCGACGGGCGCGTCGGACCCGAGCGCGAGGACGACCCCGGCGTCGGACAGCTCGCGCAGCGGGAAGCTGCGGGCCGACCGCCCAGGCCAGATCGCCTCGGTGACGTCGCGGTCGTCGAGCAGGTGGGCGGGCTGGACCGAGGCGACGACGCCGAGGCGCGCCATCCGCTCAGCCTGACCGGGCGCGACGAGCTGCGCGTGCTCGACCGACCCGCGGGTCCCGGTCACCTCGAACGCGTCGAGGGCGATGTCGACGGCGGCGTCGCCGAGCGCGTGCACCGCGGCCTGGAGCCCGCCGGCGTGGGCGCGGGCCAGCAGCTCGGTGAGCTCGTCGGGCGACACCGCCTGCACGCCGTGCGGCTGGTCCGGCTCGCCGGGGTTCGGGTACGGGTCGCGGCAGTGCGCGGTGCGGGTGCCGAGCGAGCCGTCGGTGATGATCTTCAGCGGGCCCTGGGTGAGCAGGCCGCCGCCGCCCGGGATCTCCTGGCCGGTCGCGTAGCCGAGCGCGAGGACGTCGTCGAGCCCCGGCGTGTACACAGCCGCCCGCACCCGGAGGGTGGTCAGCCCGGACAGGAAGCGGTCCGGCCAGTAGCGGGTGCTGTCGTGGAACTCCATGTCGGTGACGCCCACGACCCCGCGGGCCGCGCACGTGGCGAGCACCTCCCGGTAGCCGGTCATCTCCTGACCGGGCGCCGCGACGTCGTCGACGATCCTGTTGAAGCGGGTGAGGGCGTCGAACCAGACGGTCTCGCGGACGAGGCCGTCGTCGTCAGGCGGGTCGAGCGGGAGGTCCAGCAGGCGGCGAGCGACGGTGTTGACCCAGCCCGCGTGCACGTCGTTCGAGGCGAGCACCACGGGGACGTCGCCGACGACGGCGTCGAGCCCGGAGAGCGTCGGGCGGTCCGTCCACAGGGGCGCCTTGAACCCGAAGCCCTCGACCGCGGGCTCCCGGGGCCGCGACTCGAGGCGCTCGCGCAGCAGTTCGAGGGCGTGCGCGGCGCTCGTCGCCGTCGTGAGGTCCAGCCGGTTGAACGACTTCGCGACCTGCCCGAGGTGCACGTGCTTGTCCCACAGGCCCGGGATCGCCCAGCGCCCCTCGGCGTCGAGGAACGCCTCGCCCTCCTCGCGCTCCAGGCGAGGGCCGACGGCGGTGATCACCCCGTCGCGGACGCGCACGTCGAGCGGGGCACCGGAGCCGGGCACGCGGGCGCCGCGCAGCAGGAGGGAGCCGACGAGGCGAGGGCCGACGGCGGGAGGGGTGCGGGTCATGCGGACACCTTAGGCCGGGCGCACGGGCCGGGCAGCCTCAGCGTCCGCTCAGGTCGGCGCTCGGTCACGAGCGCCGGAGGCCAGCGGCAAAGTCGTCCAGGACGCTGACGACACCGGGGTGCTGCCACACACGGTTGCGTCGCATCCCGGTGCGTTCGACCAGCACCCCCGCCCGCGCGAGCTGGTCGAGCGAGCGCTGCGCAGCGACGGGGTTCATCCCGAGGCGATCCTGCAGGTACCGACCGTTGACCACGGGCTGGGCGATCAACGCGGGCAGCACCTTCCAGGCCCCGGCCTGTGAGCGCAGACCCAGCTCGTCCAAGGCAGCACGCCCGGCGTCGATCTGCGCGACCAGCGCGTCGACGAGCCTCGACCCGGAGACTGCGGCGAACCGCGAGGCGCCGGCGAACTGCTCCACGATCGGGCGTGCATCCCCGCGGCGGTAGGCCGTCAGCGCACTCGTGTAGGCATCGGTGTCGACCAGCAACCCGGCGGAGATCGGCGCCGTCGTGCTGGTGACCAGACCCTTGGCCCGCATGAGCGCGTGCACGAGGGCGCGCCCGGTGCGCCCGTTGCCGTCCGTGAACGGATGAATCGTCTCGAACTGGGCGTGCGCGATCGCGGCTTGGGCCACAACAGGGAGATCGAGCCGCGCCATGAACGTCACCAGATCGTCGATCGCCGCGGGCACCCGGGCGTGATGGGGCGCGATGTGCGCGGCTCCGCGTGGCGATGCCGCGCTCGCACCCACCCACACCAGCTGCTCGCGGTAGCGCCCGGCGTGCGGCTTGTCGCCGCGCTGGCCGCTCAGGAGGACCCGGTGCATCTCGAGGAGCGCCGCGGAATCCAGGTGGTCGGCGAGACGCAGCGCCGCCTCCATGGTGCGCACGTTGGCGACCACGACGTTGGCGTTCCCTGCCGTCGACTCGTCGATCTGGGCGAGCGCCAGCTGGCGGGCGGACACGGTGAGGTTCTCGATCTGGGACGACGACGCCGACTCGGTCCGCAGCAAGATCGAGTTCATCGGCCCGAGCGTCGGGTTGTCGTGGCCGAGGCGCGTGCGGGCGTACTGGTCGAAGCTCGACAACGCCGCCGCGGCCTCCTCCATGTCTGCCACAAGGTCGGCAGGGAACTGCAGCGAGAGCTCGGCGATCGTCGGCGTGATCGTTCGCTCGTACGGACCCGACGCGTCGGCCATCGCACGGCGCGAGAGCATGCCGGTGTTGTCGGCCACCCAGTAGTCGGGCTCATGGTCCACGGCGGGCACGAGCAGCGGGCTGTCTGTACCCATGGACGTACGTTACCAACAGATCCAGAGAAAATGTTATTAAGGCTACGTCTTCTTTACGCTTCATCACCGACACGGCCAGCCACGCTGCGCCAGAGCTTCTCGAGCGCGCGAGCCAGACGAGCGGCGTCGGGCTGGAGCTCTTCGTCACGACTCGAGCGCAGCGCTGCACGCAACGCTTCGACCGCCGCATCGACGCTTCCACCCCGCGCCAGGACACTCGCCGCTGCGTCTGCGAGGTCGTCGACCTCGCCCGCAGGCCACTCTTGGCCGTCGTGCGGGAAGAAAGCGACGTGGAAGCCGCTGCGGAAGGCTCGCACCTGGTCCCGGTCGAGCCGCCGCACCTCGCTGTGCTCCGTGCGCCCCGGCAACCGCACCGCGACCGCGCGGTACGCATATCCGTGCTGGTCGGCAGCCTCCACGTCGACCTCGACCTCGTCGTCCGCCGCGAGCGCCCGATACCCGTCCATCTCGATCGCCGAGAAGTGCGCCCAGCACCCACCGGGAGTCGCCGGAGAGTCGATGACGCCCCAGCCCTCCTCGTCGTGCCACTCCCGTACCCGCCCCCGCGATCCCATGCCGGAAGTATGCCCGTCCGGGGTTTGGGACGAGCGTCCAGCATGTGGCAGCGGCTGGTGGAATGGGCCCACGGCACACGCAGCCGCCAGCCGCAGCACCACCGACGCCCCGGAGCCCGCCATGCAGAACAGCGCCGACCGCATCCTGACCTCCCACGCCGGGAGCCTGCCCCGCACGCCCGAGCTGATCGCCGCCAACGAGGCGCGGGAGAACGGCACCGCCGACGACGCCGCGTTCGGCAGTCTGCTGACGAGCGCCGTTGTCGACCTGGTGCAGCGCCAGAAGGACCTCGGTGTCGCGGTCCCCGGCGACGGCGAGTACGGCAAGTCCATGAGCTCGGCCGTCGACTACGGCGCATGGTGGTCCTACTCGTTCGGCCGCACGAGCGGGCTCGAGCTCGACACCACCGCCCGCTGGATCACCGACGACGTCCAGTCCGAGCCCGGCAACATCCGTCTCACGGGCTTCGGCAACCGCCGCGACCAGCAGCGCTTCCGCGGCGCCTACACCGACCCCGAGTCCGGGATCTTCGGTGGCGCCCCCAAGCCGTTCCCCAAGACCACCGGTCCCCTCGCCTACACCGGCCAGGCTGCGATCGCGTCCGACGTCGCGAATCTCAAGACTGGCCTCGAGGCCGCGGGCTACGCCGAGGGCTTCCTCACCGCGATCGCCCCGGGCAGCGCCGCCCGCATCGCGAACGAGCACTACGCCACCGACGAGGAGCACGTCTGGGCGTGGGCCGACGTCCTGCGCGAGGAGTACCAGGCGATCATCGACGGCGGGCTGATCCTGCAGATCGACGACCCGTCGCTCGCCGAGAGCTGGGACCAGATCACCCCCGAGCCGAGCGTCGAGGACTACCTCGCGTTCAGCCAGGTCCGCATCGAGGCCCTCAACCACGCGCTGCGCGGCCTGCCGGCCGACCGCATCCGCTACCACCTGTGCTGGGGCTCCTGGCACGGCCCGCACACGACCGACCTGCCCATGAAGGACATCGTGTCGACGATGCTCCAGGTCAACGCCGGCGCGTACACGTTCGAGGCCGGCAACGTCCGCCACGAGCACGAGTACCGCGTCTGGGACGACGTCACGCTCCCCGAGGGCAAGGTCATCCTGCCGGGCGTCGTCTCCCACGCGACCAACGTCGTCGAGCACCCCGAGCTCGTCGCCGAGCGCATCGAGCGGTTCGCGACCCGCGTCGGCCGGGAGAACGTCATCGCCTCGACCGACTGCGGCCTCGGCGGGCGCCTGCACCCGGAGATCGCCGTCGCCAAGCTGGAGACGCTGGTCGCCGGTGCGGACATCGCGACGCAGCGCCTCTGGCGCTGATCGCGCTCGCACAGGGCGGGCACCGGGAGATGGTGGAATAGCCCCCATGGCCAAGCTCTACTTCCGCTACGGCGCGATGAACTCCGGCAAGTCGACGTCCCTGCTGCAGGCGGCGTACAACTACGAGGAGCGCGGCCACCAGGTCCTGCTCGCGAAGCCCGGCGTCGACACCAAGGCGGGACGCAAGATCCACTCCCGGCTCGGCGTCGACCGCTCGGTCGACTACGTGATCGGGGCCGACGACGACGCGTACGGCCTCCTGCAGACCAACCGCGAGCGCGTGCAGCGCGAGACGGGCCGCGACGTCAGCTGCCTGCTGGTCGACGAGGCGCAGTTCCTCTCGGCCCGGCAGGTGAACGACCTGCTGCGCGTCGCCGTCCTCGATGGCATCCCGGTGATCTGCTACGGCATCCGCACCGACTTCCGCACGGCCGCGTTCCCCGGGTCGCAGCGTCTGCTGGAGATCGCGCACAGCCTCGAGGAGCTCAAGACGATCTGCCGCTGCGGCCGCAAGGCGGTCTTCAACGCCCGCCTGGCCGACGGAAAGTTCGTGTTCGACGGCGACCAGGTGGCGATCGACGGCACCGAGGTCACGTACGAGTCGATGTGCGCGGCCTGCTACCTGCGCGAGTCCGGCGGGCTCCTCACGGCATGAGCGATCCCGCCGGGACCGGCACCCTCGACTCCCCGGGGCTGCGCGCGCTCGTCGCGCGCGGCGACCATGCCTCGCTCCTCGACGCCCGCGACCTCGCCCTGACCATGTCGGTGTCCGCCGTGCGCGGCGAGCTCGACTACGACCTGCTGGACGAGCACGCCGAGAGCGCCTCGCGATTCTTCCGCCTGTGGCTCGACCACCTCGCCTGGGGCGGCTCGGGGTTCGAGCAGATGGCCGTCGCCGACTGGGTCGGGGCTGAGCACGGGCTCAGCATGGTGCACGTCGACCGCGCGTACGGGATCGGCGCAGCGGTGACCGTCGACGCGCTCGCCCGCGTGACCGCACAGCTCGCCGACACCCTCACGGCGTTCCGGTTCTTCACCGACGGGCCCGACGCCGAGGTCGACGCGGCCGTCGCCGACCGGTTAGACCGGCTCGCGGGGACGCTGGCCGCGGTGCACGCCGAGATCGCCGAGGAGGCCGCGCGGCTCCCGGCTGAGCTCACCGAGCCGCCGGTCGTCCGTTCGGAGTGAGGGCGTCCCGGCTCACCTCCCCCTGACCGCCTTGGTCCTGGCGGAGCTCGACGTCACCGCGGCATATCCCGGCTTCTTGACGGTCACCTTCACCGAGATCTTGTCGCCCCTGTCACGCGAGGAGATCTTGTACTTCTTCTTCGTCGCGCCCTTGATCTTCTTGCCGTCCCGCAACCACTGGTAGGAGTACTTCGCGCGCGTCACGCCCACCTTCGGCACCACCGCTGTGAGCTTCTTACCGACGCGCGGCGCACCCTTCACCTTTGCCCGCTGGCGCACGGCGATCTTTCCGGCCTTGATCTTCGGCGTCGCGGACGATCTCGAGGTCACCGACGCGAACCCCGGCTTCCTGACCGTCACCGCGACCGCGATCTTCTTGCTCTTGTCGGCCGCCTTGAGCGTGTACGTCTTCTTCGTCGCGCCCGTGATCTTCTTGCCGTTGCGCAGCCACTGGTACGCCGTCGTCACGCCGGGCGTCACGACCTTCGGGGACACGGCCGTCAGCTTCCTGCCCACCCGGGCGGCACCGCTGATCCGTGCGGACGAGCTCGTGACGATCACCCCCGCCCGCACCGGGGCAGTCACACCGGAGACGGCGACGGCGGAGGCGCCGTTCGCATGGGAACCGGTGACTCGCACGCTGATCCGCCGCGCGACGTCCTGGGGGACGATCGTGTATCGCACTGCTGTGGCACCGCGGATGACCGTGCCGTCACGCAACCATTGGTACGCGAACGTGACACCCGGCGGGTCCCAGCCTCCTGGCGTGACCGTGAGCGTGCTCCCCACCTGCGCGTCCCCCACGACCCGAGGGACGGCAGCCGTGAGCCCGGGAGCCTGGACGACGGCGGTCGACACCGAGTCGAAAGCCATCCCTATCCCGGAGGCCTCGGTCCGGAGTGCGAGGCGCGCGCCGACGTCCGCCTGCGTCACCAGGTACGTGGCTGACGTCGCACCGGGGATCGGCACGCCGTCCCGGAGCCACTGATGGGCGTGGGGCGCGTCGTAGGGGTGCCACCACCAGCTGTCCGCCGTGAGCGTCTGCCCGACGAGCGGAGTGCCCGAGATCGTCGGGAGGTCGGAGCCGCCCTCCGCCTCGTAGGTCATGAAGGTCGAGTAGTCCCACCACCATCGATCATGGTCTTGGCTGTCACCGGGGTAGTGCGTGATGGCCGTCCAGATGCCACCGCGGGCGACGTCGCCCGCGGTGGTCGTGTACGTCAAGGAGCACTCGAGCATCCCGCCCGGTTCGAAGGTTGTCGGAAGAGGAGCAGTGCTCTGAAACGTGTAGGAGTCGGGTGACAGGCCCATCTCCACGCAGTCGCCCCCGACTGCGAAGCCAAATCCATCGCCGCGAGGCCCTTCCCGGTCGGGTGAGAAGTGGATCTCTACCGCTTCGTTCGGCGCCGCCTGGATCGCGAAGTCGTTGTTGTTCGTCGCCGTGTAGGTGAACGTGACCTCGTCACCGGCCCGGAACGATCTCTCGATGTTCTTGCTGATGTCCAGCGTCAGCAGCCGCTCCGGCACGGCTTCAGCGGCGAGCGCGGGTGGCGCGACGACGCCCGTCGTCGCCACCAGACCCAGCAGGGCAGCTGCGGCGGAGGCCATCACGCGGGCGCGGACACCTGGCTGAGCACTAAACATGCCGATCTCCAAGCCGTCGAGGCATTGGGCGTGACCGCGCGCCCCGGGTGAGCGCAAACTATCGGGCCTCGACCCACGGGTCAACGACCTTCGCGAATCCGACAATGCGCACGATCCGATTGCCGGCGGCACGGGGGTCGAGGACGACCGCTCCGCCGCCGAGGATCACTCAGCGAACCCGTCCCCGTACGCCCGCGCCATGTCCGGGTAGGCCTCCTGCCAGGTGCGGCCCTCGAGGCGCTCGAGGATGGAGGCGACTGCGGCCGGGGCGGCCTCCGCGTAGGTGTGGACCGCCTCGTAGCCGACGCTCGCCGCAGCACTGAGGTCGAGGGCCATCGACCGCGGTATCGACCACGGGGTCGCGCCCGGCGGGGCGGCGAAGTCCGGCGACTCCGGATCAGGGTCCCCCAGGGGCACGATCTCGGCAGCCGACCCCAGCGCGTCGAGGAGCGCCTGGACGATGCCCGTCACGCTCAGGGCATCGGGGTCGGCCGAGTTGAACGCCCGGAATCCCGGCGCAGTCCCGTGCAGGGCGTCCTCGGCGCTGCGCCGGGCGAGCCGGGCGAGGTTGGTCGTGGCCGTCGTCGGGAGGGCATGACCGCCGGCCATCGGGAGCGGGATCGATTCCAGGCCCGCGAGCGCCCGCAGCACGACCCACAGCTCGCGCGGCGTGCGGGACCCGGGTCCGTGGATCCCGCCGGGGCGCAGCGCCGTCACCGGGACGCGGGCGCCGTCGCGCAGTGTCTGCTCGAGCGCGACCTTGTCGCTGCCGTACGTCCCGCGGTCCTGGGCCCACGTCGGGTTGTCCTCGCGGATCGGCACCGCGAAGCGGGGGAAGTTCTCGACGCCGTCGCGCCCGTCCTCGAGCCCGCGTCCGGCGTCGTCGACGTACACGTCCAGGGTCGAGACGACAACGAGGCCCCCGACGTCCTCCTGCGCCGCGAGCAGCTGGCGACCGTCGGCGGCGTCGAACGCGACGACGTCGACCACCGCGTCCGCCCCCGTGGCGAGCACCGCCTCGAGCTGGCCGGTCTCGCTGCGGTCCGCGACGACGTCGGACACCCCGAGATCGCTCCACGACGGCGGGACGGCCTGCCGCCCGCGGTGCACCGCGGTCACGTCCCACCCGGCGGCCGCGAAGTCCGCGACCACCGCGCGACCAACCTGACCCGTGCTCCCGACGACAATGACCTTGGGCATACGCTCAACGTAGCGGTGAGACGCTGGTCTCACGCCCCGTCGCGTGCGTTCGGCGGGCACGACCGGCGGGGTCCACCATGGGCTCATGGGTTCTTATGTCTCCGTGCTCGACCTGTTCTCCGTGGGGATCGGGCCGTCCAGCTCGCACACCGTCGGGCCCATGCGTGCCGCGACGGCATTCGTGGCGTCGCTCGCCGAGCAGGAGATCCTCGACGACGTCGCGCAGGTGACGGTCAAGCTGTGCGGGTCGCTCGGGGCGACCGGCGTGGGGCACGGGACGCCCGACGCCGTCCTCGCTGGCCTGCGCGGGCAGGCGCCCGAGACGTGCGACCCCGCGGCGATCCCGGGCGGCGTCGCCAAGCTCGGCGACGGACGGACGGTCGAGCTCGACGAGGTGCACGCGGTCTCCGGTGGCCGCGAGATCACCATGACCAGCGACGACGTGATGCTCGCGCCGCTCACCCGCATGCCCGGGCACCCCAACGGCATGCGCTTCACGGCGCTCGGCGGGGCGGTCGGGGAGCACGGCCGCCCGCAGGTACTCGCCGAGCAGGACTACTACTCCGTGGGCGGCGGGTTCGTCGTGACCGCGGAGGATCTCGCGGCCGTCGAGTCGTCGGGCGCCGCGCGCGAGGCCGACCCGACCCACCGCCCGGCCGAGCCTGGTGCGGAGGTGAGCGACGACGTCGTGCACCCCTTCGCGAGCGCCGACGAGCTTCTCGCCCTGTGCGAGTCCACCGGCATGACGATCGCGCAGGTCGCGTGGGAGAACGAGTGCTCCCTACGCCCGGCCGAGGAGGTCACCGCGGGGCTCGACGCGATCTGGCAGGCGATGAGCGAGTGCGTCGACGCCGGCCTCAACCGCATGGGCGTGCTTCCCGGCGCGCTCAACGTCAAGCGTCGGGCGCGGGCTCTGCGGGACCAGCTGACCGACCTCGAGGCGCGTGGGCAGGACACCGCGATCGAGTGGCTGCAGGCGTACGCCATGGCGGTCAACGAGGAGAACGCCGACGGGCGGCGCGTCGTCACCGCGCCCACGAACGGCGCCGCGGGGATCATCCCGGCGGTCGGGCGGCACTTCCTGCGCCAGCGCCCGGACATCGCCGACGACGACGAGGCCCGCCGCGCGACGATGCGCACGTACCTGCTGACCGCCGGGGCGATCGGCGCGCTGTACAAACGCAACGCCTCGATCTCGGGGGCCGAGGCCGGGTGCCAGGGGGAGGTCGGGTCCGCATGCTCGATGGCCGCCGGCGCGCTGACGGCCGTGATGGGCGGGACACCGCGGCAGATCGAGAACGCCGCCGAGATCGCGATGGAACACAACCTGGGGCTCACGTGCGACCCCGTCGGCGGGCTCGTGCAGGTGCCGTGCATCGAGCGCAACGCGATCGCGTCGTGCACCGCGGTCTCCGCGACGCGGCTGGCGCTGCAGGGCGACGGGTCGCACGTCGTCAGCCTCGACACGGTGATCGAGACGATGCGTCAGACCGGGCTCGACATGTCCACGAAGTACAAGGAGACCAGCACGGGCGGGCTCGCCGTGAACGTCATCGAGTGCTGACACGGTCGCGGCGGCTCCGCGCCGGCTGCTGCCCTGGGCCCCGCACCGTCCCGCTCACTGCCCTGGCCCACGCGATGCCCGCGCCGCGCCATCCTTCCGCGAGATCGTGACTTTGGCCGCGACTTCGTGAGTTCAAAGTCGCGAAGTCACGGGGGAAGTCACGAAGTCGCGGCGGGCACGGTTGAGGAGAGGCGCCGGAAGAGGCCCGCCCACAGGAAGTCCTCGCCGAACAGCGGCGACTCCGCGCCGTGCGGCTCCATGCGGCGCAGCTCGATCTCCGCGAGCCAGTCGAACAGCCGCCGCAGGTCGGCGTCGCGGTACGCCACGCCCCCGGAGAGGCGACCCTCCCGGTAGAAGTCCGCGTCCGGCGTCTGCGCTCCCATGGCGTCCCACGCGAAGCACACGAGACCGAAGGCACCGCCCGGCTTCAGTGCGCGCTCGAGCAGCCAGCGGTAGCTGACGCGGCGGTGCGGGGGCAGGTGGTGGAAGCAGCCCGAGTCGTAGACGAGGTCGTAGTCCGCGAAATCCGGACCGAGCTCGAAAATGCTGGCCTCGACGAACCGGACGTCGACACCGGCCACCTCCGCGCGCTCTCGGCCCCAGACCAGCGCCGCCGGTGAGAGGTCCACGGCATCGACCGTGAAGCCGTGCTGGGCGAGCCAGATCGCGTTGCGCCCGGGTCCGCAGCCCAGGTCGAGCGCCCGTCCGCCCGTGGGCAGCAGCCCTGCCCCGTGCCAGGCGATGAGGGACTCGTCGGGGGCGTCGCGGAAGAATGGCACCCCGCGGTCGCGGTCCTCGTAGAACCGGTCCCACCAGCCGGCCCCCTTGGCGGTCCAGCGGTCGGCCTCCTCGGCGAAGAGGTCATCCATGAGGGCGAAGACGTCCTCGATGCTCGACACGTGGCGTTCCATGCGACCTCTTTCCCTGCGGCTGGCGCCGCGAGCAGCCCTCCGGCCCGTGCCCTCCAGTTTATTTGCCTGACCTGCAGTTTTGTGCCTTTTGGACCCTTGCATGGCGGGCTCTGGGCGCACTCACGACAAGCCTGTGGATAGCGTCCGCGCACGTCAGGGGGATACGGCACAGTGGTCGCCATGACGACGACGCAGCGGTGCTTCGGTGACGGCGATCCCCTCTACGAGGCGTACCACGACGACGAGTGGGGCAAGCCCGTGCACGGTGACGCCGCCCTGCTGGAACGGATCGCGCTCGAGGGGTTCCAGTCCGGGCTCTCGTGGCTGACCGTGCTGCGCAAGCGCCCCGCCTTCCGGGAGGTGTTCGCCCAGTTCGAGCCTGAGGCGATCGCGGCGTTCGGGGACGACGACGTCGCGCGCCTCATGGGCGACGCCCGCATCATCCGGAACCGGGCGAAGATCGAGGCCACCATCAACAACGCGCGGGCCACCGTCGCGCTGCACGACGCCGGGGAGAGCCTCGACGAGGTGTTCTGGTCGTTCGCGCCCGAGCCGCGCGACCAGCGGTGGGCGAGCTACGCCGAGATGCCGGCCACGACACCCGAGTCCGTGGCGATGTCGAAAGAGCTCAAGCGTCGGGGCTTCCGGTTCATCGGTCCCACGACCGCCTACGCGGCGATGCAGGCCTGCGGGCTGGTCGACGACCACCTGGCGACGTGCCCGGTGGCGCTGGGGCGGTGAGAGCCGACAAGTTCGATCCCAACGTTGCGCGTCATGCCACCGGGAAGGCGACCGCCAGTGCCCTGTGCACGGCCGCCACGCGTTCTGGCGGGATATCGCCGTCCGCGGTCACGTAGTCGGCAACCTTCTTGGGCCACGCGACCAAGACCTTGTCTATCCAGAAGGCCCCACCGATCAACGGCCAGTCCGCGGCCACGAAACACAGAGCTCCGACCACGGGGATGTCGTCGAAGCCGGCCGACGCGAGCGCGGTCCGGACCAGAGCCGTCTGCTTGTGCACGCCGATGAGCAGCTTCGTCTGGTCGCGCCCCGCCACCACAAGAGACTCCTTCCGTGGACGCAGGATCCCGCCCTCGACGCGAAGCTCTGGCCGCCCTTTGTACTTCTTGGCGTCGATCACGTGCACCCCGGCGGCACTCACGACGATGTGGTCGATGTTCGCCTTCGTGCGTGGGATTCGTCGGTCATGAAGCGCCCGGACACCGTCGAGCTCGTTCAGTCGGCGCCCGAGCGCCTCCTCCCCCGCGGCACCGACCGCCCACGCACGGGTGCTCTGGGGCTCTTCGCTCACGGCCAGCATCAGGCCGCCCAGACGAGGATGCATCGTGCGGATCCGCTCCTCGCGCGCAGTGCGGCGGCGCTCATACTCGCGCTTCGCCGAAGCCCCAGCTGCACCGGTCTCGACGTGGTCCGTGTCCGCTGCCGCCGTGGGGATCTCCGGGTCTGAGAGCGATACGCCGTCGGCGAGCGGGAGCTCGCCTGCGGCTCGTGCTGGGGCTGCTGGGCAATCGAGGCAGCTGACGACCCTCGCCGCGCGGTCGTACACCGCCCGCACGCCTTGACGGATCGCGGTGCCGCAGCGCACGCAGGTGCCCTCGTACCGCAGTCTCATCGTCTTCGTGGACGTGCTTGCTGCGTCGCTGGCATCCATGGTGTGCCATCGGCACACGCACCCCGGGCCTCAAGCTGTCTGGCGTCGAGGAATGTGCGCTTTCTGTCGTGCGGAGCAACGAATAGTGCACATTCCTGGGCCCGGCCGGTGTCAGCCGAGCGCCGGGACCACCCCGCGCGTCGCCGTGAACCACTCGGCCGCGAAGTCGACCAGGGACCGGACGTCCACGAGCACCGCATCGGCGGACCCGACCGGGCCATGCTTCGCGGTAGGGTGCTGCGCCAGGAACGCCGCGCCGACCTCGCGGAAGTCGGCATCCTCCAGCCACAGCTCCTCCCAGGTCTCCCACACGCGGACGCCGTCACGCTGGATCGGGCCGCCGTTGGGCACGTACCGCTTGGGGTAGCTGGCCCGGACCTCCGCGAGATGCAGGGCGGTGCACTTGTCGAAGCCGACGCCGAGCAGCAGCGCCTGGCCGCGCGCGTCGTACAGCGCGCGCATGGGCGAGCGCTCGCCGGACGCGTCGTCAAGGTCGTGGACGGCCGTGAGCGACTCGGCCAAGGGGCCCAGGGCGGCGACCGACCGCTGCGGATGCGCTGACCGGTGCACGCCCGGCCACGTCCGGAACAGCTCCGCGACCGCACCCATCGTTCGCGTCGGCGTGCGCTGCGGGTCGTAGGCCGGCAACCCTTCGCGGATCGCCCCATGCCACTCCGCCGGCACGTCGGGCAGGTCGAGGTACGCGGGATCGCACAGCTGCCACGACTGCGCCGGCATCATGAGCGTCCCCTCGGGCCCGACCGCGCGCAGCAGCGCCTCGACAACAGCCGCCTCGCCGCCGATCACGTACCCCAGTTGGGACAGCGCAGTGTGCGCCATCACGGTCCCGCCGGGCTGAAGCCCGAGGTCACGAAGCTGGGCGGCCAGGTCGGCCTGGCTGAACGGTGGCTGCAGCGTGGTCACAGCAGCAATCTAGCGCTCGGGCTCACTTGGGACACGTCTGCAGGTGGCGGATGCCCTGACGCCACGGACTTCGTCCTAAAGCGCTCCCGCCCTGACCGGCCGCACCGCCACCGGCCCGCGTCGCGTTGAGAACGGACTTCCGGCTAGTCAGATCAACATTTCGGTAGCCACAAGTCCGTTGTCAACGTGCGGTGGGGCGGAGGGCCGTGCGGAGCGCATCCCGCGTGGCCAGGGCAGCGCCGACGACGCCCGCGCGCTGGCCGAGGCCCGCCGGGACGATCTCCGGCACCACCGCCACGCGGGCCGTCGCCTCCAGGCGCTGGCGCAGGGGCACCAGCAGCGCGTCACCGGCCGCGGCGAGACCACCGCCGACGACGACGCGCGTCGGCGCGAGCAGCGTGATCACCCCGAGCAAAACGTGGGCGAGCGCATCGAGGGCGTCGGACCACACCTGGTCCGCGACGGGGTCGGTGCCGAGCCATGCGGCGACGTCCCGCGAGGTCGCCCCCACCCGGCCGGTTGCCTGTGCGTACGCGTCCCCGATCGCCCGCGCCGACGCGTACATCTCAAGGCACCCGCGCTGCCCGCAGCCGCACAGGAGGCCGTCCATGTGGATGGGCACGTGCCCCAGCTCGCCCGCGTGCCCACGACGTTGCCCGACGACGTGCCCGCCGACCGTGAGCGTCGCGGCGACACCGGTCCCCAGGAACACGCACAGCAGGTCCTCGACCCCGACGCCGGCGCCGAGCCGCTGCTCGGCCAGCCCCGCGACGGTCACGTCGTGGTGCAGCAGCACCGGCACGCCGAGCCGCGCACCGAGCAGCTCCGCCACCGGCGTGTCCCGCCAGCCCAGGTTCGCCGCCAGCCGCACCCGTCCGCGCGCGGTGTCCACGACGCCCGGCACGGCCACCCCGACCGCCTCGACCGGCCCGGCACCAGCCGCAGCGACGTCGCCGAGCAGTCCCTCACACAGACCCGCGATCGCGTCGAGCACAGCATCGCCGTCACCCAGCGGCGTCGCGGTCCGCCGCGCGGCCACGGCGACCAGGTCCGCCGTCAGCGCCTCACCCCGGATGTTGGTGCCGCCCACGTCGAGCGCGAGCACGACGCCGGTCACAGCGACTGCCAGGTGGGTTTGTGAGCGAACGCGTGGCGGTAGTAGTCCGCGAGGCGCAGGCGGGAGGCGGCTGCGTCGTCGAGCAGCACGGTGACGTGCGGGTGCAGCTGGAGCACCGACGCCGGGCAGAACGCGCTCACTGGCCCCTCGACCATGCCGGCGACGGCGTCGGCCTTGCCCTCGCCGGTCGCGACGAGCAGCAGGTGCCGGGCCTCGCGGATCGTCCCGAGGCCCTGGGTCAGCACGTGCCACGGGACGTCGTCGAGGGAGTCGAAGAACCGCGCGTTGTCGCGCCGGGTCTGCTCGGTCAGCGTCTTGACGCGCGTGCGCGACGCCAACGACGACCCGGGCTCGTTGAACGCCACGTGCCCGTCCGTCCCGATGCCGAGCAGCTGGACGTCCACCCCACCGGCCGCGGCGATCGCGTCGTCGTACTCGCGGGCGGCCCGCGCGACGTCGGCGGCGGACCCGTCGGGGCCGTGCACGTGCGCGTCCTCGAGGTCGACATGGCTGGTGAGCTCGCGCCGGATCACCTCGCGGTAGGACTCGGGGTGCCCCGCCGGCAGCCCGACGTACTCGTCGAGCAGGAACGCCTCGGCGTGCGCGAAGGACATCCCCTCCTCGCGGTGCCGGCGGATCAGCTCGCCGTACACCGGCAGCGGCGACGACCCCGTCGCCAGCCCCAGCACAGGCCGGTCGCGGCCCGCCAGGACGCGTGCGACGACGTCGGCTCCGTGCCGGGCGATCTCAGCCTCGGACGGCAGGATCACGATCTCCATGTGCGCTTCCCGTTCAACCCTTGACCGCGCCGGCCACGAGGCCGGAGGTCATCTTGTTCTGGACGATGATGAAGAAGACGATGACGGGCAGCGCGACCAGCAGCGCCCCAGCCATCACGCCGGGCCAGTCGATCGCCGCGTTGGACTGCGTCGTCAGGCCGCGCAGCCACAGCGGCACGGTGCGGTTGCCGGGCGCCATGACGACGGTCGCGAGCGTGAACTCGTTCCAGGCCTGCAGGAACGCGTACACCCCGGAGGCGACCAGGCCGGGCGCGAGCAGCGGGAACGTGACGACGAAGAACGCCTTGGTCCGCCCACAGCCGTCGATCATCGCCGCGTGCTCGAGGTCCACGGGGATGCCGTCGACGAACCCGCGCAGCATCCACACGGTGAACGGCAGCACCATGGCGACGTAGAGCAGGCTCAGGCCCGCGATCGAGTTGAGCAGCGACCAGCCCTCGAGCATCCGGTACTGGGAGATGAACAGGCCCTCGGCGGGGATCATCTGCACGATCAGCACGGTCAGCACCATGGCCTTGCGCCCACGGAACCGGAACCGGCTGACTGCGAGCGCCGCCAGGAACGCGAACACCAGCGCGACCAGCACGGTGAGGCCGGTGACGATCAGGCTCAGGCGCATGGAGGCGACGAACGACTCGTCGAACACCCGGCCGAACGCGGACAGGTCACCGCCGAAAGGCACGAAGGTCGGGGTCGCGGAGCGGACCTGGTCCGCGGACAGGAAGGCCGTGTTGACCATCCAGTAGACGGGGAACACCCAGGTCAGACAGACGAGGACGCCGACGACGTTGAGCACGGTGCGGCGCAGCGGACGCTCACGCATCAGTCGACCTCCTTGGCGAGCTTGCGGACGTACCCGACAGTCAGGGCGAGGGTGAGCAGGAGCATGAAGATCGCGACGGCCGAGGCCATGCCGTAGTCGGAGTTGCCGATGCCGAGCCGGTAGATGAACGTGCCGAGCAGGTCGGTCTCGCTGCGCAGCCCGCCCGCACCCTGCAGGTAGTAGATCTGGGCGAACACGCGCAGGTCCCACACGACCTGCAGGAGCCCGACGACGTAGACCACCGGCATGATCGTCGGCAGCGTGATGAAGCGGAACCGCTGCCACCCGCCGGCGCCGTCGAGCTGCGCGGCCTCGAGCACCTCCTCCGAGACCTGCGTGAGGGCGGCGAACACGGAGAACGCGACGAACGGGACGCTCATCCAGGTGACGATCACGGTCGCGACGCCGTAGAAGGACAGCGGCTCGAGCAGCCACGAGTGCCCCGCGAACTGGTCGAACCCGAGCTGGACGAACAGCCAGTTCACCACGCCGTACTGGGTGTCGAACAGCCACTGCCACACGGTCATCGCTGCGATCACGGGCATGGCCCACGCGAGCAGGAGGATGGACTGGAGCGCGATGCGCAGCCAGCCGGCGACCTTGGTCATGAGGACAGCGACGCTCATGCCGACGACCATCGTCAGGCCGGCGTTGACGAGGCAGAACGCGATCGAGCGGAGCACCACGCCCCACACGCCCTCGTCGCCGAGGAGCTCGCGGTAGTTGTCGAGGCCGACCCACTCGGGCGGCTTGGTGCCGATCTGCTGCGCGAGCCCGAACTCCTGGAAGCTCATCACGAGCTGGCGCACCAGCGGGTACCCGAGGGCGAGCACGAACACGACGACGACGGGGGTGAGCAGCACGTAGGGGGCGAGGGCCTTGCCGCGGCGTGCGCCGCGCGACGTCGCCGTCGGCCGAGGGGGTGGGGTCAGGCGCCAGCCCCGCACGGGGGGCTTGGTCAGCAGGTCGCTCATGGTTCTCCTCACGGTGGTGGGGCCGGCCGGGGGGACCGGCCCCACCACCGAGGTCGCGTCAGTTGAGGGCGTCGTTCAGGGCTGCGTCGACGGCAGCAGCCTCGGTGGCGACGTCCCCGCCCTGGGCGATCTTGGCGAAGAACTCCTCCATGATCCTGTCGGTCTCGACGCCCGCCCAGCCGGCCGACGCCGGGGTGAGCTTGGCGTTGGACGCGGCGGCCCGGCCGGCCTCGGCGAACTCGTCGTCACCGATGAGGTCGTTGTAGTCGGAGTTCGACGGGCCGAGGCCGTTCTTCGCGAGCATCGTCTGGTAGTCCTCGGAGGCGATGAGCTTGAGGGCCTCGAGGGCGAGGTCTTGGTCCGGCGAGGCAGCGGAGATCGCGATGTTGGAGCCGCCGGCGAACACGGGGGCCGCGCCGCCGTCGGTGCCGGGCAGGGCCATGGCGCCGACGTTCTCAGTGAGGTCCTCGGAGATGGACCAGCGGGCCCATCCCGGCGCCATGAACATCGCGGCGTCACCGTTGTTGAAGGCCGTCCAGGGCTCGGCGTCCTCGCCGTCCTTGGGCGCCTTGGAGGCGTTGGTGTAGAGGTCCTGCAGCTCGGTCAGCGCCTCGATCGACTCGGGGCTGGAGAGCTGGCCGACCCACTGGTCACCCTCCTGCACGGCGATGTCACCGCCGTGGGCGAACACCCAGGAGATGCCGTTGCGCCAGTCCTGGCCGGGCAGCCAGAAGCCGGACTGCTCGTCCGTGGTGAGCTCCTTCGCGGCGGCGTTGAACTCGTCGAGCGTCGTCGGCACCTCGATGCCGGCGTCCTCGAAGACGTCCGTGCGGTAGAACACGTAACGCGAGCCCCAGTAATACGGGACGGCGTAGACGGAGCCGTCGACGCTGCCGGCCTCGACGAAGCCTTCGGGGCCGAGCTTGTCGCCGCCGAGGTCTGCGAGGTGCGGGGTGAGGTCCGTGAACGCGCCGATCGTGGTGAACGTGGGCGACTGCGTGTTGCCGATCTCCACGACGTCGGGCGTCTGGTCGGGGTTGCCGATCGAGGTCTGCAGGCGCGGGAGGAGCTCGCCCCACTCGACGGTCTCGATGTTCAGGGTGGCGCCCGTCGTGGTGGCGAACTCGTCGGTGAGCCACGTGCGCAGCTCCTCGGGGGTGTCCTCGCCCGCGAGCCACATGGTGATCTCGCGTGCGTCGCCCGTGGCGGTGCCGGTGCCGGAGGTGGCGGACGGGTCGGGCGTCGTGGTGGAGCCTTCGCTCGAGCATGCGGTCAGGGCGAGCGCTGCGACCGCTCCGAGAACCGCTACCTGTCTGATCTTCATCGATCTTCCTTTCGCGTGGCCGTGGCCGGCCGGGGTGGGAACGACTAGGAGAGCCCTAGCTCGCTGTCGAGGACGAGGGCCGCGGCGCCGGCGAGGACGCCGTCGTGCCCGAGGGCGGACATCCGGACGCGGATCGGCTCGTCGCCGAAGGGCCGGGTCAGGGACAGGACGGTCTGCTCGACCGCGGCGCGGAAGGCGCCGTCGAGCAGCTCGTCGGGGCCGGAGAGCACGATGTCCTGCAGGCCGAGGGCCTGGGCGACGGGCGCGACGGTCTGGCCGAGCTGGCGGCCGGCGGCGGCGAGCTCAGCGTCGGCGTCGTCTGGTGCGAGGCCGTCGATACGCGCGCGGAGGCGGGGGGCCGAGGTGTAGGACTCGAGGCAGCCGTGGCGCCCGCACGAGCACTCGGGGCCGTCGGGCACGATGGTGACGTGCCCGATCTCGCCCGCGGTGCCGAAGGGGCCGCGCAGCAGGTGACCGTCGAGCAAGATCCCGGCGCCGACGCCGCGGCCGATCTCGACGAGCAGCAGCCCTGCGCCCGAGCCGTCCCCGAAGGTGTCCTCGGCGAGGGCGGCGGTGTCGGCGTCGTTCGCGACGTGCACCGGCAGGTCGAGCGCGTCGGCGAGGCGGGCGCGCAGGTCGAGCCGCGTCCAGCCGAGGTTCGGGGCGTGGCGGACGACGCCGTCGACGCTCACGACGCCCGGGGAGCCGACGCCGATGCCGAGGACCCGGCCGGGTGCGGCCTCGAGGAGCGTGCGTGCCAGCTCGACGGTGAGCCGCACGGCCTCCTCCCCCTGGGCGGCGTCGATCGCGATCTCGCGGGACACGACGGTCGTCCCGGCGAGGTCGACGACGGAACCGCGCTCTACGTGGTCGCCAGAGAGGTCGAGGCAGACGACGTACGCACCCTCGGCGTGGATGCCGACGAGCGTCGCGGGCTTGCCCATCCGCGTTCCGGGGCGGACGCCGAGGTCCGCGACCAGGCCGTCGGCGAGCAGGTCGGCGACGACGTCGGCGACGGTCGGGCGGGTGAGGCCGGATAGCGAGGCGAGCTCGGAGCGGGTGTGGGGACCGGAGTCGAACAGGTGCTGCAGCACGAGCGAGCGGTGGTGCACCCGGGCGTGCGCGGGCAGGATCTTCCCGGCCGACGGGCTGCCAGCGCGGCGTGCGGCCAGGCGCCCTGCTGGCGACTGTGTGGTCCGTGTCATATAGTAAGGAAACCTTACTTACTAACTCCACGTCAACCCCTGTCCCGACTCCCGTCGAGTCCGATAGTCCGGTCCCAATTCCGACAGGAGGCACTATCGAAGTAGAGACCCGGCTATCGGACTCGGCAGATCCGCACCGCCCCACCGCTCGAAGGAGAGCCACCGTGAGCGACAACCTCGCGATCATCCCCGCGCCGCAGCAGTGCGACCTCGGCGAAGGATCAGCCGCACTCCGACCGGACGCCCTGCTCCGCCTGGCCGCGGACCTCGAGCCCTGGGCGCCGCACGCGGCACGGCTCGCGCGCGAGGTCGCCGACGAGGCCCCCTCCGCGCCCGAGCCCTCCGAGACGACGCCGACCCCGGCGACCATGGCCGCCCACGACCCGTCCCTCCCCGCCGAGGGCTACACCCTCGACCTGTCCCCCGAGCAGTGGCGACTCACTGCCACCGACGCCGCCGGCGCGTACTGGGCGGTGCAGACTCTGCGCCAGGCGGTCGCGGGCGGCCGCGTCCCCACGATGCGCTGCTCCGACGCACCGGCCTACCCGGTCCGTGGCCTCATGCTCGACGTCGCCCGGCACGTCTTCGGTGTCGCGGACATCGAGCGCGCGATCGACCTCGCGAGCCGCTACAAGCTCAACCAGGTCCACCTGCACCTCACGGACGACCAGGGCTGGCGCCTCGAGATCGAGAACCGGCCCCTGCTCACCGAGCGCGCCTCGGCCAACGACGTCGACGGCGGCGCGGGCGGGTTCCTCACCCTGGCCGACTACGCCCGTCTGCAGGACTATGCCGAGGCGCGCCACGTCGTCGTCGTCCCCGAGGTGGACCTGCCCGGGCACACCCACGCGGCCCAGGTCGCGTACCCCGAGATCAGCCCGGACGGTGCCGAGCGCGAGCCGTACGCGGGCATCGAGGTCGGCTTCAGCTCGGTGCACCTGACGTCGCCGACGACGTGGGAGTGGCTCGACGACGTCGTCGGCACCCTGGCCCGGCACACGCGCGGGCAGCGCATCCACCTGGGCGGCGACGAGGTGCACACCCTCGGACGCGAGGAGTACCACGCGTTCCTCGAGCGGCTCGGCGCCCTCGCCTCCACCCACGGCAAGGAGCTGATCCTCTGGCAGGAGGCGGCCGAGGCGACGCTCCCCGCGGGGACCCTGCTGCAGTACTGGACGCACGAGATCGACGCGTCGGCGCTCGGCGAGGTCGCCCGGACGCGCGACGTCGGCTTCATCGCCTCACCGGCGAAGCACGCCTACCTCGACCTGAAGTACGACGACGACTTCCCGCTCGGTCTGACGTGGGCGGGCACGGTCGAGGTGCGGGACGCCTACGACTGGGAGCCGGTGGACGCGCTGCCGGGCATCCCGACGGAGTCGATCCGCGGCGTGGAGGCGTGCCTGTGGAGCGAGACGCTGCGCACGTGGGAGGACGTCGCGACGATGCTGCTGCCGCGCCTGCCGGCGGTCGCGTCAGTCGCCTGGGGCTCACCCCGCGACTGGGACACCTTCCGCACGGCCCTCGCCGCGCACGCGAGCACGTGGCGAGCAGCGAACCTCCCGTACCACCCGTCCCCCCAGATCGACTGGTAAGGACCACCCCACCCCGCCCCCCCCGCTGAGTGCACAGTTTTGGCGGTGTCTGGAGCGGAATGCACCGCCAAAGCTCCGCACTCACGGGGTTCTGGGTGGGTCAGTCCCAGAACGGGGGGAGGTCGTCTTCGTCGACGGAGATGGGGTCGGTCGGGGCGAGGTACGCGTTCACGGTGGTGACTTTCTGTCGGAGCCCTGGTGGGGACACCTGATTGTTCGACCGTGACACGCCTCGCATTCTGGGACTTCCGACCCGACTTCACGGAGCCGTGCCGACAGATTCGCACGGCTAGGTAGTGTCGGGTCTCATGGCGTCCAGCGATCCCCCGCGCGCGAGCGGCTACCTCCCCGTCACCGGCCGCCACGAGATCTGGTGGGAGGAGCACGGCAGCGCCAACGGCATCCCGCTCGTCTACCTCCACGGCGGGCCTGGCGGCTCCCTCGGCGCGGGTGGCTGGAAGAACAAGATGGATCCCGCCCGGTTCCGCACCATCGGTCTCGACCAGCGCGGTTGCGGGCGGTCCCGGCCCAGCGCCGCCTCCGCCGACCACGACCTCGCCTCGAACACCACCGCCGCCCTGATCGAGGACCTCGAGGCGCTCCGCCGTCACCTGGTCGTCGAGCGGTGGGTCCTCAACGGGGTCTCGTGGGGATCCACGCTGGCGCTCGCCTACGCCCAGGCACATCCGGACCGCGTGCTCGGCGTCGTGCTCATGGCCGTCACGACGACGTCGCGCCGGGAGGTCGACTGGATCACCGAGGGCGTCGGGGCGATCTTCCCGGAGGCGTGGGATGCCCTCGCGACGGCGGTCGAGCGTGAGGACCCGACGTACCGGCGGGGTCGGGACAGGATCGTCGAGGCGTGCGCGGCCCTGCTGCGGGGCGCCGACGACGCCGCGCGCCTCCGCGTCGCGCGCGCCTGGGACGCGTGGGAGTCCGCCCACATCTCCCTGGACGCGCCGCGGACGGCGCTCGGACCGACGTCCGGCGCGGCACCGTCGGCCACCGGGCCGGCTGAGGACACCGCGCGACTCCTGGCCTTCGCCACGCTCGTGACGCACTACTGGGCGCACGACGGCTTCCTCGACCCGCCCCTCCTCGACGGCATGGCTGCGCTCGAGGGCATCCCGGCGACCCTCGTCCACGGTCGCCGGGACGTGAGCGGGCCCGTGCAGACCGCGTGGGAGGTGCACCGCGCCTGGCCGGGCAGCGAGCTGATCGTCGTCGAGGACGAGGGGCACGGCGGCCCGTCGATGGTCGAGCACTGGAGCCACGCCAACGACCGACTGGCCGACCGCCTCACGACGGGGACACCGACCTAACCGACGACCACGAGCCCCATCGCCTCGGCGAGGACGACAGCCTGGGCGGGGTCGATCACGGCGCGGGCCAGATGCGCGCTCAGCGGATCGAGGGTGCCGACGTCGGAACCGCGCAGGTCCGCGCCGGTGAGATCCACGCGGGCCAAGGCCGCGCCCGACAGGTCCACGCCCTGCAGCACGGCCTCCTGCATCTGGGCGCCCGTGAGGTCAGCCTCGCGCATGCGCACCCCCGTGATCTGCGCCTTCCGGAGATCCGCGCCGGCCAGGGTCACGAACGACCAGTCACCACCCGCGATCGTCACCAGCCCGTACTCGCACCGCAGGAACGTCGAGCCCACGAGCTTGCACCCGGTGAACGTCGTGTCGAAGAAGTTGCCGCCGCGGAAGGTACAGCCGGTGAACGCGGTGCTCGTGTGCGTCGAGGCGTTGAACCGGCAGTCCACGAACGTGCACCCCGAGAAGAACGCGCCCGACGTCGTCACCTCGCTCAGGTCGCACCGCACGAAGGTCACGTCCTCGTAGCGCACGCCGTCGAGCGCCTGCCCGCCGAAGTCCACGTGGCGGATCTCGCCGTCCTTGTCCGGGAGCGGGTGCGCGTCGTCAACCATGGACCGAGTATCGCGCAGCACCCCCGTCGCTTCAGTCGGTCCGGCGTCGCAGCGTCGCCGCCCCGAGCAGCAGGAGCCCGACGACGAAGCCCGCCAGCACCAGCAGCTCCCCACCGATACCGGGGGCGGCGTCCGTCGTGACCTCGCGCATCGCGTCGACGGCGTAGGACAACGGCAGCACGTCGGAGACCAGCTCGAGCACGCGCGGCATCTGGTCGCGCGGCACGAGCAGGCCGCACAGGAGGAACTGAGGCAGCACCACTGCGGGCATGAACTGCACCGCCTGGAACTCGGTGCGCGCGAACGCGCTCACGAACAGACCGAACGCCATGCCCAGCAGCGCGGACGCCACGGCGACGACGACCAGGTATCCCCAGGGCGCTGCGGTCTCGAGCCCCAGCGGCCCCACGACCACGAGCGCGGCCACCACAGCCTGGAGGACCGCCATGAATCCGAAGGCCAGGGCGTAGCCGCCGATGATCCCGGGCTTGCTGATCGGCATGGTCAGCAGCCGCTCGAGCGTCCCCGAGGAACGTTCGCGCAAGGTCGCGACCGACGTGATCAGGAACATGACGACGACCGGAAACACCCCGAGGAGGGCCGCGCCCACCTGCTGGAAGACGGCGCCGCCCTCGTACACCCACCACAGCAGCGTGAGCAGGACGCAGGGGACGACCATGATCATGGCGAGCGTCCGGGGGTCGTGCCGCAGCTGCTGCAGCACCCGCACCGCTGTCCCGATCACCGCGCGCCGCCCTCAGCGCCGCCCTCGGCGCCGCCCACGAGCGAGAGGAAGGCATGCTCGGCCGACGACGTCCCGGTGCGCGCCAGCAGGTCCGGCAGGCGGTCGTCCGCCAGGATCTGTCCGTCGCGCATCAGCACCAGCCGGTCGCAGCGCTCGGCCTCGTCCATCACATGGCTGGACACGAGCAGCGTCACGCCGTCGGCCGCAAGCGCGCCGAACAGCGTCCACAGCGAGGCACGCAGCACCGGGTCGAGCCCGACCGTCGGTTCGTCGAGGACCAGCAGCTCGGGGTCGCCGAGCAGCGCTGTGGCGAGCGAGACCCGGGAACGTTCACCGCCGGAGAGGTTGCGCGCCAGCCGGCCACGCTCGTCCCCGAGCTCGACGCGCTCCACGGCGGCGTCGACGGCCTCCGTTCTCTTGGACCCGCGCAGCCCGAGCACCCGCGCGAAGTACCGCAGGTTCTCCTCCACGGTGAGGTCGTCGTAGACGCTCGGTGCCTGGGTGACGTAGGCGACCCGCGACCGGAGCGACGGCGACCCCGCTGCCTCCCCCAGCACGGTCACGCGGCCCGACGCGACCACCTGCACCCCGAGGATCGCGCGCATGAGCGTCGTCTTCCCGGAGCCCGACGGACCCAGCAGCCCGGTCACCGCACCTCGACGGACGGTCAGGTCGAGTCCGTCGAGCACGACCCGCCCGCCCCGAGCCACCCGGAGCTCGGCAACCTCGACCGCGGCGACGCCCATCGGGCCAGGGTCCCGCCTGTCCGGGGGCGCGCGCAAGGGGTCGCGCGCACGGGGTTGGCGCACTCTCCCGCGCACCTCGCGGATCTGCAAGGATGCACGCCATGGCGATCTCCCGCACCCTCGGTCCCGACGAGCACGTGGTGCTCGAGATGCGCACGCACGCGAAGGCACTGTTCGGGGCGATGGCGGCGCTCGTCGTCGTGCTCGCCGCGGTCGTCGCGGCCGTCGTGCTGCTGCCGGAGAACGACGCGCGCGGGTGGTTGCTGCTCGTGATCGGCGTCCTCGCGGCCGTGGCGATCGTCGTGTGGGTGTTCGTGCCATTCCTGCGGTGGCGGACGACGACGTACACGTTCACCAACCGGCGCCTGGTGACCCGCACCGGGATCCTCACGCGCACGGGCCGCGACATCCCGCTGTTCCGGATCAACGACCTCACCTACGAGAAGCACCTGAGCGACCGCCTCTTCGGCTGCGGCACGATCATCGTGTCCGACGCCACGGAGAAGGCCGGCGTCAAGCTGCACGACGTCCCGAACGTCGAGCAGGTCCAGCGCCAGCTCTCGGCGCTGATCTTCCAGGCCGACGACGGCACGGACGACGGCGAGCGCCCTCCGGGCGAGCCGCGACGCCGCTGACCCTCCGCTAGCCCTGGTGCGTCGGGACCTGCTCCGCGAGACCCGCGGCGAGGGAGCTCAGCGCACCGGGCACCAGCGAGAAGTAGGCCCAGCGCCCGCGCTGCTCCCGCGCCAGGAGACCGGCATCCACGAGGATCTTCAGGTGGTGGCTGACGGTCGGCTGCGCCAGGCCGAGGGGCTCGGTCAGGTCACAGACGCACGCCTCGGCGCCATCCTGGGCCGCGACGATCGACAGCAGCTGCACGCGAGCCGGGTCCGCGAGCGCCTTGAACGTGCGGGCCAGCGCCGTCGCGGTATCGCGGTCGGCGGCACGCGCGTCGAGCGGTCCGCAGCAGCCTGCGGAGTCGGGCGTGGGGAGCTCGGGCATGGCCTCATCTTGCCACGCATCGACGTTTGTGGATACGTTGCGCCTCAAAAGATCGACGTTCTTCGGTACGAGGAGAGATCATGAGCATCCCCACGCCCGCGCGCTCCGACCTGCCGGTCGTCGTGGTCGGCGCCGGCCCGGTCGGGCTCGCCGCCGCCGCGCACCTGCTCGAGCGCGGCCTCGAGCCGCTGATCCTCGAGTCCGGGGCCGACGCCGGAGCAGCCGTCGCGCGCTGGGGCCACGTCCGGCTCTTCTCGCCCTGGCGCTACGACGTCGACGCCGCCGCCCGCCGTCTGCTGGCCCCCACGGGCTGGCCGGAGCCCGACCCCGACGCCCTGCCCACGGGCGCCGACCTGGTCGAGCACTACCTCGCGCCGCTCGCCGCGACGGACGCGATCGCCCCGCGCCTGCGCACCGGCACGCGAGTGCTCGCCGTCGCCCGGGACGGCGCGGACAAGACCCGCTCGCTCGGCCGCGAGCGCCGCGGCTACCGGGTGCGCACGCTCGGCCCCGACGGCCAGGTGCAGGACGTCCTGGCCCGCGCGGTCATCGACGCCTCCGGCACCTTCTCCACCTCCAACCCCCTCGGTGTCGGTGGCCTGCCCGCCCGCGGCGAGGACGCAGCGGAGCGCTTCGTCACCGGCCCCCTGCCGGACGTCCTCGGCGCGGACCGAAGCACGTTCGCCGGCCGGCACACGCTGGTCGTCGGCATGGGGCACTCGGCCGCGAACACCCTGCTCAGCCTCGTCACGCTCGCCGAGCAGGAGCCCGGGACGACCCTCACCTGGGCCATCCGCGGCGGCTCCGCCCGGCGCCTGTTCGGCGGCGGGGCCGACGACGAGCTCCCCGCCCGCGGCCTGCTCGGACACCGGCTCAAGGACGCCGTCGACGCCGGTCGCCTGACGCTGCGCATCTACGTCTCGATCGAGCAGCTCGTCCCCGGGGCGGACACCGTCCGCGTGCTCGGGCGGTCCAAGGACGCGCCGCTCGACCTCGAGGTGCACGCGATCGTCAACGCCACGGGCTTCCGCCCCGACTTCGACATGCTCCGCGAGATCCGCCTCGACCTCGACCCCGTCGTCGAGGCCCCGGCGGCACTCGCCCCGCTCATCGACCCGAACCACCATTCCTGCGGCACGGTGCCGCCGCACGGGGAGTCGGTCCTCGCCCACCCCGACGACGGCTTCTACCTCGCCGGCATGAAGTCCTACGGCCGCGCGCCGACCTTCCTGCTCGCGACCGGCTACGAGCAGGTCCGCTCGATCGCCGCCGCGCTCGCCGGCGACCGCGCGGGGGCCGACGTCGTCCGGCTGGACCTGCCGGCGACGGGCGTGTGCTCGACCGACCTCGCCGCCGACGACGAGGCCAGCGGCGGGTGCTGCGGCGGCGGTGGGCCCGCCGATGACGAGGCCAGCGGCGGGTGCTGCGGCGGCGGTGGGCCCGCCGAGACCGTGCCCGCGGGCGGACGCACGCTGCTCGGCTTCGCGACGGGCGTCGCGCACGGACGCTCCGGGGACCGCGCGTGACGATCCGCCCCGCCGCCCCCGCAGACATGCCCGGCGTCGCGCGGATCTTCGCGCACTACGTGACGACGTCGACCGCGACCTTCGAGCTCACGCCCCCGACCGCCGAGGCCTGGACCGAGAAGCTTGCGGCGATCGCGGGCGCGGGCTGGCCGTTCCTGGTCGTGACGGACGACGGCGCACCCAGCGACGGTGTGCCCAGCGCCCCGCCCGAGGCCGTCGTCGGCTTCTCCTACGTCAGCGCGTGGCGCCCCCGCCCGGCGTACGACCAGACGGTCGAGGACACGATCTACCTCGCGCCCGACGCCGTCGGGCGGGGCCTGGGCGCGCGACTGCTCGCCCGGCTGCTCGACGACGCCGCCGCGGCGGGTGCCCGGGAGGTCGTCGCCGTGATCGCCGACGCCGACTCGACCGCGTCCCTGGCGCTGCACCGCCGGGCGGGCTTCACCGAGGCGGGCCGGCTGGAGCGCGTCGGGCACAAGTTCGACCGCTGGCTCGGGACGACGCTGCTGCAGCGCAGCGTCAGGTGAGGGTGAGGTCGACCGGCGAGACACCGAGCTCGTCGAGCAGCGCCAGCACCCGCGCGCGGATCGCGTCGCGGATCGGCCGCACCGCCTCGATGCCCTGACCTGCCGGATCGTCCAGCTTCCAGTCCTCGTAGCGCTTGCCCGGGTAGATCGGGCAGACGTCGCCGCAGCCCATCGTGATGACGACGTCGGAGGCCTGAACGGCGTCGGGTGTGAGGACCTTGGGCTGCTCGGCGCGGATGTCGATGCCCTCCTCGAGCATCGCCTCGACGGCGGTGGGGTTGATCTGGTCGGCGGGCGCGGAGCCGGCCGAGCGGACCTCCACGGCGCCGCCCGACAGGGCGCGCAGGTAGCCCGCGGCCATCTGGGAGCGGCCGGCGTTGTGCACGCAGACGAACAGGGCGGACGGGCGGGTCGTAGTCTCGGTCATGGGGATCTCCTGGGGGTCGTTGGCTGAGGTCGGTCGGGTCGGGCGACGCCGGATCAGGCGTCGGGCAGCTCGAGGTCGGGAAGCAGGTCCCTCAGCAGGCCGCGGATGCGCGCGTCGATGTCGGCGCGGATGGCCGCGATACCGGCCGGGGAGGCGAGGGCCGGGTCGCCGACCTGCCAGTCCTCGTAGCGCTTGCCGGGCAGCACGGGGCACACGTCCCCGCAGCCCATGGTGACGACGACGTCGGCCGCGCGGACGGCGTCGTCGGTCAACGGCTTGGGGAAGGCCTCGGTGACGGCAAGGTCGGCGAGGGCGCCCCGGACGCCGTCGTGCACGGTCGCCGCGGGAGCGGACCCGGCGGACCGCACGACGACGCGCTCGCCCGCGTAGTGCTGCAGCAGCGCTGCGGCGAGCTGCGAGCGCCCGGCGTTGGCGACGCAGAGGAACAGCACCTGGGGGCGTCCGTCGGGCTCGCGCGTGAGGTCCGTGAGCCGCTGGTGCGCGAACCGCTGCGCGAGCGGCACCAGGTGCGCGGAGACCTTCGCCGAGCGGGCGAGCGCCGTGTAGGACTCGCGGACGACGCGCTGGACGGCGTCGCGGGCGACGGCGGGGAACTCCCGCGCCAGGTCCTCGGCGACGTGGTCGAGGGTCTCGTCGACGTCGAGGAGGCCGCCGAGGACGGGGGTTCGGTGGGCGGCATCGAGGACGGCCGGGGCGAAGGACTCGAGCAGCGTCGTCGTCGCGGCGCGATAGCCGGGCGTGATGCGGTACCAGACCCACGTGCCGCGTCGCTCGGAGGCGAGCACGCCGACGTCGCGCAGCACCTTGAGGTGGTGGGAGACCGTGGGCTGAGAGACGTCCGTGAGCGCGGCGAGGTCGCACACGCAGGCCTCCGCGGCCGGGGCGGTCGCGATGAACGACAGCATGCGCAGGCGCAGGGGGTCGGCCAGGGCCTTGAGTGCGGTGGCGACCGAGGCAGCGACGTCGGCCCCCAGGGCGTGGGACTCGACGGCCGGGGCGCAGCCCTCGACGGCGGTCATGACCGGACCTCCTCGAGGTCGGCGGCGACGGGCGCCGCGTACGGGTCGACCGCGAACCAGCGCCGGGCCAGCCACAGCGAGACGTAGACGAGCCCGACGAGCACGGGCACCTCGATCAGCGGCCCGACGACGCCCGCGAGCGCCTGGCCCGACGTCGCACCGAACGTGCCGATCGCGACGGCGATCGCGAGCTCGAAGTTGTTGCCGGCGGCGGTGAAGGCGAGCGTGGTCGAGCGGGCGTACCCGAGCGCGAGCGCCTTCCCGACGACGATCCCGATGCCCCACATGACGGCGAAGTAGGCGAGCAGCGGCAGCGCGATGCGGACGACGTCGAGCGGGTTCGAGGTGACGGCGTCGCCCTGGAGCGCGAACAGCAGGACGATGGTGAACAGCAGGCCGTACAGCGCCCACGGGCTGATCACGGGGATGAAGCGCTCCTCGTACCAGGCGCGGCCCTTGGCACGCTCGCCGATCAGGCGGGACGCAAATCCGGCGATCAGCGGGATGCCGAGGAAGATCAGCACGTTGAGCGCGATCTGCCCGATCGAGACGTCGAGGCCGGCGGAGTCCAGGCCGAGCCAGCCGGGCAGGACGGCCAGGTAGAAGTAGCCCAGCAGCGAGAACGCGACGACCTGGAACACCGAGTTGATGGCGACGAGCACGGCGGCGGCCTCGCGGTCCCCGCACGCGAGGTCGTTCCAGATCACGACCATCGCGATGCAGCGGGCGAGACCGACGATGATCAGGCCCGTGCGGTACTCGGGCAGGTCCGGCAGGAACATCCACGCGAGGGCGAACATCAGCGCCGGCCCGACGAGCCAGTTGAGCACGAGCGAGGAGGCGAGCAGCCGCTTGTCACCGGTGACGGCGGCCACCTTGTCGTAGCGAACCTTGGCGAGCACCGGGTACATCATCACGAGCAGGCCGAGGGCGATCGGGATGGAGATGCCGCCGACCTCCATGGCCGCGAGGAGGTCGCCGACGGCGGGGACGAACCGTCCGAGGACGAGGCCGCCGACCATGGCGAGGCCGATCCACAGCGGCAGCCAGCGGTCGAGGGACGACAGGCGCCGGGCCGCGGAGGCGACGGGCGCTGCAGGAGGCGTGGCCACCGGGGTGCGTTGCATCGACATGCGCCTATATTGACATCCCTCGATCCAGAAGCCAAGCGCCCTCGCTCGACTCCCGACGGTCGGCGCGCTCCCCCTAGCCTCCAGTTCCGCGACTTCGCGACTTTGGCCTCGACTTCGCGACTTTGAAGTAGCGATGTCGCGACAAACTCGCGAAGTCGCGGGGCGGAGGGCGGCCAGGGCGGTCGCCGGCGGGGGCGGAAGGCGGCGGTGAGGCAGAAGAGGAGGCGGCTGGTGGCCGGGCGCCGTGAGCCCCCCGACGTCATCTCAGTGCGCGAGACCTTCTGGCTCACCCCTTGTCGCTCGCACCCTGCGCCCCTAGTGTCCGGGTTGACCCATCCAGAGCGGTTGAGAGTCCTGGCTCGATGACACCGCAGCAACCCCCCACTACGGAAGCCTCCTGAGGGTGCGGGTGCTAACGCCAGGTTCGATGGAGCATCACCATGGCGGCTTCCGCTTCTGCATCCCCGACCCCACCCGACCCGACGGCGCAGCGCCCGACGATCTCGTTCGAGCTCATGCCCCCGCGCAACCCCGCGGCGGCACCGAAGTTCTGGGAGACCGCGCGCCGGCTCCTCGAAGCGAAGCCCGACTTCGTGTCCGTCACCTACGGCGCGGCCGGGCAAGACCGCGCGACGTCGACCGCCGTCCTGGAGGCCCTGGTCCGCGACGTCCCGGCCCTGCCGATCGCGCACCTGACCTGCGTCGGGACCACGCGCGAGGAGATGCGCGAGGTCGTGCGCGACTTCCTCTCGCGCGGGGTGCGCAGCTTCCTTGCCCTGCGGGGCGACCCTCCGGCAGACCAGCCGTCCTGGCGTCCCACGCCCGACGGCGTCGCGTCGTCGGTCGAGCTCGTCGCCCTCCTGCGGGAGGTCGAGGCGGAGCGCTGCGAGCAGAACGCCGCCGCCGCCCTGCGCGGAGCCGCACGGCCCCTCACCATCGCGGTCGCCGCCTTCCCCGGCGGGAATCCCGCCGCTCGCACGAGCCCCGAGCAGGAGGTGGCGCGCCTCAAGGACAAGCAGGACGCGGGCGCCAGCTTCGCGATCACCCAGCTGTTCTACGAGCCTGCGACCTACACCGGCTTCGTCGCCGCTGCCCGTGCGGCCGGCGTGACGATCCCGATCCTCGCCGGCCTCCTGCCCGCGACCGACCCCACGCGCCTGGCCCGGGTCGAGGCGCTCACTGGCGTCGCCGCCCCGCGCGACCTCGTCGCGGACCTCGAGCGGCTGACCGACCCGGCCGAGCGCCACGCCCGCGGGGTGCGCGCGTCGGTCGAGCTCGCGTCCGCCGTGCTCGACGCCGGCGCACCCGGCCTGCACATCTACACGTTCAACCAGCACAAAGCAGCACTTGACCTGCTCGAGGGCGTCCACCTCGGCGGTGGCTCCGCGCGTCCGGCTCCGGCCGGCGTGACGGCGCCGGACCTGGCCAGGGGGCCGTGGGTCGTGCCAGCAACCACCCGACCGACCATCCAAGGAGCCCCAGCATGACCGCCACCGGCCAGCCCAGCACCACCCCCGCGTTCCCCGCCGCCACGATCCTCGGCTACCCGCGCATCGGCCCCCGCCGCGAGCTCAAGCGCGCTGTCGAGGCGTTCTGGGCCGGCAAGACCGACGCCGCCACGCTCGAGCAGAGCGCCGCGGACCTGCGCCGGCGGACCCGCGAGCGCCTCGCCGAGCTCGGCCTGGGCCGCGACGACGCTGCGATCCCGTCCGCGCACTCGTTCTACGACCAGGTGCTCGACGCCGCCGTGACGCTCGGCGCGATCCCCGACCGCTTCGCGGACCTCGTCGGGGCCGACGGCGAGATCGACCTCGCCGGCTACTTCACGATCGCCCGCGGCGAGGGCCAGCGTGCGCCGCTCGAGATGACCAAGTGGTTCGACTCCAACTACCACTACCTCGTGCCGGAGATCGGCCCGGACACCCCGATCCGGCTCGCCTCGCGCCGCGCGGTCACCGAGTTCACCGAGGCGCTGGCCGACGGCGTCCTCACGCGCCCGGTCCTCGTCGGTCCGGTGACGTTCCTGCTGCTGAGCAAGCCCGCGTCGGACGCCCCCGCGGGCTTCTCGCCGCTGGACCGCCTGGCCGAGGTCACCTCCGTGTACGCGGAGCTGCTCGCCGAGCTCGCCGCCGCCGGCGCGACCTGGGTGCAGCTCGACGAGCCGGCCCTCGTGGCCGACGGCGACGTCCCCGCCGACGTCGTGCACCGCGCGGTCACCGAGACGTACGCGACGCTCACCGCCGACGGCGCCGCCCGCCCGGCCATCCTGCTCGCCGCTCCGTACGGCGACCTGGGCGCGGCCTGGCCGACGGTCGCCGCCACCGGCGTCGAGGCCGTCGCCATCGACCTCGTCAAGGGTTCGGCTCCCGCGGCCGGGCTCGCCGGGCTCGAGACGAAGACCCTGGTGGCTGGCGTCGTCGACGGCCACAACATCTGGCGTGCGGACCTCGCGGGCAAGCTCGACCAGCTCGAGGCGCTCACCGGCACGGCCGGGGCACTCGCCGTCGCCACCTCGACGTCCCTGTTCCACGTCCCGCACGACGTCGCGGACGAGACCGCCCTGGACCCGCGCCTCGTGTCGTGGCTCGCCTTCGCGGACCAGAAGGTCACCGAGGTCGTCACCCTCGCGACCGGCCTGGGGTCGGGGCGCGACGCCGTCGCCGATGCCCTCGCCACAGCCACCGCGGCGCTGGCCGACCGCGCCCAGGCGCCCGGTGTGGCCGAGCCCGCCGTCCGCGAGCGCACCGCCGGCCTCACCGACCACGACTTCCACCGTGGCTCGCACGAGTCCCGCAAGGCCGCGCAGCAGCAGCGCCTCGGCCTGCCGCTCCTGCCGACGACGACGATCGGCTCGTTCCCGCAGACCAGCGACATCCGCGTGGCCCGCGCCGCGCACGCCCGCGGGGAGCTCAGCACCGAGGCCTACGAGGAGGCGATGCGCGCGGAGATCGCCCGCGTCGTCGCGCTGCAGGAGGAGATCGGGCTCGACGTCCTCGTGCACGGCGAGGCCGAGCGCAACGACATGGTGCAGTACTTCGCCGAGCTTCTCGACGGCTTCGCGGTCACGCAGCACGGCTGGGTCCAGTCCTACGGGTCGCGCTGCACGCGTCCGTCGATCCTGTGGGGCGACGTCTCCCGGCCCGAGCCGATGACCGTGCGCTGGACCACCTACGCGCAGTCGCTCACGCCCAAGCCGGTCAAGGGCATGCTCACCGGGCCGGTCACGATCATGGCGTGGTCGTTCGTCCGCGACGACGTGCCCCTGGGCGAGACCGCCAACCAGATCGGCCTCGCGCTGCGCGACGAGCTCGCCGACCTCGAGGCCGCGGGCGTCGCCGTCATCCAGGTGGACGAGCCCGCGCTGCGCGAGCTGCTGCCCCTGCGCAAGGCGGACCAGCCGGCGTACCTGGACTGGTCGGTGAAGTCGTTCACGCTCGCGACGTCGGGCGTGCGCCCGGACACCCAGGTGCACACGCACCTGTGCTACTCGGAGTTCGGTGAGGTCATCAGCGCGATCGACGCCCTCGACGCCGACGTCACGTCGATCGAGGCGGCACGCTCGCGCATGGAGATCCTGCCCGAGCTCACGCGCGTGGGGTTCTCCCGCGGCGTCGGCCCCGGCGTGTACGACATCCACTCCCCGCGCGTGCCGGACACCGCGGAGATCACCGAGCTGCTCGAGCTCGCCGTCGGCTCCGTCGACCCCGACGTGCTCTGGGTGAACCCGGACTGCGGGCTCAAGACGCGCGGCTACGCCGAGACCACCCCGAGCCTGGAACACCTCGTCGCCGCGGCGCGCGAGGTCCGAGAGCGTGTCGCAGCCACGGCCGCTCTGTAAGAGGCACGACGTCGGGCGGGGTCCTCAGCCTCGCCCGACGTCGGTGTCGCCGCCTCAGAGAGCTCTCAACGGGGCGGCTCGCTCCGCAACCAGTCGAGGACGGGGGGCGCGACGACCGCGGCGAGGTAGGCATACCCCTCCGCGCCGGGGTGGTAGCCGTCCCATTCGCGGATCTGCTGCCGCCAGAGCGCGGACGCATTCGTCGCCGTGAAGGTGTCGACGAACGGCACTCGCAACCGGCCAGCCTCCTCGGCGAGGGCCGCGTTCGTCGTCATGAGGCGTTCGTTCTGTTGCGCGTCGTCGACTGCGGGAGGGCCGACCAGCAGCACGGGGACGTCGGTTGCCGCTCGGATGTCGCGGAGGGCCCCGACGGTCTGCCCGATCGACGCCCGCACCTGACCGTCGCGCTCCACGGTGTCGTTCGCGCCGAACGACACGACCAGCCGGGGATCGTCCGCCGGTGCGAGCCGCGGGGCCGTCTCAACCGGGATCCGTCGCGCGACCTGCGGGCCGGTCTCACCTCGGACGCCGAGGTTGTACGCGGTGACAGGGAGGCCGCTCGCGAACGCCTCGGCAACGACGCGGCCGGGCCATCCGAGCGCGGTCGGGTCCCCCGTGCCAGCGACGTAGGAGTCGCCGACGAAGCACACCCGCAGATCACGCGCCATGATCCCCATCCTCACGCACCACCAGCCGTGCCCGCACCGGACTCGCAAAGCACGACGGCGGGCGAGGATCTCTCCCCCGTCCGCCGTCGTGTCAGACGCGACGCGTCACGCGTCGATGACGATCCCGATGACGAGCGGGGTGCGGCGGTACGCACGCGACAGGTGCGACGTCACCGCGCGGGCGATCGAGGCCTCGACCGCGGCGACGTCGGTGCTCTTCTCCCGCGCCAGCGCCCGCTCGACGGCGGGACGAGCCCGGTCGAGGGTGCCGTCGTGGTCGATGAACCCGCGGGTGAGGAACTCGAGCGGCTCCGCGAGCTGGTTGGTCTTGGGGTCGACGATCGCGAGGACCGTGACGACGCCGGCGTCGCTCAGCTGGCGGCGCTCGGATAGGGTCTCGTCGGTCGCGTGGCCCACGGCGCTGCCGTCGACGTACACGAGGTCCGCCTGCACCTGGCCGGTGATGCGCGCGCGGCCGTCGATCAGGTCGATCACGGAGCCGTCTCGGGCGATGATCACGCGGTCCGGGTCCACGCCGGTGCGCACGGCGAGCTCGCCGTTGGCCCGCAGGTGCTTGGACTCGCCGTGGATCGGCAGCACGTTGGACGGGCGCACGATGTTGTAGCAGTAGATGAGCTCGCCGGCGCTCGCGTGGCCCGAGACGTGCACCTTGGCGTTGCCCTTGTGCACGACGTTCGCGCCCAGATCGATCAGCTTGTTGATGATCCCGTAGATCGCGTTCTCGTTGCCCGGGATCAGCGAGCTGGCGAGCAGCACCGTGTCGCCCTCGCCGACGCGCACCTGGTGGTCACCGTTCGCCATCCGCGACAGGGCCGCGAGCGGCTCACCCTGCGAGCCCGTGCAGATGAGCGCGACCTTGGAGTCCTCCATCGTTACGAGCTTCTTGAAGTCGACCACCAGACCACGGGGGATGTTGAGGTAGCCGAGTTCCTGCGCGATGCGCATGTTGCGGACCATCGAGCGGCCGACGAACGCAACCTTGCGCCCGTGCTCGTGCGCGGAGTCGAGCACCTGTTGGATGCGGTGCACGTGGCTCGCGAAGCTCGACACGATCACCCGACGCGGCGCGTTCTTGAACACGGAGTCGATCGCGGGCGTGAGCTCGCGCTCCGACGTCGTGAAGCCCTGGACCTCCGCGTTGGTGGAGTCGGTCATGAACAGGTCCACGCCCTCGTCGCCGAGGCGACCGAAGGCCCGCAGGTCCGTGATCCGCCCGTCGAGCGGGAACTGGTCCATCTTGAAGTCGCCGGTGTTGACGACGACGCCCGCGGCGGTGCGGATGACGACCGCCAGGCTGTCCGGGATCGAGTGGTTGACGGCGACGAACTCGAGACCGAAGGGCCCGGCGTCGCGCTTGTCGCCCTCGGCCACCTGCACGGTGACGGGCTTGATCTTGTGCTCCTGGAGCTTCGCGGTGATGAACGCGAGGGTGAGCTCGGACCCGATCAGGGGGATGTCCGCGCGCTCCTTGAGCAGGTACGGCACGCCGCCGATGTGGTCCTCGTGCCCGTGGGTCAGGACGATCGCCTCGATGTCGTCGAGCCGGTCGCGCAGGATGGTGAAGTCCGGCAGGATCACGTCGATGCCCGGCTGGTGCTCCTCGGGGAACAGCACGCCGCAGTCCACGATCAGCAGACGCCCGCCGAACTCGAACACCGTCATGTTGCGGCCGATCTCACCGAGACCGCCGAGCGGGATGACGCGCAGCCCGTTCTTGGGCAGGGCCGGCGGCGGTCCGAGACGGGCGGGGGAAGCTGGCATGTGTGTGGTGCCTCTCGGCTGGGAGATGGAAGGGGACGCACGGCGCGCCCACCATGACCCTAACGTGATAATGCGCCCCACGGGGCCGGACCGACGCTCCAGGCGGCGCGACGACGTTAGGATGGCCGCCGGTTCAAGAAGGGTCGTCATGGAGCTGCAGCAGCCTGCCAACACCGAGCGCGCCCGCACGAGCGACCCCTTCGCCCCCGCGACGGTCCGCCACGAGGCCGCCCGCCGCCGCAGTATCGCGGTCATCTCGCACCCCGACGCCGGCAAGTCGACGATCACCGAGGCGCTCGCCCTGCACGCTCGCGTCATCAACGAGGCCGGCGCCGTGCACGGCAAGGCGGGCCGCTCGGGCGTCATCTCCGACTGGCTCGAGATGGAGCAGACCCGCGGCATCTCGATCACGTCAGCGGCGCTGCAGTTCACCTACGACGACGTCGTGATCAACCTGCTCGACACCCCGGGGCACGCCGACTTCTCCGAGGACACCTACCGCGTGCTCACGGCGGTCGACGCCGCGGTGATGCTGCTCGACTCCGCCAAGGGCCTCGAACCGCAGACACTCAAGCTCTTCGAGGTCTGCCGACGCCGCGGCGTCCCCGTCATCACCTTCATCAACAAGTGGGACCGCCCCGGCCAGGAGGCGCTCGAGCTCTGCGACGAGCTCGAGACCCGGCTCGGCCTGCGTCCCACGCCAGTGACGTGGCCGATCGGCCCCTCGGGCGCCCTAGCCGGCCTGGTCGACGTCGCCTCGCAAGGGATCACGTTCTACGAGCGCGCGCCCGGTGGCGCGACGCTCGCCGTCGCCACGCCCGCCACGATGGACGAGGCCCTCGAGCGCGCCGAGCAGGACGTCACGGCCGCCGTGGAGAGTGCCGGGCTTCTCGACGCAGTGGACATCCCCTCCTTCCTCCGACTCGAGACCACGCCGCTGCTGTTCGGCGCGGCGCTGGCGAACATCGGGGTGCGCGAGCTCCTCGACGCGATCGTCCGTCTGGCCCCGGCGCCGAGCGCCCGGGTGGACCGCGCGGGGAAGCCCCGCGAGCTGGACGCTCCGTTCAGCGGTTTCGTCTTCAAGATCCAGGCCGGCATGGACCCCAACCACCGCGACCACGTGGCCTTCATCCGCGTGTGCTCCGGCGCGTTCGAGCGCGGCGCGCCGGTCGTGCACGCTCAGACCGGCCGCAGCTTCGCGACGAAGTACGCGCTGGCCGTGCTCGGGCGCGCCCGGCACACGGTCGACGTCGCTTACCCAGGCGACGTCGTCGGGCTCGTGAACGCCACGAGCCTCGCCGTGGGCGACACGGTGCACGCGACCGGGCCCGCCGTGAAGTTCCCGCCGATGCCCGCGTTCGAGCCCGAGCACTTCGTCTCGGCGCGCCCCGCGGACCCGTCGCGGTCCAAGCAGTTCCGCAAGGGGATCGCCCAGCTCGAGCAGGAGGGCGTCGTCCAGGTGCTCGTCTCCGAGGCGCGCGGTGACGGCGCGCCGATCCTGGCCGCCGTCGGGCCGCTGCAGTTCGAGGTCGCGAGCTTCCGCATGGAGCACGAGTTCCACGCCGTCGTCGTGACGCACCCGCTCGACCTCTCGGTCGCCCGGCGCCTCGCGCCCGAGGACGCCGTCCAGCTCTCCGGTGTGCCGGGCGTCGAGCTCGCCCACCGCGGCGACGGCACGCTGCTCGCGCTGTTCCGCGACGAGTGGCGCCTGCGGGCCGTGCAGCGCGACCGGCCCGACCTGGTGCTCGCGTCCCTCATCGAGGACGGCGCGCTCACCGCGTAGCCGCGCGCCGGGCCCAGGCTCCGGGGCGTGGGCACCAGGCCCGGCTTCAGCGTGCGCTGCTCAGCTCGGCCCGACTGGCGGCTGCTCTCGCAGGTAGCGCGCGTCGTCGTTCACGTACGCGTAGTACAGGCCGATCAGCAGGCCACCCCCGATGAAGTTCCCGACCAGGGCGATCCCGAGGTTCGCGAGCGCGAGCCCGACCTCGATCCCGTCGCGCAGACCGACGATGAGGAACAGCACCGTGTTGGCGACCGAGTGCTCGAGCCCCAGGAACGCGAACAGGAACACCGCGACGATCATCGCGAGGCTGCGCGTGAGGTCGTCCTTGATGAGACCGTTGTAGACCAGCAGCATCGAGATGTTGATGAGCAGGTTGCACAAGATCGCTCGGACCAGCAGGTCGCCCCAGCCCGCGGCGCCCTCCGTCAGGAACGCGAGCTTGCGGTCGGAAGCCGCGATCATCAGCTCTGTCGGGCGCCCCGCGAGGATCGTCGAGAAGCGCAGGAGCAGGGCGACCAGCAGGCCGCCGAGCGCGTTCCCGAGGTAGCACAGGCCCAGGATGCGCATCGCCTCGCGCCACCGGGTGCGCTTGTAGTACGCCCCGATCGTCACGATCATCATGTTCGAGGTCAGCAGCTCGGACTTGGTGTAGTAGATGAACACCAGGGCCCAGCCGAACGTCAGCGCCCCGGCGACGCGGCCGAGGGTGACGAGCGTGGTGCCGCCGATCGTCACGGCGTCGAACGCAGCGATCATCGCGAAGTTCGCGGCGTACAGGACGCCGATGATGATCCCCGCCATCGCCGCGCGCTGCAGGTAGCGCCGGGCCATCGCCCCGGACATCGTGGTCTTGGTGTCCAGCGCGTCGAGCACCGTGCTGATGAAGAACTTCCCCGGGAACAGGGAACGGGGATCGGCGGCCATGCGCGCCATCGTGCCACGGCCCCGCCGCCCAGGCGCAGGACGATCAGGTACCGCCCTCCGCGGCGATGACCCGCGCGGCCTGGTGCGCGGTCTCGGGATCGAGGTACCGGCCGCTGCGCGGGACCGGCTGGCCGCTCGCGTCCACGTCGTAGACCAGGGGCTGGCCGGTGGGGATGTTCAGCGCGCGGAGCTCGTCTTCGTCCGAACCGTCGAGCAGGCCGACGACGGCGCGCAGCGAGTTGCCGTGCGCCACCACGAGCACGCTCCTTCCGGCGGCGAGCGCCGGCTCGACGACGTCAGTGAGCACCGGCTGCACCCGGACCATGACGTCGCGCAGCGACTCCGTCCGGGGCATCGCGGCGTCCGGCAGCGCGTCGAACGGCGGCGCGGCGCGCAGCCGCTCGAACTGCGCGTCGGACATCGCGGGGGGGCGCGTGCCGAGCGAGCGACGCCACTCGAGGAAGAGCTCCTCGCCGAACTCCGCGAGGACCTCCTCCTTCGCTCGGCCGGTCAGGGCGCCATAGCTGCGCTCGGTCAGGCGCCAGTCCGTCGTCACCTCCTCGTCCTGGCGACCCAGCGCGTCGAGGACGATCCGCGCCGTGTGTGCCGCCCGCGACAGGGGAGACGTGAAGGTCGCGTCCGGCACGAGGCCGGCGGTGCGGATCAGACCGGCAGCGTTCGCGGCCTCCGCACGGCCCCGGGCGGTGAGCTCGGCGTCGAACACGCCGGTGAAGAGCCCGGCGGCGTTGGCCGTGCTCTCGCCGTGCCGGAGCAGCAGCAGCGTCGGCGTCGGCACCTCGTGCCCCCTTCGCGGAACGGACCAGATCAGTCCGGCCAGGCTACGCCGGGACCGGCGTCAGCCGCAGGCTGGGCTCACGGGCCGGTGGCGGGCACCGCGACCTCGAGGCCGCGGCACGTCTCGGGCCGCAGGTCGCACCGGGCGCGCAGCTCCTCGGCTCCTTGCTGCACGGTCGTGACGATCCGCTCGATCTCCTCGGGAGAGACCGTCGCGGGCTCGCGCTCCGGCAGGAGCCACCAGGCCGAGCCGACGACGACGCTCCCCGCGACCAGGACGTGCAGGAGCCGTTCGGTCAGCGTCACCGGCACCCCTCGACGTCACGTCCGGTCGCGCCTGCCGCGACCGGTGGGCACAGGCTAGCGCTCAGCCGCAGGTGCTCGCGGGGGTGCCGGCGACGCGCTGGACCGTCCCGCCTTGTCCTGGGCGAGCAGGAAGGCTCCCCCGCCCAGGATGGCGGTGACGACGGCGGTGGACGTGACGACAACAACGGTGCGCATGAATCCCCTTTGATCCGATGCTTGGCCGCGCCCCCGCGGCGACTTCCCCCGAAATCCCCGGAATGTCGGGGCCGAGCGCACAGTAGCGGCACCGCATCAACGACGTCTAGGGGTTGTCCAGGGTCAGACGTCCCGCATCTGCTGCGCCTCGCAGCGCACACCACCCGCGCCGTCGGGCTCCACGCGGTAGGTGCGCGCGCCGGGGCGCTCGGCCAGGTGCGCCACGACCCGGCCGTCGACCGCGTGGACGGCCGCTCCGTCGTCGGCGGCCCAGCCACCCGGCAGCGCACCCGAGGCGACGACGCCGTGGTGGTGCGGGCGGCGCTGCTCCTCGCCGTCGTAGTGCGGGCAGAAGCTCCCCGCCAGGAACCCCATGCCACCGTGCCAGGCCGCCACCTCGGGGCCGAGCGCGTCGGTCGAGCACGCCTCGAACCAGCAGTTCGCCCCTGCGGAGACGCCCGCGAGCACCAGGTCACGCGTCGCGGTGATCTCCCGCAGCGCCGCGGTGACGCCGTGCAGGTCCCAGAGCGCCATCAGGTTCACGGTGCTGCCGCCGCCGACCATGAGCAGGTCGACGCCGGCGAGCACCTCGCGCACGTCGGACGTGCGGCGACGGAACAGCTCCAGCACGCGCGTCTCGCAGTCGAGCGACGCGTAGGCGGACTCGAACCGGTCCACGTACTCCGCGGCGTCGCCCGACGCGGTCGGCACGAAGCACACGGTGGGCCGCTCGCGCCCGGTGAGCCCGAGGGCGAACCGGTCGAACGCCGTGGCCGCGCCGTCGTCGGACATGGAGAAGCCGCCGCCGCCCATGGCGAGGATGTGGGTCGTCATGCGCCCAACGTATCGGTGGCTGTGACGCAGATCGCGATGGTCCTGGTGCCGCACTAGGGTGCTGGGTATGCCAGCCGCCGACGACGCCCGTCCCCTGGAGACCGCTCCAGCCCCCGGGATCAACGTCACCCTGTCCACGGCGTCGGTGTACCCGCGCAAGGCGCCGTACGCCTTCGAGATGGCCGCTGACCTGGGCTTCGACGGCGTCGAGGTCATGGTCTGGGGGGACAAGGTCACCCAGGACGACGTCGCGCTCTCGCACCTGTCCGCGGACTTCGACATGCCCATCCGCTCGATCCACGCCCCCACGCTGATCGTCAGCCAGCAGGTATGGGGGGCCAAGCCGGGGCCCAAGCTCGCCAAGACCGTGGACATGGCCCACTCGCTCGGCGCGAGCACCGTCGTCGTGCACCCGCCGTTCGCGTGGCAGCGCAAGTACTCGCGCAAGTTCGTCGACGAGGTGCGCGACCTCACGGAGGACTCGGGCATCACGATCGCGGTCGAGAACATGTACCCGTGGCGCGGCCGCAAGCGCGACTACATGGCGTACCTGCCCGGCTGGGACCCCACGGAGCACGACTACGACGCCGTCACCCTCGACGTCTCCCACGCCGCGAGCTCGCGGCAGTCCTGCCTGGACCTCATGCGGATCTTCGGCGACCGTCTGCGGCACATCCACCTCACCGACGGCACCGACTCGGGCCGCGACGAGCACCTGGTGCCCGGGCGCGGCACCCAGCCGGTCCGCGAGCTGCTCGCTGAGATCGTGCACCACGGCTGGCAGGGCGACGTAGCCATCGAGATCGGCACCCGCAAGGCCCGCACGGCCGCGGAACGCTGCGACGACGTGCGCCAGGCCCTGGCCTTCGCCCGCACCTACCTGACCCCCGGCGCGCACCCCGAGTTCGTGCCGACGCCCTCGCACCACCGGCCCGACGACGCGTGGGAGGCTCCGACCACCGTGCTCGAGTAGCCGGACGCGGCGGACGTCACACCCCGGCTGGGCCGAACGGCCCGGACGGGCGGACAAGCCGATACGGACGATGGAACATCGGCGCGCTGACCGCGGCCGGACCCCGAGACGAAGAGGGACCTCATGAGCACCCAGACCCCCGGACGCGTCGTCGTCGTGGGCGGCGGCATGGTCGCCCACAAGTTCGCCGACGAGCTGTGCCGCACGTCGCCCGACGGCGACTGGACGCTCACCGTGATCGGTGACGAGCCGAGCGCCCCGTACGACCGCGTGCACCTGTCGGAGTACTTCGACGGCCGCAGCCCCGAGGCCCTGGTCATGGACCAGACGCCGTGGTCCGACCCGCGCGTCACGCTGGTCATCGGCGACGCGGTCGACCGCCTCGACCTGGACCAGCGCGCGGTCGTGACCCGCTCCGGCCGGGTCGAGCCGTACGACAACCTGGTGCTCGCCACAGGCTCGTGGGCGTGGACGCCCCGCACCGAGGGCACCGACCTCCCGGGCGTGTTCAGCTACCGGACGATGGCCGACGTCGTGGGCCTGCGCGAGTGGATCGCGCTGCGATCGGAGAAGCTCGGGCGCCCGCTGTCTGGCGCCGTCGTCGGCGGTGGCGTGCTCGGCCTCGAGGCCGCGGCCGCCCTGCAGAAGCTCGGCGCGAGCGCGACCGTCGTGGAGTTCGCGGACCGCCTGATGAACGTCCAGCTCGACGCCGGCGGTGGCGAGGCGCTGCGCGTGCTCATCACCGACATGGGCATCGACGTGCGCACCGCGACCGGCGCCACGCGCCTGGGCCCTGCGGGTGACGGCCCCGTCGCCACGATGGACCTGTCCGACGGCTCGACCATCCCCGCCGACGTCGTGGTGTTCTCGACCGGCATCCGCCCGCGCGACCGCCTGGCCCGCGAGTCCGGCCTGGCGATCGGCGACCGCGGCGGCGTCGTCGTGGGCCCGACGTGCCGCACGTCGGACACCGCGGTGTGGGCGATCGGCGAGTGCGCGTCGTTCGAGAACGAGGCCACCGGCCTGGTGGCGCCCGGCAACGCGATGGCCGAGGTCGTCGTCGACCAGCTGTTCGGTGGACGCAAGACGTACGAGCGCTTCCCCGAGGGCACCAAGCTCAAGGGCGTCGGGATCGACGCCGCCAGCTTCGGCGACATCTTCGCGCTCACCCCGGGCGCGCTCGAGGTCAGCTTCTCCGACCCCGTCGCCAAGACCTACAAGAAGCTCGTGGTGTCCGACGACGCCCAGACGCTGCTCGGCGGCGTGTTCGTCGGCGACATCGCGCTGTACTCCTCGCTGCGCCCGCTGCTCGACCGCCCGCTCGGCGCGGACCCGTCGGCGTTCCTCGCCCCCGAGGGCGGCGGCGGACTCCCGAGCGTGGACCTGCCCGACGACGTCGTCGTCTGCTCGTGCGCGAACGTCACCGCCGGCACGGTGCGCGACGCGGTCACGCACCAGGGCTGCATGAACGTCGGCGACGTGAAGGCCTGCACCAAGGCCGGGACCGTCTGCGGGTCCTGCGTCCCGCTGCTGACGAAGATCGTCAACACCACCCTGGAGAAGAACGGCATCGCCGTCTCGCGCGCCATGTGCGAGCACTTCGAGATGGGCCGCGCCGAGCTGTTCGAGCTCGTGCGCCACGAGGGCCTGCGCACGTTCACCGAGGTCATCGGCGCGCACGGCACCGGCCGCGGCTGCGCCGTCTGCAAGCCCGTCGTCGCCTCGATCCTGTCGTCCCTCGGGTTCGGGCACGTGCTCGAGCGCGAGCACGCCGCGATCCAGGACACCAACGACCACGTGCTCGCCAACATGCAGAAGGACGGCACCTACTCGGTGGTCCCGCGCGTGCCCGGCGGCGAGATCACGCCCGAGCGCCTCATGGTGCTCGGCGAGGTCGCGCAGGAGTTCGGTCTGCACACGCGCATCACGGGCGCGCAGCGCATCGCGATGTTCGGCGCGCGGATCGACCAGCTGCCCGATATCTGGAAGCGGCTCGTCGACGCCGGCTTCGAGTCCGGTCAGGCGTACGGCAAGTCGCTGCGCGCGGTGAAGTCCTGCGTCGGGCAGGCGTGGTGCCGGTTCGGCGTCCAGGACTCCGTCGGCATGGCCGTGAAGATCGAGATGCGTTACCGGGGCCTGCGTTCCCCGCACAAGTTCAAGATCGGCGTCTCGGGCTGCGCGCGCGAGTGCGCGGAGGCCCGCGGCAAGGACGTCGGCGTCATCGCGACGGAGAAGGGCTGGAACGTCTACGTCGGCGGCAACGGCGGCTTCACGCCGCGGCACGCGGACCTGCTTGCCGAGGACCTCGACGACGACGGCCTGATCCGCGTGATCGACCGCTTCCTCGCGTTCTACATCCGCTCGGCCGACCGCCTGCAGCGCACCGCGCCGTGGGTGGCCGAGTACCCCGGCGGCATCCCCGAGCTGCGCAAGGTGCTGGTGGACGACGTCCTCGGGATCGGCGCCGAGCTCGACGCCTCGATGGCCGAGCACGTGGAGTCCTACGAGGACGAGTGGCGCGCGACGCTCGACGACCCGGAGAAGCTCCGCCGGTTCGTGTCGTTCGTCAACGCGCCCGACCAGCACGACCCCGACCTCGCCTACACCTCGGAGCGCGGGCAGGTCCGCCCCGCCCGTCCCGGTGAGAAGGCCGATAACAACCCCGTGATCGCCCGCCACCTGGAGGTTCGCAAGTGACCGCATGGATCGACGTCTGCGCTCTGGAGGACCTGGTGCCCGAGCGCGGGGCCGCGGCGCTCCTCGAGGGCACCCAGATCGCCGTGTTCCGCCTGCTCGACGACGAGGTCGTCGCCGTGCAGCAGAAGGACCCGTTCTCCGGGGCGAACGTGCTCTCCCGCGGGCTCGTCGGCTCCGCCGGAGACCGCACGATCGTGTCCTCGCCGATGTACAAGCAGGTCTGGGACGTGCGCACGGGCGAGTGCCTGGACGCTGCGGGAAAGACGCCTCAGGACCTCGCGAGCTACCCCGCGCGGGTGGCCGACGGGCGCGTCGAGGTGCAGGCGGTGGCGCGCGTGGTCGAGCCTGTCGCTGAGCCCGGGGCCGACGACGAGGTGGGCCGATGACGGCGACGCTGCTGGGGCTGGACCTCACCGGGCGCCGGGTGCTCGTCGTCGGCGGCGGGCCGATCGCGACGCGCCGCGCGCACACGATGCTCGACGGCGGCGCGGCGGTCGACGTCGTCGCACCCGACGCCTCGGACGAGCTGACGACGCTCGCGGCGACCGGCCGCGTAACCCTCGCCGCCCGCGAGGTCGTCGAGGCGGACGTCGACGGCGCCTGGCTCGTGCACGCCTGCACCGGTGACGCCGCGGTCGACGCCGCGGTCGCCGGGTGGGCGTCCGCGCGGCGCGTGTTCTGCGTCGTCGCCTCCGACGTGGCCGTCGGGACGGCACGCTCGACCGCGACCGCCGTCGTCGGCGACGTGCTGCTCGGGGTGACGTCCGCGAGCGGCGCCGACCCGCGGCGGTCGGTGACCGTGCGCGACGGACTGGCCGAGGTGCTGCGGTCCGGCGGCGTGGACCTGCGTGCGCACCGCGAGGCGGACGCTGCTGCTGGCGACCCGCTCGGGACCACTGCGCCGGTGCGCGGTGCGGTGCTGCGCCCTGGCACGGTCGCCCTGCTCGGCGGCGGCACGGGCGACCCCGACCTCATGACCGTGCGCGCCCGCGCGCTGCTCGCCCAGGCCGACGTCGTCGTCTCCGACCGCCTGGGCCCCACCTCGGTCCTGACCGAGCTCGCCGACGACGTCGAGGTCATCCACGTCGGCAAGAGCCCAGGCATCCACCAGGTGCCGCAGAGCGCCATCAACCAGATCCTGATCGACCAGGCGCAGGCCGGTCGCCGGGTCGCGCGGCTCAAGGGCGGGGATCCGTTCCTGTTCGGCCGCGGCGGCGAGGAGGTCCTCGCGTGCCGCGCGGCGGGAGTCGAGGTGACCGTGGTGCCGGGCATCACGTCTGCGGTGGCCGCGCCCCTGATCGCCGGGATCCCCGTGACGCACCGGGGGACCTCGGGGCGCGTGCACGTCGTCAACGGGCACGGGCGGCTCACGCCGCTGGACCTCGCGGCGATCGGCGCGCCCGACGTCACGACCGTCATCCTCATGGGCCTCGCCGGCCTCGAGCGCCTGGCCCACCAGGCGCTCACCGCGGGCATCGACCCGACGACGCCCGTCGCCGTCGTCGTGCGGGCCACCCTGCCGGGCGAGCAGGTCGTGCGCGCAGCGCTCGACGGGATCGTGGCCGCGTGCGCGGACGCTGGCCTGACCTCGACCGGGGTGATCGTCATGGGCACCGCGGCGCGCGAGGGCTTCCTCGAGCCGGGGACCCCCGGCGAGGCGCCGGTGCCGCCACCGACCCGCAAGCAGCTGCGCGAGTTGGGCATCACGGAGGGCTCGGCGTCGTCGTCGGGCCAGGCAGGCTCGACCCCGGGGGTCTGAGCCGGTGGCGCGCCGCGCCGCTCACACAGAGCACAGTTCTGCTCGGCCTCCCCGATCAGGACTGTGCTCTGGGCGAGCACGGGGTGCTCCCGACTCGCGTAGTCTGACCGGATAGGCACCGTTTTTCGGCGCCTCCTCCAGGGAGCAGCGATGACCGTCCGGTCCGCACGGCAGTCCCGTCCGACGCCCGTCGGCACGGTCCCTCGCACCGCGGCCCGGCGATGACCGGGCTCACGCTCGGCGTCCTCGGCGCCTCGAGCAAACCCGACGAGCGCCGCCTGCCGATCCACCCGGCGCACCTCGAGCGGATCGATCCCGGCCTCCGCCAGCGGATCACGCTCGAGACGGGCTACGGCCGACGCTTCGGCGTGAGCGACGACCAGCTCCGCCCGCTGGTCGCCGGGGTCGCGGACCGCGCCGAGGTGGTCGCGTCGTCGGACGTGGTGCTGCTGCCCAAGCCGCAGGCCTCCGACGTGGCCGCGCTGCGTGACGGACAGACCCTCTGGGGCTGGCCGCACTGCGTCCAGGACGCCGAGGTCACGCAGCTCGCGATCGACAAGCGGCTCACCCTCATCGCGTTCGAGGCCATGAATCACTGGCGCCGCGACGGGAGCTTCGGCCTGCACGTGCTGCACAAGAACAACGAGCTCGCCGGGTACGCGTCTGTGCTGCACGCCCTGCAGCTGTGCGGCCTGACGGGCGACTACGGGCGCCGGCTCACCGCCGTCGTCATCGGCTTCGGGGCCACGGCCCGCGGCGCCGTCACCGCGCTCAAGGCGATCGGCGTGCATGACATCCAGGTGCTCACCGGCCGCGACGTCGCCGCCGTGAGCGCGCCGATCCACTCCGCGCGCATGGCGCACTTCGACCAGGACGAGGCCGCGCCGTTCCTCAGCCACGTCACGACAGAGGCGGGCCGGGTGCCGATCGCGCCGTTCCTCGCGGCCTGCGACATCGTCGTGAACTGCACGCTGCAGGACCCCAACGCGCCATTGATGTTCCTGCGCGAGGAGGACCTGGCGGCGTTCCGGCCGGGCAGCCTGATCGTGGACGTGTCCTGCGACGAGGGCATGGGCTTCAGCTGGGCGCGCCCGACGTCGTTCGCCGACCCGATGTTCGAGATCGGCGACCACATCGCCTACTACGCGGTGGACCACAGCCCGTCGCACCTGTGGAACGCCGCGACGTGGGAGATCAGCGAATCGCTCCTGCCGTTCGTCGGAACCGTGCTCGGCGGACCCGTCGCCTGGGACGCGGACCCGACCATCGCGCGCGCCATCGAGATCCGCGAGGGCGTCGTCGTGAATCCCGCGATCCTCGAGTTCCAGGGGCGCGAGGCGGACTACCCGCACCGGGTGCGGGCCACCTGACCGGGTGGCAGGGTGACGGCATGACCGCCGACATGAAGAGCAATGCCCGCGCTGCCGGAGACCACCCCGCGGTCGAGGCCGGCGCCCGGCTCGGGTTCCTCGCCAACGGCCTCCTGCACCTGCTGATCGCGTGGCTCGCGCTCCAGGTCGCGTGGGGTGGCGCGAGCGGGGACGCCGACCAGACCGGCGCACTGTCCGTGCTGGCGGAGTCCGGGCTCGGCACCGCGCTGCTGTGGGGCTGCGTCGTCGGCTTCGTGCTGCTCGCGCTGTGGCAGGTCACCGAGGCGGTCGGGCGGCACGAGACGAAGGACCGGCTCAAGGCCGTCGGACGCCTGGTCGTCTACGGGGCGCTCGGCTGGACCACGTACTCGATCCTGCAGGGCTCGGGCGGCGGGTCGAGCGAGGAGAGCATGACGGCGAAGGTGCTGCAGTGGCCGCTCGGTCAGGTGCTCATCGCCGCGGTGGGGCTCGGGGTCATCGGCGTGGCGGTCTACCACGTGATCAAGGGCTGGAAGAAGAAGTTCCTCGAGGACCTCGACGGCCACCCGGGCCGGGCGGTCGTGCGCGCGGGCCAGGTCGGCTACATCGCCAAGGGCATCGCGCTCGTGATCGTCGGCGGGTTCCTCGTGGTCGCCGCCGTCACGCACGACAGCGACGAGGCGACCGGGCTCGACGGCGCGCTGCGCTCCCTCCTCGAGCTGCCGTTCGGCGCGGTCCTGCTCACGCTCATGGCCGTCGGGTTCGCCGCGTACGGGGTGTACTCGTTCGCCCGCGCGAAGTACGGGCGCGTCTGATCACATAGGTCGTATGCACACGACCACGCGCGCTGCCCTGACCGTCGCACTCCTTGGCGCGGGGGCAACCCTCGCTGGCTGCACGTCCGACGACAACCCGGCTCCGGCCACGTCGAGCACCGCCGTCGAGCAGCCCACCTCCTCGCCCGAGGCGCCCAGCCCGAGCACCGAGACTCCGGCTCCGAGCACCGAGGAGCCCGATGCGACGCCGGAGCCGTCCGACGACGCGTCGTCGGACACGGTCCTGGGGGCCGAGATGCAGGTCCAGACGTTCGCCGGGACCTACCTGGCACCGTCGGTCGAGGGCGGGGTGATCACCGTGGACGACGCCGCCAGTTCCGAGCTGTCGATCTCGTGGATCGCCACCGCCGTGCCCGACGACCCTGGTGCCTACCTGCTCGAGACCGTCGCCCTCACCGACGGCGAACCGTCTTGCCTCGCGCTCGCCGAGGAGGCCGTCGCGCTCGCCCCGTGCGATCCCGACGAGCCGGCCCTCGTCATCGAGGTCACCCCGCTCGACTCCCCGGACCGGGTGGCGCTCAGCTCCGCCGCCGGCTACCTCGGCCTCGACACGGCCGACGACAGCCTGCGGGTCTTCGACTCGGGCGACCAGCCCGGCAGCGTCTTCACCCTGGTCACGGCGGGCTGAGCTCGCTCGGCTCAGCCTCGCGGGGTCGACGGCGCTGTCAGCGCCGCGTCGCTCGCCGCAACGCGTAGACGACGAACACCGCCGCGACGACGCAGCAGACGATCGCGGCGGGCAGCCCCATGGCGGGGCCAGTGCGGCAGAAGGAACCACCGGGGCGCACTGAGTCCACGCACTCACCGACGTGATACCCGAACGTGAGGACGGGAACGACGACGCCCACCGCGATGCCCGCGGCGAGCCAGAGGATGCGACTGGCGATCGTGGGCTCGGTCACCCTGCGACGCTATCGGGGTCCCGCCCCGTGCGGAAGGCCGGAGCGGGTGACTTCGGGTGAACGTCAGGCGACGCGGAAGCGCGCCACCAGCTCGTCCATGACGCCGTCGATACGAGCGTCGACGGTGCGGCGCGACGGATCGGCGTCGTGCCATTCGACGATCTCGCACGCCCCGGCTTCGAACGGGATGGTCGCGATGAAGTCGGGGACGACGCTGCGGATCTTGGTGTTGTCGAAGACCATCGAGTGCGCCTTGTCGCCGAGCAGGCCCGCGCCCCAGTCGGGGTCGGCGGCGGCGATCGCGTCGGACGGGACGTGCACGATCTTGGCCTCGACCCCGGCGGCCCGTGCGAGGGCGCGCGTGATCTGGTCCCAGGTCAGGACGTCGTCGGACGTGATGTGGAAGGCCTCCCCGAGCGTGCGCGGGTGGCCGAGCAACCCGACGAGCCCCTTGGCGAAGTCCTCGTGGTGCGTGAGCGTCCACAGCGAGGTGCCGTCGCCGTGCACCACGACCTCCTTGCCCTGGCGCATGCGCTCGAGCGCGGTCCAGCCGCCGTCGAGCGGGATGAGGGTCCGGTCGTAGGTGTGCGAGGGGCGCACGATCGTCGCAGGGAACCCGCGGTCCCGGTAGGCCTCGACGAGCACGTCCTCGCAGGCGATCTTGTTGCGCGAGTACTCCCAGAACGGGTTGCGCAGCGGCGTGGACTCCCGCACGGGCAGGCGCGCGGGCGGCGTCTGGTACGCCGAGGCGGAGCTGATGAAGACCAGCTGGCCGGTGCGGCCCTCGAACACGTCGACGTCGTCGCGGACGTGGTCGGGGGTGAAGGCCACCCAGTCGACGACGGCGTCGAAATCGCGGCCGGCGATCGCCTCCCGGACCGACTGCGGGTCCCGGGCGTCGGCGCGCAGGTGCTCGACGCCGTCGGGCAGCGTGCGCCACGACGTGCCGCGGTTGAGGACGGTCAGGTCGATGCCGCGCTTCGCGGCGAGGCGGGTGCTCGCGGAGCTGATGACGCCGGTGCCGCCGAGGAAGAGAACCTTGAGTGCGCTCATCTGTCGAGGCTAGCCGGGTGCAGGCCCGCGGCGCGCTCCGGAGGGGCGCCCTGTCCTGTAGATCGCATCGCTTGGCGGCGTGCTTCTGAGGCCTGTCAGTGGCCGGCGAGGAGTCCTTGGGTCAGCTGTCTCCGATCCGTGCAGCGGGCCCCCGGGACCTCTGGGAACATCGACCGATGACCTGCCGCCACTCCCACGCCCGCATCGCCGCCTGACACCGACACTCGGTGGGAGTTGGCGTGGATGGGTCGGTGCTGACCGCAGGTGCGCTTGGAGCCGAGGAGCTGCGCACCACGGAGTGGAGCGGCATCGTCGCAGTAGCAGCAGGGAATGTGCACACGGCCAGAAACACCGGGCGCTCCCACACGGTAGGACTACGCAAGGACGGCACAGTTCTGGCGACCGGCTGGAACAACGCGGGGCAGTGCGACGTCCATGACTGGAGTGACGTCGTCAGCATCGCCGCGGGTTGGCGACGCACGCTGGCGGTCCTCGCGGATGGATCAGCTCGTGCGACCGGTCGCCGGAACGAGGGAGCCAACGCCGTCGAGGACTGGAGCGAACTGGTGGCCGTCGCAGCGGGAGACTGGCACTCCGTCGGTCTCCGGGGGGACGGCACGGTCCTGGCTGTTGGTAGCACCCGCCGGGGGCAGTGCGAGGTCGCCGGATGGCGTGACGTAAGCGCGATCGCTGCGGGCTACCTGCACACCGCCGCGCTGATCACCGATGGACGCGTGGTCGCGGTAGGCGACCGATCTGTCGGAGTCCTGGACGTGCCTGCGTGGCGCGACGTGACGGCCTTGTCGGCAGGGAGTCGTCACACGGTGGCGGTCGTCGCTGGGGGCCGGGTGCTCGCGGCAGGTGACAACAGCCATGGACAGTGTGACGTCGACCAGTGGCGGGATGTGGTGGCAGTGGCAGCGGGATCCGCCCACACGCTCGGCCTGTGCTCTGACGGGACCGTCCTCGCGGCCGGCAGCGACGACGACGACGACGACGGCCAGTGCACCACGACAGGCTGGCAGCTCGCACCCGCCCAGTAACGATCGTTTACGGCCAGGTCAGCCGGGGTCGAGCAGGGGGGCACCGTCTGGGGCGTTGTCTCGAAACGATCGTTTCCAGTTGGGTGGTGCTCGATCAGTCCTGCCCCGAGCTGGCGCGTGAAGTCTCGACGTACTGGGTGAGCCGAGACGCGGTCGCCGTGTGGGTCAGCTCGGCAAGGGCGCCATTGACGAGCGCCATGTGAGGCGGGAGGTGGCCGCAGTCGACGTCCACAAGAACCGGAATGCCCAGGTCCCCGAGCGCGTGGCGAACGGCGTCGTGGCGTGTGTAGCTGGGGAGTTCCTTGCCGTTGCTTCGTCCGATGAGGACGGCAGAGGCAGCGCCGAACCAGCCGGCGTAGCGCAGGCCGAAGAGACGTCGGGTGAGGTCGGCGACGTCAGAGCCCGCCGACTCCAGGTAGACGATCAGACCTTCGGGCGCGTGAGTTGCCGCGAAGGTGGCGACATCCCCGTAGGGCGTCCCGGCCAGGTGCGTGATGGTGTCCAGGCACCCACCGATGAGCCGACCCCGAACGTCGACGTCGCCTTCGGCATCGACTCGGGTCCACCCCCCAGGTGCGTCGAACGTGTACTCGGTGACGGTGGGGTCTGCCTGCCAGTCATCGAAGCCCGCAGACCGGTAGGCCTGCGCTGGTCCCTGGACGACTGCGGGGCCAACGTGGCCACTAGCGACGTCCACCCAGGACACCAGGGGTGCGGGGACGCGGTAGGGAGTGTCCATCAGGTTCTGGCCGTGCAGCGTCGCGACGCCGGTCAGCAGCGTGAGGGGAAGCAGGAGGGTCGAGACGTCGGAGAACCCCACCAGCCAGGTCGGGCCGGACGCCATCTCATCGAAGTCCAGGCAATGCAGCAGATCGATCGCGATGTGCCCACCCCACGGTGGAATGACCGCTCTCACCTCGGGATCGAGCATCAATCCCGTGAGCCTCGCGGCACGCTCTCGGGCCGGGCCGCGGGCGATTGCCTCGCCCTCTCCCTCTGTCACGTCGTCGACGACGACCCGGTACCCGCGCTCACGCAGCGACTCAACCGCGAAGTCCAACCTCGGTACCAGGTCGCTGGGCACCCCCAGCGACGGAGCCGTCACGGCTAGGAGGTCGCCGCGACGGAGCGGCGAAGGGAACGTAACCATCCTTCACCCTCTCACTGAGCCGGAACCGGAACCGGACTATATCGGGCCCGTCCGTAAACGATCGCTTCTGGGCCGTCGTCGACGTCGCCGCCAGGCGTCGAAAAGAGCCTCGCCCGCTATCCCCAGCTCTACAGCCGCATCGGCTTCGCCCACGAGTACAGACCCCTCGGCCCCGACGAGCTCAACGCTGTCCTCACCACGCGCCTTCCCTCCCAGCACACCGACCACGACCCGATCGCGCACGCCACCGCCCTGGCCACCATCGCTCGCATCACCGCAGGCAGTTTCCGACTCCTGGACCGCCTGGCCACCCAGATCGAACGCATCCAGACCATCAACGACCTCCACACCCTCACCCCAGAGCTCGTCGACGCCGCCAGAGAAGCCAGAGAAGCCCTCCTCATCGGCCACTGAGCGCTCCGTTAGCACGCCACCAAGCGATGCGACTCACCGTCCTGTCCCCGCGAATGCCGCGGTGCTAGCGTCCCAGATACCGACCTTTCGGGCGCTCGTTCCGGGCGCGCCGTCGTCTGGTCCGGGTCGACCCGTGGTTCGAGCGAACAGGGGCTCTCATGACGCACTCCGATCGGCGGCAGAGAAGGCCGGCCGCCCTCGTGACGATCACGGCCGCGCTGCTGGCCGGCGCATGCTCAGCCTCGGACGGGGGCACCGGGCCGACGACGCTCCGTCCCACCGCACCACTGGCAGCAGGCTCCCCGGCGCCCGTGCGTGCACCCGCCTCGCACGTGGACGGCGCGATCGTCCGTGGCCACGCGGGTAGTGACTACGACGTCGCGTCCTCCGTGGTGGAGCTGGCGCAGGGCGCACAGGCCGTCGTCGTCGGGACCGTGACCTCGTGGGCCGACGGGAGGGTCCTTCGCGACGGCGACGACCAGCGCACCTCAGCGGCGATGGAAGTCCTCGTCGCACAGTCCTTCACTGCCCAGGACGGCGCCCAGATCGTCTTCGTGGAGGTGCAGCGCGGGGACGTGCTGGTCGACGACGCGCGTGCGGCCATGGAGCTCGACGACGGCGCCAGCTACGGCGAGCGGTCTCTCGCGGACCTGGAGCGGGCCGTCCCCGTGGGCACGCGAGTCCTCGTCCTGGCTGTGGAAGCGCCGTCGGACGCCGAGATCGCGGCGACGGGTGGCGGCGGAAAGGTCAGCACGAGCTGGAGCCCGCCACACGCTGGGGCTGCGCTGCTCAGCCCGCTGCCTCAGGGCCTGCTCTTCGAGGACGCCGACGGCACGTACGTGAGCGGTGTGGCGGACCAGTCCGACGTCGAGCACGGCCAGTGGCCGGCGGCGGAGCCTCGGACCATGGGCGACGGCGGGCCGTTCGGGCAGCTGCTTGCCCAGCTCTCGACGGAGTTCGAGCAGGGCTGACGGGTGTACCCGACGTCACCGCTCGGAGGCGTTCCGCTCGACGGGGTCAGGCGGGGATAATCGTATGGTGCCCCCTGAAGAATCTGCTGACTCCGTCGCGCCCGCGGCCGTGCCTGCGAGCGTGACCGCGCTCGACGCCGCCGGTCTCGATCCCGCCGAGCTCGCCGTCGCCCTGCGCGTGCTCGAGCAGGCCAACGATCTCGATCCCGACCACGCGGACAAGATCGCCCTGCAGCGCGCCACCGCGAAGCTCTACAAGACGGTGAAGAAGCAGCGCCGCGACGAGGCCAAGCGGATCATCCAGGAGGCCGACCGCGCCGTCATCGAGGCCACCGCGACGGGCTCACCCACGCGGATCGACGACGAGACCGCGGGCATCGAGCTCAAGCCCATGACGACGTCGAGCACCTTCGCGGGGCGGCTGCAGAAGCCGCAGGGCTGCTACGTGTGCAAGCGCGAGTACCAGGACATCGACGTCTTCTACCACCAGCTGTGCCCCGAGTGCGCGGCGTTCAACCGCGCCAAGCGCGACGCCCGCACGGACCTCACCGGCCGCCGCGCGGTGCTCACGGGCGGGCGCGCGAAGATCGGCATGTACATCGCGCTGCGGCTGCTGCGCGACGGCGCGCACACCACGATCACCACGCGCTTCCCCAACGACGCGATCCGCCGCTTCGCCGGCATGCCCGACGCCGACGACTGGCTGCACCGCCTGAAGATCGTGGGCATCGACCTGCGCGACCCGTCCCAGGTCATGGCGTTCGCCGACGACGTCGCGGCCGAGGGTCCGCTCGACATCCTCATCAACAACGCGGCCCAGACCGTGCGCCGGTCCCCGGGTGCGTACGCGCCGCTCGCGGCCGCGGAGTCCGCGCCGCTCCCGACCGGGCTGCTGCCGCACGTGACGACCTACGGCCGGAGCGTCGACGCGCACCCTGCCTCCCTCGAGGCGTCGGTGCAGGCTGGCGGGCGCGACGAGCACAGCGCGGCGACCGCCATGGCACACGCGTCGGTGACCGCGCCGGGCCTGCTGACCTCGCTCGCGCTGACGGCAGGCTCCGCGTCGCTCGAGCGCGTCGCGAACGCCACGGCGATCGACGCCGCCGGGCTCGTCCCGGACCTGGTGTCGTCGAACTCCTGGGTGCAGGTGGTCGAGGAGGTCGAGCCGCTCGAGATGCTCGAGGTCCAGCTGTGCAACTCCACGGCGCCATTCATCCTCATCGCACGGCTGCGCGCCGCCATGCGCGCCTCGACCGCGCGCCGGAAGTACATCG
>NZ_FONZ01000007.1 GCF_900113055.1 Flavimobilis marinus
CCAGGAGTCCTCGATCGTGACGTTGTCACCGATGATCGAGACCTGGTCCACCACGTCATGGATGTTCACACGCTTGAGCGTGAAGTCCGCACCCACGATCCCCTTGATGTACGGCGAGGGATTCGCCGAGTACATCTCCGTGTCCTGGATCACGATGCGCTTGCCACCGGTCGAGGCCTGCACCAGGTGCATGTCCTGGTTGAACACCCGACCCCGGATCACCGAGTTCTTGATCGTCACGTCCGAGGCCTTGATCCGCACGAACCCGCGAATCTCCAGACCGTCGATCACCGTGCCCGGCGTCGTGATCGTCAGGTCACCCTCGTGCACCCGCAGCTTCGTGCCCGCAGGCACACCCGTCGTCGTGGGCCCCGGCTTCGCCGGCACCGGAGCAGGAACAGGCGCCGGGGTGGGCGTCGGCGTCGGCGTCGGCGTCGGAGTCGGAGTCGGCGTCGGGGTCGGAGTCGGAGTCGGCGTCGGGGTCGGCGTCGGGGTCGGCGTCGGGGTCGGGGTCGGCGTCGGCGTGGGGGTCGGCGTCGGGCTCGGGGCGGGCGCAGGCGCCGTCGTCTCGAGGTGCGGGTAGTAGGTGTAGCCGAGGACGTTGAGGGTGACGCGCACGCTGGCGTCCGCGTTGTGCACCGTCACGACCGGGGTCTGGCCTGCAGCGAAGGGCACGGTCACCTTCGCGGTACCGAGCGAGTTGACCGGGGTGGTGAGCACCGGCTTGGACGTGCACGTCGTCGGGGCCGTCGTTCCCGCACACACCGAGACGCGCGTGGACTTCCACGACCAGCGGCCCTGAATCTCCAGGTCGACCGAGGTCGCCGACGCCGGCACGCCCTTCAGCGCGACGGTCTGGGTGGTCTTGGGCGCCATCGCGACCGACGGCAGGACCGTCGTCGGCGTGTCGAGCTTCTTCGCCACGGGGGCCGGGACGTGGCTGTAGCCGAGGACGTTGAGGGTGACGCGCACGCTGGCGTCCGCGTTGTGCACCGTCACGACCGGGGTCTGGCCTGCAGCGAAGGGCACGGTCACCTTCGCGGTACCGAGCGAGTTGACCGGGGTGGTGAGCACCGGCTTGGACGTGCACGTCGTCGGGGCCGTCGTTCCCGCACACACCGAGACGCGCGTGGACTTCCACGACCAGCGGCCCTGAATCTCCAGGTCGACCGAGGTCGCCGACGCCGGCACGCCCTTCAGCGCGACGGTCTGGGTGGTCTTGGGCGCCATCGCGACCGACGACAGGACCGTCGTCGGCGTCGTCAGCGCGACCTTGACCGGCGCGACGACCGACAAGGCCGTGGCCACCGGGCCCGCGGAGGCGGCGGGGATGGCGGAGGAGCCGAGGAGGACGGTCGCTGCGGCCGCGAGGCCGACGACGCGCCGCCACCGGGGCAGGGCAGAGGTACGCACGTGAGTGTTCCTTCGATCGAGGGGGGAAGGGCCGGGGATCCCCTCCCAGCGCCGGTCGAAGGTGGACGCTGCGTCCATCGGCGGCGGGCGGGTGGCCCACCTGAAACGTCGGGTCTCGGGCCGCATATTTGAGACCAATACGGGCAGCGCGAACCGCGCCAGCGTCCGCTTTGCCCCGGGTCCTACCTATGCGCCCGGCCTCCACAACCGTCGCCAAATCGCGCCGCGTCTGGGTGCAAACACCCCGTCATCAGCGGCGATGGATCAGTCACGGCGCGCTTGTGCGTGCGCGCGCACACAGTGTGGCCTTGCCCACATTTGGCGGGGAGCAAGTGCCCTCCGCTGTGCCGCTCGTCGCTCAGCGCCCTCCGAGCGCCCGGAGCTCGCGGTACCACTTCGGCGCGGCCAGGCTCAGGAAGCCGACGGTGGCGAGCGTCAGCAAGGCGTACACGACGAGGAAGACGTCCAGAGCACCCAGCAGGAGGAAGCTCAGGCAGAGCACTCCGTAGTCGGTCGGCAGCACGAGCAGGGCGCGTGCGTGGCGCCAGCGGCCCTCGCCCGCGGCCTGGGAACGCACGCCGTACGCCCGGCGCATCTGTTCGGTCAGGATCATCCCGAAGAACAGCACCGCACCTGCGACAGCGTTGACGAGCACGACCACCAGCCAGGGGTCGGCGATCTCCGCGCGGTACAGGCCGACCAGGAGTGCGAGCGGGAGCGCGGAGATCTTCGTCGCGTCGACGATGTGGTCGAGCCACTCGCCGGCACTCGAGCCCGTGCCCGTCAGCCGCGCCACCTGACCGTCCGCGGAGTCGAACGCATACCCGAGCACCAGGAGCACGGTCACGGCCACCCCCGTCCAGGCTCGCAGAGGCGCCAGCGCCAGCAGACCGATCCCCGCGAAGGTGAAAGCGGCGCTGATGGCCGTCACGGCGTTCGGCGTCATCCCGGCCCGGAAGGCCCACGCCGCGAGCAGCCGTCCCAGTCTGCGGTTCACGAATCGCGAGTACGCGGGCGCGCTGCGAGCCGCTCCCTTCTGGGCGCCTGCCAGGTCGTCGAGCACCTGGCGGTACGTGGGTCGCGTCGTCATCACGTCGTCTCCGTCGTCGTGCCGGGGGCGCGGCGGCGTACCCGCTGGGTGCCGTCGGTGCTTCGGGAGACGAGCGACCGCGCGAGCGCCTCGTAGGCATCCGCGACCTCGTCCCAGTCGTAGTCGCGCGCGCGCTGCAGGAGCGCGGCCCCGCGCTCGCGCACGCCGGCGCTGTCAGCCTCGGCGGCCTCGATCTCCCGCGCCACGCCCGCGGCGTCGGCGAAGTAGCGTCCGTGCTCGCGCAGCACCTCTCGGTTGAAGCCGACGTCGTAGGCGACGGTCGCCGTCCCGGCGCCGATCGCGCGGAGCAGCGACGGATTGGTGCCGCCGACCGAGTGGCCGTGCAGGTACGTCGCGGCGTTCGCGTAGAGCTGGTCGAGCAGCTCCGGTTCCCAGACACCGCCGAGGAACCGCACCGGCCGGCCGCCCGCCGCCGCGTGCACGGCTCGCGTGTAGGCGTCCGCGTACGGAGCGGAGCCGACGACGACCAGGGGCAGCCGCGACCCGCTCGCCGCGTAACCCTCGACGATCATCTGCACGTGGTTCTCGGGCTCGAACCGCGCCACCACGAGGTGGTAGCCCTCGGGCTCGAGGTCGAGCTCTGCCAGCCGGTCCCCGGCGGGCGCCTCCTGCACCGGCGCGCCGTAGGAGATCAGCGTCGTCCGTGCGCCGAGCTCCTCGGCGTAGTAGTCGGCGATGCCCTGGGCGTCGGCGATGAGGGCGTCGGACCACCGCGCGGCGAGGACCTCCGCCCCGCGGTAGTAGCGCCGTCCGCCGCTCCCCCACTTCCCACGCTTCCACTCGAGACCGTCGACGTGCGTGGCGACCGGGATGCGTGCGGCGCGCAGCACGGGCAGCCAGGGCGCGTTCGCGGCGTTGAACACGAACGCGGCGTCGCAGCGGTGCGCCACCAGGTGCAGCACGGACAGCCCGGTGTGGCTCAGGGTCTCCAAGGACCTTCGGCGCAGCGCGGGCAGGGTGACCAGCCGCATCCCGAGGTGCTCGGTCGGCTGTGCACCCTCAGCCACCCTGCGGCGGTAGACGCGGACGTCGTGGCCGCGGTCAGCCAACCGGCGCCCGACCTCCTCGATCGCCGTCTCGAAGCCTCCGTAGGCCGCGGGCACGCCTCGGGTCCCCACCATCGCTATCCGCATGGGCACTCCTCCTCGTGGCAGGGCTACGGCCGTCGCGGACGTCCGAGCGCTGCGAGCCTAGCGGCCCGGCCTGCCTCGGGGGACTCGCGGACGGGGTGGAGCCAAGCCCGTCCGAAGACTCACCCCAGTAATCACCCCAACAATCACCCACCCTCGTTCAGCGCCGCCCCGACTATCACGGGACCATCTCCCACGGGGGCACGACCACTTCTCGGGGGAGAACACCATGACCGCCAGGTACGAGCCGCTGCTCGCCGCTGACCAGCGCGCGCACGCGGACCCGATCGACCGCGTCCCGCGCACCGCGCGCGTGCCCGTCACCACGAGCCCGCTCACCCCCGCCCGCACCGCGGCCGGCTCCGTACCCCGTCAGCCCCTCGCCGCGACCTGGTCGGCGGACACTCGCTGGCCCGAGTCGATCCACTGGCCCACCACCGCGGTACCCGCAGCGCCGACGCGTCCGAGCGTGCTGTCGCCCGCGCGCGCCGCGCACCAGGCGCCCACCTCGGCGCACACTCCCGACCGGACGCAGCCCGGAACACCGGAACCCGCGCGGTCCGGATCGAGCGCCCGGACGCGCGGCTGGATCGGTGAGCGTCGTGCCGCCCTCGCCCCCGGCCGGGCCGCAGCCGGAGCAGTCCTGACCGTGGCGGCCGCTGCACTGCCCGCGCTCGCGCCGGGTGCCACGCTCCGCCCCCTCGCCTCCCACGTCGCGGCGCAGGCGCCGCTGCTCGACGTCGCGGCGCTCGCCGTCGTGGCGCTGCTCGCGCTCGCCCTCCTCGGCGTCACCGTGGCCTCGGTCCGGGAGCGGGGGGCTGCGAACGTCGTGCCGTCGCTGCTGCGCACCGTGGCGGCTCTCGGCCTGGGGGCTGGTCTCGTCGCGGTGATCGCGCCCGCGGGCCTCACCGTGCTCCCCATGCTCGCGGGGGCCACGGCGCTCGTGGCCCTCAGCCGCAGCGCGGCCGGCAAGATCATCGCCGCCGTCGGTGGCCTCGCGGCGCTGGCGGTGGTGCACGCCGAGGCCCTCGTGTTCGGCGACGTCCCGCTCGCCGCCGCGCTCGCGACGGTCGGGATGGTGCTGGCGCTGCGGCTGTTCGTCTCCGCGCTCAGCCAGCCGACGCCCGCGCGTGAGGTCGAGGCCCCGGCCCCGACGTCGGCGCTCTGGTCGCCCACGCACGGCGCCTCAGACCTGACGGCCTTCCTTCCCCGGCGCGAGTACGTGCACCCGGGCGACGTCTGGCACGACGCCCGCTGACCAGGCTCATGCCTTCGTGTGAAACCGCCCCTGCGCGGCCAGCAGGCCCTCGGTCAGGATCATCTCGACGGCGTCGGCTGCGGCGTCGAGCAGGAACGGGAGCTCCTTGCGCTCGGTTCCCGAGAAGTCCTTGAGCACGTAGTCGGCCGTGTCCATCCGCCCCGGCGGGCGCCCCACGCCCGCGCGCACCCGCAGGTAGTCCTTGGTCCCGAGCGCCTTGGTGATGTCACGCAGGCCGTTGTGGCCGCCCTCTCCCCCACCGCTCTTGAGCTTCACGTCCCCGAACGGGATGTCGAGCTCGTCGTGGACGACGACGACACGCTCGGGCGGGACGTCGTAGTACTGCGCGACGGCGCTCACAGGACCGCCCGAGGTGTTCATGTAGGACATGGGCTTGGCGAGGACGACGCGGGGCCCGGGTGCACCGCCCGGCAGGGTGCCGAGACGGCCCTCCGCGACGGCGCAGCGCGTCTTGTGGGTCGCGAACCTCGCGCCCGTGCGCGCGGCCAGCTCGTCGAGCACCATCTGCCCGACGTTGTGCCGGTTGCCCGCGTACTTCGGTCCGGGGTTGCCCAGCCCGACCACGCACCACAGCTCGCTCACGCGCTCCACCTCATCGTCCGCTCGATCCTGACCCGTCGGGCGCCCCAAGCGCGACGCCCGGCACCGTGACGGTACCGGGCGTCGCGCGACGTGCTCAGCGTGGTGCTGCTCAGCCCTCGGCGGCAGCGGCCGACGCGGCGGAGGCGGCCTCGGCGACCTCGGCGTCCGCAGCCTCGTCGGCAGCGTTGCCACGCGGCTCCGAGACGAGGACGATGTCGGCGTCGGGGTCCGTCAGGAGGGTCGAGCCCTCGGGCAGCGTGACCTCCTTGGCGGTGATGACCGTGCCGGCCTCGAGGCCGGTGATGTCGACCTCGACCGACTCGGGGAGGTTGGTGGCCTCGGCCTCGATCGACAGCGTCTGCGCCTCGAGGACGTGCATGGTGCCGGGGGCCGGCTGGCCGACGACGTGCACGTTGACGTCCACGTTGACCTTCTCACCCTTGATGACGAGGAGCAGGTCGACGTGCTCGATGATCTGGCGGACCGGGTCGCGCTGGACGTCGCGGACGATCGCGAGCTGCTCGGAGCCCTCGACGTCGATCGCGAAGAGCGCGTTCGAGTGCTTGAGCGCCAGCATCGTCTGGTGGCCGGGCAGCGAGAGGTGCTGCGGCTCTCCGCCGTGCCCGTAGAGGACCGCGGGGATGTTGCCCTCGCGGCGGGTGCGGCGCGCGGCGCCCTTGCCGAAGTCGGTGCGACGGGTCGCGGTGAGCTTGATGTCTGCCATGTCAGTCTCCAGATCAGTCGGGACCGGGAGCTGGTCCCGGAAGGCGGTACGTCGGCGCGGGAAGACGGGCGCGCGAGCGACCGCCCAGTCGATCACGGATGCGTCTGGCTCTCGCAGGCACGAACACTGCGCGAGCGGGACCCGTCCCCGGGCCCCTCAGACGTCCCTCGCCGAGGCAACCTGCCCATCGTACACGTACCGCCCGCGGGTCAGGCGTTGCCGTCGAAGAGGCTCGTGACGGAGCCGTCGTCGAACACCTCGCGGATCGCACGTGCCAGGAGCGGGGCGATCGACAGCGTCGTCAGCTGCGGGAACTGCTTGTCGGCATCGATCGGCAGGGTGTCGGTGACCACGACCTCGCGGGCCCCGCACTCCGAGAGCCGCTGCGCGGCAGGGTCGGACAGCACACCGTGGGTCGCCGCGACGATGACGTCCTTCGCGCCCGCGTTGAGGACCACCTGGACCGCCGCAGCGATCGTGCCGCCGGTGTCGATGAGGTCGTCGACCAGCACGCAGGAGCGACCCTCGACGTCGCCCACCACGCGGTTCGCGGCGGACTGGTTGGGCCGGGTGATGTCGCGCGTCTTGTGCACGAACGCGAGCGGGGCGCCGCCCAGCTTGGTCGCCCACTGCTCGGCCACGCGGATGCGTCCGGCGTCGGGCGAGACGACCGTGACGTTGCTGAGCTCGACCCGGGTGCGCACGTAGTCGATCAGCAGGGGCATCGCCCACAGGTGGTCGACCGGGCCGTCGAAGAAGCCCTGCGTCTGGGACGTGTGCAGGTCGACGCTCATCAGCCGGTCGGCACCGGCGGTCTTGAACAGGTCCGCCATGAGCCGCGCGGAGATCGGCTCGCGACCCTTGTGCTTCTTGTCCTGGCGCGCGTAGCCGTAGAACGGCAGCACCACGGTGATCGTCTTGGCCGAGGCGCGCTTGAGCGCGTCGACCATGATCAGGTGCTCCATGATCCACTGGTTGATGGGCGCCGTGTGGCTCTGCAGGACGAAGACGTCGGCCCCGCGCACGCTCTCGGCGTACCGCACGTAGATCTCGCCGTTGGCGAAGTCGTACGCCGTGGTGTGCACCATCTCGATGCCGAGGTTCGACGCGACGTCGCGGGCCAGCTCGGGGTGCGCGCGTCCGGAGACGAGCACGAGCCTCTTCTCGAGGTCGTGGGTGATGATCCCGGTCATCGTGCGCTGTCTCCTTCGTGGGGCCCGCTGGGGGTCGCGGGCGTGGCGGGGGTGGGACGGTCGACGTGGTGGGCGGCCGCAGCCTGGTCGCGCTCGGCGCGCGCCTGCGGGCTGAGGTGGGCGACGCTGGCCTCGCGGGCGAGGGCGGCCGCCTGTGCGGAGGAGCTGCCCGCGCGCCGCCGCTCGACCCAGCCCTCGACGGTGTGCTGCGCGCCGCCGCTGACGGCGAGGGCGCCGGCCGGGACGTCCTCGCGCACCACGGCGCCCGCGCCCGTGTAGGCGCCGTCGCCCACGGTGACGGGTGCGACGAACCGCGTGCCGGAACCGGACTTCACGTAGGCGCCGATCACGGTGCGGTGCTTGGCGACGCCGTCGTAGTTCGCGAAGATCGCGCCGGCGCCGATGTTCGTGTGCTCGCCGATCGTCGCGTCACCGACGTACGTCAGGTGCGGCACCTTCGCGCCCTCACCGATCTGGGAGTTCTTGACCTCGACGAATGCGCCGATCTTGCCCTCGGCCCCGAGGTCGGCTCCGGGCCGCAGGAACGCGAACGGCCCGACCTCGGCTCCCTCGCCGACGACGGCACCTGAGCCGTGCGTCCGGGTGACGGTCGCGCCCTCGCCGACGACGACGTCGCGCAGCGTGGTGTCCGGCCCGACCGTCGCACCGGCGCCGACGCGGGTCGCGCCGTGCAGCTGCGTGCCCGGGAGCACCGTGACGTCCTGACCGAGCTCGACGTCAACGTCGATCCACGTGCTCGCCGGGTCGACGATCGTGACGCCCGCGCGCATGTGCGCCTCAACGAGGCGGCGGTTGAGCTGGGCGCCGAGCGTCGCGAGCTGCACGCGGTCGTTCACGCCCTCGACGAGCGCGGGGTCCGGCGCGACGACCGCGCGGACCTTGCCGCCGTCCGTCCGGGCGATCGCGAGCACGTCCGTCAGGTAGACCTCGCCCTGGGCGTTGTCCGTGCCCAGGCGGCCGAGCGCGCCACGCAGGACACCGGCGTCGAACACGAAGATCGAGGAGTTGATCTCGCGGACCTCGCGCTGGGCGTCGGTGGCGTCCTTGTGCTCGACGATCGCGACGACCTCGCCCGCGTCGTCCCGCAGGATCCGGCCGTAGCCGGTCGCGTCGGGCACGATCGCCGTGAGCACCGTGACCGCGTTCCGGCCCGCGACGTGGGCCTCGACCAGCGCCCTGAGCGTCGCGCCGTCGATCAGCGGGATGTCCCCGGCGAGCACCAGCACGGGCCCGTCGACGCCGTGGGGCAGCTCGCCCGGCTCGTCGCGGACGGCCGCGGCCTGCGCCACGGCGTCGAGCGAGCTGAGCGCGCACTGCACGGCGCGGCCGGTGCCGGGCACGTCGTCCTGGTCGACGACGAGCGCGGACGGCACCCGGGCGACGGCCTCGGCGGCCACCCGGTCGCGCTCGTGCCGGACGACCACGGCGATCCGGTCCGGGTCGGTCGCCTGGGCGGCGGCAAGGGCGTGGCCGAGGATGGTGCGCCCGGCGAGGGCGTGCAGCACCTTGGGGGTCGCGGATCGCATCCGGGTCCCCGCGCCTGCGGCGAGGACGACGACGGCGGCGGGCTGGGCGGTGGTCACATGGACTCCGGTCGCGTGGGAGGCAGCGGGCAGTGCGAGGCAAACTCTACCGCCGGGCTCCGCCCACAGGATTCGAACCTGTACTGCACGGCTCCAAAGGCCGGCGTGCTGCCGTTACACCAGGGCGGACGGGCGGCACCGGGACCGGTCTGACGAGGCAGGGCTCTGGGCCAGTCTGCGCGCCGCGGGGACTAGTCTGCCAGGTCCGGTGGACGCACCGGCAACGTACCGGCCGGTCAGGGCATGATGGGCGTGTGTCTGGGGAGAGCAAGAGAGCCACGCGTGCGCGGATGAGCGCCAAGGACCGTCGGGAGCAGCTGCTCGCGGTGAGCCGACAGCTGTTCGCGGAGAAGGGCTTCGACGGCACGAGCATCGAGGAGATCGCCGTGCGCGCGCAGGTCTCCAAGCCGGTCGTGTACGAGCACTTCGGGGGCAAGGAGGGCGTCTACGCCGTCGTCGTCGACCGTGAGGTGCAGGCGCTCACCACCGCGCTGACCGACGCGCTCACGGCCGGCGGGCACCCGCGGGCCCTCCTGGAGCGCACCGCGCTCGCCCTGCTCACCTACATCGAGAGCAACGAGGACGGCTTCCGGGTGCTGGTGCGCGACTCCCCCGTCGCCCAGGCCACCGGCACGTTCTCGAGCCTGATCGGCGACGTCGCGATGCAGGTCGAGCACCTGCTGGGCGACCAGTTCCGCAAGCAGGGCCTCAACCCGAAGTTCTCCCCCATCTACGCCCAGATGCTCGTCGGCATGGTGGCGCTCACGGGCCAGCACTGGCTGGACTCCCGGCGGTTCAAGAAGGACGAGGTCGCCGCGCACCTGGTCAACCTGGCCTGGAACGGGCTGTCCGGCATGGAGCGGGCGCCCGCCCTCGCCCCGAAGGACTGAGGCGGGCGCCTGCGCCACGCGGTGCCGCCGGGCCGGTGGGCCTCAGACCCGCAGCGGCGTGAGCGCCAGGTACTTGTCGAGGTCGCCGTCCCGCAGGCACACCTCGATGATCGCCCGGCCCAGCGGGTCCAGCTCCTCGGTCAGGAACTGGGCCAGCTCGCTCTTGAAGAAGTCCGTGAGGATCTTCGCGCCGGCGTCGTACGCCTCGAACCCGACCTGGGACTGGAACTCCGGCCGCAGGAACGTCGGGCGCACGAGCTGCCCGTCGATCTTGACCTCGGTGAGCGCGTAACCGAACAGTGGGCAGCGCGCGGGCGTGAGCTTGTCCATGCGGATCTTGCCGCCGCCACGCCGGGCCAGGTACTCGCGGGTGAGCCACTCGGCGGCGAAGCCGACCTTGTAGGCGCCGATGTGCTGGTTGGGCGTGAGGACGTACCGGGTCGCGGACGCGTCGACGAGCTGGGCCAGGAGCAGGTTGGCGGCCGCCACCTTGGTGCCGGTGGAGAACGGCCAGTAGGACCCGACCCCCTCGGAGACCATGCCGCCCGTGGCGAGCTTCTCGGTCTGGGCCTGCGACTCGCCGATCGAGGGGTTCTTGTCCCCGCGCGGGGCGATCAGGCGCCACAGCCAGGCGAGCGCGGGCGGCACGACGTGCATCATCCCCATGATCCCGTAGGTGGGGTGCTCGCGGGTGGACGCGGGCATCCGCACCCCGAACGTCCGTACGTCGACCGCCGTGGGCTCGGACACGACGTCGTCGATCATGCGCCGCGGGATCACCACGCGCGGGTTGGGGCACGGCTTGCCGCTCGAGTCGAGCGTGTGCTCCCAGGGCAGGCAGGTCGCCCCCGGCACGCCCTGGATGTTGAAGAACACCAGGGGAACGTCCGGGTGGATGCACGCGCGCTCGAAGTGCATGTCCTCGCCGTAGGCGGTGAGGTTGTCGACGCGCACGAACCAGCCGTCCTCGGCGTCGGCGACGACGAGCTTGCCCGGGACGGTCTGGATGGCCGAGTGGCACAGCGTCATGTCGTCGGTGACGGGGGCGAGCGCGCTCGACTCCCCGAGGTTGATCACGTACGGCTCGCCCGAGACGACGTTGGTGCCGAGCAGGATGCGGCCGTCGTCCTGGCGGCGGATGTCCTGGCACATCTCCGACTTGCCGCCGCCGGAGGCGCCCTCGTGCATGATCACGGTCTCGTTCTCGTACGGCGTGGTCACGCGCACCGACGAGGCGTGGGCGGTGATCCACCCCTCCTGCTCGCCGATGTCGAGCAGCGCCGAGAACACGCCCTTCTTGGCGCTGGGGCCCGGGTAGAGGTTGTACGCGAAGATCTCGTGCAGCGTCTCGGTGCGGTCGTGCACGACGACCTGGCGACCGGCGAACCGGGTGTGCCGGAACGGCGGGGCGACATACAGGATCGAGCGCGGCGCGTATGGCTCGAGCTCGTCGAGCGTGACCCAGCCCTGCAGGTCGACGAGGGCGAGGGCGAAGAACGCGGTGTTCGCCGGGCAGATGGCGAGCGACGGGTAGCCGTACTGCGGCCCGCCCGCGCGGAACGCGACGACGACGAGCTCCTGGCCGGCGAGCCAGTCGAGCGTCTCGGTCTTCACCTCGTCGAACGGGTAGCCGTAGACGTCGGCGAAGCGCGGCTTGTCGGTGGGGCGGTCGTCCGCGATGCGCATGCAGTCCGGGTCGCGCCGGCGCATGTAGTCCTCGGGGTAGTTCACGGCGATGCCGTTCTTGCAGCGGACGACGTCCGCCTCCTTCACGACGCCGTTGCCCGGGACCTGGTAGACGACGTCGAACGTGTCCCCGCCCTCCGGACCCAGCGCCAGGCCGTAGAGCTCGGCGCGCGTCGCCGGGACGGTCACCTTGGGCGCCGCCGCGAGGGCCGCGGCCACGGCCGGCGGGAGCGTCAGGGCCGCGAGCGCCGGCGGCAGCCCCGGGACAGCGGGCGCGGGCGGCGCGGCGTCGGGCGCGGCGGTGACCTGCGCTTCCGCGAGCGGCGCAGAGGTGGGGGCAGCAGCGTGCACGGTGAACTCCTTCGATAGCGCATGACGCGGGCTTTACCGCGACATTACGCAGGGTGAGGTGTGCGTCACATAGGACCTAGGGCCACACCTGTCTCGGCTCGCGGCTCGCCGATACGCTGGCGCCATGGCTCTGGAGATCGACGGTCTGACCAAGTCCTACGGCACGCTCCGCGCTCTCGACGGCGTCTCGTTCACGGTCCGCCCCGGCGAGATCTTCGGTTTCGTGGGGTCGAACGGCGCCGGCAAGACGACGACGATGCGGATCACCCTCGGCGTGCTCGACGCCGACGCGGGCCAGGTCCGCTGGCGCGGCGCCCCGCTGGACCTCTCCGCGCGGCGCCACGTCGGCTACATGCCGGAGGAGCGCGGGCTGTACCCGTCCATGAAGGTCGGCGAGCAGCTCGTCTACCTCGCGCGGCTGCACGGCATGAGTGCGAGCGCCGCGACGCAGGCCATGGAGCGCTGGACCGCACGGCTCGGCATCGCGGAGCGGCGCGCGGACGAGGTCCAGAAGCTCTCGCTCGGGAACCAGCAGCGCGTGCAGCTGTGCGCAGCGCTGGTGCACGAGCCGCAGATCCTCGTGCTCGACGAGCCGTTCTCGGGCCTCGACCCCGTGGCGGTCGACGTCATGAGCACGGTGCTGCGCGAGCGCGCGGACGCCGGGGTCCCCGTGATCTTCTCGTCCCACCAGCTCGAGCTCGTCGAGCGTCTGTGCGACCGCGTCGGGATCATCCGCGCGGGCCAGATGGTCGCCGTGGGGACCGTCGACGAGCTGAGGACCGGCGGCGCGCCCCGGTGGCGCGTGGACGCCCCCGCGGCGCCGCCCGGTTGGGTGGAGACGGCCGTGCCGGGGGCGCGCATCGTGCGTCGGCTGCAGACGCCGGACTCGCTCGTGGTCGACGTCGAGCTTCCCGAGGGCCGCGACGGACAGGAGATCCTGCAGGCGGCGATCGCCACGGGCCCCGTCCGCGAGTTCGGCCCCGTCCGCACCCCGCTCACTGAGCTGTTCCGGCACGTCGTCAGCACCACGACATCCGAGGCGAGGTCCGCATGAGCAACCCCCAGGCACCCTCGTACGAGCCGCTCGGCGTCGGCCGCGCGATCACGATGATCGCCTGGCGGGAGATCGTCACGCGCGCCCGGTCGAAGGCCTTCATCATCACGACGCTCATGCTGCTGCTCGGCATCCTCGGCGGCGGCTACACCGTGTCCGTGCTGACCGACCGCGAGCCCGAGCCCATCGCCGTCGTCGTCGACGCCCAGGCCACCGCGACGGCCGTCGAGAACGCCGCCGAGCAGACCGGCACCCTCGTCGAGGTGACGACGTCCTCGGGCGACATCGAGGCCGACCTCGTCGACACCGACGTCGCGGCGCACGTCGCGATCGAGGGCCAGGCCGTGGACGTGACCGTGTGGCAGGAGCTCGACGGCGGGCTCGCTGCGATGGTGGCCGTGCTGGCCCAGCAGGTCGCGCTCGACACAGCCATCAGCGACCTCGGCGGCGACCCGGCGGAGGTCGACGCCGCTGTGCTCGGCGCGGCCCCCGCCATCACCCCCCTCGACCCCGAGGGCGCGCAGGAGATCGACCCGAGCCAGAGCATCCTCGGGCTGATCACGGGCATCCTGATCTTCATCGGCCTGATGATGACGGGGCAGATGGTCGCCCAGGGAGTCGTGGAGGAGAAGAGCAGCCGCGTCGTGGAGCTGCTCCTCGCGACCGTCCGCCCGTGGCACCTGATCACCGGCAAGGTCCTCGGGATCGGCGCGCTCGGGCTGCTCCAGGTGGCGCTCGTCGGCGGAGCGGGGGCGGCCTCGGCGGCGATGTTCGGTCTGCTGGAGAACTCCCCCGTGCGCATGGGCTCCGCCGTCGGCTGGCTCGTCGTGTGGTTCGTGCTCGGCTACGCCATGTACGCGTTCATCCTCGGTGCGCTCGCCTCCCTGGTCTCGCGCCAGGAGGACGTCGGGTCGGTGATCTCACCGGTGATGGTCGTGCTCGTGATCCCGTACATGGTCGGGGTCTCGATCGCGCCGTACGACCCGGACAGCTCGCTCGTCGTCGGGCTCTCGTACGTGCCGTTGTTCTCGCCGATCCTCATGCCGATCCGCTCGGCGATGGGCAGCGTCGAGATGTGGGAGCTGCTCGTGGCCGTGGGGGCGAGCGTCGTCCTGATCGTGCTGCTCGCCGCGCTCGCGGGCGCGATCTACTCCCGGGCGATCGTGCGCACCGGGTCCCGGATCCCGCTGCGGGAGGCGTTCAGCCAGCTGCGCTCGTCGTGACCTGGCGATCCGCGGTCCCGACGTCGATGCTTGCGCCCGCGCCGCAGATTTCGACGTACGGATTGGGTGCGGGACGGGCACGCCTGTCGTCAAGAGTCTTGACGTCGAGTAATCTCACGACGTGACCGAGCCCACGCACGAGCCTGCGCCAGAGCCGGCGGCCGCGTCAGCCCCGAGCACAGCGCCACCGCCGCGCGCAGCGCACGGCGACGAGGTCGACCGGATCGTCGCCGCGTGGCAGCGCGAGCGCCCGGATCTCGACGTCGAGCCGCTCGCGATCCTGTCGCGCGTGTCGCGGCTGGCCCGCCACCTCGACCTGGCGCGGCGCAGCGCGTTCGCCCGGCACCACCTGGAGCCGTGGGAGTTCGACGTGCTCTCGGCCCTGCGCCGTGCGGGCGCGCCCTACGAGCTGTCGCCCGGCGCCCTGCTCACGCAGACTCTCGTCACGTCGGGCACCATGACCAACCGGATTGATCGGCTCGAGTCCCGCGGGCTCGTCGAGCGGCACCGCTCCCTGGACGACCGGCGCGGCGTCATCGTGCGGCTCACGGCTGCGGGCGTCGAGGGCGTGGACTCCGCGATGGCGGACCTGCTCGACGTCGAGGCCGCCCTCCTGTCCGACGTCGGCCCGGACGACCGCACCCGCCTGGCCGAGCTGCTGCGCCTCGTCGTCGGGCAGTTCGAGCACTAGGGCCACACCCGCGCCCGTACCCTGGAGCCGTGGCACATCTCCTCGGCGCAGAGTCCCTGCACGTCGCATACCCCAACCGCACGATCTTCGACTCGGTCAGCCTCGGCCTCGACGAGGGCGACCGGATCGGCATCGTCGGACGCAACGGCGACGGCAAGTCGACCCTCATGCGCCTGCTCTCGGGCCGCATCGAGCCGCACGGCGGGCGCGTCACCGTGCGCCGCGGCGTCCAGGTCGCGATGCTCGACCAGGCGGACACGCTCGACCCGGACCAGACCGTGGGCCACGCGATCGTCGGCGACATCCCCGAGCACGAGTGGGCCGGCGACGCGAAGGTGCGTGACGTGATCTCCGGGCTCGTCTCCGACATCCCGTGGGACGCGCGGATCGGCGACCTCTCGGGAGGGCAGCGCCGCCGCACGGCGCTCGCCGCGGTGCTCATGGGCGACCACGACGCGATCTTCCTCGACGAGCCCACCAACCACCTCGACCTCGAGGGTGTCACCTGGCTGGCCCGCCACCTCAAGCAGCGCTGGACCCCGGGCTCGGGCGGCCTGCTGGTCGTCACCCACGACCGCTGGTTCCTCGACGAGGTCTGCACCACGACGTGGGAGGTGCACGACGGCGTCGTCGACCCCTTCGAGGGCGGGTACGCCGCGTACGTGCTGCAGCGCGTCGAGCGCGACCGCATGGCGGCAGCCAGCGAGTCCCGCCGCCAGAACCTCATGCGCAAGGAGCTCGCGTGGCTGCGTCGCGGCGCGCCCGCGCGGACGTCCAAGCCCAAGTTCCGCATCGAGGCCGCGAACCAGCTGATCGCCGACGAGCCGCCCGTGCGCGACACCGTCTCCCTGGCGCAGATGGCCACCTCGCGCCTGGGCAAGGACGTCGTCGACCTGCTCGACGTCGGCGTCAGCTACGGCGACAAGGAGGTGCTGCGCGGCATCGAGTGGCGCATCGCGCCGGGCGAGCGCACCGGCATCCTCGGCGTGAACGGCGCGGGGAAGTCCACGCTGCTCAAGCTCGTCACCGGGGAGCTCGAGCCCACCGTGGGGCGGGTGAAGCGCGGCAAGACCGTCCGCGTCGTGACGCTCACCCAGGACCTCGCCGAGCTCAAGGAGATCGAGCACCAGCGGGTCAACGACGTGATCGCGTCCAAGCGCACCACGTACGTCGCGGGCGGCAAGGAGATGACGCCGGGCCAGCTGCTCGAGCGCCTCGGGTTCACCAACGCCCACCTCGCGACCCCCGTGAAGGACCTCTCAGGTGGGCAGCGGCGGCGGCTCCAGCTGCTGATGATCCTGCTCGACGAGCCCAACGTGCTGGTGCTCGACGAGCCGACCAACGACATGGACACCGACATGCTGGCCGCGATCGAGGATCTCCTCGACTCCTGGCCCGGCACGCTGCTCGTCGTCTCGCACGACCGGTACCTGCTCGAGCGCGTCACCGACCAGCAGTACGCGGTGCTCGACGGCGGCTTCCGCCACCTGCCCGGCGGCGTGGACGAGTACCTGACGCTGCGCGCCGCGCAGGTCAAGGCTGGAACCGGGCGACCGACGGCGAGCGGGAGCCCCATGGACGCCGGGTCCGAGGCGTCGGCGGGTGCGGGCGGATCGGCGGGCGCCGACGCCGCGAGCACGCTGAGCAGCGCAGAGCAGCGCGCGGTGACCAAGGAGATCGGCGCGATCGAGCGGCGGCTGTCCAAGCTCGACGCGCAGATCAAGAAGCTGCACGCCGCGCTCGCCGCGCACGACCAGGCCGACTTCACCGGTCTCGCTGCGCTGACGGCCGACCTGCGTGCGCTCGAGGACGAGGTCGGCGAGCAGGAGTCCCGCTGGCTGGAGCTCAGCGAGCAGGTCTAGCCGGGGCGCCGTGGCCTCAGGCGCCGATGCCGCCGACCACCCGGGCGCCCGGGACGCCGCCGACCGCGGTCGCGACGTCGTCCACCACGCCCGCCGCCGTCATGGCTGCGGCGATCGCGAGGGCGTGCTGGGCGGACCGGCCGAGCGCGGCGACCGTCGGCCCCGACCCGGACACGACGACCCCGAGCGCGCCCGCGAGGCGCGCGACCCGCACGGCCTCGGCGAGCGCCGGGTTGAGCGCGATCGCGTGCTCCTCGAGGTCGTTGCGCAGCGTCGCACCGAGCGCCGCGGGGTCACCGGCACGCAGGGCCTGCATGAGGTCGGTGGGCGGCTCGTCGTCCCAGTCGCCCGCGCCTCCCCCGGCGTCGTCGAACGCACCGTAGACGGCGGCGGTCGACAAGCCCTCGTCGCGCAGCCCGAGCGCCCAGTGGTACTCGCCCAGCGTCATGGCGGCGGTGACCTCGTGGCCGCGGCCGGTCCCGACGGCGGTGTGCCCGACGAGCGCGAACGGCACGTCCGATCCGAGCTCCGCGGCGAGCTCGGCCAGCTCCTCCCGCGGGAGGTTGGTGCGCCACAGGGCGTCGCACGCGACGAGGGCCGCGGCGGCGTCGGCGGACCCGCCCGCCATGCCGCCCGCCGTCGGGACGCCCTTGACGATGTGCAGCGCGACCGCCGGCTCCACTCCCGCGTGCGCGGCGAGGAGCTCGGCCGCGCGCCAGGCGAGGTTCGTCGCGTCGGTCGGCACCCGCTCGGCCTGCAGCCCGGCGACGGTGAGCGACAGCTCGTCCGCGGGGCTCGCGAGCACGTCCTCGTACAACGACACGGCCTGGAACACCGAGATCACCCGGTGGTAGCCGTCGTCGCCCAGCCGGTCCACGCACAGCGCGAGGTTGACCTTGCCGGGCGCGCGCACGCGCACGGGCACCGGGCTGGCGGCCTGCCCCGTCACGCGGGGGCCTCCGTCGCCGGAGTCTGCGCGACGACGGCCTCCGCCGCACGCGCCTCGCGGGCAGACCGGAGCACACCGGCGACGCGCGCGAAGTCCTCGATCGACAGTCGCTCCCCGCGGGTCATGGGATCGATGCCGGCCTCGCGCAGGGCGGCCTCGGCGAGGACGGGCGAGCCCGCGACGGGGGCGAGGGTGGAGCGCAGGGTCTTGCGACGCTGGGAGAACGCGGAGTCGATCACGGCGAAGACCTCCTCGCGGGTCGCGGTCGTCTCGGGCGCGGGACGACGGCGCATAGACACGAGCGCGGAGTCGACGTTCGGTACCGGCCAGAACACCGAGCGCCCGATGGTCGCGGCGCGGTGGGTCTGGCAGTACCAGGCGGCCTTCGCGGACGGCACGCCGTAGGTGCGCGTCCCGGGCGGGGCGGCGAGCCGGTCGGCGACCTCGGCCTGGACCATGACGAGCACGCGCTCGAGCGACGGGAACCGCTCGAGGAACGTCAGGAGGACCGGTACCGAGACGTTGTAGGGCAGGTTGGCGACGAGCGCGACGGGCGGCGGACCGGGAAGCTCGGTGACGTCGAGCGCGTCGGACGTGACGAGCGTGAGGCGCTGGGCGGCGTCGGGCTGGTGGCGGGCGACCGTCGTGGGCAGCTCGCCCGCCAGCACGGGGTCGATCTCGACGGCGACGACGCTCGCGCCGGCCTCGAGCAGCCCGAGAGTCAGGGACCCGAGCCCGGGGCCGACCTCGACGACGTGCTCCCCCGGCTGCACCCCGGCGGCGCGGACGATCTTGCGCACCGTCCCGGCGTCGTGCACGAAGTTCTGGCCCAGGGTCTTGGTGGGCCGGACGCCAAGACGCCCTGCCAGCTCCCGGATCTGAACGGGGCCGAGCAGGGCGTCGTGGTGCGTCATGGGGGCGAGCCTACGCGTTCGTCCGCCGCCTCGCCGAGGCTGCGGTCCGCACGCGCTGGTGGCCAGCTGGCGCTTGGTGTCAGCGCAGCCCCAGCTTGGACGAGCAGTGCGGCCACTGGCCCCAGCCGGAACGCGCCTGGAGGATCTTCGCGCGCTTGAGCTGCTCGGCGGCGGACGCCTGGGACGGGAGGCCGGAGCCGCCCACGCTCTTCCACGTCGCGACGGAGAACTGGTAGAGGCCGTGGTACAGCCCGTTGGAGCTGACCACGCTCGGCCGGCCGCCGGACTCGCACTGGGCGAGCTTGGCCCACACGCCCGACGACGGGGCCTTGCCCTGGTCCTTCGGGGCGTCGTCGGAGCCGGAGCTCTTCTTGCTCTTGGTGCTCTTCTTCGGGGTGGTCTTCACCGGCTCGGGCGCGGGGCGCTCCTTGGTGCCGCGCACCTTGACCTCGTCGACCGGCTCGCGGGTGACCTCGTCGGAGATGACCTCGGAGGACTCCTTCTCGCCGTCGACCAGCACGACCTCGCGGACGATGGTCCGCACGCCCTTCTTGCCCTCACGCTTCACGACGACGGGGAGGTCGTCGTAGCGCGTGTCGTCCTTCTTGGTGACGCTCTCGAAGTCCAGCTTCTTCTTGGACGTCTTCTCGACGACCTCGACGCGGTCGATATCGACCGTGACCACGCCCTCGCCGCCGGCCTCCGTCAGCTCGCTGCCGTCGCCCGCGAGGTGCTTGACCGACACGCGGTCGAGCTCGCCGAGCTCCACCCCCGCGGCCGCGACGACCTCGTGGACGTCGCTGAAGCCTGCGGGGACGGTGCGCACGGCGCCGTCGACGAACACGTTGACCGGCTCGCCCTGCGGGAGGCGGACGCCGATCTCGGGACGCTCGCTCGAGCGCGAGGCCACGAGGTGGACGTCGTCGCCACGGGCGGCCATGGTGTCGAGGACCTCGGAGGCGTCGACCGCGGTGGTCCAGACCTCCATGGTCTCCTCGCCGTCGGACACGACGACCTCGCGGGCGTAGCGGACGATCACGTCGGCGCCGTCGAAGACGGGCGCGGCCTCGGACGGGGCGACGATGTCGCGCTCGTCGAGGACGATGTTGTTCTCGGCCAGGACGCTCTCGACGGAGCCGCTCCAGGTGGAGACCTCGCGGACCTTGCCGTCGACGTCGAGCCGGACGGTCTTGTGGGCGTCGGCGGCGACGGCCGCTCCTGCGCCGAGGACACCGAGGGCGAGGCCGCCAGCGATGATCGGCGTCGCGCGACGGCGTCGGCCGTGTCCAGCGGGGCGGTCGGTCGTGGTGGCCGCCGGGGCGGTCCGCGTGAAGGGGTTGTGCATGAAGTCCCAGTCGTCGTGCGTCCCGGCACAGGAGAGGGTCGAGCGGACGGACGACCACCTGGTGCGCGACGTGCGCGAGAGGCGGACTTCCTGACGCCCGTGGGCGCCGCTCGGACCGGGTCCTGATCCGGCTTGCTGATCGTGTCTGACTGGGCGCCCCTGCGCTCGGGCTCTGCCCGTCCAGCCGTACGACTCAGCCACCGTAACCGATTCGTTATCGGATGCCAACAGCCGAGCGGGGCAAAGGCCGCAAAGTGATCAGTACCACCCGCGCGCCACGGAGTGGCTCCACGCGTTGCACGGCGTGCCGTAACGGCCGTCGATGTAGCCCAGCCCCCAGCGGATCTGCGTACGGGCGTTGGTGCGCCAGTCGGCTCCGGCCGAGGCCATCTTGGAGCCCGGGAGGGCCTGCGGGATGCCGTAGGCGGACGACGACGGGTTGTCCGCCGTGACGCGCCAGTTGCTCTCCTTGGTCCACAGCTTCTCCAGGCACGTGTACTGGTCGGAGGACCAGCCGCGCTCGGCGACCATGGAACGGGCGACGGCCTTGGCCTGGCTCGGCGAGAGGGCCCCGGAGCCGGAGACCTTGAGCGTCCCGACGCGGACGACCTCGTCGCGGGGCTCGGACTCGACGACCTCGGTGACGGGCGTGCGCTCGACCTCGACCCCGTCGACCGACCGGACGAGGTAGGTGATGGTCGCCACGCCCTCGCGGCCCTCGGTCTCGACGACCGTCGTGCCCTTGAGGAGCGTGTCGTCCTTCGTCTTCGTGGTCTCGAAGGGCGTGGTCTCGGTGACGGTCTCGGTGGTCGTCTCGATGCCGGAGACGGTGATCTCGAGGTCGCTCGTGACGATCGTCGTCAGCGCCGGGGAGACGACGTCGTCCTCGGTCAGGACCACGTCCAGCTCGGCGAGGACGTCGGAGACGGTCTGTCCGGTCGTCTCGACCTCGCGGCGCTCGCCGTGCAGGGAGACATCGACGGCGCGCGGGGCGGCGTCCGGGGCGGCGGCACGCTCGGTGCCGCGGCTCACGGCTCGGGAGTCCCGCGCGGTCAGCAGGTCGTCGCTGAGCTCGACAGCCTCGGCGACCGCGAGGGTCGACTCCGGGCCTGGGGCGTGCTGGATGATGCCGACGGTCCCGGCGACGAGCAGCGCGAGGACGCCCGCCTGCGCCGCGGGCACCCGAAGGTCCCGGCGGCGACGGTGCGCTGCGCGTCGTCCGGCCATACGAGGCTCATCGGCACCCGGCGCCACCTTCATGAGGGACCTGCCCCAGTGATCGCTGCGAGCGAAACGGCTCAGGAGGTTCACCACGGTCCGTACACCTCCCGGGCGGTCTGCGCGGTGGCACGCCCGACGTCGGCCGGGTCGACGCCCAGGGTGTCGGCCATGGACCGGACGGTCAGCGGCAGCAGGTACGGCGCGTTGGGGCGGCCACGGTGCGGGAGCGGGGTGAGGAACGGTGCATCGGTCTCCACCATGACCTGGCCGAGCGGCACGGCGCGCAGGGCGGCGCGCAGCTCGTCGTTGGCCTTGAAGCTCACCGGTCCCGCGAAGGACAGGTACCAGCCGCGGTCGGCGCACAGCCGCGCCATCTCGGCGTCACCGGAGAAGCAGTGGAAGACGGTGCGCTCGGGGGCGCCGTCGGCGTCGAGGAGCTCGATCACGTCGCGGTGGGCGTCGCGGTCGTGGATCTGCAGCGCGAGGCCGAGCTCCTTGGCGAGCGCGACGTGCGCCCGGAACGAGGCACGCTGGACCTCGCGAGCCTGCTCGCCGCCGCGGAAGAAGTCGAGGCCGGTCTCCCCGATGCACCGGATCCGCGGGTGCTGGGCGAGCTCGGCGATCTGCGCGATCGCGTCGTCGAGGCTCGTGGCGTGGTGCTCGCGCGGGTCGGGCTCGAGCCCGTCGGGTGCGACCTCGCGGACACCGGCGTGCAGCGGTGCCTCGTTGGGGTGGATCGCGATGCCGCCGAGCAGCTCGGGGTGGGCGTCGACGAGCTCGACGGTCTGGTGCGCCGCGGGCAGGTCGCAGCCGATCTGCACGACCGCCGTGACCCCGGCCTCGCGCGCCCGGGCGAGGTGCTGCGCCGTCGTCGGCCCGTTCTCGGTGTCCCAGGAGTCGCCCGCGTCCTCGACGCGGTCGACGTGGTCGAGGTGCGCGTGGTTGTCGATCAGGTCGACGCCGAGCGGCTCGGGCGTGGGCGGCCAGCCGCGCGGACGGTCACGTCGTCCCATGCTCACCTCGCTCTCGTCGTGCGGCCGGTCGGGCGGCCAGCTGTGCGGCCGGTGTCCGGTCGTCTGGCCGGTCGTCCGGCCCTGGGCCATCCTGCCTCGCCTCCCCGGATCGTGCGTGCCGAGGGCGTGGAGACCCTGCTCAGACCTCGGGGTCCTCCAGGCGGGGGAACAGGGCGTCGCCCTTGGTGATCGTCGTGCCGGCGGGCAGCGCACCGAACGTCGCGGCGCTCGCGACCGGCTGGGCGTCGAGCCCGCCCAGGGCGGCGTCGGCACCGAGCAGGGTCCACAGCCCGGCGCTCGCCTTGGGCGTGACCGGGTTGAGCAGCACCGCGAGGGACCGCAGGGCCTCCGCGGCCGTCGCGAGGATCGTGGCGAGGCGACCGCCCTGGCCGACGGCGTCGGGGTCCTTCGCCACCTTCCACGGCTCGGTCTGGGTCAGGTACAGGTTCGCGGCGTCGACGAGGGTCCAGACGGCGTTGATGGCGTCGTTCGGCGAGATCCGGTCGATCGCGGCCTCGGCGTCAGCGACGGCCTTGGCGGCCACGGCCTCGAGGTTGGTCTCGAGGTCGGTGCGCTCCCCCGCCTGCGGGAGGGCGCCGTCGAAGTACTTGCCGACCATCGCGGCGACGCGCGAGGCGAGGTTGCCCAGGCCGTTCGCGAGGTCGCCGTTGTAGCGGGCGGACATGTCCTCCCAGGAGAACGAGCCGTCCTGGCCGAACGTGATCGCGCGCATGAAGTAGTAGCGGAACGCGTCGGAGCCGAAGTGGTCGATGATCTGGCTCGGCGCGATGCCCGTCAGCTTGGACTTGCTCATCTTTTCGCCGCCGACGAGCAGCCAGCCGTGCGCGAAGATCGTCGTCGGCAGCGGCAGGCCGGCGGCCATGAGCATCGCGGGCCAGATGACGGCGTGGAACCGCAGGATGTCCTTGCCCACCAGGTGCACGTCGGCCGGCCAGATGCGCTCGAAGCGCTCGCGCGCGGCGTCGTCGTCGTCCCCGAGCCCGACGGCGGTCGCGTAGTTGAGCAGGGCGTCGAACCACACGTAGAGGACATGGGAGGAGTCCCACGGCAGCGGGATGCCCCAGTCGAAGGTGTTGCGAGAGATGGACAGGTCCTTCATCCCGCTCTTGACGAACGCGATCACCTCGTTGCGCGCGCTGGCTGGCTGCACGAACTCCGGGTGCTCCTCGTACAGCGCGAGCAGGCGGTCGGTGTAGTCGCTCATGCGGAAGAAGTAGTTCTCCTCCGACAGCATCTCCACCGGGCGCCCGTGCACGGGGCACAGCTTCTCGCCCTCGTGCTCACCGGTGCCGTCGACGAGCTCGCCGGGGAGCTTGTACTCCTCGCAGCCCACGCAGTACGGACCCTCGTAGCTGCCCTGGTAGACCTGACCGGCGTCGTACAGGCGCTGGATGAACGTCTGCACGCGCGAGGTGTGGCGCTCCTGCGTGGTGCGGATGAAGTCGTCGTTGCGGGCGTCGAGGGTCTCGAGGACCGGCACCCACGACTCGTCGACGAGGCGGTCGGCCCACTCCTGCGGGGTGACACCGTTGGCCTCGGCCGTGCGCATGACCTTCTGGCCGTGCTCGTCGGTCCCGGTGAGGAACCACACGTCCTCCTGGCGCTGGCGGTGCCACCGGGTCAGGACGTCGCCGGCGACCGTCGTGTACGCGTGCCCGATGTGCGGGGCGTCGTTCACGTAGTAGATCGGCGTGGTCAGGTAGAAGGACTTCGAGGTCGCCATGGCGCAATCCTAGGACCGAGCAGCACCTCGTCCCGCCGGAGGTGTCCACGGGGCGGGACCCGTGACAGGACCCGTGGCAGGACCCGCCCGCCTTCGCGGGCGGCTACCCGGCTGCGGGCGCGAGGGTGAGCCGCAGGATGCGGTCGTCAGACTCAGCGGGTTCCCCCCGGCCGTCGGTGTTGCACGTCGCGACCAGGAGGCCGTCGTCGGAGGCCAGGAGCCCCCGGAGCCTGCCGTGCTCGGCGACGAGGAGCGCCTGCGGCTCGATGGCCTCGGGGCGGACGACGGCGCCCAGCGGCACCCGCCAGAGCCGCTCGCCGCGCAGCCCCGCCAGATAGATGCCCTCCGACGTCACGGCGAGCCCGCTCAGGGAGGCGTCCATGGGGCTCCACCAGGCGACGGGGTCGACGAAGCCGTCCTGGGTACCGCCCGGGCCCTCGGCGCGCGGCCAGCCGTAGTTCTGCCCGGCGACGATGAGGTTGAGCTCGTCGATGTCGTTCTGGCCGAACTCGGAGGCGAACATGCGCTCCCGGTCGTCCCAGTCGAGGCCCTGCACGTTGCGGTGCCCCCACGACCACAGCGGTGACCCGGGGATCGGGTTGCCGGACGGGACCGTGCCGTCCAGGGCGACGCGCAGGATCTTCCCGCCCAGGGACTCGATGTCCTGAGCGAGTCTCGTGTCCCCGGCGTCGCCCGTCGCGACGTACAGGTGCCCGTCAGGGCCGATGCCCAGCGCTCCGCCGTTGTGCACCCCGGCTCGGGGGATGCCAGTGACGACGGGCTCCCAAGGCGCGAGGTCGTTGCCCGTGAGCGTCGAGCGGAGCACGGCGTTGTCCTCGGCGCCCGTCCTGTAGACGAACACGGTCACGGCGTCGGGGGCGGTCGCGGGGTCGGTCGTGGTGTCGGTGTCGGTCGCGGGGTCGGTCCCGGCGTTGGCGTCCGTCCCGGCGTCCGGATCCGGGCCGGACGGCGCGACGGCGATCCCCAGCAGGCCGCCCTCACCCTGCGGCACCGTCTCGGTGAGGAGCTGCTCGGCTCCGGGTCCGGTCAGCGCCACCGGACCGCCGCCGCCGCTCGCGTCGCTGACGCGCAAGATCTGCGCCCGGTCGCGCAGGGTCACCAGGAGGTCGCCGTCGGGAAGCTCCGCCAGGCCCCACGGAACGTCGAGGCCTTCGGCGACCACGGTCTGGTCGACGACGTCGACGCGCGGCACCAGGACCACGGGCTCGAGGCTCGGGGACTCGGACGCGCCGGGTTCCGGCGCGGCATCGGAGTCCACGCCCGGAGCGTCGGGGTCGGCGTCGTCCTGCGTCGGGGCTGCGACGCCGGGCCGCTCGGTCAGCATCCCGGGGGCGTCATCCGTTCCGGTGAGCTGCGTGATCGCGACGGCACCGACGACGACGAGGAGCAGGAGCGACGCACCGGCCACGACCTTGCGCGTCAGAGCAGCGGGCTCGCGAGCGTGCGCGTCGGGAGCCGACGGCGGCGTGGTCGGGTCGGGCGTGGTCGGGTCGGGCGTGGTCGGGTCAGGCGTGGTCGGGTCGGGCGTGGTCGGGTCAGGCACCGGGCCTCCAGCCCAGGTTTCGCGCGATCTGCTCGAGGGTCGCCACGGTGACCTCGTAGTCGCGCGCTGCGATCCCGCTCGCGATCCGCTCGCGGTTGCGGGCCACGATGGTGCGGAGCTCGTCGTAGGCTTCCTCGCCCGCGACGGTCACGTGGAGCTCGCCCTCGGCACCCGCGATCCAGCCGCGTCGGCGGAGGTCGTCCACGAGCGAGTACGTCGACCCCTTGCCGCCGAGCACGGTGCCGAGGCGCTCGTCGACCTCAGTGACGCTGCGGACGCCGTCGGACATGACGGTGAACACCTGCCAGTGGCGGCGTGTGACGCCGCTGTCGTCGAAGGCGTCGTCGGCGGCCTGCTCGACGAGCGCGTCCACGAGGTTGACCCAGTACGCGACGGATCGTCCTGACGCTGCATCGCTGGCGGCCATGACGTCCTCCTCGGGTGGGCCCTCGTACTTCGTTTCTACCAGGCGCGGCGCCGGCCTGCCGTGCGGCTGCGCTCGTCGAGCACGGAGTGGCAAAGTGGAGGGATGGACGCCACACCTTCCCCCGCCCTGCGCCGCACCCTGCTCGTCGTCGACGTGCAGCCGACCTTCTGCGAGGGCGGCGCGCTGGGGGTCGAGGGCGGCAACGACGTCGCGCGTCGGGTGGCCGAGCACGCGGACAAGCGCCGAAGCGAGTACGCGTTCGTCGCGACCACGCAGGACTGGCACATCGACCCGGGTGCGCACTTCGCCACTCCGCCGGAGGAGCCCGACTTCGTGGACACGTGGCCCCCGCACGGCATCGCCGGCACTCCTGAGGCTGAGCTCCACCCCGCGCTCGCCGACCTGGCACCCGACGTCAGCGTCCGCAAGGGCATGTACGCCGCGGCCTACTCCGGGTTCGAGGGCGTCGACGCCGAGGGGCGCACGCTCGCGGAGCTGCTCGCCGAGGCCGGGACCGACGCCGTCGACGTGGTGGGGATCGCCGAGTCGCACTGCGTGCTCGCCACCGCGCTCGACGCGCGCGCGCTCGGGTACCCGGTGCGTGTGCTGACGGATCTCACCGTGCCCGTCACGCCTGACCAGGGCGCCGCAGCCCGGGAGAAGATGGCGGCCGCCGGTGTTGAGCTGGTTGCTAGCGCGTCGATCTAGTACCGACCGGTCACTCCGGCCGGTCGGTCAGGGCCGCCGCCGTCACGCTGCCCGTCGGCGCCTGTGTGCTCCTCGGACGGGAGGGGACCTTCGAGCTCGCGGTGCCAGTGTGCGTGGCCGGCGTGGAGCGCGAGAGGGATCAGGGCGTAGCAACGGGGGCAAGGCTTAGCACTGGGGTTGGCCACGATGGCTCCTCGTCCTGGGCATGGGCGCGCAACGTACCGCGGCACGCCCAGACGCCGACAGGGGCACCGCGGGCGTTACCACCTACGACATCGGGTGAAGTCCTCACGCGACCGCTCGGCCACGTCCGCCAGCTCCTCTGCCGTCGCTGCCTCGGATGCCGTAGCTGCCCGGCGCATCGAAGTGCCAGCGTCCGTTGGTGAAGGTCATGGCGATGCGTCGGGTGTCGACGTGGTCGTGGTGGTACCAGCACAGCAGGGCTGCGTTGTCGGTGGAAGTGCGCCCGCCGTCGGCCCAGTGCACGCGGGCGTGGTGGATCTGGGCATGCTCGGGCGGTTCGTGGCAGCCGGGCCACACGCAATGCTGGTCACGGGCGATGATCGCTTTCCGCCGCGGTCCGGTGAATGTGCGTTGGGCGCGGCCGACGTCGAGTATTTGCGACTCGGGTCCGAATATCACGCGGGTAAGGGCACAATCAGCGGCTATTCTTTTGAGGACTTCTGGTGGCACGGGTCCGCGGCCGTCGCTCCAGGTCGCGGGTGGAGATTCGAGCAGATGCTGCCATTCCTGTGCGTTCATGGCGTGAAGGTCTTCGGTGGCGCTGGTGGCGGGGATGGCGTCAGCCCTCGCGGCGGTATTCGCGCCCAGGAGGTGCGTGAGCTCGGTCCAGGACACCGTCACGGTCAGATGCGGCCTGACGGCCGGGGAACCATCGCGAGCAGAACCATCCCGCGCACCCCACGAGTCCTCGCCCACGGCACGGGCACCTTCGGCGAGGCGATCGCCCGCCGGGCCCTGCTCATTGGTGGACCTGAACCGCCCCTCGTCCAGCGCTTGGCGGGCCAGCCCTGCCAGGGCGACCGCGCGCCGCTTGGCCGGGCTCTGCGTGCAGCCCGGCTCGGCCGTGCCCATCACGGCCCCGAGCGCGGTGCGCACCAGCTGACCGTGCTCCTCGGCCAAGAAACCCTGCACGTGGTACCCGCCGATCGTCGGCGACAGGTCCAGATGCTCACGCTCGGACGCGAGCCGGTAGCCCCGCTCGTCCGACTCAGGGTCAGCCACCACCGCGAACCGGCGCGCGATCCGCGTGAAGTCACGCAA
>NZ_FONZ01000008.1 GCF_900113055.1 Flavimobilis marinus
ACCCAGGACCGTGGGAGCGTGTCGGACCTGACGTTCTCCAAGAACTGGGTTGACGGTGGTGCGTGCTCGGTGAACATCGCCGAGAAGAAGTACGGGCCCCTGTCGGGGCTGCGGTTCACCGACAACATCTTCGGCACCAACACCCGCCACGCCTACTGCGCCATCCTCAAGCCGACGACGACGACGATCGTCGAGTCGGGAAACACCTTCACGGACGGCCACGCCTTCAAGGTGTCGCGCGGCTGACAGTATCGCCACCACGGCCTCGGGCCCGACGCTGCGCTGGCGGCGTCGGGCCCGAGGCCGTCGGCGTGCGCCGGGAAGCGTCGGTGCTGGTGAGGGCGTCGCTCTCCCACGCCCTGAGACCAGGTTTGTCGCGGCTGTCGGTTTTCACCTAATATCGCCGCATTCGCGACAAGGCCGCCTCGGCCACAGGACTCACGCAGCACCGTCCGCCCTCCCGCCGCACGCCGTCTGCCCTCCGCGCAGCCTGCTCGCCCGAACGAAGGACCTCCCTGCATGCGAAATCACCGCGCCCCGCGCCTCGGCTCCGCCCTCCTCCTCGCCCTTTCCGGTCTGGTCCTGTCGTCGTCGGGCGCATCGGCCGCGGAAGGCACGGGCTCCGCGTCTGCAGGCCCCCGCACGAGCAGCGGCGTAGCCACATCGGTCAGCACCGAGGTGGACGCGTCCGTCGTGCTCATCGATCGCGCCGTCCTCTCGCCCGGCCAGGCGCGGGTCCTGGCGCTCGACGGGGTGCCGACGAACGCCACGGCGGTCGAGCTCGAGGTAACGGGCCGCTGGTCCTGGCGTCCGACCGACCTGTCGTTGTGCGCCGGCGTGGGGACGCCGGCCGACTGCCGCGCCACGCCGGAGCTCACCACTCCCGTGAACACCCCCAAGAGCGCCCGGGTGACGTTGGCGCTCGCGCCGGACGCGCCGGGGCACGTCACGATCCACAACAGCGTCGCGAGCGTGCGAGCCTCCGTCGCGGTCGTGGGCTACACGGTCCCTGCCCAGGCGGCGGTCTCGACGCCGGGGCCGGCCACGACCGGTGTGCCGGCAGGCACCGACCTGCGGGTGCACGAGGGTGATCTCACCATCACGGAGCCCGGCACGGTCATCGACGGGCTCGACATCCGAGGTTTCGTCCGCATCAAGGCGGACGACGTCACGATCCGGAACACGATCGTCCGGGGCCGCGAGTTCAACGAGAACATGCACCTCGTCCAGGCGTCGAACGGCACCAAGCGGGTCCGGATCGTCGACTCCGAGCTCGCCGCCGCGCATCCGACGCCATACATCAAGGGGATCGTGGGGGCTGACTTCACGCTCGAGCGCGTCGACATCCACTCGGTCGTCGACCAGGTGTCGATCACCGGGGACAACGTGACCATCACCGACTCGTGGTTGCACGACAACCTGTACTTCGAGAAGGACCCGAATTACAACGGGACCCCGACGCACGACGACAACATTCAGGTGTCCGTGGGCCGGAATCTTCGGTTCGAGCGGAACCGGCTCGAAGACACGCACAACGCGGCCGTGATGATCACGCAGGACCGCGGTGACGTCGGCAACGTCGTGTTCTCCGGCAACTGGGTCGACGGAGGCGCGTGCTCCGTGAACATCGCCGAGAAGTCCTACGGTCCGCTCGCTGGACTCGTGTTCACGAACAACCAGTTCGGCACCGCGACGCGGCACGAGCGGTGCGCAATCCTCAAGCCCACGACGACGCCGATGACCGAGCACGGCAACACGTTCGTCGACGGACACCCGTTCGCCATCAGTCGAGGTTGAGCCCACGACATCCCCTGGCGCGACCCACGGTCGCTAGACTGCCCGGCAGGCTGAGCGCGCCGCTTGGCCCTGGGGGAGCGGAGGGCGGATGGCTGTGCCCGTCGAGCGACGTGTCCCGGGCCAAGGTCGCGTGAGCGCGTCGTCCGCGCGTTCCCCAGGTCTGGGCTCGTCCGCGGCCCGGGGAGCCGTGGTCACGGTGGCTGGCCAGGGCGCGCGGATGATCCTGCAGATCGCATCGGTCATCGTGCTCGCGCGGTTCCTCGACCCGCACGAGTACGGCCTGGTGACGATGGTGCTCGTCGTCGTCGGTATCGGTGAGATCTTCCGGGACTTCGGCCTCTCGACGGCCGCGGTGCGCGCCGCGACCGTGAGCCCAGCCCAGCGCTCCAACCTGTTCTGGGCCAACACCGGGCTCGGGGTGCTGCTCGGAATCGCTCTCCTGGCCGCAGCTCCGCTCCTAGGTCGTGGGTACGGCGAGCCTGACGTCGTCCCGATCGCCCGTGCCCTGGCAGTCGTGTTCGTGCTCAACGGTCTGCTCACGCAGTACCGCGCCGACCTTAACCGCCGGCTGCGGTTCACCGTGCTCGCGGCCACGGATGTGAGCGCCCAAGCCGTCGGCTTCGCCGTGGCCGTCATGCTCGCCGTCAACGGTGCCGGCGCGTGGGCGCTCGTCGCTCAGCAGGTGACGCAGGCCGCGGTGCTCCTGGTGATCGTCGCGGTCGCCGCGGGGTGGCTGCCCCGCGGCATCGCACGAGACGCGCCGATGCGTGAGTTCTGGCACTTCGGGGTGAACCTCGTCGGTTCCCAGGTGATCGGGTACCTCGGCAACAACATCGACAGCATCGTGATCGGAGCGCGGCTGGGCGCGGGTCCGCTCGGCCTCTACAACCGCGGCTACACCCTGGTCATGACGCCTGTCCGCCAGGTGCGCGCGCCGAGCACGACCGTCGCGGTGCCGGTGCTCTCGCGGCTGGTGACCGACCCGCCGAGGTTCGCGCGGTTCGTCACTCGAGGCCAGCTGGCGCTCGCCTACCCGGTGATGATTGGGGTCGCGGTGCTGGTCGGCGTCGCAGCACCGGCGACGGTGGTGCTGCTGGGGCCAGCCTGGGTCGAGGTCGCGCCGATCATCCAGCTCCTGGCCGTCGCTGCGTTGTTCCAGACGCTCGCCTACGTGGGGTACTGGGTGTACCTCGTGTGCGGTCTGACCCCCCAGCTCCTCCGGTACAGCCTGGTGTCGACGGCTCTCAAGATCGCTCTCGTCCTGCTCGGCGCGCAGTGGGGGGGCGTGGTCGGTGTCGCGGCAGGCTACCTGGTCGCGTCGGCGATCGAGTGGCCCCTGTCCCTGTGGTGGCTGGCACGGCTGACGCCCTTCCCCGGCGTGGCGCTGACCTGGGCCGCCCTCCGGATCGTCACGGTCGGTGCGGTGGTGGCGGCAGCAGCCTACGGTGGAGCCCACGCGGGCGTGACCTCCGACGCGCTCGCAAGCATCGCGGGGGTGGCGGCGGGGCTGGCGTCCTTCGGGATGCTGGCTCTCGTCGTCCGGCCGGTGCGTCGCGACGTGCGCGCCGTCCTCGACGTGGCGCGGCTCGCCGTCGCGCGAGCGAAGTCCTGAAGCCAGCGTCGAGCGAAGTCCTGAAGCCAGCGTCCAGGGAGGTCAGGGGAACGCGGAGCGGCGCAACTCGAGGATGGTCGTGCGCGCCGTCGTGTGCACGACCGTGGAGGTGAACCCCGACTCGCGCAGCACCGTCGTGTCGGCGTCCAGGGCGGCCGCAGGGTGGTCGGCACGAACGACGACCCAGACCGTCTCGGTGTGTGCGAGAGAGCCAGCCGCGTCGGCGAGCGGTCGCGACCGTCCCCAGAGGGACGCGCTGGCCCCGGGAGAGGCGACGAGCGTCACGTCGGTGAGATCGGCAAACTGCGCCGGATAGGCCAACGCCACGGCGCGCAGCGAGCGTTCCGGGGCGCCGACAGCCTCGACCCGGACCGGGAAGTAGACGCCATCGCCGGGATCTGAGCGCTCCGCGACCAGCGCGGCGACGACGTCCCAGTCCGATCCGTTCTTGGCGTCCGCGCGGCGCTGCGAGGCATACACGGGCGCGGCCAGGACGACGACGACGGCGAGCGCCACCCAGGCGCGGCCGCCGCGCAGCGCCGCGATCCCGCTGGCCGCGAGGAGGGCCAGTGCCGGTGCGGCGACCGTGAGGTACCGAGGTGCGTACCCGGACCCCGACACGAGCGCGTAGCCCACGGTCCCGAGCGTCGGCACGACCAACCATGGTGCTGCCCACGCGGTGACCGGTGCCAGGTCCAGGCGCCCGCGCCGCCCCACCAGACCTGCCCCCCACACGGCGAGCGCCAGCACCACGAGGGCGAGGAGCGGGCCAGCCAGCTGCCAGGCGGTCAGCCCACCGCTCGGCGGCGCACCGGAGGCGGGGCCAGACACCGGGGTCGGGGTCTCGCCGAGGAACCACTGGTTCACCACGACGTTGCGCGCCAGGGTGACCGGATCCATGGTCGCGTCGCCGAGCTGATCGGACTGGCCCGCCGCGATCAGGACGAGCGGCGCTGCCGCGGCCAGGCCTGTCATGGCGGCGACCCCGGAGCGGAGGAGCGTGCGGCCCTCGGGGCGCACGAGCGCGGCGGTCGCGGCGTGCGCGCCGACCACGAGCCCGACGTAGACGTTGACGGCGACTCCTGCCGCGACGAGGGCCCCGTAGGCGAGCACCGGCCACCGCCGTCGATCGTGCCACGTCGCGTGCAGGGCCACGGTGGCCCACACGGCGAGTGCGAGGGCCAGCGCGAACGGCCGCGCCTCGATCCCCGCCCAGGTCACCCGTGGCAGCACCATGACGAGCGCTCCCGCCAGCAGCGCCGTCCTCCGCCCGGCCAGCCGACCAGCGAGGACGTAGGTACCCGTTGCGGCCGCTCCCACGGCGAGAGCGCTCGGCAGCCGCAGGGCGAGGGCAGAGTCGCCGGCGAGGCCTACCCACAGGCGCATAAGGGCGTAGTAGACGCCATGGACGGCGTCCACGTTGGCGAGCAGGTCCACCAGCTCGCCCCAGGAGCGGCGCGCGGCGGACGCGGTCGCTGCCTCGTCCGACCAGAGTGCGACCTGCCACGAGCCGAGCGCCGCGAGGAGCGTGGCGCCGAGGCCGATCAGCACGGCGTCGCGCCAGCGCGGCGCGTCGCCCGCCGCCTCGTCCGCGGGCTGGTCGGCGGCCATCAGGTGCCGCCGTCGACGGGTCCCGCCTGGCGATGTGCCCCGCCGACGGACGTGTCCGACGACGCGTCCGGTGCGTCGTCGAGGACGTCGGGCACCGAGAGCTCGGTGGTCGATACCTCGGTCGAAGAGGCTCCGGACACCTCGGTGGGGCCCTCAGGCGCGGTCACCATGGCGCTGGCTTCGTCGGCCGGTCCGTCGCTCGGCGCCTCCGTGGACTTCCCCCGGCCGACCTCGACGCCCGCCGTCACGCCCGGCGCCACCGCTCCGCGTGCGGTCGTCTCCCGGTCCTGGGTGGCTCGGCTGCGACGCCCCGCGCGCGACGGGCGCAGGGGAGCGTCCGCGGCGTAGTAGAGCTGCTCCGACTCGCTCGTCGGTACGGCGTTGGCGACGAGGCCGAGGCAGGTCGCACCGATCGCATCGAGCCCGCCGAGCGCGTCCACGAGCTGGCCGCGGTGGACGGTCCTGCAGCCCGCGACGACCACGGCGCCGTCGGTCAGGCGCGCGAGCACCGCTGCGTCGGAGACCGGTAGCAGCGGCGGTGCGTCGAAGATGACGAGGTCGTAGCTCGCGACGGCCTCCGCCAGAAACGCCTCCATGGCGGCCGAGTCGATGAGCTGGCCAGGGTTGGGCGGCTGGCCGCCGGAGGTTAGGACGTCGAGGCCCGCCGCGCCCCAGGGCTGGACCACGTCGGCGAGCGTGGCGCTGCCGATCAGGATCGTGGTGAGACCGGCCGCGCCCTCGAGCCCGCAGTACCGCGCGACGCTCGGGCGACGTAGGTCGGCGTCGACGAGCAGGACGCGCTCCCGCTTCTCCGCGACGGCGAGGGCCAGGTTGATCGCGGTCGTCGACTTCCCCTCCCCGCTGACGGACGACGTGAGGACGATAGACCGCAGGGTGCTCGCGGCCGCGAGGAACTGCAGGTTCGTCTGGACCCTGCGGTAGGCCTCTGCGTTGATGCCGTGCGGCTGGCTCACCATCGTGGGCGCCGACCGGCGTGACGACGCGCGGTCGAAAGGGATGGAGCCCAGCACGGCCCGCTCGGGCACTCGCGGGAAGTCCTTGGCGCTGCGCACGCGAGTGTCGAGCAGGGTCGTCAACAACGCCACCATCACTCCGAGCGCGACCCCCGCCGCGCCGCCGGTGACCATGAGCAGCGGGGTGCGCGGCTGGAAGGGCGCGCCCGGCACCTGCGCCTCGGCGAGCACGCTCATCTGAACCGTCTCCCCGCCGTCCTCTGCCGTCGGGGAGATGGTCGTGACCGTCGCGGCCAGCTGCTCGGCGACCGCGTTGGCGATCTGTGCCGCACGCCCCGGCTCCGTGTCCACGGCGGTGATCTCGATGATCACCGTGTTGAGCGGCGACGTCGCGGTGACCCTGCCCGCCAGGGCGCGTGCCGATACGCCGAGGTCGAGCTCGTCGATCACCGGGTCCAGGACCGCTGGCATCGTCGCGACCTGGACGTACGACTCGACGAGGTTCTGCGCGTACGTCGCGCCCTGCACCAGCTCGCTCACGGTCTCCCCGCGCGTCAGCGACACGAAAACCTTGCTCGTGGACCGGTACTCCGGCGTGCTGCTCCGCGCGAGTGCGAACCCGGCCCCCGCGCCGAGGACGGCCAGCACGACGATCACGAGCCACCGCTTGCGCAGCGCCCCTACATAGTCGCTCAGCTCCATGTGTCTTCTCCCTGTGCGTACCGGACCCTCGCGGGCCCCCCTGACGGCCTTGCCCTGCTCGCGGTCGACCGGGCGGCCGTCCCGGTCTCCCCAGACCGGGACGTGTCGGTCATACTGGCCGCGTGCCCGCAGCCACCCGTCACGTCCTGGTCGCTCATCCCTCCGCCGACCTCTACGGCTCCGACCGCCAGCTCGTCGAGTCGGTCCGCGCGCTCGTGGAGGTGGGCGTCACCGTGACGGTGACAGTACCCGCTCCCGGTCCGCTGTGCGGGGTGCTGCGTGAGGCAGGGGCGGACGTCGTCGTCGTCGCGGTGCCCGTGCTGCGCAAGGCGCTGCTGAACCCGCGGGGGCTGGTCGGCCTGGCCCTGGGAACCCCGGCCGCGCTCGTGCGGCTCGTCCGGCTCGTACGGCGGCTGCGCCCCGGCGCGGTCTACGTGAACACGCTGACGATCCCGCACTGGACCCTCGCGGCGCGGCTCACCGGCACGCCGGTGCTCGTGCACGTGCACGAGGCGGAGGAGGAAGGATCCCGGCTGGTCCGCCAGCTCCTCGTCAGCCCGTTGCTGCTCGCGCACCGCGTCCTCGTCAACAGTGCGGCTGCTCGTGCCGCGACCGCGCTCGTCCCCGGCATCGACCAGCGCTGTCACATCGTCTACAACGGTGTCCCTGGACCGCCGTCCCCCCAGGACCTGCGTGCGCGCGTTGCCGGGGACCGGGCACTCCTGGTCCTGGTGGCGCGGCTCTCGCCCCGCAAGGGAGTCGACGTCGCGCTCGAAGCCGTGGCGCGGCTGGTGGCCGAGGGGCGCGACGTCCGGCTCACGGTCTGCGGCACGGCGTTCGCCGGCTACGAGTGGTTCGAGGACGAGCTGCGCGCTCGCGCCGCGCAGGCCGACCTCGCCGGCCGGCTCACGTTCGCCGGCTACGTCCATCCGACGTGGCGGGCGCTCGCGGACAGTGACGTCGTGCTCGTGCCCTCCCGCGCGGAGCCGTTCGGCAACACCGCGGTCGAGGCGATGCGGGCCCGACGGCCGGTCGTCGCGTCCCGCGTCCAGGGCCTGCGGGAGATCGTGGAGCACGGACGCACCGGCCTGCTGGTGACCCCAGGCTCCGCCGACGAGCTCGCTGCCGCCGTCCGGTCGCTGCTGGACGACCCTGCGCTCGGCGGCCGCCTCGCCGCGGCGGGCGAGGCGGCCGCGCGCACACGGTTCGCCCCCGAGCGCTATCGCGCGGAGATCCGCAGCGCCGTCGCGGAGGTCGCGCGGAGCCGCCGGGCGGGTCATCGGCGCCGCTGAGCCAGCGCGCGGAGCCCGGCGCCCGTGCCTCGCACAGCGGGCAGGACGCTGCGACGCGGCCGGAGCAGCGCGCGGCGGCCGCCGCGGAGCACGACGTCGCGCGCGTACGGCAGCGCGCGCCAGGCCCAGCGAGCGCGGTCGCGCGCACCCAGGTTCCGCGCGGCGAACAGCAGCCGGTTTCGGCAGTTGAAGTACACGTAGAGCGGTGACTTGCCGCGGCCCTGCTGGGGAGCCTCGGCCTGGGTGCCGCCGACCTCGTGCACGCAGAGCAGTGCCTCGTCGACGCCGAGCCGGCCACCGTTGCGGACCCAGCGCCACGACAGGTCGACGTCCTCCCAGTAGAGGAAGTAGGCGTCGTCGAAGCCGCCGCGGGTGCGCCAACCGACGCCCGACACCGCGAGGCACGCGCCGGTCAGCCACAGGCACTCGCCCGGGCGCGGGAGGCGTGACGCCGTCCTGCCGGTCCGGACGTCGAGGCTTGCGCCCTGGAACCAGGTCGACCCGTCCGCGCGCACCACGCGGGGCGCGAGCAGCAGCCCGGGATCCGCCAGGACGGCCGTCGCCAGTGCGCGGGCGGGGTCTGCCTCGACCCGGGCGTCGGGGTTGAGGAAGAGCAGGACGTCGGCGCCGCGCTCGAGGGCGACGTCCGCGCCGACATTGCATCCCGCCCCGAAACCCAGGTTGGTGCCAGGGGCCACGAGCGTCCAACCGCGCGTCTCGCACAGGGCCTCGATCGCGTGGGCCTCCGCGTCCGTCGTCCGGTTGTCCACGACGACGACGTCCCACTCGTGCTCGAGCGGCCGAAGGTTGGCCTCGAGCAAGGAGTGCGAGCCGTAGCTCACGACGACGACGGCGGGATGCATGCCGCTCCTCCGGTCGGTTGCTCGGACACCAAGACCTGATCCTCGCTGGTGCATCGGCAGGCCACCCGACGATCCGGAGGGGAGTGGGAGGTGAGAAGTCGGGTGAGGGCGGGGTGAAAGGTCTCGGATCGGGCTGCGGTGGCCCATCCGGGCCGCAGAATCGGTGTGTCCACCCGTGGCTGCCGCCACCCGTGGATCTGAGAGGTCGGGGGACCGCATGTCAGGGAATCATCGCGACGTCACGGCGCGCCGGCACGTCCTGCTGGTCGCAGCGGTCACGCTCGTCGTGGCGGCACTGGCCGTGGCCTGGTCGTGGCGCGGCACGCAGGCGGACACGGACGCGAGCGAGGCTGTTCAGCTCAGGCCAGCGCCCGGAGCGTCGGTCACGCCCGGGGAACCCGGTGCTCCGCAAGCATCGGCGAGCCCTGACCCGGACGACGCGGACGAGCCTGCGCAGCCCACGCAGACCGAGGCGTCCGCGACGACGCCCCCCGCGGACCTCGACCCGCTGCCGCCGCAGGAGCGGACCGTTGCCGAGCCGGTGGCGTTCGACGAGCCGGCGACTCCGGCCGCCGGGGTGGCCGCAAAGATCACCGCGATCGAGGACGTCCAGGGCGAGGCGACGCTGCCGGGCGAGGTCGCCGGCCCGGGGCTGCGCGTCACCGTCACGCTCTCGAACGACACGCGCGAGACGCTCGACCTGCGCGGCGTCGTCTGCAACGTCTACCTGGGCAAGGCGCTCGACCCGGCGCTCGCGCTGCTGGAGCCGGGCGGTGCTCCGTTCCCGGAGGAGCTCGCTGCCGGGGCCGAGGCCGAGGGGATCTTCGTGTTCCGCGTGCCCAAGGACGCCCGTGATCGCGTCCGGCTCGAGCTGGACGTCTCACCCACGAGCACGATCGTGCTCTTCGAAGGACGCGCGGTGGCCCGCGGATGAGGCCGCCACGCATCGCCCCTGCACAACGCCGTACCGCACGCGATCAGGCCATCGGGGCCCCCGACGCGTCCAAGCAGAGTGAGGTCATCATGGGACCAGGACGTCGCGCCCGCCGGGTGCTGCTGAGCGCGGCGACGGCCGCAGCCCTGATGGTCGGCGGGCTCGTGCCCGCGACCGCAGCACCCGCACCCACGCTGCCCGCAGCAGCGCTGCCAGCGGCCACCTGGCCCGCGGAACCGGGCGTGCCTGAGGGGATCACGAAGGTCGGGACCGAACCGCTGCCGACCGTGCAGATCAACGGCGTCGCGTGGACCCAGCTCGTCGTCGGGACGACCGTCTACGTCGGTGGAGAGTTCACCTCAGCGCGTCCCGCCGGGGCGCCCGCCGGCACGTCCGAGGTCCCGCGGAGCAACCTCCTGGCCTACAACGTCCAGACGGGCGCTCTGATCGGGTCTTTCAACCCCCAGGTCAACGCCCAGGTCAAGGACCTCGCCGTGTCGCCCGACGGCGCGACGCTCTATGCCGCAGGCTCGTTCACCCAGGTCGACGGGCAGACGCGATACCGCGTCGCAGCGTTCAGCACGGCCACCGGTGAGCTGACGTCGTTCCGTCCCACGGTGAACGCGACGATCAACGCCGTCGAGGCCACCAACACCACCGTCTACCTGGGCGGCATCTTCTCCACCCTCAACGGGGCCCCCCGGGTGAAGGTCGGCGCCGTGACTGCGGCGAGCGGCGCGACCCTGCCCTTCGAGGCGACCATCGACAACCGCTCGGTCCAGGCGATGGCGATCGAGCCGAGCGGTGGCTCGATCGTGATCGGCGGGAACTTCACGTCCGTCAACGGCTCGTCCAACCCGGGCTACGGGCTCGCGCGGCTCGACGGCGCGACGGGCGCGATGCTGCCCCTCCCCGTCAACGCGTACGCCCGCAACGCCGGGGACAACGGCGCGATCCTGCACCTGAGCGCGGACGACGAGAACTTCTACGGCAGCGGCTACCACTACAGCAACAATGGAAACATCGAGGGCACGTTCGCGGGAACCTGGGACACGGGCGACCTCTCGTGGGTCGACGACTGCCACGGCGACACGTACGGCGCGTTCCCGTTCGAGGGCGCCGTGTATCAGGCCTCGCACAAGCACTACTGCGGCAACTCCGGCGACGGCTTCCCGCAGACGGACCCGCAGGCCTCCTGGTCGTACAACCGCGGGACGGCGCTGACGATCGAGCCGACGCTCATCAACCGGCCCGACATCTACGGCTACCCCGACCACGACGGTGAGCCCGGCGCGACCCAGCTCAACTGGTACCCCAACATCAACGCGGGCTCGTACACGGGCAAGAACCAGGGCCCGTGGAGCGTGGCCGCCGGAGCCGGCTACGTCGTCTACGGCGGAGAGTTCACGAGGGTCAACAACATCCCGCAGCAGGGACTGGTGCGGTTCGCGTCGACGGACATCCGCGACGAGACCGACGGACCGGTGCACTCCGGCGACAACTTCCCGGTGCGTGCCGTCTCGCCGGCCGCGGGCACGGTGTCGGTCAGCTGGCGCGCGAACTACGACCGCAACGACGAGGAGCTCACCTACCGCCTCTACCGGAGCTCCACGAACCAGCCCGCGATCTACGAGGAGACGGTGCGGGCGCGGTTCTGGCGCCTCCCGACGCTCAACTTCATCGACACCGGCCTGACACCGGGGAGCGAGCAGCGCTACCGGGTCGTCGTCCGCGATGCCGCCGGCAACGAGAAGACGTCCAGCTGGGCGACCGTGACCGTGGCAGGATCCGGCACGCTTGGTGAGTACGCCGCTCAGGTCCTCGGTGACGGGGCCAGCGCCTTCTGGCGGCTGGACGAGACGACCGGTGCCACCCTGGTCGACACGACGGGCCTGCTGCCGATGGCCGCGGGAACAGGGTCGGCGCCGAGCAGCGAGAGCGCGATCGACGGCGACGCCGGCGGTGCTCGCACCTTCGACGGCACGGTCCAGGGTTCGGCCGGGAGCACGGCGGCCGCTGCCTACCCGCCGGCGGTGTTCTCCACCGAGGCGTGGTTCCGCACGACGACCACCCGAGGGGGCAAGATCCTGGGCTTCGGCACCAGCGCGTCGGGATCGTCGTCGCGCAACGACCGGCACATCTACATGGACAACTCCGGCCGGCTCCTGTTCGGGGTGCAGAACAACGCGCGGAACGTCGTCGCCTCGACCGGGAGGTACAACGACGGGGAGTGGCACCACGTGGTGGCGACGCTCAGCCAGGCGGGGATGCAGCTGTACGTCGACGGCGCGCGCGTCGCGAAGCGCGACGACGTCATCAACGCCAGCGCCTGGCGCGGGTACTGGCGGCTCGGCGGAGACAACCTCTCGAGCTGGTCGAGCGCGCCCACGAGCCACTACTTCGCGGGCACGATCGACGAGGCCGCAGTGTACGAGGGCACCGCGCTCACGCTGGACCAGGTCCGCGAGCACTACGACGCCTCGGGACGCGCGCTCGCTCCCGTCACGGCCCCGGCCGACGACTACGGCGCTGAGGTGTTCTCCGCTGGCCCCGACTTCTACTGGCGGTTCAGCGAGGACGAGGGCACGACGGTCGCCGACTCGGGTCCGTTCCGCACCCCCGGAACCGCGACCGGGAACGTCGTGCGCGGCGTGCCCGGAGCGCTCGCGGGCGTGGACGATCCTGCGATCGAGACCACCGGCTCAGGCGGGCACGTCTTCAGCACCGGCGAGGTCACCAACCCGCAGGAGTTCGCCGCTGAAGCCTGGTTCTCGACCAGCTCGACGAGCGGCGGCAAGATCATCGGGTTCGGTAACCGGCAGACGGGCACCTCGAACAACTACGACCGGCACGTCTACATGCGTGACGACGGTCGCCTGGTCTTCGGCGTCTACACCGGTCAGGAGAACACGGTCCTGACCGACGCAGCGTTCAACGACGGTGCCTGGCACCACGTCGTGGCCTCGCAGGAGCTGCGGTCCGGGATGCGGCTGTACGTCGACGGCGAGCTGGTCGGCACCAACCCCCAGATCCGCTCGCAGAACTACGCCGGCTTCTGGCGCGTGGGCGGGGACACGACCTGGAGCGGTGCGTCGTCGGCGTTCCTCATCGGGTCCTTCGACGAGGTCGCTGTGTACCCCCGGGCACTGACAGCCGAGGAGGTCGCGCTGCACCACGATCTCGGGGCGACGGACGGACCGGTGAACCAGGCGCCGACGGCGGCGTTCACGCACGAGGCCGACGGCCTGGCCGTGACGCTCGACGCGTCCGGGTCCACGGACCCCGACGGTGAGGTCGCGTCCTACGCGTGGGACTTCGGTGACGGTGAGCAGGGGACCGGAGCGCAGGTCGAGCACACCTATGGCGCGGCGGGCACCTACACGGTGACGCTCACGGTGACCGACGACGGCGGGGCGACGGACGAGCAGGAGGCCGAGGTCACGGTCACGGCTCCACCGGTCAACCAGGCGCCGACGGCGGCGTTCACGCACGAG